>CBDCZQ010000006.1:0-1880000 GCA_965224575.1 Methylococcales bacterium | reverse complement strand
GATAAATCAACAGCTTATATTCTGGCACTTTTCATGCTTCTAATTTGATTGGATTAAATTAATTATGGGGAAAAAGATGACAGAAAAATTAGCCTTACCGACTTCCGAACATTCTACTGAAAAATCTAATCAAAATGGTTCCTTAGTATTAGGGGCGGGGCTTGCTGTTGCATCAATGATATTAGTCCCTGCAATAGCCATGCGCTTAGGGTTAGGAGCAAGTCTGACTGGAGCATTACGCATTGCTTTAATGAAAGCATCAAGCCATGCCACACATGGAGAAAGAGATGATTCTGGTGCTGCATCAGCTGGATTTAGTTGTCATTAGAATTGAATACCCCTAGCTACTTTGGTAGTATTGTACGTAGGCATATTTTTAGAATATAGATATTTAATGTAATGAGTGATAAAAAAGAAGTTTGTGATCTTTGTGGATTAGCTGTTGAGGTAAATGGCTTTAAATTAAAAACGCAGGATGGAGAGAAAAAATTCTGTTGCGAAGGCTGCAAAGGTATTTTTCAAATGTTACATGAAGATCAAGTTCTCACTGAGCCGACGGAAGATTCGTAATTAATTTTAAAGAGCATAATAAATGAAGCATTCACACGGAAATCATTCAATGAAGGGTATGGGGGCAATGGGTCATAGTCACCATGCTGGCCATACTATGGGGAAACAAATTATTAAAGGATCAATGGCTTCTGCATCTGTTCGATCAGGAGGAAAACTCATGGGAAAACTTGCAAAACATCCAGTACTTGTATTTGGCATAGGCGTTGTTGCAGGATATGTAATCTACAAATACCGAAAGGAAATTGTAAGTAATGTTGGTAAAGCAACTGACGCAAGCAAGGATTTTGTCTTGCAACAAAAAGAAAACCTGGAAGATATTGTTTCGGAAACTAAAGAAGAAAGTTGATTTTCTAAACATAAAGACTACTTTATGTTATTAAATTTAGACGGGTAATTGAGATATATAGCCTATATATTTTATTACCCGTTTTACTTTAGGGCATCTCTATATGATTATAGGGGAGAATAATTGAGAACGAAATCATTTCCAATCATCAATTTACATAGAGACGCCCTTTACATACTTTTTTATTTTTCACCATGAGCATTCAGAAAAAAATTACCGTTAGATACCGAGAAGATGGTCATGTTCGCTTTGAAATACCCGACCAATTATGCGATGAATTAGCTGCAAAAACACTCACTTCTAAAATTCTAAATTTAGAAGGTGTTTACAGAGTAAAACTTTTCAGAAAACAAAAAAAACTATCCATTAAGTACAACGAAGTAACTTGTAATTTTAAAAAACTAGCAACTCATCTTTTTCAATTTATTTCGGAATTAGAACGAGAAGACCAACTAGTAGAAGCTAATACTGTCCAAAAATCTCAACCTCGAAACCAGAGGACTATTAAGTCAAAAATTAAAAGCTGGAAAGCGACTCGGTGGGCAACAGAAAAATATAGTGCTGCAAAAGAAACAGTTCAAGCAGCAAAAACACTCACTAAACTTGGGTTAAAAAAACCAAAATCATTTATCAAAGATCCTGAGAAAGCACTGATTGATTTTCTTAACGATATTTTAGTTCTCTATTTAATTAAGTTACATTGGACCCGAATTACTCAAGAGTGGATACCTAGGCCATGGACTTTCAGATATCAATGGACAGCAGTTTTTTATCTTTTCTATTTATTGCTTCGCTCAAGACGACCTAAATAGTGAATGCTTTAATATATAATTAAACCATTATTTTTGGCAAATTACTTTCAGTAACTGCAATTATCTTTAATCTTATCAATGCAAGCCTAAAATCATGAACTCAGAAATAATAGACTTTCAAAGCTTTCGCCTTGTCCATCAATTAAAAAGGCGAATTCGTATTATTTCTCCAATTTTAAAAAAAGACCAAGAACGCTGTTATATCTTAGAAATTCTGCTTAAAAAACGCCCAGAAATAAAGCGTATTCGATCAGTATCGTCTATAGGTTCAATTGTTGTAGAGTTTGACCCTGAAGATTTACCAAAAAAAAACTTATTAACATTATTAGATAATGTACTAAGTAATATTTCACTCAATAAAAATAAAACAACAAAAAAACAGCAAATAAAATTTACTGGAAATGTTCAAGAAGTTGATCTAGCAATTCTTGGCATGACCTGCGCTTCATGTGCTTTACTAATAGAAATGGTACTCAGCAAAGACCCCAACATCAAATCTGCTAGTGTCAATTTTGCCACAGAGACAGTTACTGTTTTCGGATCACTCAGTAAACAACAAGTTAACGACAAAATAGAATCTTTAGGCTACAGCTCTATGCCAATGGACACCTTGTCGCAAAGAAAAAATATTATTTATAAAGAACAGAATAGAATCAACAAAGCTAAACGTCTTTTTATATGGTCTGGACTCCTTAGCACACCAGTCATTTCATTGGCCATGTCAATGAACAAAAGCAAATGGTCTCATTGGATTCAATTTATTTTAACAACACCCATTGTTTTTGGTGCTGGCAGGCAATTTTTCACCAAAGCTTGGCGACTAGCAAAACAAAAAACAGCCAATATGGATTCCTTGATTGCTCTTGGCGTTGGTTCAGCATATGGATATAGCTTGCCCGCTTTATTTAGGCGTCAAAGACATATGTATTTTGAAGCTGCAGCTGCAATTATTACTCTTGTCTTATTAGGTCGCTACCTTGAAGAAAGAGCTAGAGGAAAAGCAGGAGAAGCCATTCGACAGTTAGTAGACTTACAACCTCAAATAGCAACCTTACTTAAAGATAAGCTAGAAATTCTGATTGATGTTGATGAGATTAAACTTAAGGATATTTTACTTGTACGACCAGGCGAAAAAATTCCAACTGATGCTAAAGTTGTTTTTGGAGTTTCAACAGTTGATGAAGCCATGGTCACAGGTGAAAGTATTCCCGTTATTAAAGAAATTGGAGACCAGGTCATTGGAGGATGCGTCAATGGAAATGGCGTATTACATATTAAAGCAACAGCCATAGGTATGGATACGATCTTAGCTGGCATTGTACATATGGTCGATCAGGCACAAGCAACAAAGTTACCCATTCAAAAACAAGTAGATAAAATTTCTGCTGTTTTTGTACCTGCTGTGATGGGGATTTCTGGGTTAACTTTTGCAAGCTGGATACTTATTGGCGCTCCATTTTCTACTGCATTTGGAAGCGCAATTACCGTTTTATTAATAGCTTGCCCTTGTGCGCTTGGTTTAGCCACTCCAGCTGCCATCATGGTTGGTACTGGTCAAGCAGCAAAAAAAGGTGTTTTTATTCGCAATGGCGAAAGTTTAGAGGTAGCGGCAAAATTAAATGCAATTGTTTTTGATAAAACAGGCACGATTACCGAAGGCAAACCCAAAGTAACAGACTTTTTTAAATTATCGCGCTTAAGCAAAAACAAGATCATTGCATTAGCTGCTTCGGCAGAAAATAATTCTGAACATTTTTTAGCTAAAGCCATTGTTGATTATGCAACGGAACAATCTATTGATCAGCTAAAATGCAGTCATTTTTACAGTGAAACAGGTCAAGGCATTGAAGCAGAAGTTAGTGGTAAAAAACTACTGCTAGGTAATAAATCATGGATGGATAACCACGATATTAATGTAAATAAACTTTTGAACGAAGCAAACCTTTTTTCTGAACAAGGAAAAACACCTGTATTTATGGCTATAAATAATAAAGAAGCCGCAGTTTTTGGTATTGCTGATAAACCAAGACAGGAAGCAACGGAGTCTATTATCCGCTTAAACGAATTAGGCATTCAAACACTCATGGTAACTGGTGACACAGAGAAAACAGCACAATATATAGCCGCTAAAGTTGGAATAAAACAAGTTTTTTCAAATGCTAAACCTGATGAAAAGTTAGAAATTATTAGACAACTTCAAGAACAAGGCAACAAAGTGGGCATGATTGGTGATGGTATTAATGATGCACCGGCATTGGCAGCTGCTGATGTCGGTTTCGCAATAGGGTGTGGTACTGATGTTGCCATCGAATCAGCCGACTTAACGTTAGTACAAGGAGATATATCGAAGGTCACTGAAACCATTGAATTAAGTACCGATACAATCAATATCATTAAGCAAAACCTGTTTTGGGCGTTTGGCTATAACACCGTAGCAATTCCAATAGCAGCATTAGGTAAACTTAACCCTATGATTGCATCAGCAGCAATGGCATTAAGTTCCGTCTCTGTTATTGTTAACTCTTTAAGACTTAGTAAAAAGTAGAATATATGATGGATCATTCAATGCATAGTATGCATGAAATGGCAACAGCCACAGGCTTCGACTATACATTAGCCTTTATTGCCGGTTTTTTAGGCAGTGGACATTGTCTAGGAATGTGCGGCGCCTTAGTATCCGGTTATTTTATTAATTCGGGTAAAAACAAATCATACTTACCCTATTTTGCATACCAATTCACTCGAATCAGTGTTTATGTTGTAATAGGTCTATTAGCTGCATCAATTGGTGTAGTTATGGTTTCTAGCGGTATGTTTGGCAAATTACAAAGTATCTTGCAAATGATAATTGGAGGCATTGTCATTATACTTGCTCTCGGTATTTTAGGCTTAGTCCCATGGCAAGGTTCAATAAAATTATTGCCAATGAAATTATTACGTAAAGGTTATTCAAGCGCAAGAACCAAAGGCCCTGTGTACGGAGCAATGATTGCCGGATTTATGAATGGTCTAATGCCCTGCCCTTTAACTTTTGCCATGTATGTTCAGGCAACTTCTGCAACATCTGTTTTGGAAGGCGGAGCGTTAATGGTAGCCTTTGGAGCAGGCACCTTACCAACTATGTTATTTATTAGTTTTGCTTTTAACCGAATGGGAGCAAATATCCGTGGCCTTATGTTAAAACTAGCCGCCATTATAATGATTTTTATGGGGCTTAACACGATATACAAAGGCTTAACATTCTATGTAGAAGAAGATTTTAAACACCGAACATTCTTACATCTTCTAAAAGAAAAAGTAGATGACTGGATTTTATTGATGTATAAGACAATAGAATACATCAATATATTGATGAGCAATATCCAAGGTATGTAATGCAAAAAGCAGATGTAGCTGTATTAGCTAATGCAGTACAGCAACTAGAGTCGTCTAATTTGGCAACATCACTGAGTCATATGGTAGGAATGCCAATTGAAAAAGCAATGGCGGCTTTACCGGGCCATTGGTCTAATATCGTTTCCAGATTGACCAAAAAAGCCTTAGAAAAAGCCTTAGATACAGCTCTTTATTCACTTAATAAAAAACCACTTAAGCCTAAAAATAAAATTCATACATTTCTGGTTGGATTCAGTGGTGCCGTTGGGGGTACATTTGGCATTACTGCTCTAGCAGTTGAATTACCTGTTTCAGCAACCATCATGTTGCGATCTATTGCTGATATTGCACGAAGCTATGACGAAGACCTTGATGAACTAGATAGTAAAATAGCCTGTTTAACTGTTTTTGCCCTGAGTGGGGGAGGTAATTCCAAGCCTTCTACAAAATCTGAAGCTGCCGACACTAGCTATTATGCCGTTCGCTCATTTTTAACAAAAGCATTAGGAGACACTACAAACCATATCACAGTACATGGTCTTTCAAAGGAATCTGCACCTATCATGGTTCAATTTATAAATGCAGTTTCAACTCGTTTCTCAATCCCAGTATCTGAAAAACTAGCGGCACAGTCCTTACCGATTATTGGAGCCGTTAGCGGCGCATCAGTTAATTTTTTATTCATCAAACACTATCAAAAAATGGCAAAAGCACATTTTTCAATTCGAGCACTCGAAAGAATATATGGTAGCAAAACAGTAGAAAAAAGGTATAAAGATATTGTTAATGATAATTCTAAAAAAAATAAACCAAAGAATCAGTCGGATTCTTATTCTGACTTTTAATGAAGTATTCTACTTCTCTTTTTATCGACTCATTTGAATTTCACACTAAAACAAAATAAGCTCTAAAAGCTATTTAATATGACAGAAATACAACAAACTGACCAATTTACGATAACAAATCAATCTGAGCGACAGATTAAGATTATTGTACCTAGTTTATTTTGTAATAAAGAACGGGCTGCAATTTTACAGACCGTATTATTAATGCGAGATGCAATTGAAGAAGTAAAAATAGATATTAAAAAAAATTCTGTCTTAATTGATTTCAACCCCGATATTCTTCAAAAAGAAAACTTATTAGATTTAATAGAAACCGTATTAAAAAATTTTTACCAAAAACCAAAAAATAATTTAAAAAGCAATGAAATAGAGCACTTTCAGCAAGGAGATAAAGAGCAAGCAATCACTTTTAAAGTCAAAGGCATGAGTTGTAACTCCTGCGCCTTATTTTTAGAGATGGTACTAATAAGAAACCCTGAGATTATGCAGGCAAAAATTAATTACACACTAGAAACAGGAGCTGTAAAAGGCTTTTTAAATCAAGAAGAAATCATTCAGATAATTGAAAACAACGGCTTCCAAGCCTCTTCACTTAATACAGTCTCTTAAAAATATGTATCACAAATAACCCACCTTAGTATAGAATAACGAGAGAATACATAATGAGTGATGACCGTATAACTGAGCTAGAGATCAAAATAGCTTACCAAGAAGATCTATTACAATCTCTAAACACGATCGTAAGTAATCAACAATTACAAATAAATCGCATAGAAGAAACTTGTAAGTTTCTTAATGATCGCATAAAAAGTATAAGAGAGGTGGAAAGCATTAATCAAAACAGTGAGAAGCCACCACATTATTAAAATATTGTTATAAGTACTCGACCATAAATATTTTAATAATTTTACGCAGGATTTTTTATTATATTCAAGGCGCATAAACAGGAACATAGCTGGCTATGCGACTGTTTATACAACGCGGAAGATGATAAAAAAACAAGTAAAATGTTAAAATATTTATGGTCGAGTACTTATATGTTGTGTAAGTGCATTTTAGTTTACAAGTAATAAACATTGATCTAATGTTTATTGTATTACCATACAAAATAGATAAATAAAGAAATGGGTGAATAGCATGGAAACCATTGTAATTTCCGGTAAAGCTTATGATGAAATAGCAATAATTAATGAAAAAGAAGATTATATTCGATTAGAAGCTGTTGATATGTGCTTTGCCTTAAACGCATTAGTCTATGATGAATCTTCGCTAATAAGAACTGCCGTTGCAAGAAAAAAAGTAGGTCATGACCAGTTAGTTAATGATGAATCTTGGCGTGTCCGTGCTACAGTGGCTAAATATACCGATGATACAGAAATTCTTGATAAATTAGTTAATGATGAAAAAGATTTTGTAAGGTTTATAATCGTCAAACGTGGGTATGCTCTAGAGTTCTTTATTAATGATGAAGATGAAGAAATTGCATCAACAGCTAAATATCAGATACAACAACAAGAAGTCGCTTAATTTGTACTTATAATACTAACCACTCACAAAATATTCTCAGTATAAAAATTTCTTTGTCGGCTAAAAGCTAACCATTTTAAATGTAATGACTAAAGAGATGAATAACACGCCTTCCCCCATTAGTTCAATTACCTTTAATAAACATAAAAGCACATGTTTTACTTGACTAAGACTAGATAACTTAGTTTAATAGTCGGCTCGGCTTGATGTCGTGCCCAGGTAGCTCAGTCGGTAGAGCAGAGGACTGAAAATCCTCGTGTCGACGGTTCGATTCCGCCCCTGGGCACCATTCAAACCAAAAAATTTGATATCATGCCCAGGTAGCTCAGTCGGTAGAGCAGAGGACTGAAAATCCTCGTGTCGACGGTTCGATTCCGCCCCTGGGCACCATCTTTTCAAATCATCTTACCTTCCTTCTCTCAGCAATTCCTCTTCGAAGAGAATTTAAACTTTTTGTTAACTCAACCTGATTAGTTTTTCATTCAATATTCCATCACATCAATTTTTTTAAGATTAAATCATTAATTTTCCCCCAACCTTGATTAGAACATGTAGAATTGTCAGATTTACTTTTTCTTAAGTAGGTATTAAAGTGAGTTTTAGAGGTACAACAATACTTTCAGTTCGCCGTGGTGGCAAAGTTGTGATCGGTGGTGATGGACAAGTTTCTTTAGGAAATACAGTCATGAAGGGCAATGCACGTAAAGTGCGTCGCTTATATCATGATAAAGTTATCGCTGGCTTTGCTGGTGCAACAGCCGATGCGTTCACCCTGTTTGAACATTTTGAAGGTAAATTAGAAAAACATCGAGGCAATTTAACTCGTGCTGCTGTAGAAATGGCAAAAGATTGGCGCACAGACCGTGCCTTAAGAAAGCTTGAGGCATTACTCACTATTGCAGATGCAAAAACTTCATTAATCATATCAGGTACAGGTGATGTCATAGAGCCAGAATACGACCTAATGGCCATTGGCTCTGGTGGCTCCTTTGCACAATCTGCAGCTCGAGCATTACTTGAGAATACCGATCTAAGTGCCCGTGATATTGTTGAAAAATCCTTACATATTGCAGCTGACATATGTATCTATACCAATCACAACCTCCGCATCGAAGAATTAGACGCAGAATCTCCAGAAGAAACAAAGAGTAAATAGAATGACCAAAATGACACCCAAAGAAATTGTAAGCGAACTAGACAAACACATTATAGGTCAATCCAGCGCAAAACGTTCTGTAGCTATTGCTCTACGAAACCGCTGGCGCCGAACTCGCGTTGCAGAAGAGTTACGAGATGAAATTACACCAAAAAACATCTTAATGATTGGTCCAACTGGTGTAGGAAAGACTGAAATAGCTAGGCGTTTGGCACGTTTAGCTAATGCTCCTTTTATTAAAATAGAGGCAACAAAATTTACTGAAGTTGGCTATGTAGGGCGAGATGTTGAATCTATTATCCGCGATTTAGTTGATACTGCTGTAAAAATGAATCGCATGTCTGAAATTGAAAAAGTACAGAACCGCGCAGCAGATGCTGCTGAAGAAAAGGTATTGGACATTCTCTTACCTAGTGCAGAAAACGGGATGATTTCAGAGACTGAGTCATCCACTCGTCAAAAAATGCGCAAAAAATTACGCGAAGGTGATTTGGACGATAAAGAAATTGAAGTAGACGTTAAAGTTCACTCGGTAGGTGTTGAAATTATGGCTCCTCCAGGCATGGAAGATATGACCAGCCAACTACAAGGGATGTTTCAAAACCTGAATAGTGGAAAAACAAGCGCCCGTAAAATGAAAATTTCTGATGCGCTAAAAACATTACAAGAAGAAGAAGCCTCTAAACTTGTGAATGAAGATGACGTTAAATTATCTGCTGTTGAAGCTGTAGAACAAAATGGGATCGTTTTTTTAGATGAAATAGACAAAGTTTGTAAACGCTCTGAATTAGGCGGTGGAGGAGGAGAAGTTTCTCGAGAAGGAGTTCAACGTGATTTATTGCCCCTCGTTGAAGGCAGTACGGTTAGTACAAAATATGGAATGGTTAAAACAGATCATATTTTATTTATTGCCTCAGGTGCTTTCCACTTAACCAAACCTTCTGATTTAATTCCTGAATTACAAGGACGATTTCCAATCCGTGTAGAACTTGATGCTTTATCTGCAGAAGATTTCGTACGGATCTTAACTGAACCAGATGCTTCATTAACAGAACAATATCAAGCATTACTCAAAACAGAAGGCGTTGATCTTACTTTTGCTGAAGATGGTATTAAGCGAATTGCGGAACTAGGCTGGCAAGTAAATGAAACTACTGAAAATATTGGTGCTAGAAGATTACATACCATACTAGAACGTTTACTTGAGGAAATATCATACAATGCACCGGATTTAACTGAAAAATCAATTACTGTTGATGCAAACTATGTTGACAATCATTTGGCTGAATTTGCTGAAGACGAAGACCTAAGCCGCTATATTTTATAAAGCATGAGATTAACTGTAGAACCGTCAAACTGCACATTAACAGAGATTAAGTTGCACCAACTTTCCCATATTCTTGAAGTTAGCTTTGACAATGGTGAGACATTTAAACTTCCATGTGAATATTTACGTGTCTACACACCTTCAGCAGAAGCTTTGGGTCACGCACCTGGCCAGGAAACACTTCAAACAGGAAAAGAGAATGTCAATATTACCCAAATAAAACCCATTGGTAATTATGGCATATCCCCCACCTTTTCAGATGGCCACAACTCTGGCATTTATTCGTGGGATATGCTTTATAAACTAGGAACGGAATACCCAACACTTTGGGAAAATTATCTCCAGAAACTCAAGAAAACCGGACAGACTCGGACAGAACCGCTAAAAAACTAAGGCACAAAAAATGACCAATGAAAATACAACTCATTTTGGGTTTGAACAAGTAGCAACAGAAGATAAAGTACGTAAAGTCCGTAGTGTTTTTGATTCCGTTGCCAGTAATTATGATGTCATGAATGATCTAATGTCATTTGGTATTCATCGTGTTTGGAAAAGAGTTGCCATCCAATTAGCTAATGTCAGAAATGGTGATCAAATTCTTGACTTAGCTGGAGGAACAGGCGATTTAACCATCTTATTTGAAAAACGTGTTGGTAAAGAAGGTCAGGTTGTTTTAGCCGATATTAATTCCGAAATGTTGCGCACAGGTCGTGATCGATTAATTGATCGTGGATTGATTGGTAATATACGTTACGCTCAAGTTAATGCAGAGCACCTCCCTTTTGAAGATAATTCTTTTGATTGTGTTTGTATCGCTTTTGGTCTTCGAAATGTGACGGATAAAGATGCTGCCTTACGATCGATGCATAGAGTATTAAAACCAGGAGGTCGCGTTATTGTTTTGGAATTCTCCCACCCAATAGATAAAGTGACTGAAAAAATATACGACTTCTATTCCTTTAAATTACTACCAAAAATCGGTGCCATTGTTGCAAAAGATGAAGAAAGTTATCGTTATCTTGCCGAATCAATTCGAATGCATCCCAAACAGGATGATCTTAAACAGATGATGGAAAACGCTGGGCTTGAAAGATGTGAATACTTTAATATGAATCAAGGTATTGTTGCTATTCATAGAGGTTATAAAATCTAGGAAAACACCTAAGGAACAAGAACAAAATAACTTCGATAACTAGCTTGTTTCATACACATTCCTAACCCAACCCTAAAAAAGCATCAAGAGTAAAAAATGGTCATTAAACCGTTATTAATCAGCGCACTAGAATCCTCATTAAATCAATACTTATCTTTGGATGAAGATATAAGCCTGTTTCTAACACCTATTTCAGGCAAAGTTATAGCTATTAACATATTACCGTTTAATGAAACTTTATACCTCTGCCCAACAACTGACAAAATTCAGATTCTTGAAAATTATACACACGAAGTAGATACAACCATCAGTGGTAGTTTATCTGCTTTAGGTTTTATGGGATTAAGCTCTACCCCAATGCGATCAATTTTTAGTGGAGAAGTCAAAATTGAAGGTAATACTCAAGTAGCACATAAATTCCAACAACTTTTTGAAAAACTCGATATAGACCTTGAAGAGAAACTTTCTCACATTACTGGAGATGTGATCGCCCATAAAATTGGCAACATCTTTCGAAGCGGTCAGAACTGGACTGAAGAGTCTATTAATACCTTTAAACTTAATAGCAAAGAATTTTTACAAGAAGAAACTAGGGATCTACCTGCCGCACCAGAAGCTGATCAATTTTATCAGCATGTTGATCAACTTCGTTCTGATTATGACCGTTTACTGGCTCGAATTAAAAAAATTCAAGCTAGCCAACTAAACACATCACCTGCTCGCATAAATAAATCAAATAAAAAGGATATTTCGTAGTGAACCCAAAAGTATTGATCCGCTTAATTCACATTAACTGGGTAATGATGTACCACGGTTTAGACGAAATTATTCTAAAAACACACTTATTTCGTCCTATCCGCTTTATTGCATTTCTTTCACCAAATTTTTGGCTCAAAAAACCAATAGAACCGCGTGGTGTTCGGATTCGTAAAACACTAGAAGATTTAGGTCCTATTTTCATTAAATTTGGCCAAGCCTTATCGACTAGAAAAGACATTCTACCCGATGATATTGCAGATGAACTGGTTAAACTTCAAGATAAAGTTCCCCCTTTTCCAAACGATCAAGCAATTCAAGTTATTGAAGAGCAACTTGGAAAAACTATAGTAGATGCTTTTGCAGAATTTGACCATAACCCTTTAGCATCTGCATCTGTAGCTCAAGTCCACACAGCAACGTTACATAGTGGAAACCAAGTTATTGTTAAAGTTTTAAGACCTAACATAGAAAAAAGAATTCATACTGATGTTGGCTTACTCTATGAACTGGCTCGATTAGCTGAAAAGTTCTGGGATGATGCAAAAAGATTACGTGCTTTAGAAGTTGTTGCTGAATTCGAAAAAACACTTCAGGATGAACTGGACTTAGTTAAAGAAGCCGCAAATGCTACAAAAATACGAGATAATTTCAAATCATCTGATTCACTCTATATTCCTGAAATACACTGGGAATTTACGCGTAGAAAAATTTTGGTTATGGAAAGAATTCACGGAGTACCTGTTGGAGATATTGATCAATTAAAACGAGAAGGTGCTAATTTTAAATTATTAGCAGAACGAGGGGTAGAAATATTTTTTACTCAAGTTTTTCGAGATAATTTTTTTCATGCTGACATGCATCCAGGTAATATCTTTGTTGATCTACCTGATAAATATATTGCGGTTGATTTTGGTATTGTTGGCTCACTTTCACTCTCTGACCAACGTTATCTAGCAGAAAATTTTCTTGCTTTCTTTAACCGAGATTACCGCCGTGTAGCCGAAATGCATATTGAATCAGGCTGGGTTCCTTCTAATACTCGTGTTGAAGACTTTGAATCAGCGATAAGAAGTGTCTGTGAACCAATTTTTGACAAACCCTTAAAAGACATATCCTTTGGATTACTCTTAATGCGTTTATTTCAGACTGCCAGACGATTTAATATGGTTGTTCAACCTCAACTAGTGCTTTTGCAAAAGACCTTACTTAATATTGAAGGCCTAGGCCGCCAACTCTACCCAGATCTTGATTTATGGCAAACTGCAAAACCTTTTCTTGAAGACTGGTTTCATCAACGACTTGGGCCTAAAGCCAAAATCAAACAACTAGTTAAACAATTTCCACAAATTGCAGAACACTTTCCTGAAATGCCAATATTGTTATTTCAGGCGTTAGATAGTGCCACCCATACAAAGTTACAGCTAGAAACTCAAAACGAAGAAATTTCTCACTTACGCCAGCAAATAGAAAAAGACCATAAAGGAACAGTCTGGACTATTTTAGCAAGTACTATAGTGATAGCTACTGCTATTTTAATGCAGTAATCTAAACACTTTTATTCAGTTTCCAGGCTATCAGCTTCATAACCAGCTTTTGTTTGCTCATCTACTTCATCACCCGATTCTGCAAAGGCATCTCCCCAATCTGGTTCTTCATCTGCTACCGTTGAATCACTTTCTTTCTCTTCATTATTGCTATCAAAAACAGCTTTAGTTTGCTCATCCACCTCTTCTCCTGATTCAGCAAATGCTTCCCCCCAATCCGGCTCTTCTTTTTTCTCATCAGAATCATGGTTTTTCTCCTCTAACAATACTGCTTTTGTTGTTATTTCAGCCTGTTCAACATTAGCAGGATTATTCTCTTCTACGGTACTAGTCGGTACAAAATATAAATATTGATCAAGTAATTCACATAGATTTTGGTGGAAATCAACAACTGAAGCTTCGTCTATTTGTTCTTTTATAAATTGTTGAATAAATTGTTTTTCTGCTTCAACCATATAAGCTGCTGACTCTTCTGCCTTTTCACTACTAAGCGCATACCCTTCTTGTAAATAGTTAACCAAATGAGCTTTTCGCTCACCCTCTTGGCTACTGATATTTTTTAATATTTGATTTAATTCAAAAAGTTTTTTAGATTTTTTTTTCAATCGTAAAAAAAATAAAAAACCACTAATTCCCAATAAAACTACAATGCTTTCTATAATCAAAATAGTGAGTGTCATGTTCATAATTCCTCTATTTCAAGTTTATTCACAGAGCTTTCTATCCGTTTTTTAGTTTCACGAAAAGTTTGAAACATTTTAATACTACTTTTTCTTAACTCTAACTCTGTTTGTGTTCCCCTAAACACACGCATATATTCATCTGAGATTTCTTTCATTGTATCTGTAGCAGCAGCTACTTTTTCTCGAAGGATATCATTTTCTTGCTCAAGATTATTAACCTTACTTTTGGTAAACTCTAGTTCTTTTGTTTCTGCTTGATTATTCACAACAGAATTTCTAATCAAGCTGACATAAGGTTCAGATAAGCTATTGATATGTTGATCGACCTTTGCTAATAATTTAATATCTCTATTAAAAAATATTTTCACTATTTGCTTATATAATTTACGCTCTTTAATACTAATTTCATTTATTGTCTCCTCTGTTAGAACTCGATCAATCCCACAAGACTCTGTAAATACATTTTCTAGATCCTTAGTTTTATATTTGTCATCTTTTTCCAGTTTATTAATTAATTTATGAACAGCAGTTTGGTTAACAGAATTTTTATTTCTGTATATCATCAAGAAAATTAATATAAGTAAAAGTAAAACGATTAAAGCTTCTACCAATAAAACTACCGTTATGGAGTTAAGTTCTATCATTCTAATCTAGCCAATAACTGAGCTTGTGAATTAGCAGCTCTTTTTTTCAAAAAATTAAACAGGAAAAAACCAATAGCAATCACTATTATATTTACAACTACCACAATTGCTGATGTTTTTATCCAATTAATATCATTATTCTCATCAATATCGTCTTCATCTTCATCCGAATCATCATCTTTTGTTTTTTCTAAATTCTGTTCTACCTCATCAGTTTGTGATTCAACCTTTGACTTAAAAAACAAACTATCATCAACAACAATAGGCTTAAGATTAGGTGAAAGTGCATTACCTTTTAAAGATCTAGCAGTTATTGAAAAATTTATAATTTTTCTCTCACCCTCAAGAGTCTCTTCTACTACTAACTCCCACGTCCCATTTTTATTAATAAGCTCACGGTTTTTTACAACTTGCCCTGATTGAGTAATACTTGCCTGAATACTCATCTTTTCTGAATTAATTAGATTCTTATCAGGGATTAATTTGATGGTAACTATTCGTGATTTTTTATTGATCTCTACATCAACTCTGATTAAGCTTTCAACTACCTCTATCGCTTGAATGTATTCCCTTTGGAAGGTTTTACCATCCACTTTGATTTTAATAGTATGCTTACCCCTCCCTAAACCTGATTCTACTATTTTTCGAAACAACCCTGGTTTTTCTGTAACAGACTGCATTTTCCATTCTTTTTTCTCTCCTGTTTCATTTATTAGCTCAATAGAGATTTCAATTAAATTTAAAAACTCTTCTCGACTAATTAATTCATGTTTATCTGAGAAATATGCAGATAAATCAAGCGACTCTTGATCTGAAATATGGTTAGGTATTTCCTCTACTTTAAATTTTAAATCTGTGACAATCATGACTTGATTATCTGGATCCATTTCAGCATCTATTACCCATTTCCCTGTCATAGGTTTTTTTATCGTCACCAAATCATAGTTTTTATCACTTAACCAGGAAACATTTTCAACTTGATTATCAACATCTATTTCTGTATTGTCTGGTGTAATTAACTGAGTCACTTGAGCCCCTTCTTTCTTAAAAATAAGCACAGAAAACTCATCAATAGAACTATCTACTTTAAAACTATTCCCTTGTATGGGTACTGTATCTTTAGGAACTGCCTGTTTAAATATTTTAAAAAAAACTTTCTGTAATTGATCCGCATACAAAACTGTTTCATTCCAGCCATTAGTATCAAAAGCTAGTTTTTCTAATAATTGTGTATCTGCATTTTCAGATAAAGCAATGGTATGTACTTTTATTCCTGCCTGTTGCAATTCTGTCACTTGCTCAATCAAGATTCTTTCTCTGGATTCAGCACTCTCCATAATATCTTCAGAAACATCAACCACCCCATCCGTTAATAAAATTAAATGTCTTGTCTGGCTTTCTGGTTTGTTAAACCAAGCTTTTGATGATTGCAGAATGGCCTCTTCAATATTAGTAAAAAGACCAGACGAATGGGTTTTATTTATCTTTGATAAAGCCTTTTTTTTCCACTTTTTATTAACAATCCCTGTTTTTACTAATACTCTGGTTTTCTCTGCAAATAACCAAATTCCAACGTTTGTTCCATCTGGCAATAAATTGACTAATAATTTTAAAGCCGGTATGCGTAGATTTTTTGGATCGTTGTGTTTCATACTGCCAGAAACATCAATCAGTATTTGTAACTCTGAAGACGAGCTATCTGTCTCAGCAGCATACCCGGTTGAAAAGGCATAAGCCAATAAAAAACTGATACAAAGCAATTGTAATTTACTGTACATTAGACCCTGTTTAATAATTTATACTATAACTCTAAAATATAGCTTAAATATTTGATTTTACCCTACAAAAGGTACTTTTATGGTTTCATTAAATCCCCCTGTCTGTGATTTTGGCTCAAAAGCTCCCTCATTTGATTTACTCGGTACAGATAATAAAAACTGGACATTAGAAGAATGTATGGGCAAAAATGGCTTGCTAATCATGTTTATCTGTAATCATTGTCCCTATGTAAAAGCTATACATCAGCGTATTTTAAGAGATACAACAGAGCTCAAATCATTAGGCATTGCCTCTGTAGCCATTTCTTCTAACGATACAATTGAATATCCAGAAGATTCTTTTGAAAACATGCAACTTCTAGCCAAGGAATTAAATTTTAATTTTCCTTACTTATTAGACGAAACCCAAGATATAGCAAAAAAGTATGGTGCAATCTGTACCCCAGATTTTTTTGGTTACAACAAAAACAGGGAACTGCAATACAGAGGAAGGCTTGATGCTAGCAACAAGCAAACAGCACCCGATACTGTTAAACGAGATTTATTTAATGCAATGAAACAAATTGCTCAAACGAGTCATGGACCAAAAGAACAAATTGCTAGCATAGGATGCTCAATAAAATGGAAATCATCTTCATAAACAATTAGGCTACATCAGAAATTTCACAACTATCTAATTCTATAAAATCCATACCAACTAAAGTAGCAAGTTTTTCACAGTCCAAAAGTTTAAGTTCATGTTTATGCAAAGATAACAAATTATCTTGTTCCAATTTATGAAGCGTTCGGTTGACATGAATTGTACTCATACCTAAAGTATCAGCAATGTCTTCCTGCTTCAATGGAAAAGGAATAACATAAGCATTATTTAAACCTCGTGATTTTAAACGTTGATATAACTCAAATGCCATAAATGCAATTTTCTCTCGTGCACTCCGATGAGCAATATTAACCATATAATGCTCTGCCAAGTTTCTTTCAGACTCTTCTTCCCAAATAAGTTTTAAAGACAACTCTGGGTATCGACCGCACATCTGTAATAAATCAGGCACACAACAAACAATAGAATCTTGCAATGTCATTGCAGAATAAGAAAAAGGTTTATTTAAATTAGTTTGGAAACCAAGCATATCACCCGGCAAAACAGAACGTAAAACCTGTCGTTTACCTTGTACAGAAACTTGAGTTAAAAGTATCCAGCCTTGACGTAAGATATAAGTTTTAACGGGACTTTCACCCTGATAAAACAAATATTGCTTGGCGGGCACATTTTGTGACTTTAGGGGGTGAAACTCACTATCCTGATTAAGGATTTTTTCTATCCCGGAGCAAACTCCATAATGATTTCTTGGACAGTTTTTACAAAATACAACTGAATTATTCGTCCCCATGAGCTCTCCTTGATTAACAATATTTTCTAAATAAAAGAACCCTCTACTAAATTTTCATTATCTTTATAATCATAGATTTAAACAGTTTATTGTTTAAATAAATGTATAACAGTTCAATGTTTTAGACTATTTTTAAAACTATTTATTCATTTTAATTTTTTTTATAAAACTTAATCTATGTTAATTTTTATACTTTCAAGAAGGTATATTATTCAATGAACATGAGCTGAACTAACTTCACTCAGAAATATTTGACGATACAAATTAACGAGGTGGCATTATGCAAACTGCAAGAATAGTTGAGAAAAATGAAAATAATTTTTCAAGCAATATTATTGAGTTTAAATTAAAGCCTGTAGTCACTCAACAGCAAGTAAAGACAAAACAAAATGATACTAAAAAAGCGTGCTTTCAAACCGATGAACGCTATTTCTGTAAGAACACCCAATGTAGTTGTGCAAAAGAATGCAAAAAACTTATTGCGGCATGGATGCGATAACAATCATTAAAAAATATAGCTAAGAAATATAAGAGCAAATAAGAAAACAGATAACTAAAAATAAAAGTTATCTAAATATTGTTA
Organism: Methylococcales bacterium; assembly: GCA_965224575.1. GTDB lineage: Bacteria > Pseudomonadota > Gammaproteobacteria > Methylococcales > Methylomonadaceae > QPIN01. Next base: position 1,861,504 of record CBDCZQ010000006.1, on the reverse strand, counting down.
AAAAGAACAACCCCAGCACTTAGAGATCATGTTTAAAATAAAATACGCCAAACAAACAAGAAGCCTTTCAAATAAAACTTTCATCCAAAAGCTCAATCCAGTGTTTAACAGGGACATTTGCTTGCGTTTGTAAGTACAACTGACAACCTATATTGGCAGTAACAATAAGTTCTGGTTTATGTTTTTGTAAAACAGTCAATTTATTTTGTAAAAGTTGTTGCGATATTTTTTTTTGTAAAATGGAATAAGTCCCTGCTGATCCACAACATAAATGTGCATCTTCAATAGGTTTAAGGATAAACCCACAACGTTTAAGTAAAGATTCAACCACGCCATCTAGTTGTTGTCCGTGTTGTAGAGTGCATGGACTTTGAAATACAATCTTCTTGGTTGATAGGTTAATCCGCTCTATTGCTAGATTTTCTTCCGTTAAAATTTCACTAATATCTTTTGCCAGTTCGCTTATTTTTTGTGCTTTATCTGCATAATCTACATCGTATTTTAGTAGATGACCATATTCTTTAACAATCACACCACAACCACTGGCAGTTATAACTATAGCTTCTGCGCCCTGTTCTATCATAGGCCACCAGGCATCAATATTACGGCGCATAAAATTTAATGCTTCTTGCGGTGCGGATAAATGTTGACTGATTGCGCCACAACACCCTGCCCTATTGGCAGCGATAAGTTCTATACCCAGTTTATGCAGAATATTCGCGGTAGCATTATTTGTATTGGGTGTTGCTACTGATTGCGCGCAGCCTTGTAGAACTAACATCTTTCGGTTTAGGCTTTGTTCCGGCTTAAAAATTACTTTTTGTTGATCAGGGATTTTCTGTTTTATTAAGGCAGGTAAAAGTGGTTTTAGTAATTGCCCTGTTTTAAGTAAAAATGAAAACCGATTGGGAAAGGGAAGAATTTTTCTTAATACAAAACGTTGTATTCGATCAAGCAGTAAACGTGACACTTGCTTATCAACCAGTTCACGCCCTATATCAATCAAACGACCATATTGCACACCCGAAGGACAAGTGGTTTCACAAGAACGGCAACTGAGGCAACGATCTAGATGTTGTTGCGTTTTTTGGCTAAACTTTTGGCCTTCTAACATCTGTTTGATCAAATAGATACGACCACGAGGGCTATCTAATTCATCACCTAAAAGCTGATAAGTAGGGCAAGTCGCAGTGCAAAACCCGCAATGCACGCAAGAACGGATGATCTCATCTGCTTCTTGTCCTTCTGCTGTGCTTAGGTAGTGATCTGTGGTTTGAGTTTGCATAGAATAGTTTTTAAAACTCTTGATACATGCGACCGATATTAAAAATACCATGAGGGTCAAAAGCTTGCTTTAGCTTACTATGTAATTGTAATAAATGTTTGGGTAAAGGCTGAAAAATATCATCTCGTTTACCTGATGTTCTAAACAGACTGATATGCCCATTAATTGAATTTCTCGCTTTATGGATCTGATCTTGGGACATATCTGTTTTTAACCAACGCAATGCCCCACCCCATTCAAACATTGAGTCACCATCTAAAGGTAAATTCGGCGTGTTAGATGCTAAAGAAAGCCGCCATAAAGATTGGTCATTTTTGAAAAAATCATGCGTTTGTTCTTTAACTGAATGCCAAAAACTCTCAGCTTCAATTAATATTTCACCACCCATTGATTGTTGCGCTGTTCTGATAGATTTTTCCGAGCCAGATAATCGAATATAGAGAACATTCTGATAAAAACAACTAGCACTGATGGGCAAAGGAAGAGCTACCCATTGATGAAGTTTTTCTAAAGCATCTTCAATATTTATATTTTGCATAAATGTTATTTCAGCCTCTGGTTTAGGAATCACTTTTAATGATACTTCCAGTAAAACACCTAATGTTCCCATCGCGCCAGCCATTAAGCGAGACACATCATAACCAGCCACATTTTTCATTACTTCACCGCCAAAAGATAATACCTCTGCTTTGCCATTGATAATTTTTGATCCCAATACAGAGTCCCTGGCTGCACCACTATAGGCTCTACGGGGCCCAGAAAAATTACAGGCAATTGTGCCGCCTAATGTAGCATTATTACCAAAAGTAGGGGGTTCAAAAGCAAGCATTTGATTGTTTTCTGTCAAAATTTGCTCAATTATTTTTAACTTTGTGCCTGCCCGTGCTGTAATAACTAGCTCAGTCGGTTCATAATTTATAATGCCTTGATGTTCGGCAACACTTAATTCTTTTCCCGATATGCTACGCCCATAAAAATCTTTTGTACCGCCTGCTTTAATAATTAATCTGTCACCCGTTTCTATTGCCTGCCTAACTTTATCCTGCAACTGGTCACTAATATCACTTGGCTGATTCATTAAAACCGTTCCAATTCAGGGTGAGAAAGTTCACCGTGATGTACATGCATAGCACCAAATTCTGCACAGCGATGTAATGTTGGCACCGCTTTACCTGGATTTAATAAACCTTTAGGATCAAAAGCGGCCTTCACTGCATGAAACTGACTCAGCTCGTTAGCTTTAAATTGCACACACATTTGATTCAGCTTTTCCATACCGACACCATGTTCACCGGTAATAGTGCCTCCTACTTCGATACAAAGTTCCAAAATTTTTCCGCCAAATTCTTCCGCTTTTTCCAACTCACCAGATTTGCTTGCATCATAAAGAATTAGGGGATGGAGATTTCCATCGCCCGCATGGAAAACATTGGCGACAGCTAAATTAAATTCTTTAGACATATCGGACATAGTCTGTAAAACATGGGGTAAACTTTTACGAGGGATAGTACCGTCCATACAGTAATAATCTGGGGAAATACGTCCCACTGCTGGAAAGGCATTTTTACGACCTTTCCAAAAACTGATGCGTTCTTGCTCATCTTTAGCGATGCGCACTTCCGTTGCACCACACCTATTTAAAATATCGCGAACCTTATGGGTATGACCCAAAACCTCGGCTTCATCCCCATCAACCTCACAAATTAAAATAGCTTTGGCATCGGTTGGATAACCAGCATGAACAAAATCCTCAGCCGCTTTAATCACCAATTGATCCATCATTTCAAGACCGGCAGGAATAATACCAGCAGAAATAATATCCCCCACAGCTTCGCCTGCTTTAACTACATCATCAAATGCAGCCAGTAATACCTGTACACTGGTGGGTTTAGGTAAAAGCTTTACCGTCACTTCAACAATCACCCCCAACATGCCTTCGGAACCCGTCATCAAAGCCAATAAATCATAACCAGGGCTATCCAAACCTCCACCGCCAATCGTAATAAGATCACCTTCTATAGTGACTATTTTAATTTGCTGAATATTGTGTACGGTTAAACCGTATTTCAGACAATGTACTCCACCAGAATTTTCCGCAACATTGCCACCAATGGTACACGCAATTTGGGAAGAAGGATCAGGAGCATAATACAAATCTAGATAATCTACAGCTTGTGAAATCGCAAGATTACGAACGCCAGGCTGCACTCTAGCGATTCGTAACTCCTTATCTATTTCAATAATATTTCTGAATTTTGCCAGACTGAGTAGCAACCCTTTTTGATAAGGTAACGCTCCACCCGATAACCCAGTACCAGCCCCTCTTGCAACCACGGGTAAATCAATCTCATTGCACAAGCATAAAATTTCTTGCACCTGTTCGACGGAATCCGGCAGAGCAACCACTAACGGCAATTGGCAGTATGCAGAAAGACCGTCACACTCATAGGGTCTTAAATCTTCCAGTTGGTGTAACACAGAATCTACCGGAAGAATGCTTAATAATTGATTGACTATTTGCTGGAGATTTACGGCTGGGAAATTATGTTCTGTTGATGTCTGGATCATTTTTTATTGATTAAATTTTAATAACTATTCAGTGTAATGTAAAAACACCTCGTTCCCATGCTCTGGTCAATGCCATTAATTAAGAGGTTTATACAACTAGCTCACCTTGGAGACGGGGCTTTAGCCCCGTATTTGGAGGGACTAAAGCCCCTCCTCCGAATGTTTTATGCTTAACTTAAGGTAGTGATGCTCTGCGTGGGAACAAGAGTGTTCCAATAATACGCTGAGTAGTTATGAAATTGATTGATATTCTACTTTCTTTTAAATCGTTACCAAAATATTCATGAGTTTATACAAATTTAAATCTGACTTATTTTTTGATTTAATTTTTAAAAAATTATTTTGTAAAACTTGACATGCACTATATATCAATGACTTAATGTAATATAAATACAAAAACAACATAACTTTTCTATTCCACTATTTTCTTAAAACTGCTAGATAAACCTAAGATGTACACCCAATAAATTATCAGATTTCCTCACCTAAAAACAATAAAAATGAAATCATCAAATCGTAAGACCAACTTTAGCAGTCAACGCACAGCCATCCCTTTCGGTAAATATGAATCAGGTTCAGATGACGTATTCCCATGTAATGAATCAATGGTTGGGCGTGAAGGAGCACGAGCCAAACTTATAGACTTTCTTACCAATGCAGGAACACAAAAAGCCATTCTTATCACTGGACGGCGTGGCATGGGTAAAACCAGTTTTGTTAATTACTGTATAGATGAATATAAAAAGGCTCGAATAGAACGTTACTGGCGTAGTGATATTGCCCGAACCGTCAGCTCTTGGATCTGGTTATTAAGTATTTGTATGTTTTGCGCAATTGCTTATGTATTGGGTAGTTGGTTATTTAAAGCTCTACTAGATAATGCAATTGAAAAAGGAAATCATTTCCTTTGGATACTAATATTACCATTATTATATAGTTTGAGTTACCTATTATTACATGCTGTAGAAATTTTTAAGACTCTGTTCAAAGCTATACCTAATATTTCAGCTAATTTTTTGGGTATTGCTTTCGTATCACTGACAGTTTTAGTCTTCATACATATACCAATACTTAAAAGTGAAGTACCTGCTGTTATGTTAAGTCGATTCATAGTTGCACTAACCTCAATGTATTTCATTGGTGAGTTGATCGATTTTTTTTTATTTAATCCTGAAAAAATTTTCAATAAGGTTATTAACTTATTCAAGGAAAATATAAAAAATAAATTACCCGATGAGTTGATCGGTTTTTTTAATCCTAAAAAACCTATAACCAAAAAGGAAGAGAATAAAGCTACCAACTTATTCTGGGAGTATATAAAAAACAAACGGATAGGTGGTTTTTTTCTTTTTTTAGTTGGAATAATAGCTGGTAGTTGTAGTTTTTTTTATGATTCAATTATTACTGTTTCCAGATATGGTTCAGACGGGATCGGGATGACAACTTTTTTTAGTAATCTTTTTGTTTCATCCATATTTCTTGGGTTAGCAACATTAAACCGAGCTATTAGCCTTTTTCGAAAGCCTAAGCATATTAAAAGGGCTCAAATTTCAGCTGCTTTGAGAAAAAGTTATCTGTGGTTTGGTTGCGTGGCAATAGTTTTTATAACTTTACCATTCATGACTTTACCATTCATAGCTTCCTATTTGCCTAAATTATTCTTTATGACTGAATTTGAGGTAAAGTTTAACTGCTCATCGGGATGGGTTCCCCTGCTATTTTCATGTTTTGGGTTGATTTTTATCATTGCTAAATTTTTTAGAAAAATAGAGCTTAAGAGTGGAAAAGCCGCTAATTATCGAAAGCGCTATGTTTATTCCACTGCACTATTATCATTAAAAGCAATTTTTTTTATTCTACTTAGTCTATTTGCTCTTAACTCACAACTATTAGATTTTTTTTCTCTTAACCCACAACAAGTAGGTCTTACAACCAAAAATGATTTAATTTATATTGCCTTAATCACCTTAATTATCATCATCACAGTTTTGGTATTCTGGATTGAGTATGAATGGATAATCCGCCCGGCTCAAACAAGACGAGACCAATCTATGGGTGGAGAAAACCGGCCAGGCTACTATGATGACTTTGTCCTGAAAGATAGTGGCCTCCCTCAAATAAAATTCACAAGTGATCATAGTCAAAATAGAAAAACAGCGCGAAATGAAGTACAACTGCATATGCGAAGACAAACAAACATACGAGAACGTAGCCGTAATTTTGAAGCATTAACGTTTATAGGTTATTTTAAACATTTGCACCTCACTACTCTAGTTAGCACTATTAATCTGGGTTTTGAAGAACTTGATCACCGTAGTGTCATTCACGCAATGCTACTGGATATTCGCGAACAATATTATGAGAAATTTGTTTCATTAAGTAGCCCTCGTGTTGTGGTGCGTTCTATTTTCGGATTATTTTTAGCAATGGTATTAATTGCTGAACTAACTGATAAACAATTTAATCCTAATCAACAGGAGAATAAGACTAAAGTTGTGGGTATCCCGCAATTTAAAACGACCTTGCAATTCAAAGACGAGAAAATAACATTTTTAGAGAAAAAGAATTTAATTTTAAGAAATAAATATTGTCAAAAATCAACTCCAAGTAAAAATAACCAAGATACAGTAGATGGGCTATACGAAAATTTACCAAAAATACCAAGATTACTTTGTGAACTGGGTGGGTTTTATGCTGAGACAATCTTGCCACTTATTTATTTTGAATTGATACCTATTCATTTGCATCCTGATACATTACTCGATTCAGGTTTTTTAAGCTGGCCATTCGATATTCGAACGCCTTATTATTTGTGTACTCCTGCCAATCAAAATGATTGTACTCAGGATAATCAAATAAGTTTTTGTGTATACCATTTTTTTCTTTTTGTCTTTATATTGTATATATTTCGAAGAATAAACCGGACATTCACATTAACACCCTATCGCATCAATCTCGAAAAAATTGATGAGTTATTACATGCACTGACTTCAACCACAAAAACCAAAAGTAATCGCGATTTCCCCATTTTTGTTCGTATTGCATCTGCATTGTCAGGATCTTATCAAGAGAATGAAAAGAGTACAGAGCGTGAAAAACTCGACCCACGCTTAGTTGAATTACAGTTTATGAATGTTCTTGAGAAAATTTGCCATTCTCGACCAATTTATTTTATGCCTCTGCAATCTGGCAAACATTCACCAACAATTGAAATCACTTTCGTTTTTGACGAACTTGACAAGTTAGCAACCGATATGAATTCACAGCGTGAAAGAGGGGATGCAGATGGTAACGATAGTGAGTTGCATAGACTCAACCTTATGAAAGGTTTATTATCAAATATGAAGCGAATCATTACCTCTTCTGAGGCACGTTATATTTTTCTGGGTGGCAGATTATTACATGATGACTGGTTAGCCGACGAGGCACGACGTCAACCACTACTAACCAGTATTTTTTCAGACGAAATCTACTTACCGTCCTTACTTACTTACTTACTTACTGATGCTAATATTGACTGGTTCAATACTGAAAAAGAATCAAGTTCGAATAAATCTCCAAATACTCATTCTTTACATACCCGAATTGAAGAATATTTAGTTTGGCAATATTACTTGGCAAGAATGCGTTTTGAAGACGGGGTTATACGAATCTGGTCACCTTTAACTGGCTTACCTGAATGGGATAAGCGTAATCGTGGTTTTATCCAGGTTTCATACAAACGTCTAAAGAATTTGATGAAAGATGCTGTTAAGGACAAAAGATTTCCTGATTCTGCAAAAACTCCTCTGCATACCTTAACCATCCGCAATACTTTTGATGGCAAACATTTAAATGAAGGCAACTTAAATTCTGGTTTCGAGTTTGGTCGTCTCAGTGCTTTTATACACTTTCTCGCATACCGTAGTGCGGGTAATCCCAAGCGTTTAAATGAACTTTTAGCCAGTTTTGTTATGAGTGCCGACCGAGCTATTGATGATAAAGTTGGGAGAGATGAAGGCTTTAATTGTCAAGATGTACTTTATCTTCCAGACCATAAAGTTATGCGCATACAATTAATTGACCGAGTATATCGTCAATTGAGTAAAGGTTTTGAAGAAAAAATTAGAGGTCGGGACGACAAAACCATTACAGCATTAATTTATTTATCAGACTTTTTGTTTAAGTTCCATGATCGAGCATTTTCATGGAAAAGTCTGGAGTTGATTGACGAGCTGATGCATATGCACCGTGGGCATGATCTACGTATGTTATTGCACGAACTCGTAGAACATTATACTGACCGTTATTTGCACCGTATTATCAACGGCATGTATACCTACCGATTTCGAGGGTATTTTGCCAACGAAATTGAGTATTTATCGCACCACTCAGAGGAAGAGATGGCTGCCTTTAACTTTACCCTGGATGAATCACAAACGTTACGTAGTCATTTAGAGGATCAATTAGACTCAGGTGATAATCGTGATAAAACAGATATTCTCAGTATGCTGGGAGAATTGCATGAATTTTACCAGGAATACGAAACTGCACGTCAATATTACCGACGTTGCATCCATGCTCGACTTCCAATGATAACTGAGCATATAGGTAATACTGTTGGCAAAGATGCCGATGAAAGATCAGTAATCCACGCAATTTATACCAATAAACTTGAAGGAAGAGAGGCTCTGTTGGCACTGCAACAATGGGGACCAATGACTCTTCGATGGTTTCTACAAATCGTAATGACTTACGAGCGAGAACATAATTTTAATCATGCGCTGATTCGTTATGAACGTTATATTACTTTTGCTGAATGTATGATTCAGGCTTTTGCGACAGAAGAATCAGAGAAAGTTGATTCTTGGTTCAACATTACTCCTTCCCAAAAAAATTCATCTACTGATCACGCCTACGTTCTAGAATATCTAGGTCTTCTATTTGAACCCTTGTTTGCTTATGCTTGGTTACTAGAAAAAAATTCTTATACAAACGGAAATTCTCACTTTGTACTTGACGAAGGTATAAAAAAATACGAAGAAATCCTTAATAAAGATGTCACTAACCCAGAGTTTATGGGATTTGTTAAAGCACAGTGGAAAAAGAAGATTGGGGCATTATGTTTTTACAAAGGGCTTGCTACTACGAAGCAAAAAACTAAGGAAAAAACTAAGGAAAAAACCAATGCTAACCATGTTCAAGAGGGTTATGAAGACAAAACCTATATTAACCGTGCTCTAGACTATTATTCGGAAAGTGCAATCCAGCTTTCTCTGTATTTTAGAAAAGGTGTAGGAACTAAGTTCAATGAAAAAAGTATTGCTAAAACTTTAACAGAAGCTTTTTTGACTAATCAATACCCAACGGATTACTGTTTTAGTGTTGCAGAATGCCTTGGTGATCTATCTGAAAGTATCTTGGGAGAAATTGATCCCGTAGAGTTATTTAAAACGCCTAAGACTTATATAAACAGCATACATAAACAAAAAGATTTTGAACAAACAGCGATAACACTTATTCAGCAGCTAGATAAATATTTTTTTGATTCAGATAGAAATGAAAATAAGAGATGTATTTTAAATTTGCTTGCTAAACTCAACTATATTGGACGATACAACTTTGGAGCCTTAAATTTAATACATAAATATGATCTAGCACTAAATCTGGCATTAGCCAGTTCTTTCTATATGGTACGAGCCGGTTATGTAGAGTCAGCTGCACGTGGAGCAATGCATACCGTAGAGGTGATAGCACAATATTTTAACTGGTATTGGTTTAATTTTGTTACAAATAAAATAAAAACTGAACAACATTGGCAAGGTTTCTGTATTGTTCCTATAGTGATGAAAAAAGTAATTTGGTATTCAGATTATTTGCTCAAGTTATTTCGTTCTGCACGTTCTGAAACAAATCAAAATTCTGATGGAGCTGCATCTAGTGAAGAGTCCTATTTGATTGGTGAACTGATTCCAAGTTCTGCTTTAACATCCCTTTGTTCAACTGGAATGTCTTTATCTTTTTTTCTAAGAGACAATCATTCTGATCCAATATCAGAAAATGTAGTTCAGCATTATATGAATGAACTAAGTACTATTATTGATAGATGGACTAAAAAAGAAGAACCTCCGCATAATAGATTCTTTATAAATAAATATACATATTTTGAAAAAAAATTAATTTATTCTATTCAGCGCCACCGATACCCTGTGTTAAATCAATTAAACGCTTTAAAAACTTTAGTTGATAGTAGCTTGGTTCGCGGCTATTTGTCAGAAGATGATACAGCAACCCAAAATACTGGTGCCTGGTTACAAGAGCTTTATCATATCAATAAAAAATACAATCATCCTTTTCATTTCACACCCATGCAATCTGGGCAATGCTTTTATTTGTATTGGTATTTAAACCAGCAAAAAAACGTTAATGATCAATTAAACTTACCAAAGATAGATGATTTTGATTTACATACCGAATTCCGTCATTCACTTATTCAAAGTCTGGATATGTGCCATATGGGTAGAGGGTATTATGAGGCTATTAATAATATGTATTATTTGTTTGACGATTTTAATGATAACCAAATTCACCGTAATCATGCGATGCAAATGGCGGGTACTGAATTGACTAAAATGGCATTAAAGAATGAGGATAAAAATCAAAAAACTAAATAATTGGTTCTAGCATTTGTTAGTTGTGGGCAGCTGTTTATTTGGCCTAACGCGAGTTGATGTGCTTATTCTTAATCAGTTCTGTTGCTTTCTATCCATAGCCAACCTTTTTTAGTAATAGGGATTAATAGGTTTTTATTATGATCATCTGAAACTTCCCCCTTAGGAAGCTGACTTTTGTAAGTTTAAAACTAATAATTCTTTAAACTGATCAGCTTCCACCGGAGGACTAGCCAAAAACCCTTGAAACTCATCACAATCACTGTTCCTTAAAAATTTTAAATGATGTATTGTTTCAATACCTTCCGCAACAACACTTAAATTTAATGACTTGGCCATAGCAATAATTAAACTTGCTAATTCACCATTTTCACCCTCTGCATTAATATCTTTGATAAATGCACGGTCTACTTTTAAAGTATCAAGGGGCAACTGATTTAAAAAACTAAGAGATGAAAACCCAGTTCCAAAATCATCCATTGATATCCGCATCCCCATGTCTCTAAATGCATTTAAAAAACGAATTGTCTTATCAATATCAGTTATGGTACAACTTTCAGTGATTTCTAATTCCACAAATTGTGGCGAAATTCCAGAGTCAATTAATGCTTTTTGAATACCATCAACAAAGCCTTTAGAATGAAACTGTTTGGCTGATATATTAATACTAACAATCAAATCAGAAAACCCTTGTTTATGCCATTTAGAGGTTTGCTTACATGCTTCCTCTAGTATCCACATCCCCATAGGGACAATTAATCCTGTTTCTTCAGCAATAGGTACAAAATCTGTTGGTGGAATTAGTCCTTTTTCTGGGTGCTGCCACCGTATCAGTGCTTCCATCCCCTTAATTTTATCCGTCTTAACACAAACCTTAGGCTGATAATGAACAACGAGTTCATTTTTTTCTAGTGCTTTACGTAATTCATTTTCAAGAATTAGCATTTGATGAGCACGAGATTTCATTTCCTTACTATAAAAACAAAATCGATTACCGCCTTCTTCTTTTGATTTATACATTGCCAAATCAGCTTGTTTAATTAGGCTCTCTTTATGACGATTCTCGTTTGACGATATTGAAATACCAATACTACCGGCGCTAATTAATTCATTTCCTTGTATATTATGTGTTGTCAACAAAGCTTCAAGCGTTTTTCTAGCAACTTCAAGCACACCTTCTTCTGATGTAACACCTTCAATTACCAAAGCAAATTCATCACCACCCAGCCTTGCTATAGTATCAGCTGACCGTGTGGCTTTCTTTAGAGAGCCTGCTACTGATTGAAGAAATATATCACCTATATCATGTCCTAATGAATCGTTAATTTTCTTAAATCTATCAAGATCAATAAGAAAAACAGCAACCTCTTCTTCACTTCGCCCAGCTCTTTCCAGAGCGTGGTTAAGACGATCATGAAATAGTGTTCTATTGGGTAGATCGGTTAGGCTGTCATAATAAGCTAAATGTTGTATTTTTTCTTGAGCAAGGTGTCTTTCAGTTATATCCTGTGCAATGCCAAGCATTCGGATAACTTGTCCTTCCTCATTCTTAATTAATTCTGCATGTTGATGAATATATTTAAACTCACCATTTGGTAGGAGAACTCTATGTTCAATGCTGTAAGGTTCACCTTGATTTAAGGATTTTCGAGTAGCGTAATCAATTTTGTCTTGGTCATCTTCATAGACTTTTTCTAAAAAACACTCATAGTTGATTTCTTTTACTTCAGAAGATACTCCATAAATATTGAACACTTCATCCGACCAATAAAGGTGGTTATTCTTAATATCCCAGTCCCAATATCCTAATCGTGCAACTTTATGGGCATGTACCAGACGAAGCTGATGGTTAAACAACTCAACATCTGTTTCATGGGTTTTTAAGCCATGTCTGACGCGTTGTTTAAAAATAGGTAAATTAACAGGTTTAACGACAAAATCTGTTGCGCCTGCATCGAATGATTTTTCTACTGACTCAATATCATCTAAAGCGGTTAACATGATAATGGGGACATTAAGCTTATTTTCTTTTTCACGTAGAGCCATACAAGCATCATATCCACCCATAATAGGCATCATCACATCCATAACAATCAAACTAAAAGTTTGTTTGCTGACCATCTCTAATGCTTGCTGACCATTCTCGGCTGTGAGCACTGAATACCCTTCATTTTCTAGTGCTTTTTTAATATAAAGCCGATTAACCAACTCATCGTCGACAACAAGAATAAGAATATCATCGCTTTTAATAAACTGACTATCTGTCATTAGATTTCCTTTTCCAACATAAGCTCTTGGATAGCAGAGCTACTAATTTCAAAAACTTTACAAATTTCAGTCACTACCTCATCTATATTATCGAGATCATTTTTTATACATCGTTCTTCAGCGTCCTTGCAATGTTCAAAAAGGCTTTGTACGCCGAGTACACTACAGCTCCCTTTTAACGCATGAAATGCATTTCTTAGTCCTTCCATATTTCCATCTTTAGAACATTTTTTCATTTCTGCTGTAAGAGTTGTTCCAGATTCTAGAAAAGCATCAATGATTAATTCAACATCATCTCCCATCATTTCTCTGGTTTCTTCAAACTTGTGGCTGTTAATTATTTCAACATTGTGGATAGCTTGCTCAACACTTTGATCTAAATCATAAGAATTTTCTATTGATGAAGAAACTTTTTCACTAGCAACTGAATTAACCGGTAACCACTTGGCCAAGATAGTCGATAGATTTTCAGCGGTATAAGGTTTGGTTAAATAATCATCCATCCCCACATCTAAACATTTTTCACGATCACCTTGCATTGCATTTGCGGTTAAAGCGACAATTGGTATTCTTTCTTGTTTAGTTTGAATCTCAAATTGTCTTATCTGATGAGTCGCTTCAAAACCATCCATCACTGGCATTTGACAGTCCATCAATATTAGGTCAAAAGTTTTATTTTTTCTGGCATCCAACGCTTCTTGCCCATTTGAAACAATTTCAAAATCTAGATCAAAGTTAGTCAACATTGCTTTTCCTAAATGTTGATTAACCCTATTGTCATCAACAAACAATATGTTTCCATTGAGCTTTACAAATTCTTTTTTGATCTTTGGTTTATTAACTTTTGTAATTGAGATGTTTTGAACAGTGGATATGGCATCAAAAAGTAGAGATTGTCTGATGGGTTTATTAAGCAGCAAATCAAAATATTTATGATTATCAGCATGATAATCTAAGCCCATTGAGCTTAATAGGATGATTTTTAGATTGCTAAAAATTGGGTTTTGACGAATTTTGACTGCAACTTCTTGACCTGTTACTCCAGGCATTTGCATGTCAAGAAGTAAAATATCATAAGGTTTTTTATTTTCAACGGCTTCCTGTAACCGGTATAAGCCTATCTCCGAATTAGTTTCCGTAAAATTTTCTCCACCCCAGTTCTCAATATATTTTCTAAGGATTAAGCAATTTGTTTCATTATCATCAATCGTTAAAATACGAAGATTATCCAGTGTAAAGGGCTGTTTATTATCTTTAATAATATCGAAAGTTAATTCAAACCAGAATGTTGAGCCTTCCCCTTCTTCACTTACCAAGCCTAATTTACCACCCATCATTTCAACTAGACTTTTAGATATTGCTAACCCAAGACCCGTGCCACCAAACTCTCGGCTAGTCGATGTATCAGCCTGGGTGAAAGCTTGAAATAGCTTTCCTTGCTTATCAACAGGAATACCAATACCGGTATCTTTTATCTCAAAACGTAATTTAGTTTTATTATCTAATTCCTCTACGGTAGAAATACTAACTGATACCTCCCCTTCAGAGGTAAATTTAATCGCATTACTCATCAGGTTATTTAAAACCTGCTGTAACCGCATGACATCCCCTTGTAACAGAGTCTTAATTTCAGGCGAGATAAAACACGATAATTCTATATTTTTCTGATAGGCTAGTTTTGATAATAACTCAGTGGTATCCTCAATTGCTTTTCTCAAATCAAAGTCGATATGTTCTATATGTAGCTTACCTGATTCAATTTTTGATATATCAAGAATGTCATTGATTACATTCAACAACATATTGGCCGAACCATGCGCAATATCGACATAGCCTTTTGACTTATCATCCAGATCAATATGATTCAAAAGTTCTAACATACCTAAAACACCATTCATAGGTGTTCTAATCTCATGGCTCATATTAGCTAAAAAGTCAGACTTTGCCTGAGCCATTGCTTCAGCATTTTTTCTAGCCTGATGCATTTCTTGCTTTACACGTTCATTAGCAATGGCTAAACCAAACATATCTCCAATAAACCTCAAAGTATCAAGTCTAGACTCTTCTCTAGATGGATAGGTTTCAGTGTAAATAAATAAAATACCTAAGGTTTTTCCATTATGACGTAGTGGCACAATATAATGACCATGTGCGACCATCCCTTCAAAAGAATGTTCATGGTAAGGGTCAGAAAAACAATCATCGGAAACGATTAATTCTCCTGAAACTGCTGCTCGGCCACAAAGACAACTTCCAAGTTTGACGCATTTTTCCTTAGTTAAAAAATCCTCGGAATATTGACCATGCGTGACAAAC
This sequence comes from Methylococcales bacterium, assembly GCA_965224575.1. GTDB lineage: Bacteria > Pseudomonadota > Gammaproteobacteria > Methylococcales > Methylomonadaceae > QPIN01. The sequence continues at coordinate 1,846,417 of CBDCZQ010000006.1, read as the reverse complement.
ATTTCCAGTTTATCGCTACCTTCCGGCAAGATAAAAACACCTAATTTGTTTTGAATCTGTAAACCAACTGCTTTAGAAATAGCTTTTAATGAAATTTCTACACGTTCTTTTAACGCACTTTGTCCCTGAAGAATTTGAGAGACTTCCGCCCTGATAAGCGCATCATTTTTATCATTTAGATTTTGTTGTTCAAGTTCTTTTAATTTAGTTATATCAGTGCGTATAGAAATATACTGGTAAGGTTTTCCTTGCTCATTAATAAAAGGAACAATCGTCGAGTCCATCCAAAAACAATGTCCATCTTTAGCTTTGTTCTTTATTTCAGCATGCCAGACTTTTCCGCCACTGATGGTTTGATACATATCTTCCCAAAACTTATCTGAATGCTCCCCACTACTTACTATGCGATGATTAACCCCAACTAGCTCATTTTTAGTATATTGAGAAGTTTCAAGCATCTTATCATTGGCATAGAGAATTGTTCCCTGTGTATCTGTAATACTAACCACTCCATGCTGATCTACTGCATATTGAAGATTCTGATTGTCTTTGATTTTTTGTTTAAGCTCTAACTGCAAACGAATACTTTCTCTATATTTTTTATTCATTCGTATAGCAACTATTCCTTGAAATATAAAAAAGATAGGAATCAAAATTGAGAGTACAGTATAAAAAATCGTATTTTCATTAAGTAAACTTAACTCAATGGGTATTGTAACAATGACGTGAAAGAGTAATAAAACGCCTAAATGATAAAATAGAGTCATTGTTGCAAATGACAAAATTGCCATTTCAATCAAAATAATAAAAGCTTGATATTCCTGTGATGCATTTGGAAAAGTATTCCAGAAAAGCAAGCCCCAAGAAGATGCGATCAATACTATGCCAATTGCAAAGCGAATTAAAAACTGGGTATTATTTACATTAGATTGATCTGCTTTAAAATATAAAACAGCATCAAAGCCACGGATACTGGCAATAATCCAGACTAAATAGATCCAGGTTAAAGCCTGTTGTCCCTTACCAATATCATTTGAATTTATCAAATAGATACCTATGGCAATAAGAATTGACCCAATGACAGATGAGCGGCATTCATCATAAAGTTCTTTTAACTGCTCCTTACGAAACAAGTTTTTCGAATTATTTTTCAATATCTTAACTACCCTTTAATCTAGATGAAACAATCGAAAGACAGAATCTTTCTTAGCTTTAGATCAAACTTAACTGTTTAATGACTAGATTAAAGTATAGTTAGGGTTTTATTTTTTTTGGGAATTTAGCTCAAATAAATTGAATATCCTGGACAACAATGACAGAGGATAATTCATGTATCTCCAGGATTGGGTGAGCATTTGGTGCTGAAGCATCAAGTAGAAAAAGAGTAAAGATGATTAAAAAGTTAATTTTAACGGGGATAGCCTAAGTGCCCACCAGCTAAACTGATGGGCACTTAGTTTAAAAATATATTAACTATCTATATGATCACCACTAGAATACTCTCTATTTTTCGTTTTAACCTGGACTGTTATCCAGGTAATAATAATTAAAATGATAGGAATAATCAGTTTATAAGGCGTATTGTCTTGGTCTAAGCCGACAGAAAAAGGTAAGTGGCTATCTAATTTTTCACCTTCATGCATGATTGTTATATGAGTTAAGTATTCACCTATACCAAAAGGTGTGAAATCAATTTTAGCATCCATTGAACCTTTTTTTATCTTTTGAGGTTCTTGATAAAAGATTCTTGTTCCTTCAGGCTCTTTAGTCACCTCAAATTCTACCGTAGTATTTCTCAGCTTTTTCCCTTCGTAATCAATAACTAAATGTGTTAACCCTAGTTCTGGAATGTTATGGCAATAACTTGCACCTGGTGCTAATACTGGCGTGTAGGCCGAAAAATGAACGACTTCATTTCCGACAGATATGCGGCAGGTATCAATTTCATTTTTTGCTCCTCTATGTGCAGTAGCTGTTGATGAAAAAAACAGACTTAATAGCATTACTGTTAAAGCTAAGAGTCTGAATTTTGAATTATCTTTTTCTAGTTTTGTTGATTGTTCTTTATTTAAATCTTTCGTATTATAAAACTCTATATTGTTAGTTATTATTTTCATAAAGCCTCTCTTGTTTAATATTTTGAAATAGTTTTCCAAATTTCCAATATTAATTTATTATTGAGTACATTTTTGACTAGTGGTCATATCCACTATAACAAAATGAGGAAAAATGGCAAAACTATCCACTAGATAGGTTTTAATCTGTCACTTTTTTCCGCTTTTTTTTGGTACTATTATTTAGACAAGGGACTTGGTTGGACTGTCGTCTCTTTGGCAACCCATTTATCCTAAATAAATCAGTAAAGTTAGGGCTTTGTGGAAATATTGACATGGTAGAAAATAGCTCCTTGATAATTGCTCCTGCATTATTTTACCTACAGGCTTCCGATCCTAGTGCTTTTTCGACATTCAGCACATCCATATGCTTCAAAGACAAAGAATGGTTTCAATATTCAACGAAGTTATCGAATATTTTTAAGTATATAAATGCCAGTTATGAATTATTAGAGGAACCCTTATCTTACTGTGAAGGAGGTAAGTGTAAGGCTCTATTATCCAAAGCAAGTGCTGCCTCATGTATAGCTTCTGATATAGATGGGTGGGCATGAATTGTTCTAGCAAGGTCTTCAGCACTGGCGGAGAATTCCATAGCCAATACGGATTCGGCAATTAATTCAGCGGCCTGTTCGCCAATAATATGTACACCAAGAATTGCATCAGTTTCAGCATGTGTAATAATTTTAACCATACCGTCCGTTTTTCCTGCTGCAAGTGCACGTACCGAGGCAGAAAATGGAAAAGTCCCGACTTTATATGGTTCACCTACTGCTTGTAGGGTCTGCTCTGTTTGGCCAACCCAGGCTATTTCTGGTGAGCTATAAATAACGCTGGGAATAATATTGTAATTGATGGGTTTGCCTTGCTCTGCTATATTTTCTGCAACAAATATCCCTTCTTCCAGTCCTTTATGTGCCAGCATAGGACCAAGTGACGTTAGATCCCCAATGGCATAAACTCCGGGTAGAGATGTACAACAATTTTCATCAACATGGACAAATCCATTATCATCTAGCAGTAGTTCTGCCTCATCTGCTGCCAGGTTTTCACTATTTGGTTCACGACCAGTAGCTACAATCAGTTTATCTAGGTGAATTGAGTGGGTTCCATCATTATCTTGATATTCTACTGTTATTTTTTTGGTTCCTTTTTTTGTAGAGATAACCCGGGCGCCAAGACGAATATCTAAACCCTGCTGAGTAAATATTTGATAGGCTTGTTCTGATATTTGTTGATCAGTCGGGGTTAAAAAAGTATCTTGTGCTTCTAACAAAATCACATCTGAGCCTAGACGATTCCATATACCAGCTAATTCTAAGCCAATAATACCTGCACCTATAATGGCCAATTTTTTTGGTGTTTCCGGAAGACTAAGTGCTAATGTTGAATCAATAATTGACTCATTATCAATGGGAGCACAGGGTAATTTGGAAGGGTGTGAGCCGGTTGCCAGAATAATATGTTCAGCGGTATAAACGGTCTTTTTACCAGTATTTATGTCAGTTGCTTCAACCTTCCCAACCGCCAATAATTTTCCATGTGCATGGATACAATCAATATTATTCAGTTCAAATAAATGGGTAATGTGTTGACTTAAGGAATTGATTATAGAATCTTTTCTATTGATCATTTGAGCTATATCAATACTAAGGTTATCAATTTTTATACCATGTACAGAAATCTCATTGTTTAGTAAATTAAATATTTTTGAAGATTCTAATAATGCCATGGAAGAGATACAACCGGCATTGACAAATGTCCCTCCAGGACTAGAGTTACCCTTTGGATTACTCCAATTGTCAATACATGCGGTTTTTAAGCCTAATTGAGCGCAACGGATAGCCGCTACATAACCAGCAGGCCCCGCTCCAATAATAATGACATCATAATTTGATTTTGATGTGGTCATAAGCAATACCTATAAATTAAGTAGAAGGTGCGCAGGAGACTCCAGACATTCTTTAATCGTCACTAAAAACTGTACCGCTTCTTTTCCATCTACTAAGCGATGATCGTATGATAATGCTAAATACATGATTGGGCGTATAACTATTTCACCATTTTCAATTACGGGTCTTTCTGTTATTGCATGCATACCTAGAATTGCACATTGAGGAGGGTTGAGAATGGGAGTGGATAACATTGAGCCAAAAATACCACCATTGGTGATGGTGAAAGTACCTCCCGTTAAATCCTCATAGCTTAAAGAACCATCTTTAGCTTTTGATCCATAGTTAAAAATACTTTTTTCAATACCTGCAAAATCCAGTTGATCTGCATCTTTTATGACGGGAACAATCAAGCCGCGAGAGGTTGAAACAGCAATACCCATATCGTAGTAACCATGATAAATAATATCATTCCCATCAATAGAAGCATTAATTGCGGGGTGTTTTTTTAGGGCTTCGATTGATGATTTAACAAAGAAAGACATAAACCCTAGTTTTATTTCGTGTTTTTGTTGAAAGCGGTCTTTGTATTGGTTTCTTAAATCAATCACATTTTTCATATTGACTTCGTTAAAAGTCGTCAGCATCGCTGCGTTTTGTTGAGCTTGTAGTAAACGCTCAGCTACTTTTGCGCGCAGCCGAGTCATGGGTACGCGTTGTTCAGGCCTAAAACTGGATGCTGATGTAGTTTCAATAGCATCAGATTCAGTGACTATCGCTGGTTTTGGGGTAGGTTTTTGCGTTGCCAGTTCAGCAGTGTGTTGGCTGATTTCAATATATTTCAATACATCGGCTTTGGTTAGCCTGCCATTTTTTCCAGAGCCGGTTACAGAATGTGGGTCAATATGATTTTCTGATATTAATCGTCGAACCGCAGGGCTTAATGGGATATCTTCATCAGAAGATGAGGTGGTTTTTTGAGGATTAGTTGCAGGCTGGGAGGCTATTTCTTCACCTTCTTTTAATTCTAATATTGCTAAAACATCACCACCAACAACTATTGCACCATCTTGTTGAAGAATTTTGCTAAGTATGCCGGATTCTGGAGCGGGGACTTCTAACACAACCTTATCCGTTTCCAAATCAACCAAATTGTCATTTTTATTTACGAATTCGCCTTCTTTTTTATGCCAGGTAGCTAGAGTTGCATCAGCAACAGATTCAGGTAGGCTAGGAACCAGAATTTCAAAACTCATATTAATTTCCTTCATTTATATCGTAAAGTGCGGCATGTACAACTGCTTTTTGCTGCTCAATATGGACGCTAAAATTGCCAACAGCAGGTGCTGCTGAAGCAGGTCTTCCTGCATAAGCAATAGTAAAGCCTTTATCTATACTATCGTAGAAATGGTGTTTAGATTGATACCATGCACCCTGGTTTTTTGGTTCTTCCTGACACCAGACTATCTGTTGTAGGTTTGGATATTTCTTAACTTCCGCTTTAAATAAATCACTAGGAAAGGGATAAAGTTGTTCAATCCGAATAATGGCAACATAATCAAGCTCATCAGACCGACGACTTTCTAATAAATCATAATAAACTTTACCAGAGCATAGAACTAAGCGTGTGATTTTTTTAGATTTAAGTTCGTCCAGCTCTGGAATAATGGGTAAAAATGAGCCCTCCGTTAGGTCTTCTAGTGTCGATGTTGCTAATTTATGTCTGAGTAAGCTTTTGGGGCTCATCACAATGAGTGGCTTACGATACGATCTAAGTTGTTGACGTCTGAGTAAATGAAAAACCTGTGAAGGAGTTGTTGGGTTACAAACCTGTATATTATGATCAGCACATAATTGTAGATATCGCTCCAGTCTGGCTGATGAATGTTCTGGGCCTTGGCCTTCAAATCCATGAGGTAGAAGCAAAACTAAACCACTTAATCGTCCCCACTTTGTTTCCCCTGAGCTAATGAATTGGTCAATAACAACTTGAGCACCATTAGCAAAATCACCAAACTGGGCTTCCCAGATAATCAATTTCTCAGGTTCAGTAGAGCTATAGCCATATTCAAATCCTAATACACCTGCTTCCGACAGTAGGGAGTCAAAAATTTGTGCTCGACCCTGGTTTTCAGATAAGTGCTGAATAGGAAACCAGGTTTCACCATTAAGTTGATTATGTAAGGCAATATGACGATGTGAAAAGGTACCTCTGCCGACATCTTGTCCTATAAGACGAATCGGTATGCCTTCTAAAATAAGGGTGGCATAGGCCATATTTTCAGCAAAACCCCAATCAATGGGTAGCGCACCAGCTGACATTTTCGCTCTATTTTCCATCACTTTAGCTACCCGAGGATGTAATTCAAATTCAGCGGGCAATTGGTGGAGTTGGTTGTTACAAAAGCGAATATCTTCAAGTGAAACGCGAGTATCGCAAGGTATCGTCCACTCTTGATTAATATATTTTTCCCATTGGCCTGAATAGGAATAACTAGAATCGTTAAGAATAGGACGAGAAACGGGGTTTCCTTCTGCTAAAAGTTGCTGGTATTCTTTTTCCATCTCCTGAGAAGTTTGTTCGGTAATAACCCCTTCAGTTATTAATTTTTGAGAATACAATTCACGAACAGAAGAAATATTACGGATTTTTTTATACATCATCGGTTGTGTGGCAGCGGGTTCATCTGCTTCGTTATGCCCTAATCTTCGATAGCAGATTAAGTCAATAACTACATCTTGATTAAAATGCATACGAAAATCTAAAGCCATTTGTGTGACAAAAACAACTGCTTCTGGATCATCCCCGTTCACATGAAATACTGGGGCGTGAATCATGGTTGCAACATCGGTACAGTATTGTGTAGAGCGGGCATCCATGGCATTACTGGTTGTAAAGCCAATTTGGTTGTTTATGACGATATGAATCGTTCCTCCCGTGGAAAAAGCCCGTGTTTTAGACATATTAAGCGTTTCCATCACAATGCCTTGTCCAGCAAAAGCAGCATCTCCATGGATTAAAATGGGGATAATTGTATCTCGACTTCCTTTGCCTCGACGATCTTGCCTTGCTTTAACAGAGCCTTCAACAACAGGGTTGATAATTTCAAGATGAGATGGGTTAAATGCTAGGGTAAGATGGACAGCACCACCAGATGTCTCTATGTTGGATGAAAAGCCCATGTGGTATTTGACATCACCCGTAATAGCACCGGGAATTGATGTATTAGTCCCTTCAAATTCTCCAAATAGCTGAGCAGGGCTTTTTCCTAAAATATTAACGAGGACATTTAATCGTCCACGGTGTGCCATGCCAATAACAATTTCTTTTACTTGTTTTTCACCACTATTTTGAATCAGCTCATCTAAAATGGGTATTAGACATTCCGCTCCTTCCAGCGAAAACCTTTTTTGTCCGACGTATTTACGGTGTAAATGTTTTTCTATTCCTTCAGCTGAGGTTAATAACTTTAAATTTGATATTTTTTTTTCAGCTGTATTATTTAGAGAATCAAGCTTATTACCTTCTAATTTATTTTTTATCCATCGTTTAGCTTCTGAATCAACAATGTGCATATATTCAGTCCCTATGCTGCCACAATAAATTTCTTTAAGGGTAGATAAGATCTTTTTTAAAGACAGCTTATCAACACCGTACAGCGTACCTGTATGAAAAACTGTATTCATGTCTGGTTCTGCTAAACCGTAGTAAGCTAACTCTAAGTCAGCGGGTGTTTCCTGGATATTTCCTAAGGGGTTGTTTGCTGCTATTTGGTGGCCACGAACTCGATAATGGTTGATGAGTCTTGCAACAGCAGACTGTTTCTTTACGCTTTCTTCCGTGTAGCCCTGTAATTTAGAAAGTCTTCCTACTGTGGTTGTGGCGAGTTTTTCAAATCGATCAACGATTGGGCTATGCGCCTGTTCGTGCCTTGATCCATTATGAATGTCATTAAATTTTGTTCGCCAACTTTGGGGAACTAACTCAGGGTTTTCAAGATATTGTTCATATAAATCTTCAATGAAAACAGCATTACTACCATAAAAAGCAGATGAATCTCGAAACAGTTTTAACAAGTTACTCATGTCACTTCCCGATATTTCAAAATGATGATAGGGAGGATAAAGTGATATATTAACAAATAGAAGGTATAAAAAGAGTAAAAAATAATTAATCCTTCAAGTTTTAGTAAAAAACCTATAATAATTGAGTAGAGAATATGACCGGTCAAGCTAGAATTATAAAAAAAATTAATGGTACTGATGATGTAGAAAATGTTCAAACAAAAAACATTCGACAGGCATTGGTAATAGGCGAATGGAGTATAATAAAAGCTATAGTGGCAGTAATACTTTTAAGTATAATTTTAGTGCCAATATATATACGTAATATTGGTTCTTATGATGTTGAAGTTGAAGACTCCATTAATCTTCTGAAAAACGTTAATCAAAATAAAGAAGTTAATCACCAGAAAGACGTTAATCAAGACCTAGATGCAGAGACTAAAATAGTAGTTGCAGTAATTGATGAAGCTCAAGACGTTCAGTTTAGCAAACCCATTGAAAACAGTACATTTAAAACGGAAGAAGAAGAAAAAATCATTCCAAAGCCTGAACCTAAGCCAGGCTTAGAAGATTCTTTGAATCAAAAGAAAGATATAAAACAAGTTATTGCCGAATCTGTGAATGACCCTTATGCGAACATGAACAAAAGGACTCGAAAGTTTAAATCTGAGAAAACCATTGATAAAAATGAGAATGAAGAGAAAGAAACCTTAGAATCTAGATCATCAGCAGAAGACTCTTTAAATCAAAAGAAAGACATTAAACAAGTTATTGCAGATTCAGTTACTAAACCTTCTGCTAAACCTGTTGATAACAATGAAAATAAACAGAAAGAAATATTTACTCGTGAGTCTTTTGATGAAATATATTTAGATTATAATAACGATAAAAAAACACGAACTTTAAATAAAGATACAGACCTTCCTTTAATTAAACGTAATGATGAAATAGTCAATAATAGTCAAGAATATTCTAAAACAACTGATAAAACTATAATATCTCGAGCATTATTAACTAATGCTTTAATTGATAGAGAACCAGTAGATAATATAATATCTTTTGTAAAAGTAAGTAGACAAAAAGATACAAAAATTAATTACTTTACAGAAATAATGAATATGAATGGTAAGGTTTTATATCACCAATGGTTGTGGGAGGGCCAAATGGAATTTAATAAGAAAATTAATATAAAAGGATCTAGGTGGCGAGTTTCTACAAAAAAATTCATACCTTTTTCTAAACCAGGCACATGGTTAGCCAAGCTTGTAAATGAAGAGGGTAATATTTTAAATGAAATTAAATTTGAAGTCATTCAAAAATAATATCGAATATTATATAAATTGGATAATGTTATACTAACTCTGTAATTAGTTTTAGAGTTAATAAAAATGAATGAATATCAAAACTTTTCTGAAAAAGAATTACAAATTATTATTGATAAAGCGGCAAAAGTTTTAGAAGAGAAACAGTTAGAAAAGCGCAAAGAAGTTATTACCAAAATTAAAGCATTAGCAGTTTCAATTGGAGTAACCGTAGATATTAGTGACGGTGAAAGTAAAACAGTGAAAAAAGTTGCACCTAAATATCGTAACCCAGAAGACTTTTCTCAAACCTGGACAGGGCGAGGTGTTTCTCCAAAATGGATGCAAATTTTAATTGATGCTGGCCATGAAAAATCAGAATATTTAATCTAGTTACAACCCCAACAAGTTTTGCTAACAATGCGATGCTCTATACTCGTAAATACTCTGAATGAACTTGACTTAGCCCTGCTCTCGAAAACTCTTCCTCGCCACATTATTAACATATCCAGCTAATTATTGTACAAGTTAACCTTAAAACCAATTTTATAATGGAACTAAAATGCCTATTTCTTTAGCTATTCTTGAAAAAATAATGCGTGAAGCAGGTGATATTGCTATGCGCCACTTTAATGATTTAGAAAACGTAAGCATCACTAAAAAAAGTTCTAGAGACTTAGTGACAGATGCCGATGTTGCCGTGGAATTTTATTTAAAAGAAGCCTTAGCTAAGGCGTATCCAGAATATGGTTTTTGGGGTGAAGAAAGTGGGCAATCTGATGATTTAACTAATCGCTGGATTGTTGATCCTATAGACGGGACACATTCTTTTGCTAAAGGACAATATTTTTGGTCTATAAGTGTGGCATTAGAAATTGATCAGGAACTTATTGCCGGTTCAGTCTTTGCTCCCGCTTTGGATGATTTATATCTTGCTGCAAAAGATAAAGGTGCGAGCAAGAATGGAAAAACTATTTCAGTTTCCTCAGAAAGTAGTTTGGCAGACTCAATGATTGCGACAGGTTTTGCCTGCTTGCGCTCTTATTTGGAAGATAATAATCTTGATCGTTTTTCTCGAATTGCACAGAAAACAACGGGACAAAGACGTTTTGGGTCGGCAGCTATGGACTTATGTCTAGTTGCAGATGGGCAGGTTGATGCCTTCTGGGAACAGGAACTCAATTTGTATGATGTTGCCGCAGGTGCTTTGATTGTAAAAGAAGCCGGCGGGACAGTTACTGATTTTAAAGGAAAAGATGGAGTCTTTCCCAAGCAAATTTTAGCAACAAATAAGAAGATTTTAGATCAGCTTCTAGAATTAATGTAAGTTATATTTAAGAATATGAGCATAAAAAAGGCATGTTGATTAAATCAACATGCCTTTTTTATGTGAAGTAAAGTTTTAAGCTTTAGCCATTTCGCTACGTAGATCATCAATCACTTTTTTATAATCAGGTTGACTAAAGATCGCTGATCCAGCTACAAACATATCTGCACCTGCGGCTTTAATTTCACGGATATTGTCTACTTTAACGCCACCATCTATTTCTAAACGGATGTCAAAACCACTGTCATCAATACGTTTTCTTGCTTCACGTAATTTATCCAATGTACCAGGAATAAAAGATTGGCCGCCAAAGCCAGGGTTAACAGACATGAGTAAGATAATATCTACTTTGTCCATCACGTAATCCAGATAGCTTAAAGGCGTTGCCGGGTTAAAGACTAAACCAGATTTACAGCCTGCATCACGAACCATTTGTAAAGAACGGTCAATATGTGTTGAAGCTTCTGGATGAAAAGTAATCATGCTTGCACCAGCTGCTGCAAAATCAGGAATGATTCTGTCTACAGGCTCAACCATTAAATGTACATCAATAGGCGCAGTGACACCATGTTTTCTTAAAGCGTCACAAACTAATGGACCAATCGTTAGATTTGGGACAAAGTGGTTATCCATAACATCAAAGTGGACAACATCTGCGCCAGCGGCTAAAACATTATCAACTTCTTCACCAAGTTTAGCGAAATCTGCAGAAAGGATGGAAGGTGCTATCCAATTATCGGTCATTTTAAATCCTCTTTGTGTAAAAGCTTTATTATATCTTTTTTTTGCTGTTCGGTCTTTTGATATAAATATCAAAAATGAATTTTTTACTTACTTTTTAGTAAATAACTGTATCAATGTTGAGGGGTCTTGCTCTAAAAAACCTTGATTACCATGAAGCTGCATTAATTGTGCCGCAATGCCAGACATAGGAATAGAGTTGCCTTGCTGAATTGATAAATCAACAGCCATGTTAAGGTCTTTTAATAATGTTTTTACACGCCATTTAATGGGTTCAAATGTTTCAGTTGCCATTTCTGGGCCAACGATTTGTAATGGTTTTGAATCAGCGAACCCACCTGTCAGGGCTTGAGGAATTTTTTTTGTATCAACACCCGATGATTTAGCTAATGCCATCATCTCTGCAATCACCATCACATTACAACTAACAATCATCTGGTTGCAAATTTTTGTCACTTGACCACTACCAACCTCCCCCATATGGGTGAGTTGTTTGTACAATGGTTTTAACACTTCTTTAGCAATAGTTATATCTGCCTCTGATCCACCCGCCATAATAGCAAGTGTTCCTTGTTCTGCACCTGCTGTTCCACCAGAGACAGGTGCATCTACCCAGTTAAAATTACAAGTTTTCTTTAATTTTTCTGCCAGTTGCTTAGTAGATTCAGGGTGTATGCTAGATAAATCAATGACTAATTTATCGACAGACCCACTATTAAGAATTTCTTTTTTTACTATTAATTCTACAACTTCAGTATTAGCAAGGCATAAAATAATAATATCGGATGCACCCACTAAATCTGAAACAGCTGAAAATGAAATTGCTCCTGCATCTGTCACTACTTTTAACTTTTCTTTAGAACGATTCCAGACATTTACGGTAAAACCAGCTTCTAATAGGCGTAAAGTCATTGGTTTTCCCATTAGACCAATACCAATAAAACCTAATGTATAGTTATTATTTGTCATTATTTTATGTGATTGAGTGATATGATTAAATTTTATCATTTTATTACCTTGAAAAGGGTTGCTGAATACAGATGAAACTACTTAAGCAAATATTTTTTTTAATAGCTCTGGTCTATTTTCAATTAGCTAATGCCGAAGAAAATAAGGCCGCCATTGCATCGGCACATCCTTTGGCAACTTATGCCGGATTTGAAGTGCTATCTCAAGGGGGCAATGCTTTTGATGCCGCCGTTGCAGTGAGTGCGGCTTTATCCGTAGTAGAACCATCAGGATCTGGCCTAGGTGGCGGCGGATTCTGGTTATTACATAGAGCCAGTGATGGATTTGAAACAATGGTTGATGGCAGAGAAAAAGCACCTCTATCAGCTACTAAAAATATGTTTTTAGATCAACAAGGAAATGTAATTAAAGGCTTATCCAAAAATGGAGCTCTATCAGCAGGCATACCTGGTTTACCTGCGGCATTAGTTCATATATCTGAAAAATATGGAAATTTGCCATTAGCACAAGTTTTACAATCATCAATAAACTATGCTGAACAAGGATTTAGCATTGGGGCTAGACATAGAAAATTATTAAAGTTCAGGCTGTCTGAATTGCAGAAGAATAACTCCACAGCGAGTATATTTCTTGATAAAAATAATGTGCCAAATGAAAAAGCATTATTAAAACAACCTGACTTAGCTAATACACTTAGACAAATAGCAAAATATGGAGTAAAAGGGTTTTATTCGGGGAGAACCGCAAACCTTTTGATTAATAGTGTGCAAAAAGCAGGCGGAATATGGACACTAAAAGATTTAGATCAATATAAAATTATTGAGAGAGACCCCATAAAAGGCCAATACCACGGTGTAAAAATCACTAGTGCTGCATTACCTTCATCCGGTGGAGTGGTCTTAATTGAGGCATTAAATATACTATCAACTTACCCATTAAATAAGCTAGATGAAGTTAGTCGAAAACATTTGATTAGTGAAGCAATGCGTAGAGCGTATCATGATCGCGCATATTATTTAGGGGATACTGATTTCGTGGATGTGCCAGTACAACGATTGATTAATCCAGATTATGCAGCAGGATTAAGAATGACAATAAGACAGGATAGAGCAACGCCCAGTGATTTTTTTGCAGGCAATAGCCAAGAAAAAAAGGGAGGAAATGATACAACCCATTTTTCTATTATAGATAAAGAGGGTAATCGTGTTTCTGCTACATTGAGTGTAAATTTTCCTTTTGGATCTGGTTTTGTTGCTGAAGGTACCGGCGTTCTATTAAATGATGAAATGGATGACTTTGTAAGCAAAGCAGGTGAGATGAATGGCTACGGTTTGGTGGGTGGTTTAGCAAATTCCATCGAACCAGGGAAAAGAATGTTATCCAGCATGACACCCACTTTTATTGAAGATGAAACTCGAATAGGTGTACTTGGCACCCCGGGCGGAAGTCGAATTATTTCTATGGTTTTATTAGCAATACTGGACTTTGCAGAAGGAAATGGACCAGAATCATGGGTTGAGTTACCTCGTTATCATCATCAGTATATTCCTGACCTAATTCAATATGAAAAAGGTGCGTTGACGAATGATGAAATAGACGGCTTGCAAACTTTAGGGCATAAAGTAAAAGAAAAAAAATACCGTTACGGTAATATGCAGGGCGTTCTGTATAACAAAAAATTAAAGACTTTTTCGGTTGCCTCTGACCCAAGAGGAGAAGGACGAGCTTTAATTAGATAACGTCAGAAAATGAAAGTTGAAAAGGATAATTTTGTTACATTATGGCATGGAGAAATCTTGCCAAAAAATGGCGACAATAAAGATTTTTTACCTTTACTTAATGAGCATGAAAAAAACAAAGCATCAACATATACTCGGCTAGACTTAAGGCAAAAGTATATTAATACTCGAGGTGTTTTAAGGTTAATACTTGCTCCTTATTTGGATTGTAATCCACACCAAATCCCTATTGAAACAGGGGAATATGGAAAACCTTTTATTCCTGAGCAATTAGCAAAATCAGTACAATTTAATGTATCCCACACCGGAAATGAACTTGTTATTGTAGTGAGTAATTGCAGTGAAGTCGGTATTGATATAGAGCAATGCAAAAACAGGAAAAGTCTTCTGGGATTAGTGGAAAAATGTTTTTCTGACAAAGAAGCTAACTATTGGAAAAATCTGCCAGAAGAACAAAAAGTAGACATATTTTTTCGTTTTTGGGTGAGAAAAGAAGCATTTGTTAAGGCAGTTGGTAGAGGAATAGGTTTAGGGCTTAATCAATGTTCCATTAATCCAGAAGAGCAAGATAGGTTTACAAGTATTCCCCAGGACTATGGTTTTGCACAAGACTGGAAAATTGTTGATGTTCCTTTGGATAGTGTTAATGTTTGTGCGATTGTAACAAAAAACCTGAAATTTAATTATACCCAGACTAAATGGGGGTAAAAGAACTATTATGCGAAAAGGGAATTACTGAATGGGAATTTGTATTTATTGTCGTAAAGACTCTTCAAATAGCATAGAAAAACCTCATATTATTCCTGAAGGGTTTATGAAAAATGATATAACTTTGCCTATAGGTGTAGAATGCGACGGATGTAATAACTATGCATCTAAACTCGAACAGTCTTTTATCCACCATAATCGGATATGGGTACCCATAATGTTTTTACAGGCACCTGGAAAAAGTGGCAAAATCAGAAAAAATCTTGGTTTTTATAAAGCTGGAGAAGAAAAAGGGAAGGTAACATTTTCTTTTCCTGAAAAATGGGTAACAAAAGATACAAACGGAATTCATGTGCAATCACCGAATCCAAAAGAGTTTAATGAATTAAAGTTCAGAAGGTGTTTGGGGCATATTACTCTAAACTATATTGCTTGGAAATTAGGCTGGAATGTTGCACTTGAGTCTAGGTTCGATAATCTCCGTCAATTTGTCAGATATGGAAGTCGAGAAAAAATGTGGCCTTATGGCCAAGTTTCATTTGAAGACATGAAATTTAGAACCAAACTGAGTATTGGTTTAATGGAAGAAGCATGTGGTCTAATTGTTAGAATTGAGTCTTATATTGATGATTTTTTTATTGACCCTTTAAATGAAGGACATCTTGAAAAATTTGTTAATAAACAAGATGGCAAAGAATGTCATTATTTTCAATGAAAAATTCACATAGCTTGTACGCCGTAATAGTCAGTTCGTTAACAAGTTACAAATGGCTTAGGAATGGAATGAAAAATAAACAACTTGTACATCTCGCTTGCCTTTTTGTCCATCTTCGTTCATATAACATAGGTAAAGCGGGTGTTTTTGAAAGTGCTGTGGAATCAGTATCTTGGGCTAGAAACCGTGAGAAACTGCTTTTTCTAAGTTTAATGATGATCAAAAAATTTGCGTAAGTCCACAAAAATTCTAAATATTATTAAATGGTGTATTTATACAATATTTTTATTGTTTTTTTTAATAACTAAAGGGCATGGAAAAAATTTCAGTATAGATTTTGAAGTTGGAGAGGTAGTGTTTTTGGACCAGAATATGACTTTTTTCGTGGAGGTAGCAAGTACTAAAAGACAAAGAAACATCGGTCTTATGTTTAGAAAAAATTTAGCTCACAATAATGGAATGTTATTTATATTTGAGCAAGAAGAGAGACAAAGAGTCTGGATGAAAGATACCTTAATTCCCTTGGATGTGGTTTTTATATCAGCAAAAGAAAAAATTGTGTCCATTATTAAAGACCTGCAACCTTGTATGCCCCCTCCCTGCCGTATTTTTATATCACCCAAACAGGCGAAATATATGTTAGAAATAATGGCAGGAACGGTACAGAAAAAAGAAATTAAAATTGGACAACAACTCTCACTTGATTTATGAGAACCAACAATATTTTACAGGCCCTTTATTATTAAAAACGAAAAACAACACCTCCATAAACACCTGAAAATTCAGTGTCTATATTTGCATCTAAGCCAATGCTTCCAGCATCAAGTTTCATCTTCTGATAACGATAACCTAATTCTAAACCAGGCTGAATGATAGGGATAAAACTCATTGTATAATCAAGCTTTATTTGAGCATCAACAACAGTATTACCACTGTAAGCCATCCCTCTTGCAATTCCTTCAATACCAACATCAGTACCTGGAACATCTATTCGAGCACGAATATAAGCAAGGGGCATTGCCAATGAAAAACTTTCATCAACAGCCGGTGCAAAACCTGTACTTTCACTCAGCTCATAATTTCCATCAATAATTTTTATGTTAAGACCCAAATCAAGCGTAGTCCAAAATGTTTCATCTAATAGATTGTAATAGAGTGCAATGTCATACTGTGTTAGAGAGAGCGTATTGTTAACACTCGCATAGGTATTTCCCCTCCATTCAAGTCGTGTCACTTCGCCATCAAATTCAGGGTCAACATACTCAAAACGAAAATTTGGCACTAAAGGGATAGGGTGTTTGAAATTTAGCCAGGCATACAAATTAGTTGAAGAGTCAAGACCTGCTTGGTCAACCACATCAAATTCGTTATCTCCTGTATATGTGATTTTTCCAGATAGATTAGTTTCCCATGCACCTATTCCTCCATCAACACGCAGGAAATCTGCCTTAGATAATGAAGTACAAAGTATAAATATTATTACTGTTAAGATTGATTTATTCATTTATTATTCCTTAAATATTTCTCTTACTTAAAGGCTTATTAGTGTGCGCCTATCATTCGAGAGTTCTTTGTAGCCAAGTGAAAGTATTTTGATTACAAACTCTATACTTCGCGAAATCACGGATGTAAAGTAAAGAACAAGTGATTGATTATACATCACTAAAAAAACCTCGTTAAGTTAACCCTATACTTTGATTGATAACTTCTCTGCGCCCAACAACAAATTTGTTTAATATGACTTTTGATATAATTATTAATATCACCTCTTTATTGTCTAAATTCAATGTCTAATTCTTCGTACATTTGAACTCCCAACTTTAAATTAATCTATTCATTATCTAAATTCATATTCTCAAGCTCATATGAAAATACTTCTAATAACCCCTCCAATGACTCAGCTGAACACACCTTATCCAGCTACGCCCTACTTAACCGGGTTTCTAAAACAGGAAGGCTATAATGTTGCTCAACGTGATTTAGCCATAGATTTATTTTTAACTCTTTTAACAAAGAAAGGGCTGGAAAATATTCATCAAACGGTAGAAGACAATTATGCAGATTTTGAAGATGACGAATTACCAGATTCAATTTACAATTTTCTACTTCATTATCCAGTATATAAAAAGTGTGTAGAGCCTACCATTAAATTTCTACAAGGTAAAAAACCTACTCTTGCTTTACGTATTACATCCCGAAGGTTTCTACCTGAAGGCCCTCAATTTGAAGGTTTGTATCAACTGGAAGAATCATCTGGAGATATATTACACGATGCATTTGGTCATCTGGGTCTGCAAGATAAAGCTAAATTTTTAGCGACTTTATTTGTTGATGATATTTGTGCTGTCATACAACAAGGCGTTGACCCAAACTTTGAAGTTTCTCGCTATGGAGAGAAATTAGCGGCATCTAACCCATCTTTTGATGATTTATATCATCAACTTTTTCAACCGCCTGTTTATACAGACAAAATAATTGAGTCTCTTGTAGCTAATTATTTGTTAGAAGAAAATCCTTCTGTTATTGGACTTACTGTCCCCTTCCCTGGCAATATGCTAGGTGCATTAAAAATTGCTCAATATTCTAAAAAAATCAATTCCAACATTAAAATTATCTTGGGCGGTGGCTTTATCAATACCGAATTAAGATCCCTAAAAGACCCCCGAGTTTTTGAATTTATAGATTTTATTACTGTTGATGATGGTGAAAAACCACTTTTAACTTTATTAGAACACCTAAACAATCAACGCCCAATTGACAGTTTATATCGCACGTATAGAATGGAAAAAAATACTGTTATTTTTACTACCAACCCAACTTTACACGATATTCCACATAAAAATACAGGAACACCAAGTTATGAAGGCCTAGCCCTAGAGAATTATTTATCTTTATGTGAAATGCTCAATCCAATGCATCGCATTTGGAGTGATGGACGATGGAATAAATTAACTATTGCACATGGCTGTTATTGGTCTCAATGTAGTTTTTGTGATATTAGCCTTAGTTATATTGGACAATATGATGATGCTGGCGCAGAAATCATTGTCAATCGAATAGAAAAATTAGTAGCTGAAACAGGAGAAACTGGCTTCCATTTTGTGGATGAAGCCGCTCCCCCTAAAGTTTTATTTGCTATGGCAGAAAAACTAATTGAACGAAATATTATTATAACTTGGTGGGGCAATATCCGGTTTGAAAAAACATTTACTAAAAATAAATGTCAGTTATTAGCTGCCTCAGGTTGCATTGCTATTAGCGGCGGCTTAGAAGTTGCCTCTGATAGATTATTAAAATTAATGAAAAAAGGAGTCACAGTAAAACAAGTTGCTCGTGTTACTAAAAACTTTAGTGATGCTAAAATACTAGTTCATGCTTATTTGATGTATGGATTTCCTACCCAGACGGAACAAGAAACGATAGATTCTTTAGAGCTTGTACGTCAATTAATGCTAAACGATTGTTTTCAATCTGCTTATTGGCATCGTTTTGCTGCAACGATTCATAGTCCAGTTGGCTTAAATCCTGAACAATACAATATAGAATTAATAGCTAATGATAAAATTGAATTTGCAGAAAATGATATTGATTACCATGATACTGTCAATACTAACCATACCATGCTTGGAAAAGGCTTAAATAAAGCACTGTATAATTATATGCATGGAATTGGTTTTGAACTGCCCATGAGCTATTGGTTTGACAAACCAGAATATAACTCTAACATTTCACCTAATTTGATTGAACAATCCCTCTATTCCAAATGAAAATACAGTCATTTACTTTTGATCAAATCCATATAGAAGTCGCCCGAAATGCCTCTGATGACTTTAATTTATTTCATGACAAACATAAGTGGTTACAGATTAATCATAATCCATTTAAAGGCCCTATCGTTCTCGGTTATCAACTGAACACGCTAATTGAGTATCAAATTCGTTTGTACAGAACAGAAAATCATGAAAACCACATTATTTCTGAAAATAATTTACGTTTTAGCAACTACCAAATCACATTTGTTAATGCATTGAGACCCACATGTTCTTTTCAATTAGAAATAAAAAAGACACTGATAAAAACTATTCCTCACTTAACGTTAGGCAATCGTATTGCTATTAAATCAGAAGGAAAGACTATTTTATTAGGCTTTAAAAAAGAAACTCAAGCCCCTTTGTTTTTAGGGAATGCTACATTTAATAAATTGCCAAATTTAAATGTTATTCCTGATAAAACAATCATTCCTGGCACTGATTATTTTCTTAAACGAAAATTTCTACATAATGGCAATGTTAAAAATTTTCTATCGGGTTCACTAGCGGAACAATCCGATTATTTTGATGAACTAAACCATGTTGAAGATTACCCTGAAATATTCCCTTGTAGCTTAGCATCTGGAGCTTTACTAGAGAAAGCCCAATTAGAAAACCATGATTTTAAACGGAACCCGATGGTCTATACTTCACATGAAATTTCAGTTGATCGGCAATATTTAAAGCGTCTAAAAAACGATGACAAACTTTATATTTTAGTAAAACAGCATCCAGAAACAAGCTCAAATACGTTAAACCAAACCGACATAATGCTACGAACATATGACTGTTATGGGTTAATGCATAACCATGATATTTTGTTTAGAGTTAGGATGAACCTTGTACCGTTAGAAGAAATACTTAAAAATTTGAAAGACAAGAAAAAAATTTAAAATCAATCTATATGGAACATTTCATCTGAGACCTTTTTATTGGCTAATTTATTGGCTAAAAGGTAAATATTTTAAAAAGACGACGAGCTGGAAACGACCATTATAAATATGCTCTACTACTTCAATTTCACCTTCTATGACGGACAAAAAAGCAGGCAAGAAAAGAAAAGCACCTCTATTAATTGTAGTGCCCAATAGTTATTCCTTGCGCGATCCTAAATAGAAAATTTTCATCCTTGAAAAAGCTCAAATTGTGATACTTATTACTACTGTTGAAGTCCAAGGGTAGCTTCCTTATCTTTAATCAATTTCAACAGCGACTCAGCCTTATTTTTTTCAGTAAATTGCCCCTTTTGGTTTTCACCTAATTCTATTGCTTTCTCTATTAGTATGATTGCTTCTTCATTGCTATCTGATTCATGCAGTGCAGCACCCAAATGATATTTGAAGACAGGAACCTCAGGTGCTTTTTTTACAACTTGTTGCAAAACTTCTACTGCTTTATCTATACTTCCATTTTTAAACAAAGACCACCCATAAGTATCCAGGTAATAAGGTTGCTTAGACCCTTTAAAACGTTCGCTTAAGCTCACAGCTCGTTCTAAACTCTCTTTCTCAGGATAATGATCTAACAATATTGATACCAAATTATTAGCGGCAATATCAACCGTTGGTTGTTCATCTATGACGACCTGGTATATTTCAATGGCATTATCATAATCTTTTTCCAGTTCATACACTGAGGCTAGTAGCATATTTAATTGTGTATTTTTTGGTATTATTTTCAACCCAGCCTGATAAGTATTGATTGCTTTTTTATTTTCATTCTTTTCAAGATATATCTTGGCTAAAGATTCATAAAACCCAGACTCTTTTGGCCATTTAGCAATGCCTGTATTTAATACATCTATTGCGTTGTCCCAGTCTTTATCTAATCCAAACAACTGACTTTTATAGATGACTGGATAAGCTAAATCAGGGTTTTTTGTTATAAACATATCAAGATATGTTTTCATCACTTCTCTTTGATCTGAAGCTTCAGAACTAACAACCATACTTTTCATTGCATCTGAAAGTCTCGGGATCTCTATCAAAGCTAGTTTATATTTTTCGATTGCTTCATTATAAAAACCCTGGCCTTGTGAAATTTTACCGCCTAAATAACTTGAAAAACCTTGGCCATTAGGTTTAGTCGCTATTAAATCTGCAACTTTTTGTGTGCCTTTCCAATCTTGTTTTAACAATCGAACTTGAGCAAGAGCTTGAAGGGCTCCTTCATGATTAGGGTTTATTTTAAGTGCATTTTGCAGCAGTTCCTCTGCTCTTCCAATATCCTCACTTTCAATCATGCTTGATACAATGGGCAATACTGCATAAAAGTTCCCTGGGTTTATCGCAAGTGCATTTCTAAAGTTTTCTACCGCCAACTCAGGCGACTCTTTCATCAAAAAAGCTTGACCAAGCAGCACCATGGCTTCGTCAGATTGTGCATAATCCCTTAAAACCCCTCGTAAATCAGTAATTGCCTCATCTTGAGAGCCATTAATCATATTTATGCGGGCTTTTAACAACAAGGCGTCATAATTTCTCCCATCAACCGCTAAAATTTCTTCAATTTTCTCACTTGCAAAAGTATTATCACCTTCTTTTATCGCTACTTTTGCCAAAATAGATTTTGCTTTGATCCCTTTTCTATCATTACCATTATTTTCAACTACCCACTTCAGAGGCTCTTTTGCTTCATTATTCCTATTCTGTAAAATATAAAGATTTGCAAGCTTAAAATACAAGTCTGGCTCGTCAGGGTTTGCTTCAATAAATTTTTTAATTGCGGGTTCTGCAAGTTCAATATTTTTTTGTAATAAAAAGTCCACTAAGACTAATTTAGGCTTTAACTGGTCATTATTTTTTTCTACTACACTTTGAAGCAAATCTAAAGCCTTGGAATCTTGATTAGTCCCTACATAAAACTTGGCAAACGCAAAAAAATAATCAAGTTGTTCAGGAAATTGTTTGGTTATTTCCTGATAATCTTGTTCAACAAGGTCTGCATTTTTACTCTTCATATGAATTTGTAATTTCATAAGATGTAGCGCTAACTCATTGGGTTTATTTTCTAATGATTGCTTGACCTGTTGTTCAGCAGTAGCATAGTCCTCTTCCGCTAAATAAACGCCAACGGCTAGACCCACTGAATCAATATGACTTGAGTCAATAGCTAACGCTTTTTTGGCTTCTGCTAAGGCAGATATTGTATCCCCTTGCTTTAATAGAACGGCTCCATTTAATGCAATAACATCGGGGTCATCCGCTTTTTTCTCAGATAATAACTTGATTTCTAACGCCGCCTGGTCAAGATTTCCTCCTAACAAATAGAGTTTTGCTAGTTTCAACCTTGCCTTATCGTTTTCCGGATCCAATTTTAAAGTTTGAGCAAGGTGGGTATACATTTCTTTCCAGTTTCGCTCTTTTTCATTCACCAATGACAAATAAAAATAAGCTTCTGATAATTTATTATTAATTTGTATCGCATTTTTTAATTCAAGCTTGGCCTTGTCATAATTTTCTTTCTCATAATAGGACTTTGCACTCGATAAATACTCTAACGATCGCTCAGAGGAATCTCCACATCCTTGCAAAATAAAAGCACAGGCTAAAAAAAATAATTTATTTTTATTTCTCATTCAAAATCCTTTGTTATTCTGATTTTAACAACATACTATTAGATATTATATGGACCGGCTGATGTTCTTAAAACCAGCTAAACATCTAGAAAGAAAGATAGAAAAAAGTTATTCCAATCACATCATTCACAGTTTAATAGATTATTTAATTAAATTTTAATATGCTGTTTATGTAAGTTTATCTAGTAGTGCGACAAAGCCCTTTGAACTTTAAATACCACTAATTCTCTTTCACGATGCTTTAATCATTACGATGGAATGATGTAAAAACAACCCTATATCCAAAATTGGCTGTACAAACAACTGCATAGTATACTATCTCCTCAATAATTTGTAATAGACTTAGACTTGTAATTATTCAAAAAGATAACAATGCGACAACAGGATAATAATCTGCCCCCCCACTATCTTGAATAACATAAGAAATATGTGAAACAAAATGTTTACTATAAAAAATCTCTGTACATGACAAAAAGTAGAGAAAGTTTACATAGATAGTTGAAATGTAATTAAATGTTGTATTTTTGTTTAGCGAACATGAATACCAGACAATTCCAAATTAACGAGCTGACACTGATCTTAAACAAGCATTTCCAATGGAGCAAGCCACGCATGCCCTGTTTCGTTGGAATGTTAGTGGCAATCAATCAATAGAAGTGCCTTAAGACAATAATTCCGCTTCCTAGCCTCACTTTCATCTTACTGAAATCATTTTCATTCCTAGATAAAATACGATAAAATCCCACCAGTTTCATCCTCAAAGAATGAATTTAAAAAAACATGACAAAAAGAGTTTTGGTAGTTGCATCTGCTGGCGGTCATTGGCAGCAACTCATGATGATTCGTGAATCATTTGATCATCATAATGTTTTATACATGACAACAAAAGATGGTATAGCACAACAGTCTGGAGCATCTCCTTTTGTTATTGTTCCAGACTGCAATAGAAACCAACCCATTGCAGTCGCTCACTCTTTTTTTAGCATTACTAAAGTAATTCTTCGATACAAACCTCAGATAATAATAACAACAGGAGCAATGCCGGGTTTTCTTGCATTGGTAATTGGGTATCTGGTTCGTTCTAAAACTATTTGGATAGATTCTTTTGCCAACCCAGAAGTTATGACTATGTCTGGCAAATACTCAAAGAAAATCGCAACTCTTTGTCTTGTTCAATGGGAAGATTTAGCAAAACGTGAAGGCGTTGAATACGCAGGGAGAGTGATTTGATTTTAGTCACTGTTGGTATTCAACTTCCCTTTCCTCGGCTTATTTCTGCAATGGACAAAATCGCTGAAACCCTTGAAGAAAAAGTTATTGCTCAGATTGGATCTCAAACTAAAAAACCACTATATATGGAAACAGTTGACGAATTGGCACCTGAAGAATTTGAAAAACAGATGACAAATGCGCGTGTCATTGTTTCTCATGTAGGGGGAGGTACAATTCTAACCGCTCAAAGATTAAAAAAACCACTGATAGTCTTTCCTCGTCAGGCTAAACTATTAGAACATCGTAACGATCATCAGCTTGATACTGCGCGTAACCTTGATAATCTTGAAGGAATTTATGTTGCATGGAGTGAAAAACAACTAGAAGAACTTGTTCAACGCAATGACTTAATTCCTGCGGGAAGCCATAACAGCAAAGAAAGAGTTCAATTAGTTAATCGATTGAAGCAATTTATTGACGAGTAAGTCTTTCTTTCAAATGAGTATCAAAACAATCAGAAAAATCAGTGCTTTCATGTACAACAATTTTTGGACTAAGACGGTTATTAATAATACGGACACCTGCTCTGGTGAGCGTTTTAAGCGTAAAAGTATCTCGAAAAGAATCTAACAAAAGTGTTTTTGAATCCAATAATCCAATATCAACAAGTCTTTTATGAATGATCTTATCTTGGTTTTCCCCATTATCTTGTCTTGTCTGCACACAAATTAAACTATCTCCACCCCTTGGTATAGGCCGTGTAAACAAGCCAATATTTCGAACTCGTTTTAAAAGGCTGTCACCAAGAATTTCAACATACCCATTGAATGTAATTGCTGGACTAGACAATAACAAAACCATACTATGACTTTGACCTATCTCTATATAGTCATTCAAATCAGGCAGGCTATCAATTGGCGCATGTGCCCGTGAGAACATCACAACCTGTTCGGCTTCTAATTCCCCATGATCTGAGATTAAAAGTATATTGTTAGATTTGGGTGAAAGCAGTTGTATATTTGTTCCGAATACAAATTTTGCATTATGCCTTTTAAGTTGCTTAACCAAGGCTTGAATGAGTAATGAAAAACCACCATTTGGATAAAGAAACGGGGCATAAAATTGAGAAACAGCACGAGAAGTGCTTAAAAAAGTTCTACTAGCAGCACCCAATCGCCCATGAAGTAATGCTTTTCCAGTCACAAGACTATGTAACAAAATTCTGGTTGCAGAAATAGAGAGATGTTTGCCTTTTACCAATCCGAAATCTGATTGTTTTCTCTGATCTAAAAATTGAGCACCCAACTGATCTCGCATCCATTGATTGACCCGAAAACGGTTTTCAATCAAATGCACACCAACTTCGACATTTTCAAAACCAAGACATGACACCGATCGCCAAGAACCACCAACCACCTCACTTGAATCTACAAAGGTTACATTTCGTCCAGCCTCTGATAAGTGCAATCCTTCAATAAGAGCGAGAGGGCCTGTACCTATGATAACGACATCTGCATTGGTTGGAAATGGATTCACTTAAAAAATGAAGCCACTGCAGACACTATATTATCAACTTCTTTATCGGTTAAATATGCATGAATAGGTAATGATATTGTCATAGCAGAAATCATACGTGCAACGGGGTAATCATCAGTTATTAAAGAATTAAACACAGATTCATCAGGAAGTATTTTTGAATAATGAAATCGTGATGGAACACCAAGTCTGGAGAGATGTTGCGAAAGATCATCTCTTTGCTCGGTCAAAAATGTATATTTATGACGAACATTATTCACTTGTTGCGGACTATCAAGTAAGGTGATCGGTAGAGACTGGAAGGCCTCGTCATAGATAGCAGAAATTCTTTGACGCTCAGCAGTCCACTCTGCATTTTTTTCTAGTTTTAAATTCAAGGTGGCAGCCACTAATGTAGACATTTGTGAGTTATATCCTAATTGCTCAAATCCAGCGGAAGTTTTACCATGATAGCGCATAGCTCTGAGATTCGCACCTAAGTCATTATCATCAACGACGATGGCACCTGCGGTACCCGGCGCACCTATCACTTTTGTTGGGTCAAAGCTAAAAACGGAGGCATGACCTAAACATCCAGCTGGCTGCCCAGAAAAAGATGCGCCGAATGCTTGTGCAGCATCTTCTAGAATCAAAAGTTTGTTTGCTTGAGCAAAATCAACGAGTTTTTTTGGATCAAGCATATTTCCATATAAATGTACCGCTAATATTGCCTTGGTATTTGGAGTTATACGCGATTTGGCATCAGAAAAATCTATTTGCCCACTTTTATCAACATCAACAAAAATAGGCTCTGCGCCAGAACGCACGATGCAAGACGCAGAAGCAACAAATGACAATGCAGGAACAAGGACAGCATCTCCTGAACCAATGCCTAAAGCACACAACGCAAAAAACAACCCGTCTGTAGCAGAACCTACTGCAATTGCTTGATCTCTATTAGCCATTTTCGCTACATCTTGCTCAAACAGTGTAACATCCTCACCCTGAAGGGATTGCCCGCTCATTAAAACTCTAACGACTTCAGACTGTAGCTCTTCAACCATGTCAATATGCGCACGGGAACTACCAAAAAATGGAATATTCTCAACCACAGATTGATTACGCCTATTTTTCATTATTTACCTCTGAAAAAAAATCAAAATACTGTGAAAACTGATCTAGATAGACAGGAATAGCCTTTTCTAATGTCCATTTAGACTGGTATCCGAGTAGATCTTTCGCTTTTTTTACACTCAAACTGCCACGATGTGTTCGATCATTATCTCCAGACTCCTGAGTTATTACAGTTAAATTTGGGACATACAATCGAATTACATCAATAAGTTCATGAAGTGTTCGAGCTTTTCCATAAGTAATATTAAAAATTTCATTTGCAGCAGCAGGGTGCGTTGCAGCTAAAAACAAGCCCTCTACTACATCATCAACATAAGTAAAATCGAAAATATTATCCTTGCTTTCAATCATTGTAAGCGGCAAATTATGCAAAGCATTTGTACAAAAATTTTGAACAACACGCCGATGAAGATCCGTTGGCCCATACACTGCTGAAGGTCGAACGATCGTACATTCAATATCTGTTTGACACAAATAAGATTGCGATAGAATTTCTCCGGCAAGTTTTAGACCGCCATATATATTTCGCGGTTTTTTCAGCCCATCTTCCGGCATTGGATCCGATGAAAAATCTCCATAAACCATTGATGAAGAAACATAGATAAAACGAGTAATCGTCTTCGAATTTCTAATCACCTCCAATAGATTAATTAAACCATCTGATAAAGCTCCCCGCGCTTCTTCGATATGTCTTGTCGCAACGGTTACCAAAGACATTGCAGCAAGATGAATAACGACATCAGGTTTAAAATCTTCCACATGTCGACTCATAAGACTTTTTTCGACTAGACTGCAACGTTCTATAGTTGCTGCCTTTAAAAGATGGTCAAACCGATACGACAATATAGAATTGTATGTTACTGGTGGTTTTCGATCATAATTAAATTGATAAGAATCTAGCACTAGGACTTGATGCCCTGAGTCTGTAATTTTCGATGTCAATACAGATCCAATAAAACCTGCACCACCTGTTATCAGAAATTTCATATATTCCACTTAATGTATATTATAAACGTGAATTTTCTTAACTATCTCTATATAGAACACCTCTCTATTCACTGTGGATGAGGCAATTGAGAGTCAACACAGGATCAAGGCAAAATTTACACGAATAGCAGCAGGCTATTGCGATGAATTCTAAAGCTTCCACTCCTCCTACGAGACCCTGCCCCCTTAACCTTGTTGCTCTCCTTCGAATTCGCTTGTCAGTTCTTCTCTCCTGCCCTGCCCCCCCCCCCACAGCTTTCTCATAAAAAATTCACTTGTTTTAACATAGAAATTAGTGTCTCAGGTGAATCAGTAAATTTTTCAATAGTGGCTTGGAAATTTTTTATTCCTTTTTTACTCCATCGTATTAAGTTCATACAAAAGCAACGTATTTTACCCATAATCAACGCTTGATTACCCTCTTTTGTTTTGACTGAATCTTCACCAAAAGTAACATCCAGTTGCCAGTTATTAGACTCTACACCCCAATGCCCACGGACAGCCTGAGCTAAATAATTAACGGTGTTCTGCTTATGAGCATTCTGATAATTACTGAGGTAATAGGATGTTTCATAGGTTTCTTTTTGAGTTGCTTTGCTAAAGGTTTCACGATTCATGACGACCAGAGTTTGTAAACCACTCTTGCCCCAGCGGCTATCAAGAGTCGGTAAATGGAGTTGATGTAGATGCGCTTCACGAGTGCAAACAAGACCGCGAGATGAATCATAATCCACTGTTTCAGCAAGTGATGGTTGTTTCCCTAGGTCACGACAATATTCAAGCAGTTTCGGTTGATTTTCTTTGACCTGGATAAGATACTGTCCGCCTGCTTGTTCAATTTGAGTCATTGTTTCAGGATTGCAATGATGGGCATCTAAAGTCATCTTGGATTTTTCTAGTCCTGTTTCCTTCATAAATTCACGCATCACCGTTATTTCACTGGATTTATCGCCCGCTTGGCAAGCCTGCGCCACATCAATTCGGCTGTCATGTGAAACCGCATGGATAATTGCTTGTTTTTCACCCGATTTCAGTGTGCCTCTCAGCACTTTCCCATCGGCACTCATCCATTCATCCTGAATCAAGGCTTTTATTTATTCACCGTAACACTCATTAATCACCACACTTAACGCGATCCAGTCTATCTTTGCCAGGATTCTTGGTAAATGAGAACGAGAAATAATTTTTGCATCATGAATCCCTGTTATTTCCCGTAACCAATGAATTTTATTATTCATGTAACGGTGTATGCTTGACACTTTTGAGCGATTGACCAGTGTAGCAAAAACAACCGTAACAATTAATATCACCAGTGAATGCCGCTTACCTCGATTATCCCGCGTATCGGTTAAGTTTTTTAGCGCATTGATAAACTTTTTTTCTTTTGTTCCAAAGATGATTTCAAGTTCAGGATTAGTTAATGTAGATAATTCAGTTGATGACATAGTAATATGAAAATACATATATTTTATACTATGTCAATCGATCTTTTTATGAGAAAGCTGTGCCCCCCCCTTAAACTATTACATTAAGCTTGGTATGGTCAATTTTAAAACCTAAACTATTTTTAGACCCAATTTCTCTGTACAATGAGTTGTATTTCCCACACCCAAAATGACTAGAATTTCATCCTTGTATGTTCATTTTATCATCTACACTTTAAAAAAATAAGTAATAAAATCCTCATAAATTTAACATTTATTTTTAAGTAAAATGAAAATGGATAACCTACAAAACAGGAATACACGATCAGGAAAAAAAGTACTACTTGTAGATCTCAATAAGTTTGCCACTTTCCCTACATTGGCCATTGGAATTCTAGTTGCTTCCCTTCGGAATTCTGGCTTCAACGTAGAAGTTATCTCTCCTTTAGCTCATGATGTACCTGCCGCCCACCGTGAGAAAAAAGAAAATATTATTGAACATTGGAAACGTAAGCTACATCTTTCAAATCAGCTAAGTCTATTATGGATTCGTAATAGTGCCCGTAGCCTACATCACTATTGGAACTCACGACCTCATCCCATAGTTCTTAAAGAAACAGCTAGAGCCTTAGATACACAACCAGATATCATTCTTCTCTCAGCTTATCTTCAGCATTACCGAACAGTGGTAAAGATTGGACGACTTGCGAAAAAAAGGGAAATCCCTTTACTTTTAGGCGGACCTGTCTTTAATCTTCAGAATACTGCCAAATCCTGGCTAAATATTCCTGGCTTAACGGCAATTATCGGTGGCGAAGCTGATTTATCTATACCTGCTATTGTTACCACAGCAATTGAGCGTAAAGATTTGCTTCAATTTAATGGCGTTATACTTCCTGATGGCAGACGATCATTGCCTGCCCCTCCTTTACGTGATCTTGATAGCGTTCCAGTTCCAGATTTTACAGATTTTCCATGGGATCGTTATCCGGTTAAAATCATCCCAATAATGGCAGGTAGAGGTTGCCAATGGGCGGAATGTGTGTTCTGTAGTGACGTTCATAGTGTAAACGGTCGAATGTTTCGTCCTCGTAGTGTTGAGTTGGTTCTACACGAAATGGAAGAACAAGCTAGACGGCATCAAACCACTAATTTTTTCTTTATAGATTTAAAACTAAACTCATACCCAGCTTTATGGCGTGGGATTATTGAAGGTGTTCAACGACGTATTCCTGGCGCCCAATGGATTGGTACTGTTCATGTCGATACTCGTAAAGATAATGGCCTTCAAAGAAAAGACCTACGAGCTGCCGTAGCTTCTGGAATGCGCCGTATTAGCTTTGGTTTAGAAACTGGAAGCCAACGCCTCCTTGATGCCATGAAAAAAGGCTCGACTGTTGAAGAAAATTCACGTTTTATCACTGAAGCACATGCAGCTGGGTTAAGTGTCAGATGTACGATGATTCGTGGTTTTCCAGGAGAAACTGCAAATGATCTTGAACTTACAGCTACTTTTCTAAAAAAACATGCTAAACAAATTGACCGAATCCGATTCAATGTTCTGACTGTTCATGAGGGAACTCCTATGTACGATGAGATATTGGCTGATACTGATTCATATCCTGAAATTAAAATAACTCGCCAAGACAAAATTAATTCACGCCTAAACTATAAAGAAACCGTACCACCTACAAGAGAATACAAAAAAGCTCTAAGCAAAACACTGGCCATTGTCCATGAAATTAATCGTCAGCCCATTCGCTCTGCAGCTCGAGCTTTTGATGGTTTAATGTAGCATCTCCCTTTATGTAAGTAAGCATGAAAATTGATTCAAAAGTCCGCTCTAGCACACTAAGACGTAAGCTTAGACGCTTAGAACCGGTAGAAATTCGTGAAGAAGCAGTTGTTTTTATCAAACAATATTATCGTGAAAATAATCTTTCACAGGAATCAGCTTCTAACCGAATAAAAGAAGTTCTAAATGATTTAAAAAAACATCACTTTTATCAGCACACCTTTGATGAGCTAGAATTTGGTGCAAAAATCGCATGGCGTAACCATTCACGCTGTATTGGTCGCCTACACTGGAAATCTTTAAAAGTACTCGATTGCCGACAGACAACCGATGTAAAAGCCATTACTGAAAAACTGATACAACACATAGATCAAGCACAAGGAAATGGGCGTATTCAATCAACCATTTCCATTTTTTCTCCCGTTATAGCTAACAAAACACCTGCTTTTGTTGAAAGCCGGCAACTTATCCAATATGCAGGATATTCACGACCAGGCCAATCTACATTAGGCGACCCAATCACTCAAGAAGCGACTAGAACAGCGGTTTCTTTAGGCTGGAAACCACCATCGAACCCCAGCCAGTTTGACCTACTTCCTATTCTACTTCGTGACCAGGAAGGAATACGCTCATTTTTTGAATTGCCCGATAATCTGGTTAAACAAATCCATATCGAACACCCAACAGAACCCTCAATTAGTTCTTTAAGCCTTAAATGGTATACACTCCCCTGTGTAAGCTCAATGATTCTCACAATTGGTGGAATTGATTATCCTTGCGCACCTTTCAACGGATTTTATATGGGAAGCGAAATTGCTTCTCGAAATTTCGCAGACGAAAGACGTTATAACCTTTTACCTGCAATTGCAAAAAACCTTAAAAAGAAAACCACATCAACATTATGGAAGGATGAAATACTGACTATTCTCAATGAAGCGGTCTTGTATTCATTTAACCGTGATGGAATAAGTATCATTGATCATCACACTGCGAGTGACCAATATATGGACTTTTCTCGTATCGAGCAAAGCCATGGTCGAACTCCTGCAGGAGATTGGTCGTGGATTGTGCCTCCTCAAGCGTCTTCGGCTTGTCCCGTGTTTCACCTTCCAATGGAAAACCGTTCGGAAGTCCCTAATTTTTATACCAGCCAAGCGACTGATGGCCAAACTCTCCGCCTATATTATGATCAGGAAGAGCATTCTAAATGGTGGTTTCGATGGAAACGCCTGAAACGTAGATTTCGAAGATGGTGGCGAACCAAAAACTAAGGTAGTTTGACGATATTATCTACTGTCTCAAATTTGTTGTTAGGTAACTGAAAATAGATAACCCACCCCATTTTGAGAAGAATTTTTGTTTGTCTTCGGTTTTGTTGTGTAGAGCGCATAGCAAGATGTAACCGGAACAACAAAACCGAAGACAGATAAAAAGACAAGTAAGGTGGGTGGGTTATTTATTTCCAATTACCTTATATCTAAAACCTGGATGATTCATCTCGATTCCAATGGTGCCGATCTCCAAACCAAAATTTGCATTTCCCACCTATACGAGTAAAAAAACTTACAGCAAAATAAACAAAAAGATCCGGCCATAAGTGAATTTTTTTAAACAAAGAAAAAAATGTACCTTCGACATTTCGCTCAGGATATTGATCCACTATTTTAGGAAAAATCATTTTTAATTCATAAGCTCCAAAGTATTGCCGAGTTCTCATTCGCATAAGATCCCAAAAAAATCTGGGTGAAAATATAGTTACAACAGCACTTTTAACAAGCCCTCTCTCAGAGTGAGGAAATAAACAACGAACATAACTATCATCAGCAGTAATTTCAGGGAACTTATCAAAATGATTTCTTCCTGCTTCAGAGACCACTGAAACTCCGCATGTAGCACCCTGAGTTACAAAAGGCAAAGAACACCATATTTTATAATATGCTTTAACTGCCCAAGGTGCCTTCTTCAAATCTATTCTCATGGTGGGATAAACTATTTGCGAAGAGTTTTTCTTCAGTTCTTCAACCAACTTTTTAACGTCTTCTCCTTTTATCAGGACATCAGCATCTATATATGCTCTTGGAAATCCCGTTGCATGCTCATCACCTAAATTTAGCGCCTTTGCCTTTGATGCTATAGGAGTATCAAACAATTTAATTTCGCTGGATATTGCCTGAACAACTGTTACTGTTTGATCTGTACAGCCATTACTGACTACTATGATTTCAGCATCCCTAGAATTTAAGTCTTGTAGTAAACTAGTCAAACAACGACCAATCACCTTTTCTTCATTATGTGCGGGAATAATAATTGAAAACATATTGTTTTGTTGTGATTTGTTTTCACTCATCTTAATTATTTAAGCTAAGATCAATCTTTAATTGAAAATAATGCTTTTAAAGGCAACTCTATTGATTGATGAATGGAAAAATTGAGTCCAAAACATCCAATCTCTACGTCACCTACATGGATGTAGGTAAGGGACGTGGAGGAGAGAAAGCTTTGAAACCCTTCGCAATAGCCTGCTATTACGTGCAGATTTCAGCTTGATCTTGAATATTTTGATTCTCAATTTTCTCATCCACAATTAATAGAGATGCCCTTAATAAAATAGCATGTGCTCTGATTCGAGGTACATGGCGCGGATGATTTCCATGCATTTCTTCTAAGGTTACTCTTTCTTCTGGCGAAAGGAAATCAACAGATATTATTAGATTTAAAAATTTAAAGTGGTTTATGACATGATTATCAGACCCTATTGCTTTTTATTCTTTTGTTAAAAACTTTTGGTTTGCTACTTATACTTTAAAGTCAGCTAAACTTGTAAAAAGAACAACAGAAAATAACAGTATAGTATACTACCTCCTCAATAACTTGTAAGACCTGTAATTATTCAAAGAGATAACAATGCGACAACAGGATAATGATCTGCCCCCCCACTATCTTGAACAACATAAGAAATATGTGAAACAAAATGTTTACTGTGAAAAATATGATCAATACGCATAAATGAAGTAATCATACCTAGCCTTCTAGCATTTGATGGGAATGTAAAGCCAAAACCAAAACCAGACTCTTCAAAAGCATCACTGAGATACTCCTTTAGCAGAACGCATGGGTAATTAATACCTGTAGCATTAAAATCTCCGGCAACTAAAACAGGTAGTTGTTCACTAGCTACTTGTTTAACCAATTTTTCTACTGATTTATATTGTTTATCAGTATTAAAGAATGATTTTTGTAAGTGTACGTTCCATACCCGAATATTTTTACCTGAAACGTCTATTTTTATGATAGGTGCTTTCGCCCCTTGAGTTTCTTCTGACACAATTTTGAATTTACTTATAATTAAGGTATCTTGTTTACCTATATAAGAAAAAAGACTACCTTTATTATAGTGAGTTGCTAACATTTTGATTAAAAGACTACTATCGGAATTAGAAATTTCTTGTATAAATAAAATGTCGGGATTTTGTTTAACAATAGTTTGCTCAACTAAATCAATATTATGGTTTCTTCCCATTTTACTGTAAGTCATCACTTTGATGGTTTTTAGGCCAGTAGTAGGAGGTTTTTTTGATGGAATAAAAAACTGTAGATATTGCCAGCCTATTAATAAGAGTAGTGGAAACATCAGAAATGCTAAGAATTTTTGCTTGTATACTAGTGTTACAACAAATAGAACTAGAACTGCACCTACAAGCCAAGGTGTAATATAACTAACCCAACGAATCACAGCATATTGCTCTCCTGTGACAAGAAATAACAATAGCCAAAAAAGAGTGGTAAAAAATAATCCCCAAGTAAAAAAATTAATTACTCTTTTATTTGTGCGAGTATAAAAAATAGACAAAATAACAAATTAAAGTTAAAAACTAGATTCCGGTTTTGACAAAAGTGCGGATTAACTCGCAAATGCAGAATAAAAATGATTCCATTATACATTGACACAGTAGAAAAAAACTTATTTACGATCTATTCTAGCCATATGTCTTAAACATAATAATGCCAGTAAAATACTAGTTTTGTTATAGCTAATACTATCAAGGCTAAAATAAGTAGCAGCATTTGTTATAATTATTCATAATTACACATGACTAATAAAACCAAACCTAAGTTATTTTTGGCAATTTTTTAACCAATATTAATGATTATGATTATGAAAAAGTTATTTTTCCTATTAGTGTTTTTTATTACGATATTAGTAGGGTGCTGTACTAAACCAAACCAACAACCTACAGTAGACTCAATCAATAAAGAAATATCCTCAAACCCAACTGAAGCGGGTCACTATCAAGGTCGTTCTTTTTATATCGACCCTATAAATGGAAATATGGACAATTCTGGCTCATTAAATTCCCCTTGGCGAACATTAGAAGAAGTAATTAAAAATAGGTTAATTGAATCAAAAAATATTGATGGCTTTATCAAAAACCCAGACGCACCAGTTAAACCAGGTGATACAATCGTTTTAATGTCTGGCTACCATGGAGACATAAAAATTAAATATGCTTTTAATGACAAACCTATCACTATCAAAGCTGATACGAATAATACACCCATAATTTCTTCATTAACATTAAATTATGGGAGTAACTGGGTCTTTGATGGAATAACAGTAGATGGTTCACTTTCTAATACTTTACTCTCACCAAAAAGTTATATGGTATCTATTGGTGTAAGTGGAAAATATGGAGATTCAAAAAACATCAAAATACAAAACTTTCATATTTATTCTGATCAAAACACAGAAAATTGGAATATAGATGACTGGAATCAATATTCATATAATGGCATTATTACAGGCACCCACCTTCAAGATGTGCTAATAAAAAACAATTATATAGAAA
Source organism: Methylococcales bacterium (assembly GCA_965224575.1). GTDB lineage: Bacteria > Pseudomonadota > Gammaproteobacteria > Methylococcales > Methylomonadaceae > QPIN01. Next base: position 1,810,546 of record CBDCZQ010000006.1, on the reverse strand, counting down.
ATGTACATTTAGCGATAAATATTGCATCAAAAGGAACAGTATCACTGGGAAATAGAATTTCATATTTTGCAAAAGACGCGATTAGAATTTCTAATAATAATATAGCAGTAATGTATAATATTATTACAGACAATCTCAACGTAAATGAAAACCATGATGATGCGATACAAGGATATGCTGGCGTCAGTGGAGTACATGATGTTTTAATATCAGACAATATTATTATTGAAAATCATGATTTTTTGAATCAATTCACTGGTCCTCTACAAGGTATCGGATTCTTTGATGGCCCACTATCAGGCATCGTTGTGGAAAATAACCTTATTAGAATAAGTGGATACCATGCTATTTCACTTTATGATTCTGAAAGAGGTAAAATAACAAATAATATAGTGACAGGGATTGATAAAAATAAAAAAAGTAGAATTGCCTTAGGTACAAAAGATAAAGGGGGGCTTAATGAAAACATTGTCTTATCTAATATTGCTCAAGCTTTCCTCTTGGAACTGGATAAAAAGGTAATTGCAAATGAAAACAAAACAATAAAATTAACGAATGGTGACGAGCTCTACCAAGCGAAATTAAGGATATTAAGTGAAGAAATAAACAGACTCTATGGCGAAGAACATGTAACATCAAAAAAACTTAGGTTTTCAATTAATTGAGGTTTATGGAGTTCCCGAAAAACTTACGATTACAATTTGCTAGAGAGCTATTTTAAAACTAAATGCAAAAGCGCTAATGTTTTTTTACACCTGAAATGGTTTCCTCTCATTTCAGGTTTAGCAAAAATAGTTCGCAGCATGGCTTAGGCGTTTGCAATTGTGCAGCATCCACAATTACCCTCGTATAGTGATAGAAATCCAGTCTAAGAAATTAAAATATACTTCATGCAGTTACCGGTGAGGAATTTATAGCGAGTTGATTTCTGTCGATAACAAAGCGCTGAAATGGACGCATAGCAAGCTACGCAACCATTTCAGGAACGCAACCTATCGGCAAATATTGACCGATAGAAATCCGCATCCATGACCGCGCGAAGTATAAGTACAAAGTTCTCATACTTGCTCACTCCATCCAGGCCTCCTGTTTTATTCACTCTAAAAAGATGTCGATTTTTATTTACTCTGAACTGAAAAGCCTATTTTATATAATTAATACTAAATAAAGTTGATATAATCTATTCGGAATTTTAGCTCAGTATTTTATGAACATAGTGAGTATGACATTTAACACTCTAGGCAACTTGATTTACAAAACCTAAAAATACATATTATTATTTATTTTTTCTGATTATCTATGAGCCTAAGTCTCTTTAAATATATTTTATGTGACATACTAAAATATAATAGTTATTTATTCAGCCAATTTGAGAATAATGGTTTAAATTAAACTTATCTATATCATCTAATGACAATTTTTCAATAAGTTATATTCTCTCAACCAAAATGACTGAAGCTCAAGGATATTCAGATTACTTTTATAATATTCAATGATATTAGATTCTGACGATTTTTTTATTCTTATTCACAAGTTAATCCACAATTATTTGCAACACCTCAGTTTTCCATTTGTTATTCCATTACGTTTAAAATAAATTAGGAGTTAAAAACATTGAAAAAAATAATTTTTGCTGGTGCAGCCCCAGACACTGGTAACCTAGGGGTTTCAGCACTTTTAGAGTCTATGCTCAAAGGTGTTTCTAGCAGAAACAAGGCTGAATATTTGATTCTTGATCACTCAAAGGGTATACGTAAACAAAAAATCCATATTAATGGTAAAGAACTAGAAGTAACATACTGTGGTGCAAAACATGGAAAAAGGATCTATCTACCAGAAAATTTTAGTAATATCAGATTAAGTTCTAAATTGTCTGGTTGGGGTAACCCCATTGCGAAAAAATTATTATCAGCAAATATTATGCTTGATATAAGTGGTGGTGATAGTTTTACTGATCTTTATGGTTCCAAACGATTCAGAGCAATTACACTACCAAAACTTATAGCAATTGAAAATAAGATACCTTTAGTTTTAATGCCTCAAACTTATGGACCTTATGCTAATTCTAAAGCAAAAGAAATCGCATCTTTTATTGTTAAATCTTCATATATGGCATTTGCAAGAGATGAAGAATCTTTTCAAGTCTTGAAGGAATTACTAGGAGAAAAATTCGACGAAGAAAAACATATTCAAGGCGTTGATGTTGCATTTTTATTAGATGTTAGAAAACCAAAGGTATTACCGATAAATAAAATTAATGATTGGTTTACAGATCGATCCAGGCCAACAATTGGTATTAATATTAGTGGGCTTATATACAACCAAATTAAAAATTCTTACTCACAATATGGGTTAAAAGCCAACTACAAAAAAGTAATCTTCCTGTTTATTAAAAAAATATTGGAAAAGACAAATGCAAACATAGTACTTATTCCACATGTTTTAGTTGAAGAATCAAACTATGAATCTGACTTAAAAGCCAGTAAAGAAGTTGTAAATTCATTTACTGAAGATGAACGTAAACGCATTGGGCTAATTGAAAACAATTATGTGGCAAGTGAAGTTAAGTGGGTAATAAGCCAAACTGATTGGTTTTGTGGAACTAGAATGCACTCTACTATAGCAGGCTTATCAATGGGTGTACCGACTTCAGCAATTGCATACAGCATAAAAACAAGACGTGTTTTTAAAACATGTGGACAAGAAAAACAAGTAATAGATCCTAGAGAATTAAATACAGAAGATGTAGTAGATGGTTTATGGAATTGCTGGATACAAAAAGAAAAAGTAAAACAACAGCTAGCTAATTTATTACCAGAAGTTATGGCTTCTGCTAATGCCCAAATGGACTTAATTTGTCAAAAAATATCAACCACTTAAATTAAACCATTGTGAGTTTTACACTTAAAAAAATATTATCTGGTGGATTGTTATTGACCATTGGCCAGGGAGGAGCTCAGCTTCTTACTTTATTAAGAAACGCCATTTATGGCCATTTCCTTTCACCAGAAGACTTTGGTGTGGCAGCAATATTTGCTTTTACCATTTCTGCTATTGAAATGGCAAGTGATATGGGGGCAGATAAATTATTAATTCAATCAAAAGATGGTAATAAAGTTGTATTACAAAATACCGCTCATTTTTACAATGTGACCCGAGGTTTAATAGGTGCATTAGTTATTTTTTTCATATCACCCTTTATAGTTACTTCATTTGATATAAGAGGGTCCGAATGGGCATTTAATATTTTATCAGTCGTCGTTTTCATACGTGGTTTGTTTCATTTAGATATAAAGCGGCTCCATCGAAAAATGAATTATACTCCATTTGTTTTGACAGAGTTTATCGCTCAACTATTAACTTCTTTATTGGTATATCCATTCGTTTTATATTACAGAAATTATGATGCTGTAATATATTTAATACTCCTTCATGCTTTGTTTTATTTATTAATGAGTCATTACTATGCAAGGCGAAAGTATAGACTAATAATTAATGGTTATTATTTCAAAAAAATATTTAATTTCGGCTGGCCACTTATCTTAAATGGCATACTAATGTATATAATTATACAAGGAGATAAATTAATTATAGGGAGTTACTATAACATTTCCACATTGGGAATATATAGTGCTGCGTTTATGATATCTATGGTGCCAGCTCTCTTAATTATAAAAAGTATAACTTCAATTATTTTACCTTTATTTTCAAAACAACAAAATGTACATAATAAATTAAATTTATATTACATGGTAGTGACGGATATAGTGATTTTTATAGCCTTTGCATATTCAATTACCTTTATTATGTTTGGAGATTTAATATTAAGTACTGTATTTGGGGAGCAATATCTTGGGTATGACAAGCTGATAGCGGCTTTAGGTATAATGTGGTCTCTCAGAATTATACGAGTTCCTTCGACATTATTAGCAATGGCAAAAGGCAACACACAAGTGGCTATGGTTGCAAATTGCTTTCGTGCATTAGTTCTTGGAATGGTAATTTTTTTAGCTCTAAATAAACACCCTATTGAGCTTATTGCTTATTGTGGATCTGCCGGAGAAATTATTGCAATTTTTATTAGCATTTATCAAATAAAATATAAATTTAATATAAATGCAAAAGAGTTTTTTGGCAAACTAACGATATTAATCTTATTAATATCGTTATCTGTCTATTTATCTTTAATACTAAAAGATAATTTTAATTTTTGGTATGAAATAACATTTTATTTTATTAATTTATTATTTATGTTTTTTTTCTTACTAAAATTTTCAAAATACAAGAATATTTTTCAGAAACAGGAGGTTACCTTTGTTAAAAAACCTTAGAGTAAGCCGGTTATCCCCCTTAATTGTTCATTTATATAAATATAAATTTTTAAAAAAAATATGTTGGAAAACAGCATCTCTTTTTGAAGGGGGTTCGTTAAACTCGCTAAGTATGAGAAAGATTTTAAAACTATATTTTGGTGTCGAAGTTGGAGCATATAGTTATGGTACTTGCATGGTACCAGGCGAATTCCCACCAGGCGTTAGTATTGGGAGGTATACATCCATAGCAGCAGGAGTTAAAGTGTTTTTAAGAAACCACCCTTATCAACGCTTATCGACACATCCCTTTTTTTATAATTCAAAGTTAGGTTATGCAAAGGAGGATACTATCGAAAGTGGAACTTTAAAAATTGGTAATGATGTATGGATTGGTCATGGTACGATTATCACACCTAGCTGTTCTACAATAGGTGATGGAGTTGTTATTGGAGCAGGCTCTGTTGTTACAAAAGATATCCCAAGTTTTTCAATAATCGCGGGTAATCCTGCAAAATTAATCAAGTATAGATTTGACAATAAACTCATTCAGAAAATTAAAAAATTAAAATGGTGGGAAAAACCAATTAGCGATTTAATACCAAATTATAATATTTTTTTGCATGACTTAGATGCAAATGAATCAAAAAAAAATGAACTAAATAAATTATTGCCATAAAGAATGAAGAAAATTAAAAAAATTTCAGATGTTGTTAATGGCCATCTGTGTACAGGATGTGGAGTATGTGCCTACCTAGCTCCCAAGACATTACAGATGATTGACTTTGTTGACCTTGGAAAAAGACCTGTACCAATAAACAACGACAATCTTTTATCTACTGAAACACTTGAATGTTGTCCCGGTGCCAAAATAGAGAGATTACCTAAAAAAACAGACTGTATTGAAGAACTTCAGACACAATGGGGTAACGTTTTTGAAGTATGGGAAGGCTATGCTTCAGATACTGAAATACGAAAAACAGGATCAAGTGGAGGGATTATTACGGCTTTGTCCCAATTTTGCCTTGAAATCAAAGAAATGGATAGCGTATTGAATACTATTTCAGATACAGATGCCCCTCATTTAAACAAAACAGTCAAATCTACTAATAAAGCTCAGCTAATTGAAGCCGCAGGTTCACGTTATTCACCTTCTAGTCCTTGTGAACACCTCCAAGAAATTGAAAACTCAAAAAAAACTTGTGTATTTGTAGGAAAACCATGTGATGTATATGCTGTCCAGAAAGCGAGAATTAAAAGACCTGCTTTGGATGAAAAATTAGGACTTACATTATCATTTTTTTGTGCAGGGGTTCCGTCGACTAACGGAACAATAAAACTAATGAATAAAATGGGGCTTACTTCTATTAAAAACATTATATCTTTAAGGTATAGAGGCAACGGGTGGCCCGGTAAATGGACACTTAAATACAAAGAAAAAGATCAACTGATACAAAAACAAATGACGTATGCTGAGTCTTGGGGGGAATTACAGAAAGATAGACAATGGCGTTGTTATATATGTCCAGATCATGTTGGTGAGTTTGCAGATATTTCAGTAGGTGACCCTTGGTATCGAGAAATAAAGGAAGGTGAGGATGGTAGGTCTTTGATTATAGTTAGGACGAGGCTTGGCCAAAAAATATTGAAAGAAGCTCAAGAGCAAGGGTTTGTTGTTCTCGAAAAATGTGACCCTACTATACTGCCTCTTTCTCAACCAAATTTAATACAAGCAAAAAATGTACTTTGGGGGCGTTTACTAGCCTTGAAAATCAGTGGAGCTTCAGTACCCAACTTTTCTGGCTATAGTTTATTAGAGCTTTGGTTACAGAAGCTACCTATAAAAGAAAAAGTCAAATCACTTTTAGGAACTCTAAAAAGAGTTTATGTTAAAGGACTACTATTTAAACAAACTAAATCACATCCTTTTAATAAATAGGAGTTAGGTATTTACAGTAAAATAATAAATAAGGTGTTATGTTATGGTTAATGTAACCATCCTTTATACATTGGTTATGGTATTTCTTGCTGCACGTTCAAAAAGAGGAACCGCCGTAGGATTACTAATTTTATCTACTTTATTATGGCCAGATTATTTAAGATACCCTATTTTTAGCATCCAAATGTCTGCATCAAGAACAGTTGCACTTGTATTATTATTTAAATATTACTTTAAGGGGAAGAAAAATAAAAGACTAAGTGAAATTGATAAATTAATTATAGCAGGCTACCTCTGGGATATTTTTGCTAACGTTGTTGCAGGAGCTAACTCAGCCAGGTTAACTTCATTAATTGGTCGAGGTCTAGATACGGTACTAATATATTTTTCGGTTAGATATACAATTAATAACAAAACTGATCTAAAAGATTTAATTAACCCATTAGTACTTTGCGGAATTATATTGGGAGCCTTTGGTGTATATGAAGCTGTTACATATTACTCACCGTATCAAAAGCTAATGGAATATCATACGTGGCTATGGTACAAGAAAGATCTTGAATATAGACTTGATTTTTTACGGGCACAAGCAAGTACAGCTCACCCTATTTATTTTGGGATGAGTATGTTTTTTATATTAGGCTTATTAGTTAGCTTAAGAGGTATGCTGGTCAGAAAAAAATTATTCTTAAACCTTGGTATTTTAGGTGCCTTATTCGGAGCATTTTCAACTTTATCAAGTGGACCAATAATTTCAGCCTCTTTATTCATTGGCTTTAGCATGTTGTACTACAAACAATCTATGATAAAGCCCGTTATATATTTAGTGATTTTAGCAATGGCTTCGATAGAAATTCTTTCTAATAGACATTTTTATAATTTAGTAGATTACATCGCACTTAGTTCTGGAAATGCTTGGTATCGTACACGTTTATTAGAAGTTGCTATAAACCAATGGCATGAATATTGGCTCTTTGGTTTCAAAGGTAGCGTTCCTCATCATTGGGGCCCCCTCATAGACGGGCGAAACCATGTCGATTTAGTAAATAATTATATTACTACAGCTGTCGTTGGTGGTTTTCCTTCTATGATAATTTTAATTCGAATACAATATTTAGTAATAAAAAAGGCATTATTAATATGGAAAATGAATGATGAGCAATATAAGATTTATTCCTTTGGAATAGTTTCTTTATCTATTAGTTTTATGCTGGGAAGTATGTCTGTTGGCATATATAGCTCTGCACTAATTATTAGCTATATCTTTTACGCATCCACCTCATGGGTATTTAATGATTTGAATGACAAATAATTTTATTCTGAGGCGTGAGGATTTAATAACTTCCCAAAGTTTGAGACAAAAGACAAGTCAAAATCAAGAAATTATTAAACCCTCCCTCCTAAGAAAGTTTACTCCATGTATGACAAACAAATTGGACATTTTTATTTCAATATAGTCTTGATACCCTAGTTTTTTTTCCAAGAGAATGATAGCGTTAGTGCTAAAGGGTGTACTAAAATTAAAGGCAAACCAAGATGCAAATGTAAGGTATGTGGTTATCGGCAGACCGTGAGACATTTGGGGATAAAACCTGAAATAAAACGTCAAGTTCTCCAGCTTTTTTAAAAGAGCTTGGGCTTAGGTCATTGGAAGGTTTCTTAATTGCAGTCATATTGCTGTCTACAACTGGATCAAAGCACATGGAGAATCAATTAAAGCGCTTCGGTTTGAGAAAGAAATAAAGGTTGTTGAGTTAGATGAAACGCATACCTATATTGACTCAAAAAACTATTGCGGGACCTGGATTACTGTTGATCGCAATAGAAAAACATTTCTCCACTGCGTGGTGCCTCACGCAATACAGCAACGGGACGAAAGCCATTAAAGACAAAAAAATGAAAGATGTCATGGGTGATTAGAACACTGGGGTAATCCAAAAACTGATCAAAAAACAATTTTGTTACTTTCTTCTCACCTAATAGAGCCCATTGTAGACTCCAAGAGGGAGCTAATTTTTTTTGTAATAGGATATTTTATATGGAAAGTAAAGAGAAAGTATCAATTTTAGTCATAAGTTATAATACTTGTAAAATGACATTAGAATGCTTAGATTCATTATATAGCACTACTAAACTAATTGATTTTGATTGTGAAATAATAGTTTTAGATAATAATTCAAGTGATGGCTCTGCTGAAGCTATTGAGAAAAAACATCCCGAATTAAAACTGATTAAATCTCAAGAAAATTTGGGTTTTGCGGAGGGTAATAATTATTGTGCAAAAATAGCGACTGGCAACATACTCCTATTACTTAACCCCGATACAATTGTATTAAATAATGCTGTAAAAAAATTACTTAACTTTTCAAAAGAGTACCCTTCAGCTGGAATATGGGGTGGCAGAACACTTTTTGCAGACAAATCCCTTAACCCAGGTTCCTGTTGGAATAAAATGACCCCCTGGAGTCTGTTTTGCATCTCAATGGGACTCAATAAAATTTTTATTAACAGTGCTTTTTTTAATTCTGAAGCTTTAGGTGGTTGGCAAAGAGATAATATACGAAAAGTTGATATTGTTTCTGGATGTTTTTTTCTTATTACAAAATCATTATGGAATCAGTTAGATGGATTTGATAAACGCTTTTTTATGTATGGAGAAGAAGCTGACTTATGCCTTCGAGCACAAAAGATAGGTTATACACCAATGGTAACAGATACTGCTGAAATTATTCATTATGGTGGGGCATCTGAAAAAAAACGAGCGGGCAAATTGATTCGATTACTAAAAGCAAAGATACAGCTTATTCGGAACCATTGGCATCCTTTAACAAAGGAGTTTGGAGTGTTTTTATTAATGCTGTGGCCGTTTTCAAGATATATAGCAAGTAAATTAATATTGTTTTTTAAAAAAAGCAATGCAGCGATTGAAAGTTTTGATGTTTGGGAAGAAGTATGGCTAGATAAAGAAAATTGGCTAAAAGGATATTACTGATATGACAACAATCATTATTCCTGCTCATAATGAAGAAAAGATCATTTCGAATTGTCTTAAGCCATTTATTAGTTATGCTGGACTTGATGACTTAGAAGTCATTGTTGTTTGTAATGGCTGTATAGATTTAACAGTAAATACCGTTAAAAAACTTTCTGACAAGTTTGTCTGTTTGGAAACGGATATTCCATCAAAAACACATGCACTTAATTTGGGTGATGAATATGCTACTTCATATCCTAGAATATATTTAGACGCAGATATTGTTATTTCCTTTAATGCAATAGAGGCAATAAATACTACATTAAAAAATAATATTTATGCTACCTCACTCGAACCAAAAATGGACCTATCTAAAAGTTCCTGGCCTGTTAAAGCTTTTTATGAAATATGGCTAAATTTACCTTATTGTAAAGCGGGTATGATTGGAAGTGGGCTATATGCATTATCTGAAAAAGGACGATCAAAATTTGACAAATTCCCGGATATCATTGCTGATGATGGTTTTGTAAGATCTTTATTTAAGGATAGTGAGCGTATAGTTACCAAAGACCACTTTGCAAGTGTCTCTGCACCTTATACCTTATCAAGTTTAATTAAAATAAGAACACGTAGTAGACTAGGACGTTACCAACTAAAGGATAATTTTCCAGAATTATCAAAAAATGAAACTAAGGATTTTCGGGGAGCTTTAAAAAAGCTTTTTTTCGATTTTAAATTATGGCCTAAACTTTTTATCTATTTTAGTGTAAATATAATTTCACGAATGCGGGCAAAATACCAATATTTAACTAAACGAACAATCTGGGAAAGAGATGACTCAAGAAGAAGCTAAAAATAATAAAGTTCTATTTATTTCATCTTGTGGAGGCCACTGGAAGCAGATGAGACGGTTAGAACCTGCTTTTGAAGGTTTTGTTAGATATTATGCGGCAACAGATGCAAGTTATTCACAGTTCGTTCCCAATGAAATTTTTTATTCACTTCCTGATGCATCATTGTGGAATAAATTTCGTTTAATTTGGCAAGCACTTAATGTTTTATGGTTATTAATTAGAATTCGTCCTGATGTTGTAATAACAACAGGAGCATCTGTAGGATTTTTTGCCATTTTTTTTGCAAAAAAAATGGGGATTAAAACTATTTGGATGGATAGTTTAGCTAATGCTGACAAAATGTCTTTGAGCGGTTCAAAAGCTCAACCCTATGCAGATTTATGGTTAACTCAATGGAAACATTTGGCAAAACCGGAAGGGCCTTATTTTTTTGGAGCTGTATTATGATTTTTGTTACTGTTGGCTCACAATTGCCTTTTGACAGGTTAATAAATGCGGTTGACAAATGGGCGGCTAATAATACTTACAAGAAAGTTTTTGCCCAAATTGGTGTATCTGAATATATCCCACAAAATATTGAATTTTGTGAAACCATGATACCCAGCGAATATAATTCATATTTTAAAAAAGCCGATATAATTGTAGCCCACGCAGGAATGGGAACAATTATTAGTGCCTTAGAACTGGGGAAAACACTAATTTTATTACCTAGACTTGCCTGTAAAGGAGAGCACCGTAATGATCACCAATTATCAACAGTAAAACGCTTTGCAACTTTCACAAACATTCATGTTTCAAATAACGAAAGTGAACTTACTGAATTGATTAATAATCTAGTTAATAAAAAAAAACCATTAGTTACACATGATCTATCTGAAGTTTCAAGTGAGCTCATTTCAGCTATTAAAAAATTTGTAGATGACTAAATTTTTTCCACCTACTCATTTAATATTTATTATATTGCTCTTTTTTAGGAGTTAAGCTTTGAATATAGTTAAAAATTTTAGTTATTTACTAGTTTTTATTTTAATTTCAACTTTGTATTGGAATGTTTTTGCTGATCTTATTGCAATATGGGAAAGTAAAGAAGAGTATAGCCATGGCTATATGATTCCTGTCATTGCTTTATATTTTCTATGGCAACAAAAGGAATTGATTTTAGCCAATAAATTTACCCCTTCCTGGTCAGGAGTTGTTTTAAGCATAATTGCATTAGTAATTTATTTTATTGGTATCGTAGGAGATACTTATTTTTTACTGAGACTTTCATTAATTTTATTATTACTTGGGTTAGCATTATCAATATCTGGCTTTAAAGCCACAAAGTTAATGTTGATACCCATCTTGTTACTCATATTTTGCTTTCCTTTACCCCCGGTATTACAAGCAGGGTTAACATCAAAACTACAGCTTATATCTTCTCAACTGGGTGTTTCTTTTATTCGTGCCTGTGAAATACCTGTTTTCCTGGAAGGTAATGTAATTGACTTAGGCAACTATAAACTACAAGTTGTTGAAGCATGTAGTGGTCTTAGATATTTATTCCCTCTCATGAGCGTGGCTTTTATTTGCGCTTATATGTATCAAGTTACTTTTTGGAAGCGTGCTTTAGTTTTTTTATTATCTATCCCTGTTACCATTCTGATGAACAGCTTTAGAATCGGCATAATTGGTCTTTTAGTCGATAACTGGGGAATCGCGATGGCTAAAGGATTTATTCATGATTTTGAAGGATGGATAGTCTTTATGACATGCTTCTTAATTCTTATTTTTTTTATGTGGCTACTATCATTCCCAGAACGAAAAGAAAGAAACTGGGAAGGTGTCTTTGGGTTGGTTCCTGTTCCTAGCACAAAAAAAACAACTTTATTAAATCAGAGTACTACTAATTATTTGCCCTTGACTAGTGTATTACTACTAGTCACTATTGCAATCTTCACTATAAAACCCTTAGGAAGCCTAGAAGATTATATTCCTGAGCGTAAAAGTTTTAATGAGTTTCCGTCAACACTAGCTAATTGGTCTGGAAAACCAATTAACATGGATCAGAAAACAATTGATTTTTTAGGATTATCAGATTATATTTTGATGGATTTTAATAGTCCGGATATTTTATCTTCAGTTAACTTTTATGTCGCGTATTATCAGACCCAAAAACATGGCGTTGTTCCTCATTCACCAAAACTATGTATACCGGGTGGTGGTTGGTTCATTACTGATATTGGCGAATCTAAAGTTAGCGGTGTTAAGCTAGTTCGTGTTGTCATTTCAAGAGGAGACACTAAGCAGTTAGTATATTATTGGTATAGACAGAGAGGTAAAAACATTGCTAATGAATATGAATTAAAATGGAACACTTTTATTGGTGCTTTTCAATTAAGAAGAACTGACGGGGCACTGGTTCGACTAACAACGGTTATTAATCCAATGGAAACAATGGATCTTGCAGACAAGAGATTACAAAATTTTATTTTATTAATTAATAAAGAGTTGCCAATGTACGTTCCAAACTAAAAAAACTGTGAAAACTAACCTGAAGCTCATAAGACTTACCCGCCATAAGGAGAATGTAAATTATTTTGTGTAACTGATTATTATTAATCTCTAATATGAGAGGATAAGCAGTTATGAATAAAAAAGAACTTGAAACTTTTGCCCGCGAAGCGGCTAAAAGTATAAAAACAGAAAAAGACCTCGGTAATTTTACTCAAATGTTGGCTAAAGTGACAGTTGAAGCCGCTTTAAATGTTGAGCTTGATGAGCATTTAGGTTACGGCAAACATGAAGATTCAGAAACAGAAAACAGTCGCAATGGTTTTTCCAGAAAGACCTTGAGAACAGAGGAAGGTCAGTTTGAGATTGATGTCCCGCGTGATCGCCTTAGTGAATTTGAACCTCAGTTAGTCAAAAAACATCAAACCCGCATTACCTCAATGGATGAAAAGATCCATTATTTATATGCAAAAGGTTTATCTACTCGCGATATTGTCGATACCTTTAAAGAACTCTATGGGGCTGATGTCTCTCCTGGCCTTATTTCTAAAGTCACTGATGCAGTGATTGAACAAGTCATTGAGTGGCAGTCACGCCCCCTTGATGCAGTCTATCCCTTAGTTTACCTTGACTGCATTGTTGTTAAAATAAGGCAAGATAAAAAAGTAATTAATAAATCAGTCTATCTTGCTTTAGGCGTTGATATGGAAGGTCAAAAGGAATTGCTGGGCATGTGGTTGTCAGAGAATGAAGGTGCCAAATTTTGGTTAGGTGTCATCACTGAATTGCAAAACAGAGGCGTAAAGGATATTCTCATTGCCTGCATTGATGGATTAAAAGGTTTTCCTGAAGCAATACAGACGGTTTTTCCAAAAACGCAAATTCAGCTCTGTATTGTCCATATGGTGCGCAACTCACTGAAGCTTGTGCCTTGGAAAGACTATAGGCAGTGACGACTGATTTAAAGCCTATCTATCAATCTGTGACCGAAGAAGAAGCATTAGTAGAGTTAGAGAGCTTTGAAAAAACATGGGATAGTAAATATCCTCAAATCAGTCGTAGCTGGCGAAGCCACTGGGATAACCTGAATACTATTTTTGATTACCCTAAAGATATTCGTAAAGCTATTTATACAACGAACGCGATTGAATCATTAAATAGTGTGATTAGAAAAGCAATAAAAAAACGTAAATTATTTCCAACCGATAATGCCGCTAAAAAGGTTATTTATTTAGCGATACAGCAGGCATCAAAAAAATGGACAATGCCCATTAGAGATTGGAAAACGGCCTTAAATAGATTTATGATCGAGTTTGAAGACCGATTGATGGAATATATTTAAAAAGGCAGTTACACAGAATTATCTACAGTCTCGCCATAAGAACAAACCAATGAATTTATAATATATTAAATTTAAAAAATCTTTCGTGGCTAGAGATTTATCATCCCTGAAAAACTAAAATCATGATACTTATGGTTACTACTGTTGAAGTCCAACAGTAGCCTCCTCATCTTTAATCAATTTCAACAGCGACTCAGCCTTATTTTTTTCAGTAAATTGCCCCTTTTGGTTTTCACCTAATTCTATTGCTTTCTCTATTAGTATGATTGCTTCTTCATTGCTATCTGATTCATGCAGTGCAGCACCCAAATGATATTTGAAGACAGGAACCTCAGGTGCTTTTTTTACAACTTGTTGCAAAACTTCTACTGCTTTATCTATACTTCCATTTTTGAACAAAGACCATCCATAAGTATCCAGGTAGTAAGGTTGCTTAGATCCTTTAAAACGTTCGCTTAAGCTCACTGCTCGTTCTAAACTCTCTTTCTCAGGATAATGATCTAACAATATTGATACCAAATTATTAGCGGCAATATCAACCGTTGGTTGTTCATCTATGACGATCTGATATATTTCAATGGCATTATCATAATCTTTTTCCAGTTCATACACTGAGGCTAGTAGCATATTTAATTGTGTATTTTTTGGTATTATTTTCAACCCAGCCTGATAAGTATTGATTGCTTTTTTATTTTCATTCTTTTCAAGATATATCTTGGCTAAAGATTCATAAAACCCAGACTCTTTTGGCCATTTAGCAATGCCTGTATTTAATACATCTATTGCGTTGTCCCAGTCTTTATCTAATCCAAACAACTGACTTTTATAGATGACTGGATAAGCTAAATCAGGGTTTTTTGTTATAAACATATCAAGATATGTTTTCATCACTTCTCTTTGATCTGAAGCTTCAGAACTAACAACCATACTTTTCATTGCATCTGAAAGTCTCGGGATCTCTATCAAAGCTAGTTTATATTTTTCGATTGCTTCATTATAAAAACCCTGGCCTTGTGAAATTTTACCGCCTAAATAACTTGAAAAACCTTGGCCATTAGGTTTAGTCGCTATTAAATCTGCAACTTTTTGTGTGCCTTTCCAATCTTGTTTTAACAATCGAACTTGAGCAAGAGCTTGAAGGGCTCCTTCATGATTAGGGTTTATTTTAAGTGCATTTTGCAGCAGTTCCTCTGCTCTTCCAATATCCTCACTTTCAATCATGCTTGATACAATGGGCAATACTGCATAAAAGTTCCCTGGGTTTATCGCAAGTGCATTTCTAAAGTTTTCTACCGCCAACTCAGGCGACTCTTTCATCAAAAAAGCTTGACCAAGCAGCACCATGGCTTCGTCAGATTGTGCATAATCCCTTAAAACCCCTCGTAAATCAGTAATTGCCTCATCTTGAGAGCCATTAATCATATTTATGCGGGCTTTTAACAACAAGGCGTCATAATTTCTCCCATCAACCGCTAAAATTTCTTCAATTTTCTCACTTGCAAAAGTATTATCACCTTCTTTTATCGCTACTTTTGCCAAAATAGATTTTGCTTTGATCCCTTTTCTATCATTACCATTATTTTCAACTACCCACTTCAGAGGCTCTTTTGCTTCATTATTCCTATTCTGTAAAATATAAAGATTTGCAAGCTTAAAATACAAGTCTGGCTCGTCAGGGTTTGCTTCAATAAATTTTTTAATTGCGGGTTCTGCAAGTTCAATATTTTTTTGTAATAAAAAGTCCACTAAGACTAATTTAGGCTTTAACTGGTCATTATTTTTTTCTACTACACTTTGAAGCAAATCTAAAGCCTTGGAATCTTGATTAGTCCCTACATAAAACTTGGCAAACGCAAAAAAATAATCAAGTTGTTCAGGAAATTGTTTGGTTATTTCCTGATAATCTTGTTCAACAAGGTCTGCATTTTTACTCTTCATATGAATTTGTAATTTCATAAGATGTAGCGCTAACTCATTGGGTTTATTTTCTAATGATTGCTTGACCTGTTGTTCAGCAGTAGCATAGTCCTCTTCCGCTAAATAAACGCCAACGGCTAGACCCACTGAATCAATATGACTTGAGTCAATAGCTAACGCTTTTTTGGCTTCTGCTAAGGCAGATATTGTATCCCCTTGCTTTAATAGAACGGCTCCATTTAATGCAATAACATCGGGGTCATCCGCTTTTTTCTCAGATAATAACTTGATTTCTAACACCGCCTGGTCAAGATTTCCTCCTAACAAATAGAGTTTTGCTAGTTTCAACCTTGCCTTATCGTTTTCCGGATCCAATTTTAAAGTTTGAGCAAGGTGGGTATACATTTCTTTCCAGTTTCGCTCTTTTTCATTCACTAATGACAAATAAAAATAAGCTTCTGATAATTTATTATTAATTTGTATCGCATTTTTTAATTCAAGCTTGGCCTTGTCATAATTTTCTTTCTCATAATATGATTTTGCACTCGATAAATACTCTAACGATCGCTCAGAGGAATCTCCACATCCTTGCAAAATAAAAGCACAGGCTAAAAAAAATAATTTATTTTTATTTCTCATTCAAAATCCTTTGTTATTCTGGGATATATTCGGGTAAAATGGTCAGGTGCTGAGTAAAACCAGCTAATCTATTATCAGCGTCTTCTATTGTTTCTTTCGGGCTGACAACTGTAGTAAGACGTACCATCGCACCATCTGTTCTGTTTAATAATAAAGCATCTTTAAATAAATACCATTTCATAAAATACTCGTTTGCAATAAGCCGTCCTCGTTGCTGAAACCAATAATAAACAAGTTGCACTCTTTGATCTTTTTTAATAATTATTCTATTCACTGGAAAATCCGTTAGTTCAATACGACTAATATCAGATATTTGCCAACCACCACCAGGAATACACACCTTAGGCGAATGCGGAGAAACCCCTTTACGTTGAGACTCATAATAAGCCACATAAAAATTCACCGGTATCGAACCTTCCTTTACATAGTCTGACATAATGTAATCAGAAACCTTGAGAGTATTTATAATATTACTATCAAGGGAACGCTGAACACCTGTCCAACCTGCTAATTTAGCAGGGAATTCAGGAAATGTCTTTCGTTTAGGGATTATTTCCTCTCGTGTCTCTATTGACCCTACGATAATAACAGAAATAATTATCAGAAAAATAATAGTAATAAATGGATAAGAAACTTTTCTTTCAAGACTATTATCAACTTCAACTAATTCATCTGTATAAACTAGTCCAAATAATTCTGACAACGGCCTTGAATCCTTTTTACCAATTTTAATCAGGATAAACATTTCTATAAACAAAATCCCCATACATGCCATGAAGACTATCCAGCCTTCAAAATCATGTAAAAAGCCTTCTGCCATAGAAATACCCCAAACATCAACTAAAACACCGATCACTCCAATACGGAAGCTGTTCATCAT
Source organism: Methylococcales bacterium (assembly GCA_965224575.1). GTDB lineage: Bacteria > Pseudomonadota > Gammaproteobacteria > Methylococcales > Methylomonadaceae > QPIN01. Next base: position 1,793,198 of record CBDCZQ010000006.1, on the reverse strand, counting down.
CAATGTAATAGGAATGGTTGATAAAAAAATGACAACTCTTTTCCATAAAGAGGTATCAAACATATAGGCGGTAATAAAGCCTAAGCCCATCAGTGGAAATAGATAACGTAAGCCGCTACACGCTTCAACAACTTGAAGTTTATATGCACCTAGATCAATAACATTACCTTCCAAATAGACCGGAATATCACACAAACGAATAAAAGCTACGCCTAATTTTGAAGACAACAATTGTAAATTAGCAGACAAACTAGCTTCTAAAAAGTAAGGAAGAGGAATTGCAAAAACTAGCAATAACAAGGGGATTAAGACGGGTTTTACATCAGGCCAGCCCATAATAGAGATAGCTATACCAAACAAAACAGCAATCAGCGAATATTGAATTAATATAAAAAGAGCACTCACTTCTCCTATTAAAAAAATAGTTAACGCAGGGATGACAATAAACAGGCTTAGCCATGAACCTGAAAATTCACTTTGTCTAATCTGATCCTTTTTTAACCAGATAAAATAAAGCGTAATAAAAGGCAACATATATCCATGGCTATACTCTTCTTGCTTATCCCACCTAACAATTAATTCACTGATTCCTCCCCAATATGCAATTAGAAGAAATACTGTTGTTATCAAAAGAAGTGACCAATTCAGCCACCCCATTTTCCACACAGTTACTTTATTCATAGATTCAGTTTAAAATAGCTTGTTTCTTTTTTAACATATCTTCAAGTCAAATAAGCTCGTCTCCAAAGTGTTTTTATGGAGAATAAAAATCAATCACATTATCAACTTTTGGCTTAATTATTTTAGAAAAAACGGTTACAAATCCTCACTCCTTAGTATTAATAAATAATGTAAACTCTAAACCTGTATTTGGTCTAACACTATACTTCAAAATATATTCAAGATATATACTTACCTACCCTTTGGACAACAAAATTCAGCTAAGTTTCAAGATGATTCGTGCATTTTATTGATTTCATCAATAGCCTTTTTTTTCCCTACCATTAACACTCTCCATTGATATTTTCTCAAAAACTTTCTAAAGTCTTCATCTCCGTACTGTTCGTTTCTTAGCAATGCACTTTTTAGCCACCCCCAAAGCATGGCTATGCTACCCAAAATATAAGGTTTTTCATTTACTCTACTTAGTGCACTAGCAAATATAAATAAAAAACCAGTGCCCATAAAATATTGTCCAAAGCCATGCCTCATTCTACCAGTATAGACGCCTTGCTGGCTTGTTCCCATCGGTCTTAAATGAACAAACCTTAAATCTGGTTCATCCCAACTACAAGCAATCCACCCCAGCATTCTGCATTGATGACAATCAATTCCATCCCACATAACTTCACGCACAAAGCCACCAATTTCTTTAAAGCAAGTTACTCTATAAAACTTCGTCATTCCAAGTGAAGTATCATCACCCTTTCTTTCACTAATAAGCTCCCCATCTTCGTATATGTATGATTTCCCACTACACGTACCAATTCGAGGATTATTTTCCATTCGATCTATTAATACTTCAAAATATTTTTCTGGTAGCTTCAAATCCAAATCAAGCTTACAGAGATAGTCAAAGTCATCTGGGTTTATGGAAGAATAGCCTACGTAAAAAGTATCAATAACACCGGGTCCAACAGAACGATGCCCTCTATCTTTACCTGTAATGATTTCAATCCATTCATTTTTTTTAGCATATTCAGCAAGTATTTTTGATGTGCCATCAGTTGATCCATCATCTACAATTATCCATTTGTTTGGTGTTACCGTTTGATTTACCATTGAATCAAGTGTTTTCTCCATGTATTCAACTTCATTTCTGCATGGAGAAATCACTACATATTTACTATTCATACTTTTAACAAAACCTCTTATAAACTATAGGGCACCTCTATTAATTGATGAATGGAGGTACTCTATAACATAACATTACATTTAATTTCTAAATAAACCTATCTTTCATCTAATGCAAAATATTGTAGCAACCGATCAATATTTACTTTTTGACCAAACTCTTCAACTACATGTTTTTTTGCATTAGCCACTAACTTTTCACATAAATCAGGCGATTGGATTAACTGTTTAATTTTATCTGCAAGATCAACAGGATCAGCTGGCTCGGCTAATAGCCCAGTTTTCCCATCTATGATTAATTCTGGAATACCCGATAATTTAGTTGATATAACAGGAATTGATTGTGACATTGCTTCCATTAGCACAACAGGAATTCCATCCATATCTCCATTAGAATCTGTTTTACATGCTAAAACAAAGACATCTAAATTCTTCATCCATGTAGAAACTTCTTTATGATCTAATCCCGCTTTAAAAGAAACAATATCTTTAAGTCCTAGTTCCTCTGTTTGCTTTTTTAATGCTCGAAGTAAAGGCCCATCTCCAGCAATACAAAGTTTAATTTTAGTATCACTATTTCTTAGCTCATCCATTGCCTGAATTAAATTATCAATCCCTTTTTTTTCAACTAAACGAGCTAAAGTTCCAATTTGATAGCAGTCCTTTTTTTTAAACTGCCGTGTTTCGTTAGAAATATGAAAACTAACTCCACATCTAACAACTGCGAGTTTATCTTCTGAAACATTCTGAGAAATAAGATAATTCCGGTTAAATTCAGAAATTGTTAACAATTTAACTGCACGTTGCGCCTTGCGATCCAACAGTAAGCCACGCTCAAAAATATCATTTGCATGAGCCATAATTGTAAACGGTACAGCTGACATAGCAGATGCGTACATAGCAATTTGAGTCGCAGTATGAGCAAAGTGCACATGCAAATGCTTACATTGATTTTCAACTAATATTTCTGCAAGCCTACAAGCGACAATATATTGAAATAAAAGTTTCCAGCTACTCTTATTAAAAAAACCAAGAAAAAATATATCTGACATCAGCAAGCGTACGCTAGCTTTCTGACGAGTCCTCATTCTAAAAAAAGCAGCCAAAGAATAGAATAATGTTTTGACGGGTTGTTCATCATAAAGAAAGTGTGTTCTCTGTAGAAGACCATCATATCCAACGAAATTTTTTTCTGCTCTTTTTACTGAGGTAGGTATGACTGTTAGCCCTCTTTTTTCAATAGCTAATAATTCTTCATAGACAAAAGTTGACTCCAAAGCAGTAAGCTGAGGTGCAAGATAACAAATATTCATTTTTTAATGTTAGAAATTAAAATTCGAAATAATGAGGTGGCAAAAAATTAAAGCTTATTTTATCTTTGATAATTTAATTATTTCTTCACAACTTAAAGTGGAAGACCAGCTTAGTCGATCATGTAATCGAGAATTATTATATCGCAGAGGTTTTATACGAGCATGTATACTTGCTTCTTTGAGTACCCCTGGCAATATTTTCAATAAACTAGGCTTGAATGTAGTGACCAACCCAATACCTGAAGTTATTTTTTTTATTAATGACCAAGGAAGGGTAAAAGAAAAAGCAGGCCAGATACCCGTATGTTTTTTTAACAACGAGATATATTGTTGTTGTGTAGGCAGTTCATCTTCAAAAACATTGATGGCTTCAAAAGCGCCATCGTTTACCGTTTTATTTGGTTTAATATAGACATCATTCACAATAACGCTTTTTTCGGCAGCCAAAACGATAGCTTCTGCACAATGATCTACAAAAGAAAGAGGTAATCTAGCATCTCGCCCTAGTTGCAAGGCAAATTTTCCCGTTGTAATACCCAATCGTGCAGTCAATAATCGACCCGGTCCAATAATAGCACCCGGCCGTAATGCAGTAACAACCAAGCCCTGCTTTTGAGCAGCCTCTAATCCTATAGATTCTTGAGCGATTTTAGCTCTACAATATGAGTCCCTTTGATTTTGATATATTTCAATGGGGGTTGTTTCATCTAACTGGCTATTGACTGGCTGTGCAGAATAACCATAAACACTCATAGAGCTAACTAAAACCAGTCGATTAAGACCCGTATCAATCATTGCTTGAACAACCAGCTCAGTCGGCCTAACTGTCTGAACACTATGAGCCGAATCATTACCCGTCATCATAGCCGAGGCATGAACCACGCTAGTCTTCTTGCTATTCTGGGATAACATCATTTTAACTAATGAAGAGCCTGCTGTATCAGATGCTAAATCTATTTCAACAATCTCTATATTATCCAGATCTACCCAGGCCATCTTTGATATATCACGCCCCGGACGAATCACAGCCTTAATTTCATGTCCTCGCTGATGAGCGTTCAATACTATTTTCTGGCCCAAGTAACCCGAGGCACCTGTAACTATCATCACTTTGCCCATACCAGTGGCTCCATAGCATCAAAAGTTGTTATCATTTTATAAGGCATTTTTCCTTGTTTAGCTAAATCACTAGCAAATTGACAAGCCAATGTTAATTCCGTGATGTGCAATGAAAAATCTGCACCTATATACGGCTCTCTCCCCTCTTTTTTTGCAAGTGCCATATCTGCAATTGCTCTACAGAAATCTCGCGTTTGTGACCCTCGATATTTTGTAATTTTTTTCTGGCCTGGTGAGGAACAGAGCTTCAGTTTTTTTGATAATGGTGATAAAAAACGTTTTCTCCGAATGGTGTGATATTTTTGCAAACCAATTGATGAATCGTCACTTCTTGGATCCTTAACACTTAACACACCTTGGTCACCAAAAATTCGTAATTGATGATCATGTTCCGCATAAATTCCATTCGTCATTCGAACAACAACGCCATTAACAAATTTGATACAGCCAACAGAAAAATCTGCAGCGGGGGCAATTGCCTGATTAGGTATTTTATTCTTGATCAATATATCTGAAAAGGCAGTCACGCTTTCTGCCGGGCCAAAAATAGCAACCAGCCATGACATGACATAACCTGCATGCTCTATTGTACAACCTGTCTCAAATTCATTGACAGCAGGCCATGCTGTACCTGCCTCATTAATCCATGTACTCACAGGGGCATGAGTGACCATTCCATCTTCCATTTCAGCGTACACCAACCTAGCATTACCGATTATTTTATCATTCACTGCTTTCCAAAGGGTTTGAGCGACCTCATTCATCAGTGTGCATGGCGCAGAACTTAGCAATAATCCACGTTTTTTCGCAAGCTCAACTAATGCTTGGGCATCTGCCAAATCCATAGCTAAAGGTTTTTCAGTATACACATGTTTACCAGCTTCAAGACATGCACGAGTAGTTTCGTAATGTGCTTGAGGATTAGTAAAATTAAGCACCATTTCTACAGAGTTATCATTCAACATAGCATCTATATCCGGATAACATATCGACTCTGTTAGCCGAGCCATATTTTCCGAACGAGACCTTTCTTTATCAAAAACGCCCACTAATTCAAGCTCTGGGTGCATTGGCAAAGTGAGTCTATACATATTTGCTACATAGCCACACCCAAGGATAGCTAACTTCATTAATGCTCCATTTTCTTTTTAATAAATATCAAACTAGCAAAGTCTAAAAATAATAGAGTTGCCCAATGAGCATATAATTCATACAGTTATGGACACCATAAAGTATATCATTGTCTCATTTTGATTACTTTAGCAGGCGTTCCAACAGCAATTTCATTTTTATTGATCATCCCTGTCACCACGCTATTCGCACCTACAACACAACCATCATCCAAATAAGCACCCTTTAAAACAGTGACTCCTCTAGCAACCCAGCAATCATTTTTAATGACAATAGGTGAATAATCATGTGGTTGAATCCTTATTAATTTATTCAATTTAATACCATGATTCGAATCACGAATACTGCAGTATTCACCAATTAAACTATCATTTTCAATTGTAATTCCTTCATAAGCAACTAGTACTGAACCTTGATTAATCCTAACATTATTACCCAGCTTGATAATGCCATTCTCTTGAGTCTCAAAGACTACATTACTCCCAATTCGACAAGACTCTCCAAATTCTACTTTTCCTGTACCAATAACATCTATATATCCATCCAATTGAGTAGTGTTGGGAAGATTACCAAAAACTTTACTTCTCATTTGAGTTAAACGCCACAATCGAAATATCTTTAATAACAATGGATTTAATATCCTGATTATTTGTGAAACCGATATTGAGAGTATATTTAATACACTAATGATTATTTTTTTCACAGTACTCTTTATTTTGAAGTTTGAACTAATTGATTTCTCACAATTTGAGGGTATATCTATTGAAGGATGCTTGACCTTAACACTTACATGAAGAAACTAAAACCAGATATTAAAATTTAAATATGGAATAGTGTCATCAAGTTAATGCCAAACTGCTGAAAATATAATTCCTTAAGAACGGGAAATAAATAAATCATTTTTATTAAATAAATACTTTAACTGTCCCCAGGAAGTTGGAATCCGCATAAAAAGAAGGTGAAACCCATATAAAAGACCATCCTTTAATTTTGGTATTCTTTCCCTATTATTAAAAGCGATTTTAAACGACCTTAAAAACAAAACTAAACCTATCGCTAAAAAACCAAATACTATAGAAGAAAAATAACTAACTAAAACAAAAAAAGATACCCATAACAATGGCTCAATGAAATTTCTTATCATTTCCTTAAACCATAGCTTTTCTTTATTGTGTCGATAGCGCAACCCAACAGCAGCATATGCTTTCCCATTAGTCACTGCCCTGCTCCAATACTGAGAAAATGTATTCATTTCCAAGTCATGATTTGCCATAGGAATATTTAAGAAAAAAATTTTTTCTCCATTTTGCCGGATACGATAACATAGATCAGGTTCCTCACCAGCAGAAAGAGCTTCATCAAACCCCTCGCCTCCTTCAGCATCTAAAGAACTTTTTCTCCATAATGCATTACCACCACAATAACGTGCCTCACCTGATGGAACATACCAATCAAACTTACAAACCTTAGTATAAATATTAGCTTCAGGACGGCTTTCTGTTAATTCTCCAAAAACACAAGCAACTTTACGATGATTACAAAGAAAATCATAAGCTGTTTGTAGCCAATCTTCATGCAAAATACTATCCCCATCTACAAACTGAATAAAATCACCTTTAGCATTACTAGCACCAAAATTTCTTGCTTTAGCAGCTGATGGATTAGGGTTATTCAGCTTTAATGCTGTCACTTGAGGGATTGATTCAGCAATCTCAAAACTATGATCAATTGATCCACTATCAACGTATATGATCTCAATATCACAATTTTTAGTCCTTAAATTCAAAATAGATTTTAATGAATCTCGTAACAACCTTTCTTCATTTAAACCTATGACTACTACAGATATTAATGATCGAGAATCAGGATTCATTTTTGTTTTTCCAGCGAAAATTAAAAATAGCTTTTAAATCACCTAGTATTAAGTCTGACATATAATATTTTGGATCCTTGGAAATATCCGACCTTAATTTTAAATGATGTCTTGCTAGCAAGGTTAACCGTCCAAGAAACCATCCTAAATCAGCAACAATCAACCCAAATAGACCATAATGTTTACGATAAAAATATCGTCTAGAGTTGTACCAAAATAATGGCCGTCGAGTAGCTATTTCCCCCACACCCGTCGAAGATTCATCTTCATGGGCAATACTCACCGCGGGATCAAACCAAACTTGCCATTGATTTTTTTTTGCCCGAAAACAAAAGTCAACTTCCTCAAAATAAAGAAAAAAGTTTTCATCCATCAGCCCAATATCATCAATTAAAGATTTATTAACAAAAAAACTAGCTCCAGAAACCCAATCACATTGCAGGGCTTTATCAGGCGGAGGAAAAGGCACCATGAATTTGGGGAACAACCTAAACAAAGGCCCAAACTTGGCTCCGATTAAAAATTCACCAAATGGAGTGAACATATTAAAAGCAGAGCTAACAGAAGCACCAGTACTCATGCTTGTTTGTTTAGTACCAAGGATACCAATTTTAGAGTCTTTTTTAAAATATTTACCAATAAGCTCTAAAGGGCAACTATTGACAATAGTATCTGGGTTTAATAACCAAAATATATTACTTTTAGGATAGTTTTTTAGGCTATATTTTATTGCTTCATTGTTACCAGAAGAAAACCCCCCGTTATTAGGAAGAGCCAATAGCTTTATATTTTTACCTAACTTTTCCTTAGTTATATAATTATTAATAATACTTACGGAATCATCAGGGGAATTATTATCAGAAATGACAATTTTAACATTATGAGTTAATAAATATTTTCTAAGGGAATCAAGGCACTTTAATAGTAAATTAGCAGTCTTATAGTTAACTATAACAATTATTATTTGCATATATTTTTTAGGTAACTAATCCCAAGGCAAATTTCCTTCAACCTAAGTAAATCAGTTGAACACAGACTAAGTGAGAAACCAGGACAAAAAAGGCAAAGAATAGCTCGAAGATAAGGATCTGTGCCTATTTGAGAGCTATTCCGAATTTTTTATCCATATTTTTACAAATCGTCAAGCGAAGTACACTCATCTATTGTGTAAGAGGTAAAAAACCGGATTAAATTTATTCATTATCAAGTCGCCACTAACTTCAGCGTTCAACTGATTTTTTAGATTCAACAGGCCAACTTTTTATTGTAAGCCATTCAGATGGTTATTATTGAAGAAGAAAGATGAATACTGCGTTAATTTGTTATTCAAATTATCCTAAACAACTTAGTTGAAAGCCAAATTTTTTCGTAGCCTACTGATAATAAATAAATTTATTAGTTTTTTACATAAGTACCCAAGTAGCCAAACATCTTTCCCTTCACGGTTTTGTAAAAATATGAAAAAAATCTGCTTGATTAAACTTAGCATCTACTAAATCATGGATGAATGTAAAAAATATAGGAATATTATTTAGACATAGTAACAGCACATAGCAAGCCATGAACTGATACTACAACAGATATACTTGCACGGTTACAGATACGATTTTCTATCGACCAATAAGCTGAGGTGCTAAAATGGTTACGTGCCCTCCTTGATATACCCCATTTTAGCACCTTGCTATCGGACAAAAATCACCTTGTTATAAATTCCAGAACTGTGACTGCGCGAAGCATGTGTCATGGGAATAACATTTAAGGGCACCTCTATTTATTGTGGATGAGAAATTTGAGAACCAAAATATTCAAGATCAAGGCAAAATCCGCACGTAATAGCAGGCTATTGCGAAGGATTTTAACGCAGAGATTGGATATTTTGGACTCAATTTTCCATTCATCAATTAATAGAGGTGCCCTTAAATAAAACAGTACAGGAACAGCCTTCTTAGAAGGCTAGAACAAGGAATTATCAAACTAATTCCATACTTGTTCGCCATTATGATCAATCAAACAAACTATTCCACCAAGTTACAAAAACTGCAACCCAACTTTTCTCTTTTACAACATGATCCTGCATCTCACCAGCAGCTGAAGATGAAACCATTGAGTTCATCATAGCATCACCAACATCATCTGGGGAAATACCATTTTCCTCGCCAAAAGTCTGCACGTCGCCCCACGACCAGCTGTCATCATTAGCAGAAAATTGGGTCACACCATTTAATATATCATCATCCGAAACAGTTTTAACGTCATTCCAACTTGTTGTCACTAGATTCGGTGTTAAATTACTATCCATAGTATAAAATCTAAAATTATTCCCCAATTGTGTTTTTCCTTCATAATAATCACTTGCACCTATTGAAGAGTCAAGCTTTGAAACAATTTTATCTGCAGTTCCATCCTTTAATGTTTTAGCCCAAAAATCTCCCCCAAGCTGCACAAGCGTATCGTATGGTTTTGCTGAAAACACCTTATTATTAATTAAACTAACTGTTTTTTCCAATATTTTTTCTGCTTGATCTAATGTCAAGTCTGGTAATTCTCTCTTTTGTAAATCTTTACCTTGCTTTAAGGGATAATAGGAAAAAACGTGTCTACCTGTTGGCAGATAAAACGTATTATTTGAAATTTTTATATCTTCATTATTAAACTGATCTGAGCATTTTGTTTGAAAATAATTTTTTAATTGAATTATTCCCAGTTTGACACCTCTTGTCTGATTTATCGTTTTTTCAATAAAGACATTATTATTAATAGTGATATTTTTTAAAGGCCTACTGGATAATTTTTGGTTTAAAATAATTCTATGAGCATAGTATTCATCATGTGATATAAATTGGTTACCCGAAATAGTTAAATTCTCTAAGTCACCAATCATCATCAAAGTCTCACCATCTTTAACGATATTATTCTTAAATACCACGTCATGTGTTGCAAGTCTTTGCTCACCCCACCCATTCGGCCCAAGATGAACTACCTTAGAGTTATATCTTTTTCCGGTAGTAAAAACACCCCCATCTTTTTCTGCAGTTCTAGGGTCGACCCAACCAATAAATTTATTATTCTCGAACCATACAAATCTATTTGGATTTGAATGATCACCACCATATAGTCTATAAGCTGGTCGCCCAAAAGCAGGCCTTGTAAATTCATTATCTAAAAACAAACCAGAATCTATACTTGAATAAAATAGATGGCTCGCAGAATAATCTAATTTAGTTCGAATCATAGCAACATCTTTATAACTATGCGCAGCATATAACATAACGACAGATGAATCATAAAACTTTGAATCAACAAGAAAAAGGCCTTTTGCATCTCTTGTCGAAGCTATTATCCCTTCTTTCATATTCTCAACATCCACTCGGTTAAAAATAATATTTTGGGGGTCTGAAGATGAAAAAAGTAATCTAGCTCTGTTATAAAAAGGTGTGTTATCTGCTTCTAAGTCAAATTTTAAATCGGAAAAAGCTATATCCATCACACCAACACCATTAATATCTAGTAGTGAAGATGAAACCTTACCCACATTCTTAATAACTGGCTTTTCACCACTTCCAAATGTTGAAAAATGAATTCCATTAATTTTAGACCAATGATTAAAGCGTAACAGAGGCGACACCTCTAACCTCTCATAATAATCACCTAGCTTATCTTTATAAGCTTTAATCGTACTGTACCCAGTCTCAACATCAAACTGCTGGCCTCGCTTAAATAATACTTGATCACCTGGTTTTAGTACTGATTTTCGTTTAGCAACTAATGAAGTACATATATCTGCATCAACAGGAGGCAATAAATTACCATCCGAGTCCTTCATCACTTCTGATTTTAAATAAGGGCTATTTTTAAAAACTTTATAATGCAAAGGAATCTTTGCTAACTTGTATTCATAATGCCCTAAATTGAATTCATAGGGAGCAACCCGAACAGTATTTTTAGTTTTACAAACTCCGTCCGCCTTATACTTTCCATTTGGATAGTCTGAGACATTAAACGGATTAATTTCTCCAAAAGCCTTTGTTGCTGTTTTCCACGGACCTGAACACGAACCTATTGCACTATTAGAAGGGTTACAGGTTTTACTTGGCTCCATGGATAACCCATCATACCTATCATCACCTAATTCACTATCAACGTAATAATCTTTATTATTACCCCAAACAGTAATTTCTTTAATAGTCGTATCTGTATTCCCTGTTTCATCCGTTATTGTTAAAGAAGCTGTATATTGTCCTGGTTCTTCAAAAACATAAGCCGCATTAAAAGATTTAAATTTAGCTAAAACAGGCGCACTTCCTCCGTCCTTAATTGGGCCACTAATTTCCCATTCATATTTTGAAATACCCGTCTTTGGCGTAGACTCCCATCCTCGAAAAAAAACACCAAAAGGAGCGTAACCTTTATCCAAAGCTATTTGCTCACTATTAGCATTACAACTAGCTTGATCAAAGTTTATTTTTCCTTCGTAGTAGTGAAAAAATTTAGTACACTTTTTATCTTTAAATCTATCATTTTCTGCAACAGATATTTTTGCAACTAACTCTGATGTAGTATCGACTTGAACCTGGCCAAAACACATTCTTTCAGTTATAGCATTTGCACTTGTTACAAGCAACATACTTGCCATACCCAATATTATTTGAAACTTCATTCTTTACCACCATTACAAAGATTATTATCGACTAACTTAAAAGCATTATAGTTCAGAAAACAAGATTAACTGTTAACTCACCCAAACTTTTGAAACTTATCTGATTTTTTAGACATACACATAAAATATACTCTGAAAATTTTTAAAATTATCAACACTAGCAATGATTGGTAGAGACTGTACTTAGAAAGTTCTCATTAATTCTATTAATGAACAGTTGCTATTAAAAATATTCAACTATTTATCATTAGAATACTATTTTAGAAAATGATTGAACTTGAGGGGGCGATTAAAAGTGAAGTAAAGCTAAAGTATTTATCTTATTTCTTTAAGAGGCAGCTCGCCAGCTCGCGCGTAGACTAACAGCTCTATCGTTAACCTAACATTTTTTTAGCATACCTTTTGTTGGGTTGCCAAAGAGACCGCAGCCCAACCTACATATATCATATCCTGAACTGGGTTTGTATTAGACATATCTGTTTAAATTCAATACAATAGTACAGTATTAAAATTGGTAGCTGTCTTATTCCTCAAATTTTATTTTCACGACTCGAAAATCAATATTATTCCTTCTTTAAATGAAATGTTCTTATTAGCAATCACTTCAAAACGATTCAAATCAAAAAGAATATTTAATATAGGTTACGACACTACTTAATACCCTATAGCTAAAACTTTGCAAAAGGTATTTAGATTAAGAAACAACCCTTTTGAAGTTTAGCTTAATTTAATAATTAGCTCATAAATGTATAGAGTTTGATCCTAAAACTCATTTGATAATTCATTAGTAAAGTAAGATTAAATGTCGAAAAAACCGCTTATTAAGCCAGAAAGTCTAGCTATTATTGCTTGCCCTATAACAAAGAGTGGCCTTAAGGTTGAAGCAGATGGAACATTGTGCTCTGAAAATGGAATAAATTCCTATCCAGTAAAAAATGATGTTTCAAATTTTTTATCGTCGAAGTCTTGGGAATCACCAGATGCATCCCATATAACAGACCTTATTAAAATAGCTCGTGCAGATGGATATAAAAGGGCAATTGAGACTATGAAAGATGCCCATTATGTAACAGACTCATCCAGGGCTGCTTATCTAGATCTTCTACCTCTGAATAAAAATTCTCAGGTTCTTGAGATTGGTGCAAGCATTGGACAACATACCAAATTAATCGGCGCAAAAACTAAGCACGTTGAAGCACTAGAAATAATCCCCGAGCAAGCCTTATTTAATAAAATATGTTGCGATCAAGAAGGATTATCAAACGTAAATGTAAGTATTGGCGGAGAAAATAGTCAGTTACCCTACAAAGACGAAGTTTTTGATATTGTCATTATGAATTATGTCTTAGAGTGGTCAGCAGGACGATCAAGTTTGCCCCCCTGTGATGCTCATGAATTACTCATCTCTGAGTGTAGACGCGTACTAAAACCAGGCGGTGTTTTTTTCCTTTCTACAAAAAACCGTTTTAATCTCCGCCTACTAAAAGGTGGAGTGGATGAACATGTAGAATTTAGATTTGGTAACGCACTACCCCGCTGGTTAATAAAAATTTTATCAAAACGTTATCCATCATCTGAGATTCTTGGATACCTTCATTCATTTGGAGCACTCCAAGGGATATTCAAAACAGTTGGGTTTAAAGCTATCAAGCCTTTACTAGTCCTTCCTGATGCGAGATACCCTCGTGTTTATTCTACTTTTTCAGATGAAGACCTTTCTAAATTAAGAGCAGATGAATCCTTATTATCTTTCAGCCGTTTAGTCAGAATTTTACTCAAATATATTCCTAGCAAGGCAATAAAGTGGGTTGCACCATCATTAGTCTTTATTGCTGAAAAATAGTCGTTAACATTTCTCTGGTGGACACTTATGCAATTACAAAATAAAGAATACATTCTCGACTTAGTTGGCCACGTAAATAATTTGACCAATAAAAAATACAATGTTCAAAAATTAAAGCCGATTGGTGATCCAAGTTTTAAAAATGAGACCTTAGATAGTCCATACAAGTATTATTTGCCTGGTGACAAACCAGAAAATGACGCTGTATTAATGGTATCAAGGGAAGCATTCCCTGATTTTATTGAACGAGCAGTCAGTAACTCACGCAAAGCCCATGACCTTCTATCTGACCAACTTTCATCTGTAGTACTTGAACCTGCTAATGACGGTCGCTACAGGAACTTAAGTTATGCCATTTGGCCTGAACATCGACCAATAAGCGATTCTCGTCTCATTCGAAAACTTCAAAAAAAATGGCTAGACCCGAAGGTTTTTACTTGGTTAAATGGAATAGCAAAAGATTCTATGAATCAGAATATTGATGAGAAATCTGTTAACCAATTTGTATCAACACCCCTTGAATGTATCGCTACTAATCCACAACTTTCAGATAATATACATTCATATGCCACAAAAGCATTGCAACATCTCAATACAAAAAAGTGGACCCCAATAACTATTCTACAACACTCTGATTTCTGGCTAGGAAATATTCTTTTTTTAAAAAAAACCACCCACTCTTCCGCCAATAACTTTGGTTTTTGTGTCATCGACTGGGGAGGCGCTCAAACCCATGGTGCCCCTGTTTTTGACTTAGTACGTTATTGTATGTCAACACATATATCAATTTCTAGAGCTAGAGAAGAGTTTCTTAGATACGCAAAAACCATTCAAATTGAACCAAGAGAACTAATTTATCACTTGATATGTGCCCTTGGTCAAATTGGAATGAATCTAGAACAATTTCCTGAAAATCGTTATCTGGAAATGTGTGAAGGTAATGTCTCTTTCATACAAACTTTAGAGCTAGAAGTATAACGGCAAGTTTTCTACATTTGTTGTGGAATAGGTTCTGTAAACTTTAAAATAGACCCAAAGCATGAACTGCCGATCATTTTTTTGACTTAAAAAAAAATTCTTTCCTACTTCTAAATCAAGTTTTATATAAACCTAAATAAGCTTAGAACAACTAGACTAAAATATAATAATTATTGAAACACAAGATACCTATACCAATAAGTTAACAGTGAGAAATTTTTACTATAAAAAATAAAAAGGTGCTGAAATGAGTGCATAACAAGCTATCTAACCATTTTAGAAAAACAGTCTATCAGCAAAAACCGACCGACAAAAATCCTCATCCGTGACCTCGTGAAATATAATGTAAGGGAACAAACTTAGCTTCCAGTGTTCATTTTATAATTGTTAAATTTACAACACCTTCAGTAGAATTTATGTATTATCAAGGCAAACTTGAGTCTGCTCTCTATAAATTTAACTCTGACCGAATTAAATTTCTCCTCAATGTCCCTATAGATAAAATAATTAAGATGAATACACATCAATAAGATTGACCAAAAATAATGTCACTCTAATCAGAAAAAGCTAATACTAATCGCCCCAAAGGTATTCGTAGTATAAAATATGAACTGTTAAAAGCTAGTCAAATTTATTAAGAAAAACAATAAAAAGCTTAATTATGCATTTTAATCAAATAAACTTATAATTTTTATTAAGACCTATTATGCCTCAACATATAAAAGCATATATTGTATTACTATTTTTAGGATCCATAGCATTTTATATTATCAAAAAGTTTTATAATAAGGTTAATAATGCTAGTAATTCACTTCCAATTGATAAGCTATTCATAATCTGGGGAATTATTACCTCGGCTCTTTTTTTAAGTCAAAATGTCTGGTTTTTTTTTATTATCGTTGCCATTGTCTGCAAAAGTATATCTAAACAAGTCTCCATCCGTATTGCTTGGTATTTTTTTCTCATTTTAATTGCTCCTAGAGCAGAGACCAGTATCATAGGCTTTGGAGGCATTGAATCCTTATTAAATGTAAGCTATGCAAGTATCTTATCACTATTTCTTCTTTACCCCTGTCTGAGATTTATTAAAGAAGATCGTACTAGGTCATTATTCC
Organism: Methylococcales bacterium; assembly: GCA_965224575.1. Lineage (GTDB taxonomy): Bacteria > Pseudomonadota > Gammaproteobacteria > Methylococcales > Methylomonadaceae > QPIN01. The sequence goes on along the minus strand of CBDCZQ010000006.1, from coordinate 1,777,315 downwards.
CTTCGCTTTTAACAGACAAAATAATGATTTTGTTTTTTCTTTACTTTGCCGCACATTCTTACCGTGAATTTGGATCTGTAACCCTAGTACTAAAAGAATCTATAAATTTATTATTAATTGTCATTTTACCCTACTATACTTTAACCAGGGGATTAAAAACTCACACTGATTATAGAAGAGTATTTTCTGCTATTTTAGTTGCAGGGATGATAATTTCAATGGTGAATGTTTTTGAGTTCATTAAACATTGGCTTCTATACACTGATCTGTATGATCTATTAGCTGTTGAGAAACATGGGAATACATATTTTTCTCGTGCAGGACATGTTCGAGCAAGGGGAGTTTTCAATAATCCGATTACATGTGGTTATATACTTATCTATGTATTATGTGCATGGAGTGTTATTAACACTACTTATCAACTAAATTATAAAAAAATTCATTCTGCTTCATTACTTTTAATTCTTGCAGGTATATATACAACCAGTTCTAGAGGACCATGGCTAGGCGCCCTAATATTTCATTTAGTAACCATTACAATATTAAACAAAAGCATTTTTAAAGCCTACAAAAACCTTTTTGTTATTTCTATTGTAATGACTATAGTACTTTTTATAAGCGGACAACTAAATAGAATCATCGCATTATTACCCTTTATAGGGGTCGCTGGAGTAGATACCTATCGCACTAAGTTAATAGAGAATAGCCTAATTGTAATTCAACGAAACCCATTATTTGGATTAAGTGATAGAGAATATTTAGCAACATCTGAAATGAGAGAAATGATTCAAGGTGAAGGAATCATAGATATAGTAAATACCTATATAGCAATTTTATTGTCTGATGGAATCGCAGGCTTAGTACTGTACCTCTCATTGTTACTATTACCTCTAATTAAAGTTTATCGTTTGCTAAAAAAGTATACTTTTGAGTATCAGTATATAGTCATAGGAAGATCACTCATTGCTATGGTTATTGCTCATTTATTTGTAGTGGGTACTGTTTCATCAATTGGTAATATTTTTAACTTTACCTGGTTATTAATTGGATTAATAACATCTTATTCAATCGTCTTAAAAAGAAACATTCCTAAAAAGACTATTAACTTAGAGTACTAAACATTAAAAATGACTGGATTTAAAAAAAGAGTTGTTAGCGCTACATTTTGGTCAGTTTCTGGTCAATTGATACAACAATCTTTACGATTAATAAGCAATCTTTTTCTAACTCGGCTTTTAGTTCCTGAAATGTTTGGGGTGATGGCAGTTACTACCGTTATCATCATTGGACTCACTCAGCTATCTGACGTAGGGATAACTCAAAAAATCATTCAAAGCAAACATGGAGAGGACTTATCATTTCTGAATATGGCATGGACACTACAAATTCTGCAAGGACTTTTTATTGGTCTAATCATTTTATTTGTTAGTGGCGGCCTTTATTATTCACAAGAAATAGGTTTTTTAACTGCTGGATCAGCCTATGCAGATTCGAGACTACCAAGCATTCTTTTGTTAAGTGCATTAGTACCCATTATTAATGGTTTCAAATCCATTCATTTGGTTAGCTTAAGTAGAAACTTAAAATTAAAGCCACTAATAGGCCTTCAAGTTTTCTCACAAATTATTGGTATATGTGCCATGGTATTTCTTGCTTGGTATTATCGGAATATCTGGGCTCTTGTTTTGGGCGGGCTTGTCTCATCCACTATTCTTACAATGCTTTCACATAGCTCATTATTTGGCCCAAAATGTAAATTTTACTGGGATAGCAAAATAGCAAAAGATTTTTTTAATTTTGGAAAATGGATCATTATAGGATCAACCTTAGGATTTTTTGTTAACCAGGGAGACAGGATTATTTTAGGTGCCTTAATTACCCCTGAGAAACTTGGTATTTATGTAGTTGCCTATTTTCTAGCAAATGCACTAAAAGAATTATTACATAGACTGATGGCATCCGTGTTTTATCCTGCAATAAGTGAAACAGTTCGAAATAATCCAAAAAATATTAGTACCGTTTATTATAAACTTCGAAATAGGGTGGATTTTTTAGTTGCTATTGTTGCAGCCTTACTATGCATCAATGGACACAATATTATTGAGTTATTATATGATGATAGATATATTGACGCCGGATGGATAATTGAAATTCTTTCCGTATCCCTATTATTTACTGGCTATGCTATGGCATTGCAATGCTTTATGGCGCTAGGCAATACTAAAATACATGCACTATTATCTTTAATAAGAACCATATCGACATTTATATTTATACCTTTGGCTTATAGTTTATATGGCTTAAAAGCAGCTATATGGACAATAGCTATTATGCCTATGACTGAATTTCCCGTCTATTTTTATAATATGTACAAATTTAAGATTCTTAAAATATTTGACGAACTTAGATTATATTTAATTTTTATACTTGCTTATGGGATTTTTTACCTCTTAAACATACTTTATTTTAAAGGGTTTAATAAAGTATTAAACTGGAATAAAATATATGAATTTTTTATATCAAATTACAATTATATTACTAGCTTAATATAAGTCATCACTATCTAACATGTATTAAAAATTGGAAATTGATTTAAACTACTATTTCTCAGTTGTTAATACTCCGCCTCTACAAGTTATTTCCTAAAATACGCACGGAGCTGATTTAATGTTATCACTAAAAAAACTAACAAAAATTTCATCTTCTCATGGCAAAACAGAGCTAAACAGAATTGGATACCTTGATGGCTGGAGAGGGTTAGCAATTCTTGTTGTTTTAATAGAGCATTTTTTAACAATTCCTGGAATTTATCTAGGTAGGCTAGGAGTCGATATTTTTTTTGTTTTATCTGGCTTATTAATGAGTAAAATTCTTTTTGTCAAAAGAGTTCCTCTACCGATATTTTATAAACGAAGACTTAGCCGTGTTTTTCCTGTTTTTTTTATCTACCTGACGACACTTTGTACAGCAAGTTATTTATTAGAACTATCTTCAGAACACGAAAACTACTTTTATTCTTTATTTTTTTTAAGAACTTACTTTCCATCTGAACCAGCAGCAGGATTTTCTGGAATTCCTATTGGTAATTTATGGTCACTCAATGTTGAAGAACATTGTTATATTATATTGAGCATAATAACTCTTTTTAGTGTTTTTAAAGGAAAGGAGTTTATACCATTGATAGGCTTAGGTGTAGGAGTCATGCTTATACGGTCTGCCTATATTATATACCCAGATTTTGCTCCTACTGACTATCTTTTACATACCGAAATAATAGCAAGTCATTTATTTTTATCTGCAGGATATTCTTTAATTAAACAAAATTTTGAACGCTTTGTTTTTTCCTGGCTTCCAATTATTACTTTCTTTTTAAGCGTATTATGCTATACAAAATTTGTCCCTTGGTTTTCTTATTGGATGTTTTCACCATTTTTATTAGCTTTTACTGTCAACCACTTAGATCGTATACCTGAGTTTTTTAAGATTGCTCTATCCAATAAAATAATTCAGCTATTTGGTATATGCTCATACTCGATTTACTTATGGCAACAACCTTTTTATTATTATGGCATAAGGTTTGGAGAAATTTTTCCTTACTCAGGTATTGCCATGCTTTTCCTTGGTGTAACCGTAGGCATAATTTCATTCTATTTTATAGAAAACCCTATAAGAAAATATTTAAATAACAAATGGTAAAATAAAAACAAAAATATTGTTTTATCATTTATAGAACTTATACCCACCATTCAACTCCAGAAAATTTAAAAACAAATTATGAATCAACCTTCATTAAAAGACTTTACTGACGAAACATGGGATGTAGTCATTATTGGTTCTGGCATGGGTGGGTCAACTGCCGGCTATGCGTTAGCTAATAAAGGTTTTAGTGTCGTTGTTATTGAAAAGGGAAAAGCAACTTTCTCAAAGGAGAATCATCAAGAACATTTAAATGATGAAGCACCTCAAGATAGACTTGATCATGGTGCCTGGCCCACTAAAATAACACAAGATAATAAAGGTCGTAGATCCCACTTTTTTAGTTCTATTGGATGTGGCGCAGGTGGCTCTACACTACTCTATGCAGCAGCATTAGAAAGACTTGAACCTAGTGATTTTGATAGTTCCAACAGCTGGCCTTTTTCTTATCAAACAGTCGCTCCTTATTATCAAGAAGCTGAAAAATTATTTAAAGTCAGAGGGACTCAAGATCCATTGAGTACAGATACTGACCCACAATTATTGCCTCCTATTGCAATGAGTGAATGTGATAACCATTTTTTCTCTTCGTTTAAAAAAAATGGTTTAAATCCATACCGCTTACATGTTGGTATTGACTATAAAGATAATTGTGAAGAATGCCTCGGTTATATTTGTAATCAAAAATGTAAAAGTGATGCAAAAACCATTTGTCTTGAACCGGCCATACAAACTGGAAACCTTCGAATACTTGATCAATGTGAAGTCAAAATCCTTAATGCAGATAAAACTGCTGTAAAAGAAGTAATTTGTAATAAGGACGGAAAAGAAATCAAGATCAGAGCACGTATTTTTGTTGTAGCAGCCGGTGCTTATTTTTCGCCTGTATTATTACAAAATTCAAAAAATGAATTTTGGCCAAATGGTCTCGCTAATAAATCGGATATGGTTGGTCGAAATTTAATGTTCCATATTTCTGACTTTGTAGCTGTTTGGCCAAAAGGTAAATTTTCTCGACAAGGACCAGCTAAAACTATCTCATTAAGAGACTTCTATTTTCATAACAACGAAAGCTTAGGTTCGTTTCAATCAACAGGGCTGACGTTTGAATATGGCAATGTAGTATACGCTTTAAAAATGAAATTTGACCGTAGTCGCTGGAGCTGGTTAAAACCTATTAGACCTTTATTGCGGATTCCTGCTTATTTGACTGCATTTTTTCTAGGACATGCTTCTATTTTTGCAACAATAATGGAAGATCATCCTTATTCTGAAAATAGAATTATTGCTGATGCAAAAGAACCTAGTGGTATGCGTTTTGAATACACCGTACATAAAGAGTTACATAAAAGAATTAAGAGCTTTCGAAATTTATTAAAATTAAAACTATCTCCTCATTTATCTTTCGTGATGAGCGAAGATGTTAGTTTAAATTATGGGCACCCTTGCGGAACTTGTAGAATGGGAGACAATCCAAAAACCAGTGTTGTTGATAAAAACTGCAAAGCTTATGATGTTGATAATCTTTATCTCGTTGATGCTTCGGTTATGCCAACAAGTGGAGGTGCCAATCCTAGCTTGACCATAGCAGCAAACGCTCTACGTGTAGCTAATGCAATAAGTGCCGACTTAAAAAACAATGAGTGAAGAGTTTTATTTTCGAAAAGATAAAAACTTATCTTTTAATTTTTCTTTCATTCCCTTAGCTGGAAAAAACTCATCATTTCCGATAAAAACTCGAGATGAAGAATCATTTTCAGGAAGATTAATTAGATCAACAGCCCAATCAACACATGTCTTTGGGTCAATACCTGTAAAATCACTCATCTGAGTATTTAAATGACCTGGTATCCATTCAACTAAAATAATATCTGGAAATACATCACCAAGATCAGCCGCAACTGCTTTTGTTAATGCACGCACAGCTCCTTTTGACGCTGAATATGCAGAACTTTGGGGTATAGGTGCCTTATCAGCAAAACTACCTACATTTATTATACGGCCATGTTCTTGCTTTATCATAAAGGGAAGTACCGCATGACAGCAATTTGCTACTCCACCTACATTAATCTCAATTGTTTTCATCCACTCTTCAGGGGATTGATCTAAAAAACTTATTTTCGGATAAACAGCAGCATTATTAATAAGAACATCAATTTTTCCAAACTCCTTCTGGATTGATTGTATCGTATTAGCAACTTCAACAGATTGCGATACATCAACTGTTTTCCAATGAAAATTATTATTATCTATCTGCAGTGCTGTTTCTTTTAATTGTTTTTCTCGTCGACCAAAGCCTATAACAATGGCTCCCTGTTTGATAAAACCTTTAGCAAGCTCTCTACCAAGCCCAGAGCCAGCACCAGTTAAAACCACAGTTTTATTAATTAATTTCATTTCTTTTAATCAGTTTGTTATTCTATAAAGTATTATAGCTTGATAAAAGGGAGGAATAATAAATTTCAACAAGTTCCTCAACAAGCTTAGAAAACATTCTGATCAGAAATAACCAAACTGTTTTATTGATTTTCATATTAATGTTATTGGTTTTTTAATTAGATTTTAAAATTCTATCATTACCCAAGCTGAATTCTAATTTTAACTTGCGCCACCGACTACCCGAAATAACACACAAACTGATAACAAAGTTTCCCAGCAATCTCCCACTTCTCGCCCTTTTATTTGCCTATCTGCTTTTGCACTTAAAACGAGTACTTGTTGCAATTTATTTATTTTCATTCTGGGCAGTGCTGAACTAATTAACTGCTGGCGTTTATCCCACAATCGATATTTTTTAAAAACAAGTTGTTTATTTTGTCCCAGTTTTAAGTCCGTTTGTATTTGGATTAATAACCTTGCTTCTCTGGCTAAAGCCCACACGACTACAGGTGCAGCTACATCCTCTGATTTCAGTCCATTGAGAATTTTAACAGCACGAGTAACACGTCCTGATAAGACACAATCGGTTAGTTTAAACACATCAAAACGTGCATTATCTGCAACTGCACCTTCTATAATTTGTTTTGAGATTGGCGAGTCGCCGTGCAATATATATAGTTTTTCTATTTCTTGAGAGGCAGCAAGTAAATTCCCTTCAACACGAGCTGCCAGTGCTTTTATTCCATCATGCTCAATCTGCAACCCTCTCTTTTGTGCTCTGCGTTGTAGCCATTGAATTAAATCGGCTCCATCAAGTGGCCAGACTTGAATTACAACGCCAGCCTGATCAACAGCCTGAAACCATTTTGTATTTAAAGAAGATTTTTCTAATTTAGCAGATGTAATAATAAGAACCGTATCTTCAGGCACTCGCTGGCAATATTTAATTAAAGCCTTGGCACCTTCAGCCCCAGGCTTTCCAGATGGCATTCTTAAGTCAATCAGTTTTTTGTCTGCAAAGATAGAAAATGAATCAGCTTCTATTCCTAACTCATTCCATTCAAACCCCATTTCAACAGTCAACACCTCGCGTGTTGTATATCCTTGTTTTTTTACCGCGAACCGAATAGCATCTGCAGCCTCACCTAGCTGTAATGGTTCATCACCTGTAATAAAATAAAGTGTAGCTAAATTACTTTTTAATGCGCCTGTTAATTGTTCAAGTTTTATACGCATGTTATATTTTGCCGTTTTCTATTTACTTTTTAGGGCAACTCTTGCACGTTGGATAATTGATTGAACGGCTTGGTCATACATTTCAGCTCTGATCGTTTGGTCCTCATTATTTTTAGCTAATACATCACCCTGATCATTAAAATAATCTCGACGGATGATCATTTCCTGCTTTTCTTTTAGCGGCTTCCCTTTTTTATTCAGCATCATAAAATGCAAAGAATAAACCAATTCAACCTCATTAATTCTACCTGTATTACTTAATGAAAGAACACGATTTTCCAGATGTTCTTTTACTATTTGAATGGTGATACCTGATTCTTTTTGTGTTTCCACAAGCTTTCCATCAATAGATTTAAGCGTTTGCTTGAATGATTTACGCAATTGATTAGAACTATTTTGTAAATAAATAGCTTTTAAACCTTCGGGTAGATCTATGCTTCCACGTAAGTGATAACCACATGCTGATATTAGTAATAAAGAAATGAGTAAAAGTGTGTGTTTAATCCAGATCATATTTTTTAAGAGTGTTTACGTTGGGTTGCCAAAGAGACAGTCGCCCAACCTACAAAACTATTTTAAAGACAGCCCTTTAAGGAACCTCTGATCAAGTCCAATTATTTTTAGCTTGCTAAAACTGCCGCTATTTTCCACGAAGATCGGTGCAATAGAATGCTATGACGCCTCACTTCGTGAAAAATAGCGACAGTTTTTTCTGCGCTAAATTCTAATCAACTTAATCAGGGATTCCTTAAACAACAATATTGACTAATCGTTTGGGGACTACAATAATTTTTTTAATCGCTTTATCTTCTACAAATCGCATGACATTTTCATCAGCCAAGGCCATTTTTTCTATCTCTTCTTTATGAGTAGAAACAGAAACAACAATCTCTCCACGTAACTTACCATTCACTTGAAGCATCATTTTTATTGAATCTTGCTCTAATGCTGACTCATCGACTTTAGGCCAAGGTGCAATCACTATATCATTTTCATGGCCTAAATCATGCCATAGTTGTTTACAAACATGAGGAATGATAGGAGAAAGCATAAGCAAAATAGTTTTTAAAACTTCTTGCTTAATTGCTTGACCATTTGCTGAATTATCACTGTACTTTGACAATGTATTGATCAATTCCATATTGGAAGCAATAACAGTATTAAAGGTATAACGTCTTCCATAATCATCATTTGCTTTCTTTAAAACCAAGTGTAACTGACGACGAATAGATTTTTGTTCATCCGTTAAATCTGCTTTGTTCAATACGGGAATTGTTTGAGCATTTTCTACATGTAAAAACACTTGTTTCCATAAACGTTTTAAAAAACGATATGCGCCTTCAACACCACTGTCAGACCATTCTAATGACTGCTCAGGTGGTGCCGCAAACATAACAAACATACGAACGGTATCTGCACCGTATTGTTTAATCAAGCCTTGTGGATCAACCGTATTACCCTTCGATTTAGACATTTTTGCACCATCTTTCAGCACCATGCCTTGGGTCAATAAACGTTTAAATGGTTCATCACAGCTAACTAAACCTTCATCCCGTAATAGTTTGGTATAAAAACGAGCATAGAGTAAATGTAAAATAGCATGCTCTATACCACCAATATAATGATCAACAGGCAGCCAATAATTTGCGTTTTCTGCTAGCATGCTTTCATTACTTTTACCTGCATAACGGGCAAAATACCAGGATGATTCCATAAAGGTATCAAAGGTATCCGTTTCTCTTTTTGCTGCTTTTCCACATTTTGGACAATCTGTAAAAGGAAACTCTGGGTGTGCAGCTAATGGAGATTGTGAACCATCCAATACCACATCTTTTGGGAGAACTACAGGTAACTCATTTTCTGGAACTGGCACTGTCCCACAGTCATCACAATAAATAATTGGAACCGGTGCGCCCCAATATCGTTGTCTTGAAACACCCCAGTCACGTAGACGATAATTAGTTTTTCTTTCCCCTTTTTTATCTCCTTCTAATTTATTAGCAATTGCATCAAAAGCATCGGCAGAACTTAAGCCATCAAACTCTGCTGAGTTTTTAAGTACGCCTTTATTTGTAAATGCTTGCTCGGAAGTTGAATCCTCTTCATCTCCTTCAGAAAAAATAACTTGCCTAATAGGAATATCATATTTTTTTGCAAACTCATAATCCCTTTGGTCATGTGCCGGCACAGACATAACAGCCCCGGTTCCGTAGCCCATTAACACAAAATTTGCGATCCAGACTGAAACCTCTTCACCAGAAATAGGATGAATGGCTTTAACACCAGAATCCACTCCACGCTTTTCCATCGTTTCCATGGCAGCTTCTGAGGTTTCCATCACTCTGCATTCATCAAGAAATGTTTTTATCTGATCATTTCCTTCTGAAGCTTTAATAGCAAGAGGGTGTTCTGCTGCCACAGCAAGATAAGTCACACCCATCAAAGTATCAGGACGGGTAGTATAAATTCTAATAGGTTCATCACCAGCAACAGAAAAATCCATTTCCACACCTTCGGAACGACCAATCCAGTTAGCCTGCATAGTTTTTACACGTTCAGGCCAACCGTCAAGACTTTCCAATGACTCTAGCAATTCTTCTGCATAAGCCGTAATTTTTAAAAACCACTGGGAAATTTCTTTTTTCTCAACTTTTGTATCACAACGCCAGCAACACCCATCAATCACCTGCTCATTGGCAAGCACTGTTTGATCATTTGGACACCAATTTACCGGTGATGTTTTCTTATAAACCAGATCTTTTTCCAGTAATTTTAAGAAAAACCATTGCTCCCACTTATAATAATCTGGGTCACATGTAGCAAGCTCCCTGCTCCAGTCATAACCAAACCCTAACTGTTTTAACTGATCCCGCATATAATCTATATTGCTATAAGTCCAGTCTGCTGGGTGTACATTATTTTGCATTGCTGCATTTTCTGCTGGCAAACCAAATGCATCCCAGCCCATTGGTTGCATTACGTTTTTACCTAACATTCTTTGATAGCGACTAATAACGTCGCCTATCGTATAGTTACGCACATGCCCCATATGCAACTTTCCACTGGGATAGGGAAACATAGACAAGCAATAATATTTTTCTTTTTCAGTATCTTCAGTCACATTAAACACTCCGGTTTCTTCCCACTGTGCTTGTGCTGATTGTTCAATAGCTAAAGGGTTATAATTCTCTTCCATCCTACTCATTTTTTACGGGTCAAAAGCGTTAGAATACAGTAGAGAACGCTAAATCAAAAATGTATTTTTTGATGCTTGTTGGTTTAACATTCTAGCGTGTGCTTTTAATATTTACTGTTAAATTCAACTTTACTAAATAATAAGCAACATAAAGTCTCATACAATTGATAGAATATTATTAATAATCATAATAGAATTATGGAGAAATTTATGAGTGACAAAAAATTTATTGATGCTTACGATGATCTCATGGAGCATTTATACGAAATAATGGACGATACATTGCATTCCGTTGCTGATGCTTTAGAACTCGCCAAAGAAAAAACCAGTGAGCTCGGCGGACTCACTCAAGAAGAAATTAATGAGGTTTCTGACTTTCTAATGCGTGACATTGAACACGCAGCAAAATCATCACCCACTGCTAGCGATAGTGACTCACTTTCAGAATGGTTTAAATTTGATGTAGACCTTATTGAAAATTTTGCCCTAGATGCCTTTAGCAGCCTTGCTGACAAGACACAACTAGAGTTAACTAAAATCAAAAATCAGGCTAAAAAATATCATCCCTATCAAAGTGGTGATATAGCGGGGCCAGGCACCTTCATTTGCGATAAATGTGGGAAACATATAGCATTTAAATCAACCAGTAAAATTCCTAATTGCCCCAACTGTGATGCGGAATCTTTCTCACGTAGTTGATATTAATGCCACAAGTTTTATAATAAGCAATAATCAATTGATTTTCAGAGGGAAAAAATATGCGCAGGGTCATTTTTAATCAAAAAGGCGGTGTAGGTAAGTCAACCATCACTTGTAATCTAGCGGCAATTAGTGCTGTTGAAGGAAAAAAAACACTGGTTGTTGATCTTGACGTTCAAGGGAACTCAACCCAGTACCTTTTAGGTCACAAAATCTCTGAATCGGAAAAAACTATTGCTAATTTTTTTAAAGATTCCCTTGGCATCAGTCTTTTTGGTGGTGATAAAGGGGGGTTAGAATCTGCGATTCATGAAACCCCTTTCCCCAACTTATTTGTCCTCCCAAGTCACCCAGATCTTGAAGCACTACACAGTCGTTTAGAATCTAGATATAAAATCTTCAAACTAAAAGAAGCGTTAGACAAACTAGACGGGTTTGATGCTATTTATATAGATACTCCACCCATGCTTAATTTTTATAGTCAATCGGCATTAATAGCAGCTGATAAATGCCTAATTCCTTTTGATTGCGATTCCTTTGCTAGAGATGCTTTATATACCTTAATGAACTCTGTTGCAGAAGTAAAAGCCGATCATAATCATAATCTTGAAGTAGAAGGTATTGTTGTTAATCAATATCAAAAACAAGCAAATTTACCACGCGAGTTGGTTGATGGGTTGATTGCAGAACAATTACCAGTATTGGAATCTAAAATTTCTCCTTCCGTTAAGGTAAGAGAATCCCACTCTGCATCTCAGCCATTAGTCCACTACGCGCCTAATCATAAATTAACAGATGAATATCGTGCTTTGTATGCTGAAATTCATTGATAAAATTTAGACCTTTATGTTTGGGTTGTCAAAAAAAGGCAACCTAATTTATTTTTCTGATAATAATTAAACCTAGCGCCAAAACAAAAATAATAAGACTATCTCCAAGCTTGGCATAAGGTGTTATTCCCCCCATAGGATAAATACTCCCTTTTAATACGGCTTTGCTAAACATGGGCGCTTTATCAACAATTTTTCCATCAGGTGCAACAATTGCGGTGACACCTGTATTCGTTGCTCTTAACATATACCTCCCCGTTTCTAATGCACGCATTTGTGCAATTTGCATATGTTGATAAGGTTCGATTGAAAACCCAAACCATGCATCATTGGTTACATTCACCAAATAAGCAGCTTCTGGTAATGTACTTGCAATCTCACTTCCAAAGGCATCTTCATAACAGATTGATGTTGAAAATGGATAACCTCCTGCAATCAATAACTTTTGCTGATCACCTCCTCGCGTAAAATTTCCTAATTGAATATTTAATGCGTTTAAAATATAGCCTGAAAGAGGCTGTAAAGGTAAATATTCGCCAAAAGGTAATAAATGATTTTTGTAATATCTTGCTTCATGACGACCTAAAGTTATCACAGCGTTTGAGTATTCATTTTTACTGCTTTTGACCAGTAGCCCAACGATTAAATCTATATTATTTACTTTGGCTTTAGCAGAAAGAGGGTCTAAATAAAATTCTTTTACCTGAGAAAAATAGGCTGGAATTGCTGTTTCTGGCCAGATAATAACATCTGAATCCCAATTTTCTTCCGTCATTTTCTGGTAGCTTACCAAGGTTTTTATTTTGTTTTGTGGTAACCATTTTTGGTCTTGCCTTATATTCCCTTGTACCAATGCAACCTTAATTGGATCACCAATAACGTTAGTCCATTTTAGAGTCTGACACAAACCTCCAATCCCCCAAAGTGAAATCACAATTATTAAAGCTCTACTGGACCTTATTTGTTTTTTAAAACCTGCTGCTAGTAAAGATGCAGTCAACGCTAATAAAAAACCAGTGCCATAAACACCCAATAAAGGAACAAATCCTTTTAATGGCGTTTCTATTTGAGTGTAAGCAATTTGCAACCAGGGAAATCCATTTAGCAACCAATACCCGCGGATATATTCCACCAAAATCCAAACAACAGGAATAAAATAAAACATCCTGTTTTTATACTTATCCCCCGCAATTTTGACAGAAAGAAAACCTGTCAATGCAGGGAATAAGGCCCAAAAACAGACTACTGCAATGGTTAGTAAAACAGCCCCAAATGCTGGAGCACCTCCATAATCATGAATACTAATATATACCCAGGAAATTCCACTGCCAAACAAACCGAGTCCATAAAGATACCCTCGAAAGAAAACCCTAGTAGACGAACAATCAAACCAAGCCAGAAAAATAAAAACTAATGAAATTACGGCTAAATATGAATATTCAAAAGGGGAAAATGCGAAAGTTAACAATACACCAGCAATCGGTGAAAGTAACTCCCATCGCCACTTTGATAAAAAATTTATCATTTTTGTTGGAAGGAAAAAAATAAACTGGAGAGTTAGCCAAAAACTTTTTCACTAGCTAGGGCAATCAGGTTTAAAACTGGTTAAAATTATAATTTAGATGAAGTGTTAAAGCTATCATTTTGATTTTAAAATAAGAGATCATCCAATAACCTCAATTACTCATTACTTTTCAGTTGTTGGAGTGGCTCAGTTTTTGGTTGGTGGCGATGGAGGAAAAAGTGGGGGTATTTATTACTTTAGCGTCTGCAACAGAATAGTGGAATGCATTTTACTTTTCCCCCATCGAGCTACGAGCTGATTTGCCGAAAAACTTCTTCAGAGAGGTTATGTAACTCAGTTTTATCAAGTTGACCAACCAATGCATAGCCCATCTCCCCGTTAATCCAGTAAAGTACACTAATGCTTCTTTGGTTTGAGTAGTGAAACGTTGTTTTGTTATTGTCCCATGCCCCTCTTCTTATATAAAGTGTGATGCGATTACCATCCTTACGCTCATACATAAATTGTGCGGCCATACGATTAGTTGATGGTAACAAACGCCCTCCAATCAATTCAAAATTGTTTTTCGATAAATCAGGTGCTTTAATATTGGTATGTAGCCGTTTGGATAGCCAACCAACTAAGTGTTGTTCTTCTTTAGAGGACACTTCCACCGGATGGCGAGTTTCAGTTGAATAAATAGCATGTGCAAAAGAAGCAGGGTGTACAAGATGAGTCTCTTGTTTATCCGTAGATTGTTCCAGCATGAACCTTACTGGGTGAGCGCTCCAGCCGACGACACCACCTATCATTAACCAAGCCAGTGATGCAGCTATTTTAAAAAATTTACGTTGTTTGGGTTTTCTATTAGGTTTTGTACGAGCATATTGTTCAGGCAGGCTTTCGTCTAGAACTGGATCATAAAGGGCTTGAATTGAACTATTGAGAAGCTGGTAGTCTTCAATCAAGGCAGCCGTTTCTGGATGAGCTTGAATATAAACTTTAATTTCACGGTATCGATCAGGATCAAGCTGATTATCAACATAAGCTTGTATCTCTGAATCAGTAATTTTAGTAGGGTTTTTCATTTTATCCTCCGCAGATGCGGGGTATCATCTCTGTGGCTCAGCTTGCGTAAATGCTGGCGGGTTCGGGATAGTTTTGACATCACAGTCCCAATGGGTATTCCAAGCATATCGGCTACTTGCTGATAAGGCAAGCCTTCCAATGTTACCAATAACAAAATTTTTCGCTGTTCAAGCGGGAGTTCAGAAATTGCCTGTTGCAAGTCCCTAAGTTCCAGTTTTGATGTAGATGTATCCGCTGTCATTTCATCAATTGTTTCAGGTAATTCTACAAAATTTGGGCCATTGCTGATTCGACGAATTTGATTAGCGTAAACATTATGCATAATAGTAAATAACCAAGCACGCAGGTCGGTTCCTTCGCAAAATTGATGGGAACGAGCCAGTGCTCGCTCTAGGCTGTCCTGTACCAGGTCGTCTACCATTACGTTGCGGCTTTTAACCAGAGCCTGGGCATAACGGCGCAACCGAGGAATATGCGCTACGATGTCTTGATCTATTTGAGTCACGTGCTGTATTTACTATTTTTTTCCGCCACCGATAAAAACGGCTGGCGTAGTAAAAACATAATCTCTATCTGCAACTGGTGTATGGCAAGCGACGCAACCTTGAGCAAAATTTGCATCCTCGCCCCAAGGCTTAAGCTCTTTTCCTCGCCAACGAGCAAAGCCCCAGCCTTTAGTTGCAATATATTTTTTGCTATTTTTTATCATGAATTCAACTTGCAAAAATTCTCCAGGCACGACTGCGGCGGGCCAATTTTTATCAACGTGTTGATTCCAGGCCGTTTTAGCAAGAATCGCACCATCTGGCCAGGGATTTGTTTGTCCATTACGGGCCGCCTGAATAGCGATAGGGTTACCTAGAATAACACGCATAGAATCATTATCGGTACGATGAGACAGGCTAATGACTTGCCATTTTTCGTATCCGACTGGAAAATCAATACTATTTAGAGTAGGTTCTACGGTTTTAACTGAGTCGGCATGACCAGTTCCCACCCATATAGTAGTAAAGATATAAAAATAAAATAAAAAAGATTTTTTCATTATATGTCTCCTCAATAATCGATAAATAAATCGTTCTTTCCTACGTTAACACTCGGTGATTATAAAAATTCCATTAGATTTATAATTTTTTTCGTATGGAATAAATCGAGTGGCTTAGTTGTTAGCTTGATTGAAGGCGGATTTATCCGTCATCAATATTTATTTCATATAACTAAATGTTTATCTAAGAGGTTTAAAACAATGTTAAAGCAATTTATAAGGCCTGCATTAGTCACTGCGATCGCGTTCAATTTGTCATTAGGAAGCTTTCCTGTCGCTAATGCCGCCACACCCAACCCTGACGATGTTCCAGGCTTATCGACACTTACCTCGTCCTTTGAAGACTTTGCGCTGATTTCTGATTATGCAAAGAAAGCAATAGTGCGATTGGAGTTATTAGGTTTATTTAACAATCAAACGTATTTTCTGCCACAGCAATCCGCTGACAAAGCCTTTGCCAAGCAGCTATTAGGTACACTGGATCATTTAGGTATCGGTGATGTACGTTATGCTGAAGCTAAGCATCTCATTACTAAATACCTCATCAATACTGATGCTCATGTCATTTTATCTATTGAAGGTTTTCTTCCCAAAAAAGACTATCAGGATCATGACATCATAACTCGCGAAGATTTTGCCTATTTAGTAGCTCACGCCCGCGAAGCAGATGTCATCGATAAAGGGTTGCCTATCCATAATCCTGCAATTGCCACACCAGGACCATTATTGGGCCCAACTGTTTTCCAGTCAGGTCAAGATGAAAATGGTCAGCCTGTTTTCGATGGCAGTACAATCTCATTATTTCATCGAGCCAAAGATGCCTTTAATACTACGTTCAATGAGTCGCCTGTTTATACCTTGCAAGTACACCCGGAGGTTTTTAAGTCTGTATCAGTGGGTGGCATTGCGGTTGACGCTTTACAGGATTTATCGGCACAATTAGAAGTTGAGTTAACTGATGGAACTATTCATCGCACACCTTTAACGTCAATGGTTCCGTTTAGTATTCATGGCGCTGATGGTAAGGCCGGAGTAATCAGAATCGAAGATGGTTTGTTGGTTCTGGCAGATGATTTACTGGGTGATGTTGATAGTTTTACATTGAATGGTCATAAATTTACCGTAGAAGAGACCATAGATAGGATCAATACACAGGCTTATTACAATGGTGATAAAAATAGTAAAGAAGTCGTTGATGTCGTTGTTGATGAACTCCAAAGTAAGGGCTTTTCACTGCAAGACAGACGTTTGATGTCGCACAATTTAATTCTGACCAAAACAGCCCTGCAACAACCTGGATTATCACCGCTCAGTTCGCCATTTAACACCATAGCAGGACCAAGTAGCCGCTCACGAAGCTTTAAAGATGGGCATCTTTTTACAACATATCAGTTGGTTGAAGATTTGCGTAACATGGCGGAAGCCGATAATACCAGAGCTATACGTGATGCATTGAATAATTCAGATATACAGCAAAATCTGTTGACGGGAACAAAAATACTGACCGCAGCGACATTATTACCTCACATCACAGCACTATCAAGCGCACCTTTTTTGCCCAATGAAGCGCTCTCTTCTCGTGTTAAAAAATCAGGTGCGTTACTGGCGAGTGAGCCGATTTCATTTCAGTTGGATCGTTTGAAAAGAGCTGCCTATGTTTTGCTGGATGATGCATTGTCTGTAGGAAATGCTGCTCATTTGGTTACACATGGAGAAATTATCAAACTTGATGATGCTGAGTCACAAGCTTTTTCTCTTAGTGCAGGACATTTCGAAGCAGTACTATTGCAAACGAAAGAGTCCGTATTAATTGATGCTATCCATGATTATTCGCAGGCCTATGAAGAACTTGTGCGTTTAATTTCAGGAATTGAATTTGAAGGTTCATTAAATGAACTTAATGATGAGAGTTTTGCATCTACCAGTACAGCTTTTTCGCGTCCAATTTTAAACCCACAGATGGCTGATGTAAAAATTGGTGATTTGGATTTCAAACTGGATATGCTTGCCACACCATCTCATGTGCTTGAAAACTTATCTCCTGCTAATGCTCTGACTCAAAGCCGTCAAACGGAAGGTTTTGGTCTGAAGTCCTCTTTAGAGCCTTTCCCTATTCGTTTAGCAGAATACATTTGTGCAGGTGATGTGGTTACTGATACTGGTGAGTTAATTGGAAAGTCAAAACTCAATCCTCTAGAACAAGTTGATTTGATTAGTGACTTTTCATTTTCACAGGACGAAGATTGTAGATCGGCTGTAGATAGCCCGAGATACCATCAATTATTATTCGTTGATAATTTCCAATTACCACCTTTCGGCCCTAGTGCAAAATTTATTTCTACGCAAGGAATTGAAATTATCAATCGTTTGCTACTCACGCCAGTAGAAGCAGATTTACCCATAGCAGATATACGTTTAAGTTACAGACTGACGGAAGCAGTAGTGAACCAAACACCAGTTGCTCAAATAAAAACCCGTAAAAAGGGCAGGGTTGGACGGTTTATAAAATTAAATGCTAAGTATTCAAATGATGCGGACGGTGATTCCCTGCAGTATCAATGGAAAGTTAAGTCAGGAAAAGCAATTATATTCCAGTCACGATCTCGATCAAAAGCGACTGTTTTACCGTTATCGGCTGGTAATTTGATCATAGAACTACAAGTCAATGATGGAACTGCTAATAGTAAATCGGTTGAAAAAACCATTAAGGTCCGAAGAAAACGATTATTTAATAGTCACAATTTTTTTCAAAGGCTGCGGCTATTTTTTCGTGATAGCGTTTAATTATCTAGACAGATATAACAGTCAAGGTGGCAACCAGCTGGCTGCCACCTCCAAAAAAGTCAGATAAATTTTATACCCTTTCTTTTTAAGGAGGATGTATCTGTAGGGTGTAACATTTTTCAACTTTTCGACCAGAAATGTCATAATAAGACCTCAGTTTCTGGTCATTTTGGTCAGTTGATTATTGAATAAAAACAATATGTTTCAACTGGATATATTGTTTTTAAGGATTGACTAATTAGAAAATACTGAATTAAGGATAAAGGGCTACTGTAGATAATCCTTGGCTTTCCTCGAAACCAAACATAATATTCATATTCTGCACTGCTTGTCCTGCTGCGCCTTTCACCAGATTATCAATCACTGACAAAATCACCAGTGTATTCCCTCCTTGTGGCTGATGGATTGCTATTTGGCACTTATTGCTTCCTCTCACATTCCTGGTATCTGGATGTTCACCTTCTGCAAGCACATCAACAAATAACTCATTTTTATAACGCTGTTCAAACAGTTCTTGAACATTTGCGATATTTCCAGAAATTTGCCCATATAATGTTGCATGAATACCTCGAATCATAGGAATCAAGTGAGGCACAAATGTCAATCCGACGCTTTGCTTTGCAATAATAGCTAAACCTTGAGTGATTTCTGGCATATGACGATGTCCTGCAACGGCATAAGCTTTAAAGCTTTCACCAGATTCACTCATCAAAGTAGAGACCTGAGCTTTTCGCCCTGCCCCACTCACTCCTGACTTTACATCAGCAATTAAATTCGAAAAATCAATTAATTTATTTTCTATCAAAGGTAAAAAACCCAACTGTACAGCTGTCGGATAACAACCAGGGCAAGCTAAAAGGTTGGCATCTTTAATCGCTTTACGATTAACTTCAGGCAAACCATAAACAGCATCATTAATTAAACTTGGACAAGCGTGATCCATGCCATACCATTTTGACCATTCCTTATGATCTTTTATCCTAAAATCTGCAGACAGATCAATCACCTTAACATTATGCTTTAATAACTGCTCAGCCATTAACATAGCTGTTCCATTAGGTGTTGCAAAAAATACTACATCACATTCTGACAACGTTTCCACATCAGGCAAGGAAAAAACAATATCACACAATCCTCTTAAACTTGGATATAAAGCATCTACTCTTAGGCCAGTATCTGAACGAGATGTCACCTTACAAATATCTACATTAGGGTGTAAAACCAAGATACGTAGCAGCTCCACCCCTGTGTACCCTGTTCCTCCAACTATCCCAACCCGAATCATTTTTTTACCTGCTCCTGTTTATTTTATACCTATATGATACATCTTTTTTCTCTTGGATAACGGCATTGACAATTAAGATAATCAATTTTTTACACACGAGGGTATTTAACTTGAAAGTAATACAGGTAAAGTATTTCTTTAAGGAGCCTCTGATTAAGTTGGTTAGAGCACAAGATCGTTTTTATACAGAAACAGGAATAATATCAATATTTAAGAACATCCAAGTACCTCTCTGCTCCAACTAATACTTTTAAGATAAATTTCTCTGATATTATCGGGTTTAATACGCTGTGTTTTATCACCCAAACTTAACCCCCATTGCTCATAAAAAACAACGTAAGCCAGAATATCACCCGCTATTCCCTTTTTATGCAATATTGCTTGCTCTACTTCCTCTGTCATAGGCAACTGCGCTAAAGCTTCTTCAATCGGAATATCTAGCAAACTGTCTAAAGATGAGAGCATCCCCATTAAAAACATTTGACTAGGGTCTTGATCAAATTGTTCTGCTAATAATTCGCACATTTTGCCTCTAATCAAAATATTTTGAAATAAAGCATCCGGTTTATCAGTAAATGAAGTTAAAGCTAGAATATTTACCCAACGTTTGATTTCACTCATCCCTAAACAAGTTACTGCGTGATGAATGGACTCTATTTCATTCGGTAAAGAAAAAAAGGCCGAATTAATATAATGAAGAAGCTTGTAACTTAAACCAACATCTTGGGTAATAACCGCACTTAACTCTCCAAAACTGACATCCTGTTTATTTATCGTAGACAGCAACTTAATCGTAGCAATTTGATTTACACCTAATCGTTTACCTTTAACTATTTTAGGTTTACTGAAAAAGAAGCCTTGAAAAAGCTCACAACCCGCCTTTTTAAAAATCTCAAACTCTTCAAGGGTTTCTACTTTTTCCGCTAGAAGTTTTACATTATAAGGCTCTAACTTTTCAATCGTTGCTAATGTTTCCGCTATTGGCATCGCCATTACATCAAGTTTGATAATATTAGCCAATTCAACCAGAGGAATCCATTCTGGTGTAAAAACAAAGTCATCCAACGCAATCATGTACCCCTGCTCGGAAAACTCTTTTATCTGATTAATCATTCTTAAATCAACAATGACATCTTCAAGCACCTCAATCACGATTCTATCTTTGGGAAGATGTAATGGTGTTTTTTCTAATAGATTCTGAGCAGTAAAATTAATAAAAGCCTTATCTGAGCCAACAACTTCATTAAGCCCAATTTCCAAGATCGTATCGGTAATAATTTGATTCGTTGCCGAGGTTGCTCCTTCCTTTTGATTAAGATCAAAATCACTTCCTCTAAATAATATTTCGTAAGCATAAATATTTAACTTACTGTCTAGAATTTGTTGCCGCCCTATAAGAATCTCAGTCATTATTGCAGTTCTTCTAATAATTTACACATAGATCAACAAATTATTACCAAGAATCTGTTCAAGGCCGTTACGAACCGCTGTCAGTTATGTGCGGACGGAGCGTAGAAACCGGAGTTTACATGGAGTAAATGAGGATTTCGAGCACCGCCCAAGCATAACTGGCAGTGGTGCAGTAGATCTTGAACAGGTTCTAAGGTTTTTTACCCTGCCAACTTGTTGGTATTTGATTAATTATTATAGTTGAATATTTATATTTAACAGGAAAACCAGCCGCCTAGATTTCGATAAGTAGGCTTCTTATTTAATGAGACTATGATTTTATTGTGATGTTTCAATTTTTTATTCAATTTATTGGACTAAACCAATTTTTCAGCGGGAATTCCTTTCTATCCAAAACTTTGTAGCCAAATCATGGGCCTGTTTCTGAGTATTGACCTTTCCTATTAGTTTTAATGCAATCGCAGCTGTACCAATAACTGTAGCTTCCGCAAATTCATCACTCAAGCTCCCTTGCCACAACAAGGCAAGCTGTTCTGGATCAAGGTGTTCTGATTTCACATGTCTACGAGCAAAAAGTGCAGGCCACAGCTCTTCAACTAATTGATTGTTTTTTACAGATTGAACCAGGCAATCAACGTCAGGATTACGCTCAGTTTCTCCACCCTCTCCCTTTAGTACTGCCATACTGGGTTGATTTAATAATAGAGCTGCTTTTTGATGTACTTGTCGATAACTAGGATGAAATATTCCTTGAATCCCGTGAGAAGCTTTTAACGGGTTAATTAACCTAACTAATGTATGCACAGGGGAACGCAGTCCCATCATAGGCCGAAGATTAATCATTTCATATAATTTGGGACAGATATATTCTAAAGAAAGATAACTAAAATTGGTTTCTTTAATCTGTTCAATTGATTCTTCAATACTCTTTGAATTTGTATGGCCCAGATATTTCAATACATTATTGGTATATATCCGCCCTTCTGTATGTCCGCTAGCACCATGCATAAAAATACGAACACCATTTTTGGCTAACAACAATGTTGAAAGTAAAAACCAAGGTAAATGACGTCTTTTTCCTGCATAGGACGACCAGTCTAAATCTATTTGAAGATTAATCTTTGGAAGAAAAATCGACTCCCGTGCGGCTTGAACAAACCCTGCAAGCTCTTCTGGCATTTCTTCTTTAACTCGCATCAACATTAAAAATGCGCCCAATTGAATAGGCTCAACTTTATCTGCTAAGACCATCGCCATTGCACGATAAGCCTCATCCTGAGTCAGCGGCCTTGAACCTCGCTTTCCCTTTCCAAGTATTTTTATAAATTCTGCAAATGGGTGCTCAACCTGCAATTGAGTCATGTTGAAAAAGAAAAAGGAAAGTAATGATCTATTAATAATGCGGCAAACATCAACATTAGATAAGTAATAGAGTAGAAAAAAGTTTTCATTGCTGTTTTATTGTCTTTATTACGCATTAAATTAATCGCATAATAAATAAAAATGAAACCCAAAATTAATGCACTAAAGAGATAAATCAAACTACTCATCCCCGTTAAGTACGGTAGAAGAGTTACAATGAGTAGTAATATGGTATAAAGAAATATCTGCAAGCGCGTATATTCAGCTCCATGAGTTACCGGCAGCATAGGGATTTTTGCTTTTGCATATTCTTCCTGCTTTGCTACTGCCAATGCCCAAAAATGTGGGGGCGTCCAGACAAATATTATCAAAAATAATAACAAGGCATGCGGATGAACCTCTCCTGTTATCGCACACCAACCCAGTAAGGGTGGTGCTGCACCTGCCGCACCACCAATGACAATGTTTTGCGGCGTCATATGCTTAAGATACATGGTATAAATAACAGCATAGCCAATCAGCGAAAGGAAAGTTAAAACAGCGGTAAGCGTATTAACAAACACAACCAAAATAATCATTGCCAAAAGACCAATAATACCTGCAAAAACCAGTACATTTTGGGAATTTAACTCACCCGTAGGCAAAGGCCGGTTTTGTGTTCGAGCCATTTTGGCATCGGCTTTTTGATCTATAAAATGATTAATTGCCGCCGCTGAAGATGAGGCTAACCCAATACCTAAAGTGCCGTAAATTAAATTCACTAAAGGTGGCATTCCTGGAACAGCTAGTAACATACCCACTATCGCTGTAAAAACAAGAAGAACAACTACTTTGGGCTTGCATAATTCAAGATAGTTTTTCCAGGATAAGGTCGATTGTGCATTTGTCATTATATTTTATGCCTATCCCGTTTAAGAACGTATAGAATACAGTGAACTATTCATTATTGAAATAGTCCGATCGCTAACATTATTGATAACGGAGAATTCATGATTTTCAGGACACTACTATTGTCACTCATTTTCTTGCCTATTAATGCATACAGCTCAAGCGTTAAAGTGCATGAACGCATACTTAAAAATGGTTTAAAAGTTTTGGTGAAAGAAGATAACCGCTCCCCTGTTGTGGTTTCTCAAATTTGGTATAAAGTAGGTTCGAGTTATGAACCCAATGGTATTACAGGTGTTTCTCATATGCTTGAGCACATGATGTTTAAAGGAACTGAAAAATATCCATTAGGTGAGTTTTCTCGTATTATTGCAGAAAATGGAGGTAATGAAAATGCTTTTACGGGGCGTGACTATACGGCCTATTTTCAGACCATGGAAAAATCTCGTTTAGAAGTTAGCTTTAAGTTAGAAGCTGATCGTATGCGAAATTTACGTCTAGATCCTAAAGAGTTGAAAAAAGAATTAGAAGTTGTCACAGAAGAACGCCGTATGCGAACGGATGATAAACCACGCTCTAAAACACAAGAATATTTTATGGCAATGGCCTTTACAAATAGCCCCTATAAAAACCCGGTGATTGGCTGGCCTTCTGATATTGCAAATTATCAAACGGATGATTTACAAATGTGGTACGAACGTTGGTATGCACCCAACAATGCAACCTTAGTTGTTGCGGGTGATGTACAGCATGATGCAGTATTTGCCCTAGCTGAAAAATATTTTGTGGAATTAAAAACCAGTGTTATTAGACCCATCAAACCACAAGCTGAATTAGAACAACATGGGGAACGAAAAACAACCATTAAACTGCCCGCTAAACTCCCGTATATTTTAATGGGCTATAAAGTCCCTGTCCTTAATACCATTGATAATGAATTAGAAGCCTATGCCTTAGAGGTATTGGCAGGTATTTTAGATGGAGGAAGTAGTGCTAGATTAGCATCTAAACTAATCAGAGGCAGTCAAATTGCTGTCTCTGCTGGGGCTGGATATAACATCATGTCACGCTTACCTGATTTATTCATGCTGGATGCAACGCCTGCCGAAGGCAAAACAGTTTTTGATATGGAATATGCTTTAAAGGAAGAGATTAATACCCTAAAGAGAGAGTTAGTTTCAGATGAAGAGTTACAACGTGTTAAAGCACAGGTTTTAGCTAGCGCAGTGTATGAAAAAGATTCCAATTTTTATCAGGCCATGCAATTAGGAATGCTTGAAACAGTCGGTTTAGGCTGGGAAAAAGCAGATGAGTATGTTGATAAAGTGAATCAAATTACTGCCGAACAAATACGAGATGTAGCCCGTAAATATTTACTAGAAGAGAAATTAAATGTTGCTTATCTTGATCCACAACCTATCACCAAACAAAAACGGACTAGCAAAATAGCAGGAGGTCGTCATGCGCGTTAATTTTATTGGAGTTTTATTTCTTTTAGTTTCACATTCCGTTTTTTCAGCCGCAAAAATAGAACAATGGCAAACAGCACAAGGAAGCTCAGTCTTATTTGTAGAGGCCACGGGTTTACCTATGGTTGATATTCAAGTTGTTTTTGATGCAGGAAGTGCAAGAGATGGCAAACAGCAAGGAATAGCCGCTTTAACCTCAGCATTATTAGATACCGGTGCTGGTGAATGGAATGCTGACGAAATTGCTCAACGTTTTGAAAGTATTGGAGCTCAGTTTAGTGCTGGTGCCTCTATAGACACCGCTTCAGTATCATTACGCTCACTAACAGAACCTAAGTTACTTAACAAAGCATTGCAGACTATGCAGGTTATTTTAAGCCAGCCAAATTTTAACAAAAATGATTTTCAACGTGAAAAAAATAGAACGCTGGCGGGTCTAAAGCACAGAGAAGAATCACCAGGGGCAATAGCTAGTATTGAGTTCTTTAAATCATTATATAAAGATCACCCCTATGCGCACCCTACCGGAGGTGATATAGAATCAGTATCAGGTTTTTCTGAAGAAGATATAAAAACTTTTTACCAGCAATATTACGTGGCAAAAAATGCAATGGTCGTTATTGTTGGTGATATGAGCAAAAAAAAGGCAATGACTACTGCTGAGACATTAGTTAGTAACTTAAAAATTGGAAGCAAACCGGCGGCACTTCCTAAAGTTGATTTCACAACATCAGGCTCAACTAAACATATTGACTTTCCTTCGACACAAACCCATGTTTTAGCCGGATTAATCGGGATGAATCGCAAAGATCCAAACTATTTCGATTTTTACGTTGGAAACCATATTTTAGGCGGCAGTGGATTAGTTTCTCAATTATTTATAGAAGTAAGAGATAAAAAGGGGCTTGCCTACAGTGCATCAAGCCGTTTTTCTCCCATGCTCAAAAAAGGACCTTTTATAATGAGCCTACAAACTCGTAACGACCAAACTGAACAAGCGGTTGATATAATGCAAAAAACTTTGAAAAACTTCGTCAAAAATGGACCAACAGAAAAAGCACTCGTTGCCGCCAAGAAAAATATCACCGGTGGTTTTGCCATGCGCTTTGATACCAATAGCAAATTATCTAATTACGCCGCGATGATTGGCTTTTATCAAATGCCCTTAGATTATTTAGATGTATTTCAGAAAAAAATTGAAGCGGTTACGGTCGACTCTATTCGAGAGGCTTTTAAAAAACGAGTAAAACCCGAAAATATTCATACTATTACTGTAGGCGGTGAAAAGTAAATCACACAGAATTAATTCTTAATTTAAGGGCGCCTCTATTAAGTGAAAAATAAACTTAAAATTATTGCAGGCGAATGGAGAAGTCGACAACTTATTTTTGAAGACTCTACTGGCTTAAGACCAACACCTGCAAGAGTTAGAGAAACATTATTCAATTGGTTGCAACATGATGTGACAGCAAGCCGTTGCCTCGATTTATATGCTGGAAGCGGTGCTTTAGGATTTGAAGCAGCTTCCAGAGGTGCAACATCAGTGACTTTGATAGAAAATAATCCACAAGCTTGCCGATTAATTAACGAAAATAAGATTAAATTAATTGCGAAACAAATTAAAATTGTGCAAATGGATGTCTTTGAATTTTTAGCTGGAGATTCAGAGCCGTTTAATCTAGTTTTCTTAGACCCCCCGTTTGGTATGGGACTAGCCCAACAAAGCTGTCATTGGTTGGAAGATAAAAATTGGCTTACTCCTTCCGCCAAAATTTATCTGGAGGTGGAAAATAAATTATCTTTAGATGATATACCTAGTAATTGGCAATGCTTAAAAAATAAAAAAGCAGGAGAAGTAGGGTATTACTTGTTTCAACGTAACTAATTTCAATTTTATGGGCAGCTCTATTAATTGTAGATGAGAAAATTGAGAACCAAAATATTTAAAATCAGGGCGAAATCTGCACGTAATAACAGGCTATTGCAAAGGATTTCAAAGCTTCCGCTCCTGCTCACGCCCCTCCCCTACATCCGTGTAGGGGACGCAGAGATTGGATATTTTGGACTCAATTTTCCATTTATCAATTAATAGAGGCGCTCATATGTTAGAATCTGGCTTTTTTTGATCAGTATAAACAAAATTTTGAATATTACGGCTATTTACCCAGGTACATTTGATCCGGTTACTGATGGGCATATCGACATCATATCAAGAGCTTCTAAGCTGTTCCATAAAGTCATAGTTGCGGTGGCAGTTAACCAAGGAAAAACCCCGCTATTTTCTTTAGATGAAAGGGTCTTAATGGCTAAAGAAGTCACCTCCAATCTTTCTAATATTAGTATTATCGGCTTTGATAACTTATTGGTTGATTGTGCAAAAGAACAAAAGGCTAACGTTGTCTTAAGAGGATTACGTGCAGTATCAGACTTTGAATATGAATTTCAAATGGCAGGTATGAACCGCCGCTTATCCCCAGAATTGGAAACTATGTTTCTGACACCTGCAGAACAATACGAATTTATTTCTTCTAGCATGATAAGAGAAATTGCAAAACTTAAAGGCGATGTCTCTAGTTTTGTACCCCATTGCGTAGAAGAACGCTTAATTAAAAAGTTTGAATAAGGAAAAACAATGGCTTTAGAAATAGATGACGAATGCATTAACTGTGATGTTTGCGAACCCGAGTGCCCGAATGGCGCTATTAGCCAAGGCGAGGAAATTTATATTATTGATCCTACTTTATGCACTGAATGTGTTGGCCACCATGACTTACCACAATGCATTGAAGTATGCCCTGTAGACTGTATTGATAAAGACCCTAAAAATGTAGAAAACCAAGATAGTTTATATCAAAAATATTTAAAGTTAACGGCTTAAGGATACCTCTATTAATTTCTATATTTTCATTCTGATGCTAAGCTTCTAACCAGCTTAGCACTTTTGGCATACTATCCAGCTATAGCCATCTGCTCTATCAAAATAGATCCGGTTCTAATATTCCCCCGATAATCCACATCATTACCTACAGAAACAATATTTTTATACATATCCTTTAAATTTCCAGCAATGGTGATTTCTTCAACAGGATATTGAACCTGTCCATTTTCCACCCAAAAGCCAGAAGCCCCTCTTGAATAATCACCCGTAACCCTATTAACCCCCGAACCCATTAATTCTGTCACTAATAGCCCAGTATCTAACTGTTTCAACATGGCAACAAAATCATTAGCACCTGAATCAACAGTTAAATTATGCACGCCTCCTGCGTTTCCTGTATTCTTCATCCCTAGTTTTCTTGCTGAATAACTACTTAATACATAGCCTTGTAAAACGCCTTCTTTAACAATATCTCTAGCTATTGTTGATACACCTTCTCCATCATACGCAGAGCTTCCTAAAGCCATTTTTAAGTGAGGCTGTTCATGAATATGAATAAATTCTGGTAAAATTTGTGTTCCTAAAGCATCCAGTAAAAAACTGGATTTTCGGTATAAACTACCTCCACTTATTGCGCCAATCAACGAACCAATTAAACCTGAAGCAACTTCTGAAGAATATAGAACAGGACATTGCCGAGTTGATAAACTACGCGCGCCTAACCGTTTAATTGTTCTTTCCGCGGCTTTAGTTCCTATTTCCTTCGCTGATTCTAATTTTTCTGCTTTTCTAGAAACACTGTACCAATAATCCCTTTGCATTTCGCTATCTCGTTCACCTAGCACCGAACAGCTCATTGAGTGACGAGTCGATTGATAACCTTGCAAAAACCCTAAGCTATTTCCTAGCACTCTAATTCCTTGATGGCTATTGACTGTTGCACCTTCTGAGTTATTAATTTCCTTATCAAACGAACGTGCGCTGTCTTCACACTCCACCGCCAGGTTAATAGCTGTTTCAGCATCTAGATTCCAATGATGATTTCTATCGAGATCAGGAAATTCAGTTGCCAAACTGTCTTTATCAGGTAAACCAGAAAATTCATCTTCATTAGAAAAACTAGCAATACTACAAGCAGCCTTAACAGTTTCCTTAATTGAATTTGGAGAAAGATCATTGGTACTGGCTGAACCTTTCTTTTTACCAATATAAACGGTAATGCCTAAACCTTGATCACAATGATGTTCTATTGTTTCCACTTCACCTAAGCGTGCAGTAACTGATAGTCCATTATCTACACTAAGACCCGCCTCTGCCGAGGTTGCTCCTTGTTTTTTTGATTCGTCCAATAAATCCTGGACAAGATTTTTTAATCGATTAATCTCTTCTTGGTTTTGCACTATGTAAGTCTCTTTGTGGATGTTATTCTTTTTCAGGAAAGTAGATGAGGGTTTATTACACGCTCGTTCCACCCACTGTTAATCCGTCAATTTTTATAGTTGGCTGACCGACACCTACTGGCACGCTCTGCCCTTCTTTACCACAGGTTCCAACACCTGCATCTAATTCCAGATCATTTCCAACCATTGAGACTTTAGTCAAAACTTCTGGTCCATTACCGATTAAAGTAGCTCCTTTGACAGAATTGGTTATCTTTCCATCCTCAATTAAATACGCTTCACTGGCTGAAAAAACAAATTTACCTGAAGTAATATCAACTTGCCCTCCCCCAAAATTTTTCGCATATAAGCCTTTTTTCACTGATTTAATAATTTCAGCAGGATCGTGAGACCCTGGTAACATATAGGTATTGGTCATTCTAGGCATAGGCAAATGGGCATAAGACTCTCTACGTCCATTACCCGTAGACTGCACCCCCATTAACCTAGAGTTAAGTTTATCTTGCATATAACCTTTGAGTATTCCTTTTTCAATCAGTACCGTTTTTTCTGTCGGCACACCTTCATCATCTATATTCAAAGAGCCTCGCCTACCTTCTAAGGTTCCATCATCTACAACAGTACATAATTCTGATGCTACGCGTTTCCCAATCATATGACTAAATGCTGAGGTTCCTTTTCGATTGAAGTCTCCTTCAAGACCATGCCCTATTGCTTCATGCAATAAAATTCCTGGCCATCCAGGACCTAAAACAACTGTCATATTTCCCGCAGGCGCATCTATTGCTTCTAAATTTACAATTGCTTGCCTCACGGCTTCTTTTCCGTATTCAACTGCCTTATCTTGATCTAAAAAATAGCTATAATCCTTTCTTGCTCCACCTCCCATACTTCCTTGCTCTCGCTTGCCATTTTCTTCTAAAATAACCGTAACATTCATTCGCGTCAGAGGTCGAATATCTGCAACTAAAGAACCATCTTGATTAGCGATTAAAACTTTTTCATGCACACCCACCAAGCTGATCATCACTTCTTCTATCCGACTATCCAGTTTACGTGTTTCAATATCAACTTTACGTAATAAATCAATTTTTTCCTGATCTGCAAGCGATTTGAGAGGATTAACCGGTTCGTAGTATTGTTTCCAACTTGATACTTTTTTTAGATTATTCTGTGCATTTTGTCCCTGCCTAGCAATGGCCTTTACATTGTTTGCTGCTTCTAGTAATACAGAAAGTTCAATTCGATCACTATAGGCAAACCCAGTTTTATCCCCAGAAACTACTCTAACACCTGCACCTTGCTCAATAGAATGAGAACCTTCTTTTATGATTCCTGCTTCTAATGACCATGATTCAAAATGAGTAGATTGAAAATATATATCAGCATAATCCGCCGTAACGCTGAGCATACTATCCATAATTTGATCAATATCTTTTTCCTGCATTCCATAAGGCGTTAGTATTGATTGTTTTACTTGGTTTAAAGTATCCATTAAATCTGTAATAAAAGTAAAAGGGTATTTTCGTTTAAAAGGAGTAATTAATCGACCGGCAAATCTTCTTTGAGTGTTTTATAAAGTGCATTAAGTAACATCGACCCATCATCTATAGAGCCAGCTATATCATTATCTTCTCCATCATCTAATAAATCATTAGTTTCAGATTCAATCTGCTCTGCGGTAACTTCGGTTTCATCATCTTGCCTGAGTACCGTTAGTTTGTAACTAGCCTCTTCATACTCATCTTTAAAGAAGAAAAAAGTCATCTTATCAATTAATGATGAATCAGCAGAATGTTGATCATCTGGATCATAAACAACATAAAACACACCTTGCCCTCGATCTTTATCAGTTATTTCAATTTCTTCTAACTTTAAAGCCTGGTCGATCAATTCCCATGAGCGATCAAATTTCTTTTTAATCTTTATCACCGATTTTTTTTCAGTCCCAACTAATAAAATATTTTCTCCTAATCCTTTATCGACAGATTCTTCTTCGTCTGCTTCGTCTTTTACATCCTCTTCGACTACGACAGGAGATTTTTTAGTTATCTTCATTTCAGGCGGGACTTCAAGGTGTTCAGTATCCTTGTACTTTGTTTGCTGAACATCAGAACATGAGACAATGAACAATGTTATTAAAATATAAATTTTTTTAAAATGCATATTATTTATTTATAGAAAAAACGTCGATGATTTAAAACAGGAAACGAAGTCCTTACTTTTTTTAATCTTTCCAGATCTATTTCAGCACTAGCAAAACCTGCCCCGGTTTTATAACAATCTAAAACCACACCCCATGGGTCTATCACCATGCTATGTCCAAAGGTTTGTCGACCATTAAGATGAAACCCACCCTGATTAGGCGCAACGATATAACATAAATTTTCTATCGCCCTTGCACGTAACAATATTTCCCAATGAGCAGCGCCAGTTTCTGCTGTAAAAGCGGCAGGTACAACGAATATTTCAGCACCTTGCTGACTCATCTTCCTAAAAAATTCGGGAAATCTAAGGTCGTAACAAACAGCAATACCTATTTTTCCAAAAGGTGTATCAAACACAAAAGGATCACCCCCCTTTTCAATTGAATCTGACTCTCTATATTCTTCACCCGTATCAGGTACACTGACATCAAATAAATGAGCTTTATCATAACGAACGACTCTTTCCCCTTTTTCGTTATAGACTAGACAGGCAGCTCTTACTTTATTTTCGTCATCAGCAATTAGGGGTATGGTTCCACCGATAAGCCAAACATTATATTTTTTTGCCGTTTCTGATAAAAATTGCTGAATTTGACCTTGCCCATCCATTTCTCGAATCTTAACTTTATCAAGCTCGTGCACACCCATCAAAGCAAAGTTTTCAGGTAAAGTAATCAGCTTTGCTCCGTGATTAGCTGCCTCAGCAATTAATTTCCCTGCTTGTAATAAATTAGCGTCAACATTTGGACTTGATGCCATTTGTATGGCTGCACATATACTCATTGTTGCCTCTTTTCTCTTTTAGCTTTTACGGTTTTACTCTGAGCGGTTGAATTTGTTAACCCAGACCATGTTTTATTTAAAATTCCATCTTGGGCATGCAGAGGTATCACCTTGATATCATCCCATTGACCAGTGATACTATAGTTTGAACTAAAAAAATACCCATCTGTATAATCCTTATCTAAGACTTGGGTAATAGCTCCTGCAATGCCACCTACAATTGTACCAGCAATGGGTATTGCAGCTGAACTTTTAGGGACAACCTTAACTTTGTGATCAAGTGTTTTATTAAGCAAATCCACTTCACCTTTCATGGAAATATGGGCTGGAATTGCATCAATCAATAAATCATTAGTCGTCATTATTCCATTATTAATCTTAAAACTCCCTGTTATTTTATTAAAACTTAACCCTTGCTTATACATATCTCCATAATCAAACTTCAACCGTTTTAGCCACTGTTCCATTGCAACAAGCCCTAAAAAACGACCGATCCCAGGTTCAATACTTGAAATTCGCCCCTCTTTTAACTGTAGACCTAACTCTGCTGAAGCTTGATGAAAAGAAAATTGATAAGGTAAGCCAGTCCATTCTGCATTAATATCCACAGCCCCTTGAGCATCTTTCAAATCATCTGTTATGTTTAGTTGAGATAGAGTCTTACCAAAATCCCCTGAACTCACAGCTCCTGATAACTCAGTTCCATTATAATTATCTAACTTTATCCAATTAGCTTTAAGTTTAATTTTAAGATTATTTGAAATAACATCAATTTTACTAAACCTGACTCCATCTACCGCCATTTCTGATTCAATTTTAAGCGTCCCTAAATCAACCTTATTCCACAATAAGTGTTTACTACTGATCTCAACAATGGGCATATCTTGCTCTATAATTTCACCAGAACTACTTTTATTTAGTTGCACCAATCCCGACAAATCTAGCCTATCAAGTTTTAATATAATTTTATCTGCTTTAGTTTTCTGATGAGGAATGACAAAAGTACCTTTGACAATAGAAGACAAAACATTTCCATTCCATTGATTTTCTGCATTTTTCAATTCTAATTCTAAGGCTCCTTGTTCTTTCCCTTTCCATAGTAATTTCCCTGCCTTTAAACTAATTTTATTGAGCTCCAACTCTGAGTCTTCTTTACTATTTTCATCACTCTGTTTACTATTTAATGGTTGCGTTACAAAAGGCAACCATTCAGATGCATCTAAAATTTCTTGATCAACTCGAATATTCAACCCTTTTTGTTCAGGAGCAAGAGCTTCATGTTGTCCATAAACAATTTGAGCGGAATGGACTAATTTCTCTTGTTTATTAAAACGTACTGCGGCTCTTATTTGATCATTGTAGTTTATTTTAAGCGGAAAAAAATTCCCTTCTTTCAATGCCATATTAATCAGCAAAGACTTTTCTTGTTCTGCTGTTTTTTGTAAACCACCAGGCAATTCAATCAGCATTCCAGCCAAACTGGATTTAAGATTAATTTTAGGAGAGATATTTTCTACTGATGGCAAATCTACAATTATATTATAAGGGGTTGAACCATTCACAGGATTATCTTTTATAAAATCTTTGTCTAAAAAACTGAACTGTTTCTTTAACTCCTGACTATCCGTAACCCCGTTTATATTAATACTTGTTTTAAGCTTATCATAATCAATTGTTATCCCAATAGGATAGCCTAAGGTTTTAGCTGTTAAGTTATTACTGAACAATCCCTTTTCGGTAATACTTAAATTACCTGTCAATTCTTCAATATTCAAATTTACAGACTTTACTGTCAAATTTGCATTGTTAAAATGTGCCACTCCATTAACTTTAGGAACAGCATGTTTTTTCATAGGCACCTTTAAATCTAATTCAACTTTTGCATTACCTTCTGAATCAATTGCATCAATAAATTTATCAACACCTTTATTAATATTAATGGGTGTTTGTTGTAAAAAACTTAAAGCATCCGCAATACGACCTTCTGCATTACCTTTCACAAATAAATGGTTGCTTTTTTTAAAAGAAGGAATCTTTACTGCCGCATTCTTTATTTTTAAATGCTCAAGTTTTGCATGGTCAATATCGGCTTCCAGACCATTTTTTAAAAATAAAATTTCAGCAGCACCATGAGTTAAATTTGGCCAATCAGGAGAAAAATTTAACTCCACATCTGAAGCATTAATCAATGCTTCAAATACGCCCTGCCCTTTAAGAAAGGGAAAGTGCTTCATCTCACCATAAACCAATATTCCACCTTGCTCAATTTGCCCTGATACAAACGCTTTATCCAACCATTTAATGGACTTTCTTTTCATAATACCCACTGGATAATAGGTTGATAATGAACTAACGTCATTCACATTGGCAAAAGAAGTGTGTAAATCCATAAAAATAGATTGATCACTTTTAGGAATGATTAAAACCAGCCGGGTTTCAGTATGTATATCTTTATTCTCAGCAATCAGAGATTTTGATTGGATTTTCCATTCATCCTGTTTTTGTTGCCACTCAAGCTGACCATATAAGTCTTCAATTAAAAAAGGTTGTCTGAATAATTTAGGGAAATATATCGCACCTTTTTTTGTATTTAAACTGATCTTTCCTTGATTATTATTACCCCATATGCTACCCGTCAAATTTTCAATTTGTGGTATCTTCAAATGTGCATAGGTAAAAAAATTATCAAAATCTCCTTTAAAAGAAAAACGATTACTTTTTAAATTTGCATCAATAGAAAAATTCTTGATAACACCTTTAATCTCTAAATCAGCAATAAGTTCCTGCTGTTTTTTTTCGAAAGGCGAAAAAAAACCAATCAACTCAGTTAATTCATGCAAATCTAATTGGGTAATTAAAGTGGTTAGGCGAGTAAAATCTTTATTGCTAGAAAAACTGAATTCTGTATCTGGCCAGTGTTGATTTTTTGTTTTAAGATCACATTGGTTAACACTAAATTTCCAACCATCAGCTAGAATAGAACCTATAAATTCTGTGTTTAGCGATTTAATATCAACCGTCTTTTGATGCTTATGTAGAATAACATCTTCAACCTGAATAATGCCTGCCAGAGCAGTCACCTTAGATTCTTGCCAATGGCTCCATATTTTTAAATTCCCTTTTCCTTTGGCTTCACCATCTGTGATTTTTATAGTCTCGGCAAGGTCTAAATTTGTATGTAAAAAATCGTTTAAAACCTCAGAAAAAAATACTTCGTCAGCTTCAACATAGACTCGACCATCTAACTTTTCAAACTCTAAAATATCCCCTCGAATATCCATAGAGACTCTTATATTCTTGCCATATTGCTCTGGTAATTGACTAACAAGGTGAAGCTCATGCGCATGATCCTCCC
The DNA here is from genome assembly GCA_965224575.1 of Methylococcales bacterium. GTDB lineage: Bacteria > Pseudomonadota > Gammaproteobacteria > Methylococcales > Methylomonadaceae > QPIN01. The sequence goes on along the minus strand of CBDCZQ010000006.1, from coordinate 1,741,820 downwards.
TATTATTTTTTATCAAAACATCAACATTTTTAAAGGTAATTGGCGGGGTATTTCTAGTCTTATCTAACCAGGTAATTTCACTTTTTAAAACCTCATATTGTCCACCATTTAATAACCAAAGAGGTTGCTTAGATTTATCACTATCCAAACCAACAACTGACAAACTTCCATCTTTATTTCTTATGATTGATAATTTAGCACCCACTAAAGTTAACCTGCTTGAGGGCAAAATTTGACGCGTAATAAGTAATTTAACTAGGTTTAGCCCCACTCTAACTTCTTCAAGTTGAATAGGCTGATCATTTTCGGTGGCTATTTTAATCTTTTTTAGAATGACTTCAGGGTCAATTCCTCGCATATTCGCTTTCAAAATTCCAATTTCAACTGGAATGGAAGTCAGTTCATAAATTTTGTTCTCTAAATCTGTTTTATATTCCTCTACACCTAAAATAAAAAGCCTTATGGAACTTATGACAATTGCAAAAAAAATTAAAGACCAGAACAACAAATGCCGTGTAAAAAATGTTATGTGGTGTATCACTATTAATATCTATAAATTCAAGTAAGTTCAGTAAGTATCCTCAAAATATCACCGTTGTTATCCTATCTACGGTTATCCTCTGCTAGCGGGCATTCTGCTCAAAAGTTCTAGTATTTCATAAAGACCCACGTTAGTGGCTGGGTGATGTTTTTTAATTACTCGGGCTTTAAGGGCGCCTATAATAAAACAACGTCATACTGTTCCTGATTGTATTCCGCTTCAGGTCTAAATTTAATCTGTACATCTAAAAATAGTTCTAATTCTGCTAACATATCCGCTTCTTCGTCCAGCAACATCTCTACAACACCATGAGACGCAAGTACCAATAGCGTTTGAACATTATATTGCCTTACCTCCCTAATAATCTCTCTAAAGATTTCCAGACACATAGATTCAGCTGTTTTTAATACACCTCTCCCTCCACAAGCACTACAAGGCTCACAAAGTATGTGTTCCAAGCTTTCTCGCGTTCTTTTGCGTTTCATTTCAACCAAGCCAAGAGCAGAGACTTCTGTAATCTTATTTTTAGCATGATCTTTATCTAAATTTGCTTGAAGTGCATCTAAAACCTGTTTTTTATGGACTGCACTTTGCATGTCGATAAAATCAATAATAATAATACCTCCTAAATTACGTAGCCTTAGCTGTCTAGGAATAGTTTTGGTCGCTTCCAGGTTAGTTTTGAAAATTGTCTCCTCTAAATTCCTGCCGCCAACATATCCTCCTGTATTTACATCTACAGTTGTCATCGCTTCCGTCTGATCAAACACTAAATGACCTCCAGACTTTAAGTTTATTTTTCTACCTAATGCTCGAGTAATTTCATCTTCAACATTATAAATATCGAATACAGGACATTCACCGGTATAAAGTTCAATGACAGGTACAATTTCTGGAACAAAAATTTCTGCAAAAGCAATAAGTTTTTCATGCGTTTCTCTAGAATCGACTCTTATCCTTTCAATACCCTCATTATATAAATCTCGTAATGTACGAATGCTCAATGATAAGTCTTCATGAATCAATGCTTTAACATCAGATGAACTTATTTTTTCAGAAATTCCCTCCCATAATTTGGTCAAAAAAAGCATATCAGAAATCATCATATGCTCTTCAATACATTCAGCCGCAGTCCTTGCAATAAATCCTCCACTTTCATGGCTTTCTTGAAATTTTTCTATACAAGCTTTCAGCCTGCTTCTTTCTTTAGAACATTCAATTCTTTGAGAAACACCTGAATTGGTTGCAAAAGGCATGTAAACCTGAAACCTAGATGGAATAGAAATTTCTGTCGTTAATCGAGCCCCTTTTGTACCCAATGGACCTTTGGTTACCTGAACAACCACCATTTGCCCTTCACGAAGATAATGCTCTATCTGTTCAGACCCCCGACGCTCAAGTTCTTTATTACTAAAATCAGACAAATGAAGAAATGCTGCACGGTCAAGTCCTATATCAACAAATGCAGCTTGCATTCCAGGTAATACCCGACAAACTTCACCCTTATAAATATTACCCACTAAACCTTTTTTATTTTCACGTTCAATAAATAACTCTTGAAGAACACCGTTTTCTATCACCGCTACCCTTGTTTCAGGTGGGGTTACATTTATTAAAATTTCTTCACTCATTACTTATTATTATTCCCTGTTTAGATAATAACTCTGCTGTTTCAAATAACGGTAAACCAACGACACCGGAAAAACTTCCATTAATTGATTGTACAAAAATACTTGCTAATCCCTGTATTGCATAACCGCCTGCTTTCCCCTGTGGTTCACCCGTTTGCCAGTACCTCTTAATCTCGGTTGAAGTTATTTTTCTAAAACTTACTTCGGTTAAACTCAATGCCTGAAAATGCTTTGTCTCAATTTCGTAATCACTAATTCTTAATGAAACTGCACTATAAACAATATGTGTTCTCCCTGAAAGCTGTTTCATCATCTCCTTTGCATGTGCTTCGTTTTCTGGTTTACCTAAAACCTGTCCATCTATGACAACACTAGTATCAGCTGCCAATACGGGTAATGAACTATCAATAGCTTCAAAACAAGTCTTTGATTTTTCAGCTGCTACTCTAATTACATAATCTTTAGCTACTTCTGCCTGGTTTGGCGTCTCATCAATATCTACTGGGTGAACAATATATCTGACACCAATTTGATCCAACAATTCTTTTCTTCGAGGAGAAGCAGAAGCCAAAATCAATTGTTTTTTCATCGATGATAGGGGTGGTTATTAAGGATGCTCCAGGCTCGGTATAATTGCTCAGCAACAAGAACCCGAACTAAAGGGTGGGGTAAGGTTAATTTAGAGAGGCTCCATGATTCCCTCGCTAATTCTTTAACGGAATCTGATAATCCTTCTGGCCCTCCAACCATCAAGGCAATGTTTTGACCACTTTCCATCCATCTACTCATCGCTTTTGCAAGTTCTGGTGTCGTCCAAGGTTTACCAGGAATATCCAAAGTCACCACATGCGATTTAGTAGAAAGAGCATGAATCATCCGTTCACCTTCATCTCTTACGATTCTTTTAAGATCACTATTTTTACTACGCTTACCCGGTAAAACCTCTTTAAGCACCACTTCGCAATCTCTAGGCATTCGCTTCGCATATTCGTTAAAGCCTTGCTGAACCCAACTAGGCATCCGGTTTCCAACCGAGATTAAATGTATTTGCATGTATTGCAGAATACACACAACAAACAATTGATGCAATGGAGAGTATTTTATATCTTTCAATGAAATACTCTATAAAAACTCGCAAGCCTTATGAGTACTAAACCAGACAACCAATCAATATTAAAAATAACAGTTACAAATCAATATCTTCCTTGAAAATATTGTTAAATGATATATATTTAAGTTTATTATTCTTAATTTTTAGGAAATACTCTATGGAAATCAAATCTAAAGCTTTCGGCGAGCAGCAAATCAACTCAGATACAATCATTAGCTTTCCAAAAGGCATACCAGGTTTTGAAGACCAGACCCAATTCCAGCTATTCCATCAAGAAGACAATACAATAGTTTTTTTACTCCAATCTACAACAGATGAAAATATAGCGTTTTCAGTTGCACATCCATCTAACTTTAATATCAATTATCAATTTTTACTCACAGATGAAGAGGTTTCAACTTTAGACATGCAACCTACTGATGAGTTATTAATCCTGTTGATCCTTCATAAAGATAAAAATTCAAGCGAACCAAATCTGCCAACAGTTAAAGGCTCTATTAAATCACCACTGCTTATTAATATTGAAAAACGAATCGGTATTCAAAAAACGATGGCTAAAGTAGAACAGAGCATAACTTATACTGAAAAAAATAATGAAATTGAAGTAACAGAAACTTAATAGCGCAAGTTAATTGAATTTAAAAACCAGCCCATAATAATTTAGTAGTGCTGATAAATTCTAGTATTTAGCTATTTATCTTATTTACTCTCTACCGCTTCAATGGTAGAACAAAAATGATTCTTTATTGATTCAAGTGGAGAAGTCACACCACCTGATGTTGAATATGTCATTGTCATTTTAACGCCGGCATTCTTAGTTTCAAATCCAATACTCAAAGGCACTACTTTTCCTTTCCCATAGCTCACTGTTTGTGAAGCACTGATAATACCGAGGTCTTTATCAGCATTGATAATTGACCATCCATCATTAACTGTATAAAGAGCAGCGAGCTTCATCGCTTTCTCTTTAGATATATTTTTTATAAAAGCGTATGTTTTATATGTTCGCCCTGCTAAAAAACTCCCTTTATAAATAAAGTTTTTAACACACGGCCTCTCATCAGAGGTGTCTTTTACTTTTACTTCTACTTTTTTATTTTGTACTTGTATAACTTTGGTTCCTGATGAAACCCCACATCCCACTATGGCCGAAACAATTAATACTGCTAAAATATAATTTCTCATAATCCCTCTATTAATATTAAAATCATAATATTTCAAATAAGGACGCCTCTATTAATTGTGGATGAGAAAATTAATGGAGGTGTCCATAAGGTAATACTACCTGTTTTTATTGATAAAAACACACAAAGTTGTAAATTCATACCTTAGCCCATAGTATATTAAATACAGCTACAATATCGTATTCACTTAAAGTTAATCTCTTAATGGAGAAAAAATGAACCACATTTTTATTCACATATTAAAATTTTTTCTGCTAGCTACACTTTTCTTGCCATTCTACTCATTATCTTATGCGGCATTACCAGGTTATGTTAATGGACAAGCTCTGCCTTCTTTAGCACCTATGCTAGAAAAAAGTATGCCAGCAGTGGTTAACATATCTACCACAAAAAATGTCACTACAAGAGAGAACCCTCTATTACAAGATCCTTTTTTTAAACATTTTTTTCAATTACCCAAGCAACAAAGACAGCAAAAAAACAGTTTGGGCTCAGGTGTCATTATTGATAGCCAACAAGGATTTGTGTTAACCAACAATCATGTCATTGATAAAGCAGATCAAATCATGGTAACACTCAGTGATGGACGTCAATTAAACGCTAAATTGTTGGGGACAGATCCAGAAGCAGACGTTGCTGTTATCCAAATTGCAGCGGAAAACCTGACTGAATTGCCTATTGCTAATTCAAACGAATTAAAAGTCGGTGACTTTGTGGTAGCTATAGGCAATCCTTTTGGCCTGGGGCAAACAGTCACCTCAGGCATTGTTAGCGCATTAGGTCGAACAGGCTTGGGAATTGAGGGTTATGAAGATTTTATCCAGACTGATGCATCAATTAACCCTGGTAACTCAGGTGGGGCATTAGTCAATTTACGAGGTGAATTTATTGGGATGAATACAGCTATTCTTGCTCCTAACGGAGGAAATGTTGGAATCGGTTTTGCCATACCTTCTAACATGGTCATGACACTGAAAGAAACATTGATTGAGCATGGCGAAGTTAAAAGAGGGCTATTAGGCGTTACAACGCAAGATCTAACCCCTGAGCTTATCAAGGCATTTGACTTAAAAAGCAGACGTGGAGCAGTGGTTAGTAAAGTAGAGGGTAACTCAGCGGCTGACTTGGCAGGAATAGAACCGGGAGATATTATTGTCTCTCTAAATGGTAAAAAAGTTAAAGGTAGTCACCAAATCAGGAATATCATTGGCCTCTTACAAATAGGTGATGAAGTCCAAGTAGGATTAATACGTGCGGGAAACAAACAATCCATCACTGCTCAAATAGGTAAACCCAAACGACCTCAGTTAAAAGGCGACTCATTACACAAAACATTGAAAGGCACTATTCTAACCGGGTCACAAAGAGGACAAGTTGAAGGTGTGTTATTTGCTGCAATTGATAATACATCGTATGCGTGGAAAAACGGGTTAAGACCAGGTGACATTATCGTTTCTGCTAATAGATATAGAGTGCGTAATCTGGATCAACTTAGCCAGGTTGTTGACCCACGGAGAGCCTTATTAATTAATATTCAACGTGGATCAGAAGCCTTTTTTCTGGTGTTAAAATAAGGAATTATAATGTCCGCAGATAAAATTTTCATCCCTTTAAACATTAGTGTCTTAACTATATCTGATTCAAGAACAGAGGCCGATGACACCTCTGGCAACACATTGGTTGAACGCATCCAAATTGCCAGACACCAAGTATTTGAAAAAAAAATAGTTGCTGATGATATTTACCAGATCCGAGCAGTTGTCTCCAGCTGGATTGCAAACAAAGACATTAATGCTATCGTAACCACAGGTGGAACAGGTGTTACTGGACGAGATGGAACTCCCGAAGCAGTGATGCCTTTGTTAGATAAAGTACTAGATGGTTTTGGCGAGATATTTAGAATGCTTTCCTACCAAGATATAAAAACCTCCACCATTCAATCCAGAGCACTTTCTGGTGTGGCAAACAGCACTTATATTTTCTGCTTGCCAGGGTCATCAGGCGCATGTCGAACCGCATGGGATGACTTAATTAAAGATCAACTAGATTCTCGCACTAAGCCTTGTAACTTAGTGCAATTAATACCTAGGCTTAAGGAAAAATAATGCAATTTTTATTATTAAGTGCTATCTGTGGCCTTACCGGTGTAGCTATGGGTGCTTTTGGTGCGCACGGTTTAAAAACTATTTTAAGCCCAGAAATGTTAGCTGTTTATAAAACCGCCGTAGACTATCAAATGTGGCATGCCCTTGGCTTAGGTCTTATCGCTATATTTTATCAACAAGCCCCAGATTCAATCCATCTAAAAAGAGCTGGCTGGCTCATGTTTTTTGGGATTATCTTATTTTCAGGTAGCTTATATTTACTGGCTATTTTAAATATAAAATGGCTTGGGATGATTACACCATTTGGTGGAGTTGCTTTTATATTGGCCTGGGGGTTTCTCGCTATTTTTTCTTACAAAAACAAGACTCAAATTTAACTGCAATTGAATAAATTCATGTTAATTATATTATGTATGGTATTTTCATTCATTTGTGGAGCAGTCGTAGTACAGTATCGATTGTTTCCTTTTGAACCAGCCAGATTGATAGTGCAAACTTTATGCTCAGAAATCCACACAAAGCGTTCTGATTACTTCTACCATAAAAAATCTTTTTTTGAGCAACATGGAAACCATCCCTATGATGCTGTTCTTATTGGAGACAGCCTCACTGATGATGCAGAATGGCAAGATTTGTTTCCTTCTTTAAGACTTGCAAATCGAGGTATTGATGGAGACAGAACAGAGGGTGTTCTCAATCGACTAGAAGGCATTTATTCATCATCTGCATCAAAAGCATTTATTATGATAGGAATAAATGATTTTTCTTCCGGAAAAAATGTCAATGAAGTCTTCAATAATTATAAAGATATTGTTAATAAACTAGTTGCCCGAGGGATAGAGGTTTATATTCAATCTACTATTTTGGCAGGGAAGCAGAGAAAAGGTTTAAACAAAAACATAACGTTATTAAATGATCGTTTACAGAAATTAGCACAGCAAAACGAATCAATTACATACATAGATTTAAATAAAGGGCTGGCACCAAACTTTCACTTGGAAACAAGATATACTCGAGATGGAGTTCATTTAAATGGCGATGGCTATGCCATCTGGAAAGAATTGATTAAACCATATATAACAAATAGTTAAGAACACCCTATTAATTTCAATAATTATTCAAAACATACCTATTATTATGCGCGACGCAAATCCACAAACTATCCATTTAAAAGATTACACTGTACCAGAATACTTGATCAAAAATGTAGACCTTAATTTTGTTTTGGATGAAGAAAAAACACGCATCGTATCAAAATTATCAATACATAATAACCCACACAGCCAAGGTCAAAATTCACCATTAGTTTTGCAGGGTGAAGGTTTAGAATTAATCAGTGTTGCAATAGATGGCATTGCTTTGAGTGCTGACCAATATCAACAAAGTGATGAAGAGTTAACCATAAACTGTGTCCCTCAAGAACAACCCTTTACACTTTCTATAGAAAACATAATTAACCCCAAAAAAAATACAGCACTCGAAGGACTCTACCTTTCAAACACAATGATGTGTACACAATGCGAAGCCCAAGGCTTTAGGAAAATCACTTATTTTCTAGATCGCCCAGATATTATGTGTACATTTAAAACTACATTAGTCGGTGATAAGGATAAATACCCCGTTTTATTATCAAACGGAAATAAAGTAGCTGAAGGAGAACTAAAAAATAATCGTCATTGGGTAACCTGGGAAGACCCATTTAAAAAACCATGCTACTTATTCGCTTTAGTTGCAGGTCAACTTGAATGTATTGAAGATAGCTTCACTACCATGAGTGGCCGAGAAATTACTCTACAAATTTTTGTTGAATCGCATGATATTGATAAATGCGACCATGCTATGCAGTCACTCAAAAATTCAATGCGCTGGGATGAAAAAACGTATGATCGAGAATATGATTTAGATTTGTATATGATTGTTGCTGTTGGACACTTTAATATGGGCGCAATGGAAAACAAAGGACTAAATATATTTAACACCAAATTTGTACTTGCCCGACCAGATACTGCAACTGATTCCGATTACGAACATATTGAAGGTGTAATTGGACATGAATATTTCCATAACTGGACAGGCAATAGAATCACCTGCCGTGACTGGTTTCAACTCAGTTTAAAAGAAGGTTTTACCGTTTTTCGTGATCAGGAATTTACCGGTGATCAAACCTCAAAAGCAGTAAAGCGAATAGAAGATGTTAAATTATTACGCACCCGACAATTTGCAGAAGATGCAGGGCCTTTATCACACCCCATTCGTCCCGATTCTTATATTGAGATCAATAACTTTTACACTTTAACTGTTTATGAAAAAGGAGCAGAAGTCGTGCGCATGATTCGTACCTTGTTAGGTGAAGAGGGGTTTAAAAAAGGAAGTGATTTATATTTTCAACTTCATGATGGTCAAGCCGTTACTTGTGATGATTTTGTCAATGCTATGGAAACGGCAAATGATTTTGACCTAAAACAATTTAGGTATTGGTATTCACAAGCTGGAACCCCTGAAATTGAGGTTACAGAAAAATATAATTCCGCTGATAAAACTTATAGTTTAACGCTTAAACAACAGACTGCACCCACACCAGGACAGCCAACAAAAACGCCTTTGCATATTCCTATAAGACTAGGACTTTTAGAAAAAAATGGTTCAAACGCAACCCTTAGAGTTGACAATCATACACCTTGTGAAGAAATCATCCTTGACTTAAAGTCAGAACAACAAACTTTTGTTTTTGAGCAATTAGATGAAAAGCCTGTCCCCTCTCTTTTAAGAGGGTTTTCAGCCCCTGTCATATTAAAAATACAACAAAGTCTAACAGATTTAGCCTTCTTATTAAGCTACGACACCGATACCTTTAACCGCTGGGAAGCCGGCCAAAAAATGAGCGGGAAAGTTATTTTAGGCTTAATTGACGATATTCAGCAAGGAAGAAACTTGCAACTTAACTCATTGCTGGTTGAGTCTTTTAAAAAAATACTACAGCAATCATGGGATGATTTATCCTATTTTTCACTCCTGTTAAGTTTACCAGAAGAAAATTATCTTGCAGGGCAAATGGAGGTCATTGATGTTGATGCAATTCATCAAGCGAGGGAATTTGTTAAGCTGACCTTAGCGCAACAATTAAAAGATGAATTCTTAGAACTATATCAGCGGTATCATAAAGATGAATCAGGTCAATTTGATGCAGGTTCCATTGGACGAAGACGAATCAAAAATCTATGTTTAAGTTATTTAAACAAACTGGAGTCAGAAGAAAATTATCAATTAGCGGACAAACAGTTTGAAACTGCAAAAAATATGACAGATCAAATAGCCGCATTATCCATCATAATAAATAGCTCAAACCCAGCAAAACAATCTGTCTTACAAAGTTTTTATCAGCAATGGCAAAATGAAGCACTAGTTATTGATAAATGGTTTACTTTACAGGCATGCAGTAGTGCCAAAGATACTTTTTCTACAGTACAGGCATTAATGAAACACCCCGCATTTGAAATAACAACACCCAACAGGGTACGCTCATTAATTGGAGCATTTAGCCAAGCAAACCAAATACATTTTCATGCAGCAAATGGACAAGGCTATCAGTTTTTAGCAGACCAAGTAATCGCTTTAAATACAATAAACCCTCAAGTTGCCTCAAGAATGGTATCCGCTTTAACACAATGGAAACGCTTTGATAAAAACAGACAGACTTTAATGAAAGACGCTTTAGAAAAGATCATAAATACAAAGGACATTTCTAAAGATGTTTTTGAAGTAGCCAGCAAAAGTTTAGAAACAAATGCATAATTTGTCTTGAAATCAATTTTTCTTAAATTGCATCAACAAAATGAATTATAAAAAACCAGACATAGAAGAACACTCTTTAATAGACAGATTTGCAGTTGCATTTCTTTCAGGTCTACTCGCATTTGTAACATCCATAGTGATATGGCTGTTTCTTGCAGGATTTAATATTGTGGGTGAATCAATTATTATCCTGCCATTTAAGTGGGTGCTTGGCTTTACATTATTGATGGCCATTTTAGGTTTTTTTAAATTGGAGAATTTTTTAGAAAAATTTTATGGCTGGGTGTGGAAAACTATATATCGTGTATTTATATTTTAAGCTCCTTCTTTGCTCATCTTACTAAAAGATTAACTTAATGCTCTTCAAATATCGTTTGTACGTTCTTGCATTTCAATGTTAAGGGTATCTCTATTAATTCTGACTGAACAGGTGTGCGCTTAAATACTCACAATTCAGAACGTGGGAGCAATAAAAATAACCTACACCATAACTTCATGGCAATAAACTGATTTTAGTGCATAATACATATTTTTATTTCTAGCAAAAAAATGAATATGAATTCAAAAATATTTGCTTTACTTTTCACATCATTCATCGCAATTTCTATTCAAGGTTGCTCATCAAACCCATCACACTCAGAGTCTTCTGAATCTATTTCAGTAGGTGATGTAGAAAACAACCCGCCTGCAGACTCTGTACTTATTAAAATTAGAAAAGGAATGACTTCTGACACTGTTATCAGCATCCTTGGTGCACCAAGCGACGTAAATAGTTATCAAACGGGAAAAAGATGGATGCCATTCTATTACGGACCGGATACTAGCCGAACCGATTTTATTTATTCTGGGCTTGGTCGTATCGTATTTTCCAATAGCCGTTACTCAGGTGGCTCAAAAGTTATTCGCATCACATATGACCCAAGCCTATGACAAACCAAATAAATTAGCTAAAACCTAACTTCTAAGCCATTGGATAGTGCTTTACTTTATGGCTTTGTGAACAATCTTACCCAACTGATTCATGTAAGAACATCTCTATATAATAGTGGGTGAGAAAATGGCTACGGATTTTTTCATTGGGTGTTAAAATAATTATTATCAATTAAAAAAATGTGGACATTTATCTGTCCACACAATAGGGAGAACTTTATGCGTAACTGGAAACTGTTACCCGCTTTGGCAGTAGCAACACTCGTTATTGGCATTATTTTATATGTTGCTTTCTATTATTTTTTTCTTGACCTAATTGTTGACTTATGGTGGTTCAGATCACTTGAGTTAGAGGGCTATTACTGGCTAAGACTACTTTATCGGTTTATCCTTTCTGGTGGGATCACATTACTCTTCTTTGGTATTTTCTATTTTCATTTCTGGATAGCTTCACGTTATTTAGGGTTAAACCCCCCTGACGACGTTCTTTTAGATGCCGACAAAAGACAAAGATTTCAACGATTTGCTGAAGTTTTTATGGATGGATCGGCTAAAGTGTACACCCCCATATCACTTATTTTAGCTGTTGCTATTGCAATTCCTTTTTATGACCAATGGGAATCTGCTATTCTTTTTTTCTTTGGTAGCTCTTCTGGAGTAACTGAACCTGTTTTCGAAAATGATATAAGTTTCTATTTATTCTCCTACCCTATATACATGTTAATTCAACATGAGCTATTAATTACAGCTTTTTTGTTGTTCTTTTTGGTCGGATGTTTGTATTGGCTAGAACATATTTTTGTCCCTAATCAAAATCAAGAATACCCATTAGGGGCGAAAATACATTTAACAATACTCATTGTCTTTGTCGTTCTTTTTGTGGTCTGGGGGTTTTTGCTTGATCGCTTTTCACTACTCTATACTAATTCGCATGAACCTGTTTTCTTCGGCCCGGGTTTTGTAGAAATTCGTTATCAGTTACCATTAATCTGGTTATCCATTATTACCTTTATTGCGACTGCTGCTAGCGCAATAATATTTATTTTTTCTGAAAAACATAGAGTTAAAATGCCATTTTTTATCTCTATCGCAGCTTTTTTAATTGTTCTAGGTCTACAAAAAACTCAGACTATTCCTGACTTAATGGAAAAATTTGTTGTCACACCCAGCCCCGTAAGTACTGAAAAGTATTTTATGGAGAATAATATTAAAGCTACTTTAGATGCTTACGACTTAAAAAATATAAAAACAATAGATTTTTCCGTGACTTTAGACCCAACGAAAGACATTGAAAAATGGAGTACAAAAAAACATTTTGATAATATTCCTGTTTGGGACAGAGAGTTTTTAACCGATGGTTATATGCAATTACAAGGTATTAGACCTTATTATCGTTTTTTAGAAGTTGATGAAGACCGTTATTTTCTTAACGATCATTTCCAGCAAGTCAATTTAGCAGCCAGGGAAATGAACATAAAAAAATTACCTGCTGAAGCTCAAAACTGGGAAAATACTCACTTACGCTATACTCATGGACACGGCTCGGTTGTAACACCTGCGGCTCAAGATGCCGGGAAGCCTATTATTTGGTATTTACGAGACCTTAATATGTCTTCTTCTATGGGATTTAGTGTTAAATACCCAAGTATTTTTTATGGTCAAGAAAAATATGAATACGCTATTGTCCCTAATAAATTGAAAGTGGCAAAATCAGCGAAGGCAGATCAAGATGTAATTGGAAGCTATGAGGGAAAGGCAGGAGTTCCTATCCCATCCTATTTTAGGAAAGCTTTATTCTCTTTCTATTTTAAAGACGAAAAAATATTTTTTTCCTCAAACATTAGCCAACAAAGCAAAGTGTTAATGCGAAGAAATATTATTAATCGCATCAACAGGCTCACTCCCTTCTTGCATTTGGATAAAGACCCTTATCTTGTTATTTCTAAAGATAGATTTTACTGGGTACAAGATGCTTACACTTTATCTAATCATTATCCAGTTTCTAAACCTGCTGCAGATAATTTTCTAGATGGGGATCATGAATTTAATTATATCCGTAATTCTGTAAAAATTACTGTAGATGCTTATTCAGGCGCAGTAAAATATTATATTTCAGATCCATCGGATCCAATCATTAACGCATATAACAGAGCTTATCCAGGAGTATTCAAGAAATTAGAAACTATGCGAGAAGACCTAAAACAACATTTACGATATCCTCGTGATTTGTTTTATTTACAAATGAAGGTTTATGCAAAATATCATCAGACCACACCTGGTTTATTTTATGAACAAGCTGAAACATGGCAATTTGCGACTGTCAATGAAAAGCCTGTGTTGCCTTATTTTATCACCATGGATTTTAACAATTGTAATAATAGAGAAGAATTCGTGATGATTAACCCCATGACGCCAGTCCACCGTGATAATTTAAGTATGGTGGGTGTCGCAGGTACTGCAGATAATGAGGCATGTTCAAAAGACTATAAACCTGGTGTAACTATCTACAAATTTAACAAAGATATTCAGGTAAATGGCCCAGCACAAGTTGATGCGTTAATTGATCAGAATCCAAAAATTTCTGAACAATTTACTCTGTGGGACCAGCATGGATCTAGTGTGGAAAGGGGACGTATGATTATATTACCGATGGAGAATTCTATCCTTTACGTACAACCCATTTATATGATCTCAACTAAAACTAAAATACCTGAGCTTACTAGAGTTATAGTTTCTATAGGTAATGAAGTGGTGATGGATAAAACATTATGGTCAGCCTTTAAACAGCTGAAAGAAAGGTTTATTCAGGTATCTAAAGATACCGGTATTGGTACTACTATTGGTGAATAATTCTAGTACGTTACTCTTTACTATTGTTTAACAATTAGTAAAGAGTACAGTTTCTACTCAGTTTTTTTTAAAATTAGGCAGTTCTAGCAGTTCCACCTAACAAATCACAAAGTTCATCTTCAAGATCAATTCTTGTTGCTAGTTTCTCTCCTAAAGAAGATAAATCTAATTCTAAATCTTTAACTGAAAATGCTTTTTTTTGAACATCATACTTATCATTGAACGATACAACTGCATCTGTAATTTTTGAGAATTCAGGATAAATTTGTTTTGCTTTATTTAAAATAGCCTCTCTGCGCTCAGTACCTGATAAAATACGCTCATAAATCCCAAAATGCCCTAGCGAAACATAATCAATTAATAATTGAGAAAATTTGGTTACTAAAGATTGTGTTTCTTGCGAGCTTGAAAAAGGTTTTAATTCTCCGACTTTGCAATACAAAGACCAGACATCTTTCCTCTCTTTTTGTAATTCAGAAACTAAATGCTGATTTTGTTGACGCCTTTCTTGTTTTTGCATGGTTACTGCCATCGAAAACCCTTATATTTTATTTAGTTACTTTAATTTATGTTATTTATTATAAAAATTCAACAGTTATTTAAAATATAAGGTGTTTTAGTGAACTTGGTAACAATTTTAATTCCAACCTTTAATCGATGCACTCTTTTGAAGCGTGCTTTAAATTCAGTTTATAGGCAAACATACACTGAATTTGAAGTTATTGTTGTAGATGATGGTTCTACTGATGGAACAGAAAAGATGATTCGAGATTTATTCCCCATGGTAAAGTATTTGTCTCAGCCTAATAGCGGTGTTAGTAGTGCTAGAAATAAGGGAATAGCATCAGCAAAAGGAGAATGGCTAGCTTTTTTAGATTCTGATGATGAATGGCTCCCTGAAAAACTATCAAAACAAATCAGCTTATTAAAATCCAAGCCAGATTATAAAATTTGTCATACAGAGGAGCAATGGGTTCGAAATGGTGTCAAAGTCAATCAAATGAAAAAACATAAAAAAAAAGGCGGTTGGATTTTTTCTCGATGCCTGCCTCTCTGTGCAATGTCCCCTTCATCTATTATCATTCACCATTCCATATTTTCTGAATTAGGCCGTTTTGATACATCACTACAAGCCTGTGAAGATTATGATATGTGGCTAAGAATAACTGCCAAGTACCCTGTATTGTTTATTGAAGAACCTCTAATTATCAAATATGGCGGACATGAAGACCAATTATCAAAAACACACTGGGGAATGGATAGGTATAGAATTGCCGCATTGCAAAAAATTATTATAGGTGGCACATTAAATAATCAAAATAAACAGCAGGCAATTTCCACCCTATTAAAAAAATGCAAAATTTTTCAACAAGGTGCGTTGAAAAGGAATAAAACAGACGATGCTTTCTACTACCAAAAAATCATGGATCAATTTGATAATCAACATTGTTAATTTTTATGACCCATTTTATCAACACGCCTAATCTGTTTATTTATACTGCGCTAGAATGTGAAGCCAAACCTTTAATTAAGCAATTTGAGTTAAAAAAAGAAATTTTTAACCATCCTTTTCCCATCTATAAAAATGATTCAATCGTATTAACAATTTCAGGAATCGGCAAAGTAACAATGGCAGGGGCAGTTGCATATACACAGGCCATTTTTCAGTTCCAGCATTTACCTGTATTAATCAATATAGGCATTGCTGGACATAAATTCGAATCCATAGGTGACATTTTATTGGCATCAAAAATCGTTGATAAAGATTCCGGTAAAAGGTTTTATCCACAATTAATTGGAACTAATTTATCCAAGACAAGCGAAGTCCAAACTTCGTCCAAACCCTGTACGGAATATTCTGCAAGCTATATGAATGATATGGAAGCTTCAGCATTTTATGAAACGTCAGTTAGATTTAGTTCTAACGAACTTATCCACTCAATTAAAGTTATATCTGATAATGAGCAAACAACAATAGAATCAATAAATGCCAAAAAAGTGTCTCAACTGATTAGCAACCAATTAACTCAGATTGAACAGCTATTAAATCATTGGGTATTGCTTCAAAAATCAGTCATTCCAAGTGAACTAAAAGAATTCAACCTAATATTACAGCAATGGAATTTTACAGTGAGTGGAAAAATAAGGCTAAAATCGTTACTATCACGCTGGCAAATGCTGTCAGCAGAATCTTGGTTGACGAATAATCAAGCAAAATTAAAAAGTAGTAAGGATGTGCTAAAAAAACTAGAAATAGATATTAACTGTTTAAAAGTTATACTATAGCAAGAGTGCTACGCCAAATATAGTTATTTAAGCAATTACTCATGCACCTTTAAAATAGTCTTCTATGTATTATCTATAGCCAGCTCTATATTTACAGGTTTTTTTTCAACCTTATATCAACTGAACACCTTAAGCATTTGCAATATATAGATTTTACATTTGTAAAAAAAGAGAAATGCAGCACAAACCTTAAAAAAAAATGTGTAATTATTAATTTTGTGAGTTAGAATATACTCGCTTGCTTTTGCTCAAGCTGGTTTTCTAAGAACATCCTTTTATTGGCACATCTCTGAATCCTTATCATGCAATCTGCTCGCGTTTTTTATTTTTTATTACATTTTGAGGATTTCAAAAATGGCAACTGGTACTGTAAAATGGTTTAACGAAGCTAAAGGTTTTGGCTTTATCTCCCCAGAAGATGGCGGTGAAGATGTATTTGTACACTTCAGAGCAATCATTGGTGACGGCTTTAAAACCTTAGCTGAAGGTCAAACTGTTGTATATGAAGTTGAAAATGGACCTAAAGGTCTACAAGCAGCTCAAGTTCAACCACAGTAAATAAGTCAAATTATTTATTGAAAAAAAGCCTCACTTGTCTATGACAAGTGAGGCTTTTTTGTTTCTACTCTTTTTTTAACTCCTGAACTCAGAGCTTTCTAAAAAAAACCATTTTTTGTTATTGCTATTATAAAAATACTAACATAGCATAGCATAGCAGCAAGAAAACCTATCCAGCGTTTTCCCTTAGTTTTTGCTCGCATAGCAATAACACCAAAGATAATATAGCCTGCCAGTAAAGTCAGTTTTGATACAATCCACCCAAACTCACCTTCTAACCAATTACCTTGTAAAACAAGTACGACTCCACTAATAAGTAATACTGTATCTATTACATGCGGAGCAATTTTTATAAATTTATTTTGTAGTATTTCTGGCTTAAAAAAAGACAATGCAAAACGAGCAGAAAAACTAATAACCGAGGTTAAAATAAAAGTAAGATGAATCAATTTAATCATATGGATAGCTTAATCAGTTTGAAGTATAATTAATGTACTAGACACAATGAACTTGTATCCTCTATCGTAAATTATATCAACTCATTCATTGCTTTCCTGACTTTTTACTTTAATTAATACTCTTCTATAAGAATTATCTTTTATATTCAACATGCTAACGATTTTTTTAAGTTATTTAACACAGAACAATTGCTCTGCCTACTGTGATTATTACCTATTCTCTTTTTAGCGATTAGACTGTATGGTATTATTTGATTTGAAATAATTTGTTATAAGTACACCAATATTAATTATTCTATATATTTCTCTCATCAATCACTGCTAAAAGTGTATATGTTTTTTTTGTTTTCCTGGAACTATTTCCACCATTAAACGTCTTTATGTTCACCAATTTAATACTTACCTTTTTGCACCCCAGTCATGCTTGAAGTTAAAAACTTGTTTTGTGAGCGTGATGAACGTACCTTATTTGAGGGGCTATCCTTTATTTTAAATCAAAGTGAAGTGTTGCAAATAGAAGGACAAAATGGAAGTGGAAAAACAACTTTATTGCGGATTCTATGTGGATTATCAGATGCCTTTGAAGGTGAAGTTCTCTGGCATGGTAAAAATATTGAGGAAGATAGAGAATTTTTTTATCAAGCATTATTATATGTTGGTCATTTATCCGGTGTTAAAGGTACGTTAACTGCAGAAGAAAATCTAGCCTGGATGTCACAGCTAGACCCATCACTAAATCAAATGAATATTCCCAAGGCTTTAGAAAAAGTTGGCTTGTATGGATACGAAGATATACCGTGTCATACCTTATCAGCAGGACAGCAACGTAGAGTTGGGCTTGCTCGCTTATACTTAAGCAGTGCTCCGCTCTGGATTCTTGATGAACCTTTTACTGCCTTAGATAAAAAAGGAGTGACTGAAAAAGAAGCTTTAATTGCTCAGCATGTTCAGGCCGGTGGTAGCATTATATTAACCACGCATCATAATCTTAGCATTCCAGATAAAGAAGTACGATGCCTTAATTTAGATAATGCTCTTACTTGATGAATTTTTTTCTAGCCGCACTCCGTCGTGACCTTTTACTAACATTCCGACGACGAAACGACATTATTAACCCCTTGGCTTTTTTTTTAATGGTCGGTATATTATTCCCCCTAGGCGTTAGTCCCGAGGCATCATTTTTATCTCAACTAGCACCAGGAGTTATTTGGGTTGCAGCATTATTAGCTAGTTTATTGTCAGTAGATGGGATTTTCCGTAGTGACTTTGATGATGGTTCTTTAGAACATATGCTAGTAAGCCCCCAGCCTTTGCTACTTCTGGTTCTGGCAAAAGTGACGAACCACTGGTTAATCAGTGGCTTCTGTCTTGCTTTGGTCTCACCTATTTTAGCCCTGATGTTGTTTCTTCCAAGTGAAGGCGTTAAACCGTTAATTCTAAGTCTTCTGCTAGGTACGCCCACATTAAGCCTGATAGGAGCCATTGGTGCAGCTCTCACTGTTGGCTTGAGAAAAGGGGGGATTCTAATCTCTTTATTAGTACTTCCACTGTATATCCCCGTTCTTATTTTTGGAGCAAGTAGTGTTCAAGCTGGCTCCATAGGACTACCCATTCAAGGATATTTAGCTTTATTGGCAGCGATGTTAGCCTTAAGTCTTGTTTTGGCTCCTTTTGCTATTGTTGCTGCATTAAAAATTAGTGTTCGTAGTTAAGAGAAATAAATTATGAAAATAAAATTCCCTAGATGGTTTTATCGATTAGCATCGCCTCGCTGGTTTTATGATATAACCAGTAAACTATTACCTTGGTTTACCATCATAGCTTTCTTATTAATAGTCACTGGAACTATTTGGGGATTAGTATTTGCGCCAGCAGACTACCAACAAGGAAATAGTTTTCGTATTATATATATACATGTTCCGACTGCAATTCTGGCACAATCTTGCTATATGCTGATGGCAGTGGCAGGTGCCATTGGATTAATCTGGAAAATAAAAATAGCTCATGTAATTGCTAAATCTTGCGCTCCCATTGGTGCTTCAATGGCTGTTTTAGCTTTAGTAACGGGTGCAATTTGGGGCAAACCTACCTGGGGAGCTTGGTGGGTTTGGGATGCTCGGCTAACATCTATGCTAGTATTGTTTTTTCTTTATGTTGGTGTTATTGCCTTAACCTCAGCCTATGAACATGTTGCAAGCGGAGATAAAGCTGCAGCAGTATTAGCTCTAGTCGGTGTGGTTAATATACCTATTATTAAATATTCAGTTGAGTGGTGGAATACTTTGCATCAAGGTGCGACATTTAAGATGACAGAAAAACCAGCTATGCCACCCGACATGTGGATTCCTTTATTAATTATGATTATTGGATTTTATTGTTTTTTTGCTGTCATATTAATGAGCCGGGCGCGAACTGAGGTTTTACGGCGAGAAAACAGATCTGACTGGGTTAAATCATTAGTTGAGCGTTATTAATTATGGGACATTTTGCATCTTTTGCTGATTTTTTACAAATGGGTAAACATGGCCTGTATGTATGGCTAAGTTATGGCATAGGCTTATTCGTAATTCTTTACAATATTTTATCTGTCTATTGGGACAGACGACAATTTTTTAAACAGGCAAAACGCCGCTTAAAAAGAGAGAGCAAGTCAATATGACTCCAAAAAGAAAAAAACGCTTATATATTATTCTTGCACTTGTATTTGGTGCAGGTATAGCTGTTGGCTTAACCATGTACGCTTTAAGTCAGAATATTAATTTATTTTACTCTACTTCTCAAGTAGCTAATGGTGAAGCCCCCGTAGGCACAAGAATTCGGGTGGGCGGTATGGTTGTCAAAGGCAGTGTAAAACGATCAAAAGATTCCTTACAAGTTAATTTTGACTTAACTGATTATGGAAAGCCCATGACTGTTTCATACACAGGGATTTTGCCTGATTTATTCCGAGAAGAGCAAGGAATTATTGCCCAAGGTAAAATGGATGATCAAGGCATCTTTCAAGCCGATGAAGTATTAGCTAAACATGATGAAAACTATATGCCCCCAGAAATTGCAGAATCAATGAAGAAAAAGGTGGAATCAAAGTGATACCAGAAATAGGTGAATTTTCTTTAATATTAGCGTTTTGTTTTTCTATTTTATTAGCAATAATTCCTATGTATGGAACTGCAGTAAAAAATGAATTATGGATGCACTACGGTCAATCAATGGCAAGAGCTCAATTTTTCTTTGTTATGATCAGTTTTATCTGCCTAGGTTACGCCTTTGCTACCGATGATTTTTCAGTTGCCTATGTTGCTAATCACTCGAATAGTCAGCTACCCTTTCAATACAAACTCAGTGCTATCTGGGGTGGTCACGAAGGATCACTGTTATTATGGGCTTTAATCCTGACAGGCTGGACACTAGCCGTCAGTATTTTCAGCAAAGACCTTCCATTAGATATGCTTGCAAGAGTGTTATCAGTTATGGGCATGATCTCTATCGGCTTTATCTTATTTTTATTATTAACCTCTAGCCCTTTTGAACGTTATTTACCAAGATTCCCTGCCGATGGTGCTGACTTAAACCCTTTATTACAAGACTTTGGATTAATCGTTCACCCTCCTATGTTGTACATGGGTTATGTTGGTTTTTCTGTTGCTTTTGCATTTGCCATTGCAGCTTTGCTATCTGGACGTTTAGATGCTGCATGGGCACGTTGGTCTCGTCCATGGACAAATGTTGCCTGGGCTTTTTTAGCCATGGGTATTACCTTAGGCAGTTGGTGGGCTTATTACGAACTAGGCTGGGGTGGATGGTGGTTTTGGGATCCAGTTGAAAACGCATCACTTATGCCTTGGTTAGTCGGTACAGCCTTAGTTCACTCATTGGCTGCAACTGAAAAGCGTGGTGTCTTTAAAAGCTGGACATTACTACTTGCAATCTTTGCTTTCTCATTAAGTTTATTAGGTACATTCTTGGTTCGTTCGGGTGTATTAACTTCTGTACACGCTTTTGCTAGTGATCCAGAACGTGGATTATTTATTCTGATTCTTTTGGCAATCACCATTGGTGGCTCATTAACATTATTTGCCATCAAAGCACCTAATGTTCAAAGTGAATCCCGTTTTTCATGGTTATCGAGAGAAACGTTAATACTAATTAATAATGTGTTTTTAACCGTTATGGCGATGACTGTGCTTTTAGGCACCTTGTATCCTCTATTATTAGATGCTTTAGATGGTGGAAAAATCTCCGTAGGCCCCCCCTATTTTAATGCTGTCTTTGTTCCTATTATGAGTTTAATGACAATAGGCCTGGGTATTTCAATCTCTGTTCGTTGGCGAGATACTTCAATAGATCGAGTGATTAAAGCACTTTGGAAACCTGCACTTGCCAGTTTACTCATAGGATTAGTGTTTCCTTTTGTTTATGGTTCGGGGTTTGATTTCTCAGTGTTTTTAGGTATTTCAGTTAGCCTATGGATCATTTTGACAATATCTTTAGAATTTATCGGTAAATTCAAACATGCTGACAACATCTTTACCAAACTAAAACAATTACCCATGAGTTATTATGGAATGATGCTTGCTCACCTTGGCGTTGCAGTTGTTGCCATCGGGATTACATTAGTCTCAGTTTATAGTGAAGAGCGTGATATTCGTATGGTTTCAGGCGATAAAGTGACTCTGGCAGGATATGAATTTGAATTTAAAGGCATTCAAAAAGTACAAGGTGCAAATTATACTGCTGATAGAGGTCAAATAGTTGTTCGTGATGGAGATAGTGTTATCACCACTTTAAACCCAGAAAAAAGACATTACAGCGTAAAAAATAACATGATGACCGAAGCAGACATAGACCAGGGAGTTTTTCGTGATCTTTATGTTGCACTGGGTGAACCTTTAGATGATGGCGCATGGGCTGTTCGAGTTCATTATAAACCCTTTGTACGCTGGCTTTGGTATGGAGGCACCCTAATGGCTTTGGGCGGTCTAGTCACAGTGACAGATAAGCGCTATCGCAGAAAAAAAAGCACACCCACTGCGGATGAGGCATCTCATGCCTAGATTATTATTATTTATTCCGCTAGCACTATTTATTGTTTTAGGAGCATTTTTATGGAAGGGTCTAAGCATAGACCCTAGGGAACTTCCTTCAGCCTTATTAAACAAACCCTTTCCTGCTTTTCAAGTGCCGGCTTTGCGCGATGCCAACAAGTTATTAACTAATGCTGATTTTATTGGCCAACCCTTACTAATTAATGTTTGGGCAACATGGTGTCCAGCTTGTCGCCAAGAACATGAACAATTATTAGCAATAGCCAAAGAAGCCAGTGTCCCCGTCATTGGTTTAAATTATAAAGATGATAGAAATGCAGCTTTAGCATGGCTAGAGCAATTAGGCGATCCCTATAAATTTAATATTTATGATGAAAAAGGAATGCTTGGACTAGACCTAGGGGTTTATGGAGCACCTGAAACTTATTTATTAGATGCACAAGGAATAATCAGATACCGACATGTAGGAGTAATAACAGCTGAAGTTTGGTCTAACTTTAAAGTAATGCTAGCTAATGGGTGGACAAATGAAACAACTTAAAGCAATCTTTATCCTGTCAATAATTTCTGTTTTTTATACAACAGCTTATGCAGCAATTGAAGTTTATCAATTTGACGATGCTGAAAAAACTGCCCGCTTTAAAAAATTAACAGCCGAATTACGCTGCCCAAAATGTCAAAACCAGAACATCGCAGACTCTAATGCTGAAATAGCTCAGGATTTACGGACAAAACTGCAACAAATGTTAACTGCTAATAAAAGTGACGATGACATAGTTAAGTATATGACTGATCGTTATGGTGATTTTGTACTGTATGAACCAAGAGTTACTACCCAAACCTATCTCTTATGGTTTGGTCCATTTTTACTTTTAGCCATTGCTTTATACATCGTCTTTTTAATTGTTCGAGGACGAAATAAACGCACTAGCAACAACATCGAATTGAACTCAAAGCAGCAAAAAGAATTAAATAGCTTGCTAAATAAAAAAAGGGGCTCTTAATATGACAAGTTTATGGTTAATTTTTGCAATACTTATACTGTTAGCTTTTTCCTTTATATTTTGGCCACTGCTACCATTTTTTCGTAAAAACAAATTAGTCCATACTATTCAAAAACAACAAAATATTAATATTTTTCATGATCGCTTACATGAGCTAGAGCAAGAAAGAGATCAAGGTACTTTAGAGCAAGAAACTTTTATCACTCTAAAGACCGAGTTAGAAAAAACCTTATTACAAGATGCACAGGATCAAGACCATAAAGAACCCAAGAAAATCGATGTTTCTAGCTTACACTGGTCAATTGCAATATCACTCTGCCTTATTCTTTTCATCGTAAGTTTAGGGATGTATTTTAAAATTGGACGCAGTGATGATTTAATCATTAGTCAGGCGATGACGGAGCAAACCCAAACAGGCGAACAACAATCTGACGGTAAAACCCCTCCACCAAATATGGAAAAATCCATAGCCCTTTTAGAATCCAAAATAGCTCAGGACCCTGACAACAAAGAAAAACTCTTCTTATTAGCTAACAGTTATGCTGCGGTAAATCAGTTTGGTAAAGCGGCTAAAATTTACGGAAAAATGGCTGAACTAGTTGATCCAGATAGTGAAGAATCTGCCGGACTGAAAGGTGCTCAAGCTCAAGCTTTATTTCAAGCTTCTGAAGAAAAAATGACGCCTGAGATAGAAACCCTTATTAAACAAGCTCTTAATATTGATCCATTTGAGCCTTCGTCATTGATGTTACAAGGCATTGATGCATTTATTTCAAACAATTATAAACATGCCATTACGTTTTGGGAAAAAGCGAAGAAAAAATCAGGTGAAGAACAAGTTACACGGTTTATAAATCCTGCAATTAAAGCAGCCGAACAAAAACTAGGCATAACACCTACTCAAGTACAAAAACCTCAAAACCAAGATTCAAATATATCTTCGTCCAGTGTAACAATTGATTTAACGTTAAATTCAGCATTAAAATCACAAGTCAATGATGAGCAAATTATCTTTGTATTTGCCCGTCCTGTAGGAGGTAGAATGCCACTTGCTGCTGAACGAATCAAAGTTAAAGACTTACCTATTCGCATAGTGCTTGATGATACGAAAGCTGCAATGCCAACAGCAAAAATATCTTCTGTAGAAACTGTTGAAGTCACTGCTCGTATCTCTTTATCAGGCCAACTAATGCCTCAAAAAGGTGATCTATTTGCTACAGTAAAAGATATAGTCGTAAAAGACAACCCTACTCTCGCTTTGGAAATTAATCAGATAGTTGAATAACCCCCCTATCTTTTCACTGCCATTTAGTTAAGAAAATACGAATAGTTCCTAGTAGATTGGGCTAACTGCTTTATCGTTAACCAACATTTTTAGCATATATTTTAGTTGGGTTGCCAAAAAGACGGCAGCCCAACCTACGACAATAATCTCTTATTCTATTGGCAGTTACCCTTTCTTTTATCAGCTAAGAATTTCTGATAAGGCATCAATGAAGGCTTTATTTTCTTCTGGTTTACCAATAGTAACACGTAAGCAATCTGTTAAAACTCCTCCTTGGGGAGATAGGTTTTTAATTAAAATTCCATGTTCTTTCAACCCATCAAAAATTACAGTGGCTTGTTTTTCTGAAGTTCGAAATAAAATAAAATTCGTGGAACTATCATAAGCTTTAATCGCAGTAAAACTATTCAATTGTTTTAATACTATAGACCTATCCTCACAAATTTGTTGAGTTTGCTGGTCAAATAAAGCTTGATGTTTAAGTGCAAATTCAGCTGTAAGCTGTGTCAGACTATTAATATTGTAGGGCAATCGAATTTTATTTAACTGCCCAATTATTTCTTGATTACCGACAATAAAACCTAACCGAATACCTGCAAGACCTAACTTTGACATAGTCCGCATCACCAAAAGATTAGGATATTGCGTTATTTTGTTTAAAAAACTCGCATCTGCAAATGGTGCATATGCTTCGTCAACGACAACAAGCCCTGAAGCATAATTTAAAATTTCTTCTACTTCTTCCTCTTCAAACAAATTACCTGTTGGGTTATTAGGATATGCCAAAAATATAATAGTAGGAGAATGTTTTTTTATTGCATCTATCATTAATGGTAAATCAAGATCAAAATTATCTACTAGTAACGGAACACTTTGATAATTCAGCTCAAGACTCTGTGCAATTTGTTTATACATCACAAAACCAGGGCTAGGTGATAATACAATTGATCCTGTAGCCAAAGCCATTAATAAAATTTGAATAATTTCATCTGAGCCATTCCCTAATAAAATACCACTTTGTCTAGGGATGCTATTAGCTTTAATTAACGTCTCAACTAGTTGTCTTGCTTCAGGATCTGGATACCGATTAATAGGACAATTTTTTAGCTCCGCCAACCATTTTTCTTTAATCTTTTCCGACCAAATATAAGGGTTTTCCATAGCATCTAGCTTAATTAAATTTTTAGCTTCAGCAACTTTATATGCTGTCATACTTAAAATTTCTTTTCGAAAAACAGAGGAAATCAGGTTTTGAATCATTTATTTAATAAATATATTTTGCTAAGGAACGCGCACGGAATAAGTTGAACAACTGGCGCAGTATTTTTGTTCGTATTCAAGGCGCACAAACAGGCGCATAGCTGGCTACGTAATTGTTTGTGCAACACCGAAGACGAACAAAAAGGCACGTCAGTTGCTCAAGTTATTCCGTGCACATTCCTAAGTAAACTTTACTCAGTTAGTTAGCAAAGCCTTTGTGAAAATTTCTAACGCTGTTCATTTCATAAAACTTAGCTCAAATTTATTTAATTCTATACTCGGCAGAACGAGCGTGTGCTGTAAGACTTTCACCTCGTGCTAATACAGATGCAATTTTACCCAATGTATCTGCACCATTAGCTGAGCAGTTTATTAAACTAGAACGCTTTTGAAAGTCATAAACACCAAGAGGAGATGAGAAACGGGCAGTACTTGAGGTTGGAAGCACATGATTAGGGCCCGCACAGTAATCTCCTAGAGCTTCTGCAGTATATCTTCCCATAAATATCGCACCAGCATGACGAATATGCTGATTGAGTGATTCTGGGTCTTCAACGGATAACTCTAAGTGCTCTGGAGCAATAGTATTAGCAACTTCAGCTGCTTGAATAAGGCTATCAACCTTTATTAAGGCACCTCGAGATATAAGCGAAGCTTGAATAATATCTTTTCTCTCCATTTCAACAATTAGCTTATTAATACTTTGCTCAACCTGCTCTAAAAAATTTTTATCATCTGATATTAAAATAGCTTGAGCGTCTTCATCATGTTCAGCTTGAGAAAAAAGATCCATCGCTATCCAATCAGGATTGGTTTTTCCATCACAAATAATTAAAATTTCAGAAGGCCCTGCAATCATATCTATACCAACCTGTCCAAAAACGATTTTTTTAGCAGTTGCCACATAGATATTACCAGGTCCAACTATTTTATCGACACTTGGTATTGTTTTAGTTCCATAGGCAAGTGCCGCGATTGCTTGTGCTCCACCTATAGTAAAAATTTTATCAACGCCAGCAATATAGGCAGCGGCAAGGACTAGTGAGTTAGTCTCTCCTTTTGGCGTTGGAACTACCATAACTATCTCACCAACACCCGCTACTTTTGCAGGAATAGCATTCATTAAAACTGAAGAAGGATAAGATGCTTTACCTCCTGGAACGTACAACCCAACCTTATCTAAAGCTGTAATTTTTTGACCAAGAACCGTACCATCCTCTTCGGTGTACTGCCATGAATGCATTTTTTGTTCATCTGCATAAGCTCTAATACGATTAGCAGCTGTTTGTAATGCTTCAGCTTTTTCCGCAGTCAAAGAGTTCCAGGCATCTTCTAATGTTTCTAAAGATAACTCAATTTCTGATATTTTATTAAAATGTGTTTGATCAAACTTATTCGTGTAATCTAACACTGCTTTATCACCTTCGCATCTAACTTTAGATATAATATCTATAACTTGATGCTCAACACTATTATCATCAGATTCATTCCAGGCAAGCAATTCCTGCAATTGCATCTCAAAACTCTTGTCAGAACTGTCAAGTTTAGCGAGTTTCAATACAGACATAATTTTAATCTCGTTTTGCTAAAGTTTTTTTAAATTGATCAAGTAATTCTTGGATAACCTGATGCTTCATCTTCATTGACGCTTTATTAACAACAAGCCTTGAACTAATATTTGCTATTAATTCCTTAGGCTCAAGTCCATTTGCCTTAAGTGTATTACCAGTATCAACTACATCAACAATACAATCTGCTAACCCAACTAACGGAGCCAACTCCATTGCACCATAAAGTTTGATAATTTCTGCCTGTACCCCAATGCCTGCAAAATATCGTTGTGCTATTTTTACATATTTAGTTGCTACTCTAATTCGCCCTTTAATTTCTGATGCACCAACCGGGATTGCCGTCATCATTCGACATCTGGCAATACCCAAATCCAGCGGCTCATATAAACTTTCAGCACCATGTTCTAATAAAACATCCTTCCCTGCTATCCCTATATCAGCAGCTCCATATTCAACAAAAGTTGGTACATCAGTTGCTCTAATAATGACTAGATTAACGTCATCTTTAGTCGTTCTAAGAATAAGTTTTCGACTCTTCTTTGGGTCATCAATAGGAACTATTCCTGCCTCTTCCAATAATGGCAGTGCATCATCATAAATACGACCCTTCGATACTGCAATTGTTAGCATATTAATTCTTACCCGGAAATTCTTTTAATAGTTGCACCCAATTGAGCAAGTTTTTCTTCAATATGATCATAACCACGGTCAATATGATAAATTCGGTCAACTAATGTTTCTCCCTTTGCGACCAACCCAGCAAGAACCAAACTAGCTGATGCTCTAAGATCTGTTGCCATTACGGGAGCCCCTGTTAATTGCTCTATTCCTTTGCATATTGCAGTATTTGATTCTAGTTGAATATCTGCTCCCATTCTTTGCATTTCTTGAACATGCATAAAACGATTTTCAAAAACAGTTTCAGTAATAACACCCACACCCTCTGCTATTGAATTCATTGCTGTAAATTGTGCTTGCATATCTGTAGGGAATGCTGGGTACGGTGCTGTACGTACGTTAACAGCTTTTGGTTTCTTACCATGCATATTTAATTCAATCCAGTCATCCCCAGTAGTAATATCAGCCCCAGCTTCTCTTAGTTTATCTAAAACAGCATCAAGTATATTGGGTCTTACGTCTTTAAGTAGAACTCTTCCCTTTGTAATTGCAGCCGCAACTAAATATGTACCAGCTTCGATGCGATCAGGAATAATATTGTAGTGTATATTTTTTTTATCTAATTTTAATACACCTTCAATGGTCAAAATATCTGTATCAATTCCAGAGATTTTTGCACCCATTGCATTAAGAAATAAAGCAAGATCAGACACCTCTGGTTCCTTAGCAGCATTTTCAATAATTGTTATTCCTTCTGCTAAAACAGCCGCCATTAACAAGTTTTCTGTACCGGTTACAGTCACCTTATCTAACAACAACTTACAACCTTTTAACCGACCAGCTTTAGCATGTATGTAGCCAGCTTCTATTCGGATTTCAGCCCCCATTTTTATTAAAGAATCAATATGAATATCTACTGGTCGTGTACCAATTGCACAACCACCAGGAAATGATACATGAGCTTCACCGAAACGCGCTAAAAGTGGGCCAAGAACTAAAATTGATGCACGCATTGTTTTTACAAGATCATAAGGCGCTTCATATTTTGTAATAGTACTGGTGTCAACTTCGATATTCATCTTCTCATCGATAGTAAGCCGAATACCCATTTGCCCCAAAAGTTGCATAGTCGTTGTTATATCATGCAGATGAGGAATATTGCCTATAGATACGGGTTCTTCACTTAGAAGAGTGGCTGCCAAAACTGGTAGAGCAGCATTTTTTGCACCAGAGATTCTTAATTCTCCAGAAAGTTGAGAGCCACCAGTAATAATTAATTTATCCATATGGATTTATTTTAACCTAAGATTTGGTTTTAAATTTAGCAATTAAGAGTCTTCAAAAAAAGTTTATTATGTCTGTTTTAATTAAGTGAACTAATTTTTTACTGTTATAAGCCTTAATAAAATTTATAGACAGCTAATAATTTAATAAATTTTCGAATCTGCCTAGGAGTGATTTGAGATGTATTGATTTATATTTAAACCACTTAGCTTTGCAAGTATTGATATCTGATGAGGAACTTGTTTAAAAGATAATTTAGTATTTGTTAATTCAGCATCTTTAATTAACTCAATTATCAGTGCTAATCCAGCACTATCTGCTACCGTCACCCTCTCAAAACTTATGCAAACATTTTTTTCTGTCTTTATGAAGTCAAACGCTTTTACCGCTTTTTTATCTAATGAAAAAATAGTAAGATCGCCTTCAACAATATAGTTTTCTTTTGTCTTTTTAGTAACTGTAAAAGTCGACATTGAATTTTAAAAAAATTGGAAATGAAACTTTAAAAGAATAAGTATTGTATATTAATGTTTTTCAACATTTATATTTATTCATGTGATGGATCTTTAAATAAAAACTGACCAATCATTTCTTCCATTACTATAGCTGACTGAGTAATATCTATAACACCATTTGGTTTAATCATTTCATCTGATCCCCCTGGTTCAAGACTAATATATTGCTCTCCTAATAATCCCGCTGTAAATATACTTGCAGTGGTATCATCTGGCAAAACATACTCACTATTTATGTCCATTTCAACCACTGAATCATAACTTTCTTTATCAACAGATATTTTTCTCACTCTCCCTATTCGTACACCTGCAATAGACACTGGAGACTTAACTTTTAGACCACCTGAATTTTCAAAATGTGCAGTTAAGGTATAGACTTTCTCTTGTGAAAAGGGACTTAGGTTGCTTATCTGCATAGCCATAAAAAAAAATGCAGCAATACCACTAGCAACAAATAGGCCTACTAATGTATCTTGGGTTTTAGTATTCTGCATCTTAAATATCTCCGAACATGAGTGCAGTCAAAATAAAATCTAGTCCGAGTATAGCAAAAGCAGAATTAACTACAGTCCTTGTTGTCGCACGACTTACACCTTCGGAAGTAGGTATCGCATCATAGCCTTCAAACAATGCAATCCATGAAATAACAATTCCAAAAACTATACTTTTTATAACACCATTTATAATATCGCCCTGAAAATCTAAATTAGCCTGCATTTGTGACCAATATGATCCTTCATCCACCCCTAAAATAATAACACCAACTATCTGCCCACCAATAACACCAATTGAACTAAATAATGCAGTAAGAATTGGCATTGAAATAAACCCTGCAAGAAACCTAGGGGCTATAACCAGTTTTATTGGGTCTATGGCCATCATTTCCATTCCTGAAAGTTGCTCAGTTGCCTTCATTAAGCCAATTTCAGCTGTTAACGCGGAACCTGCTCGACCAGCAAATAATAATGCTGATATGACAGGCCCTAACTCTCTTACTAGTGAAGCAGCAACCATAAGACCTAAAGTTTCTTCAGCACCAAAATCTGACAATATATAAAAACCTTGTAATCCTAATACCATACCAACAAACAACCCTGAAATGGTAATAATCATAAAAGATAATACACCTATTGAATATAGCTGGGCTAAAAGTAATTTAGGGCGTACTAATACAGATAAACAAGCTTTAACAACTTGGATCAAAAATAAAGTTCCTCGCCCTAGTTTTGAAAAACTTGATAGTGTCTTATTTCCTATACTTTCAAAAAAATGAATCATTTTATATTAAAATTTATCAGCTTTCAAAAAGATCCTGATGATAGTTTTTTGCTGGATAATGAAACTGTACGGGACCATCAGCCTCCCCTTTAAAAAACTGCTGCACAAATTCAGAAGAATCATTTTTTAATTGTTCAGGAGTACCCTGTCCGACAATTTCACCTCCAGATAAAACATAAATATAATCTGCAATACTTGCTGTATCCTGAACATCATGTGAAACAATAATACTTGTAACTTTTAATGCACTATTTAATTCTTTAATCAGCTTAACTAATGTTCCTAGCGAAATCGGATCTTGCCCTGAAAACGGCTCATCATACATTATCATCATCGGATCTAGCGAGATTGCCCTCGCCAATGCAATTCTCCTAGCCATCCCTCCCGAAAGCTCGTTAGGCATTAGTTTTCTTGCCCCCCTTAATCCCACAGCCTCTAACTTCATCAAGACTATCGTTCTAATCATTGATTCACTTAATTTTGTGTGTTCTCTCATTGGGAATGCAACATTATCAAAGACATTAATATCTGTTAGTAATGCACCACTTTGAAATAACATTCCCATTTTCTTTCTAAGAATAAATAAATCTGTTCGTTTCAATTGATGAACATTTTGATTATCAACTAAAATTCTTCCTCTATCGGGGACTAATTGTCCACCTATCAATTTTAACAAGGTTGTTTTTCCTGTCCCACTAGGGCCCATAATTGCTGTCACTTTTCCTCGTTGAAAATCAAGTGAAATTTCATCAAATATTTTTCTATTTCCTCTATAAAAGGTTAAATTTTCAATAGAAACTAAATTTTTATCTTTTTTATTATTTACTTCCATCACCAAAGTATCTGTATTTTTAAAATTTATACATAATTATTCTTAACAAATAAATCAGTAAAAATACTACTTATTAAAAAATAGTTCTATTCTAATTCATTATCAACTATTTTTTATTTATTTTTTACATAAAAAAGCCCCCACCACCGATAAGGCGATGAGGGCTTCCAACCCTTTCTAAAAACTTATGTTTTCAGAATGTATCCATTAAATGAACACAGGGATTAATGGAGCATCGACTTTTACCATTTGACGGTTACCATCTTCGTCGAAGAAGAATAATAAACCAGCAAAACGACTGTCTGGATCATAGATCAAGTCAGCTAAACGGTAAACTTCCCATGCTGCATCAGAAGCAGTAACTTCAATACTTCTTGTCTCACCTGGAGCCAAAGGACTATTGTCACTTACTGTTAAACCTTCTTCAGCTAAAAGATCATCTGGATAACCAGTCTCATCTTCTAATACTTCAGCATCTAGGAAACGTACAGATGCAGTATTAAATTCGCCTAAACGAACTGCTGAGTCACCGTTGTTAGTAACAACTAAACTCATTTGCATTGCACGACCAGGTACACGATAAGATGCATCTTCAACTTTAACTTCAACAGTTGCTTCTGGCATTTCAATCCATCTAATACCACGCATCAAACCTGCTTGAAGTGGAGTAGTCACAGGATACTTATCGTTAGTTGTTCCCATAGTGATACCAAGAGTAAGCATAGTACCAACCATAAAGATAAGACCAACTTTTTTATCTCCAGAAGAGATTAAAGAATTAGCTTTACCTGATGTTACTGCAAGGAAACGTGGAATGAATAATGGTTTTCTGCACCAGTATACCAACCAAGCTACACCAACCGCATACCACAGAAAACTCCAAAACAAAATGCTATCAAGTGCGTAGTTTTCCAAATCAATTACATCACCAGTTAAAGTTGTTAACGGGTTTGTAAATTGACTCATTGAACCAGTAATAGTTACCCATTTACCTGGACCGATGATTGGACCACCACCTTTAACGTTCATCATAGAATGAACATGCCATTCTCCTGGACGACGAGCTCTTAGCAATACTTTAAAATCATAAGTTTCACCCAACTCCAATGATACTGAACGTGGCACTAATTGACCACCAATCCAAGAACCAGCACGAATAAATACTGGGCCAGGAATACCAACGTTAAGGAATGCTACTTCTGGTTTATCAACAGTTTCAGGCCATCCTTCGAAAACGTGGAATTTACCTGAGACTGCCATTGTATCGTTAACTGCAACTTCTTCTTTTGACCAGTTTAAGTCAAACCAGTGAATAGTACGCATCCGCATAAATGCAGCCTGTGACTTTTCACCGTGAGCTGATGCTGTCGGTGTGTAAAAAATCGCTGCTGTCATTGTTACCAGCAGTGCGACAAAGGATAATCTTGCTACCTTGTCTTTTATTAGTTTCATATACCCTCCTCTATTACTAGAGTCTATGTATTTAAGAATTCCTGTCTCTATTACAACTTTCATTATAAGAAAAGACAGACTTCGTTTTTTATTATTAGTTCTTATACGTCTTCGCCAGAAATGAAGTCCGTTTTATTGAACCATTTTCCAAAGAAGTGCCATAAGAAATAAATTATAATAGATACGAAACCAGAGAAGAATGCTGATACTGGAGCAACATCTTTCCCGAAAGTTCTCAAAGTACCTTTTTCTACCATTCTGATGTACTCAGGAGTACCAGTACGTACGTAATGATAACCTTGTAAATCAGCCAATGTAAACATCATACCGTTATATTCAACTGGCACGTGTAATGGAGCAATAATTGGCCAGTTACCTGGATAGAAAACTAGTCCCCATGCCAAACCACCAACTACAGCAGTTAAAGTCATTGAACCACCCAACAACAATACTACATCCAGTATAATCGCGCCTGGAATTAAGTTTGAAGGGAATACCATGTTTAATGGGAAATATGTCCAACCCCAGAAATTTAAATATCTGTTGACCCACTCACCTAACAATAAAGCCACAACACAAATTGTTGCGCCAATAGGTAGACGATAGCGATACCAAAGCATTACTTGAACAGCAGCAGGGAAGGTGATTGAAACGATAGGTGCTACAGTTACCCATAAACGTCTATCTTTCCAGTCAGTCCAAAAATCCCAGTCACCACCAGTTAACATGTAGTGAATATGATACCCACCAAGAACAACAGTGAATAATGTAAAGAGAATCATCCAGTCGAATGTGCGAGAAACCGCTACGGCTTCAGCACGTGATCGTACAGCTGATTGAGATGCGCTCATTAGCTTACCTCCTAAAAATTAAAATTATTTTTTTTTATTAACTACCTTCTTTATCAACAAGTTTCTCTCCAACAATATCTATTGAAGAAAAACTCGTAGGAGATAGTTTTTTATATTACTTTTTTAAACTTATGCTAAGTCTTTTTTCAGTAATTTACCGATTGCCGCACATTCAGTGTTTACAACACCCATGATAGCTAGAGCAGCCCATCCAAAGAATACGAAACCGTAATGCAATGGAGCAACAAAAAGCTCTTCCATAAACCAGAAAGTATGACCCCATTCGTTAAGGCCAACATTTGGTAGAATCATGAAAGGTCCAATTACTGAAACCAAGTACATAAGGTGTAAACCTTCGCTGTAAGTAGGCAATCTAGTTTTAGCATATAAGAATGCAGATACACCAGTAATGATGTAAATTGGATATGACAAATAGAACTCAATGATATGACTAGGTGTAAAATCAGTATCACGAACAATAGTTTGATGCCATGTACCATCTTGCTCTGTGAAGTACGAAGCTCCCCAGTAGATAGCCCAACCGTACATAACTAACCAAGTCCAGTGAGTAAAATGTCTTCTTAACTCTTCACGTGGAGTAATTGACATTACTTTACGATCACGAGTTTTCCATAACCAACCCCATATACCAGATGCAAGTACAACCTCAACAACAAGCTCTATATAGAGCATGTTCATCCAATATGTTTCAAATTCTGGTGCAAATGAATCTAATCCAGCAGACCATCCATACACACCTTCGTACCAACGAATAAATGAATAGAACACTAAATACAGCATGAAGCCTGCAATTAGGTTCGTTTTATTTAATAGTGGTGCTTCTTTAGCATCAGCTTTTACTGATTCAGTTGTAGCAGCCATTTCTACCTCCTAAAAAAAGTTTATTTAATCTCAACAAATCATTGAGAGTTTTTACATCCATTTATACAATGCCTTGAATATTTAACGCATCCAGCTGCTCCATCAGCGTAAGGGGAAGTCTACTTCTGTCTTATAATTATGTCAAGAAAATAACCTTCCTTTTTTCTTTTAATTAATTTATACAGCCTAAATTATTTAACTTCACCTTACATTGATACTTTTGTTAAAATCACACAACTTTACAAATTAAAATTATTTACAATCAATCATGAAATATAAATTCCTCATCTTTGCTATTGGGTTTGTAGCACTTATAGCTTTTCAAGCTAAAGTTATAATGCCTTGGGTTTACGATATCGTTGCATCTGATTTGTTTCTCGAAGACAGCGGAGATGACCCAAGCAGATTCTCTTCCAATACAGCAATGACCGATAAAGCTTTTGAACAATGTAAAACAAACATTGCCAGCAAAATCCTTCCTGACGAAACACTATCTTTTACTGAAAAACCAACAAGCGCCTTTAGCCTAGGAAACTTTGAATATATTATTAGTTCTGATATTGAAATATCTCCTCCTGACGAAGCTAGTTATACTAGAAAATATGCTTGTAGAATAAGATTCCTAGAAAAGGATGACACGGCTAATATTACAGACCCTGACAATTGGTCAATATCTGGAATTTCTGGACTAGATAATATCTAGAATTTGTTGAATTAACTTTCACACTTTTAGAATTTTAAAATAACCAATTATACTCTGTACATGACAAAAATTTTAAAAGGTTGATGTAGCCCGTTGAAATGTAATTAAATACCGGGTTTTTGTTTTGGCAAACATGAATAACGGACAATTACAGATCAACGAACTAACCGCTATATTAAACGAGCATTTTCATTGGAACAAGGCAAGAATGGGATGTTTTGTAGGAATGCTAATAGCCATAATGGTTGTAGGTACAGTAAACCTGACACAATTGGCTCTATTTTTTCCTAGCAAGGCATTGGTTTCATCACGATACAGGCGCATACAACGGTTTTTTAGTGAACATTGGCTTGATTACAATGAAATCGCTCGTTTTATCATGAAGTTATTTGGTTTTACCGAAAATGACTTTTATTTGTCATTGGATAGAACCAACTGGAAATGGGGTAAAACCAACATTAATTTATTAGTGCTGGCCGTTGTCTATAAAGGCGCAGCCATTCCCGTGTATTGGCTACCCTTGAATAAGCGGGGCAATTCTAATTGGCGAGAAAGAATCGTGCTAATGAAACGGTTTATTAGCCAGTTTGGTCAGGACAGGATTAAGGGGCTGTTAGCGGATCGTGAATTTATAGGTGATAAATGGATGGGGTGGCTCATTGAAGAAAAAATACCTTTCAATATTCGGATTCGTAATAATAGTTATACCGTAAATAGTCGGGGTGATCGTCTACGTGTTGACCATTTATTTCGTGGATTAAAGCCCGGCGAGAGGCTTAATATTAATGAAGCAAGACTTTTAGGTGCTTGCTCAGTCTATTTAAGTGGCCTCCGCTTGAGTGATGGGAAATTATTAATCGTTGCTAATGCTAGCCTTAATCCGAATGCGATTGAAGAATATGGCCTGCGTTGGGAAATTGAAACCTTGTTTGGGTGTTTAAAAGGCCGAGGGTTTAACCTTGAAGATACGCGCGTTGTGGGTTATCTCCGCATGAAAAAGTTATTTGTATTACCTGTTATTGCTTTTTGCTGGTCTCATAAAGTAGGCGAATGGAAAGACGATTGTGTTTTACCGATAAAAACCAAAACACATCAACGTTTAGCACAAAGCATCTTTAGGTATGGTTTAGATTGTATTCGTTCTGAGCTGTTTAATATTTTTTCACAATCGAAAAAACAGGTGAAGAAAATACTGTCTTTACTCCGTCCTGCTTTGTCAGGTAATAGAATTTATGGAGGATCAGTTAGATGCTGATTTTTTGTCGTGTACAGAGCCAATTATACTAAATTAAGGCAGAGAATAAACAATTGTTAATTACTTATTCTCTACCTTAAGATACTGTTTAATTAAGAAAAACTGACATTACTGCAATTCTTTCCCTTAAAAACAAATTAAACCTCCACATGACTTTTCTAGTTATTTAAAAAAACGCCTTACAAAAATATAATCCCTCACTTCTAGTTTCGAATAACAACCTTATTCTCACTCATACTTGCTAAACACTTGGTAGTTATTATTTTTATCAAATGAAACCACCTCATATGGATCTTTTCTCCCACCCATTTCCATTCCAGGCGTTCCTACAGGCATCCCTGGAACTGAAATACCAACAACCCCAGGCTTTTCTTTTAGCAGCCTCATTATATCTTTTGCTGGAACATGCCCTTCCACAACGTAACCATTAACTAAAGCAGTGTGACAAGATGCCATATTATTTGGCACTCCATTCATATCTTTTACCTTTTGCACATCATCAACAACATAATCCTTAACAATAAATTTATTTTCTTTTAAATGACTCACCCATTTACTACAGCAACTGCAAGATGCACTCCTATACACCTCTATTTCAACTGGCTTATCAATTTCAGCTTTTATACTAAAAGTAAAAACTAATAAAATAATAAAAAACTCAACTCTTATTCTATTCATAATCTTCTCCATTCAATGTAACTATTATTTTTCTACTCTCCGCACTATTCCTATGCTCACACAAATAAATCCCTTGCCAGGTTCCTATTTGCAACCTTCCTCCAAAAACCGGTATTGTTAAACTTTCTCCTAGAATTACTGCTTTTAAATGCGCAGACATATCATCTTCACCTTCCAAAATGTGCCGATAATAAGGTTCATTCTCAGGGACAGCCCTACTAAAATATGATTCCATATCTCGTCTAACATCAGGATCAGCATTTTCATTAATTGCCAGTGATGCCGAAGTATGCTGAATAAATAAGTGAAACAATCCAATATTGATACGATCTAATTCAGGCACCGAAGCTAAAACTTCATCAGTTATTAAATGAAAGCCCCTTTGTTTTTTTAATAAATCAACCGTTCTTTGAATCCACATTTACTTTTCCACCCTTTATCAAGCCTTACTAACAACATAAATTTTGTTTAAAATTTCCGCACATAAAGCCATTTAATTATTCATCCATCCGAATATAATAAAATATTTTTCTAAATTCAACTATCAAAGCTTTAATTGACACATTATCTCAATAAATTTAGAATTCTCAAATAATCTGAAACATTAGCTTTATCCCAAAGGCTATAACATTTATTTATCACTGCAATCTAATTGCTAATGCTAGAAACCGACAACCAAATTCATTGTTCTAAATTTAAGGGCACCTCTATTAATTTATAGTCTATAAAGTTTTCTTATATGAATAAAAGCTCTCAATTTTCCCGTCTTGACTCAGCTCTCTCTCAATTCTTATTCCAGCACTCTTCCCATAAAAAAGACAAAAAAAAAGAAGTCCAACTTTTAATTTCAAAATTGTCTTCTCATCTAACTCAAGGCCATAACTGTATACATATTAATCAAGCCGAACAATTACTTGTTCAATCTTCTGGGTTAGCAACCAAAAACCATTCAAGCCCTTTACCTTTAGTCGCAGAGAACGACCGACTGTATTTTTATCGCTACTGGTTTTATGAAAAAAGATTAGCCAACCAAATCAAAGAGCTACTCTCTCCTATTCCTTCTGAGACAGAGTTACCTGCTTTACTCAACAAATACTTTGCCCAAACTTCAGAAGAAATAGACTGGCAAAAAGCAGCAGCAAAAAAAACGATAACCCATTCTTTTAGTATTATTACAGGTGGACCAGGAACTGGAAAAACAACAACAATAGTAAAAATTTTAGCCATCTTACTAGAGATAGCCGAAACCAAAGAATTACCCCTGCTTATAGCATTAGCTGCCCCAACAGGTAAAGCAGCAAAACGTCTGCAAGAATCAATAAATCTAAGCAAAAAAACACTTCCTTGCTCAGAAACTATCAAAAAACGAATAACCACCACACCAACGACTTTACATCGTTTATTAGCATCTACTCATCTCACACCCTATTTTAAACATAATGCCAAACATCCTCTCATTTATGACATAGTCATTGTTGACGAAGCATCTATGATTGATCTAGCCTTAATGAGTAAACTTATTGATTCATTAAAGCCCGGAAGTAAATTTATTTTACTTGGCGACAAAGACCAGTTAGCATCGGTTGAATCAGGCACTGTACTGTGCGACCTAACTAACGCACTACCAAAACATACAGTAGAACTTAAGAAATCATTTAGGTTTCAAGGGGAAATAAAAGAATTTGCCAATGCCGTTAACTCTCAATTATTTGAAGAAGCCTGGAATATACTCAAGAATGGCCAGCAACAAATCAGCTTACTTGATGAAAAAAACCAAACCGATTATGTGATCGAACAATACACACCCTATCTAGAACAAATAAAAAAAAATACAGAGCTTAAGGCCATTTTTTCTACTTTCAACCAATTTCAAATACTTTGTGCCACGCGCCACGGAAAAAACGGAGTTATTGATATTAATAATAAGATAGAAAAAATTCTAGCCAGGCAAAATAAAATCAGATTAATTGGTCAATGGTATATTGGCCGCCCAATCATGGTCACCCAAAACAAACCAGAAATGCAACTCTACAATGGCGATATAGGTATTTGCTTGCAAGACGAACATACAGCCACCCTAGTCGTTTTTTTTCCTCATCCTGATGGTAGTAGTATAAAAAAGATTCTCCCCCACCGCCTTCCAGCACACGAAACCGTTTTTGCCATGTCTATACATAAAAGCCAAGGTTCAGAATTTGACCATTGTCTTTGTATTTTACCAAACACAATGAGTCCAATTTTAAGTAAAGAACTTATATATACAGCAATTACACGCGCCAAAACCAAACTAAAAATACAATCTACTTACTCTATTTTCAGCCAGGCATTACAAAAAAAAATTGTTCGAACAGGTGGGTTATTTGAGAAACTAAAGAATGAGAAATAAATAAATTGTAGGTTACAGGCGGCATGTATTTAAAGCGATGCACTAGAGCAGGAAGCTCGCAGAATAATACAGGAACAATTTCTGAGATTTTTTGCTTATCTTCGTTCGTATAGCAACGGATGCATAGCAAGCTACGCAATAATGATTTCTATGCGAACGGAGGAAAAAAAGCAAATTAGAATTTTTTCCCATCTCTTAACTAGCGGAAAAAAACGTTTACCATTATTAAATTAATAATCCCTTTGCACTGAAAATCTAGCTAACGAAACAAGAGCATCTTTATATTCCGACTCTTCCAAACAACCTAAAGCATCAATTGCTTTTTCAACAGCCTCATTAGCACATTGCTCCGTATACTCAATTGCTTTAGTCGACAAAACTATTTTATAAACTTCACTAAACGCCTCTCTAGAACCCTGCCTGATAGCATCTATAATAACATTAGCTTCCTTCTCAGACCCTTGGGAAATAGCATAAATCAATGGCAACGTAGGCTTTCCCTCTGCTAAATCATCACCTAAATTTTTCCCTAACTCTTCTGTTGTCGCTTTATAGTCCAAAGCATCATCAATCAATTGAAAAGCAACGCCTAATTGCTGCCCATAAATAGCAAGTGCATCCTCTACCTCTTTATCAGATTTAGAAATCACTGCACCCAACCGAGTAGCGGCACTAAACAAGATAGCCGTTTTCCTGGCGATCACTTCTAGATACTTTTCTTTCGTAGTATCAGGGTTATTACAATTGAGAAGCTGCAAAACCTCCCCTTCTGCAATCGCTGTAGTTGTTTTGGAAAGAATTTCCATAACACGCATATTATTGGTACGAACCATCATCTCAAATGCACTGGAATAAAGATAATCACCGACCAAAACACTGGCAGCATTACCCCATACAGCATTCGCAGTATTTTTCCCTCGCCTTAAGTCGGATTCATCAACAACATCATCATGCAACAAAGTTGCCGTATGAATAAACTCAATAACCGCTGCCAAAATCAGATGATGATTATTAATATTCCCTAATGCCTTTGCCACCAAAAGTAGCAACATAGGCCTCAACCTTTTACCTCCACTACTAATGATATAGTGACCCATCTGATTAATCAGCAGAACATCTGAACTTAATTCACTAACAATTAATTTGTCAACAGCCTCAGATTCTTTCACTGTTAATTTTTTTATTTCTTCAAAATCAATAGATTCCAAAGATTTTACCGCATTTTCTGTTACCATTCTCAATAATACTATTGTCTATAATCCGATAATCAACCACCCATGCTATTGAAAAACACTAGGTGGTGTCAATAGCTTTATTATGTTATTTTACAATATTGCTATCAATGGTCAATAAATTTAAAGTTGACGTAGCTTAATTTTAAACATATAATTTTCTGTTCACTTTTAACAGATTAAATGCTTGACGGGGCTTTCGTAGATGTACGCTGTAATTCAAACAGGTGGTAAACAGTACCGAGTAGAAGAAGGTACGACCCTAAAAATAGAAAAACTTGAACTTGGCACTGGCGATAGCGTAGAGTTCGATAAAGTATTAATGATTCAATCTGACAATGAAACTAAAATTGGCCAACCCTATGTTGAGTCAGGAAAAGTTACAGCTGAGGTTATTTCTCAAGGCAGACACAAAAAAATAAAAATCATTAAATTCAAAAGACGTAAGCACCACATGAAACAAATGGGGCATCGTCAATACTTCACAGAAATCCAGGTTACTGGCATATCTGCATAAAATCAGGAGTAAAAAATGGCTCATAAAAAAGCAGGCGGTAGCACAAGAAACGGACGAGATTCTAACGCCAAAAGACTTGGCGTTAAAAGATACGGTGGACAAGAAGTTCTCGCAGGAAACATCCTGGTTCGTCAACGTGGAACCAAATTTCACGCAGGTGACAATGTTGGCATGGGCAAAGATCATACTTTATTTGCAACTGCAAACGGAAAGGTAACCTTTCAAGAAAAAGGTCCTAAAAATCGCAAATACATCAGCATTATGGTTGCCGCTTAGCACATTTAGACAAACATAATTCCTGATCAAAAGCCTCGTCAATTACGGGGCTTTTTTGTTTTACAGCACCCTCGCGAGCTAAGAAACTTACAACTCACCCACAATCTAAACACAACGTTTTTGCCAAATTAATTTAGGCTTGTCATAACACTGCCCACATCATCTTTTCGCAAAAATAAACCTTAACTCAAGAAATAATGAGATTTGTTGACGAAGCTGAAATTCGTGTAGAAGCAGGTGCCGGTGGAAATGGCATCGCTACCTTTCGAAGAGAAAAATACATTCCTATGGGAGGACCTGACGGCGGCGACGGCGGCGACGGCGGCAGTATTTATCTTATTGCTACCGAAAACGTTAATACTTTAGCCGATTTTCGATTCAACTCCCTACATAAAGCTCAACGTGGGCAAAACGGTATGGGCCGTAACTGTACTGGAAAAAAAGGTAAAGACCATTACCTCCCAGTCCCTCCTGGCACCCTTGTATATACAAGCGATACAGATGAAAAAATTGGGGACTTAATAACAGCTGGAGACACCCTGTTAGTTGCAAAAGGAGGCTTTCATGGCCTTGGAAATACTCGCTTCAAAAGCAGCATAAACAGAACACCTCAGCAGTTTTCAAAAGGCAAGCCAGGCGAATTTAGAACACTAAAACTTGAACTCATGGTTATTGCTGACGTAGGATTATTAGGCATGCCTAACGCAGGAAAATCCAGTTTAATTCGCTCAGTTTCATCTGCAAAACCAAAAGTTGCTGACTACCCTTTTACCACACTACACCCCAATCTTGGCGTAGTCCGCGTAGATGACCTAAGAAGCTTTGTTATCGCAGACATCCCTGGTGTAATTGAAGGTGCTGCAGAAGGGCTAGGGTTAGGGCTGCAGTTTTTAAAACATCTTTCTCGAACTAGAATTTTGTTACATCTAATTGACGTAATGCCTTATGAATCACAAGAATCTCCTGCCGAAGCAGCTATAAAAATAACAACCGAAATTAAAAAATGGAGTGACGAGTTGGCAAATAAACCACGCTGGCTTATTTTAAACAAAATTGACCGGCTTTTAGATGATGAAGCAGAAGCACACTGCAAAGCAATAATTAAAGAAATCAATTGGACAGGCCCTGTATTTAAAATTTCTGCATTAAAAAAACAAGGCACACAGGAGCTTATGTACGCAATCATGGACTTTATAGACCAAAAACAAGACAACAGTGATGAACAGGTGTGACTTCCCTAAAGCAAAACGCATCGTTGTAAAAATTGGTAGCTCTCTTCTGACTGACGGAGGACGCGGACTTAACAAACCTGCTATTGCTGACTGGATTGAACAAATATCCCATATATGTTTACAAGATAAAGAAATTTTACTCGTTTCATCCGGCTCAGTCGCTGAAGGTATTAGCCGACTTGGACTCAAGCAACGACCCAAAACATTGCATGAATTACAGGCAGCCGCCTCCATTGGACAAATGGGGTTAATTCAAATATTTGAAGATAGCTTTCAAAAACACAACCTTCATGCAGCACAAGTTCTTTTAACACACGAAGACCTATCAAACCGCCAACGTTATTTAAATGCCAGAAGCACCCTGTTAACACTCTTAAAGTTTAACGCTGTTCCTGTTATTAATGAAAATGATACCGTTGCTACAGATGAAATTCGATTTGGCGACAACGACACGCTAGCTGCTTTAGTTGCAAACTTGGTTGGAGCAGATTTGCTTATCATTCTAACCGATCAAAAAGGTCTTTTAGATTCCAACCCCAGCACAAACCCTGATGCCCAGCTAATTACAAAAGCTTTCACTGACGACCCTTTGCTTGATAAAGTAGCCGGCGAAAGCACAAGCGGATTAGGTCGAGGCGGCATGTTTACAAAAATACTAGCCTCTCGGCTTGCCGCTCGCTCAGGCGCAGCAACAGTCATTGCCTCAGGGAGCGAACATAATATAATAAAAAAAATTATATCCGGCGAAAAAAAAGGAACTTTTTTAGTTCCTAATATAACACCAATAGCCGCAAGAAAACAATGGCTTGCAGGCCAATTACAGATTAGAGGACAACTAACACTTGATGATGGTGCGGCTAAAATTTTACAAAACGCAGGAAAAAGCTTGCTTGCCGTTGGCGTCAAATCAGTTACAGGTCAGTTCAATCGTGGAGATCTAATCTCCTGCATTTCATTAAATGGAACTGAGATTGCTCGAGGCCTAATCAATTACAACTCAGAAGAAAGCAAAAAAATAGCGGGAAAACCTAGCTCCGAT
This sequence comes from Methylococcales bacterium, assembly GCA_965224575.1. GTDB lineage: Bacteria > Pseudomonadota > Gammaproteobacteria > Methylococcales > Methylomonadaceae > QPIN01. The sequence goes on along the minus strand of CBDCZQ010000006.1, from coordinate 1,697,179 downwards.
TTTGAATCAGTTCTTGGATATGCCGATGATGCAGAACTGATTCATAGAGACAATCTGGTTCTAGTCTAGATCACAACACTCGTATTAGCATTATTTTAATGATATAGAGCTCCCTTCAAAGTAAAATCTATTTCCTTCACGGCAAAAAAAAGGTCGACATACGAAATAGTATGTCGACCTTTTTCTGAATTCGTTGACCTAATTAAGTCATTGCATGAACTCTTGAGTTCAATCTACTTTTATTCCGTGCAGCTTTATTTTTATGAATAAGACCTTTAGATACCCCAGTATCAATAATTGGAACAACAGTTTTAAAAGCGGCCTGAGCCTGTTCTTTATCACCAGATTCGACAGCTGCAATTACTTTTTTGATAAAAGTACGCATATTACTACGCTGCCCTGCATTACGAATGCGACTTTTTTCTGCCTGACGTGCTCTTTTTTTAGCCTGTGCTGTATTAGCCATGTTACCAATTCTGTCTGTGTTAAATAAGAACCGCGTATTATCTTGTTAAATGATATGATTGTCAACTTTTTTATAGCCACATTAATAGTACATTGAGCAAACAACTTTTAAAATCAACCGCTATCGTTAGCAGTATGACAATGATCTCTCGGATCCTTGGCTTTATTAGAGACATGCTATTTGCGCGTATATTTGGCGTGGATGCAGGAACCGACGCCTTTTATGTTGCCTTTAAAATCCCTAACTTCCTACGCCGTTTATTTGCAGAAGGTGCTTTTGCTCAGGCCTTTGTCCCCGTGTTATCCGACTATAAAGAACAAGGTAGCAAACAAGCCTTAAAACTATTCATAGATAAAACTGCTGGAACCCTAGCACTAGCGCTGGCAATTATCAGTCTTATTGGTGTGATTGCTGCTCCTATCATCATTACTTTGTTTGCACCTGGCTTTTCAAATGAAGGTAAACAATACGATTTAGCAGTACAAATGCTTAGAATCACTTTTCCTTATTTATTTTTTATCTCGTCTGTTGCTTTTGCTGGCGGCATATTAAACTCTCACGGAAAATTTGCAATCCCTGCATTTACCCCTGTGTTTTTAAATATTTGCATGATTTCCGCTGCAATATGGCTTTCTCCTCTTATGTCAGAACCTATTATTGCCTTAGCATGGGGAGTCTTTGCCGCAGGAATAGTGCAGCTTTTATTTCAGTTTCCTGCATTATACCGACTTGGCTTATTACCCAAGCTGAAATTAGGCTTTAAAGATCCAGGTGTCAAACGAATATTAAAACTCATGTTGCCGGCTATATTTGGTGTTTCGGTTACTCAAATTAATCTATTACTCGACACCATTATAGCCTCCCTTCTTGCAGCAGGAAGTGTTTCCTGGCTATATTTTTCAGATCGCTTAGTCGAATTTCCTTTAGGTCTTTTTGGTATTGCCTTAGCAACAGTTATTTTACCTAGTTTATCTAAAAATCATGCAGCAAACGACCCAATTCAATTTTCCAAATCATTAAACTGGGCGTTACAACTGGTTTTGTTAATCGGTTTACCTGCTTCCATTGGACTATTAATGCTTGCAGAACCCATGCTATCCACTTTATTTCAAGGCGATAAATTCACAACCCATGATGTACATTTTGCAGGAAAAAGTTTAATGGCCTACTCCATGGGCTTGTTAGGCTTTATCCTGGTTAAAGTTTTAGTTCCTGGCTTTAGTTCTCGTAAAGACACAAAAACACCCGTTCGATTTGGTATTTATGCAATGGTTGCCAATATGGGATTAAATGTAGTCTTAGCATTCCCCTTTGCTCACACAGGGCTAGCCCTAGCCACTTCTTTAAGTGCATTTTTCAATGCATCCCTTTTGCTAGGTAAATTAATCAAAGACAAAATATTTACACCAGGAAAAAACTGGGCTAATTTTTTTATAAAAATTATCTTTGCCAACGAAATAATGGCTCTTTTTTTATATATTTGTGTTGATACCAATCAATGGTTTGAATGGTCTACCTATGATAGAGCCTTTAATCTGGCAATTTGGATTTGCCTCGCTGGCCTAGTTTATCTATTCGCGTTATTATTAATAGGCATAAGACCTAGCAATTTTGTTAATAAATAATTTCATTCTCAATGATGATGAATTTACCTGCTAGTTAATGTTAGAATCACGGGTTTTATTCCTATAACTATCTATGCATCTAATTAGGGGACTTGAGCACCTTAAACCTTTAAAAAATGGTTGCGTTCTTAGTATTGGAAACTTTGATGGCGTCCATACAGGGCATAAAAAAGTCATCGTAAAACTATCTGCACAAGGTAAAGCGATGAACCTTCCTGTTGTAGTCATGGTGTTTGAGCCCCAGCCATTAGAATTTTTTCTTGGTGAAAACGCGCCATCTCGACTCACACGCCTAAGAGAAAAGGCTATACAATTTAAATTGCTACCTATTGATAAGGTGTTAGTAGTCAAATTTAATAAATCACTGGCAAATTACGAGGCTGAAAATTTCATTACTAATTATTTGGTCAAAAAACTTAATGTAAAACATCTAATTATTGGTGATGATTTTCATTTTGGCAAAGCACGTCGTGGAAATTTTTCTATGCTTAAAGAAAAAGGCAAATCTTTTGGCTTTAAAGTTGAAGATACCAATTCCCATTTTGTCGATGACCATAGAGTTAGCAGCACCCTCATTAGAGATGCCTTAGGCTGCGGTGATTTGTTAAAGGCAAAACAATTGCTTGGACGTGACTATTCGGTTTGTGGAAGAGTCGCTCATGGCAACAAACGAGGAAGAACCATTGGTTTTCCTACTGCTAATATACGAATGTTTAGAAAAAACACGCCTATAACAGGCGTTTTTGCTGTCACCATGACAGGTATTGATAACAAAGAAATACAAGGGGTTGCAAATGTAGGCACCCGACCTACTGTTGACGGAGGAAAAAAAGTCATTTTAGAAACTCATTTATTTGACTTTAATCAGGACATCTATGGACATTATGTCGAAGTTCATTTTAAACAAAAAATTAGAGATGAAATACGCTTCGACCATATAAATGACCTTAAAACACAAATCAACAAAGATATTATTGCTACAAAACAAATTTTCACCCATTTGACTTAGCTAACTAAAAGATGGATTACAAAAAGACACTAAACTTACCCAAAACAGCTTTTCCAATGAAAGGCAACTTAGCTCAGCGCGAGCCAGAACGTTTAAAAAAATGGAATGAAGCTGATTTATATCAACAAATCAGAGATGAGTTTGCAGGTCGCCCTAAATTTATTTTGCACGATGGCCCTCCTTACGCCAACGGTGCGATCCATATTGGCCATGCTGTTAATAAAGTCTTAAAAGATATTATTCTAAAATCCAAATCATTAAGTGGGTTTGATGCTCCTTATGTGCCTGGCTGGGATTGTCATGGCTTGCCAATCGAATTAATGGTAGAAAAAAAAATAGGCAAAGCAGGTGTAAAGGTTTCACCTGAAGTCTTTCGTAAAGAGTGTCGTCTTTACGCTAGCAAGCAAGTCAAAGCTCAAAAAGAAGAATTTATTCGTCTGGGTATTTTAGGCGAATGGGACAATCCTTACCTAACGATGGACTATGCTTTTGAAGCAGATATTGTTCGATCTTTAGGTAAAATTGCTACCAAAGGACACTTAACTCAAGGCGCAAAACCGGTTCATTGGTGTACTGATTGCGGTTCAGCATTAGCAGAAGCGGAAGTTGAATATGAGGACAAACATTCGCCAGCAATAGATGTTCGTTTTCAAGTATGCGATGAAACTACTTTTATGGCGAGCTGTCATCACTCGCCTGAATATTTTGGTGAAGGCCCTTTATCTGTTGTTATTTGGACAACAACACCCTGGACGTTACCAGCTAATCAAGGTGTAGCCCTTAACCCGGAACTAGAATATGCTGTTGTCCAATGTGAAATAAACGGAAAACAAGAACGCTTGGTTATTGCAGAGGTTTTACTAAAAGACGCTATGCTTCGCTTTGATGCCGGTGAACATAAAGTCATTGCTTATTGCAAAGGTAGTGCCTTAGATAAGCAATTATTACAACACCCTTTTTATGACCGACAAGTCCCTATTGTCTTAGGCAACCATGTGACAACAGATGCTGGTACAGGCGCTGTTCATACCGCACCTGGACATGGACAAGACGATTATGTTATTGGCATGAAATATGGATTGCCAGTAGACAATCCAGTAGATAGTAATGGTGTATTTTTACCGAATACCGAATTATTCGCAGGTGAGCACGTATTCAAAGCAAACGAACACGTTCTTGAAGTGCTAAAGGAAAAGGATCAACTTGTACATCATCATGCTATTTTGCACAGTTACCCTCATTGCTGGCGCCATAAAACGCCCATTATTTTTAGAGCCACACCTCAATGGTTTATTTCTATGGATAAAAACCATCTACGTGAACAAGCATTGTCAGAAGTAAAGCGTGTTGACTGGATTCCTGACTGGGGGCAAGCAAGAATAGAAAGCATGATAGAAGGTCGACCCGATTGGTGCATCTCTCGCCAACGAACATGGGGCGTACCTATTGCATTGTTCGTGCATAAAGTAACTCGTGAATTACATCCTCGCACCAACGAGCTTATCGAAGAAATTGCCAAACTTATTGAAGAAAAAGGGATAGAAGCCTGGTTCGAACTCGAAGCGTCTGAACTGATCGGTGAAGATGCCGAACATTATGAAAAAATGACAGACACACTCGATGTTTGGTTTGATTCAGGTGTGACCCATGCAGCCATATTAGATTGCAGAGAACAACTCACGTTTCCTGCTGATTTATATTTAGAAGGCTCAGATCAACACAGAGGCTGGTTTCAATCATCCTTACTAACATCAACGGCAATGAATGATGTCGCACCCTATAAAGCTGTTTTAACACATGGTTTTACCGTTGATGCTGACGGGAAGAAGATGTCCAAATCCGCAGGAAATGTTGTCGCCCCCCAAACCATAATGAAATCATTAGGAGCCGACGTACTTCGTTTATGGGTTGCTGCAACCGATTATCGTGGTGAAATGAATGTTTCAGATGAAATTCTAAAGCGTACATCAGATGGCTATCGCCGTTTAAGAAATACAGCACGATTTTTATTATCGAATCTTGATGGTTTTGATCCCGCTACGGATTGTGTTGAAGCAAAGAATATGCTCCCCTTAGATCGCTGGGTAGTTGATAAGACTTATCAATTGCAACGAGATGTTATCGACTCGTATGAAACATATCATTTTCAGCAAATCTACCAAAAAGTACATCACTTTTGTGCGATGGATTTAGGAAGTTTTTATGTTGATATTACTAAAGACCGCCTATACACTGCGAAAACAAATGGACACGCACGTCGATCTGCACAAACTGCCTTATACCATATTGTAGAGGCTTTAACACGCTGGCTTGCACCTATTACTAGTTATACAGCTGATGAAATCTGGCAAAATATTCCTGGAAAACGAAGTGATTCAGTATTTTTGGAAACATGGTATGACAAACTGTTTAAGCTTGATACGGAAACATCCATGGGACGTGAATTCTGGGATAAAATCATGCAAGTTCGCACCGCTGTCAGCAAAGAAATTGAACAAGTCAGATCTAAAGGAGAAATTGGCTCTTCCCTCAATGCAGAAGTTGAATTGTATTGTAATGAAGAATACTTCTCCACCTTAAACTTGTTATCCAGTGAGCTACACTTTATTTTCATAACCTCGGCCGCATCATTGTCTGACGAAAAATTCTGTCCAGATGATGCTATTCAAACAGAAATAGATGGCATAAAGCTAAAAGTGACTGCATCAGAACATGAAAAATGCGTTCGTTGCTGGCACCAAACATTTGATATAGGTGAAAACGAACAGCATCCTGAGCTATGTGGACGTTGCGTACAAAACATTGATGGTGATGGTGAAGTACGACAATTTGCCTAACTTTAGCCTGTTTGACCTGATATTACACCAACTAACCAATCAATATACTGAGAAATAAATATGCTTAAATGGCTATGGCTATCCCTTATCGCTCTGATTCTTGATCAATGGAGTAAAATAGTCATTGATAAATCAATGAGCCTTTATGAATCCATCGTAATCAGCCCCTTTTTTAACCTGACCTATGTCCGTAACTCTGGTGCAGCTTTTAGTTTTTTAAGTGATGCAGGTGGTTGGCAACGCTGGTTTTTTTCAGCAATGGCATTACTTATCAGTGTTATATTGATTGCCTGGCTTTATCGTCTAAAAAAGCACGAAACACTATTAGCCGTAGCATTAGCTCTCGTATTAGGCGGTGCTCTAGGCAACTTAATTGATCGTTTAGCTTATGGTTATGTTATTGACTTTCTTGATGTGTATTATCAAAACTGGCATTGGCCTGCTTTTAATATTGCGGATATGGCGATATCACTAGGGGTGTTCTTAATGTTATTAGAAAGTTTTGGTGTAGGCAAAAAACCAGAAGAAACTAGCAGTGCCTCATAATAAACTCAGTAACAACCTCTCCCACTTTAACGGAGGATATACTGTCAAATTAAACTCTATGATCCACTCATAAAAACAATCTTTGTTGCCGCTTGCCTTTCAACCTTGCCAGCTTTAACAATTGCTATACCACCGGTTATTCGAGAAACATCAAATACGCTGTTTGTCGAAGTAGCGGGTATTGTTAATTTATTTCTAACAAGCCCCTTCATATAGAACTGCATAACAGATGAAGAGGATTTCTTTAAGAACACATTACGTGCCAACCATAAAAACTCATCACTTGTAGGTGGGGGCAAAAACAATGTTACTCCCTCTCCATTAGACCAAGTTCTTTTTTGTTTTTTATATAACGATTTAAGTTCGTTTATTGTCAAAGAGGATACCTTGTTTTTTTTATTAACAATAACCACAATTCTTTCTTGATCAGCCAAGCTCATTGAAGGTTTTTTTGTCAAAACTCTTGAAGCCTCTTGCTGTTTTTTCCCCTGTGTTTTTAACTCTACTTTGTATTGATCCACCTTGGGTTGACTCATGGTAATTTCCCTTTTAAAATTCGCCAACTCAGCTATCATTTGTCTGTTTTTCTCATTTTTTTTGCTTAAAGTCTGCTGCTCCCTGGTTGGGACAATAAGCTTTTGTATTTCTGCCTTTCTTATGACTATTGCATCTTGTAGATCGATCAAGGTTTGGGAATCATTATTGATATTGAACTGATTAACAATTTTTTTAGCTTTGGTATGATTTTTTTGGGCTAACTCAATATTTTTTTTATTGAGATGCTTATAAGCTACAGTAATATAAGTCTTATAAATTTCAGTAAGCGCATTCAATGCTCGCTTATTGCCAGGGGACAACATCAATAACTGATCAAGGTAGTAAATCGCATTTTTATTTTTAGGCTTCGAAAGCTGTTTTTTACTGATAGCTGCACGAGCTTTTACAAGCAAATTTTCAATTATCGCTAGATTTGAATTTAACTGCTCTTTCTGAACTTTTTGTGGTGGAATTGTACTTAGATCTGCATAAGCCACCTCATAAACAAGACAGAATAAAGTCACCAAAATGATAATAGGGATTGTGAAACAAAAATTACTTCTTGTAAAATTTAATCCAAACCCTTGGGTAAGCTTATAACAACTCATTTCAGGTATAACCTTTGCTGAACTTGTATCAGCATTGAGACATAAAGTGAAGTTAGCTATCATTTTGCTATTCCTTCAATTAACAAGGAATACAATTAATACATAAATGATATTTGCGATGAAATTTCATTTGAGTCAACTGAGTAGGCATCTGATCTACGGTATTCCAGTTTAAGTGCGGCAAAAGGAAACCAGTCATACCTCACACCCACTGTATGTCTAATGGTATCCTCAAAACGACTCAATCCAGCATAAAATGTATCTCCAGAATCAACATCCATAATATCAAAACGATAATATGGTTTAATTTTATCAAAACTATAAGCAAGTTGCAGATAGCCTCCCTGATGTGATTTTGTTGAAATTAAATTATCATGCCAAACATATTGATACTCAGCAATAAGTTCGTAAGGATCAGCCGTATAGTACAAATGGGCTCCTCCGATAACTTCATCAATCTCATTTTCTCGACCAAAAACATCAATATTATTAGGAATAACATCGTATAGAATATTAGCTCCTACACCAAAACCCTCTATAGCATTAGGCTCTATAGTAAACTGAAAAGATATTTGTTTATCATCATTAAGATCATTAATCACTTGAACCGACTCGCTATCTATCCCCCGACCATTGCCTAAAGCCATACTATATTCGACGTTACCAAAATCTAACCCCACATTACCTGATATTCCTATACCGACATAATGTAACGGTAAAATACCATTGTTTTCCTCAAATTGAAAAAGAAGAGGTCGGTCAGTTGTTGTATGTGTCCAGGTAGAATGATAATGATGCTGATTCCAATACCCAAGCGGTGTGTGACCTTTTCCAACTGAGACATTTAGCCAATCAGCATACTCATAATTCAATAGAAGCCGCTCGACCTCTACCTCGGTGTCACCGTCTGAATTAAATTCGAACAAAGTTTCATTGAAAAAAGAGAGTTTTTTAGAAATTTGTGAAGAAAATAACAAACCGAGGTCACCATTTGTAAAATGATTAGTATCTTCATTTGGATGATTTCTAATCGAATCGTTAGAGTAATCGTATTGTATATGACCAAAACCTCGAATACTTAAGCTTGGCATATCAAAATCAGAATGTGGCTTAGGTTTGCTGGCAATAATTTCAGCTTTATTTTCTACAATTTCAGTCTTATTTTCTACTTGTTTATTGGTCAATTTATCAACAAGAACTCTGAGTTCTTTGATTTCCTTTCTTAATACTCGAAGTTCTTCGTTATAATCATAATCGGGTGATTGATTATTTCCATCGGTCTCGGCAAATACCTGATGAAAAGGAGTTAAAACGGAAAAAAATGCAAAAAATAAAACTGTGAATCGAATCATTGGTGCTCTCTTAATTATTATTATGATTTCAGTTTGTTAAGATCAGTGTATCATACAGAATAAAAGGCTTCTAATTAAAGCCTATATCTCCTTGCTAACTTAGAATCCCAATAAATTTCAAAGTTACTTTCTGCCCTAAACAAGTAAAACTCAAAGTATGTGGGCTCAAAGGTAATATAGAATTAAGACCAACAAACGATACAAAATTGTCAAAATGCAGCTTGCCTCACTATTACTCATAGGCTTTTCTCTTTTTACAGCCATCTTGCTGATTACAGGCAATCTGCTTCAACAATTTGAAACCCAACAATTTTCATCAAAACTTGCAGGATTTGTACTAGTAGCTTGCTTGGCTATTATTCAATGGTTAAATTTACAGTTTATCCTTAACTCATCTTTCCTGATTTTTTCGCCTTTATACATTGCACTACTTTTCTGTATTGCTCCTAGTTTTTATTTTTACAGTCGTAAATTATTAACAGCAAAATTTGATTTTAGTGTCTGGCAATTACTACATATACTCCCCTTATCTTTTTGTTTATTTTTTTCCGTAAAATGGATGTTGCCTCTGGCTTTTCTAATCGGCAGCGGTTATTTGGTGTGGCTAGCCAAAGCGGTTTTTTCATTACGCAAACAACGGCAACGTTTTAAATTAGAACTGTTAGCGTTAGCTGTATTTTTTCTAATTGCTATTAGCGTGATTATGATTGGCTTTATTTGGCCTTTAATCAGCAACACAACGTTTATTACTGGCTACAGTATTTTGATTGGCATTGCCTTTTTTGCGACTACTTTAACCTTGTTACGTTTTCCATCCATTACCGTTGATATTGCCGAAGCCGCCCAAGCAACGTATACCGAATCAACACTTAAAAATATTAATCGTAACGAAAAAATCGCTCAGTTAACTCAGCTAATGGAACAGGATAAACTCTACATTCAAGAGGATCTTAGCTTGGCTAAAAAACTGTTGTTAGATGAACCTAAATCGTCCGTGTTATCTATAGGTTTATCGGTAGGTTTTAGCACCCAATCTAATTTTTACACGGCTTTTCGAGATATTGTCGGTATGGCACCAGGTCAGTACCGGAAACAATAACTATTCCCAGTTAAAACTTACACTATTATCTTTTTGTAATAAAATAAATAATTGATTTTTATACTAAAAACATATAACTTCTCCTGTTTTATAGGACAGGAAGGCTAAGGTTTTTTAGCTTGCTATTATTTACCTCGACATCACAAAAAAGAGGTAAACATGAATATTCTACTCACAGGTGCCAGTGGTTTTATTGGCCACCATATATTACAAAAATTAGAACAACAGAATCATCAAGTTATTGCTTGTTGCTGGCAGCCTGAAAAACTGATTTTTAAGTCCGAAAACACACAAATTCTGCAATTGAATTATGCCGATATGTCTAACATATCAGATTGGTCGCCACATTTAAAAAACATAGATGCCGTCATTAATTGTGTCGGTATTATTGCTGAATCGAAAGGACACTATTTTCAAACACTACACACCCAAGTCCCAACAGCTTTATTCAAAGCAGCAGCACAAGCAGACGTTAAAAAAATCATTCAAATATCAGCGCTGGGAGCGGATAAATCTGCGCAATCAGTTTATCACCTTAGTAAAAAAGCTGCTGATGATGCTCTTAGAAAGCTAAATGTAGATTGGTATGTGTTACAACCCTCTATTGTCTACGGTGATGGCGCGCAGAGCATGGCATTATTTCATGCTTTAGCGGCATTACCTATTCATGCATTAATTGATGGGGGTGAGCAATTAATGCAGCCTGTGCATGTTAGTGATATTGCAACAACAATTATTCAATGCTTAAAAATAGAATCACCTACTCGACTCACTTTGCCCTTAGTCGGTTCGGAAGCAATAAGTTTCAAACACTTATTAGAACGACTCCGACAGCGTTTAGGCAAAAAACCAGCCTCTTCTTTTTCATTATCAGGAGAATTAGCTCAACGCTCGGCTTTTATTGGACAATGGCTGGGTGAACGTACCTTTAATGCAGAAAATATTGCAATGTTACGCCGAGGTAATGCAGCTACTTCTGAGCCAATAAATCAATTTCTTGGCCGTCCAACAAAAAGTCTGAAAAAACAATTGCTATCAACACCCGCAAATCAGGCAGAACGCTGGCATGCAGGTCTGTATTTTTTGCGCCCATTATTGCGTTTATCAATTGCATTTTTATGGATTTGGAGCGGCATAGTTTCCATTTTTTTGTTCCCGACCCAACAAAGCTACCAGTTTTTAGCTGCTTCGGGAATTACTGGGGATGTAGCACCTATCATGTTATATGGCTTGGCATTAATGGATATTGTCCTTGGCTTAGCAACCTTACTTGCCTATCGAATACGACCATTAATATTATTTCAGCTGACCATTATTTTCCTATACAGCTTAACCATTACCTTTACCTTACCCGAGTTCTGGCTACACCCTTTTGGCCCTGTTTTAAAAAATATTCCACTACTTGCAACATTACTTGTTTATTTAACCCTTGAGGGAGAAAAACCATGATATTTTTAACCTTAAAACTCATTCATATAGCCAGTGCTATCATTCTATTTGGCTTAGGCTGTGGTACCGTATTTTTTAAAATGATGGCAGACCGCAGTGACAACCATGCTGCCATTGCTGTCACCAGTAAACACGTAGTATTAGCGGATTGGTGGTTTACCACGCCGACGGTGATTATTCAGCCATTGACAGGTATATTAATGGCTGAACAAATGGGCATGTCTTTATCGGATGGTTGGCTAATGCAGTCTATTATTTTATATATATTGACAGGGTTATGCTGGCTACCTGTTGTTTATTTACAGATTCAAATGCGCGATATTGCTAATAACTCCTTACTAGATAATAAACCGCTACCAGCACAGTACCATTATTATTCTAAACTATGGATGTGGCTAGGAGTACCCGCCTTCTTTGCTATGCTAAGCATAACCACCATGATGGTTTTCCACTCATCTCTATTTTAGGTATTATTATGAAGAATATAGTTTTATTACAAAAAGCATTGGGTAAAGACTGGGGTAAATTGCCATCCGTTATCCAAAGACATTATAGTGTTCCAACTAATGCCACTACCTGCTTACAAGGTAATATGGAGATTGGTTTTCCAACGTTCTTATTACCACTCATCAGCTTAATTCATCTATGCGGAGGATTGGTTTTACGGCGCGGTACAGATATTCACACCTTAGTTGAAAAAACTGTTTCAAAACAACAGGCAGAATTACACTGGAAACGCACACTCACTTATCCTGATAACAAAAAAGACTATTTTTATTCTAAAATGATTTATTTGCAAGACCATGAATTAATCGAAACCGTTCGATTTGGTTTTGGTTTACGGCTTAAAGTATCTGTTGAAAAGGGAAATCTAGTTTATTGTAGCAATGGACATATCTGGCAATATGGTAAGTTCCGAATTACTATTCCTGATTGGCTGGTTTTAGGTAAGGCAATGATTATCGAAACGCCCATTTCCGACCAACAATTCAAGTTAGATTTTAGTATTAAACACCCACTTTGGGGGAAATGCTATTGGTATCATGGTGTTTTTCAGTATTGCGATAACGATCAAATCAGGTGCCGCTTGGCAGATGCTCGATGAATTCTAACACAGCACTGACTTAGATATAAAAATGATCTTTGAAAACGAACTCGCTGCCAACGGTCAACTGGGTTTGCCTTATTATACGCGACTATACATTGAGGAAAGCCTCCATTTTTTGGCTTAGATTTTTAATGGCAGGATCAAACCATTTCACAGCTTCCAATGATTCTTTAGCTATCAGTTCCATTAATTCTGGACTGTTTTTCTGATCATCTGGATTCTTTTTGAAGGCATTTATTTTAAAAGACTCATCGTGCATTTCATTTAATAGCAAATATATTGATGGGTCTGTTGAAAAAAGAAATTTTGCAGCTTCCTTTTTCTCAATAAACTCCCTTACAAGCCCCCTTGACGCGCCATCATTACTTAGTTCCTGGTAAAACTTCAATGAAACTGAATAAACTTCAAATCTTTTAGTATATAAATCCAGCTTTAATTTATTTCTATTTGTTTCTAATTGCTGATATGCAATATAAACAAGAAACCCTGCCATTAACGTCGATATTACGAGGTCTTTTATTAAGATCAGTAAATCCATAGTTATCCTTAGAATGGGCTGCAAAGTTAAATTTAGCGTATAACAGTGAAATATGCTGTTTCAGTATTTAAAGAGTCAACATTAGATTAACGAATGCTGTTAGGGAACGGAACTAAACTAGTTAGCTATTTCCAAACTAAGCCTATCCCAATCAAAACTATCTCCTGGGTCTATTTTTCTTTCAGGGGAAACATCACAGTGCCCGACAATATGCTCTGTAGAAAGTTTAGGATACTGAGTTAATATGGCTTTTATCACTCTATTTAATTGTTTATATTGCGCATCAGTATAGTCTATAGTCTCTGTCCCTTCTAGCTCAATACCAATAGAATAATCATTGCATTGTTCTTTCCCTTTATAATTTGAGACTCCCGCATGCCAAGCGCGTTTATCAAAAGGCACATATTGGACAACTTCACCACAACGCTTAATTAAAAGGTGTGCGGATACTTTTAGTTGATAAATCTGCTTAAAATAATCATGGTCGTCTGGGTTTAACTGATTACAAAATAGCTGATCAATATAACCACCACCAAATTGATCGGGTGGCAGGCTAATACAATGGACGACGATAAGTGATATATCATCTTTAATAGGCCGCTCATCACAATTAGGTGACTCAACTTTAGTCGCTTGATTTAACCAGTGGTTATCAATTTTCATTTAAAATACTATAAAACAAATCAGTTACTTTACTGATATTATAATTGAAATTTTAATAAATGCTTAAAGCCCTCAATCTCAAAGTTATTTAAACAAAGTAAATGAATTCTCAACCTACAAGCACTGAAATAAAAAACTTTCTTGCCGAAGATATAGGAAGTGGCGACATAACAGCCAGCATTATTCCTCCAACTACTCAAGCCACGGCAAATGTTATTACCCGTGAAAAAATGGTTTTATGCGGCCAAGCATGGTTTGATGCAATTTTTAAAACCATAAACCCAAAAATAGCCATTCAATGGCTAGCTTCAGAAGGGGAGCTGATAGAAGAAAACACAAGATTATGTCAACTAAGCGGTTCTGCACAAGGTTTATTAACAGGCGAAAGAACAGCGTTAAACCTTTTGCAAACGTTATCTTATACTGCAACTATTGCCAAACAATACTCAGATGCTGTTTCAGGAACACAATGCAAGGTATTAGATACCCGAAAAACGATTCCGGGTCTAAGGAATGCACAGAAATACGCTGTCACTTGCGGTGGATGTTTTAATCACCGAACGGGTCTTTATGATGGTGTACTGATTAAAGAAAACCACATTATGGCTGCTGGCTCTATTAAATTAGCAGTCAATAGTGCTAAAAAAATATCAGATGTTCCGATTGAAGTCGAAGTTGAATCTTTAGCTGAATATGCACAAGCCATTGAAGCAAAACCTGATCGTATCATGTTAGATAATTTTTCTACTGCTGATATGAAAAAGGCGGTTGCTCTTAATCATGGTGATATTGAATTAGAAGCCTCTGGTGACATTACATTAGATAATATTCGTGTAATAGCTGAAACAGGGGTCGATTTTATTTCAATTGGGGCTTTAACCAAACATGTAAAGGCAATTGATTTATCAATGCGGGTAAAAATGGAGACAGATTAATGAATGACAATATTGATGCCGTTTATAAACACATCACCCAAGGTGTCTATGTTATTAGCGTTGCAAATGGAGAACAAAAAAATGCTTTTACAGCAGCCTGGGTTATGCAAGTTTCTTTTAACCCACCGCTAATTTGTTTCAGCATCAACCCTGAGCATCATTCTTATAAAATATTACAAGAAGGAGGCATTTGTTGCATTAGTATTTTAAATAACGAGCAATATATTGAAGCCGCTCATTTTGGACAGTCTAGCGATAAAGACAAGATGGATGGTTTCAAATGGCAAAAAACAAAAATAGGCTCCCCTGCTTTGGCAAATAGCCTTGCCTATTTTGACTGTGAGGTTAAACATTATGCTGATGCAGGCGATCACCAGCTTGTTATTTGCAATGTTGTTGATGCAGCTATTTTAAATGAGGGTGAACCTATGTTGTACAGTGATACTCATAATATGGACAATAGTAGCGAATTATATAAAAAATGACACTCTCCAAGTAAGCTAGACTTTTCAATCAAAATATCAAATTAGAGACTAAAAAAACCTCTTCCTGACCCCCCCCATAAAAGCACTAATTTGGTACTGCCAAAGTTCGCTATTGGTGCATCAAAAAAGCAACTGTGA
This sequence comes from Methylococcales bacterium, assembly GCA_965224575.1. GTDB lineage: Bacteria > Pseudomonadota > Gammaproteobacteria > Methylococcales > Methylomonadaceae > QPIN01. The sequence continues at coordinate 1,681,784 of CBDCZQ010000006.1, read as the reverse complement.
CTTACTCTTGATTTTTCAATTTTCTTAAAGCTTCTAATAGCTTGGCATGTTAAAATCAAAAGTTACTAAATTATCTAATCAAGAGAAACTAATGAAAGCTAACATAGGATTAATCGGCCTTGCAGTCATGGGACAAAACCTTGTTCTGAATATGAACGATAACGGCTTTAAAGTCTCCGTTTTTAATCGCACTACAAGCAAAGTTGATGAATTTCTTAATGGCCCAGCCAAAGGGACTGAAGTAGTTGGTACGCATTCTCTAGAAGAACTTGTTGATAGTCTTGAAGCACCCAGAAAAGTCATGCTTATGGTTAAGGCAGGAGCAGTTGTTGATATTTACATAGAAAAACTTCTACCTCTACTATCAGCCGGCGATATTATTATTGATGGTGGCAACTCACTTTATACCGATTCAAATCGTCGGACTGATTATTTAAAAGAAAAAGGTATCCTGTTTATTGGCACAGGTGTATCAGGTGGAGAAGAAGGCGCAAGACATGGGCCTTCAATTATGCCTGGTGGAAATAAAGACGCTTGGGAGGCAGTTAAGCCAATTTTTCAGGCAATCAGTGCCAAAGTTGACGGTGCTCCTTGCTGTGAATGGGTAGGCGATAATGGCGGTGGTCACTATGTCAAAATGGTGCATAACGGCATTGAATATGGTGATATGCAGCTTATCTGTGAAGCCTATCAACTAATGCGTGAAGGTTTAGGCTTAAGTATTGATGAAATTCAAAGTATCTTTGCCGAATGGAATAAAGGAGTATTAGATTCATATCTAGTAGAAATTACTGCCAATATACTTGCCTATAAAGATGATAATGGCCAACCCCTTATTGACTGTATATTGGATACAGCAGGCCAAAAAGGGACTGGCAAATGGACAGGAATTAATGCATTAGATTTAGGGGTTCCTTTAACTCTTATCGCCGAATCAGTTTTTGCACGATGCTTATCTGCACAAAAAGAACAACGCGTTAAGGCCGCACAGCATTTACCTAAACATAAAGAAAACTTTTCTGGCGATAAATTAATGATGATTGATGCCATTCATGATGCTTTATATGCCTCTAAAATTATTTCTTATGCACAAGGCTTTCAATTAATGCGTGAAGCCGCTAAAGAATATGACTGGACTCTAAATTATGGAGACATTGCGCTTATGTGGCGTGGCGGCTGTATTATCCGCAGTCAATTTTTAAACGATATAAAGAAAGCATATGATGAGGACGCTAAATTAGAAAACCTGTTGTTGGCAGATTTCTTTTCAGAAGCAATGACAAAAGCAGATGCTGGCTGGAGAAAAGCGGTTATATTAGGTATTGAGCTTAATGTTCCAACACCTGCATTTTCTTCTGCACTAGCTTATTTTGATGGTTATCGCACAGCGCGGTTACCGGCTAATTTACTTCAAGCACAACGTGATTATTTTGGCGCTCATAGTTATGAGCGTACTGACAAACCTCGTGGGAAATTCTTCCACACTGACTGGACTGGTCATGGTGGTAAAACTGCATCATCTACTTATAACGCTTAAGGCCAACTAAATGAAAGCAGAAGCTTGTACTTATATAATTTATGGCGCGACAGGAAATTTATCACGCGTTAAATTAATGCCTGCCTTGTATCATTTAGATGCTGAAAATTTATTACCCGAAGGCAGTAAAATTATCGCTTTAGGTCGCAGAGAATGGGATCAAAAAAAATGGCAATCTGAAGTTCGGGACATGCTAGAAGCCAAAGCACGCAACGGGTTAGACGAAACTATTTTTAAGCGATTTTGTGAGCGCATGTATTATCATAAAGGTGATATCAAGCAAGCAGAAAGTTATGACGCATTAGCTAAAGTAGTTAATAATGCAAAAAAATTTCCGCAAAATAAAGCCTTTTATCTAGCGGTTAGTCCTTCTGATTTTGGTAGTACCGTTGAGCTGCTCAGTAATGCGAATTTATTAAAAGAAGAAGCTGGCTGGAGTCGAGTAATCATCGAAAAACCTTTCGGTTATGACTTACCCAGCGCCCAATCTTTACAGAAAAAAATAGGCAAATACCTTAGAGAAGATCAGATTTATCGGATTGATCATTACTTAGGAAAAGGAACGGTACAAAACTTATTAGTCTTCCGTTTTGCTAACACCATGTTAGAACCTCTATGGAATCGTAATTATATAGATCACATTCAAATCACTCATTCAGAAGAATTTGGTATTGGAACAAGGGCACAATATTATGATACATCCGGTGCAACTCGTGATATGTTACAAAGCCATTTACTGCAATTAATGACGCTGGTGACCATGGAGCCACCTGCATCTATGGATGCTGAATCATTACGAGATGAAAAAGTAAAGGTACTTAAATCTGTACGACCTATTCCTAAAGAAGCCGTTAATGCCCATGCTTTCCGTGCTCAATATGCCAGTGGGAATGTTAATGATGAAAAAGTAAAAGGCTATTTACAAGAAGAAAACGTACCTGAAAATAGTGTGACTGAAACCTATGCAGCATTAAAACTATATATTGATAATTGGCGCTGGAAAGATGTCCCCATCTATTTGCGTACTGGAAAACGGATGGAAAAGAGTCAGTCCACCATTTCAATTTGCTTTAAACAGCCACCCTTACAGTTTTTCCGTGATACTCAAGTAAAATGTGATGATCCTAACTGGTTGTTAATGGGCATTCAACCAGAAGAATGTATTCGGATGGAAATGACGGTAAAAGAACCGGGCTTAGAAATGAGCACACGCCTGACCAGTTTAGATGCTAGTTATCGCAAAGATGATGAGCATCATACCGATGCCTACGAAGATTTGTTACTTGATGTCATTGAAGGTGATCGTTCTTTATTTTTACGTGCAGATGAAGTAGAGTTCGCTTGGAAAATTATTGACCCCATTTTACAAAAATGGTCAGAAGAACGCGATTACATCGCCACTTACCCTGCTGGCTCATGGGGCCCAGAGGGAAGTAGACGTTTATTTGATAAAGAAAAACAATATTGGCGACATACATTAACACCTAAAGAAGATTCAGAATGCAGATAATAAACCAATGGCATCAATTTGAAACAGCAGCACAAGTTGCTGATGCAGTAGTAAAACAAATCATTATTAGCGCAGAAAAAGCTATTGCTGCAAGAGGCTGTTTTAAAATTGTTTTAGCGGGTGGCAGTACACCTGAAAAAATATATCAACAACTAGCCAGTACGAAAACAGACTGGTCAAAATGGATGATTTATTATGGTGATGAACGCTGTTTATCAGCGGAAGACAAAGAAAGAAACAGCATTATGGCTACTAACGCACTGCTATCCAAGGTTGATATACCTAAGGCCAATATTTTTACCATGCCGACCGAATTAGGGGCAGTAGAAGCTGCTAAAGAATATCGCGATGCTATTGCTAATGTTGAACAATTTGATCTGGTTTTACTCGGCATGGGTGAAGATGGCCATACAGCTAGTTTATTTCCTGGACACTTACATGATAATGAAGAGGCAGTCCATGAAGTCTACAATTCACCTAAACCACCTTCTGATAGAATTTCATTAAGTGCTAAAACATTAGCTAATACGCGGGAATTATTTTTTATCGTCACTGGTGAGTCTAAACAAGACCCAGTTAAACAATGGAAACAAGGGACAAACCTCCCTGTTGCAAGCATCGCTCCTATAACAGGCGTTGATATTTATATTGATAATTCCGCATTTAGGTAACATGCAATAATCAGAGTAAGATTAATTAAAAAACAAAAGTGGGGTTGGCCGGTACACATGATTGAAGATCTTCCCCCTTTTTTTATTCTTACAATCAAATACTGGTATTGAAAATATATAGACTCAATCTCTAGCGACTGCTATGCCTTTTTGTACGATCAAGATGCCCACCTGTAAAACCTTTTTCCGTAATTTTAGACGATACCTTTGAATTGATGCTCTGATCTATTTCCAACGCCGACATTTCTACAGACTGCTGATTTATTCTTCTCTTTTTATTTTCCTCATGTCTCCTTACCCTTTTATATGGCGGTTTACCTCGCATAAAGTTTAAAGCAAGCTTATCACCATAATTAGAGTCTGCTCAGTAAATCAGCACGAGTTTTTTACAAAACTGGCCAAAAAATTGAAAAATTCTCTGCATCTGACAACATAATATTTTTTCAATTTGTTTTAACGACAATATATCTCTGATTTGACTGCTTTTACGACAGGCAAAAAAGATCCTTTCCAGGATCAATAGGTTCATCACCAAGAATATGCTATTGATCCATGCCAGTGAGGTATCTGCACGCTTGGCTCTAATATAATTCAGTCGATAGCCATTCTTGCCTTGGCCAAATTTGCCTTCAATGGGTATCCGTTGTAGATAATCTGCTCTTCGTTGTGCTTTGAGTTGTTTGAGTTCTTCCCGGTTGTCTTCTGTCTCTTTCTTGGGTCGACCGAGTGGTTTTCCCGCAAAGTGGATGCCTTTGCTTTTAAGATAATTCCGGTTTTCTCGCGTGCCATAAAGTGGGTCTGCCAAGATCTTTTCTGGGTAATAGCCCGTTCGCTGATGATAGTGTTCAACTTGTGATGTTAAATCCAACCCTTCATGAAAAGCATCCCAGCGCAAATGATCTACACGAGAAAACCCATCATCTGTTAGGCTGACACTGAGTTTAGCGCCAAATTCAACCACCTTGTTTTGTTTGCCTCGAATGATGGGGCGTACATAAGGTTGGCTGATACTGACGATTCTATTATCACAACGACGAGTTTTAGTGGTATACATTGCCCATTGCTGTTCATAGAGGTGTTGAATCACCCAGTAGCGATAGAGTAACCAGCGAGGTAATGGAAGTTCTGTGCCTTCAGGCCAGTATGTCAGGAGTTGTTCAATATGTCTCAGGTTACGGCGAAGATATTGCAGTTGTTGTTTTATTCCTCGGCGTAGTTTTTTCCTGCCAGGACGTTTTTGTTTGACGATCGATAAAAAAGCAGATCGTGCCTTTTCTCGATAGGTACGTGGCTTCTTATCCAGCGTTGTTTCTAAATAAAGGAAATCAATGATTTTCTCACTGAACTCACGCGCTTCATTGAGTAGGTTAAGGTCTGTTGGATAACGGATGGCTTGCTCAACCACAGTGGCATCAAGAATCAGTTTGCCTTGATGTGTGTCAATTTCTTTTGAATTTCCTATTTCTATTTCTTGTGAATCAGATTTCGCTTCGTCTTCTACGTTTCCTTGCAATGAATCATCTTCGTTTTCTTTGCTATTGATCTGCGATGAGGGGTCTGATTCTAGGTCTGCTTTAGCCTGACTTTTTTCCTTTTCGCCATCATGTGCGTTAATAATCGCTTGCTCGAATACTTCAAAAACGGATGCTCCCATGCGTTTTCTAATATCAACGAGTAATGAAGGCGCAAAGGGTGGTTCCGCCTGAAAACTGGCAAATCCTACAAAAAATTGCATATAAGGGTTTTCTTGAATTTGCTGAACCGTTTCAATATCAGAAAGGCTTAGCTTGTGTTTTATGATCACTGCACCGATGACGCAGCGTGCATCCTTGGCTGGACGCCCTGTGTCTGCCGAAAGCCCTTGATAATAACCCTCTGCTAAGTCATCCCAGGGAATGCATTGACTCATTTTTACCCAGCGATTGTGTTTATCTAGAGCCGTGTCAAAAGGCCAGTCAAATTCTGCTAGAGTGAGTTGTTTCGAGCTACAGGTTCGGATCATAGGTGCACAGGTTTTGAGTCGTTTATCTGTTTTTCCGTGCACTATTTTATCATAAATAGACTAATATATTAATATTATCAATGCGTTGTGGTTTCTGAGTAGACTCTAATTAGTCAACCCTAAAAAAGTCGCTGCGACTGGTTTTCAAAAGCCGCGAAATCCCCCCAAAATTTCCCTGACTACTTTAGGAGCAAAATAATTTTTTATTTTTCTCCTAAAGTAGTTACACAAAATAAATTACATTCTCAATGTAATTCATATTTCCGTAGTTTTTCAACTAATGTAGTCCGGCGCATATTAAGTAATTTAGCCGCATGAGCAACTACGCCATTACATTCCTCTAATGCTTGTTTAATAAGACCAAGCTCTAAATTACTTAAAAACTCCTTTAAATCCAGACCTTGCTCAGGTAGTTCAGATGATGTTGCTATATTTTCTATAGAAGTTTTTTCTACTTTTTTGCCCTCTAAAACATTTTCAATTAAAAGAGGTTCTACTTCTTCTACAACAAAGTCATCAGGAACCTCATACTGTTGAAATTTCTCTGGAAGATCACCTATGTCTAAAGTTGCACGGGGATGAGTAATCGTAAGTCTTTCAATAAAGTTTGATAATTCTCGAACATTTCCAGGCCAAGGGTGCTGCATCAATATAGCTAATGAATCTCTAGTAAAATACACTGGCTCTTGTTTGTTTGCTTCCATACGATAAACTAAATGGTTAATTAACAAAGGGATATCCTCAGTTCTTTCTCGTAATGCTGGCAATTCAATTGGAAAAACATTCAGTCGATAAAACAAATCTTCTCTAAAACGTTTTTCTTTAATTTCTTCATCTAAATTTCTATGTGTTGCAGCCACTATCCTTACATTACATTCAATCGGTTTATTACTACCCACACGCTCAAAAGTACGCTCTTGAAGTACTCTTAGTAATTTAACCTGCATTGGCATTGGCATATCACCAATTTCATCAAGAAATAAGGTTCCACCTTCGGCTATTTCAAAACGACCTTGCCTTGCAGTTATCGCCCCGGTAAAAGCCCCTTTTTCATGACCAAAAAGCTCACTTTCCAATAGTTCAGCAGGAATTGCCCCACAATTGACAGGCACAAAAGGCTTGTTTTTCCTGTTAGAGGCAAGATGTATGGCTTTTGCAACAACCTCCTTTCCTGTTCCTGACTCTCCTAATACAAGAACTGTTGCAGTTGAGTTAGCAACTTGATCTATTGACTCTCTTATAAATTTAATACTTTCACTATTCCCAGCCAATCCTTTATTAGCTACATTCCTGTTCGGTGTATCTTCAACATTTTTAGGAACCGGTAGTTTTTTTAAAATTTCTGTAAAAACTGGAAATACACTTGGCCACTCATGGAAGCCTGACAGCATTTTTTTTATGGCCGTTGGTATTTGTAAGGCCGTCCCTTTATCTATCAACAATATAACAGGCAAATTTGCTGTAGATTCTAAAACTGTTTTAATTAAAGTTGCTTGTTTTTCACAGCCATTTCCTATAAAAACTGCTCGCACATCATCAAGATCCTTTAATAAGGAATCATAATCTGTTGAGCTTGCTGTAGAAACCTGATATTCCATAAATAATAAGATATTCTCAAATTGCTGAATTCTTGTTTTATTATCATCAATTAAAAACAACCGTGGCAAAGGCATGAATTTATACTCTTTCCTATAAAATACTATATACAATTTAATTAATGTGAAATTTTAATATCATCTCCACATCCTTAATCCAAAAAAACGTTGTTAAACACAGAATCAGTAACTTGTGCTAGAAACTGTGAGAACTTCGTTTTTAGGTTAATGCACTGTTAAGGAACCTCTGATCAAGTCCAATTATTTTTAGCTTGCTAAAACTGCCGATATTTTCCACGAAGATCGGTGCAATAGAGTGACTATTACGTCTCACTTCGTGAAAAATAGCGACAGTTTTTTCTGCGCTAAATTCTAATCAACTTAATCAGAGGTTCCTTAAGGAACTTATTTCGGACACGCTCCTAACTAAAAACATTACATATCAGTAGAAGTAAAGCAGTGAATCTGTATATTGTCAAAAAATCATTTTACTTCAACCTATTGGAATATCTTCTTTAACTTTATTTTCTGTAAAATTAAAAAAAAGTGCTTTAAAAACTTGACAAATTTCTCACAACATAGAAACTAGGTACATGTTTAATAAATAATGAGTTCCTTTCTTTGAACGACCTTTCTCTAAGTGTATTATTTGGCATACTTGCTGCCTTACTTCTTCTTTCTGCTTTTTTTTCAGGTTCTGAAACAGCGTTAATGACCTTAAACCGTTATCGCTTATTACATCGAGTCAAACAAAAACATAAAGGAGCCATCAAAGCCAACAGATTATTAAAACGTCCAGACCGATTAATTGGTTTAATCTTATTAGGCAATAACTTTGTTAATATTTTGGCATCTTCTCTGGCGACAGTCATTGCTATTCGTATTGGTGGCGAGCAGATGATTCCAGCCGCAGCAGGGCTTCTTACATTAGCTGTACTGATTTTTTCTGAGGTTACACCTAAAACATTGGCAGCAATTAAACCTGAAATTTTAGCTTATCCCGCAGCCTGGATTTATACTCCCTTATTAAAACTTCTTTATCCAATCGTCTGGGTGGTTAATTTAATTGCTAACTTATTGTTAAGAATCGTTGGTGTTAATGCAGCTAAACACAAACAAGAGTCACTTAATACGGAAGAACTAAAAAGTATCGTATCTGATGCTAAAAATTTAATGCCAGCCAGATATCAAAACATGCTTTTGGGGATTTTAGATCTTGAATCTGCATCTGTTGAAGATATTATGACGCCTCGGAATGAGATTATTGGGATTGATTTAGAAGATTCTCTTGAATCAATTATCCATCAAATTCAAAATAGTTCTCATGCTCGTCTACCCATCTATAAAAAAAGTATTGATCGCGTCGTCGGTTTTCTACATTTACGGACAATTATTGCCTTAATCAACCAGCCTGGCTTTGATAAGCAAAGTATCACTGACAACCTGGCCAAGCCTTTTTTTATTCCTGAAAATACACCTTTGCATCAACAAATACAGATTTTTAAAGCTGAAAAGATTCGTATTGGCCTAATTGTTGATGAATATGGTGATGTCCAAGGATTAATAACTCTTGATGACTTACTACAAGTTATTGTTGGGGAATTAGTTTCAGAAGTAGCTGATGTAAAACAACAAAAAGATGGAAGTTATTTGGTTGATGGTAGCGTAACAGTACGGGAACTTAACCGTATCACTCATTGGGAATTACCCACCAAAGGCCCAAAAACACTGAACGGCCTAATTATTGAGTATATGGAAACAATCCCTGAACCAGGTACAGGTATAAATCTACATGGTTACAGATTAGAAATAATGAAACGTGAAAAAAATACAATAAAACTGGTTAGGTTTTACCCTGAAGAAGAATAACTGACCCAATAGTCACATACAACGCTATGAAATTCGATTGCTCTTAATAGATAACCTCTACATAATCGAACGAAATTTTTAGCGATATATAATTTATACGTCTATACTATTAGAATCAACGTGCGATATTCCTCTCGAGACTAATGGTAAAGTTTACTATTTCATTAAATAATAAATCTATTAAATCTCAAGTCTTCGATAAGAATGTTATTAATATCGGTCGCAATGCTAACAATGATTTATCAATTGATAACCCAGCCATAGCACCAGTTCATGCCACTGTTGCCCTTAATGGGTATGCTTATATTATTACTCAGAGCGATAAAGACTATCCTCTTATTATTAACAACGAAGAAACAAAAGAAGCACGTTTAATTAATAATGACAAAATAGTCATTGATAACTATACAATCACTTTTAATTCAGCAAGAATAATTTTTTCTTCACATAATGACAATGTAATAGAGAATTCATCTCCACCCATTAAAGAAAAAATAAAAATTCCGAATGCCAATGTTCAAATATTAAGCGGAGAACATATCGGTCGAGTCATTTCATTAAAGAACAATAACGTAACCTTTGGTAAAAATAGTTCTGGCTCTGGTCTCGCTATAGTTTCTAAACAGTCAGAGGGCTACTCAATCTCTGCAATTGAAGCCGGTACAGATATAACGATCAATTTTGAGCCTTTAGGAAAAAGTTCGGTTATTTTGAACAATAATGACATGCTCGTCATCGACAATATTTCTATGCAATTTTTTCAAGAAAACTAATTATGACAAACCCAACTAATGACAAACGACATTTTCACCGTATTTTCTTTAATTCGGACGTTACTTTAAGTAATCAGTCAACAAACCTGCCTTGTAAACTTGTTGATATTTCATTAAAAGGCTGTCTTTTACAGTTTAATGAAAACTGGACTGGAGATCTAGACGGTTTATATACATTAAACCTTAACCTATCCGATGAGATAACCATTACTATGAAAACTAGTGTTGTTCATGTAGTAGGATCAAATGTAGGTTTTAAATGCGAACATATTGATATTGATAGCATTTCCCAACTTCGTCGTTTAGTAGAGCTTAACCTCGGTGATAGTGACTTACTAGAAAGGGATTTACTTGCGCTGACTGAATTTAAAGAGTCCTGATACCTTTCATAGACTAATTCTCAATATCACCAATCACTTCAAGTGCTTCAGATACTGTTGAAACAGCACTTATTAACAATCCTTTAACGGGTGTTTTTGGGTTGTTTTTTTTAGGAATAACCGCATGTTTAAACCCATGCTTCACTGCCTCATTTAACCTTGCATATCCATTTGCAACAGGTCTGACCTCACCATTTAACCCTATTTCACCAAATATCACTATTTCATAGGGGACAACTCTGTCTTTAAGACTAGAAACAACACTCACTAAAATAGCTAAATCAGAAGCCGTTTCTGTCACTTTTATTCCTCCAACAACATTGGCATAGATTTCATCATTTGCAGTGAATATCCCAGCATGTCGGGATAAAACAGCTAATAACATTGCCAACCTGTTTTGATCAAGTCCTACTGCTAACCGACGTGGATTTCCATATTGACTTTCAGTTACTAATGCTTGAATTTCAACTAGTAAAGGTCGCGTCCCTTCCCAAAGCACCGTCACTACGCTTCCTGAAGATGGTTTGTCTGAGCGAGATAAAAACATTGCAGATGGGTTTTTAACTTCTTTTAGTCCTGTGCTTCCCATCGCAAAAAAACCTAGCTCACCTACGCTGCCAAATCTATTTTTATCTGACCTTAATACCCTGTATCTAGCATCATCCGTTGCCGATAAAACTACCTGAGCGTCAACAATGTGACTTAAAGTCATTGGTCCTGCTAAAGACTGGTCTTTTGTGACATGACCCACCATAAAAATTGACACATTATTTCTTTTTGCATATTGGGTAAGATAACTAGCAGATTCTCTGACTTGAGAAACAGAGCCTGGTGCTGATTCAGAATCAGCGGTATGCATCACTTGAATAGAATCAATAATGACTACATCCGGTTTTTCTTCATCAATACAATCGCAAATACTTTGTACTGATGTTTCCGCTAGCATTTTAATTTTTCCCGTATCCAATCCCAAACGATGAGCTCGTTCAGCTATCTGTTGTAAAGATTCTTCACCAGATACATATAGGACGAAAAAGTTAAAGGAAGCCACTTTAGCAATAATTTGTAATAAAATGGTACTCTTACCTGCTCCAGGTGCACCACCGATTAATACCACACTCCCTCTTACAATTCCCCCTCCCAAGACACGATCAAATTCATCTAATCCAGTTGGTATCCTTTCTGCTTGTGCCAAGTCTACATCCGATAAAAATTTAACTTCTGACTTAGCGCCTGCGTAACCAGATTTTTTTGGAACATGTTTTTTATCAGAACCTAATCTAACTTCTTTAATGACATTCCACTCGCCACAACTAGTACATTGCCCACCCCACCGAGGATAATCAGCCCCACATTCTGTACAAACATAAGCTGTTTTTTGTTTTTTTGCCATAAATTAAGAATTACTATATTGCTTATTTTTAAACTATCTATTACTCAGTAGGATTGAAAAAATAATAAAATCACAACTAAGTTTATATATTTTTCATTTCCACTCTTGGAGTAATTCCACATAAAAGTGTATAAGGAATCGTATCTGCGTACTTAGCAATTTCTTCAACAGCTAGCCCATCACCCCATAACATTACTTGGTCTCCGAGCTTTACATCTATTTGATCGGATAAATCTACTGTAATCATATCCATTGAAACACGTCCAATTAATGGCGCCCTTTTTCCATTAATTAAAACTGGCGTCCCTGATTGTGCATAACGGGGATAACCATCACCATAACCTATAGAAACCACCCCTACTTTTGTTTTTTTATCACTAACCCAAGTTCCTGCATATCCTACTGTTTCTCCCTTCTCAATATCTTTTACTGCAATTAATCGAGAATAAAGACTCATTACGGGTTCAAGACCTATCTCTTTTCCAGTATTTTCTACAAATGGTGAAACACCATATAACATAAGACCAGGACGAACCCAATCATGTATTGAATCAGGCCAAGCTATAATTCCAGCAGAGTTTGCGATACTTTTTTCAGCTGAGTAATTTTTTACACTCTCATTAAAAATTTTAATTTGCTCCGTAGTGGTGGAACTCTTAGTATCAGCACTGGAAAGGTGAGTTATTAATGAAACCGACTGATTCACATTTTGACAATCTGTAAGTCGTTGATAGGAAATTGAAAACTCATTTGTCTTAAAACCTAAACGATTCATACCTGTATCATGTTTTAACCAGACAGATATTTTTTTTATAGTCGTATATTTTTCTAAAATATCTACTTGCTCCAAAGAATGCACCACAATGTCTAAATCATTTTGAATTATAACTTGTAATTCTTCTTCACAAACAAAGCCCTCTAAAATAACAACCCTTTTAGTAAAGCCTGCCTGACGCAACCTTATGCCTTCATCTACTCGCGCTACAGCAAAAGCATCAACATCCTTTAATGCCGATGCAATTAATAATAAACCATGTCCATAAGCATTTGCTTTAATAACAGCCATAATTTTTGCCTGGGGCGCATATTCGCGTACTTTTTTTATGTTATGACTGACCGAACGTACATTTATTGTTGCATAAGCAGCAGGTGTCATTCATAGTCCTCATCTAAATACGGGTCTCCAGCAAAATTTTCAAACCTGGTAAACTGCCCCAAAAAGGTCAATCTAACCGTCCCTAGCGGCCCATTACGTTGCTTACCGATGATAATCTCTGCTATACCCTTATCTGGACTGTCTTCGTTATAAACTTCATCACGATAAACAAAGACTATTAAATCGGCATCCTGCTCTATTGCCCCTGATTCTCTTAGATCTGACATAACAGGCCGTTTATTAGGTCGTTGTTCTAAGTTACGATTTAACTGAGACAATGCCACAACGGGAACATTTAACTCTTTGGCAAGTGCTTTTAAACCACGGGAAATATCAGAAATCTGTTGAACTCTATTCTCTCCGCTTGAAGGGGATTGCATAAGCTGCAAATAATCCAAAACAATCAACCCTAGCTGACCATGCTCACGCGTCAACCTCCGAGCTCTAGCTCTAACTTCCGTTGGCGTTAAAGCGGGTGTATCATCGATAAATAACTTAGTTTCAGCCAATAAATTAATAGCTGACGTTAATCGAGGCCATTCATCATCTTCCAATTGACCTGTTCGAACTTTATTTTGATCAATCCGTCCAAGTGAAGACATCATTCGCATTGCTAAAGAATCACCTGGCATTTCCATACTGAATACAGCAACAGGCTTATCGCCTTTAATCGCAATGTTCTCTGCCATATTCATAGCAATAGTAGTTTTACCCATTGAAGGACGACCAGCAATAATAATCAAATCAGAAGGCTGCAAACCTGAGGTTAATTCATCTAGATCTGAAAACCCCGTACTTGCCCCAGTTATATTCCCTTCCTGCTCATACATGGTCTCAATTTTATCAACCGCCGAAGCTAATAAATTCTTTATAGATTTAAACCCAGCCTCTTGTCCACGCTGTCGCTGTTCAGCAATTTTGAAAACTTCCCTTTCGGCATTCTCTAATAAATCAGCTGTTTCTCGACCTTCAGTATTAAATGCAGAGTCTGATATATCAGTACCAACATGTATTAACTGCCTAAGGACTGATCTATCACGCACTATATTGGCATAAGCCACTATATTTGCAGCACTAGGCGTTTCTTTTGCTAGCATGGCTAAATAGCCTAAACCACCAACCGATTGTAATTCTTCAATTGCTTCTAATGACTCAGACAGAGTAATTACATCAAAAGGCTCTTGCTTTTCAGCAAGTTGCTCAATGGTTGTAAAAATTAAACGATGATCTTTTCTATAAAAATCTCCTACGATGACTTTATCTGCAATAGAATCCCATGTCTGATTGTCAAGCATTAAACCACCCAATACAGACTGCTCAGCTTGAATTGAGTGGGGTGGGATTTTTAATGACTCAACTTCAAAATCAGGTGCGTAAGAATAATCTTCCATATTTTCTAAACTATTTATAACTAAATTTATATTATATAAAATAAATCAATAAGTATCTCATCTTAAAAACGAATGAAAAAAAGTCCTATATCGGTTATTATTCACTTAATATTCTAAAAATCATTTCATTAACAATTGAGCTTTTATCTAATAATTTTTGCTCACTAACCTAGAAGTAATCATATGACACAAGATGAATTAAAACAACAAGTTGCTAAGTCTGCCCTGGAATATATTAAAGGCCTTTCTATTATTGGCGTAGGAACAGGTTCAACCGTCAATTTTTTTATTGATATGCTTGCCGATTATAAAGCAGATATTGAAGGAGCTGTTTCTAGTTCTGACGCTACATCTGATCTCCTTAAAAAAATTGGCATTCCAGTTCTAGAATTAAATGATGTTGGTGATATTGAAGTTTATGTTGATGGCGCCGATGAGGTTGATCCTCGAAAAAAACTGATTAAAGGCGGTGGTGGAGCCTTAACTCGAGAAAAAATTATTGCTGCTGCCAGCAAAAAATTTGTTTGTATCGTTGATAGTAGTAAATGCGTTGATGTATTGGGAAAATTCCCCTTACCTGTTGAAGTCATACCCATGTCACGTAGTTATGTTGCTCGTGAAATGGTTAAATTAGGTGGCCAACCTGTTTGGCGTGAAAATTATATCACTGACAATGGCTGTGAAATTCTAGACGTACATAATTTAGAAATCACCAACCCAATGGAATTAGAGCGAACAATTAATGATGTTACTGGCGTTTTAACTGTTGGTTTATTTTCACATAGAGCCGCAGATGTTGTATTGGTTGGAAATGGTGATAAAGTTGATGTTATGTAAATAAATACTAGTATGGTAGCCGGTAAGTTTAACTAATTTAATGTAGCGAGGATAGATTTTAGAGAACAAGGCGAATAAGTACAGACATAGCAGGCTATGTCAAAATTATTCAACGCAGCTATCGGAAATATAGACCGTCACATTGTTAGTTAAACTTGCTGATTACTGTACTAGTTTTCAATTCACAAAAAAGGCCAATACAGTCTCACTGTATTGGCCTTTTTTAAATTTTAAGCAATATTATTACAACGTATTTAACGCATTTAAATCAGAAAAAGCCTGCTCTAAACGTGCTGCCATTGCAAGTTCACCTTCACGTTGCCATACACGAGGGTCATAATATTTCTTATTTGGACTATCCTCACCATCCGGATTACCAATTTGACCTTGAAGATAAGCTTCATTCTTTTTATAGAATTTCATAATACCTTCCCAAGTAGCCCATTGAGTGTCAGTATCGATATTCATTTTAACAACACCATAACCAATTGACTCTTTAATTTCTGCTTCCGAAGAACCAGAACCACCATGGAATACAAAAGTTAAGGTATTCTCACCCACATTGTATTTCTCAGAAACATATTTCTGAGAATCACGTAAGATTGTTGGTGTTAATTTAACATTCCCTGGTTTATACACACCATGAACATTTCCGAAAGAAGCGGCAATAGTAAATCGATCACTTATTTTGCTTAACTCTTCATAGGCATAGGCAACTTCTTCTGGCTGTGTATAAAGTAAAGACTGATCCATATCAGTATTATCTACACCATCTTCTTCACCTCCCGTCACACCCAGTTCAATTTCCAGAGTCATGTCCATTTTCGACATGCGCTCTAAATATTTTCCACATATGGCAATATTTTCTTCCAAGCTTTCCTCAGATAAATCCAACATATGTGAACTAAATAAAGGCTTCCCTGTTTCAGCAAAGAATTTTTCACCCGCATCTAATAAACCATCAATCCAAGGAAGTAGTTTTTTTGCACAATGATCAGTATGTAAAATCACAGGGACTCCATACGATTCTGCGACAGTATGTACATGCTTTGCACCTGAAATAGCACCAAGGATCGCATTCCCTTGCCCTTCAAGTTTTAGCCCTTTACCCGCAACAAAAGCTGCTCCACCATTAGAAAACTGAACTATTAATGGGGCTTTCACTTTAGCTGCGGCTTCTAATGCACCATTAACCGAATCAGTATTTATACAATTAACTGCAGGTAATGCAAACGCATTTTCTTTACAAATTGCAAAGATTTTTTGAACATCATCACCAGTGACAACACCTGGTTTTACGACGTCTAATATTTTTTGTGACATAATTTAAATCTATTTGTTATATAAATTCAGTATCAATACAAAGCATTGATAAATCAGAAAATTAAAATAAGTCATATCCATTAAAACAGATATCACTAAATCAATTTAAGCTCCTACAGTAATTTTTTCTAACCTAGAAGCTAATAATTCTTCTAGTGAAACTAAGGCTTTTTCAAAGCCATCAATTCCTTCTGCTAATTTATCAGTAGCCATCTGGTTATCTGCATGCATCTTTTCAAAAGTTGCTTTATCCATAGAAATTTTTTGAATATTCATTGCCTTAGCTTTTTCTGGATCCAGCTTACGAGGCAAATCGCCTTCTGTTGCCTGCAAGTCAGAAAGTAAAGCTGGTGATATAGTTAACAAATCACACCCTGCTAACTCAGTAATTTCTCCTAAGTTACGGAAACTAGCTCCCATCACTTCAGTTTTATAATCAAATTTTTTGTAATAATTATAAACCTCTGTTACTGAAACTACACCTGGGTCTTCTGATGCTTCATATGAATCCCGGCCCGTATCTTTTTTATACCAATCAAGAATACGTCCAACAAATGGTGAAATCAATGTAATATTGTTTTCAGCACAAGCAATTGCTTGGTGCATACCAAACAACAATGTTAGATTACAAGAAATCCCTTCTTTTTCTAAAACAGCAGCGGCTTGAATTCCTTCCCAAGTTGATGCAATTTTAATCAAAATTCTATCTTTAGAAATTCCAGCAGTTTTATACTGTTCAATTATCTCACGACCTTTTGCAATAGTCGCTTCTGTATCGAAAGATAAGCGCGCATCAACTTCAGTTGAAACTCGGCCTGGTATAATCTCTAGAATTTTAAGGCCAAATGAAACAGCTAATCGATCAAAAGCAAGCGTTACAACATCTGCTTCACTTGCCGAATCACCAAGTGTGTCAATAGCTCCTTTTAATGTATTATCTACAATTTCTTGATACTCAGGCATTTGTGCAGCCATCGTAATTAATGAAGGATTGGTAGTTGCATCACGCGGTGTAAATTCCTTTATTGCGTTAATATCACCTGTATCAGCAACAGCAACTGTTACTGCTTTTAGTTGATCTAATAAATTAGCCATGGTTAGTACCTACTATAATTAAAAATTAATTTGATATAACATTAGAATTATTTTTTGAACTTGATGAATCTAATGTATATGAACAGCTTCAAAAGCTGAATATGATTTACACTTCCTTGTGTAATTGTATCTCGAATATTGCAAACGCGGGATGAGAGGAAATTATCAGGTTGAAAATTATTAAACTAATCGTGCTTTTTTAAATACTTTTCAACCCCAGATATATTTTCTTTAACTCTTCTTTTCTCATGAATAGTTTTCTTTGCCATATATTTACTTACGCTACTCACTGGTGAGTCTTTTTCTTTAGTTGCTAAATATTTTTCAACACTACTTACTGCTACACTTTTTTCTAGTTCGATATTCAAGCTTTCCTTTTCTTGTAAATATTTTGAGACTCCGGACAACCCATCTTTTGAGTTAGCAGAAATATTATGTTTATTTAAATATTTCTCTACACCGCTAACGTTCGAGTCTCTAGCTGATAAAGTATGTTTTATTTCTTTTGACTCTTCTGGATCAGTTTTATCCTTTCTGAATAGAACAAAACCAAATAAGAAAGAAACAATAAGTGCTAATAAGTAATTTTCCTCCATTTACTTTAGCCTTTATCTTTCAAGTATTTTTCCACTCCAGTTACTGAAGCCACCCTAGCAGAAATCTTTTGCTTGGCAACATATTTTGAAACACGGCTCACTGAAGTATTTTTTTCCTCTAAATATTTTGCTACTCCACTTGGTGTAGCTCCCACTTTTCCTTCTAAATATTTAGAAACACCACTTACAACACCATCAGTACTTGCTCTTACTGAAGACTCAGCAGATTTCTTAGCTGCCTTTTTCTTTTTAATTACTTTCCTTTTAGCAGGCCCTTTATTACTGGCATTGTTTCTGTAGAAAACAAAACCTGCCACAGCAAGAAGTGCCAAGCCAATAATTAAGTTAAGTGATGATTCATCAGAACTTTCAGAGTTTACTTCAGCACTAGAAGTAGAAGAGCTACTACTACTTGTAGATGAAGGTATTGAACTCACATTGCCAGCCTTATGCTTATATTCTTCATCCTTATACAAAACTTCTGGCTCAAAATTAGCCGCAGGATAATTTGAATCAGCAACACTGACTTCACCTACATCAGCAGACTTAGCTTTTGAGGATGAAGAAGATCCGGAGTGTTTATAATCAGAATCTTGAAAAACCACTTTCGGTTGAAAATCAGTTGCTGGATAATCATCATCTGCCCCCGCTACTGAAGCGGTTAATAATAACGAAACCAACAAACCATTTGTTAATTTACTAATATTCACGTCTATTTCCCCACGATATAACTTTATTTTACAAGCAATTATTTTAGTTATTATTATATTAATTCAAGTTAGCCCTTACTAATTAAAAAAGGGCTAACTACAATCTAAAATATTATGTTTTTAAAATAGATTATTTAATTTAAAGAACGCTTTTAACATTCTTTACCACGTTTTCTACAGTAAAGCCGAAGTGTTTCATCACATCTCCACCTGGTGCTGATTCACCAAAAGTATCAATACCGACAACTCCACCTTCTAGGCCTACATATTTACGCCAGTAATCTGTCACGCCCGCCTCAATAGCAACACGTTTAACTCCTGGTGTCAACACACTGTCCTTATATGCCTGATCCTGACGATCAAAAACACTGGTAGATGGCATAGATACAACTCTTGCCTGGACTCCTGTACCAGAAAGTTCTGCCTGTGATTTAATTGCTAGATCTACTTCTGACCCTGTTGCAATCAAAATAACATCTGCAGCACCTTTTGCTTCTGATATGACATAAGCACCTTTATCTATTGCTGCTATTTGATCTGCTGTCCGCTCTATAAATGGAAGTCCTTGACGACTCAGAACCAAGCTTGTTGGTCCATCCATTCGTTCAATCGCCTTTACCCATGCAACGGCTGTTTCTGTTGAATCTGCAGGACGCCAAACATCCATATTTGGAATTAGACGCATTGCTGAAGTATTTTCAACGGGTTGGTGTGTTGGTCCATCTTCACCTTGTCCAATTGAATCATGTGTTAATACAGAAATGGTACGAATTTTCATCAATGCTGCCATGCGCAATGCACTTTTAGCATAATCAGAGAACATATGGAATGTTCCACCATAAGGTATAAAACCACCATGTAAAGTCATACCATTTATAATGGCAAACATACCAAATTCACGCACACCATAAGAAATGTAGTTACCCATTTCTTTTCCGCTTACATGCGTAAAACTGTCACAACTAGTCAGGTTTGAACCTGTCAAATCAGCTGATCCACCCAAAAACTCAGGTAAAGTTGGTGCTAGCCCAGCAATACTTTTTTGTGATGATTGGCGACTAGCAAGGTTTTCTTTCTTGTCATTTGCCTCTGCAATCAATGCATCTGATGCTTGTTTCCAATTCGCTGGTAATTCACCTGCCATACGACGTTTAAATTCTGCAGCAAGCTCAGGATATTCAGCTGTATAAGCATCAAATTTTGTATTCCAATCTGCTTCAGCTTTAGCGCCTTTTTCTTTAGCATCCCAACCTGCATAGACATCATCAGGAATAACAAAGGGTTCATGCTCCCAACCTAGCTCTTTACGAGTTAGTGCAACTTCTTCATCACCCAAAGCAGCACCATGACAATCATGGCTTCCACTTTTATTTGGTGAACCAAAACCAATGATAGTTTTACAGCAAATCATTGATGGTTTGTCTTTTACTGATTTTGCTTCATTTATCGCTGCATTAATTGCATCAGGATCATGGCCATCTACAGAAACCACATGCCAGCCATAAGCTTCAAAACGTTTGACTGTATCATCCGTATACCAGCCATCTATATGTCCATCAATTGAGATATTGTTATCATCCCAGAATGCGATTAAATTACCTAAACCCCAAGTCCCAGCCAATGCGCATGCTTCATGTGAAATACCTTCCATCAAGCAACCATCACCTAAGAAAACATAAGTATTATGATCTACAATTTCGTGCCCAGGTTTGTTGAACTGGTCTGCCATTAGCTTTTCCGCCATTGCAAAACCAACTCCATTTGTTATACCTTGACCTAATGGGCCTGTGGTAGTTTCAATTCCTGGTGCATAGCCATATTCAGGGTGTCCTGCGCATTGAGAATGTAGTTGACGAAATGATGCTAGCTGCTCCATTGCCAAATCATAACCTGTCAGATGTAAAATTGAATAGATCAGCATGGAACCATGACCATTCGATAAAACAAAGCGATCACGGTCTGCCCATTCTGGACTTGTTGGGTTATGCTTCATGTGGTCATTCCACAATACTTCGGCAATATCTGCCATACCCATTGGTGCACCTGGGTGACCTGATTTTGCTTTCTGAACTGCATCCATGGTTAAAGCACGGATTGCGTTTGCTAAATTTCGACGTGAAGACATCTTATTCTTCTCCTAAAAGTGATTTTCGTGTGCATTATTCAGTTCAATTCAGTAAATCTTATATCTTTAATCACTTCTGATTTTAACTGTATATTGTTTACTTTGATTGAAATCTGATAATTATCTGAGTAAAGGTTGAGTAAGCGATATATATCACTCACTCCCCTAATGCTTATAAGCTAGTAATTATTATTCTAAATTTGCGTGTCTTTCTCTCATAATTTCTTCTTCTATCCCTTTATCATGAATCATATGAGAAACTGTGGACTCAAGAAATATAAGTGTTGATAACTCAAAGACAGTCCCCATAGGCATACCGTGTACTTTTCCATAAAGTTCTGATGTCCCTATTTGAAAAACACCATCGGCTAGATCGCCAATAGTAGATTTCTCTTTCGAACATATCAGCATGATATCTGCACCTATTTTTTTGGCACTTTTTGTAAATGCTATTAGTTGTTCTGTCTCACCTGAGCCTGAAATAACTATCAACAAGTCACCTTTTTTTATACTAGGCGTTACTATTTCACCGACAACGCTAACATCATATCCACTATGCACCAACCTCATGGCAAAGAAATTACCAACAAGTTTCGAGCGTCCAGCACCTGAAATAAAAATGCGCTTTGCTTTATCAAGCATTGCAGTTAATTTTTCATCATACGAGCTTTCCGTTGCCTGTAATATACCTGTGATTTTTTCTAAAACAAGTTGTTGATGCATTTTCTATTCCTTATGCTGCGTCGACTAATTCACGAATTTCACGTGCTGAGTCTGCTGGTGATGCTGCACCATAGATTGCCGCGCCAACAACTATAATGTTTGCTCCAGCACGAACTACATCTTGTACTGTTGAGTGATTAATACCGCCAGCAATTGATATACGTACTGGTAATCCAAGCCCTAAAATATCACCTAAGTCATTAAAAGGTGTTTCTCCTGCTGCTTGTGCATCAAGTCCAGTATGAATCCCTATGATTTGTGCTCCAGCTTCTACTGTCGCAGTTGCACAGCCCGCTTTGTCTTCTACGTTAATCAAATCAATTTGCGCTTCGCCACCATGTGCTTTTGCCGCTTTGATAACACCTGAACATGTTGCTAAACCAGATACACCAAGTACTGTACAAATATCTGCACCTGCTGCATAAAATGGGGTTGATTCATATTCGCCTGCATCCATTGTTTTTAAATCAACTAAAAGTAATTTGTCTGG
This sequence comes from Methylococcales bacterium, assembly GCA_965224575.1. GTDB lineage: Bacteria > Pseudomonadota > Gammaproteobacteria > Methylococcales > Methylomonadaceae > QPIN01. Next base: position 1,659,608 of record CBDCZQ010000006.1, on the reverse strand, counting down.
GAAGCGTGATCTCAACTCTTCTACCAAAGCGACGCCATTATGCTTTATGCATGGTGTACCGATCTCAAAAATATCAACGTAGTCTGCGACTTCTTCTGCCAATGCTACTGATGCGTCAAAATCTAATGCGTCTATTGCCATTTGAATTAATGGTGTTGCCATGTTATGTACTCCAATTATTTTTATTACGAATTTGTTACGTACTTACAAATTTATAAGCATTTGTTACGAGGCGTAACTTTAAATCAGTTTGTAGGGAATTGTCAATGCCCGTCGTTGGTGCAAAATGCTAACTTAGTGCTATACATAGTATCAAAATATCCTCAACTTTTACCGCGCCACTTTGGTGCGTTCAATTAGACTCAAGACTAAACCTTTTGAAGTTGCTTACTCTACAAAAAATATTGTGGTAAATTGACAACTGACAACAAAACACATGTATAAACAAGCAAATAAACCATACAACCGTCTATTAACAAGCAATTGTGAATCAAATATAATTATTTTTAAAAATTCACTTTGTAAACCTAAATACTATCCTTTTTTTATTATTCACTATTTAATTTGTTTTTTTACAACACATAGAAAGGCATCTGATTTATCCATTCTTCTATAATAAAATACATAAATCTAAAAAAAGTGGTGTTTATAATTCAACTCTATTGCTTAAATAAATAAATTATTTTACTCAAAAAAAATGCCACATAAAGCAGCATTTTAGAAAAAATATAAACAATTATTTTTAAGGTTTAGCTCATTGTATTCATCAAATATCTCTCAACACCTGTTGCTTTTGCTATAGCAGCCTCTTTATCTATACTTAATTTATTAACCATGTATCTATCAACACCTGTCAATTCAACAGTTTTTTCTATTACATCTGGCTTTGCCTGTAAATATTTTTCAACACCCGTCACCATAACTGCATTTTCTTCAACCACTTCATTAGCTTCAGCTTCTACGAGAACATTAGAACCATCATTTGAAATAACATTTTTAGCCAAGTACTGCTCTACACTTGACCCTTTTGTCTCTCTTTCAACAACAGATTGCTTCTCTAAATAAAGCTCAACTTTTGATGAAACGGACTGTTCTTTTATTACATCTGTACGATTATCTAAATATTGAGCAACACCTGAAAGTTTGGATTCTCTTTCTACCACTGCTTTTTCATCTAAATATTTTTCAACACCACTACTCTCGTCAGCCTCTTCTCCAGCAGGGATAAACTCCCCTTCTAGGCTTTTTTTATTCTCAATTGCAACAGAGTTCACAACCGACCTTACTTTAGCCATATATCTATCTACACTGCTCATTCCAGGCTTATGTAAATCAGTTACTTTCTTTTTCGAAATATATTTAGCCACACCACTTGCTACTGGTGCTGTCTTTTCTGCTATTAACTGTTTTTTAAGGTATTTCTCCACGCTACTCAACACTGGCACTGATTTAGCAGAAACATTCTGTCCTGTTAAATATTTTTCTACTCCACTTAAAGCTGGTTTTTTACTTGCTTCTACAATTTTATTAACTAAATATTTAGTTACTTTTGTAACAGCTGGCTTATCCTGATCCAAAATCGCCTGTTTTTTTACATACTGAGCAACAGCACTTAGATCTTTATCATCTTCCATTTCAAGTTGAACTATACTTTCCGCAAGTCTTGCTTCTCTTTCAGCAACTTCTGCCGCTTCAATTTCAGCAATATTTTTTTCTTTTGCAATGATAGCCTGCTCCTCTAAATACCTCGACACAATATCCTCAGCCGATTTTTTTCTTACTAAAGCCTCTTGCTCTAATTGATATTTACCTACGCCAGTTACATCAAAACTAATCCTTGAGGCTTGTTCTTTCTTAGAAATATATTTTCCAACTGTAGTTGCTTCTATAGTAGAAACATATTTTTCTATATATTGTTCAATACTACTTGTGCTTCTCTCATCTTTAGTAGAGGAACCCTGTTTACGCAAATACTTTTCTACACTACTGGTTTTAGGTGATTTTCCATTAACAACCAACTGGTTTACCATGTATTTTGTAACTTTACTTACAGGTGAATCGTCCTGATTTTTTAAGTATTTTTCAACGCCTGTCTGGACATTAGACTCATTAGCCTCTAAATACGACATAACCCCTGTTTTTTTTGGAATATTTTCTAAATACTTTTCTACTTTAGTTGACCCTTGATATACAACCACTCTGTCTTCTTGGCGACCTAAGTATTTATCAACCCCTGTCACAACGGGCAAGCTATTTACATATTTAGATACCCTTGTCATTCCTTTTGCTTCACTTACCCGCTCCAGAGAATCTTCCTGGGTTTTCTCAACCGTTGATACCGATTGCTTATCAGAGAAAAACGGCAACATTGCTAACAAACCTTTCATCAAATTATTCCTCTATTTTGCTCGTTATTATTTTACGGGTCATCTATGACCTTTGAGAACGATACATTATTCATCTCGCCTCTTTGTCTTTATGCCTTTTATCTTAACTTTAAAACAGGAAAAACTGTGAATACTACGATAATCCTCAATAAAGCTTAAAAATAGCCTTTCTTGTAGGAGTGAGGACATAATAAAATACAAATTTGACTCTCCACACAATGCCAACAAAATAGTTACAAACCCTAAGTCGCATATATTTTATCAATCTCAGTGTAAAAATTTCTGAGTCAAACTTCAGTTTATTATTAATATCCTCATCCATTACCTACCATACTTGCAGAACAAGCAATAACCTCATATCTAAAAAAACAAAATATAACATCAAGCCTTAAGTATCTATTAACATTTAAAATAAAAATTGACCTTGATTATCTATTGTTTCTCCATATATCTTACATTATTGCAGCTAAACACTTTAGTTTTATGCCGCATCAACTAATTCACGAATTTCACGTGCTGAGTCTGCTGGTGATGCTGCACCATAGATTGCCGCGCCAACAACTATAATGTTTGCTCCAGCACGAACTACATCTTGTACTGTTGAGTGATTAATACCACCAGCAATTGATATACGTACTGGTAATCCAAGCCCTAAAATATCACCTAAGTCATTAAAAGGTGTTTCTCCTGCTGCTTGTGCATCAAGTCCAGTATGAATCCCTATGATTTGTGCTCCAGCTTCTACTGTCGCAGTTGCACAGCCCGCTTTGTCTTCTACGTTAATCAAATCAATTTGCGCTTCGCCACCATGTGCTTTTGCCGCTTTGATAACACCTGAACATGTTGCTAAACCAGATACACCAAGTACTGTACAAATATCTGCACCTGCTGCATAAAATGGAGTTGATTCATATTCGCCTGCATCCATTGTTTTTAAATCAACTAAAAGTAATTTGTCTGGGAAGCGTGATCTCAACTCTTCTACCAAAGCGACGCCATTATGCTTTATGCATGGTGTACCGATCTCAAAAATATCAACGTAGTCTGCGACTTCTTCTGCCAATGCTACTGATGCGTCAAAATCTAATGCGTCTATTGCCATTTGAATTAATGGTGTTGCCATGATGTGTACTCCAAAATTATTATTGTTTAAATTATTTTCACAGCCAGCACTTTAAAACAAAATATGCTTTGATGTCAATTTACTAGCTATAAAACCATTCTTTCCTTAAGGGTTTGAAATTAAAAAAAACGAGATATTCCCTTAAATCGTTATAATTAAATAAAGCCCTAGTGCTGCTATTCACCCATGATTTACTGGTGATTTCCAACAGTTTCAGGAACCACATTTCCTTGAGCCTGCATTCCAAGCGCTTGCGGGTTTGATTTGTAATGTTTCCGCACTACTTCTGCTAATGCCCTTTTAACCTCTTCATTAACAACACAAGGGTTATCATTAGGCAAAACATCTAAAATTCCTTGTACTAACTGGTCTTGCGGTGTTAATACCTTATTTTTCCAGGAAGACAACAAGGTTTTGTCTATCTGTGCTGGTAATGACCCCATAATCCCAACATCATTTTGATTATGTACCAACAGACCAGAGGTTGTCCCTCTATCTAAAGTCAAGACTTGAAACAAGTAAAGCGTATGATAAGCTAATTGTTTTTTATAATCATCATCTATTGCTTTATCATTTTTCTTAATTGCCTGATCAAATATTTGAATATAACTATCTATTGCAGTTTTTCCTAATATTTCAGCCAATTTAAAATCACCCTGCGAATCACCACTATTATATTCCTCTAAATAAAAATGTGATACTCCGCGATGTCTATTTAAAGCTGGAATAAAAAAATAGCGTTCGCCCTGTTCAGTAGCTATATCATAAACTTCAGACGTTACACTTTTCATATTCTTATCAAACAAAACTTTATCCACCTCATTTTCTATCGCTGGATTAAGGTCTGCCATCATACGCCAATATCCCTGACCATTTTTCATTTCTGTCCAACTTATGTGCATATGGATAGAGGGTATATAAGGGCTTTCTGGATGAATAATAGTTGATATTGCAGTAGCTGAAGCTAGGCTTCTGCTACTACTATCATCATCGTAATGAATTTGCGACACATTCACTGAGCCTCGATTAAAAACTTCCTTATTATTTGCCTCGTAGCGAACTCCGCCCCCATGCCGACCTTCATCACGAAACCATTCAACTTTTTTAAATGACTGAATTTGTTTAGAACTAGCAGTCTCATTTAATTGACTAACAAAGTATTGCTGTAAACTCTCTACCAAAGAATTTGCTTCTTGCGCTTTAACTGATTGTGCTTTTGTTTTCTTCATAATTTACAACCCATATTCAATAAAAAATAGCCAAGCTTCCGTTAACAGCCGAATCTTTATTCAATTACCTGAAACAGAAAAATCCTTATACCTTTGGCATATTTCTTAATTTTTCAACCACTTTATCACCAAATTCACTTGTGCTAATCATATTTACTCCAGATCCTGACTTAGAAAGATCCGTCGTAGAAAAACCATCGCCAAAAACGCCTTGCATGGCAGCCCATACATTTTTTGCTTCATCAGCCATATCAAAACTATTTTCCAGCATCATTGCAACCGATCCTATCATTGAATATGGGTTTGCTATATTTTTACCTGCTATATCTGGAGCCGATCCATGCGAGGGTTCATAATAAGCTTTGTCGTCACCCAGACAAGCTGAAGGCATCAGACCCAAAGAGCCAAGTATACCCCCCCCTTGGTCACTTAAAATATCACCAAACATATTTTCCATAACCATCACATCAAACTGTGTTGGATTAAGGCATAGTAGCGTTGCAGCGGCATCAACCAAGATATTAATCACTTTAATATCAGGATAATCCTTAGCTACTTCCTGCAATATTTCATTCCAAAGCACACTGGATTTAAGCACATTGCTTTTATGTATATTATGCAGAACTTTTTTTCTATGACTTGCTAGTTTAAAGGCTTGAATCAGGATTTGACGAATTTGAGCTTCATCATATTCCAGTGTTTCTTTTACATATCGCAGTCCATCAGAATTAACGCCCGTTTCTTTTTCACCAAAATAAAGCCCTCCTACCAATTCCCGAACAATAATTAGATCTATTCCTTCCCCAATAATTTCAGGTTTTAAAGGTGAGAAATGCGCTAATTCCTTTGGCAAAGAAACAGGGCGAAAATTTGCATAAGTGTTATATCGCCGACGCATGGGTAACAACGCTCCCCGTTCGGGCTGTTTGTCAATAGGAATATTTTTTGACTCTTCATGACTCAACCCAATCGGCCCTTTTAAAATTGCATCAGCACCATCACAAATATCTTTTGTTTCTTGTGGGAATGCATCGCCTGTTTCAAAATAAGCACAAGCACCAAATAATGCGGGTAACAATTCAAAAGATACGTCATTACGTTCTTCAACAAGCTTTAAAACTTTAAGTGCTTCCTGTGTAATTTCCGGCCCGATGCCATCACCCGCTAAAATGGCGATTTTGTAATTCTTCATTTTTTACCTATAAAAATATATATCAACTAAAAGCTTAATTTCGTATTTTACATTAACTTTTGAGACAAAAATTTAATATTGTTCCAAAAATTCAGCACTGTCTTTTTGTTCCCCACAAAACATTTGAAAAACACTAATTAAGGCTTGAAATAGTAGAGATCCATCTACTCTCGTAACAATTTCAAAATTTCTTCAGTTTTCTTTTCCATCAAAACCACATCTGCCCGAGACTCTACATTTAATCGAACCACTGGCTCTGTATTAGACATTCGTAAATTAAACCGCCAATCACTAAATTCAACACTAATCCCATCCGTTCTATCTATATTTAAAGCACCTGTTTTATAGACATCTAGCACCCGGTTAATAGCTGCCTCAGGGTCTGTGATCTTGCTATTTATTTCACCTGAAGATGGGAACTTAGCTATCCTCTCAGCAACCATGGCTGACAAAGTTTGTCCTTGCACACAAAGTAATTCTGCAACCAACAACCAAGGAATCATTCCACTATCACAGTAAAAAAAGTCTTTAAAATAATGATGAGCACTCATCTCACCACCATAAATGGCATCTTCTTTACGCATTCGCTCTTTAATGAAAGCATGGCCTGTTTTAGACAAAACAGGAACACCTCCTGCCCGTTCAATAATTTCTTGTGTATTCCATGTTAATCGCGGCTCATAAATTATTTTTTCACCATGATTATTTTTCAAGAAGGCTTCTGCTAATAATCCAACAATATAATAGCCTTCAATAAATTCTCCTTTTTCATCAAACAAAAAACAACGATCAAAATCACCATCCCAAGCAATACCCATATCAGCACCGTGTTTCTTTACCGCATCACTGGTATCAGACCGGTTTTCAGGCAATAAGGGATTGGGTATCCCATTTGGAAAAGAAAAATCAGGGAGATGATGGACTTTAATAAACTCTATAGGCACAGACAAAGCTTTAAATTGTTGCTCTAGCGCATCGACCACATGCCCGGCAGCTCCATTACCAGAATTGACGACTAACTTAAGTGGCTTAATATTCTCGGTATTTATATACCCTAATAAATGTTGGACATAAGCCTCTAAAATTGAAATGGAAGAATACTTTCCTTTTGCCTTCCCTTCTTTATTCTCAGTTAACCATGGCTGTTGCTCGGCCATTGCTTTTACATCAAGCAATCCTGTATCACCAGAAACAGGTTTACTTTGCTCTCTAACTAGCTTCATCCCATTATAATTTATCGGGTTATGTGAAGCTGTCACCTCTACACCGCCATCTACACCCAAATGACTAGTAGCAAAATAAATTTCTTCAGTTCCTACCATTCCTATATCTACAACATCACATCCTTCATCTTGTATACCTTTCGCTAAGGCCATCTTTAAACCTTCACTAGTTTCTCTTGCATCGCCCCCCACTACAACAGAACTTAAATTTAAACACCTGACAAATGCTCTACCTATTCTGTAGGCTATATCTTCATCCAATTCAACTTCAAGCTGCCCTCTAATATCATAGAGTTTAAAGCAGGTTAATTCTTTCCCCATTATTTCCTCACTTATAGGTTATTTAATAAATTTCAACGATTAAACACATAGACTTCGCGCGGCCACGGATGCGGATTTCAAACAGCTGAGTTTTTGCCGATAGCTGTGTTGCTGAAACAGATAAGTAGCTAGCTATGCGCCAGTTTCAGCACCTTGCTCTCGACAAAAATCAGCACGTTATAAATTCCGCATCCGTGACCGCACGAAAGTATATAAACAATTTTTTAAAATTGATAATGATAGAGCTCTATCAACGAACTTGTTCCATACTCATTAATATATCTATGTTACATTTCACATAGTTAAACTAAATTCATCGACAGCAAATTATTTTTGCTTATACTATATTACCAAACATTTTAATTTTAATTTTTTTCAAAGAGTAGAAAACATGATTCCTGTAATTTTATCTGGTGGTTCTGGCACTCGACTATGGCCCTTATCTCGCAGTCAGTACCCTAAACAGTTTTTACCCTTAGTCTCCTCCAAAACGATGGTACAGGAAACAATTCTACGCGTACAAGGAATAGAAGACCTTCAACCCCCTATCGCTATTTGCAATGAAGACCACCGGTTCTTGATGGCTGAACAATTGCGTGAAATAGGCATCAATCCTTCTGCAATTATTCTTGAACCAATGGGTCAAAATACTGCACCCGCAGTTGCATTAGCCGCTTTATCAGCAGAACCGGATGATATTTTATTAATCTTACCTGCTGATCATGTCATTTCAAATATTCCTGCATTTCAAACTGCAATTAATAAAGCTAAAACCCTAGCAGAGCAAGGACATTTAGTCACCTTTGGCATTATTCCCACCGAACCAGAAACTGGCTACGGCTATATCAAAGCAGGCGATAGTATTGACAAAGATAGCTTTAATGTGGCAACTTTTGTTGAGAAACCTAACCTAGAAACTGCCAAGGAATATCTTAAAAGCGGTGATTATTTCTGGAATAGTGGCATGTTTGCCTTTAAAGCTGGGCGTTATATTGAAGAATTAAATAAATTTCAACCTGACATCTTAAAAGCTTGTAAAAATGCTCTGAACAATGAAACACACGACCTTGACTTTATTCGTTTAGACAGAGAAGCTTTTGCAAAATGTCCTTCTGATTCCATTGATTATGCAGTCATGGAAAAAACAGATCAAGCTGCAATCATCCCTCTTGATGCGGACTGGAATGATGTCGGTTCTTGGTCAGCATTATGGGAAGTATCAGACAAAAATGAAGAAAGTAATGCCGTGAGCGGTGATGTCATTACATTAGATACAAACAACTCTTATATACATGCTAGTCACAAGCTAATCACCACAATTGGAGTTGATAATATCATTGTAATAGAAACGGATGATGCGGTCATGATTGCTGCAAAAGACCGAGTGCAAGATGTTAAAAAAATCGTTGATCAGCTTAAAAAAGATGACCGCAAAGAAGCTAATATTCATCTAAAGGTTTATCGTCCATGGGGTTATTTTCATTCCGTTGATAATGGCAGTCGCCACCAAACAAAACTCATCGTTGTTAACCCTGGTGCCAAACTATCTTTACAAAAACATCATCACCGTGCAGAACATTGGGTTGTCGTTAAAGGAACCGCACTAGTAACTAAAGGAGAAGAGCAAATACTCTTGTCTGAAAACGAGTCAACCTACATTCCATTAGGTATCGTTCATTGTTTAGAAAACCCAGGAGTAATCCCACTGGAAATAGTAGAAGTACAATCAGGTAGCTATTTAGGTGAAGATGATATCATTCGTTTTAATGATAAATATGGTCGAGAAACAATTAAGCCCTAACTTTACTCACAAAAAAAACTAAAGTATCAAATGCTTCAGTTTTCTGCAAATTTAAGCTTATTATTTAATGAGCTTGATTTTTTAGACCGCTTTAAAGCTGCTAAAAATTGTGGTTTTAAAGCGGTTGAAATTCAGTTTCCCTATTCATTTTCTGCCTTACAAATTAAACAAGCATTATTAGAAAACCAACTTAATCTTGTTGTATTTAATATTGATGCAGACGACCTTCTTCAAGGAGGAGAAGGATTAGCCGCTGTTCCAGAAAAAAGAGAATATTTTTATAACGCTGTTCAACAATGCAAATCATACGCTAACATTTTACACCCCGAAGCCATCAACGTTCTCCCTGGTCGATGCAATAACAATCAAAGGTCTACAGAATACCTAGCTACTTTTAAAGAGAACCTTATACTTACACTTGATACATTTTCTCCCTTAGGTATCAAGACAGTATTCGAGGCCATTAATACCAAAGATATGCCTAATTTTATTATTCATACTGGGCGACAAATGTTAGATGTAATAGAACAAATAAATCACCCAATGTTGTTTATGCAATATGATATTTATCATATGCAAATGATGAATGAAAAAATCCCTCAATTCATCAATCAATATAGTCATAAAGTTGGTCACATCCAGTTTGCTGACAGCCCTGGTAGAGGACAACCAGGAACAGGATCAATTAATTTTCAAAAATTATTCACTGACATTGATAAATCAAGTTATACCGGCTGGATCGGTGCCGAGTATATCCCTGTTGGCGCGACTAAACTGAGTTTTGACTGGATGTTAGAAATTAATCAATAACGCTCAAGAGACAAATTACATTCCCTTCAACTACCCACCGCCTAATCCTCCACTTTATCCTTATTTACTCTAGAAAAATTATTTATCTTAACAACATTGGGTAAGTCTTCTTTAATTCTCTCTTCCGTCATAGATAAAGCTTCCAGCAAACCACCAGGCTCATAGACTGAATCCATCATCATCTGATAGATTTTAATACATCCATCCAAAGAGTTTTTAGCAAGCTTTACTTCTGTGTCAATCTGCCACTGCAACCCATTTAAACGTCGCTGCATTTTTTCTGGCGCTTGATTAATAACCTCTTGAACCAAATCGTTTTTTTGTTTTTCAAAGCTTTCTGGATCTTTTTTATATAGAGCCATCCATGCATCAAAATCAAAATCTACTTCATTTTCGCTATCTTTTAACTCATTCATGCTTTCCCCTTCCATTTATTCAAATCATATTATTTATTGAAATACTGTGAAGCACATCATAAAATGAAGTCAGCATAAAAATCTATTGTACTTGAGTACATGATTTTAAATTTCCATCTTACTAAAACTTAAATAACAATAAAAATATCCAAGATTTCAAAAAGATTGGTACTATTCCACATAAATTAGCTAAACTAATTTTTTTTTAAAATAATTTATAGAAATATAACTATGAAAAAATACAACGCTTTACTTGCACCTGACCCTGAAGAATGGCTAGTTCTAGATGAATCAGAACAAATTAATCTAGTTGAAATTTTCCATGAAGATTTTGAGGAGGAAGTCCCTGAAGGTAAAGAAAGAATACACGCATCAATCCATGTTATTGTAGAAAATCAATTGATTGAAACTGAATATACCCCCATTGTTGTAAAAAAACTTATTCAACAGGGCTTAGACCGCCACGATGCACTTCATGCGGTAGGAGCAATAATCGCTGAGGATTTATTTAATATTCACCGCAGCAAGGAAGGGGAACATTGGGATGAAAAAGCTTATATCAAACGCTTGAAAAATCTTACAGCCAAACGTTGGAGAAAAGGAACTTGGTAGAAAAAATATATATTCTATATTATCAACGTGGCAAAGCCTTTTTGGTCAAATAAGAAATTGAACTCTACTCTTCTTTTTTTGAATCTGCTTCTATAGGTAAGCCAGACTTTCTCCATGCCGTCATATGCCCATCCAAATAGCTAATATTTTCAAATCCAGACAAACTTAAAGCCAGCTTTGCAATGCCAGCTCTTGGCCCATGTTCACAATACATAACAACCAAGTCTTTTTTTTCATAATTATCCGTTTCATCAGTAGTAAACGCTGTCCAGAAAGGAATATGGATTGCGCCAGGAACATGCCCTGCTTCATATTCAGAAGATGAACGCACATCAATAATAATAGGCGCTTGCCCTTTTTCTATTTGTGACATCAATTCATTTTTTTGCATATAACCCTCGCCATCAGACGCACAACCAAATAAAAATAAAACACTCACTATCAACAAAATTTTATTCATTATATTTTTCATATTAAAAACCAAGCGACCCATCTGTCATATCAATCATAAATGCTTTTCCAAAGCCAGCAATATACCTACCTTTAACGGGAGTTAAAGCCAACAAGTGAAAATCTGGTAAACTCCTTAATAGCTCGACAGTCTCGCCAAACTGATCATTCATCCGACTTAGCTGCCTATTAAAAAGTTCATCATCCTGCTGAATTTCGCTAATTATACAATCAAAAATAACTCGTTCACGAACAAAAAAATTCTTGGTTTCTTGTTCTGGTTTAATGAATAAAATACTAGCCTTTTGTGTATCCATCATATTTTTTGTGTGGGTTGCTAATTCACTGACAAAAATATAAAACACCTTATGTTTATCTGTTACAAAGGGCGCATAACTACATTCTGGCTCAGCATGAGCGGAAACAGTTGCTAGTAACAATGTTTGCTGGCTCTTAATAAGTTGCTGATAATTTTGAGTATGCTCTTCCTGCTCCTGCTTATCAATATCACTCATAACCGATTTCCTGATAGTTGTTTATGCCTAAAACAATCCACAGTATGATCATTCACCATTCCTACTGCCTGCATATAAGCATAACAGATTGTTTCCCCAACAAACTTAAAGCCTTTTTGCTTCAAATGTTTACTCATCATTTTTGATTCGTGAGTAACTGCAGGTATTTGATTAAATTGTTGCCAATTATTTTGTATAACAGTCCCATCTACAAACTGCCAAATATAACGATCAAAACTACCGTATTCTTGTTGAATAGTTATAAATGCATTCGCATTTTTAATCGCAGCATTTACCTTTAGTTTATTTCTAATAATCTCAGGATTATTCAATAACTGTTGAATTTTATCATCACTATATTGAGACACCAACTGCACATCAAAATTATCAAACGCCTTTCTATACCCATCACGTTTATTTAAAATAGTTGACCAACTTAACCCCGCTTGAGCACCTTCAAGAATTAAGAATTCAAACAATAAACGATCATCATGTACCGGTACGCCCCATTCTAAATCATGATATTTTTCTTCTAATGTAGATGAAATTGCCCACTGACACTTTTTCATTGTATTTATTTTTTCATCATTCCTTTCAAATCGGCAAAAGGGTTAAACGTTGCATCCCCTCCATGATCTTCAGCTTCAGCTGAGTTTTGAACACCATACCTTACCTGCTCTTCATATCGAGAATGTTCATGTCATGACAATAAAGACATAATAACTCCCAGTTACTTCCATCTTCTGGATTATCATCATGATCATGATTTCTATGATGGACTGTTAACTCACTCAAATTAGCATGAGTAAATTCACGCGTACATCGACCACAAACCCAAGGATAAAGCTTTAACGCTTTTTCTCGATAATTCTTTTCTCGGTCTTCTTTATATTTTCGTGCTTGAGCAATAATGTCATCTGCACTTACTTGTTTTGTCATTTTTATAATTCGTACGTTTTCTATTATTAAATGCAAAAATAAAAAAATTAAAATCACACTTATTTCAGTATTAAATCACTTTCTTTCTACACTTTCACAATTATTGATAAGGATTTTCCACTCCTAAACTTAATATAATCCTAAAAAACCAATCAACTGATAAATATCTTAATTTGGTCAGTTTAGGTTCAGGTTCCATAGTATATGTTGCTTTAAGCAGAATCAAATGCAAACCAACATTAAATCAATCAATTACTTCACTACGTTCCTTCCACCAATTATAAAGTAATGGTAATAATAGGCTCTATATAATAATGAAAATATTGTTCTTGTGGTTAATATTGTCACTCTCACTTTTCTGTACAACTGGCTTTGCCGCACTCAATGAAGATTCAGTTTCTACTATCAATGAAGATAATTTTTTACATAAAGAACAACATCATAGCATTGATAAAAAACTATTAATGTTGGACTACCCAATATCCACATCTTCACTTATTGATAAAATAGAGATCAATAACGGCAATATCAAAAAAAATTCAGCAACTATTAAAAATTTTAATACAGAATTAAAATTTACAAGAGAAATAACTAATTCAAACCACATTGAAATTTTAAAATCAATTGAAGCTGCCCAAAAAAACAAAACCAGTATAAAAGAGAGTAAAGACAGCATTAGTTCAACCGAAAATATCTTATCGGAACATATTATAAACAGTGAAAAATACGAAGCTGAAATAGAGAGAATTAATAAAAAATTAAACAAACTAAATAAATCAACGGGTTTAACTAATGACTATCTAGATCGATTCTGGATTTTAATTGCCGCAGCCTTAGTTTTCTTTATGCAAGCAGGATTCAAAACCTTTGAAGCAGGCATGGTTAGAAAACAGCACGAAGATAATGTGGCCATCAAGAATCTTCTAGATTGGTTAATTATTAGTTTGGCATACTTTTTAGTCGGATTTGGCCTTATGTTTGGGGATTCTTATAACGGATTGATTGGCACCAATTTATTTAGCCCAACATCACAAGCTTTAGAAAACATCAAAGAAACAATTGTTGGCCAATATTTGGGTCTTGAATTCTTTTTATATCAATTGGCCTTTGCAGCCACAGCCGCAACAATTGTATCTGGCGCTCTATCTGAACGCGTTGCACTAATTCCATACATCGTTTTATCTATGTTTATAGGTGTCGCCATTTACCCTGTTTTTGGTCATTGGGCATGGGGCGGCACCTATTATCAAAGTGATCAAGGTTGGCTTTACGCGATAGGCTTCAGAGACTTTGCTGGATCTACAGTCGTCCATTCAATTGGTGCCTGGGTGGCTTTAGCTGGAGTTATCGTAATCGGTGCACGAAATGGACGATATGATAAAGATGGAAACTTAAATAACAAAGACTTTTTGCCTTCAAACTTAGGATATTCAGCTCTTGGTGTTCTTATTTTATGGTTTGGCTGGTGGGGATTCAACGGTGGAAGCCAATTAAAATATGATGAAAATATTGCATCAATCATTGTTAATACGACGCTTTCAGGTTCTGCAGCAGGATTATCCGCCTTTTTTCAAGCTTTATCTAATAGCCGTGACAAATATGAAATTTTTCCAAAATTACTAGGTGGTATTCTAGGTGGTCTTGTTGCTATTACAGCTTGCTGTAATAGTGTCAGTTCTGGTGAAGCTATGTTTATTGGCGCTATAGCTGGTTTAATTCACAATTACAGCCATGATTTTCTCATCCACAACCTAAAATTGGACGACCCTGTTGGAGCAATAGCTGTCCACGGTTTTTGCGGTGTATGGGGAACGCTGTGTGTAGCATTTTTTGGTCAATTAGATACCAGCTTTTTTTCTGAAAATAATGACATTTTATTTTCTGAACATAGATTGTTAGGATTCTTAGAAGAAAGCCACATTCGAATCAAACAAACTATCATCCAATTAATTGGAATAATAACCGCTTTTTCATTTACTTTTCCGGTGTCTTATCTATTTTTCAACCTGATAAGAAAAATACCTGGCATAGGTCTACGAGTCATTCCATCTGATGAAAAAAAAGGCTCTATACTTGGCATTTCTTATTAATTAAGAATTATGAATTTTTCAGATTGCCATATAGCTAAAGTAAAATCATTTTTTGGATTAAAAAGCATTGATCCCTTTATTCCATTTGATGAGTTTTTGGAAATAAACCACGACAATTTAAATGCACTACTTAAAAAAGAACAGATCATAGTGATTGATGCAGAAGGCAATGAGGTTGATCTATTGTTATTTGAAAAGTATATTTCTGAGTTCTATGAAAATAATGAAGTAAAAACCTTGCAATTAGAAAAACAAATCAATGATTTCCACCATAATCTTGATCAAAATATCGACTTAACTCTAAACGAAGAAAATAATAAACTATTAGATCAATTAAAAACAATAGAAACAGAGGTAAATGCCCGGTCAACTCATAAAAATCGCCTAGTCCAATCATTAAAAGAATGCAGTGAAAGAGATAAAAAGATATTAGAAACAGGTTTAGACAGCATCAATCAAAAAATTGAAGAACTTCATACCAAACGTAACTCATTATTAAGTCGTAACTAAAGAGCACCTCTATTAATTGTGAATGAAAAATTAAAGAGGTACCCTAAAAAAATAAAATCACTTACACATTATGTTAATTCACAATTATTCTGATAGGTTTTGTAATCGGACATAGATCGCCGAATCACTTCATGTGCTTCTTCACGTCCATAAACATGAGTAATTTCACAAACGCTTTCTTCTCCAGGAAGGTTTTTATAAGTCAAAAAATAGTGCTTTAATCTATTAATATAGGATGCTGGACAGTCAGATACATCATTCCACTGCATATAAAATTCATCACCTTTCATCACCGCTATAATTTTATCATCTGCCTCACCATGATCTATCATTCGAAAACCACCAATAGGGATTGCGGGTAAAATTATATTCCCGTGGGACACATTACGTTCACTCAATACACAAATATCCAATGGGTCGCCATCACCTTTTTTTACCTCTACTCCACTGGCTTTATCGCGGGCATATTCTGCAACGGTTTTCCCACAATAAGTTCGTGGAATAAAACCATAAAGAGTAGGAATTGCATTTGAGAACTTTTGAGGGCGATCTATTTTGAGATACCCTGTCTCTTTATCAATCTCATATTTGACAGTATCGGAAGGTACAATTTCTATAAAGGCAGTGACTACATCAGGTGCTTTTTCGCCGGCACTAATACCGTGCCATGGGTGAGCTTTGTATTCTATATTCATCAGGTGGTTAATCGGATTCTATTAATTATCAATTAAGGAATAAGAATTAAATAGCTTGCACAGGGTGCAATTAAAAATGAAGTACATAAAAATATTGTAGGTTGGGCTGCCGTCTTTTTGGCAACTTAACACTATTTTTGCTAAAGAGATTGGGTTAACGATAGAGCTGTTAGCTCAACTTACCCATTCTTTACTTCACTTTTAATCACACCTAGTTACACATCCTAATTTGCTTATTTAATTCCCATACCTAAATAGAATAACTGACAATTTACTTTTTTCAAGAAAAAGTTAAATATTATCCACCAGTTGCACTCATATATCTCATAATAATAGGCTGTTCTTGAAGGTCAAACTCATGCTTTTCCGGTTTAATCTGCATAGACTCAACTATCGTCTTTTTAAGTTTTTCCATATCGCCAGGATTGGCTCTAATGACTCGCTTTAAATCAACTGAATGCTCATTACCCAGACAAAGCAATAGACGCCCTTCAACTGTTAATCTTACGCGATTACAAGTGCTACAAAAGTTAGCACTATGTGGGGATATAAATCCAACTCTAGACTTTGTTCCATCGACATTAAAATAAACAGAGGGCCCACCAGTTTTAGCTGAAATAGAATTTAGTACAAAAGTTTTTTCTATATCTGATTTTATTAAATCACTGGAATAATAAACTTCTGCTCGATTATGATCATCGACAACGCCCAAGGGCATTTCTTCTATAAAACTAATATCAATACCATTATCAATTGCAAACTGTACTAATTCAGTCACTTCTTGATGGTTACGATTTTTTAAAATAACAGCATTTAATTTGATTCGCTCAAACCCTACTTGTTTTGCTGCCTGAATACCTTTTAGAACTTTTTCTAGTTCACCTGTTCGAGTAATTTGTTTAAATTTATCTGCATCCAGCGTATCAAGACTGATATTTACTCTTTTTACACCCGTATTTTTTAATGACTCTGCCATTTCTTCCAGCTTGGAACCATTGGTCGTTAACACAAGTTCATCAAGTGATTCTATCTTACCCAGGTTTTCAAATAAACTTAACACACCTTTTTTGATTAATGGCTCCCCTCCCGTGATTCGTATCTTTTTTACCCCTAAATCTGCAAAAGCACGCGCTATAAAGTCAATCTCTTCTAATGTTAATAATTGAGCGCGTGGCAAGAAGGTCATCTCTTCTGCCATGCAATAGACACAACGAAAATCACAACGATCTGTTATGGAAATTCTCAGATAATCAACTGTCCTGCCAAACCGATCAACAAGCTGAGTTATTTGTGGGGAACTACTCATCTAATACCACTGTCTTGAAACCAACTGAATTAAAATATTTTACCATAATCTATCAATCGTTCTCGCATCGAGTCTAATCTAAAGTAAAATAGACTTTTCAAATACTGATCAATCAACATGAAATTTAAATTTTTTCTTTTTTGTTTACTAACTCTCTTTTCAACACTCAGCTTTTCGGAAGAAAAAACAACCATTCGAATTGGTGTATTAGCTTTTGGCACCGTTAATTGGGAATTAGAAACAATCAAAAACCAGCATTTGCTTGATGGTACCCATTTAAAACTAGAAATTCGCCCAGTTGCTAACCCACAAGCAGGGAAAATTGCCTTGCAATCGGGTGCTGTTGATATGATTGTCTCTGATTGGATCTGGGTATCAAGACTACGCTCTACTGGTTCTGACTTTACTTTTTACCCTTATTCCACAACATCAGGCGCTTTAGTTGTACCTGAAAATAGCAGCATAAAAACGATAGCTGACCTTAAAGGTAAAAAAGTAGGGATTGCTGGTGGGGAATTAGATAAAAACTGGTTATTGATACAAGCATTAGCTAAACAACAAAACCAAGAAGACCTTAATTTATCTGTAGAAAAAATTTATGCAGCCCCTCCGTTGCTTAATCAACAAATTTCTAAAAACCGTGTTGATGCCATTATCACTTACTGGCATTATGCTGCTAAATTAGAGGCCACTGGTTACCAGCAAATCATCAATGGGAAGGAAATTTTGCAACAGCTAAATATAAAACAAAATGTTCCTACTTTAGGTTATGTGTTTAATCAACGTTGGGCAAATGAACATAAAGAAAGTATTAACTCATTTTTAAAAACTACTCAGCAAGCCAAGAGCCAACTTTGTCAAAAAGATGATGTATGGCAGAAAACCATCCCTTTGACTAAAACAAAAGACCTTGCTACGCAAAATAAATTACGCACTCGTTATTGCGAAGGTCAAGTCCAACAATGGGGGGAAAATGAGCAACAAGCAGCAGCAAAAATTTATACAATTTTACGCAAGTTCAGTAACAATAAGTTGACTGGAAACGCTGAAACTCTCCAAGCCGATACATTCTGGACAATGGATTAAAGTATATTTATGCCCACTCCCTTGTCTGAAATGTCTAACAAAATTTTATCAATTTTTTCATTCTTTTTATTAATTGCAATCTGGCACAGTTTAGCGATCTATATTAATGATAATACCCTGCCAACTCCAATTGTAGTGCTACAAGTTTTATGGCAGGAAATTGAATCAGGACAGCTTCAACATCATTTAGGTATTACTTTATTACGGCTTGTTATCAGCTTTTCCATTGCTATGTTTTTAGGCTGCGCAATTGGTATTGCACTAGGTTTAAATAAAAAACTAGATGCTTTTTTTGATAACTGGCTAGTAATTTTTTTAAATATCCCGGCATTAGTCACTATTATTTTGTGTTATGTCTGGTTTGGCCTAATTGAATCAGCGGCTATTCTCGCCGTTGTAATCAATAAATTACCCAATGTTATTGTTACCATTAGAGAAGGCACAAAAGCGTTAGACAAAGATTTATTAGAAATGGCGCATTGTTACCACTTTACAAAACAAAAAACCTTTCGCCATGTGATTTGGCCACAACTCCACCCTTTTGTGATGGCAGCCACTCGATCTGGCTTAGCCCTAATCTGGAAAATCATATTAGTGGTAGAGCTTCTAGGGCGTAGTGATGGCATGGGCTACCAGCTACACTTATTTTTTCAGCTATTTGATGTTGCCAGTATTTTAGCTTACACCATCGCATTTATTGTTGTTATCCAAGCCATCGAGTTACTTATCTTAAAACCATTGGATAAAAAAGCATTAAGGTGGCGCCGATGAGCGGTATGCAAATTGATATTAAAAACAAAACTTATATTACGCCCGATTTACAGCAGCATACAGCTATTTCCAACTTAAATTTAACATTAAAAAAAGATCAATTTATTTGTCTGGTCGGCCCATCTGGTTGTGGTAAAACAACCTTATTAAATATTATTGCCAACCTTGATAATAACTACGACGGTGAAATACATCTTGATCAAATTCAATCTCCCCCCACAATTGGCTATATTTTTCAAAACCCTCGATTACTGCCTTGGCGCACCGTTAGAGAAAATATAGAACTAGTGCTAAACAATCACCAGTCTCGAAAATTTATAGACTCACTACTTGAGTCCATGCAACTAACAGAGCATCAACATGCTTATCCAGAGCATCTGTCATTAGGCATGAGCCGCCGAGTCTCAATTATCCGCGCATTTGCAGTTAACCCAGACATTCTATTAATGGACGAACCTTTTGTATCATTAGATTCACCTACTGCTCGCCAAGTGAGAAATTCACTCCTTAAGCTATGGCAACAACGTCCTCATACTATTTTATTTGTCACTCATGATTTACGCGAGGCTATTACACTTGCAGATCGCCTGGTTTTTCTATCCCCCCCCCCTATGTCTGTCATCAGTGAAATTGATGTCACTATTCCTAGAAAAGAACGTAATAATGAAGATGCAATTGAAAATTTTCGTCAGCAATTATTGAATGAACATCCTGATATAAAAACACTTCTTTAGGACAATATGTCACACCCACAGTAATTAAAAATAGTTGCGAATACGAAAAAAATACACGATACTGGGGATCAAGATATTTTTATTTCTTAGTCATTCAACCCTTTGGTATTATGCAAAAAATGAAAAATAAACTCTTAAATCTATTAATTGCAACCCTCATTTCAACACCACTTATCTCTTTTGCCAACAGTGATGATAGCCAATATCCGGCTACCAATTTTCAACCCAAAGTTATTTTTGCAGATGAATCTGTAGAAACTTCAAGTAACACACCAGCGCAATCATCTGCATTTGACTCTAATTATCCTGCGGCCAGTTTCGAACCAAAAGTTCTTTATGTTGATGCATCTGCTGCAAAAGCATCAGGTGGTATTAAAGGTGAAAAATCAGTTTTTGATCCAAAATACCCTGCGGCTAATTTCGAACCGAAAGTGATTTACCCATAATCTATGGATAGTAGAGTGTATCCTTGTGTATTCACTCTACTTTACAACCTTAGACTTCTCAAAAACAGAGCAAGCTCTTTTTGTTGAGGCAAGGGGTTATCCATATCAAATAAGGTTTTACGCAGTAGAACTAAATCTTCTAGCTCATCAACATCACACAAAGAAGCTAATATTTTAACTTCCCCAAGTTTTTTTATTTTATTTAAAAACTGCTCTCCAGTGTTTGCTTCGCTATATTTCACAGAGTTCCAAATAGAAAGCGGTATTTTACAATTTCCACCAACTAACCAAAAACCACCATCAACACTCGGGGCAAATACTAACTGTGTTTGATCGTTTTGAGACAAAAAAAATGTTGCCTTTTGAAGTTCTGCTACAGTCATTTGAGGAATATCAGCACCCACTAAAATGACAAAACCATGACTTTCTAACAATTTATGATAAACATACGCCATCCGTTCACCCAAACCTCCTTCCCCTTGCCACACACAAGGTAAATCTTGCCAATAGTGATGACTGACTGCTTGCTCCTCAGCCACGGCAAAATAGCCTTTAACATCATCATGCATACCCAAACTCTGGACAACAGCTGAAACTGAATGAGAAGATGCCAAGTGGAAAGTTTCAGCGTTTTCCTGTCCTATTTTAAAAGCTAAGCGAGTCTTAACAGGTGAAAGCCTTGGTGTTTTAACAAATATCGCAATTGCTCCACTCATATTCTAAAGTGATTCTCAATCTCAACAGCAGGCAGCACCAGATTCAAGTGATAAACTAGTGTTTGGTGGAGCGCAATCAAATAAACCAAAATGAGTAGATTTATCTCCTATTAAGTCAAAGTGTGCTGCATAACGGCTGGAATCCAGCATATCATAAGTATTCCCACAAACTCGTAATGGCTTATCTTTTTCAAAATGATGATGATCATCCAAATCGAAAGCATGAGGATGTTCTGCAATTGTTCCTTTATAAACTGCAACTTGACCAAAATCTTCACAGCGATCTTCTAATGGCATTTTAAAGGCTCTAACCGTAATTGATTTAAAATTTACCATCCCAATTTTAGCTTCAACTTCAGCATCTTCTAATTCTATTAGGCTGTCTTTTACAATACGTATATCTGGACATTTCAAATCTTGCATGATCCGACGAAAATCTTCCCAATATAAAGCGCCTCCCAAACATTCACCTAATAAAACGGGCTCTATTTTAAGTGCTTGCGGTATACGTCTATCTGCATAAACATCGGAAAAATATATTTCCCCTCCCGGCTTAAGGACGCGAAGAATTTCTGAAAGTACTTGCTGTTTATCAGGCGATAAATTAACCACACAGTTTGAAACCACAACATCAATGGAATTATCGGCAATGCCTGCAGAAGCTAAATCTTCAATATATCCTTGAACAAATTCAACATTAGATTGAGTATAACCATAACGTTCTGCATGCCAATCTCTATGACGTATGGCAACTGCAAGCTGTTCTTCAGTCATATCAACACCAATGACTTTTCCTGACTCGCCCACCAAGCGAGATAATAAGTAACAATCCCGACCTGAACCACAACCTAAATCAAGTACAGTGCGTCCTTCTAATGCAACAGGTAATGGTGAACCACAACCATAATATCGTTCAACTACTTCGGGGTGTATATCAGCAAGAAGCCGACGCAAATACACGGGCATTGCATCTATAGTACAACAAGCACTGGTTTTTAAATCGTCTGTGGATTTGAGTACTTGACCGTAATAGTTTTGTACTGAATCGCTAACCACCGCATCACTCATGTTGCCCCTCTCCTACTTGAAATTTTGACCCCCTCAGAGGTCTTAAACCTAAATGTAATTTTAATTTTTCAAAATCAGTGAAAATTTTATATTCACTCTGATTGATTCAACACCTTATCTAAAGCTTGTTTAATACGCACACGAGACTGCTCAGAAAGCTTGGTCGATTCTGACAATAATACCTGTCCAGTTTTGCCAGTTTTTTGCATTATCGTATGTAATGCTTTTAAATCCTTAGCATAGTATCGACATAACCGACACATAGCGGTATGAAACAAAAAACCTATCTGCTCTCGCAGCGTTAATTTTTTATCTAATTTTTTAGATGCCAAAAAACTAACTTCTTTACATGTTAACATTTTGATAACCTTCTACTGCTTAATCCAGTTTTTATCAAGACAGTGGCGTAATTGCACTCTAACTCTTGATAACATCACCCATAAGTTATTCAATGTTGAAATTGATAACACATCACAAATTTCTTCACTATTCATACCCTCTAATTCGCGTAAAATAAATAACTGGGCCATACGAGGTGGCAACCGTTCGATACATTTTTCTAATATCGCTAAAAACTCTTCCTGTTCTAGTGATTGCTCTGGTTTTGACCAAATAGATAAATTTGTTAGCCAACTCCCTTTCTGATTAAAAAAACAATCATTTCCTTGCTCCTCTGCTGACACGGACAGTTCATCTAATTCCTGTAAATTTTCTCGTGATGTTTTTCGAAAATGATCAATTATTTTATGCTTTAGAATACCTATCAACCACGTTTTCTCAGAAGCTTGGCCTACATAATTGTCTTTTGCTTTTAATGCCGCCAATAGTGTTTCTTGCACTAGATCCTCAGCAACATCTGAATCACGCACACGAGAAACTCCATAGCGATAGAGAACATCTCCATATAAAGGTAGCCATTGCTCAGGCAATGATAATTCATGAGTCATCTTGTTATACCGTTTCAAACAATTGGTAGTATTTTACTATTTTAAACAGAAGTGACTCATTATTTTTAATTCTTCACTCAGGTCTTTAACATTCAAGTTCATGAGAATCATTACATTTGTCGATCTTTAGAATTAAACCTTACAGTTTTATTTCTTACCTTAAATCCATTAAATCCTCGCCCCTTAATCAACTATAAGAATAAATCAATTAACTAGAAAAAATCCACTATATTTCCTAACTCTAATTCTTTCAGAATTTCCTTTAAAAATAATGAACTTATGTTATTTGATGTTATCGTAGTAAAGCAATTGATTTAACTTTACTTTTGTTTCATAAATAGCGAACAATTCAAAGTTTGCTTTTAGCTCACTTTCCTAATTTAGGAGAATTAATGTGTTTTTTCGAACCTATTTATTACCAGTTCTGACCATTATAATCACAGCGATATTTTCTTTTTCAGTTTTAGCTGAAACTGATAATACAACTGAGTACGGTATAAATACCATTATCTTGGAAGATAAGAGCGATGTTGCTAGTGCTGTTGCTGAATTAACTGCTGGACTAGAACAACAAGGTTTTACTATTCCTTTAATTGTTAATCATTCAGCCGCTGCAGAGAGTGTTGATCTCGACCTTGCGCCGAATCAAGTGATATTTGCCAGACCTCCAAAACTCCTTGAAAAACGTCTACTACGAAAAAGTAATACCATCGGTCTCGACTTACCTATAAAATTTTTAGTCTTCGAAGATGATGATGGAAATATAAAATTATCTATCAACACATTAGGTTACTTAATTGATCGTCATAAGATCCATATAAAAGATCTGGTCTTAAAACTAACAACCAAACTGATCACTCAATTCAGCGCAATGGATAATGAAGAGTCAGGTTTAATAACAGTTCAAAGTTCACTGTCAACTAAAGACACGGCTCAAACATTACAAAATGCTATTTCTGCTAATCCTTCCGTCCGTATCCCTTTAATATTAGAATATGGAGATAAAAACGCAAACCGAAAACACGAAAGATATAAAAAATCATTTCCGATACTTATCGTCTTTGGTAATCCAAATGTTGGAACTCCATTAATGCAATCAGATCCAAGAATAGGTATTGATTTGCCTCTAAAATTTCTTGTTTGGGAAGACCAGCAAGGCCAAGTCAATATTACCTATAATGATCCTCTCTTTATTGTAGCGAGAGTTAATTTACAAGGCCAACATAAACGTCTTGAAGCGATAGCCGCTGTATTAAATAACCTTGCCTTGACAGCATCGGAGGAAGACCTTTGATTCTTTACTGTGAATATATCCATTAGAAATAATCAATAAAAAACAATATATTGCCTATATACAAACAAAAAACCAAGCATATAAGTTGCAATTATCTATACTTATTATAAGTTTATATGATATATTTAAAGTCATTCCCAACTTTTCTAAAAATGTCTGTTTAATCGTCCTGACAAATTTCTTGGAAAGAATAAGACTTGCATAATTTAGAATAATAGCGCCTAGAACACTTGCTTTTTTAATGAAAGTTACTGAAATGCCCGATATTTCATCCTTAAAGCCTGAACAAAAATCTATTAATAAAGTAGCTATTGTGACTGTTTTTTTATTTGCTGGCACTTTATTTATATGGCAATTTATTGAAGAAGACTCAATTAAGAATCTAAGCTCTTCCACTCAAACACATCAAATTAAAAGTAACAGCCCTAAAATAAAGAGGTCAGCAGCTTTTTCTAACAAAACTACTCTCTCAAATAGCTCTGATAAAACCAAAAAATTCAATTCAAAAGCTAGAGTAACATCCGAAGAAAAGTCATCTAAAAATATTGCCAATACAAACGCCTATAGAACAAAAGAACCTTCTAAGCGAGAGTCACTGACTCCAATTTCAAAAAAAATAACCACTAACAATCTAAATCTAGCTTTTTCAGAAATGCCTAATATTTCTAGCCCTTTTGAATATAAAAAATTAATATTGAATGATCGGAATACGCCAGAAAAAAATGACGCCCCTGTTGATTATCAAACACTTTTATTGACCGACCAAGAAACTCCAAAAACTAATAAGCACTTAAAGCAAACTACTAACACAGAGTCGAAAGATTATTCTATTCAGGTCTTATTACCAAAATCCTCTCAACAGACAGATAAACCATTTGATCAAACCAGCACACTTACTCCTAAAGTTGAACAACAAACATCTATTCCTAATTTTGATATAAAACTGAAAGAAGGCGACCTAGTTGAACAAAATAACTCATTTTCTAAACCCATTGAACAACCAAAAATAAAATCTGCTTCAATTGTTACTACTGACCCTCAAGGGCAGTCAAAAATTAAAACCGTACATTTAGTTAAAGCAGACAAACCAAGAATCAATAAGGTAAAGAAATATAAAATTAAACAAGGGGATACTCTTTATTCACTATCGCGCAAGTATAATGTCAGTCTAACTAGTTTGTTGCAGTCAAACACTATTTCAAAGAAAAGTAGACTTAAAATTGGCCAGATAATAATAATTCCTCTAGATAGTTAATAACTTATAAGGCTTTAGGCTGTTTGATGGAATAAATTTATCAATATTGTAAATTTTTTTGATTTTTCTAAGGTTACGGTGAAATAGCACTCTATTATTGTTACCTTACGGCATCAATTAAAGAGTCAAATAAGGAACTAGCTGTTGATATTGATTGGGCTGCCGCCTGATAAGATTGTTGGAATTTAATCAAATTTGCGGCTTCTTCATCTAAATTTACGCCTGAAATATTTTCTCGATCCTCTGTAGCCCTTTCCAGCAAAGCAGCTTGTGCTGCTGCATTTATATCTGCTGAATGAGTCAATCCACCGACTTTCGATACGACTTGCGCATAAGCTTCTTGAAACGTTGCTGAATTTCCAAACATTCCTGAATTATTCATCAAGTCTGCTAATTTCAACATGTTTCTATTGTCACCTGGTAATGCAGTCACTCCATCGGGTGCTAATGATGAGGCTGCTGCAATTGTACGAGGATCTGTCACATTCACTGTTAAGTTCGCAGCAGCTCTATAAGAAGGTCTTATAAAAAATTGGTCTCCAACATTTGGTGTTGAATCAATTTCCAGAGTAATGCCGGGTAATTTATCCGATGGGTTAGTCGCTGTTAATATTGCAGGCGATCCTGTTGCTGTTAACGGAATAACACTATCATCAGACATGCGCGTCAAAGAATAACCCGTAGCATCATATTTTAGTAAATAATCACTAGTATCTAGGTTAGCACTATTATTTCCAAAGGCTGCTGTCAAAGTGGCTGTTCCAGTGTTACTTGTAACTGATAATGCTGGAACTTCATTTAATCCCGAAAACTTAAATAATGGATCACCTAAATTTCCATCCAGATCGTAGCCATCTTTATGCACTTCATTCAACTCCATGGCTATAGCTGCTGCTATTGCCCCTAGTTTTTGTTGAGCTGGGTCTAAAATTTCATCTCTAAAACGTACCGTACCGGTCAGTTTTCCACCGCTTAACTGTTGAGTGATAATTTGTGGTGGGCCGCTTATTGGTTCTAGCGTAATTTCCAATTTTGTTGGATCAAATTCATTTCCCTGCGTTCCCAGTTTATATTCTTGAGCATCCATGACTAATGGCTGCCCATTTTTCATCACTACCGAGGCCATACCCGAAACTTGAGGCAATACAGTAATATCCACTAATTCAGAGAGTTTAGTTAAAACAAGATCTCGCTTATCCATTAAATCATTTGGCTGTTGCTCTCCATTTGCCCGGCCTAAAGCTGAGCTTATGTCTTTATTTAAATCAGCAATCGCTTTTGTGTATGAGTTAATCGTCTTTACAGTCGACTTCACATCAGAATTGACTTGATCCCTCAACTCTTCCATTCGTCCATTCACCACAGAAAAACGATGCGACAGTCCATTTGCTTCATCTATCATTACTGCTCGAGCCGTGATTGATGAAGGGTCATTAGCAACATCATTGGCTGCTTTAAAAAAACCTTCTATTGCGGGCTCCATACCCGTGCTAGGGTCGCCTAATAAATTATCGACCTGTGAAGCAAAGCTTTTAAAACTATCAACTTCACCAAAAGCTGCTGTACTTGAGCGTAATTGACCATTAACAAACTGATCATAACTTCTTGCAATATTGGTAATATTAACACCCGAGCCAACATACCCTCCACCGCTATAATTCGGGGCTCTAGTATCTAATTCGACTCGTTGCCGGCTATACCCTTCAGTATTAACATTAGCAATATTATGGCTTGTTGTTTCTATTGATCTCTGAAAAGCCATCAATCCAGATACTGCGATACCTAACATTCCACCAGCCATTGCTATCTCCTAATGAATTGATCTTGTTTTAATGCAAGTAAATCTGGTGTTGTATTCATCATTTGCTTGCTTTTAACTATTTTCATGACTTTACTAGCATAATCTGGGTCTGTCGCATATCCTGCTTGTTGCAACTCTTTCATATATTGTTCTGGTTTCTCAACCACTTCAAGAGCCTCTTTATAGCGTGGATTATTCTTTATAAAATTAACGTAATCATCAAAACTTTCCTGATAAGAGGCATATGCTCTAAACCCTGCTATCTCTTTTTTACCCACCCCATCTTTAAATTCTAAAGTTGCAACCTGAGTTTGCTGACCATTCCATGATTTATCGGCCTTAATATTAAATAAATTATGACTACTTGTACCATCACTTGTATTGATAATTGATTTGCCCCAGCCAGTTTCTAATGCCGTTTGAGACAATAAAACATTCGCATCTACACCTAGTTTTTTTGCTGCTTGTTCTGCATAAGGTCGTAATTGACTGATAAAACCTTCCGCTGAATCAAATGCTGAATCTGAAATTTTGTTAACTTTAGAGCTAGAACTGGCTACTCCTCCATCAAGAATGCTTTCATCTATAATAGATGCAGAGTTTCTAATTAAACTCTTTCTAGCATAATCACCAATGCCTTGATCTTTTAACACTGCATCAGATTGATCTGGACTTAACTGTTTTTCAATCAAATCTGCTAAACCCATCCCCCCTTCAGCGGATAAATTAACTGATAATTGTTGATCATACATATCCCTATAAAAATCACTCTGGCTACTATCTAAAATACCTTCCGCTAAACTGGCTTGACGCATGCTTTTTAACATCATTCCCACAAAGACTGACTCAAATTGCTTAGCCACTTCTTTAATCGCTTCTGGCGTGTTATTTTTTGCTTCATTTTTTAATTTAGCTAAACTATTAAAGTCTGTATATGCAGGTGCATCTTGTATTTTAAGCATGACATTCGCCCATTAAGGAATGAGAATTAAATAAGTTGTGCATTATCGCGAAGATTTTTTGTTTGTCTTCTTCCGTATAGAAACAGGCGCATAGCCAGCTACGCAACTGTTTCTATACGGAAGAAGACGGATAAAAAAACAAGTGAGAATGTGCAAGTTATTTAATTCCCATTCCTAAGCTAGATAATAATAAGTTCTGCCCTTAGGGCACCCGCTGATTTTAATGCTTCTAAAATAGCCACTAAATCACTTGGCCCTGCCCCCACTTTATTAACTGCTTTCACAATCTGGTCTAAAGTGACACCAGGATTAAACACAAACATATGGTTTCCATCCATAGCCAAATTTCGTTCTTCTATGGTAATTTCTGATTGGGGAACTACTGTTGTATCCCCTCCAGCAAAAGGATTAGGCTGACCAAGTTGATCATTCTCGCTAACGGTAACAGTTAAACTACCATGCGAAACGGCAGTAGGTTGAACACGTACATTGCCGTTAATAACCACTGTTCCAGAACGAGAGTTAACAATTACTCTTGCTGGTGCAGCATCTGGAAAAACTTCCATATTTTCAATAATTGAAACAAAGCTTACTCGCTGGGATGGATCCAAAGGTGCATTCACTTTTACCGAGGTGGCATCTAAAGCTCTCGCCGTATCAGGCCCTAAGACCTTGTTAATCGCTTCAACCATCCGGTGTACAGTTGTAAAATCAGAATTATGTAAATTGAATACCAGCGAATTTCCTTTATCAAATGAAGTTTCAACATGCCGTTCTACAGATGCTCCATTTGGAATTCTGCCCACAGAAGGATTATTAACTGTTATTTTAGAACCATCTTTCCCTGATGCACTTAACCCCCCTACCACTAAATTTCCCTGAGCTATCGCATAAACCTTTCCATCAGCTCCTTTTAATGGACTCATTAATAAAGAACCTCCACGTAAACTTTTAGCATCACCAATAGAAGACACTGTTACGTCAATTTTTTGCCCTGGTTTGGCAAATGCAGGTAAATCTGCATGAATAGCAACAGCAGCAATATTTTTTGACTTCGGGTCAACACCAGGTGGCAAAGTCAGACCAAGCCTGGCTAACATGCTACGCATACTTTGACCGGTAAATTTTGTCTTGTCACCCGACTTATTTAATCCAACAACTAGTCCATATCCAATCAATTGGTTATTACGAACACCTGCTATAGAAGCTAGGTCTTTAATACGTTCTGCATAAACGAATTGTGCAGAGAAGAATAGAATTAAGACAGATAAAATAAGATGCTTCACTCCTACTCCTCTAACAATATATCATTAATAGATTGAATTTTATTTTCTACTGAAGAAAGAGTTAAGCTTTCCTCTTGATTACGTTTGGCTTTCTGGCTCACTTTTGCCGGGAGAGCCCGACTAAGTCTAGCAATCATGCTACGCATCTTTTTTCTATTAATTTTTTCTTTAGACTTGGACTTGCCTATCCCAACAAGCAAGCTATAGTT
The DNA here is from genome assembly GCA_965224575.1 of Methylococcales bacterium. Lineage (GTDB taxonomy): Bacteria > Pseudomonadota > Gammaproteobacteria > Methylococcales > Methylomonadaceae > QPIN01. Next base: position 1,629,414 of record CBDCZQ010000006.1, on the reverse strand, counting down.
CATTAACCGAGCACTTCGTGTCCCAGAAAGAGTACTATCTGCAAAACTTGTTTGGCAAGTCAATAATACTGCTAATACAGCTATAAAAAAACTTTTCATATCACCTGCCTTTAAAATGGAAAAACCGGACTTAAGAATAACTTAGCAAACCACCCCATTTTATTTGAATCTGCAACAGTTCCTTCTCCGGTATACATCATTGTTGCATCTGCAATTTTAGAGGATAAAACTGTATTTGAAGCATCTATATCAATGGTTCTGACGATACCTGATAACCGAATATATTCACTCCCGTCATTAAGCGTCACTCGCTTTTCACCACGAATTTTTAGATTGCCATTAGGCAAAACATCAACGACTGTGACACTAATATTCCCAGTTAAACTGTTACTTTGCTTGGCCTCTCCTTTGCCTGAAAATTTATGATTAGATGCCAGTGTTGCACTTAAATCTTTACCTAATAGTAAGGATGGATCAATACCTGCAATATTTGGTGCTGTCACTGAAATTGAATTATCTTTAGCACTGGCAAGGTCTGATTTTTTCTTAGCCGCCATTTTTTCAGCCAGTTTTACCGTCAAAATATCGCCTATTCGTCTAGCAGTATGATCTTCAAATAAACGGACATCATAGCCAGATTGATAAATAGAACCATTTGCAGTCTGAGGAGGTCGTAAATCTACCGCTTGTACTGGTGCAAAAGCAGGGTCTCTTTTAGGTAAGGATTCACAACCGACTAAAACAGAAAATATTGCAGCAATAACCATTAATTTTTTAAAGTTCATATTAATACCATTTGCTATAATTGCTGCGACACGTATGACAACATTTCATCAGTTGTAGATATAGCTTTAGAATTCATCTCATACGCTCTTTGCGTTTCAATCATATTGACCAATTCCTCAACCACATTAACATTGGATGTTTCTAATGAACCCTGCAATACAGACCCAAACTCCGCATCTCCTGGCACTCCAGTCGCAGGAGCTCCGCTAGCAACAGACTCAGAAAACAAATTTTCTCCTATCGGGCTTAATCCCGACGGGTTTATAAAATCAGCTAATTGAACTTGTCCCACTTCAACAGAATCTGCACTACCTGGCTGGATAACTGAAACGGTTCCATCTCGTCCAATAGATATACTTGAAGCATCAGCGGGTATTGTGATATTAGGCTCTAGAGTCATTCCACCTGCAGTCACTATTTGCCCACTCGAGTCTAACTTGAAAGATCCGTCACGAGTATAATTAATATCCCCATTCGGCATCAAGATTTGAAAATATCCACGACCACTCACTGCAATATCCAGTGAATTATCTGTTTGTTGCATATTGCCCTGAGAATGTAACTTTTCAGTAGCAACAGTTCTAACACCCGCACCCAGTTGCAAGCCAGTCGGTAACTCTGTATTTTGTGTAGTCTGAGCACCAACCTGCCGAATATTTTGGTAAACCAGATCCTCAAAAATAGCTCTGGATTTTTTATAACCGATCGTATTTACGTTAGCGAGATTATTCGAAATAACCGCCATTCTTGTTTGTTGGGCATCTAAACCCGTTTTAGCAATCCATAATGCACGTTCTGTCATAACAATCTCCTACTATAAAATGACAACTTTTTGTCTTCTTCACTCTTTTATTACTGAATAAGCATTTACTATGCCATCGTCATAAGTTTGGCCGATACACCCGAATTATCATCTGCTGTCTTCATCACTTTGACCTGTAGCTCAAAATTTCTAGCCAGCTCAATCATTTCAACTAACGAAGAAACAGCATTAACATTACTTCCTTCTAAAACACCTTGAATCAAACTAACATCTGCACTTGCTTCTAGCTCAACCCCATCTTTAGTATGCATTAGCCCATCATTAAGCTTTTCTAAATTTTTCAATTCAGGCTTAACCACTTTAATTCGATCAATAACCGCCAATGTTGTCTCATTCCCTCCTAAAGGAATAATACTGATGGTTCCATCAGAACCAATGCTGATTTTTTCTGCTGGTGGAATTGCAATAGGCCCATCCTCTCCAAAGACCGGCAATCCATTGCCTGTCAGTAATTGACCTTCAGGCGTTATTTGTAAATCGCCAGATCGAGTATAGGCTTCCTTACCATTTCCATCTTGAACGGCCAGCCAGCCTTCACCTTTTATTGCAATGTCCAGCTCATTTCCTGTCGTCTGAAGCGATCCGCTACTTAAATCTGAACCGGGTCTTTCAGTCATCGCATAGACTCTGGTAGGAAAACCTGGGCCAAAGACAGGCATAGAACGAAATTGCTCAAAATCAGATTTAAACCCGGTGGTTTGAGTGTTTGCCAAATTATTGGCATTTGAAGCTTGAGCCAACAAGGTTTGCTTGGCTCCGCTCATGGCAATAAATAAACTACGATCCATTTCTAATATCTCTTTTATAAATTATCTAAGAAACTGTTCAAAATCGCTGCAAACTGTTATCAGTTAGCTACAAACAGAATGCAAAACCTGAAGTTTACATAGAATAAATTGGGGGTCAGACACTATCCAAGCATAACAGACAAAGATTCTGTAAATATTGAACTGGTTCTAAGGAACAGACTAATATATGTAGGTTGGGTTGCCGTCTTTTCGGCAACCCAACATCCTTTTGCTAAAGATGTTAGGTTAACGATAGAGCTGTTAGCCCAACCTACACATTCTTTACTTCACTATTAATCTCATTCGCCATTAACCCAACATATATTTTAATAAGCAATACCAAGTAATGTACTTACTATGCATTAAGTATTGTCTGCATTATGGTCTTCTCAGTTGTAATCGACTGAGCATTGGCTTGGTACGCTTGTTGAGCAATAATAAGCTGCACTAATTGTTCAGATAAATCAACGTTTGAAGCTTCTAATGAACCCGACTGAATCTTACCAAAACTACCTGTACCAGGTTGTCCAGGCACACCATCACCCGAGGCGGTACTCTCTCTCCAGGCTGTATCACCTTTTTTAGTTAAGCCTTGTGGATTGGCAAACCGTGTCAAGGCGACTTTACCTAAAATATCTGAGCCACCATTACTAAATTTAGCAGCTACAACACCTTCATCATCAATATCTATCCCAGTTAAATCACCTGCGGGCAAACCATCTTGAGACAAGCCTTTCACTGAAAAGCTGGTACTAAATTGCGAAGTATCACCATAATCAAAAGTAAAACTTAATTTTGCAACGTTTAAAGATGGATCAATGTCTGTTGATTCAATGGGTCCAATTGCGACTTTAGCTGGCTGACCACCTAGTGCAGGGTCAGTTATTAATTCTCCAGAATCATCAAAGTTAAGTTTATTAGGTGCATGAGCAAGAACTGCTGTTGCTGGTGTTGTACTTGGGTCTGCTAAAGTAGCTTTAGTACCATCAGCATTAAAGGGAACTCCATCAATAAAAAAATAAGCATCCCATTGATTTGCTGTGCCAGTTCCACCACTTTCTCTATTTGTTACATAATATGTAGATGCTATGTGAGAGTTCCCTTGAGAATCATAAATAGTCACCGAAGAAGTATGATTATAAGTTTTAGGGTCAGTCGGGTCTACCTGGCTTGCAGTCGTAGTTGAAGGAAAATTAACGGGCAAAATCTCAGTAGCATCCACATTAGTACTTATGGCAATTTTTGTTGTTGCAACTGGAGCTCCTTGAGCTGCTGTAATTTTTAATGGTTGAAAAACACCCTCACTAAACCCTTCGTCAACAGTTGTTCCATTGGGTTTAAATGACAATAAAAAACTACCTTGGTTATTGACAACAAAGCCATCTTTGTTGAGTTTAAACTCCCCTCCTCTAGAAAATAAAGTAGGTTTAGATGAGGCTGGATCTTCAGCTAAAGAGAAAAAACCTTGCCCACTAATCGCCAAATCTAAATTGTTATCTGTAAAATTTAAATTCCCTTGATTAAATTGCTGAGCAACATTAGCAGTACGCACACCCGCTCCTGCTGTCGTTTTTGAAACACCACTTATACTTGCTGCATAAACATCAGCAAATTCCGTTCTGGATTCTTTAAATCCAACAGTATTTGCATTTGCAATATTATTCCCAGTGACGGATAAATCTTTAGAAGCCGCACTTAAGCCGCTTAATGCTACTGAAAAACCCATAATTATTCTCCTTAAAATATTTTCTTAATTTCGTTAAATTTAACTTTACCCAAACCCGCCAATTCTAATGACACTCCATCAGCCCCTGCTCCCAACGCGACACTTTTTACCTCTGCACTAATAAGCGTTTGAGAAACGGTATTTTCTCCATCAATAATTGATTCTGCTGCTATTTTGTAGGTTCCCGGGCTAGCCTGAGTTCCGTCTTCTAACAAACCATCCCATTCAAATTCTATATTGCCTTTATCCTGCTTCCCTAGATTAATGGTCTTTAAAATAGAGCCATCTGGGCCTAATACAGTCACCTTAAGATTATCTGTTGGTCCTTTTAAGGCAACTTCTCCCGATAGATTATTATTGACAGAAAGAACACCTTGGTCAGTAGGAACCATCACAGATTTACCCACAAGGGTTGCAGCCTGTAATCCCTGACCAGAAGTTATTGAACCTGCAAATTCAGCAAATGAATCATTTAAACTACTCACACCTTCTACTGTGCTGAATTGAGCCATCTGAGCCAAGAAGTCTCCATTTTCCATCGGTTTACTTGGATCTTGATGAGTCATTTGTGTGGTCATCAATTTTAAAAATTGTTCTTGTCCTAATTCTTGTTTTTTAGTTTCTACCTTATCTGCTGCTACAGGCGCTAACCCTAAGTCTCGATAAGTTTCAATTGAATTTAATGCCATTTTTTACTCCTATTGCCCCATTCTTAAGGTTTGTAACATCAACTGTTTAGCTGTATTTAAAACCTCTACATTATTTTGATATGATCGTGATGCTGACATCATATTTGCCATTTCCTCTACAGTATTAACATTAGGCTTAAAAATATAACCATTGTCATCCGCCATTGGATGATGAGGTGCATATTCCATAACAGCCGGAGCTTGACTTTCTACAATGCCTGCAACATTAACTTTGCTAGAAGCATCGTTCATATCCATCACATTTTTCAGCTCTGCTTTAAAAACAGGTTGTCGAGATTTATAGACTTCATCAATACTGCTACTGACACTATTTGCATTGGATATATTACTGGCAACCAAATTTAATCTTAATGATTGCGCATTCATCCCGCTGCCAGCAATATTAAAAATATTCATAGACGGCATAATTATTCCCCTCTAATTGCGGACATCAGTCCTGAAAATTTACCATTAATAAACTGTAAACTGGCTTGATATTGCACTGCGTTTTCAGCATATTTAGCTTGTTCTATATGAGACTCAACTGTATTCCCATCTAAAGAAGCTTGCTGAGGGTTCCGAAACATCATTGTTGAGCCCAATAATCGATCATTGGGTGAAAAATGACCTTGTTGAGTTTGTTCCATATTATTAGATGCAGGCATAGATTTTTTTAAAACCGCATGAAAATCCAGATCACGCGCTTTATAGCCTGGTGTGTCAGCATTTGCTAAATTAGAAGCAAGAACCTCACTTCTTTTTTCGCGTAAAGTTAAAGCTTGAGGGTGAACACCCAATGCATTGTTAAAATTAATAGCCATCGTTAGTACCTAAGTTTTGTTACTTACGTTACTAGCATAGCTCGTGCCATTCTTAATTAAGAATTTATAATCAGCAAGATAAATAAATTTTGAAGGTAAATTATTGGACTAATCAGCCAAGAGATTATTGAATGTCCTATCCAAAATGGTGGAGATTCTTAAGGTAGATTTTAAATAAAGTATATAAAAATAATTTTAATTCTTATAAAAACAATAATTTAAACTAAAAATTCACCAATTTTCTTTTAAAAGTAAGGAATACCATCACTTATCACAAACTTGAATCTTTTAATAAAAAAGACTTCATAAAATATAAAGTGGCAATTATTAACCGCCCACAGAACAATTAAGTCACTACTTTAAACATCAGATATTTCTTACTTTTTTTGAGGAAACCTGTTTAGGTTAGTCAAGTGTCAAGAAAACGGCAGGTTGCCGGCGCTCTAAAACTCAAACCTCCTCTGACAGATTTCACCATTTATTGTGTTGATTCATCTGTATAGCCTAATATCAAAAAAAATTTAATATATTCCATATGGTTAGACTAAAACTTAGTTTATACTACCGAATTTATGACTTAAAATAGATGACAAATCACTCATTTTCTAAATATAAATAAAAGATATAAATAATGAAAATGCTAAATAATACCCACATTCTGGTTATTGATGATGTAGTCGATAACATAAAAGTGGCTCTAAATATTTTAAAAGAGGAGCATAAAGAACTATCTTTTGCAATGCAGGGAGAAGAGGCTCTTGCCATGATAGAAAAGCAACCTAAAGCGTTTGATTTAATCTTGCTTGATATTATGATGCCCCGTATGAATGGCTACGAGGTTTGTAAAAAAATCAAAAAAAACCCTCTCACTCAGGATATTCCAATAATTTTCTTAACTGCAAAAGTAGATGTAGACTCTATTGATAAAGGGTTTTCACTAGGTGCTTGCGATTACATCACTAAACCTTTCCATGCTACAGAATTACTTGCTAGAGTAAGAACTCATCTTCAACTATATCGATCCAAACAATTACTTCAAAAACACAATCTTTCATTACAAACAAAAATACACTATCAGCATAAAAAATTATTATCTGAACTAGAAGATAATCAGAAGGAAATGATCTGGATGTTGACTGAATTAATGGAGTCAACTTCCGATGAAACAGGTAAACATATCCGTCGAGTAGCTGAAATATGCTCCTTACTGGCACATTATCATCCAAGTCTAGATGAAGAAGATGCTGACACTCTATTCCATGCATCCCCTATGCATGATATTGGAAAAATGACCATTCCTTACAAGATTCTTCATAAACCAGGGAAATTTACAGAAAAAGAGTTTGAAATTATGAAGAGTCATACCAGTAATGCTCATAATTTACTCTGCGGGTCGAAACGTAGACTAATTAAAGCAGCAGCTATTATTGCTCATGAACATCATGAAAAGTGGAATGGTCTAGGCTATCCTCGTCAATTGAAAGGGAATAATATTCATATTTATGGACGGATAGTTGCTTTGGCAGATGTATTTGATGCATTGATTCATAAACGGTGTTACAAGAAGGCTTGGAGTATTGAAGAGTCTGTTGATTATATTAAAAAGCATCGAGGCACTCAATTTGACCCTGAGCTTGTTGATATAATGCTGGAAAATCTTGATGAGTTTGTAAAAGTCGTACAAATAACTTAAATTCATTTTAAACCATTTTGTTCCTATATTTTTCATGCGGTCACAGATGCGAAATTTATAGCAAGTTGATTTTTATCGATAGCAAAGACTGTATAGACACAAGTGGTTGAGCAACGCATGGAGCCGCTGAAGTGCGTATAGTAAGCTACTATACGTGTAAAGTGAAGTTAAAGTACTGCAGCCAGTAAGTTTAACTAATACTGTGGCAAACACGTTTTTTGGTAATCAAAAAACTTTATACATCTATTCTTGAATTGTTATTTAAAAATGAGTAGAGTCTATATTGAAGTGAAGCACAAATGATCTATCCTAGAAAAATCAGTTGAACGCAGAATTATAGTGAGCAACTGGTTTATATAAATATTTACAACTGAGATAAAACTATGGAAATAATAAAAAGCTTAAAAAAATTTAGTATCTTAGGAATAATACTATTTTCAAATAATGCCCTTGCTTATGACCCAGGTACTCTTGATAACGAATGCAAACCACCAAAATTTAAAGGTTTGAATCCACCAGAACAAGTTAAAGGAAAACCTGTTCCTGAAGTTGAACCTGAATCAGAAATTGAGTTTACTGTTTCTGGATATGCTGATCCAACTACTCTCACGGCGTTCGCAAAAAATGAGCCTCTTAAATTAAATATTGTTGATAAGAATAGTTTTTACCAGGTATCCGCTAATTTACCTGCCATTTTAAATGGGAAATATGCTCGTATTCGTCTTCGAGTCAAAGCTCAGAGAGGGACTTGTATTGCTCAAGACGGATGGTTAGTTAAAATTAAAAATGCTCCTGAAGCAGCAGAACCAAAAAAAACAGAATAAATACATAGGCTTAAACATAACAAAGAGTGAGAATTTAATAACTTCCGTAAGCTTGGCGAAGAGTTTTGTTAGCATTTCTGTAGAGCTAAAAAAAAGGCCAGTTAAAATGCGGAAGTTATTAAACCCTCACTCCCTGGTAACTCACAATAAATCACTTAGCATCAGTACAAGATACCTTTTTTTTCATTCCAGTCGTGAAATGGCTTTTGGGCATCTAGCAGCTCTACATGCAACATAGGTATCTGGCGCTTTTCTGGATGTAATAAAATTTCTTCATAAATAAAGTGATCGTCAAATCCAGCTTGCGCTGCATCTTGGCGATCACATGCAAAATAGACTTTTTTCAGTCTTGCCCAATAAATTGCACCTAGACACATAGGACACGGTTCGCAACTAGAATATAAAGTACAGCCGGTTAATCTAAAGTCATTTAAAACTTTACATGCCAAACGAATTGTCAAGATTTCGGCATGTGCAGTTGGATCAAGATCTGAGGTAACGCGATTACCACTTTCAGCAATAATTTCCCCTTTTTTTACGACCACTGCTCCATAGGGACCACCATTATTATTTCTTACATTTGTACTGGCTAGATCAATAGCCCGTTGTAGAAACTGATCATGTTTTTTATCCATTAGAAATCATTAAAATAATAAGAAAAAGGGTATAATTTTGAACATTTTACATTAGCTTGTGTCATAACCTTTTTTCATAAAAATGTAATATTTGTATTGTATTTTATGTTTTTAAACTTAATGGAGATAATATGAGTGAAATTACTTTCAATAATGATTCCACGTTAAACAGCAACATATTTATATTAAACCCTAAATGGCACTCACGAGTAATAAGCACTCTGGTAAGCCTGTTAATGATCACTATTTACATATGGATGTTTTTTGGTTTCATCAATCTGCTGATCACTTTATATCACACCTACCCTGATAACTGGGGACATGGCGCAAGGACAATGATTACGGATGTGATTATTATTCTTGCCTCACTTGAATTAGTAAGAATTTTACAATCTTATTTATCAATAGGCCGAGTAAAAGTTTCTTTATTTCTTGACGTTGCACTTATTGTATTAATTGGTGAATTGATCAGTTATTGGTACAGTGAATATAGCGTTAGAGAAGTTGTATTAAGCATCGCCGTTATTTCCGTTTTGATTGTACTTAGAATGTTAACTATAAAATATTCACCAGACTTAAATGATACTCATTAGTTTTTTAGACCTAAAGGGTTTTCAGGATCTATTCCATCCATAAAAGGGTATCGTCTATCCTGATTGGTAATTTGATAGACTTTTCCTAACCAATTATTAAAAACTGCTTTGGCAGTATCTCTCCAGGTATTATCCAAGTGACTTAAAATAGACTGCTCTGGAAATAGAATAAGTGCTTCTTTATTTTTTTTTGCTGTTATCACCTGATTTTCATAATCTGACAAAATCTGTTTTACTTCATCATCAAAATAATTTTCAGGATAAGGAGGATAATCAATTCTATCCCCTTCAAAAAAACGAACAACTTCTCGTTTGTATTCTTTTAGTAAGCTAATATCATCGTACTCAGGATGACCTTGAAAGAATACCAAACGAATACCATCAGCACTAACCGCAAGATGAATGCCTGCCTGCTGACTCGCCGCCAGGATTTTTAGTCCTTTCTGTTCCAGATCATGCTGAAAAACTTCGTTAAAACGAGAATGAGGAACATCAAACCGTGTATTAATTTCTGCCACTAAAGGATGAGTCCGTTCAAGCACTTTATGCGAAAAAACACCCCACCGTTTATTAGGTCGTGGCGTCCTTTCAATACCATAGCAATATTCAATTAAGGCATGGGTAGCAAGACATGAACATAAAATAGATGTAACATTCTGCTTTGCCCAGTCAAAAACTTCAGTCAATGGCTGCCAGAAATCTTCTTCTGACAAATGACTATGAGTAACATTTGCACCACTGATAATTAACGCATCAAGGCCATCTTTTTTGATAGTATCAAAAGACTCATAATATTTCTCAATATGTGCCAGTCCCTCCTCCCCTCTTTCTATTCCATCAACAGTAAAAGGATGAACATGAAACTGAGCAATTTGATTACATGCTCCAACCAAACGAAAAAATTGTCTTTCAGTCGCTTCTAAAGCAGCATCAGGCATAATATTAAGTAACCCAATATGTAATTCACGAATATGTTGGTGGCTAGCTCGATCAGGATTAAGTATATCTTCACCTTCTTCAAGCAACCGTTGAAAGGTAGGCAAATTCGTATGAGCAACTAAAGGCATAACAGTTGGTTCTCTTTTTTATTTAGCAATAACGTCGGCAATGAGTTGAATAAATTCATTCTCATTAGATACCGTTGCCACTTCATTGGCATCTAAAGTATACCCGTATTGATCTGCAATTGTTTGATACCGAGGAACACGTGCTTTGAAAAGTTGAGGAAAAATCCAACTGACAAAATCATCAGGATTTATTAAATCTGTGTTGCTGATATTATGGATTGACATGTATTCAGCTAGATTTTCATCTAAAAATTCTTCTCTGTAATAAAGAGGCTTAGGCTCATTTTTTGCGCGAGATATAATAGTATTTCCTAATGATTCAGGGATTTTAATGTAAATAATTACCGTGTGTTTAGCTAGTGTTTCTAAAACATCTGGCCTGTCAAGTTCACATACACTCCCCCCTGCATCATTAAGAAAGTGTTTATAACCATATATATCTTCGGCTTTATGGATAAATTCAGGCACATCATTTAAAGCAGCAACTTCAGCTTGATAGTGTAAAGCTTGTCTGCGTTTAAATTCAATTAAAGATAAACCATCCCGACCTGGGTTTCCTAGCTTGCCAAGAAAGCTGGAAACGGGAGCTAAATTATCAACTGTAATATTGTTCTGAATATAGATCGAATCAGATAATAACAATTTCTTAAGAAAAGGCACATCCATAGCCTGTCGCTTAATATTATCTAAAATAGGTTCACCTAAATATTTAGTCCCTATTCTGTAATCAACAGAATAATGGAACCACTTATCTTTAGGCAGTTTGTTTGCTAATGTGGTTTTTCCTGCACCCGACATGGCAAGGAGTGTAATGCTTTTGGATTCCCAGTCCAGAAACTGCTGAGAGCTCATTTTCATGAAATATTTCCTAAGGAGCGTGTTGTAATAATATCAATGGCTGATTACATTTATATACCACAGCCTCGGATATTATTTCATTCTAACTCCTACTTATCCAGTAAATCAGAAATATTCATGTTCTCTTGGTCTGGACTCATATGTTTATCCGTATCAGAATAACCTAAATCTTCTGTGTCTATATCACCATAAGGAGCACTCCAGTCTTCTGGTGCTTCTACATAGTCAAAAGTAGAGTTATACCAAGTATCAATGTCATATTCACCTATGTCGCCATCCTGGTATTGAACTTCAACTGATTGATCCTTGCTATCAATAGCAACAACTTTAAAGGTTAAATCATTTTCAATATCTTTATACCATCGATGGAGCACTGGGTCAGTAATAGTAGTCATTTTATATCCTTAATTTAAGCGGCAATTATATTTAACATCCTATCTAAATATAAACAGTTCTAAGAACAAAAAGAGTAAGCTTGATTTGTTTTTGAAAATTGAGGTAAAAACCATGAGATAACTAATATTATATTAATTACCCGTTAGTATAGAAATGTGACATTTTGTCGCACTTTAATTTTTTAACTTGTTATAAGTAATTGACTTAAAAGTGCAAATTCAGAGAGAGAAATTGATTCTGCTCTGAGTGTTGGATCTATTTCTAAGGAGACTATCTGCTCTTCTGTAAAAAGTTTCTTGAGTGAATTTCTAATCGTTTTACGGCGTTGTGAAAACGCGGTTGTTACTACTTTATTTAGTTTTTCTATATTTTCAATTTCTACTGGTGGAATTAAATGTGGGGTTAACTTTACAATAGAAGACATTACTTTAGGAATAGGATCAAAGCTTTCTGGAGGCACATCAAAAACCAATTCTGTTTCACAATAATATTGAATCATCACACTAAGACGACCATATTTTTTGCTGCCCGGCTCTGCACACATACGATCAACCACTTCTTTTTGTAACATAAAATGCATATCTTCGATGCAATCTGTACTTTCCAATAGGTGAAATAACAAAGGTGTTGAAATGTTATAAGGTAAATTACCAATTATTCGCAATTTCTTATCTTTACCACCTAATACTGAAAAATCAAACTTAAGTGCATCAGAACTATGAATAGTAAAATTTTTTTCCTCTTTAAATTTATCTTCCAAAAACCGGACTAAATCCCTATCTAGCTCAACAACATCTAATACCACTTTTTTTTCTAATAAAGGTTCAGTAATTGCGCCTAGTCCAGGACCTATTTCTACCCAATGTTCGTTAGGCTGAGCATGAATATTGGCCAAAATATTATAAATAACATTATGATCATGCAGAAAATTTTGACCAAAGCGTTTTCGAGCCTTATGATTCATCTATTTTTCCCAGTCATTTCTAATGCCGTTTTTATTGCAAACTCTAAACTACCGATATTAGCCTTACCTGTCCCCGCTAAATCAAGAGCCGTTCCATGATCAACCGAGGTACGAATAATGGGTAAGCCAAGGGTAATATTAACAGCTTGACCAAAGCCCATATGTTTAAGGACAGGAAGTCCTTGGTCATGATACATAGCTAAAACAGCATCAGCAGATTCTAAGTATTTTGGGGTAAAAAGCGTATCTGCCGGTAAAGGCCCTTGAAGATTAATCCCTTTTGCAGATAACGATTTTAAAGTAGGCTCAATAATTTCAATCTCCTCTGTTCCCAAATGTCCATTTTCACCTGCATGTGGATTAAGTCCACAAACTAAAATCTTGGGTTTTTTTAGAGAAAAACAAAGGCGTAAGTCTTTATCAAGCAAGGTTATAATACGACTTAACTTTTCGGCAGTAATCTCTTTGCTAACATCAGAAAGAGGCAAGTGAGTTGTCACCAAAGCAACACGTAAACCCAGGGTTGCCAGCATCATCACTGGTTGGCCACCCGTTATTTCTGCAATAAACTCAGTATGCCCACTAAATGGGATATTGGCTTCATTTATAATGCTTTTTTGTACCGGTGCTGTCACCATGGCATCAAACAAACCATCAACACAGCCTTGCGTTGCAATTTTTATAGTTTCAATAACATAAGAGCTGTTTACAACATTCAGTTGACCACAAATAACAAAGTCCAACAGTTGAACTGGCAGCACAGTGATTGATCTAGGTGCACTAATTTTAGGTGGTTTCGAGGCATCAAAACTATTGATATCCAGTTTTAATTTGAGCTGTTCGGCACGCTGCTTTAATAATTGAGGGTCTGCAATAGCAACAATTTCAGCGTCTTGTTTTGATTGAGCAAGTTGAACGCATAAATCAGGCCCAATACCAGCAGGTTCACCAACGGTAAGCGCTATACGTTGTATTTGCGAGGATGCCATAACAAATAGAAAGAAAAAATAACCATTCTACTATGACAGGAGCTAAAAATGAGGATTAAATATTGAATAATATCCTAATATTGACCAATCTTTAGATTTATAATGTCGAAGTTATTTCGTGCACGTTTCTTAGTATTAAAAAAACGGGCAACTTTCGTCAGCCACAAACCTTCCGCTTTTAATTTAACCTGCACCCTCTTAATCTTATGGATAAAATCAATAATATTGAAGTTACAGAGGTGTTAAATAAATACCCAGAACCAATCCGTAAACGAATAATGTTTCTTCGCCAGCTAATTCTAGAGACTGCTTTAGATACTGAGGATGTAAACAAACTAGAAGAAACTTTAAAATGGGGTGAACCAAGCTATCTTACAAAAAATGGAAGTACAATACGAATAGCTTGGAAAAAAACCACACCTAATCAATATTTTATGTATTTTCATTGTAAAACTAAACTGGTTGATACATTTAAAGAACTTTATAGCGATATTTTTATATTTGAAGGCAATAGAGCCATCATCTTTAACGAAAATGATGAAATACCCGTCAAAGAGTTAAAACATTGTATTTTGTTATCTCTCACCTACCATCTTAGAAAACACCGTCCACTGCTAGGAGCATAAGCCTTGAAATGAATATAGAAATAATAAAAGCTGATTATGTTAATAAGAAGCATGCAAAAGAAATAGCAGCTTTAATGAATTCTTATGCAACAGACCCAATGGGTGGTGGAAAACCTTTACCTGAGGAAGTGAAAAATAATCTTGCACAAGAGTTATCTAAACTTCCCCATGCGTTTAGTATTATTAGTTATGTTGATAATGTTGCCGCTGGATTAGTTACATGTTTCGAATTATTTTCCACTTTTTCATGTAAACCACTGATTAATATTCATGATGTAATCGTTTTAAAAGATTATAGAGGAAATGGTCTTAGCCATAAAATGCTAAGAAAAGTCGAAGAGATTGCTATTTCTAAAGGCTGCTGCAAACTTACTTTAGAAGTTTTAGAAGGAAATAAAGTTGCCCAATCATCCTATAAAAAGTTGGGCTTTTCTGATTATGAACTAGACCCTAAAATGGGTAAAGCTTTATTCTGGCAAAAATATTAGAAAACTCTTAACACTGATTTTAAGCCCCTATATTTATAAGTTAATGATTTACTTGACAGGCTAGTTCAAATAGTTAACACTGTTAACATGAAAGAAAAGATCATTGCTTCTGCTAGAGATGTTTATTTAAAACATGGCTATATTGGTTTTTCAATGCGGAAAGTTGCTTTAATTACAGGCATTAGTGCCACGGCTATCTATAGACATTTTGCAAATAAAGAAGAATTGCTTTTTAATGTTTTATTGACAGGGTTTAGAGTGTTTTTCTCTTACTTGAAGCGATGTGAAGCCGAGACTACCCCGTTGGCTAAATTACAAAGGTCTTCGCTTGA
Organism: Methylococcales bacterium; assembly: GCA_965224575.1. Taxonomy (GTDB): domain Bacteria; phylum Pseudomonadota; class Gammaproteobacteria; order Methylococcales; family Methylomonadaceae; genus QPIN01. The sequence goes on along the minus strand of CBDCZQ010000006.1, from coordinate 1,614,316 downwards.
ATATATGCATTTTGCGATGGATCACTCAGGATATTACGAGACAATGTTTATGAGTTCTCGCCAAATAACTGGCCTAAAAAACCTTAATAAAAAAGGTGCAGAAGAGATGAGGGAATCCTATTTATACCATCATCACTTGGTAGATAATTGCCATTTTAAAAACCAAAACACTGATCAAATTGCTATCGCTATTTGGGCCTTTGGTCATGGTTTAATTTCTTTATTCCTAGTCGAAAAATTAACGCTTAACAAAAGTGAATTTATGGCTACCTATAAAGAACAAGTAAATAATTACTTATCTCTTTTAGATTCCTCGCACTAAATCATCACTGAGAATAAAATAATGAAAACAATTGAAAATAAACTAGGTGAATGGGTTGTAAAATTCCGCTGGATTGTTATCCCTCTAACTTTAATTCTTGTGGCATTGGCAGCGAGTGGCGGTAAATACTTATCGTTTACTAATAATTACCGAGTGTTTTTTAGTGCAGAAAATCCAGAGCTATTAGCCTTTGAAGCACTTGAAAAAAAATACTCAAAAAATGACAATGTACTCTTTGTGCTTGAGCCCAAAAGTGGAGATGTTTTTACTCCAGATGTACTAGCAGCAGTTGAAGAGATAACAGAAAAATCCTGGCAAATCCCCTACTCTTCCAGAGTCGATTCTCTTTCTAATTTTCAATTTACAGAAGCCGAAGAGGATGATCTTATAGTTCGAGACCTATTTGAAGATGCGGAAAATTTATCGGCTAAAGATATTGCTAAAATAAAAGAAGTATCGATGAAAGAGCCGTTACTGATAAAAAGGTTTATTCCAGAAAAAGCACATGTCACGGGTGTAAACGTCACCATTCTGCTACCCGGTATAGACGAGAATAAAGAAACACCCGAGGTGGTTAGTTTTTCCAGAAAAATTGCTGAGGAGATACAGCAAGCTCATCCAGATATTAATGTGCATATTTCTGGCATGATTATGATGAATAATGCTTTTGGTGAAGCGTCCCGTGGCGATATGGCAAAGCTAGTTCCTATTAGTTTTGGGGTTATGCTACTGATGCTAATTATATTAACTAAAAGTTTTACAGGAACAATTCTAACTATGCTAGTGATTATTTGTTCTATTCTTGCAGCTATGGGGATTGGTGGATATATTGGCTACCCAATTTCGCCTCCTTCCGCATCTGCACCGACGATGATTTTAACCATCGCTATTGCTAATTCAGTCCATATTATCGTTACATTTTTACATAGTTTACAACATGGGAAAGCCAAAGTGGATGCGATTAAGGAAACTATTCGACTCAACTTACAACCCGTTTTTCTTGCCAGCTTAACCACCTGTCTTGGTTTTTTAAGTATGAATTTTTCCGATGCCCCCCCCTTCCAGCATCTTGGAAATTTTGTTGCTATTGGGGTTGCCGTTGCCTTTATTCTTTCCATGACTTTTTTACCCGCCATGATGTCTCTTCTACCTTTTTGGACTAAGCCAATCCAAAATGATGATGATCCATTAATGACCCGTTTTGGAAAAATGGTTGTCAATAAACGCAAACCGTTATTGTGGATTATGGCTAATATCACTGTTTTTCTCATTGCATTTTTACCACAAAATGAGCTAAACGATATTTTTGTTAATTATTTTGATGAAACAGTCAAATATAGAGTTGATTCAGACTTTACAGTGGATAACCTTACGGGCGTTTACAACATAGAATATTCTTTATCCTCAGGTGAATCCGGTGGTATCAATAACCCCGGATTTTTAAAGGATGTAGAAGCATTTTCAACATGGTATAGACAACAACCAGAAACGACGCATGTTGCGACATTGACAGATATTATTACTCGCTTAAATAAAAATATGCACGGGGATAATATGGATTTTTATAAGCTTCCAGAAGAACGTGAATTATCGGCACAATATTTATTACTTTATGAGATGTCTCTGCCTTATGGACTGGATTTAAACAACCAGATTGATGTAGATAAATCATCTATCCGTCTAATTCCGTCACTACAAACACTATCAAGTAATGAATTAATCGCCTTAAATAATCGAGCGTATACCTGGTTAAAAGAAAACACCACCCATATTGATTTATCTGCTGACCCTGGCTCTGGAACAGGGCTTATGTTTGCTAATATTGGTAAACGAAATATTAAAAGTATGTTGATAGGGACAACCTTAGCTTTATTTATGATTTCAATCATTTTAATATTCGCTTTTAAGTCCTTAAAAATTGGACTTATCAGCTTATTACCTAATCTAATTCCTGCCGCCTTAGGCTTTGGTTTATGGGGATTAATTGTTGGAGAAGTAGGGCTTGCCCTTTCCGTCGTAACAGGAATGACTTTAGGAATTGTGGTTGATGATACCGTTCACTTTCTAAGTAAATATTTACGCGCCAGACGAGAACAAGGTTTAAGCCCCGAAAATGCAGTAATTTATGCTTTTTCAACAGTGGGTCGAGCCTTAGTGGTTACCTCTGTTGTTTTAATTGCCGGCTTTCTTGTATTGTCACTTTCCAGTTTTGAATTAAACTCCGGCATGGGGCTATTAACTGCAATAGTCATTGCTTTTGCTCTAATTGCAGACTTTTTATTGCTACCTACACTATTAATGAAATTTGAGGAGAAAAAATATGCGTAATTATGTTGCAATACTATTGCTAACATTACCCTTCGTAATTAATGCTGAAACACCCGAAGAAAAAGGCTTGGCAATTATAATTGAAGCGGAAAAACGAGACACTGGCTGGGGCGATTCTACTACCGACCTGACAATGATTTTACGCAATGCTCAAGGACAGGAAAGTAAACGTGAAATCCATCATAAAGAATTAGAAGTTAAAGGAGATGGCGATAAAAGTCTGAATATTTTTAATTCACCTAGAGACATAAAAGGCACGGCTTTTTTAAGCTTTACTCATGCTACAAAAGCTGATGACCAGTGGTTATATTTGCCTGCATTAAAGCGAATTAAACGTATTTCATCTTCCAATAAATCAGGGCCATTTATGGGCAGTGAATTTGCTTATGAAGATATTTCGTCGCAAGAAGTTGAAAAATATTCTTATAAATGGATAAAAGATGACTTACTGGATGGTAAAGACGTTTTTGTTATAGAACGTTATCCTGAATATAAGCATTCAGGCTATAAGCGTTCAATTGTCTGGATAGACAAAGAGATTTATATGATCGTTAAAACTGAATACTATGATCGAAAAGATGCATTATTAAAGACCCTAACCCTTCATGATTATAAGCAATACTTAAATCAGTACTGGCGAGCAGATCGCTTAGAAATGGTTAATCATTTAACTAAAAAAGATACCACCTTATTGTGGAATAATTATCAATTTAAAACAGGACTGACTGATCGTAATTTTGATAAAAATACCTTGAAGCGGGCTAGATAGAGAAAGCACCTTTATACTTCGCAAAAAATTAATGAACATTTATAAAGAAATTGAAGCCATGCATTCTGAAATGCGAGATTGGCGGCAACATTTTCACCAATTCCCCGAAACAGCCTTTGAGGAAATCAATACAGCAAAGTTCATTAGCTCAAAGCTGAAAAGTTTTGGATTGAAGGTTCACAATGGACTGGGTAAAACAGGTGTTGTCGCTAGCTTATCTTCGGGGAATAGTAGCAAAACAATAGCTTTACGTGCAGATATGGATGCTCTGTTTATTGAGGAAAAAAACACGCTACCTTATCAATCTAAAAATTCCGGAAAAATGCACGCTTGCGGACATGATGGTCATTCGGCTATGTTGTTAGGCGCAGCAAAATATTTAGCCCATCATACTGATTTTGAGGGCACTGTTTATTTTATTTTTCAACCCGCAGAAGAAGGCCGAGCGGGTGCTAAAAAAATGATAGATGAGGGTTTATTTAAATTATTCCCAACGGATTATATTTTTGGTTTGCACAATTTTCCCGATATACCTCAAGGACATTTTGCCATCAAAACCGGCGCAATGATGGCTTCTTTTGATTGTTTCGAAATTGTGTTATCAGGACAAGCTACACATGCGGCAATGCCTCAGATGGGGACTGATGTGTTTATTGCCATGGCTCAGATAATTACTGCATTACAGACTGTCGTTAGTCGAAATATTGACCCAGCGGACTCAGCCGTACTGAGTATTACTCAAGTACACGGTGGAAATACCTGGAATGCAATACCTGACTCAGTAGTATTAAAAGGAACCTATCGGTGTTTTAATCAATCCGTTCAGGAATTGATCAAAGAAAAATTGATAACAATTGTTGAGTCAATCTCTCAAGCATTCAACATAAAAGCCGAAATTAATATTAATCCAGAAAATGCAGGATATCCTGTTACCTATAATACCGAGGCAGAAACAGCTATAGCCGTCTCTGTTGCCCAAGAGCTTGTAGGGCTTGATAATGTTAATTGTCAACCAACACCCAGCATGGGATCAGAAGATTTTTCATTTATGCTACAAGAAAAACCAGGTTGTTACGTTTGGTTAGGTAATGGCTCATCGGAAGGAGACTGCTTATTGCATAATCCACGCTATGATTTTAATGATGAAATTTTACCTGTAGGTGCCAGTTACTGGGTAAAATTGGTGGAAAGAGTTTTGACTCGTAAGTTAGATGAGCGATAGCGTTGGCATAATTCATATGATGATTTATCAATCGTTGATGAGCAAGCCAAAATCTTGTAGTTATTAAACCCTATCTCCTTTAAGAATGTCTCCACGCATCAATTAATAGAAATTCCTTTATAAAAAGGGTTGTGACTCCTTTTTAGTTCTAGCTGAGCCTAGTCTTTTGATTAGCTAAATATTTGTCAATGAAACTCCCCGCCGCAAGCGGGCAGGGTATTATCTATGTAAGTTTATTTTATCGTCCCTAAGGACGGGGAATAAAACCCACACAGATTTAATCGACTAAATAGCTCTGTTTTTTTAGAATTTAGATTTAAGCGAACTTAAAAGTCCGGCATATATTGGATTACAGAAGTCACCAACCTCACTATCAGAATCAGATTCATACGTGGATATCCATTCGACAAATGTTTTTCCAGAATCAGTGATAGGATAAAGGGAAACTTTACCTAAATAGAGTCTACTCAGAAACCACAACGCATTGATAATATTAATATATTAGTCTATTTATGATAAAATAGTGCACGGAAAAACAGATAAACGACTCAAAACCTGTGCACCTATGATCCGAACCTGTAGCTCGAAACAACTCACTCTAGCAGAATTTGACTGGCCTTTTGACACGGCTCTAGATAAACACAATCGCTGGGTAAAAATGAGTCAATGCATTCCCTGGGATGACTTAGCAGAGGGTTATTATCAAGGGCTTTCGGCAGACACAGGGCGTCCAGCCAAGGATGCACGCTGCGTCATCGGTGCAGTGATCATAAAACACAAGCTAAGCCTTTCTGATATTGAAACGGTTCAGCAAATTCAAGAAAACCCTTATATGCAATTTTTTGTAGGATTTGCCAGTTTTCAGGCGGAACCACCCTTTGCGCCTTCATTACTCGTTGATATTAGAAAACGCATGGGAGCATCCGTTTTTGAAGTATTCGAGCAAGCGATTATTAACGCACATGATGGCGAAAAGGAAAAAAGTCAGGCTAAAGCAGACCTAGAATCAGACCCCTCATCGCAGATCAATAGCAAAGAAAACGAAGATGATTCATTGCAAGGAAACGTAGAAGACGAAGCGAAATCTGATTCACAAGAAATAGAAATAGGAAATTCAAAAGAAATTGACACACATCAAGGCAAACTGATTCTTGATGCCACTGTGGTTGAGCAAGCCATCCGTTATCCAACAGACCTTAACCTACTCAATGAAGCGCGTGAGTTCAGTGAGAAAATCATTGATTTCCTTTATTTAGAAACAACGCTGGATAAGAAGCCACGTACCTATCGAGAAAAGGCACGATCTGCTTTTTTATCGATCGTCAAACAAAAACGTCCTGGCAGGAAAAAACTACGCCGAGGAATAAAACAACAACTGCAATATCTTCGCCGTAACCTGAGACATATTGAACAACTCCTGACATACTGGCCTGAAGGCACAGAACTTCCATTACCTCGCTGGTTACTCTATCGCTACTGGGTGATTCAACACCTCTATGAACAGCAATGGGCAATGTATACCACTAAAACTCGTCGTTGTGATAATAGAATCGTCAGTATCAGCCAACCTTATGTACGCCCCATCATTCGAGGCAAACAAAACAAGGTGGTTGAATTTGGCGCTAAACTCAGTGTCAGCCTAACAGATGATGGGTTTTCTCGTGTAGATCATTTGCGCTGGGATGCTTTTCATGAAGGGTTGGATTTAACATCACAAGTTGAACACTATCATCAGCGAACGGGCTATTACCCAGAAAAGATCTTGGCAGACCCACTTTATGGCACGCGAGAAAACCGGAATTATCTTAAAAGCAAAGGCATCCACTTTGCGGGAAAACCACTCGGTCGACCCAAGAAAGAGACAGAAGACAACCGGGAAGAACTCAAACAACTCAAAGCACAACGAAGAGCAGATTATCTACAACGGATACCCATTGAAGGCAAATTTGGCCAAGGCAAGAATGGCTATCGACTGAATTATATTAGAGCCAAGCGTGCAGATACCTCACTGGCATGGATCAATAGCATATTCTTGGTGATGAACCTATTGATCCTGGAAAGGATCTTTTTTGCCTGTCGTAAAAGCAGTCAAATCAGAGATATATTGTCGTTAAAACAAATTGAAAAAATATTATGTTGTCAGATGCAGAGAATTTTTCAATTTTTTGGCCAGTTTTGTAAAAAACTCGTGCTGATTTACTGAGCAGACTCTAATTATTTAGATAACCTGTGTTTTGTTAATAGCCATGTTAGTTAAAGGCACTTCTGTTAATTGAGTAGATTGTATTTTGCAACCATAATGCAATTAAGATTAATTAATTTCAATTTGACTATGCCTGCATTAACCATAAAAAATATTCCTACTGATCTATATAATGAATTCAAACATGTTGCAGAGCAGAATTATAGAAGTATTAATAGTGAGGTAATAGTTTGCCTTAAAAATAATTTATTTTCTAAAAAAATCTCATCAGAAGATAGGCTCTCAAATTAAGCCAAATATTATTACAGCTCAAGATATTGAAAAGCTATTAATGAAGACAGACCATGATAGTTGCTGATACAAATATTATTTCTTACCTTTTATTACCAACCCCATATCAGATACAGTTGATTCTGAATGGATTTTTCCAACACTTTGGAAGAGTGAATTTCGAAATATTTTAACTCTGTACCTTTGAAAAAGCACTTCAACTTCAAGAGGCAGTAGAATCTATTATGGGTCATAATGAATTTGATATTCCATCAGTACAAATTCTAGCGCTAGTTAACAAAAGTAACTGTTCACCTTATGATTGTGAATTTGTTGCTTTAGCTTAGTACCTTAATATTTCACTCGTTACACATGATAAAAAAGTTTTACGAGAATTCTTATCTGTTGCAACTTCGGTAGTAGAATTTATTGAAACCTAATATGCCGGATAACGCTGCCGCTCATCTAGCTTACGTGTTTGGATTATCAATACTTTCACAGTCTCGACAGCGCATTCCACCTTTCCGGTACATTAAAAAATGCCAGATAACGCGATAGAGACTGTGAAAGTATTCCAATTATGAGCAAACATGCTCATTTCTGAAGATAAAAATCAATGGCTTACATGGTTTTGTGCTATTTTTTAGTGCTTTTTGGTAATACTTTCATAGTCTCGATAGCACACTTTGTCAAATTATCGGAGCTATAATATAAATCACTATGTTTACCATGTCGGATGGCGCTGTGGCTGATCCAACTTACGGCTTACGTGTTTATCTATCTCGTCTTGTGTGAATTTGGTTTTAAGCATCAGAAGGTTGGAGGCTGAAATTCATATATTCTGTCAACTTTTATCCGCATCCGTGACCGCGCGAAGTATATGTATCAGATGGATCTCCTTGATACAAAACTTAATCACCTCTTCGCAACTTATTTTGGAATTTCAAGAAATGATTGTCAGAAGTTTCCATTACCTCCATCATTGAAGTTTCTCTATATTTTCATCAAACCATTTAGGATTATGGGTCAATATATCCAATACGGAAAATAAAATTATTCTTGACTGTAATACTTTTCCCATAGTATCTTTCCATCTTCCTCAAGATCAAGTCTTTTACCCATATAGGCTTTATCGAACGGTGTTCTTGCATGAAGCACTTTAAATGCTGGATCAAACACTGTAGTAAGAACACCTTTTGCTCGCGTAAAAAAATCAGCATGATCTAATCGTTTTATCTGTGAGTCCCATCCTACTTTACGGATACTGTCTGTTCTGGCGATATAAAAATTGGCTACTTTGTCATAGACCATCATTCCCTCTATATGTGTACCTGGTGGTACAATTGACACCGCTTCAGTAGGATGTAGTCCAGCTTGTGTATAATCTATCTTTCTATAAAAAGGAAGGTAGATCACATCACCACCGATGATATCAACCTCAGGAAGACGTTCTAACTTTTCTAAGATAGGTAACACTTGTGTATGTCGATTAAAAATGAAATCATCATCGAGCAACATAAGGCATGGGGTCTTAACAAGTTTAAATCCTTCACTTCGTCCAGCAGAGACTCCACTGTCATAAGGCATTATAATGGTTTCAACACCATCCATTTTAACAGGGTTCCTACTGTCATCGACTACGATCACTCGCATATTTGGGTACATCTTTCGAAGACTCTTTACAAGTCTTTTTAAAACCTTAGGACGCTCAAAGGTTTTAATGACAGCCGTCAGATTTTCCTCTATAAAAGTTTGATCTTTCTCTACAGATGAAAAACGGTCCCTCAGATCTTCCCAACACAGTACAGCAGAGATCAGTCCACTATGTACAGGTTTAGCAAGAGGTCTAAAAACTCCATACACACTTGCATTATAAATAAATTGTTTTATATCCATCAGATATTTTTCATCCTTTTACTTCTTCATCCCAATCTTATAGAGCATCACAGTTGGAATAGGTATTGTTGTTTTGTTCTGGATTGTTATTAAAGTAATTGGCAATATAGAAGAATGGATAGGAATTTTAACGCCCTTTTTCTGCTATGGCAAGAATTTAACCCGTAAGACGTAGCCGTAGGTTGGATTAGCGAAACGTTATCCGATATTTTCTTTGCTACTGCGATAAATGGCGAAAAAGGTACGTATTCCGCTAAGTCATCAGCAGCAGATAAATCATCATGTATATCATGCCAGATAACGCTGTCGCTAATCCAACTTACGGCTTACGTGTTAAGACTCGACGAGGTAAGGATGGTGGGGATAGAAGGAGTGAAATTTATAGAAAGTCAGAATATTAACAACATTGACCCCTTGATTGTTCAATTCTTTTCTTAATCTTGATTAACAGAAGCTGAACATGCTACTATTTAGGCTCTAAAAATAATATAAAGAGAGAATATGTCGCTGAGCCAAGAGGAAAAAGTAGCTTGTTCCGAACTGTTTTTCGCCATTACAGGAGAGACCATTCCAGACTATAAATGGAATCCCAAAGGAGCCGCGTACTTGTACAAATATATTTACGAATTAAAGAATTGTAGCCACATCATGGCTTGGGTTACTAAATTTCCTGCTTTCCCTGTAACCAGTACAAATATTAAAATGTTGGCGCTAAAGGCTGGTTATTATATATACCAAGTTTGGCAGGAATATAAAAAAATTGAAAAAAAAGATCATAATGCGAGATGCTCTGATACAGCAGTAGGGTATAGTAACTATCCTAGGTTAATAAAACAAGCGACTCACGGCTTATGAAAATATTAATGTTTTTATTTTTATTTCCCAGTTTTTGTTTGGGATCGGATATTGTATACCGTGATTATAAATTCACCATCCCAGACAATTATAGCGTTCACAATAATGGTAAGCCCCTAGTAGAAGGCTCAAATGCAATTCACATTGTAAACGAACACAAAAAGGGAGCAGCCATGGTTGAATTGGTAAAAAAAGGAGTTTTTCCCCTTGAGAAATATGGGGTTGAATCTCTTCGGGAGCTGTTTTATATTTTATATAGCAATATACCGAGTGACAATAAAGCAGTTGCTGAATTCAGACGTATGCAAAAATCTAAGGATTTTAAAATTACTGAGCGTGATGATTTTGTATTCTATAGGGTGAGCCACAATGAATCACAAGGAATTAAAATAATGGTTTCCACACCATTGAATGATGAATTGTTAGGTATATCAATAGACCCTGATGAAAAATTGATAAAATTTGTGGTTGACTCTTTGGAAGTAACCAATTAATTTAATAGAAGACTCAAAAGGATAATCTGTAAGACGTAAGTTGGATTAGCGAAGCGTTATCCGACATTTTCTTTAAAGGTACGCATTCCGCCAAGTCATCAGCAGCAGATAAATCATCATGTTTATCATGCCAGATAACGCTGTCGCTCATCTGGCCTACGAGTTGACTGTCAACAAATGAAAAATATTTTTACCTTATTTTTTTTACCGAACTGAAAATGATCAATGGCGCGCTGGCTCTAGGTGTTGGTCACTGAGCCAATTCCAGTGCGAGAACTTAAAGATCTAATTTGCTGTTAATTTTGACCATAGTTTTTCAATTGCCAAAATAAATTACCATCAGAATCCATTCTTTTAAACTCAAGTATTGCCCATATATTTGACGGGTTCTCAGGAGATTGGAATGTGGCCGACAGGATGACAATATCAAAGTTTGATCTTACCGTAGTTAAAGAATCTGTAGTCTTTGAGCTATTTTGACCATAGTTTTTCAATTGCCAAATAAGATTACCATTAGAGTCCGTTCCATTAAACTCAAGAATTGCCCATATATTAGAGGTACCATTCGCTGAATGGAAAGTGGCAGATTGAATCACAATTTCAAAGTTCGACTTTACCGTAGTTAGAAGGTCGTTAGAATTGACAGGATATAATTGAGATGCAATTTGTATATCATCACTTCTTAAAATAGATTGGTATTCGTATGAATGATAGGGATCGGCAAACATAATAGATTCTTGGTTATCCGAATGAGCTATTGCTAATAAATGACCAATCTCATGAGTGATTAGGCCTTGTAATTCTAGTAAGTTACTCGGAATAGAGCTGCTATTACTAGCATCACCCGCATTAAGTATCATATGGCCTTCGGTAATATTAAAATTGTTCCATTCAATGGCTGTGAAAGCACCGCTATCATCATATTGATTGATGTATGCGTCGCTTGACCAAAAGCCTATGGTGATAATACCGTCGGATGAATCATTAATATTATTGTCTGTTGTCCCTTTGTAAACAAAGTTAATCCCTGAAATATCAGACCATGATTGCATTGATTTTTTAATCACATTAATCGTATCTACTTCAGAAAAAGGGGATAAATTTTGATTTAACGAATTATAAAACCATTCAACAGTATTGTTTGTATGAGTTGGAGGGCTATTCGGGGCGTTAAAAGTTTTAAACCTTAATTGCCTATTATCAATTTTAATAACCTGATATTCACTAGCATAAGTTTTTATTATCAGGCTATTTTGAAAAATGATTGTCAAAATTAGGCAGGAAAGCATCTTTTTTATTTTCATATTCAAACTTAGTTAATATTAAAAAATTTGTTTAGTATCAAATTGATATTTTACTTTTTTATTGTTAAGGAGGCAATTGAATAAATAATGAAAAAAGGAGCCGCATTCTTTTTGTAAAGGTACTTATTGATGTGAGGGGACATCTTTAAAGAAGAGAGGGTTTAATAACTTAAAGATTTCGGCTTGCAGTTATAATTTTAATACCTTAACAGCAATATCAACTATAGACTTGATTTGCTGAGGTGTTTTTCCATTTCTAGCCATTGCAGCAATACCATGTAGAAAAGTGATGATAAATAACGTCAAGTTTCTTATCCCGATATCAGTAGTTAGATTTCCTTTGTCTTTTTCAGATGTAAAAAACTCTGTCAAATAGGTTTCTGTAAAATTACTCGCTTTAATGACTGCTTGATATGCTTTTTCTGGTAATGATTCACCAGCCGCTTCATTGGTAGCAACCGAGATGAAACACCCACCAGGTTTTGATGGGTCACAGAGCATTGTTGTTACAGAGAATAGATAAGCTGTTAGTCGTTCGCTTAATGACTGGTTTGGGGTGTTAAGTAATAAAATGTGAGGTGTTGCATGGTTGCTCAGATAATGTTCCGTTGCACTCACAAATAAATCCTCTTTGTTGCCAAAGGTTGCATATAAGCTCGGTTTATTAATCCCCATACTGGATGTTAAATCTGCCAGCGAAGCCCCCAAAAAACCTTTCTTCCAAAAAATAGTCATTGCGGCTTCAAGTGCTTCTTGTTTATCAAACTGAAGTTGTCGTCCACCTACCATATTGCAACCCTACATTTTTTTTAAAAATAACCTTGACACAATTATACCAATCGGTACAATAATATCAATTGTACCGATTGGTATAGTTTTATTTTTTAATACTTTTTGATTGAGGTGAATAAAAATGAGTTTTGAAATTCAAGATAAAATTGCGCTGGTAACAGGTGCAAACAGAGGAATTGGAAAATCTATCGTTGAGTCATTTATTAAGCATGGTGCAAAGAAAGTATATCTTGCTGTTAGGGATTTAGAAAAAACAACAGAGCTGGTAGCAAAATTTGCTGATCGGGTCGTACCTGTATATGTGGATTTGGCTAAGCCAGAATCCATTATAGAATTAGCCAAAGTCGCAGCGGATGTCCAAATTGTTGTTAATAATGCGGGCATACTAAAGTTAGCAAACCCTTTAGCTGATGATGTCGAGGAGGTATTTAATCAGGAGTTAACAATTAATACTTTTGGTTTGATACGAATGGCAAAAGCTTTCGTACCTGTGCTGGAAAAAAATGCTGGCGGTGCTTTTGTACAATTAAATTCAGTGGCATCTGTTAGAAATTTTGTCGATTTTACGACATATTCCGCATCAAAAGCTGCTGCATATTCGATTACACAAGGGCTAAGAGATAGTGTGGCTAATAAAGGAATTGCCGTATTAAGCGTTCATCCAGGCCCCATATCAACCGACATGGCAAATGATGCTGGCATGGGAGATATGGCAGAACCTGCTTCATTGGTTTCTGAAGGCATTGTTAATGCACTTAAAGCTGGGGATTTTCATCTGTTTCCTGACTCAATCGCTCAGAATATTTGGGAGGCATATCAAAGCTTTGCATCAGCCGTTATTGAAGCGCCTACTCCAGAAGACTAATTTATAACAAAGGGGATCCATTATTCTAATTACAAAATACTTTATCAACATTAAATTTATAGGTGAAAAACATGGGTAAATGCTACAACTCAACTGTTGTCGACGCTTCCATAGAAACCGTATGGGAAACGATTAAAGATTTCCACAAAGTTTCCTGGGGCGATAAAGTCATTAAAAAAATTGACAAAGTGGGTGAGCTATCAGGGCTAGAAACTGGCGCTAAAAGAATTCTCAACGATGTCTTCTATGAAACACTTCAATCATTTGATAGCAAAAACTATTCGTTTTCTTATAGTATTGATGATGGACCAGGATCCGTAAGTAAAGATTTTGTTTCAAATTATTTAGAGTCTGCTCAGTAAATCAGCACGAGTTTTTTACAAAACTGGCCAAAAAATTGAAAAATTCTCTGCATCTGACAACATAATATTTTTTCAATTTGTTTTAACGACAATATATCTCTGATTTGACTGCTTTTACGACAGGCAAAAAAGATCCTTTCCAGGATCAATAGGTTCATCACCAAGAATATGCTATTGATCCATGCCAGTGAGGTATCTGCACGCTTGGCTCTAATATAATTCAGTCGATAGCCATTCTTGCCTTGGCCAAATTTGCCTTCAATGGGTATCCGTTGTAGATAATCTGCTCTTCGTTGTGCTTTGAGTTGTTTGAGTTCTTCCCGGTTGTCTTCTGTCTCTTTCTTGGGTCGACCGAGTGGTTTTCCCGCAAAGTGGATGCCTTTGCTTTTAAGATAATTCCGGTTTTCTCGCGTGCCATAAAGTGGGTCTGCCAAGATCTTTTCTGGGTAATAGCCCGTTCGCTGATGATAGTGTTCAACTTGTGATGTTAAATCCAACCCTTCATGAAAAGCATCCCAGCGCAAATGATCTACACGAGAAAACCCATCATCTGTTAGGCTGACACTGAGTTTAGCGCCAAATTCAACCACCTTGTTTTGTTTGCCTCGAATGATGGGGCGTACATAAGGTTGGCTGATACTGACGATTCTATTATCACAACGACGAGTTTTAGTGGTATACATTGCCCATTGCTGTTCATAGAGGTGTTGAATCACCCAGTAGCGATAGAGTAACCAGCGAGGTAATGGAAGTTCTGTGCCTTCAGGCCAGTATGTCAGGAGTTGTTCAATATGTCTCAGGTTACGGCGAAGATATTGCAGTTGTTGTTTTATTCCTCGGCGTAGTTTTTTCCTGCCAGGACGTTTTTGTTTGACGATCGATAAAAAAGCAGATCGTGCCTTTTCTCGATAGGTACGTGGCTTCTTATCCAGCGTTGTTTCTAAATAAAGGAAATCAATGATTTTCTCACTGAACTCACGCGCTTCATTGAGTAGGTTAAGGTCTGTTGGATAACGGATGGCTTGCTCAACCACAGTGGCATCAAGAATCAGTTTGCCTTGATGTGTGTCAATTTCTTTTGAATTTCCTATTTCTATTTCTTGTGAATCAGATTTCGCTTCGTCTTCTACGTTTCCTTGCAATGAATCATCTTCGTTTTCTTTGCTATTGATCTGCGATGAGGGGTCTGATTCTAGGTCTGCTTTAGCCTGACTTTTTTCCTTTTCGCCATCATGTGCGTTAATAATCGCTTGCTCGAATACTTCAAAAACGGATGCTCCCATGCGTTTTCTAATATCAACGAGTAATGAAGGCGCAAAGGGTGGTTCCGCCTGAAAACTGGCAAATCCTACAAAAAATTGCATATAAGGGTTTTCTTGAATTTGCTGAACCGTTTCAATATCAGAAAGGCTTAGCTTGTGTTTTATGATCACTGCACCGATGACGCAGCGTGCATCCTTGGCTGGACGCCCTGTGTCTGCCGAAAGCCCTTGATAATAACCCTCTGCTAAGTCATCCCAGGGAATGCATTGACTCATTTTTACCCAGCGATTGTGTTTATCTAGAGCCGTGTCAAAAGGCCAGTCAAATTCTGCTAGAGTGAGTTGTTTCGAGCTACAGGTTCGGATCATAGGTGCACAGGTTTTGAGTCGTTTATCTGTTTTTCCGTGCACTATTTTATCATAAATAGACTAATATATTAATATTATCAATGCGTTGTGGTTTCTGAGTAGACTCTAATTAGTCCATCTCGTTCCCATACTCCTGCGTGGAAATGCATACCAGCCTACTGAAACAGCTCAGCATGCATTTCCACGCAGGAGTATGGGAACGAGAAACCTGTGGTTTGTTTATAGTCATGTTAACTAAAAAACATAACCCTAAATTCAGCCCCCGGTTTTTTATTCTTAACATCAACTCGAAAATTGGATGAGCGATAGAGGCAGTGAAAGCAATCTAAATTTGGAGAAAAACTCACTACTCCAAACCAACATATAAAAAAATTACGCTCCTTTTTTTACAAGTCAAAGACCTCTATCAATTAATTGACGTGCTCTTATGGATAAAGGTCAAAAACCATACACTATCTGTACTCAAATGCTCCAATATCAACCCCTTCTCCATGAGGACGAAAAAAACGATCATAATCTTTATTTGGAGCTTCAGTTAAACTTCCGTTATCAATAGCTTTCGAGTCACTTCTATCTAAATGAAAATCTCCTATTACAGGGTTTACGAAAAAAGGGTCATCATTACGATGTGAAAGTAAATCATTACCTGTTTCAGTTGTTATATCCCATATAAAGATTTGTTTCGCTCCAGCTGGAGGATTGTTATAAGTAAGATTATGATCAATTTCAACCTTATTAATACTTCTGGTTGTGCCGCTAACTTCGATTTGCCCATCAGAAGGTGTAGCATTTTGACTGGATATATTATTCCGTACCACGACTTTATCAGCATCTTGATTAGCAATATATATCCCTCCTTTTGTATTTTTATAAACAGTATTATTTATGATATTAATACCTTCCATTGGCGTTGGTTTGGTTAGTTTTCCTGTTACTGGGTCGATAATTTTGTCATCACGCCAATCACGTCCCCCTATCGTAATTCCAGTGTCATCATTGTCATATACAATATTATTATAAATAGAAACATTGCTTACT
Source organism: Methylococcales bacterium (assembly GCA_965224575.1). GTDB lineage: Bacteria > Pseudomonadota > Gammaproteobacteria > Methylococcales > Methylomonadaceae > QPIN01. The sequence continues at coordinate 1,597,965 of CBDCZQ010000006.1, read as the reverse complement.
TTACCACCCCTTTCACTAGCGACAACTATTCCGTTAGCCTTAATTCCATGTACTTGGTTGTTATAGACGTCAATATTAAATGTAGGCTGATCCCATGCATCAACATAGATACCAATTTTAGGATTATCGTATACATGGTTGCCAAATACTTTTATATCGTGAGACCCCGCTTTAATATCAATGCCTTCTCCGCCATTACCTGACCCATCAGTGTTAGGTTCACCAATACCACTGTTATGTACCATGTTATTGCTTACTTGAACAACACTTGATAGAACTATACTAATTGCTTCTTCACGGCCTCCATTACACGCTTTTGTTACTTCATTCTCATCAATGGTAATACTAGAACCTTCAACAACATAAATACCACTAGAGGTTGTATCGTCTATTTTACTTTTTTTAATTTTAATATAATGAGACTTATCTATAGAGAATCCTACCCACTTTGATTTTTTAATTTCTATCCCTGAGACATTTATATATTTTTGATTTTCGATATTAAATAAACCACCCCACGGCTCTTCCCCGCCTCCCCACCATTGTGGCACTTCTCCTCCATGAATAATCGTTTTATACTCAATATTAGGGTATGTACCAGTCGTCTCTCCGACATATAATATAGGTTTGCCAGGTTTGCCAGGTTTTGTTATTTCAACAAATTCGGAATAGACTCCCGCCGCGATATTGATTATATCGCCTGCTTCAGATTGTGTAGATGCATGAGTAATAGTGGCATAAGGGCTTTCTTTGCTTCCAATATTACTATCATGTCCTTTTGGTGGTAGTGCTACATATATATTGCGAGAGGGAGAACCATCTTCTAGTTGAAGCGATAATTTAACGTCCTGAGAGTTTTCCAAAGAAGAGGTCCAAAAGCCATCCCAGGCCTCAAGCATGTCTTCTTGATTTTTAAGCACATATTTTCCTCCTATGAAACTCCAAACCCCGTCACTTAAAAGGCGTTCTTCCGTCTTGGCTTTATCAAGATGACATAACGGATCACTACAAACACTTGTATCAGTTTTTAAGAAAAAATCACCCAGCCTATTTGTAGATGAGAAAGGGCTACCCGAAAGTGTCCATTGGCTAGTGTTAGTTCCAGTCTTAGAAGCAATCTTAATCGAAAAACTCGCTGGTGTATTAGTACTAGCTGCTGGCATATCTAATGTCGCAACATCTTTTACTTGCTGAATAATCCAGTAACCTCTCCCTTGCTCAAGAGAGTCTCCAAGCTTTAGGGGAGTATATGAATTTATATCGGTATTAAATTTATAAATCACCCAGCCTAAGTCTCGACCATATAAACCAACAGTAAGATCATCTCCAAAAACTTTTTCTACTGTATCTTCTCCACTTGGTGGTTCTGCGGGTAAAGATATCATCCGCCATTGATTATTAGGGAGTTCATAATCAACTGCAAAGATGCTTGTCGAGAACATAAATATTAAACCGCTTAGGAAACATTTAGTAAGTAGCATTAAAATTACCTATATCATTAGTTTATTGACAAATAATAATATTATCATACATCTATGCTATCAGGAAAAATTTAAAGAATACCATCTCATAACGAATACGGTAGGTTGAGTGACGACAAGAACCCAACATTTTTACATTATGACAGTTCCTTTGTAATTTGATATTGTGTGGATTGGGTTTCGTTCCTGACCCCAAATATTTCAAGAAGGGAGGAATTGCATCCAATTAATCTATAACGTTATAAAAAACTTAGACATGATTAGAAAACACGTCCTTGTGCATATCTCCTTTATCGTAGTGGGCTAACGAAAACGAATATTTGTTGTCCCAGTCATTATGTTGTTATCTTCGTTAATATCATTAGTGAGTATGGTTGCAGTCCAATCAATTGATGACAATGGTAGGATATCCGGCCTGAAGTAGTAATAAGCCGATTCTCCTGCTCCTAAATCATCAATATCTATTGTTTCAGAAAAAATAAATGTTCCTGAGGAATTTTCTCCTGTCACTTCCAGTTGTGAATCGAAAGATGTAGAAGGCCTATCATTAGTCACTTGTACTCTAACCACTCTAAAGAAAAGAGCGGAGAAAGCGTTGGTTGGAACCCTAAACTGGGATAATACCAGATCAAAGTCTTCTTCTACAGGTGTTATAGGCGGTAATGCAGGAGGTGTTTCACTTCCAGCGGGCGGTTCCGGTGCGGTTCCTATACTTTCATCAGATACACTTAACAATGCATGTGTACCACCCTCTATATTATCTGCTTCATTCCAAACAGACCAAATGATATTTCCTGCTGGTGAAGGACGTAATTGTGACTCAAATCGACTATTACTATCAATTCCCTCAACAATAACCGCTTCTTCAAAACTCTCTCCTTTGTCGGTTGTTCGGGAATAATAAATATCACCTTCCGTAGAACCTCCAACATGCGCATAAACGTTTGATTCGGTTCCCCAAGCCACTATCAGGGTGTTTTTATCCTGACAGTTTTCTAAATAAGAACCATCTGTACAACCCATACCAGAACCAGGAGTTTTAACTAAACGGGGTTCTTTAACATGTATTTTTACATCATCAATATTTGAGATATTTATGGCTTCATTCCAACTATCGCCTGCTATATCATAACGGCGTAACCAGAAATTATAATTATCCATATCTATCACAGTTGCAACAGCCCAATCTTTGGTATATGAATAGCCAATATAGAACAAATCACCAACGATTGCTGCACGATGTGCTTTAGCATCTTCATACGGATTCAGTGACGTTGTATCTGCAAGATCATTTGCAGGTGGTAACGGTTCTAAATCGTCAAAAGACACTGGTGACCATGGCACAGTATTACTACTAATGTTACTTGCGGGTATATTATCAAGTTCTCTAGCTACTAAATAATCTGAAACTCTACAGTTACCATCCACTGTAGGCACCATATCTTCAGGCCTAAGCCCAGTACTTCCAGCTGTTCCAGTCTTTTTGCCAACACGAACCATAATATCTCCTGGTCCTCCTTCAGTTGGGAGACCTTGTCTCCAAAATACTCCCATTCTCAATCCATTGGGAGATGCCAAGGGTTGGCTTACAAAACGTACACGACGGCTGTTTTCGAGTGGATCACTGATAATACAACCAGGCTCTCCATTTTCAAACTGTCCCGAGGTAGCTGGAGGATTGTTGAAAGCGAACTGATGATAGCGAATCATTTTACCTGTATCGAGTCTTTCAGCACCTTTACTTTCTTCATAAGCAATGACTGCCATTGGAGGTGTGCTACCACCAACTAGCATAAGGTTTGCTCTTGAAGCTCCTGTATTACCGCGTTCTAATTCTTCTATTACATTGAGATTATCAGGATGAAAAATCGGGCTTGTATTTCCACCTTTTCCATTAGTCGTATAGTTATCAGATATTCTTACAGGTGTTGCCCAAGGCGAGCCCATCAAATCTTCCGTATAGGTATACCAAATATCCGTACCATGGGTAACATTTGCCCCAGATGCACCTTCCCCTGGCCCTTCAGCCCCGCCAAGTTGCAGACCATGCGGGTCTTCTTGCCAAGATATTGTCCAGTTACCTTTAGCAGGCGTGCCAACGCTTAAACCTTTATTAAAGTCTGATTTGGCATCTCTGCTACCATCGGTCAGTTGTTGTGTATTCCAAACAGCAGATTCACCATCAATTCCCGCTACATTATTTGTGTAGGCTACATAAACGCATGAAAATGGTACAGCAAGACCTTCACGTTCGTTATAGCTAATCAATCTCTGATTACCCCCTGGACAATATTTATCCACCCAGGTAACGACAGAAAAATTACCGGCAACAAAAATATTTGGTTTTTCAGAATCCCCATAAAAAGGAACTAGGTTATCAATCCCCTTTTCTTCATTCCAACCAGTTGCAATACTTGTTAAATGTGCCGTGTTTGAAATATTGACTGGTTCACTCCAGTCTGATGCAAGACTGCACTGACTTCCGTTTTGTGCTGGATGACAAACTTTAACAAATATATCCCTTGAAGCCCTTATGTTATCAGCCTTCGTATCATATACATCAGAACCAGCTGCATCACCATAGGCAGAAACTAGCCAGCCATTTTTCATACGGACTAATTTTGTTTTATTTGCTGAACTATTTTCAGACAGCACGTCAGGGTCAGTAAACCCCAACATGACTGCTACTGCAGCCATAGAAACAACCCCGACGCCAATAAACCCTAGAAACTTTATTGGTCTTTTATATTTAGAAAAAAACATAATATTCCTTGTATTCAATTGTTGACATAAATATAATTGGGCGAAATTTGACATACAACAGTTAAAACAACCAAACTTCCTCAATTTGCCGTTCCTTTCCGTAGGTCATTTTCGGCAGTCCGGCTTTCCTTTTCAAGATCCGTGACTTTCTGTCTCTACTTTTCAGTAGGCTTAGCTTTTCGTTACATATAACTCATTGTTACAAATACATATATACTACTTTACAAAACATTTCAACTGAGTATTTAAGTCAGGTACAAAGCATATAGGCTGGTACTGATTATTTGAGAAAAATTGTAGTTGAGGAATAAAGATATTAATTCTCTTAAATCCGATCACTTGTCTATAAAGTCTTTATTGAATCCCTACGAAAGTAGAGGAAACTATAATTTAAACCATCAAGTAATGCTGCCCATCCTGAGCTCAAAACATGGAAAGGATAGAGAATTTGAGCCATTGACGGTTCAAAACTGAGACTCCCTAACGAAGTAGAGATTGTTTAAAGCTTTAGAGTTCACACAGGCGGAGTAAGCTAAAATCTTGAAGTTATTAAACCCTCTCTTCTTAAGGGTGTCTCCACTCACCAATTATTAGAAGAACCTTTCTCTAAGGAAACTGGAAATAAATAACCCACCAATCCACTCGCCTTTTTGTAAAATGAGTGGATTATTTATTTCCAGCAGCTAAAAACATAACCCTAAATTCAGCCCCCGGCTTTTTATTCTTAACATCAATTCCCCCCTTCATACTAATGACCATCTGATGCACTAATGCTAAACCAATACCCGTTCCTACTGTTTCACGAGTCAATTCATTTTCAGTTCTGTAAAATAAGGTAAAAATCTTTTTCATCTGTTGACGGTCAATTCCTGGGCCGAAGTCTCGCACACTAAACTGAATCCTTCCCTTTCTTATTGTTTTACAGCTCAATTCAATTTGTTTCTTTTCAGACTTGGCTGAAAACTTGATGGCATTATCCACCAAGTTAATCATAATTTGCGCAAACCAATCTTCATCAACGTTTAATAACAGCTCGTTTTATATCATCCTCATAGGTCATCATTAATTCAAAGCCTGCTTGTTCAACCTGGCTTGAAACTTTAGATTTCACGCTATCCATTAGTTCTGAAATAGTTATTTTCTTTAACACTACACGTTGCTCATTTCGTGTCATTTTTGCTAAATCTAATACGTTATTAATCAACCTTGATAATCGCTCACTTTCATTACAGATAAAGTCGTAGTAGACTTGTTTTTTTTCATTTGATGCCCAACCTTCGCGTAATATTTCTCCATACATCCGAATTGAAGTTAGAGGGGTTTTTAACTCGTGACTAACAGCAGAAACAAAATCCTGCTGTTGATTGGCTAGTTTAATTTGACTCACACCCAAGCGATACATTAAATAAAAACCACCGACTAAAACAAAAGCCATCAGTAAAGCTAACCACTTAATAATTGAACTACCAGGGCCTGCTGGTAATTGTGTAATGCTAAAAAGTAATTCTATATCACTTAAAGGATCTGAAAGCCGGGTCTGATAAAGAAGTTCACCTGAGAGTTCTTGATGACTGGATAAATATCCTAGTGATACAGTTCCTGAATAGGCTTTTAAAACATTGCCCTGATAGACTACTAGCAAATTACTCATTTGAGAAAGTGCTGTTTCAGCAAAAGCCGAATTAATCACCTGATCTAAAAAAGCTTGTTGCTCAATTAAAACACCTTGTATGTATCGTTGCTTATCAAGCCACACTTTACGAAAGAGAACAAAATGTCCACTTTCTAACTGGCTAAACTCGAAAGGATCAATTTCACTTTCAAAGGTACGAATACGTAATGATGCCAAATCTGATTGAACTACTGGTTTTGCACTTTCAAAAATAGCCTGCTCTTTTTCATCCTTAACTTGTTGGGTAGCCGCTGCAATAGATTCGGGTAATACATTTTTTTCTAGCCTCATGCGTTTTTCTGCTAACTTCTTAGCTAGGATAGCTGCCCTGCCTTGTTGTTTCCTCTGCGGCTTAATGTTTTCTTTCTTTTCATACAGTTGAGTAAAACTCAGGTCTTCTACTCGGCCTAGCTTATTTTTTGATTTTAACTTACTCCGCGAAATACTTTTTAATTCATCAAATGCAGCTTGTCCTTGAATTACTGGTTCTTCACTTTCTTCTATCTTTTGTTTTGCATCAGCTAATTCTTTTCCTATTGATTTATTCGCAGTTACCTGAGTAACTCTATCGTTTTTATTCTCAAAATCTTTATTTAAGCGTGACTTATTATTTTTCACTAAATTGTTTTGAGTTAAAATTAATTTTATCTGTTGATGTAACGAAGACCTTTGAGCCAATTCATCATTAGAAATACCGTAACTAGCCGCAGCACTCATTACTTTAGGTAACAAGGGAGTACTTAATTTGCCTGCTGAATCAACTTGAAAATAGCCAATCACACCTGGAAGTCTTGCTTTGACAGGATAGTGTGATAATGGTGATCGCTGAAAAAAATTCGCGGAGGGATCACCAGCTACATTTAAAAAAGAATAGTCAGTAAAAGAACGTTGTTCTTCTGTCTTGATTAACTGTAAAAATTGCTGATTAATTCGATAGACTAATTCATCTGCCATCAATTGATGTTGATGAAATACTTCCCATTTCAAACGACTATACGATTGTTGAATTAATAACGCTGTGGGTATAGCAAGTGCAAGAAAAAAAAGCACCAGCCATCGGCTGAAAGTTTTTTTATTTAGCCCTGCTACTTTGCGTGCAAACATAGTTATGTTAAAAGTAACCGATAACCTGCACCACGAACAGTAATCAAATAATCCGGGTTGGACGGGTTATTTTCAATTTTACGACGTAACTTAGCGATATGAATATCGACTGTCCGCGTTTCTAAATCAACTGTATTCGCATAACCCCAGACTTTATTAAGAAGCTCCTCTCTAGGCACAGGACGTTGTGTATTCGCTTGCAAATACAGTAAAATTTCAATTTCTCTACGTGTAAAGGCGAGTACTTTATCACCTCGTATGCCAGAATAATTTTGGCAATCAATAGTTATATTTCCACCTAATTCCAGTTGGTTTTCTAAGTTTATCACGCTATGAGTTCGCCGCAAGACAGCTTGCACCCTTAATACTAACTGAGCAATAGAAAACGGTTTGGAGACATAATCATCAGCACCCATAGAAAGTCCTTCGATAATATCTTCATCACTACTTTTTGCCGTCAACATAATAATGGCTTGGTCTCGATCATTTTCCCGAATTCGATTGCAGATTTCAAAACCATTCAGCCCTGGCAACATCACATCAAGCAACACTAAATCAAATTGTCCACTTATTGCTTTTTCTAGTCCCTCCTTTCCATCTCCTGAACTGTCTACTTCATAGCCATGATAAACAAACACATCAATGAGTCCTTCCCGAATAGCAACTTCATCTTCAACGATTAATATTTTTATTTTTTGCATCCAACTAGTGTAAAGCTTTCTCATAGTTTATTTGTAAATTTTTTGTAAAAAAATCCCGTTAATATTTACAAAAAGGTGTCTATTTAAACCCTGTTTTTCCCTTTAAACTACACCTTAACATTCACAACAAAGGAAAAATATCATGGCTTTAATCACCCGATTATCCCGGTTATTTCATGCTGATATCAATGCTGTTCTAGACCGAATTGAAGAGCCTGAACTATTGCTAAAACAAGCAATTCGAGAAATGGAAGAAACACTCTGTCAACATGAAAAACAGATCAAATTAGTAGAATTAGATCATCAAAATTTGTTAAGTCAGGAGGCAAACCTAAAACAATCTTTAGTTGATTTTGAAGCACAATTAAAAATTTGCTTTGAGTCAGATAAAGACGAGTTAGCGCAGAGTGTTGTTAAGCGCAAATTAGAAACAACTTACTGCATAAAGGCATTAACGGAGAAAATTTCTAATACTGAAAAAAATACCCAGCAACTAAAATCGCAATTTAAAGAGCACAAAGATCAACTCAATAACTTAAAGCAAAAGACAGACTTGATTGCACAAACCAATGCGACTCATCACGATAACTCTTATTGTGATGTTCAGAAATTTTCTATTCAGGATGAAGAAGTAAAAGTTGCCTTCTTACAAGAGAAACAAAAATGGAGTCAATCATGAAAGCATCACCATTAATGAAAGGTATTGTTTTTGCACTGCTGAGTAGTGGGATAAGTTGTATTCTTTATTTTGCACTGTCTCCCTTTTTTATTAACAACTTCCTAATTAAATTGTTAATCAGTGTGCTTGGTTTTAGCTATATCGTCTATTTATTTAGCCAAAGTCAAGAATCTATCGGACGAGTCACTGTGATAAGTCTATGGTCTTTGCTTATGATTTCTGCAGGCTATTTTTCACTCTCCGTTACTCTTATTATCTTGATCCAGATAATCGCTATTTGGCTGATTCGTTCCTTGTATTTTCATTCCAGCTTTATCTCATCACTCGCTGATCTTGCATTAAATGGATTAAGTCTTGCCATTGCTTTTTGGGCTTTTAGCCAAACAGAGAGTTTATTTTTAACGCTTTGGTGCTTTTTTCTCACTCAAGCATTATTTGTGTTGATTCCGACAAATATTAATGAATCATCCTCGAATGAAACACTAGCTCTCAATAATAAAAATGATTTTCAACAGGCTTATCGTGCTGCCGAAGCAGCGGTTAAGCAACTTACTACTCACTCTTAGGAGACATATTATGAAAACTAAATCAATCGCTCTTAGTATTTTTGCAGCAACAGCTGTTACAGTTACTTTTTTCCCAACTCTACAACAAGCATTAGCAACAACAGCTAAACCAAACCCTATTAATCCAGTAGTTACAAATTCTGTAACTCAGATTAAACAACCTAAAATTGAAGTCGTGTTTGTACTTGATACCACGGGTAGCATGAGTGGTTTAATCAATGCAGCCAAAGAAAAAATATGGTCTATTGCCAGCACTATGGCTTCTGCCCAAAACGCACCCAATATTAAAATGGGCTTGGTTGCCTATCGTGATCGTGGTGATGCTTATATCACTCAACGTGTCGCTTTATCTTATGACCTAGACTCCATGTATGCCAAATTGATGGACTTAAAAGCTGAGGGTGGTGGTGATACACCGGAAAGTGTTAATCAAGCTTTATATGAAGCAGTCAATAAAATGGACTGGGATCAAGACCAGCAAACTTATAAAGTGGTCTTTCTAGTTGGGGATGCACCGGCTCATATGGATTATCAGGATGATATAAAATATCCAAAAACGATGGCCATAGCGCAACAAAAAGGTATTATTATTAATGCTATTCAGGCAGGACAAAACAGAGCTACAACAGCAAACTGGCAACAAGTAGCAACGCTAGGGAATGGTAATTTTTTTCAGGTAGAACAAACAGGTAATGCCGTCGCTATCGCTACACCTTATGATAAAAAAATGGCTGCACTATCAGCTCAATTAGATGGCACTCGCATGTATTATGGTGATAAAAAAGCAAAGAAAAAACAAGCAAATAAAGTCGCTGCTACTGCGAAGTTACATAATAAAGCCAGCACAGAATCAAAAGCACGCCGTGCTGCATTTAACACATCAGTCAGTGGTAAAAATAATTTTCTGGGAGACGGCGAATTAGTCGATGCTATTGCAAGTGGTCGAGTTGAACTATCCAGTATTGCAGATAAAAATTTACCAGAAAGTATTCAATCCATGCCACGTGAAGAACAATCTACTTTCCTCAAAAATAAAGCTAAACAACGCAAAAATATTGAAACAGAAATGAAAATACTGGCTGAAAAACGCAGTGTTTATTTAAAAAAAGAAGTAGCCGCATCAGGAGGAAAGAAAGACTCTCTTGATGCAAAAATATTCAGCTCAATTCGAGAACAAGCTAAAGTCAAAGGGTTACTTTATGATGAAAACAGTGCTAAGTACTAATATGGTTTTTATCAATCTAGAAAAGGGTTGATAATACGTAAGCTGGATGAGCGACAGCGTTATCCGACACGACATACTGAATAATTAGAGTCTACTCAGAAACCACAACGCATTGATAATATTAATATATTAGTCTATTTATGATAAAATAGTGCACGGAAAAACAGATAAACGACTCAAAACCTGTGCACCTATGATCCGAACCTGTAGCTCGAAACAACTCACTCTAGCAGAATTTGACTGGCCTTTTGACACGGCTCTAGATAAACACAATCGCTGGGTAAAAATGAGTCAATGCATTCCCTGGGATGACTTAGCAGAGGGTTATTATCAAGGGCTTTCGGCAGACACAGGGCGTCCAGCCAAGGATGCACGCTGCGTCATCGGTGCAGTGATCATAAAACACAAGCTAAGCCTTTCTGATATTGAAACGGTTCAGCAAATTCAAGAAAACCCTTATATGCAATTTTTTGTAGGATTTGCCAGTTTTCAGGCGGAACCACCCTTTGCGCCTTCATTACTCGTTGATATTAGAAAACGCATGGGAGCATCCGTTTTTGAAGTATTCGAGCAAGCGATTATTAACGCACATGATGGCGAAAAGGAAAAAAGTCAGGCTAAAGCAGACCTAGAATCAGACCCCTCATCGCAGATCAATAGCAAAGAAAACGAAGATGATTCATTGCAAGGAAACGTAGAAGACGAAGCGAAATCTGATTCACAAGAAATAGAAATAGGAAATTCAAAAGAAATTGACACACATCAAGGCAAACTGATTCTTGATGCCACTGTGGTTGAGCAAGCCATCCGTTATCCAACAGACCTTAACCTACTCAATGAAGCGCGTGAGTTCAGTGAGAAAATCATTGATTTCCTTTATTTAGAAACAACGCTGGATAAGAAGCCACGTACCTATCGAGAAAAGGCACGATCTGCTTTTTTATCGATCGTCAAACAAAAACGTCCTGGCAGGAAAAAACTACGCCGAGGAATAAAACAACAACTGCAATATCTTCGCCGTAACCTGAGACATATTGAACAACTCCTGACATACTGGCCTGAAGGCACAGAACTTCCATTACCTCGCTGGTTACTCTATCGCTACTGGGTGATTCAACACCTCTATGAACAGCAATGGGCAATGTATACCACTAAAACTCGTCGTTGTGATAATAGAATCGTCAGTATCAGCCAACCTTATGTACGCCCCATCATTCGAGGCAAACAAAACAAGGTGGTTGAATTTGGCGCTAAACTCAGTGTCAGCCTAACAGATGATGGGTTTTCTCGTGTAGATCATTTGCGCTGGGATGCTTTTCATGAAGGGTTGGATTTAACATCACAAGTTGAACACTATCATCAGCGAACGGGCTATTACCCAGAAAAGATCTTGGCAGACCCACTTTATGGCACGCGAGAAAACCGGAATTATCTTAAAAGCAAAGGCATCCACTTTGCGGGAAAACCACTCGGTCGACCCAAGAAAGAGACAGAAGACAACCGGGAAGAACTCAAACAACTCAAAGCACAACGAAGAGCAGATTATCTACAACGGATACCCATTGAAGGCAAATTTGGCCAAGGCAAGAATGGCTATCGACTGAATTATATTAGAGCCAAGCGTGCAGATACCTCACTGGCATGGATCAATAGCATATTCTTGGTGATGAACCTATTGATCCTGGAAAGGATCTTTTTTGCCTGTCGTAAAAGCAGTCAAATCAGAGATATATTGTCGTTAAAACAAATTGAAAAAATATTATGTTGTCAGATGCAGAGAATTTTTCAATTTTTTGGCCAGTTTTGTAAAAAACTCGTGCTGATTTACTGAGCAGACTCTAATTATTTGTCGATGATGATTTGGCTAATAGCTCTACGTTAACCTAACATTTTTAGCATACCGATGTTGGGTTGCCAAAGAGACGGCAGCCCAACCTACATATTTTCACTTTTAATCACACCTCACTCACTCTCCTAAATTGACAAACTCTACCCGTCGATTAATACCATCCTTAGGATGTTCTGTATCATACAAATGATTGAACCCATAACCTACAGTTTGAAGTCGGCTCTCTTTAACCCCTTTTTTAACTAGATAGTGTTTAACTGCTAAAGCACGTTTTTCAGAAAGTACCTGATTATCTTTAGCCAAACCTACACTATCAGTATGGCCTTCTATACGAATAACTTTAGAAAGCATTTTTTCATATTTAAGCACCTCTGATAGTTTGTTTAAGGCATCAAAAGATTTCAATATAATTTTACTGGAATTATATTCAAAATTAATTAATTTACTAAAAGCAATTGACTGTGTTTTTTTAGTCGCAGGAGCAAAACTTCGGGTCGCTTCTTTTGTCTTAACCGGTGGGCAAAAATCAGGCATATCCTTCCCCGCATTTAAACCACGGTACATATTACAAAAGTCAGGGTTATTATCTAACATGGTCGCTCGTGATTCATCAGTAGCAATAGCCTGATCTAAAAAAAGACTTAGGCTTAAACTCAGAATGAATTTTAAACTTTGATTCGACATGGCAATATTTATTGTTTTCAACGCATCATTATGTTACGATTGTTAATTTTTTACATACATTTCTTTTCCCTCATTCAACCGCAACCAGCCCTTAGCGATACGGAAAATTATCCAAACGGTATTTATCAGCAGGATAAAATAGCCTATCACAATAAGCAAAGAAGCAAGCCCAACTATTGTCCATAACAGGCCAAACCAAAATGTACGTTTTTGCCATTTAAAATGTGATTCTAACCAAGTTCCTTTAACATCATTTTCTTTAACATAAATAATTATTATAGAGACAATAAACGTCAACCCTAGAAAAAAAGAAACGGCTTGCAATGCATAAACAAGTGTTAATTTTTTTTTGCTGACGTTAAAGACTCATCTTGGTGTTCATTTTTTACTACGTTTATTATAGATTCTTCAGACATTTTTTTGTAATACTTTAAGTTTAGTTTAGTTTAGTTACCCGACTCTCCTCTTATCGCTTGCTTTGAAGCAATCTTTTTTTGTTTATTTCTAGAACGTATTTCAGATTCTGGTGTTATTGAAATTGTTCCATTATATGTTCTGGTCGGTCCTGAATCCGTATCTGAGATAAATAAATAATATTCACCAGTTTTATTTGCTTTATAGACAAAAGTAGCATCAGGACTACCTTTTACTTTACGTCCAATATTATCTAGTAATACTTTTCTGAAACTATCCCCACCTGGAACCTCTAAAAAATCACCTTTATTAAGATGTAGTTTAAATTTAGAATATTCATGTGTTGACCCTTTAATTAGAGCAACAATATTACTACCATCGCTAATTGCCTCTAGTTGCTTATTGTTCCCATTCGAGATAGTTATGTTGAATGTTAAACTATCTGCAGAGTTAGTAGGCTCTATTTTCAAAGTATAGGTTCCATCTATACGGATTATTCGAGTCGCAGAATAAACATTATATGTGCCTTTAAAACTTTTCTGATTTATATCATTTCCTAAATATGATACTTTGTAATCTACAGATGGATCAGTAATTAAATAATTTATATAATGCCCTTTTTTAAGATCAAATGTAGCAATAAAAGGGGAAGATGTTTGCGAGAAAAAACCATTTTCAGTACCACTTTGATAGCTTATCCCATCCACTACATAATCTGGTTGTGCAGGTTCTGGCTCTATAACCATATATTGTCTGTAAAAAACACCTACATCTGGATAAAAATATTTTATTGATTGATAATTAAAGTTTAACGTTGAGTGGTCAAAAAGATACTCAACTTTAAAAGCATCTTTATTTGCAGAATAACCTAAGCCATCTACACGCACACCATCAAATGTAACTCTATCATTTTCAACTATATCTGGAGTTGATGTATCAAAGTAGACAGAAAATGGAGCGGGTTCTGCATATGCTGTTGCAATACTTAAACTAAGCACAATGCAGCATTTTATATATTTTTGATTTTTAATCATTATTGAATCTCTCTCTTGATTTAGTGACTAATTTTTTGCCACCAGATTATTATTTTTTTATTACAACTTTATTCTTCATGATGAAATTCAGGTTTTCTTTCAATTTTTTATTTTTAATTTTTAATTTTAAAAAAACGCCACCACAAAGTCTGGAGGAAAATTTAGACAAAAGAAAGTAGTGTTTTTTCACACATATAAATGAGTGACTAACTAATCTTTCTAAAGTTATAAGATTTGGATAGAGAGTAGTAGGAGAGGTTTTAGCCCCGATATGAAATGATTGATAGCTTTACTTGGAATCGTTAAAAGCCAAATTTCTGAAAAAACTTGGGCATATCTATTTTACAATTTAAATTCACAAATTTTCACTGCACTAGCAATTCCCTCAGAACTTTGTTTTTGAGTTTCCTTTGGCAATGCCCTAATAAAATTACCTGTATTACGTTTTGTTGCATCTTCGAAAACACCTCTAGTCTTTTTTCTATTTTGGATAGTTGGAACGATCCGTGTGGATGTTTCAAAACCTTTGATTGTCTCTAAAGATTCTAATGACTTTACAATATAAAGGGTCTTTGCATTATCTGGAATTTGGTATTGTTTTGGCTCTGTATTTGATAAACGAAACAGGTGTTCAGGCAACCCTTTAACGTCTTGCCATGTCATGCTTTTATTTGCTGGTAATTTATCAGTCAGTACTTTTGCATAAAAGAAAGGCTTATCCTCTTCCCCCTGTTTAGCGTATAAGAAAGTTAACTTATTCTGCTCTTGATTTACGGTTAAACACGTCGAATTTTTATCTGCATTTGCAGTTAAAGAATAGAAAAAAAGGATTAAAATTAGTTTTTTAGACATGGCGAATGACTCAAAATTGATTGATAAGAAAAAGTATAGTTATTAGGAAGCTGATCTATTAAAAAATCTCTGGCAGCTAATATATTAAGAGGCTTATCGCTAGAAAAACGCTTTAAGAACCCTCGGTTAATAGCATCAACATCAATTGGCGTTCTTTGTATGGCTAGTAATAAAATATTATCCTGATTTTGTGCAGCATCTTCTTGCATTCCCCAATACCATTCAAAGGGTTCATTAGCGACAAGCTTGATCTCTTTACCTGTTTCCGGGTAATGATTAATAATTTTAAGCCGTGTTTTTTCACCTAAGTGAATAAAAGCAGTGTAATAATGCTGGCTGAACAGCGTTTTTTCTACAATCATTCGCCAAGCAAGCCCTGTATTATAGTCACTATTTTTCTTAGAAAAAACAGGAAATATAGGGATGCCTCCATCACGCTTTAAATCAAAATAACTTACGTCTGAGTCATCCTGATTGGTACAGACTAAAAAAGGCTCTGCATTATTTTTTCCTGCCAGCATTTGTATCTGAATCGGGTAATGCCACCAACCGAAATATAAACAACCAGCTAAAATTAGCGCACTAAAAAAAAACACCCCTGTTGCTAACCATTTATCCTGAGATAAATGACGGCTAGTATCCGCTTTTAATAGCTTAGCAACATCACTTAACCAACGTACTGGCTTCACATGAACGTTAAGTTTTTCAAGTTCTTTTACTTCAGGTAATTTTATAACAGGGAGGTCTTTGTCATCTTGCTGATAATAATAAGGTGTAAAGCAATATAAGTCTTCGTCTGATAATAAAGTATTTGAACGACGTTTTTCAATTAATAATTGTAGCTTTTGTTGAATGCCACCAACACTTTCAATGGCAACATCATGGTTATGATGTTGGTTTTTAAACGTATCTTTACTTAGTTTTCCAGTCGCAATAACATGATGAATAGGGCTTTGACTTGCATTAGTTAGCAAAGCAATCGCCAAACCTAACTGAGCACTTTCACCTTCACAATCTAAAACATTAACACTATGCAAACGCTGATTATCCAACCAACTATATTTTTTATATTTTTGATAAACTGCCCAAAAAGGAATTTTTAGTCCTAACTTTCGTACAGAATTAATTGCTTGCAAACCATCTTCATACAGGCCTACTCGTCTTAATTCAGCGGCAATATAATGCCAGTCTTTATCCAACGATTTAGTGTCTAATTCACTTTGCCCAAAGCTTTGATTTTCACAATAAATTTCAAGCAATTGATTTGGCTGATCTGTTAATTCTACTAAGGGAATATAAACGGTAGAACGTAATGTTTGCATAGTCAATCCTTGAGCTTTTTTGTTGATCATACTATTTTATGATACGCCTAAACTAATTAAGGCTTCATCTAAAGTGATTACTGCTTTTACTTCAAAGTTTAACTTAGCTAAACGATGCACTAAAGCATCAGCTGTTTCGTTTAATAAGTGCGCAGGAATAAATAATGCTACTAGATAGGGTTGTTTTCCTAGTGATAAAATTGCTGCTATTTGAGTTTCAAAATAATGTCCACCTGAAATAGATAAATCAGAACTGTGAATATCTATCTCACCTATGGCAATAATTTTATGATACTGACAATTTCTTTGTTGCAGAAATACTGCCAACGTCAACCCTAAACTAATTGAGTGACTGTTTAAATTTGGAAGATGATGGCTTAAATATAAGTGGCTGGCTGATATTTTTGGATGACTTAAACGGTTTAAAATCGCCTCAGTCATTGCTACTTCTTTTGCTAAACCACTATTTTTCAAACCTTGAAAATTCACTCCACCAAAATTGGCTGATTCACTAATAATTTCTAAAAAAATACCTTTAGGTTTTATTCCCAAATTAACCACAGGAATTAAAATAAATTTACGCATCACCCTGCTCTATAAGAGAAATTACTGGACGTAATAAAGCTTGGCGTAAAGTCTGTGTATTTTCTAACGTATCGTCAATGCCCTCTCCATCTTCATCTAAATAAAGAACAGTAATTAAATCATCTTTATTATTTTCAGCGGAAATTCCAATTAACTTATAAGCATATTTACTGCTCGCTAAACCTAATGCCTCCACCGTTAGCTTTACTTTATTTTCGGATAACTCAGTGACTGTTATCCGAAATTGTTTGTTGCTTGAAAGTAAGGGTTTTTCAGGCAAAGCATCTTTTGTTTTGCGAGTATCGGCAGCTAATCGTTGTACATCAGTTAAATAGCTAAATTTTAGAGCTGAGAAAGAAACAATCTTTGCCAATTTTTTTCCACGTGTTAGCCATGAGGAATAATCCTCCGTTTTTAGACGCTTGGGTAATCCTGCCAAAAAAAGGTCTACCGTTTGTTCTGAAACAGGCTCTTCTATATCAATCAGCATTAAACGGTTATAGGCTTCTTGCCAGCATTGTTGAGGGGTTGGTATCATAAATGATTCTCCAATAAATTATAAATAAAGATAGTTTTAATCGTCTAGCCAGACCTTCGCATCATCTACATCAATATGTTTTTTAATAATACGCTGAGTGATTCGTATTAATTTATCTGCCAACTTTTCACCCTCTAAATTAGAATAAGTATCATCAGTTTTAAGAGATTTAGAAAAATAGGAATCATTAAACACTCCATCTTCAGAATATAAGGGGCGTTGTAAAATAAGGACTTGTTCAAAAAAATAGGCTGTTACTGTGGTAAAACTATTTGCATGATCAACTAATAATTGCTTTAAAGCTGTTTCCATTTCTGTCGAATTATTTTCATTATCAGGATATGTATCAGTCAGGTTTGTATTTTCATCATCAAAAGAAATACTATCTATTTTTAATAGTGCTCTACCTACAACACTTTGACTAAATTCAGCAAAATATTCAAAACTGGCGATTTTTGTCTTTTCATTCATCATTGTTATAAAAGCCTGTTGATAGGCTGAATAAATATCTTTTTCCTCTCCAGTCATTAAATAGCTATCTGCTATTTTTTTGAGTTGTTTTAACGCCCGTAACTTACCAATAGATAATTCACCTTGCCATTGATGGGGTGGCAGACCACAACTGCGCAATAATCCATAACTTTCATTGAGTGAAACTAAAATCCGTTCAAGCAACGGAATATACCAAGCCGGTGACTCAGTTAAACTTTTTACTAAGGGTGTTGGCACTACCTCTATTACATCAAACAAAGAGATTTCTTCGACTAATTCAGTACTGTTATTACCAGAAATAAAATGAAAAATGCCATATTTTTCACGGTAGGTTTTAGAAACCATTCCCATTTCTTTCAATTGATGGCATTGCCGTTTTAAAATATTCGCGGTTTTTTTGAAATATAAATCATTAATACAAGGCTTAGTTTTTTTTCGCTTAATTCGAGTTCTTAGCCATTTTTCATCTTTGCTATAACGAAAAAACATTAATAACAATAGATGAAGGTTGGTGGGTAATGATTTATGTTTGCTAACGATAGTTAAGCGCTTTGCTAATACATCCTGGGTATAATAAATACTTTCTGTGTGTAATTTTTTTGTACTGCCATCCGGCAAATAATATTCGATTAATAAATCAGTAGGCTTTTGACTAAAATCACGAAATAACAATTTACGTCGATAAGTCTGCTTATTCAAAGTCAGCATTAATTTTATAGCCAACCTGTCTTTTAACGGAATACGTTTGTCCTCTAACTCTGGATTAGTCAAATAGTGAGTTAAAATTCTACTCAGGTCTATCGCAAAATCAGTAACAATACGAGGAGGTTGAGCCATAAAATGTCCTTACAAAAGTTTAAACTTCAATGCTTGCTAGAAGAGTAATATATGTCTTTAAAATGACGATTAATCTTATACTTCAAGATGAAATTATAAAGTTAATTATGATTTTTTTAGATATACTTCGCGCGGGGTCACTAATGCGGAATTTATAGCGAGATGATTTTTGTCGATAGCAACGACTGTACACAAGAGGTAGAACGGTGTGAAACGGCTTGAGGTGCTAATATGAGTGCGTAGCAAGGCTATGCAACCATTTTAGCAACACAGCCTACAGGTAAAAAAAGATCAACCGATAAAAATCCGCATACGTAACTGCACGAAGATCATACGGGTAGGTTATTTATTGCGAAGTTGCCTAACATTATTCTGGAATAATCAGCATTTGATCAACCTCGATAACATCTTTATCCGAAATTTTATTTAACTGCAATAACTGACTTCGACTGACTTTGAAACGACGAGATAGATTATTGATCGTATCGCCAGATTTAACTTTATACAATTTTTCGTTTACCACATTTTTATCACTGGGTATTTGAGCCAGTTTATCTTCTGCTGGCTCTTGAGTTCTTTGGGTAGCAGCCTCAAGTTCGGCTCTATGTTTTTCTATTTGAACAGCAAGGTTTTCTACTTCATCTGTAAGAGCTTCTTTTTCTGCTTCTAACTTAGCTGTTGACTCAGGAACAGAAGATTGTAGTTCAGGTATGGAAATTGTTGTTACTGCTGATTCAGCACTCATTTGCTCATTTAATTCTGCAGGCAAAACTTGAACTGAATAATCCCCTGGTTCCAGGACAGTTTGATAAAACCATGCGCCGGATTTATCAATATCTATTTTTTTAATTCTCTCGCCATTTAACATTAACTGCAAATAGCTATTAGGTTCACCATTACCAGAAAGTTTTAAGATACCTTGGATTAGATCACTTGTTACTGGCTTGATAGTTGGCGATATTATTTTTTTTACTTCTTCAATTGGTTTAGCAACCTGCCTAACTTCTTCTACTGGCTTTTCCACAGGAGATATTGCTGCTACTGGTGCTTTGACGACTTCTGTTTTTGATAGTTCTTTTTCTGGAATAATACCTGAATCAGCTGTTTTTAGCGCTGGATTTTCCTTAATTGAATTCTCAGTTTCTAGTGGCTGTGATTTGCTTTTATAATATGTTTGTGGCTCAGCTTCATCTATTTTTGCGGTTGTTTGATTGGAAAGATTATCTATATCCGTCACATTACCTTTTCCAAGAAACTGCCAGAGAAATACCCCTGCTAATAAAAAAACGGCAACAACAGCAGCTTTATCTACAAATTCTAATTCAGAGTTTTCATGCAATTCATCAGACATTTTCTTATCCTATTTTGTTGTGATAGCAAAAAGTCGCATAAAAAAACTTATGCAACTTTCCATATCATCTTATGGTTTATCTATATTAATTGTGGTTGAGGAAATTGAGAAGCAAATATTCAAAATGTAGGTAGCCTAAAGATTGGATATTTTGGAATCAAGATTTCTTTTATCAATTATATAGTTTTCCTTAAGACTATTTACTTGTAATTTTTTTTGCTAGATGATTAGTAATTGTTCTTGCTGCATCTCTACCACCTAGACCAAAAGCTAGTGCAAGAGCAACTGCTACACTACCCAATGTAAAACCAAATGCCATGTTAACAATATTGTCAGCAAGCCCCATTGCTTTTAATCCCATAGCTAAAACCAGGCCAATAATAGCAACACGAGCAATATTTGCTAGTCCAGTATTGCCAGAAGCTGATAGTTTTTTATGTGCAATTGTACTAAGAAAATTACCTATAATTAAAATAACTCCACCAACTAATATGCCTCCACCAAATTGCAACACTTTAGCAAATATAGTTGAGATAATATCAATCCCTAAAACATTTACTGCTGCAGTTGAAGCCGCCATCATAGAAAAGAACATAATGGTTCCACCAATCAGCTTAGTCGGCGTAAAACTTTTAGAAAACATGCCTTGAACACCCAGTTTTTGAGGCATTGAATCAATTCCCATGCCATCAAGTAAACCAGTCAGCATAAATATAACAAATTTTGAAACATAGTAAGCTACTAGTAATATTATTGCTGCCCCAATAATATTAGGAACTGCAGACATTAGATTTTGAATCATCGCTGATGCCGGCTCAGAAATCGCTGGAATATTTAAAACACCAAGAGCACTGACAATAATAGGGAGTAAAATACCACCAAAAATAAAAGCACTACCAAATGCAGAAACCTTTATATCAGAATTACCAGTCCGTTCAGCAATTTGGCTGTCAACTTTAGTCAGTGCCATGCCAACCAATTGTGAAACAATTTTTGCAATAATCCATCCTGCATAACCGATAACACCTGCTCCAATTACATTTGGAATGGCATCCATAAATTTGTTTAACATTTCTTTTAACGGCTCTAGCACATCTGTCATTCCAAAATGCTGTAATACTGCCATTAGAACAAATATGGTAAGCAATCCTTTAAGTAAAGATGTAATCGGGGAAGTTAAATCGGTAATTGAACCATCTGTATTGGTTTGTTTTAAGAATGATACATTCGATAAAATGCGTCCAAAAAAACCGGTAATCATTTTTACCACAATTAACCCAACAATAAGAATTAATAATCCAACCAAGGCATGCCCAAGCGCCCCTGATCCAGCCTCTCCTAGGAAGCCAGTTAGTTTACTGCTAATATCAGACATAATCTTTTCCTTAAAAATAACTAGAGTGAATAATGAGGTTACTATATAAACACATAAAATGTATAGATATATTTCATGTGATATGTCTTTATTATTCCTAACTTTTTTACTGGCTAATCAAGATTTTTGTTGACAGAAAAAGGCTTTTAAACCATACTAGCCGAACGTTCGTTTAGCTATAATAACTTGAATTCAAAAGAAAAAATATTAATCAAGGCAAAAAGCTTATTTGCAAAAAAAGGTTTTGCAGGTGTATCTATGCGTAATCTTGCACAAGCCGTCAACATGAGTGTTGCTGCTATCTATCATTATTTTCAAGATAAAAACCATTTGTATCTTGAAACAGTTCAATATGCTTTTGCTGATAAGGCCGAAGCTTTTTCTAGTATCTGGCAGGAAGACTCCTCTGCGGAAACCAAACTTGAATTATTTGTTACCACACTTATTCATGAGCTGAGCTTAGATCCAGAATTCCACAAGTTAATATTAAGAGAAATAGTAGACGCCAATCCTCAGCGAATGAAAATGTTAGCAAATGATGTTTTTAAACAAGAATTTTGTTTTTTGCTAGCCATCGTAAAAGAAATAGCTCCTGAAAAGGATGAACACCTGTCTGCAATTTCTGTGTTGAGTTTATGTAAGCACCATTTGGAAATGCAACCATTACGTCAACACCTTCCGGGCTGGAAACAAGAGCATGAGCAACCTGATGTTTTAGCAAAACACATCATGAAACTATTATTAAATGGCTTATGAAAAATCAGCAAAAAATTTCAAATTTTTCTCGATTTGTGACAGAACACCCTTGGTGGATTTTATTGTTCACACTGATTACTATCGTTTCCATGGGGACAGGTGTAACCAGGTTAGAGTTAAAAACAGATTATCGTGTATATTTTAGCGAACAAAACCCGCAATTACTGGCCTTTAACGAAATACAGGATACCTATAATAAGTCCGATGCAGTTCTATTTGTTTTACAACCAGCAAATGGTAATGTGTTTACACCCCAAACATTACAAGCCGTTCAGGAATTAACCAAAAAGTCTTGGAAAATACCTTATTCCAGCCGAGTGGATTCAGTCACTAATTTTCAGCATACGCAAGCAGAAGAAGATGATTTGATTGTTGCTGATTTAGTCGTTGATTCTCAGGCATCAGCAAAAGAAATACAAAAAATCAGACAAGTAGCAATAACTGAACCTTTTTTAGTCAATAGATTAGTTTCCTCGCAAGGCCATGTAACAGGCGTTAATGTGACGGTTCAACTGCCAGGAAAAGATCCAATGGAAGCACTGGAGATAGCGACTAGTGCACGAGCATTAGTAACAGAATTAGAAAACAAATACCCTGGAATGAAAGTCTATTTAACAGGGATGGCGATGATGACTAATGCATTTAGCGAATCATCTATGAATGATAATAAAACGCTAGTGCCAATTATGTACGGCATTGTTATTTTGGTTTTATTACTCAGTTTACGCTCTTTTAGTGCGACTTTTTCTGTCGTCATACTGATCGTTCTTTCTATTATTGCCACTTTAGGACTTACAGGATGGCTAGGTTGGTTTATAACACCTACATCTGCTATATCACCAACAATTATTTTAACGATGGCGATCGCTGATTGCGTACACATTCTTGTTACGCAATTGCACTACATGCGCATCGGCCATGAAAAAAAACAGGCAATACAAGAAAGTCTAAAAGCCAATTTTCAACCAGTATTCTTAACTAGCTTAACCACGGCAATAGGCTTTTTAAGTATGAATTTTAGTGATGCTCCACCCTTTAGGGATTTAGGAAATATGGTTGCGATTGGGGTTATGCTGGCCTGGCTTTTGTCCATCACATTTTTGCCCGCAATGATGTCGATTTTGCCTATTAAAGTTAAAGCAAAGGACGATTTAGATAACTCATACATGAAGCGATTAGCCGAATGGGTGATTCGTTTTCGTAAACCATTGCTGATTGTTAATGGAATGATTGCCATTGTGATGATTAGTTTTGCTCCTAATAATGAGTTAAACGATGAATTCGTAAAATATTTTGATAAAAGTGTTGAGTTTAGAAAAGGCACTGACTTTATAAATGAAAATATGGGTGGTATTTATACGGTTGAGTTTTCTATTCTTGCAAAAGAGACTGGTGCGATCAATGAACCTGAATATTTACAAAATATACAAAAATTTACCACCTGGTTATTGACCCAACCTGAGGTTATACACGTAAACACCTTGTCTGACACTTATAAAAGACTCAATAAAAGTATGCATGGCGATAATGATGCATGGTACAAATTGCCTGAATCACGTGATTTAGCAGCTCAATATTTATTGTTATACGAAATGTCATTGCCTTATGGATTGGATTTGAATGATCAAATCAATATTGATAAATCAAGTATTCGTCTTATAGCAACATTAAACAGTCTGAGTTCTAATCAAATGCTGGAAGTAGAAAAACGTATCAACCAGTGGATAACACAAAATTTGAGTGAATATGAAGTTAAGCTGGCAAGTCCAACGCTGATGTTTGCTCATATAGGCGAGCGTAATATTAAGCAAATGATTTTCGGATCTATCGTTGCCTTGACCCTGATTTCTTTTTTACTATTGTTTGCATTTAAATCAGTTAAATTAGGGCTTATTAGTTTGATTCCTAATTTGATTCCAGCAGCTATTGCCTTTGGTGTTTGGAGCTTGATAGATGGAAGGGTCGGCTTAGGCTTATCCGTGGTAACTGGCTTAACATTAGGTATTGTTGTTGATGATACAGTTCATTTTATCAGTAAATACAGACGCGCCAGAATAGAGAAAGGATTAAGTAGCGAAGATGCAATCCGTTATGCTTTTTCTACAGTAGGAGTAGCATTGTGGATCACCTCCGCTGTATTGGTGAGTGGTTTTTTAGTTTTAAGTTTATCTCATTTTACAATGAATGGGGAAATGGGATTAATGACAGCTATAACCATCGCTGTTGCTTTATTTTTAGATTTACTATTTTTACCGCCATTACTCATGAGTTTAGATTCAAAGGAGAAAAAATGAAACACTTAGTTATAGTTATTGCAGCTTTGTTTTCAACACAAGTTTATGCTGAAATAGAAAATACTAGCGTTATTGATAGTAAAGTATCGGCAGAACAAAAAGGTCTGGAAATAATTACAGAAGTTGATAAACATGATACTGGTTTTGGTGATAGCAAGGCAACATTGAAAATGCGTTTAACAAACAGGCGTGGAGAAGAGAGTTTGCGTTCTCTTAAGCTTAAAACGTTGGAAATAATTGGTGAAGGCGATAAAAGTTTAACTATATTTGATAGTCCTAGAGATATTAAAGGTACCGCTTTTTTAAGTTTTACCCATGCTCTAGTCGCTGATGAACAATGGTTATATTTACCGGCACTTAAACGAGTCAAGCGTATTTCATCGAGTAATAAGTCTGGCCCTTTTTTAGGGAGTGAATATGCTTTTGAAGATTTAACTTCTTTTGAAATAGCAAAATATGCCTATAAATACCTAAAAGATGAAGTAGTGGACGGGATAGATTGTTTCGTGATCGAATTAACTCCAAAATATGAGCATTCTGGCTACACCCGACAAATATCGTGGGTAGATAAGAAACGTTACATTATGACAAAAACTGAATATTACGATAGAAAAGAAGCGCTATTAAAAACTCAATTATTTAAAAATTATAAACAATACCTGAATCAATTTTGGCGTGCAGGTGAACAATTAATGACAAATCATCAAAATGGTAAATCAACAGCCTTGCTTTGGGATAATTATGAATTTAAAACAGGACTGACTAATCGTGATTTTGACAAAAATACCTTAAAGCGTGCTAGATAGCTAAAGAATGATTTTTACAAAATGCTTTATAACACTGCTTTTGTTGATATGCAGTGCCGCACGAGTTTATGCCCTTGATATTTCAGGTTATGCAGGAATTGAAAATTTAGGATTTTTTCATAATCCCTTAGACAATCAACAACATAACTATTACTTATCAGGCAGTTTAGAACCAGAAATTTACCATGAATGGGACAATGGATTGCAAAGTATAGCCTTTGTGCCTTTTTATCGCCTTTCTCAACATGACAGTAGAAGAACTCATTTTGATATACGCGAATTAACCTGGTTAAAAGCGGCAAATGATTGGGAACTTAGAGTCGGGATTAGAAAAGAATTTTGGGGCGTGACGGAATCTCAGCATTTGGTTGATATTATTAATCAAACGGATCTGGTTGAAAACTCAGACACTGAGGATAAACTGGGACAGCCAATGATTAATCTAGCCTTGATTAGAGATTGGGGAACGATAGATTTATATTTATTAACTGGCTTTAGAGAAAGAACCTTTGCTGGAAATGAAGGACGATTTCGCTCAATCCCTGAAGTTGATACAGGTGAAGAACGTTACGAAAAGCATGGCATAGAAAAACAGTTGGCTTTTGCAATTCGCTGGTCACATTCTATAGGTGACTGGGATTTAGGCTTTTCTCATTTTTATGGAACTAGCAGAGACCCTTCTTTTATAGTAGAAAGAGATAACGGAGACACCCAATTAATTCCTTATTATGAAATGATTCACCAAACTGCTGTTGATATTCAAATGACAAAAGATAGCTGGTTATGGAAATTAGAGTCTATTGTACGATCAGGACAAGGAAAAACTTATTATGCCGGAACAGGGGGGTTTGAATATACTTTTTATAGCGTTTTTGAATCAGCGATAGACGTAGGTGTAGTCGCTGAATATTTATATGACAGCCGAGGTGGGCATGCTCCGGTAATTTTTCAGGATGATTTTTTAGCCGCTATAAGATTGGCATTTAACGATGTACAAAGTACAGAAGTTTTAGCTGGTATTATTTTTGATAGAACAAGTAATACAAAATTTTATAATATAGAAGCTAGTAGACGGTTTGGTGATAATTGGAAAGCAGAACTGGAAGTTCGTTTTTTTAGCTCTGCACCTGAAAATGCCCCCGCCTACATACTTAGAGATGATGACCATTTACGCTTTGAGCTTAGGTATTATTTTTAATAGAGGTGCTGAGTAATGGTTCTAATTGTTTAACGATACAACAGGTTTCTTACCCATCACTGACAATTCTAGTTGAAAAAAATGATAAACCTTTGAAGTTTCACAGCTTATTGATGAATGCTTATAATATTTTTTCTGGTTCTTTAGTTGTGTAAGTTGACGTACAAATATTATCTATTTACACTGGTTCATTCAGCAACGAAGTTCGTTGTAAGAGCTTAACTTGAAAATATTTAACGCTAAGAATTTTAATTACAAAATGGCTTTTATTCCTACTCGCACTAAAAACAGCAGCTTATCATCAAGAGTTGTAATAGCCTGCCTATTGATGCTCTTTATTAACCTATCATCTTGCTCCCAAATAAGACCAATAAACACTCAGCACAATTTTGCCGACACGGGTTTACAAACCATTGATACCCTAGATGTTTATGCAGAAGGCAATACTATTCACGCACTTTTATCAGGTGTGGATAAAAAATCACAAAACCCTGCTTTACGATACATCAACTCTTTAGATGCGGGAAAAACATGGTCTTTACCTGTAACCGTCAATAGAAATCTAGCGAAAGTTAAACAATCAAAAAGAGGAAATGATTTTCAAATAGCGGCACATGGCGATAAAATTATGGCTATTTGGCAGACTCAGGGTGGAGAGCCTTGGTCAGGCATACTCTCAGCAGCACTTTCATTAGATAAAGGAAAAACCTGGAATAAAATCCCTAGCCCCGTTGATAATAAATATTCAAAAATTAACCAGGGATATTACGATATTACTGCTGATTTATACGGCGCATTCCATATCACCTGGCTAGATGACCGAGAAGAAGTTGGAGACAGCCAAGGCTTACGATATGCCAGCTTTCAATATTTAAACAAAGATTCTAACTGGATTTATCACAATGATTTAGAAGCAACATCCTGCACTTGTTGCTGGAGCAACATTACTGCAGATAAAAAAGGCAATATTCACGTGCTTTTTAGAGACGATAATCCTCGTGATATGATGCTAATCTCATCTTTTGATGCTGGAAAATCATGGAAAAATGCTGACCCAGTTTGGGCTTTTGGCTGGAATTTTGTTGGCTGTCCTCACCAAGGTGGTGGAGTTGCAACCACACAAAACAATGACGAAACTATATTGCATAGCGTAGTCTGGAACGGTAACGAAAGTAACCGTGGTTTATATTATCATCAATCAAAATCAAATAGTGAAGACACTTCACCAATCGTATCATTAGGCGATGAGACTAGTGCTTCTGGTGATATTGCTGTTATAGATAATAATCAGATTGGCGTCGTATACACCACAAGTACAACTGAAAATACATTAGTAATGGCAAAATTATCCCAGGATGGTGGAAAATCCTGGCAAAAAGAACAACGTTTAACTGATGAAGGAGCAGAGCCAGTACACCCAAGAATCGTAGGTACAACAGATGGATTTCGCTTTTTCTGGACGGAATGGCTAGAAAATGGAAATGCCATACTAGTCATGTCTGAGCTTAAGAATTAAGAAACCGTTTTAACTAAAGAGTTATTTAAGAATTATGAAGAAGATATTAATTTTGTTATTAACTGCTGGAATAACATGGAGCCAGTGGGTTTCAGCTCATGCCATTATGGTCAAATCATCACCCGCTAAAGATGAATCAACCAATAAAATACCTACTCGTGTGGATGTTTGGTTTGATGCTGGTGTTGGCCCAAAATACACGTCTTTAGCCGTAGTTAATACAAAAGGCGAGCGTGTAGACAATGGTGACGGAGAACTTGAGTCGATGGACAAATCTCACCTTAGTGCATCACTCAAACCCTTAACACCAGGTCGGTACGGAGTTAGATACCGCGTTCAATCTGAGGATGGACATATTGTTACTGGTAAGTTCTTTTTTGAAATCACCGAATAATCTCAAACTCAAATCATTTCTTCTATTTTTAGACCCACAGGGGGCATTGTGAAAAAACCATTAATTCATTGGTTACTTTTATTTTTTTTATTTATCAGTTTCCAAAAAACTGGGTTAGCTCAATCTCCATCTTTATCAGATCCGACAAAATCCTTAGCCTGTTTGATTACAACAGATTTTTATATTGTTCATCTCACCGCCTATCAGCCACCAAAAGAAGACTCTAAGACAAAAAAAAGACATACTTTCGAACCTTTTTGTCAGGAACTCCCAGAACATGGCTCAAGCTTTTTAGCTATTGACTTTATTGATCGTGATTTGCGCAAGATGCCAATTGGAATGAGTGTAATTGAATTAAAGGAAAACCCAGAAGGAGGCGAAAGGATTGACGGTAAAATTCTTGCTGAAACGCCCGCTCAAACATATAAAACAGGCGTCTCACAAATCCAGGTGGATTTTCCAAAACCTGGCCACTATGCTTTAATCGCAACGGTTGGCGACGATATGTTTGCAGATAAAATTCGGATTCCTTTACGAGTAGGAATAGGTTCTGAATTTAAATGGGAATCTCTACTCCCTTATTTATACTTGGCTATTCTTCTCTTGTTCTCTTATGGTATCTATCGTTTTTTTATTTACCGTTTTAACAAAAAAAAATCATTAAAATTCTAACTACTCACTCATTTAAGCATGTTCCTAAAAAGCGCAGAACTTAACGCGCACAGCCTTGTTCAAAATAAATTCCTGTTTATATTATTATTTTTAATTACAACTAGATTTGCTCTTGCAGACTGGAATTCAGGTGTAACGATAGAAGATGTGTCAACCCGAATTGCTGTTAATGTGCTTGATGATGGGGTACAAGTTACCGTTGATCTTGAAGCTAACGCAATCAAACAACTTAAAAAAGGTGGGCCTCAGCAGCCTATTACTGTTGATGATTTTTCACTGACAGTAATTAAAATTAATGCGAAACAGCAGCTAATTCCCAGTATAAAAAAATCAAACAAAAAAAATAATAAAGCCAAGGATTCTGGTTCAATTATCAATGTTTTTTATCCATTTTCCGACGATATTAAACCTGAACAAATTAAGATTAATCCTGCTTTTAACTTGATAAAACAAGCTGGAGATAATTACATAATCACCGTCTCTCATCACGGCTTGCCAGTCATTGATCATGGTGTATTGACTAATGCTGAAACACTTAGTCTTAATTGGCAAGACCCTTGGTATAGCCATTTCCTTAATCCAAAACTAAAACGAGACCATAACGATCCTGTGATGGCCTTTCTATATATTGAGCCACGACAAATTAAAAGTGAATTTGTTATTAGAATAAAAGAAATGGCAGACTGGGCTAATCTTGAGTTACGTGATGATGTGATGATTTACCCTGATGAATTTGCATCGATCAAACAAAAAGTTGGCGAATTTTTACTAGCACAAAACAAATTATCTGCCGATACAAATATGCTCCCTCCAACTTTAGAGCGTGTCGACTATATACGAATGGGAGCAGCAGATATTCAGGCTTATGAGCCGCAACAAGCCCAACGACAGGTAGCAACGTTGATTGGAGTCAGTCTGACCCACCAAATCAAAGCTTTACCAACGAAAGTGGAATGGCAATGGAAACTTTTTAACAAAAAAATTCAACAGGTTGCCATCAGAGCATACGATCCCGCTGGTTTATTTGATAGTTATGTCACGCCAGACTACCCTGTATTCGAGTGGGAAAATATGCTTGCAGATATAGATCTAACGGAATTATCTGGCAGCCCAAAAACCACCCCAGTTCCTGTTGAAGAAACTAACAATACATCACAGTATTATTGGTTGTCAGGTATTATTGGCTTTTTACTTTTATCACTTATCGGCTGCCATTATTTAAATCCCCGATTCAAATATTTTATACAACTTATCATTATACTTATCACGTTAGCAGTTTCCTATACCTTAATGAAAAACGGTAAACTTAACTTGACAATGCAAAGTGCAAGTCTTGATAAAGAAAAAGCAAAGTCAGTGATGAATCAACTGTTATGGAATGTTTATCAAGCTTTTGAATCCACTCAGGAAGAAGTTGCGTACGACCAATTAGCTGATAGTGTAAGTGGAGATTTACGTGAAACACTTTACCTACAAAACCGCCAATCATTTTTAGCTCAGGATGGTGCATGGTCAAAAGTTAAAAGTATTGAAATACAAAATTTAAGTAACCAACCTTCTCCACTGAATGATGGTTATTTATTTGATTGTGAATGGCTTGTTGTGGGTGAGGTTATTCACTGGGGGCATCAACATCGCCGTGAAAACCTTTATCGAGCCAATATTAAAATATCACCACAAGATGGTCACTGGAAAATTTTCCAGTTAGAATCAATAGGACAACAACGAGTAGATGGAACTGAACCCTAAGGAACGTGCACGAAATAACTTCGACAACTCGCTTGTACAAAAGCATAAGAATCGCTAAAGCTTTTCTAATCTTTTTGTCCGTCTTCCGTGTTGTGGCAACAGTTACATAGCCTGCTATGCGCCTGTTGCCACGCCTTAAAGACAAACAAAAATCCTGCGCCAATTATCGAAGTGATTCCGTGCGCGTTCCTAACTATATTTCACATTATAACGGATGCGAATTTTAATCATTGAAGATGAGAAAAAGACCTCTGCTTTTTTATCCAAAGGATTAAAAGAAAATGGTTTTACTGTTGATATTGCAGAAAATGGTGTAGATGGATTAAATTCTCTGCAAGAGCTAGTTTATGACTTGGTTATTCTAGATGTGATGATGCCACAAATGGATGGCTGGTCAGTTTTATCCTCACTCAGAAGTAAAGATATTCAAACTCGTATTTTATTATTAACAGCTAAAGACTCGGTAGAAGATAAAGTCAAAGGGTTAAAACTAGGTGCAGATGATTATTTGGTCAAACCCTTCGCTTTTTCCGAATTATTGGTAAGAATTCAGACACTTTTACGTCGAGGAGCGGCAACTGACATTGAAAAAATAAAATGTGCTGATTTGGAAATAGATGCAATCAAACACCGTGTCACACGCAATAATACTCGGATTGATCTAAGTCCAAAAGAATTTCAGCTATTATTATTGATGGCTCGTCACCCTGGAGAAGTATTCTCTCGGACGGTTATCGCTGAACGGGTTTGGGACATTAATTTTAATAGTGATACCAATGTTGTTGATGTGGCAATAAGACGATTGCGCAACAAGGTAGATAGCCCGTTCGAAAACAAGCTAATTCATACTATTCGCGGCGTAGGCTATACCTTTGAGCAACGAGACTAATTCAAGCACTGCACAGTCACTGGCTAGTAAATTAGCCATTCTGTACGCCATTACCACCTTTAGTGTTCTATTAGTCGCTTCTGCTTTTCTCTATTGGTCTGTTCTAGATCATCTTCATCGAGAACACCACAATTTACTCTCTGCAAAAATTTCCGACCTAAGAACCTATTTCAAGACCTCAGACGTGTTTAACGAAACATTGCGTGACCTGATGGATGTTGAACATCATCATTCCCAAATGCCACACTCATCAGCCATTCATCCAAGTATTCCTCATCATGTCTATGTTCGTATTGTTGACGAACAAGGTCATTTACTTGTGGAATCAGCCGCAATGTTGCCTTTACCCCCTCCCCTTAAATTTCCCATTATCGATCAACAAAATCTGGATACTATCAAAATTATCAAAGCAAAATCAAATGATAATCAATTATATCTTTTAGGAAGTGCTTGGGTAACTACACAAAACGCAGGTCAATCACACAACTTACTTTTACAAGTTATACTGGAATTGGCTCAGGATGAAACCTTACTAACTGAATATCAACGGACACTTGCTGGAGTACTTCTATTTGGAGCATTGGCCTCAGGACTTGCCGGATTCTGGGTAACGCGCCGCGGATTGCGTCCATTGCGTAAAATTACTGAAACTATCCAAAATATAAATGCACATCAATTAAACGAACGGGTTGATTCAGAAAAATGGCCAAAAGAAATAGCATTATTGGCTAAAGCCTTTGATGAAATGCTGGGTCGTCTTGATCACTCCTTTGGCCAACTTTCTCAATTTTCTGCCGATTTAGCACATGAACTAAGAACACCTATTAATAATTTAATGGGTGAGTCAGAAGTCGCTTTATCCCGTAATCGAGATACAGAGGAATACTGCGCCATTCTGGAATCAAATATGGAAGAGTATTCGCGAATTGCCAGAATGATTGATGAGCTTCTATTTTTAGCAAGAGCCGAAAACCCAAAAACAGAAATTAACTGTACTAATTTAAAACTTGAAAATGAATTTCAAGCAATCAAAGATTTTTATGAGGGCTTGGCCTCTGACCAACAAATAGAAATTGTATGCGAGGCGAATCAAACAGAAGTATATGCAGACTCTGGTCTATTACGGCGGATTCTTAGCAACTTGATTTCAAACGCATTACGTTACACAAACCCTCAAGGCGCGATCACTCTATCAGCAGTATATTCACCTCATCATACTGTAACAATCACTATTAGTGATACTGGTGAGGGTATTGACCCAGAATTCCTACCTCACATTTTTGACCGATTTTTTAGAGCAGATAAATCACGCCACCGCGATAACCAAGGTTCGGGCCTTGGCTTAGCTATTGTAAAATCTATTGTGGAACTGCATAATGGTGATATTTCAATTTCCAGCAAATTACAACAGGGAACTACAGTGCAATTAAACTTTCCTAAGACCCAAGCTGGAAAATCATAGCCTCTATTTTTTACCAAATAAATCAGGAGATTTTTGTTTAGTTTTATCTTTTAGGCAAAAATAGGCAGCTTCATCAAAACTCATTTTTAAAGACTGAGTGTTTTTTTGTTCAACCAAAAACTTTTTTGCTTCAACCGCAGTCAAATTCTTCATTATTCTTGTTGCAATACATAAACATGGTTTTTCAAAGCGTTTTTTGTCTATGTCTTTGTTGACGGAATTTTTGGTTTCCCGTGCGACACATTGTTCTGCAAACTTATGTTCAAATTTATGTTTTTCTAAGTCGCTGACTTCTGCTCCATGGGTATGATCAAAATAATTGTGCTCGGTTTTCGGTTCGTCATCCGAGCAAGCTGTTAAGGTAACAGAAAGAACAAGACTAGCCAGTAAAGATAAAATAAAACGATTAGATTTGAAAGGCATTTTCATAAATAAAATTTAATCAATTGATAAGCTATAAAAATTATCAGCAGACTCTATCATTTAATAGACTTTTTTTCCAATTAAAGGCAATATATATTAATAAACAAGACAGTTTTTTGAGTTTAAAGATACTTAGAAGTGAGGATTCGAAAACTCCTTACTCCAAAAATTTTGGAACAGTTAAATAATATAAGGAAAACAAATGAAAACACCCGTTGATATTACTGTTACAGGCGCAGCTGGACAAATTAGCTACTCTTTACTTTTTCGGTTGGCTGCTGGTGATTTATTAGGGCCTGATCAACCGATAATCTTACATTTACTAGAAATAAAACCTGCTTTGGAAGCATTGAATGGTGTGGTAATGGAATTAAACGATTGTGCTTATCCTCTATTGCATGAAATTGTTGTTACCGACAATCCTGAAAAAGCGTTTGAAAATGCAGATTATGCTTTTTTGGTAGGAGCTAGGCCAAGAGGCCCTGGTATGGAGCGAAAAGATTTATTACTCTGCAATGCTGAAATATTTTCAGTTCAGGGTAAAGCGTTAAATGAAGTGGCTCATAAAAATGTCAAAGTGCTAGTAACAGGAAACCCTGCCAATACCAATGCATTGATTGCAATGAAAAATGCACCAAATCTTGACCCTGCTTGTTTTTCTGCGATGACTCGTCTGGATCATAATCGTTCAATTACACAATTAGCTGAAAAAGCAAATGCCATCACTGGTGATGTTAAAAAAGTTATTGTCTGGGGTAATCATTCGTCAACACAGTATCCTGATTTGCATCATGCAAAAGTTATGAATAATGATGCCTTATCTATTGTTGGAGAGGAATGGTTTAAAAATGAATTTATTCCAACCGTTCAGCAGCGGGGTGGCGCAATTATTAAAGCTAGAGGGCAGTCAAGTGCAGCATCTGCTGCTAATGCTGCTTTAGACCATATGCGGACATGGGTTGTTGGGACAAAAGAAGATGATTGGGTGAGTATGGGTATTTGTTCTGATGGTAGCTATGGAATTGAAAAAGGGTTAATTTACTCTTATCCAATCACTGTAAAGAATGGACAGGCATCTATTGTTCAAGGCTTGGAAATTAATGATTTTAGTAGAAATAAAATGGATATTACCGAACAAGAGTTAAAAGAAGAAAGGGACGCTATTAAACATTTATTTTGATGGTTAAATCTATACTGTTTCCCGTTTTCTTTATGAAAAAAGGCACTAGAACACCATAGCTTAAAATTACCCCTTCTCCTTTATAAGCTTAAAATCAGGCTAACATGACAAAACTGTAATAATTTTGTCATGTTTCTGTTGCTTCGTGTTTGTTACTATCCCCTTAAAGTAATAGCCACACAGCCGCAACTATGAAAGTCAGCCAACTTTTTCGCAATTACCAGATTACCTGGGCAATTTTCTCCATAATTGTTTTTTTTTCTAACTTCCCAGCATACGCACACACTCAGGATGAAGCTGATGCTGTTTCAGATTTAGGCGTTTTAGTCATCACTGGGCGTGCTTCAGATTTGCTAGGACAGACCGATACTGCCTCTGCTGGGATTATAGGCCAACCCGAATTTGAATTTCGACCCTTATCTCGTCCTGGTGAACTCGTTGAGGTTGTGCCTGGCATGATGGCAACTCAACATAGCGGTAGCGGAAAAGCGAACCAGTTTTTTTTACGTGGGTTTAATCTGGATCATGGAACTGATTTTTCAGGAATGGTTGATGGCGTCCCTCTAAATTTACCAACACACGGACACGGTCAAGGATATTTAGATCTAAACAGTATTATTCCTGAATTAGTCGATCAAATTGAATTTGGAAAAGGTCCTTACCATGCAGAAATGGGTGATTTTTCATCTGCTGGTTATGTTAACTTCCATACCAAACATTATATGGAAAAAGGACTCGCAAAATTAGGCTTTGGAGAAGATGGTTATTATCGAGGGGTATTGGCTGATTCTTATAAAATAGGTCCAGGTGATTTATTATTTGGAGCAGAAGTCAATTTTTACCAAGGTCCTTGGGAAAGGGATGAAAACGTTAATAAATTTAATGGTTTGCTACGATACACTGTCGACGATGGCTACAAAGGCTATTCATTAGTCGGCACTGTTTACCATAACAACTGGGACTCTACTGAACAGATTCCAAAACGCGCAGTTGATCAACAAAATTTATCTAATTTAGGCACAATTGATGACACAGCGGGCGGTGATATGGAGCGTTACAGCTTATCAGGTAACTGGTGGCGTGATTCTGAATATGGAGAAACCGAGTTATCAGCCTATGGGGTCTACTCTAATTTTAACTTGTACTCCAACTTCACTTATTTCCTTAATGATCCAGTTAATGGGGATCAAATCACTCAGAGAGATCGTCGTTATACCTTTGGGGGGAAGGCTAAACATACAAAATATAACGAATGGTTTGACTTTGATATTAAAAATATCATCGGCTTGCAAGTTAGACATGATTATATTCCCAATGTCGCTTTATATAAAAGCCAAAACAGAACAATTCTCAGCACTATCTCAGAGCATAAAGTCAATCAAACCAGCATTGGTTTATATGGAGAAAACGAAATCCAATGGATGGAAAAGTTCAAATCCATTCTAGGACTTAGAGGTGATTTTTATATTTATGATGTAGAAAGTAGGCTCATGTCAGTCAATTCTGGAGAGACTAACGATGCACAATTCAGCCCCAAGCTAAGCTTTGTTTTAGGTCCTTGGTACGATACAGAATATTATCTCAATCTTGGCTATGGCTTCCATAGTAATGATGCCAGAGGAACTACTATCAACTTTGATCCAGAATCGGGTAACCCTGTTAAAGCTGTTGACCCTTTAGTATCCAGTCGAGGTGCAGAAATAGGTATGCGAACTCAATACATACCCGGTTTAGTTTCGACCTTATCACTTTGGTGGTTAGAACTAGATTCAGAATTAGTCTTTGTTGGAGATGGGGGAGGAACCGAGTCTTCAGGAAAAAGTCAACGCTATGGCCTAGAGTTAACAAATTATTACAAGCCATTCGATTGGTTAACACTAGATTTTGATGTGGCACTTACCCAATCTGAATTTACAGGTGTACCAGCTAACCAAAAAGAAGTCCCTAATTCTGTTGGTACAACACTTTCTGGTGGTGCCACAATTGATTTGCCCAATGGTCTATTTGGTAGCTTACGTGTCAGACATTTTGATGATATACCCTTAACTGAAGCTGGTAGTATATTTGCCGATTCAACCACAGTAGTCAATTTAGGGACTGGCTATAGATACAAAGACTTCCGCCTTGAGTTAAATGTATTAAACCTTTTCGATTCAGGTGATAGTGATATTACCTATTATTATGAATCTCGCCTTGATGGAGAAACTACTGGAGTTGGTGATATTCATTTTCACCCAGTGGAACCACGTACTATTAGAGTTCAGGCTAGTATGCAGTTTTGACTTTTCGAATAATTTAGTAGTTTTTGTAACATAATTACCTAAACAAAAAGAGCTGGAATACTAATATTCCAGCCCTATGGTAAAAAAACATCAATTTAGAATGATTCTTCCCATTGAATCAGGCTAGACATTTCACCTTGTCCGGCACCAGCTGCTGTAGCATCCATAGCGTTAATAGTTGCTACAATACTTTCGTCAGATTGTTTTGCCAATACGTATGGCTGAGCATATTGAGACTCTTCCCACTGAACTAAGCTTGAAAACTGTTCATATCCTGCAGCGGTTGCTTCCATTGAGTTAATGTTATTGATTATGTCATTGTCAGATACTGATACCATTGCTACCTGTCCATTTTGGGATTCTTCCCATTGAACCAGGCTAGACAATTCCATATCAGCTTGAGAAACTCCTACGGTGAAAAATAAGAGAACACCTGTAACAACATTTACTGGCTTCATTATAACCTCCTGAAATAAAAAACAATAAAATAAAAATCAGATGAGTTACCGAAAAGGCACCCAAAATCATCTTCAAAATAATTGTATTAGCAAGTTCTTATGAGGTAAAGCTAATTTGATCTTTCTTTGTGAATCTGTGTTCTAACGCACACTCAATCAACAATAAAAGTCAATGATTATACCTTTTAAAGCCTTGTCACAAATACAATCCCCAAGATGCAAATATTGGTTTTACAAAGGAATTCAAGTTTTATTCCAAACAGTCATTATTCATAATTTCTGTAAATCAAAAACAGCAACCCCAGTAAACCCTTCAATAGTTGCTACGGCCTTTCATGCCGTATAAATCAGACCTAATGAGAAAGTGCAAACTTATGACTTACGCCAACCATCACTACATTAGAATCCCCTTTGCTACCATCATCTAAATAAGTCGCACTATATAGAGCATATATTTCAGTTTTAGGTAAAATATTATAAAAAACACCCGTTTGCCAACCCACTCCTTTAAATGGACCGTCATCTACATGTCCTACAGAAACAGCAAACTTAGTTTTTTCCATCACTTTATATGTACCTGCAAGGTATAAATGATTAGTATCAGTGCCAAATAAATCATCAGCAATTTGAAATTCATAAGAGCCTGTTAAACTCCAGGCATCTGTTTTATATCCAGCATAAAGACGGGTAGAGGAATCTATACCTGCAGTATTAGCTATTCCAGAGCTATTACTGGTCTTTGACCCATTTCCAATAATTGCCTGTTGCACACCTGCTGTAATACCATCTGCAGCATATTGAACCCCAAAGTTAGTGTCGTGCCTATTTACCTCGGAATCGTCTATGTAGATAGCTGCATTTGCAGAAACCCCACCCAAGATAGTAGGACTAATATACGCAATAGCATTGTTTGTAAAGCCATTGGTCATTCCTGAAAGGCCGTAAGTTGCGCCTCCATTCCCTAATCCAGCGGATGTATCATAGAATGGATCAACACGTAAGCCAGACATTTTATAGGCTGTAGAATGTCTACCATAAATAAGACTACCGTATGTTGAACTCTTTAACCCAGCAAAGTAAAAACGAGCAGTAAAAGCAGTATTGTTACCTGCCGCTGCCCCGGCACCCGCTCCATCATTTTTTGAACCTGCTTGTAAATGATAAATTGCCTTTAAATCATTCCCACCAACTGATCCTTTAACACCTATTCTTGAAGCGTTATTATTAGCGGTAAGACCATCAGTTCCTGTACTATTTCTATCCATGTATCCGGCAGAGAATCTAAAATCACCATAAAGAGTGTTACTAAAGTCTGCATATAGCGAAGAAGATGCTATTAGAGATGAAAAGATAAATACACTTTTTAATTTATTTCGCATTATTTTACCTATATTATAAATTACTTTATAAGAATTCTCTAACATACTGTGTTTAGAATAATTAATAATTTAAAATATAGTCGGTAATTTAAAGCTTACAAGAAAATCACTCCTCTTTTCTCAATCATGGATATAGGTCTAGTTTGTAGCACTAAAAATTGATAACTGTTCTAAAAAAACATCTGATATTATCTTTAGGAGCGAGGATTGAATATATCTCAACCTGTTTTCACTACTATTTGAATATAAATTAAAATCTTATGCTATATTATTTATTGCACGTTATCATACTGATAACCTGACATATTTTTTAATACTCATGGAACACACTATGCTCATGAAAACCACCTTAAAAAGTTTCGTGTTGATACTAAAAACGATATTCATAAAATCAATTTTTCTGCTCATTATATTATTTTCAACAAAATCATATGCGGCCTGTATCAGAGAAGATGTAAGCTATTATTTAAAACAGGGTTTTAACCAAGAACAAATTGTTAAATTGTGCGCAAGACAAAATTCGATCCCTCAAGAACAGCGTCATACTCCTATACAAGAACCTCAACAACCAACTCTTCCACCACAAGAAAATCATGCACAACATCCAAACGAAGCACCTCCTTCTCGCCACTCTGAAGCCACAAGTACTTATGGTAATTTAGATGCAATATTTCTTTCTACCGCAGTAGAGGCATATGAAGTTGAAGTAACTGAAGATACTATTATGTTTACCCGGAAGGACTGTTTTGATTACGGTGAGGAGGACTGGAATGAATTTCAAGAAAGAGCATGTCCCAGAGTAAAATACGCTATAGATAGAAACGGTTTAAAAATTGTAGATCGTGATAATGGCTTCTTTGGCATGGGATCTACAGCACTTTATATTTCAGGTGATATAAAAGCTGAAATTCTTGATTTGGATCAGTTTAAAACTAAAAACCAAGAAGCAATAAGAACGGCTATTCAAAAAAATACTGAAAAGTTAAAAATTAATATCCGCTCCGGTATGTCTCAAAATAAAGTCGAAGGTGTACTGCTTAAGCTTGCCGAGTAAAAAATTTCCTCCACAAAAAGAAATAAAAGCCTTGAAAGGCCAAACACAAGCCATTCTAGTTTAATTTAATGACTCATGATCACTGTTTTAGGAATAAAATAAACATAGTTTTATGTTTATTTTACCTAAGACGATCACCTTATTCCTTTTCGACTTTCAAAATTGTCAATCTTTCGGCTACTAATGCACTAGAAAAATCCAGTGTCACATAGTTTGTTCCAACCCACCTTTGAAAGATTCGTTGTGCTTTTTCTTCTCCACCTATTGTTTCTAATTGTCCTGCTCCGTTGACATTAATTTCTTTAATAGCAACCTCCACGGTATATTTCTTATCAAAAAAACCACCTCTTTCAGAGGCTTTATAATATATTTTTAGTTTATCCCCAACCTTAAGAATTTGTTCTGTTGATCCACCAAAAACTCCTTCACCAGAACTCACCCTGCCTGTATATTGATCAATCGGTTTATATGGCACGAGAAACATACTATCCCAGGCAAAGGGAATACAGTGAACCGGACGTGCATCTTTATAAAAATGCACAACATAGCGCTCTTTATGTAGCCTTTTTATTTTACCTTTTGTAAAAAAACCATGGCAATTCGCTAATACATCAGACCCGACTGGAAAATGGTCTGCTTGGACTACCGTTGATAATAAGAAAAAAATAAAACTTAATACAATTTTTTTTCGTATCTTCATAACCCTCTCCTCTCTATTTAGAACAAAATTCTCTCGAATTTTAGGAATGGGAAACAAATAAAGTACAAGTTATTTATTTCCCATTCCTTAGCAAATAACAATCAAAGAATTGGCTTGCTATTATTTATAATAATTTTTAGTCTTTCTACATTACCTTTCATTACACTAAGAAAATCACCCTTTTCAGGAACATTAGAACTTGGGGTAAAGACTAGACTTTGTAAACCTAAAGCCTCCAGTTTTACAACTGTTTCTTTTGCTGGATTACCTTCCCATAACATCCATTTCGCAGGGTGGGCTTTAAGTAATTGTTTTAACGCTTTCCATTGCTCTTCACTCGGGGCTTCTTCCGGCTCCCAATGTACGCTTTGCAGATTCAATTGGTAGCGCTTTTTTAAATATTGATAAACTGGATGAGAACCAATCAAAGCCACCCCATTTAATACGCTGCCTATTTGAGTTAATTCTGTATCAAAAGCAAGCAAGGATTCTTGTAGAGGTATAAAGTTTTTTACAAATGTTTCTTTAAATTTAGGCGTTTTTTTAGATAAAGCATTAAAAGTAGCTTCTGCTTGCTCTGCTGCAAACGAAAAATCTAGCCATGTTGTAAATGCAGTGCCTGTATGTGAATGTTCCCCCCCTGTACCATGATTATGTTTCATTGCTGATTCAATGGGAATATATTGATCACGAAACTTAGTTGATGTATTAACTAATTTAGATAAAGGTAAGGATACTTTAGGTAACCATTTTGCATAATTTGCACCATTTAGAAGAATCATATCGGACTTTTGCAAATTTATAACATCTTCAGCATCTGGAGACCAAAATGCTGGATCAATATCTGCTGGCATTGGTAAGCTCACTTTGGCATGTTCTCCAGCAATACTTTCGGCAAAAAACTTAAGCGGATAATTGACAGTGGAAATATTTAACCCCCCTTCTTCTGCCTTACTAACTGGAACAAATAACACAGCAACAACCAAGAATATTGCACGCAAAGGGTAAGGTATTGATTTAATCATTGTGCTTTTTTTATGAAATAAACAGTGTATGGACAATTCTGTCCTGAAAATATTGCAATATTAGAAGTGATAAAAAACATAATACCCCACTAGCAAGAATTATGATCAATATTTCAGCAAAAATTAACTGAAACACTGTGGCTCTATTACACCCTAAATGAAAAATAGTATTTATCTCTTTTTGTCTCAGACGAAAAGATAAACTAAAAACCAAAAATACGGCTAATATCATAGCAATAGCAACTATCAAAACGACCGCATCAATAAAGTCTTTTATTCGAAATATATTTCCCAATAAATCTTCAATGACCTTTTTAGGCCTGACTATTTGTTGATCTTGTTGTTCTGATAAATATCGGCCTCTCAAGATTGTAGCTGATTTCTCATCATGAGGTACAGCAATAATAGCAGTTAGTGGATAGAT
The DNA here is from genome assembly GCA_965224575.1 of Methylococcales bacterium. Lineage (GTDB taxonomy): Bacteria > Pseudomonadota > Gammaproteobacteria > Methylococcales > Methylomonadaceae > QPIN01. Next base: position 1,555,780 of record CBDCZQ010000006.1, on the reverse strand, counting down.
AGAGGGGTCGCCATGGAAATGAAATGACTCAAGGTTATCTACATTAATTTCTGTATATTGCTTGATTTTTGAAGACGCAGTAACAAGATTTTTAGTTTGACTTAAGACAACACTAGAATCATCTATTTTTTTTACATCTTGATGCCCATGACCAAGCCCTTGTATAACCCAGGCTGTTTTCAAATCGACAAAAACAGCTTTATCATCAGTAGAATTAGTTTTATCTAAAATTCCACTGATGGTCATTTTTAGTGGGTACACACCTGCTAAATCAAATAGATTCTCCGGCGAAGATAATAGATTATCGCCTACTTTTAAATTTAAGTGAGTTGCTAAATCTGCCCCAATCACACACTCACCTAACATTGCAAAGGCTCTACCCCGCTCTATTTTATATTTTCGAAATTCAAAATAGTCTAAAGATGTTCCAATAATTGGGTATTCTCTTGCTTGAAATCGTATGTATAAAGGTATTGGCAAACCTAACCCTGAATCTATAATTGTTTCAACCGATTTCATGCTGATTAAGTCGGGCTTCTCCTTTGAAAAGTACAAAGAATTCATTACTAAATCTAATGAATTCCCTTTTGCACCAACAAGTAAAGGCGTAGTCGAGGCTCTGGACATCAACTGATGCTCACTTTCATTAAGCAATGATTTTAATGCAAAAGGAAGAAAAGTAACCAGACTTATGCAAGTAATAAGTGTTATTGTTTTTTTTCGATTAAAAACAATGTATCGCCAAGCAAGATATAGACTATCCATCATGCAGCATCTTGAAGACAGTAGTCTTTAAAGTCAATAACTCGATCAAAACGATTTAATAATTCATGATCATGTGTCACCGCAATTAACGTTGCCTTACTCTTATCAGCACTACGAAATAGCACATCAAGAATTTTAGTTTTATTGATTGGGTCAAGATTTCCAGTTGCTTCATCAGCAAGAATTAACTTAGGTTTTGGTAACATGGCTCTACAAATGGCTACTCGCTGTTTTTCACCCTGTGACAGGGTATGAGTAAAACGTCTCATTTTACCCTGAATCCCCATTTCTTGTGCAAGACTATTTGCTCTTGACCTAACCTCTGCATCAAGTTTTAAAGCTCTCGTAATCCGATAGGGATGAAAAACATTATCTTGCGTATCAAGGTAATCAAGCAACTCAAAATCTTGAAAAATAAAACCAATATTTGCAATTCGATAATCTCTCCTATCAGAATCAGAAAATTGATTAATTACAACATCATCGATTGAAACTTTACCTTTTTGAGGAAGAAGAATTCCTGAAATAAGTTTCAATAATGAAGTTTTCCCTGAACCACTGGGGCCAATAATAGCTATTTTTTCTGCCTCGTTTATGATGAGCCGAGGTATAGAAAGCTGGAAACCATCGTCACTGTACGAAAACTCCAATGAATTTATATTAATCAATAAGATACCTCAATTTACAACAAGGGTTTTTTAAAAAAATTTCAACCATAATAGAATTATACCAAAAGCTTTTCATTTATATAATCATTGTAACAATCTCACTTTTAACTTGACTTTAGTGCCGTCTAAAGTAACATATAACGTTCGAATGCCAGAGACATGGCAGTTTATTTATTCACAACAAAAAAAGGTAGGATACTCATGGGAGCGATCTTAGACGTAGTAGAGATGTTAAAAGAACCTGCAGGTATGGCTGTAGCAGTAGTTGTTATTGCGGCTGGTTATTTCTTCGTAAAATGGGTTTTTGCAGAACATAACGAAGAAGACTAAGCATTTAGTATAGGAGTCAGAAAAAATACCTTCCGAAACTGAAATTAGGTTTTTATTTCTTCTCAAACATTGAGAAATAGAATAATAATCTAAGTAACATGGCATAAACTTATATGCCACCGTAAAAGTCAGTTTCGGAAGGTATTTGCGGATGATTCCAAGCTATACTTGCAAAATTAAAGCCGTATCAGGTTTACCTGATACGGCTTTTTTTATTTTATAATTTCCAGAGCGAATTTTTAGGACACCTCATATTAATATATACCTTATAATTTATATGTTTTTTTAAATCTACTTTTTTTCAACAAATGTATAAATTTCTCCACTCAAAAGTATCGCATTTATATCACACCAAAGCACCCGCAACCGGCATAGGTCTTTTTCGTTTATTTTTTGGTCTTGTAACACTCCAGGAAATTATTTTTCTACTTTATTTCAATCATTTGATTTTTGATCCGATTCCTTATCTGGATATTGAATTTCCAATGATCCCATTTTTTCTTTGTCTCTGGGTAATTATCGCCTGCTTTGTCACTGTCGGTTATCGTAGCCAGCAATCAATCATAATTAATTATATTTTCTGGGTACTCTTTGTAAATTTCACTCCCATGCAACGTGACTTTGATGGTGGTTTTGATTTATTTATGATCGGGGCAAATTTTTTGATGATTATTATGCCAATCGAAAAATCTTTTTCTTTCGATAATTTAAAAATCAAATTCCAGAGTCCTTTTAAACATTATTCTTCATACCCAAAACAAGAAGTTTCCGTTCTTAGCTATTATCTTCCGATAATCATTTGCCTTGGTTTTCTATATTTTGACTCAGCTATACATAAAATGTTTGCTGAACACTGGAGAAATGGATTAGGCGCCTGGTTACCAGCGTCAATGCCATATTATGTATCTACAATTGACATGACATGGCTGCTTAATAATGAAATATTGCAAAAAACAATTGGTTATATAGTATTAGTTTTCCAGTTTACCTTTATCTTCTTCTTTCATTTTCGTCTGCTAAGGCCTGTCTTTTTCATTATTGGAGCTGGTTTACACATAGGGATAACCCTTACCCTTAATATCTACCCTTTCGGCATAGGTATGCTTATTTTTTATTTTTTGATGGTGCCTTTTTCCTGGTACAGAAAAACTGGTTCTTATCTCACAACAAAAACACCGACTCTTACCGTATTTTATGACGAACTATGCCCCTTATGTTGCCGAACTATTCTTACCATTAACCACTTTGATATTTTCAACTGTATTGATTTTAAAAGCGCACAAGCTCATGCTTCAAATTACTATGCACTCAACAACATATCACAATCAACACTTCTCGCCGACTTATATGCTTTAGACCGGAATAACGCATTATATTCTGGCGTTAATACCTATACCCAAATACTTATCCACATGCGTTATTTATCGCCTATTGGCTTTATTCTTAAGCTACCAGGTATTTTTCATTTTGCCAGCAAAAAATATAGAAAAATTGCAGATTCACGGACTAGAATTTCATGCGATGAAAGCTGTGATACTTTGATTGAATCTACCAATACTCTTTCTTTATATGATCGAATTTTCACCCCAGAATCACCAAAAGTAGCCAGACGCAATATTCACCAAATTAGTAAAATTTTTGTTCTATTAATATTTCTTCAACTCAATTGCAGCATTTATTACGGAATAATTTATAGGCTTGACATAAAAACTAAATCTACTGCCGCTTCTACCTTTTTATCTCAAGTGAGCAATACATTCACTCATTATTCCAGTACATTCATTGGAATAACTCCTCACGCTCTTTATTTACATGATCATTTTGAAGGTTACGACCACCTGCTTGCTATTACTTATATCGATAACTTAGGCAAAGAAAAATGGCTCCCCTTTGTTACCCCTGAAGGTCGACTTGCATCACCAAACTGGGGTCGTGTTCATTCCATGTGGGCTAATATTGCAGTCACTCCTAAAATTGATAATTGGAGGCTGTCTAAATTTATTATGAAAACAACGGCTTTTTGGGGAATTAAAACTGGACTTGATTTAAACACAACAATTTTTAATATAAAATTAAAAAAAATTTCCACACCTTCTTACTGGATTCATGACCTTCTTAAATCAAATCTTTCAGGTGAATGGACTACTATAGGGAATGCAACATGGCACAACAAGTCTATTGATATAAATATCCCTAAAAACATTAATTTTTTATAGGTTATTTTGCTGTTGCATCTATAAAAAACCCATGGTATAAAGTACCCGTGTGGATTTTATGAAGCACAAACATAATTATAAAAACCTTTGGAGGAAATAATGAAAAAAGTACTTTCTGTATTAGCGATGACTTTAATGATTGTTGGTTTGACTGGCTGCATGGATGACCCAGATGGTTCAAAACAAAACGTTTCTAGTTCAACTTCTTCTATTCAGTTGTAAGTAGACTATTAAATAAGATAGAGACTTTGTTTCTCAAGGTCTCTATTTTTTATTTTCTTCAAAAAATAGAAAAAATTAATTTTTTTATTTTTAAATTAATAAAGTTTAGCAAACTGAGTACCTATAAGGCATACACCTTTAAATAAATAAGGTATTTGGTGAAAACCGCATTTTCTCCCACTCCCCGAACAATTCCAATCTATTGCAACTGTTTAAACCCCATGGTATAAATCTAATGTGTTTAACAAAAAACACACATAATTATAAAAACTTTTGGAGGAAAAATGAAAAAAGCACTAGCTGTATTAGCAATGACTTTAATGATTATTGGCTTAACCGGTTGTATGGACGATCCTGATGGTTCCAACCAAAATACTGGCAAGAAAACAATGCAGAACACATAAGCATGAAGTAGAGACCCTATTTAATTATAGGGTCTCTTTTTTTCCAATCAAAACAAAAGAAACTAACACAAAACAGCACAATTTCTTAAAGCCCCCTCCATTTGAATTCCGCAAAAACAAAGATCTGGCTCTTTATCAGCTTCTATTCATAAATCTAACTTACCAAGCGCTCTATTTTTTAAGCGTAGCGGCAACGAGATGACTTCTACAGGTACTTATCTATTTTCTTAAGCTTACCTACTGCTATATTTATTTTCTCTACAGTCGCGCTGTCTAGCTCGTTAGTTTTATAAATTTTATCTACCAAGCCTTCTTTAACTAGCGCCTCTTTTATCCAACGTCTAAGCATTCGATAACTACTTGCTATTACTGCTTCTTCACCTGTTACCGGGTCTCGCAAACTTCCAGCCGGCATTTTTGTATTTTTTTTAATTGTTTTTTCTTTTCCCCCAACTGCTTTTTTTACTTTAGCTCTTTGAACAGAATCTTTTTTAACAACTGATTTTTCTTTACCAGAAACATTTTTTTTTGTGTTATCAGCTACCTTAGCTTCTGCTTGTGTTTTTTTAGCTGAATTTTTTTCTGATTGTTTTGTTTTATTGCCTGTAATAACGCTTTGTACCACGTAAACAGCATACACAGTAACCAAAATAAATAATATTTCTGCCATAGCCTTTCCTCTTTATTAATAGTCCAAATCAAACATTTAAAAAATAAGGGATCAAAAATACCCCCTACCAACAACGCTGTTGTTTTGCCAACAGAGGCAAATCATTTCTTAAGCCCATTGCATGATTATTGAACAAGTTTTTTACTAGCGGTGTTTTATTAATTAAATTCATTCCTGTAGATCGCAATGATACAACTGGTAATGCAGTTGCTGAAAAGGTTTTATTGATAACATCCATACTCGACATCATCAATAAATTATCACCCTTACGCCAACGCTCATATTGCCTTAAAGTTTTTGTACTAAACAAGGGGCGTCCTGCCAGTTTAGATTTTATAACTAGTTCAGCTAAAGCAGCAGCATCTAACAACCCAGCATTAGCACCTTGTCCTGCCAAAGGATGCATCGCATGTGCCGCATCCCCTATTAACGCAAAACATTCATCTGTATATCTATTAGCATATTGAAACCGCAAAGGAAACGCAGCTCTCGGCCCCGTTTTTAACATTCGCCCCAAAATACCGGCCGAAGCTTGCTCCAATTTTTCTAAAAATTCTTTATCGCTTAGTAATAAATAGTCTTTTGCTGTTTCTGTTTTTAATGTCCATACTATAGAACACTGCCCAGTCCTAAGCGGAAGAAATGCTAGTGGCCCTTCATCCAAAAATCGTTGCCATGCAGTAAATTCATGACTATTTCCTGTAGTTATCGTAGCCACTAGACCATCCTGATGATAAGGCCAACCAGTTACATCAATACCCATCATAGATCGCAAACTTGAATCACGTCCATCCGCTGCAATAACTAAATCAACATCCACTCGTCGCCCATCTTGCAATACCAGTTTATAGCCTTTTTCTATCTTTTCCATTTGCGATACTTTCGCATCACTGATACAGGTAACTGACGATAAGGTTTCCAATTTATCCCACAAGGAGGAAACAATCACACGGTTTTCTACAATATGACCTAATTCATTAAACTCTGTATCCGCACAATCAAAATGCAACATGCCATCAGCCTTTGCATCCCATACTCGCATATCCTTATATGCACAGACTCCACGTTGCACCATCCCATCCCAAACTTCCAAAGCCTCTAAAATATTCTGAGATGCCTTGGTTAAAGCAGATACTCTTAAATCAATCGAGTCATCAGCCCACTGCCGTTGTGGGTTAAATACATCCAACAATGCAACTTTAACGCCAGCATAACCTAAAGCGCAAGCGGCAGTTGCTCCTACTATACCACCGCCAACAATCACAACCTCAAACTGCTCTTCCATTTCAACCATTTACTTTTATTGTCTACTTCCAACTCGTGGTAATCGCCCTGATAGTCCCATTGCATGTTTAGCTAATAATGATTTAGCAATAGGGATATGATCCATCACTGCTAAACTCACACTTCTGGCTGCTGCTAAAGGAAGCCAATCCGAGGAAAATATTTTAACTAAATTATCAGTAAAACCTATTGTTTGATCATGATCTTTTTGTCTTATTTTTGCATAAGTTTCTAAAAAGTCAGGCTCACCTATATCTGCATTATTTTTCTGCTGCTTGATGATCATCTCAGCTAGTTGCACAACATCTCGCATACCTAAATTAAACCCCTGGCCAGCGACTGGATGCAGCTGATGAGCTGCATTTCCAATAATAACTACTCGTCCTAAAACCATACTTTCTGCACGAATAAGACTTAATGGAAAAGCTCTCCGAGGCGCTGTTGAACTTAACAAACCTAATGGATAGCCAAAACATTCCTGTAACTGAAGAATAAAGTCTTCTTCACAAAGCGACATTAGCTCTTCAGTATCTTCTGTTGAACGAGTCCAAACGACCGAACATTCTTCATTATTGACGGGTAACATTGCCAAAGGCCCTGATTCTGTAAATCGTTCATAAGCTACATTTTTATGAGACAAAGATGATTTTACTGTTGTTACTAAAGCCGTTTGTCCATATTCAGTCACTTGTTGTGGAATATCTAATAAACGACGCACAGAAGATTGGCCTCCATCAGCACCAACAAGTAATTTAGCCGTTAAATGAAGAGACTTTTTCTCCTGCTTTACATTGACATTAACCGATTCCAAACCAGACATTAAGCCAGCAACCCATGCTGGCGATATTTGTTCTATACCTGACTGTTCAACTCTATCAGCCACATGAGTTTCAATATCTCTGGCGCTGATCACATAACCTAATGCTTCTACACCTTGTTTTTTTGAAGATAATCGAGCTTTACCAAAATGCCCACGATCAGAGATATGAATATCTTTTATCGCAGTAGCCTTAGTTTCAAGGCCTTCCCATATACCAAGTGCTTGCAACATCTTTACTGTACCTGCTGACAAAGCTAGTGCTCTGTCCCCTGCTGGAGAGTTATGTAATTTCTCTCTGGTATTGGCCTCAATAATTGCCATGCGCAATCCAGTATCTTTCAGGGCAAGTGCCAAGCAATTACCCGCCAGCCCACCACCTACTATTAAAATATCATAATCATGCTGCATTTAGCTTGCCTGCATTAAACTTTCAATTTCATCAATTTCTTTTGGAAGTGCATCGGTTAAAACTTCATATCCCGTTTTAGTTACTAACACATCATCTTCAATTCTGATACCAATTCCTCGCCATTTTACATCCACTTTCTTACAGTTTACTGGGATATAAAGCCCTGGCTCTATTGTTAACACCATGCCAGGCTCAAGTAAACGCCATTCATTATCAAGTTTATAATCCCCTACATCATGAACATCCATTCCCAACCAGTGCCCAATTCGGTGCATATAGAATTGTTTATATTTTTCATCTTTAATTAGCTTTGATACACGCCCTTTTAACAACCCTAATTTAACTAACCCTTTTGTTAACACTTCCACTGAAACTTCATGTGCTTTATTCCATGGAACTCCAGGTTTAATTTGTTCAATAGCCGCATATTGGGCGTCTAGAACTAGTTGATAAAGTTGCTTCTGAGCTGAATTAAATTTCCCCGAAACAGGAAATGTACGAGTAATATCTGATGCATAATGATCACACTCAGCACCTGCATCAATCAATAACAAATCACCTTTTTTTAATTTGTCCTTATTATCTATATAATGCAACACACAGGCGTTTTCCCCTCCTGCAACAATAGATGGATAAGCTACATATCTTAATCCAGCACTTCCAAATTGATATAGTAACTCTGCTTCCACTTGATATTCATAAAAACCAGGCTTACATTTCTGCATCACACGTTTATGTGCCTTGCAAGAAACATCCGCAGCTCTTCTCATTAACTTAAGCTCTGCTACACTTTTAAACAAGCGCATTTCATGTAAAATATGTTCAAGAGAAACTAATTCTCCCGGTGCGTTTATCCCATTTCTAGACTGTTTTTTAAGATATGAAATCCATTCTAATATTTGATGATCAAGCTCCCCATCTCGTCCCATAGGATAATAGACTTTGGCTTTATTTTCCAACATCCCCGGTAAAATATCATCAATATCATCAATTGGGAATGAATCATCCGCTCCATAATGTTTTGTTGCCCCTTCAAGTCCAGCATGAGCACCTTCCCATAAAGCTTTTTTTTCATCAAATTCCCGACAAAATAAAATATATTCACCTTGTTCTCGCCCCGGTATAAATACCGCTAGAGAATCTGCTTCATTAAACCCCGTTAAATAATAAAAATCACTATCCTGTCTAAAAGGAAATTCAACATCACGATTACGCGTTTGATTAAATGCACTTGCTATTAAGGCGATATTACCTTTGCCAACTTGTTGCATGAGTGACTGCCGACGTTTTTTAAACTCACTTTGCTTCATATTAAATATATATTAATGTTTTTGTTGGCTATGTTCTACAACAAATTGATCTCTTACCATCATCACTGCAACTCTCAAATACTCTTGAATCTCGATTAATGCGGACTCTTGCTCATCAATTTCTTCTTCATTCATTTCCTCTTCTACATCTGTATCCAATTTAGTAAATTCAACGATATCTTTCATAATCTCGCCTGTTTCACCTGGCCAATTTGATGATGATTTAGTATATCCTATACCAAATAAAAACCCATCACACCAGTAACGAATTGCTTCAAGTTGCTCTTTTATCAATCCATCTTCATTAGGTAGAAAAAGGTCAAACTTAAAACTATCATCTTCCTCGTTCAATAATTTACGCGTCTGCTCAAATAATGCTTCTAAAATTGCTTTGTCTTCTTCTAAAAGAAAAACATCTTCTGAAAATAATTCAGCCAGCCAATTAGCCACTTCAATCTCGTTTTCAATACATAACATACCCGCTGCCAAACCATGCGCTTCAGAAGCGGTTAATTCACTTTCATTCCTTTGAAAAATTGTAGTAATTGCTTGATATGCCATAATTTTGTGATAAACCTAAAAAAATATACTGCTTATGCTACCATTATTATAATAATGACTGAAATTAATAAATTCAAGAATGATTGTATAGCAATACTATTTCTATCAGTGTTATCAGAAGTCGTTTTAATTACATTCAAATATAAGTTATGTCCAATTTATCAAAAGAAACATCAACTGAATTAAAAGAGCTGGAAAATAAGCTTGATACACTCATTGACAAATACCACTCAGTAGAAAATGAAAATAGCAGTTTAAAAACCAAGCAAGATGAACTGGTTAAAGAAAAAGCCAAACTACTGGAAAAAACCACTTTAGCTAGAATTAGAGTTGAAGCCATGATTACTCGCTTAAAATCTATGGAACATAGATCATGAGTGGTAACTCAAAAATACAACCCGTTTCTATCAAAATCTTAGGCAAAGATTATAAAGTTGTTTGTTCTGAAGAAGAACAGGAAACATTAATGCAATCAGCTCAAGAGCTTGATGAACAAATGCGCAAAATACGGGACTCTGGAAAAGTCACAGGGGCAGATAGAATAGCTGTAATGGCCGCATTAAATTTGACACATGATCTACGCGAACCAAAGACTAGCCCAGCAACAGAAGAAAAAGACATCACTAGTCAGTTAGCAAATTTACGTCATAAAATAGAAAATACTTTAAAAATACCAAAATCCAGCTAGAATATGTACTGTATCTCCTGTAACGTTCGATTAGTGCTGGGTGTTTCCTGAACCTGTTTTTACCTAGGAAGTAGACTCTGTATTGGTGTGCAAGCCCGTTTTAGATGGGAAGCCTGATTTATTGATGAAGCCTCCACTTGAACCTCCGGTTCAAGGACGAAGGTACGAGACGGCGTAAATGGGAGATACTTTTTATCCCTTTCCTTATTAGCACACCCTCTTTACATACCTCCTAGAAATATATTATATGCTGGATTTTTTGTTTCTTCTTGATACTCAAAACCTAATTCATTAAGGCTTTGCTGAAAATCTCTTTTTTCAGATTGAGGCATTTGTACACCCAACAACACTTTTCCAAATGCAGCACCATGATTTCTATAATGAAACATGCTTATGTTCCAACGACTTCCTAAAGAAGATAAAAATTTTAATAAAGCGCCCGGTCTTTCTGGAAACTGTATACTATAAACTATCTCGCCAAGACATTGATGTGGGTGACCTCCAACCATATATCGCACATGATCCTTAGCTAACTCATTCAACGTCAAATCTATTACTGAAAGACCCTTGTTTTCAATATGGAAAATCAAATCATCACGATCAGATGTTTTTCCACTACAACTTATTCCAACAAAAACTCTTGCCATTTTATTATCGAAATAACGATAATTAAACTCCGTAATATTACGTTTACCTAATGATTTACAAAATTTCAAAAAACTTCCAGGAACCTCTGGCACTGTAACTGCCAATAAAATTTCTTTATGTTCTCCGACTAAAGTCCGCTCTGCAACATAGCGTAATCTATCAAAATTAACATTAGCACCACTTTCTATTGCTATTAAGCTTTGTCCTTTACTTTTATTCTGTTCAACATATTTTTTTAATCCGGCAATAGCTAATGCGCCTGCTGGCTCAGCAACCGATCGCGTATCATCAAAAATATCTTTAATTGCAGCACAAATTTCATCTGTACTGACAGTAATTACATCATCAACATATTTTTGAGCTAATTTAAAAGGCTCTTTACCAATCTGTTTAACAGCAACGCCATCAGCAAAAAGTCCAACTTGCTTAATAGTTATCCGTCGTTTTGCAACCAAAGCTTGATTTAAACAATCCGCATCATCAGGTTCCACACCAATAATTTTAATCTCTGGCCTTACAAATTTGACATATGCAGCAATCCCAGAAATTAAGCCCCCTCCTCCAACTGGAACAAAAATCGCTTCAATGACTCCAGCCCGCTGTTGAAGTATTTCCATTCCAATGGTACCTTGCCCTGCAATCACATCAGGATCATCGTAAGGATGTATAAAGATCAGTCCTTGGTCTTGTTTTATCTCTTCTGCGTGGGCTAAAGCTTCGTCGTAAGAGTCGCCAAATAAAACTATTTTTGCTCCCCATGCTTGTACAGCTTTAACTTTAATTTCAGGCGTAGTCACAGGCATAACAATCATTGAATTAATACCTAACTTATTAGCTGATAAAGCAACACCTTGAGCATGATTCCCTGCTGAGGCAGCAATAACTCCTTTTTTTCGTTCGTCCTTAGTTAAAGAAGCTATTTTGTTATAAGCCCCTCTTAATTTAAATGAAAAAACTGATTGCAAATCCTCTCTTTTCAAATAAATATCATTACCCATACGAGCGGATAATGTCTTAGCAAAATCTAACGGGGTTTCTACTGCCACATCGTATACTTTTGCTCTTAGTATTCTTTCTATATATTTATGAATCATAAAAATAAAACGACCAAAATCCTATTTAAAAATAGGTATTAAATAAATTATGCATACGTATTCCTTAGTAATAAGTGTGCTAATTCAATAATCTCATTTTCATTTATTTCTTGAATAGAAAAATCATTTTTATCTAATATAGATGGGTTAACAATAGAAGAAGACTTTAAAACTTTGTTGATATTAGTTTGATAAACTCGGCTAACAGGTGTTGGCCCGAACAGAGTAATAGAGGGTTTATTTAACCCCCAAGCCATATGCGTTGGCCCAGTGTCATTGCCAATAACCAGGTCTGAGTGAGCTAAAGCGGCTTTAAGGTTGTTAAAATTTAACTTTGGTAATATTTTTGCCTTTTCTGTTCTTTCAGCAATCCAATCCGCATCTTTTTTTTCTTGATCATTTCCCCAAATGATCAAGCTTTGTGTATTTAATTCTTTTATTACCTTTAAATATTTTTCTTTTGGATAGTTACGACTTGGCCAAGTAGAACCAATCACAAAAATTATATTCGCTCTATCTTTAGAGTAATATTCACCTAATGCGCTATCCCAATCTTTATAAAAAAGGAAAGGTTTTTTGTCTAGAATTTGTTCCTTACTGATTTCTAATCCTAAAGGTTGTGCAATAACAGTTACATTTCTATCAATTGTATTAATATCATAAGGACATGATACTTTCTTTACATAGAACAAGGCTGCCACCCTTTCACGAGCAGAATACTTATCAAAACCCACTGTTTGAGAGGATATTATCCTTGCAATGATGGACGATTTTAATAGCCCTTGTGCATCAATTACTAGGTCATAATTGTTTTTAGAGAAGCTTTTGATATGCCTAAATTCTTTAAAAAAATGATTTTTATTCTGTTTCAGGGATTTTATATTAACCGTAAAAATTTGGTTTATATCTGGATTCTCATGTAGAACACCTGAAAACCTTTCTTCTACTACCCAGTCAATTATAATCTGAGGAAAAGCTTGCTTTATAAATTGTAATGCAACCATTGCATGAACTATATCTCCTAAGGCAGAAAGTTTAACAATGGCAATTTTCATATTGAATATGAATCAATTTTCGCCAATACATGTTGAGGACGAATATCTGTTAAACATTTGGTATGCTCTAAAGGGCATTCCCTTTTAAAACAAGGAGAGCAATCCAGATTCAACTCCATTATTGTAGAGTCTCTATTTAAAGGTGGAGTAAAACCTGAGTCTGATGAACCATAAATAGCAATCAATTTTTTATTAAGTGCTGCTGCAACATGCATTAGACCAGAATCATTAGAAACGACTATATCAGCTAGCGACATTAAATCAATAGCTTCGGCCAATGATGTTTTTCCACTAAAATCCTGACATGTTTTAGCTGTTAGCAGGTTAATTTGTTCAGCAGCCGACTGATCTTTTTCCGAACCGAATATCCACACAGACCACCCTTGTGCAACTTTTTGTCTTGCCACAGCGGCATAATGCTGAGCAGGCCACCGTTTTGCAGCACCATATTCAGCTCCGGGACATAATGCCAACACCTTATTACCAGATAAATTTAATTGAAATTTTTCAGTAACCTCCTTTTGTTTATCTAAATCTATTTTTAATTTAGGAACAGAATAATCAGGAGGTTGTTTCGAATTTATTGGCAAGCCTAAAGAAACAAACCGTTGCACCGTCATGGTTAAAACTTCTTTATCTAGTTTTCGAGCATCATTTAATAGCCCCCAACGCATTTCTCCTAAATAGCCTGTCCGCAAAGGAATATGTGCAAAAAAGGGAATAAGTGCTGACTTCCAGGAATTAGGCAATACAATCACTTGGTCATAACGACTTGAACGCAATTTTTCACCCAGTGAGAATCGTTCAGACAGACCAAACTGACCATGTAGCAGTGGCATAGCAAATGCTTTTGTTATCTGAGGCATTCTTTCCAGTAATGGAAATGACCACTTCGGAGCCAAAACATCAATTTGACAGTTGCCATCACGGTTTTTAAGCGTCATGAATAAACTTTGTGCCATGACCATATCACCAACCCATGAAGGCCCGATGATTAATATTTTATTATGTTTGCTTAAAGACACTTTAAAAAAATTTTAAGAAACGTAGCTTAACCATTCCTGATGGTCATCTCTACGCCCATGAACATAATCAAAATAAAGAGTTTGTAATTTTTCTGTAATAGATCCTCGTGTACCGTCCCCGATAACTCGTCCATCATATTCTCTAATTGGCGTCACTTCTGCAGCTGAACCCGTAAAAAATGCTTCATCAGCAACATAGACTTCATCACGTGAAATACGTTTCTCAATTACTTCAAACCCCTGCTCACGAGCAATGGTAATAAGAGTATCTCGAGTAATTCCCTCAAGTGCTGATGTAGTTTCTGGTGTAAACAACTTTTTATTTCTTACAATAAACAAGTTCTCACCGCTTCCTTCGGCTACAAACCCTTCATGATCAAGTAATAAGGCTTCATCATAACCAGTCGATAATGCTTCTTGTAAGGCCAAAATTGAGTTAATGTAATTTCCATTAGCTTTAGCTTTACACATTGTGCTATTTACATGGTTCCTAGTATATGAGGATGTTCTTATTCTAATTCCTTTTTCCATACTTTCAGCCCCCAAATAAGCGCCCCATTCCCATCCAGCAATCATGACATGAACTTTCAAATTATCAGCACGTAATCCCATTCCTTCTGAACCATAAAAACACATGCTACGAATATATCCACTATCAAGATTATTTTTTGCAATCGCTTCACGATGAGCCTTATTAATCTCATCTTTACTAAAAGGGATTGTCATATTTAAAATATGAGCAGAACGAAAGAGTCTATCAGTATGTTCATGTAATTTGAATATCGCCGTTCCTTGTTCCGCATGATAGGCACGTAAGCCTTCAAAAACACCAGCACCATAATGTAAAGTATGAGTTAACACGTGAACTTTTGCCTCTCGCCACTCAACCCATTCTCCATCCATCCAAATTACTCCGTCTCTATCATCCATTGTCATCATTTATTGCTGCCTACTTTATTAATTCGTTTTGTTTAATTTATTTATCTTAAGAACTTTTTAAACCATGTTATATAAGACAAATCTAATCCATAAAATCATGCCATAACTGCTTGACTTGGGATCTTATTTCTACAAATTGACCACTTGTAGCTTCTGCTGGCCTTCCTTGTATAACTTGTCTATGCCCATAATCTCGATATTGACAAAATGCATTTTGAAGTAATATTGCATTGTCTTTCGATATAAAACCCTGACCCACTAATCCATCTAACAATCTTATAGTATCAGTATAAGTTGCAAGATCACTATTTTTTGAAGCATTTGCCAATATGCCAAATTGTACTATAAACTCAATATCAGCAATACCACCTTTACTATGTTTTAAGTTAAAAACAGTTGTATCTTTAGGTGCAAAGTTTTCACGCATTTTTTCACGCATTTCTCTAACTTCTTTTTTTAAATCATCGGGCTGCCGAGGCAAGGCTAGAACTCGCTGTCGTATTTGCTTGAATTGATGCTTTAATTGAGAGTCTCCAGCAACAAAACGTCCTCTAACTAAAGCTTGATGCTCCCATGTCCAAGCTTCATTTTTTAAATATTCTTCATATTTGTTAATATGAGTGGCTAATAAACCAGAATCACCACTAGGTCTTAAACGTAAATCAACTTCATATAACCGTCCTGACAACATCTTAGTATCCAAAACATGCCTAATTTTTTGTGCCAATCGTACATAAAACTGCGTACAACTCAGAGGTTTATTACCATCTGACATTGCATAGACATCTTCGCTATTATATAAAAACACCATATCTAAATCAGAACCATAACCTAACTCTAATCCGCCAAGTTTACCCAATCCTAATATTGCAAATCCTTTAACAGCATCATTTACATTCGGTGGGTATCCGTGCTTATCTGTCAGTATTTTCCAGACTCGATCTACAACTTGCTCAAGAATTACTTCAGCTATACACGTTAAATAGTCACTAACCACTGTTAATGGAATTACACTAATTATATCTGCTGCTGCAACCCTTAATACATTAAGATGTTTAAATTGTCTAAGTTGAATCATAAGCTGTTCTACATCTAACTTATCAACCTTTTTTAGCTCACAATCTAATTTTTCTACTAATTCTTGTTTCTTTAAAGGTTCATATAAAGAGCGAGAATCAAGCAATTCGTCAAATAAAACTGGATATAGAGCTAAATATTCACAAATCCAAGGACTAGCAGATGATAGAGTAATCAGTTGTTTAAGTGCATCAGGGTTTTCTGCTAACAATGATAAATAGACATTCCTTCCAACTACGGCTTCAAATAGAACCAGTATCCGCCTTAAGGTTTCATCCTGATTCTCAGCTTGCTGTACTCCTTCAATTACAATGGGAATTAAACGATCTAACACAGCAGCACCTTTTGTAGACATTCGCATTACAGCAGGAGCTTTTTTAAAGTTTTTAATAAAAGATAAAGTATCTACACAATGAACAAACCCATAATCTTTTAGGTAGTCCAATAGTAGCTCTTTATCGTCATTACTTATCCATATTAAATCTGATTTTTTCAAACTTTGTTCTTCTTCAGAAACAGAAAAAACTGTATCAAAAATAGCATGAACATCTGTTCTTATTTTATCAAGAGCTTGCTTAAATGATAGCCAACCAGAATAGCCCATTGAATGGGCTAAAATAGCTCGCACTTCATTATCAAGTGGTAAATCATGTACTTGTTTATCCTGATATTGTTGAATATGATTTTCTACCTTTCGTAAAAACTCATAGGCAAAGCGTAAAATTTTGACATCACTTTTTACCATCAAACCTAAATTTTCCAGTGCTGATAGTATTTTTAAAATTTGTCTTTGCTGTAGTTCGGCCTTATGCCCACCGCGTATTAACTGAAAAGCCTGACCAATAAATTCAATTTCTCTGATTCCACCAGGACCCAACTTAACGTTTTCCATGCGTTCTTTCCGTTTTAGTTCTTGTGTAATCTGATATTTTAATGATCGAAGTTCTTCAAAAGCACCATAATCTAAATAGCGTCGATAAACAAATGGCTTGATCATAGCAGCCAGTTTTTTCCCACTATTAAAATCACCAGCTACTTGTCGTGCTTTTATCATTGCATAACGCTCCCATTCCCTGGCTTGAGTCATGTAATAATTTTCTAACCCATCAAACGTCATGATAATTGGGCCACTTTCTCCAAATGGGCGTAAACGCACATCAGTTCTAAAAACAAAGCCATCAATAGTCACTTCATCTAACACTTTAATCAAAGAGCGACAAATTCGAGAAAAAAATTCGCCATAAGTTGTTTGTTTTCGGTCATCTAGTACACCATCTTCTGTATAAGCAAAAATCAAATCAATATCAGAAGAATAATTAAGCTCCCAAGCACCGAGTTTACCCATTCCTAAAACAACTATATTTATTGCTGTTCCATCTTTTAAACGAGGCACTCCTCTACGAATACAAGCTTGTTGAAATAGGAAGTCCAGCGCTAGTTGAATACATGTTTCTGCAAGAACAGTGAGGTCATGTAATGTTTCATTTAATTCAGCCCATCCAGCAAGGTCTCTCCAGGCAATACGAATCATTTCTCTATTTCTGAACTGCCTCAGCTGTGTCATTAACACTGCTTCAGTATCAATTGAATCTAGATGAATTGCTTTTTGATAATAGTTTCTACGTTGATTTGAAAACAAATCTTCCGTTTGTATCAAATCGACTAAAACTTGTGGCTTACGTAAGCATTGTTCTCTAACAAATTGGCTACAACAAAATATATGCGCTATGGTTTTACTAATTTTTTCCGTGTTGAGACTATCGCGCTGTTTCTGGCTAATTTTTTCATCAAATTGAACTAAAAAATCAATTATGCCTTGTTGTGCTGTTTCGGGAAGTAACTCTATTTCTTTTTTAAGAATAGAAATTAGTGTCATAATTTTCACTTAATATAAATAGAATATTACAGACAATCATACCTAAACTAATTCTAAATGTTATAAAAAAACAAAAAAAGAAGCAGACACAAACCAAGCCAGACTAATATCCCTTTCCCTCAAGCAAAAAAAAAACCCAAAGTCAAAGACCTTGGGTTTTTTAAATAAAAGCCTGGCAATTCCCTACTTTCACATGGCAACCTGCCACACTATCATCGGCGCTAAGCGGTTTCACTTCCGAGTTCGGGATGGGATCGGGTGGTTCACGCTCGCTATGTTCACCAAGCAAACTGGTGCCGTTGGTTGAGATTTTGATTTCTTCCAACGATTGATTTAGGTTCCTAGTCCTAGCCTGACTAGCTATATATATCCTATCTAGCCTTCTATTTACTTTTCCCTAAATCCGGAAATCTGTAACCTTGTTTGTTATATATATTCTCTCTCAGTTTTCAAGCGTAATGTCTTTGCTGTGTTAAGTTTTTTTCTTAACTTACTCTAACATCCAATCTTCTTTCAAACCGATTGGGTGTTATATGGTCAAGCCTCACGGGCAATTAGTACAAGTTAGCTTCACACATTACTGCGCTTCCACACCTTGCCTATCAACCTTGTAGTCTCCAAGGGCCCTTCAGGGAACTTAAAGTTCCAGTGAGATCTCATCTTGGGAGGGGCTTCCCGCTTAGATGCTTTCAGCGGTTATCCTGTCCGAACGTAGCTACCCGGCAATGCCATTGGCATGACAACCGGAACACCAGGGGTTCGTCCACTTCGGTCCTCTCGTACTAGAAGCAGCTTCCCTCAAATCTCAAACGCCCACGGCAGATAGGGACCGAACTGTCTCACGACGTTCTGAACCCAGCTCGCGTACCACTTTAAATGGCGAACAGCCATACCCTTGGGACCTGCTTCAGCCCCAGGATGTGATGAGCCGACATCGAGGTGCCAAACACCGCCGTCGATATGAACTCTTGGGCGGTATCAGCCTGTTATCCCCGGCGTACCTTTTATCCGTTGAGCGATGGCCCTTCCATTCAGAACCACCGGATCACTATGACCTACTTTCGTACCTGCTCGACATGTCCGTCTCGCAGTCAAGCACCCTTATGCCATTGCACTAAACTCCTGATTTCCGACCAGGATTAGGGTACCTTCGTGCTCCTCCGTTACTCTTTGGGAGGAGACCGCCCCAGTCAAACTACCCACCATACACTGTCCCCAACCCGGATAACGGGCCTAGGTTAGAACTTCAAACATACCAGGGTGGTATTTCAAGGGTGACTCCACAATATCTGGCGATACCGCTTCAATGTCTCCCACCTATCCTACACAAATAGGTTCAAAGTCCAGTGTAAAGCTATAGTAAAGGTGCACGGGGTCTTTCCGTCTAGCCGCGGGTATACGGCATCTTCACCGCAATTTCAATTTCACTGAGTCTCGGCTGGAGACAGTGTGGCCATCGTTACGCCATTCGTGCAGGTCGGAACTTACCCGACAAGGAATTTCGCTACCTTAGGACCGTTATAGTTACGGCCGCCGTTTACTGGGGCTTCGATCAAGAGCTTCTCCGAAGATAACCCCATCAATTAACCTTCCAGCACCGGGCAGGCGTCACACCCTATACGTCCACTTTCGTGTTTGCAGAGTGCTATGTTTTTGCTAAACAGTCGCAGCCACCAATTTAATGCTACCCTCTTCTGCTCCGCGAGCAAGTCGCTTCACATACCAAGGGTGTACCTTCTCCCGAAGTTACGGTACCATTTTGCCTAGTTCCTTCAGCCGAGTTCTCTCAAGCGCCTTAGAATTCTCATCCCACCCACCTGTGTTGGTTTGGGGTACGGGTCGTTATAACCTAGAGCTTAGAGGTTTTTCTTGGAAGCAGGGCATCAATCACTTCGTTTCACCACAAGGGTTACTCCTCGTCATCACACCTCAGGATTAGCAAGTATCCGGATTTACCTAAATACTCTCCCTACATGCTTAAACATACACATCCAACCGTATGCCGATCTAGCCTTCTCCGTCACCCCATCGCAGTTATAACAAGTACAGGAATATTAACCTGTTTTCCATCGACTACGCCTTTCGGCCTCGCCTTAGGTCCCGACTAACCCTGCGTCGATTAGCGTTGCGCAGGAAACCTTGGGTTTTCGGCGAGGGGGTTTTTCACCCCCTTTATCGTTACTCATGTCAGCATTCGCACTTCTGATACCTCCAGCCAACTTCTCAATTGACCTTCGCAGGCGTACAGAACGCTCCTCTACCACCTCCGTTTATAAATAAACGTCGATCCGTAGCTTCGGTACACTACTTAGCCCCGGTAAATCTTCCGCGCAGACCGACTCGACCAGTGAGCTATTACGCTTTCTTTAAAGGATGGCTGCTTCTAAGCCAACCTCCTGGCTGTCTGGGCCTTTCCACATCGTTTTCCACTGAGTAGTGATTTGGGGACCTTAGCTGACGGTCTGGGCTGTTTCCCTTTCCACGACGGACCTTATCACCCGCCGTGTGTCTCCCGTGCTAAAACTTGTTGGTATTCGGAGTTTGCATCGGGTTGGTAAGTCGGGATGACCCCCTAGCCGAAACAGTGCTCTACCCCCAACAGTTATACACGAGGCGCTACCTAAATAGCTTTCGAGGAGAACCAGCTATCTCCGGGCTTGATTAGCCTTTCACTCCGATCCACAGCTCATCCGCTCATTTTTCAACATAAGTCGGTTCGGTCCTCCAGTAGGTATTACCCCACCTTCAACCTGGCCATGGATAGATCGCCCGGTTTCGGGTCTACACCTTGCGACTCAACGCCCTATTAAGACTCGCTTTCGCTACGCCTCCCCTATTCGGTTAAGCTTGCCACAAAATGTAAGTCGCTGACCCATTATACAAAAGGTACGCAGTCACAGAACAAGTCTGCTCCCACTGCTTGTACGCATACGGTTTCAGGATCTATTTCACTCCCCTCTCCGGGGTTCTTTTCGCCTTTCCCTCACGGTACTGGTTCACTATCGGTCAGTAAGGAGTATTTAGCCTTAGAGGATGGTCCCCCTATCTTCAGTCAAAGTTTCTCGTGCTCCGACCTACTTAATACGTCATTGATTGATTTCGTGTACGGGGCTATCACCCTGTATCGCCAGACTTTCCAGACTGTTCCACTATCGCACAATGCTCGGCTAATCCCCGTTCGCTCGCCGCTACTTGGGGAATCTCGGTTGATTTCTTTTCCTCGGGGTACTTAGATGTTTCAGTTCTCCCGGTTCGCCTCTTACTCCTATGTATTCAGAGCAAGATAACTAGCTTATGCTAGCTGGGTTTCCCCATTCGGATATCCGCGGATCAAAGTTAGTTTGCAAACTAACCGCGGCTTTTCGCATGCTACAACGTCCTTCATCGCCTCTCACTGCCTAGGCATCCACCGTATGCGCTTATTCACTTGACCATATAACCCCAATAAGTCTGGCTTCCATAATAGCTTTCGCCTTTATTTTCACTTTTTTATTGATGCCATATGTATCAGCTGACATTTTCGCTTGTTTTTTCTGTTTGAGAACTCATTAGTGATTAGTTGGTTTTTAGTTTTGAGATTTTTGATGATTAAGTTTTAACGCTTAACCTTCAGTCATCTTTTTGACTAAATTCTTTCTAATCCTTAACTCGTTTATATAATATCTTGATCATCTTTCGATAATCACTATAGTTACAGATTTCCTAATTGTTAAAGAGCTATTAATCTTAAAAGATTAATGCAATAAAACCTTTTCATTTTAAAATGATCAAGTCTTATTGAATTAATATTTTTGTATTTTCTGTTTTCTCTGCTTTTTACCTTAATTTCTAGGCTTTCGGCTTTTAAGTAATGGTGGAGCTAAGCGGGATCGAACCGCTGACCCCCTGCGTGCAAGGCAGGTGCTCTCCCAGCTGAGCTATAGCCCCATTAACTGGTCGTTTAGATTCGCTTTTTTCAGGCTTCCTTTATGGACTGAATATCTTAGCTTTAACTGTCTATAGCTTTAATTAAGATAACCTTACTCTTGAATCTTTTCTTTTTTGGTTTATTGCTTTGTTTCGAGACTTTACCTTGACGTATAAATAAACCTATAGGTAACTTTATACTGACGGGGTTTTTGGAAAGGCAAAGTGTACGGTTAGTACATGAGTCTTTCAAAAAATTTTGTCAGTGCAAAATTGGTGGGTCTGGGAGGATTTGAACCTCCGACCTCACCCTTATCAGGGGTGCGCTCTAACCAACTGAGCTACAGACCCAATCGTCTGTTTTGCTGAGTTTCAATCGAAATAATTTGTTGTAGGCACTCATGCCAGCTTTTCGCTGTCTTTGTAAGGAGGTGATCCAGCCCCAGGTTCCCCTAGGGCTACCTTGTTACGACTTCACCCCAGTCATGAATCACAAAGTGGTAACCGGCCTCCCGAAGGTTAGCCTAGCTACTTCTTTTGCAACCCACTCCCATGGTGTGACGGGCGGTGTGTACAAGGCCCGGGAACGTATTCACCGCGACATTCTGATTCGCGATTACTAGCGATTCCGACTTCATGGAGTCGAGTTGCAGACTCCAATCCGGACTAAGACCGGCTTTCTGGGATTTGCTTACTCTCGCAAGTTCGCTGCCCTCTGTACCGACCATTGTAGCACGTGTGTAGCCCTACCCATAAGGGCCATGATGACTTGACGTCGTCCCCACCTTCCTCCGGTTTATCACCGGCAGTCTCCCTAGAGTTCCCACCATTATGTGCTGGCAACTAAGGATAAGGGTTGCGCTCGTTACGGGACTTAACCCAACATCTCACGACACGAGCTGACGACAGCCATGCAGCACCTGTCTCAGAGTTCCCGAAGGCACTCTACTATCTCTAACAGATTCTCTGGATGTCAAGGGTAGGTAAGGTTCTTCGCGTTGCATCGAATTAAACCACATGCTCCACCGCTTGTGCGGGCCCCCGTCAATTCATTTGAGTTTTAGCCTTGCGGCCGTACTCCCCAGGCGGTCAACTTAATACGTTAGCTCCACCACTAAGACCTTAAAGGTCCCAACAGTTAGTTGACATCGTTTACGGCGTGGACTACCGGGGTATCTAATCCCGTTTGCTACCCACGCTTTCGTACCTCAGCGTCAGTTCGAGTCCAGGGAGTCGCCTTCGCCACTGGTGTTCCTTCAGATCTCTACGCATTTCACCGCTACACCTGAAATTCCACTCCCCTCTACTCAACTCTAGTTCGCCAGTTTTAAATGCAGTTCCCAGGTTAAGCCCGGGGCTTTCACATCTAACTTAACGAACCGCCTACGTACGCTTTACGCCCAGTAATTCCGATTAACGCTTGCACCCTCCGTATTACCGCGGCTGCTGGCACGGAGTTAGCCGGTGCTTCTTCTATAGCTAATGTCAGTCTGCCTGATATTATCTCAGCAGGTGTTCCTCACTATTGAAAGTGCTTTACAACCCTCAGGCCTTCTTCACACACGCGGTATTGCTGGATCAGGCTTGCGCCCATTGTCCAATATTCCCCACTGCTGCCTCCCGTAGGAGTCTGGGCCGTGTCTCAGTCCCAGTGTGGCTGATCATCCTCTCAGACCAGCTACAGATCGTCGCCTTGGTGAGCTATTACCTCACCAACTAGCTAATCTGACATAGGCTCATCTATTAGCGCGAGGCCCGAAGGTCCCCCGCTTTCCCCCGTAGGGCGTATGCGGTATTAGCATGCGTTTCCACATGTTGTCCCCCACTAATAGGTAGATTCCTATGCATTACTCACCCGTCCGCCACTCGTCATCTGGAGCAAGCTCCAATGTTACCGTTCGACTTGCATGTGTTAAGCATACCGCCAGCGTTCAATCTGAGCCATGATCAAACTCTTCAGTTTATAATCAGTTTGAAACTAAGTAAGATTAGTTTCCAATCTTGGCTCGACAACTCCAGATAAGATAATTATCCGAAGCTTTACTTATTGACGTTTTTAAGAAAAAACTTCCGAAAAAGCCTTCTCTTGAATTGACGTGAATATCGTGTCGAATATTTCTTCACTACAGCTAAAAATATCCAGCACAAGTACCCACACAAATTATTTCGATTTCGTTTTTAAAGAGCCCTAAGACCGAAGCCTTTTCAACTTCACTTCCGTTCTGCTGAGTCCGACTATTCTACAGAACCAACTTAATCTGTCAATGCTTTTTTTGGGTTATTCAGAAGAGACATTCCACTTAAAACTCTCTTGCCCGTGCAAACCAAACACAATTGTTATAATTTTTAGTGAGATAAATCCTATTATCTATCTATATTCTTTGAATAATCAAAGCAATATCACCACACAATTTCTTATTCAATCTCTCTAAACTGCATTCCGTGTAGTCTTGCATAAGCACCATTTTTTATAATTAAATCCTTATGCGCCCCTCTTTCAATTATCTCCCCCCTTTCCATTACCACAATAATATCCGCAGTCTCAATAGTTGACAACCTGTGAGCTACAACGACTGTGGTTCTATTTTTCATAACTCTGTTTAGCGCTTTTTGAATATATCTTTCGGATTCTGTATCTAAAGCCGATGTTGCTTCATCTAAAATTAAAACAGGAGCATCCTTCAATAGCGCTCTCGCTAAAGCTAAACGTTGTCTTTGCCCTCCCGATAGCTTCACTCCATTTTCACCAATATCTGTATCTAACCCATTAGGCATTTTTTCAATAAACTCCATCGCATATGCATCTCTTGCTGCAGTTACTATGCTTTCTCTGCTCACCTCCCCTGTCATTCCGTATGCGATATTGCTTGCTATTGTTGCGTTGAACAAAGTTACATTCTGTGTAACTAACGCAATTTGTTTTCTTAACTCTCTAAGTTTATATTTTTTAATATCTACTCCATCCAGCAGAACCCTACCTTCTGTGTAGTCATAAAACCTAGGCAATAAATTAATTAAGGTACTTTTCCCCCCCCCTGACACACCTACCAATGCAACAGTTTGACCAGGTTCAACTACCAAGTTTATATTTTTTAATGCAAGCAATTCAGTCCCTTCATATTGAAAAGATAAATTATTTATTTCAATTTTCCCCCTGCAATTTGTATTTTGATAATCACCACTGTCCTTTTCAATAGATTCATCTAAAACTTCAAACAGTGATTCTGCCGCCGCTATTCCTCTCTGAATTTCCGCATTGGCATCGCTTAACTGCCTAATCGGCTTCGGCAAGAAAAATGCAGCCGTTAAATAAGCCACAAACTCTCCTGTCCCTGCATCCTTCATGATTATTAAAGCAAGATACATTAATCCCGCAAGTGCTAATGAAACTACAAATTGCATTAAAGGGTTATGAATCGCCATAGTCATAATTAATTTTAAATACTGTCGCCTGTTATCTAAGCTAACCTCTTTAAACCTTTCTCTTTCATATTCCTCTCCACTAAAGCTTTTGACAATTCTATTCCCTGTCACCATTTCCGATGTGATATGTGTCAAATCTCCTACTGTATTCTGCATATTCCGACTCAACCGCTTTAATCGCTTACTGACATAACTCACCATAAAAGCAACAATTGGCGCAATTGCCAGAAAAACCAAAGACAATTGCCAATTTGTGTAAGTTAAAAATATCAGCAAGCCTAGTGCAGTTAAACCCTCCCTAACAAACGACCTCACAGAATCTGTTGTTGCTCTAGTCACTTCGCCCACATTATGTGTAATTCGAGAAATCAAATAACCACTATTATTATTGTCAAAGTATTGAGTAGGCAGAGCAGTATAATGATTGAATAATTCACATCTCAAATTATGAATGACATTCCCAGAAATTCTAGCCAAAAAATAATTCCCCAAAAATGAGCCTACACCTCGAACTAAGAATAAAGCAATAAAAAACAAGGGCAAATATTCTATCCCAACCCTCTCTTCAGTATTTAATGTATCAATAATGTGCTGAATAATCATCGCCACCATTGGCTGCGTTGATGCATACAACAAAAAACCTAAAATACTTAGCGCAAAGATACGCCAATAAGGGAACACATAACTCATAAGCCGCTTGTAGACCACACGCCCCGAGCGTTTCCTTGTTTTTTTCATTAATTTAATAACCTCTTATCACTTTAGGGACGCCTCTACTTTGAACATCGTTTCAAGACAAACCCACAACTATATCAACCTACTTTCTTGCTATGTTATATTAACTTAGCCAGCAGTTAAAACACATAATATGAAACAACAACTTCCTTTACAAAAAGCGCCTCATACTATTCTAATAATTTCAATGCGCTACCTTGGCGACGTATTATTAACTACACCTTTAATTAGATCCTTTAAAAAAGCTTACCCAGCCTCAAATATTGATGTTTTAGTTTATTCCCACACTGCCTCAATGCTGGAAGGAAACCCTGACATACGAAAAGTTATAACAACAGCTCAACACCCAAACTTCACCGACACAATTACTTTATTTAAACAAATTTTTCGCAAATATAACCTTAGTATTGTGACACAAACTGGCGACCGTCGATTTTTATACGGCTTAATTTCTGCTCCAAATAGAATTGGCTTTGTCCCTCCTCGTCCAGAAAAAGGCTGGTGGAAACGGTTTTTTACTCAGGGCTGGGTCGAATTTGATAATATTAAAAATCACACTATCCTAGAATTTCTTAAACTTTCTAGCGTTTTAAATATTCCCTCTCTATATGACTTAGTCCCTCCAAAATCAGAAAATTTTTTAGTTCCCACTAATTTTAACATTACTGAAAACT
Source organism: Methylococcales bacterium (assembly GCA_965224575.1). Classification (GTDB taxonomy): domain Bacteria; phylum Pseudomonadota; class Gammaproteobacteria; order Methylococcales; family Methylomonadaceae; genus QPIN01. Next base: position 1,528,981 of record CBDCZQ010000006.1, on the reverse strand, counting down.
ACGCTGTTATACACCTTTACCCACAATGGAGATATAAACAGTGGCACTATCAAGGATGGATTGAAATAGGAGAATATCTGCAATCACAAGGATTAAAAATAATCCTTTCTGGCGGCCCTGGTGAAGATGAAAAGGATTATATCCATCAAATACAAAAAAAACTGCCAAAAAACACCCTTAACCTTGCAGGAAAAATTTCTTTAGCAAATTTAAGCCATATTATTTCACACGCCAAACTGTTTATTGGCCCTGACACAGGTATCACCCATCTAGCTGCAGCAACAGGCACACAAGTCATCGCCTTGTTTGGACCCACTAACCCTGTCAAATGGGCGCCTTGGCCAATTGATTATCACCTTAACCAAAATCCTTTTATAACAAAAGGATCTCAACAGGTTAATAATATTTATTTAGTACAAGGTGAAGGTGAAGGTGAAGGTGAAGGTGATTGTGTTCCATGCTATGAAGAAGGCTGTGATAAACATAGACTTAGCAGAAGTGAATGTCTTGAGAGTTTAACCAGCAAAAAAGTCATCGAATATATTAACTTAGCATTAAAAAAAACACTGCCATAATTTAAATAAGAAACTCGCAGTTGTGAATACAGAAGCGGTATCTATAAAACTAAAATGTATATTAATAAAAAATCAAATAACTTCGATATCCTGAGATTAATATTGGCTATCATAGTAGCCATTGTTCATGTAGAAATGTTAACGCAACTTGAGATATTAACAATATGCAGTCAATTTCTTAATTCTAAAAACGCTGTTGATTCTTTTTTTATTATTAGTGGTTTTTTAATTTTCATGAGCTTTGACTCTAACCCAAAAATAATGAACTATGCCATCAAAAGAGCAAGACGAATATTTCCCGGATATTTCACTGTTATTATTTTATGTGCATTTTTTATGTTTTTTATCTCTACCGAATCATTTTATGGGTACTTCAATATTGAGTTTATAAGATATATTTTTTTTAATTTACTCACTTTAAATTTTATTCATCTCACTCTTCCCGGTGTATTCAACGAGAACCCATGGCATGTAGTTAATGGCGCTCTTTGGACAATTAAAATTGAAGTTATGTTTTATTGCTTGGTTCCAATGATTACTTACATCCTTTCAAAATCAAACAAAGCTCTTGTTCTTTGTTCTATTTATTTCTTATCTCTTTTTTATTCCTTTACCATGTTTTGGCTATCATCACATTATGAGATGGAAATTTTTATAAGGCTCGAAAGACAACTTCCAGGACAAATGACCTTTTTTATTTCTGGCGCATTTCTTTATTATTATTTCGATTTTTTTCACAAACACTATCTACCAATTTTGATAGGATCTTTAGCAATTCTTCTAACACACATATTTATCGTTAATATAAATTATCTATACCCTGCTGCCTTGGCAGTAATAATCATTTATTTTGCCACAATTTTTAGCTATCTTGGAAACTTTTGCAAACATGGGGATTTATCATTTGGGGTTTATATTTGGCACTTTCCAATCATACAAATATTTATTTATTATGACCTCTTTTCAAATATCATTTTAGGTCTAGTATCACTGGTCTTTTGTATATTCATAACATCTTATTTATCCTGGCATTTAGTTGAAAAAAGATTTCTTTTGAAATCATCTCATTATGTAATATCTGAAAAAGAATGAGCCTACTAAAATCAATCACTTTTTTTCATGGCATCCCCAGACTTAACTAATACTGGGTGAATAGTTATACTTTTATTTTCATATCGTTATAAAATATGCGCATTCAAACAAGCCTTCCTATTTTTTGCTCATACCACACATTAGATATTCTAACTAAATACCCATGACACTTAGGCAATTAAATATACTTGGCAGGCCAGATAACAAGTGGCTAGATTCTTATTTAATACTGGTATTACTTGCCAGCATTTTAGGCTTTTTATCCATAAAGGGAATGACGAATACTTGTCTTTTTTTACTCCTAATCCCTTCACTTTTTTATATAAAAAAAAGTACTATTCATCTTATCCAAACAAATACATTTAACATTATTTGGCCCACCCTGATTGCTCTATCACTTCCAGTCATTGCAATATTTTTAAGCCAACTTGGAAGACAAGACTGGCTTATGAGAGCCTATGACGGCCCATCAAGAATGCTATTCTCAATCCCTATATTATTTTTTTTTATTTATAAAAAGGTTAATTTTTCTCATTTATTATCTCTGGCATCACCCTTAGCATTATGGGCAATAGCTCTTTCTCTTTTTCTTCACCCTGAAATAGTTGCAAAAGAACTGGGGAGATATGCCACCGCCTTTGTCAGACCTAATGCTTTTGGCACATACACAACTGTTCTTACCAGTTTTTGCCTATTTCATTTGACCGCACCATCAAAACCATCATTAATTTGGCGTTTATATCAAGCCTCTGGTTTTTTAATAGGCTTAACTTTAATAATAGGTTCAGGAACTCGAGGAGCCTGGCTAGCAATCCCTTTTATTCTAGTGATTTGGCTGATTTTTAATTTTCGCACAATACGTCATTACCTTCCTTGGCTACTAATACTCATTATTGCATTTTACTTTATATCATCAGCTGGTTTTTTTACCTATCCAGGCAATAGATCATCAAGTGGCTTTTATGAAATTATCAACTGGCTTAATCACTCTAATGTAGACTCACCAACAGGGCTTAGACTATCAATATGGAAAATAACCTGGCAACTTTTTTTACACAATCCTCTTTTTGGCTATGGAAATAAAGGCTACGCTGCATTTTTAAATGAACCCTGGTTTAGCTCGACCGCCTCGGAAGCTGCTAAAGGAACACTGGCATGCTGTGGCACGCATAACGAGCTATTAGCAAACACTCTACGTTCTGGTATTACAGGTACACTATCGGTATTATTTTTATTTATTACTCCTTTTTTACTATTTGCTAAAAATGCAAAACATAAAACTCCTGACATAGCCAAAGCTTCTCAGCTTGGACTTGCGTATATCACCTGCCTAGCCATCTGTAGTATCAGCATAGAAGTATTTAACTTAAAATACTTATCTAGTTTTTATGGCTTAATTATTGCTGGATTAACAGCACAAATAGCTGGAGAACATGCAACCAAAAATAAAATTGTTTCCTAGCCTATTTAAACGACTATGACGCATAACTCTCATCTAAATTATCGACCAGATATTGATGGACTTCGCGCTTTCGCAATCTTATTAGTTATAATATTCCACGCATATCCTCGTTTCCTAAGAGGGGGTTTTATTGGCGTAGATATATTTTTTGTTATTTCTGGTTATTTAATTACCGGAATTATTCTTAAAGGGCTAACTCAGGGGAACTTTAGTTTATTAGAATTTTATAGCCGACGAATAAAACGTATTTTTCCAGCCTTACTTGTAGTCCTTATATTTTGCTTAATTTCTGGCTGGTTTATTTTATTATCTGATGAATATCAAATATTAGGAAAGCACATATCGGCAGGAGCCATTTATATTTCTAATTTTATTTTAGAAAATGAAGCAGGGTATTTTGACACTTCGGCAGAGCTAAAACCCCTATTACATCTCTGGTCATTGAGTATTGAAGAGCAGTTTTATTTGATTTTTCCCTTACTACTTATACTGGCTTTTCGACTCCACCTTAATCCTATCTCAATCATTTTAGTCTGCCTGACATTCTCTTTTTTGCTAAATGTATATCAAATCGAAAATAATCCTGACAAGGTCTTTTTTCACCCGCAGACGAGAGCATGGGAACTATTAATCGGTAGCTCGGTTGCATACGTTAATTTATATTTTCGACCCACCTTCGACAAAGTCGCCCACCATATACTGATCCACCAACCGATTGATAAAGAAAAAAGTTTTGCAAATATTCTTTCCTGGTTTGGTTTTATTCTTATCATCACTGCATGGATTAGTTTCAACATCAAAAATATATTATTTCCCAGCGGATGGGCGCTCATGCCCTCAATCGGTGCAGCTTGTATTATTTTAGCTGGAGAAAAGGCCTGGTTCAATCGCTATATTCTTTCCAATAAAACAGCAATTTTTATTGGCTTAATCAGCTATCCTCTTTATTTATGGCATTGGCCAATATTAAGTTATTTACAGATTATTGAAATGGAAAGACCAAGCTCAAGCTTGCGTTTTTTTGCATTGATAATAAGCTGTATTTTGGCATGGGGGACGTATCAATTTATTGAAAAAAAATTCCGCTATCGAAACCATTGGATAATACCAATTGGCTTATTAATTAGTTTATTTTTAATCGGAATAATAGGCTTTCAAGTCTACCAAAAACAAGGTTACCCTAAACGTCTCCCAGTTTATTCTAATTGGAATGCAGGTGAAGTCGGGCTGATTCCCTGGGAAAAAAATAACTTAATAACCCAACAATCCTGCCTAGATAAATACGGGACTTATATTTTTTGTTTGCAACAAAGTAGTCACAAACCAGCTACTGCAATGTTAATTGGTGACAGCCATGCAAATCACCTTTACCCCGGGCTTATCAGTAATCCCACGCTAACGGGGGGCAATCTATTTAATTTTGGTGTTAGTTCTTGCCTACCTTTTTTTAATAACCCGGATAAAGAATGTACCTCTCTTATTAATAAAGCGTTAGAAATTGCTATAAAAACTCCAACCGTCAAAACAGTCATTCTGAGTAGTTATTCTGGAAGCTACGTGTTAAAACAGCTCACAGAAAAAAAGACAAACCAGCAAGATCTTTGGAATCAATTAACTCCTTTTATCAATAAATCACCTAAAAAAGATATTGCTAAAATTTTTCAATCGACAATGCGAGAAACTTTTCAACGTTTAACAGATGCTAATAAAAAAGTAATCTTTGTTTTGGATATTCCCGCTTTAGACTTTAGACCTTCTGCCTGTAGTCTACGACCATGGAGGATAAGCGGACAAGCATCAAAAAAACCTTGCGCCACACAACGATCGATAATTGATGCCAAACATAAAAAATACCGCGATCTAGCTTTTGAAGTGCTACACGAGTTCCCTACGGTAAGAGTCTGGGACACAATAAAAGCTTTTTGTGACCAAAATTATTGTTGGGCTATTAAAAATGATCAAATGCTTTATCGTGACGATAATCATTTAAATAAAACAGGCTCACTTTACTTAACTAATTACTTCCACTTACAATAAACAACTCTTTTATTAATAACTTAAACAATGAATCCATCAAACTATGCAATAACCTTTGCCTGCTACAACCAAGTAGAGTATACACGCCAGTGTATAGATAGCATGATTCAGCATGGCACCGACCTAAGCCGGCTAGTTGTCATAGATAATGGTTCTACTGATGACACGAGAAACTATCTACAATCAATTCCATTAGGCGGCCTTATTTTTAATCAAGCAAATTTAGGTTGCGGGGTCGCATGGAACCAGGGAGCTTTAGCACTTCAAGCAGAATGGACGATTATCATGAATAATGATGTGCTTGTATCAGCTAATTGGATCGAAAATTTAATCCATACGGCAGAAAAGAATAAGCTAAAAATTATTTCTCCATCCTTAGTTGAAGGTCCTCTCGATTATGACTTTAACGCTTTTTCTAATAATGCATCAAAAACAATGGAAAACAGCCTTAGAATCGGTGACAGACATGCTGTATGCCTTGCTGTTCATCAATCAGTCTGGTTAGATATAGGTTATTTTCAGCCAACACCTAAATTATTAGGTTACGAAGACACCCTTTTTTTTCACGAAGCAGATAAAACAGGCATTGCGACCGGCATGACTGGAGCTTCATGGCTACATCATTATGGATCAATCACACAAACAGCAATGAAACAAGAACGAGGGCTAGAAGAAAAAGATGGCTTGGCTTATCGCTATAATTACCGTTTACTTAAACAAAGTTGGCTGGAGCGAAAGTTAAAAAAATTTAAAAGAAAACGCCAACAAAAAGAATGGAGCCAAAACGAGATAAAGCTTTATGGTATGACTATGCATGGTTTACGGATTGAAAATGATTTTTCATGGCAATAAAAAATATGCCAACACTTAGCATTATTATTGTCACAAAAAACGAGTCAGAACATATTGCCTGTTGTTTAGAGTCCGTCTCTTGGGCAGATGAGATCGTAGTTTTAGATTCTGGTAGTACTGATAATACAGTCGAAATCTGTAAAACCTTTACGTCACATGTCTTTGAAACTGATTGGCCTGGCTTTGGCCCTCAAAAACAGCGCGCACTCAACAAAGCAAGCGGTGACTGGGTTTTGTCTATTGATGCTGACGAACAAATTACAAAAGAATTGCAAGCTGAAATACTACAAGCTATACACAACCCACAAAATACTCACCATGGATTTGAAATACCTCGGTTATCTAGCTACTGTGGAAAACAAATCAGACATGGCGGCTGGTGGCCTGACTATGTTTTACGTTTATTTCAAAAAAAACAAGGAGAATTTTCTAATTCTTTAGTCCATGAAAGAGTAATTTTAAATGGCTCTGTTAGTAAACTTAAAAACCCAATTCTTCACGATTCCTATACCTCATTAGAAGAAGTATTAGATAAAACTAATAATTACTCTTCATTAGGTGCTGAAATGCTTTTTGACAAAGGGAAAAAGTCATCTTTAATACAGGCAATTTTTCGTGCCTTATGGACATTTTTTCGTACGTATCTTATTAACGCATCATTTCTTGATGGAGAACAAGGGCTTATGCTTGCAATATCTAATGCTGAAGTGACTTATTACAAATATCTTAAGCTACATTTACTCAATCAACAAAAATCAAACCCATTGTAAACATAAATCACCCCAAAAAAATTTATATCAACTCCCTATTCAAAATACAACAACCTCATAAGATAAATGAAAATTTCATTTGAAATAGTACCAAGAAATGCTCAAGCATTTGATGATCAATACCAATTTGTCTCAACACTTGGCGAATCAATCAGTATGATCAATGTACCCGATATTCAACGGTTTGACATAAGAAGCTGGGAGACTGGGAAAAAAATTGACCGAAAAAAACATCAATTTGTCCCTCATTTTAGAGCAATTGACTTTTCAATAAAATCTGGTGATATTTTTCAGATTATTGAAGAAAACGAATTAGAACATGTACTTTTAGTTTCCGGAGATCCACCAGAAGGTATTAAAAGAAAGTATCACAATACAAATGTAATTGACTTAATTAGATCTGTTAAGCAAAAATTCCCTCAAATAACAATTCATGCTGGTTTTGATTCACATAGAAATGGAATTCAGGACGAGTGCATGTATGTGCAAAGAAAAATAGACGCTGGCGCTTCTAGCTTTTTTTCTCAACCTTTTTATGACTTAAGAATGATAGAGATTTATGCTGAGCATTTACAAAGCATTGACACATTTATTGGAATTAGCCCAATTACAACGACATCTTCAATGAATTATTGGGAGCTAAAAAACAAAGTGAAATTTCCTGCATCATTTAAAGCAGAATATGATTGGAATATTAACTTTACCAATCAAGTTATTTCAATGGCTAAAGAGATGAACTTCAACATATACTTTATGCCTATAAAAATCAATCTTCAGGATTATTTCGGAAAGCTTGATTTATCTCAAGTCTAGTTAAGAACAGATTCTAAGAACTTTCAATTAACTTAAAAAAACTTTTAGGTGCTCCACATATTGGGCACGCCCAACTCTCGGGAATATCTGACCAGAGCGTCCCTGGAGCAAAGTCACTATGAACATCACCTTTAGCTTCATCATAAATATACTCGCATTCCATGCATCTATATTTTTTAAAATCTGACATATTTTTTTATAAAATAAACTAAAAGGCGTTAAATGTGATTGGGGTAAGTAGACCTATAAAAAGACAAAAAAATAGGACGCAAGGCGTCCTATTTTATGAACAGTTAAAAAAGCTTATAGACGCGCTTTCAAACCTTCAAAACCTTTTTCTCCCGCTTCTAAATGAGCAGTAGCCTCAACTAGATCGCCTTTTTTAGCAGCTTTTCTAGCTTTTTTCAAATGTCCATTAGCTTTTGCCGCATGACGTGAAACAATATCACTAGCATTGATTTCTTTTTTTGCATCCATTGCTGTTTTAATCATTTTTTGAACATCGTCAGCATCACCACCATCATTAATCAACTTCATTGATTCAGCTATTCTTCCCAAAACCAAATCAATCGCCTGCTCTGGACCAAAACAAGTTCTTCCATCTTCACAAGCAACAGCAGTTGTTGAAAAAGTTCCTAAAGATAATGCCAATGTTAATGCTACGACAGCGCTTTTTAATAATTTCATAAATGTATACCTCGTTGTAGTTATTTTGATGAGCATGTAACTATTTTAAATCTTAATTTATTTAACTTAACTATATGCTAGGTGTGATTCTAGCACAATTTTTGTGAGTATTGCATGAATTAAGTTTTCTAAAATTAACTTAACCCCACATAACCTTAAATATTTTAAGGCAATAAATTTTAGGGAGCTTTTCCTAATTAATCACTATCTCTTTTTGCAAAAATTTTCAATTTTCCAAGCTCATCGAACGATACTTCCAATAAAATAGGAGAACAACAAACTGAACAATCCTCATAATATTCATGCTCCCCCTCAGACCCATCAACTAATATATCAATCATTTCTCCACAATAAGGACATCCAATAGAAACCTCATCCATTATTGAACCTTTCTCAATAAATAATCTAGCCAACTAGAAGGTAAAATACGTTTTAAAAAACCAAATAAATAAGTTGGAAAAGTGACATAGTAACGTATTTTTGGGCGTTTTGATTCAAGGGCATGTATCAATTTTTCAACGACTGCATCTGCCGGTAAAGTGAAAGAAGCTGCTGGCCCTTCCTTCTGTAAGCGCTCTTCCATCAGTTGATAGGTCGTTTTATGAAAACTTAATTCAGGATTAATATTTTTCTTATATAAAGCAAATGCATTCTTTCTGAAATTACTGGTAATTGGTCCCGGCTCAATAATACATAGCTTGATATTAGTGCCATAAAGCTCTATTCGCAATGTATCAACCAAGCCTTCTAAAGCAAATTTACTTGAATTATAAGCTCCTCTAAATTTCATTGCGACAAAGCCTAAAATAGAACTATTATAAATAATACGTCCATACCCTTGTTTTCGCATGACAGGAAGAATTAGATTTGTCAGCTCATGAGTACCAAACAAATTGGTTTCAAACTGATGTCTTAATACATCCCTACTTAAATCTTCAACCGCACCTGGCTGTCCAAATGCACCATTATTAAATAATGCATCTATCTTTCCATCAGTAAGAACAAGTAATTGTTTCACTGCGTTTAAAATACTATCTGATTCAGACAAATCTAATTGTAAAGCCTCAAAACCTTCTGATTGAAGCCGCGCCACATCTTGATCTTTTCTTGCAGAACAAATAACCCTATGTCCACGCCTTTTTAATTCAACTGTTGCTGCATAGCCTATGCCAGTTGAACAACCCGTAATAAAAACAATTTTTGATTCCACTATGCCTAATATTTTAAGAGTTCATGTTCATTAAAATAGAAAGTATTAGCACTACTACAATCTACAGAAAAAACTAATTGATCAGCTGTACTTTTCTCGCTTAAGTGACTGGCCTCTACACGCTTGCACTCTCCTGATGCTAATGCCTTTTTAGCCGCAAATCGTCTTAATTTTTCAATATCAGGCAATTTGGTTTCATATTCCTTAACAACATCAGATAATCTATCGGTTCTATAAGGAGGAATAGAAAATGCCGAGTATTGAATGGGGTTATTTTTAACTACTTGTTGGTTTAAAGAACTTTGTTCTTTAGCATCTCTTTTTCGTCTTACTTCTAGTTCAATCAATTTTTGACGATCAATTTCCTGCCGTTTTTTAAGCTCCAATTCTTTTTCTTTTTTCTTTTTCTTTATTGATAAATCGGTGGAACTACCGGTTTTTACATCTATCTCAATTGCTTTTTTTTCATCGGCACAAGGCTTAGCCTGATATGAGGTATTTCCTTGATCATCTGTACATTTATATATCCCTGCCAAAACACTAGTCGAAAAAAACGTAATACATATCATCAAAATAATTGGTTGTATAAGTTTCATTAAACCCCCATTCTTCAAATTATTAGCCATACTACTCTGCTTGCTCTTCATGTAAATAAGTTTTTTCTTGATAATTTCTACTGACAATTAAAAACAATATAGCAGTAATCAACATTAAAACAGTAAAAAACCAAAAATATTCTGAACCTGTTAACTTACTACTTCCATCATCATTGATAATAAAAAAATTAACTGCACTAGTAAACAAATTCCCCAAAGCTATAGACATAAAGAAGAGTGCCATAATAAATGATTTCATACTTTTTGGCGCCTGAGTGTATGAAAATTCCAGGCAAGTAATTGACACCATGACTTCTGCCGCAGTTAAAAACAAGTAAGCTAGTAACTGCCAGCTAATATGTGGCGTTAACCCTTGCTCTAACTGTATTTGAATCCATGCTGGAATAGTAAAGGCTATGACCGTTAAAAACAAACCTATCGCTATTTTTTTTAATGCTGTTAAGTTAATAATTTTATCTAAGGTGGGATATATAAAATAAGTAAATAAAGGCACCAAAATCATAATTAATAAAGGATTGGCTGCTTGAATCTGTGATGGCAAAACCTCAACACCCCATAAGACTCTATCCATTTTTTGTGCTTGTAACACCCATGATGAACCTGTTTGTTCAAATAATGCCCAAAAAACTGCAATAAAAAGATAAATACTCCCTAACTTAAGTACTATTTTTAATCCAAAAGGACTTAATACCTCTTGTATAAAACTTGTTCCAGCAGGAGGAATATGAACGAAACGATAACGTCCACTCCAAAAAGCAATCGTTGCTATCAACATTAAAAAACCGGGAACAGCAAAGGCAACAGCGGCACCATATTTATCTAATAACCAGGGAATAATTAGCATTGCAGCAAAAGCACCTAAATTGATAGAAAAATAAAACCAGCCAAAGACTTTACTCAGCAAATATTGATTCGATCGACCAAACTGATCTCCTAGATGCGATGAGACACACGGTTTAATTCCACCAGCACCCAGTGCAATTAATCCTTGTCCTATTAATAGCCCCATTCGAGTATCATCCAAAGCTAAAGCAAAATGTCCGAAACAATAAAATAGTGATAAAAATAAAATTGTTCGATATTTACCAATAAACCCATCTGCCAACAAGGCTCCGAAAATAGGCATAAAGTACACAGCAGAAACATATAAATGAAAATAACCTTGAGCCTCATTTTCACTCATCACATCTAATTCACCTGCTGAATTCATTAAATACTGGGTCATAAAAACAACTAAAATAGCTCGCATCCCATAATAACTAAAACGTTCAGCAGCTTCATTAGCAACAATAAATGGAATTCCGTCTGGAATAGAGCGACTTGAAACAGGTGCTATTTTATAATCAGACATTTGAATACTTACAATTTTGTGAGTTATTGAATAAAATAGTAAACTTTACACTATATCGCTCGTTAGATTTAACTTATACTTTAACTCGCATTGAAAATGTGAACGCTATATTATAATAAGTCTATAAATTAACAAGAAAACCAATCGTAATCATGGCAGAAACAAGTCAAAGTACCTCTCAACGCTCTTTTCAGCAGCTTAAATCTTATATTAACCAACAAATAATTGGTCAAGATACTTTAATAGAAAAAATGTTAATTGCCTTACTGGCAGATGGACATATTTTAGTTGAAGGGGCACCCGGATTAGCAAAAACTCGTGCCATTAAAGTTTTAAGTAAAGGGATAGAGGCGGATTTTCATCGCGTACAATTTACCCCCGACCTACTTCCAGCTGATTTGACAGGGACAGAAATTTACCGGCCACAGCAAAGTACATTTGAATTTCAAAAAGGCCCTTTATTTCATAACCTTGTTTTAGCTGATGAAATAAACCGCTCACCCGCCAAAGTACAAGCAGCATTACTAGAGGCCATGGCTGAAAGACAAATTACTGTGGGAAGTACAACATATCCATTACCTGAGTTATTCATGGTCATGGCAACACAAAACCCCATAGAACAAGAAGGGACTTACCCCCTGCCTGAGGCTCAATTAGATCGTTTTTTATTACATATAAAAATAGATTACCCAGAAGCTGAACACGAAAAAGATATTTTACATTTGGCTCGAGCAGAAGCTAAAGGTGATTTTGAAGAAGACAATGAAGATTATCAACCCATAAGTCAACAATCAATTTTGAATGCCCGCAGTGAAATTTTGGACATTCACATGGCCGACAGTTTAGAAAACTATTTATTACAAATTATTTTAGCCACTCGTAATCCTGGTGCATATGGAGATGATTTGGCAACGTCCCTTCAATACGGTGCCAGCCCAAGAGCCAGTATTGCTTTAGACCGGTGTTCCAGAGCCAAAGCCTGGCTAAAACAACAAGATTTTGTTGGCCCGGAAGATATTCAAGATATGGCCTATGATGTCCTTCGTCACCGATTGATCTTAACCTATGAAGCAGAAGCTGAGGGCCTCACTACCGATGATTTTATCAAAGAATTACTTTGCAGAATTGCCATTCCTTAAATGAGTGAAAAAACATCTAGCAAAAAAGACTTAGTTTCAATTCAACTAAGTTCTTTGGTCGATTTAGCAAAATCAGCCTCCCAACTTAAGCTTCAAAAAGCCTCTATTCGTTCAAGGCAAAGCGGTGGTTACATTTCTCATTCAAAGGGAAGAGGAATGGAGTTTGATGAATCCAGATTGTATCAACCCGGTGATGATATACGGAGCATAGACTGGCGTGTTACTGCACGATCAGGAAAAACACATACCAAGATTTTTCGTGAAGAGAGAGAACGTCCCGTCTTTATTTCAGTAGATGACCGCCCTACCATGCATTTTGCCACCCGAGGAGTCTTTAAATCTGTACAAGCATCAAAAATTGCTGCCTTAATTGCATGGATGGCTCAATACCATGGTGACCGGATAGGTGGACAAATTTTCACCGATACACTTTGCCAGGAATTAAAGCCACAAAACGGCAAACATGCTGTTTTACGTTTTTTCAGCGCTCTTCTGTTGGTTCGTTCCGTTCCTCAACCAGATATGTCACTAGAAAAGGCCTTAAGCAGATTAATCCAGCATACTCGCCCGGGGAGCCTTATTTATATTATTAGTGATTTTCGTGGATTAAATCAACAATCTGAAAATCACTTAGCCAAATTATCTCGCCATTGTGATGTCGTATTAATTCAGGTTTATGATCTTTTAGAAAGCCAGTTACCAACCAATGGACGTTATCTTTTTACTGATAAAGAGCGCACCATAGCTATTAATACTGATGATCAGCATCGTATTCTAAGCTATCAACAACACTTTCAAGACCGAGTAAATTATTTACGAAAAATATCAAAAAAAATGGGCATCGCTTTTTCCCAATGTAACACAACAGATAACCCGGTAGAGGTTTTACGGTAATGGAACCCCAATCACTTTCTTTAAGAGAAATTCATTTACCTGAAGCCATCAATTGGTGGCCACCAGCAATTGGCTGGTGGATAGTCCTTCTAGCTTGCTTTTTTATTGCCTGGCTGATTCACTATATAACCCGCCCTACTGCAATAAAAACAGCTAAAAAACAATTGTTAGAAATCAAACAAGACAATTCATCTGAGGACATTCATAAACTGGCAAAGATATCTGAATTATTACGCCGTGTAGCAATTAGCAACTCTCCCAGAAGTAATTGTGCCAGTCTTACTGGGCAAGCCTGGCTTGAATATCTAGATAAAACGCTAATAGACAAGCCTTTTACACAAGGAGCAGGACAATACTTGGCCAATGCTCACTTTAAAAAGATACCTGATAATAATATAGATATAACTAAAATAATTAATATCTGTGAAAAATGGCTTAAAGCCCAAAGAAATAAAAAATGATTAATTTCGAATGGCCATGGTTAATATTAGCACTTCCACTCCCTGCATTAATTAGATGGGCTCTACCCTCTGAAACACCTGAAGACCAAGCCGCGCTTAAAGTCCCTTTTTTAAATGACTTTGCCGCAGACGAAACTAAATCAGTCACTCCAACTAAGCAATGGCCTTTGATTTTGGCTATTATTGCCTGGTTTTTATTGGTACTTGCTAGTATGAGGCCGCTATGGATGGGTGAACCAATAGAAAAGTCCATAAGTGGTAGAGATTTAATTCTGGCAGTCGATGTTTCAGGAAGCATGAGTACAAAAGATTTTATTATCAACGATAGAGGAGTTGATCGCTTAGTTGCTACAAAAAAAATAGCCGGTGAGTTTTTAGAAAGACGAAGTGGAGATAGAGTTGGCTTACTACTTTTTGCAACGAAACCCTATCTTCAATCCCCCCCCACCTTTGATAGAAAAACAGTGAATGATTTTCTAAAAGAATCATTTCATGGTAAAAATTCACCCGATGGACTCGGCATAGCAGATGTTGAAGGAGAACAGCCAGGCACAGCTATTGGTGATGCGATAGGTCTTGCAGTTAAACGTTTAAATAAAAAATCAGCTAATAGCAGAGTTCTGATATTACTCACTGATGGAGCCAATACAGCAGGTGAAGTTTCTCCTTTAAAAGCAGCAGAACTTGCTGCTGACTCCAACTTAAAGATATACACTATCGGTATTGGTGCTGATGAAATGATCATCCAGAATTTTTTTGGTACAAGACGAGTCAACCCCTCAATAGATCTTGATGAAAAAACCCTAAAATCAATTGCCGAAATAACAGGGGGGCGATACTTTAGAGCAAGAGATACCAAAGAACTAGATCTAATCTACTCCTTATTAGATGAATTAGAACCCGTTGATAAAGACACTCAATTTTTTAGACCTAAAACTGAACTTTATCATTGGCCTTTAGCTTTATCATTCTTACTATCCGTCCTGATTAGTACTCGTCACTTGAGGTGGTTATGAATATAGCAGAGTTCCATTTTATTAGGCCTTTTTGGTTATTATCTTTAGTTCCTGCAATCATTATTTATATTTTATTGCTTAAAAACAAGCTGAATCAAGGTAACTGGTCAAATGTATGCGATGCTGAATTATTACCCTTTATTTTACAAGAACGACCTATAGAGAGAAATCGCTGGGCTTTATTTCTGGGAGGGCTTTCTAGCCTATTAATTATCATTGCCTTGGCCGGCCCAACTTGGGAAAGGCTGCCTTCTCCCGTGTTTAGAAATGATGCTGCATTAGTCATCATTTTAGACTTATCTCAGTCTATGGATGCCACCGATATAAAACCTGATCGCGTAACCATGGCTAGGTATAAAATTGCTGATATTTTAAATCAACGAAAAGATGGTCAAACCGCTTTATTAGTTTACGCCGGTGATGCTTTTACTGTTACTCCCTTAACTACTGATACAGAAACGATAGCTAATCAACTTTCAGCATTGACCACAGATATTATCCCCGTCGAAGGAAGTAACACTTCATTGGCTTTATCAATTGCTGTCAAATTATTAAAACAAGCAGGACTACAATCTGGTGAAATATTATTAATCACTGACGGTGTTGATTTTGAGCGATCAATCTCTAAAGTTGAATCACTATCAAGTTATCACTTATCTATCCTTGGAGTAGGCACAGAAAGTGGTGCCCCAATTAAAAAAGCCAGTGGAGGTTTTTTTAAAGATGTATTAGGAAATATTAGTATCCCCAAACTCAATGTCAGCGAGTTAGACCGTTTGGCAAAATCAGGTAATGGAATTTATAAAACAATAACTAATGATAATAGCGATATTGAAGCGATACTGAGCCAGCTACAAACACCAACAAATAATGAAAACAGCATGGACAGTAATTTATTAATTGACCAATGGAACGAAAAAGGACCATGGTTATTATTAATTGTTTTACCTTTCGCCGCCCTCTTTTTTAGAAAAGGCTTATTATCGTTAGCGTTGCTTTGTTTGTTGCCTTTCCCTAAAGCAAGTTACGCACTGGAATGGAATGATTTATGGGAAACACCTGACCAAGCAGCTCATCAAGCATTTACTCAAAAAAATTACCAACAAGCTGCAGATAAATTTAGTCAACCACAATGGAAAGCTGCTGCACAATATAAAGCTGGACAATATGATCAAACTATTTCTACATTGCAAAATGATCAATCTTCCACTGGGCTCTATAACTTAGGTAATGCCTTGGCTAAATCTGGTAAGTTAGCCGAGGCTATAGAATCCTATAAAAAATCTTTACAAAAAGACCCCGCTAATGAAGATGCTAAATACAATATTCAACAAGTGGAAAAAGAGCTAGAAAAACAACAAAAAAATCAACAGCAAAGCGATAAAGAGAATAAAGAGAATAAAGAGAATAAAGAGAATAAAGAGAATAAAGAGAATAAAGAGAATAAAGAGAATAAAGAGAATAAAGAGAATAAAGAGAATAAAGAGAAGGATAGCGATTCAAAACAGTCTGACAACAAGAATAAATCTAAGCAGGAAAAATCAGAAAAAAACTCTAAGCAAACTGCCGATTCCAAGAAATCAAAACAACAATCTGTGGAAAAATCCGAATCTGATGATTCAAAAGACCTTAAAGATACTAAAAAGCCCGAGGCCATACCAGTAGCAAAAGATTTAGAATATGACGAATCAAAACAAGCCAATGAGCAATGGCTTAACCGGATACCTGACGATCCCGCTGGTTTATTGAAACGTAAATTCAAATACCAATACAAACAGCGCAACCAATAAAAGATAATGTATAAAAAAAATTACTCTCAAATCATAAGGCAGCTGGAAATAAATAACCCACCCATTTTACGAAAAATTTTTGTTTATATTCAATCTTCTTATGCAGGGCGCAAAGCTGGCTATATAACCGAATCAATAAGATTGAAGACGGATAAAAAGGCAAGTAAGATGGGTCGGTTATTTGCTTCTAGTTGCCTAAGTTTAGTTTTGTTTTTTATTTCAAGCCAAATGGTTTTCGCAACAGAAATTAGAACTACTGTAGACCGAACCCCCGTCAATATTAATGAATCATTTCAAATAATATTTACTTCAACTCAACCACCTGATGGTCAACCTGATTTTAGCCCTTTGGAAGAAAACTTTACAATATTAAACGAGGCCCAACAAAGACAAAATTCATTAGTCAATGGAAGATATAGACGGACTATTCAATGGATATTGAATGTTATGGCTAAGAAAACAGGTAGTCTGTCTATCCCCTCCATTTCTTTCGGCAATGATGTCAGCCAACCTGCCACACTATTAATCACTAAAAATACTAACAACAGCCAAAACAATACCAACAATCAAGATTTATTTTTAGATGTTAGCGTTTCTTCTCTAACACCTTATGTTCAAGCACAAGTTATTTATACTCTTCGGTTTTTTCAAAGAGTACAAATATCACAAGCAAGTTTAAATGAACCTAAACTGACAGATGCCATTATTGAACAAATAGGTGAAGACAAAAATTATAATACTGAACTAAGTGGAGTTAACTATCTTGTTACAGAGAGGAAATACGCAATTTTTCCTCAAAAAAGTGGTACTAAAACAATTAAACCCCTAGTGTTAACTGCCAATGTAATTTCTAACAATCGCCCTAGCTTTAATGGTTTCTTCAACTCCCGACAAACTACTACAAAACGAGTAAGCTCAAAAGAAATTACACTAAAAGTCAAACCCGCACCCAAAGGCTTCTCTGGAAAACACTGGATTCCATCTGAACAACTTTATCTTGAGGAAAAGTGGTCAGGGGATATTCATCAAATAAAGACAGGGGAACCGTTAACACGAACTTTAACTATCTTAGCTAAAGGCACCATGTCAGCCCAACTACCTGATTTGCACACAGAATCCGCAGATTATAAATTAAAGACTTATTCAGACCAACCTAGTTTAAAAGAACAAAAAAATGCAGATGGCTTAATTTCCCTAAGAGAACAAAAAATAGCTTATATTCCATCAGAGCCTGGAAACTATACTCTACCAGCAATAGAAATACCTTGGTTTAATACTAAAACTCAGAAAATGGAAGTAGCAACAATCCCAGAAACAATTGTTACTGCAATTTCTTCTGCTCAACCCTCTTCTAACAACCAGACTCTATCTCCCACACAACTTGAAACAACTAAACCTGAACCAGTTGTTCACAAAGTAGAAAATAATTTTTGGAAATGGTTTTCTCTTTTCCTCGCTTGTGGCTGGCTTTCAACCTCCTTGTTTTTTAATAAAAACTCTCCAAAAGATGAAATAGTGCCAATTAATCCTAAACAGTTAAAACTGAAAGAAATCATTAAAACAATCAAACAAGCATGTAAAGATAATAATCAGGTAGAAGCTAAAAATGCATTATTAGACTGGGGGAGACTAAAATTTAATGAAACTAATTTATCAACTATTGCATCTCACTGTGAATTTCGTTTAAGCGAACAAATTATTAAAATAAACAATAATTTATATTCGACAAAACCATTGGCATATTGGGAAGGTAAAAAACTATTCCAGGCTTTAGCAGAAAACAATGCACTGGAGAGATTAAACAAAAAAGTAGATAACACCCTGGAACCACTTTATAAGATATGAAAGTAGGCATAATAGGCTTGGGAACAATGGGACTTGGAATGGCACGAAATATTGCTAAATCAGGTTTACTTGTCGCTATTTATAACAGAACTAGCAAGAAAGCTACGGATTTTGGTAAGGAGTTAAATTTAACCCCATGTTCTTCCCCTCAGGAACTAGCAGGGCAAGTTGATATTGTTCTGATCTGCGTATCAAAGGATGTAGATGTTTTACAAATGATAAATGCAATAGCTGAAACTATAAAACCGAACACTGTTGTCATTGATTTATCAACTATCAGTATGGAAACTGCTCAAAAGGCCGCAAAAATTTTAACCAAAAAACAAGTTTCATACCTTGATGCTCCAGTTTCGGGCGGTGCAGAAGGTGCAAAAAATGGATCACTTGCCATTATGGTCGGTGGTGATAAAAAAACCTTAAAAAAGGTACTCCCCGTTTTAGAGGTAATAGGTTCACGAATTATTTATATTGGACAAACTGGTTCAGGCCAAGGAGCCAAAGCTGTTAATCAGATAATGGCTGCGGGTATAAATCAAGCTGTTACTGAAGCATTAGCTTTTGGTCAATCACAAGGTTTAGAAATGAATGCTGTGATTGATGTAATTTCAGGTGGAGCGGCAAGCAACTGGTTTCTACAAAACAGAGGAACAAGTATGCTACAAGAAATATTTAGGCCTGGTTTTAAAGTAGCCTTACACCATAAAGATTTAGTCATTTGTAAAAATATGGCACAACAATCAGGGGCTGTTACAAACTTAATAGAACAAACTTTAACAGACTACGAAAAGTTAATTGAGCAAGGTTATGCAGATGAAGACATTTCTGCGTTGTATCGATTGAAAAAGGTTTAAATCATTATCATAAAGCTGCGTAACTGTTTATGCAACAGCAAAGATGTTAAAAAAGACTAGAAGAGCTTTAGTGGTTCTTATACTTTTAGTACAAGTAAAATCGCTAAAATAATTTAGCTTCGGTACTTAAGGAATCTCTGATTAAGTTGATTAGAATTTAGCGCAGAAAAAACTGTCGCTATTTTTCACGAAGTGAGACGTAATAGTCACTCTATTCCACCGATCTTCGTGGAAAATATCGGCAGTTTAGCAAGCTAAAAATAATTGGACTTGATCAGAGGTTCCTTAATACCAGCGGAGAATTTCAAAATGCCAAGCATATCAGTTCTTAAAACATTACTACGCGAACTAATCACTCGTGAACGAAGTTCACGAGTTAATGAGCCAGATCTTGTGATGGATGACCCTGAAAAAGTTTTAGCTTACACTCGCGCAGGTCGTGAAGATGGCGTTATGGCGCCTGTTTATTTGTTTCATTGCGCACAAATATGTGGAATTATACATTCAGGCGATACAGTTGTAGACTTAGGTTGCGGCCCAGCAACTCAACTAGCGATGGTTGCCAGGTTAAACCCAAAAACAAATTTCATTGGTGTCGATCTTTCGACAGCTATGCTAGAAAAGGCTCAAAACTATATTACTGAACAAGGATTGAAGAACGTTGAATTTCATAAGGGAGATATCACTGCTCTTTCATTTTTTGGCAACCAGTCAATAGATGCCGTTATTTCTACTGTTGCCTTACATCACTTACCAAATGAAGTTGCTTTGGAGAAAACATTTTCAGAAATTGATCGCATTCTTAAAAAAAACGGGGGGCTTTATCTTGTTGATTTTGGTCATTTAAAATCTGAAAAATCTATAACTGATTTTGCATATCAGTACTCAGATTCTCAACCTGAGCTTTTTACTTTAGATTATCTCTACTCCTTGCGAGCAGCCTTTTTATTAGAAGATTTTAAAAGGCTAACATCAAAACACCTCAAAGAAGCTTATCTGTATTCAACTTTTTTAGCACCTTTTATGGTCGCAATCAAAAGCCATTCTCGCTCCGATAAGAGTAATCAAGGAATTATTGAGCAACTTCATGCTTTTCGCGATAATCTTCCTGATCATCATAAAACAGATCTTGCTAATTTACGTACTTTTTTTCGTCTTGGAGGATTACACAGCAAGCTACTAGAATAATAGAGTCACCATTTTTGTGGCACTGCTCCTAAACTACGTGATAATCTTAAACAAATTAGTTGATTTATCATCTTATTTTAGTTCAAGAAAAAATTTTTATCGTTACGTTTCCATTTTTAGCGCCTTAAATACAAATAACAACGTCTCCAAATAACGACGTTTAAAACTATTTTACTTATCCACTGTTCAAGCTTCTTTTAATTGATACACTAAGCACGGCAAAAAATTAATCATATTATAGTAACTTATCATTCCCTAAAAAAAACTGGCTCATATTCTGCTTAAGAGATAAACTAGTGATGATGGAACAATACCATCTCACCAAGAAGCAGGGGACACAAAGCTTCTTAGCCAGTCAAGCTGGCTCTCCAGCCAGTTCTTCAATACACTCCCCTATTCTTAAACACTCACCACAACTTTCATTATTTTACAGGAAGAAAAAAATGTTAAAAAAAATAATCTTCACAAGCCTTTTTTTACTTAGCTCACAAAATACCATGGCTCTAAATTTAGGCGATGTCACGAGTACTGCTGAAACGGCAAAAGAGACAAAAGAAACAGCTGATAACCTAGGCACTGCAAAAAAAGCCTCTGATAAATTACAAGACGGTTCAATTACTGACACTGCAAAAGAAGTAGTGACTGATGGAGCAAAAGGTGGAGTCGAAGGTGCAGTAGAGGGTGCAAAAAGTGGTTCTATCACTGAAGGCGCAACAGAAGGGGCTATGGACGGAGCAAAATCTGCTCTTGATTAATTTAAGATACGTTATTTAAAAACCCCAAATATATATTTATACTTGGGGTTTTTATTGTTTAAAAAGCTGGCTTTAGTTTTATATACGGATATTTAAGTACCCAAATAAAATTATTTTGACTGTTTTACGCAGGATTTTTTGTTCTATTCAACTAACACATGGATGTGTGTAGCTAGAACAATGCAGGAGCAATTGTCGAGGCGTAAAAATAGGCTCATAGCAAGCTACGAAACTATTTTTACAACGAAGAAGAGGATAAAAAAGATTAGAAAAGCTTTAGCGGTTCTTATGCTTTTAGTACAAGTAAAACCGTTAAAATAATTTTACTTGGGTACTTATTACTTCACAAATGGTATTGAGGACTAAATTCATGCACAGCATCGACCATTGCCTTGACATGTTCGGGGTTCACATCAGGCAAAATCCCATGCCCTAAATTAAAAACATGCCCTGAGCCTTGTCCATATTTTTGCAAAATTGATTTAACTTTTTCTCTTATCAACTCTGGTTCCCCATATAATGCAATAGGGTCCATATTTCCTTGTAGTGCCACTTGTTCTCCTACCCGATCTCTTGCTCTTGAAATATCTGTTTGCCAATCTAAACCTAAAGCACTATATCCGGCATCAACCATTTTCTCTAACCACAATCCGCCACCTTTTGTGAAAAAAAGAGTCGGAACTTCTATTCCATCTCTATTCGTATTAAGTAAAGAACGAACTTGCTTTGCATAATTTAATGAGAATTCTAAATAGTCTTCGGTAGATAACATACCGCCCCATGTATCAAAGACCATGACGGCTTGCGCGCCTGCTTCTATTTGAGCATTCAAATACAAAGCAACAGATTGAGCAAGCTTATCTAACATAAGATGCATTAACTTAGGTTGTTGATACATCAACCCCTTAACTTTCTCAAAACTTTTACTACTACTACCTTCAACCATATAAGTAGCAAGCGTCCAAGGACTTCCAGAAAAACCTATCAAAGGTACTTTACCCTGCAAATTTTTTCTGATTAAGCTGACTGCATCAATAACATAACTCAAATCACTGCCAGGATCGGGAATAGGTAAATTCCGGATATCATTTTCAGTTCTAACAGGATTTCTAAATTTTGGCCCTTCGCCTTCACTAAAGAATAACCCTAAACCCATTGCATCAGGAATTGTTAGAATATCCGAGAATAATATTGCCGCATCAAAATCAAACCGCTCTAACGGCTGTAAAGTCACTTCGCAAGCTAACTCGGGGTTAGTACACAAATCTAAAAAACTACCTGCTTTTGCACGGACAGCCCTATATTCAGGCAAATAACGTCCTGCCTGTCTCATCATCCAGACAGGCGTTCTATCAACCGGTTGTTTAAGTAACGTTTTAATGAAAATATCATTTTTTAAAGCTGTCATATTTAATATTATTTTTTAATCATCTCTTGTAACCCTCTAAAACTTCTGACCCATGCTTTTCTAAATCGAGCAGGTAAAGATTTCATTTTTAAGGATGCTGTTGCTGCATCTTTAAAAGATCCATAGATAACAACATATTGATTGTTTCCCTGCTTTCTTTTTCTAAAAAACTTAAGATTATCAGAAAGGCCTTTATATTCTGACAAAAAACCTGACACTGCATCCTGCGTAGATAAGACAATTAGCTGCATAGTGTAATGATTTTTAGATTGCTTTAAGACCCACATACTATCATCAGCTCTTATGATCACATCTTTTTTTAGCACTTCATTTTTTTCATCAGTTTTCTTTTTATTCTCTATAGAAGCTTGAAATCTATCCAAATCTATTAATTCTTTACTTGGTTTTTCTAGAACCATTTTTTTTTCAGTATTTTCACCAACCAATTCAACAATTTTATTTTTTTCTATTGACTCTTGAAATTTAGAACTTTCTTCTTTTTTCTGGGAAAAAGGGGCGTCTTCAACTTTTATTTGTTCAGCTTTTTTTTCAGCTACTTTAGTTTTATGATCAAATTTTTGAACAAGATTTTTATCAGGAAAACTTTCTTTCTGCTCTTTTTTGTTAACTTTATCAACGTCGGCAATCACTTGTGGATTATTTATTTCTACATCTGTCTCAGACTGAACGTAATAGTGTGTTTTTTCGACTTTTTCAGATTTATTTTTTGATAAGGGAAGGTTATTTTTATCACCGCTTTGGCTTACTTTAGATTCGCTATTAAATAAATAATTAGTCAGCACGGTCAATATTAATGCAGCAATTAATGCGAGGCCAATCCATTTATATTTCTCTATGCTGATAATATTAAAATTATTTTCTTTTGATACTTCATAAATTATTTCCCCAGGAATCCCATTCGTTTTTTTGTATATTTTTTCTATTAACTGCTCATTAATATTATTAAATTCTAAATTGATTCCTGGTTGGGTAGATAGACTTCTTAAAAAAACACCACTTTGTTTTTCTGTTAATGGGGGAATATCTATAAAATGGCAATCATCTATTCTACGATCAGAATTCTTTTTCGATTGTATTTCATCAAGAGTTAAAGAAAATATAATTTTTAAACATTTATTTTCACTAGCAAAGTCAATAAGAGTATCAATCAATCCAGGCATTAATTGTCCCGCATCATCAAAAATAACAACAACCTTCTGATTATTCTTATCAAGCATTGATAAAACTTCTGAGACATCTTGATTTTCAGCATCAAAACCAAGTTGATTTTCTAACAATCGCACTAATTGGTATTGAAAATTATCAAAACTTAAATCAGATGCCCCTTGAATACAAACTAGTGATAATGTATCTTTTTCACATTTTGTTAGTTCATCAATTAAAACTGTTTTCCCTATGCCATTTGGCCCACAAATAACCAAAGACTGTTTAAGATTTGTAATCAAATGGATCAATAAATGCAATTTCTGAGCACGCTCTAATGTTAACAAAGCAGACTCAACGCCCTTTATCTTGGGCATATGAATTTTATTCATTCGAAAAATTGGCGATTCATTATCCTGCATAATTATTCAAAGTTTGCTCAAGAAGCAATTGATCTACACTTACCGGTAATGTTGCTTTACCAATAGACTCAAGTAAAATCAGTCTTATTTTTCCATCAACATTTTTTTTATCTACAGCCATCAAATCTAAAAACTGTTTAGCATTCATTTCTTTAGGTGGATTAACAGGTAACTGAGCTAATTTTAATAGGGCAATAATCCTTTCCATATCATCATATGTTATCCACCCCATTCTCTTAGAAAGGTCCGCAGCATAGCAAATGCCTATCGCAACGGCTTCACCATGAAGATATGTGCCATAACCCATCCCTGTTTCAATTGCATGACCAAATGTATGCCCTAAATTTAAAGTTGCACGAATGCCCGACTCAAATTCATCTTCCACTACAACTTCTGCTTTATTGAGACACGATTTTTCTATCACGTAAGCTAATGCATCTTTATTTCTTGCAAGTAATAATCCTATATTTTTTTCTAACCACTCAAAAAACTCTAAATCTCGAATCAATCCATATTTTATAACTTCTGCAATACCAGCAATTAATTGTCTATCTTCTAAAGTATCCAATACATCCATATCTGCAATGACACACTGCGGCTGATAAAATGCACCTATCATATTTTTACCTAAAGGATGGTTTACACCTGTTTTTCCTCCAACAGATGAGTCCACTTGTGCCAAGACAGTTGTTGGAATCTGGATAAAAGGGATGCCACGTTGATAACATGCAGCAGCAAACCCTCCCATATCACCAACCACACCACCACCTAGCGCAATTAATGTTGCATTTCTACTATATTTATTCTCAAGTAAGTGATCAAAAATTTTATTGATATTTTCTAGGTTTTTATATTGCTCACCATCAAGAAGCTCAATAGTATCAACTTGAAACTCTACTAAACTTTTTTGTAAAAATGATAAGTAGTATGGCGCTACCGTAACATTAGTAACAATTAACACTTGTTTTGATTTGATATGCTTTATCAACAACTCCTTTTGCGATAATAATCCAGAGCCAATATAAATCGGATAACTATTTTCTTTTAACTCAACTCGTAACTCTTTCATATCCGCTTAATGAATTCCGTTATATTCATTCAAAATATTTTGCACAACCGTTTTACTCTGCATGATACTTGTTTCTATTGTAAAATCTGCACAACTTAGATAAAAACCTTCCCTTTCGGCAAATAACGCCTCAATACGTTCTCTTGGATCAGTGGTTTTAAGCAAAGGTCGTTGATTGTCTCTTTTGGTTCTTTGCAATATTTTATCAACCGAACATTGTAAATATACAATAAAACCATTATTTTTTAAAGCCTTACGATTTTCTTCGCTTAAAATAGCTCCACCTCCAGTAGCCAAGACTATTCCATCAATTTGTGTAAGCTCTTGAAGCATATTTCGTTCACGAATTCTAAAACCTTCTTCACCCTCATATTCAAATATCGTTGGAATATCTACACCTGTCTGTTCTTCTATTGCTTTATCACTATCATAAAAAGGTAATTGTAGTGATGTAGCCAATTGCCTGCCAATGGTAGTCTTACCGGCTCCCATCAGACCGATCAAATAAATATTTTCTGCTTGTTTCCCCATCCTAAAACCTCAATTGGACGCTATTATTATTAATAATTTTTGTTCAACCAAAAATAAATCAGTTGATAGATAAGTGTGTTTATCACTATGATTAGGAACAATTTTAATTCATTTTTTACTCCCCACCCATAAGGGTGAGTAAACTTCTCCTGACGAATTATTAATAGGTTGAATATAACATTCAACATTATTATTCGGTAATTAGAATCAGGATGGGCGCGATTAAAAGTGAAATAAAGATTTGCTAGCTTGGCTAACACCTCTATCTCTAACCCAACATCTTTTGCAAAAGTGGCGTTGGGTTGCCAAAGAAACGACAGCCCAACCTACACTCTTTTTATTTAATTCTCTTTTAATCACGCTCAATTGGGATTCTATCCTATTTACTTAAGACCAACCTATTAAAACACTATTTTAAACCAATAAAAAAGGGGGCATCAAGCCCCCCTCTTTTTCCATATTATACGTTATCTTTTATCATCTAGTCGATAAGGTATTTTTTACTATTTTAGGTGTTATAAAAATCAACAACTCCTTTTTTCTTTCACTTTCGATTTTCTTTTGAAATAAAAACCCTACTCCTGGCAAATCGGCAAGAAAAGGAATTTTATATACTTCATTCCCTGAATTTCCCTCATAAACACCACCTAAGACAATTGTTTCTCCATCTCTAACACGAACCATTGTATCAATTTCTCTTTTATCAATACCGCCAGTAGCTACGTCAGGTGAGTCTTTTTTAATTAATAAGTCCATTATCACATCACCATCGGGTGTGATTTGAGGTGTAACATTTAATTCTAATACTGCATCTATCAATTCTGTTTGTGTTCCATCCTGGCTAACCGTTGTATAGGGTATTTGTATACCTTGTTTGATATAAGCGACTTCTCTATCAGATGTCATGACTCGAGGGTTTGCTAATATCTCCCCTCTATTATTATTTTCTAATGCTGATAATTCCAAATTAAGCACATAGTCTGCAGCTCTAGCTAATGTCATTCCCAAAGCACCTACGGGATGCCCAGCTATTGCATTTGCGCCTAAGTCTACCAAATAACCAGCACCGTCAGGAACAGAAACAAAAGAGCCATCAGAATCTGGCACTAACTCTCCAAATGTGTTTTGTCCGGCACCCATGGCAAAAACTTTACCTGAACCAACTTGAGCAGCTTTTGCTATACCAAACCTGACACCAATTTCCTGGGCAAAGCTTGTATCTGCTGTCACTATTCTTGCTTCAATCATAACTTGTCTGACCGGTACATCCAGAATTTTGATCATCTCTGCAATATCTTCAAGCTGTTTTGCAGTTTCCTTGACGATAATGGTATTAGTTCTGCCATCAACCGTTGCACTGCCTCGTGCAGATAACATTCCTTGCATTTCAGAAGATTCAGTTGACCTTGATCCTCTTGAACTTGAATTATTTCCACTAAAACCTCCTGATAATCCTGAATTTTGACCTGAGCCTGAACTTGACTGATTCATTTGAGTAACTGATTTCACAACATTTGATCCAGTCAATAATTGTAAAATATCTTCAGCTTTTGCATAGTTAATCTGTAAATATTCAGTTCTTAAAGGTTCTAGTTGTTCAATGACTTTTTTAGCTTCTAACTCTTCTTTCTCAATCTTGGTTATTTCTGTTGAAGGAGCAACTAAAACAACATTTCCCATCTCTCTTTTAGCTAAACCTTTAGACTTAAGGATTAAATCCAAAGCTTGGTCCCAAGGTACATCATTTAAACGTAAACTTACATTTCCACCCACTGTATCCGCCGCAACAATGTTCAACCCAGTAAAATCAGCAAGGATTTGTAAAACAGACCTTACCTCAATATCCTGAAAATTAAATGTTAATTTTTTACCTGAATAAGGAAATTTACTTTTTAACATAGCTTTCTTTTCAGCCATTGACAGTGGAATAAAATCTACTGCTAACATGCCATCAGACTGATAAGATGAGTAATCATAATGACCACCACCTAAAGAAACTGTCAACGAC
Organism: Methylococcales bacterium; assembly: GCA_965224575.1. GTDB lineage: Bacteria > Pseudomonadota > Gammaproteobacteria > Methylococcales > Methylomonadaceae > QPIN01. The sequence continues at coordinate 1,500,974 of CBDCZQ010000006.1, read as the reverse complement.
ACCCCATTCCCTTTGGTTTGCGCATCTATTGTTTTCACCGGTGTCGCGAAATCTGATACATCATAGCTTTTTGCTAATCTTTCGGGTAGCTTAGTATTTAGAAAATTTAAAATAACTTTTCCACCCTGCTCTTTCATATCAACGATTGTATTAGTAGATGAAAGGTTTATGAGCAAACGCCCTGCACCTTTTGGTCCTCTACGAAAATCAATATTTTTAATTGCTTGCTCAGGAAATAAATTTGATTTTCTAAGCTTTGCTTTATTCTTCAAACCAAGTGGCTTTGCTACTTTTTTTGATCCATTAGAATCATTTTTCTTCATTAAAAGATCTGGCTTAGCCTTTTTCTTTATTTTTGGAGACTTCAACTTATGCTCAGAACCTACTGAAGCCAACGGTTCCAAAATAACCTTAACCTTATTGTCGACAACATCTAAATCATAAGAGGCCGTTTCTGCAAGATTAATAACGACTCGTGTCCTACCTGCAGCCTCAACGACATGAACAGCTTTAACTGCCCCTTGATTAACCTTATACATTTTTTTGTCTAAATTGCTATGTATATCTGCAAAATCAAGAGAAATTCTTGCAGGGTTATTCGTTTGAAAAACCTTGGGGGTATCAACCGCTCCATTTAAAGCCAGCTCAATTTGAACTTTATCTCCTGATAGGGAAGAAAAATTCACATCTGTAATCGCTTTATCTTCAACCCATACATTTAAATTTGATATGGAAGTTAATTCCGAAATAGCTGTATTTTCTGCTATTACGGAAGGAGCTTGCGCCATCAATATAAATAGCCCTGCTGCGACTCCACCACAATGGCGAAATGCTTGTACTTTCATTGCTCTATTATTTTTCATACTCATCATGTAACCCTTAATCACTCAGCCAGTTGTAATGAAGCTTGCTGTTCAACCCAAGAACCTGTTTTATCAGAAACTATTTCCATTAACTCTATTTTGCCACCTAAAATTCGAATAATTTCACCATAATTTGTTCCCATATGGTTTCCTCTTTGAACTCGATGTATCGTTCCATCACTGGCCTTAATCAGCCCCCATAGTCTTTCTTCCATTGTTAACGTTCCTACCATTTGTAGCGTATCTAAAGGGTAGGATTCTAATTCTTCTTTCCTTCTTGATGTGTCTGGTACAATCCCTGTACTAGAGGAAATATCTACCGATTTTTCTTCCTTTGTTTTTTCTACCTGTCTAAAAGGGTCTCTCAACCCATCAGGGTTAAAAATAAACGGCTCAACTACTTTTATCTCTGGCAATGCTTGAATCGTTCCTTTTGGCCTAGCCTTAGTCTCTTTAACATACTGAGTTAAATCACTAACATCGTCATTAATACAACCAGATAAGCATAAAACTACAACACTAAAACCAAGACGCCTTACTTTCATTTTATCTTGAAACCATATTTTTTCAGTCAAGCTCATCATTATTTCCGCCTATTTTTTTTCGCTTTCTTACCGCTATCTAACTCTTCATTATAAGTTTTGATAATTGCGTTCATGGTCAGCAAAGAGTTTTTATCTGTTGTCTTACCAACAGGAGAAATATTAACGTTATGTACCGTTACTATTCGTGGTAATGATGCTAGACCACTAACAAAAAGCCCTATCTCTTCATATCTGCCGATCACTCTTATATTGATAGGTAGCTCAGAGTAAAAATCTTTTCGAATTGTCGCAGCCGGTTTAAAAAGTCGAAATTCTAAACCACTTGCCAAACCCGTTTGAGAAATATCTATTAGCAAATTGGCGACTTCTGCTTGAGTAGGCATTTGCTTAATCATTTCTCCCAAAGATGCTTCAATTTGAGTCAATTGTTCCCGATAATCTGATAAATTAATCGCTTTCTTTTGTTTATTTTCAAATGAAGTTTTTAATTCAGTCTCTTTTTTTTCAAATTGCTCCAGTTCATTAAGTTGGTCAAGTGTTATGTAGTAAACTCCTGCTGCTCCAACTAAAATGGAAACCAAAACAAATGTTGCTATTTTTATCGGTAATGGCCATGAGCCTGCCGCATTAAAATCCCAATTAACTTCTGATAAATTTATCATTTTTTACCACCCTGTTTCGTTAGCTGCAATCCTTTTTGCTTGGCAAGCATAGAAAATTTATTGTACTGATCATTTTTTTCTTGATTTTTTCCCTGAATTTCTTTTAATTCCGGAGCTTCAAGCCATAAAGACTTATCAATACCTCGCATATAAGCTGAGACTCTAGCGTTTGACAATGCACTACCCGTTAGTGCTAAGTTTTTACCTGTCTGAACAAACTTTGTTAGAAAAATACCTTCCGGTGTACTTGTTGATAATTCATCAAATAAATGAACTATTTGTGGACGACTTTCTTGTAACTGCTGAATAACATCAATTTTAATTAATAATTGGCTCTTTTTTAGCTCAATATCTTTAATCTCTTTGATTTTCTTATCAACTATCACAATCTCAGTTTCAATTATTTTATTTCGCCTTTGTTGATGACTTTTCATACTTTCAATATAAAAATATCCCAAAGAAAAGACTAGACAAGTCATAACAACAACCAAACCTAATTTTGCGATAAAGTCTTGTTGTTTTTGTTGGCGAAGTTCATCACGCCATGGAAGTAAATTTATTTTTGCCATTAATCAAAACTCCTTAATGCCAGTCCACATGCAATCATCATTGAAGGAGCATCATTACTTAAACTTTGTGGTTTTACCTTATTAGATAGCGCCATATTGATAAAGGGGTTTGCGATATAAACCGGAATACCTAAATCTTGCTCTACTAATTTATCCATTCCAGCTATTGACGCACACCCTCCAGCCAGAACAATACTACCAACCTTTTCATTAACATTTGAAGAGGTAAAAAATTGTAATGACCGCGAGATTTGTTGAACTACTGCTTTTTTAAAGGGGTCCAATACATCAAGTCCATAATTGTCTGGCAAGCCCCCATGCTTTTTTGCTAGTCCAGCTTCTTCAAATGATAAGCCATATCGACGTTGAATTTCTTCAGTCAATTGTTTACCACCAAAACTTTGTTCTCGTGTATAGATTGTTCGATCGTTGTGAACAACATTTAATGTAGACATGGTTGCCCCAATATCCATTATTGCCACAGCCTGCTCGTTAGATGCTTCAGGTAATTGTTCAGAAAATACCGAAAATGCATTTTCCATTGCAAAAGCTTCAACATCAACGATTGATGCTTCTAACCCCGCCTTGGCTAACGCCTCAACTCTATCCTCAACATTTTCACGCCTGGAAGCCGCCAACAGAACATCAACCATTTCCGGGTCATTTTCAGTGATACCCTGTACTTCAAAGTCAAGATTAACTTCATCCAACGAATAAGGAACATATTGATCAGCCTCTACAAGTATCTGATCTTCCATCTCGTCTTCACTTAACGTTGCAGGCATTGAAATAATTTTGGTCATCACTGAAGACCCCGCCACTGCTACACAGCCTTCTTTGTTTTAGTTCCAGACTGCTTAACAGCGGCTTTAATTGCATTAGCAATCACATCAACATCGTTGATGCTTTTATCAACCACTGCATCTAGAGGTAAAGGAGAAACTGCGTAACTTTCTACTTTATACCTAGACCCTGACCAGCTCAATTCTAATAATTTAATGGCAGCAGTACTTATATCAACACCAAGTACAGCAGATTGCCCTCTTTTTAACCAGTTCATTGATGAACCCTTTTAATAATATAAAAACTTAAATAACTATTTACTTGCATTACGTTTTTTTAATGTCAATTTTATTGATTTATAACAATCAAAGTTACTTTAGTTCCAAAGTATAGTAGTCTTTTAAATTTTTACATTAAATGAAAAACATTTACTCTCAATGAAAATAAAAAAACATTTATTTCAATCACTTAACTCTATATTTATATTTTTATTATTATTATTTTTAGTCATTAAAAATGGGCTATGGTATCAATATAGTAAAAAAACAGGGCATTAAGAGCGGTATTATTATTATTTTCCAAATCATTTTTAAATAGGCTTAAACTCTATTTTTTAATAAAAAACGCATCTCTATCAATAGCCACTATAATGCAGTACAATCTAACCATTCTCAGACACAACCAATTTGCCTAATGCCTTTCAAATCATTCTTTTATAAAGGGGCATCTTGTAAAATTTCTTCTTATCTTTCCAATAAATCATTGTGACTACATCTCATTTTTTGTTTAAGATTTTAAAGTGGACTTTTTTCCTTTTCACCACTGCTTCCCTCTGTATAGCAATAGTTGGATATTATTTTTATAATAAGTTACAAGATGAACTCCCGGACATAGAACAACTCAAAGTAATTGAATATAAAGTACCCTTAAATATTTATAGTAGTGATGAGGTTTTATTGGCACAATTTGGAGAAAAAAAAAGAATTCCGATCACTATTGATGACGTTCCACAACAATTAATCAATGCCTTTCTTGCAGCAGAAGATGGTAATTTCTATTCTCACCCAGGTGTTGATTATAAAGGGTTAATACGTGCAGCCATTCAGTTGATCCTAACTGGCAAAAAGAAACAAGGCGGTAGCACTATAACAATGCAAGTTACCCGAAACTTCCTACTAAGCAGGGAAAAAACCTACCTACGAAAAATTAAGGAAATAATCTTAGCCCTCAAAATAGATAAGAAATATTCAAAAAATAAAATTCTAGAACTCTATTTAAACAAGATTTTCTTAGGCCATCGTGCTTATGGAATAGCAGCTGCCTCTTCAACATACTACGGCAAAAATTTATCTGAGCTAGACCTTTCACAACAAGCTATGTTAGCTGGCTTACCCAAAGCACCGTCTATTTTCAACCCTTTAACCAACCCTGAAAGAGCTTTGCAGCGCAGAAATTATGTTTTACGCCGAATGCTTGAACTCAATTACATTAGTCAACAAGATTTTGATAATAGTTTAAACCAACCTATTTCATCCTCAATTCATTCGACAAAATCAAAATCTCTTGCACCTTATATTTCAGAAATGGTTCGGAAAGAAGTTTTTGAGAATTTCGGAGGGGAGGAGGCGTACACTAGTGGAATGAAGGTTTATACTACGATTAATAGCTCCTTACAATTAACTGCTATAAGAGCAGTACGATCAGCTTTACATGCTTATGACCAACGACATGGCTACCATTCCCTACCACACAAGAACAAGCAAGAATTCAATAAATCAGATTTTTCTACAATTGGTGATACTCAATCAGCTCAGATTATAAAAATAGAAAAAAATATTGCTATTGCTAAGCTCAAGGATGACAGCTTAATAGAATTGCCGTTTAATAATATACGTTGGGCAAAAAAATTTAAAACACAAGACTTACTTGGACCAAATTTAAAATCCATTACAGATATTTTAAACATAAATGATTTAATTCAAGTTAGACAAAGGTTCGATAAGACTTGGGAATTATCACAAATACCGAAAGTTGAGGCTGCATTCGTCGCCCTTAATTCAACTAATGGTGCTATCTTAGCCTTAACGGGTGGATTTGACTTTTTCAATAATAAATACAACCGCGCTACACAAGCAAAACGTCAACCTGGGTCTGGTTTTAAGCCTATTATCTACACGACTGCTCTAGAACAGGGATTTACAACAGCTAGCTTAATAAATGATGCACCGATTGTAGTTGACGATCCTTTACAAGAGGGAGAATGGAGGCCAGAAAACTACAGTAAAAAATTCTTTGGTATGACCCCTCTAAGAACAGCCTTGCGAAAATCAAGAAATCTTGTTTCAATTCGCCTACTCAGAGACCTTGGCATTAAAGAAGTAACTAAAACTGCACTACGCTTTGGCTTTTCTAAAAACCAATTACCAAACAGTCTTTCCCTAGCACTTGGCAGTGGACATGCAACGCCACTACAAATGGCTACCATGTTCTCTGTATTTGAAAACGGGGGGTTTTTGGTTAAACCCTATCTTATTGATCGAATAGAAGATAATAAAGGCAATATTTTATTTCAAGCTGAGCCTAAAACTGCCTGCCCTTTGTGCCAAGAAAATAACGTTGGCAAATCACATGTTGCTCCACGAATTATTTCCCCACAAATTAGTTATCTAATGAACTCTTTATTACGAGATGTCGTTCAAAGAGGAACAGCCACTCGCGCTAAAATTTTAAACCGAAATGACCTCGCAGGAAAAACAGGCACAACGAACGAACAAAGAGACACCTGGTTTAATGGTTTTAGTGCTGGTATTTCAGCAACTGCCTGGCTAGGTTTTGATGCAGCAACTCCATTAGGCCGACGTGAAACAGGAGGGAAAGCAGCACTCCCTATCTGGATAGACTTTATGCAAGCTGCGTTAAAGAACAAACCTGAACATGATCTTATGGCTCCAAAAGGAATAACTAAAGCTTATATTGACCCTAAAACAGGACTACTAGCTCAACCAGATTCTTCTACTGGTATTTGGGAGTTTTTCTTAGATGAAAATGTACCAACAGAATTCTCATTCCATCAAGATGAAATAGATAACTATGAAGGAAATAATAAGGAAGAGAATAATGATGCAGAAGAAGAAGAGGAAGAGGAAGAAAGCTTATTTTAATAAAAAATTTTAGGAATAAACAAAATAGATACAAGCAAAAATACCTAAGCATTATTATTTTACTTATCTTTATACATCCTCTTCAGACGTAAAACTGTTAGAACAATTGCATTCGGACACACTTATCTTTCAGTTAAATCAATATAGTTACGTGTGTCATACCCTGTATAAATTTGTCTTGGCCGACCAATACGCTGACCAGGCTCAGCCATCATTTCCAACCAATGAGAAACCCAACCCGCAGTTCGTGCGATCACAAACATAACAGTAAACATATCTTCTGGAATTTTTAAAGCCTTATAAATAATACCTGAATAAAAATCCACATTAGGATAAAGTTTTTTCTCAATAAAGTATTCATCTTTCAAGGCAAATTCTTCTAAAGCCAAAGCTAACTCAAATAGTGGGTCATCACTTGGAAATTTTTCTAATACTTCATAGCAAGTATCACGAGTAATTGTTGCTCTTGGATCAAAGTTTTTATAGACTCTGTGCCCAAAACCCATGAGCCTAAAAGGATCATTTTTATCTTTTGCTTTTTCAATGTACAAAGGGATTCGGTCAACTGTTCCAATTTCTGCCAACATGCTTAAAACAGCTTCATTTGCTCCACCATGCGCAGGCCCCCATAATGCGGCTATTCCTGCCGCCATACATGCATATGGATTAGCTCCCGTACTACTTGCTAATCTTACTGTTGAAGTACTGGCATTTTGCTCGTGATCAGCATGTAAAATAAATAATAAATTTAAAGCCTTGACGGCAATGGGGTCTATATAATTATTTTCATCAATATATTGCTGCCCAGGTAGAGAAAACATCATATTCATAAAGTTTTCACAGTATCCTAAGTCTAATCGAGGATAGATAAATGGCCAACCTACTGAATGCCGATGACTTGCTGCCGCGATAGTCGGAACCTTTGCAAGCATTCGCATTGCTGAAATACGCCTATGCTCAGGGTCATTCATATTGAGTTCACTATGATAAAAAGCAGATAATGAACCCATGACTCCCACCATCATAGACATTGGGTGAGCATCGTAATGAAAACCATTAAAAAAAACTCTTAATGCTTCATGTATCATTGAATGCTGCCTAATTTCACCTCTAAAGGAGGATAACTCAACTTCGTTAGGAAGCTCCCCATTCATTAATAAATAAGCGACTTCTAGAAAGGTGCTATTTTTTGCTAACTGCTCAATAGGGTATCCTCGGTAAAGCAAAATACCGTTCTCACCATCAATATAGGTAATAGCACTTTTACAGCTTGCTGTAGACATAAAGCCAGGATCAAAAGTAAATGCCCCTAACTCTTTATTCAAAGTACCTATATCCACCGCCGGTGTTCCAGTAGTACCTCTTAGTAAAGAAAAATCCGCCTCTTTTCCATTGACATTATTTCTTATTGTTACCGTCTCTTTAGCCATAAATCTAAAATCCTTTACTTACTAATCAACAATCCAGAAGAAAAATAAAAAAATTTATTTACCGAATCTCTTGCGAAATTTATCTACACGCCCAGCTGTATCAACAACTCTTTGCTTTCCAGTATAAAAAGGATGGCACGAAGAACATACTTCCACATGCAAATCTTCAGTTAATACTGAGCCTGTTTCAAATTTATTACCACAACCACATGTTACTGTAATCTGTTTATATTCTGGATGAATTTCTGGTTTCATTTTACTTCCACATTACCCAAAATGGGCTACATACTTAAAAGAGAACTGAGTATAATACGATTTACTCACTAATTCTGCAACATTCATTTTATTATGCGTATTATTTCACTCAATGCAAATGGCATAAGAGCAGCTGAGCGCAAAGGCTTTTTCCCTTGGCTAGAACGACAAAATGCTGACGTTATTTGCATTCAAGAAACTAAAGCCCAAACAGAGCAACTCATCGCGGAAGCATTTTGGCCTAAAAATTATCATTGTTCTTATCATGATGCAGAAAAAAAAGGTTATAGTGGAGTCGCGTTATATTGTCGCAAAAAACCTGACGAAATTATTATTGGCATGGGTAATGATGAGTTTGATACTGAAGGTCGATATATTGAAGCTAAGTTTGCAAATTTAAGCGTCATATCACTATACATGCCTTCTGGTTCAGCAAAAGAAGAACGCCAACAGGTCAAATATCGTTGTATGGATCATATGATGGAAAAATTAGCACAAATGAAAATATCAGGGCGTGACTATATTATTTGCGGGGATTGGAATATTGCTCATAAAAATGAAGATATTCGTAACTGGAAAGGTAACCAAAAAAATTCTGGTTTTTTACCTGAGGAACGCACCTGGTTAGATAAATTATTTTATGAAATGGATTTTGTCGATGCTTTTCGCGAAATTGTGCAAGAAGAACACCAATATACCTGGTGGTCAAATCGTGGACAAGCTTGGGCTAATAACGTTGGCTGGCGCATTGATTATCAAATTTTATCACCCAATTTAAAGGGCAAAGTATTAGGTACTGAAATTTATAAAAATGAACGGTTTTCTGATCATGCTCCATTAATTATTGATTATAATTACACCATGCCTTCATGATAAATCAAGCAACTCCCACCAAAAGTTGGCAAGAAACAATAAGTACATTCAGCCATCCTCGAGTGTTGACCATGTTGTTTCTAGGAATTTCTGCCGGCGTCCCTTTATTATTGATTTTTTCATCTCTTAGCCTCTGGTTAAGAGAAGCTGGCGTTGAAAGAGGTGCTGTCACTTATTTTAGCTGGGCTGCACTAGGCTATTCCTTCAAATTTGTCTGGGCTCCACTTATCGACCAACTGCCTTTACCCCTTTTGACTAAAAGGCTCGGTAAAAGACGGGCATGGTTATTATTTTCACAACTTATGATCATGCTGGCAATAAGTGCAATGGCATTAATTGATCCTGCTGTTGACTCGCTTAACTTAATGGCATGGGCAGCTGTATTTTTAGGTTTTTCATCTGCAACTCAAGACATTGTCATTGATGCATACCGAATTGAATCAGCAGATAGCGATTTGCAAACTTTAATGTCATCAAGCTATATTGCAGGTTATCGAATCGGAATGATTCTAGCAGGTGCTGGCGCCTTATTTTTAGCTAGTTATTTTGGCTCAACAATGCAGAGCTATAATTATCAAGCATGGCAGTGGACTTACTTCATAATGACTAGCATCATGTTAACAGGAATTATTACCACATTGACCATTTCTGAGCCTAGTCCTCAAAATCAAAATATAAGCGCACCAAATCAACAAAATAATTTAGGTTTCCTTTTGTTATTTATCTTATCTGTTAGTGGCTTTATTGCTTGTTTTTATTTTAGCTCAAGCTTTGCCCAATTAAGCATTAAACCTTTATCTAACCTGCTTGCCAACAAGCCATTAGCTTCATTCCTTATTGAGCTATGCCGCTTGGCTTTTGCTCTATTAATTGCAGCAATGATAGCCAAATTTGTTATCTGGTCAGGCATTGTCCAACAACAAATCATTAAACAAACATATCTCGAACCAATAAAAGATTTTTTTCAGCGATTTGGCTGGTCCTTAGCTTGGCTACTATTAGCATTAATCGGTCTTTATCGTATCTCAGATATTGTATTAGGTGTCATCTCTAATGTATTTTATCAAGACCTTGGATTCACTAAACCTGAAATTGCCAGTGTTGTTAAAAGCTTTGGATTATTGATGACTATCGCTGGTGGGTTTCTTGGTGGCTTATTGGCTGTGCGATTTGGAGTTATGCGAATTCTTTTTTTAGGCGCTCTATTATCCGCTTTAACCAATTTACTTTTTGTAATGCTAGCTCAAGCTGGTCATGACATGACGATGCTAATCATCGTTATTTCAGCAGATAATTTATCTGCAGGTCTTGCAAGTGCTGCATTTATTGCATTTTTATCAAGCCTGACTAATATTTCATTTACCGCAGTGCAATATGCTATTTTCAGCTCACTAATGACATTATTACCTAAAATATTAGGTGGATATTCTGGAACATTGGTTGAAACTATTGGTTATCCACGCTTTTTTTTAGTGACTGCTTTAATGGGTCTCCCAGTACTATTTCTTATAGTCTGGGCAGGAAAACGCTTCAAACATACAACAGTAGCGCCCTAAATAAATCTAACAAATTATCTATCTATCAAGTGGTTATTTTGTGTAAAGACTTAAGACATAAAAAAGCACCTTTTCAGTTTGCGGCAGAACACACAAACCAAAAAGATGCTTTATATATATATCCATTAAGGAATATCTAGCTCAGCAGATACCCATAAAAACTCTTACATTATATCTTTTAACCATTAACCAAATAATGCACAAAAATGCTCGCAAAATATCCAATCGCAATATGTGGAGTCCATTTCATATGGCTAAAAAAAGTATACTTATGCTTAGATGTTCCCATTAATGCAACACCAGCAGCAGACCCTACAGATAACAAGGAACCACCTGTGCCCGCGGTTAATGTAGCCAGCAACCATTGATATAAATCCATATCCAAGTTCATATTCAAAACTGCAAACATCACCGGAATATTATCGACAATAGCTGAGATAATCCCGACAAGAATGTTCGCCGTTGTATCGCCCAGACCATCATACATCGCACCTGATAGTAACTCCAGATAACCAATATATCCTAAACCACCCACAGCAAATACAACACCGAAGAAGAAAAATAATGTATCCCATTCAGCGTCACGCACTTTATCAAAAATATCAAATTTTTCTTGATACAGCTTGTTAATACTAAAGCCATATATCATTAATACAGACAACCCCACCATCATCCCCATAAATGGTGGCAAATGTAAGAATTGTTTAAAACTTACTGCAGTTACAATCGTTAATAAAAACAAACCACAGACCTGTATTGCTCCTGGCTTTAGTACGGCAACATCTTCCTTTGTCGCAGCGGGCTGCTCATCCGGCACTGCCATATACATAAAGACAGCAGGCACAACATAATTCACAACTGAAGGAATGAATAATGCAAAAAAGTCAAAAAACTCAGCATATCCAGCTTGCCAGACCATCAAGGTTGTAATATCTCCAAAAGGACTAAATGCACCCCCTGCATTTGCGGCTACTACCAAATTCACCAACCCAATAGCGACAAATTTATCGTTGCCTTTACCAACTGCCATCACTACTGCACCTACTAGCAAAGCAGAAGTCAGATTATCCGCAACCGAAGATAAAAAGAAGGTAATAATGCCTGTTACCCAAAAAAGTTGCTTATAACTAAACTTTTTTCTAATCATCCATGACCTTAACACCTCAAATACATTACGCTCTGCCATCGCATTGATATAAGTCATTGCAACCAACAAAAACAGCATCAAAGCAGCAAATTCAGCCAAATTATATTCAAAAGCTTCATGCAATTGTTCTACAGAAACACCTGCATCTCTCGCCAAAATAGCAGCATGAGCCCAGATTATTCCAGCTGCTAAAATAACCGGTTTGGACTTACGCAAACCAGTAAATTCTTCAGCCATAACAAAGCCGTATGCGATAATAAAAATCAGAACTGTATAAAGACCTCTCTCTGTTCCCGTAAGACCTAAATTAGTAAAGTCCTCTTTATACTCTTCAGCCATTGCCATTTCAGGCAAAAATAGTAGACCGGCAAACATCAATAACAAACGTAACAAAACAACCCCCTCGCTCTAGAACCCATTATAATTATGACTATCAACTCATAATAATAGCACCATATAATATTCTTTGTCATTTAAACGATCTCAGTATATGATTAAAGGTTCTGATTTTTGCTTGAAACTAACTTAGCTTGATTAATGTATCAATATAATAACGATGACCAAACCCTACTAAACGAACGAGTCAGTCAATTTAGAGGACAAACTGAGCGCTACCTAAATGGCGAACTTGGTGAAGATGAATTTCGCGCATTACGCTTGATGAACGGCTTATATATTCAAACCCATGCACCTATGCTACGGGTTGCTGGCCCATACGGCTTACTCTCATCAAAGCAACTCCGAATGCTAGCTCATGTAGCCAAAAAATATGACAAAAGTTATGCGCATATCACGACAAGACAGAACATCCAGTTCAATTGGCCTGAATTAAAAAATGTACCTGATATTCTTGCTGACTTAGCTAGCGTTCAAATGCATGCCATTCAAACCAGCGGTAATTGTTTAAGAAATACCACAACAGATCATCTAGCTGGCGTGTGTATTGATGAAATTGAAGATCCACGCCCTTACTGCGAGATTATTCGTCAATGGACCACCCTGCACCCTGAATTTGCTTACCTACCTCGTAAATTTAAAATTGCTGTCAGTGGATCTGAGCAAGACAGAGCAGCAACCCAACTCCATGATATTGGCCTACACATCATTAAAAATAGCGCTGGTGAAATAGGCTTTAGAGTATTAGTTGGCGGCGGTTTAGGTCGAACCCCTATTATAGGCAAAGTTATCAGGCCATTTTTAGAAAGAAAACATTTATTATCGTATTTAGAGGCCATTGTCCGCGTATACAATCTTAATGGTCGACGTGACAATAAGTATAAAGCTCGCATCAAAATTCTTGTCAGAGAAAGTGGCATACAAAAAATGACCGAATGGGTTGAAGCTGAATGGCAACAAATAAAAACGGGTATGGAGCTAAGTGAGGAACACATTAAAGATATTCAAGCTCACTTTACTTTGCCAAACTATGAAGAAAAAGCCAATCTGGATACTAGTTTTGAATCAAAAAAAGGACAAAACTCTAGTTTTTCAATATGGATAAAGCATAATACTGAGAAACACAAAACACTTGGCTACCGTGCAGTTTATTTATCATTAAAAGCACCTGACACACCTCCGGGTGACATTACATCTGAACAACTGGATTCTGTTGCTGAACTAGCCGACCAATACAGTTTTGGAGAAGTCAGAACGACCCATAGACAAAACCTGGTTCTTGCTGATGTAAAACATGCTGACTTATTTGGCCTTTGGGAAAAACTCAAAATATTATCACTGGCAACGCCTAATATTGGCACTGCAACAGATATGATTTGCTGCCCTGGTTTAGAATTCTGCGCACTTGCAAATGCGAGTTCGATTAGTATTGCCAAAGAAATTAACGAAGCATTAGATGATTTGGACTATATTCACGATGTAGGTGATTTAAAAATCAATATGTCTGGCTGCATGAATGGTTGCGCGCATCAAAGTGTGGGTCATATTGGCATTTTAGGTGTCGATAAAAAAGGCGTTGAATGGTACCAACTTACACTGGGTGGCTCATCTGAAAATAAAGCGGCCATTGGAAAAAGACTAGGCCCTGCCGTTGCAAAAGACCAAATCACCAACGCTATCACAACCATATTGGATGTTTATATTAAACAGAGATATGATGCTGAAATATTTCTAGATACCGTCGAACGTATCGGCATCACTCCCTTTAAAGAAGCAGTCTATTAAGGAAAATCTATGCATATCATTAAAGATAAAAAAATTATAGAGGACAACTGGACTCATATAGCAGATGACAACGAAATACCCGAAGGCAATATAACTGTATCTTTATCCAGATGGAAAGAAGAAAAAACAAAGCTTCTTGCCCGAAAGGAGAATGCTGGCGTTAGACTATCTCCATCAGACAACGTTGAGGATATTGCCGGTGATTTAGAACAAATACCATTAGTAGCACTTGAATTCCCCTTATTCACTGACGGAAGATCTTTCTCACATGCAAGACTATTACGAAGCAGGTATGGTTTTAATGGCGAGATACGTGCTATCGGTAACTATATCCCAGATCAGGTTTTTTATTTAGCTCGTGTTGGCGTCAACGCCTTCCAACTAGAGAAGCTTGAAGAATTAAATACAGCTCTCTCAGCCATGAATGATTTTACTGTTCAATATCAAACATCTTCCAAATAAAAAATGGAGTTTCAATAACAACATCCATTATTTAACACCCTACTTAAGGCAACTGGAAATAAATAACCCACCCATTTTGCGTAGATTTTTGTTTGTCTTTGGTTTTGTTGTGTAGTACGCATAGCTAGCTATGCAACCGAAGCAGCAAGATCGAAGACGGACAAAAAGGCAAGCAAAGTGGGTGGGTTATTTGTTTCCAGCCGCCTAAGTTGGTTGATTATAAAAAACCAGGGTATGCAGAGACCTATAATCATCAAATAAGGATTAAGAAGATATTCTTAATTCTTGTTTTTCTTGTCAAAAACAATAATATCAGTCATCCCTCCCAGGCAGTATTTTTATCTACCCACCTTAGACTTAGCCAATACCAAACAATCATAGGAACCATCATTGCCAGCCAGCTCCAATCATCAATGAGAAATATTTTAGCCACCCACTCCTGATCTGAAAAAAACAGACTCCAAGGAATGCAATACAAGCTAAATACAATACAACTCCAAATAAGAATTAAAGCCCCTTTTCGAGTATTAATACTCGAGAATGCCAAAAACACCCAAAGAGGAGTATCATCTTTTTTTTCCATTTTTCTTAGCCTTTTCTTGAATACTAAAGCCAACAAATCATCCTTAAGAAACCTCTGATCAAGTCCAATTATTTTTAGCCTGCTAAAACTGCCGATATTTTCCACGAAGATCGGTGCAATAGAGTGACTATTACGTCTCACTTCGTGAAAAATAGCGACAGTTTTTTCTGCGCTAAATCCTAATCGACTTAATCAGAGATTCCTTAAATAACTTGTTGACTCATAAAAAATTCATTTAAAAACTTATTTATTTATAATACTCAGCCCTTTTAATAAAGTTAATGCTTCATGTAAAGCATAATCACGAGTATCTAATTCTGAATTTTCACCTTTTTCTTCCTTTTCTTTAATCTCTTTTTTCTTTTTTCCATTTTCTAAATGGTGAGATAAATCAGCTTCTTTCACTGGCTTAAAATCTGAAGCTTTTAGCGACTCTAACTTTACTCTAGCTAAAGTAACATCAGGCGAAATTCCCTCAGCTTGTATTGATCTACCTGAAGGAGTAAAGTATCGAGCTGTCGTTAACTTAACCGCTGCACTACCACTAGTGGGTAAAATTGTTTGTACCGATCCTTTTCCAAAAGATTTCTCCCCCATAATAATTGCTCGCTTATGATCTTGCAAAGCACCTGCAACAATCTCTGATGCTGAAGCAGACCCTGCATTAATCAGAACAATAAGGGGTATGCCATCGATCACATCTCCTGGTGCTGCATTAAAGCGCATTTCAGAATTTTTAATCCTTCCTTCAGTATAAACAATTAAACCCTTTTCTAAAAAAGCATCACTCACTTCTACGGCTGCATTTAAAACTCCTCCTGGATTATTCCGTAGATCTAAAACAACACCTTTCAAGTTACTTTTATTTTCTTTTTTCAATTCAGCAACAGCTTTAAAAACACCTTGTCCTGTTGATGATTGAAAACTACTAATCCGGATATAGCCAAAGTTCTTCTCAAGAATTTTGTTCTTAACACTCTTAACCTTAATAATTGCTCGAGTAATCATTACTTTAAGAGGAGCTTCTTCTCCTTCCCTAATAACCGTAAGTAAAATATCACTCCCCGGATCTCCTCGCATTATTTTTACGGCTTCAGCTAAGGTCATTCCCTTAACTGGTTTTTCATCAAGCCTGACAACCAGATCACCTGCTTTAATACCAGCTCTCTCTGCTGGTGTATCATCTATTGGCGATACAACCTTAACAAAACCATCTTCCATCGTTACTTCAATCCCTAGCCCACCAAATCGCCCTGTAGTTCCTTCTTTTAGATCTTTATATTGTTCAGTATCCAAATAAGAAGAATGTGGATCCAAACCTGACAACATCCCTTTAATTGCATCTTCTAATAATTTTTTATCTGAAACTGGTTCAACGTAATCCCTTTTAATTCTACCAAACACTTCAGTAAATACGCGCAACTCGTCATAAGGTAAAGTCACTTCTTGTTGCTGTATCGGTTCACTAACAATAACACTGTTGTCACGATCGGCAAAAACAGAACCCCCAACACTCAGTAGAACGCCTAAAATGACGCCCAGAAACAAAATTACACTATTCTTCTTTTTAAGCATGTGCTTTAACACTCCAAAATACTTGTATTTTTAACTAAATAATTTATATTAAAATCTAAATTCAAACTTACATTGAAAAAAAAGCTCACATTCTACCACATCTCTAACGCTTCTCATCTTTCCTATTTATGACGATTTCTTTGACACCATTTTATTGGATCAACAGGCTTGCCTTTTTTTCTTATACCAAAATATAACCCTATCTCTGACCGCCCTCCACTTTGACCTGCCACAGCAATAACATCACCTGATTTAACCCATTCTCCTACTTTTTTATATAAGCTTTGACTAAAAGCATAAAGCGTCATATAACCATCACCATGATCAATAATAGTTAATAATCCATATCCACGCAACCAATCAGCAAAAACAACCCGCCCTTTTGCCACAACTCGAACTTCTGCACCCTCCTTTGCAGAAATTAATACACCATCCCAGCGTGTATCAGAACGCTGTGCGCCAAATTTATTTTTGACCTTTCCTTGAAGGGGCCAGGGCAATTTTCCTTTTAATAAGCTAAAACGCTCAGAGCTTCCTTTCTCGTAGGAAAAATTATTAGTACTACTTTGCAAGGATGAAATAATTCCCTTTAATTTCTTTTCGCTTGCTTTATATTGACTTAACTTCTGTTTTTTCCTAGAAAAACGTTTTTTAATTTTAGCAACTAAGGCCTTTCGTTCAGCTTTGGTTTTCAATAAAACAGACTTTTTCTTTTTTACTTGTTCTAATTTAGCTTGTAGAACCTCAGTTTCTCTAATATTTTCTAATTCTAAATCTCGTAGCTGTTGCAACCCTTGCTTAATGATTGTAATTTTTTTTAATCTGGCTTTATTCAAATAATCATGATAAACCATCATCCTTCCTGACACAGAAGGATCCTCTTGGCTTAACATTAACTTTATTTTTTCATGCCGCCCCATTCCATAAGCAATTTTTACCAAACTTTCTAAAGCTTGTTTTTGAGAATCTATTTCTTGCTGTTTATTTTTCATCAGCTGACGGTTATGTTCTAACTTTTCTTTCAGGTGATTATTATTGTCTTCCAGATTCTTTAGCTCAGTACTAATTTTCCCAAATTGAACATCTAATTTTTTTAATTCAACTAATAAAATATTTTTTTTTGTTTTTAACCCCTTTATCTTCTGATTTATCTTCTTAATCATTTTTTGTAAAGCGGTCAACTCTTTGGTTTTACTCTCTACATTTTCCGCCAAAGCCAAGGAAGAAAATGAATAACTAGCAAAAAAAACAAAGAACAAAAAATATCTTAATTTCATATCAAAGTTTAACGATTCAAAACTATCCTCTTCAAAATACAGCTTTCTATCAACAAATATTTAAATCATTGAAGTAAAAAACCTTTAACTACTCAATATATCAACTACTGAATTAGAGATCGACCTGTCATTTCTGCCGGTTGAGTAACGCCCAAAATATTAAGCATAGTCGGTGCTAAATCAGACAAACAACCACCATCAGCTAATGGATTTACACCACCAACATAAACTAAAGGCACAAGATTAGTTGTATGCGCAGTATGTGGCTGACCAGTCCCTTCACCAACCATTTGCTCAATATTACCATGATCTGCTGTGATTAACATTTGCCCATTAACACTCTCTAACGCTTCAACTATCTTCTGTAATGATTCATCAATTGTTTCTACAGCAACTATCGCAGCATCAAAAACACCCGTATGACCGACCATATCGCAATTAGCATAGTTACAAATGATCACATCATATTTTCCGTCTTTAATGGCGCCTACCATATGATCTGTTACTTCAGCAGCACTCATTTCAGGCTGCATATCATAGGTTTTGACTTTTGGTGACGGCACCAGAATTCGATCTTCATTTTCAAAAGGCTTATCTCTACCTCCGTTAAAAAAGAAGGTCACGTGTGCATATTTTTCTGTTTCAGCCAAACGAAGTTGCTTTAACCCTGAGTCTGCTAACACCTCACCTAAACCATTTTTTACATCAACAGGAGGAAATGCAACGAGATAATCAAAATCTTGATGGTATTGAGTCAACGTAACATAGCAACCTCGGTGGACCTCACAGCCACGCTCAAATTCATTAAATTCGACTTCGGTTAATGCCCGAGAAATCTCTCTCGCTCTGTCTGCCCGAAAATTCATAAAAACTACTGAGTCTTCTGGATCTAAAACAATGATTTTCCCATTTTCATCTAGCACACTCGTTGGTAAAACAAATTCATCTGTCTCATCTCTAGCGTAAGACTCTTCCAATCCTTGCTCAGCAGAATTAACTTGATGCTCAGCTTCGCCTTTAGCAATTAATTGATGAGCACTCTGCACTCTCTCCCAGCGACTATCTCTATCCATAGCATAAAACCGGCCTGTAATAGAAGCAATTTGTCCCACACCCAGTTCTGCAAACTTTGCCTCCATTAATTTAATTGACTCCATTGCGCTTTTAGGCGGCACATCCCGACCATCTAAAAAGGCATGCAAGTAAACTTTTTTTAAACCACGTTTAATAGCAAGCTCAATCATTGCAGCAATATGTAATTCATGACTATGAACACCACCAGGTGAAAGCAACCCCATAATATGCAATGCTTTTTCTTTATCTAAAGCAGTATCTACTGCCGTACATAAGGCTTCATTTGAGAAAAAAATACCATTGCTAATCGCTTCACTAACTTTTGATAATTCTTGCCGAATTAATCGGCCACCACCAATATGTAAATGACCTACTTCTGAGTTCCCCATCTGACCATCAGGCAACCCAACAAAACCACCGGCACAATTGAGCAAGGTTGTTGGGTTATTTTTTTGTAAGTGATCCCAACAAGGTGTTTTTGCCATAGAAATTGCATTATTACTCTGCTCTTCCCTATACCCGAACCCATCCAGTATTAATAAAACCAATGGTTTTGGTCGATTCAACATATCTGATACTCTCTATTACGCTATCAATAAAATAACAATTTATTAAATAGTCTTCTGATAAAAATTTAGCAATTGTCTCACACATAAAGGACTGAATATTGACAATTACTCTACTATCTTTATAATTTATGATAGATTAGTATGAATGAATACTCTAAACTAGCTTATTCAATCATTCTGAAATTTCAATCAATCTTAGGATTAAGAACACATTTAAAGGTTTAATATAAATGGAAAACAGCAGTGAAATGGAACACTACAACGATGCTGACATCAATCGTGCTGCGCGTTGTTTAAAAGCAATGTCACATCCTTTACGCTTAAAAATTCTTTGTGTATTAGGCACTGAGTCCATCAGTGTACAAGATATCGTTGAACAAGTTGGCACTAGTCAAAGCAATATATCTCAACATTTAGCCATTTTAAGAGAAAAAGATATTCTAGGGCATAAAAAAGAGGCAAATCGAGTTTATTATTTTATAGACGATGACCGTATGCTCCAACTTATACGCATGATGAGAGAAGTTTTTTGCACCAATTGTTAATTAGACATTTCCCCATCATCTAAATCAAATAATAAAACAACTTCCCCAACCGAGTAAACGTTTTTTAATTCAAACACTTAAAGTATTCATGTTACTTTAGACATCAAAAAAACTGAAAAATATAAGCAAATAAACTTTACAAAAACTAAGATACTTTGTGCAAATACCTTTCAGATGTTATAAAATCACGCAATTTGAAAGCTACCTTTCTTACTCACTCAGTATAATTTAACCTCTATAGAAACTTAACTAATGGATCAATATATAGAATTTATTTCCAACCACTACTTGCTTTCTCTAGCACTTATTGTCGTACTTTATTTATTACTTCAAGAATTAATTGAAAGTAGTTTCAATAAATTCGAAGGTCTATCGCCAATGCTTGCCGTGGCAAAAATGAATAATACTGATTCTGTTATTGTTGACGTACGAGATCCGCATGAATATATAAAAGGCCATATTGAAAACTCACTTAATTTACCGCTCAACAAATTTTCAGAAACAGTTAACAAATTAGAGCAGTACAAAAAACAAACTGTTATTATCGTCTGCCAAACAGGAACACGCTCTATTTCTGCCTGTAAAACATTAACAAAAGAAAACTTTGAAAATGTTTTCAATATTGTCGGAGGTATGCAGTCTTGGGAAGATGGCAAGCTACCGATAAAAGTTACTAGTAAAAACAAAGATTAATTATCACAATAATTTAGTAATAAAGGTTTCAATAATTAAACTTTAATTTAACCTATATCCTTGTCGATTGCTATATTTCAACTCAAACACATTATCAATCTAAGAAAATTATGGCCGAAGAAAATACAGCTGAAGAAAAACAATTCGCTATTCAAAAAATTTATACCAAAGACATCTCTTTTGAATCGCCAAACTCTCCAAAAATATACACAGAAAAATGGGAACCTACTGTAGATTTCAACTTAGGAACTAATGTCGAAACTTTAGAAAATAAATTATTTGAAGTATCGTTATCAGTGACAGTGACTGTAAAATGTTCCGACACAACTGCCTATCTAGTTGAAGTGACTCAGTCAGGAATATTTTCTCTTTCAAATTTTTCAGAACAAGAAATGGGACCAATGCTAGGTAGTTTTTGTCCCAACATCCTATTTCCTTATGCTAGAGAAGTTGTATCTGACCTTGTTGCAAAAGGAGGATTCCCACAATTACTTCTAGCTCCTGTCAATTTTGATGCTTTATATTCTCAACATTTGCAGCAGACACCAGGTTCTAACACCGTTAATTAACCTCAATGTCATCCACTATCAGCATCCTTGGTGCTGGCTCATGGGGAACTGCTCTTGCAATTCAGGCGGCCAGAAATGGCTGCCAAACCATGTTGTGGGGTCATAACCCTTCTCATATAGCCTGTTTATCTAAAGACAAAAAAAACAATCATTATTTACCTGACCTCTCTTTTCCAGCATCACTATCCGTAACCGATAATTTAGAAACAGCTATTAATTTTAGCAACATTATTCTGCTTTCAATTCCCAGCCATGCATTTAAAAAAACACTAATAAAGCTAAAGCCTTTTTTAAACCATAAAACAAAAATCGCTTGGGCCACTAAAGGATTTAACACCGATGACGGCTTACTTTTAAGCCATGTTGTAGAACAAGAGCTTTCTAAACAAATTCATACTGCAATTTTATCTGGACCTACTTTTGCTGAAGAAGTTGCGAGGGGACTACCTACTGCCATTACAATAGCATCAGAAACACCTGATTTTTCACGTCAACTAGCTAATCTACTACATAATCAGTATTTTAGAACTTATACAAGTCAAGATATTATTGGAGTTCAAGTCGGTGGAGCCATAAAAAATGTACTTGCTATCGCTGCAGGAATTGCAGATGGACTAGGATTTGGTGCAAATACTAGAGCAGCACTTATCACACGAGGACTTCAGGAAATTATTCGTCTCGGTATCAAACTAGGAGGGAAACCCGATACATTTATGGGGCTTGCTGGATTAGGCGATCTAATTTTAACCTGTACAGACGATCAATCAAGAAACCGTAGATTTGGATTAGCTTTAGGAAAAGGAGAAAATAAGGAAAAGACTATTAAAACAATAGGTCAAGAAATTGAAGGGGTCTCAGCTGCTCGGGAAACTTATTTATTATCTTTAAAACATAAAATTGATATGCCTATTACTGAACAGACTTATAAAGTTTTATATGAAAATCTAAACCCACGTACTGCCGTCCAAAACCTCTTAGGCCGTGATCAAAAAGCAGAAGTTTAATTTCCATGGCTTTTAAAAAAATATCGTAGATAAGATTCAGTCATCTCCTAAAATACTATTTTTCTATTCTATTATTATTGTTCAATATGATAGAGCTCTAAGGCAAAATGCCTTAGAATTTATCATGTACCCTTCGGAAAACATCTGTCAGTCATATTCATGCCGATCACACATCTTTTACCATCTTTCTATTTATATTAATATTGCTAGCTATTGCAGCAGTGGCAAATAAAGTTGACGAGATGATGAACTCACCTGAAATAAAACCAAACAAACCAAATACAAACATTGCTCCAGTTAAAATATCTTTATAAAAATCGCTCATTGTAAAATCCTATTAAAAATTAAAAGTCATTATTGACAAGGTCAACTATAGCAGAGACTGTTTTAGTTAACTATAGAAATATAATGCATAGATTGTTTCTTTATATTAAACAATTGTGTAATATATATGTCCTTTTTCTTAAGTAAAATTAGAACCTTTTGAACTTGTACGCAGTAATTAACCTTCTATTAATCTACACTTTAAAGATTACGTATAAAAAAATTAGCCGAATTATTAATTTTGTACTATTATAATAAACATATAATTTCATATGGTTAAGACAATTATATAATGTATATTATCAAATAAATGAGGCGCGCAATGTTACATATTGTTGATAACTTTCCAATCCCATCAACTTTTTTAAAAGAAACCCAATCAGGCGATACCGTTATCTTTACTGATAATGCCGTCTTTGCCGTTAAACAAGAAAATTTTGAAACAGAATCCTTATCGCAAAAAACCTTTAGTCACATTAATTTATGTGTCCGTAAAGCCGATCTTTTAATTCGGAATATTTCTAACAAAGATTTATTACGCGGAGTGGTTATTATTGATGACTTACAATATAAAAGTGCAATTGACCAAGATTTTGCTTTAAAGTCAAACAACTAAAACTATTGAATCTAGAAAAATTAGTTTATTTTACACAGCATCATTTGATGCTTTCAAATCACTTTATGAGTTTTTGAAGTTTTCACTAAATACAACAATCAGTAAGTTTAGCTTAATGTGGCAAAAATAGATTTTCGAGAGCAAGGTGAGCAAATAGGCTACATCAAACTTGTTCAACGCAGCTATCGAAAATATTGACCGTCACGTTACTTGCGTAACGCCTAGGAATGCGAAAAGAATAACTAGAGCAACTGGTCAGGTTTTTTGTTCGCATTCAACAAACAATGGATATGTGTAGGTAGAAGTAATACACTAGGGCAAAAAGCCCGTAGGAGAATTAATGCAGGAGCGATTATTGAAGAACCGAGGACCAACAACGCATGTCTGGCTATGCAACTGCTGGAACAACACTGAAGACGGATAAAAAGATTAGAAAAAATTTAGCGATTCTTATCCTTTAGTACAAGTCAATTGTTTTAGTTTTTTCTTGCACGCTCCTTAGTAAAGCAAGTTAAAAAATCAGCTCTCCTTTTTTATATTTAACCAACTCCCCAATATAAGCTGAGCAGCCAATTGATCCTGTACATCCCATAATTTCTTTGCATTGACATGCAGATCATCAAATAGCATTTGTTTTGCTTCAAAGGTAGAAAATGCTTCATCTATTTGATAGACGGGGAGGTCAAAACGACCTTCCAGCTGCCTACAGAATTTTAGCATTCTAGGTGTTATTGGATTATCTGATCCATCTGCTTGTCTAGAAATACCAACGACTAAACCAGCAGGACACCATTCATGAATTAGTTGGGCAATAAGCGTCCAATTTGGCTCCTGCTTAATAGACCGAATGGTTTTTAAAGGGCTTGCAATAGCTGTTGTAATTTGCCCCACAGCGACCCCTATTTTTTTATTTCCAAAATCAAAACCCAAATATGTATCAGAATTTATTTGACTAGCTAGTGGGTCTATATTACCCATGCCCAGCAGGAGCGGTTAATTGTGTAATATCAACACCTATTTGATTTGCTGCCGTTAACCAGCGTTGACTCACAGGGGTTTCGTACAATACATTTTCTTCGCAAGGCGTATTCAACCAAGCATTATCAATAATTTCTTGCTCTAATTGACCAGCACCCCAGCCCGAATACCCCAAAGCAACCAGAAATTTATCAGGACCTTTATCTTCAGCAATAGCTTCCAAAATATCACGAGAACTTGTTAAGTAAGTTGTATCCGAAATTGAAATAGATGAATCCCAAGTTCCATCAATTTTACTATGAATAATAAAGCCTCTTTCAAGCTGAACGGGGCCTCCAGAAAAAACAGGAGAATTCTTTACATTTTCAGATATAGCCGTTATATTCATTTGATCAAAAATATCACCTAGCCTCATCTCTGTTGGTCGATTAATAACAATAGCTAAAGCCCCTTCTTCATTATGTTGACATAAATAACTGACTGTATGAGAAAACTGAGAATCAGTAAGATTAGGCATAGCAACTAAAAATTGATCACTTAAATAATTTATATTAGTCATGAATACCCTTATCTATCACTAACTACACCACTTTGATCCTTAAAATTCCATACTCTGTGTATCGCTAAAACATCTAATTCTTCTAATAATTCAACAGGTAAAACAGGAAAAGGAGCACTAAGTCTTACAATACGTTTTGCTGCATCATCAAGCGCTTTTCTCCCTGATGATTTAGTAATTCGTATACTATAAATAGTTCCATCACGGTTGATACCAACGTCCATCATCAAACTCCCCTCAAACTCTCTTGCAACTTCGGGATAATTAAGACGTGCAACTCGTTCAACCTTAGCCTTCCAATCTTTTATATATTGAGCTGTAATAGACTTATGAGTACTTACAGAGTTCACAAATTTAATTCTAGTTTTCTCTGAACTTTTTTTACTATATCTGATTTGCTCCCCTAATTCAGCTATTTGCCGCTTCAAAGCTTCTGCCGTTACCTTAGACCTCTCTATTTCTGAAGGAGGCAAATCCTTATTTGTAATTGTAATTTTATGATCAGCTTGTATTTGTGTAATCAATTTTTTTTCTGCTTTAGGCTTACTTTCTACTTGAGATTGGCGCTGACCAGGTGGCTTCATTTCACTATCGCCCTGACTTGCTATTTTTTGTTTTGTCGGTTCTGGCTTATTCATTTCAATACCGCCACCTATTTGGTTATCCTGAGCAAGAAAATCAGCCGTTTTTGGTGCTTTTTTTGAGGGCAGAGTTGCTAAAGTTATTTCAATTTGTTTGCTGAACTTCTCGGGCTGGGGAACTGCAAACCTTACACTCAACAAAATTATCACATGAATAATTACGGCAATAAACAGTGTCATAAGCAAAGAGTCTTGCACAGAAACTGCTGGTTGTAAAAATGAATGTTTAGATGTTGTCGTTGCCATTATTAAAGTTCTATAGTTAGCGAAAATATCATAATTTATCGTTTCATCCACTATGGATCTAAAATACGAAAAGACAAGTACTGATACTTTGAATACAATCTATAATTATATACTTCATTCAAGTTTAGACGGGATCTTCTATCACTAGTTTTGCTCCAATAGAAATTTATGATGAACCATTATACTTCGCACGGCCGAAGATTTAATACTTCTTCTTTGCATCATAAACAATTCTATGCCACAAGGCTCCCGCACCCAAATAAAATATATTTCTTAAAACTAAAAATTATTTAATTCTACTTTTTAATTCATTTTCAATATGATTCATAAGTTGCCCACTTATATTAAGACCAAATTCTTTATCTAATTCTTGAACACAGGTTGGACTAGTCACATTTATTTCAGTTAAATAATCACCAATAACATCAATACCAACAAAAACTAATCCTTTCTTTTTAAGCGTCGGCCCCACTTGTTTAGCAATCCAAAGATCTCTTTCTGTCAGCTCACGTCCTTCCGCCCTACCTCCAGCGGCAAGATTACCCCGTGTTTCACCTTTTGTAGGTATACGAGCTAAAGCATAGGCTATAGGTTCACCATTGACTAGTAAAATACGCTTATCTCCGTGTTTTATTTCAGGAAGATAGCGTTGAGCCATGATAAAACGCGTGGAATATTCAGTCATTATTTCAAGAATTACATTGAGATTTGGATCATTTTCACGAATATGAAAAATTGACGTCCCTCCCATTCCATCTAAAGGTTTTAAAATAATTTCTTTATATTGTTTCAAAAAACTTTTAAAGCGTTTAGGTTCTCTGGCAACTAATGTTTCAGCACAGCATTGTGGAAACCAGGCAGTAAAAAGTTTTTCATTGGCATCCCTTAAAGACTGTGGCTTATTAACCACATATACACCTAGTCGCTCTGCCTGTTCTAATAAATAAGTTGCGTAAATATATTCCTGATTAAAGGGCGGATCTTTTCGCATAATAATTGTATCTAGTAGATCCAGAGAAATATCCCTCTCCTCAATAAATTGATACCAGTTATTTTTATCTCTTTGGACTTTCAAAGTTCTAGTCCGCGCAAAAGGAAGACCATTATCCAAATACAGATCACTAAGTTCCATATAATAAAGCTCCCAGTTTCTTAATTGCGCTTCCAGCAGCATAGCAAAACTAGTGTCTTTATTAATATTGATATGGTCTATGGAATCCATCACCATGCCGAGTTTTATAGCCATTTAAAGCCTCAAAATAATATAAATATGAATAATTCTACCAAATTTATTTCATCATTGTTATTTACCTTTAGCTGTTTTTTTGGTATAAAGGTCGGCTAACTTTTTGAATTCAAGGCACGACAGAGGTAATCATGTCCAAAGTATGTCAAGTCACAGGAAAGCGTCCTGTTTCTGGAAATAACGTATCACACGCAAATAATAGAACTAAAAGACGGTTCAACCCTAATCTTCATCACCATAAATTCTGGGTTGAAAGTGAGAACCGGTGGATACGTTTAAGAATTTCTACAAAGGGAATGCGGATTATTGATAAAAAAGGTATTGATGTAGTTCTTGCAGATATACGTAAATCCGGCCAAAAAGTTTAAGGAGACAATAAATGCGCGATATAATTAAATTAGTATCTTCAGAAGGTAACGGTCACTTCTATACCACAACCAAAAACAAAAGAACCATGCCAGAGAAAATGGAGGTCAAAAAATATGATCCTGTAGCTCGTAAGCATGTTATGTATAAAGAAGCAAAAATAAAATAGCCTTCTACGAACTTTATCAGGCTTAGAATAGAGCCTGATAAAGTATGCAAAAGAAAATATAAAACACTAGCATCTATCAAACAAAGTACTTTGATTAATCTTACTATTACCAATAATGGTTTTAGTTTTTTAATTAAAGCACACTTTCTCTTTTTCTAACAATCTTTTACGTCACAAAAAAGCCTTAAAACTTAGCAATATATACTTCGCGCGCGATTACTGGTTAGAAATTTAGTAGCACGAAGTGTTCCTCCGGTATCCTATCTATAAACTATGATTTAATATATAAAAGAAGGAAGCTGAAACAAAGGGACTTACAATAATAGACTATGCAACTTGAACAGAGATAGAGTGACTAGAATGAGTTATCTCATTTTGTTCATTAAAATAAACCAAGGTTGGTTTGTAATTTTTCATTTCATTTTCATCAAATTCAGCAAACGCGCACACAATTATAAGGTCACCTTGACATGCAAGACGAGCAGCCGCTCCATTAACAGAAAAAATCCCAGAGTTTTCTTCAGCTCTAATAGCGTAGGTGGTAAAACGCCCTCCTGTATTAATATTATATATTTGAATTTGTTCGTATTCTCTAATTCCTGAAAAATCCAAAATTTTGCCATCTATAGCACACGACCCTTCATAACCCAATTCTGAATGGGTTACTGTGGCTCTGTGTAATTTTGCTTTTAGCATGGTAATTTGCATATTAGTTCTTAGATGGCTATGTGGCTGAGTATTATGCCCCAAATATTACTTCCTTTCAAATTATCTTAGTATGATAAAGTTCCTAGCTAGGAATTATTTAAACGGGGTTTCTACATCTGCAGCTCTGTAGTTTTAGACTTTAAATTTCTATTACTTCCTTAAAAAACTTAACTTTATTCAAAAGCACTACTACCGATACCCTGAGTGTTTTCTGGCCGATGAATTCTTACTTGTGTAGGGTAAGCAAATTCTAAATGATTGTTTTTTAATATTTCTGCAATCTTGTATATTACATCTTCTTTAACGGCCAGCCACTCTGCCCAATTAACCGTTCTGGTAAAACAATAAATCAATATATCAATGGAAAAATCATTGTATCTATCTACAAAAACCAACTGATTCGATTTTATTCCTTGAGTATCTTCTTTTGAAATAAACTTAAAGCCTCTCATTTTGCTAGCATGTTTATGCTCAGGATTAGCAATATCAGGATGTACTTTGAGCATATTCCTAATATCCTCTACCCCCTTTCGCAGATTATCCATATCACTTTCATAGGTCACACTAATGTACATTTTTATTCGTCGCCCAACAGCGCGACGATTCCAGTTCATCACACTTGAGACCGAAACCAATGCATTGGGTATAGTAATTAAAGCATTATCAAAAGTACGAATGGTCGTACTTCGTAAGCCAATTTCAGCCACAGTCCCTTCCACATCACCGACCTTAACCCAATCACCCATTTTAAAAACATTATCAAATAAGATGGTCATACCGCCAAATAAATTCGATAGCGTGTCCTTTGCAGCCAAAGCAAATGCAAGTCCACCAACCCCCAGTGTTGACATTATTGCAGTCAAACTAATACCAAAATGGTTAAGACCAAGAGCTAAAAAAAACATAACCACCAACCCTTTTGAAGTTTGCACTCCAAGATTAAACAGCTCTTTTCTTAACTGAATATTAGCTTTTGATAGCTTTTGAATCTGTACTAGGACAAGACTGTCAATGAGCTTAAAAATCAGCCAAATAAACAGAATACTGTAAACAATAAAAGAGAAACCTTCTAAAGATGAGCGATAATCCGTTTTATAAAAGAAAGCATATGTCCCTAAATTAAGCCCAAAAAAGATGAGTAAAGCCCTGATAGGCTTTCTTATTTCATGATAAATCATCTCCTGTTGCTCAACTTTTTCATCAATCACATAATTTTCAACACACCAGCTAGTGAATTTAAAAATAAAGGGATAACAAAAATAAACCAGAAAATAAATAATAAATGAGAGAATGACCCCGCCAACATCTACCTTAAAAGGGGCTAGTTTATAGTTAATAGGACGAATAAAATTAAAATGGTTTATGTATGAAATAGCTGACAATAGGGAAAATTCTTGAAACCAATGAACAGAAGCTATTTTTCTAGGATAACTAATAACATACTTCAAAATATCCTGATAACTTTCATTTGTCTGCTTAAACCGTTGGTAATTACTTTTCAACTCAAAAAAAACACTACTTTCACTAGTTACTTCAGGCAAAATAATTTTTTTTCCTTTTTTCCTGCTTTTATCCAGTAAGTGTTGTGATCGACCGACAATAGACTCTATACTCTGATAGTTTTTTGATACTTTAATTAAGTATTCCAGATATTTTTTTATTGCTAAATTAACTCTATGCTCAGTTAACTTGATTTGATCCCGCTGTGCAGCAATAAGGTTGTTTCTTTCCTTGTTTAATTTAATCCGAGACTCCAGCAGATCTATATTCCGCCCTAGATTAACTGAGGGTAATAGATCTTCCTCTTCAAGCTTCAACTGTGCGAGCAAATTATCTAAAACATCAATTTTTCTCTCTAACAGAGTATTAATATCCCTTTCACTACTTATAAGGGATAATTGAGAATTAATGTTTTTTAGCGCATCAACAGACCCTTCTATCTTTTTTTGTGATGGGGAGGGCGCTGAGAATACTGTACCACTCAGTAGTAATATGAATAAAAATGATAATACTTTCATGAATTATTTTTTAAATCGTGCTCCGTGAAAGTTATTAAAACCTATCTAGAAAAATAAATGTTATCTATTAAACGGAGCTTTCCAAGTTTAGCAGCGACAAGAATAACTATTTCATTATCACTGTCTTTGGCTGGATACAGATTATCGCACCTACAGATTGAAAAATAATCCACAATGAACCCTAAAGATGCCAGATAACCTTGCTGTTCTTTCTCAATCACTATTAAGCTTTGCACGCCAGAAAGGACATTTTCTCGCGCCTTACGAATAGAATGATATAACTTTGGAGCTATTTTTCTTTCTCTTTCAGTTAAATAATTATTCCGAGAGCTCATTGCCAAGCCGTCTAGCTCTCTTTCTGTTTCAACCCCAACTATTTCACAAGAAATATTTAGATCATCAACCATTTTTCGTATTATTGCTAATTGCTGATAATCCTTTTCACCAAAAAAAGCTATATCAGGCTGAACCATATTGAGAAATTTAGCAACAACGGTAGCAACACCATTAAAATGCTTGGGACGACTTTTAC
This sequence comes from Methylococcales bacterium, assembly GCA_965224575.1. GTDB lineage: Bacteria > Pseudomonadota > Gammaproteobacteria > Methylococcales > Methylomonadaceae > QPIN01. The sequence goes on along the minus strand of CBDCZQ010000006.1, from coordinate 1,470,195 downwards.
CACAATGTCTTGTTGATAACTCAGTTACAGAAACTACGGTATCCATCGTTTGTGGATACATTTCAAGAACCGAGGGTAAAAAAAGTAAATCAGCAGTCGCTTCTTTTAGTTTTTTTTCATCATTCTCTTCTGTCCTTGGGTAACTTTCAAAATCTTCGCCAACACCAAATTGTGTTGGATTAACAAATATACTAACAACAATCTTGTCTGCTTTTTTTCTTGCCGCTAAGACAAGTTTTATATGTCCTGCGTGGAGATTTCCCATCGTTGGCACAAAAGCAATGATTTCATCTTGTTTACGCCACTGATGAAGCTTTTCCCTTAATTGAATAATAGATGTTACTTTTTGCATACTATGAATAGCTATGGTCAAGAGTAGGAAATTCTGATTGTTTAACTGACTGATGAAATTGACTAATAGCAGCAGAAATATCTGTCGCTGTCTCCATAAAATTTTTAGAAAATTTTGGACGTTTCCCTAGACTAATCCCTAGCATATCGTACAGAACCAATACTTGACCATCACATGCCAAACCAGCACCAATACCAATTACAGGTATTTTCAATTGTTTTGAGATTTTTTCTGCCAAACTAGCAGGAACACATTCAAGAACCAATAAGCTAGCACCTGCTAGTTCAATTTGCTTAGCATCATCCATAATTTTCTCCGCATCTTGATCATTTTTTCCTTGAACTTTATATTTGCCTAACTGATTAATAGATTGTGGCAGCAAGCCTAAATGTCCGCAAACAGGTGTTCCAAAATTGACTAATGCCTCAATAATAGAACAATGCGCTCCTTCCATTTTCACCATTTGAGCACCTCCTTGCTGCATAAGCTTGGCTGCATTTATTAAAGCAAGATCAATTGAAAAATAACTTAAAAAAGGTAAGTCAGAGATAACAAACGCTCTTTTTCTTACATGGGTTACACATTGCGAGTGATAAACCATTTCATCAATAGAAACAGGAACTGTCGTTGCTTTACCTTGAATCACCATTCCTAATGAATCGCCAACCAGTATAATATCAATTCCAGCCTGATCTATCAGCAGGCTAAAGCTTGCATCATAGGCCGTTAAACAGCTAATTTTTTCACCAGCCTGCTTCATTGCAAATAAGTCAAGTATAGAAAGAGCCTGAGGTGGCAGTTTATTATCAATTAAAGCCATTACGCTAACTTCTCTAAACCATTCAAAGAACAATTAATAAGCAATTGTTTAATAGTTTGTTGTCCAGGAACTAGTAAATTTTCTGGCGCTATCTCTGCTAATGGATACATTACAAATGCTCTTTCAGATAACCCTATATGAGGAACAATTAAATCCGGCAAATTAATTTGTTGGTCGGCATATAGTAACAAATCAAGGTCTAAAACTCTTTCACCCCAACGAGGACCTTTTCTCACGCGCCCAAAATCACTTTCTATTTTTTGCAAAATTCTTAACACCTCAATTGCCGACAAATCAGTACCAACACTCATTACTGCATTAACATAGTCAGGCTGATCCTGTGGCCCCATCGGAGGACTACTATACAAACTTGAAAAGTTAATCTCGGAAATATTTGTTTGCTTAGCGATAACTGTTCGAGCTCGCCTGATTTGTTCGGCTGGGTTTTCAAGATTACTGCCCAACCCTATATAAACCTCAACCATCATTCTTAGGTGTTGTTTGCTTGACTACTTTTTTTTTTCTCTTTTTTTGCTTTCTTGGAGGTCGAGCCATTTTCTTTTGCTCAGCATCATTTGCAAATTGAAATTTTGTCCACCATTCTGCCAATTCCTTTTCAGCGCCTCCAGTTTCAGCACGTAACAATAAAAAATCGTAGGCTGCTCTAAATCGTGGATGTTCCAATAAGCGGAAAGGCCTTGCACCAATTCGTCTGCCGAACCTTTCCTGTAACAACCAAACTTCTCGCATTGATTGAGTGACTCGTTTTGGTATAGATAATGCTTTTACTTGCTTTGATAAAACATCGCTAGCTGCATTTTGAAGAGCAAAATTAGCATCATCACCTTCATTAATTTTTTCCTTTGCTAATAGCTGTACTGGTTCCCAAAGAAAAGCTGAAAGTAAAAAATAAGGTGTGACGCTCTTACCTTCAGCAATACGGTTATCTGAATTCTCTAAAGCTCTTGCAATAAACAACCGAGGAAAACCATTTTCTTCAACAGCTAAACATTGCTCTGATTGAGGAAAAAGTGCGGAAAACAAACCATAATGTCGAAGCATTTCGAATGTTTGCACCGCTTTTCCTGTTAAAAACATTTTTAAAGCTTCGTCATAAAGTCTTGCAGCAGGAATACCCTCGAGTAAGGGTGCTAATTCATAGATAGGCTTTTCACATTCTGGGTCTAAGGTAAACCCTAATTTAACAGCAAACCTGATTGCTCTGAGCATTCTTACCGGGTCTTCTCTGTAACGAGTAATCGGATCACCAATTAATCTTAGAATACCTGCTTTATGATCTTCCATGCCGCTGGTATAGTCAACTATAGAAAAATCCTGAATATTATAATACAAAGCATTTACTGTAAAATCTCTACGCCACGCATCCTCTTCTATATTACCAAAAACATTATCTCGTAATAAGCGACCATCCTCATGAACCTTCTGATCATTTTCATTTCCTTTTTCGGAACTTCTAAAGGTTGCAACTTCAATAATCTCACGCCCAAAATGCACATGTGCCAATCGAAAACGTCGACCTATTAAACGACAATTACGAAATGCTTTTCTAACCTGTTCTGGGCTAGCATTTGTCGCCACATCAAAGTCTTTAGGCTCTAACCCTAGTAACAAATCACGCACACAACCACCAACTAGATACGCTTCATACCCTGATTTTTTTAGTCTATATAAAACCTTTAGTGCATTCTCACTAATTTGTGTTCGTGAAATAGTATGTTCAGAACGAGAATAAATCTTAACCTGCTTATTCTTCTTGGTTTTTCTATCTGATGCTTTTGTTGACTGAACCTTATCAGATGGACTGAATATTGATTTAAAATATTTTAAAATAATTTTTATACCCTTTTGTTTTTTCTTTCTATTTTTGTTAAGTATAATTAAATGAATGTAACATCATATCACTTTGCGTAAATCCATCCCAACTAACAATATTGGCAACTCAATTTGTTAAAGTTAAACTTTAACTCATCTTATAATTTAGAAAATTGAATTTTTTATAAAATAGGCTTACAATCACTCGTGTTTATTATAGGCGACATTGCTTCGGAGAGTTTTATGTTTAAAAAGATTATGACTAGCTTAATTGAGAGACCTTTTTTAACCAGTATTTATGTAGCTGATCTAGCTATTTTACTATTACATAAACCACCGTTTATTTTTTCTCTTGTGATGCTGAGCGCTCTAATTGCAATGAGTATGTACTACGGTCAAAAACTAGCTCTTTTCAAATCATAACATCTTGTCCTAAATACGCTAAAACCAGGTAAGAATAGTCTTATGAGATCACCTGGTTTTTTTCGTCACATCGCCATTATTCTCTATGATGGATTGCTATTATTAGCATTACTTTTTCTGGCAACCGCTATTGTTTTACCTTTTAATAACGGTGAAGCATTTTCTTCATCCCAATTTTTTTTCCCTATCTATATTCTTTGTGTCAGTTTTGTTTATTATGGCTGGTTTTGGACGCATGGTGGGCAAACACTTGGAATGAAAACATGGAAAATAAGGATAAGAACGCATGATAATAAAACAATTAGCTGGTTACTTGCATTAAAACGTTTCTTTCTTGCTATTATTTCTTGGGGACTTGTTGGCTTAGGCTTTTTATGGAAGATAGTAGATAAAAAACACTATACTTTGCATGATCGCCTCTCAAAAACGGCTTTATATTTTGATGATATTTTATAAAACTTTTTTCAAAGCTTAAAAATATTTTCTTGATTAATGAATTGAGTAAAAATAAAGAGTGAAAAGCAGCGAGAATTTTTTTCGCGTTGTTGGGTTGCCAAAAAGGGGCAACCCAACCCCAACCTTCTGAATCAATTTAGTGGTACGTCAAAACAATCATTAACGTGCAACTTGCTTACACTTCACTACGACATCTTTTACATAACAACGGTATTTTTCAGTATTTTCATAATCCCCTTCACATTCATCACAAATAATTTCTCCGTTATCTACAATCTCATCAATAGCCCAACCATACCCCTTAGAACCACAAAGTAGTTTGGCGTACTTTTTAAAGCGATATCCACTTGACGCTTGTTTTGTTGCTTTATCCTTATCTTTACAGCCTGGCGTAGGCTTTAAAGTTCCAGTTATATTTTCATAATTCCACTCATCTACATTAGTAGCAAAAGACTGACTGGAAAAAGTAACCAATACAGCCATTAAAAAAAATATATTTATCTTCATTTTTACAACCTTCCTCTTATTATTTTTAGATCACTAACATTTTAATCTTATTTAAAAAAAAATTCCATCTTCCCTACAGCTCCTAATGGAATCAAAAAAAACAAGCAACAATCAAAAAACTTATAACAAATATCGGTTATTTTAGCTTGTTTTTTCTATTCCATAGATATACAGCAATGCTGCCGTAAACACAATGCGTTAACGCAGAAATGGCTCCGGGTATCGTAGCCATTTGTCCAAAGTTCTGTTTAGCGAGCACAACGCCAAGCCCAGAATTTTGCATACCGACTTCAATTGAAATAGTTCTGGCGACTTGTTCATCTTTGAACACAACCTTACTAATGATATAACCCAATACAAACCCAAACAGGTGTAGTAATCCAATAGCGAAAAATAAATTTGGCCCCGACGCTAATATTTCTGCTTTACCCTGTCCAATAATACTTCCAACAATTAAAGCAATAGTAATCACTGCAATCGGTGGTGCAATCGGCAGAATTTTTTCTGTTGTTTTATGAAAAAAAGTATTTAAGCTAACGCCAAGTAGAATAGGGACAAGCACAACTTTTACCGTACCTAAAAATAGTTTCCAGGCATCTACTTCTAAACGACTTCCCACTAAATAATCTGTTAATAATGGCGTCATAACTATTGCTAACAATGTAGATAAAGCCGTCATGCTAACTGATAACGCAACATTAGCTTTAGCAATAAATGCAACCACATTGGATGCCGTTCCTCCTGGGCAAGAGGCAACCAATATCAACCCTACTGCCATCATTTTAGGTAATTCAAATAAATTAGCCAAAGCTAAACCAGCAAAGGGCATCACCGTGTATTGTAAAATAACACCTAATAAAATCCATTTTGGATAGATAAGAATACGTTTAAAATCTTGCAGGGTAAGGGTTAACCCCATTCCTAACATAATGACTCCAAGTCCATAGGTAATAAACGGCCCTTGGAACCAGATCAGTGCGGGAGGATAAATCATTGCGATGATTCCAGAACTAATTACCCAAACTGGAAATGCATTGGTAAAACGTTGACAAATGTTATTAAAATTCAATTTTATTCTCAGTTTTCATCGCGGAAAGAAATTTCGGCTCATCCGATATAGGGTTCGTGACACAATGATTAAGATAGATAAAGCATGATCTAAAAGGTTATTATAAGCTGAATTGCTAAGTAGTTTTTTATGTTACAAAAAAGACGAATCCAGATTGCAATTAGTCTGCATCAAATACATTGAGATAAAAAATGACAACAACTAAAAAGCGTCCCTTATATACCCATTATGCAGGCTCAGTTTTGTTAGAAACTGCATTACTTAATAAAGGTTCTGCATTTACAGAACAAGAAAGGCACGATTTTAATCTGGATGGTTTATTACCCATTTCAATTGAGACGATTGAAGAACAAGAAAAAAGGTCATATCATCAATTTTCCAAATTTGATAATGATCTTGATAAGCATATCTACCTTCGCAATATTCAAGATACTAACGAAACGCTTTACTACAAATTATTGACCAATCATCTTGAAGAAATGATGCCGGTTATCTACACCCCAACGGTTGGCTTGGCTTGTCAGCTATTTTCACAGATTTATCGTCGTAAAAGAGGGTTGTTCTTATCATTTCCAGATCAGCAAAAGATGAATGATTTACTACAAAATGCGACCAAACAAAAAGTAAAAGTCATTGTCGTCACCGACAGTGAACGTATTCTAGGACTTGGAGACCAAGGCATTGGCGGAATGGGAATACCTATCGGAAAGTTAGCACTATATTCTGGATGTGGAGGTATTAGTCCTGCTTATACCTTGCCAGTCACTTTAGATGTAGGGACAAATAATCAGGCATTATTGGATGACCCAATGTATTTAGGTTGGCGACATAAACGAATTAGAGGTGAAGAATATTTCAACTTTGTTGATGAATTTATTCAGGCTGTTAAGGTGCGCTGGCCTAACGCACTAATCCAATTTGAAGATTTTGCTCAAAACAATGCAACGCCCCTACTAAAAAAATATCAAAATAAAATCTGTTGTTTTAATGATGATATTCAAGGCACTGCTTCTGTAACTGTTGGTACTTTGCTTGCAGCCTGCCACACCCTAAACAGCTCAATTAAAGAGCAGCGGATAGTTTTTGCTGGTGCTGGTTCGGCAGGTTGTGGAATTGCTGAACAAATTGTTGCCCATATGATGGAACAAGGTTTGACTGAGGAGCAAGCATTAAACCAAATATTTCTTATTAGCAGCAATGGATTGCTAACGACTGATATGAATCAATTACATGATTTTCAAAATAAATTTTCAAAAAATATCAATAATGTAAGCTCTTGGAGTAGCGATAAAAAATACATCAGTTTACTAGATGTCGTGCGCAATACTAAGCCTACTATTCTTATCGGCGTTTCAGGACAACCAGGCTTAATGACAGAAGAAATAATTAAAACAATGTATGCCGATTGTAAAAAGCCAATCGTATTTCCTCTTTCTAACCCTAACTCTCGCGTCGAAGCCTTACCAAAAGATATTATTCGCTGGACTGAAGGGAATGCGATTATCGCAACCGGCAGTCCATTTGATCCAGTTGAATATAAGGGGAAACAACATGTTGTCGCTCAATGCAACAATAGTTATATTTTCCCTGGTGTTGGTCTAGGAGTTATCGCTAGTAATTCAAACCGTGTAACAGAAAAAATGTTTATGGTGGCTAGTGAAGTTTTAGCCAAATGTTCACCTTTGGTTAAAGGTGCAAGTGATGATCTTCTTCCCTCATTAAGCCAAATCAGAGAAGTAAGCCTTGAAATTGCACTTGCAGTTGGTATACAGGCAATAGAGGAGGGTGTTGCCCAAGTCATTAACAAAGAAGATTTAGAGAAAAAAATAAAAGCCAACTTTTGGAATCCTGAATATAGGAATTATCGCCGTCGGTCGGTGTAACTTTTTTTAAAGACTAGCTCAGAAAATATAAAAGAACAGACCAGTTTTCACTTTAGGGCTCCTTTATATAATTGGAGATGAGAAAATTAAGAGCTAAAATATTCAAGATCAAGGCGAAACCCTTCATAATAGCAGGCTATTATGAAGGACTTCAAAGCTTCCGCTCCTCGATAACTGCTTCTGCATTATTCTACTTACGGGCTTCCTGCCCTAATGTTCACACTCATCACCTACATCCCTATAGGTGATGCAGAGATTGGACATTTTGAACTCAATTTTCCATTCATCAATTAATAAACGTGCCCTTTATATTCTGGTACTTTCATGTCAAGTTCAGTCGACCTCCAATACCATTGAAGCTAATATACTTAGCTTATCTAAATTATTTTTTTTAATTCTTTTAAAAATAAAATGAAACATACATTTTTTCAATTAACATTAAAGTTTTCACTAATAATCTTGATATTTTCGGCGCAAGTTCGCGCAACCTCGATAAAACCAATCTTCGAATTTCAAGGCTCAACGACACCGCTAGATTATTATATTGACAATGACTGGAATCCAGCTGATGATGATACATTTTGGCTTGGTCAAGGCGTAGGTGCTCTCAATCCAGCAGCGGTTAATGACCTTGATTTTGAAGGCTCTCATGCTATTGCACGTTTTGTTAGCGGTGGTGATTTATGGGAAACAGTTTCTGTTATAAGCCCCGGTGTAGTACCTGATTTAACTGGTACTCAGGAAATACAACTTGCAATAAACCCGAACTATTCCAATGACCCTAAATATATTAGTGTCTTACTCCGCTTAACTATGGCTGATGGTAGCTTCTGGGATCAAATTAAATCATTTGTTAATAATCGTTGGCAGAAAGGTGTGTTTTCTACAAAACCCCATAAATTTATTCGTCCAGAATGGAGTGTTACTGGAGAATTTAATTTATCCAACGTTGTATCCTGGGAAGTTATTTTAGTTGACCTACCAGTAGGTGAACATACCGTTAAATTTCATAGCTTATTAATGAAGGGAGATTATGACGTTGTTGACCCAAATATTGCAGAAAATTTTGATGCTATTTTTCCATCAGATGAATCAAGTATTTTGTTTTTGAAAAACGACTCAAATCCGCATGATGGTGATACACAATGGCTTTATCATAGTAACAAACTAAGCCATTATGCCAGTCCTGACTCTTTTACTAATGCAGCTTATCGTTTTGAAGATGATAATGGAGAATCAATTTCAATTAAGAAAGAAAGTCAAAGTTATTTTGATTTAAGTCAGGCGAATCAAATCGTTGCACGTTTAAATAATTTGGATTTTCAATCTGAAATTCACTCGGATTCGCCTCTAATTATGAAGCTGACGATGGACGATGGTAGTGTTTGGCATAAAGGAATTCCTCAGAATCAGGATTTAATCCAAGGTAATCTTGGTTATGTAGACTATATTTTTCCTATCGATGATCAAGGAAATGGGTGGAAAACCGGATCGTCTGGATCACAAACTGGTCTTTTTGATCTCTCTCGAATTAAAGCATGGGAATTGGTTTTTAATCACCTTCCTATAGAAGAGCAAAGTACAAATTTTCAAAAGATTATTTTTCATCGTGTTTTTGCCTCGAATGATGAAAATTCTTTATTAAGTAATATTAAATTAAGTGTCGATGACTGGAATTCTAACGATGGTGATATGACATGGGAATCTAGCTTTTATACTTTTGGTGATGGCTTAACTGCACGGTTCAGTTCAGGCGGAGATCTTTGGGAGTCAGTTTCTATTCATCCAAAAACATCTATTGATGTTATTCAAACTGCTTATCATATAGATATACTAAGCAGCTATGCAAACCCTATATATGATGCCGTGGCTGTTCAACTTACAATGCTTGATGGTAGCTTGTGGCAACAGAGCTTTAGCTTACCTTTAGCAGGCCGTTATACTTAGAGTCTGCTCAGTAAATCAGCACGAGTTTTTTACAAAACTGGCCAAAAAATTGAAAAATTCTCTGCATCTGACAACATAATATTTTTTCAATTTGTTTTAACGACAATATATCTCTGATTTGACTGCTTTTACGACAGGCAAAAAAGATCCTTTCCAGGATCAATAGGTTCATCACCAAGAATATGCTATTGATCCATGCCAGTGAGGTATCTGCACGCTTGGCTCTAATATAATTCAGTCGATAGCCATTCTTGCCTTGGCCAAATTTGCCTTCAATGGGTATCCGTTGTAGATAATCTGCTCTTCGTTGTGCTTTGAGTTGTTTGAGTTCTTCCCGGTTGTCTTCTGTCTCTTTCTTGGGTCGACCGAGTGGTTTTCCCGCAAAGTGGATGCCTTTGCTTTTAAGATAATTCCGGTTTTCTCGCGTGCCATAAAGTGGGTCTGCCAAGATCTTTTCTGGGTAATAGCCCGTTCGCTGATGATAGTGTTCAACTTGTGATGTTAAATCCAACCCTTCATGAAAAGCATCCCAGCGCAAATGATCTACACGAGAAAACCCATCATCTGTTAGGCTGACACTGAGTTTAGCGCCAAATTCAACCACCTTGTTTTGTTTGCCTCGAATGATGGGGCGTACATAAGGTTGGCTGATACTGACGATTCTATTATCACAACGACGAGTTTTAGTGGTATACATTGCCCATTGCTGTTCATAGAGGTGTTGAATCACCCAGTAGCGATAGAGTAACCAGCGAGGTAATGGAAGTTCTGTGCCTTCAGGCCAGTATGTCAGGAGTTGTTCAATATGTCTCAGGTTACGGCGAAGATATTGCAGTTGTTGTTTTATTCCTCGGCGTAGTTTTTTCCTGCCAGGACGTTTTTGTTTGACGATCGATAAAAAAGCAGATCGTGCCTTTTCTCGATAGGTACGTGGCTTCTTATCCAGCGTTGTTTCTAAATAAAGGAAATCAATGATTTTCTCACTGAACTCACGCGCTTCATTGAGTAGGTTAAGGTCTGTTGGATAACGGATGGCTTGCTCAACCACAGTGGCATCAAGAATCAGTTTGCCTTGATGTGTGTCAATTTCTTTTGAATTTCCTATTTCTATTTCTTGTGAATCAGATTTCGCTTCGTCTTCTACGTTTCCTTGCAATGAATCATCTTCGTTTTCTTTGCTATTGATCTGCGATGAGGGGTCTGATTCTAGGTCTGCTTTAGCCTGACTTTTTTCCTTTTCGCCATCATGTGCGTTAATAATCGCTTGCTCGAATACTTCAAAAACGGATGCTCCCATGCGTTTTCTAATATCAACGAGTAATGAAGGCGCAAAGGGTGGTTCCGCCTGAAAACTGGCAAATCCTACAAAAAATTGCATATAAGGGTTTTCTTGAATTTGCTGAACCGTTTCAATATCAGAAAGGCTTAGCTTGTGTTTTATGATCACTGCACCGATGACGCAGCGTGCATCCTTGGCTGGACGCCCTGTGTCTGCCGAAAGCCCTTGATAATAACCCTCTGCTAAGTCATCCCAGGGAATGCATTGACTCATTTTTACCCAGCGATTGTGTTTATCTAGAGCCGTGTCAAAAGGCCAGTCAAATTCTGCTAGAGTGAGTTGTTTCGAGCTACAGGTTCGGATCATAGGTGCACAGGTTTTGAGTCGTTTATCTGTTTTTCCGTGCACTATTTTATCATAAATAGACTAATATATTAATATTATCAATGCGTTGTGGTTTCTGAGTAGACTCTACTTACAAAATTCGGACTGATTGTGATTTACCTATTTTTCGTTGTGTACCCAATCTCGGTTGGCAAGTAGTTCCTTGGGGGCCAATACCTACTGATACGCAATTTAAAGCAACAAATATTGTTGACTGGTCAATTGTTTTAAATACACCTCCTGCAGGTAATCATGAAATACATCTGAGATTACATTGATAATGCTGTTATGTTTTACAATCACTGATGAAAAATAGCTAACAGCGTCGAAAGGAAGTTAAACGCGTAGTTCCTTAAAAAGCGTTTACCATTAAAGACATTAACATCTCTCTAGAATAATCAGTTGAACCGGGTTTTTAGTTTGTGCGGAAACAGTGAACAACTGATTTTTCTAAGACTAAGGGTTAAGCTCTCTCGTTAGAACTGAGGTCACCGTTTATCTTCTGAGCCAGATGTTAATCGATAATTATATTGTTAACTCTTATCTGGTCACCTTTTTTATTATCTTTCAAAACTACTTGCTTGATTTTTACTTTACCTGCGGCTTCTAACGAATTTTCTTCACCTTCTTTGACCCATTGCTCCATTCTAATACCGTATTTTTTATTTTTAATAGCGGTTATTTTTTTTAAAGTAGCACTAATTCCACCTTTACCTAGCTCTATAAATTGAATGCCATCATTTCCATTCTTTTTGACTTTTATCTTGGTTAATTTAGCATTAATGTCGCCCACATTTTTCTCAACTATTTTGATTCCCTCATCTAAATTATTCTTTACACTAACTTTGTTAAACTCTAGTTCCATATCGCCTGTATCTGCTTCATCAAAATCAAGCCCTTCATCCATATTGTCATTAACTTGAACTTGCGATAGATGACCCCTAATATTACCATCACCAGCTTCATCAATATCAAAACCATCATCAAAATCTTTTTTGTTATAGAAACCATTATTATTAAGCGTAACATGCTCCATATTGACAATAACATCTCCTTCACCAGCCTCGTCTAGCTCCAACCCATCGCCACCATTTCCGTCAATATGAGTGTTTGTTATGCTCACATTTATATTTCCTTCGCCACGTTCATCAATGCGTATACCATCAAAATCTATAGCTGAAATACCATTTCCGGTAAAGTTTGATTCAGATATTTGTAATTTAATTCCGACTTCCGAACCAAATGAACCGCCATCAAAATTATTTGTATTATCGTCAATATGTAATCCAAATAATGCTGAATCTAAAACATTCACTTTATGCAAAGTAACCGTAATATCTTCGCCTGTAGCATTGTATGGAATATTGATCACAATACCTCGTGTAGCACTATTTTTTACAGTCAGATTGTTAATTTTAATATCGGCTGCTGTTTTAAAAATCAGGCTACCCTTTTCAGGAATAGCGGTCAGATTTCTATCTAGTAAGAAACTACCTGCTACTGCCCCATCAATAACAGCATTATTTCCATTAAGTATAATGGATTGTTTTCCATTATAAATAATAGGTTTTGTCAGTATAATTTGAACGTTTTTTTCAAATTCAATTTTATTAATATTGTTATCTGCATTTGCTTCAGCTATTGCTTCTAAGAGTGAGTTTTCATCATTGACCCTATTCATAGCTATCGCATTTGCGGATACCATAGATACTAGAAGTATAAAGTTTAATATAGGTTTATTCATTTTTTATATATCTTAAAAATATGTTTAGACTAAAATAAATATATTACTCATTTAAGTGTATCTCTATTAATTATATTCAACATTTCTTGCCATAAGCCCTGGTAGGCATCTGTAGATCGACTTTTTTTTACATAGCTTGCTAATGGCATTCTCTCCCAACCCATCCTTTCAATATCACTTGCATATGGGATGGCTGTTGATAAGATGTCTGGGTGTTCTTTAACTAAGTTTTCCATAATTTCTCGATGCATTTTTTTTCGTCTATCTGACATAGAGAAAAAAGGAATCAGTTTAAGATGTTTTAACTTATTATCTTTAATATATTTTTTTAATTGTTCTAAAGTACGTAATGACAGAATTGTCGGAATAATGGGTGACAATAAAATATCAGAGGCTTCAAAAATGGATTCTGACAATAGGGATATATTAGGTGGACAATCCAGAAAAATATAATCGTAATCTTGAGTAAGAGGAGCGAGTAGTTTTTTTAATCTTTTTGTCGGTTTTTTACGCGCATCCAGCACTAAATCTAAATTTCTAAATGAAAAATCTGCTGGTAATAGATCCAGATTTTCAAAATCTGTCGCTTTAATCAGCCCATCCAGCTCGCGACGACCTGCAATCAACGCTTTACTTCCCCCTTTTACCTTAGGCTTCACTCTAAAATAAAAGCTACTTGCGCCTTGTGGATCTAAATCCCACACTAATGTCTTATAATTATTTTGAGCTGCAATAAAAGCTAAATTGACTGCTGTTGCAGTTTTACCTACACCGCCTTTAATATTGTACGTTGCAATTATTTTCATCACTTTTTCACCGAGGACTTATTTGCAAATAATTTTTTAAATATTTGCCGGTTTTTAGCTTGCTCAAAAAGAGTAAATTGATCACTAAAATCATCCCTTGCCTGACATTTCATAGAATCTAAATATTGCACTAATACCCCCATTGCCAGAAAAGTATTAGGTGAAACTTTATTCGCCATCATCTCCTCACTAAACTGCTTTATATTTATTTCCTGCACTTCATAATCCTGAAAATCACCAAGCACTGTTTGGAACCCTTTTAATGCTTTTAATATTATTTTCATATCACCTTCAGGGTAAAGTGTCTGAAAAAACTCCAATAAATAACGCAACTTTTTACAGGTTTTTCTTAAATCATGTAAAGCTTCCGCAGGAGAGCTTTCCGAAATATCCCCTGCCTCTTTTAGGATACGCTTATAAACTTTCCAAATACGCTGGTCAGCTAACTGTTTAACCGTTAAATGAGTATCATCACTTTTCCCTTTTTTTGCTAAAGGCTGCTGTGTTAAAAACGTTTCCCAATCATTAAGTTGTGTTCTGTATTCAGAACGATTCAGGTTTTCTGTCAATTTTTTTTGAGCCTGTTTTTGTTTCTCTTTGAGAAACGTATATAAAGGAGTTAGATCCTCTCGTAATGATATAGGTAAAACTTCTTTATATTTTTTATAGCTCAGCAAGTAAACATCTAAATCTCGTGTTGAGCCAGTAATTTGTCCAAGCCATGCGAAAAAATCTGTGTAACGGCTAATATCTTTGGTTGGCAGGGTATTTTTTAACTGGCTTAAACCAGCGCGAGTACGCCTCACAGCAACTCGAAAATCATGTAAAAATTCGGTGTCAATATCTGCGAGCATTCCAGCTTCATTTAATTGCATAGCCTGTATCAACTGCTGATAAATTATTTTGCAGGCTTCATCTGCCCTCATATCAGGAGTGAGATTTATTCTAAACTTAGAACTATAATCCTTCGGCTTTCTACCTTCTAATTTAAGACCCACCTTTAAAACTGAGAACTTTGTTGGATTTAAGTCCAAGGTATTTTGTAAAATATATCTTACTTTTTTAAGCGCTTTATCATAGCCTTTTAACGGATATAAGTGGAGTTGATTAGCAATTAATTCATGCTCATCAAACTGAATACGTAAAATTATTTTTTGGTCTTTATTCAAAACATTTAGCTGATACACATTATGTGGAAGCTGACATAATGGTAATAAAGCTCGCATTTCCAGTGCTGGTGACAAAATTGTTCTTAAGTGCCCCCTTGGAAATTGATCAGAAAAACGCATCACATCTTGCATATTTTCTAATGCTAAGAGTTTACCGCTATTGCGGTCTATTAGGCTAACCTGAGATGTAGAATGGGAGTGGTTAAACTCACAAATCATGTCTGCATTGTACAAACGCCAATCAAAACTATCGAAAAATGTTTTTATTGTATATTGCTGATTTGATAGTTGAATATCCAGATTTTTACTTAACTTGTTGATGAATTTTTTTGCCGATAAATTTTTAGGCAAATCAAAATGTAATGGTATTGCAATCATAGGGTTTCAATATAGTTAATATTTAACATGCAACTTTGTAGATAAAAGACACCTCCTTTTATTAAAAAGCCAACTTATAGCTATTGTCTTAAAGTCACACTACTTATTTCAGTACTTTTTATACTATCATGCTAAACATATTAAAATTATGACAGTATTGTAATTTTTTTTATTACTAAGGTTTTAGTGAAGATTCACTTTCATTGTGTGAGTAGACTAACCATTGCCAAGCCTTACCATTCGTCAATATTTTTATACTAACAACTTAGTTTTTTATATCGTGTTAAAAAATAATCTTAATTTTGGAACTATTTAATTGAATCAGTTGTCGCTATTATTCTTTTAATAACAAAAGGATACAATAGATGAGTATAAGGGAAAAAAGCACTGTTTTTACTATAGCACTCACCGTTAGTCTGATAACCATACCAATAACCAACACTCAGGCCGAAAATCTTCAAAAGCTAAAAGATGACGCAACAAAACGACAGGTTGCACTTGGCATACAAGGCGTACCTAAATCATCTGGCTCTGCCGCCTCTTTATCTACCAAATCATTATCAGGCCCTAACCCATTCCTTGCTCAAGTCATTGATCCAGGTAAAGTTGATTTTCATGGGTGGAAAGTAGCAATCGAATCGAAGGCCCTCAGCTCACAACAAAAAAGGAAAGCTGTACAGAGCTCCCTCAAAACACAAGTTACGACCCAACAACCAATTCTAGTTGATGAACTTGAACCAGATAGCATGTCTGGAGCTAACGACAGTTTAGCAAGTGGGGAATTAATAAGAGGGTTTGGTACTCTCGCTAACCCAAGAGCTCGTATTTTAGGCACACTCGCACCACCACGTAATGTTCTAACAAATCATCCAATATTCACTGAAGATGACGGAGCTATTCCTATCGCGAATAAAAGTGAGGTAACTACAAATTTCGAGGCTATGCAAACAACTGGGGCTATTGGAGATGGCCCCCATGGTAGCACTGGCAGTGGTACAGGAGACTTTGATTTTTATAGTGTTGAACTTTCAGCAGGACAAAGCGTAACCGTTGATATTAACATCACCGGAAGTCTGGATACAGTTCTAGTACTTTACGATGCATCAGGGGAAATTATTGCTACAAACGACGATGACGGTGAAGAGATTGGAAGTTTAGCCAGTAAACTGACTTACACACCAACTGAAGCGGGAACCCACTATTTTATGGTATCTGGATTCGGCCCTAGCGTCTTTCCTAACGATCCGTTTGATTCAGGTAGTGGTCTTGGTGCGGGTAGTGAGGGCGATTATCAAATACTCATTACAACAGCCAAAACAGATATTGACATCTATGCTATCGATCTTAAAGCAGGCGATGTTATTGGTGCAACAATTAAGGGAGCAGGCAATCGATTGCAAGTTTTTAACCCTGAAGGCACTGAAGTCATTGGATCCTCACAAGATATTAGTGCACTCTATCCAGTCTCATCACCATTACCAGGAGGTGGTAACGCTGTCTTAGCCTATACCGCATCAGTTGACGCCCGACACTTTATTGCTATTACAGGCAGAGAGGGTAATTACGACTCAACATTAGAAGTTTATCGAGCAGGATTACAAAAGGAACCTCGTCGCTCAGTACAAACAATTTTTCTTGACTTCGATGGTGCTCGAGTACAAACCCGTAAATTTGGTGGAGCCGGAAAAAGAGAGATTACTAGACTCTCAGGTTTTCTTGGCAACTGGGGACTTGGCCCTGATGACGAAGATCCACTTATTGATGAGATCGTTGAAGTAGTTAAAGAAAACTTAAGTCATGACTTAATTGATCGAGGCCTCAACAATGATTTTGACGTAGAAATTGTCGACAGTCGAAATGACCAGGTTGAATTCGGAAATGACCTTGTTAGTCGAGTAGTCATCGGCGGAACAATTGAGGAGTTAGGCATTGGCACAGTTGGGATTGCCACCTCTATTGACCCAGGAAACTTTGGACACGAAGAAGATGCAATTGTATTACTTGATAACTTGAGCTCACCTGCTCCTAACCCAGTTTCAATCAATACTTATCTTCCAGAAAATACCACAGACAAAATCAAACTTATCGCTCAGGCAATTGGCAATGTTGTTTCCCATGAAGCGGGTCATTACCTCGGAAATGCTCACACAGATCAATTCAACGAGTCGGCCAATATCATGGATCAGGGCGGTAATTTCTCTGGTACATTTGGCACTGGCAATGATCAACTATTAGGTACAAGTGATGATATTGATGTTGATTTTGGCCTAGATATTTTTGTACAAAACGAGGGGCTTACCGGAATTGAGGACACCTTAAATAACTCAGCCTTCGGTCTTACCCCTAGTATTAGCAGTGGAGATTCCCTAGATACTTCTATTCGGATGCACCACAAATAGCCAAAAAATAAGACAAGGAGATGCCACAAATACGTAGCATCTCCTAGGACTAGAATTTATTACTAACTTGAATTCAGAAGAAGTAATAATGTCTAAATAAAAAAAGAAAATGGTAAAAAAGGTATCAGGAAAAAGGCTATCTCTGTTGCTAAAAAAATTGCCAAGAAAATATTAAAAAAGCTATTTTCTAGCTTTCTCCCCTGTATTTTTAAGCTCGTAAAGTATAGCTAGAAAACAATAACCAGATTAGGGTCATCATATAAACGCGTTTTTTTCCAGCCTATAAACTGACTATCATCAAATTGTAAATCGTGATCAATAGAATGCTCATAACAACTTCTAAATAATTTAGCTGTTCTAAAGGCATGCAATTCATCATCAGCAGTAACGGTATCTACATTTCCAACCTGAAATGTTTTATTGCGAGATTTTTTATCTTTTACCCAAAAAACGGTATAACAAAGATAACTTTTATCTTTCCTGTGATCATATTTGATTGTTCTCGAAACACCCGTCACACCCGTTGTAGTCTTATTTTTTGGTGGCTTTAAAAAACGCATTTTACTGCCCTTCAAAACAACCAACATTTGGTCTCGCCAAGCTATCGCTGCTTGTAATGACTTGTTTTTACTTCCCCATAACTTATGAGAAAAATATCGACTACTTTCTTTTCCACGTCTTACAATGCGTACTTGGTATCCAAATGCATCGGGTTCAGTTATATGTTTATTTTTTGCCATTTCTAACGTACTTTAAAATCTTTATTAGCTTTCCCTTAACTAAAGTCAATCTATAACTACCTGCCAGCCTTTGCTAGTTTTTTCACAAGACATAACAGATAAGCTATAAGGAAAGTTACAACCTCTTAATGAATATGATTAAAAGTGAAGTAAAGAATGAGTAGGTTGGGCTAACAGCTCTATCGTTAACCCAACATCTTTAGCGAAAGTAGTATTGGGTTAACGATAGAGCTGTTAGCCCAACCTACAATATTTTTTATTACTTCACTTTGTCTTCACAACCTTCCTTACTATTAATTTTTGTGTAAATTAATTACGATTTTAATGCGTTCAGCATAAACCACGCTCTAACAGAACGCCTAATTCGCCTTTTTAATCAGTAGCTTAACTTCTCGCTTCAACTTGCTATCAAAACACTCTACCCTCGTATAGAAATAACTCTTTCATTTATACAAAAACAGATAATAAATATAAAACCTATCTATTCTGAAGAGTACTTTCAAATACGACAAGAACTTAAATCAATTAGTTGCAAGTAGAAATAAATAAAATTTTTTTCCTTATGTATTCATTATAGCATAGCATTTTTACGCCACTATATTTGCGCAAATCCTTACTAATTTAGTGTAGAATAGGAATAAGTTATGTTTTAGTTATTTGAATTAATACATATTTTTTATACTTTTTTGGAGAATTAATTATGAGCGTATTAGTAGGAAAACCAGCCCCTGATTTTACAGTACCTGCTGTATTAGGTGACGGAGAAATTATTGATTCTTTTAGCTTTTCTGAAACAACCAGAGGAAAATATGCGGTTATATTTTTCTATCCATTAGACTTTACATTTGTTTGCCCAAGTGAACTTATTGCATTGGATCATCGTATGGATGAATTCAAAAGTCGCGGTGTTGAGGTGATTTCAGTCTCTATTGATTCTCATTTTACACACAATGCATGGCGTAATACTGCAATCAACGAAGGTGGAATTGGTCCTGTTCGTTATACTATGGCTGCTGATCTTAACCATCAAATATGTAAAGACTATGATGTTGAAGCAGAAACTCCAGCTGTTGCTTATCGCGGCAGTTTCTTAATTGACCAAAACGGACTGGTTCGCCATCAAGTAGTTAACGATCTTCCTTTAGGTCGTAATATTGATGAAATGATTCGCATGGTTGATGCTCTACAATTCCATGAAGAACATGGTGAAGTTTGCCCTGCTGGCTGGAACAAAGGTGATGCCGGAATGGATGCTAGCCCCGCAGGTGTTGCTTCTTATTTAGACAAAAATGCTGATAAATTATAAGCTCTTTTAAAAAAATATGACCTAAAAGCGGGCTATTTATAGTCCGCTTTTTATATCAAAAACAGATTGTTAATGCTTAATCGCTTTTTTTGACATTCTTGATAACTGAACATGCGAAAAATAAGCAACAACACAAGCAATAAAAATAGCAATAAAGGTTTCACCAATCATCATCATGGCAAGGATAAACCCTAGGATATAACCAATTAATCCTACAATAGACCACTTTACACCATTATCTTTGTTATTTTTGCCTGAATGATAAAAAAAAATTACAATGATAATTGCTGGTAATAAAATTATCATTTCTCCCCCTTTTTTTAATTAATACATTGATTTAGCAGCTAATCCAGCTAAAATCTAACCAGTAGCTAATGTTAAATTATTGTTCTTTTTTAACATAGCATCTTTTTCAAAACAATGGGATTAAAAATGGGTCGCTTACTTAAAATCATTCTATCAGTTTTAGCAGCAGTTATTTTGTTAGTTATTATTGCTGTCATAGCCTTACCCTTTTTTATAAACCCGAATGATTTCAAACCTGAAATTCAATCCGCAGTAAAAGAAAACACAGGTAGAGACCTGACAATAAAAGGTGATCTTGAATTATCAGTTTTCCCTTGGCTTGGTGTATCTACTGGGGAATTAACACTGAGTAATGCAGCTGAATTTACAGGAACTAATTTTGCACAAATTAAATCAAGCCATGTAAAAGTTAAGTTGCTACCTTTATTATCAAAGAAACTTGAAGTTAGCCGAATTGAACTGATAGGATTAGATTTATATCTGGCAAAAAATAAGCAAGGATTAACTAACTGGGATGATTTAGTTCAGTCAAAAAAAGAGGAAAAACAAGTTCAACCAACGGATGAAAATAAAAAAAACAAGAATGCCAACCCTTTAGCCGCTTTAGCCTTAGGTGGTATATCTATAGAACAGGCTCATATCGTCTGGGATGACCAACAAGAAGACAAGCATACTGAGATTAGTGATTTTAACCTTACTACGGGCGAGCTAATTTTTAATCAGCCTATTGATGTTGAACTTTCATTACAAATCATCAATAAGGAACCTAATTTAACCGAATCTATAGACCTTACAACTGACCTTACAATTAATGAACAATTAAACATTATTAGTTTTTCTGATCTTAACCTTAAAAGCTTAACAACTGGCCAGGCAGTTCCTGGCAAAACGTTAACTGCAAATTTACAGTCCAATATTACAGTTGATTTAGCCCAACAAACTGCTTCTATTTCTGGGTTAAAACTTGATTTAGATGACTTAACTGAAGAAAAACTTAGGGTAACGCTATTAACAGATGCTGCAATCAATCTGACCGACCAATCAATTACTACAACTGGCTTTAATATTACCGCAGATCGGTTAATGGACAATAAATTAAGCGCTACTATTTTAGCAGATATTGCGCTCAATCTAACCCAGCAAACACTCTCATTATCTGGACTAAAATTAAATGCGGGAGATTTAAACCTATCAGGAGATATTAGCGGCAATCAAATTATTGATAATCCAACTTTCAAAGGGCCTATTAAAATCGTATCATTCAATCTTGCACAATTCTTAAATAAATTGACAATATCCTTACCTGAAATGAAAGATAGTACGGCTCTCAACCAACTATCAGTTGCATTTAACTTACAAGCAACCAAGGACTCAGCGGCCATTCAAAATTTAATTTTAAGTCTGGATAGCAGCAAAATTACTGGCTCTGCTAGTGTAAAAAACTTTTCTAAACCTGCATCCACCTTTAATATAAATATTGATTCTATTGATGCAGATCGATATTTACCACCAGAAGCTGCGGAACAACCTAATAGCAAAAAAGCTTCACCTGCTAGTGTTGCTGTAGCAAGCGCACAATTATTTCCTGTTGAAACATTAAGAAAACTTAATGCCAATGGTCAGCTATCCATTGGTACTTTAAAAATTAACCAGTTAAGCATGAAGGGGGTTAATTTAAAACTAAACGCTAATAAAGGTCTAGTTAAAACCAAACAGACCATAAAACAACTCTATCAAGGTTCCTATTCTGGCAACTCGTCAATCAATGTTCAAAATAAAACACCACTTTTATCTTTAAATGAAAAACTCTCTAATGTTCAAATTGAGCCTTTATTACAAGCTTTGGAAATCGAGCAAAAAATGAGCGGTGTTATTAATGCCGCTGTTAAAACTCAAGGACATGGAAATAGCACGCCAGCAATCAAATCATCATTAGCAGGGAATTTAAGTTTTAGTGTTAAAAACAGTATTATCAAAGGTTTTAACCTACAAAAAATAATTGATAGTGGTAGACAATTACTCAAGGGAAAGCCTCTTCCTGAAAAAAATAAAAATGATCAAACCGTGTTTTCCATCATTAAAGGGACAGCAACAATAAAAAATGGATTACTTAAAAATGATGATTTACTTGCTGAATCTTCTAAAGTACGAGTAATAGGTAATGGCACAGCAAATTTGGCGAGTAACGCTTTAGATTATACTATTGATGCAAGATTGCTAAAACCTAAAGAAAAAGATAAATTTAAAGGCATTCCTCTTGCTATTAAAATTATAGGAACCTTTGATGACCCATCATATAAACTAGACCTTGAAACGATGGTTAAAGCTAAATACAAAGATAAAATCAACAAGGTTGTAGATGATAAAGTGCTCAAAAAATTGGATAAAGAACTTGGCCCTGGCATCGGCGATGCCTTAAAAAGTTTATTTTAATTATCTCGTTAGAGATCCACCTAAATTTCTTTAAATGCCCCCGGAAATATTTCAACAAAAAATCCTTGCCTGGTTTGATTTATTTGGTAGAAAAGATTTGCCATGGCAACTGAACATTTCGCCTTATAGGGTTTGGTTATCTGAAGTAATGTTACAACAAACACAGGTAACAACTGTTATCCCTTATTTTAATCACTTTATTCAAAAATTTCCTGATGTCTATCAGTTAGCAAATGCTCCACTAGATTCAGTATTACACCTCTGGTCAGGCTTAGGTTATTATGCCCGCGCTAGAAATTTACACAAAACAGCAAAAAGTATTAGTGTAACTGGCGGTGAATTTCCAAACGACTTAAACTTATTAATGCAGTTACCCGGTATTGGTCGTTCAACAGCAGGTGCTATCTCAAGCATCGCCTTTAACAAAAGCCAGCCCATTTTAGATGGGAATGTTCGGCGTGTACTAGCTCGATTTCATGTTATTTCTGGCTGGACTGGAGGCACTAAGGTCAGTAATAAACTTTGGCAGCTAAGCTCTGATTACACACCATTATTACGCGTTGCGGATTACACTCAAGCGATGATGGATTTAGGAGCGACAATCTGTATTCGTAGCAAACCAAAATGCACTCAATGCCCTATAAACTCAGCTTGCCTTGCAAAAATAGAGGGAAAAATTTCTGAATTACCCACTCCAAAACCAAAAAAGTCATTGCCTGTAAAAAAAACCATCTTCTTAATGTTACAGGATCAGCAAGGAAGAATTTTATTAGAACAAAGACCAGAAACGGGCATTTGGGGAGGGTTGTGGAGCTTTCCAGAATATGAATCATTAGCAAATATTCAGTCCTGGTTTTTGGAAAAAAACATCCCTATTAAATTAATAAAGCAACTAGACGAGCAAAGACATACTTTCTCACATTATCATCTTGACTACACAGGGGTCATGGTTAAAACTGACAACCCTATAAATATTGTGATGGAAACCAATCAATCAGTCTGGTATAAATTGACTCAATTCAAATCTTTGGGTTTACCAGCCCCAATTAAGAGATTATTACAAAATCAATATTAACGAGGAAGATCATGGCAAGAATGGTTAAATGTATAAAATTAAGTACAGAAGCAGAAGGACTGGATAGTCCTCCTTTCCCCGGCCCTAAAGGACAATTTATCTTTGAAAATATCTCTAAAGAAGCATGGCAGGAATGGATAGACATGCAAACAATGATTATTAACGAACAACGGCTAGCAAGTTTTGACCCAAAAGCCAAAAAGATTTTAGAGGACGAAAGAGAGAAGTTTCTTTTTTCTGGTGGTTTCGAAGTGCCTGAGGGCTATGTGCCACCAAAAGACCAATATTAAAAAAGTTAAAAGTAAATTATTTTGCCTTTAATTTTTTTCTATACCCTCTAGGGAAAGAACCCCTGTTTTTAGTGTGTAGATTATGATGATGGGCTAGGCGTAAAGCAATTCTTTACAACAACGCTCATCGCGATAAACTGCGCGCTAAAAATGGAGGTTCTTAGCCGTGAAGAGTATATACTTCATCGTCTCATAGATTCAAAAAACTCAGCATTGGTTTTAAAGTCTTTAAGTTTACCCAATACAAATTCAGAAGCCGCCATTTCATCCATAGGCTGTAAAATCTTCCGTAAAATCCAGGTCTTTTGTAACACCTCTGGGTCCACTAAATAATCTTCGCGGCGAGTACCTGATCGATTAATATTAATCGCCGGATAAACACGTCTTTCGGCAATTTTACGTTCAAGGTGTAATTCCATATTGCCCGTGCCTTTAAATTCTTCGTAAATAACTTCATCCATCCTAGAGCCAGTATCTACAAGGGCTGTTGCAATAATGGTCAAACTCCCTCCCTCTTCAACATTTCGCGCCGCACCAAAAAAACGTTTAGGTTTTTCTAAGGCATTAGCATCAACACCACCAGATAATATTTTTCCAGAAGATGGAGTAACTAAGTTGTACGCCCTTGCCAAACGAGTCAATGAGTCTAACAAGATAACTACGTCGTGTTTATGTTCAACTAAACGACGCGCTTTTTCAATGACCATATCTGCGACTTGAACATGTCTTGTAGCTGGCTCATCAAAGGTACTTGAAACCACTTCACCACGTACACACCGTTCCATTTCTGTTACTTCTTCGGGGCGTTCGTCAATGAGTAATACAATTAGATAACACTCGGGGTTATTTTCTGCTATAGCATGAGCAAGGCTTTGCAGAATCATGGTTTTACCCGCTTTAGGCGGAGAAACGATTAATCCACGCTGACCTTTGCCTATAGGAGCAACTAGATCAATAACTCGCCCCGTAAGATCCTCACTAGTTCCATTACCTTGTTCAAGAATAAATCGTTTATTTGCGAAGAGTGGTGTCAGGTTAGAAAAGAGAATTTTATTTTTTGCATTTTCTGGCGGCTCAAAATTGATTTTTTCAACTTTAAGCATTGCAAAATAACGTTCATTATCCTTCGGCGGTCTAATTTTACCGCTTATAGTATCGCCCGTTCGTAGACTAAATCGTCGAATTTGACTCGGTGAAACATAAATATCATCAGGACCAGCTAAATATGAGCTTCCCGGTGTTCGAAGAAAACCAAAGCCATCTTGTAATATTTCCAAAACACCATCACCAAAAATATCTTCTCCACCTTTGGCTTGCTTTTTTAATATGGCGTAAATAACTTCTTGTTTTCGAGCTCTTGAGATGTTTTCAATGCCTAACGATTCGGCAATAGAGACAATTTCACTAATTTGTTTTAGTTTTAATTCGGACAGATTCATAAATGAGGTATAAAGGAAATGATAAACGGATGTATCCGTTGCTAAATGATTTAGGTATAATATTAAGGGATCAATATACGATATGTCCTGAGTTGGACAATTAGAATTGTAGAGCAATAACTAGGTTTGTGCAAACATTTTTACAAACCTAGTTAATAAAAAAGAATGAAATCAAAGTAGTTAAAGAAATAATACTTTAATTATCTTAATTTTTTAGATATTACTATTAATAAAATCAGTCAATTGAGACTTACTTAAAGCACCTACTTTTGTTGCTTCCACTTCGCCATCTTTAAAAATCATTAATGTTGGAATTCCACGAACGCCATAGTGTTGAGGTGTCTCTGGATTATCATCGATATTGATCTTTGCAATTGTCAATTTATCCGCATATTCAGAAGAAATTTCATCTAAAACTGGTGCGATCATTTTACATGGGCCACACCATTCTGCCCAATAATCTACTAAAACAGGTCTGTCAGATTTAATAACAGTTTCACTAAAATCAGCATCCGTTACATGAAGGACCGAGTCACTCACGCTATTCTCCAAAATTTATAAAGGCTTACTATAAATTTGATCGCTTTATGTGTCAATCAATTTCAAACAATTAGATTTTTAAGTTATCCTATAGCAATGAATAAAACGCATCTTACAAAAACACGCTTCAGTAATCTAGAATTATCTGACTCTATTATCAAAAGTCTAAATCAGGCTGGGTTTATTGACTGTACGCCTATTCAAGATAAAACTTTACCCCTGTCTCTAAGAAATAAAGATATTGCAGGGCAAGCCCAGACAGGCACAGGTAAAACGGCAGCATTTTTATTGGCCACCTTTCAACGTTTAATTAATGATGAAAGTGAAAAAGTGAAAAACCCGAGAGCTTTAATCCTTGCACCTACACGGGAACTTGCCATTCAAATACACAAAGATGCATTATTATTAGGTAAATACCTTAATTTTAAATATGCCTTGATATACGGGGGAACTGATTATAAGAAACAGCAAGATTTACTTAAAACCAATATAGATATAATTATCGGCACACCAGGACGAATCATTGATTTTTACAAAAAAAATGTATTTACTCTGAATAATATACAAGTCTCTGTCATGGACGAAGCTGATAGGATGTTCGATCTTGGTTTTATTAAAGACATTCGTTTTTTATTACGCAAAATGCCAGCAGTAGACAAACGCTTAAACTTGCTATTTTCGGCCACTTTATCTTATAAAGTAACAGAATTGGCTTATGAGCATATGAACAACCCTGTTCTAGTCAAAATTGAACAGGAGGAAGTCACTTCAAAAGCAATCACGCAAAGTGCTTTTTGTCCTGCCAACAATCAAAAAATCCCTTTATTATTAGGCCTCTTAAATAAACATAAGCCTGAAAGATCTATTGTATTTGTTAATACCAAGCGATGTGCAGAACAGCTTGAAGGTTTTCTTGTCACCAATAACTACAAAGTTGCTGTTTTAAGTGGCGATGTCCCTCAGGAAAAAAGACAACGGTTATTAAATAATTTTCAGGAAAACAAAGTTAATTTAATGATAGCAACCGATGTTGCAGCTCGAGGACTACACATTCCTGCAGTATCACATGTTATTAATTATGATTTGCCTCAAGATGCTGAGGATTATGTCCATCGAATCGGTAGAACTGCACGTTTTGGAACCACCGGCATCGCATTTAGTTTTATCTGTGAAGAATATGCTTACTCTATGCCTGATATAGAGGAATATATAGGCGAAAAAATAGCCGTCAATACAATCACCGAGGATCTATTAGCAACAGAGATTAACCCTCCAGCAAAAAGACCTCCTCGTAAAAACTACTCCCAAACAAAAAAACCTAGAACTTCTACAACTAAAAGAACACCTTATAAAGAAAAAGCATCAACTGTGGAAAAAAAACCAACACCCATTAAGAAAGACAAACCTACTGAACAGGCATCAATTCCCGAAAATCCTCAATAGCCAAAAAACCACTGATTTCTTTTTTTTCTAATTGTGAATCGGGCCGACTAATTGAGACTAAATGTTTGATACCAAAACGTTTCGCTGAGGTTAAAACAGCTAAACTATCGTCTACAAGTAGTGTTTTTTGAAGATCAAATGGATGTTTTTTGTGTAGTTTAAACCAAAGTTTTTGCTGTTCTTTAGAAAAACCATAATCATGTGAACTAATAATTTGATCGAAAAAAGGCTTTAAACAAGTTTTATCCATTTTTAAATCCAGACTATCTCTATGCGCATTTGTTACCAAAAACACCTTATGGTGGGATTGATGAAGTGCATCTAAAAAATCTATTACATGAGGAAGAATCGAAATTAATCCTGATATTTCTGTTTTTAACCCTGCTATATCAAGCTTTAACGTTTCACTCCAATAGTCCAGACAATACCATTCTAGCTTACCCTCCATTTTTTTAAACTGAGGAACCAGCTGTTGTTTAGCTAGTTCTAGAGAAAGACCATTTTTTTCAGCAAACCGTTTAGGCACAAACTCTAACCAAAAATGATTATCAAAATTCAAATCTAGTAAAGTCCCATCCATATCTAATAGGACAGTTTCAATTTCTTTCCATTCAATCATGGAAGCTGATTATAACCTCTTTAACCTAGAAAGATCAGTTGCTCGCGGATTTATAATGCAAGCCATTGGTTTCATAGCGCTTTGAAAACACTCTTTTTACAGATGTAAGTAGAGTGCTTTCGCTTGCTCTGAACAAAAATAGAAAATCTATCCAGTGCCCCCAAAATAGAGCTTATAATTGATTACCGAACTGATCAACAGCATTTAACTGATGGCCATTTGGATCATCCCTTTTATCAGGAATCCATTGTCCTAAACATTTTCGATCAGTTGTACATGGGTCTGTTAAAGTTTTTAAAAATTCAACTAAAAAATAGACTTTCCTATTATTTAAGCGAATTCTTTCTAATGCAAAATTAGAGGCATATAAAGCCTCATGAGTATTTTCTGACATATTCTCCAAGTTACGTATATCATATTGGAGCAATTGGTCGTAATCATAGTTATGAATTGCTCTATGCGCATTTAAATGATGTTTAACAACGGCTTTTAATGTTGTATATGAGCCAGCATGTGACCAAGGCCCAGTTACTGCAACATTTAGCAGAGATGGAGTTCTAAAAGCAAATTTATCAGCCTTAAGTCCCGTTTCACGCGCTCGACCAAAATCTTTAGATCCATCTTTTCCATCACCTTTTCCTGGCCCTATTTGTGGCATAGCCAGGTTATGAAAGCTTTCATCGGTAAAAAAGTCTCCTGAATGACAGCTTGAACAATTAGCCCCACCTTCTGAACTAGAGGTATAAAATAAAACAGCTCCTTTTTTTGCTGCTCTAGAAATAGCTCTTTTTTCTCCTTGGACATATCTTTTCCAAGGAGAGTTTACGAATACTTGAGATCTTTCATATTCTGCAATTAGCATGGAAATATTTTGCTCAGTTATTA
The DNA here is from genome assembly GCA_965224575.1 of Methylococcales bacterium. Taxonomy (GTDB): domain Bacteria; phylum Pseudomonadota; class Gammaproteobacteria; order Methylococcales; family Methylomonadaceae; genus QPIN01. The sequence continues at coordinate 1,441,670 of CBDCZQ010000006.1, read as the reverse complement.
ATTCTTCTGCACTACCCTCCGGACTTGAAAGTGCCATTCTAAATTTTTCTAACCAATGATCAAGATCAGTTAACTCATCAGCTTCATCACCATAGCCACCAAAACGTCCTGCAAGCAACTCTCTAATTGCCTGATTATTATAGCCAGTATGATTAAAATTTTTCATTTCCTCATTTGATGTAACTGGAAAACGGGCTTGTGCTTGTATTAAATTATTACCAGCAAGAGGGTCAGCCACACCCAGCGCAGAATCTGGAGTACGAATACCTGAACTACCCGAACCATTAGCATCTGGTGTTTTATCCAGACTTTCTACACGCCCGTCATGAAATTGAAATTTATCCCAAGCTGCGAGATTAAAAGTAGTAGGTGCATTTCTAGGAACTGGAGGACCACCTTCAGGGTTATTAAAAGCAATATCATTTGTTCTACCTGGACCTAATAGATCAGGGTCATCTGCTTCAACACCGATGGGCAATGATAAATCATCCCCTCCTCCTAATGCAGGATGATGGCAAGTAACACAAGCTGAATCAAAGTCACCCCCCAGTGTTTTAGAAAAAAACAAATCCATCCCTAATTGTGCTTTAGGACTTTCTATATCGGGTATTTTACGATTTAACATAGGATCACCGGTTAAATTATTAGACTTAATAATTCTTTTCAGTATTTTGTTTAATCTATGCCTGCGGTTTCTATGATTATCCTCCCTGTGACCATGATCTCGGTAATAAAGGTTATTGTCTCCATTTTTTGCTGAAACAATATGACTAAAACTTAAAGCACTTAAAATATACAACCCTATAACAATTTTTTTCATGGCACACCTATTTTCCTAAAAAATTCTTCCAATTATTGATCAATTTAAATTTGTGCCTGATTATAAAAAAAACTTATAACTAAAATATGTCATTAAGACGATTAATATGTAACAAAATGTAACAAACGACTTGATTCCTTACTTAGATATAGGAACAAGAGTAAAATACAAAAATATTAATTATTAATAGTTGCTAATTTAGCTCTAGCATTTCTATATGGATAACGTTTGAAAAGTGAAGATAAATTAAAAATTTTGATTGTTGATGATGATCTGGAAACCTGTCAACTTCTCTGTCAATATTTTGATAGCCAAGGGTTTTCTGCTTCATCAGTTAACGATGGTATAGCTCTAGACTCCTTCCTTAATAAGGTGGAAGTAAATATAATTATTCTTGACTTAATGTTGCCAGGTGAAAATGGTTTAAGCATTCTCAAACGTATGCAAAACCAGGTACAAATCCCAGTTATTATATTGTCTGCCAATGCTGAAGATATTGACCGTATCGTTGGTCTGGAAATAGGGGCTGATGATTATTTAGCAAAACCTTTCAATCCACGAGAATTACTTGCTCGTATCCATTCGGTATTACGAAGACATGGAGGAAAACAAAAAAATATCAGACCAGAAGAACGCAAACATATTCGTTCGCTAGGGAGAAGACAAAGCGACCAGAAAGATAGTGGTTCTGAAAAAAACAAAAACCTTCATACTTTTGGTCCTTATATATTTAATACAAGTAATCAAACTCTTCATCGAAACGGTGAAAAAGTAGCCTTAACAAGTGGAGAGCACTCTTTATTAAATATTTTCGTCAAAAACCCAGAACAAGTATTGACTAGGGATACTCTTCTAGAGAAACTTAAAGGCTATGATTGCACTCCATTTGATAGAAGTATAGACGTGCGAATTATGCGACTACGTCAAAAAATTGAAGTTGATACAACGACTCCTTCATACATCCTGACAGTGTGGGGACAAGGGTATAAATTTGCACCTAACTCGTAAGGCATGACTAAATTTGAACGTCCTAATTCAATCTACCTAAATATCAGTTTAACTCTGATATTTGGTTTATTGAGTTTTACAATATTTTCAATAGCTTTAGCTTTTTTCTTTATTGTAAATCCGATGGCAAACAGAGTTGCTAACGATATGGGAGGATTAATATACGCTGTTAGTGAATCATGGTTTTCTCTTCCACCAGAGAAAAAACAAGACTTTCGAGCTCGCTTACGTAAACAGCATCAGCTAATGATTACTGATAAAAATATACCTGTAACCAATATAATTATTACTAACCCCTTTATTCCTAAACTTGAAAAAGCTTTACTCCTTCAAACTGAGCAGATAGTGACTGTAAAACAAGATATAAAGAATAAACGCTGTCTCTGGGTTACCATTTCTCAAGCAGAGCAGACCGTGACAATAGGTTTTTTTCATGATCGTATTGGACCGCGACCCTCTATAGTTATTCTTGGTATTTTAGTTGCGGGCAGTTTTCTTATTTTAATTACTACCATACTTTTGGTTCGCCGTATAACTCAACCGATAAAAACTTTATCAAATGCAGTTAGCTTACTTGGCTCAGGAGACTTATCAACTCGCATTCCAGAAAAGGGAGCAGAAGAAATAGTTATTTTAGCGCATAATTTTAATAGTATGGCTCTAGAAATCACTCAATTATTGACGAATAGAACGATCCTTTTTGGTGGTATTTCTCATGACTTACGAACACCAATCACTCGAATGCAAATTGCCTTAGAATTATTACAAAATGATAGCAATTCAAAATTAATTTCTAAAATGAGAAATAATCTCGTAGAAATGGAAGACCTAATTCAACAATCATTAGAATTAGTAAAAGGATTAGACAAACATAATACTATTGAAGTTGAGATTACCACAGTAATAAACGATATTGTTTTAGACTACAAAAGCCAACAACAAGTCATTCATTATAGGCCTGTTGATTGTGGCATTTGTAATTTAGAAATCAATGCTTTTCGTCGAGTTTTATCCAATTTACTTGATAATGCTGTTCGCTATAGTGATAATAAAGCGATTGAAATATTCTGTATAAAGGAAAATGAAAAACTAGTCATCCGCATATTAGATCGAGGAACAGGGATTCCCGTTGATAAACTAGAGATGGTTTTTCAGCCGTTTTATCGATTAGATAATTCTCGAAATAAGGAAACTGGGGGAAGTGGTTTAGGCTTAGCAATCGTAAAACAATTATGTGATATTTACGATTGGAATATTCAGTTAATCCCGAGGCTTAAAGGTGGACTGGAAGTTAAACTTGAAATTATTCCAAATAAATAGAAAAAAGATGCACTTAGAAAACCATATTTTACTGTGGATTTTAAACCAATGGTTGGCACTAGTCTGATTGGTTTTCAAAAACTGAAGATTATCAAAAATGGCAAAATATCCAAAAATACATAGTAGAAAGACAATAGCAAAATCTAGACTTTTTCATATTGAATCAATGGATATTACCTTTAGCAACGGTGAAAGTCGTGTTTATGAGCGATTAACCAGAACCCAGCCATCAGGCGCTGTATTAATCGTTCCCATGCTTGATAAAGAAACTGTTTTGTTGATTAAAGAATATTCTGCCGGGGTTGATCGCTATGAACTAGGTCTGCCAAAAGGTAAAATTGATGCAGGAGAAAATCTATTAAATGCAGCCAACCGAGAGCTTAAAGAAGAAGTAGGCTATGGTGCAAAACAGTTACATCATTTAACCTCTCTAACCCTCGCCCCTGCGTATATGGAGCATTCGATTGATATTATTATTGCGCAAGATTTATATGAAGAAAAACTTGAAGGCGATGAGCCTGAGGAATTAGACGTTATTCCTTGGAAAATAAATGATATTCAACGCTTAATGGCAACAGGTGAATGTACAGAGGCTCGCTCAATTGCTGCACTCTATTTGGCAAAAGATTACCTAAGCTAGAATAATGTTGAAAAGTACCCAATTAAAAACATTAATTACATCTTTAGCTAATGCACCTTACCAAAAAATTCAATCACTAAGCGGTTGCTTTCAATTCCCTCACTATGCGTTCCAGTTTCTAAGAATTCAAGGAAGTCCTGGCGCTAACCCTGCATCCATAGCAAACATAACACTTCCGATAGAAACCTGTAAATTACCCAAACAATGTTTTGTTACGCCCTCTTCTCGATTAGCACTTGCTGACTTTCTGATTCGCCGATTTAATCAAGGGATAATCAAATTTGCCCAACAAAACCGAGGCAAGGATGGCAGCGGCTCTTTTCATACTATTGAGCTAAGTCAGAAAATGATAGAACGAGATAGCGTTCTGTTTTCAGAAAATACAATAGAATTACGCTTTATTTTCAGTTTACCTGCCAATGGACCAAGTGGCAGACAATTTGATGCTAAGCAAACATGGTTAATGTTTGAACAAGAATTAAACCCACTAATTGATTTCACCTTCCTCTATCACAATTATGATGAATCAACTCAACACTTGTTGCAGCAATACCAGGCCATTCAACAAAATAGGCAAGAAATAAAACATTATATGCAAAAAAATGATCTCTGTGTTTTTATTAACAATGGAGCACATTTACCCAGATTAAGTGGTATTGACGATAAACCCGCATCAGGAGAAAAGATACTTCCATTTCAATCACCCAAGTCGCTTGAAATTATGATTCCCCTTTCTAACAATAGCAAGATAAAAGGTATGGGAATCAAACAAGGCATTACCTGCATTACTGGAGGTGGTTTTCATGGAAAGTCCACACTATTGCAAGCTATTTTGTCTGGTGTTTACGCGCATATACCTGATGATGGTAGAGAATATATAGTTACTAGGGAAGATGCTGTTTTTACTTGTGCAGAAGAAGGTCGTAGTATTCGAAATGTAGATATTAGTCCCTTTATTAATCAGTTACCTAACGGCATTCAAACAGAACAATTTTCCACAGATAATGCCAGTGGAAGCACCTCACAAGCAGCCAGTATTATTGAAGCAATAGAACTTGACTCACATTTTTTATTATTTGATGAAGACAGTTGTGCGAGCAATTTTCTATATAGAGATGAGCTAATTAAAAAAATTCTTGATGCTAAAAATGAGCCTATTAAGCCTCTTTACACAGCAGTCAGGTCTTTATGGAAAAAAAACAATATTTCGATGATTTTTGTTGTCGGAGGCTTAGGTAGTTTTTTACAGAAAGCAGATACCTGCTTATTAATGGATAATTATCAATGCAAGAATATCAGCCTCCAAGTTAGAGAAAAACTAGGAAATATTATAGAAGGCAAGCATAAACATTTATTCTTTGCCCCAACCAGATGCTTATCCCCTAATAATTTTAACCCCTCATACACAAACCAACGTTTAAAAAAAGAAGTCCCTATTCGGATAAAAGATCTAAGAAATGCCCCCAGACAATTAGAGTACGGGATGGACTTGATCAATTTAGAAACATTGCCTCAGCTTGTGGAAGCCCCACAGATAAAAAGCATCGGATATTGCCTGTTAAAAATCAGACAACAAATGAAAAACCAAAATAATGAGCCACAGACCATTAGTTATTGGATTCAATGGTTGATTAAAAAATTAGAAAATGAAGGTCTCTCTTTTTTACAGCCAGATTATCAAGGTACTTTATCAATGCCGCGTAAATATGAAATAGCTGCTGCTATCAACCGTATTAGATCATTACGAATAATAGAAAATTCAGATAAATTATAATATCAAAACAAATTATTACTCATAGTGATTCGGTAATAAATAGACCCATAGAAATCCTCATCCGTAGCCACGCGAAGTATAAGTTACTGCGATTGTTAAGTCTTTATATGAAATCATATATTTAATTGAAATATAAAATAATAAATAGATGCACTAAACATCATTGCTACAGGCAAGGTAATTAGAGTCTGCTCAGTAAATCAGCACGAGTTTTTTACAAAACTGGCCAAAAAATTGAAAAATTCTCTGCATCTGACAACATAATATTTTTTCAATTTGTTTTAACGACAATATATCTCTGATTTGACTGCTTTTACGACAGGCAAAAAAGATCCTTTCCAGGATCAATAGGTTCATCACCAAGAATATGCTATTGATCCATGCCAGTGAGGTATCTGCACGCTTGGCTCTAATATAATTCAGTCGATAGCCATTCTTGCCTTGGCCAAATTTGCCTTCAATGGGTATCCGTTGTAGATAATCTGCTCTTCGTTGTGCTTTGAGTTGTTTGAGTTCTTCCCGGTTGTCTTCTGTCTCTTTCTTGGGTCGACCGAGTGGTTTTCCCGCAAAGTGGATGCCTTTGCTTTTAAGATAATTCCGGTTTTCTCGCGTGCCATAAAGTGGGTCTGCCAAGATCTTTTCTGGGTAATAGCCCGTTCGCTGATGATAGTGTTCAACTTGTGATGTTAAATCCAACCCTTCATGAAAAGCATCCCAGCGCAAATGATCTACACGAGAAAACCCATCATCTGTTAGGCTGACACTGAGTTTAGCGCCAAATTCAACCACCTTGTTTTGTTTGCCTCGAATGATGGGGCGTACATAAGGTTGGCTGATACTGACGATTCTATTATCACAACGACGAGTTTTAGTGGTATACATTGCCCATTGCTGTTCATAGAGGTGTTGAATCACCCAGTAGCGATAGAGTAACCAGCGAGGTAATGGAAGTTCTGTGCCTTCAGGCCAGTATGTCAGGAGTTGTTCAATATGTCTCAGGTTACGGCGAAGATATTGCAGTTGTTGTTTTATTCCTCGGCGTAGTTTTTTCCTGCCAGGACGTTTTTGTTTGACGATCGATAAAAAAGCAGATCGTGCCTTTTCTCGATAGGTACGTGGCTTCTTATCCAGCGTTGTTTCTAAATAAAGGAAATCAATGATTTTCTCACTGAACTCACGCGCTTCATTGAGTAGGTTAAGGTCTGTTGGATAACGGATGGCTTGCTCAACCACAGTGGCATCAAGAATCAGTTTGCCTTGATGTGTGTCAATTTCTTTTGAATTTCCTATTTCTATTTCTTGTGAATCAGATTTCGCTTCGTCTTCTACGTTTCCTTGCAATGAATCATCTTCGTTTTCTTTGCTATTGATCTGCGATGAGGGGTCTGATTCTAGGTCTGCTTTAGCCTGACTTTTTTCCTTTTCGCCATCATGTGCGTTAATAATCGCTTGCTCGAATACTTCAAAAACGGATGCTCCCATGCGTTTTCTAATATCAACGAGTAATGAAGGCGCAAAGGGTGGTTCCGCCTGAAAACTGGCAAATCCTACAAAAAATTGCATATAAGGGTTTTCTTGAATTTGCTGAACCGTTTCAATATCAGAAAGGCTTAGCTTGTGTTTTATGATCACTGCACCGATGACGCAGCGTGCATCCTTGGCTGGACGCCCTGTGTCTGCCGAAAGCCCTTGATAATAACCCTCTGCTAAGTCATCCCAGGGAATGCATTGACTCATTTTTACCCAGCGATTGTGTTTATCTAGAGCCGTGTCAAAAGGCCAGTCAAATTCTGCTAGAGTGAGTTGTTTCGAGCTACAGGTTCGGATCATAGGTGCACAGGTTTTGAGTCGTTTATCTGTTTTTCCGTGCACTATTTTATCATAAATAGACTAATATATTAATATTATCAATGCGTTGTGGTTTCTGAGTAGACTCTAATTAGCCATGAAAGAATGATGCTTCGGATAACCTTTGCATCCCTTTTTTTACTAATCATACCAATTCCAAAAATTGCACCGACTGAGACATGTGTCGTTGAAACGGGAACACCAAATTTACTTGCAATAATCACCAAAAAACTAGTAACAAGATTGGCTGAAAAACCTTGCCCATGATTAATTTCCGTAATTTTTTTACTTATCGTTTCTGCTACACGACGAGCATTTAATAAACCACCGACTGCCATGCCGATGGCAATCGCTATCATACCATAATGAATATTAAACATTTCAACAGCAACTAATAAACCTGCAATTTTAGGGGTATCATTTAAACCACGCGCAAAAGATACCGCTACAGCACTGAGTATATGTGCAATATCTAACACCTTTTGCATTGAAATACCCCAGATTTTATCTGTATAAAGCTCAGCACATTCCTGTTTGTCTGCGATGGTAATAATAGGCTGTAATAATTCTGCTTTCGTCATTACGTTAGTTAATGGAATTAACTCTTTTTGTTCACCAACGCAAAGACAACTTTCTTTTGTAACTCCCAACACTTTTCTGGTTTGGGTAAAGACTCCATAAACACACATACCTAATACAAAAGCAATAAATGGACTAACAAGCAAAGGGATGAAAAAAGCACTACCTAATTGGTAAAAATTGACATCAAAACCCACAGACATAATACCAGAACCTAGCAAACCACCTACTAAGCTATGAGTAGTTGAAATGGGAAAGCCTAAATAAGTGGCTAATAAAACGGTACACCCTGCACCAAAACCGGTTGCAATTAAAAAATTTGCTGTGCCTGCAATCTCTTGCGGTACCAATCCTTTTCCAGAAAAACTTGTAATTAAGCCTTGTGCTAAAAATATGGCACATATAGAACCTAAGAAAGTAGCCACTGTAGCAAGGGTAATTGCTGTTTTGTATCCCACTGTGTTACTACCGTAAAGTGTTGCAACCCCTTTAAAATTATCATTTGCTCCATTTGTATAGGCTAGAAATAGTGTTGCAAATAAAAGTAGAAAAATTAGCATATAACCCTCATTAATTATTAATAATAATTTGTCGAGCTTATGCCAAATTCCTTACATTAAGGACTGAGGATTTAATAACTTCCGGAAGTTTGGCGCAGAATTATGGTTTCACAGAAGTGTCAATAAAATAGGCGCATAGCAGGCTACGCAACTATTTTATTGACACTTCTGTGGGATCATAAGGCAAGTAAAAATCCGGAAGTTATTAAATCTTCAGTCCTAAATAATCACACTAAAAAACTAGTTGCCATACGTTAAGACATTCTTGATCGCATGAAGTATATATTTGAACCGTTCAAGATCAATTAGGAGATAGTGATATTCGTACGATAGAAATTTATACTCACATAATTGGACGAGGATGTTTGGGTGTTAAAAGCCCCTTAAGGAGCCTCTGATCAAGTCCAATTATTTTTAGCTTGCTAAAACTGCCGATATTTTCCACGAAGATCGGTGCAATAGAGTGACTATTACGTCTCACTTCGTGAAAAATAGCGACAGTTTTTTCTGCGCTAAATTCTAATCGACTTAATCAGAGGCTCCTTAAATTCTCTTATTCTTGGGCAATAAACCCTCAAATCTATTTTTTATAGTTCATCAAAGCTCAACCCAAATTTTTTCAAAAACTGAGTTAATCGGTGACTGTCATTATTTGAGGTTTTATTTAGTCGACTGATATTAAATAGTACACGACCGGCTTCCGCTGCAGAAGCAGAGTTCTGGCAAACCTTAATCACTTCTTCAACTTGTATCTGATCAAATAAGTCGATTGGTTGTTTAATTAAAGAGTTAAGTTGATTCTTCTTTTCCGGCTTTATTATTTTTCCCCAGTTTTTCTCTAATCGTTGAATTTCATCGTTAATAATATCAATCGTAATCCGACCGCCTGGTGCTAAGGTTGCCATTCTGGTGATACTGGCATTTAAGTCACGAAAATTAGCCGTCCATTCAGTTAAAGGAGAGGTAGCAAACTTTATATATTTTTCTCGCGCAGCAGTATTAAAGCCGATAAGGCTGCCTGATTGAAGGGAGAATTGTTCAAGCTCATAATCAATATTAGGTTCAAGATCTTCTAGCCGTTGTTTTAAACACGGTAAACAATACGTCCATAAATTAATTCTGGCTAACAAATCAGCCCTGAACAAGCCCTTTTTAACTTGCACAAACAGGTCTCGATTAGTCCCTGAAATTAATTGAAAATTACTACTCACTGCTTTATCTGATCCAAAAGGGGTAAAGCTTTTTTCTTCTATTGCTCTTAGTAACATGGCTTGTTCATCTAAGCCTAATTCTCCAATTTCATCTAAAAATAAAACACCTCCATCAGCTTCTAACAACAATCCATGCCGATTATTAACTGCCCCTGTAAATGCTCCCTTAATATGGCCAAATAGAGCAGACATCGCATTATCGCCACGTAAAGTTGCACAATTGACTTCTACCAAATTTCCAGTTAATTGTCCTCGTTGTTTTTTTAACTGAAAAATACGTTTGGCTAATACCGTTTTTCCTGTCCCCGTTGATCCGGTTAAGAGTATTGGATGATGGGAACGAATAGAAACTTGTTCCAGTTGAGCAATGGTTTTATTAAATAGCTTGTTCTTTGTTTCAATTCCGCCTTTTAACTGAGCTGCACCTTCAATATGTTCTTTAGAAAACCGAGATGCAATTCGATCATATTTAGACAGATCAAGATCTATTATTTGATAGGTTGACCCTTGAGAGCCTTTATTTTGCGCAGGAGATGTTTGTATTAAACGTCCTCTTAAATAATTAGCTTCTGTTAGTAAATATAAACAAATCTGAGCGACATGTGTGCCTGTAGTAATGTGTATTAAATAGTTTTCCTTTTCTAGATCAAAAGAATAATGTCGGGCAAAATCATGTAAATCTGCATAGACACTTTCAAAATCCCACGGGTCTGTTTGTGCAATATGGTGGTGTCTGACTTTGGTTTGTGGAGAAATGACCTTAATATCACGACTGACTTCATCCGCTAAATGTTGAAACTGAGGAGGAAAGATTAGCTCCATCCTGTCAATTAATAAATCATCTTGTTGGCATAGAGATACAGTAGGCCGCCATCGTTCCCAACGTTTTTTTCCTTTTCCTCTATTATCCAGGGAAACCCCTAATAAACTTAGTGCAACAGTTTTCATTATTATCTAATTTGATAGTATAGTATTTATATAGATAGAAAAATATTATAGACCAATCTTGTGCGATAAAGGAAATAATTATATCTATTTGTTTTATAAGGTTAAATAATTTTTTGGCTTGCTGGCATACGCTTTGCTATATCTACTCATGTAATTAAACACATAAGGATAAAAAATGACTAAGCAATCATACGAAGTCATGACTGAAAAAAATTCAGTCCCCGTTAAATCATGGACACTTGGCGTTCCTTTTGAGGAATCTGCCAGACAGCAATTGCGTAATATGGCGCAACTTCCTTTTATTCATAAATGGATTTCTGTCATGCCGGATGTTCATTTAGGAAAAGGAGCAACGATTGGAAGTGTAGTTCCTACACTAAATGCTGTTATTCCTGCTGCTGTAGGAGTGGATATAGGTTGTGGCATGATGGCAGTAAAAACCGGCCTTAATGCAAATCAATTACCTGATAATTTAAGCGGCGTAAGAAGTGCAATAGAAAGCGCAGTTCCACACGGAAGAAGTGCGCGATTAAGAAGAAATCAACGTGATAAAGGTGCTTGGAATAAACTACCAGATGAAGTAGCCATCGCCTGGAAACCTTTATCTGAGGCATTTACTAATCTTTGTGAAAAACATAGCGTATTAAAAAAAACCAATAACAGAAATCATCTTGGTACATTGGGGACAGGAAACCATTTTATAGAGGTTTGTCTGGATCAATCAAACCAGGTTTGGGTGATGCTGCATAGCGGGTCAAGAGGCGTTGGTAACAGAATTGGAACTTATTTTATTGAATTGGCAAAAAAAGATATGGAAACTTGGCATATTCAATTACCCGATAGAGACTTGGCTTATCTTTCAGAAGGTACTGAGCATTTTGATGATTATGTAGAAGCAGTTGAGTGGGCGCAACAATTTGCGCGTATCAATCGGGAGGTAATGATGGCTAATACTTTAGATGCATTATCTGGCGAATTACAACTTAATTTTAATGCACAAATAGAAGCAGTTAATTGTCATCATAACTATATCAGCCGTGAGCATCATTATGGAAAAGATTTAATTGTAACTCGTAAAGGAGCTGTTCGAGCCAGAGAGGGTGAGATGGGAATTATCCCAGGTAGTATGGGGGCAAAGTCTTATATTGTTCGTGGACGGGGTAATGAAGAAAGTTTTCATAGCTGTAGTCATGGTGCAGGTCGTGTAATGTCAAGAACAGAGGCGAAAAAGAAAATTACTTTAGAGCAACATCAAGCAGCAACTGAAGGAGTAGAGTGTCGAAAAGACAAAGCAGTGATTGATGAAACACCTGCCGCTTATAAATCTATTGATAAAGTAATGGAGGCACAAAAAGATTTGGTGGAAATTGTATATACATTAAAACAAGTGGTTTGTGTTAAAGGATAATAATGGATTTTATAGAAATAGATGGCTCTCAAGGTGAGGGGGGTGGACAAATATTAAGAACATCAATATCCCTCTCCGCCTGTACTGGGCAAGCCATAAAAATAATCAACATTCGAAGTGGTCGTAAAAAACCAGGCTTAATGAGGCAGCATTTATGTTGCGTAAATGCAGCGGCAGAAGTGTGTAATACCAAAGTAAAAGGGGCCTCTCTTGGTTCAAAAATGCTGGAATTTATACCCGGTGATATTTCAGCTGGGAATTATCATTTTTCCATTGGAAGTGCTGGCAGCACCTGCCTGGTTTTTCAAACAGTGCTTCCTCTTTTTTTGTTGACAAAGAAACCATCAACATTAATATTCACAGGAGGAACACATAACCCAATGGCACCTAGTTATGATTTTTTAAAGAATGCATTTTTGCCCATATTAGCCAAAATGGGCTTAAATTATAATATGTCAATCGAACAATATGGCTTTTTCCCTGTGGGTGGCGGAAGCTGGAGGATAGACATATCTCCTCCAAAAAGTTATAAAAAAATTGAAATAGAAACACGAGGTAATTTGCTTAAAATAGAGGCTAAATGTATATCGGCAGGTATTCCAGGACATGTTACCCAGCGAGAAAAGAAAACATTACGAACCTATTCTGACTGGTCAAATTCGTCAATAACCACCGAAAATGTAAAATCATTAGGATCGGGAAACATCGTGTCTATTTTAGCTGTTTATGAAAATGCCAGCGAAGTAATTGATAGTATAGGAAGCGTAGGAGTCAGAGCGGAAAAAGTGGCTCGTAATGCATTAACGAGTTTAGAAAAATATCAGTCTAGTAATGCACCTATTGGCGAATATTTAGCTGGCCAGTTATTATTGCCTTTATCTGTGACTTCTGGTGGCGCTTATGTAACAGGAAAACTTAGTGAACATACTAAAACGAATATTGAAGTCATTAAGAAAATTACGGGCAGCAAGATTAAGCTTGAATCTGTACCTAAAAAGCAGTGGAAGATTTGTATTGGATAGACCGAAAAATCAAATTATTTAATATTAATTTGTCCAGATTTTGCGGCTATCCATCAGTTGATAAATGACATCAATGACCAGGGTTTCTAGTTAAAAATAACTAGAAACCGAGGAGATGAAATATGACTAATTTCACTTTCAGAATTTATTCCTTTTTAGTCGAAAACTAACGAAACATATTTTTATTAACAGCTTTACCCATTGCCATTTTAGAGGTTATTAAGCCTTTATCAACTTGTTCTTTAAGGTTTTGATCCAATGTTTGCATCCCTTCTTTACGTCCTGTTTGAATAGCAGAATACATTTGTGCAACTTTCGCTTCTCTGATTAAATTTCGGATTGCCGAGGTACCGACCATGATTTCGTGCGCAGCAATTCGCCCACCACCCACTTTTTTAAGTAATGTTTGGGAGATAACAGCTTGCAAAGATTCTGACAACATAGCTCTGATCATATCTTTTTCAGCCGCAGGAAATACATCAATAATACGGTCAATAGTTTTAGCAGCAGAGGTAGTATGTAATGTACCAAAAACTAAATGGCCTGTTTCCGCAGCAGACAAGGCCAAGCGAATGGTTTCTAAATCCCTCATTTCACCAACTAGAATAATATCGGGATCTTCGCGTAATGCCGAACGTAATGCAGCATTAAAGCTTTGGGTATCTCGATGAACTTCTCTTTGGTTAATCAAACATTTTTTGCTTTCATGAACAAATTCGATTGGGTCTTCAACGGTTAAAATATGGGCATAATCATTGGTATTAATATGATTTACCATTGCTGCCAAGGTAGTAGATTTGCCTGAACCTGTTGGCCCAGTGACTAAAACCAGACCTCTTTGATGCTTACACAGTTCTTCAAAAAATTTAGGTGCTTTTAAGTCTTCTAAAGATAATATATCTGATGGAATGGTCCTAAAAACAGCAGATGCACCGCGGTTTTGATTAAAAGCGTTAACACGAAACCGAGCAATGCCTGGGAGTTCAAAAGAAAAATCGGTCTCTAAAAACTCTTCATAATCTTTACGCTGTTTATCATTCATAATGTCATAAATCAGCGCATGGACTTCTTTATGATCTAACGAAGGAATATTAACTCTGCGTATATCACCATCAACCCTGATCATTGGTGGTAAACCAGCGGAAAGATGTAAATCAGAAGCTTTATTTTTAACTGAAAAAGTCAATAATTCAGCAATGTCCATGTGGTATCCCCAGAAATAGTTTGTTTGAAAAAATAAATAGCATGGTATAAACATAGTTCAACTCTTTACTTTTTTAAAGGACTGGGCTTTTTGTAATTATAAAATGAATGAAATTGAACAGAGACTGGGAAGCATAAGATCCCAAATTAGACAAGCAGAATTGTTGGCTGGACGTGATAAAGGTTGCGTGCAATTATTAGCCGTAAGTAAAACAAAACCAGTTGCAGATATTGCAGTAGCCTATCAATTAGGACAACGACATTTTGGGGAAAGCTATGTCCAAGAAGCACTAAAAAAACAACAGGCATTAACAGCTTACAATATAAGCTGGCATTTTATTGGTCCTATTCAATCAAATAAAACCAAGGCTATTGCAACAAATTTTAGCTGGGTGCATAGTGTTGACAGGTTGAAAATTGCAAAACGGCTTAGTGAACAAAGACCAGAAAATTTACCTGCTTTAAATATTTGCTTACAAATTAATATAAGTGGTGAAGCAACAAAATCAGGCGTGTTACTTGAAGAGCTTTCTCAGTTAATTGATGAAATAATTAATTTACCAAATATCCAATTACGTGGTGTGATGGCGATTCCAGAGCCTCAAACGGATTATGAAATGCAGAAAAAACCTTATCAGCAACTTTTTCAAGCAGTAAAACAGTTGAATCAGCCAGAGTTAGATACTTTTTCTTTTGGAATGACCGGTGATTTAAAAGCTGCTATTGCGGAAGGCTCGACAATAGTGAGGATAGGCACTGCATTGTTTGGTGCAAGGTCGTATCAACAAAACTCATAACTGATACTTGGGAAAATAGTAGCTTAATTCCCATTGCCAATAACAATAAAGCAATTAGGGGACGTAAAATTTTATCAGGTAGGTTTTTCCCTATTAGACTGCCTAAATAGATAGCTGGCACGCCACCGACCAATAAACCAATAAGTAAATTAAAATCGACACTTCCAAAATGCATATGGCCTAAACCTGCAATAGCGGTTAAAGGAACAGCATGCGCAATATCAGTACCGACAATACCAATAGAAGATTTTCGAGGATAGAGTAAAAAAAGAATAGCAGAACCAATAGCACCAGCTCCGACAGAAGAAATAGTAACTACACAACCGAGTAAACAGCCGCAAGCAATGGTAATTTGAGGTCTGAAACGACGAACAAAATTAACAGCAAAACTATCGCTATGCTTTGAATGAATAAATGCCAGCAACCTGCTTTTGATAAAGATAATAAAAGAGGTGAGAATAAGCATAACACCTAAAGTCACTAAAATAATATCATCATAATTAAAGCCAGTTTTTTTTAACTCTTCCAAAATTGAGATTGTAAATAACGAGCTAGGAACGCTCCCTGTACCTAAAAGTAAAACAATTTTCCAATCCACAGTCCCATTTTTATGGTGAAAAAAAACACCGCTACATTTTGTCAGTGCCGCATAAAGTAAATCTGTACCCACTGCGATAACTGGCGAAATGCCAAACCCTAAAACTAAAATAGGGGTCATTAAAGAACCACCACCAACGCCTGTCAATCCGATAATAAGTCCTACTAAGGCACCTGCAGCAATATGAATGAATTCCATGTTTCCAATAAAGTAGATTAAGAATGACGACTTCACACAAGCGGGGTGTAAAGTATACGCTTTCCTCAAGGGACGAAAATAAACAACTAATACAGGTTGTGATAAAAGTAAAGAATGAGTAGGTTGGGCTAACAGCTCTATCGTTAACCCAACATCTTTAGCAAAGATAGTGTTGGGTTGCCAAAAAAACGGCAGCCCAACCTACATTATTTATTTACTTCACTTTAAATCGCACTCACTTTAAGTACTCGACCATAAATATTTTACGCAGGATTTTTTATTATATTCAAGACGCATAAATAGGAACATAGCTGGCTATGCGACTGTTTATGCAACGCGGAAGATGATAAAAAAGACAAGTAAATGTTAAAATATTTATGGTTGAGTACTTATACATTCTAGCTTGCCTTTTGTCCGTCTTCGTTCGTATAGCAACAGTTACGTAGCCAGCTATGAACCAGAATGTATATTTTCATTCCTAAGTTTAAAAAATGAGCAAATATACCGGAATTTCTATATATTTAAAAGTAATTTAAAGTTATAGTCTTATTCCAAAAAGAGATAAAAATGAAGTTACAACAATTCCGCTTTTTATTTGAGATTGAAAAACAGCATCTCAATATATCCAAAGCAGCTATCGTATTATGTACATCCCAATCTGGAATAAGTAAACAAATCAGTTTATTAGAATCAGAACTGGGGGTTGATTTATTTGAAAGAAATGGTCGTAAATTAACTGCTATAACTGCTGCTGGGAAACAAATACTAACACTGGCAAAAGAAATCCTAAGCAAGGTTGATGACATTAAATTAACTGCCGAGGAATACACAAATAAACAGAAATCTATTGCAATAGCGACAACACATACCCAGGCTCGATATGTGTTACCAGTAATTGTTGAAAAATTTTTATCCCTGTATCCAGAGATTAACTTAACGATTCAACAAGGAACACCCGAACAGGTTGCCGCTTTGCTGGAACAAGGTGAAGTTGATATTGCCATTGCAACCGAGGTTTTAGCAAGTAGAGAATCTCTCGTCGCTTTACCTTGTTATCAGTGGAGTCGAAGTGTTATTACTAAAAAAGACCATCCCTTAGTAAATAATAAAAATGTTAGTTTAAACGATATTGCTCAACACCCTATTATCACCTATGTTAATGGATTTACAGGTCGAAATTCACAAGATGAAGTTTTTAATCAAAATCATTTACAACCTAATATTGTATTAACTGCAGTTGATGCAGATGTCATTAAAACCTACGTTCGTTTAGGTTTAGGGATAGGTATTATTGCAGATATGGCATTTAGTAAAGATCAGGATGCAGATTTATTTAAACTAAATGTTAAGCATTTATTTGGTATTACTACTAGCCAGATTGCTGTAAAAAAAGACAGAGTGATTAAACCTTATATCTACCCTTTTATAGAATTATTTGCCCCTCATCTAACCCGAACCATAATTTCACAGGCCATTGATTGTGCTGATCTTGTAAGTAGACATCAATTATTTTCAAGTGTTTCTATTCCTATGTATTAATTATCTTACCCTTTGAGAAAAAAACGGAAAACCAAGTGAGAGTAATAGGCTAAATATACAAATTGAGTTTTTAGCACTTTAGTTTTAGGCGATATGGTCGATACTTAAAGTTAAGTTAGTAATGCGCATAAATAGCTTACCAGTATTGCGTAGAAATTTTGTTTATCTCCAATGCGCAACGTAAGTTGATTAGTTCCTTTTTTTCAAATTAGTATTTCTTAAATAAAATGAATGATTTATTAAATAAGTATTCCATCAAAGCAAAAATAATGGGAATTGCCGTTTTCTTTATTATTTTAATTTCAATAAACTCTATTTCTGCATTATTTTCTGTAATGAAGATTGGTAATGAGATAGAAAGCATTGCAGAAAAAGATATTCCGATGGTCAAGTTATTGACTTCTATCACTGAGCATCAACTACAACAGGCAACTATATTTGAAAGAGCAGTGCGCTATGGCAATTTACTTAAGGAGGAAGAAGGTGCGGCTAGAAATTTTAAGAAAAACATTGATGAGTTTGAACAATTTGGTGACAAAGTAAGTGTTGAAATTAAAAATGGTGAGGTTTTAGCACATTCGTTTATGATTAATATGAGTCATGGTGAAGCAGTTGCAGAAGAGTTTTCCCATATCGAAAAAATACTTAAAGAAATAGAGCAGCAACATAAAAGTTATGAGGATCATGCTCAACAAGTTTTTGGTTTGTTGGCTCAAGGAAAAAACCATGAAGCCGAAACTTATATTGAAAAAATTAAAGTTGAAGAGGATAAGTTAAATCATCATTTAGAATTATTACTGACAGAAATGGAGACATTTACCGAACAGGCAATACTCAATGCAAAAGTGCATGAAGAAGATGTCGTGTTAATACTCGGAATCATTTTTTTTGTAGCCATTGTTCTAGGTTTGTTGTTTAGCTGGCAAGTTGTTAATAATATTTCAAACCTATTATTGAAAGTAAAAACAAGTTTGCATAAGATTTCTGAAGGGGATTTAACCGAAACTATTATGATTCAAGGAGATGAATCATTAGCAAGGTCATTGACTGAAATGCAGCAAAATTTGCTATCAATAATGACCAACCTTATAAAAACAACTGAGCAACTTGCTGCTACAGAACAGAAAACATCATTGGTAGTCAAAGAAACACAGTCTAATATTCAGCAACAGCAAGCAGAAACAGAAATGGTAGCTACTGCGATGAATGAAATGACAGCGACAGTACAGAAAATTAGTCTAAGTATTTCTAATACAGCCAATGCAGCGGCTAATGCAAATGATGAAACAGCCTCGGGTGATCAACTTGTTACCCAAACAAGCCAGGCTGTACAAGCACTAGCTGATGAAATTTTAGCCTCATCAAGTATTATCAATGGAGTAGAGACTGAAAGTAAAACGATAGGTTCTGTATTGGATGTTATCAAAGGTATTGCCGAACAAACCAATTTATTAGCGCTAAATGCTGCGATTGAAGCTGCCAGAGCGGGTGAGCAAGGACGAGGATTTGCCGTGGTAGCAGATGAGGTCCGTACGTTAGCAGGACGAACTCAAACAGCGACTGAAGAAATAAACCAAATGATCGTTAATCTTCAAGATGGTTCTAACCAGGCAGTAGTAGCGATGAATAAAAGTTGTGAACGAGCTCAGTTAGCTGTTGATCAAGCGAATCAAGCTGGAGAGTCGATTAAGACTATCGCCGTTTCAGTCGATAAAATTAATGAAATGAGTGAACAGATTGTAAGTACAACGAAAGAACAAAATTCTGTTTCAGAAGAAATAAATCAAAATATTTTAAGCATAAATGAAATAGCAACTCTTTCTGTAGCAACCTCTGACCAGATTATTCAGGCCAATAAAGAAGTAGCAAATATTACAACCGAATTACATGATTTGGTTAGAAAATTTAAAGTTGCGTGATAAAGAGCTGCCAAAAATTTTAAAATGTAGGACTGAAATAATCGCCCCAAAAAAATAAGAACTTTTGGGGTGATTATTTAGAACTAGTAGATGATAATTTTTATGCTAAAGGAATTCTAATTTTCTGACCTGGATAAATTAGATTAGCATCTTGAATAACTTCTCTATTAGCATCAAAAATTCGAGGATATGCGCTGGCATCCTGATAGTATTTTTTTGCAATTTTTGACAGACTATCTCCACTCTGAATAATGTAATATTCAACATTTTCTGGTTCAAGTGCAGAGGCTGTATCTATACCTGCTTCAGCAATTGAAATCTTTGGGATAACTTCTGTTACACCCTGGACATTACCTGCCATTAAAACAACTTTTTGCGCTGCTTCTGATGTATTTGCTTCTCCAACTAAAGTTACAGTTCCATCACTATAGGCTGCTGTCAGGTTTTCAATACCTGGATTGTTAGCCAAGATATGGCTGGTTATTTTTTCAGCAGCTTCAGCATCATTACCAAAAATTTTACTACCTATATCTTTTGCAAAATCAAATAATCCCATTATTTTCTCCATTAAATCTTAAAAGTTATAAATTTACACCAATAAATATAGAAATCCTTAAAATAAGGTTCTTTATTGTCTTGATGTTGGACTCAGTATAACTGCTGTTTTATTTCATATCCATGGTAAACATAGAAAAAAAGGATTTATTTCTTGTTTTGATAGTGTAAATGATCGACAATTTTAGAGCTGTTTCAGGTATTATTTGACCCTCAATGGCGACTGAAATATTTGAAGAGATAATTGTAATGAATAAACAGATACATTATCGGGCGGATGTTCTTGAACATTTTATTCCGATTGATTTTGACAGATTGGTTATAGACTTACTTTATTCTGGGTTATTACCAGAACAAAAAAAAACAGAGTTTAAACAATTTTGTAACCGATACACTGCTCTCTATCATGCAAAATCGCATTCTAAACTTCAACAGTTACAAAGCATCTACCGGCCTTTTAATCCAGATAGAGATGTATTAATTTCAAAGATAACAGAGCCAAAAGAGCAATTAGTACAGCTTAAAAGTGAACTAAAGAATATGTTGGATAAAGCTAATTTTGAGAAGCTGTCTGAGTCCGAGCTTAATGAAGCTCTTAATAAAATATCTCCACATGGCGTAAAAGTTTCTGTAGATTTTGAAGAATTTGTTGAAGTTGCTCTTTTTTATCGAGGGTCTGCAATACATTCAGAGTTTCGTAGAAATATAAAGAAATTTCAATTTAAAAAACGGCAATATGACATACAAATTTATCGCCGTCTATTCGTCTTGTTACAGCCAAAAAACCGTCAACAACGAATTAAAGAATTTATGACAGATCATAAAATGAGTCAAAAAAAGGCTGAAAAAAAAGTGGATACTGCATTTAAAACACTAGGTATTAGCGGTGAGGAGGATGTAGTTTATATGAAGCTATTTAAAGATATTCCTGCGGCAGATTTGGAAACATTATTCCCTAATACACAAGTCAAAATCCGGCTCTTTGATAAGATAAAGTTAGGCGTGTTAGGAGGAGGGGGTTCGGCCGGAGGAATAATGGCAACAATCAGTAAATTTAGTGCTGCAATTGATCCTGTCTCAGCAATGATTGCAATTGGAGGGTTACTGGGGGTTCTCTGGCGACAAATATCAAAAATTTTTTCCCAACGTGCTAAATACAGCGCGATTTTAACCAAGAACCTTTATTTTTATAGTCTTGATAATAATATGGGTGCGTTAACATCCCTAATTGACACGGCAGAAATAGAAGAATGTAAAGAAGCTATTTTAGCCTATTTTTTTCTGTTGATTGATGGAAAAACTAATCGTTCCGATTTAGATAAACGTATTGAAAAGTATATTTATGATCAGTACGCTATTCCTATGGACTTTGAAATTGTTGATGGTTTAGAAAAATTACAAAAAGCAGGTTTATTATCCCAAAATGATACAGGTTTAAACGCGATTTCATTAAGTGATGCAAATAGTCAATTAAAACAAGACTGGGCTAAAGTCCTTGAAGGGTAAAACTATGTCAGACATTGATCAAAAAAAAGAAAAAACAACCTACATAAGAGAGGAGGAGCCGAGTTTTTTAGAAAAAATAGGGGTTAAATATTATCAATATTTATCAAAAAAATTTGGCACTGGGGAGATACAAAATATAAGCATTGACGACCTTCCTCCAGATGTTACCTTACAAGCACTCAGCAGTAACATTACTGCTTTTGCAGCTGCTTTAGCTTTTGGAGTGGGTGCATTAACATCATTTGTAACAATAGCAGTAGACTGGACATTTCATGACACCATGGCGACAGTGCCTTATTACATACTATATGGCTGTGTTCTTGCTAGTATGTTATTGATTGAAATGGGAGTTTTATTCTGGCTAGGATTAAAAACTGTCTACAGCCTAGCCTGTTTAACCGGACATAATCAGGCAACAAAAGGCTCATGCTTACCAGGTGACGATGCAGTGCCTAATATTTTAGCGAGGGCAGCATTAGAAGTGCCTGATCCAGTTATTCATTATCTAGGGATAGATCCTCTTAAACACCTATCAAAATCTAAACTGTTTTTAGTTGCTCTTTTATACAAAGCAAAAGTTCTGTTAAGTGGTCTAGCGGTTAAATTTGTATTAATCCGTTTTTTGGGTAAAGGTGAAACTCGTGCTGCATTTAGCTGGGTAGCCGTTCCAATTACCGGTTTATGGGATGCATATACTATTTACAAAGTAGCTCAAGAAGCTCGGTTAAGACTTTTTGGCAATAAACTAGCCGCCCATATTGTTAATGATATGCTAACGGATACATTTATTGAAAAACTTAGTCCTAAAGCGCGTGAAGGTTCTATCAGAGCAATAGCAACGATGATGGTACTTGCACAAAACTATCATCCTAATATGCTGATCCTATTACTCAGACTAACAGATACTTTTAAGATTGAACAAAATTGTGAATATGATAATTGGGATGATTTTTTATTACTTTTAGATCAAGTTTCAACAGAAGAGCGTTATTTTTTATTAGATCTTCTAAGTGTATCGGCTGCTTTTGATGGTCATTTGTCTCAATTGGAAAAACACCATTTACCCGAAGCATTTAAAGAACTTACTAATGAGTATATGGAGCGGACTGAAAAATTGAAAAACTGTTTATTAAATGGTCAGTTGCATGCGGCTAAAGCATTATGTACTTTGGATTTTAATCCAGGGTAAGGAATGACAATAAATAATTTACTTATAGGTTCAGCACACTAACATTTACTATCTCTGGTGCTAAACAATGCTTATCATTACAAGCTTGTATTTGAACGCTAACAGTTTTGTCGTGCTTATTTTTCAGCTCACTTGGAAGTGTTGCACTCACAGTAATCTGGTTTTCATACAGAGCTAATTTTTGCTGTCCAAAACTAAGTTTTTTAAGAGTAGCGGGTGGATAAATAATATGACTAAGCTTGCCATTATCCAGATTGATTGTGGTTGGAATTAAACTATCATGCAAAGGTTGGTGGGCATTAATATGCCAACCAGGTTTTACATGAATTGAAACTATCAGTTGATTATTTTTTGAGTGTTTAGCTCGGACAATAACCGCACCTTTTGCTGCGTATTGGGTTGAACCTATTTCTGTATTATTAAGTAGTGCAGCAGCAGTTAAAAAGCGGGTAAAACCGCTTGGGTTAGTTTTGATTTTTGTAGAAAATGCAGCTAATGTTTTAGCCGCTTTTTTAGGGTAACTCAGGTTTTCAGTCCGTTTTGCTAGTTTTGCTAAAACAGTTGCTGCAACAGCGTTAGCAGAAGGGATGGCATTATCATTAATATCTTTTGGTCGCACCATCATAGATTTAGTTTCGGCTGCGGTATTCATATAAAAACCATCGTTCTCATTATCCCAAAATAGCTTAAGCATGGTATCCGTCATTAATTGGGCTTTAGTGAGCCATTGCAGATCACCGGTTTGGTCATACAGTTTTATTAATGCACTGGCAAAAAAAGCATAATCTTGCTGGTTTCCAGCTACCGATGAATGACCTTGCCAATGAATTCGCCAAAGTTCACCAGAAGCTTGCCTGTTATTTTTCCACAGCCAATTCGCTGTCGTTTCTGCTGCTTTCAAGTATTGCGGTTGTTTTAATACCTCACTTGCTAGGACTAAAGTTTTCAGCATCATGGCATTCCATGCCGTTACGATTTTGTCATCTAATAATGGTGCAATACGTTTTTGACGGGATATTTTTAAGCCAAATCTAATTTGCTCAATTTGAAGTAATAATTTTTCTATTGCGATATTTTTCTTCTGAGCATAATTTTCAATACTTATCGGTAGATATAAAATAGAGTGTCCTTCAAAATTTCCTTCTGACAAAATGCCGTATAAATTTATGGCAAGCTTTGCAAGTTCAGGGGATAGGGCTTGCTTTATTTGATCCTCTGTCCAAACAAAAAATTCACCTTCAACTCCATTACTATCTGCATCCGTCGCGGAATAAAACCCACTTTGTTCTGCCTGCATATCTTGCAATACATAATCTAGTGTTTGCTTGGCAATGCGTGCATATTCTGCTTTACCTGTTAGCTGATAGGTCTGTAAATAGACTTCTGCTAATTGCGCCTGGTTATATAACATTTTTTCAAAATGTGGGACTAACCACTTTCTATCAGTCGCATAACGATGAAAACCACCACCAACCTGATCATAAATTCCACCTTGCCCCATAGCTTGCAAACTTGCTTCTACTACTTGTAGAGCATTTTTATCACCAAAACGTTGATAGGTTTCAAGCAGATATGAAAGTAACAGTTCATTCGGAAATTTCATGTTTTGGCCAAAACCTCCATATTGTGAGTCTTGAATACTGATTAATTTTTTTTCCGCTTGTTGCAGTAATTCTAAATCTAAAGTTTGGCTTTGCTGACTAGACTGCTGTGTGCTAGCAACGGCGGAAGCCACTTCATCTGCACGTTTTAAGACTAAAGTTTGTTGCTGTTGCCAAACATCATTAACACGGAGTAAAAGCTTTTTAAACGGCTCGGGTGGAAAATAACTATCACCTAAAAACGTCTTACCTTCCGGTGTTAAAAAATTAGACATAGGCCATCCACCCCGCCCCGTTAAAAGCATAACGGCTTCCATATAAACAGCATCAACATCGGGTCTACTTTCTCTATCCACTTTTATTGAGATAAAATATTTATTCAACAAGGCGGCAATTTTTGGATTGTCAAAGCTTTCTTCTTCCATCACATGACACCAGTGGCAAGTGGAATAACCTATTGACAAAAAGATGGGTTTATTCTCAAGCTTGGCTTTTGCAAATGCCTCATCTCCCCAAGGATACCAATGCACTGGGTTATGTGCATGTTGTAATAAATACGGTGAATCTTGAAGAATAAGTTGATTAATATAAGTGGGTTGACCGTTTTTTAGAAAGTTGGCGGTTCGTGGTTTATAGTTTTTGCCTTTATTGGTAAAAGCAGTTTGTAATTGTTGATTTAGTTCGGGGGGGTAATATTGAATATCAGCAGTATAAGCAATAGTTGATGTCATGCAAAAAGCTAAACAAGTAACTGAAAAAGTGAGTTTAAAATCGGAAATAATCATTTAGTAAATAAGCTTGAGTGAACATCAAACTGCTATAAATATATGGCTAACAAAGATTCAGCCAGGTACTAAATATCCACTAGACTCAACACTAAAACGCTCAACCTTTTTACCTAGTTTTATAGCAGTTAATTGCCCGCCCCAAAGACAACCGGTATCAATAGCATAGACATTGTTCTTTTGATAATAACCTAATGTTGACCAGTGACCAAAAATTATTTTCATCTCCGATGACTTTCGTTTGGGTACAGTAAACCAGGGAATTAAATGTTTTGCTTGTGTGCCCACAGCACTAGTGTAGGTAAAATCAAGTCGTCCGTTTGTTTCACAATAACGCATTCGAGTAAAACAATTTACAATAAATCGTATTCTTTCCAAGCCATTTAAATCAGATGACCACTTATCAGGTTTATTTCCATACATCACTTTAAAAAAACTCATGTAATCTTTACTTTGTAGGGCTTTTTCTGCTTTTTTTGCCATTTTTTTTGTTTGAGAAAAGTCCCATTGGGGCGGCAGACCTGCGTGTAATAAACAAAAGTCGTCGTTATAATAAAATAATGGTTGATGCCTAAGCCAGTACAAAAGCTCATCACAATCAGGAGCTTCTAAAACGCCAGACAGCGAATCTTTTTTACGCGGTTTTCTTTGTTTAAAGGCGGTGGCTAATAAATGTAAATCATGATTGCCTAGAACTGTTTGTGCTGACGACCCTAAAGATTTAACGAAACGTAAAGTTTCTAAAGATTTAGGCCCGCGGTTAACTAAGTCACCAGCAAACCAGAGCTGGTCAGATTTTTCATCAAACTTAATTAAGTCTAGCAGCCTTAATAAGTCATCAAAGCAACCTTGAATATCACCAATTGCATAGATAGACATTTTTTACGGTTAGTGAATAGTCCGTGGAATTGAGAGGGTAAACTTAGGAATAGAGGCTGAAAAATTCTCTCCCTTATCAGAGATCATTAAATATTTGCCTTGCATCACGCCAACAGGTGTTTCTATCATCGCACCACTTGAGTAACAAAATGACTCTCCTGGCTTTAAATAAGGTTGTTCTCCAATAACACCATCCCCTTTTACCTCCTGAACCTTACCGTTTGAATCTGTTATTAACCAATGACGAGCCAACAGTTTGGCAGGTATAGCTCCCACATTGGTAATAGTAATGGTATATGCAAAAACATAACGTTCATCTTTTGGGGATGATTGAGCCTCAATATATTGAGGTAGTGCTTCAACTATAATATTATTTTTTTCACTCATAGTAATGATGATATAACAAATAGACCGACTATACTTAAAATAGTAAATTATTTTAGTCTATGAATGTATACTTTTAACTATAAAAAATAGACTTCATAAAATCAATTATAATTACTTATTTTCTTTTAGATCATAAGTTTAGCCTAAGTCATTTTAATCATGTATTTTAAAAGTTTTTTTTTGCTAATATTATTTTCTACTCAGTCCGTTTTAGCCTTGGATGGTGATTATTTATTTTCATCTGCTATTTTAGGCAAAACAGAAAGAGTTAAATCTTTACTGGCTGATGGTGTAGATGTTAATACAGTTACAGCGACTGGGCGAACAGCTATGATGGCTGCAAGCTTTAATGGCAACATCCGCGTTGTCAAGGTTTTACTTGCTTATGGGGCAGATGTTAATGTAGTGGATAACATGGGTTCAACGGCATTAATGGATGCAGTAATTTTTGGAAGCGAAGAGCTTGTTAAATTACTCTTAACAGCCGGCGCAAATGTTGATGCAGTTGATAGGCAAAATATTTCTGTTTTAGATAAGGCAAAAAAGACAAAATACAGTAATATTGTAAAAATTTTAGAACCTTTAGTTACGGTTATAGAAGAAGAAACAGATGAGCCCTCAACAGAAACAGAAGAAACCAGCACAGAAAATAAGGAATAAATTTAATGAGTACAAATGAATCAGACCAAAACCAGCCATTGCATATTCATATATTAGGGATATGTGGCACATTTATGGGTGGACTTGCTTTAATAGCTAGTGAGCTAGGCTATAAAGTCAGTGGTTCTGATCAAAATGTCTATCCACCGATGAGTACTCAGCTTGAGCAGCAGGGAATCCAGTTAATGAATGGTTATAAAGCTAAAAATCTGGATTGCAAACCAGATTTAGTGGTGATTGGTAATGCTATGTCTAGGGGAAACGAGGAAGTTGAAGCTGTGCTAAACCAAGGGCTTAAATATATTTCTGGTCCACAATGGCTTGCCGAACATGTATTACAAAACAAATGGGTTTTAGCGGTTGCCGGTACACATGGAAAAACCACAACTAGCAGCATGCTAGCCTGGATTTTAGAACACCAAGGTTTTAAGCCTGGTTTTTTGATAGGTGGTATTCCCTTAAATTTTGGACTTTCCGCCCGTTTAGGAGAGTCTGATTTTTTTGTTATTGAAGCCGATGAATATGACAGTGCCTTTTTTGATAAACGCTCAAAGTTTGTTCATTACCGTCCAAGAACCGCGGTTTTAAATAATCTTGAATTTGATCATGCCGATATTTTTGATGATTTGAATGCGATTAAAAAACAATTTCATCATTTGGTAAGAACCATTCCTGGTGATGGTTTAATCATTGCCCCAGAGAAAGATCATAATATTTCTGATGTATTAAACATGGGCTGTTGGACCCAGGTTACAAAAACTGCGATTAACGCCGATGCCCCTTGGAATGTTCAATTGATTAAACCAGATGGTAGCCAGTTTACTGTTATTTTTAATGGAAAAGAACAAGGTATTGTCGATTGGCCTTTAACAGGCGAACATAATGTCTACAATGCAGTGGCTGCAATTGCAGCAGCTAAGCATATTGGGATACTTCCAGTTGATGCAATCAATGCCCTAAAAAAATTTAAAAATGTCAAAAGACGAATGGAGGTCATCGCCAATATAAATGGTGTAACAATTTATGATGATTTTGCTCATCATCCAACAGCTATTGAAATGACTCTGGATGGTTTACGCAAACAAGTAGGAACAGAAAAAATTGTCGCTATTGTTGAACCTCGATCTAATACAATGCGGATGGGCATTCATACTCAATCACTAGCAGAATCTTTAAATAAAGCAGACATTGCTATCGTCTACCAACCAAAAGATCTGGACTGGGACTTATCTGAGTTAAAAAAATATAATAAAAATATAGAGATACACACAACCCTGAATGATATTATTGGCAAATTGAAAGCCGAATCTAGTCCAGAAAGTCATTTTGTATTAATGAGTAATGGCAGCTTTGGAGGGATATACCAGAGGTTGTTGAACGAGATATAAGGCTGTATCTTTTGACTTTTTTTAGATCGTACAAAAAAGTATCTAAAAAGACCTTTCGTAAGTTTTCTTTTGGCTTATACTTCATAAACTTTCCTGCCAACCTTTGACAACCCTTCCAAAAACAAATATTTACAAACTTTTATCTCATATATAGATAATAAAAAACCACTAATTAGTCCCTATTTTATATTCCACAGTCATATAATTATCTGATTTTATTCAAAAATAAAATAATAGTAAGTTTTTTTTGGAGAACCCTATTAATTTCTGAGTTTTAGACTATTCTTATTAAGTAGTCGCGTCTAAAAAGAGTTGCTGATTCATCAGCTTAAAACTAGAAACCTAATCGGAGTTTAAAAATGGACACTAAAATATCCCGTAAAGTAGAAAATAATCTTCCCAATTCTTTAACAGATAAGATAATAAGAAGAAAAATAACACTAAAAGAAGAGGATGTCCAAGGGATAGTTTTTAAGATTGCAGAAACAACAAATGAGCTTGAGCAAGCATTTTGTCTTCTTCATGAAGTTTATGTTCAGGAAGGATATACAAATCGTCATCGTTCACGAATGCGATTATCTAAATATAATTTTCACCCTGAAACAACAGTGTTTATAGGTAAAAAAGGAGATAAAGTAATTATTACCTGCACTTTATTTCCCGATTCCACTTTCTTGGGTCTGCCTATGGATAGTCTATATCAGACAGAATTAGACCTACTACGCAATCAGAATAAAAAAATTGCTGAAATTGGGGCGCTTGCTACACACTCAGACTACCGAACAAGCAATTCTACTTTACCTTTGTTGTTGAATAAAATAACAATGACTTATGCAATCCATAATCTAAAAATGGATAATATGGTTATTACCGTTAACCCCAAGCATTCATTTTTTTACACGAGTATCTTGCTTTTTAAACAAATTGGTAGCCTAAAATCTTGTCATCATGTTAATGGTGAACCTGCGATAGCTTATTCTCTTGATTTAAATTCAGTGGAATCCAACAGTAAAATAATCTATAGCAAACAATCAAAAAAAAGAAACCTACATCAATTTTTTTTTAAAAATAAGAGTTCTTGTATTACAAAACCTAAAGAGAGCACATATGTTTGGAATCAGAAAATGCTAACTTATTTCTTTGAGGATAAATCAGATATTTTCTCATCAATGAGCAAAGATACTTTAAACCAGGTTCATCGACAACATTTACTTTGTATGAGAAAAGATATTATAAAAATGGCAGCATAAGTTATGATACGCAACCATTTTAGCTACGCAGCCTATCGATAAAAACAGACCGCTAGGAATCCGCATCCGTAACTGTGCGAAGTATAAGTATAAGCTCGTAGAAACATGGGTTCTACAAAAATTCTTACTTCTTATTTTAAATAAATTAATATCATTTACCTAAAACAATAAATTACGATAGAATGAGTTTGGTTTCTACTGCTGGGGTGTTATATTTTGTGGTGTTTTAATTGATGAATATATAGAGAAAGCAGGATAAACCATTATTAAAAATAACAACAACATAAATGGAAAAGATATGATTAATAAAATAATGCCTTTCGCTGCTTGCTTTTTGTTGCTTTATGGCACCAACGCTCTTAGTTCAAACTGTTTTAGAATCTATGGCAGAATACATACCAACACATTGGACACTACTAGTGGAGCTACTTTAGGAACACTTTCCTTTAAGACTAGATGGGGAGGGAGTTCATGTGCTATACAGGGTAAATTTGTTGGAACTAACAAATTAGGTTTTCCAGAACTCACTCATCAAATTTCCTGTAACGACGGCTCTATTATTAATTCTACAGATTCAATTTCAGAGTTTTCTCCGATTGATGATTGCCGAGTATACATTGAGCAAGATGCCATTATGACCCCCGTGTCTGGACATTACAAAGGGTACACTGGGGAAACTTTTTTGAGAGGAACTATAAATCAATGTTCAGGTAAAAATAACCTTAGATATAGAGGGTACTTATGTTTAGATGAAGAAAAAAATGATGACTATGATAAAAAATAGGGTTCCCTGAATAATAAATATAAATTATTTGGAGTTACCTAGAATAAATATCTTAAATAGTTCTTTATGTAAGGTCTCAGAATTATTCCTTGATCTGCAAACTAGTCTGAACAAAATTATAAGGTTTTCTATTCGTTACAATAAAAAACTCGTTGGTAATCTATAAAGGTGAATTCAATGAGTTTTTTATGTTCCGATTAACGGTATCAGCTCTACCAAGATTACAAAACATTTTTAAAAGGAGTCAGGAATAATACCCGTAACTTCCTACCAGACTCTTTACTT
Source organism: Methylococcales bacterium (assembly GCA_965224575.1). Classification (GTDB taxonomy): domain Bacteria; phylum Pseudomonadota; class Gammaproteobacteria; order Methylococcales; family Methylomonadaceae; genus QPIN01. The sequence goes on along the minus strand of CBDCZQ010000006.1, from coordinate 1,411,009 downwards.
TTTAAATACAGTCTTCAAAAAGAAAATTCACTAAAAATTAGAACAAATAAATCTCTTGAAAGGGATACAATTTTACTAATTCTTGATAGCGATATATCTATGGTTTTTTACGTAATGTTCCAACCTTCACTTTTGAACCATAGCCTAATCTGAACAACATAATATGACTCTCTTGATCATTACAATTAAAGACTTGTTCGTAATTCGTCCATACTGATTCAAAAAGTTTTTTATGTTCAGTAGTAAAAACTTCTGTTTTATCAAGAGCCCAGTATCTTCTTAAAAAGGTGAGAATGGTAATTGGCTGATAGGATATGCCTAATCGCGCCGCTTCTAGCCAGATTCTTTGCATTGCTCGGCCTCCTTCAAAAAAGCTTCGAGAATCTTTGCCTTTAATCCGAATCAGTCCCATGGCAGAAGCCTGTTTTACTCCTTTTTTAGAAACACCTGCGGCAACTTTTGCCATCCCTATTTTATTCATAGCGTTAGCCATTACCCAAGAACGGATCAGTTTAAGAAAAATCTCACCGTCAAAACCTGCCTCAAGGTTTTTAAGGTGAAAGCCATCTCTTGTTGCCAATGCAGCTTCGTCTGAAAAATGTATATGAGACATTAACATTTCATGAAGACTTCGTGTCTCCATACGAAAAATATCGGCCTTGAAAACCATTTTAGAGATTAAATCAAGATCACCTTTATTCGTAAATAAATCCAACGAGGCTCCTTCAATATGGCTGCAAGCTTGTCTAATTGAGTCTAAATCTGCCTCAGGTATTGGTTTTTGATTGTACTTAGTGCGATTAGTATGTCGTTCCCAAATAAACCGAGCTAGTGGGTCTTCATTTGTTTGGGTAGGTTTTAAATTAATTTCAGCTAATAGGCCTTCTTTATCGAGTGAGGGTTTTATTTTAACCGCAGCATTTAGGTTATATTTACTTGCAGCAATATTTATATTTTCAGCCGCAGCTCCACAAGCAATGGTAGAGGCAGTTTGATTTAAATTAAATAAAGAATGGTCGGCTTCAGTATTAAGCTGTATATAAATTACATTCTTTTTATTTTTTAGCTTCCAAGGCTGAATATTTTCACCTGATGGTGCTTGTTGCCCTGCTTTTAACAAATAATTTATAATTTCTTCAGGAATCTCGTCTGAAATAGTAGAAGACAAAAGAGGAGGTATGATTTTTTCAGGACCAATTTTTGGTTTCATGTTTGCTAATCGTTTCAGTGAAATTTTCAGTTTTAATTTTTGCAACGGATTTTTATTACCCAATGGCATGTAACCTTTAACAAAATTTCTTGTTAATAAATCATATTGAAAATAATGAGGTGCTGCCTTAATTCCTTTCTTACCGAGTATAATTCGGATGACTTCTGTTGCGGCAGTTGCTGAACATTGCTGGCAGGCCAAACCAAGTGAAGGGCCTCTTCGAGATTTTAATAAATTTTCATCAATCTCTACATATTTTAGATGAGTCGCTTTAGGCATTAACCCAATAAAAAACCTGAGTAACTGTTCTTCTTCATCCATTTCATCACGAATATCGAAATATTCATCAAAACTTAATCCTCTACCGGGCATAAAAATTAAGGTAGCAGCACTAAATCCAATTGGACCCGCTGTAATAACAGGTATACCTTTTTCGTGTGCTTTATTAAAAATTAGACGCCGGATATAAATATTAAAAGCATCCATACCATCGACCACTATATCAACGCCATCTAAAAAACCATCAATATTATCTTCACTAATACCCCCCGGAAATGTAGTAATATTAGCAAAAGGATTTATCTCGGCCGCTTCTTCAACCATACTATCAACCTTGGGTTGGTCAAGATTTTTGATTTTCGAACCATATTGCCGGTTCATATTAGCCAGTTCAAATTCATCAAGATCAGAAATATGAAATTGACTAACACCCGTTCTTAATAACGTCGTGAGATGTACACCACCCACACCACCCATTCCAGGAATAGCGATTTTTGATAAACGTAATTTTTCTTGCTCTGCTAAAGTTAAAAGTCCAATATTTCTTGAAAATGCCTCCGCCTGAAAAGACATTTCATTGTTATAGCCTTTTTGTTTTAGAATGTTTTGATATTTTTTGATCTTTAGATTAATTGTCATATTTTATTTTGCTATCTATTAACAATGTGTAACATTTTTGCATTATTTCATAATCACTGACAATTCATAGAATTACAGTACCTTCGTATTCTTCAATCAGGCTAAAACTTGTGGATAATCTAACAACTTTAAGTTAAGGTATTCACTTATCTTATTGAAATTTTATTACTTCAACAATAAAAAAATAAGATGCGTCTAAATATTACAACATACACAAAAATATGATAAGTCGATTTTTTATCTAAGAAATCTAAATAAGAGCAATTAGGAACAAAGATTATCATATCGACTATTCCTTAATAAGTTGCCTAAAACACAAAGAGAGAAACAGAAACAATGCTAAAAAACATCTGGACTACCGTATTTTTATTAACTGTAGTTATTTACCAAGAGCCAGCAAGTGCCTTAGATTTGAGAGTACAACCACGTTTTAAAACTGGAATCCAATATTACGAGTTTGAACAACCAGAGTTTTCTTCTGACCAAGATCCAGATAATAAATTTCAAAACATGCAAAGTAGTATAGAATTTAGTGATTGGCTGCCGTTTGTAAGTGGTGGAACTACCCTTTTTATTGATCGGTTCTTTGTTGATGTTGACATACAGTACTTATTTGATGGCCAGGCCGACTCCAATTTTACTAGTCAGAATTTTGTAAAAGGCAGTGGTGCTCTTCCGACAGACACAGTTATTCAAAATAATAATGGCAGACTACAGGCGGATTTTGACCGATTTGAATGGGCGGTTTCCGCAGGATTTGAAGTGTTTGATAATCTAGTATTATTTGGGGGCTATAAATATGCCAAAACATCTACTACTAGTAGCATTTCAGGCAACATCGAAAGTTTTCAGGCTAATAATGGGAATACTATTGGGTTTCTAACGGGTCAGGCACAAGGTGAAGTGGATATAGAATTTGAATATGATGGTCCTTTCGTTGGCATGAATTATAATTGGAGAATTCAGCAAGGTTTTATGAACGGCGGATTATCTTTCAATTTTGCTGCAGCATTTTTAGACAGTACATCACAAATTGATCTCAGTAAAGTTGCTGTAAGAGCGGAAAATGGACAAGTTGTTCCTCTTAATTTCCAAAATAACGACGGGCAAGGTCGTAATCAATTTACTGAATTAAAGGGTGATAGTGTTGGTTACTCCTTTGGTCTCGCATGGCAAGGTATTACCCCTGTTAAAGGGCTAACCTATTTAATGGGAGTCACGGGCTACCATTATCAATTTGACCATGATCAATTTGAAGGAAACGCAACCGTTGAAAACCGAGTTCGTCTGGATTTTGGTCTATCTTATGCCTTCGATTTTTAGAACAGATTTTCTTTATTTATTGAGGAACCCTTGCAACTATCAAAAACTTAATATTACCGGGTGTGATTATAAAGTGAAGTAAACGTAGGTATTTGTAGGTTGGACTGCCGTCTCTTTGACAACCCAACGAACCGGTATGCTAAAAATGTTAGGTTAACGATAGAGCTGTTAGCCTAACCTACTTGAGAGTTGGTGAGCTGATTTTTAAAGAAAAAAGATAATACTTTAGCTTTACTTCACTTTTAATCGCACCCAGTTTATAGAGTATTTTAAGGTAAGAAGATACAGGAAAACTTACCATCAGTTGTTAGGCGGCTAAAGAGCTGTCAAATATTTCTACTGCATCTTCACATGAAAGCACTTCTTTTTTGCTATGCAAAAGATGCTTCGCTAAATTTTCTACACAAGTCCAATTGTCTTGGTTTTCAATGAATCGAAATGCTTGTACAAATAATTCATTCATCTTAACTTCTTGATGTTGTTCAGACGAAATAAAAAAATTAATATAAGCATAAGCTTTTTTTATATCAGAAGAGCCACCGTAGTAATTTAATGCATGGGTATTTAAAAGATCTAAACTAAATGGCTCATCATCTCTATCTAAAACATATTTTGCTTCAGCTAAAGGGCCAACCAATAAATTTATAACATCTGCTTCATATGCAATTTGGTAGCCTCGTCGTTCTTCAATAGATAAATATTCAAGACTCTTAATTCCTGCAATTGGGAGGTCTTGTATTAATTGACCATCAATTACTTTAGCAGAATATAATTGATCATTATTTTTTGAAGGAGGGGTTATTTGAATCTGGAAAAAAACGGGAGGCAATTGCTTTTCTTTATTTCCAATATAAATACTGGCAGCATGACCTGCCTCATGGAAAGCTGTTTGAATAGTTAATTCCTGATGATTTTCAACACAAGAATAAATCGATTGATAATTACGGTGCATAGAAAACTCCAAAAATGTGCGGTCAATATTAAGTCATATAGACCGCACGAGAGGAAGGATGTTCAACTCTAGTTTTCCCCAAGAGGAGGGGACGCATACAAGAGTTGCTTACAGTTTACTGATCAATTTCCTTAATGGAAATGTGACATTTTGACGCACATCACAACACATGTTTTATGGCATACGAATTGCTGTCATAGAATACGAGTTAAGTTATTGTGAGGAAATATACGATAAAATTAAGTATAAATAACTAATTATGTGCCATTTGCCATCATTAAATTAAGTCATATCACTCAATCCTTATTTTAATCATTTTCTCTAGCTTATTTACCCCATTTATTTTAAATAAAAAAAATAAATAAAACGGCACCCAGTGACTAAATTATGATTTTAAAATAAACAAATTAGCTAATTGTTCAATTTTCCCCAGTTTAGGTTTTATCTGATAAATACCACTATTTTTATTTTCCCCGGCCACCATCCCCCGAGCAAACAAATACATTACACCACCAAAATGTTGCTCATAACAATAACCTGATAATCTCTTTTTAAGATACTGATGTAAAACTAATGTATAAACCCAATACTGTAAACCATAATTATGTTCTCGCATAGAAGTGGTTAATGATTCCTGATCATACGAACTAAGCCCATTAGATTTATAATCCATCACATAGTATCGTCCGTTATATTCACAGATTAAATCAATAAATCCCGTCAAATAACCACACAATGTTTTAGTAGATAAGGGTTGAAAAGTTGGGTCACCTTTTAAAATATGGTTTACTTGACTAACATCCATTTGTTTCATAGATAAATAAAATGGCATTTCTTTTAAACACTGCTGATCTGTCAAATCTTTTAGACAAAAACTATCATTTTCACTATTTAACTCTGTGTTGACTGTCCGGTTTAATAGCTGATCTATTTGCTCTGGGTCATTGCATTTTAATCCGTACCGCAAACAGGATTTATCTCGTTGAAGACTAATATCACCACCTTCAGCTAACAACTTGAATGAATTATTTTCCAATAAATCATGAATCACATTACCTGTATGAGCCCCTCTTGGTAACTCGAAATTTTCTTGTTCTAATTCTTTACTGATAGTATTTTCTCTAGCCTTATCATCCGGCAATTCGGGTGTTTCATTAATACTCAAAGATGATAGTGCGGTATAACTACTCATTTGCCAATGAGTATAAAGCGATCGTTGTCTTTGTTTGTATGATAGTTTTTTGTGTACTCCTTGCGACTTCCAGTTTCTAGTAATTTCTTCTCCACTATGTAATAAGCGGTATTCAAAAGCTAATGGATAATTAAGACTATATTGTTTAAGCTTTTCTTGTTGTAACAAAAAATCATCAGCATAAAAATCCAGCAAATAAGCCATTGCAGAATTATTAGGTTTATCTTTTGTTCGTACATCTGCCCAATTAATATAGCAACGATATTTAGCACGAGTAATCGCAACATAGAAAATTCGTAAATCCTCTGCTAACTCTTCATCTAGCGCTATTTTACGATGGTTCTCAAAATGATCTGAGCCTAAATCAGCAATCATTTCTGATTTTTTATGGCATTTAATTAGCAATTTTTCCTTATTTAAACGGTCTCCTCGTTGCCATAAAAAAGGACAAAAAACGATAGGGTATTCCAGTCCTTTAGCACTATGCATGGTAATGATTTTTACAGAATCCTCATCACTTTCTAATCTGAGTTGTTGATCCTCAGAGGAAGTAGAACCTGAAGATGCTTGTGTGATATTTTTATGTAACCAAGCTAGTGTTTTATTAATGCCTAAATGTTCATCAACCACTGCTTGCTGGACTAATTCAATACAGTGTTGCAAATTGGTAAGGCATCTTTCCGCTAATTTATTTTTTGATACGTGGGGAGATACTCTTTCAACAGAAAGAAACTGCAATAGCATGACCATTAAGCCTTTGTTTTTCCATAACAAATTATAATTTTGAAACCGATAAAACCAGCCATCCAACACTAGTTCATCATTAAGAACTTGTAGCAATTGTTGGCCATCAAGGTCAAACCAGGGAAGCGTTAATGCTTGCTTGATGAGTAGAATATTTGTCGGCTCAGCAATGGCTAGTAATAAAAAATAAAGATCACTAGCTTCAGCTGAAGAAAAAACTGATTCTTTGCTGTTAATGACAGCAGTAACGCCCGCTTCATTTAAAGCCTGTTGAAAATCTTTTGCCTGTGGATTGGTCCTTACTAAAATGGCAATATCTTTAGGATGGATTTTATTGGTATGCCTATTTTTTTGAATACTAAATTCAGGGAGAAGTAAATCTAAAATTTCATTAACAACGGCTAGTTTAATTTCATTTACAGCCTTTCCAGCCGTCCAAATTTCTTTATCACTTTTATCTAGTTGCCATAAAACTAAAGGTGGTAAAGATTTACCTTGTTCTACTAATTCACCATCTTCTGGAGCCAATGCTGGCTTAATGGAATTAAAATCTAACTTTTCTGAGAAGAATGGGTTGTTGGTATTAAATAGTACATTAATAGCTTCAACTAACTGTGGGCAGGAACGCCAATTAAAACCTAAGCTAAATTTATGATCTGCATGTGTTTTAGCGGCAAAATAAGATTGTATATCTGCCCCTCTAAACTTATAGATTGCCTGTTTTGGATCGCCAATTAAATAAAGCGAGTGTTCTTTGGACTTAAACAAGGTAGAAAAAATATACCACTGGCTTTGATCAGTATCCTGAAATTCATCAATTAAAGCCACTTGATATTGTTGCTGAATATCCTCTCGTAAAGCTTGTCCTTTTATTCCGGCTAACGCATCGACAAGACGGGTGATTAAATCATCAAACGATATAATATTTAATTCTTGTAGCTTATTAGTAACTTCTTCATGCAGTGTTTTAAGAAGAGCTCGTCGAAAGACTATACTTAATTTATTAATACTCGAATTAAGTTGTTCAAAAGGTGTCGAGTCAAAATTCAAAGAATCAATATAAGCCTGTTTTTGCTCATCAGATGAAAGAGGGTTTGCCTTACTTTTTCTAAATTTATTGCCATTTAATGCATCAAATAATCCTTGTTCGGTAAATAAAGAAAAATCAGGTATTGTTAAACTATTATTGTTAAGCCAGTCAAAAATTGATTGAATTATTGTTTCAAATTCACTAGCAAAACTAACTTTAAATTTCCCATCTGCTAGTTTTTTTTGTAACAAAGTAAGTGATGTCTCAATAGCTGGGTTATTTTTGCAGAGTCGTTTCAACTCAATCAACTTTTGATCTAAATCTTCATAATCTGGAAAAACAGTTAGATCTGCTGTAATAAAATCAACACTAGCAAGTAATTTATCAGGTGTAGGATAATGCGCTGTCAGTAAAGACGCTTCCCAGGCAGATCGCTGATAGATGTTTTTTCTCCAGAAATCATCCGAGCAAGCTTGCTTAATTTCACTAATATCCCCCGTTAATTCAGTATCAAATAACTGCCCACTTTCAAGTGCATGTTCAGCCAGAATGCGCTGACAAAACCCATGAATTGTGAATATACTCGCCTGATCAATATCTAATAATGCATTATGTAGACGTTGTAAAATAAGATCTGGTTCTATCTCTAGATTATTAAGCCATTGCTTGATTTTATTATCAATTTTATTAGGATAAAGCGCGGTATTCAGTCCCTCATTATTCAAATTAATGATAGCCAGTCTAGCCTCAATTAAACGAGACCGAATTCTATCTTTTAGTTCCTCAGTCGCCGCTTTAGTAAAAGTGACGACCAAGATTTGTTTAATATCTAATTTTTTCTCAACTACAAAACGCAAAACAAGCATAGCGATGGTATAAGTTTTACCCGTGCCTGCGCTTGCTTCTATCAGGTTAACACCTGTTAATAACGCTGTATTTTCAGGGTCAAAATTATTAATCATCTTGTTTCCCCTGTATGAGTTTAACGACCTTCAAGTGCTATGTAATCAAGTGATAACTGTTGGCTCTGTTCTACCTGTCCGTTTTTTTACTTCACAAAACTGCTCTGCCAGCTCTATTAAAAAGGCCAATGCCTCTTGGGCATCTTGCTTGTGCTTATTACTATCTGCTTCAAATTTTTCCAAGTAAATTCTTAATGTAGCACCCACTGTTCCCGTCCCTGATAATCGGAAAATAATGCGTGAGCCATTTTCAAAACCAATTCGAATACCCTGGTTATTACTCACACTTTGATCTACTGGGTCTGTATAACTAAATTCATCTGCATATTTAACTGTATACTCAGCAAATTTTTGGCCTACCAAAGCAGGTAATTGGCTGATTAAATGATCAAAAATTTCATTAGCAATGTCTGTATCGACAGCCTCATAATCATGACGACAATAAATATCACGACCATAAATTTTCCAATGATCAAAGACTATCTCTTCAACAGATTGATCTTTTTTAGCAACCAGATTTAGCCAAAATAAAACAGCCCACAAACCATCTTTTTCTCTAACATGATCAGATCCAGACCCAAAACTCTCTTCTCCACATAAAGTGATTTTGCCATCATCTAAAAGATTACCAAAAAACTTCCAGCCTGTTGGTGTTTCAAAACAGGGTAATCCTAATTTTTTAGCAACCCTGTCTACCGCTTGACTAGTGGGCATTGACCGAGCTACACCTGATATTCCTTTGGCGTAGGCAGGAATCAGCTGGGCATTTGCTGCCATAATCGCCAAACTATCGCTTGGTGTGACAAAAATATTAGCTCCCATCACCATATTCCGATCTCCATCACCATCTGATGCAGCACCAAAAACAGGTGGGTTACTACCAAACATTCTGCTCGTTAATTCTTTTGCATGTGCCATATTTGGATCTGGGTGCCCTCCGCCAAAGTCTTCCAAAGGAATACCATTAATAACAGTACCTTTTGGTGCGCCTAATTGCTGTTCCAAAATTTGAGTCGCATAAGGGCCGGTAATTGCATGCATTGCATCAAAACAGAGGGTTATTTTGCCTGAAGAAATACTATTTTTAATTAAGTCAAAATCAAAAATCTTAGCCATTAAGTCAGCATAATCTGAAACAGGATCAACTATGGTAACAATTAATGCATCTATTTTTTGTTGACCTATACTATCTATATCAACATCAGAAATGTCAGCAATTTTATATTCTGAAATAGTGGTGGTATTTTTGTATAGTTCATCGGTAAATTTTTCTGGGGCAGGGCCTCCATTACTGACATTATATTTAATCCCAAAATCCTCATCAGGGCCTCCGGGGTTATGGCTTGCAGAAAGAATAATTCCACCAAAGGCATGATTAATTCTGATTAAATTTGATACGGCAGGTGTGGATAACAACCCACCCTGGCCAATAATAAGTTCGCCAAAACCATTGGCGGCAGCAATTTTTATAATAATTTGTATGGCTTCGCGGTTAAAAAATCGACCGTCACCCCCTAAAACTAAAGATGCTCCTTGAAAACCTTGTAAAGAATTAAAAATTGATTGGACAAAATTTTCTAAGTAGTTATCTTTTTGAAAAACTGTTACTTTTTTTCTTAGTCCAGAAGTGCCAGGTTTTTGGTCATTATAGGGAGTGGTTAGTTGAGTATTTATTTGCATTTTTTAACCTTACTGAGACATTAAATTAGTATGTTTAAAATACACCAAAACTTTATTTTAATGTAGGTTTTTATGAAGAAAGTTCGAATAGTACAAGTTTTAATTCTAAGTTTTATATTTTTTTCTATGCCAGTACAGGCAGGCGAACCTGTCTGGTTACTAGTAGATACCCAGGCATTAAATCTTGAAGTAAAAAAAGGATTCAAGACACTCGCTATAATGAATAATATTTCTATTGGGCGTAACGGAGCTGGCATTAAACAACAACTAGGTGATGATATAACACCTGTCGGAACCTATAAAATAGGCTGGGTTAATAATAAAAGCAAATTTCACAAATTCTATGGTTTTGACTATCCATCTATTGATAATGCAAATTATGGATTAAAAAAAGGATATTTATCGAATGATTCTTATGATTCCATTATTAAAGCACACAAACTAAACAAAGTTCCGCCACAAAACACACCCATTGGAGGCGTCATCGGTATTCATGGCTTAGGCATTGCTAGTGAAAAAATCCATAATTTATTTAACTGGACTCATGGATGTATTGCCTTAACAAACAAGCAGATAGATAAGTTAAGTCAGTGGATGAACAAGGGAACGTTGGTGACAATAAAATAATAAAAAATAAAATAATACTGGAAAGAAGTTAAAAAAAGAGAGAGAATTGCACTTAGGTATTTGATAAATGAGAGAAGAAACTATTAAATCCAGATTCGAAACTATAAATATATTAGGAAAACTATGAAAGCAATGAAAATATCAAGTGTAATTCTTGTCGCTGGTTTAGCAACAGGTTGCGCAAGTTCGTCTGATATTGATAACTTACAGTCACAAATTGATAACTTGAGTTCTCAAATATCAACTGCATCATCTGATGCAGCAAAAGCCCAATCTGCTTCTGAGCTTGCAGCTTCTAAAGCATCAGCAGCCGAAGCGGCCGCCAGCCGTGCTGCACAATATGCTCAAGATACTAATAGTAAACTTGATCGTATGTTTAAAAAATCAATGATGAAGTAATTTATATTTGATACCCTCCGAGAGCATCATATCCTCGGGGGGGGTTATAAAAAAATTCTAAGTCTAGAGAGCTTTTCGCTTTGCTAAAGAAACAGGGATTCCATTTCTTATCGTTAAGGCTCGTTTTAATGACCCCCCATTAATTTTTAGAACTTTGTAATTATTCGCCCGCTCAATTAAATTTAAAGCAATATCCAAACTGTCACCATAACTAGTTTTCTTATCGTCCAAACTTGGATGTACCTCTATATATAAAATATTGTCTGACCAACCTACTTTTATAGGCTGATTAACGATATGTACCTTTATCCCCTTTTTTATTTTCGGAAACAACAGCTCAATATCTTCTGGATACATTCGGATACATCCATGGCTAACACGCATGCCAACACCAAAAGGTTTATTGGTACTGTGAATTAAATAACCTGGAACCCCCAATCTAATCGCATATTCTCCTAAAGGATTATCCGGTCCCGCAGGAAAAACATCGGGCAAAATATCGCCTTCAGCAGCATGTTCATCTCTAATTGCTTGAGTAGGAATCCAGATAGGGTCTTTATTTTTAGCTATAACAGTAGTATCTCCTAACGGTGTCTCCCAATCAACTCGACCTATGCTAATAGGATGAGTGATAACAACCCTTGATTGATTCTTATTTTGTTGTGGATAATAGTAAAGGCGAAACTCTGCCAGATTTAGAACCAAACCGTTATGAGGAGTATCAGGTAATAAGCGACTAATAGGTATATTTACTTTGGTATTTTTTCCAGGCAACCATCGATCAACCTTAGGATTCGCCATCAGTATCTCATTCTGCCCCATATTAAAAGCTCTGGCAATATCCAGTAATGTGTCCTCTTCCTTAGCGAAGGTATACTGAATAGGCGATGGATTATTCCCAACCAGTATATCACCCGAAATTTTTGGGTAAGGTAAGTTATCAGCAAAAATAACCTGGCTAGTGATGATTAACAGAAAATAGAATAAAATTTTACTAAACTTTGACATATTGTTTTTAATATCCTTGGCCAAGGAACCTACATTAATTATTTCCAAAGTTGAAGTACACTTAACCAAGAACTTGCATGATTTATTGATTTTATATAATTCTAGTTCAAAAATCACTTATGTTTTATTTTCTCCCCCAAATATATCAACTAAACGCGGTATAAAATTTGACAGTTCTAAAGACATAATTGAAAAATCCACATCAAATTGAGAAATTTCATCCTCTGCTTCGGTATCAGCGACTTGGTCTTGTATTAAATCCAGAAATTTTAAACGTTTAATTGAAAGGTTTTCATCAACAATAAAAGACAAACGATCCGTCCAGTTTACGGCTAGTTTTATTACTTGCTTACCAGTATCTAAATGATTAGTTATTTCTGGCAAACCAAGATTATGACGTTTACAACGAATAATACTTCCATCTTCTTCTGGAGAGCGTAATTCACATTCATCTTCAATCACCAAGTCTTTAGAGAGAGAATTATTATTTAATAGCCATTGGGTCATTATAATTACTGGTTTATCAATCGTATTAATAGGTACCACTGGTAATGAACTGATACATTTTCGTAAAAAGCTAAGTAAATCTTCTGCCTTTTTTGCAGAAGCCGCATCTACCACTATCCAGCCACCTTTAGGGTCAATATAAGCATAAGTTTTTTTTGAGAATGAGAAGGCTCTAGGTAAAAGCTCAAATATCAACTCATCTTTTAAAGCAGTTCGCTCCTTTTTAGATAGTTTTCTAGCTTCTTGCTCTTCTTTTTCTGACACTTTCTCTTGAAGCATTTCAGCAATAACTGCTGCAGGAATAACTTTTTCTTCTTTTTTCAGGCATAACATCATAAACCCATTGGATTCATGGATAAGCTGCTCTACTGTATTGCCTACGGGTGAAGTCCAGCCCATACTAAATTCATCATGACTGCCACAGGAACGAAAGCGTTTATCGTTTATTTTCGCTACAAGTTCATCAGCGGATAAGGTAAAAGGTTCGGTAAATCGGTAAAGAGCTAGGTTTTTAAACCACATGGCAAGTATTATCGTTAATAAAAAAACGTGCATTATCTCAAATATATCGGTAAGGTAGAATTTATTTTTAAGAGTAAATTGAGTGTTGTGAAGAATATTTCCGGATTTACAGCCATAGCCCAAAAGAATGCAACGTTATTAATTTTAGGCTCAATGCCTAGCGAAACATCACTAAAAAAACAGCAATATTATGGACATGAGCGAAATGCATTTTGGCCAATCATACTCTCTATATTAACTAATAAATCTACCCATCAAATACCGAACTATAAGCAACGAAAACAATTGCTTATAAAAAATAATATCGCAGTATGGGATGTATTACAAAGTTGTTTCCGGCAGGGTAGCCTTGATACTGCGATTAAAATGGATTCAATAAAAACTAATGATTTTTATCAATTTTTTTCCACACATACAGCAATAAAAAAGGTATGTTTTAATGGTGCTAAGGCAGAAACTATTTATAGAAAATATGTTTTTCCAACAATGAATGAGCAATTTTCTTATTTACACTATTGCCGATTACCTTCAACCAGCCCAGCTCATGCAACAATGACCTTGCATCAAAAAACTGCGATTTGGGAAAAACAAATAAAAGATTATAATAAGGCAACTCGCGCTGAATAAAGGAGTAGCTGATGGAATTTTCAATTTGGGAAAACTTATTACTAGGTGTTATAGCACTTGGTGTTATTTTTTGGATGAAACCTGGAATCCGGGCATCACTAAAGATGGGAAAAAATGCTGAATCTGACTGGATGGGGTTTCTAGTACCTATTGGTTTTGTCATCATGTTTGTAGTCTTTTTGATAGCGATGGTTTAATACATGAAAAACAGTGATATAGCATATGGTGGAGATGAAGAGCCAGAATATGATGAAAATGGGGAGCTAATAGAATATTATGCAATACGGCCTAATAAAACCCGAATAAAAAGAGATATTGCTGAAATATCTGTTTTGGCTGAGGAGTTGACACATTTAACAGAATCTCAGTTAGCTACTATGGAAATACCCGAATCAATTGAAAATGCAATTGTAGCTGCAAAAAAAATGCCTTCTACAAAGCCAGCCAGAAAACGGCAACTTAAGTTTATTACTGCTCATTTACGAGATATTGACCTGATGAAAATCATGGAAAATATTAATCGGATTAAAACAAAAAGTGCTCATGGTGTAAGAGAGCATCACCAAGCAGAAACATGGAGAGACAGATTAATAGCTAGCCATGGAAATGAAGTATTAACTGAGCTATTAAATCAATATTCAAATGCAGATCATCAGCATTTAAGACAGCTCCAGCGTAATGCACAAAAAGAAGTAAAGGAAGAAAAGCCACCTAAATCATCACGACTTTTATATCAGTATTTAAAAGAGTTAATAATGAATGCGGTATAGAGTATTTAGGGCATCTCTATTAATTGATGAATGAAAAATTGAGTCCAAAATATCCAATCTCTGTGTCGTCTACACGGATGTAGGTGAGGGGCAGGAGCGGAAGCTTTGAAATCCTTCGCAATAGCCCCCTATTACGTGCGGATTTCGCCTTGATCTTGAATATTTTGGTTCTCAATTTTCTCATCCACAATTAATAGAGGTACCCTTTATTCAAACAAGTCCATCTGTCGGTATTTTAACAATTGTGTTGGGTCTTTCAATGATGACAGGGTAACACCTAGCAATCTGATTTTACGTCGCCCTACTTCTGTATTTTTTAATAATTTTTCTAAAATTAAATTTTTCTCGGTTGTGTCAGTAATTATCTTTGATAAAGTTTGACTACGGGTGATTTGTACAAAATCATGGTATTTAATCTTTACCGTTAAGGTTTGAGCCGTCATTTTTTTAGCCTCTAGTTTTTTTAATGCTTTGGCTAAAAGTTGATCTAAATGTTGTAAAACTTGATGACGATCTTTAATATCGACTTGAAAAGTGGTTTCAACACCTACAGATTTACTGTATCTGTGATTATTTACTGGTCGATGGTCTATAGCTCTGGCGATGTTGTAATAATATTGCCCTGCTTTTCCAAAATTCTTTAGTAAAAAATGAAGTGATTGTTCTTTAATATCAATTCCTGTTTTTATCCCTAAAGCATGCATCTTTTTTTCAGTTGCCTTTCCTACGCCATGAAATTTTCCGACACTTAGTTTTTCAACAAATTGGTTCCCTTGCTCTGGAGTTATCAAATAAAGTCCATCGGGCTTATCCATATCAGAAGCAATTTTAGCCAGAAACTTATTGTAGGAAATACCAGCTGATGCGACTAAATGTGTTTTTTTTAGAATAGAAGCCTTAATATCTTTAGCAATAAGTGTTGCTGATCCTTGATGGGATATATTGTTACTAACATCAAGATAGGCTTCATCAAGAGATAACGGTTCAAATAATTCGGTATAGTTTGAAAATATTTGCCTAATCATAGAAGAAGCTTCTTTGTATGCTTCGAAGCGAGGTTTTACAAAAACAGCCTGTGGGCATAAACGGTAGGCTTGAGAAGAAGGCATTGCTGAATGGATACCATATTGACGGGCCTCGTAACTACAGGTCGCGACAACACCTCTGCTATCAGGTTTTCCCCCGACAATGATGGGTTTATTTTGATATTTTGGAAAATCGCGTTGTTCAACCGCAGCAAAAAAAGCATCCATATCAATATGGATGATTTTTCGGCATGGGTCTTCTGCCATGTTGTTATTTTTTAATATCTGGCAAGTCTAGTTCTTCAGTGACGTTCCAGTCAGAAAAAGGAAATGGTAATTTATCTGTGTTATAGGTTAAAAATAACAGAATGTGGTAAAGATAAGCAGACAATTTTTTACCAAAATTTAAAATATTTTGGTTGGGCTCACCAGTAAATAAAGCAGACCCAATCTGTAATAGAATAATTGCCCATAGCAATATTCTAACGATACCTACAATAACCGTGTAAATTAATAAAAAAAATATACGTTTCCAGGTGCTTATTTTTTTTAGGTTCTCGTTTATTTCTTTTTGCATAATGAAACCCTATCCTTTATTCATTAAATCACGCAAATCAAGTGCTGCCGCATTCGCTCTGGCAATATAATTAGCCATAGACAATGAATAGTTTGCAAACATACCAAAGCCATCACCACTTAAAATCATTGGGCTTAAAATTGGGGTAAGTGCATTTTCTAAGGCGTGAATCATATTATCCAATGTATTCATCGCTCTTTTATCTAAAATAATGTCGCCAAAATCCACTTTAATTGCTTGTAAAATATGTAATAAGGCCCAACTTGCTCCACGAGCTTCGTAAAAAACATTATCAATTAACAGCCATGGAGTTTTACCTACGCCTTTTTTTCTTTCTTCCATGAACTGAGGTTCAGACTGTCCACTAGGGTCATAGAGAATACCTGCTGCTCCGGCAAAACGGTCAGTACTGGCTGTTAGTCGAGTAGATAACCCGCCTAATCGCTTGATCACAACCTCAAGATAAGTCCATAAGTTATCAGCACGAGAATAAAACTGGGCACGTCTTTGTTTGCCTTTTGGGTCATACAAACGCTTCATATATTTATGTAATGATACAACGCCTTTATCGTATTCAGATTCTGAAGAAGGCAGAGCCCATGAATTAGGTTCATAATAAAAATAAGGCTCAGCCTTAGCCAAATCTCTATCTTCTATTGATTGGGATTGGTCCCTTGCAAAGTGATTCCTTAATGCGGTTGTGCCATCGCGTAACATAACTAACGCGCCATATTCCCAGCTACGGATATTATCCAAAAAAAGCCCTGGAGGAGCAACATCATTAGATATATATCCCCCCGGTTTATTCATCAATATCTCAACCATATGAGCAAGCGTATTAGTATAAACAAATCCGATGGGAGTATAAGTAGTACCAGTCTTTTCGATATATATCTTTGCTTCTTCTTCTACATCAAAAGTATCTGGTTCACTGCCCCACCATGCTCCCAATAGAATAAGAACGAGCAGTGTTATGCCAAGTAAGGCACCAAAAAACCAAAGTATTCCTTTAGATCTAGCTTCTTCTGTTGCTGTGGAGTCAGTCATCTTCTAGTGTCCTAGTTTCAAAATTTGCTTTTTAAAAATAAGCAAATGGAACTCTTATTAAAAAAATTACTGCAATAGTAGCAGGTTTTTGAATTGAATTCTTTATAACAATTACGAATGGGTAGGTTGATGATAGCTCTATCGTTAACCCAGCATCTTTAGCAAAAGTAGTGTTGGGTTGCCAAAGAGACGGTAGCCCAACCTACAATATTCTTCACTTTTAATCGCACCCGATTGATTTAGGTTTAACGATCAATTTGAAAAACTTTATTTTTATATTCAACGACTATTGAATTCTTACGAATTTCTTTAAGCATCATACCTTCTAGTATCTCTTGTCCCGCTTGGGATTTTTTCATGTCAATCATAACAAATCGTTCATTTTCAATACTTGAGTAAACAAATACATTAAAATCTATTGCAGGTACAGAACGTCTAAATTCAAAAGGTAGCTCAGATAGAAAAGGGGGAGAATTGTCCTTGTCCTTGTCCTTGTCCTTGTCCTTGTCCTTGTCCTTTTCCTTTTCCTTTTCCTTTTCCTTTTCCTTTATTTTATTATGTTCATCGTTTGAAATTACTGGTTTTGGAGGTTCTATTTTCCCCCTCTCGACTACAGGTATACTTTCACCTTGTTTTTTAACAGAAATAGTTTGTTTGTTTTCTAATGGAGTAATTTCTTCTAATTTTTTTGCTTTTCTTTTCTTAGCTTTTCGTTCTTTAATCTGTTGAGCAATAAATGCCTGTTCTTTCTGTTTCGCTAAATTTATAACAGGATCTTTAAAGGTATCTATAGCCTTTGGTGTTGAAGGAGGCAGTTTTTCAGAAACGACTTTGTCCTGTATTAAAGGTCGTGTTTTTTCAGAAACAACGGTATCCAGTGTTAAAGGTTTTGGTTTTTCTGTAACAATAGTTTTTTCAGTTTCAATAGACTGATTATCTTTTTTCATAACTGACCAAACAAAATAGGCCATCAAACACATATTGATAATAAATAAAGCAATTAACCAAACGGGGAGTTTTTTATTATCAATTTGTTCTTGCTTTCCAATAAGTTTATGTCCTGTAGACTCAGCTTGTTTAGCTAGTCTTTCCTGCTCTGATTTTCTTAGTGCATTTAATATAAAAGACATTAGCGTACCGAACTTAATTTAGGTGAATTATCCAAAGGGTCATTATTTTGTAAATAAATAAATGTATTGGCTCCAACTATTCCATCTGGCATTAAATAATGCTGTTTTTGAAATTTCATCACTTCGGTTTTTAATGCTTCGCCATAATAATTAGAATCATCAGATAACATTGCTTTAGGGTTGTTTATCAGTATTTGTTTTTTTATCCATTTTACTCCTGAGAAAGACCATCCAGGATAAACAGTTTCAATTTTTTTAGTCTGTGGCTGCCATAAAATTACATAATAGCCCTCCCATAAATCAAGTACTTCATCAATAGAAAAAACTTTATCGCCATTAAATTGAAAAACAGGGTTACCATTTTTTATTTTTAAAAGTAACGCATATTTTTTTTCAGTCTCTGAAATAGGAAACTCCATGATAACCGGCCGATTTAAAGTAATTAATTTTTCCCAGCTTGATTGACCAAATAAACAATTTAATCCTTCTTCTTCTAATTCTTTGCATTGAGTATCTCTAGGAATGGTTTTCTTCCACAAAAGGGCAAGTCGTGCTATACCTGAGAACAAAGATATATTTTGGTGTTTAATATGGGAAATAAAGTCTGTAGGTTCTGGAAGAACACGGGGTTCATTTGTTAAATTCTCTCGTGTTTTTTGTATAGGTTTTTGTATAAAGTCTAAAGAAGAAAATTGCTGATTATTTTCTTCATCTTTAGTGTTTTTTATCTGAACTTCTTCAATTTTTACCTTTTCGACCTTATTTTCTTCCTCAGCTTTTTCTTCTAGCGCTAAAGCAGGCACATCATTATTTTCAGATAGATAGTTGATAAAGAAATAAGAAAGAAATAAATAACTAATGAGCAACACTAGTCCAGAAAGAATTTTAAACGCATGATCTTTTAGAAATGATTGAGATGGGGAAAGTACTTCTTTTACTGCTTTATCAATAATATCTGTTGTTACAAATTCTGTATTTTCTACATAAGCTCCAAGCAAAGATCTATCACATATTACATTAATAAGCCTTGGTATTCCTTTTGACAGCTTATAAACCTTCTTCGTTGCACTACGGTTAAATATATTCGTATTTCCACCGCATATTTTTAATCGATGCTTAATATATTTCTGTGTTTCAGCAAGAGACAAGGGTTTCAGATGGTATCGCGCAGTAATTCTTTGATTTAGCTGTCTTAATTCAGGATTTTCTAAAATCTTTTTAAGTTCGGGCTGGCCAACCAAAATTATTTGTAGCAGTTTAGTTTTGACTGTTTCTAAATTAGTTAAAAGTCGAACTTGTTCAAGCACATCTAAACTTAAATTTTGTGCTTCATCAATCAGAACAACTGTCTTTCTATTATTTGCATGGGTTGCAAGTAAATGAGCATTCAACTCATCAATTAACTCTTTAAGCGATGAAAATTCCTTATCATAAGAAATATTTAGTTCATCACAAATGCTTGCTAATAATTCATTAGCACTAAGTTTTGGATTTAAAATAAGAGCAATATCAACATCCTTGGGTAATCGTCCTAATAAGCAATTGCATAACGTTGTTTTTCCTGTACCAACCTCTCCTGTTAAGGCAACAAACCCCCCGCCTTGATTAATGCCATACAATAAATGGGCTAATCCTTCTTGATGCTGCTGACTCATATAGATAAAATGAGGATCAGGCGCAATAGAAAAAGGAGCTGTGCTAAAATTAAAAAACTGTTGATACAATGGTAGAATCCTTAAATCAAATACATACAGAATGGAAAACAAATAAGTTGTACATTCCTAAGGTTGCTAATATGAATGAATATAATCCAGACCCAGCAGCAAAAAAAGTTAAATATATAGCTTCTATTATCTATTTACTCGTGTTTGCTTTTCTTGTAGGCGGTAGCTATCTTAACCAACAACAAGAAACACCCATTCAATCAAATGATGAAGATCCTGTTGTTATTTGGTCAGAAGTTAATTAGGTGTGAGAATTAAATACTTTTTCAAAAAAACTAGGGTCTTTTTTTAATTCCTCAATCCGTAATTGTGCACACTGTTCTACTGAACTATTCTCTTTCTTTGCAATAATACGTTGTAGAATAGGGAGGCTCTCTTTTTTTAGTAATTCAATCGCATGTTTTCTAACTGAATCAGAATGTGCATTAAGCGCAGCTAACTCTCGTAAATAGGTATTCACTTCATTTAATTGCTTTAATATGACTTTTTCTGGGTTACTCGTAAATAGATCACGCAACAAATTACCATACTGTTGCTGAATTCTAACTAAATCACTTCGGTTAATCTTAACTGGTTCCGTTGGGTCATCACAGCAGCTCATATAGCCCCCTTTTTTCTTTAAGCAAAACAGCAAACCAACTCTCGCGTAGGTTAGGCTAACAGCTCTACGTTAACCTAACATTTTTAGCATACCGTTTGTTGGGTTGCCATAGAGACGGCAGCCCAACCTACAAAATTTACGTTTAATCACACCCGTAAGTTGATAGGTGTTATAAGATATTGAAATAGAGCACTATTACTGCTACTTTACACCTAAAAATTACAATAATCTATACACAAAAAAGGAGATTCTTTGTCCTTTTCTTAGCTTAATAAGAGTATACCTTTAAAAATAACCTAAAGCAGACATATTCCATGTTTATCCTGCACAGCTCAAATAAAACAGAAAATTTACTAATACATTTAACTTCTGTAATTGAAAACATCCCGTTATCTTCCCCCTTTAGTAAAGAAATTTTCCTTATTCAAAGCCAAGGTATGGAACGCTGGTTATCCCAGCAGCTAGCTAGTCACTTTGGGGTATGGGGTAATTTTGAGTTTCTATTTCCAGGTAAATTTTTCAGTTCAATTTCAAGAAAAATTGATCATCAGATTAATGATGATCTTTTTGATAGAGAAGTCATGTTATGGCGTTTTGAAAAAACACTTCGTGATTTAGACAATGATTGCTTTAAGCCACTCCAATATTATATTCAAGGTAAAAATAAGAATTTAAAACGATTCCAATTGGCACAACAGTTAGCACAAGTTTTTGACCAATATCAAATGATGCGTCCTGATATGCTTGAACTTTGGAAAAAAGGGCGGCTACTTTATCAGTCAGACTATGAAATTTGGCAACGTGCTTTATGGCTGAAAATCACAGAAATCATTGGTAATAAACATCGCGGATCTTTATGGCAAGACGTGATCAATCAATTAAATCAAAGTAATGAAGGGCAACATTCTAAAAAACTTCCGGAACGAATATTTATTTTTGGCTTAAATACCATGCCTCCTTTATTTTTAGACTATTTACAAGGATTATCCAGACATTGTGATGTACATTTATTTCTGTTCAACCCATCCCAAGATTATTGGGCAGATTTAGTCAATAAAAAACAATTGAGTGACGATATTGATGGTCATCCATTATTAGCCACTTTAGGTCAACAGGGTCGAGAGTTTCAACAAATGCTATTAGACCAGGCCAACTTTAGCTATAACCCTGATAGCTTTGAAGAAACACCTGTTACTAATAATTTACAACAACTGCAAAATGATATTTTAAATAATCAATTACAAGGCGTTGTATTAGAAAAAGATCATTCAATTTCTATTCATGCCTGTCATTCAAGAATGCGAGAAATAGAGGTTTTAAAAGATCAGTTACTCCATGCTTTAGAACAAGACCCTACTCTGGAGCTAAGGGATATTGTAGTCATGGCACCCGACATTCAACCCTATTCACCTTTTATATCAGCTATCTTCAATGATATTCAACATGCAATTGCAGATAAAAGTATGCGGCTTGGTAATACTGCATTAGATGCCTTTATTCGTTTTTTAACACTTAGTCAAAGCCGCTTTGGCTGGCAAAGTGTCATGGATTTACTGGAACAACCCGTTGTCTATTCAAATTTTTCACTCTCTGAAACTGATTTAGAGTTGATCAAACATTGGACTAAAGAAACTCATGTTCGCTGGGGGAAGTCAGCAGCCCATAAAAAAGAATTGGGTCTTCCAGAATTTAGTCAAAATACCTGGCAAGCGACTTTAGATCGTTTGTTAATGGGCTATGCAATCGGTAATGAAGATAATTTTATTGATGATATTTTACCTTATCAAGATATAGAAGGTTCGTCAGCTCAAGCGTTAGGTGGTTTTAATGATTTTCTACAACTACTCTTTAAAGCCAGTGATGAATTTAAAAGAGAAACATCTTTAGATCAATGGGCACACCGTTTTTATTATTATGCAGACCAATTATTATCTTCCAAAACTCAGGCCGAACAACTTGAACGACAACAAATCAATGAAATATTCGAAGAACTCAGCGGAAAAATAGCCACTGTCCATACAGAAGATGTGTCTCTGGAAGTGGTGAGTGCATGGCTAGAAAGCAGAGTCTCTGAAAGCAAATCATCAAATGGTTTTTTACGAGGACAACTGACTTTTTGCTCTATGCTACCTATGCGTTCCATTCCTTTTAAGGTTATCGCTTTATTGGGTATAAATGAAGGCGAATTTCCAAAAACTGACAGCCCTTCCACTTTTGATTTAGTCGGACAAAATTTTAGACAAGGTGATCGATCACGTAGAGCAGATGATCGTTATCAATTTTTAGAAATTGTACTTTCAGCGCGTCAACAATTAATCATCACCTATAAAGGACTGTCCATTCAAAATAATGATGATATACCCCCATCTATGGTGATTAGTGAATTGATTGATGTGTTAGAAAATTCTTATCAACTGACTGAGTTAATTACAAAACATCCTCTGCAAGCATTTAGCACACAATATTTTACCGAACAATCCCGTTTGTATAGTTTTTCCAAAACTGATTATGAAACAGCGATTGCTTTACAAGAAAACAAAGCAGAAATAAAATCTTGGTGGCAAGGAAAGCTTGATATTAAAACTTCGAATATTATAGAAATTGATGATTTATTTGCTTTCTTCCGACATCCACAACAATATTTTCTACAAAAACAATTAGGCATACGTTTTACTCATCTTGAAACAGATACTGAAGAACGGGAGCCTTTTGTTTTAGACAATTTGGATGCTTACTCAATTAATCAGCAATGGATTGAACATAATTTAAACGACCAGCCTTTCTCTTTAAAAAAATTACAAGCTCAAGGGAAATGGCTTTCAGGTATAAATGGGCAGCTAGCATTTGACCAGCAACAATTGCTTATTAATGAATTTACAGATTTGATTAAACAACAATGTCTGGGAAAAAAGGAAAATATTCAAGCTGTAGATATTACAATAGACGATTATCGCTTAGTTGGAAACTTAAATCAGCAATATGAAAATGGAAGTTTGTTCTATCGCTTTGCCAAACTAAAGGGCAAAGATTTTATGTTAGCCTGGTTACACCATTTGATTATAAATAGAATAAAACCTCAAAACACTCATTTGCTTAGTATTGATGATACAAGGCTGTTTGTTTCTGAAGGTAATCAGACTGAATCATTAGTTAGTTTGATTAAAATTTATCTCCAAGGCCAACAACAACCTGATGCCTTTTTTACTGAACCTACTTTTGCCTATGTTAAGCAAGCTTTAAAACTTAAAACTAGCAAACGAGCTAAAACGCCTGCGATTATAACCGCCCAAGAACAATTGATAAAAGAAATGGAATATGACCGATCAATAAGACAGCTGTATCAAAATGTTGAAGATTTAACTGAGCTGCTAGATGATGAGTTTGAAAAACAATGTAGTAATTTAATACTACCTGTTTGGGAATTATCTAAATATTAAGGGCACTTCTATTAATTGATGAATGGAAACCAAAGATTCTAATCATTTGTTGGATTGCCAAAGAGACGGCAGTCCTAGTGCATGCAATGATAGCCTACGGCAACTGTTTGATTTTAGGATCGATCGCTCTTACCCTTACATGAGTGACTTACTGTAACAATAAAAACATAAGCCATTGAACTTTTTTCAAAACTTGCAACTCTTGTATTTTAATATTGGCCATGATAATTTCATTCATTCGATAATATAAAAATAACTTAATGAGAGATTAGAAAATGAAGATAAAGAATGGCTGGGCTCCGCCGGGGCGCATATGGGGGCCGTGGGTAGAATTTGGCAGAATGATAGGGACTGCAAGATTTAAAGTTGAATTCGAGACAATAAGTGGCGCCCCATCGTCTTTCGACGCTGAAGTAAAATATTGGTCAGGCGCTAGACAAATATCAGAGATTGTTGCAGGCCCAGGTTCGCTAAGCTTTAAAGCTGGAAGCTGTGCTTGTGTTCAGAGGATTAGATTTAGGAGTCATACACTAGGACAAACTATTAGGATTTTTCTGAAATAAGGTGATGAAGATGAAAAAGCTACTAATTCTAATATGCCTTATTACATGGGGATGTTCTATTTCTTTAGGTGTATCCAATGCATCTGACTGCTTGAGATTTGTTGTTAATGATAAGGAGTTCCTACAGTTTGAAAAAGAAGATATTCGTGATACAGAGCCAAATGTTGATGCTGATGGTAAGAATCTTGTAGAAGTTAAATTTACAGATCAAGGTCAATTGAGATTAAAAGAATTTACAGAAAAAAATATTGGTAAAAATTTATCAGTCTATTCTAACGATCTTTTAGTTTCTGACAATATCCCAATCAGAACAACACTCAATACTAAAACCCTCTTGTTGATTACCAAGGACGAGTATATTTCATCAATTTTAATGGGTTGCAAATAATAAGGTTAAGGGCACCTCTCTTAATTGTGTATGAGAAATTGAGAACCAAACTATTCAAGATCAAGGCGAAACCCACACGTAATAGCAGGCTATTGCGAAGGATTTCAACGCAGAGATTGGATGTTTTGGACTCAATTTTTCCATTCATCAATTAATAGAGGTGCCCTTGATTCTTTCAGTATACATTCTATGAGTCATCTGCTGAGAGAGTTTGATATTAGGTTTGTTCGACGATCCATTCAGTATATCACCAAATTTTATTTGAACTTTATAACTAGTTTTCTCTCTATTAAACCTACTTAAAGTGAGTTGCCTTTAATGATAATAATTGATTGTTAAATATACTTCGCGCGGTCACGGGTGCGGATTTCTATCGGTTGATTTTTACCGATAGGCTGCGTTGCTAAAATGGTTGCGTAGCTTGCTATGTGCCGATTTCAGCGCCTTGCTATCGACAAAAATCAACTCGCTATAAATTCCGCATCCGTGACCACGCAAAGTATAACCCAGCGGGCTAGCTCTATTACCTTTTAAACCTTGGCTTCACTAGGTATTGCAAGATGAAGAGAAATATCAGTGTCCATTTTTTTCAATGACTTTTCTCGTTCCCACCGAGAATGAATGGTGGGAACGAGGAGCCTTTTTTATCATTTCGAAGAGTAATTACTGTGCTTATAGACTAAGATGCCAACAGACTTTCAAGTTCAGTTTCCACTCTTGTCTCGTAGTGGCGCCTTAATGTTGAATCAGTAGGTCGTGGAGGTAATTTTGATTCAATTTCAGATTTTAAGATAGAAATATAATGACGTTTCAGTGTTGAATCTTCAGGTGTTTTTAATCCCGATACTTTTTCTGATACAGGTTTGTTAGCAACTTTTGCTACTGTTTTTACAGGTGCTGGTTTACTCTCAACTTGAGAAGCTTGCTTCGGCTCTTGCTTTACTTCAGCTGCTGAAACAACGGGGTTTTCAATACTCTCAGAATTAAGTGACTCTTGATCTGGTGACGGAGTGCTAGAAAATACATTAGAAATTAGACCTTTTAGTGTGTCCAGTAAAGACATTTTTTCCTCTTTAAAGTGTGTTTGAGTCATCCTGACCTTTGTCAGTACCACTCAATTATAATTATTATTTGAGGCGTCATTGTCAGGCGTTACTAACAAGTATGTCAAGCAAGGTTATGTATATTTAGTTATTTGGGTATAGAATAAAATAAATTTACTCTTTACAGGAATTGATTATGCTTCGGGTTCTTTTATTTTTTTCTATCTACCTGCCTCTTTCAATTGCTTTCGCTACACCATTAATCAAAGAGAATATTCCTGATCCGTTAAAACCATGGGTTAACTGGGTGTTACAAAATGAAGAACAGTATCAATGTCCTTTTTTTTACAATGATTTTCAAAAAAAACAGTGTAGCTGGCCAGGAGAACTTACTTTAAATTTACAAGCAAAACAAGCCACATTTACCAGTCAGTGGCACGTTTATAAAGAAAGCTGGGTACCCTTGCCAGGTAATTTAGAACATTGGCCACAAAATGTAACCGTTAATAAAAAAACTGCATTGGTAGTCACTAAACAAGGCAAACCCAGTGTTAAATTATCTAAAGGACAATATTCTATTAAGGGTGAGTTTTTTTGGGATCATATCCCTGAGAATTTAGCTATCCCAAATAAGACAGGGCTTCTCACCTTAAAGATTAATGGTAAAAGCATTCTATATCCAAGCATAAAAGGCGACAGAGTCTGGTTAAAAGCAAGTGATATTGGAGATAAAAAACCACAGAAACTAGAAAACAAACTGGAACTTCAAGTATTTAGAAAAGTTTACGACGATATTCCATTACAAGTGATGACTTATCTTGAGCTGGAAGTATCAGGAGATCAACGAGAGATAACTTTACCCTATGCTTTATTAACCGACTTTATCCCTGTTTCCTTAAAAAGCCCTCTTCCTGCAAAATTAGATCCCAATGGTAGTTTACTGATTCAGGTTCGTCCTGGTCGCTGGCATATAGAGCTTAATGCTCGACACCCAAAACCAGTGAACGAATTAGCTTTTAAAGTGCAAGATGAAACGTGGCCAGGATCAGAAATCTGGTCATTTCAAGCTTCACCTTCCCAACGTATTGTTGAAATAAAAGGAGTCGCTGCTATTGACCCTAGCCAAACTAATGTCCCTCGTCAATGGAAACAACTGCCAGCCTATCAGGTTAAGAAAAATGATCGTATGGACTTTAAATTAATACGACGGGGTGATCCAGAACCAGAGCCAAATAGATTAAACTTGAATCGTCAATTATGGTTAGACTTTAGTGGTGAAGCATATACGGTTACAGATACCATAACGGGAAAAATGACTAAAGGATGGAGACTTAATACCTTGCCAGAAACACAGCTTGGGCAAGTTAAACTCAACAATCAAAGTCAACTTATCACCACTGATTCAGATAAACAAGGGGTTGAAGTTAGAAAAGGCCATATTAGTTTACAAGCAGATAGTCGTATTAATGGTTCAGTTTCTTCTATCAGCGCAGTAGGCTGGGATCAAAATTTTCATCAGGTGCAGGCCGAATTAAACATCCCTCCAGGTTGGCATTTACTAGCCGCTAATGGTGTTGATAATGTACCCGATAGCTGGATTTCAAAATGGACATTATTAGATTTATTTATTGTAATGATTATTGCCCTATCTATCAGTCGCTTATGGTCTATTTATTGGGGGGCATTTGCTTTAATCGCCCTAGGGCTTTGTTGGCATGAACAAGGTGCGCCGCAATATATCTGGTTAAATATACTAGCCGCCATCGCTTTATTCAGAGTTTTACCCACAGGAAAATTTCAATATTTTGTTATGTGGTATAGAAATTTTTGCTGGCTTGCTCTACTAGTCATTGCCATTCCCTTTATGGTTTCACAAGTTAGAACAGGACTTTATCCGCAGCTAGAAAAACAATATGCTCAGTCGAATAATATTGGTATTTTTAATACTGAAACTGATTTTGACTCTAGTGTCCAGGTATCTGAAATGGAAGAAACTGTATCGATGAGCCGACAGCCTATGAAAAAAATGCGTGATTTATCTCGGTCTGTTACCTCAGGTGTGGCTAAACCAAAATATAAACAGAAGATACAAGACAGAATAGACCCTGATGCAAACATTCAAACTGGCCCTGGTTTACCCAAGTGGCAATGGAAAAAAATTCAATTATCGTGGAATGGATCAGTAGATCAACAACAGCAAATTAAATTTTGGTATTTATCACCCACACTTTCTATGCTGCTTAATTTTCTTAGAGTAATACTAGTACTTTTATTATCATTATTAATGTTTGACTTGCTCAATAAAAAGTTTACATTTCCTAAGTCCTTATTTAGCTATTTATTACTGATTCCTTTAATTGGTTTCTCATCACACGATGTTTATGCTGATTTTCCTGATCAAGAAATTCTGGATGATTTAAAAAATCGCCTACTAAAAGCACCTGATTGCTTGCCTGATTGTGCACAAATGTCTCGTATGGATTTATCCATTAGTCCGAAACAGATGACTATTAAGCTTCAAGTCCATGCTCAACAAGCGGTTGCAATTCCATTACCCTCGCAATTCAAGCAATGGACTCCTAATCAGGTAACTGTCAATAGCAAGGTTGCACAAGCATTGATTAGAACATCTGCTGGTGAATTATGGTTGAGCCTAGACAAAGGCTTACATCAAGTTGAGTTACAAGGAATAACTCCAACACTCAATAAATTTTCATTAGCTTTACCTCTAAAACCACAATTCACAAAAATTGATACAAAAGGCTGGACTATTGAAGGCCTACATAAAAATAATAAAACTGATCCTCAATTAATATTTAGTCGAGTTAAATCAGCAGAAAAATTAAAGAGCAATAAACAAAAGTTTGAACAAGGGGCTTTGCCTGCATTCCTTAAAATTGAGAGAGAGTTACATTTGGGACTAGACTGGCGGATTACCACACGTGTCACTCGAATATTCCAGAATGATACAGCAGTATCAATAAAATTACCTCTATTACAAGGTGAGTCGGTAACAACGGAACATATTAGAGTTAAAGATAATCAAGTTTTAATTAATATGTCCTCTAGACAAAGAAACTTACAATGGGAATCGGTACTGAAAAAAACATCTCAAATAAACTTGATAGCCCCTGATACCCATCAGTGGACTGAAGTCTGGCGCGCTAATGTCAGTCCCATCTGGCATCTGGAAACAACGGGCATTGCTGTTGTACATCACCAAAACCAAGGCCAATGGTTACCAGAATGGCGGCCATGGGCAAATGAAAAAGTGAGTTTAACCATCACTAGACCAGAAGCGGTAAAAGGTTCCACTCTAACTATTGATAGATCGGAACAAATAATTAAACCAGGTAAGCGATCATTAGAGACTGAATTAAATTTAAGCCTAAGAAGCTCAAAAGGAACTCAACATACGCTGATATTGCCAGATAAAGTTGAATTACAATCCGTCAGCATTAATGGAATAGCACAACCTATTAGACAAAAAAATGGACAAGTCACTTTGCCTATAAAGCCCGGACCACAAGATATATCGCTCAGTTGGCGAAAAATGCAGGAACAGTCATTAGGGTTAAAAACTGAAACTATTAATTTAGGAATTGCCAGTGTTAATAGCCATATAAAAATTTTATTGGGAGAAGACCGCTGGGTGCTATTTACCTCTGGCCCAAAATTTGGCCCTGCTATTTTATTTTGGGGCGTTTTATTTGTTATGGCTCTTTTATCAGTCGGTCTGGGAAAAATATCCTTAACGCCTCTAAAACATTGGCATTGGTTTTTACTATTAATTGGTTTAAGTCAAATCCCCATTGAATCAGCTTTGATCATTATTATTTGGTTAATGGCATTAGGTTTACGAATTAAAAAACCGTTTGTTGACTCCAGTTATTTTAATTTAATACAAATTGGATTGGGACTATTGACAGTATTTTCATTAGGGTTGCTTTTTGCTGCTGTACAGCAAGGTCTTTTAGGCTCACCTGATATGCAAATCGCAGGTAACCATTCATCAGCGTTTAATTTGAATTGGTATCAAGATCGAACGGACAAGACTTTACCAACAGCAAGCATTATTTCAGTGCCTCTAATGGCGTATCGTATATTAATGTTGTTGTGGTCATTATGGTTAGCAGTTTCATTATTAAACTGGCTGAAATGGGGATGGACTTGCTTTTCAAGTCAAGGTTTATGGAGACGAAATAAAAGAGAAAAGCAAAAAGAAGAAAAAAATTAATTAATTTAAGTTCAACTACACTTAAATTAAGTAGAGAAAATATTACCCAACATGTTTCTGAAATAGCTTAATTTAATTATATGTCTGATAGCCCAGTAATTTTAGTTGTAGATGATGAGCCTTTTAACCTTGAAATTTTTGAGGAAGCTTTAGCAGAAAAATATCAGTTTGAATTAGCTGGCACAGGTGAGGATTGCTTAAAAAAACTACAGACAATAAAACCAGATCTTATTCTATTAGATGTCAAAATGCCAGGAATGAGTGGCATAGAAACTTGTGAAAAACTAAAGTCAAACCCATTAACAGCAGATATCCCCGTTATTTTTGTCTCTGCGTTAAGTCTTCCTGAAGAACGAATGACTGGGTATAAAGCAGGTGGGGAAGATTATATTACTAAGCCTTTTGATGAAAAGGAATTATTCACTAAAATAGAAATAACATTAGTGAGTTTGCAAGAAAAACAAGCATTACAACAAGGTTCAAATGATGCCATAGGTATGGCGATGACAGCGATGACCCAAGCAAGTGAGATGGGCGAAGTAATGCAATTTACCCGTGACAGCTACCATTGTTTAACACAAGAAGCGTTAGCAAAACGTTTGTTGGAATCCTTAAGCCAATTTGATTTAAGCGCAACAATCTGTGTCACTGTTGATAAACAAGATACTTTTTTTTCCACATTAGGGATAGTCGGTGAACGTGAGCAAGATGTTCTGAGCCAGATGAAACAAGGCGAACGATTTATTCATTTTGGTAAACGTACCATTGTTAACTTTAAAAACATATCTATTTTGATTAAAAATATGCCTATCAAGGATGCTGATAAATATGGTCGGCTAAATGATGTTATCGGTATGTTAATAGAAGGAGCGGATGCCAGAATTACAGGTATAGAAATGTCATCTTCGTTGATGTCACTGATCAATGCTACACGGGCGATGTTAACCGAGATTGAATCTTCACGCAAAGATAACGAAAAGAAAAACATCAAAATTATAGATGATCTAATTTCTAATGTTGAATGGTCATACATAAATATGGACTTAAGTGAACAGCAAGAACAATTTTTTAGCGATTTACTTGAAAAGGCAAAAGAGCAAAATTCAACAGTATTTAACTCTGATTTAAAAATAGAAAAAGAGATAGAAAACCTTATTTCATCACTTTCAGTAAGTTAAATGATAACCCTGTGAAGTATAACCCTAGGGTAATAAGATTCTTGTGTGGGTGGTGATTAAAAAAGAAGTAAAGAATGGGTAGGTTGGGCTAACAGCTCTATCGTTAACCCAACATCTTTAGCAAAAGTGGCGTTGGGTTGCCAAAGAGACGACAGCCCAACCTACACGTTTAATCACCCCCCTTGTGTAGGGTAAATAGTAACCATCATTAATAACACACTGCACCTATCATGAAAATATTTCCTGCATTTTTAAGTGGTTTTATAGCATTAACCTTGCCTGTCACTGTATATAGTGAAACTTATGATGCGCTTTATGAAATGGATTTTGAACAATTAATGGATGTTGAAGTTATTTCAATTGCAAAAAAACCACAGTCAATTCGTAAAACAGCCGCAGCAATTCATGTTATCTCACAAGCTGATATTCAGCGATCAGGAGCAACAACCTTACCAGAAGTATTAAGGGGGGTGCCTGGTGTACAAGTCGCACATATTGATGGCAATAAATGGGCAATTTCTATTCGTGGGTTTAATGGAGAGTTTGCCAATAAATTATTAGTGTTAATTGATGGTCGTAGTGTCTACACACCTCTTTTTTCGGGTGTTTATTGGAATATGCAGGATATTCTTCTTGCAACTATTGATCGTATAGAGGTTGTTCGTGGCCCTGGAGGCACTTTATGGGGTGAAAATGCAGTTAATGGTGTAGTCAATATTATCACCAAAAGTGCTAATGAAACACAAGGTACTGAACTTAGTTTTTTAGGTGGCTCAGAAGACTTGATTGCCAATATATTGCACGGAGGTAAACTGAGTGAAGATGTTAGTTACCAAGTTTATGCCAAAGCTAGAAAACAGGATAAATACAAAAATTCACCTGACCATAATAATAATGCTGAAGATGGTAGAGAAAACATCCGAACAGGGTTCAGACTAGACGGACAAAAAAAATGGATGTTGCAAGGTTCTTATATGCGCGGACAAGCTGATGGAGTCAAACAAACGTTTACATCTGCACCTATTTCTAATTTAGTTCTGAAAGATACTCAAGATTATCGAACAGCGCACCTATTATTACGCACTAAACACAATCTTATCGAAGAAAATGATTTGCAATTACAAGCTTATTATAATTATGAGGAGCATAATCATTTTGAGGCGGTTAGAATTTTACACACTTTTGATATAGATGCTCAACATCAATTCCAATGGGGAGATAAACAGGCAATTATTTGGGGAATAGGCTATCGGGGTGTTCAAGATGATTTAGAAAAAAACAATAATAGTTCTTTTTCACCAGAAAGCCGGTTTAGTCATACAGTAAGTGGTTTTCTTCAAGATGAAATTCAATTGAGTGAAGACTTTCGTTTTACTATAGGTTCTAAATTCTCGCATAATGATTACAGTGGATTTGAATATCAACCCAGTGCCAGATTGTTATGGGAAGTCAATTCAGACCATAGCATTTGGACCTCGGTTAGCAGAGCAGTAAGAACACCTTCAAGAGTTGATTCAAATATACGAGCTATAGGTGCTTATACAAAACCCTTCACAGTTGTTGTCAATGGAAATACAGAACAAAAAGCAGAGGATTTACTGGCGATTGAAGCTGGCTATCGAGGTGTTTTTTCAGAGGCATTTAGTGTTGATACGACTATTTTTTATCATCAATACGACGATTTACGTTCAACAACACCGCAAGCTCCTGATTATTCAAACTTTACCATTCCATTAAATTTTGATAATAAAATTGAAGCCGAGAGTTATGGTGTAGAACTGCTTGCTAAATGGCAAGTGCTAGACTATTGGCAATTATCGGCAAGTTATAGCTTTTTAAAAGTAGATGCTAGATTAAAAAAAGGAAATATGGATACTGGTAATGTTAATACTTATGAACATTCTTCTCCACAGCAACAGGGCTCCTTACAATCAACCTGGCAACTTCCTTTTGATTTAGTCTTTAATTCGGCTATTTATTATACAGACCGTATTAAATCAGGAGAGGTGAATGATTTTATTCGTCTGGATTTAAGATTAGCATGGAAACCAACGGAACAATTTGAGTTTTCAATTGCTGGACAAAACTTACTTGATTCGCAACATAAAGAATTTACGTCTATAGAGGGTGATTCATTTAATACAGAAGTACCTCGCAGTGTTTACGCAAAAATAATCACTCGATTCTAAATATGAAACAATTCATAAAATATTTAGCTTTTTGTTCAGGAAAAGCAAGCATTGCCTTGTTGTGCTTCTTATCAATTCAAGTTCATGCAACTGAATCAGTCTCTGAAAAACAATTAAAAACAATCTATATATATAATTTTTCTCGATTTGTTCAATGGCCTAAACCTAAAACGGAGACTAAAACTTTTAATATTTGCACCTACCCAAGAAATTCGTTTGGAGGTGTTTTATACCAATTAGAAGCTCGAAAAATCCAGCATCAAAATATTAAAATAATTGAACTAGAATATTTACATAGTATTCAACATTGCCATGTTGTTTTTATTGATGCCGTTTCCGATATACATTTAGAAAAACTGAATTTAATTGCAAAAAAACATTATGTATTAACGGTGAGTGACCAAGATGATTTTGTCGTTAAAGAAGGGATGATTCAACTATTTGTTGATAAAGATAAAATTCGATTTAATCTTAATTTTGATAGTAGTCAGGCTGCTTTTTTAAAAATTGATTCTAAATTAATCAAACTAGCATCAACTGTGATTAAAAAAAATATTAACTAGCTTACTAAAATATGAAATGAAACAAAATATAACAAGTCGAGGAGGTCTTCAAAAAAAACTGACTTTAGTCATGCTAAGTATTGTTTCTTTAGTCTTGTTAATGACAAGCACTTTGTTTATAGGTGCTAATTACTTTTTTGCCAACAAAACATTAAAAAAAGAAGCAAATACTTTTTCTCAATTTACAGCACATCAAGTAGAAACCGCTATTATTTTTGATCATAAAGAAGGTGTTATAGAAGCCTTAAATGATGTTATTAAGCGCTCAAATATAATTCAAGCCACTGTACATTTACAAAATGGTGAAGTGTATGTCAGTACAGGAATCGAAAAGAAGACGACAAAATTTAATCAACAGCAATGCAAAACAAAGTCTTTTTATTCAAAAAAATTAAATAGTTGCGATGTAGTTAAAGATGGTGACAAAACGATTGCGTATATACATTTGGTTTTTAGTCGAGAGGCACTCTTTAATCAACAAGTTACTCAAATCTTTATTTTTATATTGAGCATATTAATTTCTTTAATATTTAGCTTAATCGTTGCAAAGTACTTTAGTCGTAGCTTAACCAGACCTTTAAATAATTTAGCAAAACTAACTAATCAAATAGCAAAAGATAAAGATTTTAGTTCTCGGGCAAAAGTGGCTGGAACCACTGAAATTATAACTTTAAATCAATCATTTAATAAAATGCTAGATGAAATTGAAGTAAGAGATAAGGAGCTAAAGAACTATACAACTAATTTAGAATGGCTTATTGAAGAAAAAACAGCCTCATTAAAAATAGCATTAAAGAAAGCAAATCACGCTAACGCTTCTAAATCAGAGTTTTTAGCCAATATGTCACACGAACTACGAACACCTTTGCATGGAATTTTAAGTTTTTCTCGATTTGGTTTAAAAAATTATGAGACTGCTACAACTGAAAAATTATTCAAATATTTTGACAGAATCCATACCAGTGGGGAACGATTATTGGCTCTTTTAAATGATTTATTAGATCTGTCTAAATTAGAGGCAGGAAAAATGGAATTAAACAAACAGAATAAGTCATTATTTAAAGCCGCAAAAAATTGTGTAGAAGAACAAAGTGCCTCTCTTAAAGAAAAACAACTGATTTTACTTTGGGAGAATGAAGCCTGCGATACTGAGGCTTATTTTGATCTGAACCGTATCAATCAGGTCATTTCTAATTTATTATCTAATGCAATTAAGTTTAGCCCTGAAAGAAAAATAATAAAAATTCGGTTTTCTAAAATAGATTACCACAATCATGCGGCTATACAGTTAACCGTAGAAGACCAAGGTGTAGGTATTCCAAAGGAAGAATTGAAGCATATTTTTGATAAATTTATTCAAAGTAGTAAAACTAAAACTAATGCAGGAGGAACTGGATTAGGCTTAGCCATTTGCCAGAGTATTATTGGCTTACATAAAGGGAAAATTTGGGCTGAATCTATAGAAGAAGGTGGTGCCCGCGTGTCCTTTGTTCTACCCGTTAGATAAACAGAGTGTTAAATTATACTTCGCGCGGTCACGGATGCGGTTTTCTATCGGTTACTTTTTGCCGATAGGCTGCGTTGCTGAAATGGTTGCGTAGCCAGCTATGCGCCCATTTTAGCGCCTTGCTATCGACAAAAATCAACTCGCTATAAAATCCGCATCCGTGACCGCGCGAAGTATAATCCAAATCAATGGAAAAAACCAAGTGTTCAACTATACTTACTGAATGAAGATTTTATAACATTAAAAATTTAATGGTTAGCTAACTGTATCTATAATTATAGCGATAATAATGACTACAAAAATAGACGTTCTTGTAATTGATGATGATAAATTCATCCAAAAGTTAATTACCAAAACGCTAAAGACAGAAATGATGGAAATTCGAACTGCAGATGATGGTGAATCTGGTATCGAAGAGGCGTTAAAGAATTGCCCTGACATTATTATTCTTGATATTGAAATGCCGGGCATTAACGGCTATGAAGTATGTGATCGTCTGCGGAATATAGAATCCACTAAAGAAATTCCTATTATTATTTTATCCTCGCATGGTTCCTTGCGTGAACGTATGCAAGGCTATGATGTGGGTGCAGATGATTATCTGGTTAAGCCGTTTGAACAAGAAAATTTAATCGCTCGAACCACTGTGCTGGTTAAGTTCTATTCTGATCGTAAAGAACTTCGTCAGCAATTTGAGCTAGCAAATAAAAGTGTACTAACAGCACTAACAGATTCAAGCGAACTAGCTATTGCAATGCAGTTTTTAGAAAAAAGTATAACTTATCGTAGCATTAATGAACTAGCTCAAGGGCTTTTTGAATGTACTGAGCAATTCTCACTTGAATGCTGTGCCATGATTTTAGAGAATTCACAACATGTTTGGTATTCATCTGAAAGTTCAGCGATCAGTCCATTAGAAAAAGATTTAATTGAAATGTGCGATAAGCAAGCACGTTTTCTGGATTTTGGTAATCGAACTATTGTCAACTACCCAGGTATCAGTTTGTTGGTTAAAAACATGCCATTAGACGATATGGATCGCTATGACAGATTAAGAGATCTATTACCTATTATTCTGTCGGCAGTTAATTCAAAAATTACGACCATTCGTACTGAAGAGTCTCTTACTCTACAAAGTGAAAACCTGATTAGTTCATTTAAAATGATACACAATAGCTTGTATTATTTAGGTACAACAATAGTCAATAACCGTACGGAAAGTACAGCTATGATGAAAAAACTGGTTCAAGAGCTAAATATTGATTTTTTAGGCATGGGTCTAGAGGAAGATCAGGAGGAATTTTTGCTTACTCGTATTGATTCTGCAATAGATAAAGCAATTGATGAAATGGATGCTGGAAAGGAAATCAGGGAAGCATTAACCTTTGTCAGATCTAATCTAAATAATGTTGTGGATAATCAAAAAGAGTTATATCAAGCGTTTAAGGACAGCCTGGCTACCGAGGTGGCAGAGCAGAGTAGTGATCTTGATGACAGCGTTGAATTGTTTTAAATATTGTTTATCCCTGTCTTTATACTACAAATATGGTATCAATTAGCCATATTTTTCATCAACCATAGCATCAATAAGTTTCATAACTTCTCCACTTGCTTCTTCTGATTTCTGCATTTGAATAATTATTTCATCAAGTAGCTGAGTATCATCAATCCATTTTTCACGAGAAATAGCATAGGCTTGTTGCGTATAAGCATGAACATCGGCATGAGGTAATTTCAATTCTGTATAAGCACGCGTCGGTCGAAATTTTTCATAACCTATACCTTCTTCATACCATTTCCCCAAACGACAGTTGTGATGATCAACAGAAATTGCATCTGCTTGAGAACTTGGTTCTGGATTCTCTATTGCAACATAACCATTCTGTTTAAAAATAATATGATCCAGCTTGGTTAATAAGCCAAAGCTTGTATCTTTAGCATGGCTAATATAGCTAATAGAATCCTGAGTAGATTCAGATAATCCTGAAAACTGAACCTTAAACGAATCAACTTGCTGCATAATTTCTTCAGATAAAACAGCGGAACTCTTCGCCTCTAAATCCATTTGCTCAACTCGTTTATTAAACGAAGCCAATGTTTTAGAAACTTCCAATGCTGCATTTTTTGTATGCTCCGATAAACTCTTTACCTCTTCAGCCACAACAGCAAAGCCTCGCCCATGTTCACCTGCGCGAGCCGCTTCAATCGACGCATTCAGAGCAAGCAAATTAGTCTGGTCTGCAATACCCGTAATCATTGATAAAGAATCAGTTACTTTTTTACTATCATCAATTAAATCAACAGTAACACTACTTACTGAATGGATATTTTCGTTTATATTAATTAATGAAGAGCTGATTGTATCAACTGTTGTAAGACTTTCATTTGCATTATTTCCTGTTTTAATCGCAATATTTTCAACTTGTTGCATTTGTTCCGTTACTTTGATCAAATCATTTTGAT
This sequence comes from Methylococcales bacterium, assembly GCA_965224575.1. Classification (GTDB taxonomy): domain Bacteria; phylum Pseudomonadota; class Gammaproteobacteria; order Methylococcales; family Methylomonadaceae; genus QPIN01. The sequence continues at coordinate 1,372,866 of CBDCZQ010000006.1, read as the reverse complement.
TAGCTTTCAGATTATCTAGCAAATTAGCTGTATTAAGGCCATGTAGACCTGCAGTTAAACGATTTTTTGTCATTAATTGTTCATTTTCAGCCATATATTTTAGTGCTTGGTTTACACTTTCAGCTGATGTTTTTAATACGCCAGGAAAACCATCAGTTAAAGCGTAACGCTCATGATTTCCTCTGGATGCCTGATGAAAGCATGTTGTAATCTCTTTGAAATAAGACTCTATAATATCCAACATTTCATTAAGTTCCCAGGCGACCTTACCTGCTTCACCTAGACTTTGGGTATTAGTAATGCGGTGATAAAGCTCCCCACCATTACTATGTAACAAGACTTTCTGTATCTCGTCTAAAGTATCCAAAGGCATTTTTGTACTCTTTCCGACATAAACACCGCAAACACAAAGTAGAAAAGTAAAACACAGATTTACCCATGAAAATTCTGTTGCATAAGTACTGTAACAAAAGCTGAAAATAGCCAGTAAATTGATAGCCACAACAATAGTGTTTATTTTGTTTTTTAAAACGGGGATATTCGCACTAGGATGTTTCATTAATCTTATACCCCGTTTGGTTTATATAAGTTTAAAACAAAATTTTCGTAACTTTTTTCACCTGTTTGAGTCATTTTATCATTTAAATAAGACATTGATTTTTCTGTTGCTTCTTTTTTAGAACCGCTAGATTCTATGGTTAACATCTCTTTATAAATAGGCATTAAAATATCCAGAGCAGATTGGGGGGGCTGGCGTCTCACAGAATAATAGCCTTGTAATTTTCCATCTTTATCATAATCAGGTGTAATATTGGCAAAAACCCAATAATAACCTCCGTCTGAACAGAGGTTTTTAACAAAACCAAAAAATTCATCTCCTGCTTTTAATGTTTCCCATAAAAAATTAAAAACACCTCTTGGCATGTCAGGGTGGCGAATAATATTATGTTGTATGCCCAGTAATTCAGATTCAGTTAAACCTGCAATATCCATAAAAATACGGTTCGCATATGTTATACGGCCTTTTGTATCAGTTTTGGTTACTATAAAGTCTTCTGAGCCAAGATCTCGCCGAGTATTATTTGGTGTGATTTTTAGTTTCATTACGTGTATTTTTATATTTCTAGGCTATTTTTTCTAGGCATAGGAATTCTTATGACTATAAGTATAGACAAAATAAAAAAGATCGCCGTTGCCAAAGGCTGAAACAATTATATTTCACGCAAAACTTGCATAGGTGATTGCTTTACTACACGACGTAGCCCCCAAAACCCTGTCAGCATAATACAAACGGTACTGATTAATGGTATCCCCATCCACAACATCCAGTTTATGTGATAATCAAGGTGTAATACATAAGTATATAAAGCGAATAGAATCGCTTCTGACATAAATACAGCTACAAAACCTGAAATTAAGCCAAGCAAAGCAAACTCTACTAAATGTGCTTTTCTTAACAAGGCACGGCTGGCACCTAGTGTCCTCATTAATGTCCCTTCAAATATCCGACTATCTAATGTTGAATAAACCGCAGCAAATAACACCGTAAATCCTGCAAGCAGTGCAAAATAAAGTAAATAATTTATTGCGGTTGTAAGCTGTGTAAGAATAGTTTTAAATTGTTTTAGCATGGCATCTACTTCTAAAATAGTGATGCCAGGAAATTTTTTAACCAAGGCATTTAAGATATTTTTATCTTTTTCAGCGATATAAAAGCTAGTAAGGTATGTTGTTGGATATCCATTGAGTGTTTCAGGTGCAAAAACCATGTAGAAATTAGGTTTCATTGTATCCCACTGCACACTGCGGATATGCGATACCTTTGCATCTAGTTGTTGACTGCCTATAGTAAAAGTTAGTTTATCTCCTAAGATGATTTTCAAACTTTTAGCCAGTTTTTCTTCTATTGAAACCTGACCTTTTTGTTTAACATTCCATTGCCCTGTTATGGTTTTGTTATCTTCAGGAAGTTGTTCTGCCCAAGTCAGACTTAAATCTCTATGTGTCGCTCTTTCGCCTTGTGAGTCTTTGCTGACAATTTGTTGTACTGCAATATCATTTATTCTAACTAAACGACCTCGCACAACAGGGTACAAATCTACATTACTAATATTTTTCTGTTTTAATAGTTGCTTAAAAGGACTCACTTTTTCTGGAAAAACATTAAGCACAAAATGATTAGGTGCGTTATCAGGTAACTGATTTTGCCAATCATCTAATAAATCATTTCTGACTGAATAACTAAGTATCATGGCAAGTAGTGTGATGCTAAAAGCCAATATTTGGCTCACACTAGCTTTAGGATTTTTAACCAGACCCTGCAAACCAAATCGCCAGCTTAAACCCAGTAAAGGTAAAAGTTTACGACACTGAATCAGAAAGGCATAAAGTATTAATCCAAACACAAATGTGATGATTAACCCACCACCGATAATTGTCATTGTCATTTTAAGATCTTGCGTATATTGCCAGATCAAAATGCTAATTAGTGACAATGCCAAACTATAAACCAGCCAAGCACTGGTGGGTAAAGGTTCTAACTCCCTTCGTAACACACGCAAAGGTGATACTTTTTTCAACCGCAACAAAGGAGGTAAGGCAAATCCAAATAAAATAGCTAACCCCGTAAAAAATCCTATAAAAACTGAAATAAAACTCGGTACAGAAACTTTAGCAGGCAACAAATCTCTTAATAAATGGAATAATGCTTCTTGAGCAAACCAACCAAATAGCGTTCCTAAAGTACTAGCGATAATACCTAAAATTAAGAATTGAAAAAAATAAAGCCACAAAATCTCATTTTGTTTACAACCTAAACAGCGCAAAATAGCCGTTGCATTAAAGTGACGTTCACTATATCGGCGCGTAGACATGGCAATAGCCACACCTGCAATTAAAATAACGATAATGCTGGATAAACCTAAATACCGTTCTGCCCTACTTAAAGCAGTCCCCAGTTCTGGGCGATCCTCATGTATATCCATTATGCGTTGAGAGACTAGAAGTTGAGGTTTTAGCCATTGGTTGAATTGAACTATTGGTTCTGCTTCGCCACTAAATTGAAAAAAATAATGTACATGGCTACCAGGTTTTAGGACTTGTGTAGCGTCAAGGTCAGCATCATTAATCATCACCCGAGGTGATAAACTGTAAAGATCACCTCTTTTATCAGGTTCATAAGTAATAATTTGACTAATGATTAAAGCCTTTTCACCCACAATTAAACTATCGCCTAGTTTCAGTTTTAAGGCCGATAAAACTCGTTTATCTGTCCAGGCCTCTCCTTGGTTTGGTCCTTTATGTGATATTTTTTCTTCTGTATAGTCTGAAACTGTGGATTTTAAAAAGCCTCTTAAAGGGTAGTGATTGCTAACAGCTTTAATACCTGCAAGTAGTATTTCATCATTTTCCATTAGTACAGTTGAAAACTCTGCTGTTCTGGCATGGCTTAGCTTAAGTTGACTAGCTTCTTTTGTCCAAAGTTCTGGAATTAAAGCTGGGCTGGTGATAACTAAATCAGCCGCTAAAAATTCAGCGGCTTGTGTGCTCATAGTGCGATGTAAGCGATCTGCAAATAAACTGATAGCCGTTGAACTGGTCACTGCAATAATCAAAGCCAACACTAAAATGGTCAGTTCACCACTTCGTCCGTCACGAATCAATAATTTTAGAGCTAAAACAGACCGACTCATATCATATGCCCAGCTTCAAGTTTAATAGTACGTTGACATCGTGTTGCCAAGGCATTGTCATGTGTCACTAAAATAAGAGTTGTCTGTTTTTCTTGATTAAGTTCAAACAATAATTCAATAATATGCTCACCGGTTTTACTATCCAGATTACCCGTAGGCTCATCGGCAAAAAGAATAGCGGGTTCGGTTACAAACGCTCTAGCTAATGCAACACGCTGTTGCTCACCGCCTGAAAGTTTCATCGGTGTATGGGTTAAACGATGGCTTAACCCTACTCTATCCAACAAATTGGAGGCCAACTCTTTTGCCTTTTTATCGCCTCTTAATTCTAATGGCAACATCACATTTTCCAATGCGGTTAAACCAGGCAATAATTGAAATGACTGAAAAACAAACCCAACAGACTGATTTCTTATTTCTGCTCTACCATCTTCATCCATAGTAGTTAAATTTTGTCCTTTTAAGAGTATGCTTCCCTGTGTCGGTGTATCTAACCCTGCCAATAGGCTAAGTAAGGTAGATTTCCCTGATCCTGAGGCGCCAACAATGGCTAAACTTTCTCCCGATTTGATTGTTAGCGTTACCGATGACAGAATATCCAATGATCCATCAGAAGTAAGTACTGTTTTACCTAGGTTTTCTGTTTCAATAATATTTAAGTGAGTCTTTGACATGTTAAAAATTTGTTTGGTGTTGGTCGTTTCACTCTATTCAACGACAATATTTGCTAAATCTATCGTTGTATTAGGAGATAGCTTAAGTGCCGCTTATAAAATAGATATAAAAAAAGGCTGGGTTGCATTATTACAGCAAAAGCTTGATCAAGAAAATAAAACTTATACTTTTTTTAACGAAAGCATTTCTGGTGATACCTCAGCAGGTGGGCTTGCGCGTATTGATAAAGCATTAGCTCAACACAAACCAGAGCTAGTTTTGCTGGAATTAGGTGCAAATGATGGCCTTCAAGGTTTATCACCGAAAAAAATGAAAAGTAACCTTGCTGAAATAATTACTCGCTCACAACAAGCTGGAGCAAAGGTTTTATTGTTGGGTATGCGTATTCCGCCAAATTATGGCAAACGTTATGTAGACATGTTTTACAATGTTTATCCTGATTTAGCCAAAGAAATGAATATTCCTCTTGTTCCTTTTATATTGAAAGATGTCGCTTTGGCAAAAGAAATGATGATTAGTGATGGATTACATCCTAACGAAAAAGCCCAACCAATAATCGCTAAAAAAATATGGCCCTACATAAAGTCTGTTTTAGAGCTATAATTAACAGTTAATCTTTGTTCTCGCTATACTATTACAAAAAACGACTGAGTATATAATGTCTGTATTAACACTAAAAAAATCAAATCAAATCATTCATGGTGCTTTAACAACGGCACGCAGACTTAACTGTAAACCCTTAACAGTTGTGGTGTTAGATGAAAATGGTTCAATAAAAGCCATGCAAAGAGAAGACGGTGCAACGCCACTAAAATATGATATTGCGATAGCAAAAGCCTGGGGCGCAGTAAATATGGGGATGTCTTCTCGTAGTTTAGCCGTTATGGCTGAACAGCGTCCTGCCTTTATGAACGCTTTGGTCGATATTGCTGGAGGAAAGGTTATGCCTGTTCCAGGCGGTGTGTTGATTAGAGATGAAGATAATAATATTCTTGGTGCAGTCGGTATCAGTGGCGATATTTCTGATCAAGATGAACGTAGTGCTGTTGCAGGGATTAAAGAAGCTGGGTTTAGTGCAGGTATATAGAAACTTGTACATTTTGGCACAGGATTTATGTTCGTATTAAGGCAGTTTGATGGAATAAAAACATTGTAGGTTGGGCTGCCGTCTCTTTGGCAACCCAACGCCACTTTTGCAAAAATGTTGGGTTAACGATAAAGCCGTTAGCCCAACCTACAAAAAACATTCCTTTAACACTAAAAAAATTATTTTACTTCTTTAATAGTTTTTGTTTTATCATCAACTGCCGGTATGGGTGTTTCTGAAACTTCTTTTGCTTGGGTAGCTGGTGGTGCTTTTTTTGCAGTCTCATTTTCAAGGTTAGCCTCAGTAAACATAACCACCCCAATCATAAACAAAACTGATGATAAAATAATTATCGGCATTCTGCCCGGTTTTTCCATCCAAAATAAAATCCAGCCTGGTTTAATCAATCCCACTATCAGAAGGCCTACAGATAAAATCAATAGGTTAATCGATAAAATTATCATTATTATTTTCCGTTATTTCTTTTAATTGACGCATAATATACATTATTATGAGCAAAACATATTTTTGCAACAAAAAAGGAAAATTATTATGGGTACTTTTGCGTTAGTTATTTTAGGTTTTGCCATTTTATTGGTATTTATGAGTGTGAAATCTGTTCCTCAGGGTACGGAATATACCGTTGAGCGTTTTGGGCGTTATACCAATACATTAACACCTGGTTTAAATATCATTATGCCGATTATAGATAAAATTGGTAATAAACTTAATATGATGGAGCAGGTTAGAGACGTTCCTTCTCAAGAAATTATTACCAAAGACAATGCCATGGTCACAGTTGATGGTGTTGTGTTTTTTCAGATTATGGATGCAGCTAAAGCCTCTTATGAAGTTAATCATCTTGAAATGGCTGTTCTTAATCTGGTAATGACCAATATCCGAACAGTCATGGGATCTATGGATTTGGATGAACTTTTATCAAAAAGAGATGAAATTAATGCCAGATTATTAAATGTTGTTGATGATGCAACCAGCCCTTGGGGGCTTAAAGTGACAAGAATTGAGATAAAAGACATTGCCCCACCAAGAGATCTAGTTGATGCAATGGCGAGACAAATGAAGGCAGAACGAGAAAAAAGAGCCTCCATTCTTGAAGCGGAAGGCTTAAGGCAAGCAGAAATTTTACGTGCAGAAGGTGAAAAACAAGGTGCTATTCTGGATGCAGAAGGACGTAAAGAAGCCGCTTATAGAGATGCAGAAGCTAGAGAACGTTTGGCTGAAGCAGAAGCAACAGCAACTAGGGTAGTTTCAGAGGCAATAGAGAATGGAAGTGTACAAGCAATCAATTATTTTGTCGCCCAAAAATATGTGGAATCCCTAAAAGAAATTGCAACAGCAGATAATAGTAAATTAGTGCTTATGCCTTTAGAAGCAGGCAATGTTATTGGTGCCCTAGGTGGTATTAGTGAGCTGGCAAAAGAAGCAATGTCTAAAAAGGGATAAAAAATGACTGAATTAGAGATTGTATTTTGGTATTGGTGGGTATTGGCAGTATTTTTATTAGGGATTGAAATACTGGCACCCGGTTTCTTTTTTTTATGGCTATCTGTAGCAGGGCTCATTGTAGGAACAGTTTTATTTTTATTTCCTTCTACCAGTCTTGAAATTCAGTTAATTATTTATGCTATTTTATCTATCACTTCAATCCTTATTTGGCGACAATATGGTTTTAAAAATGATACTGAAACAGACCATCCCTTACTCAATAAACGTGGAGCTCAGTATATTGGCAGAACCTTTTCTTTGATTGAGCCAATTAAAAATGGGCGTGGAAAGATAAAAGCTGATGATTCAATCTGGACGGTTCTTGGGGAAGACTGCCCAATAGGTCAACAAGTTGAAGTGGTTGATGTAAAGGGAACTTTATTTGAAGTTAAGTTGATTTCTGAAAACTAATTTTTTCGAACTTTATCTAAAAGAAGCGACCATAATGAATTTATGGGCACCTCTATTAATCTTGATTAGGAGTAGGTAAATGAGTATTAAATATTTATTATTAATTGGGATAATAACATTGACCGGATGTGCCGAATCTAATCCTGATAAAGCAACAATTTACAATTCTGAATTATCAATAGCAACTTTTGCAGGCGGCTGCTTTTGGTGTACAGAATCGGATTTTGAAAAAGTTTCTGGTGTTTCTAAAGTTATTTCAGGCTATAGCGATGGACATGTAGAAAATCCAACATATGAGCAAGTTTCTTCAGGTACAACTGGCCATGTAGAAAGTGTACAAGTTTATTTTGACCCCAAAATTATTAATTATAATGATTTATTACAAGCTTTCTGGCGTCAAATTGATCCGACTGATGCCGATGGTCAATTTGTTGATCGTGGAAAACACTATCGTTCTGTAATTTTTTATCATAATGATCAACAACAAAAAGATGCAACACTCTCAATACAACAATTGCAAAAACCTGCTCGTTATAGCAAAGAAATTGTTACCGAAATTCTCCCATTAAAAAACTTTTATCCTGCAGAAGATTATCATCAGGATTATTACAAGACCCATCCTGTTAAGTATAAATTTTATCGTTACCGGTCTGGGCGCGACCAATACTTGGCTAAAATTTGGGGTGAAGAACTAAAATTACCTACAAAAAACACACAAAAATATATAAAACCTTCTGATGAAGAAATACGCGAGCAGCTTTCATCTTTGCAATACAACGTGACTCAACAAGATGCAACAGAAAAAGCATTTGATAACACTTACTGGGATGAAAAACGGCAAGGCATCTATGTAGATATAGTCAGTGGAGAGCCTTTATTTTCATCATTAGATAAGTTTAAATCGGGTACCGGCTGGCCTAGTTTTACCCAACCGATAAAATCAAATCATATTGTTGAAAATACAGATTATTTACTGATTTATCCTCGGACTGAAGTCCGTAGTAAATATGGTAATTCTCATCTGGGTCACTTATTTAAAGATGGACCTAAGCCAACAGGTCTACGCTATTGCATAAATTCGGCATCTTTACGATTTATACCTGTTGAAGAGTTAAAAAAGTCTGGTTATGATGAGTTTACTCAAATTTTCACACAAAAAACTAATTTAACAGATTAATGTTTCATTATTCCTAGCATGACAGCAATATGAGCCAAATTTGTATACATGCAGCTTTTTCTTAATCTGATTGGTGTAATTTGCAACCATTTTGTTACCTAAAAGGTCATCAATTAAAAGAACTTTTATACTTCGCGCGGTCACGTATGCGAATTTTATAGCGAGTTTATTTAGGATAATGGAAGTTGGGCGTTAATTTGCGTGCCTTGATTGACTTGAGACTGTATTTTAAAGCTCCCACCTAATAGATTTATTCTTTCTTCCATTCCAAGCAATCCAAAACCAGAAGTTATCTTATCCAGATTACACCCTTGACCGTCATCTATTATGGATAAATCAAGAACATCGGGGTTTGATTTAATCTTGATATTTATTGTAACGTGGTTGGCATCAGCATGACGGATAATATTAGTCAGGCTTTCTTGAATGACTCTGAAAATTTGTATCACAATGGTTCTGCCTAACATGTCTACTGCATCATCACAATTTAGATTAAAAGACATTGAGGCATGTCTATCTTCCCATTGATTAACCATATCTTCCAGCGTTGCTTTTAATCCAAGTTCAGTTAAAATCAAAGGGTGAAGCTGTTTCATCATTGAACGCACAACGGTCATTAAATGGTCGCAAATTTCAACGATAGACCCCGTGATTTTTTTTGTATCTGCTTTCTCATGCGCTGCGGTAACAGCCATCACTTTTATTGCTGTTAATGATTGTCCAAATTCATCATGTAGTTCTTGAGATAAACGCTGTCTTTCTTCTTCCTGAATTTCTAGTGAATGTTGGGTTAAGGCTCGGTTCTGTCGCCGTGTACTATCAAGCACATCAGTCATATGGTTGACTGCTGTTGCTATATCACCATATTCCTGAGTAGAAAAGTCAGGTAATTTATTTTGGTACTCCCCTTTTTCAATACCCTTAAGATGATCAACGATTGAATGGATAGCTGATAATGTTTTATCAAAGACCAAATGGACAGAAAGAAAAGTAAATAAAACCAGAAGTAACAAGGTAGTAAAAAAAGAAAGGCTTTCATCCCATACTTCTGCAATTTCATCCATTGGATTAGCTTGGATAAGCAATGTTAGCGCATAGTTATTAAAGGTTTTTATTTGATACTCTGCGGTTGGATATTCGCTCATAACAAGATTAATAAACCAATCTGGCGGGGTTTCATTATCAGGTTTAGCCTGATGAGTAATATTAATTATTTCACCAGAAGGTTTTTTGAGCTGAATTTTTAAATGTCGAGTTTGCTCTAAACTACTCAAGCGAAACATCCAGTCTGTTTTATGTATCTTGGTTGTACCGATACCTATTTTTATCAGTTGTAATGCCAAATTAATAGAAGAATCTACCTCTTTACTCACTGCTTTTCGCGCTTGCCATATCCCCATTGACCCACCAATGAACAAAATGCACAGTGAAATCAACAAAATTCTTACACTAATTTGGTTTCGTAAACTCATCGGGAAAATTTCCTTATTTGTAATAGCGGCCTCAGTTAGGCAATGAATAATGCTATCTTGAACATTACTTTTGCACAGGATATAACATGAAGAAAATTTTAGCGACTGGCTTATTATTTATTAGTTGTCAGGTCTTTTCAGAAACAGTGTATGTTACTTTAGAAAAAGACAATGCCATCGCCGTTATCGACCCCATCGCAGGCAAACTTTTAAACACGATATCAATAGGACAACGTCCCCGAGGTATTGTACTCAGTAAAAATCAGCAACAACTCTATGTGGCAACAAGTGATGATAATACTATTCAGGTCATAGATATAGATACACTAAAACCTGTTGGTACCTTACCATCTGGTGAAGACCCTGAAACATTTGCCATGAGTATAAGTGGAGATCAACTCTATGTTTCTAATGAAGATGATAGTTTAGTAACCGTCGTTGATATCAAACAAGAAAAAGCCATCAAGCAAATCCCTGTTGGAGTAGAACCTGAACCGATTACCGTAAGTCCTAATGGTAAATGGGTTGCGAGTGCCTCAGAGGCAACTAATATGGTGCATTGGATTAATCGTAAAACACTAACAGTTGAAGACAATACTCTGGTTGACCCGCGCCCAAGAGGACTTAGTTTTACCTCTGATAGCCAGCAATTATGGGTTACCTCAGAAATGGGTGGAACAGTCACTATACTGGATGTTGCAACACGTAAAAAAATCAAATCAATAGATTTCAGTATTGCAGGCTTAAGTAAAGATAAAATTCAGCCTGTTGGTGTAGTGATTGATGAGAAAAAACAATGGGCTTTAGTTGCTTTAGGACCTGCTAACAGGGTTGCTTTGATTAATGCCCAAACATTGAAAGTAGAGAAATATTTTTTGGTAGGACAAAGAGTCTGGAACTTGGCTTTTTCTCCTGATCAAAAGCGAGTTTACACGACCAATGGGGTGAGTAATGATATATCAATTATTGATTTAACCTCTATGAAGGTAAGCAAGTCTATTGCTGTAGGGAGGTATCCCTGGGGGCTTGTGGTTAAACCATAAACAAACAAAAAAGGTGCTATATTTATTTTTCATTCCTTACGATTGAAACTACTTAGGTACTTATGTATCCTCTGATTAAGTCGATTAGAGATTCCTTATATAGCTCGAACTACAATAAACTTTGCAAACATTCTTATATCAATAACCTTTTCTATGAAAAAACCAGTGTTATAGAATAAATTATTCCACTCGTTTAAGGTACGTTCTCTCCCTTTTGTTCCCACAAGCATTTGCATATCAATTAATGCAGTAATTGAGTCTATTTTTATTTCACTTGCGACTGTATCTGCAATTATAATATAAGGTCTTTTGTGTCCAATCGCATTTTTAAGATTTACTAGTATCTGTTTGCAAGTATCATCATCAAATGTATGAAATACCGCCATGAAGAAATAGATATCCGAGTCTGATTCTGCTTTAGGAATACTTTTTAGCATATTTCCTTCAATAAATTCGACACGATTCAATACTTCTTTATCAATTTTACCTTCCCAATAATTTTTTGCTTCTTCTATGACTTGTGGGCGATCAAAAACAACAGCTTTTAACGCAGGATTCTCCTTTAGAATAGCAAGAGATTTAGCACCTTTTGAACCACCAATATCAATTATTCGCGTAAATTCACTCCACTTTAAATCTTTAAGAAAATCTGAACCTGCAACATTTTCTACCGAGTCCATTGCTTTAGAAAAGAGCAAATCAAATTCCTGATTTTTATTCATATAATCAAACATGTCATACTGATTACTTTTTTCAAAAGGCATTCCACCATCAACAATACTTGATTCTAAAGACTCTATCCAAGGCATAATCATTTCTGGACTATTGTGCATTAGGATCATTGACCGAATACTATTCTGGTTATCTTTCTTAAGATAATGAGAAGTTTTGTTATTTTTAAATACGCGATGCGACAACTCTTCAAAAACGCCTAATGAAGAGACCATTCTCATTAAACGATACAAATGATCTTCATTTAGATGAAGCTGTTTTGCCAGCTCGATAGTGTTTATTGTTGAATTACCTAAAGCATCTGCAATTTCTAACTTTGTAACGACATATAAGACTCTTGATTGCCAAAAAGCAGACCCTATTTGAATAAGACGAAAAGGTGGTGGTGTAACTTTATTAGGGAGTTGTTGAAGCCAATTCGCAATACCCATAATCAGCTTATATTTTTTTATTGCGAAACTATTTTTAATTAGTTGTTTCATTTTCTGATTCTCCTTTCTCTGAAGTTTTTGGAAGTAAACCAGAAGATAATAGAGTCCCGTTAAATTTAGCTAGTTTATTAAAGTATGAAATATCCATTTCCTGCCCTAACTCCTCTTCAAATATATTTTTTAGAAGCATAGGCATCATAGCTAGACTAACAAAGGCAATTCGTACAATAACAGGATCAATTGATGGATCAACAAGCCCTGCTTGTTGTAAATTCTCTAACCTTTTCCTGCTCTGGACACGCCCCCTTTCTAAAAGTTGTTGTACAAAGCGTTTTCCTGGCCCTTGATTCATTGCTAGAACTTTCAAAATCAAGGCAGGAAACTTAGGGTTGTTAAGCATAGTATGGTAATAAAGTTTGAAATATTCGTTAAACCCTTCATCAGTTTCAAGCATTTTGTTGTCTAAAACATCTATTAATGGTTGTAATGTCTGTTTTATCATTTCCTCATATAAACCTTCTTTATTCCCAAAATAGTATCGAATCATTGAAATATTAGTATCTGCTTTTGTGGCTATTTGACGGGTTGATACTTTGTGATAATCATCATTAAGAAAGCAAGCCATTGCAGATTTAATTAACCGTTCTGCGACTGGAATTTGATTTTGGTCTGTAGATTGCTGTTTCATTTTAGTCTCCCTTAAATTCATTATCTTAGTGAAATAATTTTACGTGGGTACTTAGTATGCTATAGAAAAAAGAGTTAAATTTGAAACAGTTTTATTAATCAAAATGGGCGAGTTGATTAACATAAGCAAATCAGCCAACCATAATATTCTATTGATTTATTTAGAATGGTCTGAAATTTCCTAGGCTAAAACAGCAGGAATGGAAAAGTAATGAAGATTGATTTCCAGTAAAATTCTGGCAAGTCATTTGTTTAGGAAAAAGATGAGTAAAAAAATACATTATGAAAGAATGAATAAGGTTATTCAGTCTATTGAAAATAATCTTGATTCTAAAATTAACATTGATGAACTATCAAAAATAGCTTGTTATTCTAAATTTCATTTCCATCGTTTGTTTCGCTCTTTTTTTGGTGAAAGTATTTATGCATATAGAAAAAGGTTGCTATTAGAAAGAGCCGTTAAACATTTACTATATTCTAACGAAGATATAACTGAAATTGCATACAAATGTGGCTATCAAAATCAATCATCATTTAATAAAGCATTTAGAATCCATTTTTCATATACGCCTACTCAAGTTCGTGAACAAAAGCCTTCAATTAATTCTTATAAAACAAAACTAAATTTCAAAAAGGGGATTCAAATGAAACCAGAAATCATAATGATTGATGATATAAAAGTTATTTGTGCCAGAGAAAAGGGGAGTTATTCTGAGTCTGCTTCAAAGGCATGGGGCAGAATAATGAAGTTTGCTTATTCTAATCATTTAATGAATGAAGCAGTTAGAAGAATTGGTATATCTAATGATGATCCAAATATTACCGATGCAGAGTTTATTCGCTATGATGCCTGTGTTGATATTGATATAATTTTTGCAGAAGAAGATAATTTAAATAAACGAACCATTGCTGGCGGACGTTATGCCAAGTTCCTTCATAAAGGCGCTTACGAAGGTTTTAAAGATACCTATTCCTATATTTTTAATGACTGGCTACCTGAAAGTCATTACAAAGTAAGAGATGAGCCATGTTTTGAAATCTATCTAAATCGAGACCCAAGAAGAACTAAACCAGAAAATCTTAAAACAGAAGTCTATATTCCTATAAAATAAAGGCCTTACCAATTTATTAGCAATTGGTTAAAACAACTGTGGAGATATTTTTAATGATAAGAGTCAGTTTATTATTTTTTTTGATTATAAATAGTATAACAAGCTATGCAGAAGATACTTGGGTATCAGTTCAACCATCTTTCCGGGAAGTCAGTTTTATTGGTTTTAGTCGAGCTAGGCATGATATGGTTTTGTCCACAGAAGTTGCTGGAAAAGTTAAAAGAGTTTATGTTGATGTAGGTGATACCATCCCAAGAAGCGGTAGAGTTTCCTGCCTTGATAATACCTTTACCAAGCTTGATATTAATTCAACGACTAATGATATAAAACAAGCACAGATTGATATTACCTATTATAAAAAACAGGTGAAACGCTATCAAGATTTAGTTAAGAAAAAGAGTGTTTCTGTTATCCAATTAGACGATATGCAACGTGAGCTAAGTACAGCAGAAAACATGGAACAGAGTAAAAAAATATTAATACAACGACAACAGGAAACACTTGAACGCCATTGTATAAAAGCACCTTGGGGATGGTCAGTAGATGAACGTTATGTAGAAGAAGGTCAATGGATTGATATTGGCAATCAAGTCGTAAAGGTTGGAAACTACACAACTTTGCTAGTCCCTTTCGCATTATCAGTTGATGAGTTAAATGCATTAAAGAAAAACAAAAAAAAACTTAGTGTTTGGTTACCAGATTATAAACAAAAAATTCCTGCAAAAATCGAACGTATTTCTCCAGCTTTTGATGAAACATCCAGAAAAATTAAAGTTGATTTATTGCTAAACAAAAAACTTCCTGTGCGCCGAGGTGGGTTAAGGGTTGAGTTGAAGCTAAAAATACCAGACTCTTCTGGGGTGTTTCTAATACCCTCAAAAACATTGGATAAAAGATTTGAAGAAGTTTGGGTAGAGCGTAAAAAAGGTGGCTCATTACGTGTTGAGCTATTAGGCAATATAAGTAATGAACTAGTGCGTATTAATTCAGCAGAATTAAAAACAGGCGATCAACTTAAAATATTACGATAGGAATAAAAGAATGCTGGGAGTTGTTCGTTTTTCTTTAAAACAAAAAGTTTTTTTCAATCTGATTTTTATTTTACTCACGGTTGTTGGCTTTTATGCCATGTTTCAATTGCCTGCTGAACGCTATCCTAACGTTAATTTTGGTGAAGTAAATATTTCAACTTACTACCCAGGTGCATCACCTACTGAAGTGGAAACACTGATTACCAGAAAGATAGAAGAAGAAGTTGAAACTGTTGCAAACATAGAATGGATTTCATCAACCTCTTATGCGGAAAGATCTCATATTAGATTAAAATTTATTGACGATACGGATTATCCATTTTTGTTTAATGAAGTCCGCTTCAAAGTGCTTAATATGTTGAATGAGTTGCCTGAAGCAGTTGACCCGCCCTCTATTGATGATGCAACTGTTGATGATTTATTGCCAGTCATCGCTATTAATCTTGCAGGACAACATAGTAACCGAGCTCTTGTGTTAATGGCTGAACAAGTAAAAGCGCGTATTCAAAAAATTGCTAACGTTAAGGAAGTCGAACTTACTGGTGAATATATCAGAGAGTTTCATATTTATTTGGATACTCAAAAACTTCGCCAATATGGTGTTAGTTTTAATGAAGTGGTGAGTTCATTAAAAGATGCCAATATCTCAATGCCAGCAGGGAGCTTTAAAAGTAAAAATAATAATTTTCTTGTTAAAGTCGATGAAAAGTTTCATAACCGCAGTCAAGTCATCAACACCATCATTCGTAAAGATGGTGATGGTAGTTTTATTCATCTAGAAGATTTAATCACAAAAGCTGATTTAGATTACCGTGACCCACAGGTTATCTCTACAGTTAATGGCAAAGATGTTATTGCTTTACGAGTCATTAAAACGAAAGAAGGCAACGCCATTGATATTAAAGAGGCTATTATTCATGAATTAAATGGTTTCACTAACTTGTTTGAACAAGAAAAACTGGAGGTGACGTTAACTCAGGATTCAACAAATAAAATTAAAGATGGTTTTACAACGCTAGGCTTAAACATGTTACTCGGTATGTTTTTAGTCTCGATTATTATCTGGTATTTTATGGGGATTCGTAATGCAGGCCTTGTAACAATAGGTATTCCTTTTTCTTTTATGATTACCATGTTGTTGATGTATATAACAGGAAATAGTCTAAATGAAATAAGTTTATTTGCCTTTGTATTAGTTACAGGCATTATTGTTGATGATGCGATTGTCGTTTGTGAAAATATTTATCGACACATTCAAGAAGGGAGTGAAGTTTCTCAGGCCATCGTCACGGGAACCGCAGAAGTAGGACTTCCTGTTGTTTCTTCTACCTTAACAACTGTCGCCGCTTTTTTACCTATGCTGATTATGACAGGGGCTACAGGTGATTTTTTTGCACAAATCCCTATCGCGGTGACGTTTGCTTTAATCGCATCATTAATTGAGTGCTTAGTTATTTTACCCATCCATTATCTAAGCTTTGGACCAAGACAATCTAAAACACTATCGACTCATCTAGAAGAAGATAATTTTATTCTAGCTTTTGTTCGTTCAGTTACAAATAAAGCACTAAGCTTTACCTTAAAGCATAGAATTTTTAGTGTGTTAAGTATTTTCTTTTTATTATTTTTGGCTGTGAGTATATTGGCTGTTTCAGCATCGGGGAAAATTCCATTAATTAACATCAAATTTTTCCCTGATGACTACACCGTTTATTATGCTGATATAAAAGGCTCACCAGAAATACCCATTGAGACAATGGATAAAAAAGTTAGAGAAATCGCTAATTTTATCATGGCTGATGGTAAGGGTTATGCTGAATCAGCTACAGGTTTTGCTGGTTTTTATCCAAACGAGGATTATGAACCTGTGTATGGGAATAACTTTGGTACTGTGATGGTGACTATGCCAATGAAAGATAAACAGGAATTTAGTCATCCATTAGAGCATTTAGAAAATATGCGGGAACGGTTAAAAACAACTTTTGAAAACAATGAGTTTGTATTAAGTATCCATGCTCAAAAAGATGGCCCTCCAACGGGCAAGGATGTTAACGTACGAATTGTTGGGACACAGTTTGATTCAATTTCTGGATTAGCAGATGAAATTCTTCATTTTTTTCAAACAAAAAAACAACTGACATCTAATCTAGTTGAGCTTCAGGATGGGCGCGGAGAGCCAAAACAACTTTACCGTTTTGAAATTAAACATGAAAAAGTTAAGGAATATAATCTAAGCAATACTCAAGTGACACAACTTGCGGGCAGTGTATTAGATGGTCGATATATTGGAAAGTATCGGCTAAATGATGAAGAAATTGACCTTAAAGTTTTAATAGACCCTCAAGCAATAAAAACACCTAGACAAGCCTTATCAATACCTGTTGTTGAACATGCCAGCGGTCCTGTTCGTTTAGGCGATGTGACCGAGCTGCGGACTTATTTTCAGCCAGGTGAATTACAAAGATATCAAGGTCAACGAGCGGTTAGCATTACTGCAAATATTAAACCCGAAGCTGAAATATCATCGCCTACAATTATCGCTTTAGTAAAAGATTTTTATGCGAAAATTGAAAATAAGTACCCAGGGGCAAGCCTGATTTTTGGCGGAGAACATGAGGACACTCAACGTTCTTATACATCATTGATGTATGCCTTCATTATTGCCATTATGATTATGTACATTATTTTGGCTGCCCAATTTCAATCATATTCGCAACCTATTATTATCCTTTCAGCAATTGCTTTTGCTTTGATTGGAGTTGTGATAGGCAAACTAGTTTCTCAATCTTTATTCACTGTAAATAGTTTTATTGCTATTATTGGCGTAGCTGGAGTAGTCGTTAATGACTCGTTAATTCTGGTTGATTTTATGAATAAACTATATAGAGCAGGAGCAACAAGAATTGAGGCAGTCAACCAAGCCATTAAAGTTAGGCTTCGTCCAATTATTTTAACAACCTTAACTACAACCCTAGGGTTGTTGCCAATGGCACTGGGGTTTCCTGAAGAATCAATTGTCTGGGGGGCAATGGCATCAACTTTTGTTTCAGGTCTTGCTGTAGCAACAATATTAACTTTATTTATTGCGCCTGTGTTGTGGGATATGATTCAGGAAAGACAAGAGAAAAAATTGGAAAAAGGTCAAATTGCTAGGTAAAACTTGTCCTTCATCACTAAATTTTTTCAAATTTTATACTGCTAAATAGGAAGGTATTCTTAATTTGGACTACACTTAAATTAAGTTTTCAATGAGTCTCAATATGCTATCAGCAATCCCCAACAATCTTTCTATTTCATATCCTACTTATCATAATGAATCTATAGATAAAAATGATAACACAGAAAAAGAAGACATTGCCTTAAAAACTGAAACACCTGATATGGATGTTTCGCAAGAAGAGCAAAAACAGATACAACACCTTAAGGCAAGAGATCAAGAAGTAAGAACACACGAACAAGCCCATCTTAGTGCTGCAGGAGGATTAGCAACAGGGGGGGCGAGTTTTAGTTTTCAAGATGGGCCGGATGGAATTAGTTATGCCATTGGTGGTGAAGTTAATATTGATACTTCAACAGTCTCAGGTGATGCAGCAGCCACTATACGAAAAGCTGAAACAATTAAAAGAGCTGCTTTGGCGCCTGCGAGTCCATCGTCTCAAGATATAAAAGTAGCAAGACAAGCCTCAGCAATGGCTAATAAAGCAAGGGCTGAAATTTTTCAGGAAAATAAACAATTTTCTGATAATGAAGTAAAACAAGAGGAAAATAGTAACAATATAAGTTTTTCTGTTTAGTTTGTTTCCTAGGAACGTACACAAAATAATTCGACAACTTGCTAGTCTTTCTGCGTTATGATAACAGTTGTGCGTAGCGTGCCTGCTCCTGTATTGCTCTAATATACGCTATCCATGCGTAATGCGCAGTTTCCCCGAGCACTCCTTATTAAAATAAAGGCTCATTTAGTTTTCTAAAAATCACCCGTAGTTTGTCTAAGCCTATCTATGTTAGATAAAATTTCTGGATCTGAAGGTGCAACTTCCAGTGCTTTAGAATAAAGGAATTCTGCATGCCTAAAATCACCCTTTTTAATTTCATGTTTTGCCCAAGATAAGTACTTATTCTTGATTCTTTTAATACCTAAAATTGATTGTATATGATTTGGATAACGGTCGAGTATGACCTTATAAATACTAAGAGCACTATTATTAACTGGTTTTGTTAGATTTTTTCTCTCAATTTGACGATCAGCAATGATCAATAGTTTTGATATGCCGTTAGGTTCATCAAGTAGCTTATATACGTCATACCCTAATTCAGGTATATACTCTTTAATCTCAGTAGTCCTTCTTCTCCCTGTTACCCTTGAATTATTAATCATAGAGATAGTATCTAAAATCTCAGGATCATCAGGTGAAATTTCCAAAGCTTTGTTCAAGAAAGAAATTGCAAGAGTAGTATTGCTCTTATTTATTTCTGCTCTTGCCCAACCTATATAAGTTTCTTTTATTTGATATATCCCTGATAAGGCTTGTTGATTATTTGGATTTATTTCTAGCACTTTTTTATAAGTTGACCAGGCACTATCTCCAGTTGGAGTCATCAGTTTTTTATTAGATAACTGATGTTCGGCTTGTTGAAGATATTCTTGTATTATTGAGTCTGAGTCTTTTACGGTTTCTTCAATTATAATATTTTTTGCTTCTGTTTCATTGTCAGTGCTTTCAGTTACACCAATAGACTCATCTTTATCAGTTAAAACTTCAAAGGTATTTTTATCATCAAAAGATAATTCTTTTAAATTGAGGAAATACCAGCCTGTTCCTAGTAGGGCAGAAAAAACCATACCCATAAGAAATGTGTAAAAAAATAATGATTTTTTAGAAACATCAACATCTTTTCTATTTTTTTTAACGACTTTTATTTTTGATTTGGGTAATCTCTGTTTTGTCGGTACAAGTTTTTCTTCAACACCTTTTCTTCTATCACCAACAAATAATGAGTTTTCAAGCCAATCTGGTTTCAATAGTTTATTTTCAACAAGAGGCTTTTGAATATTTGTAAATTCCTCGGCCTTTTCCGCCTTTTTAGTACTAGGTTTTGTTTGGATAGTACTCGTAGGAGTTTGGTTAGTTTTAGGAGCTTTCTGCTTAGTATTAGAATCTATATTTTTAGTATTAAAACCTGTATTTTTAATATTAGATAAAGATTGAAAGGGTGAAGATGATGTAATAGACGGCGCCTCAATAGGTGCCGAAGGAATAGATGATTCAGGTGGGGTATAGTTAAATTCATTACCAAGAAATAAGCTATTTTCTAATACCTCATCCATCATATCTTCAGTCACAATTGACTTTTCTTCAATGTTCGCCGTTAGCAATCCTAAATTACAAAGACGATTTATTAACCCTGGCAAACCTTTAGAATAAAGGATTATACGTTCTATAGCGGTTTCAGAAAATAGGTTTTTACCCTGATTTTCAAGATCTTTTAAATGAAAATTGATATAAGAACGTATATCATCTTCAGGAAAATTTTCAATCTGAAATGTGTTGGAATCATCAAACATTTCAGCAAATAAACTGGATTCGTTAATCTTTGTTTTAAGTTCAGGTAGTCCAGTTATTATTATGTGTGAAGAGCTTGAACCAAAGATGTTAGAGTTAACTATTTTTAAAGTTTCTTTTAGTACTGTTGACTGAAATTTGAGGGACTGATCAATAAGGAAAATAACGTGTTTTATGGATTCTGACTGTATAAGTTCCTTTAAGTGAGCTGATTTTATTTCTATGGAATCATCTAATGAAAAATCATCATTAAGATTAGTTCCAGTAAGATCAATTAACTGTTCATAATCTAGATTCTCTTGGTCAATATCAACTAAAAGGGTTTTTTCTTGTATTTCATCAATAGCCCTTTGAATTAATGTTGTTTTTCCACAATTATGATCACCAGTCAACAGAAGGGTTTTATTTCCTTTTTGAATGCCGGAAATCAAATTTTTTAGAATATTTCTGTTTGAAAGGTTTAGATAACTTTGCCCAGTATCAGAAAGATTAAAAAGAGATTGATTAAATTCGACAGATAAAGTATTCATAAGTATCTTAGCAAATTGCTTGAAGCTCAGTGCTAATTTATTTTTATTTTAGAAAAGTTATGTTGATCATGTTATGAGTTCTATTAAGGCTTATAATTGATGAACAGCAGATGAATATTTAGTTGCTTTCTCACGACAGTTTTAATTACTTTCTTCAAAGAATGATTATGGAAGAACAAGTAACGTAGTTTTTTCATTTTTCCTAAGAAACAGGCACATAGAGAGCTACACAAGTTTTCTATATCGAAAAAGACGGACAAAAGGTCGGTTAATTGTTCAAGTTATCCATGTTAAATTCTTTAGCACTAAGACCAAGTCTCTTGATAGTGCTATAACAATAATAAATTCATTATGAATTTCACTTAATAGTTGTCATTTCTTAACTTATATTGTACAGCTATTTATTTTAGAAATCCATATAGTCTCATAACCATTGTAACCTTTTGATATTTATATGTTTATATTCTTCAGGCTAAAGTTGAAAAAAAAAATTTTATCCTCATATTAGTAATAACTAAGTTATTTTTCTACATAAAAAGGAGACGCATTATGCGAATGGATAAATTAACCAGTAAATTTCAGCAAGCTTTAGCTGATGCACAAAGCTTGGCTTTAGGAAAAGACCATCAGTTTATTGAACCTGAACATGTCATGTTGGCATTATTAGATCAGAATGGTGGAAGTATCAAATCGTTATTGACTCAGACTGCTGTGAACGTTAATGCAATGCGCACAGAAATAGTGAATAAAATTGATAGGATTGCTACTGTCTCAGGATCTGGTGGTGATGTACAGCTATCTAATGAACTATCTAAGATGCTGAACTTAACAGATAAGATGGCTCAAAAACGGCAAGATAATTATATTTCCAGTGAGTTATTTTTATTGGCCGCTTGTGAAACAAAAGGTGGGTTACAAGCTTTACTTAAAACATCAGGAGTTAATAAACAGGCAATTGAGCAGGCAATTGATCAATTGAGAGGGGGGCAGTCAGTTGATGATGCCAATGCAGAAGACCAACGCCAAGCACTCAAAAAATATACCATTGACCTGACCGAAAGGGCTGAGCAAGGAAAACTTGATCCGGTGATTGGTAGAGATGATGAAATCAGAAGGACAATTCAGGTTTTACAACGTAGAACTAAAAACAATCCAGTGTTAATTGGAGAGCCTGGTGTAGGTAAAACAGCGATTGTTGAAGGGTTAGCGCAACGAATTGTAAATGGTGAAGTACCCGAAGGTATTAAAGGAAAACGATTATTATCATTAGATATGGCAGCTTTAATTGCTGGTGCAAAATTTCGAGGCGAATTTGAAGAGCGGTTAAAAGCTGTTTTGCATGATGTGGCAAAAGAAGAAGGCCAAATCATCCTGTTTATAGATGAGCTGCATACTATGGTCGGTGCAGGAAAAGCTGAAGGTGCAATGGATGCCGGTAATATGCTTAAGCCTGCTTTAGCTCGTGGTGAATTGCATTGTGTTGGTGCAACTACGTTAGATGAATATCGACAATATATTGAAAAAGATGCGGCTTTAGAGCGTCGTTTTCAAAAAGTTCAAGTTGATGAGCCTACAGTTGAAGATACTATCGCAATTTTACGTGGGCTTAAAGAGCGTTACGAGGTTCATCATGGCGTTGACATTACCGATCCTGCAATTATTGCAGCAGCAACATTATCCCATCGTTATATATCTGATCGGCAATTACCTGATAAAGCGATTGATCTAATTGATGAAGCAGGTAGTCGAATTCGTATGGAACTTGATTCTAAACCAGAAGTCATGGATAAATTGGATAGGCGCTTAATCCAATTAAAAATCGAACGCGAAGCGATGAAAAATGAGTCGGATAAAGCGTCTCAAAAAAGATTGGAAACCTTGGAAACTGAAATCTCAGTACTTGAAAAAGAATATTCTGATTTTGAAGAAACTTGGAAAGCAGAAAAATCTGCGTTGCAAGGTTCGGTTTTAATTAAAGAGCAATTAGAACAAGCACGTTTTAGGTTAGAAACCGCCAGTCGATCAAATGATCTCGCAGTAATGTCTGAGCTTCAATACGGTGAAATCCCAAAACTTGAAAAAGAACTGGAGTTAGCCTCACAAGCAGAAGTGCAGGAAATGACTTTGTTGAGAAACAATGTGACTGAGGATGAAATCGCAGAAGTTGTTTCTAAATGGACAGGTATTCCAGTTACCAAAATGATGGAAGGAGAAAGAGATAAATTATTAAGGATGGAAGCGGAATTAGGCAAACGAGTCATTGGTCAACAAGAAGCGATACAAGCGGTTAGTAATGCTATCCGTCGGTCAAGAGCTGGATTGTCTGACCCAAACCGCCCTAATGGATCATTTCTATTTTTAGGGCCAACTGGTGTAGGTAAAACAGAGTTATGTAAAGCATTAGCAGGATTTATGTTTGATTCTGATGATGCGATGGTTCGAATCGATATGTCTGAATTTATGGAGAAACATTCAGTCGCGCGTCTAATTGGTGCTCCTCCAGGCTATGTAGGCTATGAAGAAGGAGGGTATTTGACAGAAGCGGTGCGAAGAAAGCCTTACTCCGTTATTTTGCTGGATGAAGTAGAGAAAGCACATCCCGATGTATTCAATATCTTGCTACAAGTTTTAGATGACGGACGACTAACCGATGGACAAGGAAGAACGGTTGATTTTAGAAATACCGTTATCATTATGACTTCTAATTTAGGTTCTGATCGTATTCAGGAACTAGCAGGCGAAGAGAGTTATGATGAGATGAAACAAGCCGTGATGGAGATTGTAGAGGCGAATTTACGCCCTGAATTTATCAATAGAATTGATGAGTCGGTTGTTTTTCATCCGCTTCGTAAAGATCAGATTCGCTCTATTGCAACCATTCAGATTCAACACTTGAAACAAAGATTGCATGAACGAGAAATTGATTTTGAAATAAGTGATCAGGCTCTAGATTTGTTGGGTGAAGCTGGATTTGATCCTGTTTATGGAGCCAGACCACTTAAAAGAGCCATCCAAAACCAACTGGAAAATCCACTGGCTAATGAAATATTATCTGGAAATTTTGTTGCTGGAGACAAAGTAAAAATAGAGGTAGTTAATGGAAAGTTAACTTTTACTAAATAAAAAATTAATAGAAACTAATAAGCCCTCATCATATAAAGTGGTGGCGGCTTTTTTTTTGGAGTATTATTCACATTGTAGGTTTTCTACTTTATTGTAAAATATACACGATACAGCTGTTTACTTAATAACAATGGGAGTCTCCAAATATGGGAGCTGGTAAATATTTGTCGGTTTTTACACCGGCTACAGAAGAACAAAGAAAAGCAAACTTTGAGGATTACTGGGAATTTACCCAGCAGCATGGAGGAGAGCTTTTTGAAGATGACAGAGATTTAGCTAAAAAAAGGGCTAGACTGAAACACTTCCAAGATAATCCAGTAAAACTACGCCAGCCATTGACAGACCCGGAAGCATTTTATCGTAATTATATAGAAATGCAGGATGATCCAAAGTCATTAGACCGTTTAACCTTAATGCTAACAGGCATGTATAAGTTTGCTCGGCATGAATGGGTGGGAATAAAAGGTGCTTGGGATGTTGCTCCTGATATGGCTAATTCACACACTATTGAAGATAAAATTAGTAGAGTTCATCTTGCAGAAGAATTTTGTCATGTGCGTTTGTTTGATGAAATGCTTAAAACTTGCGGCTTAGATAAAATTGAATGGGTTCCCCTTGGGCCTATCAAAGAAAAAATCTATGAGCAATTTCCAAAATTCCCTGGTTTTTTAATAGACACGCCGGCCTTTGTTACAGAACTAATGGGCGTGACTTTCTATTGTCATCTGCATGCATTAATTGAGGATGTTTTAGTCGATGAACCTGAAGTACGAGATCGTCTAAAAGAATTATTAGATGAAATTACCATTGATGAAGTTGCTCATGTTGGACAAAGACGAAATTTTATTGGTTCTATAGGAATGAAGATTTCTAAAACATTAGTAGGACCTTTTTACACAATGTTTTTTAATGACATTCCCGAGGTTGCAGAATTATTTGATGTAAAACAAATGATAAAAGACGGACTAGAATTTGATTTTAATGATCTTCCTGAGCACATGATTGAACGAAGCTGGATACCCTCTTATTGCGTTGCTTAAGCATGAACAATGTAGGTTGGGCTAACAGCTCTATCGTTAACCCAACATCTTAGCAAAATTGGCATGATAAAAAAATCTGTGTCAATGATAAAGAAGTAAACCCAGAAAAAAAGTAGACGTTAATTCCTATTATCACATAATACCTAAAGCCCATAATTCTAAAAGGCGAAGGCATTACAAGTAAAGGTTAAGATGATGAAAGATATTAAACAGGTACGCGAAGATCTTATTGATGTGCTCGAAGAATTAGATGAGCAACTGGGCGAAATTTTAGAAGAACCGGGCGAACCTGTGCAATCCAGTATTCAAAACCCTGAAGAAAAGAGTAATGAAATTGAAAACGGTTCCTATTTAGATTCTTTATGGACTAAAACACATCGAGAAATGGAAAAAATTAAGCAAAGCATTTTTCATATTGGAAAAAATAATGAGGAGTAAAAGCTCAATTTGACCCTTTTGTTAAAATAAATTAACTTCTTCTCTTTTGATTCCTAGACTGATTTTGTTTATTATTTTTAGTAGTTCTTCTTTTTGCACTAGAGAACTGTTTTGACACCTTTTTAGATGCACTATTTTTTTTAGATTTAAGTTTCTGATTAATATTGAGTGAAATTGGTTCATAACCAGTATCAACAATCCTGTGAATTTTTTTCTTTAATAATTTCTCAATAGCGACTAAAAGATGAGCTTCTTCAGAACAGACTAATGAAATCGCAACCCCATCTGTACCTGCCCTGCCAGTCCTTCCTATTCGATGTATATAATCTTCTGCTACAGCCGGCAAATCGAAATTAATCACATGGGGCAGCTGATTTATATCCAGTCCACGTGCAGCAACATCCGTAGCAATTAAAGCGATTATTTTGCCATTTTTAAAACTTTCTAAAGCTCTGGTTCTTGCACCTTGGCTTTTATCTCCATGTAAAGCACTACAGCGGACACCATCTTTCATCAGTTGTTTACACAAACGATCCGCACCATGTTTAGTCCGAACAAAAATTAAAACTTGCTGCCAATTTCCATCCCCTATTAACCAGGAAATTAATTCACGCTTATATTCTCTTTTTATCCCGTAAATAGCCTGGGAAATATTTTCAGCTGCGATATTTTCTTTAGCAACAGAGATTTCAATTGGCTTAATTAATATTTGAGATGCCAAAAGTTTAATGTCTTTAGAATACGTTGCAGAAAATAATAAATTTTGACGTTGTCTTGGTAATACCCTAATAATTTTTTTTATATCTCTAATAAAGCCCATATCCAACATGCGGTCTGCTTCATCTAAGACAAAAAATTGTACTTCCGAAAGGTCAATTATATTTTGATACATTAGATCAAGTAACCGGCCTGGAGTGGCAACAAGAATATCCACCCCTCGCTGTAATCGCTTTATTTGCGAATTGATATTAACACCACCGAAAATGACTTCAGAAAATAAAGGCACATTCTTTCCATAGTTGTTAAAACTTTGCTGTACTTGAGCAGCCAATTCACGCGTAGGTGTTAGAATTAAAGCTCTGATAGGACGAGATGTTTCGGGTAAAACTTGTGAACACAAAAGTTCTAGCAACGGTAAAGCAAAGCTAGCTGTTTTACCCGTACCCGTTTGTGCGCCAGCAAGAATATCTTTTCCTTGTAAAATTAAGGGAATAACTTGTTTTTGAATCGGTGTCGGATTGCTATACCCTTGATCTAAAATTGCCCTTAGTAAAGGTGCAGATAAGTTTAATTGATTAAATGACATGTAATGTATTAAAAATATTTTTACTTGACAGCATTATTTCTTAAAAGCATAGTAATAAATTTATCATAACAACATTTAAAATGAAAAACCCATCACTGCAAGATCAGCTTTTGAAGGCCGGTTTATCCAGCAACAATAAAGCCAAACAAGTAAGAGCAGAAAAAAGAAAACAAACAAAGCAGCAGCAAAAAAATAAAGCTGAATTTGTTAATGAAGCAAAACAATCGCTACAAGAAAGTAAAGTCAAGCAAGTAGAAAAAGATAGACAATTAAATAAGCAACGCGACCAAGAAGCAGAAAAAAAACAAATTGCTGATCAGATAATTCAGCTAATTAATTTAAATAAATTACCAAAAGATAATAATGGTGAGGCTTATAACTTTACTGATGAAAATAAGGTTAAATCTATTTATATCAGTGAAGATCTGAAAAATAGCATTATAAGTGGTAAATTAGCAATAGTTAAATTGAGAAAAGCTTACGAAGTTGTGCCCGCAAAAGTTGCTGAGAAAATAAAACAGCGTGATGAACATACTGTAATTGTCATGTTCTCTGATAACCCATCTTCTATTGAAGAAGATGATGAATATGCAGCATTTGAAGTGCCCGATGATCTTATGTGGTAAATAGGCTTGGCTTTATTGGTTTTTTAGGAGCGAGAATATTATTAAATCCTTACTCCATATAACGCTAAGTTCAGCTGCCCCGAAAAGTGGCCTTTGTACATTTTGGTTTTAGTGCCATAGTTAGTTTTGATTGAGGCTAAGTTCTTTTTGCTTTTTCTTGGTTAGCCCTAAGGAAACAATATGGTAAGACTCTTTGAGGTAATATATAAGTTCATTATCCTCCACACCCGGCGCATCATACTGTTGTATCCACATCATCCCGCGAGAGGCGAAATAAGGTGCCGGACGATAACCTGGCTCGTCGCTCAGAAAAAGAAAACCGGACTCAGACGTTTTAAATGTGAACGCAGGTTTATCAGCGTTTTCCCTGCCCCCAATTGCAAATACCTTTCCTCCGACTTTCCATACATGAGAACCTCCCCATTGAATAACGTATGAAACGGCCGGGAGTGAACGGCAATACTTCATAAGTCATACTGATATTCCTATTGGCTCATAACATGGTTCTTAGGTTTTATTTTCCTGTTCATTTATCGCATGTAATAAAGCTAATGAGACACCTTGTGCAGCAAGTTTAATTTCATCAAGCGTTGGATAAGAAGGAGCGATTCGTATATGTTTATCGTCAGGATCAGAGCCATAAGGGAAAGTAGCTCCTGCTGGTGTAAGAATAATACCAGCATTCTTTGCAAGTTCTACCGTTCTTTTTGCTAAACCAGTTGGTGTTATCAAATTAATAAAATACCCTCCTAAAGGTTTACTCCAACTGACATTATCTAATTTGCCTAGATACTTCTCAAAGATAGAATTTACAGCATCAAATTTTGGTTTAAGAATTGAGCGATGTTGATCCATAAGGCTATCAATATCTACAGAATTCTGGAAGAAGTGAAGATGACGTAATTGATTAAGTTTATCAGGCCCAATACTTCTGATTGAAACACATTGTTCCCACCAGTTAATATTTGAAAGTGAAGACGCAAGAATGGCAAGTCCAGAACCAGAAAAAGTCATTTTAGACGTAGAAGAAAAAACAATTGCACGGTCTGGATGTCCAGCAGACTGACACATATCTACTATATTCGGAATAGTAATACGTTGTTCTGTTAAATGATGAAATCGATAGGCATCATCCCAAAAAAGTCTGAAATCAGAAGCAGCAGCATTCATTGATGCTAATCTATTAATTGTTTCTTCAGAATAGACAGTACCCGTTGGGTTGTTATACTTTGGCACACACCACATTCCTTTAATTGATGCATCTTTACTGACTAACCTCTCTACTAAATCCATATCAGGGCCATCTTCGAGCAAAGGAACATTTATCATGTTAATTCCAAATGCTTCCAGGATAGAAAAATGTCGATCATAACCTGGGACTGGACACAAAAAAGTTATTGGCTTATTGCTTAACCACGGTGGGTTATCTGGCGTGCCGTAAAGTAATGCAAATACAATGGCATCATGCATTAATGACAGGCTAGAATTTCCTTCAACTACAACTTGATTGGTTGGAACTTCGAGTAATGGGGCAAAAAATTCACGTACTTCAGGTAACCCAAGCTGAATACCATAATTACGACAATCAATTCCGTTACTTGTAATCTGATCCTGTATGTCAGTTTTATTGAGCATAGAAAGGGACAAATCAAGTTGTTCAGGTGAAGGCTTGCCTCTGGACATATCCAGTTTCAGGTTCAATTTAGTAAATTCTTGGTAATCGTTATACATTTATTTAAGGGTAGGGTTTATGAGTTGGACAATACTTTTATTGAGAGTTCTCCGTCCGTGCGAAGTAAATTAATTATAACTCATAAGACCAGTTAACAGCATTCTATAAGATGAATAAATCAGGAAAACACTACAATATACTGACAAGAAGCGGTATTCGAATCTTCCCCTTTTGTTTCGTGTTTTTAAAAACTCTATGGACTGATCGAGAAATGTATGTTACTAATAACTATGAGTATTTATCGAGTATTTATATTAGTTGCTTTATTTTTTTTAATTCCAGTAGGAATTGGCGTTGGAAATATTGAAGCCATTGAAAATATATCCGGAAAAGTGACGTCTGTCGTGATTGATCCAGAGGGCTGGAATATGACCGTTACGCTTGATGGGTTTAAAAAAAATGGAATGTATCATCTTAACCCAGAAAGTATACCAAAGATAATGCTAAAGGTGTTTTCAGAGGGATTTGATGATAACGGAAACCCTCAAGTAGTTGAGCGTTCATTGGTTGCCACTAAAGTACTTAGGAAAATATATCCTAAAAATGATGAGTTTAATGAAATTGAAAATGGGACTGGATTAATCGTTAAGCTTGCTCTTGATAAACCAATTTACAATGATGATAAACAAGGCGGTGCAGGTACTAGTGGGCAAAATCCCATTGTTAGCTTCGCTTCCGGGTGGTATCAGGATACTGGTCCTGAAGGGACGGATCTTGATGCAGTTGAAACTACAATTATAGCTGTGAATGAGTCTGTGTTAGATTTTCCAAAAATTATTGGAAATTGGGCTTTGCCTGGATGGGAAACTGTAAGGGAAAAAGCTGATTTGGAAGCTGTGTTTTATCATGCTTATGCAAAAGATCAAAAGCCAGTAGCTCTAGTCGAATTTGATTTGACTGATACTAGTGGAAATCATTCAACAATAAAACTTGTGAATGATATGACTATTAGCGCTAAGAATGATCTTAATAAAGTTCTGGTTTATGCGGCCTCTGTAGAAACTGAAATGCTTAATTCAGGTGAAAAAATAACAGCAAGGTTTAAAGCTTATCCTTGGATTGGAGATCAAGATTCAATCTTAGACAGTAATTTGGGGACAGAAAAGCCAAGTCCATTATATGGCCCTTTATATCTATTGAATGATAAAACTGAAAGTTTCGGCCAATCTGCGGCTTATGTAGATGAAAATGGTGATGATCTGCTAGGTGTTGTGACAAATCCTGATGATAGAGAAATAGCAAAAAATCATCCTTTTAAAACAATTGCGGCGGCTATCTCAGCAATAGTAGAATTTAATCAGTTTAATTATGGTAGGGCTGACCCGTCTGGAGCTGTCGTTTATTTGAATAGTGGAATCCATAATTGGATAGGTGGAAAGACTGAAAAGTATACAACTGGAAATACTTATTTAACAATTACTAAATCGGAAGAAGCTGATAAAGAATCTGTGGTATTAAGTTCCACAGGTTCTAACAACACGTTACATGTCCCTTTTGTTAAGCTCCAAGACCTGACAATTTCTCGGACTTTGGTGAATTCTACTGGTATTCTGTTTAGAGGCACGAATGATTCGGTTATGTGGATCGATCAATGTACGATAGAAGGGTTAAACCATACAGGACCTACTCTTTATCTATATGGAAATGTATATTTCACTAATAACATGATTAAAAATGCCAAAAGGATATTTGAATTTAGTGTGACAAAGCAGATTTCTTCATTAGTAAGAAGCAATCAAATTGACAGGTCTGGTACTTTACATCCTTATGTTTTATTAGGTAACCAGATCTTGGATACTAGAGTTATGCTTGATGATAAAAATTCAAATATTCCTACTTTTGACAATACAATTATTGCCTATAATCAATTTCTTAAGCTTAGTAGTTTTGCCCTTAGCTTTGCAGCTAAAAAAAATATAGAACATGGTTTTGCTCTTGTTCAAAATGTAATTGAGCGATCAGAAGCAGGACCTTCACCACTTTTACAAATTTCTGGGGACAATAGTTTAACGATAACAAACCACATTTTAATATGGCATAACACCTTGGTAGGAGAGAGGAGCAATCTATTTTATAATGATGTAGGTTCTCAAGCTTATCGACAACAAAACATGAGTGTTGTTGGTAATATTATGAATGAATTTAACATAAAATCGGACACTTTCCTTCATCCTGTTGAGGGGCCAAATGCATCACGAACAGGAAATTGGGAGGCATTATATGGAAGCGGACATTACGGTAACTTAAGCCACACTGGGGCAACTTCAGATTCTTTTCAATATGAATTTTTTGGTCTTAATTCAAAGTGGAATGTAGATCCACTATTTATTCATGATGCTTCATTCGATACGGGAGATGCCAGTGGTCATGGTGATTATGGCCTGCATCCGCATTCACCTGCCGATTATTTGATGAATAATCGGCAGGTTTTACCTTATGATTTGAATGGAAATGTAAGGCTGAACAATTGCCGTGGAGCTGCGGGAGCCTTTGAGAATAACTCAACACCCGTTTTTTGCATTAAAATGCAAAATATTTCAGCAATACATCAAGCTTTGCTTTTGTCCTGGCGGTTTCCAAGTGAATATTCTGCTACTCATTTTAAAATATTTCGACTTGGTAGTAATGATGCTATAGCAACCTCCCAAGATAATACTTTTTTGGATTCTCAAATTAATATATTTCAAGAAGAGGACGTTATTGAATATATTATTGAAGCTTACAATGATATAGACGAAAAAGTTGGTCAAGTCCGTAAAAAATTTGATCCCAAAGACATTATAAATACCGAGAGTTTTGTACTACTTCATAATCAATGGAACCAGATAAGCCTTCCATTATCACCTCCTACAGGAAATGACACTGTGGAAGCAGTTTTTGGTGATGATATTTCAGGTGTTTATGGAGAAGACTGGAAATTATTTGCCTACAACCCTATGAGCAATGAATATGTTACCCCTAGGCTAGAAGACAAAGTAAGTATGGGAACGGGCTATTGGGTTATTCAGGTAACGGGACAAGATGTGACTGTTGATCTTCCTGAGAATAGTACTTTGCCATCATTGGCACTCTCTTCTCAATGCTCTAGCTTAGAAGGTTGTTTTGAAATAGACCTACCAACGCGAACAAATGAAAAACAATGGTCAATGTTAGGACATCCATTTGCTAAACAAACGAATTGGAGTAGCCTCCGAGTTACAACTTCAGACCATACATGCGATAGTACGACTGGCTGTACAATAGATGAAGCGGAAGAGCAAAATATTTTCCATAATCAAGCTTGGCACTATAACCCTGTAACGAAAGCATACGATCTCATCAAAAACTCAACATCATTAAATAGTTGGGACGGATTTTGGAGTTTGACTTTACCCAATGCGGAGGGTACTAATCCAAAATTACTTGTACCTAACTAAGATCAACTCTCTATCTACCTAGGCATCATTTCAAATTATGCGTGTCACTCTATCCTGTATAAAGTGACACTATTACTGTGGAGCCGGAGTGAATTAAGCCTGTCGTTTCTGGTTTTTATTTTACTCAGCCCCCAATTATTTTGGGATTTAAATTGACTTGATCAAGTTTCCCCCAGCCATTTATTACACTAGAACCAAAATTATTCTTCGTACTTAATAACTGTATATCCTCGATCGCTTTTATTTTCCACTCTAGCATTATCCTTGGGATGTGAAGAATACGGGTTATCATTCATCATATGCTTTCCTTTCATTACTGAATCTTCAGCGTTGGGGTTAGAATTTTGCATATGCTTTCCTGTCACTACTGAATCTGCAGCGTTAGGGTTAGAATTTTGCATCTTTTTGTCTTCTGCAATTGCTATTGCAGGTAAAAAAGAACTCAAAACAATTGTTAATATAATTTTTTTCATTTTGTTACCTCTTTACTAATGGGCCTTAAATTGAAAGTCACTAAAAAGATAGTGAGTTTTTATTTTGGGCAGACATACTACAAAGTACCAAACTTTTTAAGTTTCTCTCTATAGATTAGTTAACTATAGCATTATTAATAACCGAATAAATTGATAGAAATCAATTGTCCTAACTAAACAACAACTAGCTAGGTAAGTATTAGTATTATTAGGGTCAGATACAGATACAAATTAAAATATTATACTCGTTATTCTTATACTGAAGCCCAAGAAAAATGGCGTGACTCCCCAGAATATTACCAACAGGCTTACCTATTCATCTGATCCAGCGAGGAAATAATCGCCAAGCTTGTTTTGCTCAGTGGAGGACTACAAAGTTCTACATTAAGTGGCTTAAGGAATATTCAAGGAAATATTCTGTGGCAATTCATGCTTGGGTATTAATGACAAATCATATCCATTTACTTTGTACGCCTCTGGAAGGTGGAGCAATTAGCAAAATGTTGCAGTCGATTGGTCGACGTTATATCCAATATTTCAACCACCAATATAAACGTAGTGTCACTCTTTGGGAGGGGCGGTATAAATCGTGTTTAATTGAAGCAGAGAATTATTTGATAGAAGTTTATCGATACATTGAATTAAACCCTGTACGCGCCAAAATGGTAAAAGATTCAAGTGAATATTTGTGGTCGAATTATCAAATCAATGTGTTAGGTAAGCTGTTAGAGTTATGCACACCACATGCTGAACATTTGAAGCTAGGACAGAGTGAAGCTGAACGCATGGAAAATTACCGCACACTATTTGCTCATCATGTAGAAGATGAGTTTACTTGATGAGATTAGAAAGAATGTTAATAGAGGGATGGCATTAGGTCGTGATCGTTTTAAGGAAGAAATTGAACAATTAATGGGGAGAAGGATGAAACCTAATAAGGCTGGTCGTCCTATTGGATGGCGTAAAAACAACCTAAATTTAATTTGTATCTAACCCCAATACTGATGGATAGCCCTTGAAGACCAATCAGACTTGATTGAAAATAAAAATCAATCTTGAGTCATTTTACAGTAATCAGGTTATAAGCAAAGGAAAAACAATTTCAATCGAGTCTGACCTCGAACCCACTGATTATTCTTTGGGACGTTCCTGAATCCAAAAAAGCAAGCAATGGCATGTTGGAATTGAGGCCGGAGTGGAATGGCACTTACTTAAGCTCTAAAAAAACATTTAAAATCAAACATTTAAAATCAAACATTTAATATAATGTAGGATGGTGAAAAACAAGATTTACCACCTGTTTCCATTCAAATTTTATCAATCTAAATGCCGTTATCACTACAATTTGTTAAATTGACGTAGGATGTAAGGTATTGATTTAAATTAAATAAACTGTTAAGTAAGTGCCATTCGTATCTGACCCTTTGCTTTGCATATTAAAACTGGATAAATTAAACCATGTTAATATCAAAGTCTCTTAGTGAAAAAAGTAAATGATACCAATCATGAACGACTGGCTATTATCTCTCTTTTATCCACTTTCTTTAATCATTATTATGAGAGAAATTAATGAAAAAAATAATATTTTCTATTTATTTTATTTTAAACTTAACCATCATCCAGACAATTGAAGCTCGAGAAATAAATGTTTTTCATATAGGCTATAGTGCTGATGCGCTTCTTTACCTTCAATGGCATAG
Source organism: Methylococcales bacterium (assembly GCA_965224575.1). Taxonomy (GTDB): domain Bacteria; phylum Pseudomonadota; class Gammaproteobacteria; order Methylococcales; family Methylomonadaceae; genus QPIN01. Next base: position 1,337,862 of record CBDCZQ010000006.1, on the reverse strand, counting down.
GCCAGCCCCGGCCCCGGCTAGGGTCGGTTTTAGCTTAACACAGAGTTATCCATTTAAAAATAATACATATCACTTTAAATATAAATTCCCTGGAGAACGTAAATATCCTGAAGATGTACCTAATAATTTTGGTTGGGAAGCTCGTTCAGCACCCGAAAACCTTGATTATTATATTATCGGCTTGTCTTCAGAAATTTGTGAACACAAAAATATTGAAGGTCTTAAAAATAAAGTTAGGTGGGCGGTTTCAGAACTAAAAGGCAAAGGTGATCATTCAAAAATATTAATTACACAATACCCCACCAACTTTGCTCCATCTCGACCAGATATAAATGGTAAAATAACAGTCGACCCATCTTGTGATTTTTTTAACCCAAACAATAATTTTAAAACAAGAGCTTATGAATACAATGCTTGGATTCGAAGGTTTAATGTTTTTGGTGGTAAAGTTCGTAATATAGATCCTTGGAGAAATTTTAGTGTCCGTAATGAGCTTGATCAAACAGATGTACATGCAGGAAAAACATATAATTTACAAATTCACCCAGATACAAAGGCACTTGAAACTGCAGTTGACAATTTTTTTAACTCACTACATAACTTTAGATAGCTCGCAATGAATAAAGGGTACCTCTATTAATTGTGGATGAAAAAATTGAGAACCAAAATATTCAAGATCAAGGCAAATTCGAAATAACCGGGGTCGGGTACAAATAGGCACTTACTTAAGCTCTAAAAACATTTAATACAATGTAGGATGGCGAAAAACAAGATTTACCATCTGTTTCCATTCAAATTTTATCAATCTAAATGCCGTTATCACTATATTTTGTTAAATTGACGAGGATGTAAGGTATTGATTTAAAATTAAATAAGCTGTTAAGTAAGTGCCATTCGTATCTGACCTCAATACTGATACAGGCTATTGCGAAGGATTTCAACGCAGAGATTGGATATTTTGGACTCAATTTTTCCATTCATCAATTAATAGAGGTACCCTTCAATTGCATACAGCTTTATCGCTACCACAAAGAGCCGATTTCCTGTGTTAGCTTTTTCTAACCCACCATACTTAAAGGTTCAATCATGAAAATCATTCTTCGGACTATTCTTTTCATACCTCTGTGCTGTATTGGCACATCAATGATCGCATCTGCTACAGAATATCAACTGAGTCCCAGTGATGACTGGTTTTCAATTATTTCAGGAAATAACTTACAGCCAGGCGATGAAGTTATTCTTTCTCAAGGGATTTACAGTGATGGAAGAAGACTTTCTATTTCCCACCAAGGCACTGCACAAACTCCTATTATCATTCGTTCTAAAGCGGGCGAGATAGCTACAATAACTCGTCCAAATGCAAGTCAAAATATTATCAATATTGAAGGTGCTCAGCATCTCACACTCAGGGGGTTAGAAGTAACCGGTGGTTCTGCAGGAATCAGAATTGGTAGCAAGGATTTTAATGGGACTCGTCGACAGGCAGAATTCATCACCCTTGAGGCATGCCATATTCACCATACAGCTGAGGCGGCTATCACCGCAAATTTTCCTGGAGATACAAATACTGGACATAAATTTCTGCGTAATGAAATTCATCACGCGGGAGGCACCGCTGAGGGATTCTATCTTGGTACCAATAATGATAGCGCAGGAAATACAAAAGGTGTTTTCAGAGATGGTTTGATTGAGGGAAATTATATCCATCACTTAAATGGCCCATCTGTATCTCAGGGCGATGGAATCGAAATAAAAGATGGAAGCTATAATAATATTATCCGCGATAATGTTATTCACGATACCAAATTTCCAGGTATTTTGGTTTATGGAACAGATGGTCACGCGCCTAATATTATTGAAGGGAATGTCATTTGGTCATCGGGTGATAATGGTATACAAGCCGCTTCTGAGGCGGTTATTTCCAATAACATAATTTTTGACTCTGCTGGATCAGGCATTCATAGCCAAAACCATCAAAGTGCGTTTCCAGGCAGTCTAACCATTGTTCATAACACCATTATCGCTAATGGAAGTGGTCATGCAATTCGCATCAACTCACCTGCTGGTGGTTCTCTGAATGGTCCCATTATAATTGCTAATAATGCGCTATATTCAATGGGGTCTGGTCTAGCACTACGACTACCCGATATAGAGGGACTTACAATCAGTGGGAACATTGGAGTTGGTGGCGCTCAGCCCCCACAATCCAATACCGCCTGGAACTCTGAAGGAAACCCTACTGTTGATTTTAGCGACTCAGACGATAAAAATGTCTACCCAGGCGAAAACTCTTTACTAATTGGAAACGCAAATGCCGATCACTTAATCAGTCAAGATTTTAATAGAACGCAGAGGGAAGGACGTTTGGATGTGGGAGCCTATACTCGTACTTCTAGCCAGAATCCTGGATGGAAGATCAGACCAGATTTTAAAGTAATACTATCAGGTACGACATTACTGATACCTAGCAATCAATGGAAACAAATCGCCCTGCCTCTGTCTCCACCAATAGGAAATAATACCGTCGCAGCAATATTCGGCGATGATATTAATGGTGTCTATGGAACGGATTGGGTTTTGTATGGCTATGATGCCGCCAATAACTCTTATTTTGATCCTGGGTTAAACGGTGTTATTACACAAGGCACAGGGTACTGGATTATTCATTATAATGAAGCGGAGGTGATAGTTGATCTTCCCGAAGGCAGTATAGTCGCCCCCTTAACACACCCACCCCAATGCCCCAGCATAAATGGTTGTTTTGAAATTGCTTTGGCAACCCAGCGAAATGCAACGCAGTGGTTTATGTTTGGCCACCCATTTTCCAGCGATGTTGTCTGGAATAGTCTTCGGGTAACCACATTAACCGGTGAATGTGCAGAGACAGGCGGGTGTACGCTATCTAAAGCCGAAGAATTGAATATTATACAAAATCAGGCCTGGCGATACAGTCCCCAAACAAATGATTACACTATTATCCAAAATGAAGCGACATTGCATAGTTGGGATGGACTTTGGATGAGTACTTTAAATATGGCTCATGGCTTAAGTCCAAAATTATTGGTACCACGTTGATTCGCTCAAAGAGATTGTTTTTGTATTCATATGATAAACCATAGAACATACTTCACGCGGAGTTTCAGATAGATTAGTATCTAATTTGGGTAATAGCAAATACTGTAGCCGCGTGAAGTGTGTCCTGTGAAGAGAAAAACACTCACTCCAACACCGCATAGTAACCAAGGTAAACCAATCTGTATTTCAGCGACCCAACAAAAAAACCTGGTGTAAAAAACCAAGGGAGGTCTAAGTTGTAGATTCTACAAAATACGATTAATATAATTTGATATATCGGTAATTTCTTCCAGACATAGCGAATGCTCAATAGGATATTGATGCCAACTAATAGGGTAGTCCATCGCCTTTAACCGATTAAAAGAATCTTCAGCTATTCGCAATTGGATAACTGGATCCATCGTACCATGTGCCATAAAAATAGATGTCTCATTATTTGCAGGCGCACGTTCTGTTTCAAGTTGTTCAGTTGTCGGCATATAGGTTGATAACGCTATAATTCCTGCTAATTTTTGTGGATACCTTAAGCCTGCGTGTAAAGCAATAACCCCGCCCTGAGAAAAACCAGCCAATACAATATTTTCAGCTTTTATACCTTTGCTTATTTCATTTTGAATTATTTGAGTAAGTTGTGCAGCCGATTTATAAATATCATCAACAGCTACCTCTCTATCTAAAGACGCATCGAGAATGTCATACCATGAACGCATTTTTGCCCCACCATTGATAGTTACAGCCTGAATCGGTGCATTAGGAAAAACAAAGTTTATATTTTCAGCTTTATTCAACGATAACTCAGGAACGACACTTTCAAAGTCATGACCATCTGCACCTAAACCATGCAACCAGATAATGGAATATATTGGAATGGAGGTAGCAGGTATTTCTATACAGGTAAGTGTTGAGGACATAATGATTAACAGTAACAGTAACAGTAACAGTAACAGTAACAGTAACAGTAACAGTAACAGTAACAGTAACAGTAACAGTAACAGTAACAGTAACAGTAACAGTAACAGTAACAGTAACAGTAACAGTAACAGTAACAGTAACAGTAACAGTAACAGTAACAGTAACAGTAAAACTATATTATATGTTTTTTAGACTGTTATATGCTACGAAGTTGTTAGTTTTTTATTAGGTAACATTAGTTGTTCACCGTTTCTAGTACAAGTTATTAATTTCGCATCGCATCACACCCAACCGTAAGTTGGATGAGCGAAATATAGCGATAGAGATCTATGGGAACTTAATAGAGTTTGTATAGTCTTTATAGCTGGTGCAGAGTTTTTCTGTAGTTATTAATATTACTTTAGAGAGAGAATAAATGGCAATATTATCACAAGAAGAAAAGCTGGCTTGTTCAGACCTATTTTATTACGCTACGGGCGAAAGGATAGAAAGTCACTACTGGAATGCAAAAGCAGCAGTTATTCTTTATGAGTTTATAGCCGAATTACGGTATTGTAGCAAAGCATTCAGCATGATAACCAATCTTCCTAAACTATATGCCAGTAAGGCTTCTGTAAGAGTCTTGTATTCTGTCGGCAAGTATATATTTGCAATCTGGCAAGAACTTAAGAAGATTGATAATGGAGAGTATAGTAAAGTATGTAAAAATATGGGGCAATATGGTGGATATGCAAGGCGTATAAATGAAGCTGTTATGGGGTTATAACTATGAAAACATTACTTATATTATTAACCCTCCTACCTAGCATTTCAATTGCCAAGGATATTACTTACTTTGATTATAAATTCTCGATTCCTGATAATTACAAAACCGTTAAAAATAATGTATCTAATAATTCAAACGAACTATTCATTTTAGGTGAAGATGAAAAAGTAAGGTTTTCAATCAGTAAGAAAAATATATTTGAACTTGATGATTATGGGGCAAACTCTCATAGAGAACTTTTCTATGACCTTTTCTCGGATAAACCCTCTAAAAATAAAAACGTGCTTGAATTTAGAGTCGTCAGCAGTAAATGGGACTTGCAAACTTCCGAGATTACTAAAAATAAAGAGTTTATTTTTTTCAGGACTAACAATTCTATGAATAGCTTGAATGAAACTGTGTTCATGGTATCTACTCCGCTAGATGATGAGGTTTTGCATATGTCTTTTTCCAATAGAACAAATAAGAAATTCATAAAATCTATAATAGATTCATTACAAGTAAAATAACCCGTAACTCGGATGAGCTCAGCGTTACCCGGCATTTGTTTGAATGGCTGACAATGAATGGCGGAATGCATCATCCCTTTTCCGCCTTGGAATAATCTCTGCTCAATTTCGTGCCTTATTCTCCTCCCATTCTTTCCAATATGAAAAAATTACAGGAAACACAATCAATATCATCAATAAGGCAGTAAAAACTCCACCTACCATAGGAGCCGCAATCCGCTTCATTACATCCGCCCCGGTTCCATCGCTCCATAAAATAGGTATAAAACCCAATAACAATGTGAGGCTGGTCATTAGCATGGGTCTAATTCTTAGTGCAGCGGCTCTACTAATGACCTCACTTAAATTATTTTGCAATTGTTCTTTTGTGCATTCATCACAATGGATTCGTAAATATAGCATCATTAATACGCCCATTTCGGCTACCAAGCCAGCAAGTGCGATTAAACCAACCCAGACAGCTATACTCAGTTTATAGTCTAAAATATAGAGCAACCAAATTGCGCCTGTAAGAGCAAAAGGAATTGTGCATAGAATAATTAAAGCCGCTATTACAGAGCCATGATTAAAATATAGCAATAGAAAAATAATGCTTAGGGTTAATGGCACCATCAGTCCAAGTTTTTCTTCTGCTCGTTGTAAATATTTAAACTGCCCCGCCCAACTAATTCGATACCCTGCTGGAATATTAGCTTTTTCGTTAATAACTGTTTGTGCTAGTTCCACATAGTCTGCAATACCCGTGTCTTTAATATCAATAAAAACAAAAGAAACCAGTTCTCCATTTTCATTACGAAGCATAGGAGGCCCATGATTAAAATTTAGCTCTGCGACTTGACTGATAGGAATAGGGTGGCCGCTAGGGGTGTCCACTAAAATTCGTTTTAATGACTCAGGGCTATCTCTATATTCCCGAGCATATCGTAAATTAACTGTATATCGTTCACGGCCAGCAATAACTTGGGTGACTTCTTCTCCGCCAACTGCAGATTTAATGGCATCTTCAACATCAGCGATTGTCAGTCCATAACGGGCTATTTTAGCTCTGTTAATATCAAAATCCAGATAATGCCCTCCCGTTAAACGTTCTGCAAAAGCACTACGTGTATAGGGTTTTGTTCTTTCATCATCTTGTAAAATTTTTTCAAGATCTACTGCTAATTTTTCAAGTGTTTCTATATTGTCACCTAATACTTTAATACCCAGGCTAGATCGAATACCTGTTGCTAGCATTTCAGTCCGTGTTTGGATTGGCATCCACCAGACATTAGGCATACCAGGATAATCCAGTGTTTGATCCATTTCTGCGATTAGGTCATCCCAGCTCAAGCCTTCCCGCCATTCTTCTTTGGGTTTTAAAGAAATAATGGTTTCCACCATAGATAATGGAGCTGAGTCAGTAGAACTGGTAGATCTGCCGATTTTACCAAATACATGATTGACTTCAGGAAACTGTTTTAATTGTGCATCCATTGCTTGGAGCGTTTTTCCAGCTGCTGTGATTGACATACCTGGAGGAGAGCTTGGCATATACAAAATGCTTCCTTCATTTAAAGGCGGCATGAATTCTGTTTCTAACAGTTTAAAAATAGGTATTGTTAAAACTAGCATCAAAATTGCACCCAACAAAATACGTTTTCGATGATTTAAGGCAAAAAGAACAATGGGTTGATATAAAGCATAAATTCTGCGTATCAGTTGATCCTTAGAAGGATTTTTTTCTTTACGAATTAATACAGTGGCTAAAGCTGGCGTTAAGGTAATAGCAAGTAAAGCGGCAAACCCCATGGCATAAGTTTTAGTGTAAGCTAAAGGTCGAAACAATCGACCCTCTGTTCCCTCAAAAACAAAGACAGGTAAAAAGGATAAGGTAATAATTGCCAATGAAAAGAAAATACTCGGCCCTACTTCTTGCATCGCCTTAATAACGATTTCTGCTTGAGGTTTATTTGATTTTTGACTCAAGCGGCGATGAATATTGTCAAGCATAACAATTGATGCATCGACCATAGCACCAATTGCAACAGCAATACCCCCCAACGACATAATATTAGCTGTAATATTATGATTTTGCAATGGAATAAAGGCCAATAAGATAGCAACTGGAAGGGTAATTATTGCAATAATGGTGATTCGAAATTGGCGTAAAAATATAAAAATAATTAAAGAAACAACGATAAACTCTTCAATTAAGGTCTTTTTTAATGTATCAATGGCTTTAGAAATTAATGTAGAACGATCATAAGTGGTAACAATTTCAATACCCGATGGTAAAGACTGGCCAATATTTTCTATGCGCTGTTTTACCCCTTGAATAACCTTCATGGCATCCTCGCCATATCGCATAATAACAATACCTCCTACGACTTCACCTTCACCATCTAATTCAGCCAGCCCCCTACGCATCGCAGGGCCTAAACTAACTTTCGCAACATTTTCTAAAAGTAAAGGAATTCCGTGTTTATTGCTTTTTAATACGATTTGTTTAATATCTGCAATGGACTTGATATAACCACGGCCTCGGATAAAATGCTCATGACCTGCAATTTCAATAACACGCCCGCCTACATCATTATTAGAACGGCGTACTGCTTTAGCGATTTGTTTTAAAGTAACGCCGTAACTGGCGATTTTATTTGGATCTACAGTAATTTGATATTCTTTTTCAAAGCCGCCAACAGAGGCCACCTCAGCAACACCTGAAACTGATTCGAGCCAGGGGCGTAACTTAAAATCCTGAAAACTCCTTAAATCTGCAAGATCATGATGACCCGTTTTATCTATTAATGCATATTGAAATACCCAGCCCACTCCTGTTGCATCAGGGCCTAAAACAGGGTCTGCACCCTCAGGTAATTTTTTGGCGGCACTGCTTATAAATTCCATGACTCTTGAGCGCGCCCAATACATATCTGTTTGTTCATCAAAAATGACATAAACAAAACTTGCCCCCATAAAACTTTGGCCACGAACAAATTTAACATGCGGAACAGAGAGTAATGAGCTGGTTAGCGGATAAGTGATTTGGTCTTCAACGAGATCAGGACTTCTTCCTGGCCACTCGGTAAAAACAATGACCTGTACATCGGATAAATCAGGTGTTGCATCAATAGGTATGTTAAGTAAAGATCGATACCCCCAAAAGCTAAGGGCAAAAACAAAGATAAGGGTTGCTAAAGCATGAGTAGAGCAAAAGGCAATAATTTTGCTGATAAAATCGGTTGATCCATTATTATTTACCACTGATTCAATCCAGATTTTAATTTACTTTCAGAGGCAATTAAAAAATGTCCCGATTTGACTATTTTATCGCCTTCTTTGAGCCCTGATAAAACCTCAATATAATCTCCATTTTGTAACCCGGCCTTTATTGGAACAGGCTTTAACTTACCTCTCCCCAGATCAAGAAAAACGATTCGTTTTTTTTCAGAGAAAATAACTGCAGATTCTGGTATTAATAAACGTTCTCCCATATCTACTTTAATGTATGCAGTCGCATACATATGAGGCCTTAACAGCCCATTTTTATTATCAATTTCAAGACGAACGCCTGTCGTATATGTTAGAGGGTCAATAAAAGGATCAAGACGTTTAGTGACACTTATCCATTGATGTTTAGGTAAATCATCAACCGTTATTTCAACTTCGACACCCTCTTTAATCCAGGGAATATCACTTTGATAAATAGATGCTTCCAGCCAAACTTTTGATAGATCAGCAATGCGAAGAAGAGGTTTTCCTGATTTGACAACAACCCCCTGGATAATACTTTTACTCACTACAATGCCTTGGACGGGAGATAAAACGGACAGATTAAAAAAAATCTTTCCTCGCTTTTCTATTTCACTTAATTGTTTAGAATTAACTCCCCACAATTTAAGCCTTTCAGCAGCAGCAAATTTATATTCCTTACTGCCTTGTGATGCGGCTAAATATTCTTGTTGGGCTGAAACAAGTTCAGAACTATAAATATTAAAAAGAGAATCTCCTTTTTTGACAACTTGTCCAATATCATAAACATCCAGTTTTTCAATCCATGCATCATATTTAAGTGTAATTTCAGTTAAACGACTTTCATCATAGTTAATTTTTCCTGCCACTCTTATCGTTTTAGTAAATGTCCCTTTTTTTACTATTTCTGTTGTTACACCAATCAGTTGTCGTTTTTTTCCATCAAGAGCGACAATGCCCATTTCTTCTTTTCCTTGCTTCATAACGGGAATCAAATCCATACTACAAATTGGACAAGTGCCATCAACTGCTAATTTAACAGATGGATGCATGGAGCAAGTATAGTAGTCAATAAGTTCTGATTCGGTAGAAAGAAGTTGAAGTGATTTATCCCCTGTTTCCAAAGAAAAAACAAGATCACCATGTCCAAGTTCTTCACTATCCATATCGATAGCAAAGACCCATTCGCCATTCTCAGGCAAAATAACAACACTTTGATAAACTCCTTTATCTTGAGTTGTAATATCAACGGATGCTTTTATTGTCATCTCTTTGTTATAAACTCTCCCTCTTATATTAGCCTTGACCGGTAAGCCTTCCTTATCACTGATTATCAAGATTAATTCATTTTTCCCTTTTTGAAGGTTGTCTGTAATAAGATCAACTTTAACCTGATATTTTCCGGCTTTAAAAGAATCAGACTGAGTAGAAAAAAAGATTAGCCCAGCAAATATAATACAAAGTAGAACGGCGAATAAAGTCGCTATGGATAAATTCTTTCGAGAAATAGGCAAAGAAAAAAGATTTTTAAAGAAAGGAATAATGCTTGATGCAATAGCAACTAGCTTCATAAATTGTTCCCCGCAGAGAACTCGTTGATGCCAATAGCATATTCAAATAAAGCTAAAGACTCATGATAATCAACTAAGGCCTGTTTTTCTTTTAATTTAGCACTATGCCAATCCTTTTCGGCTTTAATCAGTTCTAAAAAACCACCGTTACTTGCCTGATAATCTGCTAAAGCGGCTTGTTTGTTCTGTTTAGCCAAAGGTAATATTTTTTCTTTGTAAAGAGCCAGTGTATTTTGATATTTCTTAACTTTAGAAAAATAGAGTTGAATTAATTCTTCCAATTCCTGTACCTGATCTTGTTTTTTCCACTGTGCTCGTTTTAAATTAGCACTCGCCTCATCTTCAACAGCCTGATATTTACTTAAATTTAAGGGTAAATTTATAGCAAAGCCAAGGGTAAAGTGTTTATCTGAATTAACCATTTGGGTGCTATAACCTGCCTTAACGTTGAAGTTAGGTAAAGCCTCAAGAATAGCTCTCTCTTTTTTTAGCTCCCAAGACTCAATATCAGCAGAAAGTGCTTTAATTTTTGGATGTTTATCTACCCCATTTTTTAGTAGGTGCTTTAAGCTAGTCATTGCAAGAGGATGGGGCAGGGATTTTGCTAAGGGGACAGGTGTATCTGCTGGCCTGCTAAGTAGTGTATTGATGTGTCCTGAAATTTCTGTTTTTTGTTGGTTAAGAATAATTTTATGTTGCTCAATTAAAGATAATTCCAACTCAGATTGTAAAACCTCCTGCTGACTGGCTTTACCAATACGATAACGAATTTTCGCAATTTTATTAACATGCGATAGTAATTGAACATTTTCGTGATGAATTTGATGAGCCTGATGAATAAAAAACCAATCGCCATAGAGCTTTTTCGCTAAGGCAGTCAGCTCAAGCCTTAGTACATTTATTTTTTCTTCATCTCTATTAGCACTGAGCATCGCTGCATCACTTTGTAACGATAACTTACCAGGCCATGGAATGTTCTGCGACAATTGAAATTGTTGAACAAAGTCAGTTGAATCACTTCCCACAGTAAAAGGTGCTAAACCATAAGCAAGAACGGGGTCTTGTAAAGCGCCTTGTTGTTTGATTTTTGCTGTTGAAGCTTTCCAAACAGCACGAGCAATTTCTAACTGAGGATTGGCCTGCAGAACTTCTCCAATCATTAGATCTCTTTGTAATGAATGATGACCAATAAATTTTTGTTTATTTGATTGAGGCAAATTAACAGAGTCAAATAAAATAACTTTGCCAGTAGTAGAAGTTTTTTGTTCTTTTAAGGTTTGCTTGCTTTCACTAGCTGTAGCCAATTTATCCAGATTTAACTTTTGACCCTCTTTAATTTTATACGGTGCCTTTATACTATTCCATGTTGCTATCTTTTTATAATCTACCTTTAGGTGTAAACCTAGCGAATACAGAGTATCCCCTTTTTTTACTATATAGGTTTTTTTAATGTTATCTTTGGGTAGCTGGATGGGAAGCGAAATATGAATAGAATCATTTTTATTAACTTTATCTTGTTTATTTTGTGAACAACTTATTATCAGGAACGATAATATGATGATCATTACATTGCTATGAGGCATATTAATACTTTAAAAAATTCACGTATTTGGAAGAATGAACAGGAATGCGTGTTACATAATTCGTGTAATAAGGCAACTGGAAATAAATAACCCACCCATATTACGTAGAATTTTTTTTCGTCTTAGGTTTTGTTGTGAAAGGCGCTTAGCGCATAACAAGGTTAAGTTAAAATCACCTTTAAATGACAAAGCAAAAACTACGCCAATTAATATGTTTGTATAAGGTGTGATTAAAAGTAGACATTTTGCAGGTTGGGCTGCCGTCTCTTTGGCAACCTAACAAACGGTATGCTAAAAATGTTAGGTTAACGATAGAGCTGTTAGCCTAACCTACTCGAGAGTTGGTACGTTGTTTCTTAAAGAAAAATACTTCAGCTTTACTTCGCTTTTAATCTCACCCGTTTGTATAGTAGAGCTTATCCAACATAGTGCTTTTCAAGAAAATAGCAAACATAATCTTTGTAAAAAAGAAGAATAATGCCAATTAATTAATCTATGTTAAATGATATGTTTTATATGTGTTAAACCACTCAATTTATAATAAATACTATATCAAATAAACCTTACAACATCATGTATTTTTTAGAAAATATATTATGTACAGTGATTATAAACTTCCTTCTAAATGGATTATTTTTCATTGAATGATAATGCTAAAATACCCCTTTTTGAACTATCCTCACTTTTTGGTTTATAAAATATAAAATGAAAAAAATTCTTTTAATCATTATTCTTGCTTCTATTTCAATTTATGAGGCTGTTCAGCAACAAAAAAATACTAGCCCTAATAATGGCTCATCACAAGTCAAAAATGTTAACAATTCAAGTAATAGCTTACAGAAAGCTTTTAAAAATAGACGCAGTGATTTTCAGATTCAAGATAGCGGGACGGTAATAAAAAATTTACCAGATGATCTTAAAGGCTCTAGGCACCAAAAGTTTATTCTAAAAAACAATACCGGGGAAACCGTTTTAGTTGCTCATAATATTGACTTAGCTCCAAAAATTAAGAGTTTAAAAGAAGGTGATAGAGTTGATTTTTATGGTGAGTATGAGTGGAACCCAAGAGGTGGCGTAGTTCACTGGACTCATAATGACCCTAAGGGTCGCCATATTTCTGGTTGGCTAAAACATAATGGAAAAACATATCAATAACACTCCATCAACCTTGATTGATAATTATGCGTATTGTTTTAGCTTATCTTTCCATCATACTAATATGGGCAACAACACCTCTCGCTATTAAATGGAGTGGAGAGGCAGGAGTGATTTTTGCTGCTGCTTCTCGCATGGCATTAGGAACACTCTGCATGCTTTTATTGTTAGCAATTCGAGGTAAACGCTTACCATCACACAGTAAAGCTAAAAGAACCTATTTTGTTGTTGCCATACAAATTTATGCGGCCATGTTAGCTGTTTATTGGGGGGCAAAATTTATACCTTCTGGCTGGGTTTCTGTTATTTTCGGTCTATCCCCTTTTATAACAGCTTTGTTTGCGGCTATTTGGTTAAAAGAACGTAGCCTTTCCTTTGGAAAGTTACTCTCTTATTTTGTAGGGATTCTTGGTTTAGCAAATATGTTTAGCTCAGCACTTGAGATAAACAAAAATGCAGTTTACGGGATAATTGGTGTATTAATAGCGGTGTGTCTACAAACTGCAAGTGCAGTATGGGTAAAACGTATTGATGCTAAACTTCCTGCGACTTCTCAGGTTACGGGTGGGTTGCTTTTCGCAATGCCTGCCTACTTATTTACCTGGGTAATATTTAATAATGCTCATTTACCGGAACAACTCTCAATTATTAACATAGCTTCTATTTTATATTTAGGTGTGATTGCAACAACTATAGGGTTTGTCCTTTATTACTATCTGCTCATCCATTTATCAGCAACAAGTGTTGGGATGATACCTCTTATTACACCTATTATTGCTCTTTATTTAGGATACAGTATTAACCATGAGCCTATTACTTCAAAAATAATTTTAGGGACTTTATTAATACTCACAGCTTTATTCATTTACCAATTTTTTGATCGTTTTGTCCTTATGATGTTTAAAAAATAAATATTTTGTTACAGGTGTCTTTAGGTTTAGGTTAAATCTTCAGGTAATAGCATCCTATTTTACCCGTCTTTATCGGGTGGAATTGATCGATATGTCTACCTTTTAGCTGGTATTATGTTTTGTTTTACTTTTACTTGACGCTTTGATTTCTCAGTTTCATGGTAAATCAAGCTGATTTCCCCCTTGATATTAGAATGGGAATTTATTGCTGGAAGCACTGTGAAAGCACACCAGCATAGTAGCGGCGCCCCATATGGACAAGAAATCGCTATTGGGACATCAGTCCCCGGAAATACAACTAAAACCCATATGGTAGTTGAGTCCTACGGTCTTCCAATCCATTTCAGAATAATAAGCGGTGAAGTTTATGACTGCAAAGAGGCTCCGAAATTAGTTGCTGAATCACCCAAGGCTGATTATATATTATTGAAGACAGAAGATATGAAAGTGAAGAGGAGTTACGAACCCCTATTGTTCCATAAAAAAGAATTCAAAGGTGGGCAATAACATGTTGGTATATCACCATCTTGTTGAAAATGTTTTTACTAGGCTTAAAATTTTCAGAGCTATTGCTCACGGTACGATAAATTGAAATAAATTTTTAAGATTCCATGGTTCTTGTTGTGCTTTTTATAATTATACTTCGTGAAATGTAAGAGCCCCCCCCCTAATACTTTAATCAATTAAAGCTCGTAGGGCGGAGAAGTGGAGTGCATTTTTCCAGCCATCATCAATAAAGAAATTATTGGAAAATGCTTTGCTACTTTAACTTACGGTTCTGCCCTACATATCGTTAGGTTCTTAAACAGCAATAAAATTTTGGCAGTCTATTTGGGCAACATCAAGAGTTCAATATTCGAATACTCACTATTACCGGCACTGTTGCTAGATTCAACTGTCACATAATAGGCAGCCCCGTTCCAGAGATTAATTGAAAAAACGGTCTGACTTCCCATGTCAATGCTTCCAATAGGGTCGCCCTCTGAATAAGGATAGGCTGCATAGTATAAAGTGTAACTATCCGCACCCAATGCTTTGTTCCAAGAAGCCGTGACATTCAATCCATTTATCGACAAAGCCAGAGTTGGCGGTAACGGCAGTTGCAATGGCGGTGAAGAGTCATTAATAGTGAAGGGATGACGCGAACCAGCTAATGAAACACCAATCTTACCCACATCAATCTTATAATTAGAGCCATTAGGTAGATTAGATGGGACAGTCCACGAATAGGTGCCGCTATTTGGAATATCAGCGGCTATATTAATAAAACAAAAACTTTCATCTGCCGCTACCTTCCTACACAACCTGATATCTACCGGATCAACACGCACGCTTTTCCAAAGGATGTTGTACATACTCCCTTTCACCAATGTAATCCCTTCTTCTGATGGGTATATCATTGTTGGGAATGCCGCCTGTGCAGAAGATAAACCTAACAGACCTGGCCCAACCAGGCAAAAAACAATAGCTATCATTTCGAATCCGAAAAATACGTGTACATTTTTCATTTTCTGTTTTCCTTATCATTTAAATTAAATAGTTCAAATTCTGGAGGCAGTATATCTAATTAATTATCGCTATTAAGTTATGATGCCTCTCGAAAACTTTTGTTGGTTATCGTTATATTTCCCCACCGAATACCAAAAAAACCTTATTTATCTGTTGAATTCTTAGTTATAAAATTACGGGAAGCATCGCGCTTATTTTTCCACTCAAAATCAAAAATCAAGTTGTGTTATTTGGTTCAAGCCTTCTTCAACAAATTTCTTGACAGCCCCACCTACTGCTAATCGCAGGCGTGTGTTACCATTAAATGCATCACCAAATGTTTTTTTGTCACTTGTTCTTATAAACTTGTCCATCACTACATGCTTTGTGGTGCAATTACTTAATCGCCACCCACCACCCACCGTAGCGATAATAATATATCCACCTACTGGCGGGACATCTGCATCGACTTTTAGGCAATAATCAGCATTACCCTGAACGACTTTTGTGAAAAGTCCTGACTGATTAATAGAGGTTTCAATAGCTACCTGAAGATCCAATGCTTTAATAAGCGTGTTCTCTAAAAAACCATCACCTTCGTCAACCCTCACTTCTAGTGATACTGTATACGGATGATGTTTTACGATGACTATCTCGTCTGGAACCATTGCAGATGCCGCTGGATTCACGCTACAACTTTGAATAGTAAAGGTTAGTAATACAAACAAAAATAATCGTAAAGAATGTTTAATGCTGTTAAAGGCTTTCATCGATTTCCTCCAAAGATATGTAAACCTGGCTGTCAATTTCACCGTTCCAAGAAATGATGGGGATGAAAGGAATACCTATAAGTGTAGCAACACACATTGCTGCTATGCCTCCAGCTCTATCACTCAACTCAGGGCTTAATTTCACATCTTGAGTGATAAAGCCAGTTGTCGATATCTGAAGATTATATTGGTTGCCAATCCATCGTCCATATTTAAGAGCGTTGTGGGGTAACTGTTGATCATTTAGTATAACCTTGGCATTTGAAGGACTAGTAATAATCAGCACTTGGGAACTACATCCAGTAACCAGAAAAGTTATTACGAAAAGCATGCTATAAAATGTATAAACCAATTTTTCATCATTAATTCATTTTTATCTGACCAAGCAATACATTGTCAGCAGTAAAAAAATATATTTGATTCTCGCTTGAGGATTGAGGTTCAATGCCTGCTTCTATAAGATTTGCATTTACTTCCTCAGGACTTAATTTTATTCCGGCTCCTGTAGATGAATCAACAATAATACCGATTAACCCTCCCAGTAATAAGTTTCCCCATACCCACCCGTTTGACGATGTTGTTAATGTAACCGAGTAGGGCTCGTAGCCATCATGACTAATAGTAATTCGATACGGACCACCATCTCGTTCAAGATCGAGATTTGCAGGCGTAATAGTTTGATAATCACCTGGCTCAACTGTTATCGTCGCCCCACGCGGTTTAGAGCTTACAGCGATATTTTGCGACGTGCCGGAAATAATGGTTGCGCAGCCATAAAGATGTATAAAATTTAAAAGTAGTACCAGCAATAATATTATTTTTTTGATTTTCATTCTAGGCGCCTCTTTTAATGTTAAATGTGAATTAAGGGCTAAATAGAAGCCAGCTCATAGGGCTAACCTCATAATATAAAGAAACACTTAATTTTTCTTAATATACAGGGATTTAACTATAGACTGGAAAGATCAATTAATAGCAGCATATCTATATATATGCAAGCACTATAATGATAACCTCTGGATTTATTTTTAACGAATGAGCAATTATACTGATCTTAGTTTTTCAGATAAGGAAGTTATTACACTGTATCTCTTCGGTATTATTGATAAGAAATTGGAAATAAAACAGATATACAAGTAAGCGGATCGTTATTTACGCTGTTAGTTTCATAAATCACCAAGTTATTTGGCTTTTATTCAGCAATTTAATAGAGTTTATGAAGTATTTGCCCCTTTATTTGAAATTATCAAGGAAGAGTAAGAAAAATCTAGAGTTGGAGATACGCAATCTTTGTTAATCTATTCATTTCTTGTCGTTTTAGCAAAACAAAAGGTATAGATTTAAAGCTTGCGTTGCACTTGAACTAGCTAATCACTGTTATTGCTCGACAAAAAATTATATTTTTACGGAGTTCGTGTACATGTTATTGAAAGAAGGCTGGCTGGAACACTGTTATCATCAGAATATATCGGAGTGACAGAAGGAAGCTATCATGATGACAAAAATATTTGATCAAATTCGCGGAGAACTTCTTAAATAAAGAGGTGTTTGGATATAAAGCCTTCTAAAAGAGATTCAGGAATTACATAATTTGAATGTGTTGACGCCAGTGAAAAAGGGGAAAAAGCAGTAGTAGTTATCCGAACTGCTTTTCACAACGGACTTTAAAAAAGTATCGTATTTAATCTTTCATAAGTTTTCTCACTAGAATATGCAGGGGTATCAGCCTTTGAAACAAAATTTATACTATCAAAATTTTTGGAACGATTAAAACTACTTTTCCAAGTCAATCCTTGTTTTTTCACAAGCATATATTTACTGTATCTAGTCTTGTTTTCTACCACATAGCTTCGAAGAAGGAGACAACAAGCTATTTAAAAAGGTGATAAAACTTGGTGATTAAAGGGAGTAGTAAATTATAAAGATAAATAATATTTTGTGACGAACTGCAAGTTTTTGTTTTATAATGGAATTTGTTTATTGATTTTATTATATAATTGAGGTAGTAAAATGAACAGAAGTGTTTCTCTTCGAGTTAACTTAATTACTGCTAGTCTTATAGCAACTAGCTCGTTATTGCCTGTTTCCGCAGAAGTTTTTTCTCCATTACCTAGTGATATTAATGAACCAGATGGTATTTATTTTCCTTTGGCTGGCAGTCCGCTTAGGACAGATGTAAGAACTGTTATTGGAACGGGACCCTGCGTAATAGGAAATTATACGGGCTGTACACTTGCAGATGTCAATGCGGATAATAATTCTATAGATGATTTTAAGCCAGAAATAAAAGTCCACATTACAATGGAGACATTTCCTGATGATGGACTCGTTAGCAATGCTACATTTAGACAACGAGGCAATTCAGCTCGTGAAGCGGAGCAAAAATCATATCGCATTAAACTTGATAGTAAGGACTCACTATGGCGCGGGGAGCGAAAGTTTCAGTTAAATAAGCACCCTTGGGATTTGAGTCGTATTAATAATAAACTCAGTTTTGATTTGATGCAGGAGATTCCACATCTAACTAGCCTTAGAACAGATTTTGTTAATCTTTTTGTTGATAATGTGGATTTTGGCTTGTTTACTCATGTTGAAAATGTTGGCAAAGAGTATCTAACACGTCGTGGCTGGCATAAAAACTCAGGTGTTTATAAAGCGAATAGTTTTGACTTTTTTAGCAGTGAAACCTTTGCACTGGATAGTGCTGGAAAACCGCTAGACCCTAAAAAATTTAATTCCAAACTTGAAATTAAGCGCGGTAAAAACCATAGCAAACTCTTAGAAATGCTTAATGCGGTTAATAATGAAAATAATAATTTTTCAAGCAATGTACTAGAGAAGTATTTTAATAAAAATAACTATCTAAGCTGGTTTTCAGCTAGTGTTTTAATGGGCAATGATGATGTCGTTTCGTCTAATTTTTATCTTTTAAATCGCAAAGATGAAGATACGTTTTATTTTTTACCTTGGGATTATGATGAAACATGGGAAGCAACTAATCCAGATTTATCGCGTGCATGGAGTGGAGTGAGCGGATACTGGTCTTCAAAATTACACAAACGTTATTTACAGCAACCTGGTGCGGTAGCCGAACTAATTGAAGCGGTTAATCATATTAAAAATAATTATTTTTCTACGAGTAAAATTGCTAGTAAGTTAGATGCATATCTACCCATTGTTTTGCCTTTAGTGAGTGCTTCACCTGATTTTGATGAGCTACCTGTTGTTGGAAATGGACCAGAGATGGATGAGTACATGGACAATTACAACCAAACGTATACATCTATAGAAAGAAATTTTCAGGGTTTTATTGATAGTATTCAATATCCAATGGGGTTTTGGATTGATAAAGCATTCTTAAATAATGGTAAACTGAGTCTGGAGTGGGGATCATCTTACGATCTTCAAGGTGATAATATCACTTACGACATACAGATTTCGACTTCGCCGGAATTTCGCCAATCAACAATAGTTAAAAAAATTACCGGGCTTACAAGCACAGAATATGTATACAATTGGTCTCTTCCAGAAGGTGATTATTATTTACGAATCATTGCAAGAGACGATAGCAACCCTAATGATCATTGGCAAGTTGCATATGATGAGTATTCTGCTGGAGATAATGTTTTTCCGGGCGTTATTTCACTTCAAGATACCGTGGACTCTGATCCTGTTCCCCCTTATTGTGACATGATGTTTGACCCTCAAGTTGTGGGTGAAGGAGAAGAGACTGAGCTTTCTTGGTGGATTGAAGATGCGACAATAGCGACTATTGATCACAATATTGGTCATGTTGCAATTCCGACTGCTGAAGTCACAATTTCCCCGACTGAAACAACCACCTATACCCTGAGTGTTGAGGGAAGCAATAGCTTAACTACAAGCTGCCAAACGACTATTGTGGTTGAATAATTACGTTTAATCTCTTTTTCTCGAACACTAGCTATTTTCTAACACTTAGAAAATAGCTAGTGTAATGCTTTAAGACTGAGATAAGTTTTAAATGGTATTTCACCAAGTTCCATCAAGTAAATGAACACGTATTCACTACAAACCCGAAGATGCGGTTATTCGGTGTGTTTGGTAAATTTCTGCTATTATTCAAAATATAAGTATTAATTATGGAAAGCATATGCCAAACTGTTCTTTCTGTGGTATCGAAGAAGAAAAAGATTCACCTATATGTCAATCTTGTGGCGCTATCAGGTACCCTATAGAAAATAATACCCCATCCAAAACTGTCAAGCGGCAACAAAAATTGAAATTTTCAGCATTTCTTGCTGCAACAATCGTTACCCCAGGTTCTTTAATCGTCTTAGCGTTGTTGGGTGCAAATCGTATTAATGCAAAAAATAAAAATAAAAAAGGTTAATGGCTTAATTTCTTACAATATTCTTGCCAAATAACTTTAAAAGTCCCTGTCATCGTTAGGTCATTATTCAGAACACGTTTTGATATTTCTTTTACTGTTAACCAGTCTCCTGTCTCAATTTCATCCGCATTCAAAGTAAGGGGTTCATCATTAATACATTGATAAACCCAGATAAACTCCATTCCTAGTTGTTTTGTTGGAGAAAGCTTAAATAAGGGTAATATCGTATTATTTATATCAATACCTAATTCTTCTTCTGTTTCTCTAATTGCTGCATGAAGATATTGCTCACCAGCATCGACATGACCGGCTGCTGACGTATCCCACAGCCCTTTATTTAGATCTTTTTTCATTGACCGTTTTTGCAGAAACAGCTCTTTTCGGCTATTAAAAATTAATATATGTACTGCCCGATGCATTAATTCAGAGTTATGAATTATATCTCGGGGCTGGGTATCAATAACTTGATCATTTTTGTCAACTACGGAAAGCAATTCAGTATTCATAATAACAGTCGATTCTTGAACTTATGTCGTGTAAGGTATAGTTTTAAGTAAAAGAATTATAATCTAAATAATGGCAAGAAGAAGCGAACATAGTCAGGAAGAAATAAAGGAAATGGTACTCAAGGCCGCTGAAACCATTGTTATTGAAGAGGGTTTTAGTGGATTAAAAGTACGTAAAATTGCAATGGAAATTGGCTATACTGTTGGAAGTGTCTATATGGTCTTTGATAATATGGCCGATTTGATTATGCATGTAAAAGGAAGAACTTTAGATGATTTGACTGAACAGCTTAGTCTAATAAGCAAAAATGATGATCCAGCAAAAATGATTGAGCAACTAGCTAAAACCTATCTGATTTTTGCCATTCAAAATTTTAATCGTTGGAAAATGCTTTTTGACCATTCTTCAATTGAAGATGATAAAGCGCCAGATTGGTATCAACTAAAAGTGGATCATATTTTTAGCTTAGTAGAGTTTCAATTTAAACAATTATCAACATCACATAATGATGAACAAAGTCAGTTGGCTTCTCGCGCATTGTGGAGTGGAGTTCATGGGATTTGTATCTTATCATCAACGGGTAAATTCGATTTGCTGGGGATCAAAAATATTGAGGAAACAGTGATGCTACTCGTCAAAAATTTTATTAAAGGCTGGAAACTATAGTTAAGTAAGACTCTTCTATTAGTTCCCATGTCATTTCTACCTCCAAAGACTTTATGAAACACTAGAATAATCCTTTTATACGACAGATTGAGTCGTGAAAAACACGTTAGTCTATTTAGAAATGGTAGGAATCAAGCAATACGCATTCCTCGTGAATTTGAACTGGAGGGGACAGAAGCAACGATTCATAAAGAAGGTGATAAGCTGATTATTCAACCGGTTAGAAAAAAAACTTTAAAGGTAATACTGGCATCTTTATCTTCTTTAGAAGAAGATTTACCTGAGATTATAGACCCTATTGTAAAGCCAGAAGATATTTTCTAAAATGGCTAATTATCGTTATTTATTGGATACGAACATAGTCTCGGAGTTAATAAAAAACCCACAAGGTTTAGTTGCAGAAAAAGTGCTGGCATCAAACTAAGGGAAATATTGTTGTTCCAGTCTGATCGTCGCATGTGAATTACGTTATGGCGCGACAAAAAAACTATCAAAAAAACTATCGTTTAATGTAGAACAGGTATTGAATAGCTTGCCTATTTTACCGTTGGAATCAATTGATAAAGTCTATGCAAAAATCAGGGTGAATATAGAAAGTAGAGGTTTGCCTATTGGCCATAATGATTTGTTAATCGCTGCTCATGCTTTGTCTTTAGGCTTAATCGTGGTGACTGCAAATGAACGCGAGTTTTCTCGTGTTGAGAGTTTAATTGTCGAAAACTGGATGAATAGATTTACGATCAAATTTAAGATTAGTTGCAAGTAGATCGGGGCGGGTGAGTGGTTACGTTTTTTTTAACTTATTTTCAATAACAAATATTTTCAAATGTTGAAAAAAGAGGTGAATTAAAAATCGTTTAGGCTGAGGAAAATTACCCTTCAAGTTCTTTTAATGAGCGAAGGAAAATTCCCAGCCCTCCCATCGCTAAAACTAATATTGAAATCAAATCGAAAGCACTCATAGATCTAAAGCTAAAGTGTATGGATGAAATGACACCAAAAATTAGCGCAGTAATTGACCCTAAAGTTAATAACCAGCCTAACATATTCTTGCTATTATAAAAGACAATAGCTATCCCGAAAATAAAAGGGAACATTATTGTTCCACCGGTTATTGTATGATTTGAGCCAAAAACTGAAAAGCCATATAAGCGAGCACCTGATCCAAAACTTGAAGAAACTGAAATAGAATTTAAGAGTAGATAAAAGCCTGCGCACATCATTGTTATACCAATAAAAAAATGACCTAAACCCCCTGATGATCCACCTGCTCCTCTCATTGAAATCCCCGTCTTATTTTTGCATTAGTTTACTGAAAAATGTTTTCAGTCCGCTGTTTTTATACGCTAGTCCAAATAACATAGCAAGAAATGCTCCTCTCAAAAAAAATACTTAGAAAATTGGTGCAGAGCACTAGCTCTTAATTCTCTATGAGTTATTAACATTGGTTGTATGCATAGCTTTTTCTTCTAAACAAATTTTTAGTCCGCATTAAGTAGGGACTCAATATCTTACCGGTTTCAGCTTTGGCACTATTACTGAAGGCATTAAGCCATTTCGTTTGGCAAGCCTCTCAAATTTTTTATTATCAAAAGAAGCCACGGTAGTACAATCTTTGTAGCTTGCATGATGTAGCACATCTGCAAAATCAAAGCCAAGTTCAAAGTTAGCGATTGCTTGCTGTATAGCTGTACGATCTTCCATCATTACATGTTCCAAGGATAATAAATGTTGAAAAACAGAGTTAATATCTGAGGGAGTGAATTGATAATAGCCTCTCATTACCCATTCAAATTCAAGGAAAACTATTTTGCAAACCATTAATGGTTCTCCTGACTCCATCAGTTTTCGAGCTGATTTATGTTGTTTTTCAACCTCTTTATCTGCTTCATCCTGAATATAATAACGAGCTAAAATATTAGTATCAAGACCGATCATTATTTAATAAACTTGCAGGGTCAAAATCTGTTGGTACGGCAGGACGGGGGCTTTGTAACATAGCATAGCCCGTAGATTTAATGGTGGGCGGTATTGCTAATATACAGTTCAATATGGTTTCCTACGACAGCAGCTTCTAATTTACTTCCTTTGCGTATTCCAAGCTGTTGTCGGATGTGTTTAGGAATGGTTATTTGACCCTTACTTGTAACTGAAGTGGATTGTATAATTATTGATTTCAAACAAAAGTAATACCAAGTAAGAATATCTTAAAGTAAAGCAATTAAGCAAATAGATATTTGTTTTTCTTACCCTTTCAATCTGAATACGAGATTGCCGCGTTCAAGTAGAAAGTACATCACCCACTTATTTCCTGTTGCTCATCCCCACCGTTTCCACAATACCCACAAAATGCCGGATAACGCTGTCGTTCACCCGATTTACGAGTTGGTTTCGAGGTTTATTTAACTGATCCATCTGCACGCTTATTCTCTTTACTGCTCACCACCTCTGCCTTTTTAACACGAATTTTGCTTCCAGCTATGTCGGTACCATTTAGACTTTTAATTGCAGCTTTAGCCTCGCCTATTTTAGGTATTTCGATAAAACCAAACCCTTTAGATTGACCTGTTGTTTTATCTGTCACTAACGTACAAGATTGAACAACACCATATCCTTCAAAAATTTCTTGAAGTTCTGCTTCTGTAGTAGTGCGGCTAAGGTTTCGTATCAGTAATTTCATAAGTACGATATATTATATTGGAATTCAATATCCATGCCCATAAGACATGGATTTGTAGTAACCCCTAGAAGGGGGGTTAAGCTGTCCTTCATAGAAGGCAAGCTTGAGAGTTGAACCAATAATCATGATTGGTTAATTAAAATTCTCTTCTTGGTATTTTACATGTTTTTTTATCATTTCTGAATCTAAACCTACGGTATCTACATAATACTTCAGCCCAAAAATGATTCCCTCAATAGGGACGTTGTTATGTAATAACCGGGGGCATGAATATCTGAGGGCAGGTCAAAATTAAATATCTTACCTCTTTTTAACTTGAACCTGACCCCAGTTATAATTTGATTTTGCAAAAAACATAGGCAAAAAACTTTTTGGAAATGATGCGGAAGCGGGTGAAAAAATAACTGAGTATATTCTAGCGAATAACCCTGGCATTGATAACCTAACAGCAGCTTTTGATGATGGCACTGTTAATTTAGTTGGATCAACCGATAGTCTCGAAGCCGCACAGAAAGTGGTGCTGATGGCGGGCAATGTGGAAGGTGTTAATGAAGTTGTGGTAAATATTGATGTAGCGGAAGTAGATACAGATATTATGGTCGCTTTAGAAGCAGATAATGTAGAATATTACATTATTAAAAGTGGAGATTCATTATCTAAAATTGCCAAAAACTTTTATGGCGATGCAATGACTTACCCACGTATTTTTGATGCCAACAGAGAAATTATACTAGATGCTGACTTAATTTACCCTGGTCAAAAAATTAGAATTCCTCTAGGTTAATTTAAGCGGTTTGAGCCTACGCAAAGTAGGTGAAAAAATAGGGAAGTAAGGCGCAGCCTCGCTCCCCTATATACATTTATCAAATAGCTATATTCATAGCGATACCAAAAAACAAAATGTAGGCTGGCGATGAAGCAGCGCGTAATCCCAGCACACTAGCTCAGCTGTAGAAGCTGTGCACAGGCAGTTTCAGTAAGCTGACTAAAACAAAAGGTGCCTTTCCTAATGAAAATAGTCTGTTAAGTAAGCAGTATTAGTATCTTCCCCACTCTGAATTAAAAAGTTCCAATTTGATGGCGCGTAAAATATCACCCATTAAAATGCTATTATGTGCCAGCCCAGACTACCTAAAAAAACATGGATTCCCTAAAACTCCCAATGATTTACAAAACCATCATTTACTCTACTACAACATGACAGAACGTAACTCTTGGGTATTAACCGATAAAAGGGGGCTCAATTTACTGTTCACATAAATACAAAAATAGTCTCCAATAATGGCGATTTTTTAAAAGAGATGGCTATTGCGGGGCATGGCATCATCGCCTCCCCCACATTTATCACATGGAAGGTGATTGCTGCTGGTGAGCTACTGCCTGTTTTAACAGATTACAATCTTCCCCAACCAAATGCTTACACTATTTACCCACAAACACAATTTTTACCACGACGGACACGGGCATTAATTGACTTTTTGGTTGATCGGTTTGGGGATTTTCCTTATTGGGATCAAAACATTACATAAGTGAGTATGATATTGAATAATCCTTTTTAACAAAAAAGCACACAACCCATGCTTGTAGCTGCCCTAAAAAAGGATCACAAATTTTGCAAAGACCGTAAAATGCCTTATTAATTTAAAAATAAAGTTTGACCGACCATGTCTGATCGATTTACAGCAAATGAAAAAACGAGTTTACTCCCCTTCCTCAATCTACAATTAAAGGGTTGGAGTCGTAGCAAGATTAAACAACGACTTAAAACAGGATGTGTATTTGTTGACGGCCAATCAGTAACTCTGCATAGCCACGCGCTTAATATTGGCAGTCAGATAGAAGTGAGGGCATCGGCAAAACATATTCCACACAACTCTGATCAATTAGAAATTTTGTATTCGGATCGAGATTTGATCGCAATTAATAAGCCGGCTAAGTTGTTATCGGTAGCATCGGCGAGTGAAAGCAAAGTACATGCTCATGCAATGCTTCGTAACCAGTTGTCGCGTCCCAAGCGCCTTGTTAAATTGTGGCCGGTTCATCGGCTTGATCGTGATACGTCGG
This sequence comes from Methylococcales bacterium, assembly GCA_965224575.1. Classification (GTDB taxonomy): domain Bacteria; phylum Pseudomonadota; class Gammaproteobacteria; order Methylococcales; family Methylomonadaceae; genus QPIN01. The sequence goes on along the minus strand of CBDCZQ010000006.1, from coordinate 1,311,602 downwards.
GCGTTTTGTTGTTCGCTACTTCTCGCGAGATGCGAGAGGCTGTTAATGATAAGTGGTCTAGTGCTGAGAAAACTTATCTGGCAATTGTTGAGGGTTGCCCAAACCCAGATGAAGGAACAATTGACCAGCCTCTGTGGATGGATCCAGAAAAGTATCATATGAATGTGGGGGCTCACCCAGAAGCAAAGAATGCTATTACGTATTTTAAAACACTAAAAATGACTAACAATCGTTCACTGCTAGAGGTTCAACTAAAAACAGGTCGGCAACATCAAATCCGTGCCCATCTCTCTTGGTTAGGGCATCCGGTGATTGGTGATCCTCGCTATGGCAGTGATGGCCCGCATTTGGGACTTCATGCCTTACGGCTGAGCATTAAGCGACCCGATACGGGCAAACAACTAACCTTTGAGACCCCTGCGCCTGATGAGTTTATTGACCTGCTCCAAAGGGTGAGTAAGGTTGAAAATAAACATAACAAGTAACGGGGTTTAAAAAGTCATTTTAAACAATCGACAGCCCCTAATACCCCATCCCCTTCAGCAGTAATTTACCTTGAAATAGAACCCGAAAAATGAATAAAAAAATTGAATTATTAGCGCCCGGCGGCGATGTTGAAGCCATTAAAGCAGCCGTTATTGCGGGTGCTAATGCTGTGTATTGTGGGTTAGTTAATTTTAATGCTCGCAACAGAGCTTCTAATTTGTCTTTTGACGATTTACTTGGAGTTTTACGCTTAGCTCACAAGCATGATTGTGAGGTATTTTTAACCCTAAACGTGGTTATTTTAGAACAAGAAATTGCGGGCTTAATTAAGATTTTAAACAAACTCGTTAACACCAAAATCGATGGCATTATCGTGCAAGATTTGGGCGCTTTCAATTTAGTTAAAAAATACTTCCCTACGTTAAATATTCATGCTTCAACACAGTTAACAACACATAACGAAGGGCAAATAAAGTTTCTTGCAAAAATGGGCGCAACACGGCTTAACTTGTCACGAGAACTTAATATCCACGAAATAAAATTATTAACTTCAGTTGCCCATCAACATGACCTGTTAACCGAAGTTTTTGTACACGGAGCCTTGTGCGTTGCTTTTTCTGGTCAGTGCTATTCTAGCTCAGTGAGTGTGGGTAACTCTGGCAATCGTGGCAGTTGCAGCCAAGCATGTCGCGATGAGTATGAAGTCACAGAAACAGGCAACCTCTACCCGCTTAACCTAAAGGATAATTCTGCCTATTTTGACCTTCCAGCACTTGTTAATGCAGGCGTTGACTCTCTGAAAGTTGAGGGTCGAATCAAAAATGCACACTATGTCTATACCGTCATTGACACGTGGCGACAACAGATAGACACGTTTGAAAAGTCAGGACAATTACAAAATGATGATGCTAACTTACATCATGTTTTTAACCGTGGCTTTACCAACTCTTTTTTAAAGGGTGATCTCAACAAGGATATGTTTATCGACAGCCCGCGTGATTACAGCCTTAAACATGCGATAAAAGAAAGCAAGGTTGTTTTATTAGAAGATATCAAGCAAGTTAAGAAAAATCATTATCAGCAAAAAAACAGTTTGGGGGATGAACTTGCTGAAAAAATTAAAGATATTAGCATTGGCAAACAAAGCATTTCTTTGTCTTTTACAGGCAAGCAGAACCAGCCATTAACATTAATTATCATAGTGGGTGATAACGATAAAACGCATAGCCTAGAAACAGAATCCACGCTAAACGTTGCCCAGGAATTGCCGATTACTCAGTCTGTGTTAGAAAGATGTTTCAAAAACTTTGCTTTCAATCATTTTGATATTAGCGATTTTAATTGCATGGGCTTAGAAGAAAATTTAATCATTCCGTTTAAAGAAATAAGCACGCTTAAAAACCAAGCGACTTTGTTGCTCACTAATTCTGCCAAAATAATTCCTCACGTCAATGTTCCCGAATTAATTAAGCACAAAAAACTCTCTAACAAGCCTAGTCTGTCAATTTTGATCGCTGATGTAAAAGATATGTTTTTATGTGATTTAACCCATGCGGATGTGTATTTCAAATTACCTGAAAGCCTAAAAAAAGGCTGCAATAAACACATCGAACTTTTATTGAATAATCCACGTTTAATTCCGTGGTTTCCAGCGGTTTTAATTGGCAAAGATTATGATGAATCGGTACGTATTTTAGAACAGGTTCGTCCCAAACGTATTGTCAGCAATAACACCGGCATCGCATACAAAGCATTTGAAATGGGCATTGAGTGGATTGCTGGCCCCTTTTTAAACACCACAAATTCCTATGCATTATTAGCCCTGCAAGAAGAATTAAATTGTGCGGGCGCGTTTATTTCAAACGAAATTAACCGCGTGCAAATCAAAAAAATCGCACGCCCTAACAACTTTAAATTGTTATACAGCATTTATCACCCTATTTTACTGATGACCAGCAGGCAATGTTTCTTCCAACGGACGGTCGGTTGTAAAAAACCCAGCATTGAAGATGGCTGTATGCTGAAGTGCGAAAAATCAACCACAGTCACCAATGTCAAAGGTGTTTCTTTTGCCATTGATAAACAAAAAGGTGGCTACCCCAGCATCTACAATAATGAGCAATTTTTAAATGTAGACATAGTGAATGATTTGGGTGATTTGTTTGATGAATTTTTTATTGATCTCACTGACATTGGTTCTGGATCTAAGGCTGAGCCAGACAAAGCACAATTAATTATGCAATTTGAAAGCATGCTAAATGGTGATGAGACTGCACAGCAAAACCTTCACCAAATGGTAGAGCTATCGACTAGAAACCAATATAGGAAAGGGCTGTAAATAGCACACTCTTTATGACTCCCCCCATACTGTACTCATTACAAAACTGTCCCTATGCAATGCGCGCTAGACTTGCCATTTTAATGTCTCAACAAACCGTATTAATTCGCGCTATTGTGCTGAAAAACAAACCTGCTGAACTATTAGCGCTTTCCCCAAAAGGCACAGTGCCTGTTTTGGTGTTAGGCACTGAGCCTAGCACTCACGTTATCGATGAAAGCCTAGATATTATGTTATGGGCGCTTAATCTGAGCGACCCTGACAATTTACTTTATGCAGAAGATGCAAAAGCATTGCCCGAAATGCTGACGATAATTAATGAAAATGACCAACAATTTAAACCCACCTTAGAACGCTACAAACGTGCCAAACGTTTTCATGGAGATGATGAAGAAGCATGCCGTCTACAATGTGAACCTTTTATCCAGGCATTAGAACAGCGCTTGTCACAACATCCCTTTTTAATGGGTGCTACACCCAGCTTGCTTGATTTTGCATTATTACCCTTTGTGCGGCAGTACTCTCGAGTCAATCGACAACGCTATTTACAGGGATCTTATACGCATTTGCACAATTGGTTAAAACATCATTTACAAAGCCGGTTATTTGCCAAGGCTATGCTTAAATATCCGTTATGGTTAGAGACAGTTGGAGAAAATATACTGGGTGAGCCAGCTTCTCATAAAAATTAGTTCAGCAGCTTGTAACAAAGCTTGCTTGCGTTTGCCATTATCTAAAATAGCGATTCCCATTTCGATCTCAGCTTTAACGATAGTAACAACTCATGGCTAATCAGCTCATCTAGCCATTCAATAACCGCTGAATTTGGTTTTGGTCGCATTAATTCAGAAATGACATTAGTGTCTAATAATATCATTTGGTATTTTCAAAATTAGGTGCCGTTCTAGGAAGCGAGCGAGCTGGTAATTCTAACTCTATACCATTGGTTATTTCCATGATTTGTTCGTGCAAAGACTCTATATAGGGTGATTAAAGTAAACAACAAGGATGGTTGATATTGATATTGATATTGATATTGATATTGATATTGATATTGATATTGATATTGATATTGATATTGATATTGATATTGATATTGATATTGATATTGATATTGATATTGATATTGATATTGATATTGATATTGATATTGATATTGATATTGATATTGATATTAATTTTACTCTGACCCTAATTATTTCCTGACGCTATTCCAACTTACGGGGTATACGCCTTACGAGTTAAATGTTCTTTTTACACACTAATATTTTTACCCTAATCTGGTCGTCCAATTCCATATCAATTGCTGTACCAATTTTTATCTCGACTGCCTCTATAAAAGAAGAACGCATGATTGAATAAATGGTATCAAATTCAGACAAATCCAAATTAGCTGCACAGATAACAACCAGAACACCAGTGATTTCCGGGCTAAACAATTGCCATTTTACTTTTTTTATAGCTTCATTAGCAGCCACTTCTGCGCGATTTTCCCCTTTACTTTTGCCTAATACAACAAGACCATCTTGAGCGCCTCCAAAATCAAAAACGACGGTCTTAACATCGGCAAAATCCACACCAATGAGGCCTTGATAAACAATCAAATAAATAATAATTTGCAAGCCTAAATAATTAGCTTCAAACTCTTGTTTAAAATAATCTGATTGTTGTTTACCACCTTCTGCAAGGTTATGCAGAATCATCTCTGTAGAATTAGTGATGACGATATTGCAGTATTTAAATAATTCTTTTTTCCCTAATTCATACTGTTTTTGAAACGCTTTCCCTTCATAAAGTGCGGGTTGGTTAATAATTGTTACGATGAGCCTATCGTAGGGCAAAACACTGCCCAAAGCGGTGACTAATTTTATATTTTCTGTCGCTCTAAAATCAGTCAAAATAAAAATAGCATCGGTTGAGCCAAACGCCTCTCCGACTAACTCACCGAGGTAACGATTGAATGATTCATTTTTTCCGTCAATACCTGTCGAGACTAATTGTTCTTGATCTATCAAAAACGTATGGTTTAAGTTTGATTGTGAAATTAACTCTTCATGGCTATGAAGAGCAATATAACTAACTTCTTTAAATTCTTTAAAATTACTATTTTCAATTAAATAGTCAATGGCTTTACAACCACTAGCACCTAGTCCTACTATTTTCAAACGAGCATAATCAGAGTAATCTATTAATTCCCATGTCACCCCTACCTCCAAAAATTTTATAAAACACCAGAGTAATCCTTTTATGCGACAGATGAAGTCGCTTTATTAAAAATAATAGCTCGTAGGGAAAAGTGATAACGCATTCCACCTTTTCCACAAGACCCATAAAATGCCGGATAACGCTGTCGCTCATCTGGCTTACGAGTTGTCCCTAGGGTTTTACGGGTGGTTGTAGGGTGAAAAAGGAACGCATTCAGCCAAGTAACAGACAAATCATCTTGTATATCATGTCGGAAAACGCTGGTGCTATTCCAACTTACGGGTTGAATAACGCTGTCACTCAACCGGTTTACGGATTATTTTTAATTTGATTTATTGTTTTTAGAATTTTAGGTAGTTTATATATTTCTTTAAACACTTCTGGGTTTTGTATTTTGCAGGGTGGCGGGTCAACAAACCCTGTAGTAACACTAGACTTTCCTGTTTTTTCCTCATAATTAACACCAAGATAGAAATCACCAGAGTAATTCACCCCATACCCGAATGGCACTTACTTAAGAATAAATTTCATTTAATTACAATGACTTATTTAATTTTCTTTGGATGACCATTCTTTCTAACCTCAGCCCTGGCTGCCTCCCTAGGTTTCATCAACAAGGAGAATGGTTTTGGCCTTCGCTTTACTGCCCGAGGCTCTATTCGACCCGGACGATTCCCAATTCGCCTCTGGGCAATCAGTAGAAATAGCATCTCTTCATTTGATTCTGTCTCATCAAAAATACTTTGCTGATTCCAAGCCAGCCATAATTGAAGTGTATGCTTAAAACTAAGTTGGCGTGGCAGTATGTCCGCTAACAAAGCGGCTTGAGCGATCAGTAGCCGTATCAAGTTATAAGCTAAAAAGTAAACCCATATTTCCTTTTCGTTCATTTCAGGCGTTTTACAGCTTAATGTTTCCATTCCCATCGTTGTTTTTATATTGCGGAAATCAACTTCAATCTGCCAGCGTTTTTTGTACAGTGCCTTTAGTTCAGGTTTTGAGGCATTCTTTGGGGATAGCAAGGTAGTGATGTCTACTTTCCCACTGACTTTTAATTGACGAATAGTCAGTGTATCAGGGACACTGGCATAGTATTCTTGCGCCATCCAGTCAGGCTTTTTTTTGGCTTAAATAATTCAACCAGATGATCCTTGGTACCTAGTCGCTTTCCTTTCCTAAAATCAGTGACCCGTTTACGCGCACCCATTTGTTCAAAGACTGCATCAATCCCTCTTTCACGTAAGAATGCCAGCAGAAAATAAGTGCCGTAAAAGCATCACCAAGAATAAGGTCTCCTTTATCAAAAGTGTCTAAAATATGACGAAGTAGGCTTTGTTCATCAGAACCTTTTCCTTTATATCGTCCAATGGAAGCATTGAGTACAGCACCACTGGAAAGGCAGATCACCCCGACAAGTCGGCAAATTGGAAAACCAAGCCCTGGCTTTTGCCCACCTTGTTGAGGATAAGTTGCCTGATTTTCTTCTGTGTCGGGCATCGTCACCGTTGTTCCATCAATTAAATGGACACGCTTGCCTTGCCAGCGCCATTGTGCCGGTATTTGTTCATTCATTAGCTCACCTGTCTGGCAAACCAGTTCAGAGACCATCGTTAATGGTAGCCGTTGCCTTGCCCGACAATAGCCACCTGTCGCCGTGCTCACAGCGGGTAGCCCTGAAATTGCTCTGTGTATCGCAGTATCGTTGACCGCTTTTTGGCAGGAGCGATCTTCACTCAATGCTTGAGCTAGAAACATAGACAGTGTTTCAGTCGGGGGATACAGCCTTTCCCGATGATCAGGCAATAAACCTTCAACTCTATCCAGTAATTTAGGGCTAGTCAGTAAGTTGAAGAATTTATATGAATCCGTTTTCTTGGCATATTTTTGGATTCTTTGTTACTGGAAGCATGAAAATTTGTTATTAATGAACATTAAGGCAGGTCTCTTGATGATTGCTATTTTTTTGTCGCAACCAGTTTATCATCGACCCTGACTTTTTATTTGTTTTTCAATAGGTTAAATGTTAAGTAAGTGCCATTCACCCCATACCCAATATTTTCTTCATCACAGACTAAATTTATTGTGTAAGTTTTTGAAAATGCTGATGAGATGAAGGCTATTAGCCAAAAAACATATATTTTCATATTCCTAATTTAGGTATTTAACGGTTATTATTTGTCTAAAACTATCAGCTTGTAGGGTGGAAAAGTGATAACGCATTCCACCTTTTCCACAAGCCCCATAAAATGCCGGATAACGCTGTCGCTCATCCAGATTACGGGTTACGAGTTACCCAACGTACAATCTATTTGGCTTTCGGGGAGTGATGCATGGCTATTTACCTTATAGTGGTTCTTTAATAGTTCAATCATTGCCTTTTGATGTTGTTCTATCTTTCCTTTATCCCACTTATCATTACCCATCAAATCGAAAATATGCTTTAACTTTAATGAATCAAATGTAGGTTTCGCTTCAAAGTCAATCCGTTTCTTAGCAACATCTTGGTTACTGTAAGCAGAGTTTTGGCTGACATTTAGCAATGCCAAATTACCAAAACTATTCAAACACTCCTCCTCTATATCCTTGCCATATTCTTCATGCTGTGGATGAACATGCTCAACTGAGTTCCGAGAAATAATACGGTACTGCTTAAATTTATTTGTATTAATATCAGATAAATAGTCCGATTGATGTTTACGCAATAAATATTCTAATTTTTGAAACCAATAATGGCGAAACTTTACACCATGATGTTCATTGAAATAGTTATCTAAATAGTTTTGTGCATTATTTATTTCTTGCTTTTCTTCTGACAAATCGCAAGTTAATAAAATATAGCTTGCAGGTTTTTGTTCGATATTAGCTAAGCTCAACTGATTATCCAAACTTTCCAATTTACTCAAAACTTGCTTATCGTCAGCACTAAGGTTTTGAATTAACCAACCTAAATAGGATGTTAGCCAATACTGCGCATTTCTATCCGACGTAAAATGTCGCACCATTTGTAATAATGAAAGTTCAGAATGTTCTGATGGACTACGGTTAAAGTAATAATTATTATTTGAATAAGAACCACTGACATTACACAAAATAAGCAATTCTTCGTCCTCATCCGCTTTTTCTACCCATTTAACAACCCAAGCATCAAAGGCATAGCGCACTTGCCACAAGCACTCTATAAACGCCTTAATATTCTGTTCATCCCCACCATCAACCAATGGCTTAAAAGTATTAATTAATTGGTCAGCATGAAAGCGTGGTTCAAAATCATCTTTTTCATTTTGATGAAGATAAATTCGATAAGCATGAAGCAGTAACTGAGTGAAACTAATAATGGGGTTACAATAGACCTCTGGTTTTTCATCATCAGAATCATTGTTGGTTTTGCCATTATCTACAGATTTTAATTTGGTTTGTTCTATAATTTTGGCAATCGATAAGCCATTATTGCTATTTTCTAAAGCTAGTTCTTCACTGCTATTGGTTTCACTCTGCTTAAATAAAAATCGTTTTGCATCAAATATGGAAAAATCAGTGGGTTTTAAATCGCTCCACTGTGTTTTAGAAAATACTTGACGAACATTACGTTCAAAATAGTTCTCCATTTTTTCGCAGGCTTGCCATATTGCATTGTATGTTGCTTTATCGGTACTGATCTTTTTAAACAATAATGATTTTAAAATATCCGCTTGCTCAAGCTGAATTCCCGAATTATTCATGGTAGCAAACAACTGGTTTAAGTCGGTCGAGTGTGGGATTTGGTTATTGACAATACACATTTTCTCATAAACGTAATTGGCAAAATCACGAACATCATGAATTTGTTCAAGCAAGTTCTCAAATGTTGCTAAACCACCAGCAAGTCTTTTTAAATAAGGGTTTTTTTCTACTTCGGCTTCACTAGGAAATTTATTATCATAATCGGCTAATCCTGCTATATGTCCAAGATAGGCTTCTACTTGATCGCGAATTTTAAATGTTAAACGTAACTGACGTTCATTTTTCCTACCTTTAGTCTCTTTTTCTATATAAATGAACCGCGTTAAATCGGTATCAATACCTTTTTTCTTACAGGCTAAAGCTAATAATATTAGTGTTGTCGTACGCTGCTGACCATCTATTAATTCGAACGTACCATGCTTACTTTTGGTGGTTAACAGTGTTCCGACATAATAATGGGGCAACTCGTTAATATAGGCACTATATAAATCATCAAACAAGCTTTTTATCGCTTCATCCGACCACACATAAGGTCGCTGATAACTGGGGATTGAAAACTGTACTTTCTCATCCACGAACTTTGCGAGTGTTTTGACTGACGATGATACACTTTCAAGTTCTGACATTAGTAAACCTCCTCTGTTTTTCTAGCTTTTCTAGTTTGGTTTAAAATCCCTTCAATTAGCATTTCATCGAAATCGCTACTAATCTTTATTTTATCTAGCTTTAAATTAAAATAAGTTACTACCCGATTTATGTAACGGCCTTTAGTATTCTTATCTTCTGTATTAGCTGAGTCACATGTATATCTAAACTGTCTTAATGAATCAACCAACTGTTGATGATTAAAGCTCATCATTATAATGTCGAATAAATGATGGTCTCGAACAAAGGCTTGAATGGTGCTTTCACGAACAGATTTTTGATTTTTCACTCTTGGTGAATATACCATTCTAAATAACCATAAAGCGGCTTCAAATAATTGCGATGTACCAAATTGGCTAACGTACAATAACAAAGTAGTATCAAACAATCGTTTAAGGTAAGCAGTACCATGAGTATCTTGAATTAAGTCATTTGAATAAAAGGCAATAAAATCATCTTGATTTGATATTTTGCTATTTTTAACTAATAAGCTTTGTTTCAAGTTAGCAAAGTAGCTTAAATAGTCAATGGTATTAATTCCTGAATTTAAGGGTTGCCGCATAGCAAAGCCTGTTTCAGGGGTATTAATGTGCCAGCCAGAGTCATGTTTGATATGTTGAACACTTCGATAAGCGATGTTATCAGTAGATTTATTGTTGCAGTTTTCAGCTAATTCGTTAACAACTTCTGCTTTAATTAAATGGGGTGTTCTTTGTGACGGCATTTCTTTAAACTTAAATGCCTGCCAATATCGCACTTTCATAACGGAATCTAATAATGGTGACAGTTCACCTAAGGCTTCCCATTGTCTTGCATAGTTATCTTGAATATTGGTTTTCGTGGCGCGTAAATGATGAGCTTTAATAATATCGGCACCGTTTAATCTTACGCCTCCTGTATTTTGGGTTTCAAAGAAACGATAAGCATCATCTTCACTCTTCGTAACAACTAAGGTTATATTGATATTGTCGAAATTGATTGAAGTTTTTAATTTTGTGTAATCATGCCCGTGCTTATTCTCTAAATAAGCAATGTTTTTAGCGATTTGTTGCTGTGAGCTTGGAGCATTATAAATAATTTCTGGTTGCAGTTCATGCTTTAACCAATAGGCTAGTATTGCTAATGAAGTGACACGCTGTTGTCCATCAATAATATTTAAACGGTTTAGATTTTCATCTTCGTTAACTTCTTGATGCAAAATAATGCTACCAAGATAGTATTTATGATTAATGACTTTTGGAGGATCATTAGGGTCTTTAGAAAGAGCTTTAAAGTAGCTAAGTAAATCATTAAATAATTTACTCATTTCTTTAGCTTGCCAAGTATAAGGACGCTGGTATTCAGGAATAATTAATTTTCCTGAAATTTTATCATCAGATAATTTTATCGGGTGATTGGCAAGTAACTCTGCTACTGAACAACTAGCTACTTTTAGAGTTTCTGTCATATTAAGGCTTTTTAGTTAGAAAATAAGCTGAGAGATATTAAAAATGGTCGCTCAATTCACGAAGAGAGACGTGAGTTGTTCTATTGCGCGGGTCTTCGCGGAAGATATCGGCCATTTTAGCTCGTGGATGGAAAAGTGATAGCGCATTCCACCAAGTCATAAGTAGCAGATAAATCATCGTGTATATCATGTCGGAAAACGCTAGCGCTATTCCAACTTACGGGGTATACGTCTTACGGGTTGCGAATCGCTGTCAAAAGCAAGAGAAATATCATAGTCATTTATTATATTTTCTGAAATATTTGAAAGTAATGTATTTATTTCTCTAATTAACTCTAAATATTTATCCCTAAAAGCTGTTAAAAATTGTTCTAAATCAGGTATTATAGTTTGTTCAGTTATTTCATCTAAAAATAGAATATTATCTTCGTCGTCAAAACATAATAACTCTTCAATATCATCAAAAATCTCTTGTCCATCCGTACCCGACTCCGACCAAGCTTCATTCCATGACATTCCCTCATCGTATATATCAAAATAAATTTCATCTATAACAACTATCTTTTCCTCAATCTCGGCCAACCAATCTTGAGTCGATTGAAAACAATCAGAATCGAGCATAAAGAATTTTATCTGACTTATTTTAATATCAAGTTTTTCTGTGGTCTCAAGTACTTCAGATTTCATAGAATATTACTCCTGATTGTATTCATTACTTCTTTAAGATCTTCTATAAACAGTAATCTCTTGCCTCGATGTAACATTCGATGACAATTTGAGCATACCATTGCAAATTCAGATGGTTTCGTTTTATGATTTTCCTTCATTTTTGAAACAGGTATTGTGTGGTGAGCTTCAATAAAACCACTTCCTAAATCACCATAAATGGATTTAAAATCTAACTTGCATACTTCACACTCTAATTTCTCAGTCTCGTTTAGTCGATCTTGTTTTGATTTCTGGGACGCTGTGTTAGCTCGTAGGGAAAAGTGAAACGCATTCCACCCTTTTCCACAATACCCATAAAATGCCGGATAACGCTATCGCTCATCCGGCTTACGGTTTATGCCATCACCATTGGATGAAGCTTTACATTTTTTTCATTCATATTTTTCATGAAATCAGTTTCACTTTGAAAATTTAAAAAATCATTATCTGTGAAGTTTTTCTTTCCTTTCATTTGCTTATGCTCAATTAATGTCAGTAAAATTGACTCATATAAAAAACAAAAACGATCATACATAAGGTGTCGATATGAGAAGAATGCTTGAGCAGAAAAATAATCTTTTAATGTCGAAGGAAGCTCGGTTTTCCCTATTAAGCAAGATGAAAAAATGATCGTTTTACCATAATTTTTTTTTGGAAACGATTTTAAATCTTCTCCATTAAAACAGTCACCATTTGATAAATAAAAACCATTCTCATCTCCATGCCCTGAAAAAATAATAATGTCTTCTTTTATTTTTTTAGAAAAAAAATATTCTAAATCATCTAGTGAATGTACCCTTTCATAGCCAAACTTCCATCCAGCTGATTTACAGAAAGGAGCCCAAAAATCAGCTGAATTCCTAGTTACTGTATCGTTAAGGTTTTTAGTATCAAGAATGGTATCAAATACTCGTATTCCATTGAACATTGCAACTCCTAAAAATAGTGTTAATGAGACAAAATAATATATTGCCTATACTCACTACTAAACCTAGCCCAAAACAATCAAAGTAGATACACCAAAACAGCAACAAACCCCCACTGTTTTACAAAAAACAGACCCCTCTCACAATTCAAATTCAAAACTCAGCACCAAACCCAATAGACCGCTTACTCCCTTCACCTTTAAAACCAACCTCATCCCGCAAAGATTGAACAAACAAAGACAAGTCATCCATTTCCCCCAATACAGTCAACCTCCTCTTAACCGCTGCAAAATCCCCGGGGGTGAGTTGCTGAATGGCGGCTATCTGTTTTTTAACCTCCTCTTTTTCATCTTTAGAAAGAGAGCTAATAGGCTGGTTAATAAACCCCTTCAACAATTTCCACGCTTGCTTGGGGTTTAAATAAGCAAATTCTAATTTAAAGTCAAACCGCCTGAGGGCGGCGGTATCTAGGTTATTCATCAGGTTGGTGGAGCAGATAAAAATACCTTCAAAATTTTCCATTTGTACTAATAGCTCATTGACTTGGGTGGTTTCCCAACTGTGCTGATTGTTGAGTCTGTTGCGTAAAAAACTGTCGGCTTCATCCAATAATAACAGTGCCTTTTCCTGCCTTGCTTGTTCAAACATGTTAGCGATATTTTTTTCTGTTTCTCCCACATAGCAGTCAATAATATCTGAGGCTTGTTTAGCAATTAAAGGCATCTTTAAATGCTCTGCAAGGTATTTTGCATAGGCACTTTTTCCTGTACCGGGCGGCCCGTATAAGCACAGTCTCCCCATGCCTGATTTTTTAAGTCCCTTGGCTATTTTATCCAACGGGGCTTTGGTATTTATTAATGCCGGGTCGTAAAATTCTGTTGTGTGGGCTCGTTTGGCTTTATGCTGATGCCCCATGGATTTTAATGTATTACCTATCATCTGTTCCAGATTTTTTTCTGCATCGTCCGTTTTTTGTCCTCCTATCAAGTTATTCACTTTTGCTGCCCGGTTAATAATGGCCGGTGGTAAGTGGTCTAAATGCGACATTTTGTCAATCCATTGGCGGCTTACGGTGGTGTCTTTTAAGGTTTCCGTTAGCATTTGTTTTCTGACGGTATAGGGGGGTGCTGGTAGCTCAAACACTAGGTCAAAGCGTCTAAGAATGGCTTCATCCATTACCTCTATATCGTTAGTAATCCAAAAAGTGGGGACGGGGTTGTTTTCTAGTAATTGATTAATCCATCCTTTATGGGGTGAGCTTTTATTGCCTGAAAATTGATCGAAAAAGCTGCTTTGGAATAAATCTTCAATTTCATCAAACAATAAACAGTAGCGTTTCTTTTTCTTAAACAGGGTTTGTGCCAGTTGACATGCCTTAACGCGGGCATCACCTGATAAGATGCCTCCGCCCTCCCACTCTAGGCTAATTTCTGACAGTTTAAGCTTTAATTCATGGGTGAGTGTTCTTACCCATTGTGTTTTTCCTGTACCGGGGGAGCCATAAATTAAGACATTGGCACCTTTTGTTTTTTTGTCACAGACTGTTTTTATGTATGCGCTTAATCGTGCATAATCCTGTTTAATATGCCGGTAATGTTTTGGGGTTAATACCGGCTTTGGGGCAGGAACAATGGTTGCTGAAAAAAATGATTCTATATTTTTTTGTGGACGTTCTAATCCGTCAAAAAAGTCACTCAGTGGTAAAAATTTATCTTCAAGGTCGCTGGGTGTTGTGTTTATACTTAGCAAGCCTGATTGATGCAGCAAATTATTTCTGTTTAATGCGTTGCTAATATCCGCATAAGGAATGTCTAAGGTGTTGGCTAAAAAAGAGTAAAACTGCCGATCATTAAATCGACCGAAATACAGATAAGCCTCGCAGTAGTCTCGGTCTAAATAAATGGAGCAGGCAAAGAGTAAAATTTCTATTTCAGCGGTGTTTAATTCAATCTTTTGTTTTATTAGTTGTAAGTTGTCAAATAAAGTCCCTTGGCGGTGGATTGGTCGTTTGGCGATTTTAGTCGCCTGTGCTTTGATTAATCTGTGTAGGGTGGAGGGTGGCTTATCCTCAAACTTACTAGGGTTTATTTCTAGTAAACGACAGGTTGTTTTGTCTTCTTCTACGGCGGAATTTATAACTTTTTTTATGCCGTTACATAACAATAGGCTACGGCTATACCAATATTGTTTTAATTGCTGGATACTTATATCATCTGATAAATCGGATGGGGTTGTTGTTAATAACGGGGATGGGGACATCATAAACCTCAACTCTTCTGGAAAGAAGGGCTATTATGACTGGGCTATGCGACAGAGTAAGTCGTGGTGAATTATTTATTGCATTCGATTAATCTATTTTTGTAGGAGCGTGCTTTAGCCACGATGTTGTAGATACACAATCGCGGCTAAAGCGCGCTCCCACAGAGAACCACAGATTTCTGTTAACTTGCAAGTTACTTGATACATTCTATAGTTAAGGTAATTATTTTTGTATTTGAGTCATTTTTATGAGCCGCACTGTCGATACCCTTTATAGGCAATGGTTAATGTTGTCTAAAATCCCCCGTTACCCTAGAACTATTGGTGCACCAGAATTAAATAGCTTGTTAAATGGTGAAGGTTACGAGATTGATATTCGCACGGTACAGCGTGATTTAAACAAACTGTCTGGTACGTTTCCATTAAGCTCTGAAACCCAAGGCAGGGGACAAAGCTGGTTTTGGACGGAAAATGCCAATACACAGGATTTACCTGGGATGGAGCCTGTTACGGCATTGGCGTTTCAAATGGCGGAGTCTTATTTATCACCTCTTTTGCCTCAAGCCACTTTAGAATTGTTACAGCCCTATTTTAATCGAGCCTCAGAAGTGTTTGACTCAGCAACGTCTCAATTAAAAGATTGGTCAAAAAAAGTAGCTGTGATTGATCGTGGTCCCGTATTGATAAAGCCTGTGATTGATCCTGCTATTCAGCAAGTTGTTTATCAAGCATTACTGCAAGAAAAAAAGATTAAAGCAAGCTATAAACCGCGTAGTCCCAAACCATGCAGGGAATATTGTATTCATCCTTTAGGTATTGTTAATCGACAGGGGGTTATATATCTGGTGTGTACTTTGTGGGATTACAAAGATATTAAGCAACTTGCTCTGCATCGTTTTAAATCAGCAGAACTATTGGATGAAAATTCAGTGCAATTGGATGGGTTTACTATTGATTCTTATGTGAACGATGCCCAGCAATTTTCCTACCCTATTAGCTCTGAACCTATTCATCTAAAAGCTTTGTTTAATGCAAAGTCAATTGAACATTTACATGAAACACCTTTAACTAAGGATCAGACTCTTACGCCTCAAGATGATGGTCGCCTGTTACTTGAAGGTACAATAACCGATACGTTGGAATTACGTTGGTGGCTGGCAAGTTTTGGTAGTAAAGCAGAGGTTGTAAAACCTGATGAATTACGTCAGCATTTTGTTAAAGAAGCTCAGTTATTGATAGAGCATTATCAATAGAAAATAAGAGAGAAAATTTAGCTTTTCTTATGCTTTTCTGCATTGTTATTCATACCCACCGAAACCTATATATATTCCATTTTAAAAACATAAGGATAACGACTTCAACCAAGTTTATCCTCATCGAATATAGTTAAGAAAGATTGAGGGAATATGCTACCAATTCTGGCTTATTATCCCCACAAACTGTCGATTTTAAGACGCAATTCAAACTATAAAAGGACAACAATATCAAATTTCATTGACTCTGTTCTTCTATTATCTTTTGATTTCTATCTGCTCCCATTTGAAGAATATTTTCTACATTTTTTGCCTTTTTGAGTGCTTCAGTTTGTTCTTTAAAAATTTGTACTTTTTTGGGTTGTTCTTCTGTGGTTTTATCTTGCTCACTGGAACAACCAACGATTAACAGCAGTGGTACTAATAGTAACAAATAATATTTTTTCATATCAATCCTGAATAAATTTTTGAGAGAACGTTGATATATTTATTAATATGTTTAACTAAAAAAATAATACAGCCTTTACATAAATTATTCAGTCGCAACTAGACCTTTTAAGCTTGAAAAATACGCAGAAATATCTCTAATATCATCTTCAGATAAATCTTCCACCATTGATTTCATTAATGCATTTTTACGTTCGCCAGACTGATAATCTTGCATCGCTTTTTCTAGATAATTAGCATGTTGACCTGCCAACCTAGGGTTGTTTGAGCTTGTATCATCATTATGGCAAGACAGGCACGTTTCAGCTAATTTTTTACCCTTGGTGATGTCTCCATGGTTTGATTTGCTTTCTTTAGATCCGCCTGTAGCTTCTGCTAAATAAGCCGCAATATCTTCCATTTTTTGTTCAGAAAGATCGTAACTATTAGCCATCATAGTGCGATGAGATCGATTAGACTCTTTATACGCTTTTAGTGCTGCTACTGTATAAGCAGGAACTTGCCCTCCTATTTTAGGTACATAATAGGTTGGATAAACATTACTATAGCCTGGCGCACTATGGCAGCCTCGACAAGTTTCAAATGCATCTTTTCCTGCTTGAATATCAGCTGCTTGTGTAGCTGTTTGAAAACTTAATAATGCTATAAGAGTAAAAGCCAATGTCATCGCTTTTTTGTTCATAATAAAACTTTCCTGCCTGTCTATTTAAGTTAATTTTAAATGTGGATTAATGATTATTTATATCTTACAAAACTAATTCTTTATATTACCAAAGCGTAGATATTATAATTCATGGCCATTTAACTCACCTATTTTACTAAAATCACATAACTAATAATAGTTTAATTCACAATTTATTGTAAATTTACATAAACTGAAGAGCTGACTGATTAATCTAATAAGTCTTTAACTACCTCTTTATTTGTCTATAATTTATATTCAAGCTTAATAAATAGAAAGGTGCTAAGCAGCTTAGAATTGATGAAGAATAATCAACGTAATTTTTACCGAATTTTACAAGTTCAGCCAGATGCACCGCTAGATGCGATAAAAAATAATTATCGTACGCTTTTACATAAGCTACGCTTACACCCTGATCTTGGTGGCACAAATGATACTGCAAGTTTTATTAATCTTGCTTATGCAACCTTAAAAAGTCCAGCTAAACGTGCTAAATATGATCGAAAACTGTTAAATCAATATAAGATTGAGGCACTTTCTAAAGGTCATCTTTCACTGTCTAAAGCCACTCAGAAACCGCCTTTCAATATGCCTCAATTAAAAGGCAGGAATCAAAGAAATTACTACCGTATATTGCATGTTCAACCAGACGCACCTGCTGCAATTATTTACTCAAGCTATCAAATGTTGTTAAAAAAAAATAAGGTTTCTGTTGATTTGCTTGATGAAGCCTATTCTGTATTAAATAATGTTTCAAAGCGAAAACAATATGATCTTTTACTTAAGCAAGGGAAACACATTAACCCATCGGGTTTTATAAATGAAAACAAAGAAGATAATAAAAAAAACTTTAAAGTTAAGGTTAAATATACAAAAAAAAATGTTTTAGGTTCTTCGCCCTATCAACCTCTTATTACGCATTACTGCAAGTTTTGTAAAACACCTCAAAATTTAAGTGCGATTGAATATGTTGATGGACTTTGTATAGAATGCTTTAGTCCTTTATATTCACCTAGAAAAAATTTTTCAAGACCAAAGCGATATTTTTCACGGACTAAATTATCTTCTACCCTTATTTTTTACACCTGCTGGCCAGGTCATCAATCAGTAGCTAAATTAGATGATCTTTCACCTAATGGCCTGCGTTTTACTACAGATAAGACCATGAAAAAAGGACAAATAGTTAAAATAGATACCGATCAATTTCGTTCGATAGGTCTAGTAAAATATCAAAACTCTACAGACTCACTTAATCTAGTGGGTATTGAATTTATTACCATTCAATTTAACACTCCATTAGGAGTATTTGTTTCTACATCAGCTTGATAATAGCTGAGGTTGCTTTCAATAATTTATTTTTTTCTAAATTTTCGTACTATTTACGGATCACTTTAATAAACATATGAGCAGTATTTAACTATTTGATTTTAATTAATTATTTTAGCTGAGTAAGCGCCTCAGGATCTATACGTTAGACAGAAATTATAATATCCTTTATAATCAAGGTGTTTTAAAACTATCCTAAGGATTAACATGAGTATTTTACGGAATGTAGTAGGAGTTACTGGGCTTGTTTTAAGCTTAGCGACTCAAGCAGATATTATCTATTTAAACAACGGAGATAAAATTTCTGGCACAATCACTGAAATGGAGGCTAATACAGTTTCTATTGATATAGATTATGCTGAAGAGAAGATTGTAATTGACTGGAAGGATATTTCTAACCTGGAAACTGGCGATGAAGTGACTATCCTGAAGTCTGACAGCACTCGAGCTAAAGGTAGAATTGAGAGTGCTAGAAATGGAGATATAACATTAGGTGGCCCTACTGGAACAACCTTAAGACTTGATGATATTACAAACATAAATCCAGTACCAGAAGGTACTTATGTTGGTGAAGGTATATTTGATCTTGGTGGCCTTATATCTGCAGGAAATACAAAAAATGGCTCTCTTCATGCAGCTGCTGAATATATTTATAGAAATGAAGTTAACCGTTTTACAATGGGTGGAACTTATGATCTGGCTCGAAACTCAAGCAATGGTGAACCAAGTAAGGAAAGTGCAAACAATTTTCGTTTTTATGGTCAATTTGATCGCTTTCTTGATGCAAACTGGTATGTTTATGCTAATGCTGATTTCACCAAAGATAGATTCCAGGATTTAGATTTCAGAATCACTGGTGGTGCAGGTTTAGGTTACCAGTTTTGGGATGATAGTGATAAATTCTTATCACTTGAAGCCGGCCCTGGTTACACTTATGAAGTTTATACGAGTGAAGAAAAATTTAACAGGCTTGATGATAATACCATTACATATGCTGATGGCATTTTGGAAGGACAAGCTATAGATATTTTAGGTAGCGGTGCTCATCAAACTAGTGCTGATACATATTCGCGTGACCTAGAAGATAAAAGAAGCTATGTAAATGCTCGCTGGGCATTAGATTTCCATCATTGGTTTCTTGATGAAAGCTTACAATTATTTCATGACCATGAAGGTATTATTTCATTAGAACAAGCTTCTGATTTACTTATCAGAACGCATACTGGTGTTAGAGTTCCTGTCTTTAATGGTTTTGATGTTATCGCTCAGTTTGATTATGACTGGAAAAATATTCCTGCATCAGGCAAAAGAAGAGAAGATTTTCGATATATTCTAGGCGTAGGATATACTTGGTAAATTCTACTATTTGTAACAATAAAAAAGCCACCTTTATTGACCTTTTAAAAGGTCAGTAAAGGTGAACCAACCTTCTACACACTTTGTGATTTTTTGACCATTTTGCTAAATTTATATCTAATCAGGGTAGAAACAGAGAAACAAAAAACTGGCTTTACCCTGAATTAGACGATCTTGATGTTTATGGAGATCAGAAATCTAAAGTTAAATTTCTTCATCCACCCATTGATCTAATTCACCGTCAAAACTAATTTCAAAACATTTTATTTACCTACTTATCAGGATGGGGCTTCTGTAAAGATTGAGCATTTATCCTCTGTATCAGTATTACAGGCAAACATTAAAGGGGAAAGTTTATTGTAGCTCTAATAAAATGAATTTCATTATTAACGTACCACATGTTAATGTACGACAAATTAGATTCTGGTATAGATCAACTATATCAATTTTGTGAAAATAACCATGACAGCAAATAATGTAGATACACTAAAATTACTTTGCCAATGCATTTCTCCTGTTAAAAAGAAGGAATCAATTCTTTCGAAAATAAATTCCCCTGAGTTTGTTTGGGAGCCGGTAGTTTATTGTTCAGGAGAACATTTAGTGACACCTGCTTTATGCTTCTATTTAAAGAAAAAAGGACTTTTTTCCTTACTAACTCAAGAGTTACAAGATTATTTGAATCTTACTTATGATTTAAATTTATCCAGAAATAATAAAATTAAGGAGCAGTTGTTAACTTTATTACCCGACTTTAATGCAGCGGGTATAGAGCCAATACTATTGAAAGGTATTGCAAGTTTATTAGGTGAATTGTACGAATCGCCAGGTATACGTGTTTTAGGCGATATTGATATTTTATTACCTGAGGATAAACTAACGATTGCAACCAATATTATGTTGAAACACGGATATACATATACTCCAAGAATAAATAAAAATATAGTTAAAGAATATAAGCATTTACCTGAGTTTCTACATAAGGATCAACCAGTGGCCATAGAGATTCATAATGACCCTGTTAACCTAAAATATAACGAGTGGGTTAGTTCTACATCAGCCTGGAGTGATAATTCAATAATTTCTTTGAAAACAGGGGAGGTCAGATTACCCAGCCCAGAGTTTAGATTACTTCATAATTTTTGTCATTGTCAATTGGAAGACAATGGTTATTTAGCAGGTTATATAAACGCAAGGCAAATGTTAGAATGGGTAAAGCTAAGAGATGTGTATGAGATGGGTTTTAACTGGGATTCAATACAAAAAAGAGTAAAAAGTAATCAC
The DNA here is from genome assembly GCA_965224575.1 of Methylococcales bacterium. Taxonomy (GTDB): domain Bacteria; phylum Pseudomonadota; class Gammaproteobacteria; order Methylococcales; family Methylomonadaceae; genus QPIN01. The sequence goes on along the minus strand of CBDCZQ010000006.1, from coordinate 1,290,520 downwards.
AGTGAAGCAGCATGGGGCGGGTATGTGCTGGCGGCGGAAAAGTTTTTTTTGCAGGATTCAATACCGAATACTACTATGCCATTATTAACCTATTTATTTATGTACAGGCAGCAATGGAGCATGCGTTATGCTAGTTACTGGAAGATAAATAGTACCCTGGTTTTTATATATTCTTTTATAAGAGAAGCCTCATCTATTCTTTTATTAAATTATCATCAAGGGCCTAAGTCGTTTTTTAATGCGTTATGGTTTTCATTTAAACAATTGTTTTCTCCTGTATGGTACAAAAAGCAATGGAAGTTATTGAGAAAAAGCTAAAATAGCTCAGCAGTTAACTTTGGATTAGAAGGAAAATATAAATGCAAATACGATGCAGTCACATTCTTTAACCGATAAACAGCTTCTCCAATCCGGTCATCCGCATATTTAGCTTGGGAAAATATAGGCATAGTGTTTTCTAAACTGGAATAATGAAAGGTATGCCCACGAATTTCTTGTTGATCAATCAATACTTGCTGTGATCCTATCGCAGTTAATTTAGTTTTCATCGTCACTATGCAGGGCATTATGTTCAACATTTGATGTTGCTCACCGGTACTATCAACTAATGCTTCTGATAAAAAAAGCATCCCTCCACATTCAGCCAAGATTGGTTTTGATTTTTCCGCATGATCTACTATGTCTTTTTTAAGTGTCAAATTTTCAGCTAGCTGTTTGGCATAAAGTTCTGGATACCCACCCGGTAGATAAATTGCATCTGCTTCTGGTAAATGTTTATCTTCCAACGGAGAGAAGAAGACTAAATTAGCTCCCAAAGTACGGAGACAGTTCAAATTCTGTCCATATAAAAAACAAAATGCACGATCCCTTGCTACTGCAATAGTAGTATTTTGTAACAAAGTAGCAGGAGTTTGTAATTTATTCTTTGGAATGGAAAATTTTACAGGTTCAGGTAATTTTGCAAGCCAGGTATCTGAGAGTGCGTCTGCTAATAGATCTAATTGTTGGTCAATGCCTGAAATTTCTTCTGCCAACTGTAGTCCTAAATGCCGACTAGGTAGACTTACCTCTGCATTTCGCTTCAATAACGCCAACGGTTTATTTTCCTGAATGTTCATCTTTAACAGATCGCCATGACGAGGTGAGGCCACCCGATTTGCCACTGAGCCAAGGACATTTAATGAAGACCTAAATGAGGATAGGCCATGAAGAATAGCGGCAAAGGTTTGAGCCATTGCAGATGCATCAATTACTGGAACAATGGGTAGGCCAAATAGTTCAGCCAAATCAGCACTGCTTGGATCACCATCGAATAATCCCATCACGCCTTCAACCAAAATCAGGTCTGATTGACTGGCTGCCTCGTATAATAATTGCTGGCAATGTTCACTGCCCATAATCCAGCTATCTAAATTATAAACCGCTTGTCCAGAAGCTTTAGCTAAAATTGTGGGGTCGATAAAATCCGGCCCAGTTTTAAAACAACGTACCTTTAATCCTTGGCGACTGTATAAGCGAGCTATTCCTGCAGTAACCGAGGTTTTGCCATGGCCTGAAGCTGGTGCTGTAATAAGCAATGCAGGGCAAAAAATATTTTTACTACTCAACGCAATTTGGCCCTTGGTGAAAGACTAGGTCTTCAACAGGTTCGCCTCCTAACAAGTGTTGTTGGATAATACGATCCAGATTTTCTTCGGTTACATTGTAATACCAGATACCGTCAGGTTGTACACATAAAATAGGGCCTGATTTACAAGTAGCAAAGCAACTGGTTCGGGTGCGTTTTACCCGTAAATCACCTTTAGCCAATCCAGCTTCTTTAAACTTTTCCCCCAAGCTTTCAAACAAGGCTTCTGATTCGCCTTCCTCAGTACATCTTGGCCCAGTGCAAACTAATAAATGACGTTTGTACGCGCCAATTTTTGGTTTTTCTACGGTCATATTATTCATTTGTTATCTTCTCTTCCAATTCAGTTTGTATATTATCAATTTTACAATATTGTTCGGGTGCGATTAAAAGTGAAGTATTTATCTTTTTTCTTTAAGAAGCAGCTCACCAACTCTTGCGTAGGTTAGGCTAACAGCTCCATCGTTAACCTAACATTTTTAGCAGACCATTTAAGAGACGGCAACCCAACCTACAAAATATCCACGTTTACCTCACCTTTAAACACTCCTGTATTGTTCGGAATCCTGATTAAATTGATTAAGTTTGACTTCTTCATATTGACCTTCAGTTTTAACCAGAAGTAATGAAAATAAAAGCTCTCCATTGGCATCAGTAAAATAAACTCCCTGTTGTTTTTCACCATAGCTATAAAACCAAGCATTAACAATATTTTGTTTATTAACGTGCAGATGAAAATGATCGTTGGTTATATTTAGCCAATCACCTTTAGAACTAAAATTGGTGGTATCAAGCAATAATTCAGCAATTGTCCCTTCGTTGCGGATCACTGCACGCAATTTACCCCAGCCAGAGGAAGCTTTTAATACAGCATCTATTTGGGCTGGCTCTATCTGCCAGGCTTGTTTTTCAGCAGCGCCACTTGTTTGTCCAGTTGCAATTGCCTTTAATATTTCACTTATCGGCGCATCAAAATAAAGGGCGACTTTGTGTAAATTAAGTGTTGGGTTAGCTTGTAGATAATTTAGAACACAAGCATGCCAACTGATTAGACCCATGGTTAAAGATCTACCGGCCTCTTCACCTTCTTTGGCTTCTCCGGTTAAATCGGCATATTTATTGGCATAACCACGAGGGGTAATCATTAGCCCTTGTTTTATAAATGTACTGCTATTACCTATTAAAACAGTACATAACATACCTATTTCGCAGTCTGCCATTTCTGCAAGCGTGGTCATTTGAATAGCTTGACGGCGGCGATAACCAGATTTAACAATAGCAACGGGTGTTTCTGGTTTTCGTCGTAAAAGTAAAATCCGTTGTGCTTCTACAATTTGCTGAGTTCGCCGACCACTTTTTGGATTATATAACGCAACTACAAAATCACCTTTTCCAGCAGCTTCAAGTCGACGAGCAATAGTAGGCCAAGGTGTTAATAAATCGGATAAAGAAATAGAACAAAAGTCATGCGTTAAAGGTGCGCCCACTAATGCTGCACAAGCGTTTAATGCAGTCGCACCCGGTATAACTTCTACTTCAATGCCTTGATCAGGTGTCCAGCCAGCTTGCAATAATACTTCAAATGTTGGGCCAGCCATCCCATATACACCAATATCACCTGATGAAATCAGGGCAACAATTTTACCTTTCTGGGCATGTTCATAGGCTTCGATACAACGGTCAATTTCCTCAGTCATCCCTTTACGGACAACTTCTTTACCGTCTAATAACTCTTTTACTAATTTAATATAAGTGGAATAACCAATAACAACATCTGCTTCATCTATCGCAGCACGAGCGCGATAGGTCATGTGTTCAGCTGCGCCTGGTCCAAAACCGACCAATAAAATTTTACCTTGTTTCATTATTTTTCTCTTAGGAGTGCAATAGATACCGTTGCGTTTTTACCGTCTTCGCCCAGGTATTTGTATTTTTCTAATAGTAAATCATCCATCGTTGTTGCCGCCGCTAATAAAGCTGCTGCTTCTGATACTGCGGGTGTGCCCATATATTTTAGAACCACCTTGGATGGATTCGGCACTGGAATTTTTGCTAATTGCTCAGCATTAAAAAAATGTATCGGCCATTTTTGTTTTTCAACTAATTGTAATATCGCTTGTTCATCATTTTTTTTATCAATAGTTGCGACACCAGCCACATTTTTTTTATTTAACTTTGTTGATAAAAGGGCTTGGTTGATTGCTGTTTCTAGTGTTTTGAATGACGTATTTCTATCACAACCTAGCCCTAAAATTACTTGCATTAAGTTTGTCCAGTAGGTGGGCGATAAACGACTAAGCGCTCTGTTAATACATCCCATTTTTCGGCAGGTATTTCTTGTTCTGTCACCCACAAGATAGCTTTAAATTGGGATAAATCGACATCATCAAGATGATCAAATAAATGAATATTTTTAGGCAGTGGTGTAGGTCTAGTCCACCATTTTCGACTACCCGCTTCTTGCACAAAAGCAATCGGTTCTTCATTTACGACATGAGCAGAGACCCGAGTAATATTAATTTTTGGTGCTTCTACTTTCCAGCCTAAATCACGTCCTAAAATATCAACAGGAATCGTTTTACCCACGTCAGATGCGGTCGTTACTACTGCAACCCCGTGGGTTAAATTAGCCAGTTTTTCTGCAAAAGCATTAGCACCACCAACGTGACCTGAGAGCACGGGAATAACAAATTGACCTGCGTCATCAATCACAATAACGCCTGGGTCTTCATCTTTAGATTTTAAATGTGGCGCAATTAATCGTACCACTGCACCTAAGGAAATAAACATAACCACTTGATCGTAACGCTCAAAAAGTCCTGCAATATTCGCGCTTAATTTACCCGGTAATACATCAACTGTATTGTCGATAGAAGGAATTGTGTCTGCAAATTTCTCTGTTATCGCCAGGCTTGCTTCTGGTAATTCTTTAGCAACACTTAATGCTCTGGCTACACCATGCTTGGTAATTGCAACGAGTACGATACGAGGATCTTTAGGAATATTCATAAAATTTATTTAGTTTGTTTGCGGCAACCACGCATAATTTCACCGCGTTGACGTTGTGAGTTGCGAACTAATAATAGTGAAAGGTAATTAACTTTAGTCCCTTTCAAACTAAGTATATCTTTAACAATACGTTCTTCAGGCGCACCTGCTTTTTCAATAAAAGCGGAATTGTCCAGCAAGCCACGATGCTGTAATAAATCAATGATGTCATCCAGCAATGGCTTTACTTTTAGCAAAACCAAAGTATCAAAATCATTCAGCATACGCTCAATCATTTCTATTCCATAGCCTGCAGGAATAATTGCAACTGTATCATCCGTATCCGCCAACGGCATGGCTAACTCTGCAGCAGCAGCATTATAAGAAGGGACTCCCGGAATCGTTTTAATGGTTATATTTTTTTCTAACCCTAGTGCGGCTCGTGCCAAGTGATTAAATGTGGAATAAGTTGAAGCATCACCCTCAACTAGAAAGATCACATTTTGCCCTGCTTTAAGCTTAGCCAAAACTGTTTCTGCCGCACGCAACCAGTAACCCGCCAAAATAGTCGCATCATGTGTCATAGGAAAAATCAGTGCTGTATGCTCATCAGGCAAATCAAGCCCAGCTCGCAATACAATACCCAAAGCATGACTTTTTGACCCTTTTCTCCGAATCGGATAAGCCCAATGATTTTCGTTATTGTTGAGCAATTCCCAAACATGTCGGGTAATTAAACCAGGATCTCCTGGTCCTAATGATGCTCCAATTAAATGCCCCGTTTTAATCTTATTCATCCAGATTTTTATTCGCTGTGGCGCATACAATCCAGACAGGGTTTTCTGCCTGTAAACGCTGCATTGATAAAATGGGTTTGCTACGAGAAGCTTGCAGTTGTACTACATCCCATTGTGCAGAAATCTGCTTTAATGTTTCCATCGCGGTACTTAGGTTTTCAAATGTGACAAAATTCATCACTAATTGACCGTTATGTTTCAACCTTTCCATACAAAGTAAAATTAACTCTCGTAGCTCACCGCCAGAGCCACCAATAAATACGGCGTCGGGGTCAGGCCAATATTCTAACCTGTCTGGCGCACGTCCTTGTATCAAGCTGTAATTTGTTACTTGTAAACTTGCCTTATTGCTCAATGCGATTAAAGTATCATCCGTATTTTTTTCAATCGCATAAACATGACCTTGAAGACATAATCGAGCAGCTTCCAAACCAATTGAGCCAGAACCCGCGCCGATGTCCCAGACAATGCTATCCAACTTTAAAGACATACGTGCCAGTGATACTGCACGTATTTCACGTTTTGTAATAAGACCTTTATCAGGTTTGCGTTGTTTAAATCGCTCATCGGGCAGGCCAAATAAGGCATCTTCGGTTATTGATTTTTTTCGTAGGACGACAATATTAAGGTTCGCAAATTGACTGGAGGCAGCCTCATCTACTGTCAACCACTGTGAAACATTTTCTTTTTCCTGTGATAAACATTCTGCTACTGCCAGTTCATAGTCTCCAGATAAACCTTCTATCTGAAGCATTCGAGCGATACGATCAGGTGTATTTTCTGGGCTAGTATAAATTGCGGTTAAATTTGATTGTCTTAATAATTGTAATGCCTTATATAAGGTATGTTGAGGGTTAGCTCCCAATGTCCATTCACCTGTGTCCTCACTGTGTACCGAACCAATTTGACATGTTTGCCAGGCTATTCCTAATTTTGCACAGGCTAACTGAACCATTGATAAATTGGGTGACACTTCAATTTTATGGCTGCCAATTTTTTTGATTAAATAATTTGCAATACCATGGCACAGGGGGTCACCTGTTGCTAACACAACAACTTTTTTGCCTTTATTCTGAGCTTGAGTAATCCAGCCAGGTACTTGTGACAAATGTCCCGTCAAATCATGGCATTCTGTTTCCATCTGTATTTCATCAGCCATAACTGAGAGCAATCTTTTTCCAGCAATGACCACATCTGCATCTATAATATGCTGTAAGGAACTAGCTGTTAAACTTTGCTTACCATCATCTAAAATACCGATTATTCGACAGCTTGCTGTCATTTCAAACTTCTCCCTCTACTTCGGCTAATTTGTTGCCTTCAAAATCACACATTAATACTCGCAACTGAAACTTACCTTGGTATCGCTGGTGTAATGTATCAATGACTCGTTGACCTAATGCCTGATAAAAAGGCTGAATTAAACCTAATTCTTCCATCCTTTCACTGGCATATCGCGCCATGGTTGACTGTTTAATTTCATCACATATTTCTCTGGAAACGCCAATATCTGCTGCAATATCAGCTAATAACCCTGTATTAACTGCATTTCGATTTGCATGGGTGATGGTTTCTCCCTGAGCAATTTTAGTAAGTTTTCCGACCATTCCTCCAATCACAACCTGTGGAATCTCACACTTAACGACGGTATCCAATGCATATTTTAGAAAATCGCCCATTTGTACAAAACTAGCTTGAGCCAATTCGGGTAATTGAACCATAGTGAATTTTTCAGTACGCCCACCGGTTGTTAATACAACAACTTGCTGGCCTTGGTTTGCTGCCACTTCTATGCCTTGAATTACACTTGCTCGAAATGCTGCGGTTGAATAGGGGTGAACTATACCTGTGGTACCCAATATAGAAATACCACCAACAATACCCAGACGAGAATTAAGCGTTTTCTTTGCTATCTTTTCTCCTCCAGGGACAGAAATAGTCACCTCAAGACCTACTTTCTGTAAAAGCTCTGTCGCAATATTCACCACATTAGCTTTAATATTTTTATATGGGACTGGGTTAATTGCTGCACCACCAACTTCTAACCCTAAACCTTGCATGGTTATTTTGCCGACACCTTCGCCACCCTTTAATACAACTTCACCTTGATGTTGTGGTAACAACTGTACATGCGCAGTTAATGCGGCTTTGTCAGTTACATCGGGATCATCACCTGCATCTTTAATAACAACGGCATGAGCTATTCTTCCATCAAAACCTGAGTCAGCTATTTCGAACATGACTTTTTGTCCATTGGGCAAATCACATTCAACGATTTTAGGCACTAAACCATTAATCAACCCCACCGTAGCAGCTTTGGCAGCCGCAGCTGAACAAGCGCCAGTGGTATAGCCTTTACGTGTGCCTTTGGCTTTTTTTTCCACAAGACTTCATTATTGCGTTTGTTCAGCCACAGCAAGTAAAGCATGAATAGCAGCCACCACCAAAGTAGAGCCACCTTTACGACCCTCAATAACTATCCAGGGAATATCTTTTACTTCACTCAGTAATGCTTTAGATTCTGCGGCAGAAACAAAGCCAACGGGCATACCAATCACTAATGATGGAGTTAATCCATCCTCTTTTATCATTCGTACTACTTCAATCAATGCTGTAGGTGCATTACCAACAGCGATAATTGCCCCGTTCAGAATATTTTTTTTATTTGCTTTTCGCATGGCTTGTACAGCTCGAGTTGTATTTTCAAGCTTGGCTTGTGCAATCACATCTTCATCAGCAATAAAATGATGGGTAGTCACTGAAAAATGATTTAATCTCGGCTTAGAGAGTCCCACACAAATCATTTCTACATCAGCCACAATTGATGCGCCGCTTAATAGTGCTTGGACACCGTCACTTACTGCTTTAGAATGAAAATGAGTTAAGCCATTAAATTCAAAATCTGCTGTCGCATGAATCATCCGTCTTACCACTTGCCACTGCTCTTCATCATAAGCGTGTGAATCTATTTCACTATCAACAATTGCAAATGAGTCGTGTTCGATTCGGCGACCTGCTTCTGTTAATTGTTCGGTAACGGTATTTTGGTTCATGTACACTTTTCTCCTGAATGGTCGTGGGTATGATCATGATCGTGACTATGTCCATGACCCTGTTCAGCCGCAATTTCGCGGTATTTACAGCCGTCACACTCCATCATTTGAATATCGTTTTGATTGGTGGCATCCTTGATTCGTTTTTCTAGTAAAGCGTAAACCTCATTCTCAAACCCTATATAATCACCCAAGGCAAAAAATATCTGTTGATACTGTTTTTGTATGCGATCTAGCTGTCGACCAATTCGGTTCATTAGTGTGCCAGTAAACAAATAATACGGCAGCACGATAATTTGCTTCATCCCAAGCGTTATCTGCCGCTGAACAACGGCTTCTAAACGAGGATGAGTAATACCAGTAAAAGCAATATCAACTAAATCATGATCCCCCTCTTCAAACAACCAGCGTGCTATTTTTGCAATTTCTCCATTGGCAACTCGGTCGGAAGAACCTCGCCCCAATATAACAACACCTGTAGTCCTAGGGTCTGGCACATCCAGTTTTGCCATAGATTTTTTAAGATTACGTTTTAAAATAACCAGTATTTCCTCACTTGCACCTAGATGTTTACAAAAAACAAAATCAACCTTTGGATGACGAAGCCGCGCTTTTTCGATATGCTCGGGTAATTCCATTTTTACATGACCCGCTGCGTTTAAAATCAAGGGCACAATAATAACTGGTAGTCCATATTGTGCTGCATTATCCAATCCTTCATCTAATAAAACATCAGCGAATTCGATAAAACACACTTCAACACGCCGCTGAGGTGAATGGTTGCGCCAATGTTTAACAAAACACTCGATTTCTGCGTTACCAGAGGCTTCACGAGAACCGTGCCCGACTAATAAAATGGTTTGTTTTGTATTCATTTTTTATTTGCTTTTCGAAATCGATGCGTAAAGTTGGCATCATAAAGTTTAGAGTGACTAATTTCTGGCCAATGCTGTGCGCCTAATGTTGGACTGGCAATGATCATTGCCTGGCTATTTATTTTTTCGGCACGACATTTTTCACGTATATTTTTAATCGTTCCACGAACAATTTTTTCTTCATTCGGCCAACTGGCTTTTTGTACAACCAGAATAGATGATTCTTCATCCCAACCCACATTAAGTAAAGCCCTTTGTACATCGGCTAATAAAGTGATGGATAAAAATAAACATAAAGTTGTTTTATGTATTGCTAAGGATTCTAAATCCTCACCCCCCGGCATGGGCGTCCGGCCTTCCATTCGAGTAAAAATAACCGTTTGGGTTACTTCTGGCAATGTCAGTGTTTCTCCTGCCGCAGCAGCTGATGCCATAGCTGAAGAAACACCTGGGACTACAGACCAATCAATCTTAGCCTGGTTTAATGGTCGCACCATTTCAATCAGCGCACCATAAAGTCCTGGGTCTCCTGTTTGTAGCCGAACAATTGTTTTATGTTGTTGAGCCTGAGTAATTAGCCAACGGGTGATTTCCTCTAAGGTCATCCCTTTTGAATCATGAACTATGCAGTCTTTAGGAGCGTATAAGGTTGTTGCCTGACTAACCAAAGAACCTGCATAAAGAATTGCACCGGCTTGTTCTAGTAAATGTAGCCCTTTAACAGTGATTAACTCAGGATCACCCGGCCCGGCACCCACAAACCAGACTTTCCCTTTTTTTGTTACTTGTCTGGAATCAGTCACCGATCTGTCACTTGAAGGGGAGAAAAGAATCTAAACAATACTAAAGATAAGATACCTAATGCTATCCAAAAAAGAGCATTAGATAATGAAGATGCCCAAATAAATTGAGTTATTAACGAATGCGGGGCTAAACTTTCATGCTTTAAAGGCTGGGGTGCACCAATAAGATGAGGCATTACAACTAAAAAAGCACCTGTTAATCGTAATAACCATTTACTGGATAAAAAAACTAACATCAAACCAATTGCGGTACAAAATACAGTCCCTAAAAACCAATATTGCCGATCAACCAAATCAGCGGCAACGGTACCGGGTAATTCGGGTGGCAAGCCCAATGCAGGTGAGACAAAAAAAGCAATATAGCCAGCGACTCCCCATGCCAAACCTTGATGTGGTTTTGAGAATTGAAATAAGTTATAAAACCCTGTCAAAATTATCGCAAAGCCAAAAGCTATGACGATATTACTGCCGGTTGTGTATAAGGTTCGTTCCCAACCATCATCTGGTGCCCACGCTTCCTCCGCTGTTTCTATCTCATTAGCTATTGCAGGAGAAGATACTTCATAAGTTTCTGCCTCTAAAATAAGCGGTGTAACCCAAAATATTTGAATAACAGAAAGCAATATGCCAGCAATTGTGCCTGCTAAAAAAGCAGATAAAACTATTCGATTAAACATGTTAGATCAATGGCAAGGAAAACCGGTGGCATGACGATTATCATGCGTTGCGTTGTGAACCGCTTCTATAGGTGAAAAGCCAATAGCCAGAATTAACACAAAACCAAAAAAAATGGCGGATATACTAGCAACATTAGAAGTGCTAGTTTTTGCTTGAGTTGCAGAATGTGAATTAGTTTGAATAGTCACAGGAGTCTTCCTTATAAAAAACAATACGGAGCAAAGCTATAAGGGAAAATATGCACAGAAAAACGGTAAGAACTGTTTTACTGGCCTATATCCTCCCTCCGAAGATAGCACCAAGATTAATTAGGCCGGTCTTCTGGCTTACCTTCACTTAAATCACTCGCCTTCCCACACGATGTGTAGTGGCATTTGAGTGATTTATCAGGTCTACAGCAGCGGGGGCTACGCCGGAATTGATTAAAACCTCTCACCGGACTTCCCGTTTAACTCAGTAAACTGAGCACCTAATTACATAGATGCATTATAATCTATTAAATTACCTCAGGTAAAATTATTTAGTTGCAACTGGTGTTTTTTAAGAGACATTAGGCTAGTCTATTTATTTTCACTTATCCTTTTTAAATCAAAAAATTAAAAGGATCGCTCAAGCAAGTACATCTTTTCATACAAATTGTCTGAATGAATTACTTTCGTCTCATGCTGCTCGCTCCATAGCCACCTCTCTACAAGAAATAAGTCTGCCATAGCGCTAATATCACAGTGAAATGGTGGGCCACTTTCTTGTCCCGTTTGCATAAATTGAGCAAACAACTTTCCTTTGGGTTTTAACCAAGAATATAAGCTTTTTTCATACTTCACCCATTCATCAGGATGGAGCGCGCATAAACTGGTTTGTTCATAAATCGCATCAAAGGGCTTTTCTAACTCCCATGTAAAAAAATCAGTTTGAATTAGCTCTGCGTTTAATTGCCTGGTTTTAAGTGCTTTCGTAAGGTTTTCGATTGCAGTTGGTGCAATATCTATAGCAACCACATCAAAACCTTTTTCAGCCAGAGCTAATACCTCATGTCCATTACCACAGCCTGGAATCAATATTCGACATGGTTTTAATAATTCACTTTTTAGCCAGTGTAGTAAACTAGGACTAACTTCCCCCCTATCCCAGCCAATTTGTCCTTGTTGGTAACGATTTTCCCAATCATTATCAGGTTTTTTCATGAGACCCATCACAATAAGGTGGTGTTTTTGTTTGCTTACATTGACATAAATAAGCGGTTTCTGATTTTTCAGGTGTGAAGACTTTGGGTGTAAAACTGGTTCCTTCATGTGAACCATCACAAAAAGGTTGGTTTTCTGATTTTCCACAGCTACACCAATAATAAGTTTTACCACTTTCCAGTTGAACTACTACGGGTTTATTATCTGCAACTATTGCTTTATCCATTATTTTTTCCTCTTGATTTAAAAAGTTTTTATAATTACTAGTTTTTTCACTCTGAATAAGAGTGCCTGTTATGAGATTTGTATAAATCAATCTCTGGTCCTAACGGGACGATACTTGTTGGATTAACCGTAGTATGGCTACCATAATAATGTTGTTTGATGTGGTGCATATTAACAGTCTCGTCAACACCCGGTTGTTGATATAGATCACGTGTGTAGCCCCATAAGTTCGGATAATCAACCAGACGTTTTAAATTACATTTAAAATGGCCAACATAAACAGTATCAAATCGTATCAGGGTTGTAAATAAACGCCAGTCTGCCTCGGTTATTTGATTGCCAGTTAAATATCGCTGCGACTTAAGCCGATCATCAAGCCAATCCAGTGTATTAAATAAAGGAACAACAGCATCTTCATAGGCCTGTTGTGTTGTAGCAAATCCAGCCTTATAGACGCCATTATTCACAGTGTCATAAATTCTTTCATTTAAAGTATCAATTTCCTCACGCAGTTGTTCAGGATAATAATCTCCTTCTATTGCGCCTATTTCATCAAAAGCATAATTGAACATGCGAATGATTTCCGATGATTCATTGGAAACGATGGCATTAGTTTTTTTATCCCAGAGTATGGGAACGGTGACACGACCTGAATAACTATTATTTGCTTTTAAATAAACATCACGAAGATATTTTGCATTAATGATCGGGTCAGCAATCACACCTTCACCCTCTTTAAAGCTCCAACCATCTTCTGCCATATGCCAATGTACAATAGATAAGGAAATTATTTTTTCCAGTCCTTTTAGTTTGCGAAAGATTAGAGTACGATTTGCCCAGGGACAGGCATAAGACACATACAAATGATAACGATTTGCCTCAGCTTTAAAGCCTGCACGTCCGCTTTGCCCTGCTAACCCATCAGCAGTTACCCAGTTTCGAAACTGGGCAGATGATCGTACAAACTTTCCTTTGCTTTCTTCAGTCGTATACCATTGGTCTTTCCATTTTCCATCAACTAACAGTCCCATTTTATTCTCCTAAAAGCGATTATTTTGAATAATCATCAAAAGCCTGCAACACCTCTGCTTTTGTATTCATTACAAATGGGCCTCCCCGTGCAACTGGTTCATTTAAGGGATGTGCCGCTACTAATAAAAACCGGGCATATTCATTCGCAGTTACAAGCACTTGATCACCTTCTTCTAAAACACCCATTTGATGACGATTTATCTTACGCATTGCATTACCGACAGATAACGCACCTTCAATCACGAAGATAAAAATATTGTCATCTTCATTGATGGTTTGCTCAAACACCTGCCCTTCAGGCAAAAAAACATCCAAATAGATTGGATTAACAGTGTTATTAGTTACTGGCCCAGATACTCCATTATTTGTAATACCAGAAATTACACGTATTTCTGTACCGTTATCTAATCTGTCAATTACAATTTCATTGGCAGGAAATTCTTGATAAGCCGGTTCCTGCATCTTTTTACTGGCGGGTAAATTAATCCATAGTTGAAAACCCTGTAACAAACCATTTTCTTGTTCAGGTATTTCTGAATGTACGATGCCTTTGCCAGCGGTCATCCATTGCACACCACCCGCTTCGATCACACCTTCATGACCAGCATTGTCTTTATGGCGCATACGACCAGCTAACAGATAAGTAACCGTTTCAAAACCACGATGAGGATGATCGGGAAAACCACCGATATAATCCTGAGCTTGATCAGATTCGAAAGCATCGAACAATAAAAATGGATCTAGCATATTCAATTCTGATGTACCAATAAACCGTGTGATTTTTACACCGTCACCATCAGAAGTAGGTACGCCTAATGTTAATGTTTTTAATTCACGAATTTTAGTATTCATATTATTTCTTCTGTTTACATTTTAGGGAAATTTTACATGTTGACTAAAAAAGGATAAACAACAATAATTGCAAATCATTGTTCACTTTTGGAGAACTATAGGTGGGTCAGTTAGAAGATATGAATATATTTATCCGCATAGTAGAAGCGGGTGGAATCAGTCGTGCTGCGGATCAATTAGGGTTGGCAAAGTCCGCTGTCAGTCGCCGACTGGTTGATTTGGAAACACGCCTGGGTGTGCGCTTGTTAAATCGAACTACTCGTAAATCCAGTTTAACCGAGATTGGTCAAAGCTATTACGCCCGCGCGATTAAAGTCGTTGATGATGTAGCTGAACTCAATGCCATAACCACTGATGCCAATACATCGCTTGAAGGAACTATAAATCTCGCAGCACCTTTATCATTCGGGCTGAGGCACCTGTCACCAGCGATAGATACTTTTGTGAAAAAACACCCTGAACTGACTATCAATATTGATTTTTCAGACCGGCAAGTGGATCTGGTTGAAGAGGGGCTTGATCTTGCCTTTCGAATTGCTGATTTAAAAGACTCAAGTCTGATTGCTCGAAAAATTTCATCGATTAGGATCATACTTTGTGCAAGCCCAGAATATCTAAAAAAACAAGGAATTCCTAAATCGCCAGATGACTTAAAAAATCATCACCTGCTTCTATACAATATCATTGGAACCAGTACCTGGAAATTTACAGACAAGAAAGGAAAACAATATACCGTTAGTACGAATGGGAAAATGATAGCTAATAACGGAGACTTTTTAAAAGATATGGCGATTGCAGGACATGGGATTGTGTCCATACCCACTTTTATTTCATGGAAAGCAATTGCAGCTGGCAAACTCGTACCAGTTTTAATGGACTTCAAACGGCCACAACCTAACGCTTATGCAGTTTTTCCGCAAACTCGTTATTTATCCCAACGTACACGACTATTGATTGATTTTTTGGTTGAACGATTTGGTGATAAACCTTATTGGGATCAGAATATTAAATTTAGCTGATTTGGCACCCGATTAGAATGTCTAACACATGATACGCGCATCATCATGGCGATAGAAGCGCATTTTGTGTTTTAACGCTGTCTTACTTTAAAGTAAATTCGAATAATTGGGGTCAAAGTAAAATAAATAATGTTACTCTAGCCTCAATTATTACAAATTAGACTACGCTTACTTACTTTCAATATCAAAGTTATAATATCAAACACCTAACGCCTTAAATTCCTCCGGTTCCCAATTTTCTCTAAAAAGTATCATCAGACTGCTTGTCATTTTTTCATCAACAGGAATACGCGCATCTTCTTGCGCAATATGTAAATACTCTTCAATCAAACGTTGAATTTTTTGATTCAATTCGTCCGTAGATTGTTTGGATAGCATTCCCCAGACGAAACGAAAATGATTGCTGGTATTTGATAAACTGCCTGACAGATATTCGCTCAGTATTGATTTAGCAAAATAATTATGGATAGGCCCGTCAGATTGCCAGCTAAAGTCTCTGGCTATATTGAGCTTGTATCTGTTGCCTGGCAGATATTCTATTATTTTGAGTCTATCCATGCGTGCAAAGAGTGTGATCAACTCTGTCTCTTCAAATTGATATTTATACAGCACATCATTAAATGTCCAATGATTAATAAGACAAACACCCAATAACAATAGCTTTTGGTTGCTAACCAATTCTTGCTCTTGCTCTATAGTTAAATTAGATATTTTCTGACTGGCTTGTTCTGCAAGCTGCATCAGCTCCCCAAAGTCAGTTTTTGCAAATTCACACAATTTTTCTAAACGCACTAATGAGGTATTACGCCCAGAAAAGATGCGTTTAATACTCACCTCAGAAAGTTCTAATGCGATGGCAGCATCTTTATAAGTAATCCCTTTACGTTTAAACATTTGCTTTAACGCTAAGAGTAGGTTATCAGTCATGGTCATAAGTTGCATAAGCATCATATAAAGATACTAACATAGCCTTATAGGGCGACTTTAGCAATGGTTATAGCTAATATCGATACTTTGACTATACTTTCTCTAAACGAAAAACACATTGATTAAACCTCTTCTCAAGGGACAGCTGATCATTTTTATTTAGAAGGAAAATTTATGATTACTCATGCATTACCCATACTTTACGTATTAGCCAGTATTCTTTTTGTTATAGAACGTCTCTATCCTGCACACCCTTTAAAGCCTCAAACCCATTGGTATATCAGGGCAATACTGATCAATGCACTTCAATTATTCGTTTTTTTTGTAGTCGACAAGGTGTTAAATCAATGGTATAGCGTATTTTCACTCTTCAATGTGAGTGACTCACTTTCTCCATTTACAGGCGCATTTTATCTTTACGTTTATGGTGTATTGGTGGCATCGGTTACGCCACAGTGTTCATTTCTTCTGGAAATACTTTCATCAGCTTCATCATAGCCCAGAACATATAGAAACATTAACGGCTTACTACATTCATCCCTTAGATATGACGATGAATTTGATAATCAGCAACACAATTATGTTCTTAATTCTTGGATTAAATTTAGAAGGTGCGGCGTGGTATACCTTAATTAGAGTCTACTCAGAAACCACAACGCATTGATAATATTAATATATTAGTCTATTTATGATAAAATAGTGCACGGAAAAACAGATAAACGACTCAAAACCTGTGCACCTATGATCCGAACCTGTAGCTCGAAACAACTCACTCTAGCAGAATTTGACTGGCCTTTTGACACGGCTCTAGATAAACACAATCGCTGGGTAAAAATGAGTCAATGCATTCCCTGGGATGACTTAGCAGAGGGTTATTATCAAGGGCTTTCGGCAGACACAGGGCGTCCAGCCAAGGATGCACGCTGCGTCATCGGTGCAGTGATCATAAAACACAAGCTAAGCCTTTCTGATATTGAAACGGTTCAGCAAATTCAAGAAAACCCTTATATGCAATTTTTTGTAGGATTTGCCAGTTTTCAGGCGGAACCACCCTTTGCGCCTTCATTACTCGTTGATATTAGAAAACGCATGGGAGCATCCGTTTTTGAAGTATTCGAGCAAGCGATTATTAACGCACATGATGGCGAAAAGGAAAAAAGTCAGGCTAAAGCAGACCTAGAATCAGACCCCTCATCGCAGATCAATAGCAAAGAAAACGAAGATGATTCATTGCAAGGAAACGTAGAAGACGAAGCGAAATCTGATTCACAAGAAATAGAAATAGGAAATTCAAAAGAAATTGACACACATCAAGGCAAACTGATTCTTGATGCCACTGTGGTTGAGCAAGCCATCCGTTATCCAACAGACCTTAACCTACTCAATGAAGCGCGTGAGTTCAGTGAGAAAATCATTGATTTCCTTTATTTAGAAACAACGCTGGATAAGAAGCCACGTACCTATCGAGAAAAGGCACGATCTGCTTTTTTATCGATCGTCAAACAAAAACGTCCTGGCAGGAAAAAACTACGCCGAGGAATAAAACAACAACTGCAATATCTTCGCCGTAACCTGAGACATATTGAACAACTCCTGACATACTGGCCTGAAGGCACAGAACTTCCATTACCTCGCTGGTTACTCTATCGCTACTGGGTGATTCAACACCTCTATGAACAGCAATGGGCAATGTATACCACTAAAACTCGTCGTTGTGATAATAGAATCGTCAGTATCAGCCAACCTTATGTACGCCCCATCATTCGAGGCAAACAAAACAAGGTGGTTGAATTTGGCGCTAAACTCAGTGTCAGCCTAACAGATGATGGGTTTTCTCGTGTAGATCATTTGCGCTGGGATGCTTTTCATGAAGGGTTGGATTTAACATCACAAGTTGAACACTATCATCAGCGAACGGGCTATTACCCAGAAAAGATCTTGGCAGACCCACTTTATGGCACGCGAGAAAACCGGAATTATCTTAAAAGCAAAGGCATCCACTTTGCGGGAAAACCACTCGGTCGACCCAAGAAAGAGACAGAAGACAACCGGGAAGAACTCAAACAACTCAAAGCACAACGAAGAGCAGATTATCTACAACGGATACCCATTGAAGGCAAATTTGGCCAAGGCAAGAATGGCTATCGACTGAATTATATTAGAGCCAAGCGTGCAGATACCTCACTGGCATGGATCAATAGCATATTCTTGGTGATGAACCTATTGATCCTGGAAAGGATCTTTTTTGCCTGTCGTAAAAGCAGTCAAATCAGAGATATATTGTCGTTAAAACAAATTGAAAAAATATTATGTTGTCAGATGCAGAGAATTTTTCAATTTTTTGGCCAGTTTTGTAAAAAACTCGTGCTGATTTACTGAGCAGACTCTAATTACAGGGTTGGCTGGCTTTTTTATACACGCCAATATTCGTGTGCCACGTTGGGTTGGCTATGTTTATCAAACACCCGAAATGCATCGTTTACATCATCAATCAAATCATCACTCTCATAACTACAGCGATTTTGTCTGCTGGGATATGTTATTCGGAACTTACCATAACCCGAAGCAACCTATTGTGAATTGTGGCTTTGATGAGCATGAAGAAAAACAAGTTATCGCTATGCTTTTTGGAAAAATAGTGAGTAAACAAAATATAAAAGATCGCTAAAGTCGCAATAAAAAAGACTCCAAATGACACTTATTTTTGATCCACACTTTTTAAAAAGGACATTATTATGGAAAAACCAATCCCCCTATCTCATCAGTTTCAAGCAATGGATTTCACCAGTTACCAACAGTTAACTGCTGATAATTTTCATGTAAAACAATTGATAACCTCCTATCAAAAAACCTTTTCGGACCCTGATGTATGGGCAGAAAACTACAGTGAGAAAGATGTTGATAATAAGTTAAAAAACGAACTAGCAGGGGATGCTTATCTTAGAATGGTTATGGAAGAAAAACAAAATCAAATAGCTGCCTTTTGTTGGGCGCAATTACTCAATGCGGATGAAATTTTAACCTCAATTCGTAGCATACAATACTACCAAACATTAGGTGAGCCAGATTTGAAACAACCGCTTTTAGATACTATAGGTAATGAGTCCGTTTTATATATCCATGATCTTGCAATTATGCAAGAATATAGAGGTCAAATTAATCTTAGAAAACTTATTCTTCCAGTACTCCAGAATATTGCTACATGTACTGGTATCAATAAGATTTTTTTCTGGAGTATTGAAGGAACCCGTATTTCATCACTGGCTGATCGTGCAGGTATTGATTTGGCAACGACATCGGATAGCATTCAGTTTTTTGCGGTAGTCTAAATTGAGTTCAACATAGTCCTAGAAAGATCAGTTGGGTTCGGCTTTATAGTGCAAGCCCAGAATATCTAAAAATAGGGAATACCTAAATCACCAGATGACTTAAAAATCATCATCTGCTTCTATACAATATCACTGAAACCAGTACAAGGAAAATAATATACCGTTAGTACGAATGGGAAAATGATAGCTAAAACGGAGACTTTTTAAAAGATTTGGCACCTGATCAGAACATCTAGAACACATGAAACGCGCATCCATCATGGTGATAGATGCGCGTTTTGTTTTTTAACGTTTCTTACTTTAAAGTAAATTCCATACGTCTGTTTTGAGTTCTACCTTCACGAGTACTATTGTCAGCGATAGGTTGTGAATCACCAAAACCTTCTGCACTGAGTTGAGAGCCATCAACACCCATTCCAACTAGAGTATCAACAACTGCCTGAGCCCGCTGTTTGGAAAGTCTTGCATTAATCTCACTAGAACCAGTATTATCAGTATGTCCACCAACCTGAATATTAGTGCCAGCAGGAGCGGCATTAATTGCTTCTGCTGCATTACTCAACAACTCCATGCTTTTTGGGGTTATGTTAAAGCTACCTGTGGCAAAATTAATACCTCCCATATTCAGTGCTTTTATCAAATTTTCACCCGTTACTGTTCCTGATGCAACCATCTCCTTAATCGCATTGCTGCCT
This sequence comes from Methylococcales bacterium, assembly GCA_965224575.1. Lineage (GTDB taxonomy): Bacteria > Pseudomonadota > Gammaproteobacteria > Methylococcales > Methylomonadaceae > QPIN01. Next base: position 1,270,436 of record CBDCZQ010000006.1, on the reverse strand, counting down.
GTTTCAGCAGTGTCAGTTAACACTTCTTTTACTTTATCTGCAGATTCAGCAACAGGTTCAGTAATTGCAGCAGGTATATCCGTCGCTGAAGGAAGAGCAACTGCATTAGAACTTATATTAAAACTATCGCCTCCAAAAACGCCCTTAATCTTTTCCATCAAGCCATCAATCATGCCCTGATCCATACTCCCATCCAGAGAAATATCGTTTCCATCAAAACTTAATTTTGAACCTACTACCTCTTTCAACGCAGGTAAAACAGTAGATAGTTTCATCAGCCAACCTGCACTGTTAGTAGCTGGGTCTACACGAATATCACCGCTAACCTTTCCAGTGCCTACAGAAGAGTTAAGTGCAGCTAAAATAGAGTCTTTTGTTGCATTATCCGCAACAGTACCCGAAATGTAAAAGCCATCTATCTCATTATTAATAGAAAGGCTAGGATTTAATTTTGAAACTGGAGCAACAGGAGCAATTGGTTCAGCTTCTGGTACAGCGGAAGTTTCTGGAGTTGTTGTAGCAGGTTGTTTTAAAGCACACCAGCCAAGTAGTAAAAAAAGTGGTAATAGCAACCACCACCAGCGAAATCCTGACGCTTCCTCGTCTATGTCATCAGAAACTTGTGCATAATCTTCTTGTTGATATTGTGAGCGAACTTCTGGTTCTTTTATTACTTCTCTAGGTCTATCTTGAATTCTAACTTCGGGTTCTGCTGTATCTTGGTGTCCATCACCTTGCATGTATTGAGCTAGACTTGAAGGAATACTATCCGGGATCACACCATCAGGCGTTAATGCATTGACTACTTTTGGTAGTAAATGAGCGATTGCCATGCCAACAGGTCCACTAGCTAATCCCAGCTTTGAAGCCATACTGCTAATTACGCCACCTCCCAGTGCATCCTCAACTTGTGTAGCATTGACTGTCATTGAATCACCTTTACCAATCCAGGATGTGACGATCTTTCCGAGTCCACCACTCGTTAATTTATCTAAAAAACCCGACATCCCGCCACTACTCTTATTGAACATTAGTCCTAATAGAGCACTTAAAATACCACTTGCCTTGGTACCTAAACCAAACTTACTGGCAATTTCTGTTATTAATGAATCAAACATATAACCCCCTCTAAATTAGATGAAATTAGCATAGCCCCAATTATTTTTTTTCTAGATCTATACTTGTATATAGTAGCTTTTCGCACACAACATTTGAATAACCACTTACAAAGATTAACACAATCTAATCAATGATGTGTAACATATACTCGAAGTAATATCTTTGAATGCTGGACAATAGGTTTATTCAATATAGATATTACTCATTGTTTTAAGAAAAATAGTACATCAAACCTACAGGAAGGTTTTAGATTAAAATCATTATGTTAAATGTTAATTTTAGCTAGCCATAATATATTGGAAGGAACAAGAAACTAGGCGTTAGAATCCTACCAAAAGCGAATACACTGAAAAGATCAACATTACCTTTTACCCCAAATATGGGCATTTACTGCTGTCTCTTCAAAATTTTTCTCGTTGGCTTTTAAAGGAACACTTTTAACTTCCTTTTCATCATTATCCTTCTCAACAATACTTTTTTTCTTTAAGGCTGCTTTTTTAGATTTAGCTTTCTTTTTTGGTTTAGAGCGTGGCATAGGAGGTGCTATTTCATCTGCTTCAAAACCTTCTAGTTGCTCTCTTTTCAGACGAAGAGCATTATGCTTTTCAATCACTGTAAAATGATGATATTCATGATGAGCAATTAATGAAATGGCTTGCCCAGTTTGCCCTGCTCTACCCGTGCGACCAATTCTGTGTACATAATCATTAGGTGAGCGAGGTAAATCAAAATTAATCACACAGGCAAGTTGCTCAATATCAATTCCTCTTGCCGCAACATCTGTGGCAATTAAAATTCGAATCTTCCCAGATTTAAAATTCCTTAATGCAGCTGATCGAGCAGACTGCTCTTTATTACCATGCATGGCAATAGCTTCAATGTCTCTTTTAGCTAATTTTATCACTAGGTTATCGCAAGTTTTTTTAGCGCTACAAAATACTAAGACTTGTTTCCAATCATACTTATTAAGAAGATACGCCAATAAATCATTTTTCTTATTATGGTTAACCGTAATGACACGTTGTTCAATAGGGACTTCTTCAACAAACTCATCCATATTAACTATTTCTGGATTATTCATCTCTTCACGAACTAGCGATCTAATATTATCTGGAAAGGTTGCAGTAAACATCAGGTTCTGCCGTTTGTTAGGCAATAATTTCATGATTTTATTTATTTCTTCCTGAAAATCACCCTTCATCAAACGATCAACCTCATCAATAACCAAGGCTTTAATTTGGTTAAACTTAATCGCGTTTTGATCTACTAAATCTAGCAAACGTCCAGGCGTAGACACTAAAATATCTGTCCCACTGCGTAAAGCCATCATTTGCGGATTGATTTTTACGCCACCGTATACACTTAAGCATTTAATTTCTGGCTTAATATTTTCAGAGAACTGCTTAAAGACATCACAAATTTGTATAGCTAATTCACGTGTGGGTACTAGAACTAAAACTTGAATGCAATTACTCTTTGCTCTATCTATACCATTAAACTTGTTATAAGGCTTATTTTGTCTATAGATGTTTTTTGTACTTAGATTTTCCAATAATGGCAACACATAGGTAGCGGTTTTACCCGAGCCTGTTTCAGCCCTTGCGAGCACGTCTTTTCCATCTAACACAACGGGTATAGCCTCTAGCTGTATGTCAGTTGGATATTCGTAGCCAGCTTTTTCAATGGCACCTAAAATCTCAGTAGAGAACGTAAATGATGAAAAACCGGCTTTAGGAGAAAGTTTTGTCATAAAAATTAGATAGACTTAAGCGAGAGAATTTACCTATCAGTTTAACCTGAATTTGATTTATGATATATATAGAATAAATAATAAGAAAAAAACATCCAGATTTAAATAAAGATCCAATTAGAAAAAGGTGCGATTACCAAGTGAAGTAAAGCGGAAGTATTTATCATTTATTCTTGATACCGCAATATTAAAAATCAACTTACCCACTCTCACGTAGGTTAGGCTAACAGCTTTATCGTTAACCTAACATTTTTAGCATATCATTTTGTTGGGTTGCCAAAGAGACGGCAGCCCAACCTACAAATACCTACGTTTACTTTATAATCACACCCGTAGAAAAACATGACCAAGAAAATGATCTAAAATTATGCCATAATCATGAGTTAGATTTTGCCTTGCCACCATTTTAACTCCATGTCCGATAGAAAAATTCTTGTTACTAGTGCGTTACCTTATGCCAATGGCCCAATTCATATAGGCCATTTGGTAGAATATATTCAAACCGATATTTGGGTACGCTTTCAAAAACAGCGTGGCAATCAATGTTATTACGTTTGTGCTGACGATACGCACGGCACACCTATTATGCTTCGAGCTGATAGTGAAGGCATTACCCCTGAAGAACTGGTTGCACAAGTCGAAAAAGAACATCGCGCAGATTTTGATGAATTTGGTGTTGAGTTTGATAACTACCACACCACCCATTCTCCTGAGAATAAAGAATTTGCAGAGCTAATTTACACCCGTCTACGTGATGGAGGGCATATAAGTCAACGTACCATTAGCCAAGCATTTGATCCAGTTAAAAACATGTTTTTACCTGATCGTTTTATTAAAGGTGACTGTCCTAAATGTGGAGTAAAAGAACAATATGGTGACAATTGTGAAGCTTGCGGCGCAACTTATTCTCCTACTGAATTAAAAAATGCTGTCTCGGTTGTTTCTGGCGAAAAACCCATTGAAAAAGACTCTGAACATTATTTCTTTAACCTGGGTGATTTTACTGAATTACTCAACGACTGGACTACAGCTGAAGGCCATTTGCAGCCTGAAGTTAAAAATAAAATGGCAGAATGGCTAGAAAATGGTTTAAAGCAATGGGATATCTCCCGTGATGCTCCATATTTTGGTTTTGAAATCCCTGATGCACCTGGTAAGTATTTTTACGTTTGGCTGGATGCTCCGATTGGTTACATGGCAAGTTTTAAAAACTTCTGTGACAAACAGGGGCTTGATTTTGATGAGTTTTGGAGCAAAGAAAGTGATGTGGAGCTTTACCATTTTATCGGTAAAGATATTATCTACTTTCATGCGCTATTCTGGCCTGCCATGTTAAGCGGTGCTAATTTTAGAACACCTAATGCTGTTTTTGCCCACGGGTTTTTAACCGTAAATGGTGAAAAAATGTCCAAGTCGCGAGGTACTTTTATTAAAGCCCGTACTTATCTTGATCATTTAAACCCTGAATATCTACGATATTATTTTGCGGCTAAATTAACTGATGGTATTGACGATCTTGATCTAAACTTTGATGATTTTACTCAACGTGTAAATTCTGATTTAGTTGGAAAAGTCGTTAATATCGCTAGTCGCTGTAGTGGTTTTATCAAAAAACGTTTTGAGGGAAAATTGTCTACTACCCTTTCAGAGCCTGAATTATTCAAAGAATTTGTTGATGCTAATGAGTCTATTGCGACGTTATACGAAGGTCGTGAATTTGGGAAGGCAATGCGTGAAATTATGGCGCTGGCAGACAAAGCCAATCAATATATAGATGAAAAAAAGCCATGGATTGTTGCTAAAGAAGAGGGTCGTGATACTGAGTTACATAATATTTGCTCAGTAGGCATTAATCTTTTTCGTCTCTTAGTGGTGTATCTAAAACCTGTAATTCCTGTGCTGGCAGAAAATACAGAAAAATTTCTAAATATTGAGCCACAAAACTGGCCTGCAACCGCGCAGCCTTTACTTGATCACAAGATTAATAAATTCAAACCATTAATGACTCGTGTTGAAGCTGATAAAATTGAAGCTATTGTAGAAGCATCTAAAGAAGATTTGAAAGCAGCAGAAGCAAAGGTAAAAACCTGTGAAGCCATTGCTGATACTATTGAGTTTGATGATTTTGCAAAAATTGATTTACGAATTGCTAAAATTGTAAAAGCTAATCATGTAGAAGGGGCTGATAAATTATTACAACTCACTGTTGATATTGGCGATGAAACACGAAATATTTTTGCAGGGATAAAGTCTGCCTATGCCCCCGAAGATTTGGAAGGTAAATTAACCGTTGTCGTTGCTAACCTAAAACCAAGAAAAATGCGTTTCGGTTTATCTGAGGGAATGGTGCTTGCCGCCGGCCCTGGTGGAGAAGATTTATGGGTATTAAGTCCTGATCAAGGTGCTAAAGCAGGTATGCGAGTTAAATAAAAATAAGATATGTTTTGTTATCACTGCCAAGAAGCCAAAAAAAATATAGCTTGCGATACAACTGGGATTTGCGGAAAAAAAGCGAATGTCTCTAGCTTGCATGATATGCTGATGTTTAGCTTAAAAGGGTTGGCATTTTATACTTATCGTGCGGAAGAATTTAATCTGGTTAGTAATAAAACGAATCAGTTTTTGGCAAAAGCACTCTATGCAATGGTCACTAATGTTAATTTTTCTCCAGCTGATTTTATCAGCATGATAGAAGAATCTGTTAGGCGAAAAAGCTCAATTAGAAACCAATTTTTAACGGCCTATCATCAAAAGTATAATGAGGAATTTAATCAATCCTTGCCAGAAGAAGCTGAATGGCAGTTTACTAACCAAAACGAAGAAGAGTTAACTGAAAAAGGTTCAACCGTAGGTGTTGAACGAGATATGGCACGATTAGATGAAGATATTCTTAATTTGCAAGAATGTCTTCTCTATGCAATAAAAGGACTTGGTTCTTTAGCAATCCATAATTTAGAATTAAATATTGAAGATATTGAACAATATCGTTTTCTACATAAAGCACTTAATTTTACTCTGGATGATAGTAATAGCTTAGAAAATATTCTTCCCATGTTACTTAAAGCGGGCCAACTTGGTTTAGTCGCAATGGGACAGCTTGAAAAGGCAAATAATACTAAATTTGGCGACCCAGTCCCTACAGAAGTCTATCTGGATACGCAGGACAACCCTGGTATTTTAGTTTCTGGACACGATCTACAAGATATTGAAGACTTGTTAGAACAAACTGCTGGTACAGGTATAGATGTATACACTCATGGGGAAGCAATTTCAGCACACGCCTATCCAGCTCTAAAAAAATACTTCAACCTAGTGGGTAATTATGGTGGTGCCTGGCAAAGCCAAAAAACTGAGTTTCCTAAATTTAATGGCCCAATTCTGGTCACAACCAACAGTATTCAGCAACCGAAAAAGACCTATCAAGAAAAACTATTTAGTACAGGCATGGTAGGCTGGCCTGATATTCCCCATATAGCTGATCGTAAACCAGGGCAGCGTAAAGACTTTACTAAAATAATAGAAATAGCCATACAAAGCGAAGCCCCCACGCCTTTAACGGAAGGACAATTTACCACCGGGTATGGCAATAAAGCTCTAACTGCTTTAACTGATAAAATAGCCAGCGCTATCAATACCCAGAAAATTAGACGTATCATTGTACTTGCAGGTACAGATGGGCGACATAAAGAACGTAAATATTACACTGGGCTAGCCGAATCATTACCAGAAGATGCGTTGCTTATTACTGCTGGTGATACAAAATATCGATTTTACCAACATGATTTTGGTATTATTGATGGCATTCCAAGACTGCTCGATGCAGGGCAAAGCAATGACTTTTATGCCATTATCAATTTTTTAAAAGAGTTACAAAAAGCATTAGGCTTAGAAAAACTAAGTGATTTACCCGTTTCTTTTGAAATAGCTTGGTACGAGCAAAAAACTATTTTAATGATGCTTGCCCTTTTTGCATTAGACTTTAAAAATATTCGAATAGGACCAACACTACCGCCATTTTTTACAGAAAATATTTTGGAATTATTATCCAGTAAACATGGTTTAAAAGGAATTGATACCGTAGAAAATGATGTTGAAGCCTTAATGGCTGGACACTGATAAATAATGAGCCAGTCTTTTTCTGTGGAAGAACAAGTTAATCAGATTGATAACTTGCTACCGCAAACGCAATGCACAAAATGTGGTTTTTCTGGCTGTAAACCTTATGCCCAAGCTATTGTTAAAGGAAAAGCTGATATTAATCAGTGTCCACCTGGCGGTAGCATAGGCATAAAAAAACTGGCTAAATTACTACAAGTAGAGGAAAAGCCTCTTAACCCTGCCTTTGGTACAGAACAACCCAGAAAAGTTGCCTTTATCATCGAAGAAGATTGTATCGGCTGCACTAAATGTCTACCCCCTTGCCCAGTTGATGCGATATTAGGCGCAAACAAACAAATGCACACAGTGATAAGCTCTGAGTGCACTGGCTGTGATTTATGCGTAGCACCTTGCCCAGTTGATTGCATTATCATGAAGCCAATAGATTCAACTACCTTTTGGGGTAAAGTAGATGCAGATAACGCCCAACTACGCTTTTTAAATAAACAAAAACGCTTAGAACAACAAGCAGAAGAAAAAGCTATTCGTTTAAAAAAACAAAAACAGATGTTAGCCAAATTAAAAGCCAAAAATAACTAATTCATTTTTCTAAATACTCCACCTATATTATTGATGGAGCACTATAACTATTACTTTATTGTCTCAAGAGCTTCTCGTTGTTTTCCTAATAATTGAGTAATTCCATGCTCAGCTAATTCAAGCATTGCGTTTAATTCATCTTTTCTAAAAGCATGTCCTTCAGCAGTACCCTGTATTTCTATAAAGGCAGCAGCATCGTTCATTACTACATTCATATCCGTTTCGGCATTACTATCTTCAGCATAATCTAGATCTAATACAGGGGCGCCATTAAAAATACCGACAGAAATTGAAGCAATATGGCCATGAAGAGGATTTTTTTTAATCATCCTCTTTTTCAGCATATGCTCTATGGCAATAGATAAAGCAACAAACCCTCCGGTAATAGACGCTGTGCGGGTGCCTCCATCTGCTTGAATCACATCGCAATCTATTGTAATGGTATGCTCACCTAATGCTTTTAAATCAATCCCAGCACGTAGAGAGCGGCCTATTAATCGTTGAATTTCTAGAGTACGACCACCTTGTTTCCCTCTACTAGCTTCACGACCCATACGGTCATTTGTGGACCTTGGCAACATTCCATATTCTGCAGTAACCCAACCTTCTCCCTTTCCTTTTAAAAAACGAGGAACTCTTTGCTCTACTGATGCTGTACAAAGAACTCTTGTGTCACCAAATTCGACCATAACGGAGCCTTCGGCATGTTTGGTATAGTTACAGATAAAATTAACATTTCTTAGTTGATCAGGATTACGTCCGCTTGGTCTCATTGAGTTATTCATTTGAAAAAACCGGATATTATACCGGTTTTTTCTGCTTTACCGTATATATACTTCAAAGGGGGCCAGGGCAATCGGGCTTAAAAGCACTTGAAATTATAACTTAGATGAGGTATTAACTCTATCACTTTGATTTTAAATGACAGATAAAATAACAGCCTCTATTATCCACCACTTCTCAAGCATACAAGACCCAAGAGTTAACAGGCAGAAAAAGCATCAGTTGCAAGATATATTTTTTATCACACTTTGTGCAGTCATATGTGGTGCAGATAACTGGGGCGCCATTGAATAATTTGGTGAAGCGAAGGAAAGCTGGTTTACAGAGCTATTAAGGCTGGAAAATGGGATTCCTTCGCATGATACTTTTGGTGATGTCTTTGCATTAATTGATACAGAAGAGTTTAGTGAATGCTTTTCTAAATGGATTGCGGACTTAGCCACACTCACTGAAGGAGAAGTTATAGCCATCGATGGGAAATGTTTAAGACGTAGTATTGATAAAGCATCAAACAAGGCTGCCATTTATAGGGTGAGTGCCCGGTCGGAACGGAATAGTCTAGTTTTAGGTCAGGTTAACGTGGACGAGAAATCAAATGAAATTACGGCTATTCCCAAACTATTATCTCGATTAGATATTGCGGGTACTGTTATTACAATGGATGCAATGGGCTGCCAGAAAAAAATAGCCAAACTCATTATAGAAAAGAAAGCTGATTATATTCTCAGTTTGAAAGGAAATCAGGGGAACTTACACGATGATGTCAGGACTTATTTTGAATCCTCTTTGTCGCCTGAAGCAGCCATTGTTACTTTTGACGGTGGTCATGGGCGAATAGAAACTCGCTCAGTTTGTATAACGGATGAAATTGAATGGCTAAAAGAAAATCATTCATGGAGTGGATTAAAAAGTATCATAGCCGTCACTGCAAAAGAGAAATAAAAGATAAAATCACTGAAGAAATGCGTTATTTTATAAGCAGCTTTAGTGCGGCTAATCCGAAACAATTAGACTATGCCATTCGTGCACACTGGGCTGTTGAGAATAATTTACATTGGGTTCTTGATATGGCTTTTGATGAAGATAGCAATCGCACGCGCCAAGGCTTTAGCGCATCGAACTTAGCTGTCATCAGGCATATTGCGCTCAATTTGATAAAGAATGAAAAATCATCAAAGGTGGGTGTGAAAACTAAACGATTAAAAGCAGGCTGGAGCGATGATTATCTACTCAAAATCATTGGTGGAATTTAAGCCCGATTGCCCTGGGTAGGGTAGGCATTATAATTAACGTCAATAAATCACAAACCAACTACATGTATTACACCCATAACGCCTATGAATTACTTTCAGTGCATTTAGCTTTATTGTACGTTATAGCGTGGATGGCAGTTTGTGTCTAGTGTGATGGTAATATTACCGAATATTAACTCAATATCCATGCCCAAAAGACATGGAATTACAATCTCGCACATCAAGTAACGTAAATGTATGATTACAACACCTACCGTTGGTGTTCCAAAACTCTGGAAACATGATCGTCTTGTGTGTAAGCTAGCAAAATACATGCTAGATCACTTAACACCTAAATTCTGAAAGTGCTCGCAAACATAGGACACAAGATTTTGATCTGTATACCAAATTATACTTTCGGCAATCACAATGATGCAGCAGAAAAGCAAGCAGTGGTTACCGATGAATCAAGTGCTATGGAATTTCAAGGTTTAAAACCGAAAATAGTTGAGGGGAGACCGGATAATATCAAAATTACCCGACCTGAAGACTTGGCTCTGGCCACATTTTATTAGTCCCTATTAAGATTAAAACCACCACCTTTAGGCGGTTAGATTTATCTATGATTTAAAATAGTATTTTTAGACACTTGTTTAGGAAATGCTATGGGTTATAGATATGGTAGTCATACAGTTTTTAAATTCAGTAGGCTACGCTGCATAAATAGTAGTTACGTAGCCTGTGCTGCTACGCAAATAGTATTTTATGTATCTACCAACATTCTAAACTCATTAGTTTTAGCAGAATGCCGCACTGAAGAATTACTACCTCCTTATTCCTTTAACTCCAATGCAGCTTGATATAATACTTTTTTCCTTGCACCAGTAATTTCAACAGCCATTGCAACTGCTGTTTTAATGGAGCTCTCTTTCAATAATACCAATAAAACTCTTTTCTGCTCATCCGTTATTACTTCCAGCTTTTTTTCTATAATGGCACCTTCGACTAGTACAACAAATTCTCCCTTTTGCATATTCACACTTTGTTTTACTGTTTCAACAACTCTACCCAATGAATCACTAACCACTGTTTCATAAATTTTAGTTAGCTCTCTTGCAATCACAATTTTTCGATCTACCGGTATCACTTCAGCCAAATCATCAAGAGAAGCTACAATCCTATGACTTGATTCATAAAACACCCATGTGATAGGCGTATTTTTCTTAGTCATAAAAAAAGTTTTTCTAGCTGAAGATGTTCTCGGCAAAAAACCCTCAAACGAAAACTTTGTGACCGATAATCCAGATACAGATAAAGCTGCAATTAATGCACATGCCCCTGGAATTGGCGAGACCTCAACACCCTCCTGTTTGGCCAATTTTACCAACGGCATACCGGGGTCGCTTAACAAAGGCGTCCCTGCATCAGAAACCAAAGCAACTGACAGCCCTTTTTTTATTTTATCAATCAATCCTGGCGCTACTTTTTCTTCGTTATGTTGATGAATGGAAATTAATTTATTATTAATTGCATAATGCTGTAGTAATATTTTAATATGACGAGTATCTTCAGCAGCAATTAAGTCGACTTTCTTTAAAGTTTCAACCGCTCGATAGCTAAAATCTGCTAAATTACCTATTGGCGTTGCAACAACGTATAATTTACCGCACATATTCTCTTAATTCCCTATGCTAAATATCAGACCATTCATGAACTGTCATTATTTACTATATCCCTGTTTCTACCTAATTTTTTTGACCAGCTGCGCGACAGAGACTATCCAGCAAAGGAATTCCAGCCCTAGCAAAATGACTCAGGCTGAATCATTTACCTATAGCGGACAGCATGAAAAAGCTGCACAAATGTATCAAACATTAGCTAAATCAAAACCTGAATACCAAGATAAATTTAGCCTTTTAGCGGTTGATTCCCATATCCAATCAGGCAACAACCAATCGGCACAAAAGTTAATATCTACAATCAAACCTTCATCGCTATCAACTGAACAACGAAGTAAATTAAATTTGCTTTCTGCACAACTTCTATTAAGAAGGGGTGAAGCCGTAAAAGCACTGGATAAACTCAAAATAACACAAGTCTATACTTTACAAAGAAAAGACCAAATAACCTATTACCAATCTTTAGCATTTGCTCACTCCTTGACTGAAAATCAACTACTAAGTGCTCAAGTTCGGATTGAATTAACTCAATTTCTTGATACTGAAGAAGACCGTGCTAAAAATAATGAGGTTATTTTTAATACTATAAACCTAGTTCCACTTGAAACTCTCTATCAAAACCAATCAGAAATACCTGATATTTTATCTGGATGGGTCGCATTATCCATTATTTATAAAACCTCTCAATCAAAACAAGACCACACAAAACTACAATCTGATGTTTTTAGATGGCAACGACAGAATCCACAACACCCAGCTAATTCCGGTTTTTTAGATTCATTATTTGTTGAAAGTTCAAAAATAACTTTCAAAACGCCATCCTCTATTGCCATATTGCTACCTGAGTCAGGTCGTTTTGCTCAAGCTGCTCAAGCAATAAAAAAAGGATTTATGGAGGCTTTTCATCAAAACCATTCTAATGAAAAACTGGCTATTCAATTTTATGACAGCTCAGCCTACAATCCTGCAGACTTATACTACCAGGCCATCTCAGAAGGTGCTGAATTAATCATTGGCCCTCTAAGTAAAGAAAATATACAAACGCTTGTTAACAATGTTGAACTATCAGTTCCTATTCTGGCACTTAACCATATTCCTGGCTTGGTTAAGGACAATCTTTTTCAATTTGGTTTAAGTCCAATTGATGAAGCAGAACAAATTGCAACTAGAGCCAGCCTTAAGGGAATTAAAAATGTACTAATTATTGCACCAGAAACTAATCAGGGAAACCGGATTAGCAATTCATTAACAGAGTACTGGCAAAATATAGAAGGTGTTGTTCTGAACTCTCAGCTATACAATCCTAAGGAGAATGACTTTTCTATCCCTATTAAAGGTTTACTTAATCTTAACGAAAGTAATAACAGATATAGTCAACTTCAACGCTTTTTAGCAACTGATATTCAACATAAAAAACGTGTACGTCGTGATGCTGATGCAATTTTTTTAATTGCCACTCCTAAAATTGCCAGATCAATCTATCCTCAACTTCGATTTTATGGGGCAACTAATATACCTGTTTACTCGGCATCTAATATATATACTGGCATACCCAATCCATCATTAGATCAAGATCTCAATAAAATTACATTTTGTGATATTCCCTGGTTATTCCTATCTTCCTATTCAGGTGACTTAGACCAAGAGTCGCTGAAAGAAATTTGGCAGCAAATCCCTAACAAATATTTAAGACTAGTCGCCTTGGGAATTGACTCTTTTAACCTAATCAATTATCTGAATCAACTTGATACAATAGCTTATACGGGAACAACGGGAAAATTATCTCTTAATATGGAAAATAGAATTACACGTCAATTAGTCTGTGCTAAATTTGTTAAAGGTGAAGCTATTTTACAATCACCTCTTTATGAAGAAAATATTATTGCAGATGAACAAAATATGATTGATACTGATGAGATAATCGACTGAAGGGCACCTCTATTACTTGTGGATGAGAAAATTGAGAGCCAAAACATTCAAGATCAATGCGAAACGCCCCTCCCCTACATCCGTGTAGGGGACGCAGAGATTGGGTGTTTTAGGCTCAATTTTTCCATTCATCAATTAATAGAGGTGCCCTGAATGTTTAACAAAACAAAATCATCGCACTTGATACGTGGAGAGAAATCAGAACAACTTGCACAGCAATATCTAATAAAACAAGGCTTACAAGCTATAGAAAAAAACTACCATTGTAAACATGGAGAATTAGATTTAATTATGCGTGACCAAGAAACATTAGTCATTATTGAGGTAAGGTATCGGAAATCATCAAAATTCGGTGGTGCAGAGGAAAGTATTACTCCAGCAAAACAATCCCGTATAATAGCCACCACACAGCACTATTTACTTGTTAATAAAATTAAAAGCGCCATCCGCTTTGATGTAATAGCAATGTCCGGTAATAATGAAATAAACTGGATAGAGAATGCATTTTAATCCGAGCAAATATACTTCGCGCAGTCACGGATACGGAATTTATAGCGAGTTGATTTTTGTCGATAGCAAGGCACTGAAATCAGCACATAGCAAGTTAAGTAACTATTTTAACAACGAGTCTATCGGCAAAAAGCAACTGATAGAAATCCCTATCCGTAACCGCGTGAAGTATAATGCAACGTCTTTATTTTTCTTCAATTTATCTTGATCTATGAGCCTACAAGACCGTGTAATTAATCATTTCTCAGACAGCATTCATGTTAAACAAGATGCAATGGAAAGTTTATCTGAACTAATAGTCTATGCTGCACAGAATATAGTTGAAGCCTTAATTGATAATAAAAAAGTACTCACCTGTGGAAATGGAGGTTCTGCCGGTGATGCACAACATTTTTCATCAGAAATGCTTAACCGCTATGAACGAGAACGCCCAGCCTTGCCAGCTATTGCCTTGACTACTGATACGTTAACAATCACCTCAGTAGCAAATGATTACAATTTTGATGAGGTTTTTTCTAAACAATTACGAGCCTTAGGACAAGCTGGAGATATTTTACTGGTCTACACAACAAGTGGAAATTCAAGTAATATTATCAATACGGTTAAAACGGCACAGGATAGAGAAATCACGGTGATTGCCTTAACAGGAAAAGATGGTGGATCTTTGGCATCCATTTTGAAAGAATCTGATATAGAAATCAGAGTTCCTTCTAAATCAACAGCCCGAATTCAAGAAGTCCATTTACTCATCACTCATTGTCTTTGTGATTTAATTGATTCACAACTATTTGGTAGTTAAACTCAAACCATGAAAAAATTTTTAATCTTCATTTTCATTGTTTTTCAGCTTTTACTTGAAGGATGTTCAACAATCGCAACAGGTGGCGCCGAAGTAACAGGGCTGTCTTTATGGCATGACCGTCGAACAAGCAAAGCTTTAGCAATAGATGAAAGAATTGAGCTTAATTCCGTAATAGAATTAAATTCACATGATGCCACCCGTAATGAATGCCATTTTAATGTGACTTCATATAATGGTGCTGTTCTAGTTTCGGGAGAAGCACCAACAGAAAAATTACGCAATAAAATTATTTCAATTGTCAGAGTTATACAAGGTGTAAAAGTCGTTCATAACGAATTACAAATTGCCTACCCTTCCACTTTTTCTAAGCGCTCTTATGATTCTTATATTACAACCAAAATAAAAACATCAATCAGTCGCATTAAAAACATTCCTGGTTTTGATGCAACGCGAATTAAGGTGGTTACTGAGTCAGGCACTGTTTTTCTTCTTGGCCTAGTTCATAAAAATGAAGCTGATGCTGTCACTGATATTGCACGCAGAGAAAAAGGCGTTAAAAAAGTTGTAAAAATTTTTGAATATATCCAATAGAAAAGAAAAATACGACTATACTTTCAGTTAGTTACTTCTAATAATTTATTCAAGAACCATGAAAGAAGAAAAGCGTAGTCATCAACGAATAACGCCTGCCGCACACAATACTACTGTTGTGTCAGATAAAGAAACTTCTCTTCATGCCGAAATCATTGATATTAGTCAGACTGGAATTAGAATTAAATTCAAAGAACCTTTACAAAACCAACTTGAGAATAAAGTAAAAATCACTCTGTATCTCCCAGACTCTGGCAATCCATTTTCAGTCAATTGTCTACTTCAAAACCAACATACCGATACAGAATATGGCCTTCATTATATCCAAAATAACAAAGTTCAAGAATCTATAGACGACATGTTATTTGAGTGTGTAAAGCTTGAAGAGCCTATATTTTTGATTAAGTCTACTAGTCTTCCCTCTTCGTAGGATAAGGCTTTATAAATCAGTATTAAAGAATTTCATCACAAAACATAAGATATAGCGAAATATATATTTTTAAGGGATAATAGAAGGATTTATTGTCTCGCAATCATCCCAACGCAATGAAACAAAAATTGGTATCTCTACTTCAGCAGTCTGTTGAAATACTTAAGTCAGAAGGGGTTCTGGATCAAAAAATTAATCCAAAAATCAATGTTGACCACACCCGTGACACTCTCCATGGAGATTTTTCTACCAATTTAGCAATGGTATTAGCAAAACCTGCTGCTACTAACCCCAGACAATTAGCTGAAAAAATTATTTCAATATTTCCAGCAGACCCATTAGTATTCAAAATTGAAATAGCAGGACCTGGCTTTATTAATTTCTTTATTAATGCGGACGCTCAATTCCAGATAATAAAACAAATTCATGATGAAGGGAGACAGTTCGGGTTAAGTAATATTGGTACAGGAAAAAAAGTTCAAGTTGAATTTGTTTCTGCCAACCCAACGGGCCCATTACATGTCGGACATGGAAGAGGTGCTGCATATGGCTCAGCAATTGCTGACTTACTCAGGGCTGTCGGTTTTGATGTTTCTAAGGAATATTATGTAAATGATGCCGGACGCCAAATGGATATTTTAACAACCAGCGTTTGGTTACGTTATTTAGAAGAGTGTGGAGAAGTTGTTACCTTTCCACTCAATGGCTATCGTGGAGAGTATATTCGTGACATTGCTTTTACTCTGCATAAAAATAGGGGTAACGAATACCGTAGACCCTCGGAGTTAGTTACAGAAAATATTCCGGCCGATGAAACACAAGGCGGCGACAAAGAAAAACATATTGATGCTTTAATTGATAGAGCAAAAACATTATTAGGCTCTTCACTTTATGACGATGTATTCCAAGCAGGATTATCGGTCATTCTTGAAGATATAAAACAAGACTTAGAAGAGTTTGGCGTCACTTTCGAGGAATGGTTTTCTGAAAAAATTATCATGGAAAATGACTCTATTAAGGAAGCCCTAAAACGACTGGATAATGCTGGTTATTTATATAAAAAGGAAGGAGCCACCTGGTTTTCATCCAGTCAATTAGGGGATGATAAAGACCGCGTTGTAATCAGAGATAATGACCAGACAACTTATTTTGCCTCAGATATTGCATATCATATGAATAAACTTGATCGTGGCTTTGATCAGATTATCAATATTTGGGGAGCAGATCATCATGGCTATATCCCCAGGATAAGAGCTGCAATGCAAGCGCTTGGAGCAGATGAATCAAAACTCAAGGTGTTACTGGTTCAATTTGCAGTACTATATCGAGGGACAGAAAAAGTTCCAATGTCTACTCGCTCTGGTGATTTTGTCACTTTACGCCAATTACGAAGTGAAGTAGGTAAAGATGCAGCACGTTTTTTTTATGTGATGCGTAAATCTGATCAACATATGAATTTTGATCTAAAACTAGCAACTTCAAAAACTAACGAAAACCCTGTTTTTTATGTGCAATATGCACATGCCCGAGTCTGTAGTGTTTTACGTCAATTAGACGAAAAAGGCTGGAAAAGAGATCTGCTGCTAGGAATGGACAATTTAAACCTGCTCGATGAAGAGTACGAAATGGCGATCATTACCACTTTATCAAAATACCCAGAAACCATAGAACGAGCTGCATTACAATATGAGCCTCACTTATTGATACAGTATCTTCGTGAATTGGCTAATAATTTTCATACTTATTACAATGCACACCAATTTTTGACAGAAGATGCTACACTTAGAAATGCAAGATTAAACCTGATTTGTGCCACAAAACAAATACTTGCTAACGGTTTAACACTTTTAAACATTAACACGCCTGAATCTATGTAATGGCCCGAGATTATAAGCACAGAGCTCACCAAAAAAAAACAAAGCTCCAATATTCTTCAGTTTCTTGGTGGAAATGGGTACTAGTCATTCTTATAATTGGTCTTTTTGCCAGCTTTCTAATTTTTTTAGGAAACTCGTCACCAGAAATAGAACAACAAAAAATAGTATCTATTCCAAAAAAAGAAAAACCTAAAAAGGTTAAAGAATTAAATGAGCCTCAATTTAATTTTTATACAATACTTCCAGAAACAGAAATTGTAGTGCCTGATTATGAAATTGATACTCGTAGCAGAGAAGAACACTTTGGCAAAGGTAAACCACTCAAATATCTTATACAAGCGGGTTCATTCAGACAATTTTCAACTGCTGACAAATTAAGAGCTAACTTGGCATTAATGGGAATTGAGTCAAAAATCACAAAAGCAATAGTTGGTAATGTCACATGGAACAGAGTAGTCATGGGTCCTTACACTCAACCATCTAAAGTCTCCAACATTAAAAAAAGGCTGAGAAAAAAAGGTATTGACACCAGAGTAACTGAAATAAAAAGCTAGTGTAGCAATCAGAAAATTTAACTAACAATGTGGAGGTCTCGATTCAAAAATATGATATTAACCTTTTATTCACTACTATCGTCACCATCATCCGAGGTCATATCTGAAATTTCTTTTAATCGAGAAACCACTGTAAAATTAATTGTATCTTTAGGGTAATCGCCCTCATTATCCATATTTCCAGCCACTTTTTCCATTAACAACGTTAATGTTTCATTTACATTAGAAACTGCATAAACACTAAATAGTTCTGCATCAACAGCATCAATCACTTCCTGCTTTAACATCAAGTTTCGCTTATTTGAGGATGGAATAATCACTCCATGTTGACCATTCAATCCCCTTGCCTTACAAAGTTTAAAAAAACCTTCAATCTTTTCATTAACACCACCAATCGCTTGAACTTCTCCATACTGGTTAATTGAGCCTGTTATAGCAAGACCCTGTTTGATAGGTATATTTGTTAAAGCAGAAATTAAACAGCATAATTCAGCCAGAGAAGCACTGTCTCCATCAATATATCCATAAGACTGCTCCATCGCTATACTAGCCGATATTGCCAAAGGAAATTTTTGAGCATAACAGTGCCCCAAATATCCGGTTAATATCATCACTCCTTTTGAATGGATTGCCTGTCCCAGTTCAGCTTCTCTTTCAATATCAACAATACCACGAGACCCCGGATAAACAGTCGTCGTAATTCGAGCCGGAGCGCCAAAACTACTTCCTCCAATCTCCATAACAGTTAAACCATTAACTTTACCTATAGCCTCTCCTTCTGTATCTATCAAAATCGTTCCGTCTATCATTTCCTCAAGAATTTCTTTAGCAATTCGACCACTCCGTGATTCCTTCGCTAATAAAGCTAACTCAATTTGTGGTTTATCGATTTCTTTCACCCCTTCTTTTAAACAGATCAAATTTGCTTCACCAATAATTTCTAATGAATCATTAATTCGTGCTGATAATCGGTTTTGATTCTCAGAAAGTCGGCAGCTATGTTCAATTAATCGGGCTATTGCTGCTTTCGATAAAGGTAAAACACCAGAGTCTGATGCCTGCTTAACCATTAAGGTAACAAATTGTTCAATCGAGTCACTAGTTAATTTAATATGGTTATCAAAATCAGCAAGAACCCGAAACATTTCATTAAATTCACTATCCATATCCTCCAATAAATAATAAATATCTCTTGGGCCAACCAATATGACTTTAACGTTTAATGGAATCACTTCTGGTTTTAAAGTAATGGTATTAACACCAAACTCAGTATAAGGTGATTCTATTTCTATTTTTCCTGCTGTCAAAGCACGTTTTAAGCCTTCCCAAACAAAAGGGTAGGTTAATATTTTTTCAGCATCCAGAATTAAATAACCACCATTCGCTCTATGTAATGAACCGGAACAAATACGACGATAAGATGTAATCAAAGCCCCTTGATCGCTCATATATTCAATACGCCCAAATAAATTTTGATAGGTTGGGTGTGATTCATAAATAACTGGCGCACCATTTCCCTGTTTAACATCAACTAAAATATTTGGCGTATATTGCTCTGTTAGTATCAAACGTTTTGTCGCATGATCTTTAATTTCTTGAGTACGGGAAGGCATTAAAAAATCTGTAATAGTATCAACCATATCTTTTTTTAATTCAGCCAAATAACTTAATACATCATCTGTATTTTGATATTTGCTATTTAACTCTTCGAACAACGGGGCAATGGCTAAACCAATGGTATCATTATCCAGTTGTTTAGTTTCGTCTGCCAACGTTCTTCGCCATTGGGGTAGTTCAAGCAAAGCTTTACCCAAATAAGCCTCAAGCTCTTCAGTATGTTTATGAAATGCTTCTCTTTCTACCTGAGGAAGCATTGTAAACTGGTCTTCATCCAATGCCTTATTATCATTAATGGGTAAAAAGGTGATAGTATCGCTTTCTCTATACAAAGCAACATTCATGGTTTCTGCCTTTTTATCGACTTGATCAATCGCTGCGGTATATTGCTGATTAAAGTGGCGTTCTATAGTTGCTTTTTTTTGTAGGTAAGTAGGACTTTCAAAAGCCACCGGAAAAGTAGCCAGCAAACTATCAATTAATTGCTCAATATCTTTTGTGAATAAATGCGCATCTCCCGCAGGAAACTCTATTGAAATAGGTTCTCGAGCATTTTCAAAATTATCAACATAAGCATAAGATGGCGGCGTATCTTGTTTCTCAGCAACACTTTGCAAATAGTCTGAAATCATAGACAATCGCCCTGTCCCTGGCTCACCCATCACAAAAATATTATAGCCTGGGTTTTTCATTGCAACACCAAATTCTAATGCTGATTGAGCCCTAGACTGACCTAGAATAGTATTGTGTTGTCTAGAAATTACTGGGATTTCAAAACTATCTAGATCAATATTAAGTTTTAAAAACTCTTTTGGAACCTTTACATGGTTTTTCATAAATTCAGACTGTTATTACCGATAAGAATTGTAGATAAGGGGATAAATAGCAGAAATGGAAATTACTACTAGAGCTAGGAGGCTGTCCGAGAATAGAAAATCACCTAGTTTTTAAACATCTCGTTATTTTGAAGGGGGCTCATCCGACATGGTAAGTATATGACTCATTTTTTTAGCTTTAGTCTTTAAATACTCTACATTATCATGGTGAATATCGGTTTCTATGGGAATACGTTGATCAACGTGTACACCTAATTCAATCAACTCTTCAATTTTTTTAGGGTTATTAGTGATTAAAGAAATACTCTTTATCGCTAAATCTTCTAGCATTAATGCAGCTAAATCATAAACCCTTTCATCAGCAAGATGGCCTAAATGAATATTTGCATCTACGGTATCCAGCCCCTCATCCTGAAGATTATAAGCTTGTAATTTTTTTAATAACCCAATCCCACGTCCCTCCTGGCGTAAATAAATCAAGACACCGTAACCTGCTTTATCTATTAGATTCAATGCCATATCTAGCTGCTCACCACAATCACATCTACGCGAACCTAAAACATCACCCGTAAAACATTCGGAATGAATACGAACAGGAACGCTAGTTTTGTTAGCCACATCTCCCTTTACAAAGGCAATATGCTCCTTTTCATCAATACTATTACTGTAATAGTGCAGGGTAAATTCACCATGCGCAGTTGGTATTCGTGCCTGAACTATATTTTTTAATTTTGCTTTCACTATTTAGCTATACTCTTTAATATCCATTTATATTAACCCTAAAAAATTACTTTATTGCCTGAATCAGTTTGACCATATCACTGCTCGTAGGATCTACAATCACTTTTTCAAAACCACAGGACTGGATGCTTTTTACAGTTTGTCTATTAATATTTGCACCAAAAATCAAGACAACCAATGGATTCAATATCTTCATCATCATTGCTTTTACAGGGTTAGAACTCAGCACATGCTCTAATAATAAAACCTGCCCCCCCGGCTTACAAACTCTATATAGTTCCTGTAAACCTTTAATTGGCTTGGGAACTGAACAAAAAACAAACGTTGCTATTACTGTATCAAAACTATTATCTGCATAACATAAAGACTGCACATCCATCAGCACTATTTCTACGGATATTCTATTACGGTGCCGCTTACTTCTGGCCTGCTTCAACATATCTTGACTAAAATCCAGTGCTGTGACCTGAGTATCAGGAGGATAAAAAGGAAAGTTTTTCCCCGTTCCAACACCTACTTCTAAAATATGCTCTCCTTGAACCTTACTCCATAAAAGTTGCCGCTTTTTCTTTAGAAAAAGCCTTTCTAAAAAACCTTCCAGACCATCAAAATAAGGGGCGATTCGATTATATTTATTTTTTATTTTTTCATTCTCGTCTTGCATTTTAACCTTCTACTCTACTGTTTCAACTATTGAAGTCCATTAAAAAACCATAAGGTAAAACCCATAAATAGGGTAACAAATAATCCTGTATTTTTTTTCATAAGTCTTTTCAAGTCAGTAAACAGCGTCAAAAAAATAAATTAGTGTTTTCTTATATTTGTAGTTACAATTATACCCTCTGCTAACTGCTCTACAGAAAGTTTTACAGGTATGTTTTCTCCAACCAGCAAATTATTGATCATTTTATTGGCTTTGCTACAACTTGTAGCACCGTTCACACATGCCCATTCCCATGGAGAATCAACTGAAAATGGACTTCATATCCCCGGATTAGAATATTTAACTACAGTTAAAGACTCCTCAGATTTTTTGTCTATAGACCACCCATTGATTTCTGAATGTACAGTGATTAGTGTTGGGGCTGCCATTAAACAAAACAAGGTATTATCTGACACTACATTAGATTTTTATTTACCTGAAAAAGACTTTTCAGTTAATTTTGTTTTCAAAGGTACATCAATTGTTATTGATTATCCCATGTCGGAACCTATCTCGATTGCTCATTATACTCTACTACCTTCCCGTGCCTCTCCACAGCAATAAACTGGTTTTAATCAACCGGGCCTCTTTGTCGCACTAAAACCTTTCACTTAATTTTAAAAAAATTTTATTACAATGGTTTGTCAGACGCTTTTCAATTGGCATTTTCCTTATCTGTGAACACGATTTAATAAAAGAATTCGCACAACTATTAAATTAAATTTTACATCTGTTTAGAGCAGATTAATCATTTAAGTTGTCAAACGAAAAGCTACGAACCCATAGAAATATTAAATTGAAGTGACAACACTTACTTTTTATATTTACAAACAACCTACCTAAACTGGAGTTTCACCATGTCTAACTTTAGACATATTAAAAGGTTATTTTTTTTAATACTGTTAACAGCATCTCATTGCTACGCTCATGATGATGCAATCGTTGAACATCACGATTATATTCAAATTGATAAAAATTTAACCTTAGCTCAGGTCATTAGCCTGACATTAGAACAATTTCCTGACCAAATGCTAAACACAGCACGCCAACAAGAAGCGAATGCTTTGCAACAGAGAGGGAATAGCTGGTTAGCAGGCGCGCCTAATATCGCAATGCGTTATCAAGATGATTTACCAGGTGACGATATTGGCTCCAGAGAAATTGAAGCAGAATTAGAATTGCCTTTATGGAATTGGGGGCAACGCTCCGCTGGACAAAAAGTTGCAGAAGAAGCTCTATTATCTGTAAAAGAGCAATCATCTATTATAAAACTGGATGTTGCTGGACTAGTTAGAACCGCTTTATGGAATATAGAATTGGAAAACATTCGCTATCAACAAGCCAGATCTAATCAAAATATATCACAACAACTCCTCAATAAAATCAAACGCAGAGTAGAATTAGGCGACTTGCCTCGCGCTGATTTATTGCTTGCTAAAAGTGACCACTTAGCAAAACGCTCATTGTTGACTAAAGCTGAAGCTGAACTGATGCATGCTCGCAAAAGTTATCTCAGTTTAACCCAAATGAGCACAATTCCAGCCTCCTTTAAAGAAGAGTTAAGTCCTATTATTGAAATTTCTGCTAGTCACCCTATGTTAGCTGCAATGAATGCAGTTGTTAGACGTAAACAAGCTGAACTTAAATGGGTAAAATCTGCCGGCTCAGGCCAGAGTAGTTTTATCTTAGGCGGAAAAAGTGAAAAGGGTGATGAGAATGCCGATGATATTGAGAGCATGAGTGTGGAATTCTCTATTCCATTTGGGGGTAGCGCGCACCTTGCACCTGAAATTGCCTCAGCGAATCTTGAGCTAACTGAAACTTATGCAGAAAGGGCCCACCTTTTCCGAGATTTAGAAAAGCAACACCATGAAGCCAAACATGCTTTAGAAGTTAGCAGAACAGAACTAAAACTTGCTAATGAACTCAAACAAATATCCGAATCTCTTTTAAAAATGACACGTTTAAGTTTTGCAGCAGGCGAAATCAATTTAATAGATTTATTAAAAATCCAGGCTAAATCTCTAGACTCTATTCGTCTAGCAAAAGAGCAAGAAATAATGCTACAAAAAAATATTGCGCTATACAACCAGGCAGTAGGAGTACAACCATGAAAAAAACGTTACTAATATTGCTTTTTTTAGCCTGTAACACTGCCCATGCTAATGAAAATAAAGTTATCTTAACCCCTGTCCAGCTTTATAACCTAGGGGTAAAAATGGATAAACTTAAATCGATTCAAGACATTCCTCTGCTTAATGCACCTGCAAAAGTGGTTATTCCTCCTAGCCAGGAATACATTGTGAGTGCGGCACAAGCGGGCTTAATTAACAAACTTAATGTGGCAATTGGCGATGAGGTGGAAAAAGATCAAATTCTGGCATTAATTAAAAGCCCAGAGTTATTGTCACTGCAACGCCAATACCTTAAATCTCACAATGAAAAAAAACTCGCTTGGGCTAGTTATCAACGGAATGAAAAACTACTAAAAGAAGGCATAATTTCTGATCGCCGTTGGCAGGAAAATCGTAATCAATACTATGCTTATGTTTCAGCAGAAAATGAAGCAAAACAGCTATTGGAAATTGTAGGCATGTCTGCAAAAGAGATTAAAAAACTAGCCTCTACTCGAAAACTGAGTAGTGAATTAACTGTACGCTCACCGATTAAAGGTGTCATTTTAGATCGTATGAGTCTTGCTGGAGAAAGACTTGATGTTCTTGCCCCAATCTATAAAATCGCCAATCTAGACCAGCTTTGGCTAGAAATTAATATCCCTCAAGAACAGCTAGCTACCATCAAAATTACAGATAAAGTTAAAATAGAAAATACAACGATTAGTGGAAAGATCAGCTTATTAGGCCAAAGTGTTAATCCACAAACTCAAACCGTCCTTGCCAGAGCCATTATTACTGAAAAAAAACCATCGCTTAGAGCCGGACAAAACGTCAACATACAAATTATTCAAACAAGTAATAAACCAACTTTTAGCGTCCCTCACGCGGCTATCGCTCAAAGTGAAGGGCAAGCCTATCTCTTTATTCGTAATAACGAGGGATTTACTGTCAGCCCTGTTGAAATTATTGGCAAACAA
This sequence comes from Methylococcales bacterium, assembly GCA_965224575.1. GTDB lineage: Bacteria > Pseudomonadota > Gammaproteobacteria > Methylococcales > Methylomonadaceae > QPIN01. Next base: position 1,245,491 of record CBDCZQ010000006.1, on the reverse strand, counting down.
AAACAAAATTCAATTATTACCGGAACCAGTGCATTAAAAGAAAATATAGAAATTGCCATCCGTGGAGCGGTCGCTCTTAAAGCCAGCTGGTTAGGTTTAGGAGGCGATGAATAATGTCAAACCTAATCCGCTTTGCCCTGTCTCAGCGAATACTTATTGTGTTAATGATTTTTCTATTATTCGGTGCAGGTTATTACTCAATTAAGCAGATTCCTATTGATGCCTTTCCAGAAGTATCACCCACTCAGGTAAAAGTGATTGTTAAAGCTAATGGCATGACTCCCGAGGAAGTTGAAGTCGGTATTACAGCACCCATTGAAGTTGAATTATTGGGTATCCCTAAGCAAACTATGCTTCGCTCAATTGCTAAATATGCAATTACTGATATTACTATTGATTTTGAAGAAGGAACAGATATTTTTTGGGCTCGCCAGCAAGTCGCTGAAAGACTTAATTCGATATGGGGGGACTTACCAGAAGGAATTGAAGGTGGCATAGCACCCATGACCACACCATTAGGTGAAATGTTTATGTTTGCTATTGAAGGGGGTGATTTAACCCTAATGGAACGCCGTAGCTTGCTAGATTGGGTTATTCGTCCTGCATTACGAACTGTTTCCGGTGTTGCCGATGTAAATGCCCTGGGTGGTTTAGTTCGTAGTTTTGAGGTATCCCCAAATAATACTCGCATGTCTGCTCGAAATATTAGTATTAACCAACTGATTACTGCCCTTAAATCTAATAATAGAAATGACGGCGCAGGCCGATTAACAGAAGGTGAAGAAGCTTTAATTGTACGCGCAGAAGGTAGAATAAAAACTTTAGACGATGTACGTTCTATTGTGGTAGATCCAAAACAAGGCTCTCCAATTTTTGTCAGTGATGTTGCAGATATTAGAATAGGCTCTTTAACACGCTACGGAGCTGTTACTAAAGATGGTAAAGGCGAGGCTGTCACTGGCTTAGTATTAAGTTTGCGGGGTGCAAATGCTAGACAAACCATTATCGATATAGAAAAAAAACTAGAAGAAATCAGTCCTGGCTTTCCTGAAGGTGTAGAAATCAATGTTTTTTACAATAGGGGAACATTAATTGATAAAGCAGTCAGCACTGTATCCAATGCATTAATACAAGCTATTGTATTGGTTGTTATTCTACTTATTTTATTTTTAGGTAATTTTAGAGCTGCTCTAACAGTTGCTCTTTCACTACCGATGGCAGCAATGGTGACATTTATTTTGATGAAAAGTATAGATATGTCCGCCAATTTAATGAGTCTGGGTGGATTAGTCATCGCCATTGGCATGTTAGTCGATAGCGCCATTGTGGTTGTAGAAAATATAACCACTCATTTATCGGACAAAGAAAAATCGCAAAGATTACCAAGATTACATATCATTTATAGAGCAACTAAAGAAGTTGCACTCCCTGTTACATCAGGTACTTTGATTATCATCATCGTATTTTTACCGTTACTCACCCTGCAAGGCTTAGAAGGTAAATTATTTACACCTGTTGCCCTCACCATTGTTTTTGCATTAGGTGGGGCTTTATTATTAGCATTTACAGCCATTCCTGTGCTCTCTTCCTGGCTATTAAAACAGATTCCAGATGAAGAACCTTGGCTTCCCAGACAATTACAAAAACTATATCAACCTCTTCTACTCTGGAGTTTAAATAATATTAAAATAGTTTTTACTGTTGCCTCTGGACTATTAGTTATGACAGGAATTATTTTCACCCAACTAGGCAGTACCTTTATGCCAACATTAGATGAAGGAGATATTGTCTTACAGGTAGAAAAACTACCTTCAATTACATTAGCACAAACGATTGAACTAGATACTCAGGTACAAAAAAACCTGCTAAAAAATGTTCCAGAAATTACCAATATCATTTCAAGAGTGGGGACAGATGAATTAGGCTTAGATCCAATGAGCCTTAATGATACGGATGCTTTTTTGGTTTTAAAGCCGAAAGATCAATGGCGTATGCAAAATAAGGATGAGTTAATAGAAGAAATTCGTACTGTCATGGCTCAAACTCCTGGTCTTGCTTTTGGATTTACTCAACCTATTGATATGCGTGTTTCAGAAATGCTGACAGGCTCCCGGGGTGATGTCGCTGTAAAACTATTTGGTTCCGATCTTAACTTATTAAATTCTAAAGCCAAAGAAATTGAGGCTGTGCTTAAAACGATAAAAGGTGCAAGTGATGTTTTTGCCAGTGAAAATGAAGGCATGCAGTTTTTGCAGTTAACAATAGACCGTCAAGCAGCAGGACGTTTAGGACTCAACAGTGATGATATTGAAACTATATTACGCGCCCAAATCGAAGGACTTAACATTGGTATTATTCAAGAAGGCATGATCCGTACCCCTCTAGTGATAAAAGGTTCAAGTGATATTTCCAGATTTGAAAACCTGCAAATCACATTACCAGAAGGAGGGCATGTGCCGATTACTGCTATTGCCAAGTTAAAACGTGTAGAAGGTGTTGTTTCCATTGACAGAGAAAGAGGGCAGCGTTTTGTTGTCATACAAAGTAATGTAGAAGGACGTGATTTAGTTGGGTTTGTTGATGAGGCACGTCAAGTTATTGCTGGAAAAGTAAAACTGCCTACTGGTTATTATGTTGAATTCGGAGGTGAATTTGAAAATCAGCAACGTGCATCCTCACGCTTGGCATTGGTTGTTCCAATTTCATTAATTCTGATTTTTTTATTATTATTTTCTACCTTTACTTCAGTCAAACAGGCAAGTTTAATTCTATCTAATATCCCTCTAGCTATGGTGGGCGGTGTTTTTGCCTTATGGATATCTGGAGAATATTTATCAGTCCCTGCATCTGTTGGTTTTATAGCCTTGCTTGGGATTGCGGTATTAAACGGAGTGGTTATGGTCAGTTATTTTAACCAACTCCGTGCAACAGGCATGGATTTAGCTCAAGTTGTTATTATTGGCTCTACTCGTCGCTTACGTCCGGTATTAATGACTGCAACAACCGCGGCCTTTGGCTTAATGCCGCTATTAATAGCAACAGGGCCAGGGTCTGAAATTCAACGTCCTTTAGCTATTGTAGTTATCGGAGGACTGGTTTCTTCAACATTTTTAACACTGATTCTACTACCGATACTTTATCAATTGTTTAGTGATAAAAGTCATCAGGAGATAAACAATGGAAAATGAAGAGTTTATATTTACCCTAAATGCCCCTACTAGCCTTGAAGAAGCGATTGTTGATTGCTTATTAACATTTGAGGCAGAGCAGGGTTTTAGTAGCGTTCCCATCAATGCACATGATCACAGGAATGAAGGTCTGTCTCTAGCAGAACAGGTTACTGGCAGACAACAAAGAATACGATTTCAAATGACTATAGAAAAACAAGATTTAACTACACTAATTAATCGTTTAAAAACTAATTTTTCAGGTTCTGGTATCAACTATTGGGTTACACCTATAGTTGATAAAGGATTTATATAAAACTCTAACATAAATTATTTTTTTCTATTAAAATGCTAACTTCCTCTCATTCTAATTAAAAGGAATATGTTATGTCAGTAGAAACTAGGTTTTCAGAAGAAGAACAATTATTATTAACTAACACACCCTCTCTTATTGGATCAGCTATGGCCTTTGCTGAAGGCAGTGGATTAGGAACAATCAAAGAATTATTTGCCAACGCTAAAACATTTATTGGCGGTGCTAAAAGCTTTCCAGATAATGAAATTATTGTTGGTATTTTACCTAATCTCGAAGATAGAAAAGAAGCGATGGCAAAAGCAAAAGATTTTCGTGAAAAATCAATGGCTAGATTAAAAGAAAAAGGCATAGACTCGCACGAAAAACTACAGCAACAATTATTGACTGATTGCGAAGCAGTTTCCGCCTTATTAAGCGAAAAAGCAACAGAAGCTGAGGCAAGTGAGTATAAAGAATGGGCAATGTCTGTCGCAGAAAATGTGGCAAAAGCAGCCAAAGAAGGCGGTTTTCTTGGTATAGGTGGGGTAAGGGTAAGTGACGGTGAAAAAGTGGTTTTTAATGATATCGCCCAAGCGCTGGGGGCATCTTCACAATTAAGTTAATCTTAAAGCACTATTAGTTATAGGAAAAGAACGAATGGGTAGGGTAGGCTGGGCTAACAGCTCTATCGTTAACCCAACATCTTTAGCAAAAGTGGTGTTGGGTTGCCAGAGAGACGGCAGCCCAACCTACATTATTTAGGTTGAAGCAGCAATATGGTATTGTATTCACCAATTTATCGACAACATTTTAATATTAAAAAAAATATGGGCATAAAAGCAGATAAGTGGATACGGCGAATGGCACAAGAAAAAAGAATGATCGAGCCTTTTGAAGCCGGGCAGGTACGAGAATCAAAATCTGCTCAAGAAAGAATTATCTCTTATGGAACATCTAGCTATGGTTATGATGTCAGATGTGCCGATGAGTTTAAAATCTTCACCAATATCAACTCTGCCATTGTTGATCCCAAAAACTTTTCTGATGAAAGCTTTGTTGATATAAAATCAGACGTTTGTATAATCCCTCCCAATTCCTTTGCATTAGCCCGTACCGTTGAATATTTCCGTATACCTCGCGATGTTTTAACCATTTGCTTAGGCAAATCAACTTATGCTCGGTGTGGAATTATTGTCAATGTCACTCCTTTAGAGCCTGAATGGGAAGGTCATGTTACTTTGGAGTTTTCCAATTCAACACCCTTGCCAGCAAAAATTTATGCGAATGAAGGTGTTGCTCAAATGTTATTTTTTACCGGTGATGAGGTGTGTGAAACCTCTTATAAGGATAGAAAAGGGAAATATCAAGGACAACAAGGAGTGACTTTACCTAAAGCTTAAAAGAAACACTGTAACAATTCTTAATGTAATTTATTATTTTTTACAAATAAGACCTCAGGTATTGTTGTCGGTGGAATCTGCACAAAAAAACCTTTATCTTTCAAACTAGCCAGAACTTTATTGACATCTTCTCTGGCTAATTTTAGACCTACTATTAGTTCTAAATCCATAACAAATTCTAAGCGACCAAAACTATTTAACAAGGTTTCGGGAATTTTGGAAAAATCATCTTTTTTTTCAACATATAAATAAAGCTCAGATTTTTTAAGGCTTTTATAAATAAAACATTGCATTACAATACTCCCTATCTTTGTATTCTGACCATTTTATACTCTTCTTCCATGGAAAACACGCCCCCTAAACCTGAAAATTTCTTTAAAACTGCCTGCTATTTTGAAAGCGCACTTATTTTAGTTGCGATTGTTTTAGGATGGATCGCAGACATAAACCCATTTGAAAATATACATTTCTCAGAAAGTGCTGTGCTTTATGGTTTTTTTGGAACCGCCCCCTTATATCTTATTTTTATGGCTATGGAACATATGCCCTATGACTCTATCCAAAAAATAAGGCAGATTTTAATTGATACGATAGGGTCAAGTATGAATAAACAGAATTGGGCTGATTTATTTATATTGGCTGCTATTGCAGGTATAGCAGAAGAAGTTTTATTCCGCGGTGTCATTCAGCCATGGATGGAAAATTCATGGGGAATGAATCCAGGACTAATTTTTAGTAGCATGTTGTTTGGACTGATTCATGCGGTCACCCCCCTCTACGCTATTCTTGCAACAGTAATCAGTATTTACCTTGGTTTATCTTTAGATTACGGTGGAGAACGAAATTTGTTAACACCCATCGTAATTCATGGCCTTTATGATTTTTTAGCCTTTATTGCAATTATGAAATCTTATCGCGACAAACTCAATTAATCCAATCCTAAATGTAAGTATCAAAATGTCAAACCATAAAACTAAAGTTAATGAATTAACTTCTCATTGGATTCTACTTAGTATTTTTCTAGGGATGTTAATGATTACTAATATAGCTTGCCATATTGTTGGTTCAGAGATGCAAGTCGGCATGGATGAAGAGCAGCGTATTTTCCTAAGAACTATTTTTTATATTATTGCTCTTATTTTATTCCCATTAGCTAATTTAGTTAGACATATCTTACTCAGACTAAACCAAACTATGCCTGGAAGTAATCCCGCCAAAAATCGTTATTTTATGACTGTCGCTGTTACTCTCACAATGGTAGAAATTGTAGGTTTTTTTGGGTTAATTATGTTTATATTTGGTGATGGATACAACACTCTTTATATTTTTAGTACTCTCGCTTTATTAGGCATTTTTTTACATCGACCTAAAAAACTAGAATATCTCCAAATTATTGATGCAATAAGTTTAAAATAGCTGCACAATGAATAATTGATTTAACGGATTAAAATAGGGCTATTCAACATTAATCACTTCAAAATCATGGGTAATATCAACAGATTTACCTAACATAATGGTAGCAGAACAATATTTTTCGGCAGAAAGCTTGACGGCCCTCTCAACAACAGAATTTTTCAACTGTTTACCGGTAATTTTAAAGTGCAAATGAATTTTACTAAACACACTTGGAACAGCATCAACACGTTTTGCCGTTAATTCTACAACACAATCAAGCACTTCATGCCGGCCTTTTTGTAAAATATCCATTACGTCAAATGAAGAGCATCCACCAACACCTAACAAAATCATTTCCATCGGACGTATTCCTATGTTGCGCCCCCCATGATCTGGAGGACCATCCATCACAACGGAGTGCCCGCTACCACTTTCACCTAAAAATGCTCTTTCGCTAACCCATTGAACCCTTGCTTTCATATTTTTATTCTCTAATTAAATAAATGTCCTATAATTCTACAGTGTGAATACAGATTAAATTGATTTTTATCGAAAATACTATACTGTACACTTAAATATCTTCATCAGTGAAACAAGGTATCATGACATTAATTACCCCAAGCAACATCAATCAAGAAGCCTTAAACGCTTTTTTACACCTTTGCCATACAAGAGCATATCCTGCAAAAACAACAGTCATTCGTCCTGGTGACCAAGGCGATAAGCTATTATTTATTGTTGAAGGCTCTGTAAGTATTAGCGTGAATGATGAAGATGGACATGAGTTGATTTTGGCTTATTTAAACAAGAATGATTTTATTGGTGACATTGGCGTCTTCAAAGGTCCAGAAGTTAGAAATGTTACAGTAAAGTCCAGAACCCGATGCCAATTTGCTGAAATAACATATGAAAGGTTTAAGCACGCCTTAAAACATGAATTAAGAGACCATGCCACAGATATTCTATTTATGCTTGGTGAGCACCTTTCTACACGTTTATTAATTACTAGCCGTAAATACCGAAACCTCGCCTTTATGGATGTTGAGGGTCGTATTGCTCATACATTATTAGAATTATGTAAAGAACCCGACGCAATTACCCATCCTGACGGTATGCAACTCAGCATTACTCGTCAAGAAATAGGTCGTATTGTGGGTTGTTCAAGAGAAATGGCTGGAAGAGTTCTTAAAGAGCTGGCTGAAAAAAAATTAATTACAGCTCATGGTAAAACCATTGTGGTATTTGGAACACGTTAAAGCTTAAACTGCTTTTACTTTAAGTTATCATGAAAAATATCCTGGTAGTCATTACAGGAGGTACAATTGGATCTACATCATCTAATAACACAATTAATATTGATGATAAACAAAGCTATAAATTATTAGATTTGTTTAAAAAATCCTATCCTGACTCAGCTAATCTGGATTTTAAAACCATTCAGCCGATTCAACTTTTAAGTGAAAACCTGTTTCCTTCCGTTTGGGAAGTAATAATAAAAGCAATTGAAGCAAAATGTACTGGTAATTTAGATGGCATTATCGTTACCCATGGTACAGATACGCTAGCTTTTACTGCTTCTGCGCTAAGTTTATATTTTCATTCTATTAAGATCCCTCTGCTTTTGGTATCAAGTGACTACCCTTTAGAACATCCTCAAGCCAACGGTTTAATAAATTTCAACTGTGCAGTAGAATTTATTAAACAAAGACCTGAACCGGGAGTTTTTGTTCCCTATAAAAACCAAAATGCAACCACTCAGGTACACTTAGGCACACGCATTGCATCCTGCCTACAACTAAGTGGAGATTTTATCAGTGTTCAATCTAAAGCTTTTTTACACTTTAGTGACAACATCTTCTATCAAACTAACACAATAGCTTCTACTAAAGACCAAATCAAGCAACTAGCGCCAACTTTCTCTTCCCGTATTTTACTAATCAAACCTTATCCCGGACTGGATTATTCACATTTTAATTTAGACCAAGTTGATGTAGTACTCCATGACTTATTCCATTCTGGTACGGCTTGCTCCACAACTGAGTGGGGAGAAAGCCATTCTTTAGCTAAGTTCATAAAAAAATGTCGTCAAATAAATATACCTGTGTACATGGCTCCCGCTATCAAATCCCAGGAGGCTTATGATAGTACGAAAACATTGCTTAAGCATGGGGCTAAAATGATTTGGAATATATCTTTAGAATCAGCCTATACCAAACTATCTCTAGCTTATGGGAATTTCACTCATCCTGATTCCATCAATCAGTTTTTAGAAAAAAACATTGCTTTTGAGCGTATAGAAACCTAAAGTTAAGGAACCTCTGATTAAGTCGATTAGAATTCAGCGCGAAAAAAACTGTCGCTATTTTTCACAAAGTGAGACGTAATAGTCACTCTATTGCACCGATCTTCGTGGAAAATATCGGTAGTTTTTTTAGCAAGCTAAAAATAATTGGACTTGATCAGAGGTTCCTTAATGTACTCAACCCCTCTTTAAATAAAGCGAAATTGGAAAACTACTCTATGAATTTTGAATCACTATATTAGGAAACTTACTACTGTAGTCTTTCCCTTTTAACGCCAATTTAGCAGCCATTTTCCTAGCAATAGACTTATAAATTTCTGTGACCCTAGCTTCTGGCTCAGCAACTACGGTTGGTTTTCCTATATCTGCAAATTTTCGAATATTAATATCCAGAGGTAATGAACCAAGTAGATCAATATTATTTTTTTCAGCCATAGCTACACCTCCACCTGAGCCAAAAATAGCCTCTTCATGACCACAATTGTTACAAATATGCATACTCATATTTTCCACTATTCCCAACACAGGGACATTAACCTTATTAAACATACCTAACCCACGCTGAGCATCTATCAAAGCTATGTCTTGAGGTGTTGTCACAATAATAGCTCCACTTACAGGGATCTGTTGCGATAAAGTTAATTGGATATCTCCCGTACCAGGCGGTAAGTCCACAATCATATAATCAACATTATCCCACTTTGTATCATTTAATAATTGCTGTAAAGCATTAGTCACCATAGGGCCGCGCCAAATCATAGGCTGATCTTCTTCTATCAAATACCCTATAGAGATAGTCTGTAAACCGTAAGCTATTTTAGGTAGCATTGTCTTACCATCTTCACTGGCTGGATATCCAGAAAGATTCAACATCTTTGGGATACTTGGACCATAAATATCAGCATCAAGAATTGCTACATTAGCTCCTTCAGCGGCTAATGCCAGCGCCAAATTTACTGAAGTAGTTGACTTTCCAACACCACCCTTTCCTGAAGCGACTGCAATAATGTTTTTCACATTGGGCAATACTTTTAAGGACTGCTGAACAGCATGAGAAACAATATTTACAGTAACTTCTACTGAAATGTTTCCAACGCCTGATAATTCTTGTAATTTTTTTTCAATGGCTGTTTGTATTTCTAGCAGATAACTTTTAGCAGGGTAGCCTAACTCAATAATTACCTTAACATCAGCGTTTTCTATACTGATTTTTTTAACAGACTTTGCAGAAACTAAATCAGTCTCAACATTTGGATCAATAAAAGACTTAAGCAAATTTTCCACATCTGCTTCAGTAATGTTTGTCATACAAAACTCCAATTAGATAAAATAAATAACCTATCATTTCACTCAGGGTATAGCGTGTACTTACCTACTGTCAAGGTCTCTAAATAGCCTTCCTTTACAGAACTAAAACTGATCATGAAAAAAGAGTGCAACTGTGCGCTTTTCTCGTTAATAAATATTCAACCAAAATATCATAATTTGGGTTTACGGATCATTACCCTTCAATTTTAATGGATATACCCTCTACCATTTCAATAGTTTAAAAAAAATAACCAAAAACTCAAGAAATACTATTGTTCATTTATAGCCAAGAATGTTATAAAGCAGGATTAACAAACAGTTTCAAACTTTTCATTCGCTGACAGTTATCGTTTATGAACCAGAGTGAATCATTAAATTTAAAGCAGATCTTATCAAACCGCCGTAAACATAAACGGTGGCACTTATTCGATTTTTTTCGGATTGGCTCAATTTTTCAATGGACAGTTGCCGCGTTACTAGTCGTGACCTTGCCATTAATTTTGACCTTACTTTACAGCATCCAAAGTATTGAAAAATATACAAACCAAAGCCATACAACCTTATTCCAAACGCTAAAAGCATCTAAGCATAGTCAGGCATTACTAGATAACCTGTTATTAATGGATCGAAGCATCCGTCAATATAAAATTCTTGAAGACCCTGAAATATTTAAAGTCTATAAAGAGCATCATCAAACATTTAAGGATAATGCATTATTAATTAGAAACTACAATTTACCTGAAAACCAATTACAGCTTTTGACTAAACTCATTCATAACGAAACTGAACTTTATAGCCACATTGTAACTAAAAAAAATACTTTTCCAGATAAATTTTCCTCTGAAGATGTCAAACACTATAGTCAATTACGTTCTGATGCTAGGCATTTGGTTTATCTTGGTAATCGACAAATAAACATCGAAACTACAACTTTATCTGAACTGGCAACTTTAATCAGAAAACAGATAAGCTATTCTGCTTTAGTTTCGGTATTACTCGCCTTGCTATTGGGATTATTTCTCTTATATTTAATTAATAGACCGATAAAACATATAGGGATGGCAATTAATAAATTAGGTAATGCCCAATTTAGTAATCGTATTCATATTGCAGGACCAAAAGACTTACGGAAAATTGGAAAACATCTTGAATGGCTTAGGCTAAAGCTTATTCGATTAGAAAATAGTAAACAAATTTTTGTTAAAACTATTTCTCATGAATTAAAAACACCCTTAGCAACATTAGTAGAAGGTACCGATCTTCTTCAAGATGAATTAGTGGGTGAACTCAATACTGAACAACATAAAATTATTGAATTGATACAAATCGCGAATATCAGGTTAAATAATCTTATTGAAAATTTACTCGAATACCAAAAAATAACTTCTACGCAGCATAAGATGGCTTATTCTAAAGTTAATATGAATCAATTAGTAGAATTTATCTGCAAAGATTATCAATTGTTACTCAATAGCAAAAATGCGTCTATAACTCTTGAAGCAAATCCCATTATTTTTTTAGCCGATCGGGATAAAATGAGAGTTATCATTAGTAACTTATTTTCTAATGCACTAAAATTTTCTCCAGATAATGGTCAAATCCTTATAAAACTTGAAGTCATAGGATATACTTTACACATACTCATTGCTGATCAGGGGCCTGGGATTTCAAAACATCAATTGCCTCACATTTTTACTGAATTTTATAAACAATCAACCCCTGGAAGCTGGAAAATAAAGGGGTCTGGATTAGGACTTAACCTAGTAAAAGATTATGTTGCAGCCCATCAGGGTCAAATAAAATTAATAGCACCGAACAAAATATACAGTGGAGCTAATTTTTTAGTTCTATTACCTTTAACACCTACAATAAAAATTCAGAAAACATGAGACTATTTCTTCATCATTTTGTAGTTCTGATTATTGGCTCACTAAGGAATGCGCATAGCTGGCTACGCAACTGTTGGAACAACACTGAAGACGGGCAAAAATACAAGCCAGTTGTTTTAGTTATTTCTTGCACGCTCCTGACCTTACAGGGCTGCCAATCAGTCGGCCTTAACCCTAAGGATGAACAACTCCAGCAAGATCCAAATCAACTTGAACAATTAGCTAAATTTGGCTCAGATTTTGCTCTACAATTAGATGCAAAACCAAAAATCACATGCAAAAAATATATAAAGTTACACAAAAATGGAGACTGGCGTGCTAGCTGGGTATTGGCATTAACTGTTGTTCAGCCCGAAAATATACAATGCGTTAACACAAATGATGCAATATTAGTCCTTACCACTCTAGAGCTTCAAAACAAAATAAACTCTGATTTAATCTGGCTCAATCAATCCTACTTAGCACTTTTATTCAAATTACAGGAAAACAAAAAAACTATCAACCTATTAAATCAAAATATTAGCGACTCAGCTGAACATTCATCAAGCTTAGAAGAAGAAAAAGAAGAACTATCTGAAAAAATAGAAGCATTAAAAAATATAGAAACCAATATTATTAAATGACCGAATCTCAACCCAGCCAATTTTACAAACAAAGTATTTTATTAGTTGACGATGATACCAGTTTACTTGAGTTACTTTCCATTCGCCTAAAAGCCGTTGGACTAACGGTTAAAACTGCAATTAGTGGCTCGGAAGCACTTAGTATTATTCCTCAGTATCAACCCCAAGTTGTTATCACTGATCTACGCATGGATGAAATGGACGGCATGCAATTGTGTAAATTAATTCAACAAAGTCATCCCACATTACCCATCATAATTATTACGGCTCATGGAACAATTAAAGAAGCTGTTGAAGCAACCAATGAGGGTGTTTTTGGCTTTATTACCAAGCCAATTGATATTACTGACTTACAAGATAAAATATCTAAAGCATTAGCAATAAGTACTAGAAACCAAAGTAAAAAACAAATTCAAAACTGGCGAGCTGATATTTTGACTCGAAGCGAGCTAATGGAAGATTTACTGACACAAGTTAGCCGCCTTTCCCAAGGAGATGCTAGCTTATTCATTCATGGTCAAAGTGGAACTGGAAAAGAGTTAATAGCTCAGGCCATACATAAATCCAGCCCTAGGCACAAAGGACCTTTTATTGCGGTTAACTGTAGTGCTATACCAGAAGATCTACTGGAATCTGAATTATTTGGCCACCGTAAAGGTTCATTTTCTGGTGCATTTGAAAATCGGGAAGGGCTTTTTCAAACTGCTAATTCAGGCACTCTATTTTTAGATGAAATTGGAGATATGTCTCCAGCTTTCCAAGTCAAGCTACTACGAGCTCTGCAAGAACGCCAAGTTAGACCAGTGGGTTCAAATACCAGTATTTCAGTCGATGTACGTATAGTTTCAGCTAGCCATCATGATTTAGAAAAACAAGCCAATGAAGGCAACTTTAGAATGGACCTTTATTACCGGCTTAATGTTGCAACACTAGCGCTACCCAACCTTACAGAACGTCGCGAAGATATTGCACTTCTTGCCAACCATTTTATTACTCACCCTGAAAGTACTTATGCTTATATAGCTAAAGGTTTTTCTAATCAAGCAATTGAACTTTTAGTTGCCCACGATTGGCCAGGCAATGTTCGACAACTAAAGAATGTGGTGGAACATGCCTCTGCCTTAGCTACCACACCTATTATTCCTGCCAATTTGGTCGAGAAAGTTTTACAGGAAAAAACCAGCACTCTACAGGGTCTCAAAGAAGCAAAAAATCAATTTGAAAAAGAATATCTTATCAAGCTACTCAGTTCAGTTAATGGAAATGTGAGTCAAGCAGCAAGATTAGCTAAACGTAATCGTACAGAGTTTTATAAACTTCTGGATAGACATCAACTAAAAGCAGCTACTTTTAAAGATCAAAGTAATTAAGCACGTTTATACTTCGCGCGGTTAATTGAGGAATAATTTATAACGCGTTGATTTTTGTCGATACCAAAGCCCTGAAATGGTTGCATAACAAGTTATACAACCATTTCAGGGACGTAGTCTATAGGCAAAAATTACCGATAGAAACCCTCATCCCTGGCCCAGAAGTATTCCGAGTAAAAGAACACAAAGCACAGTATTTTCACTGTTGTTAATCAAAAAATAAGCTATTTTATTCCCTCCTCTAAAAGAATATCCGTCGTCTTTTTATGACAATTTGAGGCATTAGCAAAACTAAAACCCCTTCTTGGGGTTGTCAATAACAATCAAATATATCCATCCTTATTAAAACATGGCTGTTTCATTTTATTTAATATTTATTATTTACGTCTCTCTTAAGAGACATACTTAAGTAGATACCCCTTCTAAAAAGGTCCTTCACGGACTTTTTAACTGTAAACAACTAAAATTCATAGCCTTTTCTAACATTTTAGCAATTTAAAAGTGGTTTTTTTGGCACGAATAATGCTGCCATGTAAGTATTGCAGAGAAAAAAGACTATTCTAAGTACCCAAGTAAAATTAATTTAACAATTTTACGCAGGTTTTTTTTCATTTCAGACGCTAAATAGATAGGCGCATAGCAGGCTACGTAAGTATTTATTTAGCGTCTGAAATGGTAAAAAAGACAAGTAAAAGGTTGAATTAATTTTACTTGGGTACTTATGTACTCAATTGTATTTTAGCGTCTCAGCAATGCCAAAATAGAAACTAAAATTAAGATTTTTGGGGCCTTACTGTCTCCTTAAAATCTATTTGCGAGGAGAAAACCATGGAATTCTCAGTTCAACAAAAAAATGAGTTCAGACCTCTTCCTTCTGGTTCAAAACACCAATCAATCACGAGAGCTCAACTTAAACTTTTAATATCTCGAGGTCAAAGTGAAGGAGATACGCTGACAACAGGCTATCTTCTTCAAGTCTTAGGCGATAAAGAAGCAGAAATTGGAAATATAAAAACAGGACATTTATTGCATAGAAAAGCCATTAATTTGGAGACTGATACTCCGCTACCCCACCTTATATATGCAACCGGCTTATTCAGAGCTTTCAATAGGCCAGATTTGGCCATAAAACAGATAAGGGAATTAAGAAGTCTATTACAAATAGGCAAGTGGAAACCAACTGTCAATGAACCATCACATAACTGGTATTTAAAACAATTAAATTCCTTATGTGATGAAATAAAAATGGCTTTTAAATAAAATTTTCATTAAATTATGATCCCTTACTACTTCGATTAAAATATCATTTTTAAAAATACTATATACAATACAATATTTAGCGAATCAATCATCGCTTTCACTACTAACTCTTCCCTCAGCCCAAAAAGGAACAGTATAACTGAGTATTATCTCTTAGAGCCTGCTCAAGATCTATTTAAGAGCTGAATGTAAAAAATACAACTCTTTGAATTTGTGGCTAAAATAAATTTATTGTAAATATTATTTTATGGTTTCAAGCGGTTTTATAAATGTCATTCCTATAGAATTCAATGTTTTCAAGAGATCTTGAACAGGTTCTTAGAATTCCTAGTTAAACTATTTACGGGAACACACTTTTTAGAGACTTGCAAAAAATAATCAATTGCAAGTCTCTCATCTATTATCAGTGTCAAAAATTAATATAAAATGACTCATCTATCCTTCAACCTAAATAAATCAGTTGAATCACGGTTTCTAGCACAAGATATTGATTCCACAGCACTTCAAAAAAATGCTCGCTTAACCGAATGGGCAAAGCTAAGACTTTTTTAAAGCACTGTAAAATCAACATGTTGCACTATAATTCCGCTCTCAACTAATTTTTTAGGTTCAACAACCTGATTTATTAGCTATAACATTCTCATTTTTTACCTTTTTTCAGGATAATTACAATATCTTCACCTGTTATTGCAGTCCCCCCAAATTCATCTTTTAAATGACCAGTCAAGGTTAATACACGCTGTTCTCCATCAGAAACTACACCTAACATATCAACAATATTCTGCGTTTGAAACTTCAGTTTCAGATCAAGGTAACTATCAGCACCATTTTCTATGCAATCAGCATATGCATCTTCTTTTCCTCGATAGGGTTCAAACGGAGCAGCTACATCTTTAATAGACGAGAATAAAGGAGCAACCCCTTCCAATCTAATTGACTCAGGATCCACATGACTAACGTCAAAGAATTCAGTACCCAGTAGAGCAACTGGTAATTTGCCTTTACTTTTAACATTCAGTGGGTTTGGACAGCCCCCTGGCTTAATATCCACTGCAACTTCAATTATAGGATCAAAAAGCTTATAAATTGCAACACCACCAAAACCGCCCAAATTAAGGTTCGCATAAACCGTTGCATATGCTAAGTTATCACGTATTTCAACCGCTCCACCTAATGAAGCACCAAAATCAGAAGGCCAAGAATACTTAATCATTTGTACTGGGTTTATTGGGTCTGAAACGTCAATGGCATATAAACCTGTAGGGGCGACTAGTAATACCTGATTATCATAAATATCTAGTCCCCAAGATTTGGCGAAAGGAGAGCCCGTATCAGGAAAGTCAATACTTCCAACTAGAACAGGACTTGACTCATTGTTTACATCAATAATACGTAAACCTCCAAAACCAGTACCTGAACGAGCAGCAATATAAAGATAATTGTCTGCGAATCTTATGTCACCCAATACTCCAAAGGTAGCACTGGATAAGACAATATGTGAAATATAAGCAGGTGTTGTTGGATCGGTAACATCGACAATCTCAACACAAAAGCTATCTCCACTTAAACCACATTGACCAAACTGGGAGACTATAAAAGCTTGATTATCGGCTACAGTAACACCTCTTATCTCGTTTCCAACAGCTTGATAAAGAGTAGGTGCTGGCATTGGTATAGAGGGCAGTGAAGATACATCGTAGATAACCAGATGGCTGTTTGGCCATTGATAACCAACGTAAACAAACCCTCCTCCCTGATAAAATATACTATGAGCAAAACGTCCACCATCCTTTCTAGAGGTTAAAAAAACGGGGTTCATAATATCGGAAACATCAAAGACCGTCAGTCCATTTGCATCATTTGCTAGAAAGGCAAAATTATCATGCACAGCCAGACCACCTATTTCTTGGGTGACATGGCTAACAGAGCTTGGAATTAGCTGGGGGTTACAAGGCGTTTCAACATCAAAAATCTGGAACACCCCTGTATGATTATTCCAGTCAGCAATGTATGCATAGTCATCATGTATATCAATACCTATACCTAGCCCTCTTCCTTCACTAGATAAATGGGCATACCCAATCAATCCATTTGGTTGTCCATACCAACAAGGTAGAACGGCTAGAACAGGTTGAAAAAAAACACATACGACGAAGATCAATCCCGCCAATGATTTCGCTAAAATTTGAGTTTTCATTGTTATTACTCCTAAATTTAGAAATTAACTTTAAATCCGAGGCAGCTCTCCTTTAACATTAACAGAAATTTTTTCGTTAACCACGGTGAAATATATTTAGAAAATATTACTTTTGACTGTATTAGTTTATCTTTTAAAATAAAAAAGTAGTATTAACTCAATCTATTCGAATACCACTTATCTTCTAATAAGTAACTCAATAATCACTCTCCAGTTTCATTATTTTAACGCTTCACCTTTCCATTAAACATAAGATCTGTAAATTAAATTTGAACTTCACCCTAAATTTTAAAAAAGAGATCACTTGACCTAAAAACATGCAACCAACTATGTAAATAGATTAAATAAATAATCCCTTAAGATTGATTATATTTTTAATTTTTCCTCAAAGAAATACGTACAAACACCTATTTAATTATTACTACTTTTTCATAAAAAAATTTGCTTAAATTTATAATTCAGTGTCTCTGAAGTTCCTGCTAATTATCAATAAGGAACATACACGGGGTAAGTTCGACAACGAGCTTATCTTTTTGACTGCCTTTTGTGAAAGTGGCGGATGGCCAGACGTAGGTTCTTCACTTCCTTCGTGAAGGTTCGGCGTTGTTGTATGTCATAGGCTTTGGCCAGCTTATTCAGGCGATTGATTATTTTTATCGCCAGCTTCGCATCCGTCGGATAGGTGATGTTTTTTCCTATACCGTGGTGTCAATGTTGACGGTGTCTTCCAGGGCGGTCTTGCCATGCAGTCCGACGCTCACTTGAAAAATCTTCTCAAAGTCTTCCTCTCCGATCCGTTTTCTGAAGTGAACCCGCTCTGTACTGTCACAGGGGAGATCCAGACTGAATTCCGTTTACCCGCAGAATGCCTGGTAATACGGGTTGCGCTTGAATTGCACCACAACCTTTTCATCGCTCAGATTTTCAAGGTATTTTAGCAGCTGCAGGCCAATCATTAATCGAATGGATTTGGCTGGGTGCCCCAACATCTGGGGTGTAATGTTTGGCAAAAGCCTGTTCGAATTCTGACCAGGGGATGATTGCAGAAAGTTGAAGCAGAGGATCCAGGCAATCTAATTGCTGGAGCAGGTCTGTGCCAAATAGATTGGTTTGGTGGGTGGTATTTTCAGGGTGTAGTATTTTTCAACTTTTCAACCGGAAATAAAGCCTCTATTTTAACATTTCGGGTCGTTTTGTTCACATGAAACCGGGGTTATTTATTTTAATATCAAATGGATAGTATGTTTTTTAGGGCTGACTACTTAATCAATTTGATCCCTACTTGAACCTACCCCTTTGCTCCCCCATTTGATTATTTAATAATTCACAAAAATAGCATGATTAATTCAACAGCTAATTTCTGCTTTCCTATTAGTTTGGAGATCAGCATTCTAATTAAACCTTATCGACTAAAAACCCACTGATTATCAGAAGATAATGATGGGTTAAAGATATAATTATCTAGATTAAAAGCCTTGATTTCCTCTACCTCTATTAATCGATTCTTTATTATATAATTTGTCATTAAACCTCTCGCTCTCTTAGCATGAACTCCTATTGTTTTGTATATTCCTGCTTTATTTTCTTTAAAAGCCAAGGTTAAGATTTTTGCCTGCAATACCCTAGGTTTAATAACTTTAAAGTATTCAGTAGAAGCCAAATTAATTAACAGCGGGGTGGACACATTATTAATATCTTGATTAAGAATTTCTGTCACCTTTTCACCCCAAAATTCATATAAATTTTTACCCTGTTTATTTTCAAGGCGAGTTCCCATTTCTAAACGATAGGGCTGAATCAAATCTAGAGGCCTCAGCGCGCCATATAAACCAGATAGAATTCTTAAATGTTTTTGGGCAAAAGAAAAATCTTCATCATTATAATTATCTGAATCTATTCCTGTATAAACATCTCCTTTAAAAGATAATAAAGCTTGTTTTGCATTATCTAGTGTAAAAGGTTGATGAAAATCTTGATAACGTTGCCAATTAAGCTGACTCAGTTTTTCACTAATCTTCATTAAACCAGCCAATTCCTCAGAACTTAGTCGTTTAGCTGTATCTATTAACTCCTGACTTTTTTTTAGTTGCCGTGGCTGAGTATGCTCCTGAATAGAGTTTGGTTCAAAATTTAGGGTTTTTGAAGGAGAGATAACAATAATCATTCTAAATAATAATAGTAAGTGAAATACCTAGTCGATCCAATATAACGAATTTACAACGCTTAAGGAACCTCTGATTAAATCGATTAGAATTTAGCGCAGAAAAAGCTGTCGCTATTTTTCACGAAGTGAGACGTAATAGTCACTCTATTGCACCGATCTTCGTGGAAAATATCGGCAGTTTTAGCAAGCTAAAAATAATTGGACTTGATCAGAAGCTCCTTAACAATCTCTATTTATATTTTTTTCTAAAACATGAACTAATTTGATATAGTTCGCCTAATCTTCCATTACACTCTATAATTAAAACAAATATTCAAATCCACCATAAACTTCTGATTTATTAGTATATATCATTCAATTCATCAAGGAATAACCTATGGTTTCTGAAGCCGTTGTTGAACTATCACGCTGGCAATTTGCAATTACATCTCTATACCATTTTCTGTTTGTCCCTTTAACAATAGGTTTATCTGTTTTGCTTGCCATTATGGAATCAACTTACGTTATGACAGGACGTGAAATTTATAAAGATATGACCCAATTTTGGGGCAAATTATTCGGTATAAATTTTGCTTTGGGTGTCACCACTGGATTAACAATGGAATTTCAGTTTGGCATGAACTGGTCTTATTTTTCACATTATGTAGGGGATGTATTTGGTGCACCACTGGCTATTGAAGGATTAATGGCTTTTTTTATGGAATCAACTTTTGTCGGGTTGTTTTTCTTTGGCTGGGATAAATTATCTAAAGGGGGGCATCTTATTGTCACTTGGCTGGTTGCTTTAGGCTCTAATTTATCAGCGCTTTGGATACTTGTTGCTAATGGATGGATGCAAAACCCAGTAGGTTCTGAATTTAATTATGAAACCATGCGAATGGAAGTGACTAATTTTGGAGCTATAATTTTTAACCCTGCTGCACAAGTTAAATTTGTCCATACCGTTGCTGCTGGCTACACTACTGCGTCAGCTTTTGTCTTAGGTATTAGTGCTTATTACATGCTGAAAGGTCGAGATGCCGCTTTTGCACAACGATCTTATACCATTGCTGCTGGCTTTGGGTTAGCGGCGGTTCTTTCGGTTATTGTACTCGGTGATGAAAGTGGCTATACCGATGGAGAAGTACAAAAAGCTAAGTTAGCAGCTATTGAAGCAGAATGGCATACTGAGCCACCACCCGCCTCATTTACTGTAGTCGGCATTCCCGATCAAGAACAAATGAAAACACATAATGCAATTAAAATCCCTTGGGTTTTAGGATTGATTGGTACTCGTTCATTTGATACCCCGATTATTGGTTTATCCGAAATACTAGACACTAATCGACTGAGAATTCAAAATGGAATCAAAGCTTATGGACTATTACAAAAATTAAGAGATGACAAAAAAAATGAATTACTAATCACTGAATTTGAGGCGGTAAAAAAAGACTTAGGATATGGACTACTACTCAAACGTTATACAGAAAGTGTTGTGGATGCAACTGACGAACAAATAGAAAAAGCAGTTAAATATTCGATTCCTCGGGTTGCTCCTTTATTTTGGACATTTAGAATCATGGTTGCCTGTGGTTTTATTTCCTTAATCGTCTTCGTGATTGCTGTTATTGCAAGCTCAATTCGAAAATGTCGTAAAGAATGGATTTTAAATCTCAGTTTATATTCAATGCCTTTACCATGGATAGCATGTGAAACCGGGTGGTTTGTTGCAGAATTTGGCAGGCAACCCTGGACAATTGCAGAAGTTTTACCGACGTTTTTAAGCGCTTCATCATTAACTGAATGGGATATTATTCTTAGTTTGGCGGGTTATATTATTCTATACACTGTTTTTCTTATTATTGAAATATTCTTAATGATGAAATTTATCAAGCTTGGTCCAAGCAGTTTACATAAAGGACGTTATCATTTTGAAGTAGATGAAAGAGGCTTATCATGATTTTTGACTACGAAACAATGCGCATAATATGGTGGGCACTTTTAGGCGCATTACTGATTGGCTTTTCCGTCACAGGCGGATTTGACTTAGGTGTGGCGGTACTATTACCCTTTCTGGGAACTAATGATAATGAACGACGAGTTATTATCAATTCAATTGGCCCAACATGGGAAGGTAACCAAGTATGGTTTGTGATGGCGGGAGGAGCTTTATTTGCCGCCTGGCCTCTGGCTTATGCTGTTTCCTTTTCAAGTCTGTATTTTCCACTGCTATTAACATTATTTGCCTTATTTTTAAGGCCCTTAGGTTTTGATTACCGAAGCAAACTACCCAACCAAACATGGCGTAAAACTTGGGATAAAGCACTATTTACCGGTGGGCTAGTCCCAGCAGTAATTTTTGGTGTTGCATTTGGTAATTTACTAGTAGGTATCCCTTTTCATTTGGAAAATGATATGCGGATGATTTATCACGGCAATATGATGACTTTATTAAATCCATTTGCCGTTTTAGCAGGTATTTTAAGCTTATCCATGTTTACCATGCACGGTGCAGTTTACTTACAAATTAAAACTGAAGCGGCTATTCAACAAAGAGCTAAAGAAAAAGTACGCTTGTTTGTACCACTGACATTAGCTTTTTTCGCTTTGGCAGGTTATTGGCTTACTTTTTTAGATGGCTATCATATTACATCAGAAATATTTCCTAATGGACCGTCGGATCCATTAAACAAATTTGTAAAGCGTGAACCAGGCTTATGGCTTGATAATTATGGACATTTTCCTAATTTATGGTTACTCCCACTGTCTACTTTTATCACTGGCTGCATAACATTAATACTATCATCCATCAATAAACCTGGCAGTGCATTTATCTTTAGTGCCATGACCGTAGCCAGCATTATTTTAACGGCAGGGTGCTCGATGTTTCCTTTCATTATCCCATCAAGTATTTCCTTAACCAGCTCGTTAACAGTCTGGGATTCTAGTTCTAGTCTAAAAACCTTAACTATCATTTTTTGGGTTACGGCTTTCTTTTTACCTTTGATTATGGTTTACACAAGCTGGGTCTTTCGTGTTTTACGCGGAAAAATAACCGTTGAACATATTAAAAAAAACAACCATACAGCGTATTAACCTAAGAGGAAATTATGTGGTATTTTAGTTGGATTTTAGGCGTATTATTGGCTTGTTCATTAGGTATTATCAATGTCCTGAGGCTAGAGGCTCAAGAAGCGTTAGCCAAAGAAAATGTTGCTATTGACCCTCTGACACAATTATTAATTAAAGAAAGTATTTTAGAACGCCTACATGAAAAGGTCGAAAATTCTAAACGTAATGAAATGCCCTTTTCTTTACTGTATATTAGTTTGACCGACTTTAAAACTAAACATCAGATGGCTGATTATGAAATGGATACGACACTATTAAAGGTTGTTGATTCATTTAAAAAAGATATTCGTAGTAGCTTAGATATCACCGCAAGAGTAGGCGAAGAAGATTTTTTAATCGCATTTCCGGGCGTTCCATTAGCCCGAGTTGAAATTATTGCCGACAAAATTAAAACAAACATCTTTTCAAAAATTAAAACACCTAGAGAAACTCCAGTAGATATAAGCATTGGTACTGCTGAGTATACTCACCATAGCGACCTGATCTCAGATGATGTTTCTATGGGTATGAGCGAAGTTGAAGCCCTGTTGAATATAGCGATTGGAAAGTGTTTTGAATCAACAAGTACATAATTATTTACATATCCCTAAATAACAAAAATTAGCAGTATAAACTTATGCCTGTCGATATTCTAATTACTGTGCTTATAACAGCCGTAATCCAGTCAATTTTTGGTGTAGGTGTTCTATTATTTGGAACACCTATTCTTCTGATACTCGGCTATGATTTTATTAATGCATTAAGCGTGTTACTACCTATTTCAATAGCAATTAATTCATTACAAATAATTAAGCACTATCAACATATTGATATTTATTTTTACAGGCGTGTACTAATTTATAGCATTCCTTTTGTTATTTTATTTTTGTTTCTAGTTAGCACAAAAAACGTTAACATCAATCTACTGGTGGGTAGTTTTCTTGTTTTAGTTGCATTAAAAAACTTTTTCCCAACGATTGAACAAAAACTTGAGAAAACGTTTAAATATGAAAAAATCTACTTATCCTTAATGGGAATAATACATGGTTTTACTAACTTAGGCGGCTCTTTACTCACGGCTATTGTTCATAATAAAAACTATGAAAAAAATAGTTCTCGAGTCACAATTGCAATTTGCTACGCAACTTTTGCTTTTTTTCAATTAATCACCTTACTCCTTATTGGCAAGCAATTTGAACTATCATTTGCTGAAAATATGAGTTTTTTACAAATAGGTGTTTTCGTTTT
The DNA here is from genome assembly GCA_965224575.1 of Methylococcales bacterium. GTDB lineage: Bacteria > Pseudomonadota > Gammaproteobacteria > Methylococcales > Methylomonadaceae > QPIN01. The sequence goes on along the minus strand of CBDCZQ010000006.1, from coordinate 1,221,783 downwards.
TTTGTTTACAGAGGAAATAGTTTATAACGGCATAGATAATAAAAAATATAGTCAAATTTTTTCTATATTTTTATTAATTTCAGGTCTCTTACTCATCATAAAATAATTATAAATACGAGGCACTTCCATGAAAAAAATATTAAATCACTTTTTAATCGGTATTTTAGCTTTTATCCCTATCTATGTGATAGGGAGTATTGTTTTCTTTGTTAACGATCATTTTACAGATTTAGTTAGGTTTGTTTACGGTTATTATGACAACTATCTAACCACCGCTCTAATTTTTGCATTCAGCTTTTCGATGTTTTCTTATATTGGTTATCGTTTAAGCATTGGAAAATCATCCATTATTTCTGCTATTGATTCTATTATCAACCAAATCCCTTTTTTAAATTCTATTTATAGAGTCACCAAAAAATTGGTCAACATGTTTTCAGGACATGAGCAAAAAACAGCGCGTGAAGTGGTTTACATTGAATATCCAAAAGAAGGCCTATGGGTTCCAGCGTATGTGACAAATAAAGAAAAAGACCGTTATATTCTATTTGTTCCAACATCACCCAACCCTACGTCTGGCTTTACAATAATTGCACATGAATCAAAAGTTGTGAAATCTAAAATGGATATTGAGCAAGCGACCAGTTTTATTATCAGTGTTGGTGTAGATTACGACCTATCTAATGAAGCAACAAAATTACCTAAATGAACGATTTTGAAAGCCTTCTAAACCAGCTTAGTTCGCTAGTTTGGGGGCCTGTAATGCTTGCCTTTTTATTAGGTATCGGCATCTACCTCACCATTGGATTAAAAGCATTCCCATGGATATATACAGCCAGATCATTCATCTTGCTTTGGCAGAGTAGAAAGACAGCTCAAGAAGGCGATATTTCACCTTTTCAGGCATTAATGACATCCTTATCAGCTACGATAGGAACAGGAAACATAGCCGGCGTGGCTACGGCAATATCATTAGGTGGCCCAGGTGCCGTCTTCTGGATGTGGGTAACAGCTTTATTCGGTATGGCGACTAAGTATGCTGAAGCAGTTTTGGCCGTAAAATATAGAGAAGTTGATGACCTTGGAAATCATGTCGGTGGCCCGATGTATTATATTAAAAATGGTCTTGGAGAAAAATGGCACGGGCTAGCCATTGCATTTTCCATTTTTGGCGCCTTAGCCGCCTTTGGTATTGGCAATATGGTTCAAGCAAATTCAGTTGCTGATGCTGTTAAAGCTACATTTAACATTCCTGTCTGGCAAACTGGGTTGGCAATCACTCTATTAACTGCTGCTGTTATTTTAGGTGGATTAAATCGAATTGCATCTGTTGCTTCTACGCTTGTCCCAGCTATGGCATTTGCTTACATTACAGGGGCTTTATTGGTGATTTTTAATTATTTAGATCAAGTACCAGATGCCTTATATCTAATAGTCAGCAGTGCTTTTACCGAAACAGCAGCCATAGGTGGTTTTGCCGGTGCAGCTGTTTGGGCTGCCATTCGTTTTGGTGTTGCCAGAGGTGTTTTTTCAAATGAAGCGGGCCTTGGAAGCGCCCCAATTGCCCATGCAGCCGCTAAAACCACATCACCCGTTCAACAAGGTATGATCGCAATGTTAGGTACATTTATTGATACCATCATCATCTGTACCATGACTGCATTAGTCATTATTTTAACGGGGGCATGGTCTAGTGGAGAAACAGGTGCAGCTTTATCAACATTAGCATTTAACACTGCAATTCCTGAGTGGGGTGGTTATATCATTGTCTTTGGCTTAGTGGTGTTTGCTTTTACCACTATCTTGGGTTGGAGCTATTATGGGGAAAGGTGCGCAGAGTTTTTATTTGGCGTAAAAGCCATAAAACCATACCGACTACTATGGCTATGCGCAATACCCGTTGGTGCAATGGGAAAATTAGGCATTATCTGGTTACTAGCCGATGTATTAAATGGTCTAATGGCCATACCAAACTTGATTGCTCTTGGCCTATTAAGCCCAGTAATATTTAAAATAACAAAAAGTTATTTAAAATCAGGAAAGTAATTTCAATATTAGAAAACCCCTAAATAAACAAGATATTCAATCTTATTTACCTAAAAGAAGGACAACATGAAACATATTAGTTTGCTCTCTTTATCTCATCATTTTTCTGTGTGGTCAGTATTGACCATTATTCTTAGTTTAACGCATTCAAATCTTTGTTATTCAAATGAAAAAATAACACAAGAGCAAATTGAAATGCTAATGAAAAATTTAAATCAAGGCACCCTTGATTTTAAAAAAAACATGCAACCTGCTCTCAATAATCAACGGAAGGAAGCCCTAAAAACTACTCAGCCTGATGTGGATAAATCTATAGAGAAACTAAAACAATTACAGCTAAATCAACAACAGCAATTTAATCAAAATATCGCACAAGCAAAAGATGATTTTGATTCGAAATATACTCGTATGTCTATTGAAGAACTAGAGAAATTGGGGGAGACTGGCGATGGTGCAGCAATGGCAGAAATTATGCTTCGTATGCAACAAGGTGCCAGGCAAAACATTGGTAATTCTTCAAGTCCCAATTTATCTGAACGCATTAATCCAGATCAGTGGCTAAAGCAATCGAGAAATGATTATTTTTTTAGACAGAAAGACAAATTAGCTAACGGTAAACTAGATTCCATTGAAACAGTAGTAGAGAATAATTTAAAAGACTTTAGAAATAAGTTTGAACAATGCGGAGATCAAATCTCTTGTTATGAAAAAACTAGTCGAGACTGTACTTCATTGCTTGCAGAAGTTGGAGAGTTTTATCTACGTGCCGGGTTTTATGATTTTGCTGAAATATATGCTGATGCAGCTCACAAAGTATTAGAAAAACGGGTTTTAGGTAAGGAGGTAAATTTAAGTAATCATGTATGTTTACATAAAAACGTACCATCAAAAGGAGATGTTTTTTCAGTTGTAAATGTTAGTTCAGCAGGAGCACTTTCAACGACCTATTATGAACTGGGGAAAATAAAGGAAATACGAGCTATTCTAGCTACAATGCCACAAATGTTCATTTCAAGCACTGAGGCTAATGGACTTATACAACAAGAAAAATTCAACGATGCTAAAAAAATACTTCTGAAAAAGGGAAACTCTGGATTAGTAGAATCTGTAGCTCCGGGTTTAATGCAATTTGCTAAAATGATGGGTGAGTCTAAAAAAGCATTATCAGGATTTAAACAAGCAGAAAATAGTATCAAACAAGAATTAATTGCTCGTTTAGATTTTGCGACTGGAAATTATCCAGAAGTAATTCAACATGGAAGTAATAAACGACATTTACTTGCGCGTGCTTTACTTAAAACAAGAACAGATGATACTAAATTACAAAACCTAATTGAAGAGAACAATAGAAAACCTGGCTCAGGTAGCACGCCTGAAGAAAAGTTATTGTTAGCGCTTGAGTTCAAAGTCCTTGAAGCAGATGTCAATATGACATTTGGAAACCACAAGCAATCCACCAATCAGTTATTAGCGGTTATAGACGAATATATTCGAACCTTTAAGGGTATTAGAACAAGTAATACAGTATTGCAACTTGTTGAACATCCATTGTTTCGCAGTCGAGAAATTCCCCTAATGCATAATATCATGCGTATTGGACAAAATTTATTACTCAACAACCCTGAAACTGATCTTGCTGAAAAACTATTCTTTTTAGCTCAAACTCAAACGGCTTACACCACTACAGCTGCTATAGATAATTTTAGTCAACGTCATCTTGTAAAACAGAACAAGTCTGTTGATTTATTACGTCGCTACCAAGATACGCAACGTAAAATTAGAAAATTAATGGCAATACATCGTTATCAAATTCTTTATAGGCAAGAATCTTTAGCTAAAAATACATTTACTCAGTTAAGCAAAACCCAGGATGAGCTAAAAAACTTTACTGATGAGATACAGAATAATAAAAATGCTATTGATAAGGTCAAAGAAGGTACTCTACTATCAATCACTGATATACAAAAACATCTTGGAAAAGATGAAGCCTTAATCGCATATATTCTATTGGATAAACTAGCTATCCATCCAAATCTAGATATATTTGATTTTCCTGATGCCAAAAGCTATGCCTGGGTAATTACTCAAAATAGTAAACATTTGGTAGACCTTAACATAGCTCCTTCAAAAATTAAAATAGCAAAAGATTCTATTATTAGTGATATGTCTCTTGGTGACACGAGCATGAATAAAAGTTCACGAAGTGCTGCATATTCTTTGTTTAAGGGCGTTTTTGAACCCTTAGAAAAACTTTTGCAGGGTAAAGAAAATATATCAGTCATTACTGGCGGCGCTCTTGATGGTGTACCTTTTCAGATGTTTTTGCGTGAAAAATTAGGCCGGGTTAAAAGCTATCAACATGCGCCTTTTCTGGTACGTGATTATGCCTTTAGCTATTTAGAGTCTACTCAGAAACCACAACGCATTGATAATATTAATATATTAGTCTATTTATGATAAAATAGTGCACGGAAAAACAGATAAACGACTCAAAACCTGTGCACCTATGATCCGAACCTGTAGCTCGAAACAACTCACTCTAGCAGAATTTGACTGGCCTTTTGACACGGCTCTAGATAAACACAATCGCTGGGTAAAAATGAGTCAATGCATTCCCTGGGATGACTTAGCAGAGGGTTATTATCAAGGGCTTTCGGCAGACACAGGGCGTCCAGCCAAGGATGCACGCTGCGTCATCGGTGCAGTGATCATAAAACACAAGCTAAGCCTTTCTGATATTGAAACGGTTCAGCAAATTCAAGAAAACCCTTATATGCAATTTTTTGTAGGATTTGCCAGTTTTCAGGCGGAACCACCCTTTGCGCCTTCATTACTCGTTGATATTAGAAAACGCATGGGAGCATCCGTTTTTGAAGTATTCGAGCAAGCGATTATTAACGCACATGATGGCGAAAAGGAAAAAAGTCAGGCTAAAGCAGACCTAGAATCAGACCCCTCATCGCAGATCAATAGCAAAGAAAACGAAGATGATTCATTGCAAGGAAACGTAGAAGACGAAGCGAAATCTGATTCACAAGAAATAGAAATAGGAAATTCAAAAGAAATTGACACACATCAAGGCAAACTGATTCTTGATGCCACTGTGGTTGAGCAAGCCATCCGTTATCCAACAGACCTTAACCTACTCAATGAAGCGCGTGAGTTCAGTGAGAAAATCATTGATTTCCTTTATTTAGAAACAACGCTGGATAAGAAGCCACGTACCTATCGAGAAAAGGCACGATCTGCTTTTTTATCGATCGTCAAACAAAAACGTCCTGGCAGGAAAAAACTACGCCGAGGAATAAAACAACAACTGCAATATCTTCGCCGTAACCTGAGACATATTGAACAACTCCTGACATACTGGCCTGAAGGCACAGAACTTCCATTACCTCGCTGGTTACTCTATCGCTACTGGGTGATTCAACACCTCTATGAACAGCAATGGGCAATGTATACCACTAAAACTCGTCGTTGTGATAATAGAATCGTCAGTATCAGCCAACCTTATGTACGCCCCATCATTCGAGGCAAACAAAACAAGGTGGTTGAATTTGGCGCTAAACTCAGTGTCAGCCTAACAGATGATGGGTTTTCTCGTGTAGATCATTTGCGCTGGGATGCTTTTCATGAAGGGTTGGATTTAACATCACAAGTTGAACACTATCATCAGCGAACGGGCTATTACCCAGAAAAGATCTTGGCAGACCCACTTTATGGCACGCGAGAAAACCGGAATTATCTTAAAAGCAAAGGCATCCACTTTGCGGGAAAACCACTCGGTCGACCCAAGAAAGAGACAGAAGACAACCGGGAAGAACTCAAACAACTCAAAGCACAACGAAGAGCAGATTATCTACAACGGATACCCATTGAAGGCAAATTTGGCCAAGGCAAGAATGGCTATCGACTGAATTATATTAGAGCCAAGCGTGCAGATACCTCACTGGCATGGATCAATAGCATATTCTTGGTGATGAACCTATTGATCCTGGAAAGGATCTTTTTTGCCTGTCGTAAAAGCAGTCAAATCAGAGATATATTGTCGTTAAAACAAATTGAAAAAATATTATGTTGTCAGATGCAGAGAATTTTTCAATTTTTTGGCCAGTTTTGTAAAAAACTCGTGCTGATTTACTGAGCAGACTCTATTTACCTTCAATCAGCTCATTTGATGCATTAAGATCAATGAACGACAGTATGAGTCTAAATACATACCTAGGTATCGGCAACCCTCAATTGGGAAAAGCAGGCGGTGTAAATAAACGAGGATATTCATCTAAAGTGGTTTATCAACCAGATGGTGAAATTGATATTTCAGCTATTAAAAACTTACCTCAGTTAAGTGCTTCTGCCACCGAAATGGAAAATATGTCTAAGCTTTTTTTACCTGAAGATTTTAAACACCTTACGCTAGAAAGTGCGACAGAAGGAAATTTGAAGGATTTAGAAAGTCGAGAGGGACTTGAAAAATACAAGCTTATGTTATTTTCTACTCATGGTTTATTAGCGGGAGAAGTGGGCTTGCATGAACCAGCTTTAGTGCTCACTCCACCTGAGTCATTTAGCTCACATGATAATGATGGAGTATTAACCTCTAGTGAAGTTTCAAATCTAAAATTAAACGCTGATTTAGTGATACTCTCGGCATGTAATACTGGATCTGCAAATGAAATCAATTTGTCAGTTGAAGAACGTGCTAATTTTCCAGTTAAAAAATTCTATACCCCGGGCTCTAAGCCATTAGAAGGCTTAGCAAGCTCCTTTTTTTACGCAGGAGCTAAATCTTTACTAGTGACTCACTGGTCTATCCCTGATGTTGAAAGTGGCCGTTTTACCGTTGATGTTGTTAAGCGACTAAAAACCAGTAAATCGCGTATAACCTTAGCAAAAGCCGTACAGCAAGCTCAATTAATGATGTTGGACAATGGCTCTGATAGAAAAAAAACTGATCCAAAAAAATGGGCAGGCTTTGTAGTTATTGGTAACGGTATGATGAGTAATTTAATAGAGCAATAAAGTTATTTATAGTGCTTATTAAAGACTCACCCAAAATGACATCATTCTCCAGCTGGCTTAAATCACTGGATATTGAGTGTGGTAGTTTTATAGCCTGTTTAAAATTTTTATTTCTTCGAGCAGCTCTATGGGCTATTGCGGGTGCTTTTCTCTGTTTAATTTTTGTAAAAACCATGTCAGGTTTTGCCTCGGTTGCTGAGTTGGAAAAGCAATCTTATGATATGGGGTTACTTAACTTAGCCACTCTTGGGGACATTGCTAACACGAAGACCCAACCCTTTGTTTTTGTACGAATCGATCAACATACCTTTGAAAAATTAAATAGATACATAACTTTCCCAAAGGGAAAAATGGCTATCTATTTAAATAATCTAGCTAATAGCAAAGCAAAACTTGCAATTATTGATCTTGATTTTTCACATCAAGAATGCTTGAAAGAAACATGTAGTCTCAAAAAAGCAATGGAAGATTATGCAAAAAATTCACAAAACCCTCCCTTATTATTAGTACGAGTAATAGAAGACAATATTACCGAAGGCTTAGGAAATTTGTCTCATTCTGTTTATGATGAAATTGTAAACGAGGCTCCTCATATACATTGGGTTAGTGCTGTTTTTCAGCCAAGTAGTGACGGCATAATTCGTCGTCATAAGCCATGGGTTGCTGTTTGTCGTAATAAAAATTTATTGGTGTTACCTGCTGTTCATTTATTTTCTGAAAGGTTGGTAGTAGGCGAAAATATTTCTGATTTTGAAAAAAAGGTTGCTAATGTTGCTGAGAAATATAACGAAATATGTGAGAATAATAAGCCTAAATCATTGGCGAGTTTGTATAGTGCTTTAGACCATGAATTTGGCTTAGGAAATGATAAAAATAAAGACCGTATTCTTTTTTTATATTCTCCAACACTATCAGAACCGGTTCTTCCAAAAAAACTAAAAGAACCAGATATTGAACCATTAGTGTCTAATATTGATGCTCACAGGTTGTTAAAGGAAAATAATGGGATTATTAAACAACTAGATAAAAAAATAGTAGTTTTTGGTGACTCATACCCGTCTTCAAACGATATTATGCATACGCCATTATTTCTTCAAATGCCTGGCTCGTTGGTTATTATAAATTCAATAAATTCAATTTTAAGTTATGGACAGGTACGCACAGTCTATTGGTATGAAACACTGATTGCTTCTTTTATACTGAGCTTTGTCTCCATTGCTCTTGTTCTAATATTTAAATTTTTTATCTATAGGCTTAAATATCATGAGCACCAAAAACTAACATTATCTTTGGATATGTTTTATGAAATATTTATTGTTGGAATAATATCGTTATTTTGTTTTATTATATGGATTTATTGCCTTCCTTTCTTACTTAGCCAAGGAATTTGGCTAAACATTGCAATTCCTCAAACAATTTTCTCGTTTATTGTTTCGTCAGATAAATTTAGAGAAGCTTCCCATGAAGTTTTTACATTTTTTAGTCAAAATGTTTCTGCATTTTCTGTACTTTTCATCACAGGCTTTTCTCTCTGGAGAAAAAAATGGTCAAAAAAGGGGGTTCTAAAATGAATCATAAATCAATAAAAGTAGTACTATTTATACTCACTATGGTATTAAGCCTTGCAAAAGGGTTTGCAGCAGATTTAAAGTATGGATATATAGAGAGTATCTCAAGCTCTGACAATGCCTCCATCTATTTAATACGTAAAGACAAACAAATTCCTGTTGAAATAGGTATGAATATTTATACTAAGGATAAACTAGAATTAAAAGGAGAGAATATTGAAGTAAAATACTGCAATAACGCTGGCACCTGTATGAGCACCAACAAAGGAATGCTGTTCTCTAATGAAGGAGTCCCTATAACCGAGTTTGATCTGGTGATGAGTTGGCTTAACTCAAAAATTGGGGAGGAAAGTGGTGTTAAACTCATCGTTAAACAAGCTGTTTCAAGAAATTCTGGCGATACTAATCTAGCTAAGTATCCACCAGCAATATACTTAGCAGCTATGACAGAAGTTTCACAAAGTATTTTTTTGGGTAATCGCTCTCTTGTGTTTCAATGGCGAAATGGCGCCCCACCTTTTACTGTAAAGGTGGTACAAGGAGAAAAGTTATTATTTAGTGGTAAAACGACGCAACAATATATTAATACTAGCCAATTAAATTTGACACCTGATGAGGAGTATCAGGTTTCTATTATAGATAAAAATGAAAAATCTGTATCGGCTTCATTTAATGTAATAAAAAAACCACAAATTGCTAAGGAACTAACTTCTTTTTTAAAAAATGGAGGCAATAGCCTTTCAGAATATACTCGCTTAGGAACCATAGCTATTGTAGATGGAGGTCAATATGCTTTAGAGGCATACCAACAGTTGTTACCAATTAGTTCACAATCTTCTGCATTAATGAGTTTGCAGAAAGCAATAGAAACTGGCGATGCATTTCCGGAAATAAAAAGTGAGGTTGTTATTCATCGATTGCATTAATCGAATTGAGTTTGGAACATACGAAAAAACTTACAGTTATTAAGCCTATTTTTTGTTGCCGATTCCCTATATATATATATAACATAACATAACATAACATCTTTATTTTACTAAACTTAATAACACACCTGCTGCAACAGCAGAGCCAATAACTCCTGCTACATTTGGTCCCATCGCATGCATTAGAAGAAAGTTATGGGGGTTACTCTCTAGCCCCACTTTATTTGCCACACGTGCAGCCATAGGCACTGCAGAAACACCTGCCGCTCCAATAAGAGGGTTAATCGGAGTTTTACTAAATTTATTCATCACTTTTGCCATTAAAACACCACAGGCTGTCCCGATACAAAAAGCAATTGCCCCTAGGGCTAAAATACCTAATGTCTCCGTTTTAAGAAAAGCCTCAGCACTTAGTTTTGATCCAACAGCCAAGCCTAAAAAGATAGTAACAATATTGATGAGTTCGTTTTGAGCCGTTTTGCTTAATCGATCTACCACACCACAAGCATTCATTAGATTCCCTAAACAAAACATGCCAACTAACGGCGCAGCAGAAGGGAGCAGAAGAGCAGAAAGTACTAAAAGCATGAGTGGGAAAATTATTTTTTCAGTGTTGCTAACAACTCGAAGTTGTTGCATTTCTATTTTTCGTTCTGCTTCGGTTGTTAATGCTCGCATGATTGGCGGCTGAATTAATGGAACCAAAGCCATATATGAATAAGCAGCAACCGCAATTGCACCTAATAATTCTGGTGCTAATTTTGAGGCAACATAAATTGCCGTAGGCCCATCGGCACCACCAATAATAGCGATGGCTGCTGCATCCTTTAATGAGAATTCCATACCTGGAATAAAATTAAGTGCTAATGCTCCCAAAAGAGTGGAAAAAATACCAAATTGAGCCGCTGCACCTAAAAATAAAGTCTTCGGGTTGGCAAGCATAGGCCCAAAATCAGTCATGGCTCCTACACCCATAAAAATAAGCAAAGGAAAAACACCCGTTTTAATTCCAAGATATAAATAATATAAAATACCGCCTGGTTCAGCTATACCAGCAATGGGAATATTACTTAAAATAGCACCAAAACCGATAGGTAATAATAATAACGGCTCAAAACCTTTCTTAATAGCAAGGTAAACTAATAAGAAACCAACCAGCATCATAAAAACTTGCGCGCCAGTAAAATTATAAAAGCCTGTACTTTCCCATAGGGAGATAAGATTATCCATAAACTGTCTTTATTTATTCAGGAATAATAGCTAGAAGCATTCGCATAAAATTGATATTTTTATCATCATTCATCTATATATTCCATCCATCTATAAAGTTATCACTGTTTCACCAACTGCAACAGCATCACCCTCTTTCACATTAACTGTACTAACAGTGCCTGAAATTTTAGAGCGCACTTCTGTTTCCATTTTCATCGCTTCCATAATCAATACAACATCACCTTTAGTAACATGAGCACCTTGAGTTACATTTATCTTCAAAATAGTTCCAGCCATAGGCGATTCTATTATTTCCCCGCTACTTTCTAAAGATGATGATGATGTAGTAGTATTATCACCTGTTTGCTGAATACTAATATTTGAGCCGCCGGGACCAACCGCTACATTGTAACTTCTTCCATCTACATTAACTGAATACGTTTCAACAGGAGTATCTGTCTTTGCCGATTGCACATTTGCAGAGGTGGCAGCTTCTAATTCTGGGTTAGGTGCGGGCTCAAAAGCGTCAGGGTTGCCACGATTAGCAATAAATTTCCAGCCAACTAAAGCGAAAAGTCCATTAATCAAGGCGTCTTCTTCTACATTTTTAGCAAGTGTTACGCCCTCTTCTTTGGCTTTTCCTTTCACTTCAGTAATTAATTTATCCATTTCAGGCTCAAGCAGATCCGCAGGTCTACAAGTAATTACTTCTGATCCGTTCAATGCACGAGCTTGCAATTCCTTATTTAATCCCGCTGGAGCTGCTCCATATTCCCCTTTTAGTACACCTGCTGTTTCCTTTGTAATGGTTTTATAACGCTCACCAGCAATAACATTCAGTACCGCTTGCGTTCCAACAATTTGTGAAGTCGGTGTCACTAAAGGAATAAACCCTAAGTCTTCTCTTACCTTAGGAATTTCTTTTAATACTTCGTCGAATTTATCTTCAGCACCTTGTTCTTTAAGCTGGCTTTCCATGTTAGTCAGCATGCCACCCGGAACTTGTGAAATCAAAATCCTACTATCAACGCCTTTTAAGCTCCCTTCATACTGGGCATATTTTTTTCTTACGCCTCTAAAATAATGTGCTATTTCTTCTAGTTTAACTAAATTTAAACCAGTATTACGACTTTGTCCTTCTAAGCTAGCAACAATCGTTTCTGTTGGACTATGTCCATAAGTCATGCTTAATGAGGATATTGCTGTATCAACATTATCAATTCCTGCCTCTACGGCTTTAATAAGTGTAGCAACACTCAAGCCCGTCGTTGCATGACAATGCATATGGATAGGAATATTAGTTGATTGTTTTAATTTAGTGACTAATTCAAAAGCATCATAGGGCTTTAATAACCCAGCCATATCTTTAATACAAATTGAGTGCGCACCCAAATCTTCTATTTGCTTCCCCTGCACCACCCATTTGTCTATCGTATGAAATTGGCTAGTGGTATAAGAGATAGTCCCTTGGGCATGAGCATCAGTATTCAATACTGCTTTAACAGCTTGTTTGATATTCCGCATATCGTTCATTGCATCAAAAATACGGAATACATCCATACCATTAACAACACAACGTTCTACAAATTTATCGACCACATCATCTGCATAATGTCTGTAACCTAAAATATTCTGGCCACGAAGTAGCATTTGTTGTGGTGTTTTAGGCATAGCAGCTTTTAACAAGCGCAGTCTCTCCCAAGGATCTTCACCTAAATACCGAATGCAGGCATCAAATGTCGCACCACCCCAAGATTCAATAGACCAATAACCAATTTGATCTAATTTTTCACAAATGGGTAACATATCTTCAATACGCATACGAGTCGCTAATATTGACTGATGCGCATCTCGCAACACAACTTCTGTTATTCCTAAAGGTTTGTTAAGCTCTGCCATGATTTCTCCTAATGACCTTGTTGGGTCAGTCTTAATTAAGCCCACTTTGTAAGTTTGCTTTAAGTATCCTGATTTAGATTATTTATACTTACTGCGATATTGATGTACCGCAGCACTGATAGCAGCAATTATGCCTGCATCTGTATGACTAGTTGATGCCGAAACGGATGAAACATCTAGCATAGGGTCTTCAGGGAAAAAACGTTGTATCACTGAAGTCATGATGTTTACCATAACTATCAGTAAAGCTAAAAATGCAAAGACAATCCCCATCCCTATTAGCATTAGTTCAACACCTGAATTCATCATTTCATTCATGCTCATTTCCTATTGAACCAATTAACTGGCGCATTATATCATAATTTTATTGTCTGATTTCTCCAAGCAAAATCTACATTTTATGATTTTAACTTTCCAGAAAATAGTCTCAAGAGTAAAATAAAACATCAACAAATAGAGGTACAACAATGTCAGAAAAAAAGGGCCACGAACAGGATTGGAAAAAGAAACTCACACCAGAACAATACGATATATGTAGAAACAAAGGAACTGAACCTCCCTTCACAGGGGAGTACACAGATTGTAAAAAGCAAGGTATTTATCACTGTATATGCTGTGGAAATACTCTTTTTGATTCAACAACAAAATTTGATTCAGGCTCTGGCTGGCCAAGTTTTTGGAATGCTATTGATAAAGATAACATCAATCAAATTGTCGATATAAGTCATGGTATGAAAAGAACAGAGGTAACTTGTAGAGCCTGCGATTCCCACTTAGGCCACATATTTGAAGATGGACCTCAACCAACAGGTCTACGCTATTGCATCAATTCTGCTTCCCTTGAGTTAAAAGAAACGTCATGAACGAAAAACAAGTAATTGAAGATTTATTAGACTTTATTGACCACAGCCCCAGCCCTTATCATGCTGTAAAAAACCTAGAAAACCAATTAATTAAGAATAATTTTGCAAAACTAGATGAAAAACAACAATGGACATTGAACAGAGGAGGACGGTATTACGTTATTCGGGATGATTCTTCTATCATTTTCTTTGTTGCTGGGGAAAAGCCTTTATCAGACTCTGGCTATAAAATTTTAGGTGCTCATACCGACTCTCCAGGTTTAAAAATCAAACCTAACCCTGTCAACAATACTGAAGGCTTACTAAGGTTAGGCGTTGAAATTTATGGCGGACCAATCTTAGCCACCTTTACTGATAGAGATTTAAGTTTAGCGGGGCGATTTAGTTATAAAACATCAGAACAACAAATTGATAGCCAACTGGTGCAGTTTGAACAACCCTTATTGCGCTTACCTAATCTTGCAATTCATATGAACAGAACAGTCAATGAGGAAGGACTAAAACTACACAAACAAAATGAATTAGCCTTAATTATTTCTACAGCAATTGAATCACAACTATCTCAAAAATATTTAACTCAATTACTAGAGCAAGCTTCTGGCATTAATGCAGATGATATTCTATCTTGGGAGTTAAATGTTTACGACACTCAAAAAGGTTCATTTTGGGGAGATAAACAGCAGTTTTATGCCGACAGTCAGCTTGATAATTTAGCATCATGCCATGTTGGAGCACTGGCTTTATTAAATAATTCTGCTTTAAAATCTGGCAACACTACTCTCTGTGCTTTTTTTGATCATGAAGAAATTGGCAGTGAAAGTACAAAAGGTGCTGATGGTAGCTTCTTACCCGACATCCTTGAACGTATTGCTCTAGCATTAGAGCTAAATAAAGAAGATTATCAACGCGCCCTAGCCAATAGTTTTATGATCAGTGCTGATATGGCACATGCTTATCAACCGAATTTCCCCTCCGCCTACGAGCCAGAACATAAAGTAATGGTCAACAAAGGGCCCGTTATTAAAACAAATGCAAACCATCGCTACTCATCAGAATGCATTTCAGAAGCCATGTTTATCAATTGGTGTGAACAAACTAAAACACCCTATCAAAAATATTCACATCGTACGGACATTCCCTGTGGGAGCACAATTGGTCCAATGACTTCTGCAAAATTAGGGATAAGAACGATAGATGTAGGAAACCCGATGTGGGCAATGCATAGCATCAGGGAAAGTGCAGGGGTGGAAGATCATCAACATATGATTAATGTGATCAGCCATTTTTTCTCAACTGATTGAGCCCAACTTTGAAAAACCTACTCCCTTTCGACGGTGAACTATTTTTAATAAAAAATTTTTACCAAACAGTAAAAGCCTCACATTTATTTAATACACTATTAAATAATCTGGCATGGCAAGAAGAGAAAATTTTTCTTTATGGCCGATGGGTAAAAGTCCCTCGACTCATGTGCTGGTACGGTGACAAGGGTGCCAACTATCAATACTCTGGTGTAATTCACCACCCTTTGCCTTGGTCTACACCTCTTTTAGAAATAAAACAGAAAATTCAGGCTAGCCATAAACATTCCTTCAATACGGTAATGGGTAATCTTTACCGTAATGGCTCTGACTCTATGGGATGCCATGCAGATGATGAGAAAGAACTGGGTAAAAACCCGACCATTGCGTCATTGAGCTTAGGCGAAGAACGTTTGCTAAGATTCAGACACAGCAAACACAAAGAAATTATAGATGTTATTTTAGGTCACGGTGACTTACTGTTTATGAGCGGCGTAATACAACATCATTGGAAACATGAGCTACCTAAAACAAAAAAGAACAAGCTGGAACGAATTAATCTAACTTTTCGGCAAATTATTTACTAAACACACTGTCTTAACCCATTCAAGATAAGAGGTATGATTAAAAATAAAGTGAAGAAGGCTAGGTTGGACTGCCGTCTCTTTGGCAACTCAACATAACGAATGCTAAAAATGTTAGGTTATCGATAGAGCCGTTAGCCTAACCTACCAGATATTGCCTATAGCCCGATCTATGTTCGTGGAGGCCAGGCAAAAGAAAAATCTTCTCTTTCCACCGTTAAATTAGGGTTATATGCAGGATCAATTAACAAACTTTCACCCCATCTTTGTTGCATATAACCTACTTCTTGAGTAAAACGAGCCTGTTTTTCAGGGGTGTCTTCATAACCCCGGGTTGCTGACTCATAATGATACATTTCAGCATAGGGCGTCCACACATTTAAAAAACCTTGCTCTCTTATTCGTAAACAAAAATCTACATCATTAAAAGCAACAGACAAGTTTTTTTCATCTAAACCACCTACTGCATTATAGACTTCTTTCCTAAGTACCAAACAAGCTGCAGTAACCGCTGTTAAATTTTGGGTCAATAACAACCGACCGCAATAACCAGGGTTATCGCGAGGAAAATGTTTATGTGAGTGCCCAGCAACACCTCCTAAACCTACTATCACTCCAGCATGTTGAATGGTGTCATTTGGGTAATATAGCTTAGCACCCACTGCCCCTATTTCTGAATGCTGTGCAAAACCAACCATTTCATCCAGCCAATCATCATTAATGACTTCCAAGTCATTATTCAATAGTGCAATTATCTCTCCTTTTGCCTGCAATACCGCTTTATTGTTTAAAGCCGAATAATTAAATGGGCTTTCATCTCGGATTACCGTAACCCTATTATCATGCTGTAAACGTTGTAAATAACGAAGTGTAATAAAATCATCACTCCCATTATCAATAATAATTAGCTCATAATTAGCATAGTTAGTTTTAGAAAATATACTTTCTATACAACGATGTAATAAATTAAAACCATTGCGAGTAGGTATCACAATACTAACTAAAGGTAACTTATCGGGTAATAAATAACGCACTCGTAAAGTTCCAGGCAATTTCTCATGATTTATCACTTCAGCAGGTCGTTGCTTATGCTCTAAAGCACTTAAAACTGCTTTAGCAATTTTTTCTTCAGCATAAGGCTTCTCATGCACACCATGAGCAGTACTTCCCTCAACCGCCCTCCAATGATATAGAATTCGTGGAATATGGACAATCTGCTTTGCACTCAACTGATCAACATATCGAAGCGCTAAATCATAATCTTGCGCCCCATCAAAACTAGAGTCAAAACCACCAATACTCCGTACTTTTTTGGTTTTATAAACCCCCAAGTGACAGATAAAATTATGTGATAAAAATAATTCCGGGTTCCAATCAGGTTTAAAATAAGGTGCATAGCGCTGCCCCTGCAAATCCATTTTGTCTTCATCAGAATAAATCAATTGTACATCAGGATTTTGCTTAATCGCCTTTGCCACCCAATATAATGCATCAGGCGTTAATAAATCATCATGATCCATCAAGGCAACAAATTCTGCATCCACTAAAGCTAAAGCACTATTAGATGCTTCAGAAATATGACCATTTTGTTCACGAAAAACTATTTTTATTCGGCTATCTTTCTGACTAGCAGCTTGCAATATCTCGCGAACATAAGGCTCTGTTGATGCATCATCAGCAATGCATAACTCAAAATTCGTAAAATATTGATTGAGTACTGACTCAATTGCATTTTCCAGACAAGCTTTCTCAGGGTTGTAAACAGGCATCAAAATAGCAATTTTGGGAGCATCCTGCCAAGTAGTCATTTCCTCCTTTATTGAACTTACTTGTTCTACACTTGGGTTTCCATATTTTAATACCCAAGCCATATAGTCATGAGCATTATCGACGACTTCCTTTTGTACATCTAAAGTAATGTCATTAACATTTTCTGATTGTTGACTAAGTATATTCTTTGATTTTCTTGAAAAATCTTTAATTCCCCGTACCAATCGATAACTAAGTTTATTGTGTACACGTTCTAAAACTTCTTCCAGCCTTTGTCTATCCGCAAATGAATCATTCAGCTGCATCTCTAACTGCTCAGTTCTTAGTTTCAAAGAACTATTCTCATCCTTTCTATTTGCTAACCCTTCGGCCTGGTCAAATAAAAAATCATCAATGACATTAACAGTAGCCTGCCACTGGCCTATTTCATTTTTATAATTACTATTATGGGTTTTCTCTGCTTCATACTGCTTTTCAAGTTGTTGAATCGTTTGTTCCAACCCCTTAACATATTCGTTTTGCTTAGCAATAACCTCTCTTAATTCACTATAATAAACACCCGTACTAACTAAGGGTTTAGATTCTAGTGGCTTAGGCAAATCCTGAAGTAATTCAACTGTCGTCGGTCTTGCCTCTATAATGTACTGATAGGCAACAGCATCAGGCTCACGGAGTATGTTTAGAGACTTTTCAGTAGCAACCAGCCCTGCATTAGCCAAATGTTCTATTATCACTTCATCAGCCAAATCACGAGAGCTATAAGTAATTTCACTACAAGCATACCCTGCTTCCATCAACATACCGACCAGCCCATCACGAGTATAAAAATGTAAATGTGTATCATCTAGTAAACCTAGAGACTCGTAATCAAAGTGTCCTTGTAATAACTCCAAACGTATAGAAGAATGGGCGACGTTAGGTACGGAGGCTAATAAACGACTATCTTTATGTAAATAAGTCTTTAAAGAAGCCAGCATAGTAATAGGGGACTTTAAATGTTCCAATACATCTGCACACAATATGACATCAAATGTTAACCCTTTGATCTCATCCATCCACTCTTCTTTATCTAAATCAGCAACAATAACTTTCGAGCAAAAAGACTTAGCATGTTCTATCGCCTCAGCATCTATATCTACCCCTACTACATTACAGCCTAGATTTTCTTGTAAAAATTTTGATAAATACCCAAAGGAACATCCTAGCTCTAAAATTTTCTGCCCTGGTTTTACTCGATTTGCTAAACCAGTTAAGGAAAAATTTTTTTCGGCCGTGTCTAAAGTAAAATCGTACTTATATTTATTATCGCTCATACTAACTAGTAATCAATATTATAAAATTGACCATAAGATATTAATTCCTTATTTATACTTTCATCTCAAAAGGGCGTGCAGTGTCAGTTAATTATAGGTAGTAACGTAAACTAAAAATGTTAGGTTAACGATAGAGCCATTAGCCTAACCTACACAGATAAAAAGTTTATTATTTTTCTAAGTCCTAATATCATCCTAAACTTAAGCGACCATTTCATAGGACGACTCATTACGGTGATTGTATCACCCCAATCATCACTATCATCTTCAGTATATCCTTTTCTATCCCACTGCGTTTCTACATGTAATAACTCAAGCCCTGCATATTTTGCTAGTGCCCGAAAAGCATCCGGATAAAAACGCCAGCAATCCACTGGATATCTATGCTCATAACCTCGCGAAGGTGCAACAATGCAGATCAACCCACCTGGCTTAACAACTCTGGCTATTTCATCTATCAATACCCAGAAAAATTCAACATGCTCAAAAGCCTGTCCAGAAATAACAACATCCTGGGATTTAGACTTTATTTCTTTCCACAAATAAGGGTTCTTTAAAACAATATCGACATTTTTTCCAGCCTCCATATCAATACCTTGATAATGCCAATTAGGGTCAGTAAAAAATGCCTTATAGCTACCATTGACATCAAAACTTCCTAAATCTAATATTTCTCTATGTACCCCTTTAAACTCAGCTATATATTCGCTAACAAACCAAGCCATTTTATCTAAAGAACTTTTATGCATAAATCCTCTTACTGTTGCCGCATCATTGGTAACGCTTGCCATAGCCACCACTGTTCTGGAAAAGCGAGTATTTGTTTTTCCAACAAACTGACCAGTTGACTCATAATTTCTTGCACAGTCAAATGCTCTGTCTCAACCGGTTGATAAAATTGCGCACACAAACCTGATCTTGATTCAAAAACATAAAAAGGCACTATAAGCGCATTATTTTTCTTCGCAACTCTTGCAGGCCCTAAAGGAAAACGCGCCATGCCGCCTAAAAAAGGTAAATTAATACAGCCATTTTTATCACCCTCATAAGGAACATCAATAAACAAAGCCATGACATTCTCTTTTAACGCCCGAAAAATAGGTCTTGCAGAATCACCTTCTACTAAAAATGGCCCACTAAAATATTGCTGTAACCAAGCCAGTTTTTTTAATCTATATTGGTACTCTGCTTCTGGCAACCCCTGTTCATTTGTATCACCACCATCACGAGTAATGGTTCCCACAGAGATACCTTGAGATTTCATCCCAACACCCGCCATCCAAAAACGACCAAAATGACCACTGCTAATAATAACATGTCGCCCTGCTTGACGTGCTTCAGCAACATAATGAAAATCTTTCATATGTACCAAATTATTTATTTGTTGCTGTGTTTTACAGGTTCTAAAAAACCAGGTATCCAGACCATCCCGATCAATCATACAAAAGAAATAATCTGCCGCGCGTGCTAATTCATCGTGCTGTTGGTCTGGGAAAACTGTCTGCATTTGCACAATAATAGCTTCTCTTTCGCCCTTATAAAAACCAAGAGACAAACGAGCATAGAAACTTATTAAACGATAAGCCATGGATTGAGGCAAATGGGCTAACAAAGGCATCAAAACCTCATATTTAAAACGCAACCTCATTCTGGTGCTTTCCATTGATGTTTAAAATAAGCAATACCTACCTCTGTATTAGGTTGCCTTACCCTAAATTCACAACAACTTTGCATAGAATCATAAATATGCGCGCTCGTGGTATCAATCAACCAGATTTCCAAACTATATTGCCCTGATAATAAACTTAACTCTGGAATTTTATACACGACACCCAATTGGTTTTCATCGCCCATAGAATATAATGAAACACCATCAACAGCAGTACTTACTCCAAAACACTGCACCCCATCATTTCGTTTAATGACGATACCAACATGAACATCTTCAAGTGCTAAACTACTCTGTTTTTGTATCATCACTTTTACAAAAAAAGAATCACCAGTTCTATAAACAGCCAAGCCTTTTTCATTCAACTTTGCATCTAACAAACTTGCCGATAATAAATAAGCAGTTAACTGAGCATTATTTTTCTCTTGCTTATGTTCAGATTGAGACGGACTAGAACCAGCAATGGAAACATTGTTTTGCATCCGCACATGATCATTATATTGATCAATCACATCTCCACTTTCACCAATTGCCTGAATTTCACCTTTATCCAACCAGATTGCTCGTTTACATAATTCTTTAACGTGATAAAGATTATGTGAACAAAAAACCAGGGCCTTCCCCTGATCTCTAAACGCCATCATCCGATCCATACTTTTCTTCTGAAAATGCTGGTCCCCAACAGACAATGCTTCATCTACCACTAAAACATCTGGATCAACGGAAGTCACAACCGAAAAAGCCAGGCGCATAAACATACCTGAGGAATAATTTTTAATAGGCTGGTGAATAAAATCTTTTAATTCAGAAAAATCAATAATTTCGTCTACTTTATCAGCAATTTGACGGGCATCTAGCCCCAATACCGCACAGCCTAAATGAATATTCTCCAGACCGGTAAAATCAGGATGAAACCCAGAACCCAACTCCAATATTGCAGAGACTCGCCCATTGATTATCAGCTCTCCATTAGTCAGCTGCATTGTCCCTGCCAATATTTTTAATAGCGTACTTTTCCCCGCTCCATTATCACCTACTATCCCGAGTACTTCGCCTTTTTCACATCGAAAACTAACTTGTTTAAGCGCCCAGAACTCCTTGTGATACTTCCTTCTAAATAACATTTCTTTTAAGCTATCTGTAGGTTTAGAGTAGTGTCGGTAGACACGCCCTAAATCCTTAGCTATTAACGCACTCACACAAACTCCTTGGCGCGTTCAATTGTTTTCTTAAAAAAATACACACCGCAGATTAGGAGCACTAATGAAAACCCTGCTACATATAAAATTTCAACCCCTGGCAACTCGCCTCTAATAATTACCGCACGATACGCATCCAGTAAATGAAAGAGGGGATTTAAATCGTTTATCGGTCTAAATTTCTCTGGCACCATTTCTACTGGGTAAAAGATGGGGGTTAGAAACATTAACATAGTTAATATTAAACCCAATGCTTGTCGTAGATCCTGAATAAAAACGGATAAAGTTGCTAACACGTAACCAATAGCAATACTTAAACAAAGCCTAATCAACACCAACAAAGGTAATATCAATAAAAAATAAGAGACTTGTTTTAACAAAATATAGGCTGCTATCACTATAATTAGCAATGCGATTACTTCAGTAACTACGGTAGCAAGCATAGGCACTAAAGGTAATAATATGGGGGGCAATGTAGATTTGTGTAATAAAGAACTATTAGCAAACAAGGAATGACTAGCGGCCAATAACGCTTCCTGAAAAGCAAGAAAGGGCATCATCGCCGCCATTAAATACAAGGCAAAATGATAAGAATTACCCATTCCCGGGATTCTAACCTTCATAATGACTGAAAATACAAAAGAATAAACAATCACCATAATGAGTGGTTGTAAGCACAACCAAAAAACACCGATGAAAGTTCCCTTATATCGACTGGATAGCTCACGCGAAATCAGCAGGCGCAATGCATGAATGTGGGTAGAAAAGCCTTTTACACTATTCAAAAAAATTCCAGTAAACTCATAAAAGGTGGAAGAAAAATTATAAAAATATATTGAGGCTATTATACCTTTTCATCCCTCCTCTCTCCAACAAGAAACTGAAGTAAAGAATAAGTAGGTTGGGCTAACAGCTCCACCGTTAACCCAACATATTTAGCAGAAAGGTGTTGGGTTGCCAAAGAGACGGCAGCCCAACCTACGTTTTTTCATTTGCTTGCTCTGCTTTATATTTTTGTACACTTTCTAAGTTAGCTTTATATGTTTCAACCACTTTTTCTATTCCTGAAGCGGTTAATCCACCACCATCACCAGCGGCTGTATAAGTTGCGTAAAAACATGAAGCAGACATCAGTGATGCATTAACCATATTAATTGGCTTACCCTCATCTTTCATTTGATTTGCCAAGGTAATAAATCGACTGGCTAATTCATTATAATCATGCATGTCATTATCACTCACTCTTCACTCCTTATTTTTTTTTACGATTTTTTCTATCAAGAGCTGTGGATAAAAGTAAAGTAAAGAATAAGTAGGTTGGGCTAACAGCTCTATCGTTAACCCAACATATTTAGCAAAACTATGTTGGGTTGCCAAAAAGACGGCAGCCCAACCTACACTTTTAATCTTATCCGCTGGTAGCAGTGTTATTTTTTCCCTAATGCTTTCATTTCTTTTAATTTTTTTTCTAAGTACAGATCAATTTCTTTTTCATTAAATTCCATTTTATTATCGTTGATCATTTTTTCAAAATACTCATCACGTCGATTAATTATAAAATCACTTTTTATCTTTCCAATAATAGCTGGCTTTACTTCTTCAAAACTCTTGATTCCAGCAGGGTAATGTTGATTTAATTTTATCAAATGGTAACCAAAGCTCGTTTTAACCGCCTGACTTATTTCACCTTTTTTTAACTTAAACGCCACATCTGAAAATTCTTTAACCAACTGTGTGCGACTCATTTTTCCTAATTTACCATGATTTTCTTTAACTGATGGGTCTTCTGAATATTTATCTGCTAAACCATTAAAATCACTGTTATTGTTTATTTCAGCTCTTATTTCATTAATACTTGCTAACACTTCCGTTTCATTTTTATCCTTTAAAGACATGATAATGTGTGAAACATCAACTTCTTCTTCTACCTTATAATCCTGTTTATGGGTGTTATAGTAAACTTTGGCTAACGGCTCAAAATCAGGAAGATTTTCCCCCGCCACCTGCTTTAATTTCAAACCATAATAAAACTTATCAATTAATTCTTGTAATTTTAGTTTATCCTTTTCATCTTTTAACAAATCTTCTTGTCTGGCTTGTTCAGCCATCACTTTTATTAAATACAGGTTTTTTAATTGTTTTTTAACACCTGGCTTATTTTTCAAAAAAACCTTCAGATTTTTTGCTGGCGCTTGATCCATTTCCAAGTAAACTTCTATACTTTGCGGTTGTATTTTAAGCTCAGTATTATCTTCGATTAATGCCGCATTTGCAGTGCTTATTATACAAAAAACAATTAAAAACACTTTATTAAACATTCTCTTCACCTTTTCTTTAGCCATAAAAAAAGGCAGACTTTCGCCTGCCTTTTTCCTTTAATAGAAAATTAACTTCTTAATTTCTATTAGTTACCTCTTACTCTAGTAAATGCATGAGGAACAGTTTCACCCACATCTTTACCTTCAATACCTGTGTTACCACGGATTGCAGCAAAGCCCATTGTAGGAACACCATTATACCTATTTGCAGCTGATTCTGCAGGAGCTACAGCTCCATCTGTCCAAGCTGTATATCTAGGGTTTTCTGTATCTACATTATAACTGATAGCATGTTTTAGTCTTGCCCAACCACTTGTAAAACCTGCTTCCATTGTGAATGGATCAGCAAACGAAGACCTAAAACTGCTTTTGCATCACCTTCAGCTGGAGAAAAAGTTAGGATATTAACTTCTCTCTCTAATATAACGTCAGTTGATGCAGCACCTACAACAGGTGAGAAACCCGAAGTGCTTACAGTTTGTGGCTGTTGCTCTTCACGATCCCAAAATGCCTGACTACTTCTAAACTTAACATCATCTTTAGCCGCTGTTTCTTTAAAATTCAAAACAGGATGAGTATCAGCAACTACACCACCGCCATCATAAGCAAAATTGTTCCAGATAGCATGTTTACGCATTGGGAATGTAACAACCCAATCTGTTGCTGCATCAAAAGTTGGACTAATGAAATATGAATTATTTATTTCTGTTGCAGCCAAAGCATGAGCAATTGGAAATGGGTTTATTCCAGAAGCAGGACCTTGTGCATCATTAGTAAGAACAGCACTTGGATCACTTAATCCCCAATCCGCTTTAACTAGTGGCCAATCTGCTTTACGAAGGCTCATCGCATTATCAGCGATAACTTCAGATGATTGCACATTGCCTGATGCCAAAGATGGAAATAAGAAATATAAAGAATCATCTGGAAGATAGTACTGCGCACCATTGCCTTGCCCAGCAGTAGCTGTATTATCCTGAGCGTAATTAACCAAAGCTACTGGGTCTGCAACAAAAGCTGCACCATTAGCTACGTCAAGAAGAATAGAGCTACCTTGTAAACCGCCCGTTGGCGTATCAAATCCAGCAGGGATAGCTCTAACGTGAAATTCACTAGGAACGCCAGCAGTAGATGTCTTAGCTGCTCCACCACGTGTCCAAGCACCATCTGTTAATGCTTTTCCTATTACGCTACAGTCGCTCGGTGTGCCTGTAGAATCATGCAAAAGACCCGCTCGAATACTTGCTCCATCACCGAAAACGGTATCAGCATCATCACCATCTAATTTAAGATCTTGAATCACACCCATTTCGATAATTTCAACATACCCTTCCTTCGCATCTTCAGGAGTAGTTGCCTTATAAACATCACCTTTTAATGGTACAGGCGCTGCTGGTACTGTTGGGAAAGTACATGTTCTATCAGATGTGACTAAAACAGGGTTTGATGCTGTTCCTTTAAGTGCAAAAGTAAATACATCAAAAGGTGACATATATACGTTAAAATCTAATACGTCATTAGAATTCTCAGATTCACGAAAACGAACTTTTACTGCCTTATATTCATTATGAGTATTTCTAAAACTAAAGTTAGTTTGAAAGCCAGCGTTAGTATTATAGTATGGGAAGATCAATACTTGACCTGTGCCATCTGGGTTTACAGAAACAGCTTCTGCCACTGGAATTGCTACTACAGAACCTAACATCGCCGCCGTAGCTATTGCTATTTTGGTTTTTTTAAACATTTTATCTCCGAAGAAAAGTTATTAAATACAAATTTTTAAAAATTTATTGGCCGGATACATAATACCACTCGCCTTTTGTGGCGGAAGACTCTATCCATTGCTCCCGAATAATACCACTAGACTCTGTGACACCAAGCCCCTGACCAAACATAATTTTAACATACACTTTTACCATTACAACACATTTTTTTTCAACACAATCGACCTTTTCTACCTCGGCCTTCTGCCATGTGCCTACTCCTTGAATCTTTTTACTATATTGCTTATACGAGTAAATATTTCTATATTCAGGAGTTTGAAACAAATAAGCTGATTCCAATCTTCCATCTATTAAAGCAGCCCATCGATCCGTTACTCGCTGCTTAACTACTTCACTCGTATCAACCCTAGCGAAAGTAGCGCAACTTGTTACTACAAGCAAAACAAGAAACATTGTTACCCATTTCACCCATTGATATTGCACTGACACCTCCTTTTTTCCACCAAGCAAATATTAATCTAAAAACAACAACTTATGGCGATTATGAATAAAATACTTTAAGTTGAAGTTAAATTATAGCTATGTTTCAGAAAAAGGCAAGAAATTTACAAAATTTCTATGGAATTAAGCTGAAATGTAGCGTATCCTACTCCGCCTTTTAAACACATAGACCAACTCAGTAAAATAAAATTCCCTTACCTAACTATAAGGGATGATAATTTATTTTCAAGTCATTTCTTGTAGTTTTTTTCATACTTAAGGTTTATTTAACAAAATAAATTCAATATTTAATAAAGATTAATTCGTTAATTTTATTTTAACTTTATGAAAAATATATAAAAATAACTTTCATCTTTGTTTTCTACCGTTTGTTGCTCTATCGCAAATATTTTTTACCATTTAGCAACAAACCAATTGCCGAGTACCGAACAAAAGCTAAATAACTTATCCAGCAGATAATTGTTGTTATACTCAAAACCACTAAAAACTTTATCCCAACTACCCAACCAGTCTTCATTAACAAGCCTGGAATTAACGCTGTAATCGGCAGATGAACTAAGTAAAACCAATAAGATGCATCTGACATAAATCTAATTTTGGCAGAGTGAACACTAAAGTAACGAATAAAGAGCCCTATAAATCCAAAAATAAATAGCCAGGCAACTACTGCATTGACTGCCATCATTAGCTTTTCGTTCAATAATTCTGGATAAATTACTTTTACAAAAACACCTGCACTTGCAATACCTACAAATAACCAATCATATTGCATAAAACCATCTATTAATTTTTTTGACCGGTATAACAGCCACCCAAAACAATAAAAAGTAAAATAAAACCAGACAGCTGTTTGTTCAGGTATAAAGCTCGCTGTTTTTTCTATCCAGACTGAATTAGAAAAATATAAAAAGGCAAAGGTAACTAAAGAAAAGATAACCGGCCTAAGCAAAGTAAAACCCATCAAGAATTCATAGATCTGTTGAATACACGACGAAACACACGCTAACTTTTTTAATACCCAACCCAGAATCCAGATAAAAATTGAATAAAAAATCAAGTGGTACAAAAACCACAAGTGCATTGTGTTAGAAGGAACTAAAGGGAAGGACATCGCTATATCTCTAATATCCTTTAATGATAAATTTGTTCCTTGCGCTATCGTTCCAGTATAAACCCATGAAAAATGCAACAAAGGCCACAACAAAAATACAAATATTATAAAGGGATAGACCAATCGATTAAGACGATTTTTTATCATCTCTTTTTGTGATCGCTCATAATAAAGCAAGCCACTAAAAAAACCAGCCACCACAAAAAATAACGACATTCTGAAACTATGTATGTAATTTACCAATAAATCAAAAGCAACATGCGTGGTTTCTGGGTCTTTTAGCGCCCACATTGCATTATTCTCGTAGGTTACATAGGTCAGCGCGGAATGAAATACCAAGCCCAACAACATGAGGACTGCTCGTAATGAGTCTAAAGCATGAAGCCGTTCTGTTTTTTGGGCCCTTGGCAACTCTACTTTTGTCATTTGCTATGCCTTAAGAACGCGCAAGGTATAACTAGAACAACTGGCGCAGGATTTTTGTTCGTATTCAAAACGCTCCAACAGACGCATAGCTGGCTACGTAACTGTTGGAACAACGCAGAAGACGGGCAAAAAGACAAGTCAGTTGTTTTAGTTATTTCTTGCACGTTCTTTACTTTGTTCTTGATATGCTTTTATGCATAAAACCAGCGACGGATATATTCGGGATTCATTGCTGATAATGCAAAACTTATCGTAATATGTACGTAGCCAAATAAAATTGATAACCCCATCCAGCTATCTCTACTCAAAGAGGGTACTAGGTCATGCAATTCAGCAGATGGTGTCAAGATAAAAAATAATGTAATCAATACACCATTATATAGAAGATAACGATTGGACTTATTCCGAGGTAGTGAGTGAGCAGGAAA
The DNA here is from genome assembly GCA_965224575.1 of Methylococcales bacterium. Taxonomy (GTDB): domain Bacteria; phylum Pseudomonadota; class Gammaproteobacteria; order Methylococcales; family Methylomonadaceae; genus QPIN01. The sequence continues at coordinate 1,193,906 of CBDCZQ010000006.1, read as the reverse complement.
AATCAGCCACATGGTAATATGATAAAACACAAGGACATAAAAGGGCACATCTACTGAATAAAAAAACAATACCAACATGATCACTAGCCCAACCAGCTCAAAAATTATTAGGTTTTTTTTGTTTTCACCACTCATATCTTTATTTACCAAAACACAAATAAAACTTGCCACAAAAGATAGTAGCGCCAAGCCAAAGAAATATTCAATGTAGAGATCTACAAAATCTAACTGGTACCTCAAAATAACTAAATAAGAAAACAAGCCAAATAAGAAACGAGTCGCTATAATTTTAGAAAAAGAATAAGGGTTAGGCGCGTGAACTCCTTTTAAAACCATATAGGTTTCAGACAGCGCGTAGTGAATACCGAAATAAACACCAATAGCGGGGTAAGTCCATTGGGTTATTACTGTACCCAGTATTATCAAAATAACCAGGGGGATATAATAACGCTTATTTCCATTCAGCTTTTTGAGCTGCCCTCCAGAGTATGTGACGGCAAGTATATAGTGACAAAACAATACACTTACATAAAGATCAAAAAATAGCTCATGAGAAAGCAAAACAAAAGTGACTAGCAAGAAAAAAAAACTTGTTAGGCGATAAACTGTATATTGCATAGCTTCACATATAAATTAAAAGGTTACGTTGATTATCCCACATTAAAACAATCCTCTGTTATTAGGGTGTAATTAAAAGTAAGGTAAAATAGAGTAGGACTAAATGTTACTATCGTTAGCCAAACATATTTAGCAAAAATGAGTTGGGTTGCCAAAAAGACGGCAGCCCAACCTACGCAGCTTCGCTCTCTAATATGAGAGCTCTTAAAGCCCAATAAAATAGCACTCCTTCGTTTTGAGTCTTATTCATTACTCAGGTTATAATGGCTATTTTACAATCATTTCTCACTGAAATCATGTTCGACACTATTATAATAGGCGCTGGTTTTGCCGGTTCAGTTCTTGCCGAACGCCTTGCCACACAAAAAAACAAGCGTGTTTTAGTTATCGATAAACGTCGCCATATTGGGGGCAACTGTTATGATTGTTTTGATGATCACGGAGTTTTGATTCATCAGTACGGACCCCACTTATTCCATACTAATAATAAACCTGTATTTGATTATCTTAGCCAGTTTACTCAATGGAAACAATACCAACATGAGGTTTTAGCTTTTATTGACGGGCAAAAAGTCCCTGTTCCTTTTAACCTTAACAGTTTACATGCTTTATTTCCCAAGTCACTTGCCGATTCTCTTGAACTTAAATTAATAGATAAATTTGGTTATGGAGTAAAAGTACCTATTCTTGAATTACGCAAAGTGGACGATAGCGAGCTTAAATTACTAGCCGATTACATTTACGATAAGATTTTTGTTAATTACACGGCTAAGCAATGGGGTAAAAAACCCGAAGACATTTCTGCCGAAGTAACTGCTCGTGTACCAGTCCATATTTCCCGAGATAACCGTTATTTTCAAGATAAATATCAAGCAATACCCAAACATGGATATACTCGAATATTTGAAAACATGTTAAATCATCCTAACATTAGTTTGATGCTAAATACTGATTTCAATGATGTTTTTAACTTAAATTTTAAAACAGGGTCTATGCGTTTTATGGATATCCCATATGCTGGACAATTAATTTTCACAGGACTAATTGATGAATTATTTGATAGCCAATTTGGTGAATTACCTTATCGTTCTCTGGATTTTCAATTTGAGCATTTAGAAACTGAGCAATATCAAGAAAAAACAACGATTAATTACCCAAATGATTATGATTTTACGCGTATTACCGAGTTTAAACATATTAGCCAGCAGACTATTTCTGGCACTACAATTGTACGGGAGTATCCTCAAGACTTTGATAGAAAAGACCCTACGAAAAATATTCCTTATTATCCAGTTTTCACCCCTGAAAATAAAGAAAAACTAGATCGCTACCTTTCTTTTTCTGAACAATTTAAAAATATTACGTTAGTAGGAAGACTCGCTGAAAACAGGTATTACGATATGGATGATATCGTTGCCAGGGCTTTACAAGTCTACACAGATAAATTTGCATAATAAATCAACAATATCAAATGGCTTATAATCTAAAAAACCTCATATTTATTATCCAGATTTTATCTGCCGCAATTCTACTTTGCTTAAATAATAATGTTTTAGCTCAATCCCAGAAAACTGAAAAAATAATTGGAGGAACGCCATCAAGCCCAACACAATGGCCATGGATGGCGGGCTTAGTCAAAAAAGACCTTTCCCCTTTTGATGGCATTTTTTGTGGTGCAAGTTTAATTGCGAGTAAATGGGTACTAACCGCCGCTCATTGTGTTATTGATGAAAGCAATAGCTCTTTAGATGTCATCATTAATTATGCTCAACTTGATGAATCCACGGGTGAACGCTTAACTGTCAAGCACATCATCATTCACCCTTTATACGACAATCTTACCTTAGATAATGACTTGGCTTTACTCGAACTAAACACTCCATCAGCCCAGCAACCCATTACTTTTCTATCCTCCTATTCCTCACAAGATTCAGCAAAAAAACCTGTTATAGCACTCGGCTGGGGGACTCTTTCAGACACAAAAAACATCTATCCCACTGACCTCCATCAAGTTGACCTATCAATCGTGGACAACGCCGAATGCTCAAAAAACTTACCTGATGTGACAGAAAATATGCTCTGTGCAAATACTATTTCAGCTAAAGGAGATACTTGCAGAGGTGATAGCGGCGGCCCCCTAATAGTCTTTGATAAGGAAAGCCAATCTTGGCGACAAGCAGGTATTACTAGTTGGGGAATTGGTTGTGCCATCTCAAAGTTTAGTGGCGTTTATACCCGGATTAAAAACTATGCTTCCTTTATTTCTGATAACATTTGTTTGGATGACGAAACACCTGCACCTGCAATACTCTCACTAGACATTGATGGACTTGTAGTAACTGCTAACTGGCACTCAGCAAACAATGATTTTGAACACCAGTTAAATTATGCTCCTTTTCCACAAGCCCAACCTATTCGTAGCATTAATGTAAAAAAATTAACTCAGTTTTCTACCTCACTTGCTCCTGGCGATGCATTTTATGTTGCTATTACCAGCTATAATGGAAACTGCACTAGTAAATTTTCTAATATTAAACACTTTATTCTTAAGGAATGAGAATTAAATAACCATCTATCACACGTTTTTTCCTAATGAATTCATCTATCAAATTAAGTATAGTTTTTCTTAATTTTAACAAGCTTGCCGAAACTAAAATTACCAGCGAAATTTTACAAGGGTTATGTGAAAATCGAAATGATATAGAGATTATTGCAGTTGATAATGGCTCTATTGATGGAACCGCTGAATTTTTACAAGTTCAAGCTAATATTATTAGTATTTTTCTACCCGACAACAGTGGTATTTCAGGTTATAGCGCTGGCTTTGTTAAAGCCCGTGGTGACTATATATTAGTTTTAGATGATGATTCAAGCCCCACAAATCTTGCTGACATTGACAATACCTTAAAAAAATTCTCTCAACATCCAACAATTGGCATTATTGCCGCCCATATTCAAAACCCAGACGGATCGCCACAATGGAGCTGGCACTTACCCAAAACCAATACATTTTCACCCTCCCCTTTTTTTATTGGTTGTGGGTTTATTATAAGACGAGAGTTATTTAAAAAAATTGGCTGGTATCCGAAAAACTTCTTTCTTTACCAAAATGAAATCGATGTGAGTTTCCAGGCAGGCTTACAGGGTAATGACATATTTTATGACCCTGATTGCATCATTATTCACCGTGGAAAACCAAGTTCACGCCCAGGCTGGCGCCGTGTATTTTTCCCCACCAGAAATACTTTATGGCTTATAAGACGATACTATCCCCAGCCTCAAGCCAGTTATATGATTGTTTCTCGCGTAATAATAGGGCTTGTTCGAGCCATTACTTTTGGAGAAGTAAAAACTTACCTTAAAGGTGTCCGAGATGGCATTAATCATCCAGTTACAAAAAATATTTTGCCTGAGCATCTTCGACAAAGATTTGCTCCTTTTTTCAAACAAAACAGCTTTTTTCATCAACTATTTAAACGCTCTTAAGACTAAATTATTTTGAGAAAACCCTTCATTCAACTTCGAAAAACTGGTTACGTACTCTTTATTCGACCAATAGGTTTCTTTAAGGAGTCTCTGATTAAGTCAGTTTTTGAAAAGTTAGGTGTAATAATTTCAATAACTTAGATGCTATAAAATTGTTGTTTTGTGACTTAATCAGAGATTCCTTAAAATAACTGTATTCTACTATTTTTTGTATTTATCAAAGAAAATGTAGTCAGCACCTAATTCAATACATTTCGCTTCATAGTCTGTTGAAACTATTTTAGTGTTCTTCTTTTTTCTAAGTTTATAAATATAGTAAGCAATCACACCAAACACTAAAGTTAAAATAGTCATCCCAATAATCACATTCAAAACAAGACTAATCAAGTCCATTTACAACCTCTCTTTTTTCTAAATAAGTTGGGCTAGGAGTGAGGATTTATTTTTTTTGAAAATCCAGACTATATTTTGTTGCTTCCTTAAACCCGAGCATTTGACTTTTCGGATCAATTACTGAAAATTTTGCTTCTATAACGTTTGCATTAACTGCCGTTGTATTAACTAAAAACAAATAAATTATCTTTTCTCTCTTATTAATAAAAGCCGCATCGAATGAACGCCCAAGATTTTTTCTTATAGCATCTTCAGATAGTGTTGATTGATATTTGAATTTAAAAACAGTAAAAAAAAGATGCTTACATAAAAATGAGACAAGTAAACGACTAAAAGTTTTTTTATCGTAGATTACAAAGGTTTTATTAGGGACTTTTTTCATTTCAGAACTGTAAAATGGCTGTCCCAACGCACGTTCTACCGATAAAATCAAATCCTCAATATATAAATTTCTTTCATGAACATCACAAAAACCACTTCGCAATATCTCTGCTTTATCTTGCCTACGCATAACGAGCCTAGAAGATATAAATATTACTTTTATATTACTATTCCTAACTACTTTACTTATTTTTTTTAGTTCTGTGACTGACTGATCCTCCAAAGGATTAAAAATAATAAGTTGAGGCCCATTATTTATTACCTCCATCATTTCTGATAGAGTTGAATCAACTAGCCTTAATTCAAAATTATCAATTCCAAATAAGTATTTCACTTTTCCAATTAATTCAGAAGATCGACTCGCTAACACGATTCGATACGTCTTTATTTTATTGTCACTCCCTTCGTCCTGCCCTCGCGGGATAAATATAAATTTATTTTCACCTTCATCTAATTCAAAAGAAAAACTTGAATGCTTGACTGAAAACAAGGAGGAAACTATTTCCACATCTCTAGTTTTATTATCATAAGGTCTTTTAGAAATAACAAATTTAGAATCAATATTTTTATCAAAATAATCACGCATATAGCGTGAACGGCTATCCCCTGTTTTAAAAGTAAAAATTATTTTTTTTTCAGCCGCCTGAACAATGGTAAGAATATTAAAAAGAAAATTTTCTATTTCATGAGTATCATCAATTTCAAAAAACTTATCAAGCCTATCAAAAATAATAAATTCATCAGCCCTAGTGATTATTTTCTCAATATCTTTAATAAGAAAACCATACCCATAACGCTTTTTTAAAACTTTCCAACTTTCTCTAAAATGAAAGGAGTCACTACCTTCTAAAACAGGCTGTAAACTTGAATTTAACCACGAATTTTCTTGCCTTTTTTTATTAAAGTCATCCTGACTAAAAGGACTAATCAGAGTCACCGGTTTTTGCGTTAATTGTGAAGCAAAATATAAAGCAAAAGTTAACTTACCACTCTGTCTTCCCCCTGAAATTAAAACAGAGCTAAGCGAACGATAATTCTTAAAATAATTATTCATTTATAATCGTTATATACAAATTTATTCAAACAGGAAATCTATCCTTTATATTCAACCATATACAAATCAAAGTGACATTACTACTTATAAGATTAACGTAAGCTGTACAAATACCCGTTTCTCTGAGAATATTTTTTATACCTATCTTTAACTGTTAGATAGAATTTCCCTCTCTTTACTAAATTGAATTCACCCCTAATAAGGTACGAAAACTATTAACCTTAATAAATAGAACATCGCTACTCAGGTCATGAAAAACAAGACTCGCACAAGCTTTTAAGAAAACAAAAAAGGTTTTTTTAAATTACAGACAAGGATAATGTGTAAGATACATTTTTTTCAAGATTACAACTAATCAACTAAAACCTCACTCCACCATTAATTCTCCATTTTTTACATTACAATCAATTATTTAATATAAAAAAGTCAAATCTCATATTTTTACCAAATTAAAAGTATTTTTAATATAATTATGCTTTTTTTATGGTAAGTAGTGCGGAAAAAATAAATAAAGAATCAACAAATTTTATTCAAACACGAAACAATTACCTCTCTCTTTAATTTAAATATTTAAGATTAAAATAAAGCATTAACCTCATGAAAAACATGATTATTTATATCTGCATATTTTATCTTTTGGATGCCGTTATTAAAACTTCACTAAGTCATTGTTGAAAAACAAAGAATTTATCGAAAATCATTCTTGACGTGCAATAAATAGAAATCTATAGTTGTGTCTCAGTGGTAAAAAGTGGTGAGAAAGGGATTTTTATGTTTATTTGGGGAGTTTTGTGTTTCGCGGAGTCAATTCAATCAATTTAGATGCCAAAGGGCGCCTTGCAGTTCCAACTCGATATCGAGCTGAATTACAAGACAGTTGCGAGCGTCAATTAATTGTAACAGTAGCATTGAATGAAAAGTGTGTGGGAGAAAAAGGATGTCTTTGGCTATATCCTTTACCAGAATGGGAAAAAGTCGAACTTACCATAAGCAAACAATCCTCCGTAAGCAAAACCGCGATAAAACTTCGTCGCTTCTTAATTGGAAATGCAACAGAGTGTGAAATGGACGCTCAAGGTAGATTGTTAGTACCCGAAAAGTTACGTAAGTTTGCTGGAATGGAAAAAAAAATCATTTTAGTAGGTCAATTAAATAAATTTGAAATCTGGAATGACGAATCCTGGACAGATAAAGAAAATGAGTGGATGAACGAAGATGATACAGAAGGTCTTGAGGATCTTGGTTCTATATCATTCTAATGGAGCATTTATCTGTTTTATATGACGAATCAATTCAAAGCCTAAATATTAAAACTGATGGGTGTTATATAGATTGTACATTTGGGCGCGGTGGGCATAGTCAAGGAATTCTATCCCAGTTAAGCGATTCCGGCCGATTATTAGCATTGGATCGAGATTTAGAGGCTATCAATTCTGAGTATGCAAAGACAATGAGTAAAGATGAAAGATTTATTCTAGTCCATGGTTGTTTTTCTGACTTAGAAACGATTGTAAAAAACAGGGGTTACTTTGGGAAAATTGATGGCATCCTAATGGATCTTGGTGTTTCATCCCCCCAATTAGATGACGCATCAAGAGGGTTTAGTTTTTTAAAAGATGGACCTCTAGATATGCGTATGGATACGAGCAAAGGAATATCTGCGGCTAAATGGCTTGCTCAAGTTGATGAAAAAATATTGACCAAGGTGTTGTTTGAATATGGGGAAGAACGTTTTTCCAGACGAATAGCTAAAACCATAATAGAAAACAGAGAAGGCTCGCAACTTAAAACAACACGAGATTTAACACAATTAATAGAAAGCGTTGTACCTAAAACTGAAAAAAACAAGCACCCTGCAACTAGAAGTTTTCAGGCAATAAGAATTGAAATCAATAATGAACTGGAGGAAATAAAAAAAGGTTTGCAACAGGCAATCAACGTTTTAAGCCCAAGAGGCAGGCTAGTTGTTATTTCTTTCCATTCATTGGAAGACAGAATTGTTAAACGATTCATTAGAAATGAATCAGGTCGAAAATTTAATCCAGGCAAGTTGCCAATTAAAGAAAGCAATATTGAACAAGGAATATTAAAAAAAGTGGGCAAGTTTATTAAAGCTGGAAAGCTTGAATTACAATCAAACCCAAGAGCAAGAAGTGCTGTATTACGTGTAGCAGAAAGAGTCTGATTACTTTGTTTTATTCTAAGGTTTGGCTAGGAACGGGGTTGATTATAATTTTACTAATCTCTGCAATGGCAGTCATTATAAGTAAATACCGTTCACGATCATTGTTTATAGATATTCAAAAACAAGAATCAACCCTAGATAATTATGAAGTTGAATGGGGACAATTACAATTGGAATTAACGACTTTAACGGAAGAAAATAGAGTCGAATATGTAGCAAAAAAAAAATTGAACTTGAGAATACCTGAACGTAAAAAAATTATTTACCTTAGGCCTTAATGATGCAGGGCATGAGATTTTCACAAACCGAACATGTAAAACCAGCAGCTTTTGCTGTAAGGAGAAAATTATTATTGGGTCTAATTATGCTTGCAATGGCTGTTCTTGTATGCAGAGCAGTTTTTTTACAGGTTTTTGATACTCAATTCTTAAAACAACAAGGTGACCGGAGACATATTGGGGTTGTCACTGTTCCAGCTTATAGAGGAAAAATTGTAGATAGAAATGATGTGCCATTAGCCATTAGTACCCCTGTAGAATCAGTCTGGGTTAATCCTCAACACTTTAAGGTTGAAGAAAAAGATAAATTCAGGCAAATAGCTAAGTTATTAAAGTTACCTATTAAAAAAACGAATAGCATACTAAATACAAATGATTCAAAACGTTTTGCTTATCTAAAACGAAGGGTTAACCCTGTATTAATTAACAAAATAAAAAATCTACAGGTTAAAGGTGTTTATTTCGAAAGAGAGTTTAAACGTTTTTACCCTTCAGGAGCAATTTCTGCTCATATTATTGGCTTTACTGATATAGATGATGTTGGTCAAGAAGGAATGGAACGGGCTTATGAACGAAGTTTAAAAGGAACTACAGGTAAAAAACGTGTTATTAGGGATGGTAGACGCAGAGCTATTAACGATAAAGATATAGAAAATATTAAAGCACCTGTTCCTGGACAAGATATTGTTTTAAGTATTGATCAGCGCCTTCAATATATAGCATTTAAAGCGTTGCAGTCAGGATATATTGAGCACAAAGCATTTTCAGCATCAATCGTTGTATTGGATGCAAAAAACGGTGAGATTTTAGCAGCAGCAAGTCAACCGGCCTTTAACCCAAATAGCAGAAAGGGTTTAAAAGGACATTTATATAGAAATAGGGCAATGCTGGATATTTACGAACCTGGTTCAACTGTTAAACCATTTGTTGTTGCAGCAGCGTTGGATGGTGGATACATAGATGAAGATATCCAAATTGAAACCCATGGGTTTTATAGAGTTGGACGCAATTTAGTTAAGGATATACATAATTACGGGACTTTGGATTTAATGCATATTTTAAAAAAGTCCAGCAATGTTGCAATAAGTAAGATCGCATTAATGATGCCAAGTGAATATTTTTGGGGGAAATATAACCAATTAGGATTTGGCTCTTCAGCAAATGCAGGGTTTCCTGGCGAATCTAGTGGTGAATTACTAGATTTTCAAAGATGGCATGACTTTGAAAAAGCCACTTTATCCTATGGTTATGGTGTTTCAACATCAACATTGCAATTAGCAAGAGCTTATACAGCCTTAGCTGATAATGGGATTTTACATTCAGTCAGTCTATTAAAACGTGAAATAGATCATGATGCAAAAAGAGTTTTTACTAAAAAAACAGCTAATCAAGTAAGAGAAATGCTTGAACATGTGCTTAAAAAAGATGGAACAGCTTATCAAGCACGAGTTGATGGATATAGAGTCGCGGGGAAAACGGGTACAGTAAAAAAAGCCATGGCAGGTGGATATACAGAAGATCGTTATTTAGCTGTTTTTGTTGGGTTAGCTCCCGCAAGTGATCCACGGTTTGTTATTGCCGTCATGGTTGACGAACCTAGTGCAGGGAAATACTACGGTGGATTAGTTGCAGGCCCTATATTTGCCAAGGCTATGGCTGGCGCATTAAGAGCCTATGGCGTAGAACCTGATCAAGAAGACACTATGCCGGTATTACTAACTGAAGCACGATGAATTTGGCGGAATTAGTTGATGGATTAGTTGCTTGCTCATCAAAATTAGAAATAAAAGGCTTATCACTTGATAGCCGGCAAGTTCAAAAAGAGTTTGTTTTTATTGCAGTTTCTGGTGCGAATGAACACGGACTACTTTATTTGCACCAAGCCATACAAAATGGAGCTTGTGCAGTAATTTATGATCCAGATGGAAGTGATTCATTTATTTTAAAAGGACTAAAAATTGATTACTTGGCAGTAAAAAATTTAGGATTAAAAATAGGGAGCATTGCTAGCCGTTTTTATCAATTGCCATCGACTTTATTAGATGTAATTGGTGTAACAGGAACAAATGGTAAAACGACTTGCAGTCAATTTTTATTTCAAATTATGCCCAATTGTGGCGTGATTGGGACATTGGGATGGGGTGAAAAAGGCACACTTAAAAAAACAGTAAACACAACACCTGATGCTGTAACAATTCAGAGTATGTTAGCTGGTTTTGTTCACTCGGAGGACATAAAAACAGTAGTAATGGAAGTTTCATCGCATGGTTTACACCAAGGAAGAGTAAATGGGATCCACTTTAAAGGTGCATTATTTATAAATTTAAGCCGTGACCACTTAGATTATCACGGCTCTATGGCAGATTATTTGCAAGCTAAGCTCATGTTGTTTAAACAAGCTGAATTACAATTTGCCATTGTTAATACTGATGATAAAAATAGCGAGTTTTTTTTAGCTGCTACGCATAAAAAAGTGAAACGATGGGGATTTAGTGTTGCTGGAAATAAAAGTCGCTTGATAGAAAATGTTGTGGCAAATGAAATTGAATTCGATTTGGATGGAATTAAATTTTTTTGTTGTTGGAGAAATGATAAGGCCTGGGTTAAGACAAAAATAGTAGGTGACTTTAATTTAGAAAACTTGTTAGCTGTCATTACCGTGTTATTAGCACAAGGATACGCCTTAAACAATGCCATTAGCATGATAGAAAATTTAGTTCCAGTCAAAGGAAGAATGGAACGTTTTGGAGGTAATAAAAAACCTTTTATTTTTGTTGATTATGCACACACACCTGACGCTTTAAAAAAGCTGTTGGAATGTTTAGGTAAATATAGTCAGCAAAAACTTTATTTGATTTTTGGTTGTGGTGGTAATAGAGATCAGGGTAAGCGTAAACAAATGGGAACAATAGCTGAAAATTTAGCTGATCACATTGTGCTTACTGATGATAATCCTCGGTTTGAAAGCCCAGAGAAAATCATTCATGACATTATAGATGGATTTAAAAATAAGCACGTTGAAATTATTCAAAATAGAGAAAAAGCGATTCAAAAAGTGATAAAACAAGCAAATCAAAACGACTGCGTTGTTATTGCAGGTAAAGGGCATGAGGACTATCAAGAGATCAATGGAATTAAGCATCCATTTAGTGATCAAGATATAGTCACTCGCGCTTTACAGAAATGGACGGCTTCAATATGAATATGTCCTTGAGTGAAATTGCCTCACATGTAAACGGACGTTTGTCAGGTCAGGATATAAATATTTCCTCAGTCAGCATAGATACTCGCACTTTATCGTCTGGCGACCTTTACCTTGCTCTTAAAGGGCCAAATTTCGATGGACACACTTTTATAAACAAAGCAAAAGCAGCAGGAGCTAGCGCTGTTTTAATTGAAAATGAAATTGAAACAGAATGCCCATCAATAGTAGTTAAGGATAGTCATTTAGCACTAGCTGAATTATCAGGCGCATGGAAATCCAAAACAAAAGTAAAAACTATTGGTATTACGGGAAGCAATGGAAAAACAACAGTAAAGGAAATGACCGCCGCCATACTAGCCGTTAATTCCAATGTCTTATTTACACAAGGAAATTTAAACAATGACATTGGTGTACCACTGACACTTTTAAAAATTAATCAGCAACATCAATTTGCTGTGATAGAAATGGGCGCAAATCACGCTGGGGAAATAAAATATAGTAGCCATTATGTAAAACCCGATATTGCAGTTATTACAAATATTGGCCCAGCACATATAGAAGGTTTTGGTAGCCTTGAAAGAACTGCAATTGCAAAAGGTGAGATTATTGGAAGCCTTACTCCTGATGGAGTTGCCATACTTAATAAAGATGATCCTTTTTTCCCCTTGTGGCTGGAATTAGCCGAGATTAGAAAAGTTATTACTTTTGGTTTAGATACTTCAGCAAATATCAGTGCTAAGGCCATTTATTCAGAAATTAAGAACAATGAATTTTTCACTCACTTTACTCTGATAACAGAAGATGGCGAAATAACTATAAAGCTTAAGCTAGCGGGTCAACATAGTGTAATTAATGCCTTAACAGCTGCAGCCAGTTGTGTTCATTTAAAGATTAAACTTGAACAAATAAAACAAGGACTAGAAAGCATCAAACCGGTCACTGGGAGGTTGCAACCTTTAGTGGACAAACTAGGAAATCTTTATATTGATGACACCTATAACGCAAACCCTAGCTCATTAGAGGCAGCACTAACAGTATTAAAGCAATGTAAAGGAGAACATTGGGTTGTGTTAGGTGCATTAGCTGAGCTAGGAGGCAACAGTAAACAAATACATAAAGAAATGGGAGCTTTAATCAAATCAATGGGTATTGATCGTTTATTTACTGTGGGTGAAGACACTAGATATACAGTTGATGAATTTGGAAGTGGAGCTGAATTTTTTAACTCTCAAGAACAATTAATAAAGGCATTAAAACAACAGCAAAAGAATAATGAGACTTTGCTAATAAAAGGATCTAGAACTCAAAAAATGGAAAATGTAGTTGCAGTATTTATTGATGATTTCAGAGGATAAAGCATAGCATGTTACTTTATTTAAGCGAATATTTAATGAATTTTGATAGTGGTTTTCGAGTGTTTCAATACCTGACACTACGCGCTATTTTAGGTGCACTTACAGCACTCATTATTTCATTTATTGTTGGCCCGGTTATGATTAAAAAATTGACCAGAAACAAAATTGGTCAATCAATTCGTGCAGAAGGGCCTGAAAGCCATTATCAAAAAGCAGGTACACCAACGATGGGAGGCTCATTAATTCTAGTCGCCATTTCGGTAAGCACATTATTATGGGCTGATCTTGAAAATCGCTATATCTGGGTTGTGTTATTAGTCACTCTAGGTAATGGAATCATCGGTTTTATAGATGATTATAGGAAAGTCATGCAAGGAAACAGCGATGGTCTGTCCGCAAGAGCAAAAATATTTTGGCAATCACTTATCGCACTTTGTGCGGGAACTTTTCTTTATGTCTCTGCTGAAGTTGTTGAAGAAACTCAATTTATAGTCCCTTTCTTTAAAGATGTAATGATTGAAATGGGCTGGATGTATATTGTAGTTGCTTATTTTGTCATAGTTGGTTCCAGCAATGCAGTCAATTTAACAGATGGATTAGATGGCTTGGCCATCATGCCAACAGTCATGGTTGCTGCTGCGTTAGGAATATTTGCTTACTTATCCGGTCATATCAATTTTTCAGCCTACTTAGCTATCCCTTATTTACCAAAATCAGGTGAGTTAATTGTATTTTGTGCTGCGTTGGTTGGCTCTGGCTTAGGCTTTTTATGGTTTAACGCCTATCCAGCCATGGTGTTTATGGGTGATGTAGGTGCATTAGCATTAGGGGCTGCACTAGGTGTTTTAGCTTTGTTAGTTCGACAAGAAATTGTTCTCATGATAATGGGCGGCGTTTTTGTCGTTGAAACCATCTCAGTCATCATTCAAGTAGCTTCATACAAAATGCGTGGCAAACGAGTATTTTTAATGGCACCCATTCATCATCATTATGAGCTAAAAGGTTGGCCAGAACCTCGGATTATCGTTCGATTCTGGATTATCACCGTAATTTTAGTCTTAATCGGTTTAGCAACTTTAAAATTAAGATGATGAATAGAAAAGAGATTTTAGCATCACTAGACAAACATCTATCTTTGAATGAAAATTCAAAGATTTTGGTCGTAGGCTTGGGTGATACTGGATATTCAGTTGCTAAATTTTTACATCAGCAAGATTTATCATTTGCAGTAACTGATAGTCGAAAAAAACCACCCTTTATTGATGAATTTTTACAAAACCTCCCTGACACACCTGTTTTTACAGGAGGGTTTAATCAAACTGCTTTTGATGTTGCAACACATTTAATCGTAAGCCCTGGTATTTCTTTAGAAGAAGTATTAATCCAAAAAGCTATTTTATCAGGAACGAAATTAATCAGTGATATTGACATTTTTTCTTGCTCAACAAACAAACCCATCATCGCAATTACAGGGTCAAATGGAAAAAGTACGGTCACAACTATGTTGGGTGACATGGGTAACACTGCAAATATAAAAACAGCTATCGGTGGAAACCTTGGAACACCGGCTTTAGAACTATTGAATGAAAATATCGAACTTTATGTATTAGAACTCTCTAGTTTCCAATTAGAAAGAACATCCAAGCTAAATTCAACTGTAGCAACCGTATTAAACGTATCAGCAGACCATATTGATAGACATGGTGATATAACAACTTATTCAAAGGAAAAACAAGGTGTTTTTGCTGGTAATGGAATCATGGTGCTCAATAATGACGATACCATCGTCAAGGCCATGAAAATAAAAAATAGAAAATCAATGAGCTTTTCAATCTCTACGAAAACTGGATTTCACCTTGAAATGCAGCAAGGAGAAGAATGGTTAATGAACTCTAAACAACCTTTGATGCGAAAATCGGAATTACCAACAGAAGGTTTACATAACGTGGCTAATGCTCTTGCAGCATTAGCATTGGGAGCGGCGGTAAACCTTGATGCTCAATTAATGTGTAAAGCTTTACGTGAATTTAAAGGATTAGAACATCGTATGCAGAGAATTGCTAATGTTAAAGGTGTTACCTGGATTAATGATTCAAAAGCAACAAATATTGGAGCATGCATTGCTGCACTTCAAGGCTATCAGGAAAAAATAATACTAATTGCAGGAGGCGATACTAAAGGTGCTGATATAAAAGACCTTATTCCGTTTATCTACCAGAAAGCAAAACATGTAATTTTATTAGGAAAAGATGCGGAATTAATTGATAAAGCCATCAATGGCAGTGTTCCTTCATCCAGAGCTAAAACCATACAAGAAGCTGTCCAAATAGCATCAACACTTGCTAAACAAGGCGAAAGCGTTTTACTAAGCCCAGCTTGTGCTAGTTTAGATCAGTATAAAAATTATCAAGAAAGAGGTGAGAAATTTGCAGCCGCTGTAATGGAGTTAGCAGCGTGACTAATATGCAGGTTTCAAAGAAAAACACCTTCCATGTGGATTTATATCTGTTATTCCTATGTACAAGCATCACTTTTATTGGCTACATCATGGTTGTTTCAGCATCACTTCATTTAGGTGAAAAAGCTACGAATAACATTATGCACTACCCTATAAGACAGTTAGCCCACATTGTTATTGGTATTTTTATAGCAGTTGGTATTACATTCATTCCTCTAAAAATTTGGGAAAAAATAGGAGCGTGGTTGTTTATTACTGGACTTGCCCTCCTTGTTTTTGTATTGATTCCGGGTGTTGGTGTAGAAGTCAATGGTAGTATTCGTTGGATTTCATTAGGTGGATTAAGAATTCAAGTCTCAGAAATAATAAAATTTATTTCTGTTGTTTATATGGCTGGCTATGTCACTAGACACCAAGAACATGTTCAGCAATCATCTTACGGGTTAGTCAAACCTTTATTACTATTTTCAATTGCCTGTTTTTTATTACTCCTAGAACCAGATTTTGGCTCAGCTGTGGTAATTCTAGCAATTGCCATGGGAATTATGTATTTAAGCGGTGCGCAGTTATGGCAATTTATAACCATAATAACCATTATTATTATTTTGGGAACATTACTAGTTTACTTTTCCCCTTATCGCTGGGCAAGAATAACTGGGTTTATCAACCCTTGGGCCGATCCTCAAGCCTCTGGTTTTCAACTTGTACAAGCACTTATTTCTTTTGGCCGAGGAGAAATATTTGGCGTTGGCTTAGGAAGCGGGATTCAGAAATTATTTTATTTACCTGAAGCTCACACTGATTTCCTATTTTCTGTATTAGCTGAAGAGCTAGGATTAGTGGGTATTCTTCTTGTTATTAGCCTTTTTACACTTCTAATATTACATACCTTTGAAATTGCATTAAAAGCTGAGCAGGCTGGAGAGAAGTTTTCATCTTTTGTTGCTTATGGCTTAGGTATTTGGTTCGGTTTTCAAGCATTCATCAATATGGGCGTCAACATGGGCGTTTTACCGACTAAAGGATTAACACTACCACTAATGAGTTACGGTGGGGGAAGTATGATTATTATGTGTGCAGCTATGGCTTTATTATTTCGCATTCATAGTGAAATTATTGAAAAGCAAAAAGCCACACCCAAAGGGAGGTCAGAATGGGTAAGCGCATAATTATTATGGCTGGTGGTACTGGTGGTCATGTTTTTCCTGCACTGGCCGTAGCACTTTTTTTGCAAGAAAAAGAATGGGATGTTAGCTGGATTGGCACACAACGAGGAATTGAAAAAACTGTAGTTCCTGCACATGGACTAGAAATAGATTGGCTGTCAGTCGCTGGAATTCGAGGGAAAGGAACAAGCGCAAAATTACAAAATGGAATTCGTCTGCTTAAATCATTCTGGCAGGTATTTAAAATTTTTCGTCATCGGAAACCTAATGTTGTTTTAGGTTTTGGTGGTTATGTTGCTGGACCAGGAGGAGTGGTGGCTTCTTGGTTAAAAATCCCACTAGTGATACACGAACAAAACCGAGTTCCAGGGACAACAAATAAATTATTAATCAATAAAGCAATGAGAATTTTAGAGGCCTTTCCTGAAAGTTTCCCTGCACCTTTTAACGCAGCCTTTACTGGAAACCCGTTAAGAACTAATTTTTTAAATTTCCCTAACAAAAAAGTCTGGACTGAAGAATCGAACAGAGAATTTAGAATTTTAATTATTGGTGGCAGCCAAGGGGCAAAAATATTAAATGATCTCGTACCACTAACAATAGCGAAGATGGACAAGGTAAAAGTAATCCATCAAACCGGAAAATCTGCTTTTGAAGCCGTATCAAAACAATATGAAAAGTCATCAAGTAATGCACAAGCTGTAAAATTTATAGATGATATTGCTACCTCATACCAATGGGCAGATATGATTATTTGCCGTTCTGGAGCTATGACTATTAGTGAGGTAGCGGCAGCAGGGTTACCCGCTATTTTTATTCCCCTACCTCATGCGATTGATGACCACCAAACAGCAAATGCCAAATATTTAACTGATTCTGGGGCTGGTATTTTGTTGGCTCAATCTGATTTAACAATAGAGACTTTATTAACGGCTATTAAAAAAATTAAACATTCGTTAAGAAATATGAGCGACCTGACCAAAAGCAAAGCCAAATTAGATGCAACAAATGCAGTTGCCACTATTTGCATGGAGGAAGCCGTCTAATGAATATGCCAGACATTAATATAACAACCCAAGGCTTAGGAGACATAGACAAAATTCATTTTGTTGGAATCGGTGGCACGGGAATGAGTGGTATTGCAGAAGTCTTATCAAACTTGGGCTATACCGTTTCAGGTTCAGACATTAAACAAAGCATTGTCACCAAAAGATTAGAAAAACAGGGCGTCACTATATACATTGGACATAACAAAGAAAATGTTAAAAATGTAGATGTAGTTGTTACCTCAACTGCGGTTGATAAAAATAATGAAGAAGTTAAAACAGCCTATTTAAATAGAGTCCCCGTTATACCACGTGCAGAAATGTTGGCTGAACTGATGCGGTTTAGATTTGGCATTGCAATAGCGGGTACCCATGGAAAAACTACAACAACCAGCTTAACTGCAAGCATACTTGCTGAAGGCGGTTTAGACCCAACTTTTGTGATTGGTGGACGATTAAACAGTGCAGGAACAAATGCCAAATTGGGTTTAGGTAAATATTTAGTGGCCGAAGCAGATGAAAGTGATGCTTCTTTTTTACATTTACAACCCATGATTTCAGTGGTCACAAATATTGACCAGGATCATATGGAAACTTATGGAGGCAGCTTCCAACGCCTTAAAGAAACCTTTTTAGAATTTTTACATCATTTACCTTTTTATGGTCTAGCAGTGATATGCATTGATGATACAGGTGTTCAAGAAATCCTGTCTGAAATTACCAAACCCATAAAAACATATGGTGTCCACAAGGAAGCTGATATTCGCGCGATTGATATTAAACAGCAAGGATTACAAACACACTTTACCGTGGTTCGAAAAGGTGATTATCAAAACCTGAAAGTAACCTTAAACATGCCAGGATGGCATAACATGTTAAATGCATTAGCATCAATAGGCATTGCAACTCACTTAAATATTGATGATCAATCTATTATAAAAAGCCTTGAATTATTTCAAGGCATAGGCCGACGTTTTCAATTAAATGGTGATATTAAATTTAACAATGATTTGATTTCTTTTGTCGATGATTACGGTCATCACCCAACAGAAGTTGCAGCAACATTAGAAGCGTTAAATCAGGCTTGGCCAGATAGACGAAAAGTAATCGTATTTCAACCACATAGATACACTAGAACTAGAGACTTATTTGAAGATTTTGTCGATACATTATCAACAGTCGATGTATTGATTATGCTTGATATATATACCGCTGGTGAAACAGAAATCATAGGTGCGGATGGAAAATCTTTATGTAGAGCTATTCGTACTAGAGGACAAGTCGATCCAGTGTTTGTCAAAGACCAAAATGACTTAGCAACAATTCTTTCTAGCATTGTACAAGCAGGTGATGTGGTATTAACAATGGGAGCAGGTAATGTAGGGCAAATTGCAACTGAATTGCCTGAACAGCTGGCTCAAGAATTAAAAATAAAATGAGCGGCATTTTATTAAAAAATGAACCCTTAGCAAAGTACACAAGCTGGCGCGTTGGTGGCTTGGCAGAACAAATGTATAAGCCGGAAAGCAAGCAAGACTTAATGGTTTTTTTAACAACATTACCTAAAGATGAAAAAATTTTTTGGATTGGTTTAGGTAGTAATTTATTAGTTCGAGATGGTGGGATTAAAGGCACTGTTATTAATACCAAAGGACAGTTAAAAAAAATGAGATCAATCAATTCTGAAAAAGTCTATGTAGAAGCAGGTGTAGCCTGTGCTCATGTAGCTCGTTTTTGTACAGAATTAGGTCTGACCGGGGCTGAATTTTTAGCGGGCATTCCTGGCACAATGGGAGGAGCATTAAAAATGAATGCGGGTGCTTTTGGATCTGAAACATGGAATATTGTTGATAGTGTCGAAATGATCAATGCAAAAGGCGAGCTGACCAACCGAGAAACAAATCATTTTGAAGTAAGCTATCGATCAGTTAAGGGAATTGATGATGAATGGTTTTTGTCCGTTATTTTGGTTTTAAAAAAAGGTGAGTCTCAAATTAGTCAACAAAAAATAAAAGCACTCTTAGAACAAAGAGCTTTAACTCAACCAACCAATAAGCCAACCTGCGGATCTGTATTTAAAAACCCTCCTGGTCAGCACGCTGCAAAATTAATAGAGGCCTGCGGTCTCAAAGGATATATCGTGGGGGGCGCTTGTGTTTCTAAAAAACATGCTAACTTTATTGAAAATATGGGTCAGGCAACTGCATTAGATATTGAAAAACTGATTGACTATATTCAGCTACAAGTCAAAGAACAGCATGGTATCACTTTACTAACTGAAGTTTGTAAAGTTGGAGAGCCATTATGAAGCCACTAAGGATTAAAGATGCAAAAAAATTTGGTCATGTTGCTGTAGTTATTGGGGGGGCATCCGCTGAAAGAGAGATTTCTTTATCAAGTGGAATGGCCGTATTTGAAGCTTTAAAAAGGCTCAATATTAATGCAACGGTCATTGATGTAAATAGCAATGCCATTACAGCATTAGCTGAGGAAAATATTGACAGAGTATTTAATGTAATTCATGGACGAGGTGGAGAAGATGGTGTTTTACAAAGTGTTTTACAGATAATGAACATTCCTTATACCGGCTCTGGTGTTATGGCTTCTGCACTGACCATGGATAAGTTACGTACAAAATTATGCTGGAAAGGATTCGATTTAACTACGCCAAAATGGTTCATTTTAGAAAATGAATCAGACATAGATCCTTGCATTAAAAAATTAGGTTTTCCCGTCATAGTCAAACCATCTGAAGAAGGATCAAGTATTGGCATGAGTAAAGCTAATAATGCAGATGAATTAAAAAAAGCATTATTAATTGCACTGGAATATCAATGCGACGTGTATGCAGAAGCTTGGGTTAAAGGAGAAGAATATACAGTAGCTATTGTAGATAAAGAGGCCTTACCTGTTATTCGCTTAGAAACACCCAACGAATTTTATGATTTTGAAGCTAAATATCAATCGAACACAACTCAGTATCATTGCCCATGCGGATTATCTGAGCTACAAGAAAAAGAATTAAAATCTTTAGCTTTAAAAGCATGTGCTGTTGTTGGAGTAAAAAGTTGGGGGCGAGTAGATATGTTCATTGATGAAATGGGGATGACACAATTAATTGAAGTCAACACTGTTCCCGGAATGACTGATCATAGTTTGGTTCCAATGGCGGCTATAGCTGAAGGGATAGAATTTGATGAACTGGTCTGGCGGATTTTAGAAACCAGTCTAAATGAATAGCACTGCTGTTAAATTTTTTATAGGGATAACTTTTTTAATTATAACTAGCATCATAGGGTGGCGAGAAGTGATTAAACAAGGTCCTAATTGGTTACCTATTAAATATGTACGAATTGAAGGTACTTTTCAGTACATAGAAAAAACCAAAATTAAGCAAGTTTTAAAAGGGCAGGTAAATAATGGTTTATACAATGCAAGTATTAAAAATATTCAGCAATCTGTTGCAGGTTTACCTTGGGTAAATAGCGTAAAAGTAAAACGAGTTTGGCCAGATGCAATAGAAATAAAAATAACAGAACAGGTACCCATAGCTAAGTGGTATTTAACAGAGTTAGTTAATAAAAATGGCGACTTATTTAAACCTGATAATTTAAATAAATTTGAACATTTACCCATGATCGCAGGTAACACAGGAAACGAAAAAAAACTTTTAGAAACAATGGCAGATTTAACGATTGATTTAAAAGAAAACAATATGAAACTTACAGAGTTTCAAGTTAGTAATAGAAGAGCCTGGACTATAAAAATACAAAATGGAATGGAATTAATACTCGGTAGAAATGAGCCTTTCAAAAATCTTCAACGCTTTTTGAAAACACGACATCTGCTAGGCAAAGAACAATTAGCAAAAATAAAGGTAGTTGATTTGAGATACCCCAACGGATATGCATTAGCATGGAAGTCAACAGAAGAACAAATCGACTGGAAACTATTAGCAGATAAAAACCAACATATAGCGGAATGACCATGGCAAAAAAAACAGATCGTAACATCATAGTTGGGTTAGATATTGGTACTTCAAAAGTAGCAGCAATAGTCGCAGAACATACTGGGAATGATGAAATTGAAATCATTGGTATAGGGGTAGCACCATCAAAAGGCCTTAAAAAAGGTGTCGTGGTTAACCTTGAATCAACTGTCCATTCCATTCAACGAGCAATTGAAGAAGCTGAACTCATGGCAGGATGCCAAATTAAATCAGTATTTGCTGGCATTGCTGGAAGCCATATTAAAAGTCTCAACTCTCATGGAATTGTTGCTATTAAAGAAAAGGAAGTCACTCAATATGATATTGACAGAGTGATTGATTCAGCTAGAGCGGTTGCCATTCCAGCTGATCAAAAGATTCTTCATATACTTCCTCAGGAATTTGTAATTGACCAGCAAGATGGAATAAAAGAACCTATCGGAATGTCAGGTATTCGATTAGAGGCCAAAGTACATATGGTGACTTGCAGTGTGAGTGCCGCGCAAAATATTATTAAATGTATTAGACGCTGTGGTCTAGAAGTTGAAGACATTGTGCTTGAGCAATTAGCATCTTGCACATCAGTGTTAACTGAAGATGAAAAAGAACTCGGTGTTTGTTTAATTGATATAGGGGGTGGAACAACAGATATTGCAATTTTTTCTGATGGTGCAATCAAGCATACTGCTGTTATTCCTATTGCTGGCGACCAAGTCACCAATGATATAGCCGTAGCATTAAGAACTCCAACAAAAAGTGCAGAAGAAATTAAGTGTAAACACGCTTGTGCACTAACTCAATTAACAGATGCTGAGCAAATATTAACCGTTCCCAGTATTGGCGACCGAGAACCAAGAAAAATATCATCTCAGAACCTGGCAGAAATTATTGAACCACGTTACGAGGAGCTAATGCTTCTAGTACAAGCAGAGCTTAGAAGAAGTGGATATGAAGACTTGATAGCTGCAGGCATGGTATTAACTGGGGGCAGCTCTAAAATAAAAGGATTAACCGATCTAGCCGAGGAAATTTTCCACATGCCTGTCCGGATGGGATTTCCTCAGCATGTGTCGGGTTTAACAGATGTCGTACAAAACCCTGTTTATTCAACAGGGGTGGGGTTGTTGTTATTTGGGAAAGATCACCAAGGACGATCAACAGGGTTAAATGCTGATGGGAAAAGTTTGTTTGCAAAGATAAAAAATTGGTTTCAGGGTAATTTTTAAATTTAGTTATAAATAATTTTACAAATGAGGAAAATAAAATGACATATGAATTAATAGATGAAATGAGCAGCGATAATGCAATTATAAAAGTGATTGGTATCGGTGGTGGTGGCGGAAACGCAGTCGATCATATGATGGAAAATCATATTGATGGCGTACAATTTATGTGCGCAAATACTGATGCTCAGGCACTACGTAGATTAAAAGTTGAAACAAAAATTCAATTAGGTGTTGAATTAACAAAGGGTCTTGGAGCAGGAACCAAGCCAGAAGTTGGTAAACAGGCGGCAGAAGAAAATAGAGCTCACATAAAAGAAGTACTAGAAGGTGCTGATATGGTATTTTTAACTGCAGGCATGGGAGGAGGAACAGGAACAGGAGCTATCTCTGTTATTGCCTCTGTTGCTAAAGAACTAGGCGTCCTAACTGTTGCAGTTGTCACAAAACCTTTTGATTTTGAAGGAAAAAAGAAAACAGCTGTAGCCGATGCAGGTATTAGAGAACTGGAGAAACATGTTGATTCATTAATCACTATTCCCAACCAAAAATTATTACCTGTACTAGGTAATAATCTATCGCTACTTAATGCATTTAAAGCAGCAAATAATGTTTTATTAGACGCGGTACAAGGTATAACAGAACTAATAACCAACCCAGGTTTAATCAACGTTGATTTTGCCGACGTTAAAACCGTTATGTCTAATATGGGGCCTGCCATCATGGGTTCTGGCACTGCAAGTGGAGATAATAGAGCTAGAGAGGCCGCTGAAAAAGCAATTGCTTGCCCATTGTTAGAAGATATTAATTTACAAGGTGCAAATGGTATATTGGTAAATATTTCAGCTTCTGATATTGATTTAACTGAATTTGATGAAATTGGAAGTATTATGCATGCTTATGCTTCAGAAGAAGCTGATATGAAAATTGGTACAGCAATCAACCCAGACATGGGTGATGAAATTAAAGTTACCGTGGTTGCCACAGGAATGGGCGACACAACACATTTAACTTCCCCTATACAACTAGTACAAAGAGCAGCAACAGGCGACGTTAATTATGATGTTTTAGATAAACCAACCGTTATACGTCATAGCAAACAAGAAACCAGAGAAACGCGTTTTGGAGCACAACCTAAAAATGACCAGGAACTAGACTATCTTGATGTTCCAGCATTCTTAAGGCGTCAAGCGGACTAAGAAAAGCACCTGTAAAATTAATAGCTTTTCATTTATCTTCTGCCTTATGTTGACATTATTTTCATACCGTTTGATTAGAGTGTTGGCACATGGCAGACTTGGTATCTATTAATCTCCTCAGAGGGGTGCACTTAAATTCAGTATAGGAAAGAGCTATTGTTTGTTATTTTCATAGTTCAAAGTATAGCTAAAATATCTAGCTTAACAATAAGATAAGACATTAAATATAAAAACTGTTAAGTAATACCTATAAATAATCTTTCAAAACTTTTTTACACCTTCTATCCTACATCAACGGAAAGAAGTGCATCAATTAGGAGAAAATAGAATATAAGATCTTTTTAGACGATTTCTATTATCCTAGAACTATCCTCAAAAATAGACTCATAAAAATATGATAGAATCGCCTGTTATTTTATTTATTTAATATCCCATTATGATTAAACAAAGAACCCTGAAAAATACAATTCGAGCAACAGGTGTAGGGCTGCATAGTGGTGATAAGGTTTATTTAACACTACACCCGGCTGAAATAAATACAGGCATTAATTTTCGGCGTGTTGATTTAGACAAACCAGTAACAATTCACGCGATCCCAGAAAATGTTGGTGAAACTATGCTTTCAACCACTCTAGCCAAAGATGGAGTGAAAGTTGCCACAATTGAACATTTATTATCAGCACTAGCTGGACTTGGAATAGACAACGCAATTGTTGATGTTAGTGCCGCCGAAGTTCCAATTATGGATGGAAGCGCTGGACCCTTTGTTTTTTTATTACAATCTGCAGGCGTACTTGAGCAAGAAGCTCCCAAACAATATATTCGCATCATCAAACCAATTCGTGCAGAAATGGATGATAAATGGGCAGCGTTTGAACCTTATGATGGTTTCAAAGTTACTTTTACCATAGATTTTGATCACCCTGCTTTTCCTGACCATTTAAAAACATCTGTCATGGACTTTTCTTCCACAACATTTGTTAAAGAAGTAAGTAGAGCAAGGACCTTTGGCTTTATGAAAGATATTGAATTTTTAAGAGAAAATAATCTGGCATTAGGAGGAAGCTTAGATAATGCAATTGTTGTAGATGATGATAAAGTTTTGAATGAAGACGGGTTACGTTATGCAGATGAGTTTGTAAAACATAAAATTTTAGATGCAATTGGTGATTTATATTTACTAGGCCATAGCCTAATTGGTGAATTTAAAGGTTTTAAATCAGGCCATGCACTCAACAATAAACTATTGCTTACTTTGTTAGAAAATAAAGATGCATGGGAAAAAGTTTCATTTGAAAATGAAGATGAGGCTCCTATAACCTTTATGCCATCAACCCTCACACCTTTTCAAGAACCTAATTAAATTAAGTAAACCTTTTAGTGATCGAGTTAAGTAAAGATACTCTAAGTTATAAAACTATAAAACTTTATTTTTTAAAGTATTGCCTAGTTTATTTAAAGCATTTTTTAGTTTTTTATCATCCAGCTCTTCTGCCGATTTTATAATAAAATCAATACTTTCAATAGATGGGAAAAATTTTTTCTTTTTTTTCTCTATCTCATTAGTTTGTGGAATAATCTTAAACTGAACAGTTTCAAAATAACCTAGGTTGTCCTCCGATACTGTTTGTAAGATAGTTCGATGATAAAAGCGAAGCTGAGAAGACCAGACAGCAGAATCAGTATAAAGAGATAGTTTCTTTTCTGAAGCAACACAATATAAAACGTGAATGGAAAGATGATTAGGCAGTATTGATTTTATCTTTTGTAACAATTTAGACTGAATATCAATTTGATATTGATAATTTGCAATTATTTTTTGATCATAATTTAATACCGGTTTAAAAAAACTCTTTTTATAAGCCACTGAGCAATCTTCCAAAAAATATTTCATTAATACAAGTGTTGTTCTTTACACTCTCTTTTATATTCCTTTAATAAACATTTAACAGACTAGAGAAACGAAACCTGCTTCACAAAAAAACATTTAACAACATACCCTTATATATAAATCAGTTACTATAGAGCATCTCAATTAATTGTGGACTAGCTATGTACCCGTTATAGCACCTTGCTATCAACAAAAAATTAACTCGCTATAAATTCCCTATCCATAACGGCAATAAGTATAACAAAATCCTAGCAATGCTGAATATATCACTTGTTAGACAAAGAAAATGAGTAAAGAACCGTTACAAATGAAAAGATTGAAAGATAGTGTATACAATGCCTTGTCAGATCAAGTAAAAAACTTACAGCTTATTCCAGTTACAGCAATAAAGCTATTACAACTAACAGCTAATGAAGATAGCGATTTTCATGACTTATCAAAAATAATTGAAACAGAACCCGCTTTAGCAACTCAAATTTTAAAAACGGTTAATTCACCTCTATTTAATTTTCCTCATCCAATTAACTCGATACAACGAGCGGTCAGTATGCTCGGTTTTTCAAATATTCGTAGCACGGCAATAAAATTATTGTTTTATAACAAACTCATTGCCAAACCTACTGGCCAAAGTTTTGATTTACTTTTCTTCTGGCAACATTCTTTATTTGTAGCAACTCTGGGACGTGAGATTGCTGTTAAACTCAACCATCCTGATCCAGATATGCTCTACACTGCAGGCTTGCTTCATGATATAGGAAAGCTGGTTTTGGAGTCACATGGGAAGCTCAGCTACAGTGAATTTATTTCAGCCAACACTAATATCACTCCCTCAACATTAAAAAATGAACTCATTTTTTTTGGTCTAAGCCATGAACAAATTGGACATATTATCTGCCTGGATTTAGATCTACCCGAAATAATAACCTCTGTTGTTGCTAACCACTATGCTGAGCCTGATAACCATTTTGAATTTAAATTGGAAAACGCTATCATCACATTTGCTAATTACCTTGCTGGAATACATGGCCTTGGCTCTTTTTATCAAGAGCAACCACCAGTTTTACCAAATTTGGTTAGTAAAATTATTGACATTAAAAACATTGATATTGACTCTTTATTTACCCATGTAGATAAAGAAATGCAAGAAACAAGTAAATTTTATGGCATCCAGTTTCCGACCTTAAATCAATTACGAATACAACTAATTCAGAGTTCTATAGAATCTAACCAATCTAATTCTCAATCATCACAAACTAGCACTCAGACAAAACCCAAACAATCCAATTTACTTTCCACCCTAACTATTCCACATCAAAGTTTAGACCCCGAGTCTTTCATTCCTCAAACCTTACGAGCAATTCATAAAAGTTTCAATTTTGATCGCGTATTTATGCTCAGCATGTTTTCAAAAAACAGAAGCCTATATTCGAAACATTGCTGGCCACCTAACAACCCCACAAATAACCTTGATCAATCATTAGAAATTAAAATTGATACTTTAACGGGTGATTTATTAACCTGCTTAAGAACAAGACACCCTGCAATTATTACTAACAAACATTTTAAAAATCGTAGCCTTCTTAATCAGATAGGAGTTATCGAATTTATTGCCATCCCTATTTTAAGAAATAAACGTCTGTGTGCTGTTCTTTATATTGATAATAAGTTTTCTCAACACCCTCTTAAAGTAGAAAGCCTCACACAAATAGCACCTATTGCCAAAGAACTAGGATCTGCATTATTTAACGCCAGATGCTTTGAACTTGAAAAAAATAGAGCAGAAATAGACTCTTTAACAGGATTATCAAATAAACGTATGATCAATGATTTTCTCGAAATTTTATTTTCTGACAAGAAAAAGGATCTAAGTAGAATTGGCATTGGTTTTTTAGATATAGACTATTTCAAAAAACTCAATGATGAATGTGGACATAACTCAGGTGATGAAGCATTAGTCCTTGTTTCAGATATACTCCGTAGTCTTACCCGAGAGGGAGATTTTGTTGGCAGGTATGGAGGTGAGGAATTTGTTTTTGTTTTAGCTGACTGCAATGAAACAGAAGCCCACCAATATGCAGAAAGAATTCGTACAGAAATTGAAACAAAAGGAATTGAATTCCAATATAAATTCAATAACAACAAACTTACTGCAAGTATTGGTATTGTTATGTACCAACCTCAATATAAAAACCATACCCAGCTAATAGCCATAGCTGACCAGGCAATGTATCAAGCAAAAAATAGCGGTCGAAATAATGTTGTTTCTCTACCTTCAAAAAAACAAACCCAAAACAAGATAGTGTCAATAAAACGCTCTTAAGGAACCTTAAGATTAAGTTGATTAGAGATTCTCTTAACTTACATCATCGCCTTTTAGACCGAGTCTTTGCATAACCGCTGATCTAAACCCTCTAGCAACAGGCACTTCTTTTTTACTATGTGTATAAATAGTTGCTCTATTTGTATCTGGCACCCGACCGAACTCAAGTACAGCATCTGGATTAACTATAAATTGTTTTTGAGATTGAAAAAAATTAGTTTTTTCCAGTATTAATTTAAGTGTTAATTCAGTGTAGTAAGATTTATCCTCACAGACAACATATATACCTGCCGGCCCCCTTGACTCAACAAATTCAATCTCTTCAAGTTTGATAAACCTGACTCTGTTATTAGAATAAACCGGAATACGTTCTAAAGAACGGTCAGGAAATGGAGCTGGCTGGTTTTTTGTTCCAGAACATTGCTCTCTAATTCGTTCAATAGTAGTTTCTAACCGATCATCTAGCACTGGTTTTTGTAGATAATCTAATACATTTGCCTCAAAAGCTCTTAAGGTATACCGACTATAAGAAGAGACAATGATAATATGAGGCTGATGCTCATCAACATCCATATAATCAAGTAAAGTAAAACCTAATTCAGGCCAGTCTTCACTCTGCGTAGGAACATCATAATCATGCCCAGGCAAACAAATATCCAAAAAGATAATATCTGGTTTATGCTGACGAATCAGTTTCATTGCTGAGAATAAATCACCACATTGGTCGGCTATTTCAATATCCTCATATTTTTCTAAGGCTGCCGATAGTTCTTCACGTGCTGAAATTTCATCTTCTATAATGAGAGCTTTTATCATTTTTTACTCCGTTAATTACTATATTTCTTTGTTTCTATCACTATGGGTAATAACATAGTGACAAGAGTGTATTCATTCTCTTTACAATCAACATCAATACCATAGCTTTCAGAATTAAATTGAGATTTAATCAGTTCATCGACCATTTTCATTCCTGCACCGGCCAATGTATTATTAGTTTCGTTGTCGTTATAAGCACCCACGTTATCTTTTATTTCAATCGCCATCAATTGGTCACTTATTTGGCGAACTCGAATATTAACCTCACCTATCGCAGGTGGCAGCAACTGAGAAACACCATGTTTTATCGCATTTTCAACAATTAGCTGTAGAATAAACTGGGGAATTTGAGCCGACTCAAGGTTTTTATCAAAATTGATTGTCGTATACAAGCGGTCTCTAAACCGTTCCTGTTCAATCTGCAGGTATTTTTTTAAAAACTCTATTTCATGTTTTAAAGTAATGAAGTGGTTGACTGGTGATACTCTTTCTCGCATTAATTCAGCAAGTACTCCCATTAGCATTCTGGCTTTTTTAGTATCTTTTCTTGTAATAGCTGAAATAGTTGCCAGTGCATTACCAAAAAAATGTGGATTAACTCGTGCCAACAAATATTTATCCTGTAAAGTCGCCAGTTTTTCAGGGTAACGCGCGGCCAAAATTTGTTCTGCAAGCAAACTAGCTAAATTCTCAGCTAAATCTCGATTTACCCGAGGGGAAAACCTGTTTTTTGACTCAAATAATACCAAAGCACCTTCAATTTTACCTTCTATTGTTATTAATGTTATGTGAGCCGAATGTAATGGACATTGTGTAGATTTTTTGCAATGGAACACCTCTGAGTGCCCATCAATAAAAATGGTATTGTGGTTGTCCAATGCTTCTTTAATTAGCTCATCGGTAACTAAGTCGCCAGCACCATGATGTTCATTGCCTGCTCCAACAAAAGCGATAACTTTACTACGATCTGTAAAAGCTACTGCGGCAGCACCTGTTTCTGATTTAACTATGAGTGCCAATTCTGTTGCCGTCTGTGTTAAAGAAGTATTTTGTTTTAATACACTTGCAAGACGCTTTGCAATGCTCAAAGCATTCCCCGATAATGCCGTATCTAAGCGCTCGTAGTCGTGTAAAATTCCTACACACAACATAACGCCTAAGCTATTAGCCAATAACATCGGTAGCGAAATCGCTTGTATCAGTAGTAAATCGTTTGTTACCAAAAACACAAGAGCCTTGTTGATTGATTCAATAAATAAAGTCGTTAACAAAGCAACTTTCCAGCTAAAGCGTTCTTCAGGCCTAAATTTTAATAAAAGCAGATAAACTAATCCTGAGATTAATCCAGCTAAGGTAGTGGTCAAAAAACATATTTCCGCTGTAATTCCACCAGCCAAGTAGCGAACAAAGCCCGCACTAAACCCAACACAAACACCTAAAATAGGACCACCCAGCAAACCAGCCAATATTGCACCAATGGAGCGTATGTTGATCATCGCCCAAGTACTGGCCTCATGGCCTATATGAACTTTTATTGCGAGCAAGTTTCCTAAAATGGAGAGTAGCGTAAACAATCCATATAACCACAACCAATCCCGTCGACGTAGTTTATTTTTTACCAGAAATGAAAATGCAGGCGAATATTTATTAAATAAATAAACAATGGCAAATAACACACAAACGTAACTAATTTCTGAGAAAATAAGTTCAGGGTTTATCCAGTTTTGGTAGAAACGTTCTATATAGGTCTGAATGGTTAATATTGTCTCGTCAATTTGCATCAAAATATCGAGGTAACGTTAGAATGGCTTTGGTATATTTATCAACTTCACACTCAAATTTCAGGCCGTATTGGTTTGAATTAAATTGTGTCCGAATCAGTTCATCTATCATTTTAATTCCATAACGTCCTTTTTTTTGAGCATCATTTTTTTCTTCTTCAGAATAAAGCCCTGCATTATCTGACACTTCAATATTAACTAGTGCAGAGTCTCTAGAACAATAAGCACGTACGTTGATTTTCCCCATAGCCGGTGGTAATAGCTTACTTGTACCATGTTTAATCGCATTTTCTACCAATAGCTGCAATATAAAGCCTGGTATTAAAATATCATCTACGGCTTTATCGACGTCAACAGTAAATTGAAGCCGATCTTTAAAACGAGCCTTTTCAATACAGATATAACTATTCATCAGCTCTATTTCATGTGTCAGAGTATGACTCTCGTTTTCTGGATTCAATCGTTCACGCATCAGATAAGCCAATTGTTTCAATAAATCTATCGCTTCATCTTTATCTTTACGAATAATTGAAATGATCGTATTTGATGAATTTGACAAAAAATGTGAATCAACTTTTGCATGTAGATGCTTTAATCGGGTATCAATAAGTTGATCATGATAACGAGATGCCAAAATTTGTTCAGAAAGCAATTTAGCTAAACTGGTGCCTAATTCTCGACTGATTTTTGGGAAGAAGGTATGTTTCGGTTCAAATAACAAAATTGTTCCTTCCGCTTTTCCTTTAACAATAACAGGAATGATCAATGCAGAATGTAAAGGACAACTATCATTAGCTTTACAGTGAAAATAATCTTCAAAACCATCTAAATAAATTGTTTTTTTAGTCTTAATCGCCTTGTGAATCAATCCTGTTGCAATCTCATCGCCAAGCAAATGATGACCTGATGCAATACCTACAAAGGCCAGTAATTCATGGTTTTTAGTCATTGCCACTGCCGCAGCACCCGTTTCCTTTTGCAATGTTTTGGCTATATATTCAGCCGTTAACTCAGCAGACAATTTTCTTTTAAAAACTCTGGCAAAACGTTCCGCCATACTTATTGCGTGAATAGAAAAAGTGTTACCAATTCGGTCATAATCACTTAGAATGGTAATAAATAATGCAGCGCCTATTCCATTACCTAAAATATTGGGTAACGTTGTAATTTGAATCAGTGCAATACCTTTTGCTAAAGGTGCATTACTGAATACAACTAATACTTTCATCACTATTTCACCAACACAAGTCGTGATAAAAACAAGCTTCCAGTTAAATCGTTTTTCTGGGTGCGTCTTTAAAACAATAAGATAGACTAGACCAGCTATTAACCCAGCTAAGGATGTACCTAGTGCTCCACCAATTGCAGCATCGCCACCCATTATATATCGGTAAACTCCCGAACTGGCTCCAACAGTAAAACCTAATAATGGGCCTCCTAGAAAACCAGCTAGAACGGCACCAATAGCACGGCTTTCTACCTGTATAGTCGCATGTAATTCAGCCTCAGGTAATGCTTCGGCAAAAACAGCAGGCTCAATATTAATAATTTTAATCTGCGTCCAATGATTATTTTCAGATTGAATGGTAACTAAATCACCCAAGACTGAACCGATAATTGAAATAATGGCAAAAATAGCATATAAAGCCAACCAGTCTCTCTTTCTCATTGAGTTTTTGATGAGCAACTCAAACGCTTTGGATTTACTAAACAAAAAGGCAATAAAGAACATAACGGTTACGCGCTGAAACATTGCGTAAATCAGTTGTCCATTAACCCAACCTTCAGTTGAATTAAAGTGCTGAACTATAGATTCTAATTGTGCTGTCCATTCAGTCATAAGCATCAGTACTTAAGGTAAGAAATATTAAAATCAAAAAAAATCATGTTAAAAAAGTTGATGTCTCGTATTGTTTTCACTCCTCACTAAATGGGTAGGTTTGTCGCTTTATGATCTTGTGAAAAACTATGTAAGATATCAATTTTGCTTACCAACATGGATATTTACTTTACCACAGGCCAACTCTTACCCGCCGCCTCCACAACCACCGGCGCAGCCGCCACTACACCCACCTCCTGAACAGCCCCCATCTCCACCACCACTTGCACAAGCTATATGGCTAGCACAAAAACTATTATCTGATGTAGAGACTTTGTCCTGACAGTCTAACAAATAGGTAAAGCCGTCTTCAATATTTAATAAACTATCAATTGCAAATAAACGAGGGAGACATAGAGGTTCATGTGAGTTTATCCTTTCTCGTGAGCAAGCGAGGTTCCAAGCCCTTTTAATTCCTTCTTGTGCAGTAGTTTTAGATTTCATTGCTTCTGTAGGGGTATGATGCAAAAATCGTCCAAAAGCATTCTCAGAAAATTTTTCATACTCTTTAGTAAAAAGTATAAATTCATGCCAGGCTGCATCAACAATTTGCGATGGCATTGATACGCTGCTTTTATTAGCTTGATTACAGATATAAAAATAATCTTTTAATGCTTCAAACACTTTATCTATATCGCTATCAATAAGGCTTGGATAATTATCTATTAGCTTCTTTCTTATTGAAACATTAAATTTATATTCTGAAATAAAAGCTAATTGTATTTTTTGTTTTTTTAAAAAAGCAAAAAGACGAAAAATCAAATAAGAAATGATTAAAAATAGTATTAAATGTCCCATAATTAGCTCCCCAATTCTTTAACTGGATTTTGTCAAGTGTTGATAAACAGCATAAACTACCAAACTTACATTTGGCATCTCTTTATAAACTAAGAGGGCAAATCTAGTAGATAAGTGGTCAGCAAGACACACTCACCATCAAGTTATTATCTGAAAATAGTTGTTGAATACGGTGTCTATAGTTCACGCGGTCACGGATGCGGGTTTCTATCGGTCTCTTTTTGCCGATAGACTATGTTACTAAAATGCTTGGTTAGGTGGGTATTTTTTTGAAGTGATGTTAAATCAATAGCTTGTGCTATAAATCTGCGCCCAACTAATTTTCTAGGATAATCATTGCAAATTGTTTTATACCACTTTTGAAGGCAAAACCACCAAAGAACTTACCATCCTTAAGGAACCTAGAGGGATTAATAGATCTCTAATGATTCTATAAACTCAGGACTTGCGCTCATAAAAATTATGTAATTAAAAGTTTGAGTGCTATTGACTGCATGATATTCAAGTAATTTTACGAATAATAATCACCATTCTATAATAGCAAGTCATCCAAATAGATTAATGTGGATATTAAGCGGTTAAACTCTTAACTTGCCGTGTTTAAGAACCTGTTGAACAAAACCGCTATCGCGGTAGCTTTCGAGCCTCCTCCCTTAGCCTTTAGCTTTTCTAATCACCTCTTCCCCCTTAAATTACTCGTAATAAACATCCATTAGTTTGATACTGAAATCTCCTTTTTAAATTGAATAAGGAGAATCAATATGACCCCTTTACGTCAAAAAATGATTGATCTGATGACTTTCAGACAATATGCGCCTAAAACACACCGGATTTATCTTAAAGCGGTGACCAGCCTCAGTACTTATTATCATCGTTCACCTGAACGGATCTGTTCCGAAGAAGTGAAGTCCTGGCTTATGGCAACAGCGGCTCAACGAAAATGGTCAGCCTCTACCGTGCATCAAACATTGATGGCTCTCAAGTTTTGTTATCACCATGTGTTGGAAAAAGAAGACTTTTTTCTTGATATTCCTTTACCTAAGCGACCTCAAAAGATCCCCGTATTACTGACTCAGCAAGAAGTTTATGCCATTTTGCAGGCGACACATCAGCTCAAACATCTCACACTTTTAAGCCTGTGTTATGGCTGTGGTTTGAGAGTCAGTGAACTCGTGGCTTTAACTCAGAATGATATTGATTCAGAACATTTATTGCTGCGAGTGGTTCAGGGTAAGGGAAGAAAAGATCGCGTCGTTCCTCTGTCAGCCAGTTTGTTGTCATTGCTGAGGGTTTACTGGCAAGCCTGGCACCCTAATCACTTCTTATTTTGTTCTTGTCAACAACAGAAAAAAGCACTGGGGGTCACCAGTGTGCAAAAAATGTTTACTAAAGCCAAACTGACTGCCGGTATTCAAAAAGTGGGAGGCATTCACAGCCTGAGACATGCCTATGCCACTCATCAACTGGAACACGGACTTCCGATTCATCAATTACAACAATTTCTGGGGCATAGTGATATCAGGATCACACAGAAATATCTCCATTGGATTCCCACTCGTTCTGAAGTCATGGCTTCTGACCTGTTAGCGGAGTTTGTCCCTGATGAAACCATTATGCGGACAAAACTGGAGGTGCAAGGTGACGCATTTTAAATCTACAGCAGCAGATATGGCTCAGGTTATTCAAGATTTCTTGCCAGTTTACCGTCAACACTACCAATTGACTCCCGAACAGGCCAGTGTTTGCCAAAGTATTATACAGTGCCAGACTGAAAGTCTTGGTGGCGAAGACAGTCAGTGTACAGCTTGTGGTTATGAACAACGGCTTTATCACAGTTGTGGCAATCGTCATTGTCCACGCTGTAAACAAAAGGCTTCAGAGCAATGGGAAGACAAACAACTGGATGCATTGCTGCCTGTTCGTTATTACCACTTGGTTTTTACCTTGCCTCATGAGTTAAACGGCTGGTGTCAATTGCATCCCAAAGAGATGTATTCACTCTTTTTTAAAGCCATTTGGCAAACACTTTCGCTGTTCTCCAGAACGCATAAACGTTTACGAGGGCAACTGGGGGTGACCTGTGTTCTGCATACCTGGGGGCAGACTTTACAACACCATGTCCATATCCATTGTCTTATTCCCGGTCTGGCACTTAAAGAAGGACAGGATGCCATTGAGACCACACAGAGTGATTATCTGTACCCCGTTAATGCATTAAAAAAAGTCTTTCGTGGCAAGATGGTTAGTCTGCTCAGAAGTGCCTATCAGCAAGGTCAACTATTCCGTATCACCCGAGCCAATGAGGTCAATAGCACCCTGGAGACAGTGATGAGTAAAAAATGGTCAATTTACATCAAGCCTTATTTGCAGAACCCTGAAACCGTAGTGAAATATCTTTCTCGCTATACGTACCGAATTGCTATCAGCAATTACCGGATTATAAAAGTTGATGAACACTTTGTTTATTTTCACTGGAAAGATTATGCCGATCACAATCGGAAAAAGATTATGAAGCTAGAAGGTATTGAGTTCCTCCGTCGTTTCCTGATGCATGTTTTACCCAATGGCTTTATGCGTATTCGACATTTTGGTTTTTTGGCCAACTGTGTTCGTCAGGTTCGCGTGAGACTTGTCCGTCAATTACTCAAGATAACAGGGGCTCTGTCAAGGCATATTAAAATGGTAAAACCCACTGAACCTGAGAAACTGGCTTGTTTATGTCCGGCCTGTCATCAAGGCAATATGCGAAGTATCTATCAAATCCCTTCATTCAAGCACCGACGACAACTGTTAGCCTAATCAATAGCTAAGTCCGACTGCTTTAAGGTGAAAAAAGCAACTTAACAGGTTGAGGGATTGTTATTGTCTATCGCACAAAAAAGGGACATAATGAGTCGCAGTAGATGATAAAAACCTGTGGTTAGACTTGATATATCGCTGTTTACTCAGAAAATACCTCTCACAGAGATTTAAGGAAACTCTCTTTCGCTTTAGTTATCAAAAAACAATTTCCTTTATATTAAAGTAGTGAGACAATCCAAGTGAATTTGTCCAACAAACATTTATACGTAATGCTGCGCACAACGTATAAATGCTAAGTAGTTTTAAGGCACTAAAAGGAGTTTAACAAATATGTAAAAATGATAGGCATCGTTATAAGTCCTTGTGCCAAACTATCTATGATAGCTTTGCAATAGATATGTTTTTTAAGAAATTAAGCCACTTTTTTGATGCGAAGAATAAGTTTAGGGCACCTCTATTAAGATTTTAATAAGGCATCTTTAAAAACTTCTACAGATTGAGGTCTTTTCATAGGGTCAATTTGCATTGCCCAATCAATAGCATGTAGTAAATGGTGGGGGTACTTATTATTAAATACTTTAACCGCTGGAATAATAGTTTTTTTAGCGACTTTTTTAATATCAAAAGCTGGGGCTTTACCACTTAAACAAAAATACATTGTTGCGCCAATTGAGTAAATATCTGTCCAAGGACCTAATTGAGAATTTTTAGAATATTGTTCAATTGGGGAAAATCCATGGGATATTATTGTCGCGTGGTTACTTTTAGGTTCAGAGGTAAATTTTTGAGTAGCACCAAAATCTAAGAGTACAGGTGTGCTATTCGGTCGAATTAAAATATTACTTGGCTTGATATCAAGATGAAGAAAATTTTTCTTATGCATCATGCCAATCCCTGCAAGTAGAAGATTAAACATTTTAATTAACTGTTTTTCAGTCACTTTTGATTTTTTATTTTTAATTACCTTATCTAAGGTACTACCCTTATCATAAGTCATTACCATATAAACCGTATCATTGGCTTGAAAAAAATTAATGACATTAACAATATTAATATGTTTAAGTTTTGCTAATGCTTTTGCTTCTTTAAAAAAAAGAGCTCTACCTTTTAAAAATAAGGCTTCTGTATCTTTACTATTTGGAACAATGACATTATTCCATGTTCTATGAGCGAATTTCCGTGGCAAATATTCTTTAATGGCAACTTGGGCTTGATTTGACAATTGTCTAGCAAGATAAACAGAACTAAAACCTCCGTGAGCAAGTTCACGTTCAATAATATACTGGTCTATAATGGTGCCTGGTTCAAGAAAATTCCATTGTTTAGGATAGGTTTTGGGATCGTAATAGGCGGCCATTTGTTTTTTCTGTAGAGATGATATTTTGTGATCAAAGATAATGCTTTTTTCTGAACTTAAGGTTAATTAAGATTTATTTTTTTATTTAATGATACAAAATTGCAGATACTCATTATTATAGTTGCTTCTTAAAATCGGATTATCAAATAATTAAAGTTAGGGTAATAAATGATAAAAAGTATGACTGCATTCGCTAATAGTGAAGCAGAAATAGAAAATTTAATCATAAATTGTGAATTACGTTCAGTAAATCATCGCTATTGTGATATTTCAATTAAATTACCTGAAAACTTAAGGTATACAGAGGCTGGCCTACGATCTTTAATTGCATCACAACTAAAACGTGGAAAAATAGAGTGCTCTTTAAGATATAAAAAGCAGTCAGGTAATAAACATAAAATTATAATTAATGAGGATGCTGTTAAGGCTTTATTACAAGCAACAGCTAAAATTGAAGAACATATGC
The DNA here is from genome assembly GCA_965224575.1 of Methylococcales bacterium. Taxonomy (GTDB): domain Bacteria; phylum Pseudomonadota; class Gammaproteobacteria; order Methylococcales; family Methylomonadaceae; genus QPIN01. The sequence continues at coordinate 1,155,761 of CBDCZQ010000006.1, read as the reverse complement.
ATGGACAGAAGTTTTTTTCAGCGATGGATGTTTTAAATTTCCCTGGCATTCAACAAGAACCAGAAACGAATAAAGATATTTTATCTTCTGCTGTTACACACTTGGTTGAAGAAGCGCTTAAACAAATGCTTGATGCCAGGAAACAAGAAGGTTCTCAATTAACACTATTAATAGAACAGCGGTGTCAAAAGATTCTTGCGTTAGTTGAAGCCGCTAATAAAAGATTACCCGAGGTACTGGAGAAAATCCGTACTAAAATAAAACATAGGCTATCTGAGCTAAATGCAGACCCAGATTTTGATCGACTAGAACAGGAAATGGTCTATCTTGTCCAAAAACTGGATGTTGCAGAAGAATTAGACCGATTAAATACACATGCTAAAGAGGTCTTAAATGTTTTAATTAAAGATGAGGCCGTTGGCCGTCGTCTTGATTTTTTGATGCAGGAAATGAATCGAGAAGCAAATACCTTAGGTTCTAAATCTGCGGATAAGCAGATGACACAAATATCTATTGATCTCAAAGTGTTGATAGAACAAATGCGCGAACAAATTCAAAATATTGAATAGAGAGATGGAGATGAATAAAGGCAAACTTTATATTATTTCTGCTCCATCGGGTGCAGGAAAAACTAGTTTAGTTAAACAGCTAATAGCAGAAGTTGAAAAGTTAATTGTCTCTGTTTCACATACCACTAGAAAAATGCGAGAAGGTGAGATAGAAGGCAAGGATTATATTTTTACAACAATAGATAGCTTTAAACAAGCGATAGAAAATTCTTCCTTTTTAGAGCATGCTCAAGTCTTTGATAATTTTTATGGGACTGCAAAAAAATCAGTAGAAATGTCGCTAGAAAAAGGCACAGATGTTATTTTAGAAATTGATTGGCAAGGTGCTCAACAAGTCAGAAAAATGCTTCCTTCCTGTGTTTCTATTTTTATATTGCCGCCTTCTATAGACGTGTTGCAACAAAGGCTAGAGGGTAGAGGTCAGGATAGCAAAGAAATTATAAGGCGAAGGATGCGTGATGCTGTAGAAGAAATGTGTCACTACAATGAGTTTGATTATTTGATTGTGAATGATAATTTTAAACAAGCGTTATCAGAAATTAAGTGTATTATTTTTAGTCATCGTTTAGAAAAAAATAGACAGTTAAATACTTTAGCTTCTTTATTGGATAAGCTTATAATTTCCGGTGAAAGCTTTCATGGCTAGTATAGCTGACTACCTCTGTTTTCTTTTCTTTTAATGCAAAACGTCTTCTGTCAAAGACTCTTTTTGATTTAAAATCTTTCTCAGGCAGGTCTAGTAGAATTCTACGATCATTTTGCCATGACCGGTTATGAAATTCTGTCACGGTAATATTTTTCCCTTTAAATACTTTTCTATTGAATTTTTTTATTACTCTATCGGCTATCTCATCAGAATCGATCACTACAAGCCCATAAAATTCAATGGCATGTGTTTTAGGGTCTTTCAAAGCTTTTATTTGAACTCGCTCAATCACACCTGGTTTTTGGAATATTTTACCTTTTATCACAGGGCTTAAGTATTCGATAATATCTGTTTTTTTAGTAGTTTTCAGGAATTCGTTTTAAAATAATAATCATTTTTATTTACCACAACAACGCTTAAATTTTTTACCACTACCGCACACGAGCAAGGTGCATTTCTTCCTTGATTTTCTGTCTGGCCTATTTTACTGACGGAGTTTACTAAGCCATCCAGAGTATAACCATCGACCCGATTGTTTTTCAAATCGGCTTATTTCATGCATCACATGCTCTTCACCGTCTAATAGATAATAAGCTTTAAATTCAACAATACCCTTACTATCCTTATCACATCCTTTTTTTGTATTGATAATTTTAAGTTTAGTCCATTCTGCTTTATCTTTAGAAAAATTAATTTCTTTTGGACGTTTAGCTTTCACCCAAGTTTCGAATAAGTAGTCAGAGTTATGCATAGCATAGGCAGTAAAACGCGAACACATTAAAGTTTTAGCGGTAGAAGGTTTTTTTATATGTTGGTGAAAAGGCTGACAACATAAAGAATAGGGAGTTTCACTACCACAAAGACAGTTTTCTTTCACTTCAATCATGAATATTCCTTCTGTTTATAATTATTGGTTATTTTAGTCATTATTAAAGATGTTCAAATAGTTGCTTACATTATAAAATAAGCAAGAAACACATTTAGACTTTTACTAATCAATAATACTATGACACAAGCTAGCACTTTATTTACCGATGCAAAAAAAGTAATACCAGGTGGCGTTAATTCCCCAGTAAGATCCTTTAGTGGTGTAGGTGGTACACCGGTTTTTATAGATCATGCCAAAGGATCTACTATTTTTGATAGTGAAAATAAAAGCTATATTGATTATGTCGGTTCATGGGGGCCAATGATCCTAGGACATGCACACCCAGAAATTGTTAAAGTTGTTCAGCAAACAGCTGAAAAAGGTTTAAGCTTTGGCGCACCAACGGAAATAGAAACCTTAATGGCCGCAAAAGTTTGCGATCTAGTCCCTTCTATAGAGATGGTGCGCATGGTTAGTTCTGGTACAGAAGCAACCATGAGCGCTCTTCGATTGGCGCGAGGTTATACCGGACGAGATAAAATAGTTAAGTTTGAAGGGTGTTATCACGGACATTCAGACTCATTATTGATTAAAGCTGGGTCAGGTGCATTAACCTTAGGAGAGCCAAGTTCTCCTGGTGTTCCTAAATCATTAGCGGCAGACACTATTACCTTAACTTATAATGATAGTGAATCGGTTAAACAAGCATTTTCTGAAATGGGAGACCAAATCGCTTGTATTATTGTTGAACCCGTTGCCGGAAATATGAATTGTATTCCACCTGCCCCCGGGTTTTTGGAAACATTACGCCAAGTATGTGATGAACATGGAAGTGTTTTGATTTTTGATGAAGTCATGACCGGCTTTAGGGTCAGTTTACAAGGGGCACAAGGGCTTTATAATGTAAGCCCTGACTTAACGACATTAGGTAAAATTATTGGCGGCGGCATGCCGGTAGGTGCTTTTGGTGGTAAATATAAAATAATGGAGCATTTAGCCCCGTTAGGCCCAGTTTATCAAGCAGGAACCTTATCAGGAAACCCTATGGCAATGGCAGCAGGATTAAAAACACTGGAACTTATTTCACAAACTGGTTTTTATGAAAATCTGGCGAAGAAAACGGAAAAGCTAGTCAGTGGTTTAAAGCAACGGGCTAAGCAGTCTGGGTATCTCTTTGTCTGTTAATAACGTAGGCGGTATGTTTGGATTGTTTTTTACAGAAGAGGAAAAAATCAGTCTCTATTCTCAGGTTATGCAATGTGACCAAGCACGTTTTAAACTTTTTTTTCATGGCATGTTAGAACAAGGGGTTTATTTTGCTCCTTCTGCATTTGAAGCTGGTTTTATCTCTGCTGCACATAGTGATGACGATATTGAAAAAACACTAGATGCAGCAAGCAAAGTATTTCAATCACTCTAATGGGGAAGAAAATCAAGCCCTCCCATGCGTAGGTTAGGCTAACGGCTCTATTCGTTAACCTAACATTTTTAGCACACCCTGTTGTTCGGCTGCCAAAGAGACAACTACACAAGCAATATATATCAACTTCACTTTTAAGCACATCTGTCTAATGGAACAAAATATATTCCTCATCTATTATTTTCTTGCAGCAGCTTTAATATTATTAATTCTATTTTTTGTATTGTGGATATTAAGAAAACAGCAAGCAACAAAAGGCCAATTACAACTAATAGAGTCAGAAGAAAATTTAAAAGAAAAAACAGAAAGTTACCAGAAACTTGCATTGAAATTAGCAGTGGTTGAAGAAAAATTAATTCAACTGGAAGATAAAGAACTAGATTATCAACAGTTACAGCAACAATTGATTTCGAGCAAAACTGAAAATGCAGAGTTACAAATTAGATGGCAAGAGCAGGGGAAAAATGCCAATGAAAAAATAAAATTGCTACAGGATGCAGAAATTCAACTAAAAACCCAATTTGAAAATTTAGCAACAAAAATATTTGAAGACCGTAGTAAGCAACTTTCAGAGCAAAATAAAATTAGTATGGAGCATATAGTCAGCCCAATTAAAGAGCAATTAAATGACTTTAAAAAAAGGGTTGATACCGTTTACGATAATGAAACTAAAGACCGAATTTCTTTACGAGAAGAAATAGTTTCATTACGTCGTGATACTGAAAAAATGAATAAAGAAGCATTAAACCTTACCAACGCGTTAAAAGGTGATAAGAAAATTCAAGGTAATTGGGGTGAAATGATTCTTGAAAAAGTGCTTGAGCAGTCAGGATTGCGCAAAAACATTGAATATGAAACACAAAGTGGACTACGAGATGAGAGTAATAAAATTTTCAAGCCAGATGTTATTATCCGCCTGCCAGAAGAAAAAGATGTCATTGTTGACTCAAAAGTTTCCTTAGTCGCGTATGAAACATACTGCTCTACAGAAGATGAACAGGAACGTGTAAATGCTTTAAAAGCGCATACAAATGCGGTAAGAAATCATATTAAAAGTTTAAGTAGTAAAGATTACTCTGGTTTAAAGGGATTAAGGTCACTTGATTTTGTTTTACTTTTTATGCCAATAGAGGCCGCTTTTATTACGGCATTTCAGGCAGATGAAAAATTATTTACCGATGCCTTTGAGCATAAAATTGTGGTTGTAACACCCACCACTTTATTGGCCACTTTAAAAACGATAGAAAATATCTGGCGATACGAGAGGCAGAATGAAAATGCTAAATTAATCGCAGACAAGGCTGGTTTGTTATATGACAAAATCAGAGGGTTTGCTGAGGATATGGAAAAATTAGGAAATCAGATTAATACCGTCAATAAAACTTATGATGGTGTCATGAATAAATTGACTTTAGGTAGTGGAAATTTAATACGGCAAGCGAGTAATTTTGTCGAGTTAGGAGTGAAAGTAAAAAAAACATTGCCTAAAAGTCTGACTGAACAAGCTGGATTAGATGAAGAATAGATTTGGTTGAGTGTTTATGGTTATAAATTGTGAAATATAGTATTGAGTTTAATAATGAACTGCTAACCATATCGTCTCAATATTAGGTGCTGTCCATTTTACTTTGTGCTTTTTATGTGCAGGAATATTGATAAAACCTCCTTCTTTCAGTTTAATAGAAGATTGATCCTCAAACAATAAGATTGCTTCACCTTTTAATAACATAATCCACTCATTTTTATCTTGATCATACCAGTTAGATTTTAGAGAATTATGCCCTCTAGATATAATACGTTCAATTTTTAGCTTATCATTTTGAATAAGCTCTTCAAAAAGCTCTGAATCAAGACGTTCTGGAATATTATCAAATATATTATTCATTTCTGATCAATTTCATAATCATTACTTTTAGGGCACCCTTTAGAATGAAACGTCTACCTTTATTGTCCGATAATTACTCCTGCATTACTCTATCTACATAGATACATGCGTTAGTTGTATACGAACAAAAACCCTGCGCCAGTTGTTTTAGTTATTCCTTGCGCGCTCCTTATTTGTTTAAGATAATAGAATCAGCCAGTATTTTAAGGGCTTGCCCTCTATGGCTAATAGCATTTTTAGTTTCTGGCGATAGTTGTGCTGAAGATTTTTTGTGTGTAGGCACCCAAAAAATTGGATCATAACCAAATCCATTATCTCCTATTGATTCAGTCATTATCAGGCCTTCCCATATTCCTTGTGCAATAATGGGTAGTGGATCGTACGCATGTCTCATAAAAACAAGCACACAAACAAATCGAGCCGTTCTTTGTTCTGTGGGTATTTTCTCAAGGTTCTTTAATACTTTTAATAAATTATCTTGGTCAGAAGCATTAATTCCAGCATACCGCGCAGATATAACGCCAGGCGCGCCTTGTAAAATATCTATCACCAAACCAGAATCATCCGCAATCGCGGGTAAACCACAATGCGATGCTGCATTTCTAGCTTTTATTATGGCATTTTCAACAAAAGTAGATCCTGTTTCTTCTGCTTCTTCAACATTAAATTGAGATTGTGGAAGAACTGTCAGGTCTTTAAGTATTGCCTGAATCTCTTTAATTTTTCCAGAGTTCCCACTGGCTAAAACAATTTTTTGCTTATCAATACTTACCATAATATTTTCCTCTGCAACAAAACACTTCCATTCGGGTAAGAGAATATTATTGTTCTCTAAAAAGGGTACGATTAAAAGTTAAATAAATAAAATGTAGGTTGGGCTAACAGTTCTATCGTTAACCCAACATCTTTAGGGGTGCCAAAGAAACGGTAGCCCAACTACCCATTCTTTACTTTTAATCACCCTCCTCAATACATGCATTCCCAGACAGAACTATGATATTAAAAATGTACCAGAAATTATTTTCTGGAACTCCTTATCGTTTCATAAGCTTTACTAATTTTTTGAGTTTTTTCTTTTGCTATGATCATCATTTCCTCGGGCAACCCCTTTGCAACCAGTTTGTCTGGATGGTGTTGACTAATTAGCGTTCGATAAGCTTTTTTTACTTCCGCATCTGTTGCTGTGGTTGAAATACCAAGTACTGCGTAAGCATCATCTAATTTGCTTTCTGTTGATCTTTCCTGACTGTGTTGATAAAAACGTTGTTGCGCCTGGAATTGTAGCTTTATTCTTTCATAATCAAATCTGGAAATACCTAAATGCGCACAAATATTAAGTAATACATCTTCTTCTACTTTATCTAAAACGCCATCAGCATATGCCGCTTGTATTTGAATTTCCAGAAACATCCTAATTAAATGTGTTCGGCGATGACATTCTCTACGGAATTGATCTAAAACCTCAGCAATTGGAAAATCTATCGCTTTACCTTGTTGAAACAAGTTAATCGCTGTTTTTCGCATCTCTTCAGTTAAAACCAGCTCATCCATGATTTTTTTAGCTAGATTAATTTCAGCCTTGGTAACTTTACCATCTGCTTTTGCAATATGGCCCATGACTGAAAATGTTGCCGTAAAAAATGCCATTTGCACCCGATGCTGATCTCCGGGGTTTAGTTGCTCTTCATACTCTAAGCCTTGTAGACCTTCATCAAATTGGTGTCCAAAAGAAGCACCTAGAATTGCACCTAATGGCCCTCCCATCATAAATCCAAATGCACCTCCAACTACTTTTCCTAACCAACTCATTTTGTTTTTATCCTATTCTTTTACCAGCTATTTTCTGAAACAAATTCATCTAAGGGCTTGGCTTTAGCCCAACTTTCTAATTCAAGCATTGGTTTTGGGTAAAATTCATCAACATGACCTAGACATAAAATTGCAATTGGTTTACTACTCACAGGCATATTTAATAATTCAGACAATGCTTGTGGTTCAAACAAGGATACCCAACCCATTCCCAAGCCTTCTGCTCTGGCTGCTAACCACATATTTTGTATTGCACATGAAGCGGATGCCAAATCCATTTCTGGCAAGGTTCTCCGACCAAAAATATGTTCTCCACGTTTATCAGCTAAGGCAACGACCAACAATTCTGCACAATTCATTATGCCTTCTACTTTAAGCTTCATAAACTCGTCTTCACGTTCTGCTAAAGCTTTAGCCGTCTCTTTTCTTTCTTGGTCAACTAGCTGAAAAATTTTTGTTCTAAGTTTTTTTTGAGTAATCCTGATAAAACGCCAAGGTTGCATCAATCCAACACTTCCTGCTTGATGAGCTGCTTGTAATAAATTTTGTAACACCTTAGGGTCAATTGGATCAGTTAAAAAATGACGCATATCACGGCGTTCTGCAATAGCTTTATAAACAGCTTTTCTCTCACACTCATTAAACCGATGTTTATTCATAGAATATAGCCAAATAAGATTCCAGTTTCAACTAACTCTACACTAGCCCCATAAACATCACCTGTAACACCTCCTAGCCTTTTTTTTGATTGATAAATGATAATTGATACAATCACCAGCATAAAGCTCATTGCTAAAAAACCTAAATAGTATATTCCTAGTAATAGACAAAACAGAGATAACCTTTTTAGTGCAGATTCAGGTAAATTATCGACTATTTTTTTACCCATTCCATCAGGACGTAAATAGTGAGTTGTTAACATCAGAATTAAAATAGCCACCCTGCCTAAGACAGGTGTTAACATTAAAGCTTCAATAGAAGCTTGTTCTATTAGCTGGCTAATCATTGACCACTTTAACAATAAAACCAAAACTAAAATAACCACAGCTACCGGGCCTGCCGCTGGGTCTTTCATAATTTCCAGACTGCGTTGTTTACTTCCTAATCCACCTACCCAGGCATCTGCACAATCGGCTAAACCATCAAGATGCAATCCGCCCGTGAGTAAAACCCATAGCATTAAAATAATAACTGCCTGAGTTTGTAGTGATAGTGCTGAAAGACATAGCGTTGAAACAGCTAATACACTTCCTATTATCAAACCGATAGCAGGATAAAAAAATGAGGAATAGCCTAATTGTTTATCATTGACAATAAAAGAACGCGTTACAGGAATGATGGTTAAAAATTGTAACGCAATTAGAAATGAACTCATTAAGAAGTGTGAGATTAATAATATCCAACTATATCAGTAGATAACATAATGAAAAACCTATATACAGGTAATATACTCAGTCTATAGTTTATTTTAAAGGTCTTCCCTTAGCATCTTTATTAATCAGTTTACTTATTATTAACACGCCTTCAATAATCCCCCACATAAAGCCATACTGAAACCCAAGTACAAACGAAATAAATATTTGAGCAATAGCAATGGGATAAAAGCCCAAATAAATTCTATGTAAACCGATAAAGCCAAAAAAAATACCTAAAATACCTGCAATATAATGATTTTTAACAGGCATTAAATTATGTATATGACTAGAAGCAATATCTATACTAGTCGCGGTTCCATCTTCTTCTGGTAAAAAGTCGACCTTTTTTCCAATTTCAGGTTTATTTTCTGGATTCCAGTCATCAATTTGGAACTCATAGTTCTTACCTTCGGATTTAATTTCGCCTATTTGGCGCTCACTATCATAACTTTCAATACGACCAATCATTACTTATTACCTTTTTTCTTTTTTTGTTGTAATTTTTGCCTGTTGAAATGTTGCCATTTCACTCTGTAATTTACATGCCATTTTTAATAATGGAACAGCAGTAACCGCTCCACTCCCTTCACCTAATCGCATATTTAAATGCAATAATGGCTTTGCATGTAAGTAGTCTAAAATAAATTTGTGCCCTTTTTCTTCTGAACAATGGGCATAAATGAGCCAGCTCTGTATCTCAGGATTAATTTTAACCGCTAACAATGCAGCCGTTGTTGAAATAAATCCATCAACTAATATTGGCAAGCCTTGTTGTGCAGAAAAAACATAAGCACCTACTAAGGCGGCTATTTCAAAACCACCTAAATATTGTAATACGTTTAGCGGTTTTTTTAAAAAATTCTGGTGTAATGAAATTGCACGTTTAATAACATTTGCCTTATGTTCAATGCCTCCACTATTTATTCCTGTACCCGCACCGGTTAATTGTTCTACTGTCATACCCGTCAATGCAACAGAAATTGCACTAGCGCTGGTTGTATTTGCTATGCCCATTTCACCACCGATAAACAATTGGGCTTTGTGGATGACTGCTCTTTCAACCGCTGCCTTCCCTGTTGCTAATGCAGATTGCATTTGTCCCGTGGTCATCGCCGCCTGCTTTGCAAAATTTTCAGTTCCGTTCCCTGCTCGTTCAGAAATAACACCCTCTTCATCAATAGCAGCAATTAACCCAACATCTATCGCTTCAAAATCGGCTTTTATATAACGAGATAAAACATTAATTGCAGCACCTGAATTAACAAAGTTCTTCACCATTTCTGTTGTGACTATTTGTGGAAAAGCAGAAACAGACTCTTCAGCTACCCCATGGTCTGCTGCAAAGATAGAGACCCATACCCGATTGATAGAGGGGTGTTCTGTTTTTTGCATAGCAGCTAGACGAACTGCAATCTCTTCAAGTAAGCCTAATGAACCTGATGGTTTGGTTAATTGTTTTTGTTTATCCAGTGCTTTTATTAAATAAGCTTTATCAGGCTGTTCAATTTTATTAACTAACCAATCCATTATTTATTTTAATATTTGTGGCAGGCCGGCAGTAACAAGAACAACTTTATCACTGTACGAAACTATTTTTTGATGCAATAAACCCACTTCATCAACAAACCGGCGTGTTATTTTATCAATGGGTACAATACCTAAACCCACTTCATTACTCACCATAACAAGCTGTCCAGAAAATACACCCAAGGCTTTAAATAAGGCCTGAGATTCTTGTTCAAATAAAGATTGCTGTTCATTACCTTGTTTATCAAAGAGTATATTGGTCAGCCATAAGGTCAAACAATCAACTAATAAACATGAATTTGACGAACTGTATTGTTGAATAACATCGGCTAATTTAATTGGCTCTTCAACCGTTTGCCAATGTTGCGGCCTATCTTCGCGATGTTTTTCTATTCTTGTCTGCATTTCTTCATCCCCAGCTTCTGCTGTTGCAATATAAATAACAGACATTCCAGATTCATTAGCAACTTGCTCTGCATAATGACTCTTTCCAGACCTCGCGCCACCGAGTACCAATTCAATCATTCTTTAAACGAACCGCTAAAACATCACATTTTGCATGATGTAATACACCATTTGCTGTTGATCCTAATAATAAAGCCAAACCATGTCGCCCATGAGAACCCACGACAATCAAATCCACTTTATTTTCTTTGGCAATCCTAACTAATTCTAATTTTGGACTTCCTGTTTCTAACCACTGATTCTCTTTCGCAACGCCTAAATCATTAGCCAGTTTAGCCAGCCGCTCTTTTGCTGAACTCATCAATTGTTCCAGTAAGTCACCATTGTATGGAATAATTGGTCCATAAGTAGCATCAGTTATAGGAATATAATCAACTATGTGTACAATGCTTAATTCCGCATTATTAATTGTTGCAAGTTGTTTTGCCTTAGCTGCTACTTCATTGCTGTGCTCAGTAAAATCTGTTGCAAATAAAATATGTTTATAAAGACTCATACTATCACCCCTCTTATTCTGTCAAGATAACCTCAGGAAATAATATTCCCATTACCTGAATTGATATAAAAATATACAAAAAAGCCACACCTAAGCCAAAACCAAAAGACTGCTCCAGAGCATGAGTAAAAATATGTCCAGATACAAACCAGTGCCAGATCATAAGCACAATAATCACAATAAAAGTAGACCCTTCTCCACCATTTACCAATATGGCAATTGCTGGTAGAGCTAGCAAACTTATTAAAATATCAGTTGCCATAAAAGCACAAACCGTCTGTTGAAAACGAAATTGCTTTTTTGCAGTATAAAGAATAATCCAGGTTAAACCAAGAGTAAGAGTAATTTCTACAAGTGTTTGTAAAATTGCACTAAATAAATCCGTACTGAGAATTAAAACTAAAAAATCAACAAATATAGAAATAATTAAAAGTACACGGAATAACCAATTAGATGCAGGAATATCTTGAGGGCCTTTTTTTAATAGGCAAATATCATAAAATAATTTTAATAATTGATACATATTTTTTGTTTGGAATATATTTCTACATATGATTATACTTCACGCGGTCAAGGATGCGGAATATAATAAGACAATTCTTTTAGGAAAAATCATGACCCCAAACCCATTCAACTCGCTTCTGCTTATTTGTCAATTTGAACTAAAAAGATTATTTTCTACACGAAAAGGATTGTTATATTTAATAACTTTTTCTGTAGTCTGGTGTTTTATTTTGTTCTATCCAATTCGAATAGCCTCTGATCTATTGGCTCTTAAACAAAACTCTTCCCGTGGTGGAATTTTTTTTGAGTTTATTGGTTTAGGTTCATTAATGAACTGGAAAATACCAGAGTTTGGTGTTTATTGGCGCTTTTCCTTATTCTTATTTCCCATGCTAAGTATCATCATTACCTCGGATCAAACAAGTTCGGATAGAGAACGAGGAACTTTACGATTTTTAACTTTACGAATCAGTAGAAATGGACTATTTTTTGGTCGTTTTGCTGGTGCCATGCTTATTCAAATATTTTTAATTTTAGCTACCCTACTGACTACCATAGGACTTGCAATCTACAGAGACAGCTCTCTATACTATGATGCATATTACAGCTCGATGACGATTGCTGTTAATTTGGTTTTAGTACTGCTTCCGTTTACCGCTATGATGGCCGCATTATCTGTCTCAGTGAAGTCTGTCAGAACGTCCACCACATGGGCAGTTTTGATCTTAGTATTTTTAGCTGGGATCATTGCTATCTTATCCTCTTATATACCCTCAATAATTTATCTTAAATTTCTGATTCCTGGTTATCAAATATCTGAATTAGCTAAACTTTCACTATGGCAACCTTTAGAGTTAGCCTATATACCTTTACTTCAAACCTTAGTGTTATTAACTATCGGTTACTGGATTATGTCGAGGCAAAGTTTATGAATAACGCGATTGTTCAATGCCAATTAATTGATCATTATTATTCTGGTAAAGCAGCTCTTAACAATGTCAGTTTTAATATTACTGCTGGTGAACCTGTTGGCTTAGTCGGGCCAAATGGAGCTGGAAAATCTACTTTATTGAATATTCTTTGTGGTTTTCTTCGCCCTAGTTCTGGCATTGTTACTTTATTTGGCCAAAAGCCAGGCAGCTCAGAGATTAATGGAAAAATATCTGCATTACCACAGGATGCTAGACTTGATCCTACATTCAGCATAGGTGATCAGCTTGAGTTTTTTGCAAGGTTACAGGGCTTTTCTCGCAAAGAAGCAAACAATGAAGCGCTAAGAGTTTTAGATAATGTAGCACTAAAAGATTCATTTTATGAAAAACCTGTTGCACTAAGCCACGGTATGGCAAAACGTGTTTCGATTGCTCAAGCATTAATAGGCACTCCACAACTCATATTACTGGATGAGCCAACTGCTGGATTAGACCCTGTTAATACTAGGAATATACGATCAATTATTGCTGAACTTTCCCCTGATACAACATTTATTATCAGTTCTCACGATCTGAACGAACTCGGTCGTTTATGCCAGAATATTTTACTACTTGATAATGGCATTATGGACTCAATACAACTGAATACAACCGAGAATAATAATTTTATTCAGTTTCTCACAATACAAATGAATCCATGCCCAGCTACTGACTTTATTGGAAAACTAAAGCAATTAGAAGGCATTTTACACATTTCTAATCCGCAAAAAAATGAGTTTATTGTGGAATATAATTCTAAAATTGAACCAAAAATTGATTTAAAAATCATTAACTGTATAGCTGATAACCAATGGCAATATCGACAATTTAGTCGAGGAAAAACCTTAGAGGAAAAATTATTCTTTGAGAATAAATCTATCTGACAAAATAAGTAACCCCCTTCTAATAACCAATTATTGACCGACTATTACGCCCAAAAATTAATTTTATAACCTTGGCAATAATCAAACTAATGACAACGGCAGACACAGAATTAAATACTGTAAACATTGCGCTGGAAAGAAAACTTAGGGGTTGATAAATAGCATAATAACCATAAAAGAAAAATACCCAAGGATGTATAAAAAAAATTGCAAAACTTGTCTCGGCAATATATTTTAGAAAAGGAATTTGTTTGTTTTCTAATTTATCAAGCACCGAGACAAAAAATAAACACATCACCATTTTTTGCCAGATCATAATATCTATTTTTTCAAATTCAACAATAGATTCTTTGTGGAAACTTCCAATTATGTCATAAACGACTACCTGTAAAATTGCTAATATAAGAACTATAATCCCAAGAAAAATACTCTTACCTCTCAAGACTTGTAATACTTTCTCTCTATTAATAGAAACCACTATTCCCATCATATATACGGGTAAAAAGTAGATAGCTGAGTGAATAGGTGACAAATTGTGTAAGGGGCGTAAGGTAATTGAAGACACACAATAAAAGACTAAAATAATAATTAATTGTATCGGTCGTGGTAACTCTATTAGCCTCATAAATACAGGTGAAAGGGCAAACATAATCATGATAAACGGTATATACCAATAAGCTATAAATAATCGTCCTGACCATAAGTATTGAAAATACAATTGAATATATTGTTGCCAGTCTGTTGGTTTTCCTTTAATAAATAGATCTAAATAAGGCAACTGATTAAAATAAAATGCCAGTAACAAAAAACCTAATGTCGATAACAGTAAATAAGGTAAAAAAACAATTTTTATTTTTTTTAGTAAAAAAGACCCGTAGTTAAATTTTTGAAAAAAAACATAATGAAAAAAGAAACCTGAGATAAATACAAATAAAGAAGTGCCTCCTGTAACCAAATTTGCTAGTACTTTTTCACTAAACGTTGTTACCGTAGCAGGATTAAATGAATGTCCACTCACAATAAACAGGATGGCTATCGCTCGATAATAGTCAAATGCATTAATTCGCATAAATCGCTTCGCTTTTATTGATTTTGTTCAGGCATTGATGAATAAGTCCACAAACTTAATTTCATCTCTAAAGATAATAAATATCTGATCTTGGACAAAGTAAATTCGGTTCAGATTTATATTGATTAGCTGATTCTAAAAATCCACATTTTGTTAATTAACTATTCCACAGAAACTCTAGCAGGCGTATTTTTATAAAGTGTACGCAAAGTATCTGGTATATTTTTTTTTGGTATCAATTGATGCTCAGGCCCTATCCGAAAAAGCCCAAACCATTCTTCTGGATCTTCTCGCTCATGCCGAGACGAATCGGTTGGGTCTTCACCGCTTTTCCACCATTCGTCATGCAGTTCAAAAAAAGAAATACCACAAAATTTTTCCTTGCCTTTCGCTGTCTTTAGATCTTTCCAAATAGCTTTAAAAGTAGTCGAAACTTCCTCTTCTTTATGACCTCCAAATCCAGGTGCCTCTTTAGGCTTTGGTTCAAAAGGTGAAGTGGATAGACCCGCTTGAGTAATAAAAATTGGCTTATCAGTTATAGACGCTAATTCTTCAAGATATCCTTGATACGTTGAACCCGTTACGCTTCCTGGTGACGAAGTGACCACGCCTCGTGCATAAGTATAAACATTTAGGCAAATCAAATCCCCTAGATCGGGTAATAGCTCATTTCCTTCCGGCACATCAAGATCAGTTCGTTTCAAAGGGCCAATATGCGTCCAGCTTGTATGACAATATAAATGACGACGGCCATATTGAGTTAACTCATAATCCATAGCCTTATCTATCAATTTAGCCAACGCTATTTCCGTCGGAGTACGGTTAGTTACCACTATATGTTTGCCTGAAAAATTTCTAACTTTTGGATGAAGGTTATTGGTACTAATCACTGATTTAGCCTGCAACTCATCTCCTACTGAAAAAAGCACTAAGCGATCAGGACGACCAACTCGATAGGTATGATCTATAGTTTCCTTAATTATTCCCCACATAAGCGCTTGATAGTCCTCATCAAGAAAATCTGGGACATATCCATCTACCCAGATATCCTGACCATACATCATGTCTGCAACATCAAGTTGAGTAAAAAATTTTTCAGGCATATTCATTGGGAATACGTGCAAATAATTTACACCCATACTACCCATCAATGTTAAATGTTCCTTATAACGCTCATCATTCCCTGGACTAGCTCCTTTCAGAGGGTTTTCACCCGGTAGGTAAGGAGAATATCCGATCCCTTTAAAAAATAATGCTTTTTTTTCAACACGATTGATTATTTGCCCATCTCTAACCACAAAATGGGAGGGCGATGTTGTTGTATCACGAATGATAGAAGTTTTGTTAACAAGTTCGGTAGCGTTTACTATCGAAAGCATGCTTTGAATTGGTAGCACAGTTAAAATAAAAAGTAGGACTGGAGTTTTCATAGTTGATAATTAGCACTCATAAGATTTACCTAAATTTAATAGCCTCTTTTGAATCATCTTTGGTTATTATTTGTTATTCCCTCTTACGGAATGAGACTTAAGGAATCTCTAATCAAGTCCAATTATTTTTAGCTTGCTAAAACTGCTGATATTTTCCACGAAGACCGGTGCAATAGAGTGACTATTACGTCTCACTTCGTAAAAAATAGCGACAGTTTTTTCTGCGCTAAATTCTAATCAACTTAATCAGAGATTCCTTAAACAAAGTGCTATTTAAGAGTAAAAATCTAAATGAAAATTCAATTTTTTTTAAGAATCTAGGTAAAGCAGAGGTTATAGGGGAATCTTAATAAGAAGTCTAAGTGTCATAATCTATTTCTGAACCTAAATAAACAGACTCACCCGGAATTTTTTTCTCTTCCGCCGCCCATTCACCTAAATCAATTAGCTTACAGCGCTCACTACAAAAAGGTCTATATTTTTGTAATGAATCCCAAACAACCTGCCCTTGACAAGTTGGACAAGAAACAATCATTTGTTTTGCATTGTCTGTACTGGACATTAAAATGCACACCTAGTGAGTGAAAATGAAATATTATCGCCAACTTGACTTGGTCGCACCTTATCTGGTGATTTACTCATAAAACGAATAGTAAACCTCTGTTTTCCACCACTAATTTCTGCAAAACAAGGGGATGAACTTTCAATAGCTACTCTAAGCAACTGAAAAGGCTTTGCTTGCTCTAGACCTGATTGAAAAAAACCGGATTCAGCTATTTCTTGAGTTGGCGTACTACTTTGGCGAATAAAATTGAGGATAAATTTTAGTGCATTTCGAATACCAACAAAAGGTTCAATCCATTGGTTTAAATCTTGTTGTTGAATATTATGTCCCTGTTCTAACCAATAATGATATTCTGGCAGATCAAAAGAACACATTCCACCCGGTATTGAACTGCGTTGTGAAATACTTTTGAATAAACCACTTTCCATTATTTTAACACCGATTTTTCCATTCGCTTTATAGAGGTTTTTACTCAAACCATTAACACTATTAATAAACCGGTCTAACTTCTCTGAATCTATTTCTTTATTACTCAATAAATCACTTAACGTTTTTGATTGTCGATCTAATTCCTTTAATATTTCAGATTTTAAATCATTCCGATTAAAAATTTTCATAATATCAAGCAAAGCAGAAATTGCCGCTCTTTTATCAAAAACCGTTGTCCCTCCAACAAAATGCTCAAACTGCTGAAAAAGTTGTTCTAATCGCATAAAAACTCGAATTCTCTCGTTAAGAGGGAACTCATAAAAAGTGTGAGTACTCACAAACAGTATTTCCTAAGTCTATAATAGGGAAGGTAAAATAACTTGTGCGTCTAATTCTGGCTTATTTTTCAAAGCCAAACTCACAAGTCAATCAAACACCTATTCCTATGTAGCTATATTGCTACTATTGTTATTCTGAATTTAGAATTGCTAAATTTAAGTATTGATTGTGAAGCTTTTTGACTTGTTCTGCAAGTTGATTAGTTGATTTTGTATTCTCAATAACATCATTTGTGTGAGACAAGCGGTATTGACGAGAAACTTGACTAGATACGATAGACATAATCATGTTTTTAGATTGCTTATCTCGCCTCATTACTCTTTCAATCTGTACTTCAACGGAGCAATCAACCACTAGAACCCTATCCACAAAGCTACAATGCTTAGTTTCCATTAAAAGAGGGATGCAAAGAATACTATATGATGAATTTTGCTTATCAAAAATTGATTGCATTTCACTATAAATAAGAGGGTGCAAAATTTCTTCAAGCTGTTTTTTTTTAGCTGGGTCTGTAAAAATAATTTCTCTTAGTTTATCTCTATCTAATGCTCCATTTTGATTGATAACAGACTGTCCAAATTTGTTCTGTATTAAAAACAGTGCTTTCTGCCCTGGTTCGACCAATTGGCGAGCAATAATATCTGCATCAATAATTGGAATATTAAATAAAGTTTTAAATAAGTCAGCTATAGTAGATTTTCCACTCCCAATGCCACCTGTTAAACCAATTTTTAACACTTAAGGAACCTCTGATTAAGTCGATTAGAATTTAGCGCAGAAAAAGCTGTCGCTATTTTTCACGAAGTGAGACGTAATAGTCACTCTATTGCACCGATCTTCGTGGAAAATATCGGCAGTTTTAGCAAGCTAAAAATAATTGGACTTGATCAGAGGTTCCTTAAGGGCACCTCTATTAATTGATGAAAGAAAAATTGAGTCCACAATTAATAAAGGTGCCCTTAATTTAAGCCAGTTACATTAAGATACAGACCATTTATTTTATCACCCCATAATAAAGCTATCCATCCTGCTACAGCTAGATAAGGCCCAAACGGTATTGGAACATTTTTGTCTTTTTTAACAAATACTACCATTGAGATGCCGATAATCGCACCAACTAAAGAGGAAAGTAAAATAATTAAGGGTAAATATTGCCAACCAAGCCAGGCACCAAATACAGCCAGTAATTTAAAATCACCATAACCCATGCCTTCTTTTCCTGTTACTATTTTAAACCCTTGATATACCGTCCATAAGCTTAAATAACCTGCCAATGCTCCGATAATACTTGAACTTGGGTCTGTATAAATAGAAAACAAACTTAAAAATAATCCTAACCAAAGCAAAGGAAAGTTGATTGAGTCAGGTAATAATTGATGATCAATGTCAATAAAACTTAACGCAACTAGAGACCAAGTGAGTATTAGTGCAAAGAGCATTTCAACGCTGTATCCGAAATGCCAGGCAACAACAGCTGAAACAATGCCTGTAAAACTTTCTATCAGTGGATACCGTAAAGAAATATGAATTTTACATTTAGCACATTTCCCTTGTAAAAAAAGATAACTAATAACAGGGATATTTTGATAGGGCTTTATCGCCGTATTGCAACCAGGGCATCGTGATAAAGGCAGTGTTAGATTAAAAGGTTCATTATCATCTTCGGGCTGTTCTAGTTCCAAATATTCTAAACATTCTTTTTTCCATTCTCTTTGCATCATCATAGGCAAGCGATAAATCACAACATTCAAAAAGCTTCCAATCATCAAACCAATGACAAAAATAATTGAGGTTAGCAATAGTGGAGAAGATTGAAGGATAGAAAATAGGGCTTCCATAAATTTTTTTTATTTTAAATAAAGTTTTAATATACTTCGCGCGGTTACGAATACGGAATTTATAGCGAGTTGATTTTTGTCGATAATAAGGCACTGAAATGGGCGCATAGCAAGCGCAACCATCAGAAACGCTTGACCGATAGAAATCCGCATCCGTAACTGCGCTAAAGCAACTGGAAATAAATAACCCACCCATATTTTGCGCAGGATTTTTTTGTTTGTCTTTGAGATTGCTGTAACGGACGCATAGCTGGCTACGTAACTGTTACAGCAATCTCAAAGACGGACAAAAAGACAAGTAAGATGGGTGGCTGGGTTATTTGTTTCCAGTTACCTAAGTATAGATTGTATCTTAATTTAATCTATTTAGGTTCAAAAGTAGAACCTTATGTTGTTGAAAAACTTATGGATTAGTTTCTCTCGCAACAGGTAGCTGGCATTTATCCCAGGCTAACATACCACCATCAAGATTAAATATATGTGGAAAACCTACTGCTTGAGCAATCCGGGCGGCTTTTGAAGAGCGTCCCCCACTTCGGCAAACAAAGAGGTAGCGAGCATCTTTATTTAATGAAATAAGCTTTTGTTTAAAACTTGTTTCATTAATCGTGCATAATTTTGCATTCAGAATGTGGCCTAATTTATCATTAAACTCATCAGTTCGTCTAACATCAATAATCCGGTAAGTTGATAATTTATCAAGTGCTTCCGCTGGGGAAATGTTAATAATAGGTTTATTAGTGACAACACCAATTAAGTCAGAAACCGCTTGGTTAGCTACTTCAACTTCATTATTCAGAGTTTCTGTTTTTACTTTAGTTTCTTCTACTATTCCAGTCACCTGATTAGCTAATTGTTCAATAACGCTCACTGCTGTAATAATTGAATTTACTGAAGGTGTTTTAAGGTCAGATTCTTCATTTTCATTGCCTTTAAACAGAGTAATTAATGATTGTAAGGCTTGTTGTACTGCCAAGGTATTTTCAAGACTTGCTTGCATATGTTCTCTATTGATTTTAACAATAGCTTGAACATTATCTCGAGCAGATGTTACAACGTTATCAATATGCTTAGAGGCTCCTTCACAGGTTTTAACTAATCCTTGCATTTCATCGGCAACAATATTAATTCCACTACCGTCTTTGCCCAAAGAACCGCCAAGTACAGCAGTATTTAGTGCCAGCATTTTTGTATGACGAGCTACATTATTTAACGATTGTGTACTTTCTCTAATTTTATCAAATAAATGTATACTTTCTTCAATACGACTGAATTCTACTTCCATCTGGTTCACAGTTTTATTCAAAACCGAAAGAGAACTATCAGCTTTGTTAACTGATTCAGCTAAAGAATCTTTAATATGTTCGCCATCAGAAAAAACTTGATTCACTACTTGATATTGCTTTTGAGTAATATCAACTAACGAGCCATTAATGGCTTTTATTTGCTGAACTGTTTTTGTTGTTTCTTCAGCACTTTTACTTAATTTTTGAGTTGTTACCAATAATTGTTTAGTTTTATCAACTTCAGAACTGGACATATTGTTTACCTAAAATTATCCTACTACCGCACCTAACTTAAAGATAGGTAAGTACATTGCCACAATTAATCCGCCTACTAAAGTCCCTAAAATTACCATAATAAAAGGCTCCATTAAGCTACTTAAATTATCGACCATATTGTCAACTTCTTCCTCATAAAAATCAGCGGTTTTATCAAGCATTGTGTCGATTTTTCCTGACTCTTCTCCAATAGCAACCATTTGTACCATCATGTGGGGAAAAATACCCACTTGTTGCATAGAATATTGTAAACGTTGTCCTGTCGATACATCATCACGAATCTTTAAAACGGCTTCATAAAAAATAATATTTCCACAAGCGCCTGCAACTGACTCTAAAGCATCAACTAAAGGAACACCTGCCGCAGACATAATAGATAAAGTTCGTCCAAAACGTGCAACAGAAGATTGATAAATAATGTCACCGACGACAGGGAGTTTAAGCAACGTTTTATCTAAGAAATGTCGGAATTTAGCTGATCGTTTTTTAAAAAAATCAAATATTTTAAAAGCAGAAAATAGCCCTAATAATACCGCCCACCACCAGGACTGAGCCCATTCTGATAAAGCGATAACAAACTTTGTAAAAGCAGGTAAATCTGCACCAAAACTTTTAAATAAATCTTCAAAGACTGGTACCACAAAGATAAGCAAAATAGCTGTTACAATAAATGCTACAACTAATACTGCTACTGGATAAGTTAATGCTTTTTTTACTTTTTTCTTAATAGATTCAGATTTTTCTTTATAAGTTGCTATTTTATCCAGCAAGCCTTCAAGTACACCCGCTTGTTCACCTGCCTCAACTAAGCTACAGAAGAGATCATCAAAATAAATGCTTCTTCTACCTAACGCTTCTGACAAGGTATCACCACCTTCAACGTCAGCCTTAATAGATAATAATAACTCCGCCATACTAGGGTTTTTATTCCCTTTTCCTATAATGTCAAAAGCTTGCACCAGTGGAACACCAGACTCAAGCATCGTTGCCAATTGACGTGCAAAAATACAAATATCACCTGGTGTAATTGCCTGTGTTTTAGCCCCAAATAACGGCTTGGGTTTTTTCTTTATTTTTTTAAGAATATAACCCATCTTTCGAACATCAGCACGGGCAATAAGTTCGCTTAAAGCACTAATTTCACCCCCTGATTTGTTACCTGCTCTATCCTTACCTTCCCAGATAAAATCAATTTGTTCTAATTCATTTGCCATCTTTATTCCTCTGTAATCCTGTTTATTTCTTCAAGGCTTGTTATCCCTTGCCGTACTTTAACTAGGCCAGAGGCCCGTAAATCATTAATTCCTTCACTTTTAGAGAGATCAGCCAACTCCATTGCATTACCACCCTCTAAAATTAAGGCACGCATTTTTTCACTGATTGGCATCACTTGATATATTCCAACTCGCCCTTTGTAGCCCTCGTTACATTGATCACAACCTACGGCTTTATAAATTTTTAATGTTGCTAACTCTTTTTGCTCAAACCCTGCATCGAGATAAACACTATCAGGTACATCAGCTTCTTTTTTACAATGCTCACAAAGCCTACGCCCTAAGCGTTGAGCCATAATTAGATTCACTGCCGAAACAATATTGAAAGGCTCTATCCCCATTTGCATTAATCGGTTGATTGTTTGGGGAGCATCATTGGTGTGAAGAGTGGATAAAACCAGGTGACCTGTTTGTGCTGCTTTTACTGAGATACTGGCCGTTTCCAGATCACGAATCTCCCCTACCATAATAATGTCGGGATCTTGTCTTAAAAAAGCCTTTAATGCGACAGCAAATGTTAAACCAGCCTTAACATTCATGTTGACCTGGTTAATTCCTTCAACCGTTATTTCTACAGGGTCTTCTGCCGTTGAAATATTTCGTTCAATTTTGTTTAAAATATTAAGCCCCGTATAAAGTGATACTGTTTTACCACTCCCTGTCGGCCCAGTCACAAGAACCATTCCATAAGGCCTATGAATAGCTTTCAAAAATAATTCTTGTTGATCAGGTTCAAAACCCAGTTTTTCAATACCTATTTGTGCACTTGTGGGATCTAAAATACGTAAAACAACTTTTTCACCAAATAACGTAGGACAAGTGTTGACTCGAAAATCAATTGCCCTATTTTTAGACAATTTCATTTTTATCCGACCATCTTGTGGCACCCTGCGCTCTGCAATATCCATTTTAGACATTACTTTGATACGAGAAATAATTCTGTTGGCTATATTTGCTGGGGGGCTAGCTGCCTCATAAAGTATTCCATCTCCTCTAAAGCGAATACGGAATGTTTTTTCATAAGGTTCAAGATGAATATCTGAAACACCTTTTTTAATAGAGTCTAATAAGATTTTATTTACAAAACGTACAATGGGAGCATCATCAATATCTGAATCAGAACCATCATCTTCTGGGCTTTCATCGCCCCCAGAAATATCAATATTTTCCAAATCATCATCCAATAAATTGGACATTGATGTATCAGCAGCCTCTAATGCCGTTTCAATAATATTAGATAATTTATCTTCTTCAACTAGAATTGTTTCTGTATTCAGACGAGTATGAAATTTTATTTCATCAAGTGCCTGAAAATTGGTAGGATCTGAAACCGCAACAAATAAGCGATTGCCCCGTTTCAATAGAGGTAATGAATGATGGCGTCGAATCAGCTTTTCACTGACTAAATCAATAGGTAATGAATTTGTATCTATTGCATCTAGATTAAAAAACGGTACTCCATATTCAACTGAGGCTACTGAAGCAATCAGTTTGCTCTCAATAATTTTATTTGAAACTATATGGCTTATAAAAGATATTTTCTTTTTTTTAGCTTCAGCAACATGTTTTTGTGCATCAGCCTCTGACAACAAGTCTTTTTGAATAAGACATCTTATTATTCCGCCAAATTGTAAGTCCGATTGTGCTGTTGCCATAAATATTCGTATTAATTCTTTTGTAGTAATACAAATATAGATGAAAAAAATCACTTGTCTATATAGGACAAGTTATACTTCACGCAGACACAAATGCAGAATTTACATCAAGTTGATTTTTGTCTATGGTAATGGCTGTATGGATATAGAGAGATTCCTTTTTATATCAAGGTAATATAAGAGAGGGAAAAAGAGCTTAACAAGAAACACTTAAAATTTAAGGTAAGCTCTTTATTTATTTCTAATTTTTGATCTGTTTAAAGCTTTTTAATCTTACTCAATTGCTCCTCAAGATTTTGCTTTGAAGAATATAAAGCTGCTAACTTTTCTTTTTCTTTAGTAATAACATCAGCAGGTGCTTTATCAATAAATTTTGGATTATTTAACTTACCTTCAATTCTAGGTAAATCTTTGACTTTTTTTTGAATTTCTTTTTCTAACCGCGCTATTTCAGCATCTTTATCAATTAACCCTGCAATAGGAATCAGAATTTTCATTTCACCTACTAGGGACATTGCTGATTCTGCTGCAATTTCATCCAACCCTAACAAAGTAATAGTTTCAATACGACCTAGCTTTAATAGATAAGCTTCGTTTGATTTTAAAAAAGTTAAGTCATCTGTCGATGTATTTTGCACTAAAACAGGTAAAGGTTTGCCTGGGGCAATATTCATTTCGCCACGAATTCTACGGATACCTAAAATAAATGCCATCACCCAATTGATGGATTTAATTGCCTCTTCATTAATTAGTTTTACATCTGTTTCCGGGTAAGGTTGTAACATGATAGTGTCTGCACTAATGCCAGCCAAAGGAGCAACACGTTGCCAGATTTCTTCCGTAATAAAAGGCATGATGGGGTGGCTTAAGCGTAAAATAGTTTCTAAAACAGAAACTAGTGTTTTTCGTGTGCCTCTTTGTAATGCTTCATCCTCAGATTGCAAAGATATTTTTGCAAGTTCTAAATACCAATCACAATATTCATTCCATGTAAATTCATAAATTGCTTGTGAAGCTAGATCAAAGCGATAGTTTTCGATCGCCTCACTTGTCGTTGTGATAACTTGATTTAATCTCGAAGTAATCCATAAATCTGCTTGCGAATAATGACAAGGTGAATCGGACAGACCATTATCTTGATCTTCGGTATTCATCAATACATAACGTGCAGCATTCCATAGCTTATTACAGAAATTACGATAACCTTCCGTACGTGCTAAATCAAAACGAATATCACGCCCTGTTGAGGCTAAAGATGCAAAGGTGAAACGTAATGCATCTGTGCCAAAAGAAGGAATGCCATCAGGAAAATGCTTGCGTGTGGCTTTTTCTATCTTCTTTTGTAAATGTGGTTGCATCATACCCGCTAGTCTTTTTTCTACTAATGCTTCTAGCTCAATACCATCAATTAAATCAATCGGGTCAAGAACATTGCCTTTTGATTTGGACATTTTTTGTCCTTCGGCATCACGCACCAAACCATGCATATAAATTTCTTTAAAAGGGACTTCTCCTTGAAACTTCAATCCCATCATTATCATTCTGGCAACCCAAAAGAAAATGATGTCAAAACCGGTGACTAAAACACTGGTTGGGTAATGCTTAGCTAATTCTGCTGTTTTTTCTGGCCAGCCTAACGTAGAAAATGGCCAAAGAGCGGAGGAAAACCAGGTATCCAATACATCTTCATCCTGTCTAAGCGTTATTTCTGAACTTAAATTATGTTTTTCTCGAATTTCTTGTTCTGAACGACCTACATAAATATTTTCCTGCTCATCATACCAAGCGGGTATACGGTGTCCCCACCATATCTGCCGAGAAATACACCAGTCTTGAATATTCCGCATCCATTCAAAATAAGTGTTTTTCCAATTGTCTGGAACAAACTTTATATCGCCATTTTCTACAGCTTCTACAGCTGGTTTTGCAAGCGGTGCAACTTTTACATACCATTGATCAGTTAAAAAAGGTTCTATTACACTATTTGAACGATCACCTCTTGGTACCATTAATTTATGATCAACAACTTTTTCCAATAGTCCTTGCCCATCTAAATCAGCAACCATCTGTTTTCGTGCATCATACCGATCCATGCCGATATATTTTTCTGGAATCAGCTTATGCTCGTCATCTTCGTTTCCACGAATGGTCGCATCAATAGTAAAAATATTGATTAAACCTCCATTTGGCAATGCTTGAATAGCAGATAACTCTCTATGCCTTGTCCAAACATCATAATCATTAAAATCATGTGCTGGAGTCACTTTGACACACCCCGTGCCAAATTCAGGGTCTACATGTTCATCCGCAATAATCGGGATTTTTCGACCTGTGAGTGGCAACTCTACCAACTCACCCAATAAATGTTGGTATCGGTCATCATTTGGATGGATAGCAACTGCAGCATCGCCTAATAATGTTTCTGGACGGGTAGTAGCAACCACTAAATGACCTGTACCATTAGATAATGGGTAACGCATATGCCACATAAAACCATTTTCTTCTTCAGACAATACCTCTAAATCTGAAACAGCAGTGTGTAAAACCGTATCCCAATTGACTAAACGTTTACCTCGATAAATCAAACCTTCTTCATGGAGTTTAATAAATACTTCTTGCACCGCGTCAGACATGCCGTCATCCATGGTAAAGCGTTCTTTTTCCCAATCCAGAGATGACCCCATACGACGTAGCTGTTGAGTAATTGTCCCGCCTGACTTCTCCTTCCACTCCCATATTTTTTCGATAAACTTTTCGCGTCCATAATCATGACGGGTTTTATCTTCAGAATTAATTAAACGCTCTACGACCATTTGCGTGGCAATGCCGGCATGATCTGTACCTGGTTGCCATAGCGCGTCACGCCCTTTCATTCGGTGGTATCTTGTTAGCGCATCCATGATGGTATCTTGAAATGCATGCCCCATATGTAAACTGCCAGTGACATTAGGAGGTGGAATCATAATACAAAAGGATTCACCTTCCGATTTAGCTTCAAAATAGCCTTGTTCTTCCCAGGTTTGATACCAGCGCTGTTCGATTGAATGAGGGGAGTATGTTTTTTCCATGGATGTTTCTGTAATTTTATATAAGGGGCACCTCTATTAATTGTGGATGAGAAAATTGAGAACCGAAATATTCAAAATCAAGGCGAAACCCGCACGTAATAGCAGGCTATTGCGAAGGATTTCAACGCAGAGATTGGATATTTCGGACTCAATTTTTCCATTCATCAATTAATAGAGGTGCCCTAAGGTAAGTTCAGCTGTCATCTTTATGACAACCGGATTTTAACGAGAAGTTATACGAAAAATATTTGATTGCCAAAAGATAGCAACCTACTTTTCATTCATATTATGAGTTGTCATGTTAAACCCATTTTGTGTATATTGACGAAAACGATGCCGCCCTGCCAATTTTAATTCTTCATTATTATCAAGAATTTCTAATACACGTTCTGTCTGATCTAAATTATCTGGATATTTCGATGAAAGATTAAAAATCAGTTTTTGCCATTTTTGGGGGGCTTCTTTTGTCCCAATTAAAATAGTACGTTCATATTCAGGGATATTTTCCTCGTAAATCTGATGCGGTATAAAACTGTTTTCTCTAAACGTCCATAATTGATCATCTAATAACTGGCTTTGTTGATGAGAATCAGTATATACATAACAAAACTGTCCGCTTCGATAAGCTTTTTCTATCAGTTTACAAGCAAATAAATACCGTTCAGATAATGTATTAGTCGGTAAAATATAAAAGCTTACCTCAGGCATCACTCTTATCAATTAAATACTGACTTAATAATGCAACAGGCCGACCTGTAGCCCCTTTATTTGCACCTGTACGCCAAGCTGTGCCAGCAATATCTAAATGCGCCCAACGATAATTTTCGGTAAAACGAGATAAGAAACAGGCGGCCGTAATAGTGCCTGCATCTCGACCACCAATATTAGCTAAATCAGCAAAATTAGATTTTAATTGCTCATGGTATTCTTCCCATAATGGTAAGCGCCATAAGCTATCGCAAGCCGTTTCACCAGCACTGATTAAATCATTACATAAATCATCATCATTGCCTAATATTCCACTAGGTACTCTTCCCAAGGCAACAAGACATGCACCTGTTAAAGTTGCTAAATCAATAACCACTTCAGGATTGAATTTTTTTGCATAGGTCAATGCGTCACAAAGAATCAACCGGCCTTCTGCATCCGTATTTAAAATTTCTATGGTTAAACCAGACATACTGGTGACTACATCACCAGGCTTGTTTGCATCCCCATCTGGCATATTTTCTGATGAAGGAATAATTCCAACAATATTAATCTTTAATTCCATTTTTGCTGCTGCTTGTAAAGTACCTAAAACACTAGCACCTCCACACATATCGTATTTCATTTCATCCATCCCTGCGCCTGGTTTTAATGAAATACCACCTGCATCAAAAGTTAAGCCCTTACCCACTATAACAACAGGTTTACTGTCTTTTTCACCCCCTTGATAATTTAATACAATCAATTTAGCGGGTTGACGGCTTCCTCTGGAAACAGAAAGAAAAGAACCCATGCCCAGTGCTTCAATTTCTTTTTCTTCCAGTATTTCCACTTCCATCGTTTTAAATTCACCGGCTACAGTTTTTGCCTGTTCTGCAAGAAAAGTGGGTGTACAAATATTTCCAGGAAGATCTGCTACAAACTTTGTTAGACCAATCCCTTGTGAAATGGCTAATCCATGTTTTAATCCTCGTTCTACAAGCTCCTTTTCAGAATCTAACGCATTAATTTTTATATTCTCTAGTTTTAGTTTCGGCTCTTTTTCACTCTTAGTTTCATCATATTTGTAGAGACCATCATTAAATACCTCTACTATTTGTCGTACTTTCCACTGATTATCTTTATTTTTAACATCACTATCAATTAATGCACAATTTACTGATTGTATTGATAATGCTTTAATCGCAGTGATTGCTGACTTTAATGCTTTACGAAAAAGTTTAGCGGTTAACTTGTCTTTTTCTCCTAAACCAACAACTAAGATACGTTGAATTGTACTATCAGGGATATAATTAAACAGGACAGTTTCTGCATTTTTACCTTTAATATCACCACGCTCAATTTGTTGAGTTATGAACCCTTGGCTTATTTTATCAACAGACTCAGCTGAGGGGCTAAGTTGTTTATTTTCATAAACACTAATAATGACACAATCAGTTTGTTGTTTGTCAAAAGCTAAGGTTTCTATAGAATAGTCCATAAGATAATCTGCGAGAGCTAAATTTAAGGGAATAAGTTTTTATCATTATAAATTATACATTAGTTTTTTAAAGTGAGTTATTTGAGCACTAAGATGCAAAAAAAAGATAAAGTTAAATCCTACCAATTTATTTCTGTACTAGATCAGATGATCATAAAAGATTTGTTCAAAACAGTCTTGGCTGTATTATCTGTCATTGTTGTTATTATTGTTAGCCGTAAGTTTATTAAAGTTCTGGCCAAAGCAATTGAAGGCGGTATTTCTAATGAAACTGTTTTAAGTATTTTAGGATTAAAAACAGTGGTTGCTATCAGTACCTTTTTACCGGCTTCTATTTTTATGGCGATTTTAATGGTCTTGGGTAGAATGTATAGAGACCAAGAAATGTCGGCAGTAGCTTCTGCTGGTGGCGGTGCCGTTGTTATTTATCGTGCTGTTTTTTTATTAGTCTTTCCTCTTAGCATTGCTGCAGGATGGTTATCTCTGGTCGCAACACCTTGGGCTGAGTCACAAATAAAAGAACTAACTCATGCAGATGAGCAAGTAGCTGATCTCAGAGGCATTTCAGCAGGGAGGTTTAGTGAATACAGTCATGGTGATTTAGTTTTTTATACGGAATACATTGATGCTGAAAAACGCATGCATAATGTTTTTGTACAGAATAGAACGGGAGAATCAATAGGCGTTATTAATGCTAAATATGGCACCTTAGAACATTTATCAGGTGGACTTTATCTTGTCTTAAAGGACGGTGAACGAGTTATAGCAGTACCAGGGGAAATAAGTGTCACCATTGAAAAATTTTCTGAATATGCTGTGCGTTTAGAAAAGAAAACCACTTTGTTACCACAAGAACTAGATGGAGCACCCAGCAGTGAGTTGTGGGCCTCTACTCAATTACCTGATATAGCAGAAATGCAAAATCGATTATCTATTCCTCTTGGTGTTATTTTTTTAAGCTTTTTAGCTGTTCCTTTAGCTAAGCTTTCTCCCCGTGGAGGTGTTTACGGTAGTTTACTTGTCGCCTTTGCTATCTATTTTGTCTATGGAAATGTAAAGCGAATCAGCCAGAGTTGGGTTGCTAACGAAACAATATCGCCATCATTAGGCTATTATGGAATTTATTTATTATTACTTTTACTAGGTGGATTCTTGTTGATTCGTCTCTATGGCTTGAAATGGGTCATGTTGAGACTAAATTTGCGAGATAATGCATGAACGTATTAACAGCATATATCGTAAAAGAAGTATTAAAGGGCTCTGCTATTGCCTTAATGCTTTTGTTGACTCTCTTTAATTTGTTTACCTTTAGTGATGAATTAAAAGATATGGGAAAAGGTAGCTATGGTTTAAAAGAAATTTTTCAATACATTGCCTTAACCTCTCCCAGAGTTTTCTATGAATTGATTCCCTCTGCCGCCTTGCTAGGCAGCTTATTTGTTGTAGGTACAATGGCCAATAACCGAGAAATTATTGCTATGCGTGCGGCTGGCCTATCAATTTTCTGGGTTATTAAATCTGTTATGTTGGCAGGAGTGATTTTAGTTATGGCAGCAATTTTGGTTGGAGAGTTTATTGCACCAGAGGCAGAACGAGCAGCTCAATTAATAAAAACCACATCCCAAAATAACGAAATTGTCATGAGTTCCAGGTATGGTTTATGGTTAAGAGAAGATAATAAATATATTAATGTTCGAAAAATTGATAAAAAAGGTGTGTTATCTGATATTTATTCTTATGAAGTTAATGACCTGGGAAATTTAATTTCAATGAGTCACATTGATCATGCAACATTTATAGGAAATAAATTGTGGCGTATGGAGAAAGTAAGACAAACGGAAGTGTTATCTGAACCTATTCAAGCAAACAATTTAAATCAACTAGACTGGAAAACTACGATTGATCCAGATTTGCTTAAAGTTGTTGTTGTAAAACCAGAAAATATGTCTTTATATGATTTATTTATGTATATCAGCTTTCTTAAAGACAACAATCAAAAAACTCAGCATTATGAACTCGCATTTTGGAGCCGGTTAGTTAACCCTTTTATAACTTTTGTTATGCTGATGGTTTCCATCCCTTTTGTTATTGGAATTAAAAGAGGAACAGGTATAGGTGGCCGTATGATGATTGGCATCATCTTAGGGATGACTTTTAATATTTTTGATAAAATAGCAGGACATGTTGGACTGGTCTATGGATATAACCCAGTAATAATGGCACTCTTGCCTAGTGTTCTTGTTTTTTGTTCAGCGGTGTATATAGTTAGTAGAGTACGGTAATACCAATTTATAAAAATACTCCGTTAAAATTATTAACGGAGTATTGTTTATAAGATACCGACTTCTTTATTCTCTTTCCAAAAAGAAATACAAATACTTACAATGTAAAACCATTGATTTTTCATCTTGATCCACAACCTTGCAAGTTTCAGTTTTTTCGGAACCAGGCTTCATTTGTTTTTTAATACCACCATCTTCAATACTATACTTAACAGTAAGACTCATTGATCCTGTTCTATTCCGAGCATCTTTTGCTGTTGTATCTAAAGATCCATCAGATTTAAAGTCCCAATGTATATTAAGAGGCGTTTTTGTTTTATGTCTGGCAGGAGCCTCGTGAGTTACTTTCCATTTACCAAGAATTGTTGAATTATCTTCTAATGGAATTATTGTATCTTTTGCAAATGCAGAAGCGGCAATAAAAGCAGTAGACAGAAGCAAAATTTGTATTATTTTTTTCATTTTTGAGCTCCAATTTAAATATATCTATATAAGGAAACTCTGATTATAGCATAATGAGCTTTGAGTTCTATCTTTGTCTTATTTCTATTCATCAATCCGCTAATAAAGGTGCCCTTAAGTTATATACTTTTACTTAAAGCAAATAGAGAGGCTACTGTTAAATTATAACTCGTACTCCAGATACCATTTACTATCAATTGATTTTTGCCAATAGACTGCTAATATTTATGTTAACAATAATTCTGCTGGTATATAAGTACCCGACCATAAATATTTTAACATTTTACTTCTCTTTTTTATCATCTTCCGCGTTGCATAAATAGTTGCGTAGATCGCTATGCGCCTCGAATATGAAAAAAAATACTGCCTAAAATTGTTAAAATATTTATGGTCGGATACTTACCATCAAGAATTAAAAGTTTCAGTTAAAAAAAGCTTAATGTTATAAAGACTTAATTTCTTAATGATGTTCATGTAATGTTATAGTTAAAGTATTATATTGTTTGCTTTTAATTTGAATTTTTAAGTGAAGTACAGCTTACCAAAAATCAAAATAATTAAGGCTCTTTCAAATCGGAAAAGTATTTTTAATTGATCAATGTGACCTTTAATGAGTCACTTCATTAAATAAGCGAGTGGAGATAAATTGTGTGTGGAATTGTTGGCGGTGTCGCCGAAAGAAATGTTGTTCCTATTTTACTTGAAGGACTAAGAAGACTGGAATATCGCGGTTATGATTCGTCTGGAATCGCAGTTTTAAATAAAAAAGGAGAATTACAACGTGTTCGATCAATTGGAAAAATCATAAACCTTGATACAAAGATTGAAGAACTCAGTGAGCCCTTTTTTGGTCAAATTGGAATTGCACATACTCGCTGGGCAACCCATGGAGTTCCTTCCGAAAACAACGCCCATCCACATATTTGTAAAAACAAAGTTGCCGTAGTTCATAATGGTATTATCGAAAATTACCAGGAATTAAAAACTGAACAAATAAAATCTGATTATAAATTCAGTTCAGAAACAGACACAGAAGTCATTGTTCACGCCATACACCAACAACTAGAAACTACTGACGATTTATTGCAAGCCGTTACACAAGCCATTAGTTTCATGAAAGGTGCCTATGCATTAGGCGTTACCGCCGTTGACAATCCCGAAACACTGATTGTTGCAAGAAAAGGCAGCCCACTAGTTATAGGTGTCGGGATTGGCGAACATTTTATCGCTTCCGACGTTTCTGCTCTATTACCTGTTACGCAAAATTTTATCTTCTTGGAAGATGGTGATGTTGCTCGAATCACCCGCGAAACTGTTGAAATATTTAATGACCAAGGTCAGCTTGTTGAGCGACCTGTTAAGCAATCAAATCTAACATCACAATCAGTAGATTTAGGTGACCATAAACATTACATGCACAAAGAGATCTTTGAGCAAGCACAATCGGTCATAGATACACTTGAAGGTCGAATATCTCAAGGCAATGTATTAGTGACTAGTTTTGGCCATAATGCAGAAGAAATTTTTAGTTCGATACAACAAATACAAATTATTGCTTGTGGCACAAGCTATCATGCTGGTTTAGTTGCCAAGTACTGGTTAGAAGACATTATCGGGATGCCTTGTCAAATTGAAGTTGCTAGTGAATATCGTTACCGCAACCCTGTTATTCAAAACAATACCTTATTTGTCACTATCAGTCAGTCCGGCGAAACAGCAGATACACTGGCTGCATTACAACAAATAAACTCATCTCGCTCCTCTGATGACAAATTAAATATTCCAACATTGAGTATCTGTAATGTTGCAGAGTCAAGTTTAACCAGAGAATCTGATCTTATTTGTCTGACTCATGCTGGACCAGAAATAGGTGTTGCTTCTACCAAAGCATTTACCACTCAACTTGTAGTTTTAGCACTATTAACTGCAAGCTTAGGTAAGGTTCAACAACGCATCAATGAAGATCAAGAAACGGAAATTATTCAGGAACTGCAAAAACTACCCACTCTAATCAACAACGCTTTACAACATGAATCAACCATTGAAACTATTGCTGAAAGTTTTGCTGATAAGAATCATGCATTGTTTTTAGGCAGAGGTACTATGTATCCAATTGCTATGGAAGGTGCACTAAAACTAAAAGAAATCAGTTATATCCATGCTGAGGCATACCCAGCAGGGGAATTAAAGCATGGCCCTTTAGCTTTAATAG
The DNA here is from genome assembly GCA_965224575.1 of Methylococcales bacterium. Lineage (GTDB taxonomy): Bacteria > Pseudomonadota > Gammaproteobacteria > Methylococcales > Methylomonadaceae > QPIN01. The sequence continues at coordinate 1,121,929 of CBDCZQ010000006.1, read as the reverse complement.
ATGACAATATGCCAGTGATTGCAATTGCCCCTATGGATGATTTACTTGAAAAACTCAAATCAAATCTACAAGAAGTAAAAGCTCGTGGCGGACAAATGCTTATATTTGAAGATGAGCAATCTAACCTTAGTTCAGAACCTGACTTTCAGGTGATTAAAGCCACCACAAATGTAGGCAGAATATCTGCGCCTATTACCTTTAATATTGCATTACAATTGTTGAGTTATCATGTTGCGCTTATCAAAGGAACAGATGTTGATCAGCCTCGTAATTTGGCTAAGTCTGTGACTGTTGAATAATAATCTTTAAAATACTGGAATACTGAGTGCCGATACCCAATCTCTGCGTCGCCCTACACAAATATAAAGGAGGAATCACTGCCATTAAGTTAAGAGATTTGTTTGTGGGGTGCTTGCTTTCGAGACAGTGAAAATATTAAAATTTTGAGAAAATTTACTTTTTTAGGTTAAAAAACCACTGATGCCAAAGGCATTATCACCCATTACTCATATGATGCACTCAACCGGCTGACCTCGATTAGCTATCCAGACAGCAGTTTAAATGTAAATTATCAGTATGATCAGAACGTAGCAGAACAAAACGGTATTGGTCGATTAACCAGCATGACAGATGCCAATGGCATAACTGAATATCATTATGATAAACGAGGCAATTTAACTTCAGAGATAACAGTACGTGACACAATTACACACAGCATTCAGTATGTCTATAATGTTGCAGATCAACTTGATCAAATCACTTATCCTAGTGGGCGTACAGTAGATTATTTCTATGATGCAGTAGGCCGTATTGAAGAAGTGACAACAACGGATGCACTAGGCATTACTCAAACCCTATCAAGCAACTTTCTCTATCAGCCTTTCGGTGCTGTCAATAAGATGGTTTACGGTAACGGTCTAACCTCACAACATAGTTTTGATCTGGACGCATGTTTGACAGAAATTAATCTTTCACCTGTCCATGATTGGCAATATAGCTATGACCCAGTGAGCAACATAACTGGCATTACAAACTCGCTTGATCTTAATCAGGATAAAACCTATGGTTATGACAGCCTCAACCGGCTAGTAGATGCTCAAGACAATAACAGTAACCAAAGTTTTCAATACGACAACACAGGCAATCGAACCCTACATTCCAAAGATAGTTCAAGTAATAATTATAACTATTCAGTTACTAACCATCATTTGAATGATGTTAACGGTAATATCACCCAAATGCCTCATTCGACAATTTCCACGGCATTAGTTTATGGTGACCATAACCGTTTGAGCCAGGTTAATGGAATAATCTACACATATAATGGTCGTGGGGAACGAGTATTAAAAAACAAAAATGGCACTATCACTGGCTACTATTACAATCAAAATGGTCAACTTATTGCCGAAACAGATGCAGCAGGTCAAATAGAAAAAGAATACTTGTATCTTAATGGACAATTAATTGCATTAGTAACTCAGCCAAAAAACACAAGCACTGACACGGGTAATACCTGTGATGTTACAAAAACAATCAGCAAAAATAAATGGCAACTTATTGGCATTCCCTGTAAAGCACCAGCAACAGCGAATACCATGGAGGCAATATTAGCCGATGATATTACAGGCACCTATGGGACAGACTGGGATCTCTATGGCTATAATCCAGTAAGTAATAGTTATGATAAAGTTGATTTGCAGGATGTATTACAAGTAGGGAAAGGCTACTGGATCATCAGTGCTAGTAATTCAGCAGTATTGGATATGCCTGCTGGCAGTTTACCAGCAAATCAAACCAGCTCAACACAATGCACCAGCCCAGCCTGTTTTGAAACGGAAATCACCAGCAATGGCAGCACCCAATGGCAATTGCTGGCCAATCCTTTTTCTCATAACAGTATTTTCCAATTAACAAATGAGTCTGAACAGTCCATTTAATCCAGATCTAAAAATCAGGCTTTTTTCTGTTCATTTATTTGTTTAAAGAGTTGCTTTTTAGCAAGGTTCATTTGGTCAGTAAATTTATTATCGCTCATCTCATAAGCATTTTTATCTAATTGCTCAAAGGATAGAGATTCTTTTAGATAGTTTTCAGCCTGTTCCAGCGATTTTAGCTTTTCATAAGGCGTCATCATCTTATCATAGCGATATTTCTTCCTTTGTTTTCCTTTTTCATCCGTGACAATGGTTGGGAAATAGCAAGGGCGGTGGTCATTGAGAAAAGGGTTGAGATATTCTCTATTAAAGACATTAAGTTCATCTGCCCAATGCTGTTCTATATGGCTATAGCCAAAGGTTTTACGGACGACTGAAGCATTTTTACTTTCTGCCAATGCATTATCATTGCTCTGCCTTGAGCGAGATTTAGTGAGTTCAATATGCAGTTTAGCCACTTGATGATTAATATATTCCGAGCCATTATCCGCATGGAATCCGCTAATGTCGAAAGGAAAGGTTTCAAGCATTTCTGTTAAGACAGGGATCAAAAACTGTTCACTGATTCGGCTACAAGACAGCACCACTTCATATTGAGTGACTTCATCCACCGCATTGATATGATAAACCCCCTTCACTCCATCTTGATCACCTTGATGAACAGTGTCTACCCGAATATAGCCAGGTTTCCCTTCCGCATTGGGTTGACGTCTTTCACCAATAGCTACCTGTCTAGACTTGGTTTTCTCAAACGTTCTTCGCTGTTTTTGATAGCCTGTAGAGCCGCGAATATTGTAGAGATGAGACACTGAAATGTGAGCAATATTTTCATATTCTGTTTCATCAAAGACTGAAAAGGCACGTTCACAAAGTTTTTTAATGACTGCACCACTTGGCGTATCATACCGTTCGTCCATTTTTGCCAATAAAGCAATATCTGTTGCTGTGTATTTTTGTTTAAACCCTGCTGGCTTATGAGGAGTACGTTGTTGTATAACACCTGCTCTCAGGTATTGATGGATGAGACGGGTTAGTTGTTGGCGAGAATAGGCGGTTACTTGCAGCAAAAAGCGTATCACAATGCCTTTTTGTCGTTTAGTTAACGCTCTGTAGTGGAACTGTTTTAGTACCGACTGGATAAAACCATAGCGTGCTGTTTTATTACCAGGCACACTAAATACAATGGCTTGTGATCCGTCTAAAAAAGTTTGTAACTCTTCGGTGTTTTTTAAGGCTTTAAGATTCATGATAGCTTTCATTGCTCCATCATGAACAGATTGTCTGATTTTGTCAGCTTAGACTCATTTTATACTGGAATCCGAGGGTAGTTTCAGACTCATTTCGTATTGGAGAAGGCTGGTACTTTGATGGCACTAACTATGTAGCGTTAAAAAACACAACGGTCTCACCTTGGACAGGTATGTGGATAGTGGCTCAAGAAACAGCCAGTAATTCTCATGCACCCACTTTGTTATTTCCTGGAAACGCACCACCAGAGGTGACAGAAGAGGAGCAAGCAGTTTTTTATGTGCATAACGATCATCTGGGAACTCCACAGGCAATTACGGATGAAAATCAAGTTATTGTTTGGCAGGCTGAGTATGACCCATTTGGGAAGGCTACGGTAACAACCGAAACAATTACTAATAATATTCGGTTTCCGGGACAGTATTTTGATAGTGAGACGGGACTGCATTATAACTATTACAGGTACTACGATTCCTCTACTGGGCGGTATATTACCAGTGATCCAATTGGGCTTGAGGGTGGGCTTAATACCTATGCTTACGCAGAAGGAAATCCTGTCAATTTTATCGATCCTAGCGGTCTTGTTGTTGGAGCTGGATTAAAATACTTATTTAAAAAGGCTTGTAGAGAAGCAGTTAAAACTGTTGTAAATCAATGCCTTGGAAAATCTCCAAAAGATTTAACAAAAGAGCAGTTAAAAAGTATCAGGTCATTAAAAAACATGGCTATGAACAAACCACAGGTTTAAGAAAAATCGGCTTATGCACGACGCAGACTCTCAATAACCGGTTAGGAATTTGTTCTTCCCAAAACCGTCGATTTAGCCGATAGCAAAATTCATCCAGATATTCCTGTACATATAAACCAGACACTCCATGATAAGTTCCGAGCAAATAGCTTTTAAAATTGCTGATGACTATATGAACCCACAGTAGCCATTCATCAACCAATTCAGAGGGTGTGACTTTAGCGATATGGTGATGCTCTTCTGTAAGCACTCTTAATGCGTGGAGTGCATCTGTATTTAAGGTTTGTTCTGGTTCAATGCTTTCCTGAGCAAATTTTCTTACATTCTCTCTGTTCACACTGGACACAGCTTTCATCGCGACAAACCCCGGCTTTCCATCATTATGCTCACAGGCTACTAAAATGGCAGTCTTGCCTTCGGCTCCGCGCCCACGCTTTCCAGTTTGCTTGCCACCGATAAAAGCATCATCCAACTCAATGGTTCCTGTCAGTTTATATAAACTGTTCTGATCTCCCATTGCTATTCTCAATTTCCTCAGCATCCGTTGTGCAGTTACCCATGAAACCCCTATCAGTTTGGTTAAGCGCAAGGCAGAGATGCTGCTCTTATCGGAGGATAGCCAATAGATACACCAAAACCATTTCACCAGAGGTAATTTTGTATTGTGAAACAAGGTATTTGCTGTAATGGAAGTATGATAATGGCAGTCTGCACATTCAAACACATGGCGTGTTTGCAATAGCCAGCCTTTCTTATGGTGACAGTGCGGGCAACAAAAACCTTCTGGCCATCTGAGTTTAACGATGGCTTTAGGCAGGCTTCCTCGTCTGAAAAGTGTTGCTGCCATTCCCAGAAACTCGTCATTTCAGTTTGCATAATGACCTTCCTTTTTTATAGTTCAAATTTTTGACTGGGCAACCTGCGGTAAGTTCATAGCCATGTTAAAAAAACAAATTGCTAGGCATCAGAAAAATGTACAGGAATTCAAAGATAACTTAACGGTACGTCCTGGCATGGAAAATCTATCAAAAGATATCATAAAAAAACAGCAGCAAAAACGTATTAACCACTTAGAGAAAGAGATTAACACCTTTAAAAATAATATTGATAAGATCAATAAAGGGGAATTATAGGTGGCTTCCGTTTATAAATATTCTAATAATAGACCTTTAGTTATATGCAATAAAAGTTCTTTAGCAAAAGAACTTGATGAAAGTCAGATGGTTCCATGTGTATCTCTAGTCACTGCATGGAGTATTGACTCTATTTCCTCTGATTTACTTAACAATCTGATTTTATTCTTGTTAGACAAAGGTTGTTCATATTTTGTTTGTGTTGGAACTTATGCTGAACAGCTTCATGATTTTGTTGATGATTTAGTTTTAGAACAAGAAGGCTTGTTGAAAAATAAACCCTATTCACATGTTATGACAACTTACCACGATGATGAATCTTTAGATGATGTAATTAACTTTTTTATAAATGCCACTGAAATTTGGGATACCACCAATGGTGGACTGATAGCTATTTTAGATGACATGATTACTGAAGATCGCAAAATCAAAAGTTATTTGATTAGGTAAATCAACCCGTAAGGCGGAACCGTAAGTTGGAATAGCGACAGCGTTTTCCGACATTGATATACATGATGACTTATCTGTTATTGATGAGTTTGGCGGAATGCACTTCACTTTTCCGCCCTACGAAGCATTTAAAAACTGATCAGTTGTAATATCAGCCTGCCTGAGAATAGCTTTTAATGTTCATTGAGCGGGACGGGGTATGTTACCCCGTTCTTAACGTTTCAAACAACAAGCAGATAATGTATTCCCTTAGCCATTTGATTCAATGGATTCAATTTTTATTAATCCCTCAAACCGCTTAAAATCCTGAATATTATGAGTCAGCAAACAAGGAATATCATAAGCCAGCATCGTCGCCACGATATTGGCATCATGCACCTGTTTACCGCCGGTCTTGAATTCACCCAACAGTCTGATCAGCTGTTCAGTCACTATTGCCACATCATCTGCGACCCGAAACTGTCCCTCTAAATATCTTACTCGTTCGATCACTACCTCGGGTGTTGAAGGTTTAGCAAAAGTCTGTGGTCGAGTACGGGCAGAGATAAACTCCCGCAAAACCTGACGACTAATCCACAAAGGGCGTTCAGATTGCTGTACTCTCTTCAGCGTATCAAATGCCTGTTGATGAAAAGGCGCACTGGCAACATTGGCGTAAATCAGAATATTGGTATCAATAAAAAGCGGTTCAGCGTCCATTATCGCCATACATATCCTCTCTGCTCAGGCTCAATCCTTCAGGCCAAACACCCAAATCATCCACGGGAAAATCCAGCGATTGCTTATTAGTCTTAGTCGTGATTGTTTTCCTAAGTCTGACTCGTTCCTTTAGAAAATCAACAAAATCTTCCACCTCTGTAATCCGATCATTCGGGAGCGATTGAATCTTGTCCATCAATATCTGGGTATTGTGCATAGTTATTGCCATTATTAAATCCTCATTCTTACTTTGGTGCTTATACTCTTATCTTTTATCAGCAACGGCTAACTGACTAGCCGTATGTTTTAAAATCATGCCATCAATCAACGATTGTACGGTACACTGATCTTCATTTGACATCTGAGTAACTGCTTCAAATTTTAGTTGCAGACTGTTAGGTAAATCTCGTTCATTTTCCTCAAAAACTAGCCAGTCAGTGATGACATGAAAAGCTGTAGCGATCTTTTTAAGGAAAGAATGGGGTCGGGTCTTGCAATGCCACATTATTGATTCCCTTCACTGACTTTTATTGTGCATCCCAAGGTTTATCATCCATCCCTGGCAAATCCCGACTTCCATGAATCACGGCCACGATATAAATGAAATCGGTCTGGCGTAAATAAATAATCCGGTAGCCCTGAAAGATCAATTCTCTAACATCTTCTCTTTCTTCAGCTTCCGGTACTTTTCGGCCTAAATCTGGGAAAATTTCCAGATTTTTAGTCACTTCAAAAATACGTTCAATAAATTGTCGGGCATAAAAGCTAGAGTCTTTAGCAATATAATCTTGAATACCCTCCTATCTTCCAGTGCAGGTTCAGTCCATCTAACCTGCATTGCCTAACAACCGTCTTTTTGCATCTTCATGGGAAACAGTACGGCCATCCCCAACCGCTTTAAGTCCTTTCTCAATCTTCTGCTTGACATAAAATTCATACATGATCTCATCCCAGCTTGCTTGATCTGATACCTGATTAATAATCTGTGTTGCCGCTTGTTTTGCAGTTTGCATAGAATTTCCCCTTTAAGGTGTTTCTTTATCAATTAATTCGCGTTAAGGAATATTGTCCCACTTTCCACCAAGCTTCATGACTTCTAAAATATCCTCCGCATTATGATGGCTTGTTACCTCACCCCAATAGCATTTTTTGCTTTTTCCTTTACCATGACTTTGAACATCCAGACAAGTTACAAAAGCATAAAGCTTCCCCATGCTCTGGCAGTATTCCACTGCATGAAATTTCAAATTGTTGCTTATAGGTATAACGGGTAAGCCGTACTTCCCGTAGGTGCAATAGCGAAAGCATATTATACCGTTTCTACTAAGGAAAATTTTCCTCGAAGCTAACAATTTGTGTATGCTAGGAGATTAAAACCTAAAATAAAAGCATATCATTTCAAACCTCTACTGCTTTCATAGGTTTCAACATAGAAGTCCGTCCAACCATAATATCAACCGCCTTAAATAGTCTTTTGAATACAGATTCCTGACGATAAGGTATCCCATGTTTTTTGCACACCTCGACTACTTTAGGTTGAACATATTGATATTGGCTTAAAGGAATATCCGGCCATAAGTGATGCTCTATTTGATAATTTAACCAGCCATAGAAAAAGTCATTAAAATCTGATCCTGTAGGGTAATTTACTGATCCAAGAATCTGACGCAAATAAAACTCTCCCCGTCCTTTACCTTTTTCATCAAACATCATTACATCATCTCCAGCATGATTCGGTACAATCACTAAAAATGAATGCATGTTAATCAATGCTTCTGCCATAATTGAATTCAACAATACATTCAGTGCAGCTATTCCACTTATCGGTATAAATAGCAAAGGAAGTAAAACAAAACGAAAACTAATATAAGGTAAAAAACTTTGAAACCATAACGCTTTCCCTTCTTTGGTATATAGGCTCCATGCTCCTTTTCGTGTCATTTCTGGCAAACCTTCCCCTCTTTGGCGTGCACTACTCAGCCTTAATTCTTTATGGGTTCTCGGTGTGTAATACAATATTTTCCACACTGTTGTAAAAGCGCCAACAATTATAAACCTTAGCCACATTGGTACGTTAGATTGTCTAAGCCATTCCATATTGTGTTGTAAATGATCAGGATCAAGTTTTTCCCCCAGGTTATAATGGTGCAACACATCATGTTCTTGATGCCAGCCAGCAGGTGTAATCCAATCTGACCAGTCAAGAAAACGTCGCCAACCCTTTGCAAACTTTTTACTGGTGTATCGAGGAGGAATGTCTGCAATTTTGTCATAACCTTTATGAACAACTGGATGTGTCAGTTGTGTCCAGCGTGTAAAACTACCTTGACTCATCAATAAAGCAGAAACAGGATTCGGAATAATCCATGCCGTTCCGTAACCAAGTATTGAACATACCCTACCCCAACGTTCCATTTTCTTTAAATGCTGAAAATCCGGCTCCCCAATTCTTGTTAAAACATGTTTATAAATCGCATTAAGATCTTTTGCTAATTGCCCCCTATCAACATTATCATAGCTATTTAAACTCAACTTCCTCTCCAGTACATTTAAACCTAAACAAACCAGATGATCGTTAAGTTTTAATTATTTATTTAGGTTACAGCAAACCTACTATTTTGTAATTGCCGCGAGTATTTAAATTTATCGTGACATCCTTATTCGTTTTATTTTTCCAGTACCAACCATGAACACCGGTGAAAGGTGCAACTAAAGAACCACTGGATTGACTATCTGTGGTGACTTTATAACTTTTAAAATAACCCGTGGTATCTCCTTTGGGTTCACCATGAAAGTCAAAATATAATTTTGTACTATCATTAGTATTCCAGACAAATTCAAACTTTTCATCTTTATTAATACTAAATTTATATTCAAGCTCACTATTAGCAGGAAGCTTAATAAGTACTGTATCTTTCCATTCCGGTTGATCAGAACAAGAAACTACAGACGGTTTAGCTGTCTCATTTTCTTTTTGTGATAACACGGTTAATCCAAACTTCTTTCCAAGCCCAGTCGGATCTATATTAAATTCTGCTGGTAATACTGCAACCAGCAAAATAATAGTGGCTAATATAATTGAAAAAAAACAAGCTATTAATAATGATTTAACAGAAGGCTGTGGAATAGTATTCATTTTAAAGTGTTGTGAAATAAGCAGTTAATTGATAGCCCAGTAATACGAAACCTCCAGACATAAGTAAAGTATTTGTTATGGTTGAAAATTTATAGTAACTGGAATGCCTACGCCAAAAACCTAATAATGTCAGAATAAAAAGTAATGCTATACATTGCCCTACTTCCACACCTACATTAAAGGCTAACAGGTTTACAAATAAATTTTCTTGAGGTAAATCAAAGTTTTGTAATTTTGTGGCTAAACCAAAACCATGAAATAGCCCAAAAATTAAAACAGCAATTTTTGTATTTGGTTGAAAGCCAAGTACTCTTTTAAAACCACCTAAATTATCAAATCCTTTATAGACAATTGAAAAACCAATAATCGCATCAATCAAATAGGCATTTACACTAATTTGATTTAATACTCCACCTAATAAAGTTAAACTATGTCCTAAGGTAAATAGACTGACGTAAATTAAAATATCTCGGCCACGAAACAGAAAAAATATAACGCCAAGCAAAAATAATAAATGATCATATCCCGTTAGCATATGTTTTGCGCCAATATAAAGAAATGGAGCAATGGCAGCATCACGATTAGTGGTTAGAAATTGTTCAGTACTACTATCAACTCCATGAGCAAAACAGCTACCGCTCAATAATAACAAGATAATAAATAGAAGTTTCTTTGTTGCGTTGTTCATAAGTCTGTAAAAATCTCCACTATCACCCAACGATGAAAAATAATATCAAATAGAAATAGCTGCTTTTATATGTTCATGCGCTTGATATTCCTCAATCTCAAAATCTTCAAACTTATAATCAAAAATTGTATCAGGCCTTGAATTAATCTTTAGCTTAGGTAACTGATAAGGTTGTCGAGTCAATTGTAATTTTGCTTGTTGTTGATGATTTAAATACAAATGTACATCGCCTCCTGTCCAGATAAACTCGCCCACGTCAAAATCGCACTGCTGAGCCACCATATGCGTCAATAATGCATAACTGGCAATATTGAATGGTAAACCTAAAAACGTATCACAGCTGCGCTGGTAGAGCTGACAAGAGAGCTTTCCATTAGCTACATAGAATTGAAAAAATGCGTGACATGCCGGCAAGGCCATTTTTCCATCGGCTACATTAGCTTGTGCACTCCTTGTTTCATCTGGTAAATCTGCTACATTCCAAGCAGATACGATAATTCTTCGGCTATTGGGCGTTTCTTTTAATTGTTTAATAATCATCGCTATCTGATCTATTGACTGCCCTTCTGGCGTTGGCCATGATCTCCATTGATGGCCATATACAGGCCCTAGCTCACCCTCTTCATCTGCCCACTCATCCCAGATTTTTACATTATGCTGTTTTAAATAAGCAATATTGGTATCACCTTTTAAAAACCATAATAATTCATGAAGTATGGATTTTAAGTGTACTTTTTTTGTGGTTATTAAAGGAAAACCCTGTTGTAAATCAAAACGCATTTGATGGGCAAAAATAGACAATGTTCCACTGCCAGTTCTATCTCCTTTTTGAATACCCTCATTAAGTATTTTATCCAACAATTCTAAATATTGTTTCATGCTGCTTTTTTATAGGCATAAAAAAATAATCCTGCACCAATCATAATCATTGGTGTTGATAATATCTGCCCCATAGTTAGCCAATCTAATGCCAAGTATCCTAAATGAGCATCGGGTAATCTAAAAAACTCTACAAAAAACCTAAAACAACCATATAGAAATAAAACTAACCCTGTAGGTGCCATCACAGGCCTTTGCTTACGAGTATAGAACCATAAAATAGCAAACAAAAATAAACCTTCTAATAGAGCTTCATATAGTTGTGATGGATGTCTAGCCAAGGGCCCACCATTTGGAAAAACCATTGCCCAGGGAACATCTGATGTTTTCCCCCATAACTCTGCATTAATAAAATTTCCAATTCGACCCGCGCCTAGTCCAATTGGAACAAGAGGTGAAATATGATCAGTCAGTTCAACCATGGTGCAATTTTGTTTTTTTGCAAACCACCACATGGTAATAAATACACCTATCATTCCACCATGAAAAGACATCCCACCTTCCCAAAGTTTAAACAAAATAATAGGATCATTAATAAAGCGAGCAAAATTATAAAATAAAATATAACCTATTCTCCCACCTAGTATGACACCCAAGGCTCCGTAATAAACCAAGTCTTCCATTGCTGCAGGTTTAATTACTGAATATGGTTTTTCTGCCCGTTTTTTTCCTAATAACCAAACAGCAGCAAAACCGATCAAATACATCAGACCATACCAGTGAATTTTTAATGGTCCCAATGCAATTGCGACTGGATCTATTTGTGGATAAGCTAACATAACAGATTGTAAATATTTAAAGAAAAAGGTGATTTTAAACTATTACAAAGAAGAGAAAAAAACACTCCCTTTCTCAATAATATTTGAAATATAAGTACGGTTAAATTACCAAAATATTATACATCTAAATTAGCAACATCTAATGCATTTTTAACAATAAAGTCTCTCCGAGGTTCTACTATATCCCCCATCAATGTTGTAAAAATTTCATCTGCTGCAATCACATCTTCAATCTTTACTTGTAATAATCTTCGGCTATTTGAATCCAGTGTTGTTTCCCATAATTGATCAGGATTCATTTCTCCTAATCCTTTGTATCGCTGAATATGTTGTCCTTTCTTGACTTCTTTCATCATCCATTCAAATGCTTGTTTAAAATTACTGACTTGTTGCTGTTTTTCTCCAATCTTCATAAAAGATTGATCCGAAAATAACCCTACTGTATCACGAGCATATTGAGCTATTTTTAAATAATCTTTTCCAGCAAAAAAAGTAGTATGTAAAATAAAAGTTTTAGTAATACCATTCATTTTTTTATTCACAACAAGATCAAAATCATCTTCACTCTTATAATTTAATTCTATGGAATAAACAGCTTTGATTTTATTCTCAGCGATATTTTTTTCTAATTGTTTATACCACTCAGTCATTTTTTCCTGACTTTGTTTAATCTCTTCAGTTAAAGGTAAGATATATGTCATTTCCTCTAAAAAGATAGAATCATAACGCCTACTTAACCGATTAATGACTGAGGTAACACCTGCATATTCAATGGCTAGTTTTTCTAAACCTTGACCTTGAATCATTGGAGTTGAGTCATCTGTATATAGTTGAGCCTTATCAAGAGCTAATTGAATCAAGTATTCATTTAATTCGGCATCATCTTTTACATAGTGCTCTTGTTTGCCTTTTTTAATTTTATACAAAGGCGGTTGGGCAATATAGACATATCCATTTTCTATTAACTCAGGCATTTGTCTATAAAAAAAGGTCAGTAATAAAGTCCGAATATGTGATCCATCAACATCTGCATCAGTCATAATAATAATACGGTGATAACGCAGCTTTTCAATATTATATTCATCCTTCCCAATACCACAGCCTAATGCGGTAATTAAGTTACCTACCTCATCTGACGAAATCATTTTATCGAAACGAGCTTTTTCTACATTAAGAATTTTTCCTTTAAGGGGTAATATAGCTTGCGTGCGTCTATCCCTACCTTGTTTGGCAGAACCGCCCGCTGAGTCCCCTTCCACAATAAATAATTCTGACAATGCTGGATCTTTTTCTTGGCAATCTGCGAGTTTCCCTGGTAAACCAGCAATATCTAGTGTTGATTTACGTCGTGTCATTTCCCTTGCTTTACGTGCAGCATCACGCGCTCGTGCAGCATCAATAATTTTATTAACTATAGTTTTAGCTATTTGTGGTTGTTCTAACAAAAACTCTTGTAACTTCTCATTCATTGTTGACTCAACCAATGGCCTAACTTCAGAAGAAACAAGTTTATCTTTTGTTTGTGATGAAAACTTAGGGTCAGGAACTTTTACTGATAATACAGCTGTTAAGCCTTCTCTAGCATCATCTCCAGTTGTTGATACTTTTTCTTTTTTAGCTAAACCACTTGATTCTATATATTGATTAATAGTTCGAGTTAATGCACCTCTAAAACCGGCTAAATGAGATCCTCCATCACGTTGAGGAATATTATTGGTATAACAAAAAATATTTTCTTGATAAGAATCATTCCATTGCATAGCAACTTCTACTACTACATCTTCTTTTATAGCGGTAAAATGAAAGACATCTTCAAATAAAGGGGTTTTGTTTTTATTTAGATGTTGAACAAACGCACTAATTCCGCCTTCAAATTCAAAAACATCTTCTTTCCCTGTATTCTCATCCTTTATTGAAATTCTTACTCCAGAATTTAAAAAAGATAATTCCCTAAGTCTTTTAGCCAAAATATCATAATGGAACTCAATATTTGAAAAGGTTTCTTTACTAGGTAAAAAATTAATCAATGTCCCTGTTCCTTCTGCATCACCCACTACTTCCAATGGTGCAACGGGTTCTCCCATTTTATATTTCTGCTTATGTAACTTACCGTTCTTTCGAATTTCAAGTATTAACTCTGCTGATAAGGCATTAACCACAGATACACCTACTCCATGCAAACCACCAGAAACCTTGTAAGCATTATCATCAAATTTCCCCCCCGCATGAAGTACAGTCATAATAACTTCTGCAGCTGACCTTCCCTCCTCTTCATGTATATCTACTGGAATACCACGTCCGTCATCAGATACACTAACAGATCCATTTTCATGAATAACAACATTTACACCTTTACAAAAACCAGCTAATGCCTCATCTATTGAATTATCTACTATCTCAAACACCATATGGTGAAGACCTGAACCATCATCTGTATCACCAATATACATACCAGGTCTTTTTCTTACTGCATCCAAACCCTTTAGAACTTTTATATTAGAACTATCGTATTCTTGTTTGTCATCACTCATATATTATCCATTTTACATATTTAATCTGAAACATAACTTAGGCAAAAGCTATAACAAACCTTAAGTTACAACAGTGTTTCTGTTTACTATTATCTCACATGTTTCACGTGGAACATGTAAAGTTCTTAATCAAATTAATCTCACCATGTTTCACGTGGAACACTTTATAATTCGATAATTTATTAAAATCACCAAAATTAGAAAGTTCAGTTGATGACATAAATACCTGGCAATTTAACTTAACCAAATAGTTTAATAGTTTTTGTTTATTGACCATATCTAACTCAGCAGTTAAATCATCAATTAACACGCAGACTTTATTTTTTTTTTGATTATTAAATAATTTAATCTGTGCTAAATTTAAAGCTAGCATTAATATTTTTAATTGCCCTCTAGAAACAAAGTACTTAGCTAAGTTTACCATTGAGCAATACTTGAAAATCAGATCGATGAGGCCCAACATGAGAAAAGCCATATTTAATATCTTTTTGTAGACTATTTTCTAAAGCGCGTTTAAAACTTTTAGATTTATCCCAGCCTGATAAATAAATCAATTCGAGTTGATCAAAATCAAAAAAATAATGACTGATTTCAATAAAAACAGGTTCTAGTCTTGTTAAATATTTATTTCTATATTCCGATACTATTGTACCGCACTGAACAAGCTCTGTATCCCATACATTAATATGTCTGACTTTCTTAGTCTTTAATAATGAATTTCTTTGCTGAAGAACTTTTTTATATTTTCTCCAATTCCCCAAAAAAAACTCTTCATCATTAAATACACCCCAGTCCATGAATTCTCTTCTTATTTGAGGGCCATCATCTAGTAATTTATAACTTTTAGGGTGTATCAATAAAACAGGAAATGAATATGCTAATTCTGCTTTATCACTATTTTTTTGGTTGATACGAATAATACAACCACTATTGTTAATCTGTATTCCCAGGTGATAATTATGTTCACTTTGCTCACTAGCTATACCTGAAACTATTAATTCATTTTTTTCAAACTGTATCACTTGTTTGGTATTTGGTGATCTAAATGAACGAGCTCTACCCAAAATATAAATAGCTTCAAGCAAGGAACTTTTACCACTCGCATTTTCACCAACGATAAAATTAATTTCTGAGGAAGGTTTAATAGAAGCTTTTAGAATGTTTCTAAAAGAATAAATATCAAGTTTATTTAAACTCATTATCTTAGGTGCCTAAATATTACTTAATATTTAATTAGATAGAAAAAATCAAATTTGATTTCATTAAAAGTAATAAGAGGAGGAGGGCACTTAATAGACAATGGATTTATCAGCATTATAAAAGTGCTTTATTACAAACGCATAGGCATAACAATAAATCGGTATAACTGTTGTTGAGGTTCTTCAACAAAACAACTACTTGAATTACTTGCAATACTAAGAACAGCTAATTCTGAATCTAAATTACTGACGGCATCTAATAAATATTGAGAATTAAAAGCAATTGAAATAGGTTCACCTTGATATTCAATAATCAATTCTTCTTCAGCTTCATCATGTTCTGGGTTATGAGAACTTAATTTAAGCAATTCATTAGATACTTCAAAAGTAACACCTTTAAATTTCTCATTCGATAAAATAGCAACTCGAGTTAATGCCTCTTTTAATAATTGCTTTTGAACATGGATTTGATTAAAAAATGGTTGTTCAAATACTTTACTAAAATCTGGATATTTAGAATCAACTAATTTGGCTGAAAAAACATATTCTTTAATCTGAATTTTAATATTACTGCTAGAAAATTGAATATTCAATTCAGCATCTTCATCATCCAATAAACGAGAAAGTTCTACTACACCTTTTCTAGGTAAAATAATACGTGTTTCATAACCTGTTGCGACACCTATATCATCCTCATAAATTGATAAGCGATGTCCATCTGATGCAACTAACTTTAATTTACTATTTGATATATGTAATAACAAACCATTCAAATAATATCTAACATCTTGATTAGCCATACAGAAAACTGTTTTATCTAATGCTTTTTTCATTTTTCCTGCATTAATCAAAAACTGGTTTTCGAATTCTGATTCTGAAAACTCTGGATAATTATTAGCAGCTAAAGTTGATAATGAAAATCTACTCCGACCAGAAGATACTTTTACTTTCTCGTTAGATAATTCTATTTTAATTTCTGCTTCGTTAGGTAATAGTCTAATTATGTCTAAAAACTTCCGAGCAGGAATTGTAATTTCTCCGGTTTCAGAAGAATCAAGATTAATTTTTGCAATTAACTGAATTTCTAAATCAGTCCCTGTTAACACTAAACAATTTTCATTAACGACAATTAAAATATTAGAAAGAATGGGCATAGTTTGCCTCTTCTCAATAATACTTACAATTTGTTGTAAAGGAACAAGTAATTGTTCTCTATTAATAATAAAATTCATAATATATACTTAAACCTATTACTGTTATTAGTCTTTAATGAAACTGTTGATAAGTGTGTTTTTTAATTAAATATCAATAAGTTAATATATTTTAAAAAATGTGGATTAAATAACTTTTAGTTGTGATTATCTTGGTGAAAAATAATCATAAATAAATTGATTACAAGAAATAAACATTTTATAGAGTGTCCATATCACATAGTTATCCACAGCCAGAATAAAGAATAAAAAAATTATTTTTGTCTTTCAATCATAGATAATTATTTCAAAGTGACAAAGTTCTTAACAAGTTTTGATAATCTTCAGAAACTTTAATATCACTTTCTCTCAATGCTTTAATACGTTTACATGCGTTAATAACCGTGGTGTGATCTCTGCCCCCAAATGCATCACCAATTTCAGGGAAACTATGGTTAGTTAATTCTCTTGCCAAACACATGGCTATTTGTCTAGGCCTGGTGATTGATTGCCTTCGGTTTTTAGAGGATAAGTCTGCAACACGAATTTTAAAGTATTCAGCAATTGTTTTTTGAATATTATTAATATTAACTAATTTATCTTGTAATGAAATTAAGTCATGTAAAGCTTCTTTAGTAAAATCAATAGTAATCTCTCGACCTGTAAATTGGGCATTTGCAATCACTCTTCGAAGCGCTCCTTCCAACTCTCTTACATTAGAAGGAATTCTTTTAGCAATAAAAAAAGCAACTTCTTGAACTAACTGTACATTAACCAAGCTAGCTTTTTTTAGTAAAATTGCAGCTCTTGTTTCTAAGTCAGGTGGCTCAATTGCAACGGGTAAACCCCAACCAAATCGAGATTTCAATCGTTCCTCTAGGCCTTCAATTTCTTTTGGATATTTATCACAGGTTAAAACTACCTGATGCTTTTTATCTAACAAATTATTAAAGGTATGAAAAAACTCTTCTTGAGAGCGTCCTTTCCCAGCTAAAAACTGAATATCATCAACAAGCAATACATCAACACTGCGATAATAATCTTTAAATGCATTGATAGTATTATGTTGAAATGCTTGAACCATATCTTGAACAAACTTTTCAGAATGCAAATAAATAATATTTGTATTAGGTTTTTTTTCTATAACAGCATTACCAATGGCATGCATAAGATGAGTTTTACCTAAACCTGAACTACCATATATAAATAATGGGTTATAAGCTTTTCCAATGTTTTCTGAGACTTGAATTGACGCAGCTTTTGCAAGTTGGTTAGATTTACCTTCAACGAAAGTATCAAATGTAAATGTTTTATTTAAAAAATTAGAACGTTTAGGTTTTTCATTATTCTGTGAATTATTTTTTAATAACTTAGGCTGAATCAAAGGTGTAGTCTTTTTTGAACCAATTTCAAACTGTAGCAATAAAGTACCATTTGAAAATTCATAAACAGCATCTTCAACTTTAGACAAAAAATGTTGTTTGACATGATCTATAATAAACCGATTGGGTGCTAACAATTTAAGAGTACCATTTTTTTCTATTGCTTGTAATGGTCTGATCCAGGTACTAAAATCACTGGAAGGGATTTCATTTTCAAGTTTAGATAAACAGTTATTCCAGATTGAGTTCATTAGTTTTAGTTAAGGGTGAATATATTTTAATTAGGAATTACATTGACAGAGTGTACTATTATATTTTATCATCCGACGTCTTTTTTATCCGTTTTTTGTTAAAAACACATTATAGGGCTTAGCCAAATGAAAAGAACATATCAACCAAGTAAAATAAAGCGTGCCAGAACACATGGCTTTCGTGCAAGAATGGCCACAGTTGGTGGTCGTAAAGTAATTAATGCTCGTAGAGCAAAAGGTCGCGCAGAGTTAACAGTATAGTTGGCAGGCGAGACTTTTAGTTTCCCCAAACAATTGAGATTAGGGAAACCGGCTGAATATAAAAAAGTATTTGCAAAAGCAGTTAAATCTACTGATAAGCTTTTTACCTTATTGGCGATTAAGAATGATCAAGGTCATCCCCGTTTAGGGCTTGCAATCGCAAAAAAAAATATAAGAAAAGCAGTTACAAGAAATATAATTAAAAGAGCTGTTAGGGAAAATTTTCGATTACAACAACATTCGTTAATAAATATTGATATTGTTGTTTTAGCCAGAAGAGATGCTGCAAATGCATCACCTATCTTATTAAAAAAGTCTTTGGATAAGCATTGGCTTAAATTGATTAATAAATGCGAACCATACTGATAAAGCTTATAAAATTTTATAAATATTTTATAAGTCCTTTGTTTGGCTCTAGCTGTAGGTTTTATCCTACATGTTCTAGTTATAGTCTGGAAGCAATTCAGATTCATGGTGCATTCAAAGGCTCTTTCCTTACACTCAAACGGTTATTAAAATGCCATCCCTTTCATCAGGGGGGTATAGACCCTGTTCCAGATAAATTTGGTAAATAACAATGGATAACATTAGATTTCTACTAGTTATTGCATTAGCAATGATTTCTTACATGCTTTGGGAAGCTTGGCAATTAGATTATGGTCCAAAGCCTGCTGAAGTGGCAGTAGTAGAACAACCAACGATTCAAGACTCTAAACAAGATTTACCTGGTTTAGAGTCTTCTCAACAAGCTGAAACCGAGGAAACTGCTGAGGCTGTACCTGCTCTTGAGGTTCCATCAGATAAAATTATTACGGTTAAAACTGATGTTTTTTCTGTAGAAATAGATGCTAAAGGCGGTACGATACGTAATCTGGATTTATTACAATATCCACATGAAAAAGTAAATACCATTGTAAATAAGATGTTTGCATTGGTAGGATTAGACCCTCAGGAAAAAGATCTCTCTCCCATTCGTTTATTTGACAGCAATATTGAAAAATTATTTTTGGCACAAAGTGGTTTAATTGCTAATACTGATTCAGTAGCAGCACCGGATCATCATGCTATATTTTCAGTCGAGAATGATAACTATCAATTAACAGATGGAGAAGATACATTATCTGTTCCATTAGTCTGGACAAATAATGAAGGTTTAGTTGTTACAAAAATTTTTACCTTTAGCCGAAATAGTTACAATATTTCTGTTGAGCAAAAAGTCAGTAATGATTCATCAAAAACTTGGTCAGGTAGACAATATGGGCAATTATTAAGAATCCCATTTGTTGATGATAAAGGCAATACTTTTATTAGAACTTATGCAGGTGGAGTAGTTTACACGGAAGAAGAAAAGTATCAAAAAGTAGACTACGATGATATGACAGAGGAAAACCTTGATGTTAAATCCTTAGGTGGTTGGAGTGCTATGACTCAACACTATTTTGCTTCTGCCTGGATACCTCCCTCAGATCAGGAAAATCAATTTTATACTAAAGAATTAAAAGACTATCGTTATGTTATTGGTTCTTATTCTCCTACAGTTTCAGTAGCACCGCATACTGATACGATTTTTAGTTCACACTTGTTTGCTGGACCAAAAATTCAGCCAATGATGGAAAAAGTTGCCCAGGGTCTGGAATTAACGGTTGATTATGGTTGGTTAACTGTTATAGGAAAACCTATTTACTGGTTGCTTAATAAAATACATGACAAAATAGGGAATTGGGGATTTTCAATTTTAGGTGTTACCTTATGTATTAAATTGTTGTTCTTTAAATTATCTCAGGCTAGTTATCGATCAATGGCCAAGATGCGTAAAATTCAACCGCGTCTTAAAGAAATGCAAGAAAAATATGCAGATGACAGGCAGCGTTTTAATACTGAAATGATGGCTATGTACAAAAGGGAGAAAGTAAACCCAATGGGTGGCTGTCTTCCTATCATGGTACAAATCCCCGTCTTTATTTCTCTTTATTGGGTGTTAATAGAAACGGTAGAATTACGACAAGCACCTTTTGCATTGTGGATTCAAGATTTATCAGCACAAGATCCCTATTTTATTTTGCCGGTTATTATGGGAATTACCATGAAAATTCAGCAAAGTTTAAATCCAGCACCGATTGATCCATTGCAAGCAAAAGTAATGAAAATGTTTCCAATCGTATTTACTGTTTTCTTTTTATTCTTTCCAGCAGGGTTGGTTCTTTATTGGGTATGTAACAATACCTTATCAATTATTCAGCAGTGGTATATCACTAAACAAATTGAAGCTGAAGATTGATTAATAATAATTAAAGTAATATTTTTGTAGAGCGGATTTTGTCCGCTCTTTCTGTTTAAATGGTAGAACACCCCTTTTAAGTGAAATACAATAGACAAGATACCATTGCTGCAATAGCAACACCTCCTGGAAATGGGGGTGTAGGTATTATCAGAATTTCAGGATCTTCAGCTTCTGAAATTGCAAAGAAACTAACTACTAAACTATTTCTTCCGAGACAAGCATTGTTTACATCTTTTAAAGATGAAGATCAAATCGTTATTGACTCAGGCATCCTCCTATTTTTCCCAAACCCATCATCGTATACAGGTGAAGATACAATAGAATTGCAAGGTCATGGTGGAACTGTTGTTTTAGGTATGTTATTAAAACGGGTTCTTTGCTTAGGGGCTAGATTAGCCAATCCTGGGGAATTTACTGAAAGGGCGTTCCTAAATGACAAACTAGATTTAGCACAAGCCGAAGCTGTTGCAGATTTAATAGAAAGCAGCACAGAACAGTCTGCACGATCTGCTCAGAAATCAATGCAAGGCGTTTTTTCAGAAGAGATTAATGAGTTAGTTGATGAGCTGACAGAACTAAGGGTTTATGTTGAAGCTGCAATAGATTTTGTTGACGAAGAAATTGATTTTTTATCAGATGGAGTTGTTGAAAATAAAATAAAAAAAATAGCAGAAGAAATAAAAAAAATAAAAAAAACAGCAAGGCAAGGGCGGTTATTGCGTGATGGTATGACAGTCGTATTAGCAGGAAAACCCAATGTAGGTAAATCAAGTTTACTTAATGCATTAGCAGGACATGAAGCAGCCATAGTGACAGAAATTGCAGGTACTACCCGAGATATTTTAAAAGAACAAATACAAATTGATGGAATGCCACTACACATTATTGATACAGCTGGCTTACGAGAAAGTGATAACGTAGTAGAAAAAGAAGGCATTCGTCGAGCACATGAGCAGATAAATCAAGCTGATAAAATCTTACTACTGATTGATAGTACAGACCCTGAAACTGATTCAGTTATCGACTCTTTACCCAATAATCTTAATATAACGAAAATATATAACAAAATTGATTTATTAGGAAAAGAACCAAGAATAATAGAATCTCCAGAAGGAACCGAAATATACCTTTCAGTAAAAAAACAACTAGGACTGGATTTACTGACAAATTACTTGAAAAAAAGTGTAGGGTTTAATGGAGAAACAGATAATGTTTTTATTGCTAGAAAAAGACATATAGATGCTTTAAGTCAAGGTCAAGAATTTGTTGAAAGTGCAATAGTGCAATTACAAAATCAGGCAGGTGAATTGGTCGCAGAAGATTTAAGACAAGCACAAAATAGTCTTGCTGAAATTACTGGAGCTTTTAGCTCAGATGATTTGTTAGGGAAAATATTTAGTTCTTTTTGTATTGGAAAGTAAAAGTAATGTGTTAATCCAATCCCAATTTTTTCAATCTATAACGCAATGACCTAAATGTCAGTCCTAAATGTTTTGCTGTTTCAGTTTTATTCCAACGATTTTCATCTAATGCACGACTAAGTGCCTCTCTTTCTATTGTTTCTAGATAATCTTCTAACGATATTTCAGAAGGATCAAAGGGTTTCGCCTTGGGGAGTTCGGTACTTATTGGAAGATTTAAATCTTCAAGCTCAATAATTTGTCCATCATATAAAGCCAGTGCGCGTTCTAATATGTTTTCAAGTTCTCGAACATTGCCAGGGAAGTGATATTGTTTTAATGCGTTAATCGCAGCAGAGGATAGGGTGGGTTGCGACTGGTCATTATTAGAAGCTAATTTAGATAATAAAAAATCAGCTAGTTCAGGAATATCCTCAGCTCTTGTGCGTAAGGGAGGGGTAATTAATTCAATAACATTAATTCGATAGTATAAATCCTGCCTAAAGTTGCCTTCATCTACCATTAGATTAAGGTTTTTATGGGTAGCACTTAATAATCGCACATTAATGGCAATTTCTTGTTGTTCTCCAATGGGTCGAATTTTTTTTTCTTGTATGGCTCGAAGTAGTTTTACTTGTAACGGTAACGGTAAGTCGGCGACTTCGTCTAAAAATAATGTACCGCCATCAGCTGCTTTAAATAAGCCGACTTTATCCGCAGTAGCACCAGTAAAGCTTCCTTTTCTGTGGCCAAAAAACTCACTTTCCATCAGCTCATGAGGGATTGCGCCGCAGTTAACAGCTATAAAAGGGGCATCTTCCCTTGGGCTTTGTTGATGGATAAGTTTAGCGACTAATTCTTTACCTGATCCTGATTCTCCACTGATATAAACAGGTGCCTGGCTACGAGCAACTTTATCAATTTTAGTTCGGATATCTCGCATGACTTGGGAGTTACCTAACAGTAAATGCCGAGTTCTTCGGTCTTTTTTAGAATGAATTTGTTCAGACAGTTTAAGTGCATTATTGACTAGTTGTCTTAATACCGTTAAATCAACAGGCTTTGATAAAAAATCAAAAGCACCTTTTTTCATTGCTTTTATGGCAATGTCCATACTTCCATGCGCTGTGATAACTGCAACGGGCATAGGCGAGTTGCTTTTTTGTATAAAATCAACCAGATCAAGACCATTCCCATCAGGTAATTTCATATCAGTTAAACAAAGGTCAAACTTGTTTTTTGCCAATAGTATTTTTGCTGCTTCTATATTTTCAGCACTTAGTGTTTTTATTTTCATCCTGTTTAAGGTAATTTCTAATAATTCCCTAATATCAGGTTCATCATCAATGATAAGAGTTAATGGAGTCGTCATATTTCTATTTTTGAGTTATCTACACTGGGTAAACAAAGTGTAAAACAGCTTTTATTATTATCTGTCATAGCATAGCTTAATTTTGCTTGATTAAGCTCAGCTAATTCTTTTGAGATATATAAACCTAAGCCTGTGCCCGTGGGGGAGGTGGTGAAAAAGGGTTCAAAAAGTCGATTAGCTATATCTGGGGGGATTTCTGCTGCGTTATCTATAACTCTAATGCAGGGAGAGTTTTCTGATAGATCTAATTCAAGAATGATAGTCTCTTTCGAAGAGTTTCCATATTTTAAAGCGTTAAAGCAGAGGTTATCTAAAATTTGTTTTAAATGTCCTACATCGACATGAACCCATAAATTATCGGATTTTGATTCAATTTTGAAGCTGGTTAAATCACAATCACTAGTTTGAATAAAGATTTGTAGATATGATTTAATCCAATGATTTAGTTCTATTTTTTTTCTTTTAGATGGCTCTCTACGTGAAAGCTGAAGAATATCTTCAATAATTTTATTAACACGTTGGCAATGGGATTGGATGATTTCCGTTAGCCGATGGTCTTGTGTTGATAATTCTGGTGCTTCTGATAATAGTTGACCAGCATGGCTGATTGCTCCTAAAGGGTTGCGAATTTCATGGGCGATGCTTGCGGTAAGACAACCTAATGAAGCCAATTTACTTTGTTGTAATCTTTGATTATAAAGTGCTATATCTTCCAGGATAATCATATGAAAGGTTTCTAATCGAGTTTTAAGTAAAGAAAATCGACAGTGCGTTTGGCTTTTGTTGGGAGATTTTATTAATGCAACATTTTGATTGTTATTTTCAACCCATTGTTGAAAGTAATTACTTAATTGAGGAGAAATATCAGACAGTTTTTTAAAATTTTCTGGTTGTTCTTTTTTATCACATATCGTTAAAGAAGCTTCGTTGCACATTTTGATCTGCTGATTTGTTGTACAAATAATAATACCAGATTGTAGATGTTGAATAATGTATTGATTAAGCTCCTCTAGGTTAGAAATGGTTTGTTGATGTTGCGATGCTAAAATCTCTGATTGTTCAGTTCGTTTGGCTAAAATAAAAGACAGATAAGCAATGGTAAAAAAAGCTGCACCCAACATACCTGCGTATGTAAAGGAGGTAGCATCTATTGAACTGGATTGGCTGGTATATAGTTGCTGAGTGATAATAGAAAGACTAGCAAGGGCTGCAAATAATAGGGCGCAATGCCCTCCAATCAATAACCCACCAGAAGCAATTGATATTGCCAATAAAATACCTATTCCACTGTTAATACCACCACTTGCATGCATTAATAGAGTGATAAAAATAATATCACTAAAGATAGCAACCTGTGCTTGAGTTGTGTAGCCAAATAGTCGTTTAAATGTACAAATACCAGAAACAATAGAGAAGGCAAGGTAACTTTGGCTACTAAAAAAGAATAATCGAGCATCCTGATGTTTTAGTAAAGACAAATCAAAATTGCTATAGAGCAGAATGACGAACAAAGAAGAGATAATAAAGCGATAAATAAAGAATACTTTTAATAATGACCAGGCTTGTTCTACCGGTATGCGATAACCTTTAGAGAAAGGACAAGGTGAAATTGTTTTGGGTTGATTTAGAGCCATCAATTATCGGTTTGTATTGAGTCTTTTATAAATATCTGTTGAATCTTAGATTCTATCACAAGCTATTGATTTAACAGTGTTTCAAAAAGGGATGATTTAAGCAAAAGGTAAAACTTTCATTTGATTAGGGATTAAGAAACTAATATCTTGCATAATAAATCCGTGTCTAACTGATTTTTATAGGATAATTCGATAGAATATATAAGTAATCATTTAAGCATAGCACTTAATAATTTATTAGGGAGCACCTCTATTAAATCTGTCTGAGCAGGTATGCGTCTAAAATGTTCGAGAACAAGGCGAAGATCGCAGTTAATAATGAGCTTGCAGGAGCTTATTTTCCTCACCAACATCCGCGTGTAGAGGACGAAGTTATCGGGTAATTTAGACGTATAGATGCGAGTCACGAATTAATAGAGATGCTCCTTAGGGCATTTGGAGAAAAAATGAATATTCACGAGTATCAAGCTAAACAATTGTTTCAGGCATTTGGTATTCCTGTTCCTCAAGGAAAAAACGTAGTAACCGCTACTCAAGCCGTTCAGGCGACAGAAGAAGTCTTAGCAGATGCTTGGGTGGTTAAAGCCCAGGTTCATGCAGGAGGTCGAGGCAAAGTAGGGGGGGTTAAGGTTGCTAAAAATACAGAAGAAGTTAAGCAGTTTGCCTCAGATATGTTAGGTAATCGTTTAGTCACCAAACAGACGGGTAAAGAAGGTTTACCGATAGAATCAGTTTTGATTGAAAAAACTTACCCAATCAAACGAGAGTTTTATCTGAGTGTTTTGGTCGATAGAGCCAGTGAGCGGATTATGTTTTTATCTTCTATTGCAGGCGGCATGGATATAGAAATGGTTGCTGATGAAACCCCTGAAAAAATTGTGACTTTATATATTGATCCGGCAGCAGGCCTGCAATCTTATCAATGTAGACAAGTTGCTTTTGATTTATCTCTACAAGGTTCTCAAATTAGGGCAATAGAAAAAATCATGCAAGGCATGTATAAATTATTGTTGGAAAAAGATGCTAGTCAGATAGAAATTAATCCATTAGTAGAAACAGATGATGGTGAAATACTGGCTTTAGATGCGAAAATAAATTTTGATGATAATGCTACAGCTTTACATCCCGATATTATGGAATATAGAGATGAAGGACAAGAGGACGAAAAGGAAAATAAAGCGGAACAGTTTGATCTGAATTACATCACCTTGGACGGCACAATTGGCTGTATGGTTAATGGTGCCGGTTTAGCGATGGCAACGATGGATTTAGTTAAACTTAAAGGCGGCTCGCCTGCCAATTTTCTTGATGTGGGGGGTGGTACAACGCCTGAGAAAGTCTGCGAAGCGTTTAAATTAATATTATCTGATGGGAACGTAAAGGCGATTTTGGTCAATATTTTTGGTGGTATTGTGAAATGCGATATTATTGCCAAAGGTATTTTGACTGCTGTTGATGAAGTCCATGTCACCATCCCCGTTGTGGTTAGGCTGGAGGGAACAAATGCTGAAAAAGGGAGGGAGTTATTGAATAATTCTAATTTAGGCTTAGTGGCAGCTGATGATTTAGCCAGTGCCGCTGACCAGGTTGTAGCATTAGCCAAGGAGGCAGCATGAGCATTTTAATTAACAAACAAACTAAACTGATTTGTCAGGGGTTTACCGGAAAGCAAGGTACATTCCATTCTGAACAAGCGTTGGCATATGGCACACAATTAGTCGGTGGAGTAACGCCAGGCCGGGGTGGACAAACGCATTTGAATTTACCGGTTTTTAATACAGTAGAACAAGCAGTAAAAGAAACAGGTGCAACTGCCAGTATGATTTATGTTCCGCCTTTTTATGCCGCGGATGCTATTTTAGAAGCCGTGGATGCAGGCATTGGTTTAATTATTTGTATTACAGAAGGCATCCCTGTCCTGCAAATGTTAAAAGTAAAAGCGGCAATGGCAGGGACTGATACACTCTTGGTAGGCCCAAATTGCCCGGGCGTGATTACTCCAGGCGAATGCAAAATAGGTATTATGCCAGGAAACATTCATTTACCTGGTTCTATCGGTGTGGTATCTAGATCTGGTACATTAACTTACGAGGCTGTTCATCAAACAACTCAGGCAGGCTTGGGGCAAAGTACTTGTGTTGGAATAGGGGGTGATCCGATTCATGGTATGACATTTATTGATGTAATCTGTCGTTTTCAAGATGATGATCAAACAAAAGGAATTATTATGGTAGGTGAAATAGGTGGAGGAGAAGAGGAAGACGCGGCTGACTATATTAAAGAATATGTTACAAAACCAGTGGTAGGTTATATAACAGGAAAAACAGCTCCTCCAGGGAAAAGAATGGGACATGCAGGTGCGATTGTTACAGGGGGCAAAGGTACAGCTGAAGGAAAAATAGCGGCACTTAAAGCCGCCGGTGTAACAATGGTAGACTCTCCTACAGAAATGGGTACTGCGATAAAAGCCTGTTTGTAATAATAGTGATGTGATTAAAGCAAGTAGGTTAGGCTAACAGCTCTATCGTTAACCTAACATTTTTATCATACCTTTGATGGATTGCCAAAGAGACGGCAGTCCATCAAACTGCCTTATAACATCACCAACAAATTTAAAAATGTTAAAAATAGCCTTAGCACAAATTAACTTACTGGTTGGTGGAATTAAAGCTAACCAAAAAAAAATCATCCAAACAGCACAACATGCACGGGATGAGTTAAAAGCAGATCTTATTGTCTTCCCCGAACTTAGTATAACCGGCTATCCCCCAGAGGATTTACTTCTACGATCAGATTTTATTAATCATGCAAATCGAGCAGTAGCAGAAATAGCAGATGCAGTACAGGGTATAGATATTGTTATCGGCTTTCCAGAGCTAGATGATGGGAATTTATACAACAGTGCTGCCGTATTAAGAGATGGGAAAATACTGACACAGTATAAAAAAAATGTATTGCCAAATTTTGGTGTGTTTGATGAACAACGCTATTTTAAATCATCTAGTCAAAGCTGTTTATTTTCCATAAAAGGAACATCTATTGCTCTCACAATATGTGAAGACATCTGGCAAAAAGGATTAGTAGAAAAAAATAAACAAGCAGGTGCAGAGCTGATTATCACCCTAAATGCCTCACCATTTTATGCTGGTAAAATCCATCAACGTGAAGAGATCGTGTGTCAGCAAGTAAAACAGGCAGAAATACCGTTAGTCTATGTCAATGCAATTGGTGGACAAGACGAGTTAGTGTTTGACGGTGCATCTTTTGTTGTTAATGCAGAAGGTGATGTTGTATTCAGAGCAGAAGAATTTGAAGAACAAGTAACGGTGGTAGAGTTTGAAAATAGCGTTCCGATAAAAAACACCTGTGCGCCTTTATACAATATAATTTCCAGTGAATACAAAGCACTGGTTTTAGGTGTTAGAGATTATGTTTATAAAAATGGATTTAAAGGTGTGCTATTGGGCTTATCCGGTGGAATAGATTCTGCCTTGGTTTTGGCAATTGCAGCAGATGCATTAGGGGCTGATCAGGTAGAAGCTGTTTTAATGCCATCAAAATATACTCAGGATATGAGCAATGAAGATGCTACTTTAGAAGCTGAGGCTTTAGGAATAAAACACCATACCATTGCAATAGAGCCAGCTGTTACAGCATTTACTGGGATGTTAAGCGAAGTCTTTTCCGGTACAAAAAGGGATGCCACAGAAGAAAATATACAAGCTCGCTGCCGTGGCGTATTGCTAATGGCAATGTCGAATAAACAAGGTAAATTACTGCTCACGACTGGAAATAAAAGTGAAATGAGTGTCGGTTATGCTACTTTATATGGGGATATGGCAGGAGGCTTCGCACCAATAAAAGATGTGCCTAAATTACTAGTTTACCAACTAGCTGAATATAGAAATACACTTTCAGACGTTATTCCAGAAAGAGTAATTACTCGCCCACCATCGGCAGAGTTAGCTCCGGATCAAATAGATGAAGACTCTCTACCACCCTATTCAGTTTTAGACCCGATTTTGGAAATGTATATAGAACAGGACAAATCTGCTAAAGATATACTCGAAGCAGGCTATCAAATAAAAGACATTAACAGAGCCATATCACTAGTAGATAGAAATGAGTATAAGCGAAGACAAGCACCTCCTGGGATTAAAATTACTCCAAGAGCTTTTGGGCGAGACCGACGCTACCCTATTACCTCTGGGTACAAAGGTGTTATTGATGAGTAAATTATTTTAGCGTAGAAACAGAATCATTAAGCTTAATCAACCCAGGTTTTATAATCCGTGCAGTTATGCCACCATGCCCTCTCATCGCATTGTAACCACCCTCACCAAAGATTTCTTCCATAAAAGAACAAGGATGGCACTGTCCTGTGTATTCTAATACTGCATCACCAATCTGAAATTTCTTTTCTTTAAGGGCAAGAAGATTTAGGCCACTAACACAGATATTCCGCCGAAGTGTCGCTGGGTCAATAGAATCAAGCCCTAAAAGTGAAGCAATGACGGGTAAGTGTTCAATCTGCATAAGCGTAACTTGACGCTTACCTGATCGGCCGGCATAACGGTCTCCTACTAATCCATTTTCAAGGCGCGCCTTAACTTGATTGACGACTTCCATTGTTGCTCGTCTTTCAGGTCTTAAACCTATCCAATTAACCTGTCCAACTTGGGGAAGAGTATTGCGCAATATTTCTAAGGGCTGCATGATTGAAATTATTATTGAAGGAAAGGGGTTGTATCGGAACTTTTGTCTTTTACTTAAGCATATATGATACTTTTCTTTCCTCAGTCAAGCTATCGTGAGAAACTAAAAATAACTATTGGTGATTGTAGCTACAGTTTTAATCCCTAAAATTTTCAAATTGTAACGGAAGCTCAATAGATTCCTCTGATTTAAGCATAGCAATCACTTGTTGTAAATCATCTCTTTTTTTTCCCGTAACTCTCAGTTTTTCACCTTGAATGGCTGTTTGAACTTTAAGTTTCTTATCTTTAATTATTTTCACAATCTTTTTTGCGATAGGTGTTTCTATCCCTTGATTAAGAGTAACCGGTTGTTGCGCTGTTTTACCGGTATCTTGAATATCTCCCGTTTCCATACAAGCAATATCCACTCCTCGTTTAGTCATTTTAGAAAACAGGATGGGAAGCATTTGTTGTAATTGAAAGGTTGATGCTGCCTTCATAAGAATACTGTTTTCTTGTAGTTCAAATTGCGCATTAGAGCCTTTAAAATCAAAACGAGTTGAGACTTCTTTATTTGCTTGGTCTACAGCATTATGAACTTCGTGAGCGTCAAATTCAGAGACTATATCAAATGATGGCATTGTGTTTTCAAAAAAGTTAAGAGTTGAATAAAAATTTACTATAATTGCCTTGAGTATTTAATTCAACGTATTTTTACTAGAATCAGTTTCTATACTGATTTAATAAATTCAGTAACTGCATTAATCCTTAATATTCGAATTGCATCACCAATTTTAGAACCTTCTAATTTACCATTCAAAATATCTGATGTGTCTATATTACAAGCTGCAATAGCCGCGCTTAGAACATAAGATGCTTGAGGATAGGGATTATTCTCAAGTCCTGTTCTACCCTTGGCATCGGCTTCACAAGCCAGTACAAAATCTTCAACAATCAAGCTCGAAGTCTTAAATGCACCCAAAGATCCCAGCATATCAGTTAAGGTGCTGGCTTTTAGTTCTGAGACTCGATGGCAGTGTGTATGGTACTGCATAACAAGTATTGCCAAGGTTTTAAACGATTTAGGAACCCTTAGCCTTTTACAAAACTGTTCAAGAACAGGAAGGCCTAGTTGTTCATGCCCATGATGACTAGGCCATTTACTTTTATCTGTTTTTGCTTTTCCTAAATCATGTAATAAGGCTGCTAAGCGAACTTCAGGTTTAACAGATAATTTTGATGCCTGTTCCAGACAGAGTAAACTATGAACTCCAGTATCTATTTCTGGATGATGTTTTTCAGGCTGAGGAATTCCAAAAAGTTGATCAAGTTCTGGAAAAATAGACTTCAAAGCATTGCAATCTTTTAGGGTATAAAAAAATGCAGAAGGTGATCTTTCTGATAAAGTTTTAAATAATTCAGCCCAAACACGTTCTGCAACTAGGTAGTCCGTTTCTCCTTTATTGACCATTTGCTTCATCAGCTGTAAAGTTTCATCTGCAATAGTAAACCCTAAATGAGCATAACGAGCAGCAAAACGGGCAATCCGTAATATTCTTACAGGGTCTTCAGAAAAAGCAGGTGACACATGGCGAAATAGACGTTTTTCAAGGTCATCTTTACCATTAAAGGGATCAATAATGTTACCCTGCTGATCCATTGCAATAGCATTAATGGTTAAATCTCTACGGATCAAGTCTTCTTCAAGCGTTACTTCTGGCGACGCGTGTACGGTAAATCCTTTATAACCAGGCGCAGTTTTTCGTTCTGTACGAGCCAGGGCATACTCATCGTGAGTATCAGGATGTAAAAAAACAGGAAAATCTTTACCTACAGGTCTAAACCCTTGGGCAACCATAGATTCTGGCGTTTCACCAATAACAACCCAATCTTTTTCTATGACAGGGTAATTAAGTAAAGAATCTCTAACGGCACCGCCAACCAAAAATGTTTGCATATAAAATATCGTATAACACTAATTTTGTAGAATAGAATTTTAACAGGGTAAAACAATGCTTGAACTCTTTTTATTCAGTATGCTTTTAGGTGCAATAGCTGGTTTTTTAGCTGGATTGTTTGGATTAGGCGGCGGCGTGGTAATAGTTCCCGCTTTGGTTTGGTTGTTTTCTGCTCATCATTTTCCTACAGAACAAATAATGATTTTGGCTATTGCTACCTCGTTGGCAACAATTATTCCAACTTCAATTTCTTCAATAATAACGCATCATAAATTAGGAAATATATTATGGCATAAGGTTTTTCGTTTAAGTCCAGGGATATTAGTTGGGGCTGGAATGGGTGCTTTTGTTGCAGACACTGTTGATGCGGAATTACTTAGAAATTTTTTTATTGCTTACCTATTATATGTTGGTTTCCGCACGGCCTTACAAAATAATAAGAGTACAAGGTTAAAAAAAACGAATGATTGGCTGGACTACATTGTAGGTAACGGAATTGGACTGCTTTCTTCTCTATTAGGCATTGGAGGGGGAACACTAACAGTGCCTTATTTAGTGAGTAGGCAAGTAGCGATAAAAAATGCGGTAGCCATATCCAGTGCTTGTGGTTTACCTATTGCTGTTTCAGGCACACTGGTTTATGCCTTTTTAGGATGGAATCAACCATTTTTGCCAGAATGGAGTTTAGGCTATGTTTATTTACCCGCTTTGTGTGGAATTATTAGCTGTAGTATTTTAACCGCTCCAATGGGTGCTAAATTGGCCGGTAAATTACCGGCTCAACAATTAAAGCGATATTTTTCTATTGTGATATTTTTAATCGCTTTTAAAATGATCATTAGTTGAACATTACCTTGGACGAATACTAATTTCGACACGGCGGTTTTGAGAGCGTCCCGATTCCATCTTATTAGAAGCAATAGGGTAACGTTCTCCAAAGCCTCTAGACTGGATTCGACCATGTTGAACGCCTGTTTTTACAATATAGCTGGCAACACTATTAGCTCTATGCTCTGATAATTCTTGGTTATGTTTATCACTACCGGTTGAGTCGGTATAACCAGAAATATTGATGCTGGTTTCATTAAATTTATTAAAAACAATACCAACCGAATCTAATATAGAATAAAAATTTCCATTTATATTGGCTGAATTAGTAGCAAAGGTAATGTTCCCAGGCATGATTAATTTTAAATCATCACCTAGTCTTTGAATTCTAATCCCTGTGCCTTCAAGTTGAGCGCGTAATTGTGCTTCTTGTCGATCCATATAATAACCAACACCAGCACCCACTGCAGCACCAGCACCAGCACCAATAATAGCTCCTTTACCACCGCCTGCTGCTGCACCAATAGCTGCACCACTTGCGGCGCCAATCGCTGTTCCCCAGCCAGTATTGGCCACTTTTTGTTCGCCAGTGTAAGGGTCAATTGCACAACCTGTGGTTAGAACAACTGCTAAGGTAATGCCTGTCAATTTTTTCATACTAAATTTCCTTGGTAATTTCTATAAGACTTTATGGGCACCTCTATTAATTGTGGATGAGAAAATTGAGAACCAAAATATTCAAGATCAAGGCGAAATCCGCACGTAATAGTAGGCTATTGCGAAGGGTTTCAACGCAGAGATTGGATATTTTGGACTCAATTTTTCCATTCATCAATTAATAGAGGTGCCCTTATAACTACAATATTTTATTTGTTTGATGGCTTAAGTATAGATGGGATTAGGATAAGCTCAATATCAGACTTGATACTTAGTATATTTGTTCAATTAATATGGCAACTTGGGTAAAAATATAGTTATTCTGTAACAGCATAAATTATTTTTTAAATAAACATATTTTCATAAAAACATCAGTCAA
This sequence comes from Methylococcales bacterium, assembly GCA_965224575.1. Classification (GTDB taxonomy): domain Bacteria; phylum Pseudomonadota; class Gammaproteobacteria; order Methylococcales; family Methylomonadaceae; genus QPIN01. The sequence goes on along the minus strand of CBDCZQ010000006.1, from coordinate 1,088,215 downwards.
GATATAATCAACTGAACGTTATATCATTTATAGGCCTTAGATCCTAAGTTTTTATTTAGGATCAAGGATTTAAAAGGACTCCAAACAATGTCTAAAACCTTGCGGTCATCAATAGGGTTAATTCTATTAATTACAACTGTTAGCCTAGCTTCCTGTCAATCCATGCTTAAAGTCATTTCTGCTGATAAAAATGATGTTTCAATTTCTAAGCAATAGTGAAGCTATTCTTGAATCCTAAATAATAATCTGTCGCTATGAAAAATACTGAGCAGCTAAGAAAACCAAAACCCTACCAAAAAAAGCAGGCTCAAGGTGTGTTATATAATAGCCGAGGGCTGTTGTTATACATCTTGCCATTAGCTCTAATTCCGGCCGCTTTTTTATCATTTGCCTATGGTGATTTTTCAAAGATTATCACTAATGTAGGCGGGTGTGCTGCATTTATATTAGCAGCAGGTCTTTTGCGCCGAGGGATTGCTGCTGAGAAGCATTATTTAGATAAAAAAATTACTCGTCCACCAAAATGGCCCTTAAAAACAATGGCATCTATTATTGTTGCTGTTACAACGGGATGGGTTGCCTGGCTGGGAGCGGGGCATTCTTTTTTTACCTCTATAGCTTTTGGCTTAGGTTCATTAGGGGGTATGTTCTTATTATATGGCTTCGATCCTTGGCAAGAGAAGATGGTTGCAGGATCCCATGGTTATACAACAGAAGAAGTCTCCCAAACTGTAGATGAAGCAGAAGCAAAAATAGTAGGGATTGAGCAAGCAAATAAACAAATTAACAACCGAAGTTTTAACCAGCGCATACGGGTGATATGTGATCATGCCGGAGAAATTGTTGATATCATTCAAGATGATCCGGGTGATATTAGAAGAGCAAGAAAATTTCTTAATGTATATCTTGATGGAGCTTTAAAAGTCACTGAAGGCTATGCTGATATGCAAAGAAAGCATCAATCTGAAGAGTTGACAGAAAATTTTGATAATGTATTACAAACTATAGAGAGCGTTTTTATTGAACAGAAACAAAAACTGTTGGAAGATGACGTTTTAGATTTAGATGTCCAAATAGAAGTTTTAGCTGCCCAATTAAAGCATGAAGGTGTTGTTTAAACCCAAATTAGAAATAGATAGGAAATAAAATGAGTGAACAGAAAATAACGACTAAAACAGAAGATCTCACCATACCAGGTAGTAGCGTTTTTAATGAGATTGTACCCGGCGTAACTAGTGATATATTAGCTTATGACCAATCGGATACAGAGAATAAAAAAGCAATAGATTCTATCGTCGCAACAATAGATATGAACGATACTAAATCTATTATCTATTTTGGAAGTAAAGCTCAAGAACAACTCACGACTATTTCCGATAAAATGCTGGATGGTGTTAAAAATAAGGATATGGGAGAGGCAGGTGGCGATTTAAATGAAATGGTTGCTGCTTTGCGTGGTTTTGATGTGGATAATTTAGACCCCAATAAAAAACCTGATTTTTTTGCCAAACTATTTGGTCGGGCAAACCCAGTAGTCAAGTTTTTACAACAATATGAAGACGTTCGTAAGCAAATAGATACTATTACTGACAAGCTAGAGTCACATAAAACAGTATTGTTGACAGATATTACAATGCTCGACAAATTATACGATGCCAATTTAGATTACTTTCATAATCTTGATCATTACATTTCAGCGGGCGATCAAAAACTATTAAACTTGGATGAACAGGTTATTCCAGAAAAAGCCAAAGCAGTAGAAACATCTGAGGCCATTATTGAAGCACAGGAACTAAGAGATTTACGTTCTGCAAGAGATGATCTGGAACGACGCATCCATGATCTACGGCTAACACGCCAAGTAGCTATGCAAAGTTTACCCGGTATTCGGTTAGTTCAAGATAATGACAAAGGGTTAGTGAGTAAAATCAATTCAACTATTGTTAACACCATTCCATTATGGCGGCAGCAATTAGCAACAGCCGTAGCGATTTATCGTTCATCTGATGCAGCAGAAACTTTGCAATCAGCAACTGATTTAACTAATGATTTGTTAGAAGCTAATGCAGAAAACCTTAATCAAGCTAATGCAATCACTCGTAAAGAATTAGAACGTGGTGTTTTTGATATAGAGTCGGTTAAAAAAGCCAATGCTACTTTAATTAGCACGATTAACGAAAGTCTACAAATAGCTGAGGAAGGTAAAAAAATGCGTGCTGATTCTGTTTTACAATTAGAGGAATGTGAAACTGAATTACGTAAAACACTTTCTTCTGCTGCAAGTCGTGCTGAAGAAATAGAAGCCAAACAATCAGTTTAAACATTATCAATAGGAGAGAATAATGGGGTTATTGGATAAATTATTTGGTGAATTTGTTGATGTCATTGAATGGTTGGATGATTCTGACGATACAATGGTTTATCGTTTTGAGCGGTATGGAAACGAGATTAAATACGGTGCAAAACTGACGGTTCGTGAATCGCAAGTGGCTATTTTAGTTAACGAAGGCAGAGCAGCAGATTTTTTTGAGCCGGGTATGTATGAGCTAGAAACCAATAACATGCCGATTATGACCAGCTTGGAAAATTGGCCTCATGGATTTGATAGTCCCTTTAAAGCAGAGGTTTATTTCTTTAATATGCATCGTTTTGTCGATTTAAAATGGGGAACAAAAAATCCCATTATGCTACGAGACCAAGAGTTTGGCCCCGTTCGACTGCGTGCATTTGGTAGTTATACCGTTAGAATTAACGACCCTCTAACCTTTATTAAAGAAATTACTGGGACAAATGGTCATTTTTATACCACTGATATTAGTGACCAATTACGTAACCTGATTCTTTCACGCTTTGCGACTATTTTAGGTGAATCGAAGATTCCTATTCTTGATTTAGCAGCTAATTATGATGATTTAAGTGAATATGTTACCAGCAGAATAGCTTCAGAATTTTTAGACTATGGACTAGAAATAACCAAATTATTAGTTGAAAATATTTCTTTGCCTCAAGAAGTAGAAGAAGCTCTTGATAAGCGAACCAGTATGGGCATTGTGGGAAATTTACGCAATTACACTGAGTTTCAGGCAGCTGAAGCAATGAAAGCTGCAGCTGAAAACCCGTCTGGAGGAGGAGCAGAAGGATTAGGAATGGGTATGGGGTTTGCTATTGCCAATAAAATGGGAAATTCACTCTCTACACCTCCGCCAATTCCGGCAGTTACTAATTATTTTATTGCTATTGATAGTAAACAAACTGGGCCATTCAATTTATCAGAACTTGAAGGCAAAGTTAATTCTAAGCAAGTAAAGCAAAATACGTTAATTTGGAACCAGCATTTAGTTCAGTGGACACCTGCGAATAAAGTTGCTGAGTTAGCTAGCTTATTCTCCATGACTCCTCCTCCTATTCCAGAACTAAAATCAGAGAAGAATTAATAAAATTGATTTAAAAAAGTAAGTGAAAAAAAATACGCGACTCAAGCCTGTCAGCCAAGATAATCAATTTCCTTGCTCTCAGTGTGGAGCAATGCTGAAATTTAAACCAGGAACTCAGCATCAGGTCTGTGAATACTGTCATCACCAAAATGAAATCAGTCAAAACTATGAAGTTATTGAGGAATATGATCTTCATCAGGCTTTAAGAGAGCTAGCAAAAGCAAAGCCTATTCAAATGGTAGAGCAAGCCCACTGTAATGCTTGTGGTGCAAGTTTTAAGTTTGAAGCTAGTGTTCATGCGGGTGAGTGCCCATTTTGTGGTACAGATATTGTTACTAGTCCTCAAAAAATCAAGCCTATTCCTCCAAAGTCTTTATTACCCTTTATTATTACTGATGCTCAAGCTAAGCATAAGTTTAAGCATTGGCTAGACGGGCTATGGTTTGCTCCAAATGAAGTTAAAAAATATGCTCGTAAAGAAACTAAATTACTTGGTATTTATCTCCCCTACTGGACATACGATAGTCAAACGGAAAGTAAATATCTTGGTGACAGAGGCGATACTTACTATGTAAATCAGCGAGTTAATTATGTGCAAAATGGGCGCAGAGTTTCTTCTGTAAGAAGAGTACCTAAAATCCGTTGGAGAAGCGTTAGAGGGCGCGTTGCACGATTTTTTGATGATGTGTTAATTGGAGCCAGCTTATCGTTACCACGACAAATTCTTGATCGGTTAGAACCATGGGATTTAGAAAATCTTGTTCCTTATGATGAAAAATATATTAGTGGCTTCCAAAGTGAACTTTATCAAGTTGAATTAGATGAAGGTTTTGATCGCGCAAAACAAATTATGGATGGCATAATTCATCGTGATATTGCATTTGATATTGGTGGAGACCATCAACGAATACATCAAGTTACTACTGGACATAGCAACACAACCTATAAACATTGCTCGCTTCCTATTTGGTCAGCAGCCTTCTTATATCGTAATAAATCTTATCGTTTTGTGATTAATGGGCGTACAGGGCAAGTACAAGGTGAAAGACCCTATAGCTATTGGAAAATAGCATTTGCAGTCCTTCTTGGATTAATTTTAATTGGAGGTGGATTAATTCTTATGGAGCAAAGTGGTGCTTTTAATCAAGTTGAATATTCTACTTATTATCCTTATTGATAATTGTAAAGTTTGTTGGGTTAGTTTTATCAAAGACAGAATCACTACATTTTGATTGAAATTTTAAAAGTTGACCATATATCTATAATGGAATTGTTACTTATTAGGAGAAGACAATGTCAAAACCAAATTTAGAACGTGCTTCATTACCGAATCCTTTAATTGTTGGATTTATATTTACTGTGTTATTTATTATTGCAATGGTGTTTATTGTATTGTAAAAGTACATAGAAAGAATTTTGCTTTTCGAAGTTCTTCAAATACGCCAACATTTTGTGAAATCTGTTGGCGTTCTTGTTTCTACAGCGTTACTTTTTCTCGTTACTTTTTAAACGTGTAGTCTTAGAGCGTTTACTTCTTAAGGTATTTCCGAAATACAAGCCTAGATCTGTTCTTTGGCCTCTATTGTCTACATAATGAATAGTAGAACCATCCCCCTCCCAGATACCTTCTAGTGTAAAACCAACAGTTTCTTCATTTTCAAATATAAGGATTTTTACAGACCCATAAAAATCATCATAATATAAATACCCATCCCCGGTTGTAAAAGAACCATTTTTAGTATAATGAACTAAAAAACTTTCATTATTTAGTGGCTTGCCAAGAAATGGGCCGACAGAATACACATCGCCATCTGAATCAATTAGAGTAAAATCAGCCAAGGCATTGGCTGAACTGACTGATATCCAAAATAAAAGCGCAAAACTATAATAGCTTAATTTTTTTTTCATAAAAAAGTCCTCTTTTATATTTAAAATTGTAGATTTAATTAGGTATTCGATTTATGAGAATAGAAGAAACTCTCTATTCTCATAGGCTGATACTTGGGTTATTTATTTGATATAACTTGATTTTGAAGCTAAATAATCTGAATTAAAATTATCTTTTAGAACTCTTACCACCCGACTGATGTCTTTGAGGAGAGTATGTATTTCGAGATTTTCCAAACTTTGATCCCGAAGAAGAAGTTGGCTGAGATCTGGAATAACTTGAATTACTACTTCCTTTTGAACTCTTTCCTGAAGTGGTGGGGTAAGACTGAGTTCTTGAATAATTTGATCTTCCATTTCCTTTTGTACCTTTTCCAGAGGAAGGGAAGGAGTTATTTGCCGATGGTTTTTTGTGATTTTTACTGCTTTTATTAGATAAATTATTCTTATTAACATACCTATCTTCTCCAAAACGAGAGTTGTTTCTCCTAATTGGTCGCTTTATATTTGGCTTACTAGATTGTTGGTACCCGTTATATCCATGCTTACTATTAGGTTTTTGGGGTTTATTAGAGTAATTATAATGTGGTCTCCTGTGAGAGTTGTGTCTATCATTATATATACGTGGTTGTACATAAACATGACGGTCATAATAGACTGGGTGAGAATAATATGAATTGTAACCACCCCTATCATAATAGTAGTCATCTGAATAATCAGAATAGTGACCCGAATGACGAACACATCCACTAATAGTTATTAGTATTAAAAGTGGGATTGTTATTTTTACCAGAGTATTCATTTATTAATCTCCTTTATTTTGTTAATAATCATATATAACTGGTTCTGAATGTTCAGTGAATAACAAGAAGGCTTATATAGAGGTACCCTATAGTTAAGTACCCGACCATAAATATTTTAACATTTTACTTGTCTTTTTTGTCATCTTCATCGTTGCATAAATAGTTGCGTAGCTCGCTATGCGCCTATTTATACGCCTTGAATATGACAAAAAATCCTGCCTAAAATTGTTAAAATATTTATGGTCGGGTACTTATATTCTTGTTTAATCTAAAATTATTCTATTCTATAAGAAATTCTAAGTAGCATCTATTCCTTAAACATCAACTCTTAATGTTTTGTTGCTTTTCCGCCTATTAATTATCCGTTAATACTGCTTTTTCTGTATTTCTATAATTGAGTTTACTATTCTTGGCATAATCAATATATTTTGTACTTTTTATAGTTGTAAGACGATATAAGTCATCTTTGGTTCATAAATATGAGTATAAGTATCTTGATAAATAGTATTGTCAAATCATTTTATAAACTTAAGGGCACCTCTATTAATTGTGTTCTTTGGGCTAATCGGATCAAAAGAGATATTGTTTTTATCCTCATAAAGTATATAGACGCACTAAAATTGATAAATTTGCCTTTTAAGATTAAATTAGGGGTTTTTTTAACATGATTATTTGATGAAAGCCTCTTAAAATGGTGAAACTTATGGGTTATTAGGTAGAGTATTGAAATATATTTTGTTTTTTAATTTCTGATAGATGGTTGCTGATTGAATCGGACATTATATATAGGTGTCCTATAGGGTAATGGATAAAATTAAAACTATTTAAGCAATACAATTTTTGTTAATTTTTATTTTTCAACTATGCTTAATTGCAGTAAACCCTAATGTATTTTTACAACTTTAGAAATTAATTTTATTCCTTAACCTCTATGCCTACTTCAAAACGTCGCCGTTATACACGTTACGAGATAAATCTGGCAGCTACATTAGTAGCTGATAATTCCAGTTTTATTCAATGTGTTATCCGTGATTTTTGTTCAGGGGGTATGTTTATTGAAGTTAAGAAAGGAAAGGGTCTCCATTCTTTAAAGCAGAACCAAATAATACACGTTCAATTTACTACAAAACTTGACCAAGGTGAGGAAAAATTTAGTTTAGAAGTACAGATTATGCACATCAAATCTATTGGTATTGGTGTTGCTTTTGAAGGAAACTCTGAACAGGCCTTTAAGGTACTAAAAAAACAAATTCAAAATAGTTTAGGATTGGCAGGAGTAGAAAGGCGGAATAACCCTGAGAGTCAGGCAAAACAAGATAAGCTAGAAACTGATTTATCATCGTTAATGAAAGAAGCATTTTCTTCAATACTAGCTAAATATTATTCGCATATTAAGCTAAAGCTGGCAGAAGTTATTGAAAAAGGAGGGAGTTATCAAGAGCAGCTTATATTAACTGATGCAATTACAAATTTTAAAATTAATAAGAAAATTATTGTAGAAAGTTTTTGTAGTGTTACTGATCGTGACTCCTCTTTATTAAGCTCTTCTCCTTTTGATCAAATTGATGAGACTCAAGCAGAGTCTAGTCTGTCATTAGTTGAAAAAAATGATTTTGAAGATTGGCTTAATTTATCTTCCATTATTAGACATTTGGAAACTTTATTTGAAGGAGAGTTGAAATCTCTCCAAGATAAGATGGGATATATTCTTGAAGTTGATTCAAATATTCTGCTTAATCCGCTTTGTCCTGCAAAGATATGTGATCGCTTTAGGGATACCTTATCTGAGATAGAAGAGAATGATCTAACAAAACGTAGTATGTATGTTTTGTTTGAAGAAACTCTGATCAATTATCTTTCTGAATTGTATGGAAAAATGGATGCCATACTATTGGCAAATGGCGCACCAAAAAAATTGGAAGGTGTTTCTAGATCATTTAAAAAAATTGCTCCGGGTACTAGTCCAATAATAGATCATCATCCTTCTCAAGAAGGAGACTCAGTTAGACAAATTAGTGAAAATTCTGTTGATTCTGAATCAAACCCAATAGCCACAGTTGACAGCGAATTAGATTTTCCTACTGCTCAACCACAAGTTTCTGTACAGGGTAATACACAGGTTGTTAATGTCGCCAGAAATTTAATTTCTTTGTTACAACAACAGAGTTCCCTTCATCAACATCAAACTCTAATCACAACACCTGAAATAACGGGTGATGTATATTCATCAGATGAAATAAGCAAGGCTTTTGCTTATATACAAGAGAATGCTATTCAAGGTGATTTAACTTCAAATAACGTAGAAGAAGAACTACAAGGTGCGTTGGTTAATTTTTCTGATTTCCAGAAACAAATATCTAGTGAGGATAAAAGTAGTTTAGAGATACACGAAAATTTATTTGATATTTTGTTTAAAGACAAAATGGTCACTAAGGAAAGTGAATCGTATTTAGAGAGCATTAAGATACCTATTATGGCTCAAGCTTTGCAGGATAATGGGTTTCTTGAGTCAGAAAATCACCCTGCTCGTAATATAGTCAACCATCTTTTATGGCTGGGCTCGGCCATAAAGGGTGATAAAACATCAAAAAGTATTCAGATTAGGCAAACCCTTGATGAGCTGACAAAAAAAATCAGTATTGAGGGGATAAAAAACCCAGCCGTTTTTAAACAGGCTGAACAAAAACTTGATGAAATTACTCAATCAGTTAATAAGTCTATTGATCATAATATTAAACGTGTTAACGATACGTATGAGGGTAAACAAAAACTGGATAAAGCTCGACAATTTGTTCAGGTTGAGATCAACAATGATTTTGCAGGGGAAAAAATACCGAATATAGTAGGAACTTTGTTGAATGCAGGTTGGCAGCATCTTCTGGTAATAGATAAGTTACATGAAGATACTAATAGCTTTCAAGGCCACCTAGGTATAATAAATAGTATACTGAAATGGTTAATGGGGGCTAAAAAACCTAGAAATGAGGTGATTGAAAATGTTCTAGAGTTTGTTGATACAGAACTACAGCCAGTTTGTACCAATACTTTTTTACATAGTAAAATTTTGGATGAATTAAGTGACTTATTATTAAAAAATAGTATTCCTCTTAATTCTAATGCCATGGATATGGTATTACTTGAAAAAGACGTTATTGTTCAAGAGTTAGGTAAAGAAAATTACCACTTAGAAGAAGTTGACCATTTAAAAATAGGGGAATGGTTAATCTTTTTGATAGAGGAAGAAGTAGAGCCTTTAAAGTTAGTCTGGATGAGCGAAATACGAGATCTTTTTGTTTTTGTAAACCGAGGAGGGCTAAAAAAACAAGAGTTTGATCGAGAAACTCTGGTTGATATGGTCAGAAATGGCGCAGCAAACAGAATTGAAAGTCTTGATATGCCTGCAATGGACAGAGCTACTAATAGGATGTTGCAAAACTTGCAACAAAAGCTTGTCTATAATGCGACTCGAGATTCAGTCACTGGCGTATTTAATCGAAAAGAATTTATAAAACGACTGAAGATAAAGCTGACCAATTTAGAGAATGCTAAATATCTTTTATGTAACATTGAGGTGCAAGATTTTAGAATTATAACTAATGCTTGTGGTTTAGCTGCTGGAGATGCTCTTTTAGAGAAAATGGCTAATACGTTAAAAAAAGTATTGCGTAAAGATGATATTTTCGGTCGTCTGGATGATAAGACCTTTTCTATTCTATTAAAAAATTGTTCTGCAGAAGTTGCAAAAAAATTGCAATCAGAACTAATTAGTGGAGAATTTAACTGGGAAGATAAAAGTTATGCTATAGCTGCTGGGATGGGGATTGTACCGTTATTTTCAGGCAATAGTTATGATGTGAATAGTATTTTACAGTATGCAGATTCTGCTACACTTTCAGCAATAAATGCTGGGCGAAACCGCATTCGGGTTTATCAAGATAATGATGAGTCATTAAAATCACAATATAACGCACATGAGTGGGTTGGGCGGATTAATCAGGTTTTTTCTGAAAACCGGCTTTTTTTACGTTGTCAAAAAATTGCTGCGATTAATCCAGAAAAGGGTAGTCACACTCATTATGAAATTTTGCTGGGAATTAAAGATGAACATGGGGTTACTATTCCACCTGATGACTTTATTCCAGCAGTTGAACGATGCCAACGTATGTCAGAAGTTGATCAATGGGTCGTACTCAATGTATTTGACTGGATAGAAAACAACCAAGAGATTTTTGATGAATTAGATGGGTTTTCTATTAATCTATCAGGTGAATCAATGAATAGTGAGGATTTCTTACAGTTTCTTAAGGAAACCTTAACTCTATGTAATGTTCCTTTAGAAAAAATTACTTTTGAAATTACAGAAACGGTTGCAGCAGATAGTTTTGAATTTGTGCAAACATTTATTAAAAAAATAAAACGCTTTAAATGTAAGTTTTCTTTAGATGACTTTGGTTCTGGCTATTCATCTTATTCTTATCTGAAAAGCCTGGATGTAGACTATCTAAAAATAGATGGTATTTTTGTTAAAGATATGGTGTCCAACTCTACAGATGTGGCAATAGTAAAATCGATGAATGAAATTGGACATTCTTTAAATATGAAAACGATTGCAGAATATGTAGAAAGTGATGAGATTCATCAAATGCTTAAAGAAATTGGTGTTGATTATGCTCAGGGTTGGGGTGTCCAAAAGCCTATATTGATTACTGAGTTAATTGACAAAGGTGCAGATCATCAAAAATCCAAAACTAATGATGAAAAAGTAGGGCATGCATTATAAAGTGATAAAATACTAACATTTTCTAAATATGTTAGTTAAACAAAGTATATATGAACGCTCCCTCTACACTTTTTGAATCATCAATTACCAGTTTAAAGCTGTTATCTCGTGGTAAAGTCCGTGATATATATGAAGTTGATAACAAACATTTACTTATTGTAACGACAGATAGATTATCAGCTTTTGATGTTGTTCTTCCAGATCCTATTCCAGGAAAAGGTAGGGTACTTACCAGTATTTCTAATTTTTGGTTTGAAAAGATGAGGCATATCATCCCAAATCATTTAACAGGGTTAAAGCTAGAAGACATTATTCCCAATAATGATCAGCGTATGCAAGTTAGTGGGCGAGCTATTATAGTGAAACGCTTAAATCCATTACCTGTAGAAGCCATTGTTAGAGGGTATTTGATTGGCTCAGGCTGGAAGGATTATCAACAGTCAGGTGCGGTATGTGGCATTACTTTAGCAAAAGGGCTGCAACAAGCTGAAAAATTAGATAAAGCTATTTATACACCTTCTTCTAAAGCAGCAGAAGGTGATCATGATGAAAATATTTCTTTTGAGCAAACAATTTCCTTGCTAGGACAGGAAATAGCTGAAAAAGTAAAGAAAGTCAGTATAGAGCTGTATTCTGAGGCTGCTGAATTTGCTAGACATAGAGGTGTAATTATTGCTGATACCAAATTTGAGTTTGGTTTAGATGATGATGGAGAGCTATATTTAATTGATGAGGCATTAACACCCGATTCATCAAGGTTCTGGCCTGCTGAACAATATCAACTTGGTATGAGCCCTCCAAGTTTTGATAAACAATATGTCCGTGATTATTTGGAAACTCTGGATTGGGATAAAACTGCGCCAGGGCCATCTCTACCTAAAGAAGTTTTACAAGTTTGCGCCTCCAAGTATGAGGAAGCAGAGTTAAAAATTACGGGTAATTGACATTAGCTAAGAGGTCGTAGGTTGGGCTGCCGTCTCTTTGGCAACCCAACAAATGGTATGCTAAAGATGTTAGGTTAACGATAGAGCTGTTAGCCGAACCTACTTCATGTAAATCCTAAGAAAAACTTGCTTAGAGAATTACTAATGACTTTCAGAGCAAGTTATATAAAATAACTAAGGTAATTTAACAATAGTCCCCTTTAAAGCAACACCGGCAAGTACGTTACCAGCACCACATTGGTAGGATGAGGTACTATTAAATTCTTTACGCTTGTAATTAGACTTAATTTTGACTACCGCATTTCCACCTTCTTTTATTGCACGATTACGTAATGCAATTAATGCAGATAAAAAAGCCTGAGTACAAGATTGTTCATCAGACTTTAAAAAAGCATTAGTTTTCTTGTTAGCGCTAACCTCACCCCAGTTTTTTAATATTTTTCCATGCTTTTGATTACCGAAGTAAAAGCGTACTTCAGATCCTAATTTTTCTTTAGCTTGTTCCAGAGATGTCGCACTTTCTATGGAAAATTCAGAAACATCTTCACGAGCTAAAACTAAATTACTGGTAAAACCAAGGAGCAACAAAGTAGCTGCCATTACTATTTTTTTCATTTTTTTCTCTCTAAGTAAAAAGGATAACTTACGCTGACATTACAGTACTTTAAAAAATTTAAATAACTTTGTGAAAAGTCGTAGGTTAGGCTAACGGCTTTATCGTTAACCTAACATTTTCAGCTACAGATTGTTGGGTCGCGATAGAGGCGGTAGCCCTACACACGAGTGCCTATGTTTACATCATTTATAATCACGCCTTTATCATGATTTATATTAGAAATAAGAGCTTATTTTTCACGACCCTCAACTATTTGAAGTTGAATAGGGTCGCTAGAAATTAAATTAAAATTTGCAAAAAATACTTTTGATCCAAATTCAATATAAGGGACTATAAATTCTGATCCATCGTATGTCGCGGTACATTCTTGTTTAGGGAGTAAAGCTTGTTTAATGCATGTCCCAGATATGCATTGAAATTCTACTTGGTATTCACCCGTTTGAGTATTTCTAAAATCAGCTATAGTAAGAGTATGTATATTAGTTTTATCTACAGTAAACTCTATTCTAGTGCCACTACAAACTTGCGCAGTACTCTTGGCTAACTGCTGGTTTTTATCATCAAGTCCTCTTATCTGTAGTTGAAGGATTGTACAATCATCATTACCTGTATAAATAACATTGGCACTGATAAAATCACCTTCAGTTGCAGAAATAGCAAAAACATCAAGGTCTCCTGCGCTTTCGATTGAGCAATTAACAACGTCTCCATACTGAACTTGCATTGGAGCCCCCCCATCAGGACAAGATAATTCTTCTGCAACTACTGGTGTTGACAGAAAAAAAAGGCTACTTAAAAATAGTATAACTAGCTTAATTTTTAACATTAGAATACCTCAAAATTATTGTTTTTTTTGTTTAAAGGGAAATTCTACCCCACATTTTTTTACTTTGAAAGTATTTTCGTTGACTATACCCTATATAATAAAAAATACTTTTAATAACAGCTACTTATGTTTTTATTTTGGCTTTTATTAAAGATGTTATTTTGTATTTTGTTGAGGTGTGGTTGTAGGTTGGGCTGCCGTCTCTTTGGCAACCCAACAAACGGTATGCTAAAAAGTTAGGTTAACGATAGAGCCGTTAGCCTAACCTACATCACTTTGTTAAGCATGTTAATTTTATCTTAGTATAAATCAACAGGGTCAATATCAATTGACCAGCGTACTTTTTTACCTTCTTTAATCTTATAGAGTTGGGGTATTAATTGATCTAACAAAGTTTGTAATCGTTTCCGATGAGTATTTTGCAGTAAAAGCTGAAAATGGAAATAGCCTGCACGTTTTGCCATAGGTGCTGAAACAGGGCCTAATATCAGTGTATTGTTATTATTAATTTGTTGAATGGTTGTGCAAACGGTTTTTAAAAAAGTTTGTGGATCGGCTGGGTTTGATGCATAAACTCTTAAAAGTGCTTGAAAGCTGAACGGCGGTAAAGAGGCTTGCCTTCTTTCTGCTAATGCAGTTTTTGCAAATTTATTGTAGCCCTCTTTAAGTAATACAGTTAATAAAGGATGGTTTGGTTGTCTGGTTTGTAATATTACTTTACCCGGTTTCTCAGCTCGCCCTGCCCTACCAGCAACCTGGGTGATTAATTGAGCGAGTTTTTCAGTGGCATGAAAGTCAATACTAAATAGGCCACTATCCACATCTAAAATAGCAACTAAAGTTACATTGGGGAAATGGTGGCCTTTAGCCAACATTTGTGTACCTAGAATGATATCCACCTCGCCTTGATTAATTTTTTCCAGATGTTTTTCTAGCGATCCTTTTCGTTGAGTAGTATCTCTATCAAGTCGAACAATTTTTTGTTTTGGAAATAGCGTTTGCAAACCTTGTTCTATACGTTCTGTGCCTATGCCTAATGGTTTAAGTTCTCCAGCCTTACAAGAAGGACATTGATTTAATAAACTTTGTTGATAACCACAGTGATGGCAGCGAAGAACTTTTTCAGCATAATGTATAACCAAACAAGTATCGCAATGATTACAACGGGCAACCCAGGCGCAAGTATGACAAATTTGTACGGGTGCAAATCCTCGACGATTTAGAAATAGTAAGACTTGTTCTTTTTTAGCTAATGTTTTTTTAATATGAGTTATTAAAGGCTCAGAAAGGCCATCCTGCAATTTTTTATTACGAATATCAAACAGTAAAAACTTAGGTTTAATAGCTACTCCTGCTCTTTCTGATAAATGTAATAACTCATAGCGTTTTTTCTCGGCATTATGCATTGATTCTAATGAGGGTGTCGCAGTGCCTAATATAATGGGTATATTGAAAATTTTTGCTCTGATGATTGCCAAGTCTCTGGCTGAAAAGCGAAACCCTTCTTGTTGCTTAAAAGAACTATCATGCTCTTCATCTAAAATAATCAGACCCAGATTTTTTAACGGGGTAAATAATGCAGAACGAGTGCCTAAAAGTATAGAGCTATGCCCTTGTTGCATTTCAAGCCAGGCGGTGTGCCTCTGAGTTTCGGTGAGTTTTGAGTGTGATATTGATAACCCCACTGAAAATCGTTGTTTAAAGCGATTTTCTAATTGAGGCGTTAAGGTTATTTCTGGGAGCAATACAATAACTTGTTGTCCACGATCAAGCACTTGTTGAATAACTTGCATATAGACTTCGGTCTTTCCACTTCCCGTTACGCCTTCTAATAAAGAAACAGAAAAGTGACCTAATTTTTTAGTTAGCTCATTAATTGCCAGTAATTGTTGCTCATTTGGGGTTAAAGGTGATTCAGGATCAGATATGTTTTTAATTAAGGATTTAGTTTTTAATTCTATAGAAAGAAGGTCTTTATCTAATAGTGCTTTAACAGCAGGGTGCCAGTTTTTATTCCATTCGCTTATTTCATGTGTTGATAAACTTTTGTTTTGAGATTGAAAAAATTCAAATAGCTGTTTTTGTTTGGGTGAGCGTTTTAGTTGTTCTGAGTTTAACAACTTGCCTTTATCAGATAAAAAGTAGTATTTTTCTTCCGTAAGTTTTGCTTGTTTTCCTTTTCTAAGTGAAACAGGGAACGCTGCACTAAAAACTTCCCCTAAAGGGTAATGGTAGTAATTACTGGCCCATTGAAGTAGTTGAATATCTTTTTTTCCAATTAATGGTGATTCATCCAAAACCTCAATTATTTGCTTTAAACGATCAATATTTATATCGCTGGTCTCACCACATTTAATGACAAATCCAACTTTTTTAGTTTTCCCAAAAGGAACTACAACGCGAGTCCCTGTTTGTAGTGGGTTGTTTGTAAAATGACTGGGTACTAAATAGTCAAATAGACAATTTAAAGGGATGGGGATAGCTACGCTAATAATCAACGGATTTTTTTGGGGAGAACTAACCATTAATTATTTTTGTTTTTGAGAAAAAGTGGGAAAGACTTGTCTCTATTGGACTCACAGAGTTACCCACAAAACCTGTGGATAACTCTGTGGAGTAGCACTTAAAAAAAGTGCTTAAGACCCGTAGTTATTGGATTTAAGTTAGATTGAACAATTTTA
Organism: Methylococcales bacterium; assembly: GCA_965224575.1. Lineage (GTDB taxonomy): Bacteria > Pseudomonadota > Gammaproteobacteria > Methylococcales > Methylomonadaceae > QPIN01. Next base: position 1,072,244 of record CBDCZQ010000006.1, on the reverse strand, counting down.
ATACATAAAAATTATTCATTTATTATCAATGGCTTACTAAAGTCAATAAGGATTTATTTATTTTTATTTATTTATTTTAAAAAAACTATTCCAATTGTGTATAAAGTCTGTTATCTGGCAACTTTAATATTAGGGTTTTCTAAATTTAAGGGTCATTCGGTCACTTTCACCAATAGACAAATATTTTTCTTTATCCTGATCTTTCAAACGTAAAGAGGGTGGTAATGTCCACACACCTTCAGGGTAAATAGTTTTGTCTTTAGCGTTAGCATTGATTTCAGATTGACCTACTAATTCAAAGCCTGCTTGTTGAGCCAGGGTAATAACAAAACATTGTTTTACATAGCCTGAGATCGCTTTAGGGTCTTGTTCAGATCCTTGTGTTGCACGGTGTTCTACAACACCCAGAATACCTCCGGGTTTTAGTGCATTAAACATTGCTTTAAATACTGCGTGAGCTTGGTCATTTTTCATCCAGTTATGAATATTGCGAAAAGTTAGCACTCTATCAGCAGAACCATTAGGGGCTATGTCTATTACTTTTGGCGGTTGGAGTGTTGTAATAATTATTTTGTTATAAATATCAGGCTGAGCATTGGTTTTTTCTTTAAATTTTTTTAAGTTTTTGCCGAAATAAGCAATATCAGAATTTGTAGAAAAGTGTGCAGCATATAATTTTCCTTTGTCTTTAAGATAAGGTGCCAGTATTTCTGTGTACCAGCCTTTTCCACCTGGCCATATTTCAACAACCGTCATGTCGGGTTTAACTTCAAAAAAATCAAGTGTTTCTTGAGGGTGTCTGTATTGATCTCGGCTTTTATATTCTGCAGAACGGTGGTTTCCATTGATAGCTTGTTTTAATAAAGATGTATCCGAGGCATTAACCACTGGAAAGGAAAATAATAGGAGACTTGCTAGTAAGGTGTGTTTCATTTAGATAGCCTATAAAATGATTTTGGGTTTATTCCACAGCTGTAATAGACTTAATGCAGCTAGTCCTAAAAAGGCAACCAATGTCCAGCCTGGAATACTTAGTCCTAAAAATGTCCATAATACTTCTGCACAATCGCCAGTACCACTGAGCATTAGTTTAATGGAGTCTATGATTGGAAAATTCTCAAATACATAACTAAGCCCTGGGCCACATTCAGGAATTTCATCAGCAGGTAAATTTTGTATCCAGACATGGCGTATTGATATGGCTGCACCGCAAAGAGCAGTGATTGCACCTACAATTGAATAGGTTTTTAAACCACAAGCTTTGGGATTATGAATAGCTGCAACTAGAAAAACAAGTCCCGTGATTAAAATAGCAATTCGTTGAGATATACAAAGAGGGCAAGGTTCCATTTCTTCAACAAATTGAAAATATGCACCGATTGCTAACATAAAAAAACAACTGGCAAAGCCAAGCAAGAACCAGATTCGTGGGTTAAACTTAATCAAATCAAACATGAGATGCTTCTTTCTTAAACGCGTTAATTTCCCGTGATGGGCCTAATACAACTATTATATCGCCTACTGTGAGCTTACGGTCTTTCTCTCCAATCGTAAAATGTAAAGTTTTTCCTAACTTCTTATAAACAATACCAAAAATAACTAAATCCTGCTTTTTATTTTGGATCAGTTCATTTGCATAAGTTTTATCTAGCGAGCTGCCTTCAGGAATTGTAATTTCTGCAATATGTAAATCATGCCGACCAAAGACTGTGTGATCAATAATGTGTGTGATGTCAGGCTTTTTGATTAGTTCATATATTTTTTGACCGCATATTTGATAAGGATCAATAATTTTATTTGCTCCTGCGGCAATGAGTTTTTCAGCTGATTGGGCAGATTCAACAACGGCGATAATATTTAGGTCTGCATCAATTGCACGTGCAGAAAGAGTTAAGAATACATTTTCTGAGTCATTAGGAAGAAAACAGAAGATAATATCAATGTCCTGACCAATCCCTATTGATTTAAGATCTCCGTCACTGCGAAAATCAATTGAAGTTGTTTTAAAAGCTTTTTCTTGAGCGAGTTTAATTAAAGAAGGATCTGTTTCAACAATCAGAATATCATGTGATTTTTGATCAAGTCTTGATATTGCATCAAAAGATAAGCGATTGTACCCAAACACAGCAATCCTTTTTATCATAATATGATGCTACTTTGTTTTATTTTATCCTGAAAATACTCAATGGAATATTTTCTACCTAATACGACTAAAATATCTTGTTCTTGTAATTCAAAGTGTTGTTCAGGATTAAAATAAAAATGCTGGTTTTTTACCTGATAATGGTTTCGGTGTTTTTGATGTTTTATATTGGAACTGATGACTCCAAGTAATGTTAATTTTCTATTTTCAAGATCTAATTGACCAATTTCCATGTTTTCCAGAAATGAATTAGAACCGACCAGTAAAGTGTCCATTATTATCCGTTTCTGCTCATGTAAAATACTCCGAATAGCTTCAAAAGCAACAGGCTGTCCAATATATTCTGCTGCCAATAAGCCCGCTATTTTAAAAGGTTGGATCACATCGTTTGCACCGGCCTGATAGAGTTTATTTTCAGAATCCTGTCTATTAGCTCTGGATATAATGGTAATCTCCGGGTTTAGGTGGCGACTGGTTAAAGTAATATAAACATTGGCAATATCATTTCCCGTAGCGCATAGAATAGCTGTCGCCCCTCGGTTAATACCCGCATTAATTAAAACAGAGTTGTTTCCTGCATCATCATGAATGGCTAAAAATTGTTTTTGTTTGGCCACTAGAATGTTTTTTTCATCTTTATCTATAATGATAAAGTCTTGCTTATCTTTCTTAAATAACTCAGCAACTTCTTGACCGACTCTACCAAAACCACAAATAATGATAAAGCTTTTAAATCTGCTTAATTCGGAATAAGTTCTATTTTCACGCAAAGTATCCATTTTGTCGTTAAATGCTGCGACAATAATTGAGGTAAAGAAAGATAATCCGCCAAGTCCAGTTAAAATCAGTGTGACAGTCACCAACCTTCCACCAATGGTTTGAGGAGTAATATCACCATACCCAACGGTTGAAATAGTCACGATCGACCAGTAAAAGGCATCATATAAATGCCTGATTTGCCCACCGGCAGAATTATTCTCAAATAAATAAATTGCAATACTGGCAATAAAAACCAGAAACCCCATAAAGATAGCCAGCGTGATTAATTCAAAACGTTTGCTGATTAATACATCGGAAAATATTTTAATACTGTTGGAGTAACGGAATAGTTTAAACAATCGAAAAATAAGCAAAATCCGCAGTATTCGTAGAGGGCGGTAGCTAGGGAGGATGGCTAATAAATCGATAATGGCAAAAAAAGAAAAAATATAGCTAAGTTTTTTGCCAATAATCTGTTTAAGCGTTTTAAATAAACTAAATTTAATATTTAAATAGTCTGCCTTTTCATATTCTTTAATAATAATGCGATGAGTATCAGAGTATAGCCAGCCTCTTAACAAATATTCACTGATAAAAACAAAGATGATAAACCATTCAAACCACTCACTCGCTTCATTCAAGGTATGTTCAACGCTATAAACTAAAAAAAAGACACTGAGCATCACTAGACAAATCATAAAGGCATCAAAATATGACTTCATCTTACTTTCAGGATTTTCCAGTAGATTGAAAAAAAACTGCTTGGTCTGTGTGTATTGTTTATTTCTTTTTAAGAAATAGGAAAAATAGACAATGGCTCTGGCAAACATTACTTTTTAAAATTAATCACTTTATTAGCAGGATTTAGATTGATTTCATCAATGATACTATATTTACTAGCGTTTAATATGTAACTTACTGTTTCTGCAATATCTTCTGGTTGAAGTGCTTGGCTTGCATTATCCCCTGGCTGAAAAGTTAATGTGTCGAAAAAGGCTGTGTTTACCATGCCTGGATTGATTAAGGAAACACGAACACTGCTAGTGCTACATTCATCTCTTAAAGCCTGAGTAAATCCCCGTAATGCAAATTTACTGGCGCAATAAATTGAGCCTTTTCTGGTTCCTTTTAATGCGGCTTCAGAGCCTATATAAATTAAATTACACTGTTTTTTTCTTTTTAAGTTAGGGAGCAATGTCCGTGTTATAAACGCTTGGCTGGTAAAGTTTACCATCATCATTTGTTCTATTTGATTAAAAGAAAACTGTTCAAGTGAACCAAATTGTCCATAACCTGCGGAAAATATCACAGTATCTAAAGCAGGGTAATTTTTTTCTAGCTGTTTTATTTTAGCGATGAAAGTTTCCTCTTGGGAAAAATCAATTTCTATAAAACTAAAGTTTTGATGAGTTGTTTTAAATTTTTTGCAATCACGGGATGTGCCTATAACACTATGTCCTTGTTGTAACAAATTTTTCGCAATGGCGCGTCCAATCCCAGAACTGGCTCCTGTGACTAATACCGTTCTTGTCAAAATGTGCATGGGAAAAATTTATCTTTTGGAATATAAGTTAACAGTAGATCAGTACAATATTGCATCATTTCTTGTTCTAATTCAGACTTATAAGCCGTCATTCCTTTAGTTGTTTCAAGTGGGCCAGCAAATAATTTTTCCTCAGGGTAAAGTTTGAGCAGTTTTTTAAAATATTTCTCAGGCAACCTAAAAACGCCCAAGCTGACAGAGTGAATTGTGGCTACTTTAATCTTGGAAAAAACTTGCTCAAACAAGTCTGCATATTGTTGTTGATACGTTGTTTGATAGATTAAAGGGTCAAATCTTAAGCCTAATTGCCAGCCATGATCTTGCAATTTACACATCGCTTCAAGACGACGTTCCAAAGAAGGTGCTTTATCTTCCACTTTGTTGGCTACCTCATCGGGCGATAAGCTAAATGCAACAATACAGCGCGGGAAGGCTTCTCTATTTAGTAAACTTCTTACTTGGGTGCTTTTGGTTCTTAATTCTAACCAGGCATTTGGAATATCAGCAAAAAAAGGTAAAAAATGTTCCGCAAAATCTGTGACGGGTTCTAAGGCTAGACTGTCACAATCATAACCAGAGAAAAAATGAATTGGTTCGTCAGGTGTCTGGTTACAAATTTTTTTAATATCTAACTGATAATCTTCATAGTTAACAAATAAAACATAATTTGCGGATTGGAACATGCCTTGTAAAAAACAGTAACGACAATCGTATAAACAGTTCAGCATATGTGAAAAATAATAATTTTTTTTAGCGCCTATGCCATAACCAGAAGGTGCTGGAAGAGCAAAATTTTTATATTTTTCTGCCAGTATTAATGCAGGCTCTTGCTTTTGTAGACGAAAGTTTTGTGCTTTAGGGTTAAAAACTTCACCATAACGCTCACAGATTATTTGCCTGGCTCTGGGGAATCGTTCACAAATAGCCAGTGTTCGGGGGTGTTTGCGAATGTTTTCTTCAATATAAAGAGTATTAATCATAAGGTATTAGAAATACTTGAAGAATGATGTTGAGGGTGTAGAAAAAAGTACAGATTGAAGCTTAGGAACGAGGATTTAATAATATCCTATTCTTGACTTACCTTTTTGTCCGTCTGCTGCGTTGTAGAAACAGTTGTGTAGCCTGCTACACGCCCATTTCTACGCCTTGAATACGAACAAAAATCCTGCGTCAAGAATAGGATATTATTAAATCCTCGTTCCTTACTGTATTTTATACTTGTTTTTTCAAAGACTTTAAACTTTTATTGAGAAAAATTTTTAATATTTTTTCTTAAGTTATTTTTGATCATGTCGATATTATAACTATGAAAAAAATAAAATTTCCAAGTACAACCATTCTTATTTTGGGTGGTCTAGGTGCATTTTGGCTTGCCCAAATCGCAAACCCTGGATTTAACCCGATAGGAATCATGATTTTTTTATTAATCCCTATTTTAATTTATGAAGTGTTATATCCAGAATCTGAACTGGATAAATTATATGAGCCGGGTAAACCTGTTTCTACTAAAGAGTCAGTAGAAGAGCCAATCGAAGAAAAACTGGCTTCTAGCGAATTGGTTTCTGAAGATCCTGCATAAATAATAAAAAGTTTGAATTGACTAGAATAGTCAAGTGGTGATGCCTAGGACTTATTTTTAGGCTATAATTGACGGCTTTTTATTGCCCGAAATAGTAACCGTGTCAAGCACAAACAACAATTCATCAACTTTTCAAGGTCTTATTCTTAGCTTGCAGCAATACTGGTCTGATCAAGGCTGTATTTTATTACAGCCTTTAGATCAAGAAGTTGGTGCAGGAACATTCCATCCCGCTACTTTTTTACGATCGATAGGGCCAGAACCTTGGAATGTCGCTTATGTTCAACCTTCCAGAAGACCAACAGACGGTCGTTTTGGTGAAAACCCAATGCGCCTTCAGCACTATTATCAATATCAGGTCATCTTAAAACCTTCCCCAGATAATATTCAAGATCTCTACTTAGACTCTTTGCGTCACTTAGGTTTGGATTTGCTTGAGCATGATGTTCGTTTTGTTGAAGATAATTGGGAATCGCCTACTTTAGGCGCTTGGGGGCTGGGCTGGGAAGTCTGGCTAAATGGGATGGAAATTTCGCAGTTTACTTATTTTCAACAAGTGGGTGGGCTGGAATGTAAACCTGTTAGTGGCGAATTAACTTATGGACTTGAGCGAATTGCCATGTATATACAAGGAGTAGAAAGTGTCTATGATTTAGTTTGGGCAAATGGTCCTCAAGGTGTGGTCACTTATGGTGATGTATTTCATCAAAATGAAGTTGAAATGTCAGAATTTAATTTTGATCATGCGAATGTTGATTTTCTTTTCAGTTGTTTTGATACTTATGAAAAAGAATGTCAAAAGCTGATTGAAAAAGACTTACCTTTGCCTGCTTATGAAATGGTCTTAAAAGCCTCCCATACTTTTAACTTGCTTGATGCTCGACATGCTATTTCTGTTACTGAAAGACAACGTTTTATTTTACGTGTTAGAAATTTATCTAAATCTGTTGCAGAAGCTTATTATCAGCGTAGGGAATCATTGGGTTTTCCAATGTTAGTTAAGGAGCAGGGCGAGTAATTATGACACAAACTAAAGATTTATTATTTGAATTAGGGTGTGAAGAGTTACCCCCCAAATCGTTATTAAAACTAAGTATTGCACTGTTGAGCAATGTAGAAGCTGGACTAAAAGACGCAGAGTTGAAATATGCTTCGGTTGAAGCATACGCAACTCCTCGACGTTTGGCATTTATTGTTAAAAGCTTAAATACTACTCAGCCAGATAAAGTAGTTGAAAAAAGAGGCCCGGCAGTAAAAGCTGCCTTTGCAGAAGATGGAGCACCGAGTAAAGCGGCTATAGGGTTTGCTACTGGTTGTGGAACAACAGTAGACAAACTGGATAGATTAAAAACTGATAAAGGTGAATGGCTGGCTTTTAAACAAGAAGTTAAAGGGCTGGTGACTGAACAATTAATCCCCGATATTATCCGCAAAAGTATTCATTTGTTGCCAATAGCTAAAAGAATGCGCTGGGGAAATCATCCGATCGAATTTGTTAGGCCGGTTCATTGGTGTGTTTTGATTTTTGGGCGCGAGGTGATAGAGACTGAAATTCTTGGTTTAAAAACAGGAAATCAATCTCAAGGGCATCGTTTTCACGCGCCAGAGCTAATTAGAATTGAGAGTCCTGATGATTATCAGGATACGTTAAAACAGAGAGGTAAAGTCATTGCTGATTTTTCTGAACGGCAAAACATAATTCGAAATAAAGCAGATGCTGTTGCTAAAACAGTGAATGGCTTTGCACATATAGAAGATGCTTTATTGGAAGAAGTAACGGCTTTAAATGAATGGCCGGTACCTGTGTTGGGGAATTTTGATACTCGTTTTCTTGATTTGCCAATAGAGGTTTTGATTACCACGATGCAAATTAATCAAAAATATTTTCCTATTAAAGATGCTAAAGGTAATTTATTGCCACACTTTATTACCTTTAGCAATATTGAAAGCACGAACCCTGAGTCTATTCAAAAGGGGAATGAGCGGGTTATTATGCCCCGTCTAGCAGATGCTGAGTTTTTTTGGAGTCAGGATAGAAAACAAAAGTTGGAAGATCGTGTCAGCAGTTTAGAATCTATTATTTTTCAAAAAACTTTAGGCACGCTGGCAGATAAAACTAAGCGAGTAGAAAAACTGGTTGAGTATATTGCAAAAAAACTTAGCGCAGATGTGACTCTTGCAAAACGAGCAGCACATTTAGCGAAAACAGATTTAATGACCAATATGGTTAGTGAATTTGCTAGTTTACAAGGCATTATGGGGCGTTATTATGCCTTAGCCGATAATGAAGCTGGGGAGGTTGCCATTGCAATTGAAGAGCAGTATTTTCCAAAGCAATCTGGCAGTCCTACGCCTGCTAGTAAGATAGGGCAAATACTTTCCCTTGCAGAAAAAATAGATACTTTATGCGGTATTTTTAGTGTTGGGCTGATTCCGACAGGTGATAAAGACCCTTATGCTTTACGAAGAGCGACCTTAGGCTCACTTAGGATTATCATTGAAAATAAATTAGATTTAGATATTGTTGAACTAATTGGTCTTTCACTAGCTCAGTTTAATCACGAGTTTGATCAACAAAAAACTCAGCAGTTGGTGACAGATTTTGTTTTTGATCGATTAAAAGGTTACTGTTTAGATCATGATTATAAGGTGGATGAATTTGAGGCAGTGAAAAGCGTAAAACCTTCACGTCCTTTGGATTTTATGCAGCGACTACAGGCAGTTAAAACGTTTAGGCAATTACCTGAAGCGCAGAGCTTGGCATCGGCAAACAAACGTATAATTAATATACTGAAAAAATCGGACACTGAGCCGGCTGAGTCGATCAGCGGTTTAATTGAAACTGAGGAAAAAAACCTTCAATCAGCAGCAAATGATTCTGCGATAGATATTAAACCCTTACTAGAGCAAAAAAATTATCAAGCTACATTAACTCGTTTAACACAGTTAAAAAATGAAATTGATGCTTTTTTTGATAACGTGATGGTGAATACTGATGACTTGGCATTACGTGCTAGTCGATTGGCTTTACTGTCTGTACTATCTGAGCAGTTTCTTAAAATTGCTGATATTTCAAAATTACAAGAATAATGCAATCTTATATATTATTAGATCGTGATGGAGTCATTAATGAAGATTCCGTTGGCTATATTAAATCAACAGAAGAATGGGAGCCTATTCCAGGAAGTCTAGAGGCTATCTCATTATTTAACCAGAAAGGTTATAAAGTTATAGTTATAACTAATCAGTCTGGGATAGGACGAGGACTATACGACGAAGAGGTAATGATCCAAATTCATCAGAAGATGGAGAAAATGGTTGAAGAAAAAGGAGGGATGATTGAGAAGATTTATTATTGTCCTCATGATCCTGATTTAAACTGCTCATGTCGAAAACCACAGCCAGGTATGTTTAATGCCTTTTCTAAAGAATATAATCGACCATTATCAGACCTTTATTATGTCGGGGATAAGTTAGCTGATATTCAGGCGGCTGAGGCAGTCGGTGCTAAGCCAATATTAGTAAAAACCGGTAAAGGTTTAGAAACACTGGAAAATAATCCAGAAATTTCCTCTCCTATTTTTGAAAACCTTTATGACGCAGCAAAATTCATTACCGCATAAAAAGACTTTGGGCGTGTATTTAGGCTCCAGTTTATTTTTTTTATACATACTTATATCTGTGCCGATTGCTGGTGTACTGATACTTTTTAGTATTATTTTTCCTTTTTCATTTCGATATAAGATATCTGTTTTATGGTCTTCCTCTGTATTGTGGGTTGCTAAAATATTTTGTGGATTAAGTTATCAGGTAGACGGGTTGGAAAACCTGCCAAAAGACAAAGCTTATATTGTGCTTGCCAAGCACCAATCGGCATGGGAGACTTTGGCCTTGCGATCATTTATTCCCATGCAAACCAACGTGTTAAAAGAATCTTTAAATTGGATTCCTATTGGTGGCTGGGCAATGGCTGCCTTAAAACCAGTATCAATCAATAGAGAAAATCAAAGAAATGCCTTGCTTTCCCTAATAAAGCAAGGGACTGATCGCTTAAAAGAAGGTTTAGTGGTTGTTATTTTTCCTGAGGGTACCCGTGCTGCACCAGGTGAAAATAAAAAGTTTATGGGCGGTGGCGCGATGTTAGCTCATAAATCGGGCTACCCAGTCATTCCATTGGCTCATAATGCTGGAGAATTTTGGCCCAGGTATAGTTTTTTAAAATATCCAGGAACTATTCAAGTTAAGATAGGGCCAATAATAGAGTCAACAGGGAAAAAATCAAACGAAATTAATTCAGAGGCTGAAGCATGGGTTGCTCAAGCAATGGATGAAATATCTAACACTCATTTACAATAAGCAAAGAAAATTATGAAAAAAATATTATTAATTTGCGCATCTGCACTTTTCTTGACTGCTTGTGCTGATAAAGAGGCATATGAGCAAGCCGTATTAGAAGAAATGAAGATCAACAGTGACCTCATTGATTACAAAATAAAACCCGAAAAAATGACAGATTGTGTGGTTAAAATGTCATCAGAAGAGATGCCTGGAGCATTTCCATTAGATCCTGTTAGGCTTACGTCTTATCAGAACTATACTAAAATGCTGTCCATGAGAACGGTAGAAGATAAAAAAGCAATGCTTGAAGAGTTACGGGCAATTTTTGGCTCTCCACAAGAATTAGTCGCCGCACGTAGTAATTACACGACTAGTGTGATGGACTGTATGGCTACCATTCTTATGAGATCTGAAAGTGCGGAAAAAGAAAAAGAGAGTGCCGAAGAGGTTGAAGGAGAGAAAAAAGTTGTTGAAAAAGCAGAACAAACTAAAGATAAAATAGAAAAAGAGGGTGATAATAAAGCTCAAGGTAATTAAGTTTGATTTACCTTTTTAGAGATATTTAAGTTGGCAGGGCTATCGCTTTTGGATAGCCCAATTATATAAATGTGATTTTACTGACTTAGGGAGATGGAAAAAAATAATCATCCAATCTTGCTGGTCTTTTTGTCCACCTTCAACGAGGTGGCAACAGTTACGTACGCTGAAAATCAGGGAAACGGAGCGATAGCGAAGTGATGATTTTTAGTCCGCAGTAGGCAACAGGGAAATTTGCAGATTCGACGTGTGCGATAGCACGCGAGAGAAGCAAAAATTTTTTCCCGATAAGCCGTCAAGTCAGTGAGGTAAGTTTTAACGGAGCGGCTTTTGTGCGGAGTTGAAACTGGACGCAGGACGTACTGTGGCACTCGATTAAGTCGCCCGAGCGGAATGAATCTTTGGACATGGATGTCCCAAGGTGATATATAGCGAGGATGGCGCGCCAGGCCTGCTATGCGCCTGTTTCTACCCCGGTGAAGGCAAACAAAAACCCTGCCCAATATCGGACGATTATTTCTTTCCAGCTCCCTTAAATCCAAAAAACTATTGAATTCTTTCAATAATTCCTTCTAATTCTTCCAAGCTAGTGTAATTAAAAACTAATTTTCCTTTTCCATTTTGTTGATGGTTGATGGTGACTTTTGTTCCTGTTTTTTCTGTTAGTTGTTCTTGCAATCGTAATGTATCAGAATCCTGGGGTTTTAGAATAACCTTTTTTTCACTACCAAGCTCTTTGATTATTTTTTCAACCTCCCGGACGGTTAATCTTTGAGAAACAATTTTGTTAGCTATTTCTATTTGTTTTTTTTCCTCTAGAGAAAGTAACGCTCTGGCATGACCCATTTCTATTAAGCTTTTGCCTAATAGAAGTTTGACTTCGCTGTGTAAATCAAGCAAACGAAGTAAATTAGAAACAGTAGCCCGGGATTTTCCAATTGCATCAGCGACTTGCTGATGTGTCATGTCAAATTCTTCTGTCAGTCTTTTTAATGCCTCAGATTCTTCCAGAGCATTCAAGTCTTCTCTTTGAATATTTTCAATGAGTGTAACCGCCATTGTTGTACGGTCATCATAATCTTTGATAACGACAGGTACTTCTTGCAAAGCTATTAGCTGGGCAGCGCGCCAACGTCTTTCCCCTGCAATAATCTCATATTTATCGTCAGCTATTGAACGGACAACAATGGGTTGAATGATACCTTGTGCTTTGATTGAATCAGCCAGTTCCCCTAAAGTTTTAGGATCCATGTCTTTTCTTGGCTGATACTTTCCTCGTTGTAGAAATTCTATAGGTAAAGTATGTTGTTGTTCTTGGTTTTTTGTTTTATCTGGCTCTGTTTTAACTGCATCTCCTAATAGAGCATTTAACCCACGTCCTAGTCCTCTTTTTTTTACTGCCATCTATTTGTTCTCATGTTTTCTAATCAATTCACCTGCTAATGCGATATAGGCAAGAGCACCGCGAGAATTTTTATCATACATCATTACGGGTAAGCCATGACTGGGTGCTTCAGCCAAGCGAATATTCCGTGGAATAAAGGTTCTAAAAACACGGTCATTAAAATAGTCTAATAACTGATCAGAGACATCTTTGGTTAATAGACTTCTGTTATCGACCATTGTTCTAAGTATACCTTCAAGATGTAAAGTTGGGTTAAGCCTTTCCTGAATGTTTTTCATTGTATCCATTAAATCAGATAGTCCTTCTAATGCGTAATATTCACATTGCATAGGAATCAATAAGCTATTTGCTGCAACCATGGCGTTGATAGTTAGCATATTGAGTGAGGGAGGACAGTCAATTAAAATATAATCATATTCATTTTTGACTTTTAATAGGGAGTCAGAAAGTTTTCTTTCCCTGTTTTTTGTTTCCATCAATTGCACTTCTGCCGCAGTTAAATCCGAGTTTCCAGGAATAATATCAAGATTCATTTCTTTGTTATGAATCAGGATTTCAGAGACAGGGACTTCTTCTAATAATAATTCACAGCTGGAATAAATGACTCTATCCTTATCTACACCGCATCCCATAGCAGCGTTGCCTTGAGGATCAAGGTCAATGAGAAGTACTCGTTTTTTGGTTGCTGCTAGTGACGCTGCAAGATTAACGCAAGTTGTAGTTTTGCCAACACCACCCTTTTGATTACTGATAGCAATTATTTTACCCATTTTTAATCCCTGTAATACGGATTAAACATCTTTCGGCATCAACACCGGGAACTTTAATAGGAATAATAGTATATTGTTCTGTAAATTTGATTAGCTCTTCACTTGGGTTTTGACCTTTCATGGCGAATACAATACCTTGTTTGTCTATCAAGTGACGGGTTAAAGTAATAATATTTTGCATATTAGAGAAAGCACGCAAGATTAAAGAGGAAAAAAGTTGATCTATTTGAATATTTTCTACACGACTGTGTATAACAGTAACATTTTTTAACTGTAATTCTAATATGGCTTGCTGTACAAAACGAGTTTTTTTTGAATTAGAATCAATTAAGGTAAATTCAACATTCGGTAAAAAAATAGCTAATGGAATGCCGGGTAAGCCAGCTCCCGTACCAATATCTGCAATACGATTTCCCTCAAGATAGGGAAGTATAGCCAAGCTATCAAGCAGGTGTAAACGAACCATATCTTCTTGGTCGCGAACAGCAGTTAGATTATAAGCTTTATTCCATTTTTCGATGAGAGTTATAAAGGTGAGTAATAAGTCTATCTGCTTTTCATCAGCCGCTAGTTTGAGTTCTTGCAAGCCCTGTTGCAAGATCATTCGACTTTTTTCCATTAGGCAGATTTCTTTTTAAGGTGAACAAGTAAAATAGAGATTGCCGCAGGTGTAATGCCAGGTATTCTTGAAGCTTGACCTAATGTTTCCGGTTTTTGAAGTTTAAGTTTTTCACTCACTTCATTAGATAATCCTGAAACTTTGCTGTAATCCTCATTAATCGGTAATTTTAAATGATTATGGCGTTTAGTTCGATCTATTTCAGTTTTTTGTCTATCAATATAGCCTGCATATTTGGCTTGTATGGCAACTTGTTGTGCTACTTGCTCAGGGATATTTTCTTTTCCAGCAAAACCTAATAAATTATCAACATCAACTTCCGGTCTACATAAAAGCGACATCATACTGGCTTCTTTTTTAAGTTCTTTGCCCCATAATTGTTCAGCTTGTTTGGCCTCATCCGTACCAGTTCTGACCCATTGCTTACCTAATTCATTTTGTAACTTGATAATTGCTTCGCGTTTTTCTTCAAATGCTTGCCAACGAATATTGTCAACTAAACCAAGTTCTTTACCTTTTTCGGTTAATCGTAAATCAGCATTATCTTCTCTTAATAACAATCTGAATTCAGCACGGCTAGTAAACATTCGATACGGTTCTTGTGTTCCACGGGTAATTAGATCATCTATCATTACACCAATATAAGCCTCATCTCGTTCTGGACACCAGCTTTCTTGGCCTTTTACTAGCCGAGCAGCATTTAATCCAGCAATTAAACCTTGTGCCCCTGCCTCTTCATAGCCTGTAGTCCCATTAATTTGGCCAGCAAAAAACAAAGCATTCATATGCTTGGTTTCTAACGATGATTTTAAATCTATAGGGTTGAAGAAGTCATACTCAATAGCATAGCCGGGGCGTATGATAACAGCATTTTCAAATCCAAGCATGGACTGAATAAATTGTTGTTGAATGTCAAAAGGTAAACTGGTTGATACACCATTAGGGTATATTTCATGTGTTTCTAATCCCTCGGGCTCAACAAATATTTGATGTGAATCCCTGTCCGCAAAGCGTACAACTTTATCCTCAATTGATGGGCAATATCGAGGGCCTACACCTTCAATAACACCAGTATACATAGGTGAACGATCCATACCTGAACGGATGATGTCATGTGTTTTGCTGTTGGTACGAGTAATATAGCAGGGGATTTGGCGTGGATGCTGTTCGCGCGAGCCCATGAACGAAAAAACAGGTGATATTTTATCGCCGTGCTGGACTTCCAATTTATCAAAGTCGATACTTCGTCCGTCAATACGGGGTGGAGTTCCTGTTTTTAGCCTATCCACTCGAAAAGGGAGTTCACGCAAACGATTTGCTAAACCAATTGATGCTGGATCACCAGCACGTCCACCACTGTAATTTTCCAGACCAATATGGATACGACCATCTAAAAATGTTCCAGTTGTTAACACTACGGCTTGAGCAGAAAAATCAAGTCCCATTTGAGTCTTGACTCCAGTCACTTTATCTCCTTCCACGATGAAGTCCGCTGCTGTTTGTTGAAATAGGGTAAGGTTTTCCTGATTTTCAACAATACTTCTGATTGCCTGTTTGTATAAGCTACGATCCGCTTGTGCTCGTGTCGCTCTGACTGCAGGGCCTTTACTAGCATTTAATGTTCGAAAGTGAATACCTGCTTTATCGGCAGCTATAGCCATTGCTCCACCTAAGGCATCTATCTCTTTAACTAAATGACCTTTGCCAATTCCGCCAATGGCTGGATTACAGCTCATTTGACCTAATGTATCAATATTTTGGGTAAGTAATAAGGTGCTTGCACCACTGCGGGCAGATGCCAATGCTGCTTCAGTACCAGCATGGCCGCCTCCAATGACGATAACGTCAAATTTTCTTTGGAAATTCACGACTAAATTTTATAATTAAATAACTGCCTATATTAATGGTATCTAGTGATTAATCAACCATTATCCTAGAATAATCCGTTGGATCACTATAATTCCGAGGCCAACTGATTTTTCTAGGGTTATCCAATAAAATTTAAGGCTACTAATCTCTAGTTGGTTGAAACTTCCTTGAGTAGCTTTAAAGTGTTTGTTAAGAATTATAGTAGGGGTTTATAGTTCTGGTTTTACTTGTTTAGGTCGCGGCTATAGTCCCATAAAATAGCACTTTGAAAAAAATAAGTGGGCAGTTGAAGCTAAAAATTATTAACTTGAGCAGTTGGCATACTCCATCTTTTAACCCATTAGCAGACAGGTTAAAGAGGATGGAGTAGTTCTGCTTACACGTTATTTTTTCTGAATAAAAACCGCAGTAGTACTAACTTTACCTGTAAATGCATCAATAGCTGTTAATACAACACCATTGCCTATATCAGTAACGAATGCTTTATCTTCCTCGGCAAAACCTTGATAAACTCCAGCACTAATACTCCCGAGACTAGCTAGACTATATTTGTTCAATAACTTCTCAGTTCCATCCCATGAGGCAGTAAAATCATCATGGCCTGCCGTATTTGATAATTGAATGCCTCCATCTGTATTGTTTAAAATGTTAATACTATATATGTTGCTGGTAAAAAGGTCGATATCGCCTGTGTATTCTCCTGTGCGTGAATTACAGTTATTATTAATATTTATATTTTCACCTTTGGTAAAGTTAATAGCAGCATCCGAGAATACACGCTTAACAGAATATCCTGTTGAATCACCTGTAACCGTAATTAAATTACCTTGAGAAAAACCTGAATGACGAGAACCACCAACTATGCCATAAGCAATATTATCTGAAAATTGAGATAAATCTTGACCAGTTAAATAGGGGTTTTGATCTTTGGGTGATTTAACCCAAGATGCTGTAAATTCAGAGCCATCAGGATTACTTAATAGTATACCGCCAAATTGGATGCCTCCAGATGAACGAGTATGAATAGAGAAGGTGTTCGCTGTACTACCATTTATACTATAAAGACCACTTGCACAGTCGCTGGGTTCTCCTCCAAGTAATTTACAGCTATAGTCATCCTCTGGGTCACAAATAAATCTTACATTTGAATAATTATGATTATCAAGCTGAACAAATGGGATGGTCATAACATTGGTCGCCGTGTCATAGGCTGTCGATTCTGCATAAGCAGAATTTAGAAGACTAAAACCCAAAAGGGGGATTATTATTTTTATCATTTTCTCTCTCTCTTTATTATTGAATAAAAAATACAACTAACAATTTAGAACAATAAAATATTGGTCTATATATTATTACTTCAAGATGGTTTTAACGATTTTTCAACAGTTGCTTGATAATAATTCCTTGAACAAAGTTTTGATATGGTTTTTAATAATATGGAAATAGGGTATATTTTTTATCTTAAATTTCACGCATTCCTTCAGCTGGGTCAATATACGCCGCACGAATACCTGCTACAGCAGCAACCAATATGGCTAGAAAAGCAGCTGCAACTAAGGATATAAAATAATGTTGAGGGAGGAGTACACAAACTTCGGTTCCAGCTTCTAATTGGCTGCTCAGATTAGAATTAATCCAGAAAGAAATTCCAAGATAAATTATCACAGATAAAAGCCAGCCGAAAAAAACAGTCAGTAAACTTTGTATAATCGGAAAAAAAATTATATCCTGGGTGGAGAAGCCAATAACGCGGATAATTGAAAGTTCTTTACGTTTTCTTTCAACATTTGCCCATAAATTAGCACCGAGAGATGTTGAGAAACCAATAATACCAATCATCGCGATTGCCCAGTAAATGGACGAAAGGGTTTTATCCATCTGCTGAACAGATTTTATCTCTTCAACTTGAGTTATCACTTCAACACCCTGAGTTTCTAGCCATTTTTGTAATCCATGAACATCATCAATGGATTGAGAAAAAAGCCGGAAGCTAGGGTAGTATGGTTTTCCGTTTGTAGATTGTGATCCTGTCCAGTGTAATTCTGGTACAGCCTGCCCATCTTTATAACTTTCAAATGCTTCAAGTAATTTAACTGAAGCAAATGCTCCTTCTCGAGTAAAAGCTCTACTGTTAGCTATAGCCAGGACTTTTAATGATAATTGCTGTTGTTCTTTTATGCCTAAATAATGTCTTTGTACACTGGCTTGAAGAGTATCCCCTGCTCCAACAGCTAATTTTTTTGCGGCTGATTTTGACAAAATAATCGAATTAAACTCTTCGGGATATTTTTTTGTACCGGCGAGTAATGGGTCGTTTTCTGCGGTTGGAATAAGCTCGACACTTATAATACTAGGAGCATTTTTACTTTTTAACAGCATACTTGCTGCCAGGTTTCTAGTTTTTGGCACTAAGAAGCCAACATCTGGGCGTTTTTGTAATTGTGCTAACCAACTTTTTTCAAAGTGCCCACTGTATATTGGCCTTAATTCACGGTTAATTGGATTATCAAGTAGCTGCCCAAACAGGCCTGAAACAATACCAAATTTTAAAGCGAATAGAACCATCATGGGGCCAAGAACAGCGGCTAAAGCTAGAATATAACAGCTGGAAATTTGCCATTCATGGAAATAGTCTTTGATTGCTAATCGTGAAATTTTACGCATAGAAATGTCCTTACCCTGTCACGATGGTTTCAGTTTTCAATTCAACAGGCGAACGTAATGAATGATGTGACAATCGGCGTAGCCCAAGATGTTTAATGTCATTCCAGGCATGGCTTGCAATAATAACGGTAATTCCCATTTCTTCGACTAATCTAATAAACATAGTCATAACTATTTTTGATGCGTAGGGGTCTAAGGAAGCGGTGGGTTCATCAGCAATAACTATTTTGGGACGGTGAGCTAAAGCTCTTGCTATAGCAACACGTTGTCTTTCTCCAGTAGATAAATCAGTTGGCCGTTTATTTAAATGGTAGCTTAAGTCTAATTTATCCACTAGGTCTGCTATTGTGTCATCTTCTGGGAGATTGAGGATGTCTCTTGAAAGGTTTATATTTTCTTTGACTGTTAAATAAGGAAGTAAGCCCCCCGTTTGCATTACATAACCGATATTTTCTCTACGAATTTTAGACAAAAGACTGTAGCGACGATCTTTCCATAAATCTGCAATATTTTGCTGTTGAAAAAAAAAAGAATTATTAGTTGTAGGTTTAGATATAAATGCCAGCATATCTAATAAGGTAGATTTTCCACAGCCACTTTGCCCAATTAAAGCAATTTTTTCTCCTTTGGAGATTTGTAATGTTGGGATTGTTAATTGAAAAGCGACTCCCTCGGCCTCTCTATTTTTATGAACACCACGTATGTCATATATAATGTTAGTCGGCAAACGATTATTGTTTTTTTGAGTTTCAAATTCTTGCATAAGATATAAAAGCTTAACTTTTAAGGTAGTAAAACTAGTGGCACTGGAAAAACAGAATCACCATCTATTGCCCCACCTTTTAAGCTAACCCAGAGGTCTACATTATCGTGTAAAAATTGATAATAATTGATTTTTTCTCTAATATTTTGTAAGAACTCAGTCTGTTGCTTCACTGGCCATCTTTGCCAATCGTCTAAAGATAAATTCATGACTTTACCTGTATAAGGTAAACCTTCAATATATTCACGCATAAACCCCATTTCAGCAAGACTATTTCCTTCTCCTGCGGTCATCGAAGTTGCTCCTCCCAGTCTATCAGGGTTGCGGGATGTTGTTGCAGCAAGGCTTTTTAGATCATTTAGGAAGTTTTTGGGGGACATCACACCTTTTCTGGCAGTATTTAATATTTGTTTTAAAATAGAATGCAAATCTGATAACTGATTCCTCGTTAGTAAAACTCTGGCATCTACTGTTCTTTTTTCAGGTGTATTAAAATCTTTATCGACTATCCAGGCTTTAAATACATCAGGTGCTTGTTCTCCTTGTTCTTGTAAATAACGCATACGCAAAGTGTAACCAAGTTTTTCAACCTTTGAGTTTAAATCTTGTAACTGAGGTGACTCCTGTTTTACGTATTGAATAGCATTCTTATTCACACCATCTTTCATCTGGCCAACTTGAGCGGTAATTTGCGTAGATAATTTTTCAATAACCTTGCCAAGTTCGTTGGTATTACCTGTTGGGACACCGTAGTAGAAACTCCCAATATTAGGATATTCTGAGAGAGCGGTGTATTGTTTTCTTGCGTCTTCGTGATTAAATTTAGAAGCTGGTGTTAACAGGTGCATAACAAAAATGGCAATATTTTTTTCATGCGCTAGTTTTTTTAATTCAGCTAATTTTAGTCCAGTACTAGACAAAGGGTCATTTGCATCTCTCGAACTTGCATCAGTAATTAAAACAATATATCGAGCAGCAAAAGGTGACCAATCCATACCCTGTATTGCTTGGTGAATACCTGCAAACCCATCCTCTATGAAATTTTTTGTTGTCCACTCAGTGGCTTGAAGGTCAACAACCTGTTTCATAAATACATCAGGGTCTCTACCTTGTTTTAAACTAACATATTGTTTTGTAACGTATTCAACATTCGGTGTTATTTCGATATTATCTCTATAGGCGATTAGACCAAAGCTTACATTGCCTAAAAGGTTTGCTTGCTTTATATCATTAAATATTGTTTTTACTGCTTGTCGAGTACGATCAATAAAGCGTTGCATAGATAGTGTTGAATCCACAACAAATGTGATTCCTGCTGCATAGGGTACATCATTTGCTCTATTAGATTGAAACGGTGGAGTCGTTATATTTGTTTGCAGTTGTGTTTTTGCTGGGGTATTATTTAATTCATTTTCTGATGGCATAGGGATGCTAGACACTTGCAATAACCGTGCAGTTGTGCCTTTCATAAAAATATCTTCATATCCATGAATTGGAACTAAATAAAAGTTTTTCTTGATATCGATGTTTTCTGAAGGCAGTATGGCGATTACAGGCGAGTTGGCTAGCTTTTCGCCTTTAACTGCGGCCTGATAAATCTTTTCATATTCGTTAATATTTGAACTTGTTGCTAATTGTTCAGCTGACTTTTTATCTTTGAAAAGTAAGACTCTGTCTTGATTATCAACGGGTTCTCTAAAAGTTAAAGTGAGTCTCTGGCTCCATTCTAAAGTTTTGTCTTCCCTAATCCAGCCCATTCTCATCCTATTCCCATGCCGGCCTAAACTCACTTTCAACCATTGCACGCTGTCGATCTTCATCCGTGAGTAAACATAGTAGATAGAAAAAACTGGAAGTGGCTCAGCTTCTTTTTGAATTTCTTTTGCTTGGGAATGCAGTATTGCACCAGGAAGTGTTAGGATTCTCTGATAGAGATTTTTTTTATTCGCCATCAGTAAAGGTGTATCACCTTTAGCCGGAGTGAACTGGCACACCATGATGAGCATGAAAACAAGAGATAGACGATTCATTTTTATTTTAGTGTTCCTTAGGGTCGATAAGCAAATATTTAGAACATTGTTAGTAGCAAAATTCGAAATTATTGGCAAATTTTAACCCAAGTTCAATAACAATGAAAATCCATTTAAAGTTTGGGATTTAAAAAATAGTGATATATTTCTAGGGGATTAATGACGGTCACGAGGTTGATCTTTCCTTTGAATGTGATTTTATTTTTTATATTCAACTAGTTAGATATGCCTTGAACAGACTTTAATTTTATTAGGTTTAGATTTTGTATGTATCTTTTCTACTAGTGAACAAAGCATTGATTAACTAATGGGCCTCTCTAATAATTGATGAATGGAAAGTTGAGTCCAAAATATCCAATCTCTGCGTTGAAATCCTTCGCAATAGCCTGCTATTACGTGCAAATTTCGCCTTGATCTTGAATATTTTGGTTCTCAATTTTTTCATCCACAATTAATAGAGGTGCCCTAATATCCTTTCATACTTGCATATTGAATGAGTCTCTTGAGTTAATCAAAAATTCGGTTAGTGTATGCTGGTAATCTACAAAAGCTAATCCATAGGTAGTTTTACTGTTTTTGCGAATAACTTTAGCTGGAATGGTAAAAACATGAAGTGAATCAAGTTTGATTTTTAACGTTACATTCTCATTTAGCTTAAGCGTCCGTTTTAACTTAATAAGAGCCCCTTTACTGCTGATGGATTTTATTAATATTGGTATATTTTTATTAATCCCTAGAAGTGAATTTTTTTTCAATTGCCCTCTGAGCTGCTGAAACGTATATCTGACAGTATTTCTTCGGTTTTTTTCTGAAATATTAGAAATTGATGCTTTATTTGGCGTTATTATACGAAGACGTTGGTTAAATTCTTTTAAGAACTTATCAATTTCCTGGCTAGGTTGTGTTGAGTTTTCAGATGGTTTTTGTATAGATGGCTGGTTACTTTTCTTGGGTTTAGTCACCTTTGTCTGTTGATTGTTGACAGGTTTAATATCTTTTTGTCTTGAAAGCTGAGAGGGGGTGTTCTTTGTTGTTTCAACTTTTGAAGGAGAGTTTAGCTTATTGTTAACAGTCTTCTTTGTTTCAATAGTGGATTTCTGTTGAAATATTTCAGAAACTTCCCGTTCTGAAGGGGATGGGTTAGCATTAAATTTAGTAGTTTTCTTATCAACAAGATTTTTTTTTACCGTATTTATTGTCTTAATCAGGTCGTGAGCTTTAATAGGTTTTTTTACGTAAATAGCTAGAGTAGATGAAATATCATATAAAGAAATTGCAATAATGGGTTTATCTGGTTTTTGTGCTAACCTCTCTTGTAAAATATTTTTTGAATCTGCTAAATCAACATCAACAATTTCAGCTTCTGCTTCAAACTCTTTAGCAACACAAGCAATCCCCTTACAGTTTAGCTCTAAATACGATGTCATCATTGATTGCATTCGGCTATCCATGCCGTGTAATGATATTTTTAGAGAATGTTTAACTTTCATCTTTTACCTTGATTCAATAGAAACTTTTTGTGCGTACCTTTCTTTGTCGTTGATTTATTAAGGTCTGGTTGTATACTGATCTAACTTTGAAAATTTATTGATGGGAAATTATAGCGCAAGTATAGTTTTACAGAAGCTAAAAGTTGTCTTTAAGTTTTATCCATTTATAACACGTAGAGTGGATATATGGATATAAAATATATTTAAATAGCTATTGCTAGGCAGTTTCTAACTAATTCTGGTTGGAAAGATTGTATTAAAGTAAGTTGAGAGCAAGATGATCGTAATTAATCAGAGGTTCCTTAACTTGATTTTCAATAAAGTATAAATGTTATAGAGACATAAACGTATGTTACAGAGTTTTTCCCTTTTTGAAGCCGATAGCGAAATCAGTCCTGCTTCTATTGAATCTGACCATAAATTTACAGTTGAAGAGGTTTTATGGGTTACAGATAAAAAAAAGAATAGTGATTTATATACACAAATTATCTTTAAGATACTTAGAAACCCTCAACATTTGATTTCTCATATACAAAGAATATATTTTACTTACAATTTGACTATGAATGACCCATTGTATGCAGCATTAGTTGACTTACTTGTAGTGCTGGATGGGAGCGGTAAGCAATTAAGCACTCGAATGATAACTCATACTCGTCCGTTGTTATCTGAACAACAATATGAAACATTAACTTGTTTTTTAGAAACTCAAAATACAAACAAATTAATTGAGAATAAATTTACAGTGCTTACTCAAGGGCTTGTGGGAGTTTCTAATTTATTTATGGAGTAGGAGTAAAAATAATTGGACTTGAGCAGAGGTTCCTTAAGGACACCTCTATTAATTTTCTCATCCATAATTAATAGTCGTGCTTTATAATATTTAGTAAAAATAGGTAGGAAGAATTATAGCTTTTACTTCTTTTTTGATATTTAGATAACAAAATACAAATTGTAGTTGAGCAGGATGTTTAACAATAAATATGTTTAATTAAAAATGTGTCAGTCAAAAATAATTGTCACAGGGCCAATTGGCGCAGGGAAGACAACTGCAATTAAATCGGTCAGTGATATTGCTCCAATTAAAACAGATGTTGATTCAACTGAAGGGTTCAAAAAACAAACAACTGTAGCTATTGATTATGGGGTGATGAATTTTGCCGATAACCAAAAGCTTCATATGTATGGCACGCCAGGACAGCAACGCTTTGATTTTATGTGGGATATTCTTACTGTAGGGGGGGATGGGTTGATTATATTATTAGATAATACAAGAGAGAATCCATTTCAGGATATGCATTTTTATCTTAATGCCTTTAAAGATTTTATATCTGGCTCTAGTGTTGTTATCGGTGTAACTCAAATGGATTTAAAAAGTGAGCCTCGAATTAGAGATTACCAAAACGAGCTTGATAACTCATATATAAAACCTGCAGTGTTTTCTATTGATGCCAGAATTAAACAAGATGTTTCACTATTGGTTCAAGCGATTTTTCCTTCTCTTAAACTAAAATAAAAGGATAAATATAGAGTGAGAAAACATATTTTAGTTGATGGGTTATTTATCTACCCAACACCAATTGGTTGTTACTATGCGGTATCTTCAATAGCTGATGAAAAGGCAAGGGGCTTCATTCAACGATTATTACAATTACCTAGTACCCCCGTTTTGAACATAGAAACACTTGTAGATTTAATGGATGCAGAGACACAAGATGACGCCATAGAGCTACTCTATTTGTGTCAAAAAATGGGTTGGATTCAAGGTGTTAAAAATAGTATCGAATTCCCTAACGGAGCATTGGATGTAATCTTACCCCCTTTATTAGACAAGATATCTGAAACGGGAAATGTACTTTTATCTGACACTCAAGGGTTTCACCTTGCTTGTAGTGGATTTACCCATGAAATGGCAGAGCAACTTTCAGCTATTAGTGCTGAAATAGAAACTGTACATAAAAGAAGATTGGACTTGATGGAAAATCAATTAACAATAGACAGTCATGCCTGGGCAATTGTTGATGCATTTGGCAGTAGTCAGTTAGGTTTTTGGCCTATATTTGTTGGAGATAATCAGTTTGTTATCACTGTTTCTGGTATTCCTCATTTTAATAGGTCAGATTTTGTGACACTTATTTGGGCCTTAAGTATTCGCTATCACCAAATTTAATTTAATAATATGAGGTTAATATGAGAGAAGATTTACTTACATCTGTGTTAAATGAACTTAATGGGACATCTGCTGATATTGAAGCTTCTGGTGTAATATCAATAGATGGTCTGATGATGGCTGCTGTTTTACCTGCTGGACTTGACGAAGACCGTATTGGTGCAATGAGTGCCGCAATGCTTTCATTAGGTGATCGAACTGCACAAGAGTTAAATCGAGGTGGGTTGGAGCAAGTTTTAATTAAAGGGGATAACGGCTATGTTTTAATGTCCTACGCTGGAACAGATGCAGTATTAACTGTTATGGCTAAACCAAAAGCAAAATTAGGACTGATTTTTCTTGATGCAAAAAGAGCTGCAGAAAGAATTACTGAAATACTTTAATTTTAAAGTAGATTCACGAAATAAGTACTACAGTATTGATCCGTCAGAAATACAAGAATGATGTAATAACAATTTAGGTTAGAAAATTATTATGATCAATGATATGAAATATGAGGATATTGTTGGTGAATATAAAGAAGTTTCACTTGAACTATATAACTCAGGGGTACGAAAAATTCTGTATACAGAGATTGAATCCCCCTACCCAGATGGAAAGCTGATTGTTTCAACAACAAACCCAGATGGAATTATTACTCATGTTAATCAGTCGTTTATTGAAATGTCTGGATATACGGAGCAAGAGTTGATTGGTGAGTCACATAGTATTCTTAGACACCCTGATATGCCTTCTGCCGCATTTCAAGACCTATGGGATACGGTGAGAAAAGGAGATAAATGGCAAGGGTTTGTTAAGAACTTACGTAAAGATGGTGGGTATTATTGGGTAAAAGCCGTCGTTATCCCAAACTTCAGAAATGGTCAGTTAGTTGCTTATTCTTCGATAAGGAGAAAGCCCTCACGAACTAAAGTGGATGAAAGCATCAGGCTTCATTCTACAATGTTTTAACGAGGAAATTCCTATGTCATTTATGTTTACAGTAAGTCCTGATTTTACTCCTGATCATTTACCAGGTTGGTATATTTTTAATTCTTGGCTACAAAAGCAAACTAATCTAGCTATTCATCTAGAAATATATAATGACTTTAAAAGCCAGAGAGAAGCTATATTGAGTGACTCAATTGACCTGATTTATGCAAATCCTTTTGATGCAGCGATGTTGGTACGTGAAAAAGGATTTCAACCTTTGGTAAAAGCTTTCGGTGAAGCTGATGAAGTAATGATTGTCACTAACGTAAACAACTCAGTTGAGAAGGTTGTTCAATTAGAGAAAGGAATAAAAATCGCTTTTACCGAAGACCCTTCGGTTTATATGATAGGTAAGATTCTGATTGAACCAGGTGATTTGAGTGAAACAGATATAAACCCTCTTTTATCGGATACCTATGTATTAGTTGCAAAGCGGTTGCTTAAGGGAGAGGCTGATGTTGGTTTTTTTTTAGCAGAAGCTTTTGACAGTCTTTCTCCTATAATTAAAAAAAATCTCAAAATACTTGTCAGAAGCCAAATAGATGTTATCCATCATTCCTTAATGATTGGCCCTAAATTATTGAATAAAAAAACAGTCATTCAAAAAGAATTAGTAGAAATGAATGAGAGTGAAAAAGGGCAAGGAGTTTTGAATAGTCTTGGGTTTAACGGATGGAGCGAAATAAATAAAAACGAAATGGAGTTTATGATTGATTTGATGGATACATTAATGACTTAAGGAACCTCTGATCAAGTCCAATTATTTTTAGCTTGCTAAAACTGCCGATATTTTCCACGAAGACCAGTGCAATAGAGTGACTATTACGTCTCACTTCGTGAAAAATAGCGACAGTTTTGTTTGCGCTAAATTCTAATCAACTTAATCAGAGGTTCCTTAATGGTTAGAAAAATTAATATGTCCAATTATTAAATACAAAACCAGCGGTTATTATCTATTCGTATATTTTGTATGGTCACGGGTGTTGAGTTTATCAACCAGTCTATGTTCAAATAGTAAATATACTTATGGTATGAGGTATCTAACCAAGAAAAATTAAAATTATTAGGGTAAAAATATGAAAAAGAGAAAAAAAGCAAAAGAAAGTGATGTTTGTTTGCTTAAAAATCCAGTGGCAAAATTTGCTTATCAATTCAATAAAGCAAAAGTTTTTAAAGATAAGACTAAATATCAACGTAAAGTTAAACATAAAGAAAAGGAGTCTTTTCCAATGATGATAATGAATATTATTGGAAAAGATTCCTTTTGCTTTGAGACTCGTTGTTTTTTGAACGATATTGTTAAAATTGGTTGCCAACCTGCTTAAAACACCCCCGTTTTGTCGCTATCTTGTTAAATCTGACATATATCTGGACAAACCATTATAAATTAGGCAGAATTACCGGATTAAATACTTCTGAGATGATATTTTCATGGCAATGATTACCCTGTTGAATGGTCCTAACCTAAATTTATTAGGGATACGGGAGCCTGGGCATTATGGGTCTAAGACACTTGAAGACATTGAATCTACTTTAGTTACGAAAGCAGAAGAACTAGGGCATCAACTTGATTTTTATCAATCAAATGCTGAGCATGTCATTGTTGAAACAATTCATCATGCTTTTAAAAAACAAGTTGATTTTATTATTATTAACCCTGCTGCTTTTACACATACAAGTGTTTCCATTAGAGATGCTTTACTTGCTACAAAAATACCTTTTATAGAAGTACATTTGTCCAATATTCATGCTCGTGAAAGCTTTAGAGCCCAATCTTATTTTTCTGATATAGCTGTAGGTGTTATTTGCGGCTTGGGGGCAAACGGGTATGAACTGGCTTTACAAGCTACTCACCAGATATTAGCAGAGAGAAACTAAACAATGGATATAAGAAAGATAAAAAAACTAATTGATATTATTGAAGAATCTGATATTGCCGAAATTGAAATTAGTGAAGGAGAGGAATCGATACGAATTAGCCGATATTCTTCATCCTTGCCCACTTTAGTATCTAATACACCAGTACCGATTACAAATATAACACCGACTGCACCCATTGCAACTTCAGTATCCTCTGCTATCTCTGTCAATGAACCAGTAGCTGAGGTGGTTTCTGATGGTCATGTTGTTAAGTCACCTATGGTTGGTACATTCTATCAAGCGGCTTCACCAAGTGCGGCAACTCCTTTTGTAGAAGTGGGTCAAACTGTAACTGAAGGTGAAACGCTTTGTATTATTGAGGCAATGAAAATTCTTAATCAGATAGAAGCTGATAAAAGTGGCACTATTAAGCAAATTTTGGTGGAAAATGCACAACCTGTCGAATATGACCAACCTCTATTCATCATTGGATAACAAAATCTAGGTAAATTAATGTTCGATAAAATTGTAATCGCTAATCGTGGTGAAATTGCTTTGCGTATACTTCGTGCATGTCGCGAATTAGGCATAAAAACTGTTGCTGTACATTCTGATGCTGACCGAGATTTAAAACATGTTCGGCTTGCTGATGAGGCAGTTTGTATTGGGCCAGCATCCTCAGCTGAAAGTTATTTGAATATTCCGGCTATTATTAGTGCGGCGGAAGTGACTGATGCAGTCGCAATCCATCCTGGGTATGGTTTTCTATCAGAAAATGCTGATTTTTCAGAAAAGGTAAGCCTTAGTGGTTTTACTTTTATAGGGCCTAGTGCTGATACTATCAGGATGATGGGAGATAAAATTTCAGCTAAAAAAGCAATGCTTGCTGCAGGAATTCCTTGTGTACCAGGTAATGGTGAAGCCCTGACGAGTGATAATGGAACTAATTTAAAGATGGCTCAGGAAATTGGTTATCCAATCATTGTTAAAGCTGCTGGTGGAGGCGGTGGTCGAGGGATGAGGGTTGTTCATACAGAAGCAGCATTACTCAATGCCATTGCTTTAACAAAAGCAGAAGCAGCAGCTGCTTTTGGCAATGACACTCTTTACATGGAAAAGTTTTTAGAAGATCCACGGCATATTGAATTTCAAGTTTTAGCAGATTCCCATGGCAATGCAATTCACTTAGGTGAAAGAGATTGCTCTATGCAACGGCGACATCAAAAAGTCGTTGAAGAAGCCCCTGCACCAGGAATAAGTCAAGAATTAAGAAATCAAATGGGAGAACAATGTACTAAAGCCTGTAAAGATATTGGCTATTTAGGTGCAGGTACATTTGAATTTTTATTTGAAAAGGGTGAGTTTTATTTTATTGAAATGAATACCCGTGTTCAGGTAGAACATCCTGTTACAGAAATGATTACTGGTTTTGATATTGTAAAGGAGCAGCTACGTATTGCAGCAGGGGAACCTTTATCTATGACTCAAGAGCAAATCACCTTTACCGGTCATGCGATTGAATGTCGTTTGAATGCTGAAGACCCTAAGACATTTATGCCTTGCCCAGGAGTAATTGAGCAGTTTCATATGCCTGGGGGTCCAGGGATCCGCTGTGAAACACATATTTACAATGGCTATAAGGTTCCACCTTACTATGATTCTATGATAGGGAAGCTGATAGCTCATGGTGAAGATAGAACCAGTGCTATTGCTAGAATGCAGACAGCATTACATGAAATGGTTATAGATGGAATTAAAACAAATATTCCATTGCAAATAGATATTATGGCTGATAGTGCTTTTAGAGTTGGTAGTCAAAATATACATTACTTGGAGAAGAAGCTAGGGATCTAGGAACCTGTTCAATATCTATTGAAAACATTGAATCCTAATAGGAATGACATTTATAAAATCGCTTGAAACCATAAAATAATATACAATAATTTTATTTTAACCACAAATTTAAAGAGTTGTGTTTTTTACATTTAGCTCTCAAATAGATCGTGAACAGGTACTTAGGACTGGAGGTTATTAAATCCTCAGTCCTTACTGTTAAGTACAATGACGAATTCGTGTTTTATCGCCCATAATCAACTTGATTTTGCATAGTCGTTTTTCCCTGAAGATATTTTCTGAATAGTATTGATTGATATAATTATATGGCTTGGCATCAACTTTCAGTGATAACTAATGAAAACTTAGTAGAAAAAGTTGCAGATTTTTTTAGTGAACTGGGTGCTGTTTCTGTCACCTATATGGATGCTGAGGATAAACCTGTCTATGAGCCTGAACCGGGTGAAATAAAAATTTGGTGCTTAACTAAAGTCATCGCCTTATTTGAATTAGAAATAGAACCTGAGTTGGTTAAAACACTTTTGTTTTCACAACTCAAGGGTATAGATGGTGATAGTTGGTCTGAAGAAATTATACAAGACCAGGCCTGGGAACGAGCATGGATGGAACATTACCATCCGATGAAATTTGGAAAGTCCCTTTGGGTTTGTCCCACAGGACAAGAAAAAATAGAAGAAGGCTGTGTTTGTATGACACTGGATCCTGGTTTAGCATTTGGAACAGGAACACACCCGACAACTGCTCTCTGCCTAGAATGGTTGGCAAACCATGACATTACAGATCAAATTGTGATTGACTATGGGTGTGGATCAGGTATTCTCGCCGTTGCTGCTGTTTTGTTAGGAGCAAAAGAAGTGCATGCTATTGATATAGATCCTCAGGCAATTATTGCAACGAAAGCGAATGCAGAGAAAAATAATGTTCAGGAAAAAATAAAATATAATTTACCTGAAGAATTTGTTGCTTTTCAAGCAGATATTGTTCTTGCTAATATTTTAGCAAACACACTTTGTGACTTGGCAGAACCGCTATCATTGCTACTCAAACCAAAAGGTAATCTGGTTTTGTCTGGTATATTAAACGAGCAAGCTAAGTCTGTAATAGAAGCATACGGGAAAGTTGATATTCATATCAAAGACCCAGTTAGCCAAGAAGACTGGTGTCAGCTGGAAGGACAAAAAAATAAATAATGTATACAGAATGTCCATCATGTAATAAACAGCATAGGATTACCGCTGAAAAATTGCGAGTTTCGCAAGGAGAATTTCTTTGTAATCGTTGTTATGCCACTTTTGATCCAGTAGAGCTGTTAAGTCAGAGTAGATTTTTTAAAAGAAAAAGTTCAATTAAAACTGAATCAGAATTAGAAAAAAAGGGTGATTTTCTTTCAGACAGTTGGAAGTTTTGTCTTGGCCTTAGTGCTTTTGTTTTTCTATTACAGGTTTATATTTTTGAAGGTAATGCACTGGTTCAAAACAAAACAATAAGACCTTGGTTAGAAAAAATAAGTTCCGTCGTTAATTATCCACTAACCCCTTACAATAATTTAAATGAATTTAGCGTGTTACAAGTTTCTTTTGATCCTTCAAGAGAAAATACTTTTATTCTAAAAGCTTCTATTGTTAACCAGGCCGATTTTTCACAAAATCAACCACGAGTAAAATTAATATTAAATGATTTTGTGGGGCAGACTTTTGCAGAAAGAATATTTCACCCTAAAGACTATTCTAAAAATACCAATTTACAAATTAAACCAGATATGTCGGCTGAAATTATGATGACTATTAAAGCACCAGTACAAAAGGTGGGTGGTTTTCGTTTTGAATTAATTTAATATTTGAAGTTAATGGCACATCCTGATTTATATTTAAAAAAAAATGAAGACAAAAGATTACGTAAAGGACATTTATGGGTTTTTAGTAATGAAATTGATACTAAACGTACACCTTTAGATAATTTTTCTTCTGGTGATATGGTGCTTGTAAAAGATAATACGGGTAACCCCTTGGGGAGCGCGTATATAAACCCAAATACGTTGATTTGTGCCAGACTTATCTCTAGAAAACCTTCCATGAAAATGGGTGGTAATTTTTTTAAAAAAAGATTAGGTAATGCGCTTGCATTGCGTGAAAGATTATTTGACAAGCCTTATTATCGATTGATATTTGGTGAAGGTGATGGTTTACCTGGGCTGGTGATTGATCGTTTTGGTTCGACTTTATCAGTTCAAATTACTACAGCTGGAATTGAAAAACAAAAAGATATTTTAATTTCAACATTAGTCGAGCTTTTATCTCCCGAAGCAATTATTTTAAAAAATGATAATAGTCAAAGACAATTAGAAGGTCTTTCTCAGGAATCGGAGGTGATTTATGGCAGCTTACCTGAAACGCTTATTATTGAAGAAAATAATGCTTTATTTAAAATAAATGTTGTTGATGGGCAAAAGACTGGATGGTTTTATGATCATCGAAATAGTCGAGCTGAAGTGGCAAAAATTGCTAAAAACCAACGAGTTTTAGACTTATTTTCGTATTCTGGTGGATGGGGTATTCCGGCGGCATTAGCAGGTGCAAACGAAGTAGTTTGTGTTGATAGTTCCGAAAGTGCATTATCTATGGCTGAAGAAAGTGCGGTACTTAATAATGTACAAGATAAAATGACATTTGTTCGTCAGGATGTCTTTGATTTTCTAAAACAAGCGCGTGAAAATCATGAACATTACGATATTATTATCTTAGATCCTCCTGCGTTAATAAAAAGAAAAAAAGATTTTAAGGCAGGTTTCGAGGCATATCGGCGGCTTAATCAATTGGCGCTACAAGTTTTAAATAAAAATGGCATTTTAGTTTCTGCTTCATGCTCACATCATTTAACTAAATCTAATTTACATGAAATCTTACGTTCATCTGCAAGGCATATAGATCGCCATATGAGGTTTTTTTCCGCAACTGGACAAGGGGCCGATCATCCTGTCCACCCAGCTATTCCAGAGACAGATTATTTAAAAACCTATTTCTGTTCTGTTTCTAGCAGTTTATAATTAACATATGATAACCGAGATAAAATGCTCTTTATGTAGTCTACCTGTGGAAATAGATGGGTTCAGACTAAAAACTACGGAAGAAACAAAGAGGTTTTGCTGTCAAGGCTGTTTGAGTGTTTTTCAGTTATTTAATGAAAATATTTTATTACCTACAACTAATGAGAATAATTAATGAAAGCTTGTGAACAATGTGCTGCCGATAGAGTAATTATTGGTAGAAATTATAAAAATGTATCAGTTTTATCTAGGGCAATAGGTTTGATATTAATATATTTACCTATCATCACTTTTCCTTTTATCGTGCTGAGTGCTTATTGGACTTATTACAGTCTAATTTTATGTGGAGCTAAGAATGTTAAAAAATGGGGAGACTATCTTCCCGATAGAGCAAGTCATCGTTATACAATGAAAAATCAAGTTGTTATGGATGGATCATTTAAATTAAGTCTGGCTCAATCAAAACTTTATTGGATTTTAAATTGTACTTGGTACTGCCCATCCAGTGTTGCACTTTTTGAGTGGCACTCTTACTTGGTTAAAGTTGTTGAAAACTGGTGGTGTCCGTTCACTCATGGAACAAAAGAAACCTACAAAAATGGATCAATTGATCAGTCTTTCTGGCATATATATCCTGATGATTCTACTAAATTACATAAGGATGATAAGGTCAACCCAATTTTCACAGATGAACATGATAAGGATTTGAAAAAAGACTAAAGTCTTTCTCTTTTCTTTAATTATGCAAATAGGCTCTTATAAGCTTGAAAATAATTTGATTCTTGCTCCCATGGCAGGGGTTACTGACCGTCCTTTTCGAGAACTATGTAGGCAATTTGGTGCAGGGCTTGCGGTATCAGAAATGGTTGCTTCGAATCCAGCATTGCAAAAGCATAGACGGACTCTGTTAAAAACAGACTATACCGGTGAAACTGGGCTGCGTTCAGTGCAAATTTTAGGCACTAATCCACAGGAAATGGCAAGTGCTGCTTTGTTAAATCAACAACGTGGAGCACAAATAATTGATATAAATATGGGCTGTCCAGCAAAAAAAGTTTGTTCTGTTGCCGCTGGTTCTGCTTTACTCAAGGATGAGTCTTTAGTTAACAAGATTTTAGATGCAGTAGTTAAGGCTGTTGATATTCCGGTTACTCTTAAAATCAGAACAGGATGGGATAAGGAAAGCAAAAATGCAGTGAGTATTGCTAAACTTGCAGAACAAGCTGGAATTGCTGCATTAACTATTCATGGTCGTACCAGAGCATGTAAATTTACTGGCGAGGCAGAATATAAAACTATAAAACAGGTTAAGCAAAGTATTAATATTCCAGTGATTGCAAACGGTGATATCACTAATGCTGAAAAAGCTAAGCAGGTTTTAGGATATACAAAGGCTGATGCTATTATGATTGGGCGGGCAGCACAGGGAAATCCGTGGATTTTTAAAGAAATTATTAATCAATTTAATGGGGTAAAAACAATTGAAAAACAATCGCTTAATGAGGTTCAGTCAGTTATTGATCATCATTTAGAGTCTTTATATAGTTTCTATGGGAATATTAGCGGTGTTAGAATAGCTCGTAAGCATATTGGGTGGTATTTTGATTATTTAGGATGCATCCCTGCTGTCCGTAGAAAAGAAATTTTTCAAATACAAAATCCGTCTGAGCAAAGGGAAAAGGTTAATTCAGTATTCACTGATTTTGAGTTTGGACAAACTTAAGGATATAAAGACAATATGGAATCAAAGGTAAGAAGTGCTAAAGTTATTGATTTTGACAGTATGAAAAAAACGCCCATTCCTCTTTCTGCTCAAGTTAATGAAGCAGTGGATTATTATTTTTCTCAACTGAATGGCGATGAAATATGTGGCTTGCATGCTATGGTCATCAATGAAGTGGAAAAACCTTTGATAGAATCAACGTTAGCATATTGTGGTCAAAATCAAACAAAAGCGTCTAAAATACTCGGTTTAAGCCGAAGCACTCTACGAAAAAAAATTGCCTTATACGATTTGAGCTAATTTATTGTAAGAGCTGAATAATCTTCAAATTGTCACTTCCTTGCGCAAATATATTTAGAAAAACATATGAACAAAAAAATTACCCGGGCACTGGTTAGTGTTTCTGATAAATCGGGCATCCTGGCTTTTTGTCAAGAACTAGATAAACTAGGTATAGAAATTTTATCAACAGGCGGTACTGCAAAATTTCTTGCTGAAAATAAAGTACCTGTCATAGAAGTTTCTGATTACACAGGCTTTCCAGAGATGATGGATGGTCGTGTAAAAACCTTACACCCAAAAATACATGGTGGAATTTTAGCTCGAAGAGGGGTTGATGATGAGGTTATGGGAAATAATGGGATAAACCCAATAGACTTGGTTGTTGTTAATCTTTATCCTTTTGAGCAGACAATTGCTGATCCAAATTGCGATTTAGCAACAGCCATAGAAAATATAGATATTGGTGGTCCAACAATGATAAGGGCGGCGGCAAAAAACCATGTTGATGTAACGGTTGTTGTTGATCCTGAAGATTATTCTTTTATTATTGAAGATTTAAAAAATAATAGTGTATGTATCTCCGCAGATAAACGTTTTCAACTGGCATTAAAAAGTTTTGAGCATACTGCACGTTATGATACTGCTATTTCCACTTATCTTGGTGCAATTAATAAGGTTCAATTTCCTGAAACACTGAATTTGCAATTTCATCACACACAAGCAATGCGTTATGGTGAAAACCCCCATCAAAATGCGGCCTTTTATATAGAAAAAAATCCGGCATTAGGTACTATTGCCGCAGCAAAACAAATACAAGGCAAGGATTTATCTTATAACAATATTGCAGATGCAGATGCAGCATTAGAATGCGTTAAGTCTTTTTCTACGCAAGCAACTTGTGTCATCGTTAAGCATGCGAACCCATGCGGAGTTGCGCAAGCTGAAAATATATTGACAGCTTATAATTTAGCTTATGCAACTGACCCCACATCTTCTTTTGGCGGTATTATTGCTTTTAATCTGGAACTTGATGAAAAAACAGCTAGAGAAATTATTAATCGCCAATTTGTTGAGGTCATTATTGCTCCAGTTATTAGCGATGCAGCAAAAAATGTTTTAGCTGAGAAAAAGAATATCCGAGTTTTAGAATGTGGACAATGGGTCGAAAAAATCAAACAAGAGTTAGATTTTAAACGCGTAGCAAGTGGCGTTTTGGTTCAAGAGAAAGATTTAGGTGAAATTAAGCAACAAGATATTAAAATTGTTAGTAAACGCCAGCCTACAGAACAGCAAATGGCTGATATGCTTTTTGCCTGGAAAGTAGCAAAGTTTGTTAAATCGAATGCTATTGTTTATTGTAAAAATGGACAAACAATTGGAGTGGGTGCGGGACAAATGAGTCGTGTTTATTCAGCTAAAATTGCAGGTATAAAAGCAGCTGATGAGAATTTGATTGTTAAGGGTTCTGCAATGGCTTCTGATGCATTTTTTCCCTTCAGAGATGGTATAGATGCAGCAGCAGAGGCAGGTATTACAGCTATTATTCAGCCAGGTGGTTCGATACGAGATAATGAAGTGATTGAAGCCGCAGATGAACATGATATAACCATGGTTTTTACGGGAATGCGTCATTTTAGGCATTAGATTTATCTTACCTAATTTTGTAATCTCCTATTGCGCTATCATTTTTCTCAAGATCTAAAAAAACGCTAGTCTCAATTATAACTCTAATCTAAAGATATAATTTCAAATGAAAGTCCTCATCGTTGGCAGTGGAGGTCGTGAACACGCCCTTGCCTGGAAAGTTAAACAATCTACAAATATTTCAAAAGTCTTTGTTGCTCCTGGTAACGCGGGTACCGCTCTGGAAAATGATATAGAAAATATTTCCTTAGCTGTAGACGATATAGCTGGTTTACTGGCCTTCGCTCAACAAGAACATATTGATTTAACAATTATTGGCCCAGAAGTTCCTTTAGTTGCTGGCATTGTTGATGTCTTTATTAATGCTGGCTTGAAATGTTTTGGGCCTACAGCCAATGCGGCACAACTGGAGGGATCTAAAACTTATTGTAAAGACTTTATGGCTCGGCATAATATTCCAACGGCTGAATATCAAACTTTTACAGAAAAACAGCTAGCCGTTGACTATATTAAGCTAAAAGGTGCTCCTATTGTGGTTAAAGCAGATGGTTTAGCCGCAGGTAAAGGTGTGATCGTCGCTTTGACAGAGCAACAAGCGATTGATGCAGTTGAAGATATGTTATCTGGTAATAGTTTTGGAGATGCTGGTCATCGGGTTGTGATTGAAGAATTTTTAGAAGGTGAAGAAGCAAGCTTCATAGTGATTGCAGATGGTGAAAATGCTTTACCTATGGCAAGCTCACAAGATCATAAAGCAAGAGATAATGGAGATAAAGGCCCTAATACAGGTGGAATGGGCGCTTATTCCCCAGCACCTATTGTAACGCCAGAAATCCATAAAAAAGTAATGGATGAGGTGATTAATCCAACCTTAAGGGGGATGAACGCTGATGGTGCTCCATACACTGGCTTTCTATATGCAGGATTAATGATTAGTAAAGAGGGCGAAATTAAGGTATTGGAATTCAATTGCCGGTTTGGAGACCCTGAGACCCAGCCTATTATGATGCGTCTTAAAAGTAATTTAGTTGATTTGTGTTTGGCAGCATTAGATAAAAAACTTAATGAGATTGAAACAAAATGGGATGAGCGCCCTGCTCTTGGCGTTGTACTCGCTGCTGGAGGTTATCCTGATGATTATAGTAAGGGAGATATTATTTCGGGCTTACCTACTGAAAACTCTATAGACAGTAAAGTTTTTCATGCGGGAACTATTCAAAAAGAAGGACATGTTGTCACCTCAGGGGGGCGTGTGTTATGTGCCTGTGCATTAGGGAAGGATATAGTTGAAGCACAAAAAAAAGCTTATCAATTGGCGGAGAAAATTAAATGGAATAACTTTTTTTATAGAACAGATATAGGGTTTAAAGCGATAAACTGAAAAATAGAATAAAAACCCAAAAGAAGCTGACTATAAATACGGTGTGATTATTTCAATCACTTTTTCTCTATCAATTTCACCAGGTTGTCTGTGAAAAATTTGTCCCTGAGGATTAACAAAAACTGTAAATGGAACGGCTCCAATAACATTCCCTAGCTGATGTGATAATGCAATACCTTCATTATCACCAATTAAAATAGGATAATTAATTTTAATTGACTCTAAATATTCTTTAGCCGTTTGTTGGTCATCTAGTGCAATACCAATAAATTGTACATTTTTAGTTTTAAATTCGTTTTGTAGTTTAATAAACTCTGGTATTTCTTTTAAGCATGGTGGGCACCAAGTTGCCCAGAAATTAATAATAATTATTTTACCTTGCCATTCATTAATATTCCGTAGCTGAGCTTTTATGTCTGGTAAGCTAAATTCTATCACTGGTGTATTGGGTTTTTTATTTTCAGCATTAGATAACCGATTTACAAAAAAACCTCCACCCATAGCAAAGATGGCCACAAAAAAAATAATGAGTGTGTTTTTATTCATAATATTAGAGGCTGTTCAGGGTTGATAAAAATGCTGCACTATTTTGATAGCCAATGACTCTGGACGCTTTTCTTTCTAGTTTATCCGAACCAAAAAAGATAATAGCAGGTGGCCCTATGAGATCAAAACGCTGCAATAAAGCTTTATCATCAGCTGAGTTTTTGGTGACATCTGCCTGGATTAAGATGAAGTTGGATAATTTTTGCTGAACTTTTTCATCTGTAAAAGTATAGGCTTCCATTTCTTTACAAGAAATACACCAGTCAGCATAAAAATCAAGCATAACCCATTGGTTACTGATTCTGGCCTGTTCAAGCACTTGTTTTAATTCCGCGAGGGAAGCGACTCTTTTAAAGGAAAGTCCATGTTCTGTTTTTGATGAGCCATTAATACTGCCCATTCTACGTAAAGGTTGTAGTGGGTTAGTATTTCCCATGCTTAAACCAATGAGCAATAAAATACCATAAATCAGCATCATTAAGCCCACACCTTTCCACAACTTAAACCAGCCTGAAATGTTTTCTGGAAGTGGATCAATCGCCCGAAGGTAAATTGCAGGGATGATAAGCAATATTGCAGTTAGAAACATGGTGATTGAGGCGGGTAAAATACGATCCAGCATCCAGACAGAGACTGCTAGCATAATAACGCCAAAAATGGCTTTGGTTGAATTTAACCATTGCCCTGCTTTTGGAAGTAGTGAGCCGGCAGATGCACCCAATAACAAAAGTGGTGTGCCCATAGCAAAACCCATGACAAATAATGCTGAACCACCTAGAACTACATCACCCGTTTGGCCGATATAAATAAGTGCTCCTGCTAAAGGTGCCGCGACACAAGGGCCAACGATGAGTGATGAGAGTGCGCCCATAATAGCGGCTCCTATATAGGAACCATCGCGGTGCTTATCACTAGAATTATGAAGTTTAGCTTGCAAGGATTTAGGTAATTCCAGATTGTAAAAGCCAAACATGGATAAAGAAAGTAGAATAAAAATCCCACTAAAAATAGCTATTACCCAAGGTTCTTGAAAGATGACTTGTAAGTTGCTGCCAAATAAAGCCGCTAATATGCCAAACAAAGTGTAGGTTAATGCTGATGCGAATACGAAGCTTAGGGAAAGTAAGAATGCTTTTCGAGTAGAGACGTGCTTCCCTTGCCCAACAATAATACCTGATAAAATAGGAATCATTGGAAAAATACAAGGGGTAAAGGCTAACAAAAGTCCAAAGCCAAAAAAGCTAAGTAATGTTAATCCAAGAGAATCGTTTTGCAAAGATTGAAATATTTGGTCTTGCTCCGATATTTTTTCTTTGGGGGAAACAGCACTTTTAGTTAATGTTAATGCTTCAGGAAGTTGTAATTCAATGCTGCTTTCCATGGGAGGGTAGCAAACACCACGATCAGCACAGCCCTGATATTTTGCTAATAAGGTAATCGAATGCGGTTTTTTATCAGTACGAATAAGGGGAACATCAAAACTAAGTTCATTATGAAATATTTGTACGTCACCAAATGATTCATCATGGTAAGGCTTACCTTTGGGGAGTGTTATTGATCCAAGTTGTGTTGAGATGCTGTTTACCAAAGATAGCTTTGTTTTTTCTTTATATAGATAATAGCCATCAGCAATCACCCAATTGACATGGAGAGTGTTAGCATTTTTAACCGCGGCAAAAATTTGAAAAGCCTGATCTCCTGGAAGTAATTTGTCTTGGAATAAATTAAGTTTTAAGTCACTAAAACCTTTAAATAACTGATTAATAGATTTGGAACTTGTGGAGGGACTAGGGCTAGATAAAGGTAAATCAATTGGGATTGTTTTCTGCTGTGGAGGGTAACAGACACCGCTTTCAGAACACCCTTGGTATTTCACCAAGATATTAACTGAAGGTAAAGAATTATCATTGATAACAGGAACAGGCAGTTTGAGTTGTTGGGTATAAATAACCATATCACCAAAAAACTCATCATGTTTTGGTTTTCCTTCTGGCATTTTTACTTTTCCAAGCTTGATTCTATCGGTCTTGGAAAGAATTTCAGTTTTACTTTGGTATAAATAATATCCATCGGCGATTGCCCATGAAACTTCAATTTGTTCAGCGGAAATAGCTTTTGCAGAAATGGCAAAAGCCTTATCAGCAGGCAATAAATCACTAAAACCTAAAGCTAGAGTTTGTTGGGTGAAAAGTAGAAAAAAATTAAGGAAAAGTGAGTAGATAAAAGGCATAATCCTATCCAATGCAAATATTCTGAGAGAGCCTGTGCTAAATAGGGACAGCAGTTATTTTTGTAAGTTCAAAAGCATAAAGTTTTACCCGGTTAAGTTATCTTTTTCAGGCTTAACGTACAGCTTGGAGTTTTTACTATTTCGAAAAATAAGAGGCTTTTCATTTTCAGATAATGCACTTGCTTTTGCTGAATCTAAAGCTTCTTGAATAACATGATGTTCAGGTGATTTACTACAGACCGGGTCGGCAGTGTACATATCTCCAGTTAACATATAGGCCTGACAATGGCAGCCACCAAAATCTTTTTCTTTTTCGTCACAGCTGCGACAAGGTTCTTTCATCCAGTCATTACCGCGAAAAAAATTGAAAGCTTTTGATTCTTTCCATATTTCTTCAATACTGTACTTATTTACACTAGGACAATCCAGACCTGGTAAATCACGAGCAGAATGGCAAGGTAAAGCAATGCCATCAGGAGCAATAGTTAAAAACGTTGTGCCCCAGCCATTCATGCAGGCTTTTGGGCGGTCTTCATAATAATCAGGGATAACATAATAGATTTTCATCTTACCCTCGACTTTTTCTTTAAATGCTTGAGCTATTGCCTCGGCTTTATCAAATTGTTCTTTTGTGGGGAGTAATAAATCTCTATTTGCATGAGCCCAGCCATAATATTGAGTGTTTGCAAGTTCTAAGTAATCCGCGCCTAGTTCTTCTGCCATTTCCAGAATTTGAGGCATCTGATGTATGTTTTCACGGTGGATAACGACACATAACACCATTGGATAACCCAGCTTTTTGACTAAATGGGCAACTTGTTTCTTGGTTTCATAAGATTCAGTGCCTGCTAAATGATCATTAAGCTCTTGAGTGCTGGCTTGAATACTAATTTGAATATGGTCTAATCCAGCTTGTTTTAGCTGGGCTATCTTTTCTTCAGTGAGTCCATAACCCGATGTAATCAGGTTAGAATAATAACCTAATTGATGAGCATGTGAGACAAGTTCAACTAAGTCAGGACGTGTTAAAGGTTCTCCGCCAGAAAAGCCTAATTGTACAGCACCCATTTTTCGAGCTTCACTTAAAACACGCTTCCAGTCTTCAGTACTAATTTCGGAACTATGTTTAGTATAATCCAATGGATTAGAACAATAAGGGCATTGTAAGGGGCATTTGTAAGTTAGTTCTGCCAGCAACCAGCGAGGAGGCGTAATGTTAAAGTTGTTCGATCCAGCCATTTTTTAATGCCACCTCTAAGAAGCTATTGATATCGTCTTTTAAATCACTAGCTGAAAACATTTCTTCCAGTTCTGCAACAATCTGATTGATATTGCGTGAACCATCGCATAATTGTAATATTTCAGCTGAGCTTTCGTTAAGTTCTACCATGCCTTCTGGATAAAGAATAACGTATTTTTGCTGTGCTTCTTCCCACTGCAATCGATGCATTGGCGAGAATTTAATCAATAAGTTTGGGTCTATGCTCATAGTGTTTCTTCATTCAAGCTATTATTTATTTTTGAACATTAAAATAAGGAGGCATGTCATTTACATAGGCCATATAAATGGCGTCAGCCATAGACCATAAAACATCCAGTTTAAATTGTAATATTTCAACCATGCGATTTTGTTGTTCTCGTGTTTTATACCAGTCCAACGTAATTTCCAAGCCATGCTCAACATCTCGACGGGCTTCTGATAGCCGTTTGCGAAAATAAGTATAACCTTGTTCATCAATCCAGGGATAAAGTTCAGGCCAGTTATCAAGACGTTGTTTATGAATTTTGGGTGCAAACATTTCAGTTAAGGAGGAGCTGGCAGCTTCATGCCACTCTGCTTTTCTGGCAAAATTAACATAAGCATCAACTGCAAATCGAACAGCAGGCAATACATGTTCTAATGAAAGAGTTTCTTCGCGAGTTAGCCCTACAGCAAGAGCCAGTTGTACCCAAGCTTCAATACCACCTTTATCACCTGGTTGCCCATCATGATCAAGAATTCGTTGTGTCCATATTGCCCGAGTTTCACGGTCAGGACAATTTGCAAGAATATTGGCATCCTTAATCGGGATCATTATTTGGTAATAAAACCGATTAGCGACCCAACCTTGTAATTGTTTTTGGTTTAGTTCTCCTGCATTCATCAGCGTATGCATCGGGTGATGAATGTGATATTTATTTTCCATGCTACGCAATTTGGTTTCAAATTCTTTTCGAGACCAAGGGTTTTGTTCTGCCATAATTTACAATTCAATCTTCATATTGTCGAAGGATACTTCTATACCATGTTCAGCTAGTATATCGCGTTCTTTCGACTCTTCGTTTAGAATCGGGTTGGTATTATTGATATGGATCAAAATTTTGCGAGGTTTGTCCAGGGTATCTAAATATTCAATCATACCGCCTTTACCAGATTGAGGGATATGGCCAATTTTTCTTGCTAATAATGGACGGCCGACAGAAGCGAGTTCATCGTCAGTCCAAAATGTACCATCGACTAATACACAGTCAGAATCCGCCATTGCTTTTTCTACATGGGGTTCTATCTCGCCTAAACCAGGCGCATAAAAGGTAGTTTTTCCGGTTGAAATTTGACGAATTACCATACCAATATTATCACCTTCATGCGGATCATTACGGTGCGGTGAATAAGGTGGTGCTTTACTTTTAAGCGCTAAAGCGGTGAATTCAAGGTCGTCAATATTGGGTATTGAAAAAGAGTCTCCATTTAATGGAATAGGGTGGTCGTTCACACCACAAAAGTGTTCAAGGATATTAAAAATAGGAAAACCGGAGGTGAGGTCTTGCTTGACCATCTCTGTACAATAAATAGTTAACGGGTCGCCTTCACGTAAAATAAGCAAGCCAGTTGCGTGGTCAATTTGAGAATCAATCATTACAATTGCCTCTATACCCGTTCCACGTATTTTATCTTTGGGGTGAATTTCTGGAAAATTCTCTAATTGTGTGCGTACATCAGGAGAGGCATTAAATAATACCCAGTGTTCGCCATCAGAAGAAACAGCGATAGATGATTGGTTGCGAGTGGTGGCTTTGATAGTGCCTGCTCTTACGGCTTTGCAATTTGGGCAGCTGCAATTCCACTGTGGAAATCCACCGCCGGCACCTGAACCGAG
Source organism: Methylococcales bacterium (assembly GCA_965224575.1). Taxonomy (GTDB): domain Bacteria; phylum Pseudomonadota; class Gammaproteobacteria; order Methylococcales; family Methylomonadaceae; genus QPIN01. The sequence goes on along the minus strand of CBDCZQ010000006.1, from coordinate 1,028,893 downwards.
AACTCTGATCTTCATGTTTTTTTGTATCTATATACTTTTAAGTCAAGTCATGAATGATACGGTATTACTAAAGATTATGCACGTTGTTGTCTGTTTTAGGTTGCTGTTTAAGCCCATTTTGTATTTAAGGAGGTGGGCGTGTAGAGTCTAATAGGTTAAAATTGTAACTGATCCTAAAAAAATCAGTGACTTGCACTATAATTTTGCATTCAACCGATTATTCTAGGCTGATGGGAGTAAATTTAATAGCTATAAAATATTGCACAAAAAAAAGGAGCTAAAAAGCCCCTTTTCCAAATCTAAATCGTTAAAACTAGCGATTATAGATATACATTGTTACTTCAAAACCAAAACGTAGGTCTGTATATGCTGGTTTTTCCCATTTCATTGTATTACCTCCAGAAGTATTTTATTTTCTTGTTAGCTTGAACAAATTAAGCTGCTCTGAAGTATACGACGAACTTTTTTTTTAAGCAACACATTTAAAGTCTTTATTTGTGAACTTATCGTGGTTAATTATTGTTAAGTAATACCTTAAAGAAATTTAATTTTCATTAAAAGTACTAGTTTTACTTGTGTAGAAATTGAGAGAGGGTTATATTTAATTATCTTAAATAAAAAACTGGGAGTGTCTTATGGCTGGTGATATAGTTTTAGTTACAATACTTATGTGGATAATTGCTATCTTTGCATTTGCTCCTCTTGGTTATTTTATCTACATGTATACAATGAAGGGTGGAGAGCCTTTTGGTGATACTGAGCCGCATGGGGATAGTAATTCAAAAGTACTTGATATTGCTGAGCAGGTAATTAATAAAATAAAAAGTTTGATTGCAAAAAAATAAAGAGGGTGAGTTGTTCTTACCCTGAGTAATATAATGGCTGTTAGTTACTACATGTTGGGCAGTTAACATTTTTTTGTAATTTCATTTCATTCCACTGCATAGATAATCCATCTAATAGTAACAATCTCCCTGTTAATGTTTCTCCAATATTCATAACCAGCTTCATTGCTTCTAATGCCTGAATGCTCCCGACAATACCTGTTACTGGGGCAATAACCCCGTTTGTAGCACAGTTTTGCATTTCATCTCCACTATCAGAATATAGACAATTGTAGCAAGGACTGTTATTTAATCCTGGAGTAAAAACTGAAACTTGTCCTTCAAAACGAATAGCTGCACCTGAAACTAAAGCTGTTTTATGTTGTACGCAAGCAGTATTTACGGCAAAGCGTGTTTTAAAATTATCACAACAGTCTAATACGATATCAGCTCTGTGAACTTCTTCTCCTAACAGTTTTCCTTCAAGTCGTTGTTTGACGGCAACCACTTTTATACCAGGATTTATATTTTTTAGTGTTTTTTGGGTTGAAATTACTTTGTCCATCCCAATATCATTCGTATGATGAGCAATCTGTCTTTGTAAATTTGATAAATCAACCTCGTCATCATCGTAAATAGTGATATGTCCAATACCTGCTGCGGCTAGGTAAATTGACGCGGGAGAGCCTAGCCCTCCTGCTCCAACAATAAGTACCTTGGCGGCTAAAAGTTTTTGCTGGCCTTCAATATCAACTTGAGGGAGCATAATTTGACGGCTATATCTGAGTAGTTGTTGGTCATTCATTTGGATGGTTAGGCGATGATGAAGAATAGAGAATAATGCCAAATTACGGATCAGAGTGCAAAATCTGATTTTAATTTTGTGTTCTTTAGTTTAATTAAAGGATGCTAACAACAAGATTTTTAACTTAATATTATTGTTTAGGAGAACAAAAGATGAATATACGTCCGTTACACGACAGAATCATCGTTAAACGCGTTGAAGAAGAAACGACTTCGGCTGGTGGTATCGTTTTGCCTGGTTCAGCTACTGAAAAACCAAGCGAAGGTGAAGTTTTAGCAATTGGTAGTGGCAAAGTTTTGGATAATGGCGATGTTCGTCCGTTAGAAGTAAAGGTTGGCGATAAAGTACTTTTCGGCAAATACTCTGGCAACGAAGTTAAGATTGATGGTGAAGAGCTCATCGTTATGCGTGAAGAAGACATCATGGGTATTTTAGGTTAATACTAACCATTACATTATAGGATTAAAAAAATGGCAGCAAAAGAAGTAAAATTTGGTACTGATGCACGCAACCTAATGGTGGCTGGCGTTAACATTTTAGCAAATGCAGTAAAAGTAACATTAGGCCCTAAAGGTCGTAATGCAGTTTTAGATAAAAGTTTTGGCGCACCTACCATCACTAAAGATGGTGTTTCAGTTGCAAAAGAAATCGAATTAAAAGATAAATTCGAAAACATGGGTGCACAAATGGTTAAGGAAGTTGCTTCTCAAACTTCTGATGTAGCTGGTGATGGTACAACAACTGCGACAGTATTAGCTCAATCAATTGTTAATGAAGGTCTAAAATCAGTTGCAGCGGGTATGAACCCAATGGACTTAAAACGTGGAATTGATTTGGCGGTTGTAAAAGCAGTGGCAGCGATTGTTGATTCAGCAACTCCTTGTACTGATAACAGCGCAATTGCTCAAGTAGGAACTATTTCTGCAAACTCTGATGAGTCAGTAGGCAAGATCATTGCGGAAGCAATGGAAAAAGTAGGTAAAGAAGGCGTTATCACTGTTGAAGAAGGTTCTGGTCTAGACAACGAACTAGACGTTGTTGAAGGTATGCAGTTTGACCGTGGTTACTTATCACCTTACTTTATCAATAACCAAGACAGCATGAGTGTTGAATTGGACGAGCCGTTTATTTTATTATTTGATAAAAAAATCTCTAACATTCGTGATTTACTACCAACATTAGAAGGCGTTGCAAAAGCCGGTCGTCCTTTGTTAATTATTGCAGAAGATGTTGATGGTGAAGCATTAGCAACCTTGGTTGTAAATAACATGCGTGGCATCGTAAAAGTAGCTGCTGTTAAAGCACCAGGCTTTGGTGATCGTCGTAAAGCGATGTTAGAAGATATTGCTATCTTAACGGGTGGTACTGTTATTTCTGAAGAAATTGGATTATCTTTAGAAAAAGCAGAAATGGATCAGTTAGGTACTGCTAAGAAAATTCAAATCAGCAAAGAAAATACAACCATTATTGATGGTGCTGGTTCAGAAGAAGGTATTAAAGGCCGTGTTTCACAAATCCGTGCTCAAACTGATGAAGCAACGTCTGACTATGACAAAGAAAAACTACAAGAACGTTTAGCTAAATTAGCGGGCGGTGTTGCGGTTATTAAAGTTGGCGCTGCAACTGAAGTTGAAATGAAAGAGAAAAAAGCTCGCGTAGAAGATGCTTTACATTCGACTCGTGCAGCAGTTGAAGAAGGTGTTGTTGCTGGTGGTGGGACGGCTCTGGTTCGTGCTATTTCAGCATTAGAGGGTCTTGAAGGAATTAACCATGACCAAACTGTTGGTGTAAATATTTTACGTCGTGCGATGGAAGAGCCTTTACGTCAAATTGTTGCAAATGCGGGTGATGAGTCTTCTGTAGTTCTTAACGAAGTTGAAAAAGGCGAAGGTAACTTTGGTTACAACGCTGCAACTGGTGAATATGGTGACATGATTGCTATGGGTATTTTAGACCCGGCAAAAGTTACACGTACTGCGTTACAAAATGCAGCATCTGTTGCTGGATTAATGGTTACTACTGAAGTTATGGTTGCCGATGAGCCAGCTGATGATTCTGCTGCACCTGCAATGCCTGATATGGGTGGCATGGGCGGCATGGGTGGCATGGGCGGCATGATGTAGTGTTGTTTTAAAGCTTTTATTTTTTTAACCCAAAAACCTCAGTTGTTTAAATAGCTGAGGTTTTTTTATGGAAAAATTTTGTAATAGATATTATCCTGGAAAAATTAGTTGTCATCTATATTTTTACCCAAACCGTTGAATATTAATCGTCGTCAGATTTGTTAGTACTCACCACTCATTTGCATTTGGCGAGGAAAAACATGTCCAGCTGATTTTTCTAGGATTATCTTTTTTGTATTTGTTGTTAATAAATAATTAATTAATTTGTAAAAGATAGTTTCTAATGCGGAAATATGAATTAAGATATCAAAGTGAATGTGTTTTAAAAGATTTATTTCTCATAAGTGAGGATATTAATACGCAGATTAGCTTCTTTGATTAATCCATTCAGCGCTCACCTGAATTACTTCTTGTAAAACTGATTGTCTAGAGCGTTCTATCCGTTTAAGAAGCTTAAAAGAATGATCTGCACCTTCAATAATATGTAAAACAGGTTTGGGAGATAAAGTTTCTAGTAGAGGTTGAAAAGTGTCTAAATGACATAAAGAATCACGAGTTCCTTGAAAAAATAACATGGGTTCGTGAATGACCCTTAAATGGTTAAAGCGAGGTTTTTCAGATTTTCCTGGAGCATGAAGAGGATAGCCAAATAGAATAATTCCGGCATACAAGTCTTCTTTAGAAGCCAGAATAGTTGCATATCTGCCGCCCATACTGACACCTGAAAGAAAAATTTTTTTTCGAGCCACTCCAGTTTTTTCTATCACAGCATCAATTACTTTTTGCCAGGTTTCTTCAAGAACATGTGGAGTATTAGGTGCTTTTAAACCAGCCTCCATATAAGGAAAGTTAAATTTAACAGTCAGAATGTTTTCTTTAGAGATGCCTTGATGAATTCCACTGATAAACTCCGAATCCATATTCCTGCCTGCACCATGAGCAATAATCAGCACAGATTTATAGTTGCCTGGGATAGACCATACGGATGAAATATCGGCTTTTTCAGTAATGGTGATAGTATGGTTTTCAGTTTTCATCGCAATATTTATGCTTTATTAATGAGAGAGCTTAAATGCAAAGATGTTATTTTTTATTTTAATATTTCTAGCCTGACCTTGCTAATACCTACTTTAATTAATTCAATTTCTTGTGCGGCAGCATAGGATAAATCAATGATACGATTTTTTGTAAAAGGCCCTCTATCTGTAATGGTTACAATAACAGATTTGTCATTTTTAAGGTGAATAACCTTAACTTTAGTGCCATAAGGAAGAGTTTTATGAGCAGCAGTGAGTTCGTCCCTATCATAAAGTTCCCCGCTAGCCGTTTTTTTCCCTTGAAAAACATCGGAATAGTAGGCGGCAATGCCTTCCTCAGCATTGACTGATTGAGTTGTTGAGATAGCTAAAACCAATGAAAATAAAGAATATAAAAATATTTTTGACATGCTTTTTCCTTGGAAATTGTATAAATCTACATTATTTTGGATAAAGGGAGCAAGGAATTTTTTTCCGTTTAATTATTTTTGCTAATTTTGGAGGAAGATTATTGAATCTTGAGAGTTTGTATGAAATAAAAAATGCTAGTGACAACGTTGGGATAGGGCAATAGGATATGCCTTTACAAAGTATGCTACACACACTACACGATGTGTATGTAGCAAATATTGGCGTCCCCAGGGGGGTTCGAACCCCCGTTACCGCCGTGAAAGGGCGGTGTCCTAGGCCTCTAGACGATGGGGACTAAGACTTAAAACCAAAGTGCTTTGTAGTTAAGCACGCTAGTTATCCGAGTATTCTGACTGTCTTTTTAGACCATGTCAATAATATTTCTAATTTTTTTGAGGTTAGATCACCTTTTTCTTGCCTGGAACCATAGCTACCATAAAAAAATGGGGTTAGATTATCATTTTTTAGACTTTTTAGCTTTCGATTTCTTTGTTGTTTTTTTCTTGGACGTTTTATCTTTCTTTTTAGCGTTTTTTGCTACTTTTTTTGATTTGTTCTTTTTTGTCTTTTTTTCTACCTTCTTCTTTTTTGTTGATTTAGGCTTTGCAGGGCTTTGTTTTTTTCTTTTAGATTTAGAAAGATTGGTAGCAGTAGCAATTTTTTTGATAGTTTTTTCGCCAATACCTTTTACATTTCTTAAATCATCAATTGATTTGAAAGAACCGTGTTTAGTTCGGTATTTTACAATTGCATTGGCTTTTTTTAAGCCGATACCTTTAACGGAGTCTGCAAGTGTTTTTGCGTCAACTTTATTTATATTGATGGGTGCAGCAAGTACGTTAAAGGATATTAAAGCCAATAAGAGTAGTATTTTATTCATTTAATTTATTCCTCAATTATTAATAAAAGTTTGGGTAAAGTAGAGAGTAAAAAGTTAAGTGGCTTAATCATCGGGTATAAAACTTAGTTGAATCAAAAGCTTTATTTAGATAGAGAATAGTGTAAATTGTAAAAAATACAAGTCCACTGATCAAAGTTTTTAATACATGGTTAAAAGCATTGATCGTAACTTCTTGTTAGTATATTCACTCAGAAATTTATTGTTTTAACTCTGCCAAAGAAAAATAAGAATAACTATGTCTAGTAAATCTCAACAACACTTGGTTTTGGTCGATGGCTCCTCATTTTTATTCCGTGCTTATCATGCGGTTCCTCCGTTAACAAATTCAGAGGGTGAGCCAACAAATGCCATTTATGGTGTAGCTAATATGTTACGAAAATTAGTATCTGATCATAAAACAGATTTTTTTACAGTGGTTTTTGATGCGCCAGGCAAAACATTTCGTCATGAAATGTTTGATGAATATAAAGCTAACCGCCCCCCTATGCTAGATGACTTAAGAGTTCAAATTGAGCCGCTACATAATCTTATTCGAGCGATGGGCTTGCCAGTAATTATGGAATCAGGTGTTGAAGCGGATGATGTATTGGGTGCTTTAGCTCAATACGCTGTAAAGGAAGGTTTTGATGTGGTTATTTCTACTGGGGATAAAGATATGGCTCAATTGGTGACCAAGCAAATTACCTTGGAAAACACTATGTCAAATACCACAATGGATATAGATGGGGTGATGGAAAAATTTGGTGTTGCGCCCGATCAAATTATTGATTATCTGGCCTTGATGGGGGACTCGGTTGATAATATTCCAGGTGTTCCAAAAGTCGGGCCAAAAACTGCTGCAAAATGGTTAGGGATTTATGAAACACTGGATAATCTAATAGAAAATGCAGATCAAATTAAAGGTAAAGTGGGTGAAAATTTGCGAGCAAGCCTGGATCAGCTGCCTATGTCCAGAAAATTAACAACGATTAAATGTGATCTTGATTTACCTTATGTAATGGATGATCTTAAATGTCAGGCACCGGATAATGCTGAGCTTAAACACCTACTTGAATCTTTAGGTTTTTCTATCTGGTTACGCATGTTAAAGACACCCAAAGCTGAAGCTATTGATGATGAAAAACATGAAGAAAAGGAGGCTCAAGTTGATATTAAAAAGGAATATGAGACTATTTTGACAGAAGAACATTTTGATTTGTGGCTCAAAAACCTTAAACAAGCAGAGCTGTTTGCCTTTGATACGGAGACAACAAGCTTAAATTACAAACAAGCAGAAATCGTAGGTGTTTCTTTTGCAATAGAGGTAGGAAAAGCAGCTTATATCCCTTTGGCTCATGATTATCCAGATGCACCCGTACAGTTGGATAGAGAAAAGGTATTGAATGATCTTAAGCCTTTGTTGGAAAATTTAAATAAACCTAAATTAGGTCAAAACTTAAAATATGATGCTAATGTCTTGGCTAATTATGATATAGAAATGCAAGGAATCCAGCATGACACAATGTTAGAATCGTATGTATTAAATAGCACAGCAACAAAGCATAATATGGATGATTTAGCCAAAGTATATTTGGGTGTTGATACCATTCATTATGAAGATGTCGCAGGTAAAGGTGCTAAGCAAATTCTTTTTTCAGAAGTGCCTATAGAACAAGCAAGTCCTTATGCTGCTGAAGATGCTGATATTACTTTAAGGTTGCATCAAACACTATTTGGAAAATTAAAAAAGTATGATGTATTACAAAACTTGTATCAGGATATTGAAGTCCCGCTGATTCCGGTGTTGTCTCGTATTGAAAGAAATGGAGTTTTAATAGATACCGATATGCTGGCTAAGCAAAGTATGGAACTTAGCCAGCATATTATTGCATTGGAGCAACATGCCCATGATTTAGCTGGACAGGTCTTTAATTTAGGTTCCCCTAAGCAAATTCAAGAAATACTCTATGATCAACAAAAATTACCTATACTGAAAAAAACACCAAAGGGGCAACCTTCGACGGCTGAGTCAGTTTTACAGGAACTTGCTCTTAAATATCCCTTGCCCAAGGTAATTCTTGAGTTTCGGAGTATGAGTAAGCTCAAATCAACATACACGGATAAGTTGCCTCTACAGGTTGACTCTAAAACAAATAGAGTACATACCTCATATCATCAGGCAGTGGCTGCAACAGGTAGATTGTCTTCATCTGATCCAAACTTACAAAATATTCCCATTCGTAGTGCTGAGGGTAGAAAAATTAGACAAGCCTTTATTGCACCTGAGGGATTTAAGGTGATTGCTGCTGATTATTCACAAATAGAATTGCGAATTATGGCGCATTTGTCTTCTGATGAAGGTTTATTAACCGCATTTTCTAAGGGTGTTGATATTCATAGCGCAACGGCAGCGGAAGTTTTTGAGGTGGCTATTGACCAAGTTACCACTGATTTGCGTCGGTCTGCAAAAGCGATTAATTTTGGTCTGATTTATGGCATGTCTGCTTTTGGGCTTGCACAGCAGCTTGGTATTACACGCACTCAGGCACAATCTTACATTGAATTATATTTTTCGCGTTATCCTGGCGTTAAAAATTATATGGATACTATTCGTGGACTAGCTAAAGAGCAGGGTTATGTAGAAACTTTGTTTGGACGCAGATTATATTTGCCAGATATTGAATCGCGTAATGCTGCACGCAGAAAATATGCTGAGCGCACAGCAATTAATGCTCCAATGCAGGGAACGGCAGCAGATATTATAAAAATAGCGATGATAAACACAGATAAATGGATGTTGGAAAATAATTCAATAAATAAAATGATTATGCAAGTTCATGATGAGCTGGTTTTTGAAGTTGCTGAACAGCAGATAGAAAGTTTTTCTGATTCTATCAGAGACATTATGTGTTCGGCTGCAGAATTAGATGTGCCTTTAATTGTTGATATTGGTGTAGGTGATAATTGGGATGAGGCGCATTAAATTACTCTTCAGTCAATCAACCCAAACCACTGATCAAGCATATGGTGAGCATCGGCTATTCCCGTTTTCTTTAAAGATGAAAAAAGTTGTAATGTGACATCCACTTCAATATCTGACAACTCTTTTTGTACTTTAAAAAGCGTGTTTTTTGCGGCACCATAATTTAATTTATCGGCTTTAGTTAATAGGATATGCAAAGGAAGCTGAGTATGCTCGCACCATTCGATCATTTGCATATCAAAATCTGTTAATGGATGGCGTATGTCCATCATTAAAATAATGCCACATAAAGCCTTGCGTTTATGCAAATAGTTTTCCATCATTTGATGCCATTGTTTTTTGACAGCCAAAGGTACTTTTGCATAACCATAGCCTGGTAAATCAACAATTTTTCGTGTTTCATCAATCTCAAAAAAATTGAGTAATTGAGTGCGTCCAGGAGTTTTACTTATTCGGGCCAAGCTATTCTGTCGGGTTAAGGTGTTGATCGCGCTAGATTTTCCTGCGTTAGAGCGCCCTGCGAATGCCACTTCCTTGCCTTGGTCTTCTGGTGCTTCGCTAAGTTTTGATGCGCTTAGCATAAATTTGGCCTGATGATAAACAGAATTCATTGAGGTCTCGCTTGAATAGGTTAAATAGAGTAAAATCTAGTTATTATATAGCTTGGCTGCTTGATCAGTCTCAATTAAACATCTACATCACAGGGGAATCTAATGATAAAAAAACTGTTAGCTCTTTCAATTTCACTCTCACTCTCGTTTTTAGCCACATCAAGTATTGTTTATGCAAAAGGAAATGTCGCGGACGGTAAAGAAAAAGCAGTTAGTTGTGCTGGGTGTCATGGGGATGATGGAAATAGCATGGCAGGGACATTTCCTAAATTAGCAGGCCAACATGCTAGTTATTTGGTTAAACAATTACATGCGTTAAAAGATGGTACGAGAAATGCGCCGACAATGGCTCCTTTGGCGATGGCTTTGGATGATGAGTCAATTGAAGATATAGCGGCTTTTTATGCGGAACAAAAAATAACAAAAAATGAAATGCCTGTTTTATTTTCAGATGATGATGAGGATGGAAACCCTGAAAAAACAGAGGAAGAAATGGCGGCTGAATTAAAGGACTTATTAGCTTTGGGTGGAGATTTGTATCGTAATGGTGATCTAAAAAGAAAAGTTTCAGCATGTATCGCTTGTCATGGACCAAAGGGAGAAGGTAACAAGCCAGCATCATTTCCGGCACTTCAAGGGCAGCATGCAGATTATTTAATAAAAGCATTGACTGATTTCAAGCAGGGGGGCAGGAGTAACGTTCCTGATAATATGATGCATATGATAGCGAAAAAAATGACAGATAAAGAAATTAATGCGGTTTCTTATCATATCTCTATGATGAAATAGTCAAGCAATTGAATAGTAAGGGTTGCTTTAGGTGTGATTAAAAGTGAAGTAAACTTTAGACATATGTATGTTGGGCTGTCGTCTCTTTGGCAACCCAACAAACGGTATGCCAAAAATGTTAGGTTAACGATAGAGCTGTTAGCCTAACCTACATGAGGGTTGGTGAGCTGCTTCTTAAGGAAAAAAGATAAATACTTTAGCTTTCTTCATTTTTAATTGCACCTGTTGCATTTATTCTCTGAAGTATAGTAATCAAAATGAATAAAAACGTGTTAATTACTGGGGCTGCTAAACGGATTGGAGCATCGTGCGCCAGGATGTTACATAGTGAAGGTTATAATATTATCCTTCACTATAGATCATCAAAACAAGCTGCATTAGCTATTTTTAACGAGCTGAATGAGAATAGGCCTGGTTCTGTTAAATTAATACAAGCAGATTTGTTGAAGATGGATGAGTTAAAAATGCTGGCCAAAAAAGCAGAATTAGCTTGGGGTGGATTAAATGTTCTTGTTAATAATGCATCAACCTTTTATCCTCAGCCATTTGAAGAAGTTTTAGACGAGAATTGGGATGAATTGTTAGGGTGTAATTTAAAAGCCCCTTTTTTTTTATCTCAAGCGTTAACAAAGACATTAATAAATAATAAGGGTTGTATTGTTAATATCATCGATATTCATGCAGAGCGAGGGTTAAAGGGATACCCCGTCTATAGTATTTCTAAAGCGGGTCTGGTTGCTTTAACAAAAGTTTTAGCAAAAGAGTTGGGGCCAAAAATTCGAGTCAATGGTGTTTCCCCTGGCGCTATTTTATGGCCAGAAAATAATAGTGATGAGCAAGAGCAGGCTGAAATTTTGCAACGTATTGCTTTGTCTCGGAGTGGTGAGCCAGAGGATATTGCGAAGGCAGTCCGATTTTTAGTTGCAGATGCAAATTATATTACTGGGCAAATTATTACTGTAGATGGTGGCCGAACCTTATTTTGTTAAATTATGTTGAGGTAGCTTTGTTTGTTCCAGGTCAGTTTTATCAAATTTATTCCACAGTTGAGCATAACTTTTGTGGCTGATTGGGTGTAAAAAATTAGGGGCAATTTCTGCTAAGGGTTCAAGTACGAAAGCATAGCGATCTATCTCATCTCGGGGTATTTGTAGTCGACCATCGTTAATAATCAACTCGCCATAAATTATCAGATCCAAATCTAGAGTTCTTGCAGCATATTTTCTACTGTCTCGTGTTCTTCCGTGATCAAGCTCAATTTGTCTTAGTATTTTTGCGACGGATTTAGCGTCTAAAGAAGAGTCAAACTGGACAATTAGATTATGAAAATCATCCCCTTCAAAGCCAACAGCTTTTGTTTCATAAAGGCTGGATGTGATTATGTTTTTAAAATGTTTTTTTAAAGCATTTAGGCTTGAAGGTACGTGGATTTCCTTTTCAATGTTGCTGCCTATACTAATAAAACCAGTAGTCATAAGTTTATTTAATACCCCGCTCAATAACAATACCTACATCTTTTGCTCGACTTATAGCACCTATTTTATTGAGTTTTATTTTCACCCAGGGAGTATTAAATTCTGTTAATAAAACTTTGGCTATTTCTTCAATTAGCTTTTCTACCAGATAATAATTACTTTGTTCCACAAAAGAAACGATGCGTTCAGAGACAGCCTTATAGTCAAGGGTATGAATAATATCGTCTGTTTCAGCAGCTTTTTTTATATCAAAAGCCATTTCTATATCAAGCACTATAGATTGTTTTGTTTTCCGTTCCCAATCATAAATACCTATGATTGTTGATGCCTCTAATTTACCTAAAAAAATTATATCCATCTGGTTTTCCGGTTAAAATATATTTTTTAAAATGCTAGTATCAGGGAAAAGGTTCTCCTGTACAAGCGTTGATTATGTGAGAATGAAATGATTGAGTGGTTGTTAGTGCCTTTAGCCTATTTAATAGGATCAGTATCTAGTGCTATTATTGTTTGTCAAATAATGGGGCTAGATGACCCTCGAGAACAAGGCTCAGGAAACCCTGGCGCGACCAATGTAATGAGAATTGGTGGTAAAAAAGCGGCTACTATCACCTTAATAGGCGATGCACTGAAAGGGCTGATTCCTGTGTTACTTTCAAAATCATTGGGAGTTGAATCAATTGTAGTGTCATTAGTTGTGCTTGCCGCTTTTTTAGGGCATCTGTATCCCGTTTTTTTTGGTTTTAAAGGGGGGAAAGGAGTTGCTACAACATTAGGTGTGACTTTAGGTGTTAATTTTATATTAGGGATTGTTGTTGCTGGAACCTGGTTTGCCGTTTATAAAATAAGTAAAATTTCATCGTTGTCAGCATTAGTTGCGGCTATTTTAACCCCAGTATATGTTTGGTTAATTACTAGTGACAAATATCTATTGGCAGTATTTGTGTTGATTTCCATTGTCCTATTATGGCGACATAAAAGTAATATTCAAAGGTTAATGAAAGGAGAAGAAAACTAGAATGGTTTTTGGTGCTTGTGTAAACGAGAGGAGCTAAATATTTTAGTGACTGAATAAAAGTATATATAGGCTATACTACTATGATCCAGTTATTATTTTCTAGTTTTGTTAATGAGTTCAGTTTCTATTTCTATAGTGCTTTATAAGTCAGAAAAAACCGTTTTTATTTCTGTACTAGAAAGCTTAGTTGTAGCGGTTGAAAAAGTAGTAGAAACATATGGTTTTGATGTTCTACTTATTATTCTTGATAATAATAGTGATGTAGACAAAGAAGACTTTGAGCCATTAGCTCAGGTTAAATGGAAAAGATCTTTACATTTTATCCATTCATCTGAAAATTTAGGCTATGCAAAAGGCCATAACAAAGCAATAAAAGAAAGTCATTGTGAGTATCATTTGATTTTAAATCCAGATGTTTTATTGGACTCAAATGCTTTAGTTTATGCAATAGAATATCTAAAAACACATCCTCAAGCTGTTTTGGTTTCACCTTTTGCTTGTTCGGAAGATGGAGGACGACAATATCTTTGTAAATCGTACCCCTCAGTTTTTGATTTATTATTACGTGGATTTGCGCCTAAATGGCTCCAGAATTTTTTTTTGAAACGTTTGGCTAGTTATGAGTTAAAAGGGAAAACTGAAACAGACGAATTTTCAGATGTTCCTATTGCTAGTGGTTGCTTTATGTTCTTGCGTAGACAAAATTTTAATGCGGTCGGTGGCTTTTCAGAAAAATTTTTTCTGTATTTTGAAGATTTTGATTTGTCAATTAAATTAAGAAAAATGGGAAATTTAGTTTATGTTCCCGATGTAAAAATTATACATTTTGGTGGGCAGGCTGCTAAAAAAGGAGCGAATCATATTATGTTGTTTGGGCGATCCATGTGTTCTTTTTTTAATAAGCATGGCTGGTGTTTCTATTAGTCGTAGCACTTTATTTTTTTATGAAATAATTTTATGAATTATCAAAAATTTATTGAAACACTTATTGATCAAAAGGCTTTGCGTGAAAGTGACTTGAAAAAAGTCAATAAAGTTAAGGATCAGATGCAAGAAACTGGACTTCCTTTGCTATTAGTCAAGTTGGGTCTGTGTTCAGAAAAAGATGTTGCTGAAGCTTTATCCAAAACAACGGGCTTAGACGTTGTTGGAGTAGATGACTACTCAGATACGCCATTCTTACCTGATGACGTTTCATTGAGATTTTTGAAGGAGTCCCATGCAATAAGTATTGCAGAGGCAAATAGTAAGATTACTGTTGCTGTGATGGATCCTGAAAATACTTTTATAAAACAGTCATTGCAAATGATGTGTAATAAAGTAATAGAAATAAAAGTGGGTGTTTTATCTGATATAGATAAAGCGTTAGAGCGTCAGTATGGTGATGGGAAGTCTCAGATGGGGCAGATTACTGATAATTTAGGAGATAGTGAGTCACTGGATGATATTGAACACCTTAAAGATTTGGCTAGTGAAGCTCCTGTTATTCGCATGGTGAATCTTGTTTTTCATCGGGCATTGGACAATAAAGCGTCAGATATTCATATTGAACCATTTGAGGATTCTTTAATCATACGTCTACGAATAGATGGTGTGTTGCAAAAAATTGAAGGGCCTCCAGTAAGTGCGACGGCTGCAGTGATTTCTAGAATAAAAATCATGGCTAAACTGAATATTGCTGAAAGACGTTTGCCTCAGGATGGCCGAATAAAAATACAAATGCAAGGCAAGGAGATAGATTTACGTGTTTCTACTACACCTACAATGTATGGTGAAAGTGTAGTCATACGTTTGTTAGATAAAGAAAATATTGTTTTTGAATTTGATTCATTAGGGTTTGAACCTGAAAATCAGAAGTTATTCCTTGAAGTTCTGTCTAAGCCGCATGGAATTATATTGATTACCGGGCCAACAGGAAGTGGTAAGTCGACTACGTTGTATACTGCTCTAACCCATTTAAATACACCTGGGAAAAAGATTATTACCATTGAAGATCCCGTTGAATATCAACTGAATGGGGTGAATCAAATACAGGCAAAACCAAAAATTGGCTTAACTTTTAGTAGTGCCTTGCGATCTATTGTCAGACAAGACCCGGATATTATTATGATTGGGGAAATGCGAGATTTAGAAACGGCAAAAATTGCTGTTCAGTCGGCATTAACTGGACATTTGGTATTATCAACTCTTCATACAAACGATGCAGCAGGCGCTCTTGCCAGATTGTTAGATATGGGGCTTGATGATTATTTATTGACATCGACTGTAAATGGAGTTTTGGCTCAGCGATTAGTTAGAAAATTATGTATGCATTGTAGGCAAGCTTATCAGCCTTTACCTGAGGTTGTGGAAGAGAAAGGGTTGTCCAGATTCCAGGTAAATAATAAGTTAACACTCTACCAGGCTGTGGGTTGCAATGAGTGTGGAGATATAGGTTATAGTGGTCGAATGGCAATTATTGAGTTTCTAGTTATGAATGATTCACTGAGAAAAATGGTAATGGAACATAAAGAATCAGGTTTGATTCAAGAACAAGCAGTAAAAGATGGTATGTTAACTCTATATGATGATGGCTTAGCTAAAGCTGCTAAAGGACTTACCACGCTGGATGAAGTGTTGCGTGTAACGACGGAAGGCTAAAGTGACTTTATTTGCCTATAAAGCAGTTAATCAAGAAGGTAATGTAGAAGAAGGTAGCATAGAAGCAAAAGATGAAGCTTCTTTAGTTGCTAAGTTGCAAGATGAAGGATTGATTCCTCTAGATATTTCTCAGTCAGGATTGAAATCAGCTTATTTTTTTTCTTTTAAACAATCTAAGGATCGATTGTCTCAAAAAGAAATTGCCTTGTTTACTAAAGAATTATCTACACTTTTACAAGCTGGATTACCATTAGATAGATCTTTAGTGGTTTTAATGGACTTGATTGAAGAAGATTCTAAAATTCACTTGTTGATTAAAAATGTTTTACAACAGGTCAAAGGTGGAGCAAACCTTTCAGATGCATTGGAATCAGAATCAACTACATTTTCTCGCTTTTACATTAATATGCTACGAGCTGGTGAGGCAGGGGGAAGTGTTGATGTCGTTCTGGGTCAGTTATCAGAATATTTAGAAAAGTCAAAAGGACTTAAGGATACGGTAACAACAGCTTTAATTTATCCGACTATTTTGGTGGTAATGGCTTTAGGGTCTGTTTTTTTACTCCTTACGTTAGTTGTGCCTCAATTTATGGAAATGTTTGAAAGTGCAGGCAAGGAATTACCAATGTCTACACAAATTGTTGTAGGTGCTGCAGAATGGTTACAAAGTTATTGGTGGGCTTTATTAATTACTGTTTGCGTTATATTTTTTGTTCTACGTTATGAATTAAGTATTGGTCCACGAAAAAAACGGTGGGATAAAGTTGCTTTGGGTTTACCTCTGTTTGGGGAAATAAATCGCAACATGAATACCACAAATTTTACTCGTACTTTAGGAACCTTATTGACAAACGGTGTTCCCATATTAACTGCCTTAGGTATTGTTAAAGAAACATTAAGTAATCTTGTTCTGGTCGATGCATTATCTATGGCAGAAGAAAACTTGAAGCAAGGTAAAGATATGTCAAGTGCTTTAATAGAATCTGGCGAATTTCCAAAAATGGCAACTCAAATGATAAAAATGGGTGAAGAAACCGGAAAAATGGAAGAAATGTTAGAAAGAACAGCAAATACCTATGATAAACAACTTAAAATGACGATTGAACGTATGTTAGCAATGATGGAACCGATTATTATCGTGGTTATGGGAATGTTGATTGCAGGTATTATAATGTCAATTCTATCTGCAATTTTGAGTGTAAACGATCTGGCCTTTTAATATTTACTATGAAGATGAGAGATAAAATGAAGAAGAGTATCAAGCTACGTGGTTTTACTTTAATTGAGCTACTAGTTGTTTTGGCTATCATAGGGCTTTTAGCTGGATTAGTGGGGCCCCAAGTAATGAAACAATTAGGTGGCGCAAAAACGAAAGCTGCTAAAGTACAAATTGAAGATTTAGCCGGTGCGTTGGATATGTATAAAATGGATGTAGGGCGCTATCCTAGTACTGAAGAAGGCTTACAGGCTTTAGTAGAAACTCCGGACAATGCACGTTCTTGGAATGGACCCTATCTACGTAAAAACAAGGTGCCTCTAGATCCTTGGATATACGATTATCACTATACTTCACCAGGTGAACATGGTCGCTTTGATTTATATTCATTAGGGTTCGATAATTCACCGGGTGGTGAGGGTGAAGACCAAGATATTACTAGCTGGGAATAAATTAAGTTTTATGCAGATTGATTGAAAATGCATATAGTTCTATTGTGAAAATAAAGGGATTTTCTTTAATTGAATTATTACTGGTTATCGTTATTATTGGAATAATGATAACAGTCGTTGCTTCAAATGCAGGCACAGGTAATGAGACGACGGTTTTAAAAAGTGCTTCTAGAGAAATAGCATCCGGAATTAGATATGCTCGTGGTATCGCGATGACAAATAGAAAAGAGAGTGTATTTCAATTTGATTTGGAAGAAAACACTTATCAGATGACGGATAAATTGAAGGTCTATAAATTATCTAAAGATATAGAGGTGACACTAGATGTTGCCCAGTCTCAAATTGAGGATGATGGTACTCAGGGGGCTATTCGATTTTTCCCGGATGGATCTTCAACAGGAGGAAGAATAACCTTGGAAATATCGGAAATTAAACGTCAATTAGATATTAATTGGTTAACTGGGCAAGTGGAAATTAGTGAACAATAAGTCGAATATCCAGCAAGGTGGATTTTCCTTGCTTGAAATATTGATTGCATTTTCAATATTGGCTTTTTCTTTAGGTATTTTGCTTAATATATTTTCTGGTGGTTTAAGAAGAACTCTTGTTGCTGAGGAATATCAACAAGCAGTAACTATAGCTCAGTCTATACTTTCAAAAGTAGGAATAGAAGAAGAGTTACAAGAAGGAGAAAAACAGGGGGAAATTCAGGAGAAATATCTGTGGACTCAAAATATACAAGCATTTGGGGATGAAGAGCTTGATCCAGAAGAGATGAGTATAATTCCATATCAAGTAACAGTCACTGTGGAATGGCATGCTGGGACAAACAATAGACAAGTTGAACTAATAACACTCAGATTGTCTGGTAAAAATGATGAAATCTAAAAGATCTGGGTTTACTCTTATCGAAGTGCTGATAGGAATGAGTCTTTTAGGCTTAATGATGTTATTACTGTTTGCAAGCTTAAGAATTTGTGTTCAAAACTGGAATGCAGGTGAAAAAAAAATAGTACAAGTGAGTCAAAGGGCAATTGTTCAAAATTTTTTTCAAAGTAAACTGCATGCAACGTTGCCTCTAAATGCTGATTTTTTTGAAGAACAACAGTTTTCATTTCAAGGTAATGTACAACAATTACAGTTTGTAGCATCCATGCCTGCAAGTGTAGGGAGACTTGGAATACAACTTTTTACATTGAGTTTACAACCGGGAGAAAACAATCAAGGGTCTGAGTTAAAAGTAAATATTAGACCGTTTTTTCCAAAAAGTGAAAGTGAAGAATGGGATGATGAAAGTGTTGTTATTTTAAAACATATACAAGAACTTCGTTTTTCCTATTTTGGTTCAGATGAGGTAGCTGATGAACCTGCGTGGCAAGATGAGTGGCTAGATAAACAGGCTTTACCAAAAATGGTAAGTGTAGATATAGAGCTGACAAATGGTGAGGTTTGGCCGCAGGTTGTTACTGCGTTGACAATTGAAGCTTCAGATGGCGGTGTAGGAGGAGGGAAGAACCCATTTGATATAATCAACGGAAAATTTCCTGATCATGAAAAAAGATAAAGGACTGGCTCTTATTGTCGTGTTGTGGGTGATTTCGTTACTGATAATAATGTCTAGCAGTTTCTCTTTAACCATACAAAGAGAATCAGCTATTATTTCAGGTATAAAGGAAAAGGCAGAAGCGTCGGCTAATGCAGAGGCCGGAATTTATTATGCGATTGCAAAGTTATTACAGAATGATAAAGAGCAGCAATGGAACGCATTTAATAGTTTATATGAAATAAATTTTGTAGGAAAAAGGGTTCGTATTAAAATAGCCGATGAATCAGGAAAAATTGCTATAAATTTTGTAGATAAAGAACAATTATTAAGTTTATTTGGTTCCATTAGTGTCGAGGAATCATTAGCAGAAAGCCTGAGTGATGCAATTATGGATTGGCGAGATATTGATGATATACAAAGCGATAATGGTGCAGAAAAGCAACAATATGAGGAAGCAGGGTTAAAATATGAGCCACGTAATGAAGCTTTTTCTAATATAGAAGAGATACAAATGGTTTTGGGAATGACTGCTAGAATATATAGACAGATTGAAAATATGATCAGTGTTTATGCACAGAACCCAAAAGTTAATTCTACTGCTGCGTCAAGAGAAGTTTTGTTAATATTACCCGATACAGAAAAAGAAATGGTTGATGAATACATACAACAAAGAGTAGATAATGAACGAAACTCAGAAAATGTGAGCCAGCCAGAGTGGTATCAAGGTAGCTCAACAAAAAGTGATACATTTATGATTATTGCAGAAGCAATGATAGATGAAAATATCACACAACAAATAATGGCTGTTGTCAGAAAAGGTAGTTCAAAAGTAAATATGCCGTATACAATTTTAAAATGGTCAAAGGATTATCAGCTCCCCTCTCTCTTTTTGTCTGAAAATGATGAATGGGTCATAAATTAACATGATAAATTTAAATAGTGATATTGATATATCGCGTTTTTTTTCTTGGTGGGGACAAGAATTAAGTTTTTTGTTACCTGAAAAAATTAGAGAATCCATTAGTAGTGGAAGGGGGATTCTAGTTGTTGAGGTTAATATAGAAAAAACCAAGGTGAGCTATGTTAATTCAGATCAAAAAACTGTTTTAGGTGAGTATGTTCGTAATGCTTTGGCAAAAGAAGAGTTAAAAGAAAAAATTGAAAATAACCCTCAATATAAAGATGCGGACATAGTATTAAGAATTCCTGAAAGTATATCAATTAAAAAGGATTTATTTTTACCTGCAGCAACTGAAAAAAATATACAGAAAGTACTGTTGTATGAGATTGATAAATACACACCTTTTAACAAAGACCAAGTTTATTTCGACACGATTAAATTTGAAAAAGAAAAAAATACTAATCAGATTCATTTACTTTTAGTATTAGTAAAAAAAGTTACATTGGATAGAATGTATGAAAGTTGTGTGAGTTTAGGCTTAACACCTCATTATTCAGACTCAGCCTCCCAGCCAGTTATTCCCAATGATGTTAGTAGCCAATATAATTTATTACCTGATGATTTATGTCAAAAAAATAATAAATTACCTTTTTATACAATGCTGGGAAGTATGTTATTAGCACTTATATTGTTTTTGGTGATGTTATTTTTTCCATTATATAAATTAGATAGCGGGCTGGATAAGCTTAAGCATCATAAACGATTAGCGGAAAAAGAGGCGTTTGAGATAGAAAGATCTAAAAAAAGAGTAGATTATTTATATCTAGCTACACAAAAAGTTATTGATAAACAAAATGAGCTTCCAGCGATGATTGATGTTATTAATTCAGCAACTAAGGCTTTTAAAGATGACACCTGGGTTTCTCAATTTCGTTATGTAAATAAATCATTACAACTGACAGGGCAGTCTTCTAGTGCATCAGGATTAATCGAATCTTTAGAGAAAACAAGTATATTTCATAATGCAAAATTTATTTCTCCTGTAACAAAAGATAATAGAACGGGGATGGAAAGATTTAAGATATCAACTGAAGTCGCAAAAAAACAAAGTAATGCAGAAGCTAAATAAAACACAAGAAAGATGGTTGGCAGTAGGCTTATTGCTGGGCATAATTATAATTTTAAGTGCTACTGTTTTTATACCTTGGTATAACACTTTAAATGAAACTTTAGAGAAAATTGACGATCAGGTTTATCAGATTCAGCGATATCAACGAGTGATCGCAAGTCGTGAAGAGGTCTTGAGTGAAGTTGAGCAAGGGCGTAAAAAAATTAATGCATTAGGCTATTTTTACACTCAAGAAACGTATTCACTTGCAGCAGCTGAATTACAAAAAAGAATTAAAGGGATAGCAGAGCGTGCAGGTGGGGATATAAGCAGTACTCAAGTGCTACCGCATAAAGAACAGGATGAATTAGTTCGTATTGCTGTTAAAGTTCGTTTAATTGGTGATATGGATATGCTTAGAGTTCTTTTATTTGAAATACAGGCAGAAAAACCACTGATGGGCATAGAAAATATAACTATAATACCAAAACGTGGAAGGCGTAATAGAAAAACAAGGAAAATCGAAGAGACAGGGTTAGTGACGATAACCATGGAGGTGTCTAGCTATATGAGGAAAAAAAGTGATGAATCAGAGTAAAGGCGAGTCTTTGGTTACCTATTTTTTTATTGCCTGTAGCGTAATAATACTTTTTTTAATGATTATTCAGTATGTTATCGGAGCAGACTATCGTAAGGAACTTATTGAGAAGTTAAGTATTTCAAAAAGTACTGGATTTACAATGCAAGAAATTCCAGACTATCAATTTAGTCAAGAGTCAATTAATGGTTTTGATGATATTGTTCAAAGACCCTTGTTTTTTAAAGTACGTAAACCAATCACTCCTCAAGCTGAGGATGAAACGACAGAAGTCAGTATAGCGTCAGAAGAGTTGGATTTTATTTTGACGGGTGTTATTAATGTCCCTAGTGGTATTTATTGTTTGCTCCAGAACCCAAGAGCAAAAGACAAGAAAGATAAATTTTTACGTCTAGAACAAGGCGAAGAAGTTGATGGCTGGACTATTAATGAGATACATCCAGATCGAATTGTAGTCGGTGCAGATGGAAAGAGAGAAGAAATTAAATTGGCAAAACCACGATTAAGAAAACCAGTGAAAGCCTCTTCAGCAAAAAGAAAAAACCGTAGTCCCAGAATAAAACCACGGAAAGTGACACGAAACCCTTTTAAACAATAATAAAGAAAGCAATAATGAAATCGTATAAAAAACTCACCAGTCTTTTCGGCTTGATAATTGTTAGTAGTATTTTATTGACTGCTTGTGAGCCTCTTACTTCAAAATTAGGGCCAAGACTAGGTATGAAAATACCTATTGAAGCAAGGTCAGATAAAGACTATGTTAAGCCAGAAAATGATGGCGAAAAAGAAGAAGAGCCTAAGTTTTCACAATTAGAAAATAAAGACAACTCGAAAACTGAAAAAACAGAAATTAAGGCTCAGAAATTTATTGGTAATGGACGTTTTATATCTCAACCAAAAGATGTTGCCTCTTCTAAATTAGGAAAAGGAGGGAAATATTCCTTAAATTTTGATGCAGCTGATTTGGGAGAGGTCACAAAGATTATTCTTACCGATATGCTTCAAGAAAATTATGTGATGAGTCCAAAAGTAGGCGGAACCGTTACCTTGCAAACGACAGAACCTTTGCATAAAGAAGAGTTACTACCTACTTTAGAAATGTTATTGCGTATTAATGGTGCAGTATTAATTAAGCGTGGAGGAAGCTATCGCATTGAAGCGGATGGAGATAGTGTGCAAGTAGCCAATGCTTCAAGTGTTAATGGAAAAAACATAAAAGCTGGATACCAAATAAAAGTTATACCACTGAAATATGTGGGTGCAGCAGATATGGCCGAAGTTATTACGCCAATAATACCGAATAAAGCGATAGTAAAAGTAGATACTGCACGTAATATATTGCTGGTTGCAGGTACGCATGATGAATTAAAAAAGATACTGGGTCTTATAAAAACCTTTGACGTTAATTTTATTGCAGGGATGTCTTTTGGTCTGTTTCCTTTAGAGAATACGGAAGTAACTAATACTCTAGCTGAAATTGAACAAGTATTTAATAAAGGTGAAAAAAACCCTCTTTCCGGGATGATCCGCTTTGTTAGTATAAAACATCTTAATGCTATTTTAGTTATTACCAAGCAAAGAGCCTACCTGAAAGAAGCAGAAAACTGGATTTCGAGGTTAGATAAGGCGAATGCAGGGATAGGTGAAGGTGGCGTTATTGTTTATAAAGTACAACATGTTGACGCGGTTGAGCTAGCCTCTACACTCTCACAGGTGGTTAGTGGGATAGCAAGCTCTTCAAATAAACCTGCATCAGTTGCGCCAGGGCAAAAACTTGGATCACTTTCGAATAAAAGCAGAGATAAATCTAGAAAAAGAGATAACTCCAGACTTTCTAGAAACTCAAAAGGATCTGGTCAAGGTGTTTCTGCATTAGAAGGTGTTAGTATTATTGCTGATGAATCGAATAATGCCTTAGTTGTTACAGCACAACCACAACAATATCGAATGCTGAAAAAAATAATTAAGCAATTAGATGTTATGCCTTTACAGGTATTAATTGATGCGATGATAGTTTCTGTAACACTTACTGATGAGTTACGGCATGGTGTTCAATGGAGGTTTAAAAATGGATTCGGCGGTGGTTTTGATGGAATTGGGCAAAGTTCGAGTAGTGAACTTGACTTATTAAGTAAAGTTGGAAGTATTGCTAGTCAGGGTTTTACTTATGGAATTGTTGACAGTCAAGTTGGAGTCAGAGTGGCACTGACTGCCTTAGCAAGCGATGATAAAATTAATGTCTTATCAACACCTTCAGTGATGGTGTTAAATAATCATGAGGCAAATATTATCGTAGGGAATGAAATCCCAACCAGAACAGGAGAATTTACCAACACAAGTGGTGGAACAAATAACAGTCTTACAAACTCCTCTATACAAATGGTTGAAACAGGGGTTAGTTTAAATGTAAAGCCTAGAGTCAATGCAAATGGTGTTGTCATTTTAGAAATTGAGCAAAAAGTTAATAATGCTTTGGCGGCGGGAAATTCTGCTGCTGGGTCAAATATTGATTCACCGACTATTCTAAAGAGAGAAATAACAAGTAGTGTTGCCGTTGTTGATGGTGAAAGCATTGTTTTAGGTGGATTAATTTCTGAAACGCATGATTTTGGTAACTCAGGAATACCATTTTTAAAAGATATTCCTTACCTTGGTTGGCTATTTGGTACAGAGTCTAAAAGCGTAGAAAAAAATGAATTAGTCGTAATTATTACACCTCGTGTAATACAAAATAAATATGATGCAAGAAAAGTAACCGATGAGTTTAAAAGAAAACTTTCAGGTATTTTTTATGATGAGGATGGACATAAAGCTAAATGGAATGAAATAAACAGAGATTATTCTGGCCGAGAAATAGAAGAAGGTAAGGGTGGTGTTCGTAATTTGAATGAAAATTATGACCGCCCTGCAAAAGAAAGAATGGAAAAGAGGCCTGCAACTATTTACCCTTAAGTTTTTGTCTTATCAATACAATACGATGACATATATTATAGAAGTAGGTTGGGCTGCTGTCTTTATAGCAACCCAACAATGAATTCTATAAATGTGCTGTCAGTAAACTGTATTGATTTTTTATAACAAATAAAAGGGTTGCTGATAATAAATAGAATAACAGGAAAATTTAATTGATAAGATTTTCCTGTTCCAATATTTCCTCAATATCCATCCATTCCATTTCAGCTTGTTCTAAGGCGCTATCAACTTTGACTTTCTCAGTCAGCATTACTTTAAGATTTTCTTTTTGGGAGTCTTGATAAATATCTGGATTTGCTAGTTGTAGCTCCAAGTCTTTTTGCTCAGCATGATACTTTTCTACCGCCTGTTCAGCTTTTTTGAGCCTGTTCAATAAAGGTTTTAATTGTTTACGTCGTTCTGCTTCTTGCTTTCGTTGTTCTTTTCTGGAAATACCTGAATCAATTGATTGGTTATTATTAACTACCTCGCTTAAAGATTTTTTTTGTTCTGACAACCAGTTTCGATAATCATCTAAATCTCCATCAAAAGGCATTGCAACACCATCGGCAACAATAATAAATTGATCCGTAACAGATCGTAATAAATGTCTGTCATGAGATACCAGTACGATAGCTCCTTTATATTCTTGTAATGCCATACTCAAGGCATGTCGCATTTCTAGGTCTAAATGATTAGTAGGCTCATCTAAGAGTAATAAATTGGGGTTTTGATAAACTAAAAGTGCAAGTACTAAACGAGCTTTTTCACCACCTGAAAATGGTTTAACTACTTCTTTGACTTTATCGCCTCTAAAATCAAATCCACCTAGGAAATTTCGTAAATCTTTTTCGGTAGCTTGTTTGTCTAATTGTTGCAAATGCCATAAAGGGCTTTCGTCTAGTCTAAGTTGTTCTAATTGGTGTTGGGCAAAATAACCAACGTTTAAAGAATCAGCTAGTTGTACTTTGCCTGTTAAGGGTTGCATATCTGAGGCTAGTACTTTAATTAAACTGGACTTACCTGCACCATTGGGGCCTAAAAGACCAATTCTGTCACCTGGAGTAATTGATAAACTAAGTTTATTAATAACAATTTTATCGCCATAACCAATATCCGCTTCCTCAATTTGAAGAAGAGGGTTGGGCATTTTATCAGGAGCTGGAAAGCTAAAATTAAAAGGGGAGTCAATATGTGCCGAAGAAATAATTTCCATACGTTCCAAAGCCTTAACTCTACTCTGTGCTTGTTTTGCTTTAGTCGCTTTAGCTTTGAAGCGAGTAATAAAGCTTTGAATATGTTCGATTTCTTTCTGTTGCTTTATAAAAGCTGATTGTTGGTGAGAGAGTTTTTCTGCACGTCTTTTTTCAAAGGCAGAATAATTTCCTGTATAAATTTCTGCTTTATTTTGTTCTATATGAATTATATGGTCAGTAATAGAGTCAAGAAAATCCCTATCATGGGAGATTAATAGTAAAGTTCCAGGGTATCTACATAACCAATCCTGAAGCCAAATAACAGCATCTAAATCCAGATGGTTAGTTGGCTCATCTAATAATAATACATCTGAACGGCACATCAATGCTTGAGCTAAATTAAGACGCATACGCCAGCCACCGGAAAAAGATTTAACAGGGTCTTTTTCTTGTCCAGATAAAAAGCCTAATCCATTCATTAGTCTGGATGCTCGTGCTTGAGCGGTATAACCATCAATATGCTCTAAGCTACTGTGTAATTCAGCAAGTTTTAAACCTTCATTCTTTTGTTCGGCATCTTCAAGTTGCTGTTGTAATTGGCGTAATTGCTTATCGCCATCAATAACATAATCAATTGCAGAGCAATTTACGGCAGGCATTTCCTGAGCTACATGCGCAATTTCTAAGTTAGGCGGTATGGAAAAGTCACCTTCATCAATATGCAATTGATTTAGTAACACCGCAAATAGACTTGATTTTCCAGTACCGTTAGCGCCAGTTAATCCAGCTTTCTGTCCTTTGTGAATGGTAAAAGAAGTATCACTAAAAAGTACACGAACCCCTCTGCGGAGTGAAATGTTTTTAAAATTTAGCATTTAAGAATAAGTTATACTTTGATAATTATTTTTTAAGTAGTCCAGACGATAGATTACCCAAGTTACAAAAGGTAAATGAAATTAAAACTAGGAAAGCCATTAAATCCCTTGTTTAAACCACAAGATAGGTATTACGTGAATGAGCAAGGTGCTTGGTGGTTTTTTACAGTAGATAAAATTAGTGGTCCTTATCAGAGTAAAGGTTTGTGTGTTCAGGCTTGCCAATATTATATTCAGAAAAGAGATGGTGTGTTGTGAAGAATAATAATTTATTAAAAATATTATCTATATTAAGTTAAAGAAGTTAGTTTTTTGTATGGAAAAATCTTGTTGGTAATAATACTCTTGATTATTACCAACAAGATTGATTTAACAACGGGTTTATAACTTGTTCTTAGCCCATTTAGATGAAGAACAACCTTGGCTTTTGATCGGTTAAGAAAGATCTTTGACTTAATTAATAGCACGGTTGAAGTATAAAAGCCTGAGCTTTAGAGTTTTTTTAGCTAAGACGATCAATCATATCTTCTGCCTGTTTAGAAAATTTATTAAGATCACCACTTTTAACTGTTTCAATAGGGATGATGATAGCTGAATCCATATCTATAAATATATGAACATAATTTTCAAGATAATCAACCCGAACCATATCTTTCCAGGGTGTTTTATGTTTCCCACCTGGAGATTTTTCAGATAAATGATCTTGCTCAATTTTCAAAGTATGTAGACCAAACATCGCATCTCTTTCTTCGCTAGTGTAACGTTCTAGGAATTGTCTTCGCATATCCATCTTCATTACATAAGGAGAAACAACTCCCCAGCCGATAGCCAATAAAGTAATATACGCCGTTGTCATCATATCCCCGTAGTAGGAATAGTAAAACATACCAATGAGCAGCATAATTCCAGGGACAAGAACTTTGCTTTTTCTGATATTTTGTTGTAGATCAAGATTATTTTTTAATCGTAATTCATTAAAATGAATTAAATCTTCTTCTCTAAATTCATATTCTAGTTCAAACATTTTTTTATTCTAAAGTGATTGTTTAAGATGGTTGAATCAATATTATTCAACTTTTGGGTAAATTTTATGTGTAATCTTTCATGTCAGCTTACTAGTATAAGTTATTTTTTAGCATAGATTATAAAACTGTAATATGATGCAGATATTATGTTGATTAAAAGGGATAATGTCATGCGAAATATTTATATTATAAGCTTGATACTGGTTTCAAATTTTGTAATTGCAGATGAAAACCAAGGTGTTGCTGCAGTTCCAGAACCACCTGAATTACCTATGCCAGTGCAAAGTGGGGAAACATTAGAACCAGATATTACCATTATTCGTAAAGGTAAAAAAACTATTCAGGAGTTTCGTAGGAATGGTGTGCTGTATATGGTTAAAATCGTACCTAAAGTTGGACCTGCTTATTATTTAATTGATGCAGATGGCGATGGAAATATTGATGTTAGAGGAAATGATTTAGATTCAGGAACAAAAATTAATCAATGGAAGTTATTTGAATGGGAATAAATAGCTCTAATTTTATATTAGGCATACGAATAATATGACAAAGTTTTTGCCCGGAATTATACTCACTCAGCTAGTAATGAGTGGATTGATATTAATGGTGATTAATTGGTC
Source organism: Methylococcales bacterium (assembly GCA_965224575.1). Classification (GTDB taxonomy): domain Bacteria; phylum Pseudomonadota; class Gammaproteobacteria; order Methylococcales; family Methylomonadaceae; genus QPIN01. The sequence goes on along the minus strand of CBDCZQ010000006.1, from coordinate 1,000,808 downwards.
AAATGATTTTCAATTAATTATTGTTATTGCAGTTATTGCCCTATTAACAGCTGTTTTGGTTGCTTTTTGGTTTTCATCTATTGCTCGCAACATATCTATTGATGAGCAGTCTTTGATAGTAGAAAAACATGTTCAAGATAGAGAAAGTCTAATAAAGGAAGCTGAACGTGAAAAAGTAGGTGTATTAAAAGAAAAATCTCAATTACAAGAGTTACATGCTCGAGAACGTGAAAAAATACTTCTTGATGCAGAGCGAGAAAAAGCGAGTGTTGTTGAAAAAAGTTATCAAAAAATAGAAAAAGAAACAAAAAAGGCACATTCAAAAGCAAATTTAAAAGTGGGTTTGGCCTTCTCAGCAACAGTGGCAGCAGCGGGAGTAATGATTTTTAGTCAATTAATCACGATTGGTGTTATGGTTTTGGTCGCATCAGGAAGTGGATTGAGCGGATACGTTTTACGAGCTAGACATGAAGGGATAGCTAGAAAAAAACAATTGCTTTTAACTCAAGATAAGTAAATATTTTTAGTATGCTAAGGAAGGTGCGCTTTTCTAACTGATTGACTCACTTGCATTACTCTTTTTACTCACCTAGAAAAATACAGCAAGTTCACTATAAAATTATTGTCAACTAAATTGCTAGTTTTAATAAATAGCTCTCACAAAATATTTTTAAGAGCGCCTCTATTAATTTTGGCTTTCTGATGCTTGATAGTTATCAAAAACAACATCCATAAAGTCGCTGCGAATTCCAGCATAACCTTTTTTTAAGATAAGTCCAGCATCTGCCCCAGTATCTTCCACCTGCAAGATTTGAGTCCAGCCAAGTCCTAGCTGACGGTCGTTAAGGTACATTGTAATATCTACAATACCTTTAGCATTAGTAGAAATTGCTGTCTTAATTCCAATTCGCTGGTTGATAGGAAGCAGGTTTGGAAGCGTATCACGATTGTAATTTCCTGAGTATACTGAAGTTGATTTTAGCGTGTAATACTTGCCATGCAGCTTTTTTTTGACAACCGCATAACCATCAACTCTTATTCCAACGTAATAAAGATTATCACCATCCAGGTAGCGATGGAAGAGTAGAACTCCATTGGATTGATTTCTGTTTGGACTATCTGATTGATTAATTTGTTTTATATTAAAATAAACCTGCTGAGTGAAGTTTTTAAATTCAGCTGCTGTTACTAAGCGTAGAAGGTTTTGCGGTCGGTATCCGTTGTCGGTATCAATTGGATTTGACTTGGCATATAGCAACCTGAATCTGTCATTATCTGAAAGCTTGCCTTGTACTGTACTTGCTCCATTTTTTGTTTGGTATAGATATCCTCCTGAATTTAACCACCAGTTGGGAGCGGCATATCTGTTTGCACGATTTTTTTCGCTGAGTTTAGGGTGATCTGTGTCGTCAAAGCTATCACTAAATGAGTTTTTAGGCTCAGTTGAGCAATTAGTGCAAAATAAAATAGAAAAACAAAGAAATATATGTGATTTTAATGACATAGACAAATTTATACTGTTGATTGAGTATTCAATGCAAGTTTTTTAAGGCTATGAGGTTAAATATAACGTTTATTCGTTGCTGTTACTGATTGCTATAGTACTTACAAGAAAAATAAACAAATTATTTTTGTGTAATTTATAGATTGCTGTAGCTTGTGAATAGCGGGTAACAGATTGATTTTTAATAAAATTAATTTTCTTCTTAAAGCTGTGGAGATAGCTGTTAAATCAAAATTCCAATGAACAAATAAATATTCATTGTCTATTAATTCTAATTTGATTAATATAACTCAACGATTAGAGAAAAAAAAGAGGGCTAGGTCTATTTTGAGAACTGGTTCAAATTTTTTAATGTAAATATCAGTAGCTTGGAACAATTTCTTTTTGGAACACCTATTAATTTCGATCAAATTGTTTAGTTGAAATATTTTTGAAAAACAATAATCAAGAATAAATCACTTTAGCATAGATTTTTTATTGTTATTACTTAGCTAGAGACTTCCTTTTTTCAATCACGAATATTGTTTTTATTTTCGTTTTTATAACCCCAGATTGTAAATTTTATTTAAGAGAGACTTCAATATGCCACAAATGGAAAAAGCAACTTCTAATTTTGAGGAACAAATTGCTTTTTTTAGGAATCCTGCATTACCAAAGGCAAAAGAAAAAAGTAGAGTTTTAGTTCGTATAGGAGCTATAGCACTTATTGCAATTTCAATGGCTGTTGTTTTTGGACTTCGCTGGGGAAATATAACTTACTATTGGTATCATCCTTTAGTTAACGCCTATTCAATTGCAATAGCAGGGTTTATATTTTCTCGTTTTGTACTATCGCTTTTTTATAAAGCACCAGAAGACGTGGGTATCTCACCAACAGTGAGCATCATTATTACGGCCTTTAATGAAGAAGATGCTATTTATAAAACGGTAGAATGCTGTTATGCCGCCTATTATCATGATCATCTTTTTGAGGTCATTGTTGTTGATGATGGTTCAACGGATAATACCGTAAAGGAAATTAAAAGAGCACAAAAACGCTGGCCTAGGTTGGTTTTGGATGCATTTGAAAAGAACAAAGGTAAGCGTGAGGGCATGGCATCAGGCGCTCGTTTAGCAAAAGGAGAGATTCTTGTTTTTGTTGATTCAGACAGTTTTTTAAAGCGGGATGGAATCCGTAAGATAGTCCAGGGATTTGCAGACCCAAAGGTTGCAGCCGTTGCGGGGCACACAGAAGTTGCTAATGTGGATATAAATGGTCTGACTAGAATGCAACAAGCTCGCTATTTTGTGGCATTTCGAGTTATTAAAGCGGCAGAAAGTGTATTTGGTACGGTTACTTGTTGCCCTGGCTGCTTTTCTGCTTATCGACGAAGCAGTATGCTAGAGGTGTTAGACGACTGGTTAAATCAACACTTTCTTGGTGTTCAAGCTACCTTTGGGGATGATAGAAGTTTAACCAATTATCTATTAAGAAAATACAAGGTGATTTATTCGTCAGAAGCAATTGCCACCACAATAGTGCCAGAAAACCATAAGCAATTCTTAAAGCAACAATTGCGTTGGAAAAAATCATGGTTCAGGGAAACATTGATTGCTGCCACCTTTATGTGGAAAAAACCGCCATTAGCTTCTATCGCTTTTTATGCACAATTATTATTTCCTATTATTGCACCCATCTTAATTTTACGAATTTGTTTATGGTTACCAGTCATGGATGGTGATTTTATATCCCCAGCTATCTACTTACTAGGTACAGTCATGATTGGACTTATGTTTTCAGCTTATTATCTATTTTGGAAATCAGATCGATACTGGATTTATGGTCTTTACTTTACCCTTTATTACTTAATGTTTTTAGTTTGGCAGATGCCTTATGCCATTGCCACTCAGCGAGATAATCGGTGGGGAACTAGGTAAGTAATGCAAACACTCACACATACCAATACAAACCCCATACCGTCAAAACTTGAACGTCGCAGTAAAGACCGGTCTTTAAGAGTTCATCATTGGCGCAATCTAATGTGGTGGATAATTTTAATTTCTGTGATTGTAGCGATTGTAGAATTACCACGTTTTTTTTCTGATGTGTTCGAAGCGATAGAACCTTCGCATCTACCCATGTCAATGCTATCTGTAGGAAACGAGAAAGGCATAGAAAAAGAAGCCTTTATTGCTCTTGCTTTTGGCAAAATTAGTGCTACCCATGAATTAGCGATCTCGACATCATCCTTTAAAGCGCAACTAGAAGCTTTAAAAGAAGCTGATTATTCATCCGTACGACTCGAACAGATTAACCAGTGGAAAGAAACGAACATAAAGCCTCTTCCTTTCAAACCAGTATTGCTAACATTCGAAGAAGCTAATCGTGAAACTATGGAAATTGCGGATAAAATATTAGCTAAACTGGGAATGACTGCGTTGGTATTTGTAGATGTCAATCAGTTAAATCAAGGAAATATTACCTTAGTTTCTTGGCATAAGCTTGAAGCTTTGGTTAAAACAGGACGTTGGGAAATAGGTATTTCTGGGTGTTTAAATAAGGGTGGAGAACAAACAAACACTTTTCCAGAACAACTATCAAACAGACTTTTTCAAGAGCGTAAACAACTAGAAAGTACGTTAGGAGTTTCTGTCATTGCTGCAAACTGTTCTCGTTCTTGGAGATCAAATACTGGTTATAATGCTGTATCAGAATGGAAAAAAATTTTAGCTGATGCTTCTTTGCAAATGGGCTTTGTTGCAGCACCATTCGGCGCAAATTATCATAAAGATTCTAAAACAAGTTTTAGACGCATTCGAGTTTCAAAAATATGGAATGAAACAGAGTTACTTACCCATATTAAAACTCATCAACCACGTCGGACAGTTTTTTCTGATACTTTTCAATCTAACCAATTAGCTTCTGATTGGGTGGTAGATAGTGGGGAAATAATAATTGAAAATGATACGCTTCGTATGACTAATATGAAGGGTGAACAAGGCGCAATGTTAACGCTTGGTGGTACAGAAAAATGGCAAGATGCTGAGGTAGAAGTGCAACTAAAAGGATTGCCAGAAGGTCAGTTCTGGATTTCCTTACGCTATGGTGTAGATCAACCATTTATTCGACTAGGTATTGCGAACGAACGAGTTTTATTGCAAGAAACTAATGGTATTGGTAAAACCAAACAACTTGCTAGTGGTGATGTGTTTCCTAATCTAAATACTTTAAAACTCAGGGTTGTTGGAGGCCGTGTTATTGCCTACTATAATGGTCAAGCTTTAACTAAACGACCGGTTGAGTTGGAACCAAGTATTAAACAGGGGGCATTTACACTGACAGTTTGGAAGAATAATGAAAGTCTTGATGGTATTACCACTGAAAAAGCATCAGTTAATCTGATAGACGTAAAAGCAAGACCTGTGTTTTCAAAAAATGTCATTGTTAAACCGGTTTTAAAAGAAAGTGAATGGACAAAGTTACGACAACAAGCTGAACAGCTTTCTGGAATCAGTCCACGATATTTTGCATGGATTGATAGAAAGCCACAGGCTTTTCAAGTTAGTGAATCTACTATGGAAATATTTACTCGTTATTACCATCTTCAGTTCCTTCCTGCTCTTTTTATTAGTAGTGATACTCCATTTTCTGATGCATCTTCAGTAACGGAACAAGCATTGGAATGGGCTTCTAATCCCAAATATCACGGACTTAATATAATTTTGAAAAATACTCTTGCTGGGGGGGAATGGCGACAAGTTTTGGATGATCTGAGTATTAAGATGGCTAAAATAGGTAAAACACTCTCAGTAACAGTAATGGAGGATGATAGACAATTCATTTCTACAGGTAAACACGAGGATTTATTTTTGGTTTCGGCTAAAACAGATTTACTAACTACAGCGCCAAGGTTTTTGTACCCACTCACTAAGAAGCCAACTGATATATAGAAGTTGACTTTCTGAGAGTATTAATAATAAATTTTATATTACCTTAAGGACACGTCTATTAATTCATGGATGCCAGCCAGCCATGAATTAATAGACGTGTCCTTAACTAAAACAAGGATAGCTTTAATGTTGAAACTGTTTCGACGTAGGTCTTTTAAGACAATTATCACGCTACTAATTCTCACAAAAACAACGCTGATTTATGCTTCTATTGGTGCAGTTTTGGAACGTGCAAACACTCTATATGCGAACAAAAATTATGAAGATGCTCGTGAGACGTATGAGCATGCGACGGAGTTAGATAAAGGCTCTCTTTCTGCTTGGCGTGGCCTTGGCTGGAGTTATTGGGCGCTAGGGAAAAAAGCACGTGCTTATAAAATATGGACAGATGTAATAAAAGGGTTTCCTGGTGATCTACCAACAATTTTGACTTTAGCTCAGGCAAATGAACAAGACCATCGTTGGGATGAGGCTATTAGGTATTATTCTCAATTACTTAATCTTCAACCGAATGAACTAGTCGCCCATCGAGCTAAGGCAAGAATTTTTATTATTCAAGGGAATTTTCTTGAAGCTGAACAAGAGTCAAGAGCAGGACTCTCCCAAATGGCCTCTGATTATAACTTTAAGTCATTGCTTGCTGATGCTCTGATGGGACAAAGACGTTATAAAGAAGCTGAAACTATTTTACAATTTTTGGCAAAAACTCAACCAGTACAAAGTAATTTTCATAGATTAAGTAAAGTATTAGCAGAGCAAGGAAGATATGAGGACGCAGCAAATTCTTATAAAACTAGTCTAGGTATTAAAATAGATAAAGGTACTATTTCTGCTTGGCGAGGGCTGGGTGCTAAGCTTAGAAAAATTGACCAAAAGCAACGTGCTTATAAAATTTGGCAAGGTATTTTGAAAGACTATCCGAAAGATGTCGCAACACTTATCGCCATAGGGCGAGCTAGTCATCAAGATAAACTTTTGCAACAAAGTCTGGATTATTATGCTCGAGTCTTAGAAAAAGAGCCGAATAATAAAGTCGCACATTTTAGTAGATCAAAAATATTTTTTTCACAACTTAATTTTGAAATGGCTGAAATAGAGATAAGATCTATTTTGAACCATTCACCTTCTAATAATAAGGCGAAACTTGCGTTAATTGATGTATTGATCGTGACTAATCGTAGTAAAGAAGCTGAACAAATTTTGCGGCCACTTGTAGATAGAGAGTCAAACCCAGAATATCTGACTCGATTAGCTAAAATTCTTGCTGAGACGAATAAAAATGAAGAGTCAGCTCGATACTTTAAAGAAAGTCTTAAAGCAGACCCAGAGAATATCAAGGCAGTGCAGGGTCTTGCTCGAGTACTATGGAATCAGCATCGCTTTGAAGAGTCTACAAAACTTTTGCAGGATTATTTGGAGACACACCCCAATAAAGATTTTGTCCGTGCAAGGTTAGCAGAACATGCAACAGCTGCAGCAAAGTGGGTATTGGCTGAACAGGAATTTAAAGTTTTGATAGATAAATACCCAATGGATAACAGGTGGAAAGTGAAACTTGCTTATCAATTGGATATGGCTGGTCAGCATAAAGAAGCAAGTGCACTTGCTAAACAAGTTGTAGCTAAAGAACCTAATGTAACTGCCCTGAAGTTACTTGCCAATAATGCTATTTTTTCTGGAGATATTGTTGAAGGAATCCGCTGGCTAAAAGAGATCATCAGGATAAAGCCTTCATCTGAACGATTAAATCAACTAGGAAAATTGCATATTAGTCGAGGAGCTAGTCATGCCGAGGAAAATAAATATGAAGAAGCTATGATTCAATACGCCGCGGCAAGTAAAGAATTTCAACGTGCGGCTGAATTAGACCCTATAAAGTCAAGAGCGCAAATTGGTCTTGTAGAATCATTGAGATTACGAAAAAAATATTCTGAAGCTGAGCAACTAGCAAATGAGCTCTACACAATGCATCCTAACTCTGTAGATATAATTCAGCAATTGGTTAATCTTTATAAAGATAAAGGTGATTTTTTGTCAGCATATAAATGGCTTAAAGTTAAACAACCCTTCTTTCCAGAAAATACAAAATTACAGCAAAACCTTGCAAAATTTACTTTCTATAGTGGAGAACAAAAACAAGGTTTACAAATGTTGAAAGAACTTCAAGATAAACCTAACCATCAACGCGTTCAAGTCTTACTTTACCATGGTATTACTGTGTCAGAGCGACAGGATACAGTGTCAGTGAAAATTTTTCGAGACCAAATGCTGGCGTTAAAGAAAGAAGGCTACCATTCTATCACTATGGATCAACTACTTGATTTTCTGAATGGAGAAGAGGGGCTGCCTGAAAAACCTATTTTAATTACATTTGATGATGCTCGTACAGATAGTCTTCGTTATGCTGACCCTATTCTTGAGGAAGCTGGTTTTCAAGCAACTATGTTTGTGCCTGTAGTTGATGTAGCAACACATGGTGCTTATACTGCGGTTTGGTCTACACTGAGAGATATTAGTAAAACGGGTCGTTGGGATATGCAATGCCATGGTACTGAAGCACAGCATTATGTACCTGTAAATAAAATTGGCAATATGGGACGTTTTATGGCAAATAAGAGGTGGATTGGAGAAGATAATCATCTAGAAACTAATAAGGAGTTTTCCACGCGAATTGGCCAAGATCTAAAAACGTGTAAGGAAATTATGGGACGTGAGTTACCAAATTCTGATGTGTTTGCTTTTGCTTTTCCATACAGTGACCAAGGGCATAGGTCTTTATCAAATGCACAGGATGTATTTAGCTTAAACCACGAACAGGTCAAAAAGCAATTTCAATTAGCTTTTCATGTAAATAACAATTACTCTATTACTAGGAATACCCCTAGGTATTCTCTACCTAGATTTGAAGTAATAAGAACCTTTACCGGAGATGATCTGGTTAAAGCTTTGAAAGATATTGATCCAGCCATTTCAGGGTCTTATGAATTAGCAGGGCTGGAAATGAATGCTGGAAACTATGCTCAAGCAATACGTATGTATGAAGACCTTGAGCGTGAAGGTTCAATTGATAAAGCCGAGTTAATGGCTAAAAAGGGGAAAGCGTTAAGTTGGAGTGGTGACCATGTTGGTGCTAGAAAACAGTTAGATAAAGCAAACGCAATGCAGCCAAATGACCCGGCCATTATGAAAGAGATTGCTGCACTTGATCGTCGTCTTAAACATGTTGTGAAAATAGAGGGGCGATATTTTGAAGATAACGCAGACCGTTCTTATTACAGCTTTGGCCCAACAATCGAAGTGCCTATTTCGGATAGTTTGTCACTATCAGCGTATTACAAATATTTAAATTTTGATCAAACACTTAACTCTGCTAACACCGGCTTGGATATAGATGAGCAGAGTTTTCGGGCTCATGGGCATCAATTTGAAGGGCGATTTAACTATGAACTTGGGGCAAATTCATCACTCTCCTTATCAGCAGGTATGGCTGATTTTTCTGGGCATTCATCTCCAGCGTCAACTAAATCAGGATCAACATTTCCACTGGGTTCAATAAAGCTAAAACAAGGGATGGGTAAGCGATTAGATTTATTAATTTCAGCTGATCATACTTATGTCAATACCGCGGGTGCAATTATGAATGGGCTTGCCTTTAGTAGAGCGAGAACTGGGTTTAATTTAAAATTACTTGACTCGTTAAACTTAAAAGCCAATTACGCTTACTCGTATTACACTGATGATAATCAGCGGAACAGAACTGAAATTGAACTTGATAGCCAGGTCTGGAATTACCCTGAAGTTACCATTGGAGCTCAGTTTATTTATGACGATATACAGAAAGATAACGACTTGTTTTGGACACCTAATAAATATGTTTCCTTTAATGTCCCTTTTAATATAAAAAAGAAGTGGGGCTCTGATTTAATTACAGAACTATATATCGCGCCAGGAATGGGGAAAGAAGAGAATAGTGAATTTAAGTTCCAGCTTAACTCAACCGGTGCTATTACGTGGAATTATAAGGATGATATTAACGTATATCTTTCTGCGAGTAGATATGAGGCCTCTACTTATTCTAATTATAGTGTGTTTGCAGGAGGTTTTTTAAGGTTTTAGGTTGTCTTATTATTAAGCCTAGAAACCGTATTCAACTATTATTTTCTGATGATAGCTTGGTGATAAGTATGTCTTTTTGGCCATTATCTACTAGATTTACCAATAGGCTGTTGTCGAATTTATTCCATGTACGTTCCTAAGGTAAAAAGAGTTAAGGAATTATGAGTTAATTAGAGTCTACTCAGAAACCACAACGCATTGATAATATTAATATATTAGTCTATTTATGATAAAATAGTGCACGGAAAAACAGATAAACGACTCAAAACCTGTGCACCTATGATCCGAACCTGTAGCTCGAAACAACTCACTCTAGCAGAATTTGACTGGCCTTTTGACACGGCTCTAGATAAACACAATCGCTGGGTAAAAATGAGTCAATGCATTCCCTGGGATGACTTAGCAGAGGGTTATTATCAAGGGCTTTCGGCAGACACAGGGCGTCCAGCCAAGGATGCACGCTGCGTCATCGGTGCAGTGATCATAAAACACAAGCTAAGCCTTTCTGATATTGAAACGGTTCAGCAAATTCAAGAAAACCCTTATATGCAATTTTTTGTAGGATTTGCCAGTTTTCAGGCGGAACCACCCTTTGCGCCTTCATTACTCGTTGATATTAGAAAACGCATGGGAGCATCCGTTTTTGAAGTATTCGAGCAAGCGATTATTAACGCACATGATGGCGAAAAGGAAAAAAGTCAGGCTAAAGCAGACCTAGAATCAGACCCCTCATCGCAGATCAATAGCAAAGAAAACGAAGATGATTCATTGCAAGGAAACGTAGAAGACGAAGCGAAATCTGATTCACAAGAAATAGAAATAGGAAATTCAAAAGAAATTGACACACATCAAGGCAAACTGATTCTTGATGCCACTGTGGTTGAGCAAGCCATCCGTTATCCAACAGACCTTAACCTACTCAATGAAGCGCGTGAGTTCAGTGAGAAAATCATTGATTTCCTTTATTTAGAAACAACGCTGGATAAGAAGCCACGTACCTATCGAGAAAAGGCACGATCTGCTTTTTTATCGATCGTCAAACAAAAACGTCCTGGCAGGAAAAAACTACGCCGAGGAATAAAACAACAACTGCAATATCTTCGCCGTAACCTGAGACATATTGAACAACTCCTGACATACTGGCCTGAAGGCACAGAACTTCCATTACCTCGCTGGTTACTCTATCGCTACTGGGTGATTCAACACCTCTATGAACAGCAATGGGCAATGTATACCACTAAAACTCGTCGTTGTGATAATAGAATCGTCAGTATCAGCCAACCTTATGTACGCCCCATCATTCGAGGCAAACAAAACAAGGTGGTTGAATTTGGCGCTAAACTCAGTGTCAGCCTAACAGATGATGGGTTTTCTCGTGTAGATCATTTGCGCTGGGATGCTTTTCATGAAGGGTTGGATTTAACATCACAAGTTGAACACTATCATCAGCGAACGGGCTATTACCCAGAAAAGATCTTGGCAGACCCACTTTATGGCACGCGAGAAAACCGGAATTATCTTAAAAGCAAAGGCATCCACTTTGCGGGAAAACCACTCGGTCGACCCAAGAAAGAGACAGAAGACAACCGGGAAGAACTCAAACAACTCAAAGCACAACGAAGAGCAGATTATCTACAACGGATACCCATTGAAGGCAAATTTGGCCAAGGCAAGAATGGCTATCGACTGAATTATATTAGAGCCAAGCGTGCAGATACCTCACTGGCATGGATCAATAGCATATTCTTGGTGATGAACCTATTGATCCTGGAAAGGATCTTTTTTGCCTGTCGTAAAAGCAGTCAAATCAGAGATATATTGTTGTTAAAACAAATTGAAAAAATATTATGTTGTCAGATGCAGAGAATTTTTCAATTTTTTGGCCAGTTTTGTAAAAAACTCGTGCTGATTTACTGAGCAGACTCTAATTATGGGACATGTAATCAGGGTAATCGGGTTTAAAACTGGTTGTCTTACCCCCTTTGCAAGGCAATCGGGCTTAAATTCCACCAATGATTTTGAGTAGATAATCATTGCTCCAGCCTGCTTTTAATCGTTTAGTTTTCACACCCACCTTTGATGATTTTTCATTCTTTATCAAATTGAGCGCAATATACCTGATGACAGCTAAGTTCGATGCGCTAAAGTCTTGGCGTGTGCGGTTGCTATCTTCATCAAAAGCCATATCAAGAACCCAATATAAATTATTCTCAACAGCCCAGTGTGCACGAATAGCATATTCTAATTGTTTCGGATTAGCCGCACTAAGGCTGCTTATAAAATAACGGGTTTCTTCAGTGATTTTATCTTTTATTTCTCTTTTTGCAGTGATGGCTATGATACTTTTTAATCCACTCTATGAATGATTTTCTTTTAGCCATTCAATTTCATCCGTTACACGAACTGAGCGATTTTCTATTCGCTCATGACCGCCGTCAAAAGTTACTGTGGCTGCTTCAGACGACAATGAAGATTCAAAATAAATCCTGACAGCATCGTGTAAGCTCCCCTGATTTCCTTTCAAACTGAGAATATAATCAGCTTTCTTTTCTATAATGAGTTTGGCTATTTTTTTCTGGCAGCCCATTGCATCCATTGTAATAACAGCACCCGCAATATCTAATCGAGATAATAGCTTGGGAATAGCCGTAATTTCATTCGATTTTTCGTCCACTTTAACCTGACCTAAAACCAGACTATTCTGTTGTGCCCAAGCACTCACCATATAAATGGCTGCCTTGTTTGATGCTTTATCAATACTACGTCTTAGACATTTTCCATCGATGGCTATAACTTCTCCTTCAGTGAGTGTGGCTAAGTCCGCAACCCATTTAGAAAAGCATTCACTAAACTCTTCTGTATCAATTAATGCAAAGACATCACCAAAAGTATCATGCGAAGGAATCCCATTTTCCAGCCTTAATAGCTCTGTAAACCAGCTTTCTTTCGCTTCACCAAATTATTCAATGGCGCCACAGTTATCTGCACCACATATGACTGCACAAAGTGTGATAAAAAATATATCTTGCAACTGATGCTTTTTCTGTCTGTTAACTCTTGGGTCTTGTATGCTTGAGAAGTGGTGGATAATAGAGGCTGTTATTTTACCTGTCATTTAAAATCAAAGTGATAGAGTTAATACCTCATCTAAATTATAACTTTAAGTGCTTTTAAGCCCGATTGCCCTACTACCCTACCAAGGGTATATTTTTTGGCGATAAACACTCATGGGACTTGGAGAAGTAAAATGATAATCAAAAAAGTATTTATTATATGTTTATTGTCATTAGTATCAGTTGGGTGATACAGGAAATATAGAAAAAAAGAAAAAATTTAGTTTATTTTATTTTGAACTTCGGCAAGATAATAGCGCTGCTCAACAAGTTGACAGCGTCGCCATACCTGGAAGAGGTAACAGCTCTCCCTTTCAAGTCAATGTCTTCCTCCTGCGCCAGAAGCAGCTGCCTTAGCCAAATATGCGGATATTCCCGTGAGTCTTTACTCAGGCACCCTACTATTACCATTCCTTTGTATGGACTCCAAGAAAGAGGCTTAACGCTTCCTATATCCCTTAGTTATCAGAACCCTTCCGCTATCGATCCAGGGTCCTGATAACGCGTCGTTGCCAGGAAACCGTCAACGACGCGTTATCATGCATCAGGGCATATAAAGTAGAGGTGGAAGCACCACGCGTCGGTTTAGGTTGGTCACTGAATGTAGGAGGTGTGATAACGCGTAGCATTCGGGGGGGGCTGATGAATACGGCTCTGGTCTGATTAAGGGATTTCTGCGTCAAGCCACTGAAATGAGCAAAGTTGGTGCCTATGTTTTGGGTACGAAGGAAGAGCGATACCAATGGTATGATGACATGGCACGGGGGTGTAGAGGTACAGAGCCGGATGTATTCTATTTTAACTTTGCTGGCTATTTGGGTAAGTTTCAGTTTAAGACTCGTATTGATGCTAAGCAGACAATTTTTGAATATATTGAGGTGTTTTATAACCGAGAGAGAATTCATTCTGCTAATGACTATATGTCACCCGTAGATTACGAAATTCAGCAGAAAGCTGTGTAACTTTGTGTCCGGAAAAGTGTTGACACATCAAAATGAGGTATGTAGCTATTCCACAAGATTTTCCCATTGCTGATTCTGATGAAATATTTGATGCTAAGACGATGCATGATTTAGTCAAATTAGGACTGCAAATGGGAGCTGACCCAACGAGCAGGAAAACTGAGGCGCTACGCCCAGTAGCACCTTTCGTGTTGGATTAATGAATACAAAAAAAGTGCATAGTGCAGAAAATCATAAAATTTGAGAAGAAATTAAGACAGCCAATATTTTTTTATTTTTAGAGGGAAAGCAAACACGATGCTTGCCCTGAATTTTTTATATCTAAAAAATCTACCCGATAAAGACAGGTGATTTTTCCGTTGGCTTATGGCATTCTGCGTTCTTTTTCTGGGTATCCCTCTTTATTTTTTGTAAAATCTGACTCTCTTTTAAGAATGGGTAAGATAAACTGAGTTTTAACCTTTAAGCCAGCCCATACAACAAAAATAATGACTACTAAATCAAGACTAAAACTTAATGAAAACTGGGAAGTGATGCTAAAAAATGCTGTTAGGAAAAGGAGAATGCCTATTAGATAGAAACGGAGTCCTAATACAATCCCACTTAAAAACATTGTATGAGCTAAAATAATGTGGATAAATATGCTTGCTTCAGAAGGACCAATTCGGTCAAAATCCCAGAGTGTGATGGTAAGAAGAACAGCAGCAAAAGCGCTGCCCCAATAAAAAAGTTCATACTTGATCATGAATGCTGTTTCACGCCCCGTTCGAATAGCTTTAGATTTTTCACTTAAAATGGAACAAATGAAAAAAAATGGAGTTATAGCAAGCCAGTAATAAAAGCCAACTAATAATGATGTTTTCATTAAAAGTTCACCTATAAAACTTGCAGCAACTAATGAAATAAAAATATATTCATCAATATTTGGGTGTTGTAAAAAACTATTAATACTTTGTTTTTTATGTTGCTTAATGGCCGACATTACAATTACCTATTTTAAGGTTTTTAATCAATCTTTTAAGTATAGACGGGGATACGATTTTTACCTGAAAGATAGTTGTGAATTTTAAAGTTTGGAAGCGATTAACCCCTGGCTTCTTTGTAACATCACTTGTTTTTCTATTTTATTTTCCTCAGTAAGCCAAACTAATAAGTTGTAGTACCCCCTTATATTTTCTACATACTGAACAGGTTCGTTGCCTCTTGCGTAGCCATATTTTGCTTGTTTATACCATTTCTTTTTGGCTAATAAAGGGAGTGATGCTTTTACATCTAGCCATTTGTCAGGGTTGCCATTTCTTTGTTTTGTTATAGCTCGAGCATCTTCTAAATGGCCAAACCCTACATTATAAGAGGCTAACGCAAACCATGTTCTGTCAGGCTGATGGATGTGTCTGGGTATTCTTTTTAGTAATTTTTTAAAATAAATTGCCCCGCCCTTGATGCTTTGAGCAGGATTGGTGCGGTCAACAATTCCCATTTGTTTCGCTGTTTTTTTAGTAAGCATCATAATCCCTTTTACGCCTGTAGGTGATTTTGCATTAGGTCGCCAATGCGATTCTTGGTAGCCGATAGAGGCTAATAGCCTCCAGTCAAGCGTATTGTTTTTTGCTTGTTGTTTGAAATGTGATATAAAAGTTGGTAGGCGTTGGTCTACATGCACGCGGAAAATACGGTTATCAAAATAAGCTAAGTTTTTAGAATT
Organism: Methylococcales bacterium; assembly: GCA_965224575.1. Taxonomy (GTDB): domain Bacteria; phylum Pseudomonadota; class Gammaproteobacteria; order Methylococcales; family Methylomonadaceae; genus QPIN01. The sequence goes on along the minus strand of CBDCZQ010000006.1, from coordinate 985,478 downwards.
ACCGTAATATTTATCAAGTAGATGTTTAAGTGTTTTATCTTGCGATATTTCTTTAAAAAAACTATTGACTTCGTTATAAAGGCTATTATCATTTGATAGGGGTAAAGCCCAGGCAAGCTGGCGTTTTGTAGAAATGTCAAAAGCAGAATATAACTTAGGATAGAATTGTTTTAATGAATCAGCCCGGTGTGAATCGGCAATAGTATAGTCAATTAACCCTTCGTTAACTAAATACATTAAGGCTTCTGAACTTAATTCAGCATTCGTGTTCCAAGTCAGTTCTGGATGTTCGGTTTTTAAAGCTTCCAAACTTTCTATATGGCTACTGCCCTTAGGGACTTCAAGAATTCCTTGCATTAAATCAGCAATAGTTTTAGGTCGTTTTTTCCCGGAAAGATAAATAACCTGTTCTTTAATACTTTGGTAAGTAGAGCTAAAACGCATGTTTTTTTTACGTGCTTGAGTGACTGTAAGACCAGCCGCTGCAATATGGGCTTGATTGGATGATATTTTTTTTAAAATATCTGAAAAGTTATTAGGGACGATAAAGTTAACTTTAACGCCAATTCTATTGGCAAAAAGCATAATTAAATCGTACTCAAATCCAGTCAATCCTTCTGAAAATTTAGGGTAAGATACTGAATGATCGCGTGTCAGGATATTGATTGTGCCTTCTTGTTTGATTTGGTCAAGTGTTGAAAAGCCCCTGTGTGATGGTGAATAATTATCACAAGCGGAAAGTGCCACTAAAAAGGCAAAGCAGAGAAAGGGTTTAAAGAGCTGTTTTGATAAATTAGGGAGCATTATGCAGAGAAAGAAGATAGCAACGATTATTATATAAATATAGTTGTTGTTGAAAAATATTGTAGTTGCTTATCAAGAAGCAAGGCGCTGAGTACAATATTTTTATCTCCTCTATTTTTGCTCAGATATTTTGTTCGTCGCGAAGTTTTTTGTAAGTGTTAATCAGCGCATTTGTAGAAGAATCATGAGTTTTGATAATTTCTCCACTTTTTAATTCTGGTAAGATGGCTTTTGCTAATACTTTTCCTAATTCAACCCCCCATTGGTCGAATGAATTGATGTTCCAAATAACGCCTTGAACAAAAATTTTATGTTCATAAAAGGCTAGTAATGTTCCTAGTGTGCGTGGTGTAAGTTTTTTATAGAGAAAAGAATTTGATGGTTTATTACCCGGAAATACTTTAGGCATGATTAATAGTGGGTCATCTGTTCCAATATCTCGTTCCACTTCTTTTTTAGTTTTACCATTCATTAATGCTTCTGGTTGTGCTAAAAAATTAGACATTAAAATATCATGATGGATGGGCGAGTCATAATGGCCTTGAGCAGCAGCAAGAAAGTCGCAGGGAATGAGTTTTGTGCCTTGATGAATTAATTGATAAAAAGCATGCTGACCGTTTGTTCCCGGTTGCCCCCAAATGATGGGGCCTGTATTGTAGTCAACCTCTTGCCCATCAGTAGTAACCATTTTACCATTGCTCTCCATGTCACCTTGTTGAAAATAGTCAGCAAAGAAATATAGAGATTGGTCGTAAGGAAGCAGAGCGTGAGATTCCACTTTAAAAAAATTGTTATACCAAATACCAAGTAAAGCCATAGTGACTGGTATATTTTTGTCTAGAGGTGTATCTTGAAAATGCTGGTCAGCTAAATGAGCGCCTTTTAATAGTTCTTCAAAATTGTCCATGCCTATGGAAATGGCGATAGATAACCCAATTGCAGACCAAAGAGAATAGCGCCCCCCTACCCAATCCCAGAATTCGAACATGTTTTCTGTGTCAATTCCAAAAGCAGAAACATTTTTTTTGTGCGTAGAAATTGCGACAAAATGTTTAGTGATAGCAGATTTGTCGAATGCAGAGTTTAACAGCCATTTTCGGGCAGTGTGTGCATTTGTCATCGTTTCTTTTGTGTTAAATACTTTTGATGCAATCAAAAATAACGTTGTTTCTGGGTTTAATCGTTTAAGTGTTGTGATAATATCTGTTTGATCAACATTAGAAACAAAATGTGACTTTAAATTGGGTGTAGAGTAAGGTTCAAGAGCAGTAGCAACCATTTTTGGCCCTAAATCAGAGCCGCCAATACCAATATTTACGACATCTGTAATCGCTTTGTTGGTGTAGCCCTTCCATTCCCCTGATCTTACTTTGTCTGAAAAGTGGCGCATTTTAGTCAGAACCTGATTTATTTCAGGCATGACATCTTTTCCGTCGAAGTATATAGGCGTATTGCTTCTGTTTCGAAGAGCTGTATGTAAAACAGCTCTATTTTCGGTCGTGTTTATGATCTCTCCAGTAAACATGGCCTTAGTTTTGTCAGTTAATTTGGCTTGTTGAGCAAGTTTAATTAATAGAGGGAGCGTTTCTGAGGTGATTCTATTTTTAGAAAAATCAAAGAGAATATCATTAAATTGTAAAGAAAATTTCTGGTGACGATCATTGTCAGTAGAAAATTGTTCTTTCATTGAAAGGTTGATGACTTCTTTGTGGTGTTGTTTTAAAGCGAGCCATTCGGAAGTTTCACGTAAAGAGGACATTATTTACCCAAGCAAGAATTTAGTAAGGGAAAGTCTACGGAAAGGCAGGAGCATTGGCAAATAAAATTGCTTTAATAATTATATTAGCACTAATTAAAATTATGATATAGAATCCCACTTAGCACAATTTCTTTTCTTTTGCATTAAGCGTTGTGCTAGTTTTAGATGTTATTTTCAGTTAAAATACACTCGCAGTTAGTAGTGTTTTATAATGTAAGCTTAAAATAATTATAATTATAAATTAAATAAAAAAAACAGGAAGGTATCATGAACACAAAACATATTTTAAGAACGACTTTCCTCAGTCTTCTGGGGTTATTATTTTCATCAGCACTTTTTGCACATGGTGGTGCCGCCGGAACTGACACCGATCAGTGTAAGTTTGAACTAGAGCCAGATCACTGGATTCATTATACAGCCTATCAATCAGTATCATATCCAGGAGATGAATTTTGCGGAAGTCTTCCTGATACAGGTGCTATGACCCAGTTGGTCTTTGATTATCAGGATCCTAGATACCGTAATATGGCTGTTGAATTTGAAGTAACAAAAGAGCCAGAAGGTACACGAGTTTTCTTCCGAGAGGCAAAAAAACAAAAATCGGGTACAGTTATTTTAACGTTACCAAATGGCGTTCCAGAGCCAGGAAAATATTTAATTCATATCACATTACATCAGGATAATGGTGAAAGACTTGATGCTCATATGTCTTTTAACGCAGGTACAGGCGCACCTTCAAGTTTAACTGATTATTTAATGTATCTACTAGTTCTCTTAGCAGGACTGTATGCTTTTTATATTTCAAATGCAGGATTCAAAGAGAAAGTTGATAGTTATTTTAAAGATGCAACAACCTTGACTGATAAAGAATAAAAGTAATTTTGAAGGTAGATAAAATGCAAAAAAAACCCCTAAGTGTACTTTTGGGTGTTGCTGCTGGGCTGATGCCACTTTTGGTATCAGCGGCAGTAGGGTTACCTAAAACAGTAGAAGTTGATAATGGTGGAGTAGAGGCGCTTTGTGCGGGGTATGAACCTGAGTGGCGTTTAGCTCAAACAGTAGATGGTGTAAAGATTCAAGAATCTTTACGTTGTTCCCCCGATAATCCCGCACAAATTGCAGCAGAAGTAAAAGGTACAAATAATATTTCAATGGAAACATTGATGAATACATATTACGCGGCTGATGGAATCATTAAAAAGAATGATATAGATGGAGATGGTGATCCTGATCATATTATTATTAAGCTCGAAGTTGCTGAATTAAATGGACATTCTCCTGATTTTAAAGGATTCGTTCCAACGTTTGATATGGCGCCAGGTATACAGCCAGCTATGTGGGTATTTGCACCAAAATCACGTGGAATGGCGACAACCAGTTTTGTTGGTACTGATGCAAACCCCTTATTAAGAGCGCCATCACCTATTATTCGTGTTGAACAAGGTGATACTGTTTGGATTCACTTGGAAAATACTCATTATTTTCCGCATACTATTCATTTACACGGCGTGGATCACCCTTGGGTTGATAGTTCTGGTGAAGGGAATGATGGTGTTCCACAAACCAGTGATAAATTTGTTTTACCTGGGCAAAGTAAAACTTACGAAATTCGTCCCAGACAACCAGGGTCTTTTGTTTATCATTGCCATGTACAGACCCATTCACATTTAGCGATGGGTTTAGTAGGGATGTTTGTTGTTGAAGAAAATCGTCCTAATAACCATGTGCAAACTTTCAACGTAGGTGGAGGCCAGGTACGACACCCTTCCAAAGCAGTTTTGGAAGAGTATGATAGCGAATATGATCTGCATTATCATGCAATAGACAAAGAAATGCACAATATTGTTCAAGAATTTAATGATCCTCGATTAATTGCAAAAAAAATGAATCGTGAGTATGACATGACTGAGTCAACTGAAGATTATTATACGTTGAATGGTCGGTCTTTCCCCTATACGCTGAGAGAATCAATTATTGTTGCGGAGCCTGATAAAAATATTAAATATAGGGTCTTCAATAGTGCTGGTGAAACCTTGGCACTGCATACTCATGGACATAAAGGAACCATCACTCATTATGATGGTGTTAAACAAAACCCACAAGCGCAGATAATGCGTGATGTTTATGATATTGCCCCCGCTCAACGTAATGATCTTTTAATTAGTACTAAAGACGATGGTCTACATAGTTATGGGCAGGGAATCTGGATTTTTCATGACCATAGAGAAAAAGGAATTACAACGAATGGGATGAATCCCGGTGGTAATGTAAGTGCCTTGGTTTATAAAAAATACTTAAATGAACTAGGATTACCCATGGGAATTGGAGAAGATATTACTCCATTGTTTACAAAAAAATTCCATGATAGAAAATTACCTGTCTGGCAAAATATTGATGCATGGAATAGTCTGGGTGAAATTGATGGTAAAGGCTACAAGGCTCCACCAGCTGGTAAAGAGGCGGTGGTAGAAGACGGGCCAAAACCAGCCAGTTTTTACGCAAACCAAGATACATCAGATGATTCTGTTAGTAACTTTATAGTAGGTTTGTTGTTAGGAATTGTTGCCTATATACTCTTTTTAAATCGTGAAAAAATCATGGCAATGGTTTCTTCTAAAAAAGGAGAACAGTCATGATTCGTAAAATAATACTAACAATAGCTATTTCATTAGCCGTATCTTCGCCTGCGTACTCTGAAAAAGAGTTTTTGGATCATGGCGGTTTGTTGATGGATCATGGTGATGGCCATTTAATGGATATGGATGGCGGTATGATCATGGGGCAAAATACAGATACTTTGCCTGGAGGGTGTAGTAAAATTGCTGCAACTGAGGAAATCACAGTCCATGCAGGGCATAAATACTCAGAAAAATTTCCAGGTACAATGTTTGCTTTTGATACACAGGAGTTTCATTTTAAACCTTGTACAAAATTAACCATAAACTTTATTAATGATGATAATGTTCGTCATCAATTTATGATGCATGGTTTGCCTAAATATTTATATCCTAAAGGCATGTTTCATATGGAATTAACAGGGCCTGGTAAAATCGTTGGAACCTTGATTTTTCCACCTAATGATAAAACCTATCTAGTCCATTGTGATATTTCTCAGCATATGGAAAAGGGAATGAAAGCTCAGTTAAAAATAGGTAAAGGTACTGGTGATTTACCAAGTATTCCCGGGGTGACAGCTCAAGTAATTCAGGATGACTATAGTGATAGTATTGCTGAGGTCATGGTAAAAAAACCAGATGCAAAAAAGAAAGATAAAGCTGGGAATGTTATAGCAGAAAAAGAACCCATTATTTCTGGCATAACAATTATTGGGTTAGCCGCAGGTTTAGTGCTTGCACCTTTTTTAGCGCGTAGATTTAAAGGAATGAATCCATCTGAGATTGTCAATAGTATTTTTGAATCGCTGGCTAAAGGAATAGGGTTGGTTATTAATTTAATTAAAAAATTAATTGGTTTAGTTTCTTCTAAAAAAACTATTGAACCACCTAAATAATTAATAGTAGCAAACAAAAAGCCCCTTAAACCATAGGTTTTAGGGGCTTTTTTTATGGGGAAAGTAAAATGAAGGAAGAGGCTATTGGTTTATTAGGTCTATTTGTTAGTGCCTTCGTTTCATCAACTATTGCCCCTGGTGGCTCTGAAGCTGTATTAGCTTATATGGTTTCTGAAAATAACAATAATGTAGAGCAATTAGTATTTATTGCAACCATAGGGAATACTTTGGGTGCATTGACCACATGGTTTCTTGGGTATTTAGCAGCTAAAAAATTTCCTGCTGAAGAATTGCTTGCTGAAAAAAAACAAAAATCACTTGGGTTTGTTAAGCGGTGGGGTATATGGGCTTTGTTTTTCTCATGGCTACCAGTTATAGGTGACGGTTTATGTTTTGCTGGAGGCTGGCTGAAATTACCATTATTGGTTTCATCTGTAGTTATCTTTATAGGAAAAGCTGTAAGGTATATATTTATAGCCTATATTTTTATTTGAATATTTTATAAAATATAGCGCGTACTTTAGCTGATTGTTACTTTTTAGCAGTAAAAAAATAGCTTTATGAATGTTATTTTTCGATTTTCATCATGTCTGTTGGTTTTTCTGATCTTCTGTTATAAACGTGAATGTTGATGGTGAAAAGAAGGCCTTTCTTCTGTATTAAAAAATTTTAAAGTGAACGAGAATATACATGTTAAGACATTTTCCACCGATAGATATAGAAGTAAGTTATAACAAAAGAGATTACATTATTGTTGCATTTGCATTTATTGTTGTAACAATTTGTTTTTTAATAGATTCAGTCGCAAGTAAAGAGCTTCAATATGCACTAGGTGCTGGTGGATGGGTATCCTTAATTTATTTGTTATTAGGCGAATGTAAATATGTCAGAGCACAAGTATTTATTGCTGTATCGTTTGCCACAATAGGAGAGCATTTTGCCTCTATTTTTATGGCAGGGTATACCTATCGACTAGAAAATGTTCCTGCGTTTGTGCCACCTGGGCATGGAATAGTCTATTTGACTGCTGTAGTATTAGGTCGAACAGATATTTTTCTAAAAAATGCCCGAAAGATTATTGTTTTTGTTGTGTTGGCAGGCAGTATTTGGTCAATTTTGACTTTAACTGGATCTATTGGGCGAAAAGATGAAATCGGCACCCTTTTGTTTTGTATCTATCTACTTTATTTGTTTAAAGGTCGTTCACCTATGGTGTATCTTGGTGCTTTTTTTATTACAACATGGGTAGAATTAATAGGAACATCGTTAGGTACTTGGAATTGGGCTGCAATTGATCCTGCTTCTACTCTAACCCAAGGTAATCCACCAAGTGGAGTTGCTGCTTGGTATTGTTTGGTTGATGCTGTCGCAATGGGAGGAGCTCCTTATGTTTTAAATCTAGTATCAAAGGTTAAGGGGCGTTTTGAAGAGAAGAATACAGAGACCTGATTATACAATAGGGGTAGTTTGTTTTCGGTTGTGTCTCTTTTTTGATACGGTTGTTTTATAATTTTCAAAATGATAGCATTATTACTACTTATTTTTTTAGAGAGAGAATAAATGGCAATATTATCGCAAGAAGAAAAAGTGGCGTGTTCAGATTTGTATTATTATGCAACAGGCGAACGATTAGAACCACACACTTGGAATGCAAATGCAGCAGTGTTGTTATATGGATTTATTGGTGAGTTACGGTATTGTAGTAAAGCATTCAGCATGATAACAAATCTTCCAAAGCTGAAAGCCGGTAAGGTTTCTGTAAGAGTCCTATATTCTGTTGGCAAGTATATATTTGCTGTCTGGCAAGAATTTCAAAAGATTAACAAAGGCGAATACAGTAAGGTATGTGAAAAAACTGGTAATGGTTATGGTAATTACCCGCGTTTAATTCAAGAAGCAATAATTTTTAATCATTAAGCTATGAAAGTACTACTCATATTATTAACCCTTCTACCGAGCATTTCGCTTGCCAAAGATATTTCTTACTTTGACTATGAATTTAGTATTCCTGATTCATATAAGATAGTTGAAAATAATCTTACAGATAAGTCAAATGGACTTTTTATTTTAATTGAGGATAAAAAAGTCGCTTTTTCAATAGAAAAAAAGGATGAAAATTTCTTTTCTCTAGAGGAGCATGGGGCGAACTCTCATAGAGAATTATTTTATGTACTTTTTAATAATGAACCCTCAGACAATAAAGCTATTCTCGAACTGAGAGCTGTTCTTGAAAACTACAAATTACAGAAACAATCAATATATAAAAATGATAACGATTTTGTGTTTTTCAGAACTGACAACGGTATGAATTTGATAGGAACAGCAACAATCATAGTTTCTACGCCAATAAATGAAGTCCTAGTAATAGGGTTCAATAAGGGGTTTAAGGAAGAATTTGTTCAGTCAGTCTTGGATTCTTTTGTGGTTAAATAAAAATAGCACAGCAAACTTCAATTACGCTGTAATTGAAGTTTAGTTATTGATTTTACAGGAACAACATTCTTAATTTCTACTCCAATAAATGATGACGTTGGGGAGAAATTCATTAAAATCAGTCGTGGGTTCTTTGAAAGTCAAATAGCTCGGTTTAGTATGGGTGTTTTTGCCTATTATCAAAAACTCGGCCGCAAGCGACCGAGTTTGACAAAGCTTAGACTGGTTTGACTTGAAAACCATTGGTTTTCAAACTTTCCGACTAATGTGACGGAGGCAAGCGTCCGAGTTTTGCTTCGCGATAAAATAGTTATAAAGGCTTAGTTGCAGTAAAAATGCCATACTCAACTAATTGATCTTTAAACAATCTATGCTGAGCTAGTCCTACTTTAAAGTTTGCGGTTTGGGCTTTACTACGTAAGCCTAGCCATTGTGTTATTTTTTGGACGGGTTGGAGCCGTTTAGCAACTTTAAACATATAGTCTGCTGAAGGCAAGGTTTCAGCGGTAATATCTTTAAAGGAAATATCTTGAAATTGAATCTGTTCTAATAATTGAGTAAAACCATCACGAGAGCTTAGATTAGGAACTGCCCAACCATTTAAGCAAGTGACAATATCTTTCCATTCGTCATCAGAAAACTCTCTACGTAAAATAAAACCATCACAAACAACAAGTCGGCCGCCAGGTTTTAATAGACGAAAGGCTTCTTTTAAGAAATCGCCTTTATTTAAGGCGTGACAGACACTTTCTAATCCCCAAACTACATCAAAAGATGCTTCTGCAAATGGAGTGGCGCAAAAATCAGAGACTTCAAAGCTAGTTTTTTCAGAAACACCTTGTCGTTTAGCATGTTGTTGAGCATATTTAGCTTGTTGTTGACTGATAGTAATAGCAGTCACTTGATTGTTATGTTGTTTAGCCATCCAGATAGAACTACCACCAATTCCACAACCTGCATCTAATACATGATCTGTAGGTTTTATACCGCACAGATCATAAAGCACCTGATTTTTATTGAGTAGTGCTTGGTGATGTGAAGTTGTTTGCTCATCCCAATATCCATAATGTAATGCTAAATTTTCTTTATTACACCAGGCAAATAAATAATCACGGTAACAATCGTCATAATGTTTTTCTGCATCAGCTTTAAGCTCATCGACTGATAACTCAGTATTTTTTCTTAAAGTATCATCTCGGTAATCAATATTAGGTTCTAAATAAGGCATAATTTATTGAAGGATGGGCTAAAAAAAGGGCTCAGAAAAGGACCTTTATACCAAGTGTAAAGTTTATTTTTTTATATCATCAGTCGATATTTGTTTTGGGTAAAAAGGCCAGTTTTTGACGTGTAAATATTTTCTTATAGGTGTTTTGATGACAGAGACACAAAGTGCAATTGAAAATAAACACCAGACTGCAGCATATTCATTAGGGTCATCGGTCGTAATATCTGAAATTAGTGGGCCGATTAAATAATGAAAGCCAACAAAGCGCCAAGAGCCATACAAAAAAGGTAAGTAGAAGGCAGCTAAAGCATAAGCAAAAACATGTAACCCCCATTCAAAACCAAATAGCCAGTCAACAGGAGAAGACATAAGACCATTAAGTGGTAATTGCCAGGCAATATGCCAGTCTCCAGAAACAGAACAAGCTTGTAGCCCACAAAAACCCTCGGTACCAATAACACAATCACCGGCCCAAGCAAATGGATATAATTTAATTAACATCGCTACTGTGCTAACAGTACAAAGGGTGTAGACAACCGTTTGAATTTTTAGCTTGACACTTTCTGGAATAAAATACATTGCGACCATATTGACAAAGAATGGTTGAAAAGCGACATGTAAATAACCTAAAAGTGTCAGAACCTGATTAGTAGGATTATCACATAAGTCAATATAAACATAAGTTGCTGCCTGTAATAACTCCATTAAAGCAAAGTAGGTTAATGGTATCCATAACTCCTTTGATTCCCCTTTATATGCGACATAGGCTGCTGTACCTAAGCCAGCGACAGCTAAAACTGCTGATGCTTCACCACTCCAACACATTGATAATCTCCTCAAATAAAACCCAGTATTATTATTTTTTTGGTTTTACTAATTCCTGAAGGATGCGGTAATTAAATGGCAAATATCTTAAGGAATTTTTAAAAACTCGTCATTATATTACAAAACGGTCATAAGATAGTAATGAAGATTACATTTATCATAGAAAAATTGGTTGAGCGCGGAATTAAATAACAGCCAGAAGCAAGTTATTCGAATCCATATTAATCAAAATTGATTTAAAATTTGAACAGTCTCGGATCACGAATGGTAGATGTTTTTAGGATTTAGATAAATTTGTTTTTTTAGCTCTAGGGTGAGTTTTATCATATACATCAGCTAGGTGCTGAAAATCTAAATGGGTGTAGATTTGAGTCGTGCTTAGGTTACTATGTCCAAGTAATTCTTGGACGGCTCTTATATCTTGACTAGATTCCAATAGATGACTAGCAAAAGAATGTCTTAACATATGGGGATGGACATGCTCTGGTAAACCAATTTTTTTGCACCATCTGTCTAAACGAAGCTGGATGCTCCGTTGACCTATGCGTTGGCCTTTTGTTGAAGTAAATAGTGCTTCATCTGTTGTTTCGGTGCGATAAGTAAGCCATTTTTTGATTGCAGCTATGGCTTTACTTCCAATGGGTAATTCTCTTTGCTTCCCGCCTTTTCCATATCTGACTCTTAATGAATGGTCAGTAAAATCTATATCTCCAATGTTTAAATTTGCCAACTCACTCAAGCGTAGTCCGGATGAATAAAATAGTTCAAACATGGCTAAGTCACGTATTTCTAGCGGTGAATCAGGAGTTGTTTCGAGAATGCCAAAAATTTGATCAACGTCTAATACTTTAGGAAGTTTTCGTTCTTGCTTAGGCGCTCTGATATGGCTGGCTGGATTACTGCTTACGATATGTTTTTTTAGAAGATAATTATAGAAACTCCGAATTGCAGAGAGTTCTCTTTGTAAAGATTTGCTACTAATACCGTTTCTGTGTCGGTTTGCTATGTGTTTACGAATATCCGAGGGTTGAACCAAATTCCAGTTTTGATATTGCTGATTTGAACAGTAGTTTTTTAATTGCTTAATATCACGCTGGTAACTTTTTAAAGTATGATCAGAAGCCCTTTTTTCGACTTCCATGTATTGAAAAAATGCATCAAGGTTTTGTTGGGCATTAATCTCCATTCTAAGAATTTAGGAACGTGCAAGGAATAACTAAAGCAACTGATGCTGGGTTTTTGTTCGTATTCAAGGAGTTACAACAGATGCATGGCTGGCTACGCAGCTGTTGGAACAACGCTGAAGACGGACAAAAAGACAAGTCAGTTGTTTTAGGTATTTCTTGCACGTTCCTTAGCTGTCCAAAAAAGTAATTAAACGTGTTGCAATCACTTCACTCATTTGGGTCAGAAATAAATTTCCCATACTGTAGTGGAAACGATTTTCATCTTTACTACCAATGGCTATTAGACCTTCTAGGTTGGTAAAGGACATTGGGATAATGGCAGAAGATTTTATTTCCGTTGCAACAGTATTTCCAAATAAAAACTTAGCTTGAGCTAACGTGGGTAAGCCGCATGTTGATTGGTTAGAATTAAGCTCCTTTTCAAAATGGACTAGGTTTTTATCATCTGTATTAACAAAAATGTTATTAGTAGGCTGTTCATTATTGTTTTTAATAATACGGATAGAAGAATAGTCTGTTAAAAAACAGTCAGTGAAAACTTTGTCGAGGTTTGAAGCAACTTCTTCAATATTTTTGGCCTCTAACAACGCAAGTGTAAGTTCGTGCATTCTGCTGGAAGAAGTATCGTTATCTTTTGCAATCTTAACCAGCCCAGTCAGTTGACTTTCTAAATCATGATATTTTGATCTAAATAACTCCAGTTGCTTGGCAATTAAAGAGACTGCGTTCCCACTAGGGTGAGGGATGTTCATGTTTTCTAATAAATCTAGATGTTGATGAAAGAATTCAGGGTGATGATGTAAGTATTCTTCAACTTTTTGTGAACTAAGATCCTCTTGATCTGAATTATCTACTTTTGGATTTGTATTATTCATAAATTTATTTGTCCTTCAAAAACTGAAACTGCTGGGCCTTTCATAAATACAGAGTGGCCTCGGCCAGACCAGTTGATTAGTAATTGTCCGCCAGGTAGCTCTACATTAACATCTTCTTTATTTAGCAAACCTTGTTCTATGCCTATGACAACAGCGGCACAAGCCCCGCTACCACAGGCTAAGGTTTCGGCTGCACCTCGTTCATATACGCGTAGTTTAATAGACTGCCGATTCATTATTTGCATAAAGCCTATATTAGCTCGTTCTGGAAAGAAAGGGTGGTTTTCTAGTAATTTTCCGAGTTCTGCAACAGGAGCTGAGTTAATATTATCCACTTGTAACACTGCATGGGGATTGCCCATTGATACTGCACCCAAAGTTTTCTCGGTATTATTAATAGAAAGCGTGTAAAAAAGAGCTTCCTGATCAGTATCTATTGGGATTTCTGCAGGTGAGTGTAAAGGAACCCCCATATTGACTGTAATCTGCTCGTCTTCATTAAAGGTTAGTAACAATTGCCCCGCATTTGTGTCAACTCTAATTTCATTTTTATCCGATAATTTTTTATCATGTACAAACCGACCAAAGCAACGAATGCCATTTCCACATTGGGCGACTTCACTGGCATCAGCGTTAAAAATTCTATATTTAAAATCTGCATTATCACTGACTGGTTTTTCAACCAGTAGTAATTGGTCAAAACCTATACCAAAATTTCTATCCGCCATCAACCGAATTTGTTCAGGTGATAATGAAATAGACTGATTAATTGCATCAATAACAACAAAGTCATTACCTAAGCCGTGCATTTTTGTAAAAGTAATCATAATTTACGGGAGTAACTTTTCTCCTGCCCAAAGTTGAGAGATGCTTTCACGCTCTCGGATTAAATGTATTTGGTCTCCATCAACCATGATTTCAGCGACACGAGGTCTTGAATTATAGTTTGAACTCATGGTAAAACCATAGGCTCCAGAGGAACGTATGGCTAATAAATCACCTGTAGCCAAGCATAGGTCGCGATCTTTTCCTAAAAAATCACCTGTTTCACAGACTGGGCCAACTATGTCCCATTTATTCTTAGTGGCAGAGCTGTGCTTATTGACCGGAATTATTTCTTGCCAAGCATTATATAAGGATGGACGCACCAAATCGTTCATTGCGGCATCTACAATGGCAAAGTTTTTGTGTTCTGTGGGTTTTAAATATTCTACTCGAGTAATTAAGACACCTGCATTCCCTGCAATGGCTCTGCCGGGCTCTAAAGCGATTTCAAAATCAGTATTGCCTAAACGTTTTAAAATTGCTGCAACATATTCAGCCGGTTCTGGCGGCTTTTCATTTTGATAACGGATACCTAGTCCACCACCTAAATCAATATGATGTAAATTAATTCCATCTTGCTTTAAGGCGCTAACAATATCAAGCACTTTATCAAGTGCCGCTAAAAATGGTGCTGTTTCTGTTAATTGCGATCCTATATGACAGTCTATACCAATAATTTTTATATTATCCATTTTGGAGGCGCGGCGATATTCTGTTAATGCTTGTTGAATATCTACACCAAATTTATTTTCTTTAAGCCCTGTTGATATATAAGGGTGTGTTTTTGCATCAACATCAGGATTTACTCGAAATGAAACAGGGGCAATAACCCCCATTTTTCCAGCTAATTGATTGATTCGATCAAGCTCGTCACTGACTTCTATATTAAAACAACGGATGCCTGTTTTTAAGGCAGCAGCGATTTCATCTTCACGCTTGCCTACACCAGAAAAAACAATTTTTGCAGGATCGCCACCTGCCGTTAATACACGGTTTAATTCACCTAATGAAACAATATCAAACCCAGAGCCCAAGCGAGCTAGAAGGTTGAGAATTGCAATATTTGAGTTGGCTTTAACTGCATAACAAATCAAATGTGGGTGTTCACCAAAGGCTAAATCAAAGGCATTCCAGTGTTTTTCAAATGTAGCACGAGAATAGATATAACAAGGTGAACCATACTGTTTGATAATATCCTCTATCAAAACGTCTTCAGCATAAAGTTTATTATTTTTGTAATTAAAATAATCCATTTTATTCTTCGGTGTCTTTGTGGATAGGGGGTTCTTGATCTGGAAGATAAAGAGGACCAGTTTGTCCACAAGCTTGTAACAAAAGAATTAATAAAAATAAAAACTTTTTCATTAGAATTTAGTCAGAGTAAACGATAGAAAATAGCCATATGGCCAAAAAGTTAAAACTTATAATATCTTTAGGACACCTCTATTAATTGATGAATGGAAAAATTGAGTCCAAAATATCCAATCTCTGCGTCACCTACACGGATGTAGGTGAGGGGCGTGAGCAGGAGCGGAAGCTTTGAAACCCTTCGCAATAGCCTGCTATTACGTGTGGATTTCGCCTTGATCTTGAATATTTTGGTTCTCAATTTTCTCATCCACAATAAATAGAGGTACCCTTTAAAGTTGAAAAATAACTAAAGACATCATTACTTTGTTTATTGTATCTTTAGATAAAGGAAAATATCTAGACTTATTTATAGTTATTTGCTGGCATTTATCTAAGAAATTAGCATACCTTTAACAAAATTGAGCTTGTTGGGGTAAGTGTATATTTATTATAAAGAACAATTTTAAAAGGGTTGTTTTCTTTGAAGTAGCTCACAAAAAATGGAATAATAGAAGTTTTATCTTGTAAAAAAGCCTTGGTTTCTACTGAATGTTATCGGTAAGAAATTGGCAGTTTTCTTATGTGATATTTGCAAGCTATTAAGCGAAATCTCTGTCCCTTAAAAACTAGACTAAATTAAAAGAATCAATTATGAAAAGGATAACAATCTCGATCATTACACTTGCTTTAATAGTAATGGCCAACTTTTTTTTCTGGGCTTATGTGAATCAACCGGATGAGGTTCAATCATGGGAAGGGTTAATGATGGGGGTGGCTTTTAACCCTGCTCGTCGTGATGATAACCCACAAAAAAATAAGTTTCCTTCAGAAGCCGAAATAGACCAGGATCTTTTGTTGTTAGAGGGGAAAGTTCATGCAGTGCGGACATATAGTGTATTGAATGGGTTTGATAAAATACCAGCGCTTGCAGCTAAATATAATCTAAATGTGACTCTTGGGGCTTGGGTTACTAAAGACCCAAACATAGCTCAGCAAGAAGTAGACACTTTAATTAAAATTAGTCGTGAAGATCATCCAAATATTGTTCGCACAATAGTAGGTAATGAGACTATTACTCGGAATGAATTGACTGTAGAAGAGCTTATTCCTTACATTAGACATGTTAAAAAAAACACATGGAGACCTGTTAGTACCTCGGAAACATGGGATATATGGCTTAAACACCCGGAACTTGCAGAGGAAGTAGATTTTATAGCTGCGCATTTTTTACCTTACTGGGAAGGGGTTCCTGCCGATGAGGCTGTAGATTATGTTTTTGATCGATATAATGAGTTAAAAGAAGCCTTTCCTGATAAACCTATTATTATTACTGAAACGGGATGGCCTTCTGCAGGACAACCTCAGCGTGAGGCAAAAGCAAGCTTGGCAGGTCAGGCAAAGTTTATCCGGGATTTTTTAAACCGCGCGAAGGAAGATAAGTTAATTTATTATGTGATTGAAGCATTTGATCAACCATGGAAGCAAGTTTTAGAGGGTTCTGCTGGTGCCTATTGGGGGTTGTTTAATGCTGAGCGAAAGCCTAAGTTTAAAATGTATGGTGATGTGCTGGATTTACCTAACTGGAAAAACTGGGCTTTAGGTGCTGCAGTTTTTAGTATGGTTTTAATGACAATTTTCCTTTTTACTAGTAGTCGAATGGATTTATCTGGGAAGATTTTTTTTGGCATTATTGCGAATTTATCAGCATCAACTATTGCGTGGACTGCTTCCATTGGGGCAAGTCAATATCAAACAACGATGAGTACCATACTTTGGGGGCTGTTGTTAGCAATGCAATTAATGGCCGTGGTTGTGTTATTGGTTGAAAGCCTGGAAATTTCAGAGGTATTATGGAATCGCAAAGGAAAAAGGAGTTTTGAAGCTTTATCAGCACCAGATGATTTTGTTTATCCTAAAGTATCACTACACGTGCCAATCCACAACGAACCACCAGACATGGTGAAAAAAACTTTAGCGGCATTAGTTGAGTTAGATTATCCAAATCTTGAAGTGTTAGTGATGGATAATAACACTGATGATCCAGCTGTATGGCAGCCTGTTGAAGAAGAGTGTAAGCGACTCGGAGAAAAATTTCGTTTTTTCCATTTGGAAAACTGGCCTGGATATAAAGCAGGCGCAATTAATCATGCACTTGAACAGACTGCTAAAGATGCAGAAATAATTGCAGTGATTGATAGTGATTATCTTGTTGATCCTAACTGGCTTAAAAGTCTAGTTCCTTATTTTGAAAAAGAAGATGTTGGTTTTGTTCAGGCTCCACAAGATTATTGGGACTGGAAAGAAAATGGATTTAAAGCTTTTTGCCATTGGGAGTATGCTGGATTTTTCAAAATAGGGATGGTTCAGCGAAATGAATCAAATGCGATTATTCAACATGGAACGATGACGTTAATTAGAAAATCAGCACTTGAAGAAGTCGGAAAGTGGGGCGAATGGTGTATTTGTGAAGATAGCGAGCTTGGTCTACGGTTATATCGTGCTGGTTATGATTCAGTTTATGTTAAAGATTCATTTGGTCAAGGTGTTACACCTGATACATTATCAGGCTATACAACGCAACGACACCGTTGGGTCTATGGTGCTATGCAAATATTAAAACGTCACTGGAAGGCATTAATGTTAGGAAGTGGAACAGATTTAACCCCTTCGCAACGGTACTACTTTTTTGCAGGCTGGTTACCGTGGTTTTCTGATGCTTTGTCTTTGTTGTTCACTTTTGCAAGTTTGATTTTGACAGCTCAGATACTGATAGATCCGATACATGGAGAACTTCCTGTCAATGCCTTTATTTTGCCAACCATTGGTTTATTTGGATTTAAAATAATGCGAACGGTTTGGCTGTATCAGGCTCGTGTAGGTTGTTCACTTTTGCAAACGATGGGGGCTGCAATTGCGGGTTTAGCTTTGACACATACTGTTGCAAAAGCAGTTTGGCAGGGGCTTTTTACCTCAGGACGTCCTTTTTTAAGAACGCCTAAATTTGAAAAAGATAAGCCTTTTCTAGCTGGATTAATCATTATTTGGCAAGAGTTAGTCTTTTTGATTTTATTATGGTCTGCTGCTTATGCAATGATGTCACTAGAGCATTTTGGTAACTTAAATGGACAGCTATGGGTGGGGGTATTATTAGTTCAATCCATGCCCTATGCAGCATCACTGTTTTTGCTATTAGTTAATGTATCGCCTAATTTTGGATTATCAGTATTAGTACCAAAAGCGAGTGTAAAAACAAAATAAATATAATGAGATGTGGCTTTCTATGGAGTATCAATAAATTGAGTGTTCGAGACCTTTGATAAATAATCAAAATATTTCCAGAAATGCATACCCTGATAATAGCGGTGGTAGAGATTTGAGATTAGACTTTCTAAGAGGTCTAATTATGCTAGTCGTTATTGTCGTTCATATGGAGTACTATTCTTTTTTTAGCATGTTTGTCTGGGAACGAATTGGACTAGTCTCCAGTGCAGAAGGTTTTGTAGGTCTTTCAGGCATTGTTTTAGGTATTGTTTATAAAAATAGACTTCTTCGAGATGGATTTAAAAGTTCTGCAATAAAATTATGGAAGCGTTCTTTTCAATTATATAGAGTTAATATTTTTGTATCCCTGAGTATTGTTTTGTTAGGGTTATTGCCTTTTGTTAATATTTTTGAAGTTACTCATTGGATACCAAATACGCAGAGAAGTAGGGCATTCCTTCTTTACCCCCCTGACGGAACACCTTGGGTTGAAATTTTTAAACAAGCCTTTTTATTAAAAATTGGGCCACATCAATTTCAAGTCATTGGACTCTATGTTGGTTTAATTGCTGCGGCTCCTTTTGTCCTTTATTTCTTACATCGTAAGAAAACAATTTGGCTGATTGTAATAAGTTGCATTATTTATGGAATAAATCAAAAATATCAACTTAGAATAACGGGTGCGCGATTTGAATTGGGCTTTCCAACGTTGACTTGGCAACTCATATTTATTAACGGTATGGTCGTTGGGTATCATCAGGAAAAAATGCTAGGATATATTACAGAACGAAAAAATATAGTTCTTATTATTATCGCCTCTTCCTTTTCTCTTGCTTTTCTATTTCTTGCATTGAATAATCCGAATGCAGTTTATTGGCCTTTGCGTGATTTAGCTGGCTTAGAAGGTGAATCGTTTCGTCAAATTTATTTAAGCTGGTTTCAAAAACCGACACTGGGGTTGGGAAGGGTTTTTAATAACATTACTTTATTTATCGTATTCTATTATGCTTTGACTCATTATTGGTTGCCAATTAACAAAGCACTAGGATGGCTTGTTATACCGCTAGGACAGGCCTCCCTTTATGTCTTTATAGTTCACATTTATTTTATTATATTATTTAGTAATACGCCTTTAGGAAGTTATGACAGTTTTATCCTGAATACAGCGGCCCATGCGACTGCCATAACTCTTATCTGGCTAATGGTAAAACGCAAGGTTTTATTCCAATTAATTCCAAGGTGATGCTGGGTTGACTAATTACATTTCAATGGGCTATATAAAGGGCGGCTCTATTAATTGATGAATGGAAATTGAGTCCAAAATATCTAATCTCTGCGTCCCCTACACGGATGTAAGGGAGGGGCGTAAGCAGGAGGAAGCTTTGAAACTCTTCGCAATAGCTTGCTATTACGTGCGGATTTCGCCTTGATTTTGAATATTTTGGTTCTCAATTTTCTCATCCACAATTAATTGAGATGTCCTAACTTCCTTTAATTTTTTGTCATGTGTACAGGTGTTTTAATTTTGAGCCTATAAATAAAAGAGTATTTGTTTCTGGAATAACAAGATGAACTTCGCGCATACCATACGCTTGATCGAATGGCGTCTTAGTTTCAATATTTTTTAATTTAGATTTTGCATTAGCCCACCAAATATCAACATCACTGACTTTCAGATAAATGCTTTGTTGATTTGGTTCTCCTTCAGAAGCAAGAATACCTAATACATTGTTCCCTAAGCTCAGTTCTGAGTAGTGTTCAATATAGGATGATGATTTGAATCCAAAAACCATAACCATAAAATCAATTGTTTCCCCCATATTCTTGGATGGAATATGGGGAATAGTCTGCTCTATATTTATCATATATAATTCTTAAAAATTAATTCTGGATGTACTGTCTAACAACACTCAGAAACACCGCCTTCATTAGGGATGCAACATGTAGCTTCCTCTTGATTTTCTGTTTCATTTACATTTAAAGGGATACAACATGCCGATGATTCATCTTCTGAATCAGTTTTAGTATCCTCACCAAAAATTGGAATATCTCCTAATGTATGGAATGACTCCCAAGCAATTCCTTGTGGATCTAACGCCCAATGTTTATTTGAATGCGCATAGCAGCAGGATGAGCCTTCTTGTTTTGATGATGTGATTTCTGCGTCATCAAGACGCTGAGCTATTTCCCCTAACTCGTCTTCTGAATCTACTTGTATTCCCAAATGATTTATTCCACTTGTATGCCCACGTTTTGAAATAGCAAAATTTACAGCAGGCTCTGTTAAATCCCATTTCGCATAATCTTCACGTTCAAGGGAAGGTGTGGCATTAAATATTGTAGAGTAAAAATTTATACTCTCCGATAATTCATTTACGGCAATGTGTATATGTAGTCGTTTCATTTTATTTCTCCTATTAACGCGAAATGCTCACCGCCGAAATAGCGATGAACTCACAAGTTAAAGACGGAGTGAACGTAAAAAGGATGCAAATATTTATCTAATCTTCACAATCGGTACAGAAACCATTCGTTTTTTGTTCATAATCGACTACTTCTCCTACTTTGTTTCGATAGATCGTACAACAACTTACCATGCTTTTTTGTAGTTTCTCTCTGCCCCGTAAAATACGGGATTTGACTGCTGATACGCTCAAGTCTAGATCAGCGGCAACCTCTTTGTATTTTTTGCCCTCTATTTCCGACAGCATTAATGGTTGTCGATAAGTTTCAGGCAAAGCTTGAATCATCGGTAACATACATTTTGAAAGTTGCTTAATTATATTGATTTCTTCACTTTTTTCAGAAATCTCTTCGGGCAATTCTTCAAATTGATTTTTTGCTCGATAATAGTCTACAATTCTATTTTTTGTTACACGATAAAGCCACGATGAAATGTTATCAGGGGTTGCATTCTCATTAGTGGTTTTGGTCAGTTTTTCAAAGACATCATTTAAAATGTCTTCTGCATCTTCTGGCGTTCTGACCTTAGAGCGAATAAATAAGAATAGCTGCTGTTGAGACTCTAACCATGCTTCTTCTACTTTCGTTATTTTTTGGCTCATCGCATGTCTTCCTGCACATTGTTATGTTTTGATAAGTAAAAGCCTATCCTTCAGGATAAATTACTAGCACTACACATCCCTCAGCAGATTGTGGAATATGAGCAGAGCCTATAGGGTTATTGATAAAAGCCCCTTCTGAATGATTTTCTCTTCCATCATTAAATATACCTGAAATAACATATATTTGCTCAGTCCCTTTCTCATGAATTTCAATTCCAGGAAACTTAGCGTCAGCTTTAAATTCAAGAATAATAGCTCTTTTTCCATTATCTCCCTTCCAGAGAGTACGTTCAAATATATCTGTCACGACTTCATTACATGGTAAGTCTTTCCAGTTTGATGAGGTTACGCCGTCAAAATTTACTTTACTATTCATTACAAATTCCCATTCAAATTACTTTGTGCGCAAAGTAATTGTAAGAAAACAACCTTGGCTGTCAATTAGTTTGCGCGCATAATAAGTGTCCAAGTAAAATTATTTTAACGGTTTTACTTGTACTAAAAGCATAAGAACCGCTAAAGCTTTTCTAATCTTTTTTATCCTCTTCTTCGTTGTAAAAAAGTTGCTTAGTTCGCTATGCGCCTATTTTTACGCCTTGAATAGAATAAAAAATCCTGAGTAAAACAGTCAAAATAATTTTACTTGGGTACTTAATAAATAGAGAAAAACTAAATAGGAGCAACCTTTGACAACACAATTACATGATTTTTCTGAAATGGTTTGTTTTTCATTGTATTCGACGTCCAATGCAATGATTCGCGAATATAGACCTCAATTAGATGAATTTGATTTAACATATCCACAGTTTTTGGTAATGATGAGCTTGTGGAATAAAAATGGTGTTTTCATTAAAGAGCTTAGTGAACAGGTGCTTCTTGATGCGGCCACATTAACGCCTATTTTGAAACGACTTGAAAAAAAAGGATTTATTAAACGTATTAAATCAGCTTTAGACGAAAGAGCAAAAGAGATCACGCTGACAAAAGCAGGGTTATCTTTGAAAGATAAAACGACACATATTTTTAAAAATATGGAATGTAAAGTTAAGCTAACCCAATCTGAACAAAAACAAATCACTAGTATTTGCAACAAGATATTATCCCGATTAAATTGATTTTTTCAATGGCTCTAAACGGGAAATTCTTTTAAATCATAATGCCCTTATCAGAGTCTTACAACTCGAAGCACTTAACATAAATCTACGATGAACTAAGGAACCGGAAATAAATCAACCGCTGAAGCTCTAAGAATCATTGGTTCTGGGATAAGGACGCTGGTTTAGATCAATAAAATGCCTAAATCGAAAAACTGGTTCTTATGGATGGGGTGGATTAATTAACACTTTTTTATTTTGCAGGACTATAGATCCCTTGCTGTTTTTCCCAATCTTGTAAATGATATTGATAAGCGGCCTGATTATTGATTCTATTGATTTTAATATCATCAATATTGTCAAAAAAATGATCACTAAATTCAAACGAAGCTAATAAAACCCCTTGGGTTGCCCACCCATCCTTCACATCTAACCCGTGCTTATTGATAATTCTAACTTTTGCTGATTGGCCATTTTTAGTCGCAATCGTCCAGCCCCACTCACCAAAACTTGGAACATTATGATGATATTGTTCTACATTTTTAAAACCCGCATACTTTACCGTTTTACCAATACTTAAAAAAGTATTTTTAGCATGATAAGGCGACGTAGACTGTACAACCATTGCTCCACCACCTGTTAGTAGTGTTTTTAGTTTGGCATAAAAGCGAGCCGAATATAATTTGTTTAAATCAGGATGACTGGGGTCGGGTAGATCAACAATAATGCTGTCATACAATCGTCCCAACTGAATTAATTCATCAACTTTGATGAAGGCATCTCCAAAATGAGTATACACTCTCGGGTTACTAAACGCATGTTGATTTAAATCTAATAATGCTTGGTTGATAGTTTTATCATTTACAATTTTTGGAGTAGTGAAAAATTCAATAATAGCAGGGTCAATATCTATTAGGTCAACAGATTCTGGCTTCCAGCGTAATACATCGCGTAAGGCCAAGCCATCCCCTCCACCAATAATCAAAATATTTTTGTGCGATGCTGATGCGTGCATCACGGGCGAAACCAGCATTGAATGATAAATAATTTCATCATTACTAGCAAACTGAGAGCGCCCATTAATAAAAAGTGACACTATTTTAGGTTTAGCAGGGTCCATAATACGCTCAGTCACTGTGATATGCTGATACTGAGTGTTTAAACTAAAAATCACTTTATCTTTATACAGTAGGTCTTCCATTGCATTATCCCAATCCATACCTTTGACGGCGATAACACTCAGCACTCCTGCCACTAGAAAATGTGTTAAAACAACCATAACGCCTGCATTAATATTTGCTCGGTATACCCAGTAAAATATCAGTCCAACAACTAAATTAACACTAGCGGTGATCACTGCTGCCTGTGTAGGGGGTAGGCTCAACATATAGATGACCCAAATTGCTGCTCCTATGCCTGCTCCGATATAATCCGCACCATAGACGGAGCCAATATTATGTTCAACATGCTCTCCGTACAGGGTTTCACGAATACTGGCAATTAATGGAATTTCCATACCAATCAAAAAACCCAGTATAAAACCTGTTACATAGGGCATCATCGATGCAATTTTTTTTGCCCAAATCACCAGCCCTCCACGAGGGATCAAATCAGGTGGCATAGCAAACGTTTCAATTAATAGTTGCGGAAACTGATTGGCTAATGCTGTTGTCGCTGCAAGAAATAAAACAGCCGTGCCTCCAATAAAAGCGATACTGAGTTCCAACCAGACAAAAGCATTAAAATAAGATTTGAAAATACGCGCAGCAAAAGCACCTAAGCCCATAGATACAATCATAACGCCTATCATCGCGAAGATGACTTGTTCCACAGCACCTAAAATACGTCCGGCATAATGAGATAAGAGGTATTCATAAATCAGTCCACATCCTGCCAGAACTGCCATAATAGTAAATAATAGAAAATCATGGTATCGAAGAGCAGAGGGGGATAATTTTTTCATAAAGCTACTAATTTACTCATTCCCAGAGTAACCCCGTAAGACTTTTTTAACCTTAAGTTCGGTGGGCTGAAAAGCTTGTTTTAATACATCAACAACATTCATAGGTTTCGCCGCGCCACACATAAAGACATCAAAAGCTGCAAAATCCCTTTCTGGCCAAGTATGCACACTAATATGGGACTCAGCTAAAACAGCTACTCCAGATAGTCCACCAGACTTAGAAAATTGATGACAATGAAGATGGAGTAAAGTCGCAAAACTTGCAGAAACACAACGGTTCAAGACATCTTCCATATACTCTATATTATCCAGTCGAGAAGCCCCCCAGCAATCTATTAATAGATGGATGCCGGCATATTCGATACCATTTTTTTCTATAAAACCTCCGAGTGATGGATCTAATTCGGTACATTTTTTTTTTGTATATTTGATAGAATTAGTCATTATTCAGCTAAAATAGATACATCAAGATTAATTTGCATAGTAGCACAGCTAAATTAATAATTTCCGCACCCTTTCTCTTCAAAATACCCTGCCCCAATACACCGTATGCAGTTGAAAAAATAGAGAAAATATTGATAATTAAGAAGGCCTCCAGTCTTTTTTATTTTAAAAAAAAGAATAATTGAGAACAGATTACATTTTTTAATAATTTTTTGAGAAAAAAGAAATACCATCGTTTATAGTAAACTAAGAAAAAACCGAATTAATATATGGTGGAGTTGTAATTACATCTCACTTTATACTTTTAGAAAAAATTAGCCAAATAATATATCGTGTTTTGGAATCTTTCTTTATAATAAGCAATTAAGAATAATAAAATGAAACTAGCTAATGAAAATTGTTAAAGGAGAGATTACCATTGGGCGATTTCTCGTACCTTACCGAATTTATGGTGAAGCAGAAGCACACATTGTCTGTATCAGTGGCGCTAAACAGACAATGGCAGCTTGGCGCTCATTTGTTAGCCACTTTGTTTCTGATTATTCAATTGTTGTCTTTGATTTACCTGGACAAGGCAGGGCTTCTATTTTATCTGGTGAGCCGGGAGTAACATTTGAAGAACAAATTGATGTGTTATATGAGGTTGTCAAGCACACAACACCCAATGATGGTTCAACTATTTTAGCAGCAGCCTCTTGGGGGACAATTATCTCGGCAGCTGTAGCAGCTCGCCACCCTGACTTGATTAACAAGATGATATTGGGTAGCTTTGGTGCGAAACCCAGCAAAGCCGTAATTGAAGTGATTAGAGAAGGACAGGGCTTGTTCGATGGTGATAAAACGGATGAAATCGCGCCTTTGATGATAGAAAAATTTGGTCAGCACATTCCAGACTCACACAAAAAACAGATGATTTTGCAGTTTAAAGGCATGAGTCGAGAAGATTTTCTCAGCTTTTATGAACATTGTAAATTTGTTGAACAAGCAACGGATATTGAAGACTTTGTAAAGCTAAGTAATATTAAAGCATCCACCCTAATAGTCAGTGGTGAATATGATGCGATTATTGATGTTAGTGATATAGAACAGGCCGCATCAAAAATTCCTAATTGTGTTTTTAAAATGATACCTGGAGCTGGACATTTTCTTCATTGGGAGCAACCGGATATTCTTTATACATACAGCGAGTTTTTAGCTGGATAACATCATGTCTGATTTCCCACCACCTTCTTTAGAACTTTTTCCGGTTGATAAAGTTAAAACCATCGACAAGAAAGATTTTTCTGATTCTTATTTTTCATCTCTCAAGCCCTTGGTGATCCAAGACCTTGCTAAATCATGGCCTGCCTTAAAAAAATGGACGCCTGATTTTTTCAAAAACCTGCATGGTAGCCAACAGGTAAAGGTTTATGATGGAAGTTTTGTTGAGGCTGGTAAAGGCTACATGTCTAACGCAAAAATTATTTCTTTTAAAGACTATATCAAAACAGTTACGACAAGCTCTCAAGATTTGAGAATGTTTCTATATAATATCAAATCTGAAATACCTGCCTTAGTTGATGATGTCGTTTTTCCTTCAATAGTTGATGGACTATCAAAACAATTTATTTTTATGTTTTTTGGCTGCAAGGGTTCAGTAACACAAATGCATTTTGATATTGATATGTCTCATGTTTTTCATACCGCTATTTTTGGAAAAAAAACCATAACTTTGTATCCCTTTGAACAAGGAAATAACCTCCACCGTTACCCATTCACTTGCAGAAGTTATGTTAATGTTCACCAGCCTGACTTTAAATTACACCCAAGACTAAAAGATGCCCAAGGTTTTCGTGTAACACTTGAGCCTGGGGAAACTTTGTACATCCCGAGTGGTTATTGGCATCATTTTGTCTATGACGAAGCTTCATGTGCTATTTCACTTCGTTGTCCCAGCCAAACATGGCAGGGAAAACTACAAGGTTTTTATAATTTAATTATTATGTCATCCCTTGATCGCCTGATGAATAAACTATCACCACAAGGCTGGTTTGACTGGAAAAAAAGACAAGCTCTTAAAAGTCATACTGTTTCTTAAGGAACCTCCTGATTAAGTTGATTAGAATTTAGCGCAGAAAAAACTGTCGCTATTTTTCACGAAGTGAGACGTAATAGTCACTCTATTGTACCGATCTTCGTGGAAAATATCGGCAGTTTTAGCAAGCTAAAAATAATTGGACTTGATCAGAGGTTCCTTAAGACTTAGAACCTGAAGTCAAGTCAAAATAACTCAACCAGTAAGTTCAAAATAAGCTCAATTGAGATTTATTGCTTAACTCAGAGACTTTTTTATGACAGCCTAAAACTATTACCAAATTAAAAAAAGTTCCTGATATGTCGGATGACCATAATGGGAGCCATAAATGTTGAATGAAAAGCAGTTTCTTTGTTGTCAATAAATGCTGGTTTATTCCCTTCTTTGTTATGCCCCCAAAACTGTAAAATCCAACATACAACAAAAAGCAAAATATTGATGGATAAATATAATTGAATTGGAAATTTTGCGAGAAAGAAATCTATCATAATTAGAAATGCAAACATGGCAAAACACGATAGCAGATACGACCGTGCATAAAAAATATAATAACTAGAATACAGAAGACAAACTATATGACCGATGCCTACTCCCCCCCAAGATATAGGTATAGCATTTAGCATACCCACAATACTCAATATAATTAAGGGAACACAAATTATATGAATTCTAATATTTAAGGGATCCTTATGGAAGGATTCATAATCGCTAATGATTTTATCTAGGTTCATGGAGTTCTCTCTTTATTTAAGGTTTTCCAATGAGGCCGACGTAGATCTTTCTCTGCCCGGAAAAAGGATTTCTTCCATGCATACAAAGATAATTGTCAATTAGCAAAACATCGCCTTTCTGCCATTGAAATGTCCAGGTGTTTTTATCAATTATGTCTAAAACCTGTTTTTTGATTGAGGACGGAATATCGCTACCATCTCCAAAAAAAACCTCAAATTTTTCACCAGTTAATTTTCTAAAAAGCCGAATAAATGGACCCAGGTAATTTCCAAACATATATTTTTCGTGAATGAAAAAGTGTATGGTATTAAACCAGGTTTTTTCAGCCGTTTTAGGATGTTTTTGGATAGCGCTAACCTTGGCTTCAGTCGTTAAGGATTGATCACTATTCCATGTGTAGGATAGACCAGATTTTCTACAAGCTGCTTCAATATCTTTCTTATTATCCGTTTTATAAGCATAGTTCCAAGTTGAAACCTTTATTGATGAAAGAGCTTCGCCAAAAAATTTGCGAATCGCACTAAGGTACAGCATTTTACGGTAGTAAATGATTCCCTTATCTTCAAAAATTTTGACAATATGATCTGGAATTTCTTTAAGTATTTGTCGGGCATCCGCCAATGGGGTTTCGCCACCTTGTTCTGGAGACTGCTTGCAATAGAAACCGACTTTGGTTGGAAAGTTCTTAACGTAACACATTTCAGGATGTAACAAAATTTTAACAAATGCAGGTGCGGAAGTTGACGTGTATATTTTTTTGCCAACTTTTTCGCGAGGGGAAGCGCCAGCAGTATAGTCTAGAAGTTCCTCATCTGGTTCGATAAACAGCTCTAAAAAAGAATAAAAATCATTTTGATTTTGAATTGGAAAGTCCCTAAAAAGAAGAACACCATCAAGTAATAAGCGTTCTTCTAAAAACGCCTTGTTTTCTTTGATCCATCTGTGAGTAGCCTTTAATCCAGATTTTTCCTTGTCACTCGCACAAATTGGCGTGAGCATTTCAACCTCTCTAGAAGATAGGTGTATGAAGAATAAACATCCTATTGGTTTAGATTTACAGCATTTACCGTTGATGCAAAACAAGGTTATTAATAAAAATCATCAAGTTTCTTATTTTTTTGTCTCAAAAGCAAATATACTAATAACGAGTATAAGTCTCCTATTCTATAAAATCAAACATAAGCCGCAGCTATTGACGTTGATAGACTATTTTTAGGGACAAGGTTTGGTAATGACATATTTTAATTACTCTTAAAGGTCTTGATAAAATTCATAAAGAACTCGTCATTACCTTGATCAAACCCAGCAGTAACCATGTCATCATTAATAAGATTGGAAATTATTAGTTCAATTTCACCTTCCTTAATTCTAGTTTTTTTATAAAATATAAAGTTATCTCTCTTGAATACTTGTACATTTGTTGATATTTTAAATATTTCTGCTCGAGTTTCATTAACTACTTTATTGGTAGTAAAATTCTGATCATAAATAGCAGCTAATACCTGCCCACGATTCCCTTTTAATCCGTAATCATCGGCATTAAAAAGGTATTTGTTTGAGGCTGGCCACTCACTAATTGATGATATAATCTTACCTTTTGATATTATCATTAAAAACTCAATTTCAGTATCCGCTCTTTTTATAGTGTAAGCCTTGGGAATTGAAAAGGTGTATCTCTTATCAAATGATTCAAGCTTGTAACCATCAGGGGTGTTAATGGTTTCAACAGGTTGGGGTGTAATATCAAAATCCTTTGCTAAGGCAATATTACAGAATAATACTAACGTTAGTAAAAGTTTCATGACCCTAGACCGTAAGCAGCTATTATTATATTTCGGCTATAATTTAAAGCAAAAGACTCCTTACACCTTTCGTTAATCTTACCCTCAACACTGATATTATTGTTCTCCAAACTAAGTAGGTATTTAGTAGCAGCTATTGACGTTGTTGGTAATGACATATTTTAATTACTCTTAAAGGTCTTGATAAAATTCATAAAGAATTTTTCATTGCCTTTATCAGACAAAACATGAATTAGGTCATCATTATTAAGATTGGAAATTATTAGATCAATTTCACCTTTCTCAACTCTAGTTTTTTTATAAAATATAAAGTTATCTCTCTTGAATACTTGTACATTTGTTGATATTTTAAATATTTCTGCCCGAGTTTCATTAACTACTTTATTGGTAGTAAAGTTCTTATCATAAATAGCAGCTAATACCTGCCCACGATTCCCTTTTAATCCAAAATCCTCTGCGTTATAAAGGAGTTTGTTTGAGGCAGGCCACTCAATAATTGATGATATAATCTTACCTTTTGATATTATCATTAAAAACTCATCTTCAGTATCCCCTCTTTTTACAGTGTATCCCTTGGGGATTGCAAAGGTGTATCTGTTATCATATGATTCAAGCTTGTAACCATCAGGGGTCTTAAGGGTTTCAATAGGCTGGGGTGTAGTATCAAAATCCTTTGCTAAGGCAATATTACAGACTAATACTAGCGTTAGTAAAAGTTTCATGACCCTAGACCGTAAGAAGCTCTTATTATATTTTGCCTATAAATTAAAGTAAAAGACTCATTACACCTTGGGTTAATCTTACCTGCTTTTATTTTACCCTCAATACTGATCATTGTTCTCCAGATACCAAGTAGGTATTTAGCCGCAGCGATTGCAGTTGATATACCATTTTTAGGGGGGAGGTTTGGTATTGACATAATCCATCCCTTGAGTACAGTCCTTAATTCTCTTAATCATTTTATATAGCTCAACGGCGGCTGCACCATTCCACTTATTGAGCTGGCATATTATTGTCACCATCGGTAAATGTGAAGTATAGGTCTGCGCAAGCCTCTTTTTCTTCTGAACTTAATCCCATAGTTTTAAAATTATTTTAGTTAAAATCTGATGATAACATGCCGATTTTTATTCAACAACTACATAGAGTTTTCCCGTCATACCTCATTTTTGTGACTCTTTTTAATACAGTTCTTTTCAATCAATAGTCTTATACTTTATAGAAAAAACTTAACTCTATTTCTCTAAAGCTAATATAATAGGATAATTTTTAAAAAGATTTACCATAGGGATTAAGTGAAAGTTGAGTCGACTATTTTTGAATTAGCCATACTTTCTGGTTGATGCTCAATTTAAGAAACATGAATAGTGGTTTTTTTCTGCAAGTTTCCTTATTGTTATTAATTTATCAAAAGATTCAATACCAACAGTAACATTTATAAAAGTCTTTAGAAAAATGATACGTTTGATTTTATGACCCAGATCAAGAATAGCTTGTTAATATTAATTTTCCTTTTTACAAATGGTTGTAGTTTGCTAACTTCATCTGCAACTAACGATTTTGGAAAAAATTTAAAACAGGTGATATTAAATCATAATGATCCTGAAACCGTACTTGAAGCAATTCCATCATATCTACTATTACAAGAATCTTTACTAGTCAAAGACCCTGATAATGAAGCTCTGTTAATGAGTACAGCAAGCTTATATTCTGCCTACAATACTTTACTAGGCAGTCAAAACTCAAAAAGAAAACAACAGTTAAGTATAAAAGCATTTGATCTTTCGCTACATGCTGCTTGCATACATAAAGATAATTTTTGTAAGCTAAATGAAAAGAGTTTTGCCGATTTTACACCAATAATTGATCGGTCTGCGATAGATGAGCTGGATATTGTGTATGGGTTAGGTACAAGCTGGATAAACTGGATACAAGCCAACCGCTCAGACTGGAATGCTGTGGCGCAGTTGGCTCAAGTTAAACATCTAATGAATCATGTAATTAGCGTAAAAGAAGATTACAAAAACGGAGAGGCTTTTTTATATTTAGCTGTTATGGAAAGTGTCGTCCCTCCTGCTTTAGGAGGAAAACCAGATGTTGCTAAATACAATTTCGAAAAAGCATTACAGCTTTCAAACAGAAAAAACTTGATGGTGCATGTATTATATGCGAAACATTATGCAAGAATGATGTTCGATCGTGATCTACATGACTCTTTGTTAAACACAGTCATTAATGCCCAGGCAGATCAAAAAGGGTTCACTTTAAGCAATACATTGGCACAACAACAAGCAAAGAAGCTACTACAAAGTGCTGATGACTATTTTTAACTTAGAAACGAGTACGGAATTAGGTTCGAAAATGAACACCCGTTAGCAAATTATTTCGATACACTTTCTAATCTACAAACACTTTAACCATATGAAATTATTTTTTTTAAAGAGGGCAGTTTTTGTTCCCTTGTTATTCCTTATTTTTAACAACCCTGTGCAGGCTGTTACTCTAAAAATTGCTACTTTATCTCCCGATGGTTCTTTCTGGATGCAAAAGTTGCGTGAAGGTGGTGATGAAATAGCGAAAAAAACCGAAGGAAGAGTAGAGTTTAAATTTTACCCTGGTGGAGTCATGGGAAAAGACAAGGATGTATTGCGAAAAATACGATTACGTCAATTGCAGGGTGCAGCAGTGACAGGAAATACATTGAGCCATATTTATCCTGATATTCGACTCTATACGTTGCTTTTAAAATTTCATGGATTAGATGAAGTCGATTATGTCAGGCAAAAAATGGATAAGGAATTAATGACAGGCCTCGAACAGAATGGATTTGTATCATTGGGGCTTGCTGAAATAGGGATGGCTTATATTATGTCTATAGAGCCTGTCCAGGAGCTTGATCAAATGCGATCTCGTAAAGCATGGGTCCCTGAAAATAATAAACTGGCTTTAGTGGCATTGGAAGCATTTTCTATCTCACCAATTCCATTGCCAATACGTGATGTACTTATGGGCTTGCAAACTAATATGATTGACATTGTGGCAGGCTCTCCTATTGCTGCTTTAGCATTACAATGGCACACTAAAGTAAAATATGTAACAGATCTTCCTCTTTCCTATATTTTTGGTGTTTTAGCTCTAGATCAGAAAGCTTTTAATAAAATAGCCGAACAGGATCAAGTCACAGTAAGATCAGTAATGGATCGAATTATCAAAGAGGTGGATCAACAAAATCGACAAGATAATTTAAAAGCTAAAGATGCGATGATAAAGCAGGGTATTCAGTTCCTGGAACCAACAAAGAAAGCTGCCGAGGAATTAAGAAAAATAAGCATCATTGCGAATGAAAAACTTGTAAAAGACGGAAATTTATCTGCTGATACAGTTAAAGAATTAAACAAGCATTTAGCAGATTATAGAAAACTTAATCCATGAGTTTTAATAGTTTAAAGAAATTTCATCGGTTATTACTAAAAACAGAGGCGGGGCTATTAATTGGGCTGCTTTTGTTGATGATTGTGATTGCGGTTATACAAATAGTGATGCGTAATTTTATGGGGGCAGGCCTAATCTGGGCTGAATCCTTATTACGAATTACTGTTTTATGGTTAGCTCTTTTAGGTGCAATGGTTGCTAGTCGTAACGATGAACATATCGCCATTGACGTACTTGTCAATAAATTACCTCAAAAATTTAGAGGCAAAGTGGTACGATTCACTCGTGCAGTCACTGCATGCATCTGTTTTATTGTTGCCTGGTTTGGTTTGAAATTTGTACTTGATGAGTATGAATATGGTGGTATTGCCTTTGGTATTATCCCTCATTGGCTTTGCGAAGCTATCATCCCATTTTCATTTTGTATTATGGCAATTCGTTATGCTATATCAGCCCTATTTATTGATTTACCAGAGACACGAAGATGATGATAGCTCTGCTAGCAATTTTGATTATAGTGTTGGGGCTAATAGGGGTTCCTCTATTTGGAATGATTCTAGCAGCAACTATGCTGGGATTTTATAGTGAGGAAGTTGATTTTACAATTATTGCAGTGGAGCTTTATCGGCTGGCACAAACACCTATGTTGCTTGCACTGCCGTTATTTTCTTTTGTTGGGTATATTTTATCGGAAAGCAATACCTCAGAGCGGTTATTAAGGTTAACTCATGTCTTTTTTGGTTGGATGCCTTCTGGGTTGGCCATCGTATCACTGGTAATTTGTGCCGTCTTTACCGCCTTTACGGGTGCTTCTGGCATTACCATCGTGGCCTTAGGTGCTTTATTATTACCTGCTTTAATTAAAGATGGCTACGAAGAAAAGTTCAGTTTAGGATTAGTGACAACCAGTGGTAGCTTAGGTTTATTGTTACCACCCTCCATTCCATTGATTTTATATGGAATTATAGTTCAACAAATGAATTTGGGTCAGAAATTCACTTTGCCAGAGTTGTTTATGGCTGGTTTGTTGCCTGCTATATTAATGATTGTAATGCTTGCAATATGGGCTGGCTGGAATACGCGGAATGTAAAGTTGGAAAAAACTTCTTTTTCATTATCTGAAGCCATTTCCGCCGTAAAAGATGCTGCATGGGAGCTACCGTTACCACTTTTTATTGGATTCGGAATTTTTGGTGGTTACCTTGCTATTTCAGAAGTGGCGGCGGTAACGGCGCTTTATATCATGTTGGTTGAAGTTTTCATTTATAAGGAAATAAATATACAAGGTCTGTTCAAAGTTGTTATGGACTCCATGAAAATGGTCGGTGGCATATTACTGATATTGGGCGTTTCTTTGGCATTTACCAATTATTTGGTTGATGCTGAAATCCCAATGCACTTGTTTGAATGGATCAAAGGCAATGTTGATAGTAAATTGACCTTTTTGATATTACTGAATATTTTTCTACTCATCTTAGGGGCAATTTTAGATATTTTTTCGGCACTGGTGATTGTAGTCCCGTTAATTGTGCCCATTGCTATAAATTATGGCATTCATCCAATCCATTTAGGTGTTATCTTTCTTGCTAATATGCAAATTGGTTATTTTACACCGCCTGTAGGAATGAACCTTTTTATTGCCAGTTATCGGTTTAATAAGTCGATTACAGAAATCTATAAGGCAACCATTCCATTTATGCTTATATTAATGCTAGCAGTCCTTATTATTACCTATGTGCCTTGGTTAAGTCTTTGGTTTATTGAATGAAGTGTTGGGTGTGATGTAGGTTGGGCTGCCGTCTCTTAGGCAACCCAACACAATTTTTGCTAAAGATGTTGGGTTAACGATAGAGCTGTTAGCCCAACCTACCCATTCTTTACTTCGCTTTTAATCACACCCTGAGATTAGGCAACTGGAAGTAAATAAATAGAGTCTACTAAAATTATCTTTTTACAACCCCTATCCTCATATTGAAAACCACAACACTTAGTAAAAGACTTAATGCAGCCAAAGCGCCACAGTTGCCGTCCACACCTTTTAAATTTTGCATACGCTACCTAAAGTATTATCGTTGGACTTTTTTTCTGATGATTATTTTAGAAGCTGGGCAAGCGGCATGCGGTATTCTATTACCCTATGCAATAAAGCAAATAATGGATGCCGTTGCTAAAGCCCATGCACAAACCTTACCTGTCTGGGAACAACTTGAAAACCCTTTGTGGCTCTTTGGCTTACTCAATTTAGGTATTGTTTTATTTTCCAGAGCTAGCGGTGCTTTACTGGTCATTACAGGGCCTTCCATTAGAAGGCGCGTTCGACGTGAGTTATTTTCTTATCTTCAGCTTCACTCCCAACATTTTTTTATGAGTCATTTTGCTGGCTCATTAGGCAATCGTATCAGCGAAGTGTCTATGAGTGTTGCCCATACAATCTGGACTGTTCTGTTTGATTTTTGGCCATTAGTGATTGCTTTTAGTGTTTCTCTGTTTTTGTTATTTGGTGTTAATACAGATCTTGCTCTAACACTGGCTGGCTGGATTATTATTTACGTGATTATCTCCTTCCTATTAGCACTTAAATGTCGAAAATATGCCAAACAATATGCGGCTTCACGAAGCTTAGTTAGCGGTAAAATTGTAGACTCTGTTACTAATATCATGAATGCTAAATTATTTGCTCGACGTGATTTTGAACAAGCCTATTTAGAAGAGTTTCTCGATATTGAAGTTAATAGCGCACGTAAAACTTTTTGGTTTATGGAGCGCATTCGCTGGTTTCAGTTTATTGCTGCTATGCTTTTAATGTTTGGCGTGATTGGATACGCTTTAAAAATTTGGAGCGAACAAGGCATGACAATTAGTCAATTCGCCATGTCAGCTAGTCTTTCTTTAATGCTGATTGAACAAGCTCGCGGCTTAAGCCGACGTTTTTTGGAGTTTTTTGAATATGTAGGAAATATTACCGATGGTGTGAACCTTATCGTTTCACCTCACGATGTCACTGACCAAAAACAAGCCGTTGAATTAAAAGTATCGGCAGGTTCTATTCAATATCAACATGTTAATTTTAGCTATACGCTTAATAAACCAGTTTTTAAAGATTTAAATATCACCATCCCTTCAGGTAAAAAAGTAGGCATTGTTGGTTTTTCTGGTAGTGGTAAAAGTTCATTACTCAATTTAATGCTACGTCTATTTGAGCCACAGTCAGGCACTATTTTGATTGATGGACAAGATATTCAAGCTGTATCTCAGGAAAGTTTGAGAGATAATATCGCCATGATTCCCCAAGACCCTATGCTATTTCATCGTAGCTTAATGGAAAACATTCGTTATGGGCGTATTGAAGCGAGTAATGAAGAGGTTATTAACGCAGCAAAAAAAGCACATGCCCATGAATTTATTATCGAAACGGAAGAAGGATATGATTCATTAGTGGGTGAAAGAGGGGTTAAACTTTCAGGAGGTCAGCGCCAGCGCATTGCCTTGGCGAGAGCTATTTTAAAAGATGCACCAATATTACTATTAGACGAAGCAACCAGTGCACTTGATTCTGTCACTGAAAGCCATATTCAGGAAAGCTTAAAGTTTTTAATGGAAGATAAAACCGTTATGGTAATCGCTCATCGTTTATCTACTTTGGCTCATTTGGAACGTATTCTGGTTTTTCATGAGGGGAAAATTATTGAAGATGGTAATCATAATGAACTGCTCAATCTAAAAGGTCATTATGCAAAAATGTGGTCTATGCAAGCAGGTGGTTTTTTGCCTGAGCAAGAAGTTCTGGTATAGATAGAACACTTAAGCACCTCCTACAGCC
This sequence comes from Methylococcales bacterium, assembly GCA_965224575.1. Classification (GTDB taxonomy): domain Bacteria; phylum Pseudomonadota; class Gammaproteobacteria; order Methylococcales; family Methylomonadaceae; genus QPIN01. Next base: position 948,994 of record CBDCZQ010000006.1, on the reverse strand, counting down.
GTCCTACCCCACAAATACCACTTACCCATTAATTCATTCCACTCAACTATTAAATAAGACAACTAAACAGTTTTAAGCTACAGGTTTTTTAGTCAACCCCCCATAATACTAAAAACGCAGTTGTACATAGTTTCTAGCAAATACAGCTGATTCAACAATACCTTCAAAATATACCCCCTTAACTGTACGAACTATGCTGTTGCGATAACAAAAAAGGTAAGTCAGGAGGTGTAAGTTAGTTGTTTCGTATTTCTTAGAACTTGTTCATAACTATCTTAAACAGGTTCTAAGTAAAAATAAGGAGTCTAATCATGAAAATATTTCTAAATTACATTCAAAGAAAGATAAAAATGATCATGTTGAAAAGAAAACTCAAGCGTAGAAGAAAAATTAAAAATTTTGATTTAGCATTAAAAAACCGGTTAGGTTTAGGGTTATAAAGAATTTACTCATTAAATTGAGATAATCTATATTTGGTAGAAGGGGCTTTAACTGCGACTTCTCTTAATCTTGCCTCGGTCATGGCTGAAAACCTCTCCTGTAAAACCTGTTAACTTAATGGTAATGGTGCAAGACATACGAGGGTGATTAAAAGTGAAGTAAATAAAAATATTGTAGGTTGGGCTGCCATCTTTTTGGCAACCCAACACCACAACTGCTAAAGATGTTGGGTTAACGATAGAGCTGTTAGCCCAACCTACCCATATTTCACTTCACTTTTAATCATACCCATTTAATACAAAGAGGTTGTAAAAAATTAAGAGTATTTAAATAATTAACTTTAAAAAATAAGGAGGTATTTATAATGTTGTATATTTTACCTATATTATTAGGTTTAGTAATTTATATTTTTTATATAGCTGTGGTATTAATTTATAGGATTATAAAACTTATTAAAGTAATACCAAAAAAATTAAATATCAAGCGACGTATAAAACAAACAAAAAAAATATTTTTAAAACTACAGGCTATAAATAACAAAGAAGGTCTTAGGCAACTAAAAAAACTTCAAGATAAAAAGGAAAAAATAAATGATATTTTAAGTGACAGATTTAATTGTAATGAGGTTACTTATATTAAGTATACGGATATTTTGAATGAAACTTACTTTTGTTTTTTAGATAATTTAGAAAAATATTGGCTGACTATTAAATGCATTAATACTATAGAAAATGAATTGCTTGTTAAGAGAATTCAATGTGATAAGTGGCATTCTAAGCAAGAGGAAAAAACATTAACACTACGATATGAAGTATCGAATAATAATCGTATTATTGCTAATAAATTACTTTTTGCAAATGAGAAAGTTTTACTAAAGTTAGATGTGTTTATAGCTGAAATTATTTCTATAAATAATGATGGTGCTAACAAAGTAAAGTTAGCTAAACAAAATCTATTAAATATTTCAAAAAAGATAAATAACTTTGGTTAGTTTTAAATATTAATTATTTAGGAGTTTTTTTTAAATAAAAAAGGAGATGTATTATGATAAAAAAAATATTATTTTGGTTTTTTCTATTTGAATTATTAAATACGGGTCTAGGAGGAGGAGTGGCATTTTTTATTGCGTTATTAATTTATGGAGTTTATAAAATATATAAAAATTTAAATTATAAAACAGAACTGGAATTGATCTTGGATACTTATAAAGTTAATGAAGAGTATGAGAAGGGTATGGGTAAGGATGTTATAAGTGATAAACCATTATCTTTGGAGAAAAAATTAAAATCACTACCTAATAAAAATGGTGCAATCCAGTTTAAAAAATTAACAGCAATGACTCAAAATTTTAAAGACATTATTTCTCTTGATATAAAGGAAGATAAAAAAACTATTAATGATTATAAATATGCTGTAGAGCAAGTTTACCAAGCTATACAGGGTAACTTACAACACTATTATTTAGTGATGAAAAGTGTTGAGCCCGTCAATAGCAACCTAATGTATAAGGTTTCCTCTTTCAGTGAAGATGAAAAGAAGGATTTAGCACAGGAATGGTCAACACTTTTCTCAAAACAAAAAAAACGCGCAAGAAATGTACTGGTACAAAATGAGCAAGCTATAACTCAGTTGTATATTTTTATCACTGATATAGTGAATAAAAAGCCAGATAACAGCATGAACAAGGCTTTGGATAAATTAACACAGCTAACAAAAGCAACAAAGCAATATTCTGATGAATTTTTGCCATCACCTTATCTATAGGAGAATAAATGAAATCAATTGAACATTTTCTTCAGTTTTTTAATTGCAATACTGCTGAGAAGGTTGTTGTTAAATTGCTTTCAATCAATGAACTAAATATTGAAGATCAACATTTAGTCATCAATGTATTTGATTCAATTGATTCCGAATTGAATGAACAGATGTTATGTCATTCGGCTATATGGGATCAATTGATTCGTTGTTATGGAAAGCAAGTAAATTTATCGCGCATTAGTGTGGGTGTTAGTTCAAAACACCCATTACTTTCTGAGTTATCAGTAATGAAGCTTGATCTTGAAAATTATCATGTACGATTACAGAGGGACAATATTACTCTTCGCAATGAACAGCTGTTAATGAAACAGTTGTTCCAGAGTCAAAGAGAAATAAGTTGTTTTTTAGATAAAATTTACCGAGGCATTAGCGAATGGCTAGCTTCATCAAAAGCAGTGGCTGGAGAAAAACGAAATTTAGTGGAAAACAGCGTGCTCTATACGCTACAAGTGAAACGAGATGAGTTAAAGCTGCAATCTAAGATTACTGATCAAGGTATAAAAAATCTAGAGTTAATTCAGAACAATAACAAAGCCTTATTGATGATAATTTCGGATTTATTGACTAATTCATTGGGATCTTTAATGACGAGTTCTAAAATGCTTTATTTAATGAACAAGTTAAAGGTCTAAGCAAGTCCAATATTAACTGGACGATATATCGTTTCCACAGTCTGCGTCATTGCTATTAAGTTAAGAAAATACGTATGGTTTCTCGTAGGTTGGGCTAACGGCTTTATCGTTAACCCAACATTTTTAGCATATTTGATGTTGGGTTGCCAAAAAGACAGCAGCCCAACCTACGATAATAATCTCTTAACTTAATAGCAATGACGCAGACGGTGGGAACTATGATTCACATTTGCAATTGCTAAAATATTTCAATAGCAAAAGTCTTTCTAAAATAAACACTTTTAAGCAATTAGTGTGGAGCTTGTTCCCATTTAATAAGCTAATCATACTCGTTACCTTAAAAAGACGACCACTTACATAAGTCAATGGTTTTTATAACCTTCTGTTCGGTATAATTTTTGTTAACAAACATCAACTTAGATAATAAGTTTTAAGAATAAGGGCTAACAAAACTAGCGACTTTGTTAGCTGATAAATAACAAAAAAATCAGCAATATACAAATTTTATGGATAACCATGATTAATACTGGAGAAAACGAATGAAAATTATCAACAAAATAAGTAAGAATAAATCGATAATCAGTCAATTATTATTAGGTGGATTATTAAGCCTGAGTCTATGTCAGATTCAATCAGTACAAGCTGAAAACCAAGAAAAAGATCAATCCTTTGCTGAAAAAATTATAGGAGGAAAAACATCGAAGCAAGGTGATTGGCTCTGGATGGTGGCTCTTTTAAAACCTGGAGAGCAATCTAATTTTGATCGTCAGTTTTGTGGGGGAACCTTAATTTCTCCGCAGTGGGTGCTTACAGCGGCACATTGTGCAGATGCCTATACCGATATAAGCGTGTTACTAGGACAAAAAGATTTATTAAGTGATTCAGGAGGCGAGATTATTCCTATTACTAAAATCATAATTCATCCAGACTTTAAGGGTGGGGTATCTGAAGCTGACATAGCATTGCTATTCTTAGCTAAACCTTCATCAATCGAACCTGTTTCACTGGGTGATAATTTTGATTTTCAAGCCGAATTAGGTCAGTCAGCATTTGCATTAGGTTGGGGGGTAACATATCAAGGATTTTTTAACGATTATTATGCCTCAGATTTACAACAAGTTGAATTATTTATAAAGACTAATTCTAGATATGACTCTAAGATTAATCCTGAGTTTGATAATGTAATTTGTTTGGGCGTTAGTAATGAGAAAGCGACTTGTAGTGGGGATAGTGGTGGCCCTTTGCTTATGATTGATACCCATACCCGATCGTGGAAACAAGTAGGTATTTCTTCCTTTGGTACTGCTGACTGTACTTATAACGGGGGTGTTGAGGTGTATACTCAGGTAGGCAAATATAAACAATTTATTGATTCTACAATAAATTCTTCTTCTGTTGATCCAAAGGAATTATTAGCAAAATGTGCTAATAAATATCCTGATTATGTAGGACAAATGAGTGGTTCTTCGTTCAGCTGTGATAATGGTTTAAGAATTTACCAGAATACAACAGGAGGAAGCTCCGCAAATATTACCCAACTTTCTGTATTAAGAGATAATAAAAGTGAGTTGTTGGAATATTTCATTGAAGATGGAGAGAATAGCCAGAGAAATACTATTTCAATTTCAGACCTTGGTTATTGCGAATAAATTATCCTAGATAGATTGGGTGAGTGTTCTGGTATAGATACAACACTAAGGAACGAGGATTTAATAATATCCAAATTGGTATTATTACCCCCTGGCTCCTTAATTAACCACTCTTTCAGCAGGAAAGCAGACCGAAAAAGTCGAACCTTTACCAACTATACTTTTTATATCTAGCCTACCCCCATGCCTTTGGACAACGTGCTGTACAATTGCCAAGCCTAACCCTGTGCCGCCCTTATCTCTTGATCTGCCTTTATCTACCCGATAAAACCTTTCTGTTAGGTGAGATAGGTGTTCAGCAGGAATGCCTTGACCATTATCTTTCACTTTAAAACATGCTTCACCATAAGGTGTTTTCTTCCATTCAACGATTATTTGCGTCCCTTTATCAGTATGACGTATCGAATTATGAATCAGGTTACTACAGACACTGACAATTTCTGGCTCTATACCTTTTAGTTTTAAACTAGTATCTATATCTGTTTCAAGTGTGTGAGTTTCTCCCATCATTAATATGGCTTCTTCTGAACAAATATTTTGTAAAATTAAAGGTATATCAATAATCTTGCTGTTATTATCATTTAATTCTGAATTTTCCAAACGAGAGAGGGTGAGCAAGTCTTCAATAATCTTCTGCATTCTAAAAGATTGTTCAGTTGCAGAAGAAATTGCAGCTTGCAAATGTTCTGGCAAACCTTCATCCCCTTGTATAATCTCTAAATATCCTGCAATGACTGTCAAAGGTGTACGTAACTCGTGCGAAGCATTGGCGATAAAATTCTTCCGCATTTGTTGAACTTGCATACGTTCGCTAATGTCTTCTGCGACAAGGAGTTTCATTTTTTTCTGTAGAGGAATTAATTGCAATGCTAATTGGCGATCCTTACTTTGTGGTAAAGATATTTCAATCGCTTTTGGTTTTTTTTTAGAAAGAAACTCTTGCAACTCAGGAAAACGTAGAAGATTATCAATGCGATAGCCACGATCTTTTTTATAATCAATATTCAAGTATTCTAAGGATGCTTTATTTGCCCAATCAATTTCATTATGCTCATTAAGCGCAACAGCAGCATAAGGGAGTCCCTTTATAATATCTTGCGAACGCTTGAGCAGCTTTCCCATCTTTTTTTTACGATTGTCACTTTTTTTCTGCAAGTTCTGAATTTGCAGCGTGATATATTCCCAATATCCATTGTTATCAGGTAATTGCCGAGAATTTGCTCCTTTCTCCAGCCACATGGCTAGTTTATGAAGCTTAACGATTAGCCATACAATATAACCAATCAACGAGGCAATCAGGCTAATGACCCATTGCCCACTTAACATCCCTCCTAAGAGAGCAAAAAACAGGACTAAAACAATCCGCCAGTACTCAATCCGCCAATAATTTTTATTCATGTAGTTTTTCAATAAACCGGTACCCTGCACCACGAACGGTAACGACCATCTTATCTACATGATATGGCTTTAATAGTTTCCTTAATCGTAGGATATGTACATCAACTGTTCGTTCTTCTATAAAGATACCTTGCCCCCAAACTTGGTCAAGTAGTTGAGATCTTGAATGTAAACGACCAGGCCTACGCATCAAATAATGAAGTAATCTAAATTCAGTGGGTCCAATTTTTACCTTTTTCTCTTGAATTTTTAATTCATTATTTTCAATATCTAAAGCAAGATCACCTTTTTGGAGAATTTTTTCTTCATTCAAACCCTGAGAACGTCTTACCAATGCTCTAATCCGTGCATATAATTCCTGAAGAGAGACAGGTTTTGTCATATAGTCATCAGCTCCTGCATCCAGCCCTTCAATTTTATCCATTTCTTCAGCTCGAGCGGTTAACATGATAATAGGAATGTCTTTTTGTATCGGGTTTTTACGAATTTTTTTGATGAGTTGAGGGCCGCTTTGATCGGGTAACATCCAGTCCATCAAGATTAAATCAGGGTTGCTTTGCCCAAGAACGTCTAATGCTTGCTTTCCATTTTCGGCCTCTTTCATATTAAAATTTTTAGTCGATAGAAATTGATACAACATTTTCCTGATCGCATGATCATCTTCTACTATTAATAAATTTAACATGGCAAGCATTGATTAAATGATTTATGTAGGTTGGGCTAATGGTTTTATCGTTAACCCAACATTTTTATCTAGATATTATTGTTGGGTTGCGAAAAAGACGGCAGCCCAACCTACCCGAACCAACGATCTATTTCTTTCGCTCTATTTCACCGGGAAAATGATCTGCAAGCACTTCATCTAAACTGGTATGCCGAATATCTTTACCTTTCACAAAGTAAACAACATATTCGCAGATATTTCTTGAATGGTCGCCAATACGTTCTAATGATCGAGCACACCACGTCACTCGTAATACACTTTTGATGTTTCTGGGGTCTTCCATCATATGTGTGATTAACAAGCGAGATAAATTATTATATTCTTTATTGACCAAATCACCATTGGCAACAATTTTTAAGGCCAATTCCGTATCCATTCGTGCAAATGCATCCAGCGCATCATGTAGCATCCCTAAAACAAGTTGACTCAAATGAGATAACTCTGCGTGCAGTTGATTAACCGTGGGATATTTTGCCAATTTTATTGAATAACGACCAATTTTTTCAGCTTCATCACCAATCCGTTCTAAATCGGTAATCACTTTTACAACAGCGATCACTAATCGTAAATCACTTGCAGCCGGCTGATTCCGAGCAATTACTTGTACACATTGCTCATCTATCGCCACTTCCATTTTGTTAATTTTATAATCTGAAATTGAGACTTCTTCAGCCAACTCTACATTCGCTTCCAGTAACGACTTTACTGCATTGTCAGCCTGAGCTTCTACCAATCCACCCATCACAAGCACTTTATTCCGTATGTCTTCCAGATTCTGTGTATAGCGTTGTGAAATATGTTTTCCTAATTGCATAGTTATTCCTTATCCAAAACGACCAGTAATATAATTTTCTGTCAATTGATGCTCAGGATTAGTGAACACTTGGTTAGTATCATTCACTTCCACTAATTTCCCCAGATGAAAATAAGCAGTACGTTGTGAAACACGAGCTGCTTGTTGCATAGAATGAGTCACAATGGCTATGGTATAATTGTCTTTTAATTCATCCATTAACTCTTCAATCGTTGCTGTCGCAATTGGATCAAGTGCGGAGGTTGGCTCATCCATTAAAATAACTTCTGGGTCTACAGCAATCGCGCGAGCTATACAAAGACGTTGTTGCTGTCCTCCCGACAACCCTGTTCCTGGTTTTAATAAATCGTCCTTAACTTCTTTGAATAGCCCAGCCTTGATTAAACTAGCTTCCACTAAATCATCTAAATCCGAGCGATTAGTTGCCAAGCCATGTAGTTTTGCTCCGTAGGCTACGTTGTCATAAATTGACTTGGGAAAAGGGTTTGGCTTTTGAAAAACCATCCCAACTCTGGCACGAAGTAAAACCGGATCTTGTTCATCTGCATAAATATCTTCCCCATCCAACGTGTGTTCACCCGTAACACGACAAATAGGAATCGTATCATTCATTCGGTTTAATACACGTAAATAGGTTGATTTTCCACAACCAGACGGCCCGATCATGGCAATAATTTCATTTTTTCCAATATCTAAATTGATATTAAAAATCGCCTGTTTATCAGCATAAAAAACATCACAATTGCGTGAACTCATTTTAGCATTCTGCACCAATGGCTTACCTACCGTACCAGAGATTTCCACATCAAACTCATCTCGTGTTTCAACTACAGACGGTTTGTTTTCTTCTGATTCCAGTGATGATTTTGCCATACCTGGAAGTGTTCCAATTAGATCTGTCATATTTTTTTACTCAACATAATCGTTTACCAACGTTGTTCAAACTTCTTACGAAGCACTATAGCAATTAGATTCATCATCACCAAAAAAGCCAATAACACCATAATGGCTGCTGAAGTTCTCTCGGAAAAGGCTCGTTCTGGACTATCCGACCAGAGATAAATTTGTACCGGCATTACCGTTGCTGGATCCATGATACTTCCAGGAACTTCCGCAACAAAGGCGACCATTCCAATCATCAACAAAGGAGCCGTTTCTCCTAAAGCTTGAGCCATGCCAATAATTGTCCCGGTAAGAATGCCTGGCATTGCTAATGGCAAAGTATGATGAAAAAGGACTTGTACTCTCGAAGCACCCAAGCCAACAGCAGCTTGCTTAATCGAAGGAGGTACTGATTTGATTGCTGCTCGACTGGCGATAATAATAGTCGGCAAGGTCATTAATGTGAGTACCAAGCCGCCGATTAAAGGTGTTGATCTAGGAACACCAAACAAACCTATATAAATCGCTAGACCCAACAAGCCAAAAACAATAGAGGGAACAGCAGCCAGATTATTAATATTAACCTCAATGATATCTACCCAGCGATTATTTTGTGGTGCAAACTCTTCAAGATACGCTGCCGCTGCAACAGCAATCGGGAATGACAAAGATAAGGTGACTAGCATAGTAAATAAAGACCCCATAATTGCGCCTTTAAGCCCTGCCTGTTCTGGCTCTCTTGAATCGCCCGCAATGAAAAGTTGGGTATTAAAGCGTTTTTCCAAACGATCTTCAGCAATCAACTGATCTATCCAGGCTAATTGATAATCTTTAATTCGACGATCAGACTCAGGTAATGTCCGGTCAATATTTCCTTTCATAAAAACATCAACATCATCTTTTGCAAGAAACCAAAATGATTGGGTAGTCCCTAATAATTCAGGGTCTTCTAATACTTTATCCCGCAACTCATATTGAGCTGATTTACTCACCAGATTTTTAAGTGCTCGTTTTTGCTTACGACCCTTTACACCAGAAAACTTCTCGTTAAGACTAGCCTTAATTATTTTTTGGTATCGTGCAGAAAATAGAGCATCTTCATCAGAAAATTTATTAATACCTAACACCTCTTCATCTAGCTCTATATCCAGTTTCACATAGGTTTGCTGAAAAGCTGGCCAGCCTTTACTACAGATAGATATTAATAGGACTAATAAGAATACAAAGCTGATGAGAATCGACATTAAGCCAAAAAAACGAAAGCGTTTTTCTCTCGCATTGCGTTTTTTTAATCCCGCCTTGATTATTTTTGTTGTTGTATCACTCATAATATATCCTGATTCAGCTTATTCATATTGTTCACGGTATTTACGAATAATATGTAATGCAGCAATATTAAGCATCAATGTAATCACAAATAATCCTAAACCAAGAGCAAAAGCTGCTAATGTTTTGGGACTATCAAATTCCTGATCTCCAGTTAACAAGGTCACTATCTGCACTGTTACTGTCGTAACTGCTTCTAAGGGATTTATTGTTAATTTAGCTGATAAACCAGCAGCCATTACCACAATCATGGTTTCACCAATCGCACGGGATGCAGCTAATAAAACACCACCCACAATACCTGGTAATGCAGCCGGTATAACAACTTGACGGATTGTTTCAGATTTTGTTGCACCCATCCCATAAGATCCATCACGCATTGCTTGTGGCACGGCAGAAATAACATCATCAGAAAGTGAAGAAACAAAAGGAATAATCATAACGCCCATAACTAAACCAGCTGCCAAAGCACTTTCTGAAGCAACACTTAACCCTATACTTTCCCCCATATTACGAATAAAAGGAGCAACGGTTAAAGCCGCAAAAAAACCATAAACTACAGTTGGAATACCGGCTAGAATTTCTAAGGTTGGTTTTGCAAATGAGCGGACGGCGGAGCTTGCGTATTCGGATAAATAAATAGCAGCCATTAAACCTAAAGGCACAGCAATGATTAAAGCAATTGCCGAAATTAATAAAGTACCTACAAAGAGAGGTATCGCTCCAAATGAACCTGAGCTACCAACTTGATCAGAGCGCATTGAAGTTTGTGGGCTCCAGTGTGTGCCAAATAAAAAATCAGCAGGAGGTACAGCGTTAAAAAACCGAATGGATTCAAACAACACGGACATAACAATACCAACAGTACTTAATATGGCGATGGAAGCACACATAATCATTGCTCCGCGAACCACTGTCTCAACCATGTTTCTGGCTCGAGTTTCTGGTTTGACTAAACTCCGTCCAAACAACATACCTAAAAGTGCAATAACAAAGACGATTGTTGTTTTAGCTAACGTGCTAATCTCTTCCAGCTTTTGATAGTGTAATGCAGCATCTTTTTTTACCAAATCACTTTCTGATTCTATATTTCCAGAACTTGATAAGTTTTTTATTTCGTTAATAAAGAGTCCCAGCTCATCTTTCGATTGGGCTTGCATACTTTCTGGAAGACCTGAAATTGTTAACGAGGTAACAATTGAAGAGTTAAAAGCCGACCATAAAATCAAAATCAAAATTGCTGGAAGTCCTGCCCATATCGCGACCATAAAGCCATAATAATTAGGCCGAGAATGAAGGTTGCGCCTGCCTTTACGTACACTGGAAACAGCAATTGAACGCTTACTTCCAATAAAGAAACTAAATAATAATAGGGCTATTAATGTAATTAGAAGGGTTTGTATTGGCATTCAAAATCCTTGTTAATTATTCTTTGTGATGGAGTTTTTATGAAAATCATTGTAGAACAAATAAATATCAAGAAAAATTTATTTGCAGCCTGTAGCAGGGGTACTACTATTGACTTAAAGACAAACTTCGTAGGTTGGGCTAATAGCTTTATCGTTAACCCAACATTTTTGGCTATAACCTTTAAACCTAAATTTATTCAGAGATAACTGTCATTTGCTTCAAAGATCTAGCAGACTCGCCCATTGCTTCCCGTTGATCTTCACCTAAAGGAATCAAGCCTTTTTCAGTTAAATATCCGTCTTCACCCCAAGTATCTTCATCTGTAAATTCAGCGATATATTCTGCGATTCCGGGGACTTTTCCAACATGATCATTCTTCACGTAAAAGAATAAAGGTCGTGAAACGGGGTATGAACCATCAGCAATATTTTCAAATGAGATTTCAATTCCATCAATACTCGCACCTTTTACTTTATCCGAGTTTTGATCCAAAAAACTAAAGCCAAACACGCCTAATGCATTCGGGTTTTTTTCCAGTTTTTGAACGATTAGGTTATCGTTTTCGCCGGCTTCAATAAAAGCTCCATCTTCACGAACAGTATGACAAATCGACTTATATTTCCTTTTGTCTTGTTTTTTGATTGCTTTAATCCAATCAAAAGCTTTACACCCGCCTTCTAAAGCCAATTCTGCAAATGCATCACGCGTTCCTGAAGTTGGCGGAGGCCCTAGCACTTCAATTTTTGTTTCAGGCAATTCAGGATTAACATCTTTCCATGTTTTGTATGGATTAGCGATTAATTCACCCTCAGTTTTACCAGGTACTTCTTTTGCCAATGCCAAAAACAAATCTTTAAGCGTTAAATTAAATACTTTGCCTTTTTTTGCATTAGCAATCGCAATACCATCAAATCCTACTTGCACTTCTGTAATTTTAGTTACACCATTTTTAGCACATAGTTCAACTTCACTTTGTTTAATGCGGCGAGATGAATTTGTCATATCAGGTGTATTAATTCCATTACCTGAGCAAAATAACTTTAAACCACCACCTGATCCAGTAGACTCAATCTTTGGTGTTTTAAATTTAGTTCTTTTGCCAAAAGTTTCCGCAACGACTGTTGCAAAGGGATAAACCGTAGAAGACCCTACGATTTCAATATAATTACGACCAGCTGCAAAGCTTACCCCAGAAGTAGAGCTTATTAAAGCAATTGCAGCTAATACTGATTTTTTATTCATTGTTCTGTCTCCACTAAGTTTGTTATTCACAGAATAATTGCAAAGTGTGACAATTATATGACAAAAAATAAAATTTATTCTATTCCATGTCTTTTATATCCTAAAGGGAACCTCTATTACCAACCCTAAATTAATGAACTGTTAGATAGAAGAGTATTTTCAAAATACCCCCTAAGGTTTATCGTCTGTTTTCTCGTCCTTCTTTTTTAGTAACTCCTGAGCATAAGGCAAACCCACCTCTAACCATTTTTTCCAGATAAAATGTATTGTTTTTCTACTAAAGCACACTAACTTTTTAAATATTGTCGTTGCATTATCACAACCTATTTTATGTAATCTTGATTCAGCAAATTCGCTCCAAAGCGGATATCTATCTCCTTTTACATTAACGAATGCCTTATTAAATAACCACATCTCAAGAATTGAAACAACCCACATAAATATAAAAGATATTGCCATACCTGTCCCTGCCATCATAATCAATATTGCAAACATCGGGTGTAATTTAGTTAACCACCAGGACAAAATATCAACAACAAGAAAAGTATAAGGCATACCAATCGCAATACATTTAGCCATAACCGTACTTGTTTCAGAAAAACAAAAAATAAGCCCTACAAACATAAAAATAAAACTAATTCCAAACAGATGAATATGTGAAACTCTGGTTAAAGAAGCAAATGTAGCGCCTTCATCTTCTTTGGTTAGTTCCTTAATTTGTTCAAATTCAGTGAAGTCAGGTATGCCTGAAGCTCCTTCGTTATGGCACATAACACATTTAGTTTCTATAATTTTTTTGACACCAGAAGAAGCATATGTAGATTCTTCTCCACCTTCTCTATCCCATTGCATAATCACAAAACGTTCATGCTCAGTCGCATTATCCTTCATAGAGCCATTAAGCTTAGATTCCAATACTGTTCCCGATCTATTCCCATAATAGCTGTAAACAATATCGTCAAGAGATAAACCGAACTCTCCATCTGCCATACCATGCGTAAACATAATTTGAACTAATGCAAAGAAATAGCCTAAAGCTACTGCTGTTAAATAACCAGTAAATAGAACTTTTACAGGCGCATCGAAATCTTTTAAATGGGGTAGTTTATAAGTCATCTTTGTTAATTTTTAAATTTAAAAAGTAATATTTTAAGGATAGTTGATTTTTTATAAACTGCTGGTTTGTTTAGATTATTTTTTATTAAATCAAAATAAAACAAGCTGTATCTGATGAAAAAATTTTCTTTTATAGCATTGAGATCACAGATTAAAATAATTTTGTCAAAACTTTTTTTAACTAGGGCTATACTTAGATGAAATACAAAAGCTTATAAGCTAAAGATAATGAGATTTACATCATTTATATTTTTTTATATATGTTTATAAAGCATACAGGTAGGGTGTGATATAAGATGGCCCTAGACCCTTTTTTATACATTTCACAGAAATGTAATTTATTATTTTTAAACAAGGTATATTTTTAATGAGATTTTGTACATTCAAAATCATTTTTTTAATCAGTACTTTACTGCTTCATTCGCAGGTCATTCAAGCTAAAATTTCTCAAGCTAAAGAGTATGACTTTTCCTTTGACGTGAAGGAATCTAAGGCGTCTCAAAAGCAGGGCTCTACATCAAACTCATGGCGTCTTGGGATGGAAGCGTCTTTATTGCCCGATTTTTTACAAGGCACAGGTGAACTTGTGTATGGTAATTTTGGCGAACATACAAATAATGAATTTTCAGTCTGGGACAAGTATCTACTACAATTAGGGGTCAGCGGCAAAAGGAGTGTTTTTGGCTATGGGTTTAATTTTTATTCAGTTGGACAGCAATATAAAGGAATATTCAATTCAAAATACAGTCAGAAAAAAGGTCGAGCGGGCTATGACTCATGGTTATCCTTAAATATTGATAAATTACAAATTAAAGCAAAGTATTTAGAATCATGGACCAACGTTGCTGACAATTCAAACGATCTTTATTCTTTTGACAGTTGGTATGAAATAGAATCCAGTTATCCTCTTACGATCTCTCCATTCACAGAGATCTCTGTAACTTATGGTCTTGGAGAAAGAAGTAAATTTTTAGTGCCTAGCTATACTCAGACTTATCATGGCTCATTAAGCTCATTCAAAACAAAATTTAATTTTATTGCTAATTACTTAAAGTTTTCAACAGGGGTTAAACAATTTTCTTCAAAAAGTGATATTGAAAACCAAAAAGATTTCCACCAAGAATCTTTTTATATCACTAGCACGTTATTTCCTCAGAAACTTTTTTCGCTTATTTCATCTTATCGTTATAGTATTGATAGCTATTCAAAAAGTGACTATCAAAGTAAACTTAACAAAATAGAATCATCTCTCGGCATAATCTATAAACCAATCACAATTCCAGTTAATCTAAAACTGAGTTCAGGGTATAAAAATTATCGGAGTGACGATGGTTATACTCATAAGGATATACTTAATTTTGGTGCTCAGTTTGACTGGAAATCTAAAGGAACCTATACAGGTTTAAGAACGGACTGGACAGTTAACTTTAAATATAAAGATACAATAAATTATATTAACCCTGCTAGCAGCTCCTCTGGGTTAAGCTTTAATCTACTATGGCAGTGGCCATTTTTATAAAAAACAGCTGACGAGCATATTAGAAAGTAAAATCGTACCTAAATAACCTGCTCTTTTCAGCCTATTAAAAGAGAGCCTCTCTTCTTTAGGATAGTTGCTAACAAAACATTATTGTTCTCGTGGTACACAAATATAAGGGATATTTGTGGTCAAGTAGAGAGAAGCCATTTTGTTGCTTTTTGTCCAGATTTTATCTGTGAAAATAGCGCTCTGGCACGCAAGACAACAAAATGTTCTTCCTCTGAGGCTGCTAGGAAATCTTTTGAAAAATTTTACGGTTTCTGAAAATCTATCCCTGTGACTTTTTCAGGGCTGGCTAAATACAACCTCTGCACATGAAAAAATTATTAATGGCATGGTCTTTCAATTCCTGTATTCAGACTTCAAGATTTTGTTTTAATGGAGGCTCATTGTTAGCGGGCTGCGTATGCGGCAGCCAGCTTGTGATGGCCAACCCTCCCAAGAGTGAGGAAGCAATAACGATGGTGCCGTGATGCGCTTCAACAATGGCTTTACAAATACTTAGGCCAAGACCCGAGCCGCCAGTGGCGCGGTTTCTTGATGACTCTCTTCGGTAAAGCCGTTCAAATAATTGTGACTGCTCCTGTTCGGGAACTCCTGGTGCTGAATCCTGCACGGTGACTTCAATGCCTGATCGCACGACCCGAGTTGATAAGTTGATCTGGCCACCACGATCAGTGTAATTAAGACTATTTTGCAGTAGATTGTCAAACAGCTGTATTAGTCGCTGCCAGTCACCTTCTATAGCGATCTCATTAGACTCGTCACTTGTCAGCGAGGTGTTCATGCTGAACATTAAGCCTTTTTCTTCAGCCAGTTGGTAAAAAGATGACACCAGTTCATTCGTCAGTTCAGACAAAAAAACAGGTTCAAAATAGAACGTTAATTGTTGAGTATCGTATTTTGAAATGAAATAAATATCCTGGATAAGACGGTCAATCTGATTTAATTTGTGGTGAATAACAGGGTAGCTCTCTTCGTGTTGATTAATGCCATCTTCCATGGCTTCAATATTAGCTTTTAATACCGATAGCGGCGTTCTTAGCTCATGAGAAACATTCACCAGTAACTGTTTTTTATTGTCCAGCAGCATTTCTACATGCTTGGCATGTGCCTCTGCGCTCTTTTTTTCCTGCTCGCGCGCCTGATCACGTTCCTGAAACGCTTTGCTCGTACTCCATTCAGTAAAATATGCAGCAAACAACACAAGGTTATGGGTATAAATAAATTCGAAAAAATGGGGCGTATACCAGGAGTCATCAATATTGTTATCAAGGCTAAGATAAACCTGAAAACTCAAACTGCCAGAGTAAAGGGTGATAGGCACAATGCTTTTTTTAACGCCAAGCATAAATACCAGCGCAAAAGCCACAATATGTACCCATGCAGTACTTAACATTGGTAGATCGTTTAGATTCATGCTCATCATGATGTTCTGTTTGATAATCAAATAGAGCACCAGAATATAGATAGAAAGCCTGCGTCTTTTTTTAACCACCAGTAAGTAAAAACCGCTTAGCAAAATAAGTATTGAAACCAGAACCATCGGGAGAGCTGTTGGCGACAGACTGCCAGAGAGGTACTGCGTTATATGCATGATTTGAAGAAACAACGCAATACTGTAGATAAAAGCAGCTAACTGAATATTGCGTTTAAATAGCGAGTCTCCATCTGTATTGAAGATAGCATCTAGATAATGGCTAACGGTTTTAATGTGATAATTGACGGTTTGGAGAGGACTCATTGTTAAGCAATCATACTATTGGTCATTAAGGAATGGAAAATTAATAACTTTGTCATTATGGCGAAGTATTTTTTCTTCTGATTAAACTATCTCATGAGGACTACAATGTGAATTAAGCCAAGTAGGGTGGGTAGTCTTTTCTGCCCACCAATTCAATACAAAAAAACATTCATACATTCAACTAAAATGGGTACAAACACGTAGGCGACTCGCAACAAATAACCACCCACCTTGCTTATATTTTTATCTGTCTTCTGCGTTATAACTCTGGTTACATGGCAAGCTACGCAACCATTTTAGCAACGCTGCCTATCGACAAAAATAGACCGATAGAAATCCGCACTCGTGACCGTGCGAAGTATAGGTTGCCCTCATGGTGCCTGGTAATCCCTTTTTCTCCTTGCTTTTTTTGAAATATTGGGTTAACAGTTTCCTCGTTAACCCAATATTTCTGTATCATTTTTTTAATAAAATTTTATTCAGTTAAGGAACTAAGGTGGCTATAGAAGGTCTTGAATATCTCCAGGTATCAATAAGGAGGGATTCTTCCCATCTGCATTAGTTAGAGTTGCATTCCAGTAACCTTTCCACGGTTCAAGATTTCCACCATTAGTTCCACCATTAGTTCCACCATTAGTTCCAACATTGGTATTGATAGAAGAATAGCCTGTGCCATCATAGCTCCATAGCTTGTTTTGAACAATTCCCTCAGTTTGTGCATCTTCTATAGTACAACCTGATACACAAGTACCTTCTGTAGTAACTACTCGTGTGAATGTTAATGGCTGAGTATGAGCAATAGGATAACCAATCATATTCCATGCGTTTTCACCCGGTTTTGTTTGTAATGGGATGACAAAACAATCGGGGGAAAGACACCCAGTCGGGTTAGTGGTCGGCGTGTTGCTTATTGGCATATCCAATACTTTATCGCTACCCGTATTCTGCATAATCCAATAGCCCACTCCTTGAGCAGGGATATCAGTTAATGCTAATTTTATATAAGCATTAGTTGCTGTATCGTAACTATAAATAACCCAATCAGTTATGTAAGTGCCTAGTTCATCATCACCAAAAAGATCATTGATGGTGTTTGTGCCAGGATCGAAAGGCAGGCTTATTTGTTGCCATACGTTATTCGGTAACAGATGGATAGGGCCGATGGTAATAGTAAAAGATTCTGTGTCACTTTTGATGGGCACGCCATTGTCAGTGACCGTAATTCGCAAGTTCCCACCGCCCCTCCTGGCCTGGGTAGAATCCGGTGTCCAGCTGAAAGTAGCCGTACCATCACCATTGTTTGTCAATGTTGCTCCTCTGGGTGGATTACCAAGTTGAAAAGTTAACGTGTCGCCCGTATCGGAATCACTCGCGCTGACTGTAAACTCAAGTAGTTGACCTTCGTCTACTGTTTGATTGCCGATTGCATCAAGCACTGGTGCGCTGTTGCAAACCCTTAGAGGGTCAGTGACGTTAATCGTTATCGCGGATCGGGTCTGATTTCCATTGACGTCTAATGAGAATACCGTAGCTCCGGCACTCGTTCCAAGATTATTGCAGGTATAAGTTCTAGGACCGGAGATATTTACTTGGCTATTCACTCCGCAGTTGTCGCTTCTGGAAACAAAAGCATTATTTGTAATAAAGCTAAGACTGATGCGAAATTCTCCATTGCTGTCCAGAACTATTTCTAGATCCTGAGTGACCACCGTCGGCGGTTCGGTATCGTTTACCGTGACATTAAAGGTACCTTGTGCACTATTCCCAGCGAGATCGGTGGCTGTCGCATCTACTTGAGTCGTCCCTACATTAAAGAAAGAGCCTGATTCAGGGTTAGAGGATACCGTGGGATTGCCGCTGTCATCTGTTGCTGTTACGTCATAGTTGACGTTAGCCCCACACAGACCGGCATCATTGTTTGTCGTAATATCAGCCGGAAGGCTAAGTACTGGAACGGCGTGTGCCACGTTTATTCCTGCCAGGACGAAAATACTCGCCAGCAAAATATGCCTAGCCAGCCACCGGATTCCGGTGAGCTGTAATTTTTTTTGATAATATTGATTCATGGTTTACTCTCCTGATGAGTTGGTTTTATTTTATTTTTTCTTCAGAAACCATTTGGTTTTTATATTTATAAAATCCACCGGATAAGGCAAATTTTGATCATATGGAATCCTTTTGGTCACCATACCAAACAAAAATGCAGAACTTGTGCAGAAACGTAATTTTTTTTGAAAAATAAAAAAATAATCTATTTTTTCAAATTCAGCTCAGATTCTTTGGTAAGCACTGGTTCATATCGATAACCAATTGAATAGATTGATTGAATGAGCTCGTGATCAGGTGATATGTGGGATAATTTTTTTCGCAAATTTCTGATATGGCTATTTACAGTCAAAAAGGAAACCATCCTATAATCTTGATAAACAGCATCAATAATACTTTGCCGCGAAAAAATACGCTGTGGCCTATCATAAAGTAAGCGGAATAAATTAAATTCTATTGCAGTGAGACAAATGGTAAGTTCATGAAACTTAACCGCCAACCGAGATTCATCAACGGTTACCGGATCAGCTACCATAATGTCCCCGTTGAGTCGTCGTAGGCAAACTTTTACCCGGGCAACAACCTCTCTGGGGCTGTAAGGCTTGCAGATATAATCATCAGCACCCGCTTGAAAACCAATTAAGCGATCTATTTCCCCAACCTTTGCCGTGGTAATGATTATTGGAATATTACAAAATTCGTTGATCTCCTGGCAGATAGTCAGACCATCTTTTCCTGGCAACATCAGGTCAAGTAATATGACACAGGGCCGATGATCTTTGACCCAGTCAACAACGACTGCTCCATCATTGATAATTTGTGTCTCAAAGCGTTCTTGGCGAAGATATTTTTCGGTGATAATCGCCAGATCATGATCATCCTCAACTATCAGTATTAATGGCATTGCCGAAACCTCTCATATGATGTACGTTTTTAGTGGTTTTGTATAAAAGATAGGTTTTTTGAGGACTCAACTTGATAGAGCTGCTCAAACAATTGCTGATGCCCGTGTTCAGGCACGCCCGGCGGCGAATCGTGTACGGTAACTTCAACACCTGATGCAAGTAGCTGAGATGAAATCTCAATTTGGCTGCCCTCATCCGTGTATTGATGATATTGCATTTTAACAACAGGTTCTCTCCTGTATTGATACCTGCGGTCAAATAATAATTTATCATTTGATAGATATTCATATTGATTTTTATTCTTATTCTCATTTTACAAAAAAAAATACTTTTCTGCACAAGTTCTGCTTATTGTTTGTTAGGAGTGAGGGTTTAATAACTTAAGTAAGTTTGACCAAGAATTTTGGTTTCACAGGAATGCAACTAAAATAGGCGCATAGCAGGCTACGAAACTATTTTAGTTGTGTTTCTGTGGAGCCAAAAGGCAAGTCAAAATGCGGAAGTTATTAAATCTTCACTCTTTAGGGTGGTTACGCAGTTCGAAAAATCGCAAATTTGACCTTATTCAGTGGTTTATCAAGAACACTTGTCAGATATCTACTGTATTACTATTTTCAAATAAAAAAAATAAAGAGGGAGTTTCAAGTCATGGGTAAACAAATGCCGGTTACTATTACATTTGGGTGCAACACCTGAGTGCTTGAAGTGCTGTATAATGTGGCATAACCACTACAGATTATTTCGATTATTTCGATTATTTCGAGGGAAATTACTTGCAACCAAAATAAGCCGAAATGAAAAGCTCTAAAATGGAAACAATAAAAATCATACGGTTGCTTATTCAGCAAGCATCGCTAACCGGTTTACTTAGCCTATCCACATTGGCCATAGCCGAAGAAAATGGTACCGGACATTATTTGCCGGGCTCTATTGACTCTTTTATTGACGGAGTACCCTCTCAAGAAACTTTTGTCATGCGTTTAAACTATGTCCACTATGACGGCAGTTTTAAAGTAAAACGAACGGTTCCCGTGGTAGGCACGGTTGAATACGAAGCGAAGACAAAAGCCAATGGTATTGGTATTACATTCCTGTGGGCACCTGATTGGGTACTGGGTGGTAAATGGAGCTACGCTACGTCGGCTACCATTCCGGTAATCACGATAGAGACACATGCCAATTTAAGAAGTCGCGTGTCTACCACCTCACAACAAGATGAAGAAACGAATATTGGCGACATCATTTTAATGCCACTGATGTTTAACTATGCGCACAGTACTAATTTAAACAGTAACTATAGACTTGCTATATATGCACCTACAGGCAGTTACAAAGCTGATCGCCTAGCCAATACAGGAAAAAATTTCTGGACATTCACACCTACTGCATCCGTCATTTACCTAAGTAAAGAAAGTGGCATTGAAGCATCCATATTTATTGGCGCAGACTTCAACACTAAAAACCATGACACCGAATATAAATCAGGAATCCAAGCGCATATTGATGGAACACTTGCACAACACTTTAAACTCTTTTCAGGCGTAGCAGGTGCTGGAATTTCTGGATTCTGGTATCAACAATTGACTGCTGATAGTGGTGATGGTGCGATTTTTGGTGACTTTAAAGCTAAAGCATATGGTATTGGCCCAGTGATATCCTATGTCAGGAAAGTCGGTGAGAAAACAATGGTAGCAGAGTTAAAATGGCTACATGATTTTGATACCGAAAATCGTTTTCAGAGTAATACAATATTCTTTAGAATAGTCAGTAAATTTTAAATAAACAAATTATATTATACTCTTCGCGATTAAGAATACCTCGTTTTACCGTCAATAATCCAAGAATAACCTGTTCTGCCGTCTCTTTGGCAAACCAATATAATGGTTACAACATTGTTAGGTTAACGATAGAACCCTTAGTCTAACCTACCGTAACCAGGAACGACTGATATTGCCTCTTTTTTGCTCACATATTGCTTTTTATTCTTATTCTCAATTGTATTTTACAAAAAAAATACTTTTCTGCACAAGTTCTGCATTTTTGTTTGTTAGGGTGATTAACTGAAGCAGTCAAGCAAATTAAACAGGAAAAGAAAATTGCTATTCGTCCTGAGTGGATATTAGCCATTATTAGGCAAGAAACAGCTGGCGTTGTGAGACCTCGATTTGAACAACATATTTTGACTCGCCTCAACCGTAAACACCCTGATACTAGTTTAGAAGAACTACGCTTTCGTTCTATGAGTCTTGGACTTGGACAGGTTATGAGGATGAATTACAAATGAGTGGATGCTGCATCAGCGAAAAGTTTATATACTAGTTCTTTGTTAGATTAGGTGTTATTTGTCGGTCAGTTTGTAGCTGTCAAAGGCGATGTTTTGACCACATCAAAACTAGGCGATAGAGAATTTAGTCATCTTTTATCTGCTTAGCCTGTCTTCATGGCTTATTAGAAATAAAAAAGGGGTCTCTCAGTTGTTATCAGTAATATTGTTCCTGAAATAGCTTTATATGCGTTCCTAAGCCTGTTCTCTTTTTTCACTACATACTTTTAGATCAGATAAAACTGATACAACAAAGGAAATTTATTATGAAAAAACTTATCCTATTATTTATTTTCTTAGCTTTCTCATCAGTCAGCATTAATGTTGCAGCCCATGATTCTTATTCGTCAAGTCGCTGGCGCTGGACTATTGATGATATTTTTAATCCAGAGGAAACACCTTTTGCCATCGGCCATCGTGGCTATGGTGAAAACCTGGGTGAAATTGAAAATCAACCCATTGAAAATACAGCGCGTGCCGTTCGTCGTGCTTATCGAGAAGGTATCAGTATAGTTGAGGTCGATGTTGTGTTGACTCGTGACAATCAGGTTGTAGCTTTACACGATGATTATCTGGACGATTTTACTTGTGTTAACACGTTAACCTATAGACAATTAAAAAGGCGGTTTAAATATGTTTCCAGCCTACGTCGGATTCTTTATACAGCACGTAGATTCAGTCATCATAGACGAAAAGACCGTCCAAGTGGTCTTGTTATTGTTGAAATAAAAACACCGTCTCCTCTTTGTGACCCTGCTGATGTAGGAACCACACCTTTAGTACATAAAGTTAATCGTGTAATCAACCGATCACGGATGAATGATCAGGTTCTGATCGAATCTTTCTCACCTGAAATTATCGCTTTATCAGCCGAGATAAATCCATATGTTGCACGCGCATTAACGATTAATGCCTTGCAGCTTTTGACCGAAGAAGAGATTGAACAATTCACAGGGTTTGAAGTAATGCCTATAGACAAGGATGTTGGATTTGGACTTGAATGGGGTGAAATAGATTCATTATTTAGGCTACCTATTTATGGAGGATTAGAGACGTACATTCAAGTTCTTATTGATGCAAATGCTCACAGTGCCTCAATTGACTCCTTTTTGCTTGGTCAGGCAGAACAAATTCAACCTGGTTCTGCTGCCCTATTTATTGAGCAACTTAAGTTGCTGGGTTTAAACTCCTTGGTTTACACGATTGATACAGAAGCAGAATGGCAATTTTTTTCTTCGATTGGAATTGATGGTATCTACACTAACGATATTCCTCTTGGGTTGTTATTGCAAGAACAAGAACAGCCCGAATAGCTGGGAGGCATATACCTAAATAAATCAGTTGAATCACTATAATTCCTATCTCAATTGATTTTTTAGGGTAAAGGGGCGGATTTATTTTATTAAAGAAGGTCGGGGTCAGGTCTTTCTATAAAACAAATTATATGCTAGGCTTAGTAGATGGCAAGACCACTTAGGTTAGAAATGGCAGGCGGTTTGTATCATGTCACCTCGCGAGGAGATAGGCGGGAGAATATCTACGAAGATGACGATGATCGTGAAAAATGGTTAGAAATTTTCGGAAATACCTGCAAGCGGGCTAACTGGCGGTGTCATGCTTATTGTCTGATGGATAATCATTACCATATAGTAATTGAAACAGCAGAAGCAAATCTTTCAAAAGGAATGAGGCAGTTAAATGGCGTTTATACGCAATATTATAATCGCAAGCATGGCCGAGTAGGTCATGTATTTCAAGGACGTTTCAAAGGTATCTTGGTCGAACGAGATGAGTATTTGTTGGAATTAGCTCGCTATGTTGTATTGAATCCAGTAAGAGCTAACATGGTAAAAAATATCAAAACCTGGAAGTGGAGCAGTTATAAAGCGATGATAGGTGAAGTACCGGTAGCATCCTGGTTGGAGACAAACTGGATTTTGTTGCAATTTTCCAAACAGCGAAAAAGAGCCATTGAAAGATATGTTGATTTTGTGAGAGAAGGAGTTGGTTTACCTTCCATGTGGAATCAATTAAAAAACCAAATATTTCTTGGTTCGGAAAAATTTGTCAATAAGAAGCAAAAACAAATTAATAAAAAGAAAGCTTTAAGCGAAGTGCCAAACCTTCAAAAAAGAAAAATCCCTAAACCTTTCGAATATTATGATAAGAAATATAATGATCAAAAAATTGCAATCCTTAATGCGTATCTATCAGGCGGCTACACTCTAAAAGAAATCGGTGACTATTTTGGGAAGCACTACTCGACAATAAGCAGAATAGTAAAACTTAATGAATAAAGTGGCTCAGAAAGACCTGACCCCATTATTCTGACGATTTTTGTGGTTAAGTGGATGCGATTGTTATACTTTTTTTGGTTTCTGAAAATATAAATAAACTCCTAACTCTCCTCCATGGTCTGTAAATTCAATATAAATATTGCTAACTCCTATTGATTGTATAATATAAAAAATTTCATTTAAATTATATGGGTTCATTTGCATTTCAGGATCTTTATCTGGAATATCAATGTAGTTGAATTTTTCAGTAGATTGGTTTGTTTTTGGGGATACTCCATAAGTATCTGAAAAAATAGTTTTTGCATAGGTGAGCTGAATAGCACATATTCCTTCTTCTTCAAGGAAACTTAAAAGGTTATTAAAAATATCTCTACCTCTATCAACCGGAATATGCTGAAAAACGATACAAGAATGTATTAGGTTGAAATGTCCTTTTAATGAAGAAAGATCATCGTCTGATTTAAAGAGACTGGTATTTGTAATTTTGAATTCTTTACAGTTTTTTTCAGTTTCTTTTAACATTGATTCTGAAATATCAATACCTACAACTTCTTTAGCTATTTGAGAGAAAGGGATAACAAGCCTTCCTGCTCCGCAGCCAAAATCTAAAACCTTTTTGGGGGAATAGTTTTGGTTAAAATGTCGTTTACAAGTATTAATAACACGATTAATATCATGTTTACCTGATTCAAAAAAATCTTTTTTTGCTTCCTGCGTTAAATTTTTGAGCCTAAATTTTTCATTTGTAATAACACCAAAATAAGGGTCTTCTTTTCCCCATTTTTCCCAATGTATATCAGTGGTCATATCTTTATTCATATTCTTCATCACTTAAATGCTTTGCTGAAAATACCTCTCGTGCATTTGACAAAGCAGAGTTGGTGGAGCATATCAGCAACTTTAAAATATTGAGTTAACAATAGGCTTTAAAATTTATTTTTCCTCTCGTTTTGTACGAAAAAAACCTTTCAATAAAGTAGAACAATTATTTTCTAGTACACCGCCTTGCCATTCTATTCTATGATTTAGAAAAGGTGCATCGCTTAATTGTAGGGCATTACATACAGCGCCACGTTTAGGGTCAAACGCTCCAAAAACCAATCGTTCAATACGAGCGTGTGAAATAGCACCCATACACATTACACAAGGTTCTAATGTGACATAAAGTGTGGTGTTTGTTAATCGGTAATTATTTAAAAATTTTCCTGCTTGACGAATAGTCATTATTTCAGCATGAGCAGTAGGGTCGTGGTTTTGAATTGGGGTATTCCAACCTTCTGCTATACAGTTTTCTTCTTTAATTAAAACTGCTCCGACAGGTACTTCTCCCTGGTCTTCAGCTCGTTGTGCAAGCCTGATTGCATAACGCATCCATTGCTCATCAATTAATAGAGGCGCCCTTAAGCCTATTCCCACTCTATGGTTGCTGGAGGTTTTCCAGAAATATCATAAGCAACACGGGAAATACCATCTACCTCATTTATAATTCGACGTGATATTAAATCTAAAAAGTCGTAGGGTAAATGTGCCCAGCGAGCAGTCATAAAATCTATGGTTTCTACTGCTCGTATGGCAATAACATAGTCATAACGTCTGCCATCACCCATAACACCAACTGATTTTATCGGTAAAAAAACAGCAAAAGCCTGGCTGACTTTGTCATAAAGGTCATGTTTATAGAGTTCTTCAATAAAGATTGCATCAGCCTGCCTAAGTAGATCGGCATATTGTTTTTTTACTTCACCCAAAATTCTAACGCCTAAACCTGGGCCTGGAAAAGGGTGGCGAAAGACCATATCCGCTGGCAACCCTAATTCTAGCCCTAGTTTTCTGACTTCATCTTTAAATAATTCACGCAAGGGTTCAACGAGCTTTAAGGTCATGTTTTCAGGTAAGCCACCTACATTATGGTGTGATTTAATTAAATGTGCTTTACCACTTTTTGATCCAGCGGATTCAATCACATCTGGGTAAATGGTCCCTTGTGCCAACCATTTTGCATTGGTTAATTTTTCTGCTTCTTGATCGAAAATTTCGATAAATAAGTTACCAATAACTTTACGTTTGGCTTCTGGGTCAGTTACACCTTTTAAAGCGTCTAAATAACGTTGTTCCGCATTAACACGAATAACATGAACGCCCATATGTTGAGCAAACATGGTCATGACCTGATCACCTTCATTTTGTCGAAGTAAACCTGTATCTACAAAAACACAGGTTAATTGTTTATCAATGGCTTTATGCAAAAGAGCCGCAACAACTGATGAGTCAACACCTCCAGATAAGCCTAAAATCACATGGTCATTTCCTACTGCTTGTTGTACAGAATGGATGCTATCCTGAATAATATTATTGGCAGTCCATAAAGCATCACAGGCACAAATATCAATAACAAAACGTTTTAAAATTCTTCCGCCTTGTTTGGTATGTGTCACTTCTGGGTGAAACTGTAAGCCAAAAAAACCTTTATCTTCATTGGCAATGCCAGCAATTGGCGCCCCATCAGAGCTTGCAATCAACTTGAAGCCTTCTGGTAAATCAACGACTCGGTCGCCATGACTCATCCATACATCTAACAAACCATAGCCTTCTTTAGAGGAGTGATCTTCAATATCCTTTAGTAATTTCGAATGGCCTCTGGCTCTAATTTGAGCATAGCCAAATTCACGATGATCAGATGATTCAACTTTCCCCCCCATTTGTTCTGTCATAGTCTGCATACCATAACAAATACCTAAAACAGGAATGTCTAATTCAAACACGCATTGAGGTGCTCTAGGGGTGTCTCCCCCAGTAACGCTTTCAGGGCCGCCAGATAGGATAATACCTTTGGGGGCAAAGTTTTTTACTTCTTCTGGGCTACACTCGCAAGAATAAATTTCACAGTAAACACCTATTTCACGAATACGGCGTGCTATTAATTGAGTATATTGGGAGCCAAAATCTAAAATTAGAATTTTATGCGAATGAATATCTTCTGTTTGCTGTTGATTCACGATAGCGTTTTATAATCAATGGTCTTAATGAATGGGAATTAAATAACTTGCACATTCTCACTTGTTTTTTTATCCGTCTTCGTCCGTGTAGAAACAGTTGCGTAGCTGGCTATGCGCCTGTTTCTACACGGACGAAGACAAACAAAAAATCTTCGCGATAACGCACAACTTATTTAATTCCCATTCCTAAATAATTAATAGCTCAATAGAATTTTAATAGGGTGCGATTATAATGTGAAGTAAATAAAAAATATGTAGCTTGGGCTGCCGTTTTTTTGGCAACCCAACATAACCTTTTCTAAAAATGTTGGGTTAACGATAGAGCTGTTAGCCCAATCTACCATTCTTTACTTCACTTTAATATCACGCCCGCTTTAATATATCTGGTTGGTGTTAGCCACTAACTTGATAGTTAGGTGCTTCTTTGGTAATCGTTACATCATGAACATGACTCTCTCTCATTCCTGCGCTAGACACTCTGACGAATTGAACTTTATTATGCATTGTTTCAATACTTTGGCTGCCTGTATAGCCCATGCTTGACTTAACGCCACCTAATAACTGATGAATAATGGCTAACATACTGCCTTTATAAGGGACTCGCCCTTCTATTCCTTCTGGAACTAGTTTTTCAATACTATCTTCTTCTTGAAAATAACGGTCACTAGACCCTTGTTGCTGCGACATCGCACCTAGAGATCCCATGCCACGATATGATTTGTAGGAGCGTCCTTGATATAATTCAACTTCACCCGGTGCTTCTTCAGTGCCTGCAAATAAGCCACCTAACATTACAGTGTGCGCACCAGCAGCCAATGCTTTTGCTACATCACCAGAATAACGGATGCCTCCATCTGCAATTAACGGTATGCCTGTGTCTTTTAATGCATCATGAACATCGCTGATAGCAGTCACTTGAGGAACTCCGACACCAGCAACTATACGGGTTGTACAAATTGAACCAGGCCCTATTCCAACCTTTACACCATCTGCTCCAGCTTCTACCAAAGCTTTTGCTCCTTCTGCTGTAGCTATATTGCCGCCTATTACTTGTACATTAGGATAATTTGATTTAACCCAGTGGACTCTGTCTAAAACGCCTTGGGAATGACCATGTGCTGTATCAACGATAATGACATCAACCCCTGCCTTAACTAAGGCTTTTACACGCTCTTCCGTTTCTTTACCTGTGCCGACGGCAGCACCCACTCTCAATCGTTCCTGCTCATCTTTGCAAGCATTAGGATAATCTTTTGCTTTTTGAATATCCTTCACCGTAATCATGCCCTTCAAGTGAAAATCATCGTTTACGACTAATACTTTTTCAATACGATGTTTATGTAATAGAGCGATTGCTTCTTTGTGATCAGCGGATTCAGAAACAGTAATTAATCGTTTCTTAGGTGTCATGACGGAACTTACTTTTTCATCTAGCCTTGTTTCAAAACGCAAATCACGACTGGTGACAATGCCCACCAAATCATTTCCGTTTACAACAGGAACCCCCGATATATTATTTGCCCGAGTTAATTCCATAACGTCTCTGACAGAAATATCGGGTGAAACTGTTATAGGGTCTTTAATGACGCCGCTTTCATATTTTTTAACATGTCTTACTTCACTTGCCTGTTCTTCTGCAGTCATGTTTTTATGGATAATACCAATGCCCCCTTCCTGAGCAATTGCAATTGCCAGCCGGCTCTCTGTTACTGTATCCATCGCTGCAGAGATTAAAGGGATATTAAGTGAAATTTCTTTTGTTAATTTTGTTTTTAATGCGACTTCACGCGGCAATACCGTTGAATGTGCTGGTACTAATAAAACATCATCAAATGTGAGTGCTTCCTGAATTATTTGCATGGCAACCTACTCAAATTTTTTAATTAACTGGGTATTATACCCTTTAGTTTTATTGTTAGGTATAGGGTTGCTAAGATTAAACTGATTTTTATGCAGAAATAAATAAGGTTCTAAATTATTTTGGCGATAACGGGTGGTTTTACTACAGCAGTTATTAAGCCAAAACACTTTAAATCACAGAAATTTCAATTTAATTATTATTAATCAGAGAAATGTTCTATGCTTAATAATAATTAAATAAAATTTCTGACGAGTTTCTTACTATGCCTGAACGCGAAAAAATACATAATACTTTACATAAAGCGCTAGAGATAAATTTGGATAACTGTAAATACGGTACTATTGTCGAAATTGGAGCGGGTCAGGAGGTTGCTAGAAATTTTTTCCGTGCTGGTGGTGCTGCAGGAACGGTTGCAAAAACAATGTCTGCTTATGATATGCAAGTGAGTGATGATATTTACGGAGCTGAGGAATCTAGGCGTTATGTTAGTCGAAGTCGATTGATAAAAATGTTGGATAAAGAATATACTGCTGTTACTGAGCTATTAACACCAACGCGACCTAAAAACACAACATTTTTTTCTTATGCGGCAACAGTTACAGCAAAAAGTTATTTGCAAAAAAACGAATGTCATGGCTGGATAGGTATTCGCTTACAGCTTTACCGAGAGGCTGCGCCCAGTGATATTATTCTGCATGTGCGAATGCTGGATAATGATGGTGGTGCCCAGCAAGAAGCTTTGGGTGTGCTTGGAGTAAATTTAATTCATTCAGCTTTTAATCACTTTACGCGACCTAAAAAAATTATTGAGACCCTTGGGGATGATCTAGAACCTGGTCGTATTGAAATTGATATGATTCATTTTTCAGGGCCTTATTTTGAAGAAACAGAAAACAGATTGATGAATCTGCACTTGGTGCACAGCAATCTAACTCATGCCATCATGTTTAGTCCTCAAGGCGAGGTACAAATCCCTTCTGAGCTTTTATATAAGAAAAATATATTGGTAATACGTGGTTCCTTTACGCCTCTAACGAAAGTTCATCTTGATATGACTAAATGTGGAAAACACCACTTTAGTCAAATACAGTCTATTGATGGCGATAAAACCTTAGTGTTGGCTGAGCTAACAATGGCCAGTTTGACTGTTGGTGATCAGATTGATGATGCTGATTTTCTTGCTCGTGTGGACATGCTTAATACTCAAGGCTATACCGTAATGATTTCTAATTATTTGCGTTATTTTCGCTTGCGAGCTTATTTCCGTCGCTATACCAAGTTGCAAATCGGCATAATTTTAGGTATTTCTAATTTGCAACTAATTTTCGATGAAGAATATTATGAAGGTTTAGAGGGGGGGATTTTAGAAGCATTTGCCAAATTATTTCCAGATAACACCAGGCTTTATATTTATCCTTCTAAAAATACAGATAAAAACGAGCTAGTCACGGTTAATAATTTTCAGCCTTCTGATAAATTAAAATATTTATATAAGCATTTATTAGATAATGGATATTTAATCGGACTGGAAAATGCTGACGAAAGCTTATTAGATATTAGTTTTTCTCGTGTTCTTTCTGATATTAAAAATGGAAGGGGTGATTGGGAAAACCATGTTCCTGAATCAATTACAGAAATGATTATTAATAAAAAATTACTTGGTTTTCAAGGGTAATATATAAATTGAGATGGAGTTGTAAATTTTTTTAGAGTTGTGGCGATGAAAAATTATATTATTTTACAAAGCCATTAGCTCTTCAATTGGCCAGCGCGGTTTTGCATAAATTTCTAAATTTTCTTCTTGTCCAGCCAATAATCGTTGGCATCCTGCGTAGGCAATCATGGCGCCATTATCCGTACAGAATTCTAGCCGAGGAAAAAAAAGTGTTGCATCTTCTTTTTCAGTCATTTTTAATAATTCGGCGCGAATTTGTGTGTTTGCACTGACTCCGCCAGCGATAACCAACGTTTTCAATCCTGTTTGTTGAAGAGCTCTTCTACATTTTATGGCTAATGTTTCAGAAGTGGCTTTTTGAAATGCATAGGCAATATCTGCTTTATCCTGCTCAGATTTATTCGTTGAATTAAAGGTATTCATAGTAAAAGTTTTTAGCCCGCTAAAGCTAAAATCTAAACCTGGTCTATCTGTCATCGGTCGAGGAAATATAAAACGAGCGGTTCCTTTTTCTGCAAGCTGAGAAACTTTTGGCCCGCCAGGATAACCAAGACCAAGCATTTTAGCTGTTTTATCAAAGGCTTCGCCAGCGGCATCATCTAAAGACTCACCAAGTTGAGTATATTGTCCAATTCCATCAACTTGGATTAATAAAGTATGTCCGCCTGAGATTAACAGAGCAACAAAAGGAAATTCGGGTGGTTTTTCTTCTAGCATCGGTGCTAGCAAATGACCTTCCATATGATGAACCGCTATTGCTGGGACTTGCCATGCCCATGCTAAACTTCGGGCAGTTGTTGCACCTACTAGCAAAGCGCCCATCAAGCCAGGGCCAGCAGTATATGCAACACCTTGAATGTCAGCATTGTTAAGTTTACTATCAGATAAGGTTTGTTTAACTAAAGGAATCAGCTTTCGAATATGGTCACGAGATGCAAGCTCTGGAACTACTCCGCCGTATTCACTATGCATAGAAACTTGGCTGTACAAATGATGAGATATTAATCCTTTTGTTGAGTGATAAATAGCGACGCCTGTTTCATCACAAGAAGTTTCTATGCCTAAGATGTACATTGTATTTTGATTAAATCTAATTTATGGGTATAATTAAGAGTTCGCTAAGTGGGGCATGAAGCCCGAAAGTATATTAACATAATTAGGTCATTATAATGCCATCAGTAAAAGTAAGAGAAAATGAGCCCTTTGATATTGCAATCCGTCGCTTCAAGCGTTCATGCGAAAAAGCCGGCGTACTATCAGAAGTTCGTCGTCGTGAATTTTATGAAAAACCTACAGCTGAACGCAAGCGCAAAGGTGCCGCAGCAGTTAAACGCCATCTAAAAAAATTAGCTCGTGAGCGTTATGCACTAAAAAATCTACGTCGTGGACGTCCTCAACTTTAATCTTTTTATTTGGGCTTAATTATGTCTTCATTAAAAGCGCGTATCACGGATGATATGAAAGTAGCCATGAAGGCTAAAAACAAAGAAAGATTGCTTGTTATTAGAACAATTTTAGCTGCTATTAAACAGATTGAAGTTGATGAGCGAATTGAGTTGGATGATGAGCGGATTATGCTTGTCCTTGATAAAATGCTTAAGCAACGCCGAGAATCTATCAAGCAATTTAAAGAAGCAGGCCGCGATGATCTTACAGAGATTGAAGAAGCTGAGATTGTAGTTATACAAGACTTTTTGCCTCAAGCTTTAACGGAAGAAGAGATAGATGTGCAGGTTGTAAAAGCAATATCTGATTCTGGTGCTGGCTCCATTAAGGATATGGGGAAAGTGATGGGGATATTAAAACCTCAAATGCTCGGTCGTGCAGATATGTCAATAGTAAGCTCAATTATTAAAGCAAAACTTGCCACTTAAGTGACAAGGCTGGGTTTTAATGTCTGGCAGAATACCTCGTGAATTTATAGATGACCTTTTGGTGCGAGTCGATATAGTCGACTTGATTGATTCGCATGTCCCACTAAAAAAAGCGGGAAGCAGTTACGTTGCTCGCTGTCCCTTTCATACGGAAAAATCACCTAGTTTCTCGGTAAACCGAAAAAAACAGTTTTATCACTGCTTTGGCTGTGGGGTTGGCGGGAACGCAATTAGTTTTTTGATTGAATTTAGTCACCTTGATTTCGTTGAAGCAATTGAAGATCTAGCTGGCTTTGTTGGAATTGATGTTCCTAGAGAGAAGGATTTTGGAATCTCTGCTCAAAGACAAGATTATAGTGCTTTATATTCTATTCTTGAGCAAGTCGCTGTATTTTATGTTGAGCAATTAAGAAGCAGCTCGCAAGGTAAAAATGCAATTAAATACTTGAAACATCGTGGATTAAGTGGCGAAATTGCAAAAGAATTTTCTTTAGGATATGCTCCTGATAGCTGGGATACTCTAGCTTCTCGGTTTAACAATGGCTTATTACTTAAGGCTGGCATGTTAACTAGCAAAGAAGGTGGCAAGCCATTTGACCGCTTTCGTGGGAGACTTGTCTTTCCTATTAGAGACAAGCGTAAGCGAATTGTAGGTTTTGGTGGTCGTGTTTTGGACGACTCTTTACCAAAATACTTGAATTCCCCAGAAACGCCCATATTTTCTAAAGGCAAAGAACTTTACGGTTTATTTGAGTTATTAGAAAAAGACTCTAGACCAAAAAGAATATTATTGGTTGAAGGCTATATGGATGTTTTAGCTTTAAGCCAGTTTGGAGTTAATTATTCTGTTGCAGCACTAGGAACCGCGCCTTCTAAAATGCATATGGACTTGTTGTTCAGGTTCACCTCTGAAATTGTCTTTTGTTTTGATGGCGATATTGCTGGAAAAAAGGCTGCATGGAGAGCCGTTCAAGAAACTTTTTCATGTCTTAAGGAGGGTAGGCTTGCTCGAGTTATGCTCTTGCCTCAAGGGCAGGATCCTGATTCATTAATCAGAGAGCTAGGGGCGGATGAATTTGAACGTCAAATTCAAAATTCACAGACCTTATCTGGTTACTTTTTTGAATATATTTCAAAAGACATTGATCTTTCGACAATCGAAGGGCGGTCTTGTTTAATTTCTGAGGCAAAGCCTCATATTGAAAAAATTCCTGCAGGAACTTTTCGGGAAATGATGTTAGAGGAGCTTGGTAGGCGCTCTCCAAGCACTAGTTTGAAAAAATTAGATGCACCGATTGACTTAGTTCGCGACTTGCGACCGGCTACAATGCATAATCGAGAAAAAGTGGTGATGGCACTTTTATTACAAAACCCTGAAATGGTTGAGTTAATAGAAAAAACAAACCCTAATTGGAAGAAGATGAGCTTTCGGACAAAGGATGCTTTGCTTGATGTGATGGCCGTTATAGAAAAGAATCAACTGAAAAATACGGGTAGGTTACTTGAAGTTTATCGCGACAACCCTGAAAGGCATCAGTGGTTATCGGAGGTTGCAAGGCTTGAGGCATTACCTTTAGAAAACAATGATTTTAATGCGCAGCAGGCATTTGAGGGGGCTTTAGTTGAATTGTTTAAACAGGGGAAAAAGCAGTATTTTAACGATATGATGGAAAAAAAAGTAAAGCAGGTTGTGAGCAAGGAAGAGCAAAAACGGATATTATAAAATAAAACTTAATCTAACAAGATATTTAGCTATATGTTATTATTATCGGTTAGTCGGGTTTTAAGTGTTGAATGTATTTTGTGGGTATAGAATGAATCAAGAACAACAACAATCTCAAATTAAGCAATTAATAGCAAAGGGTAAAGCACAAGGTTACTTAACCTATGCAGAAGTTAACGATCATTTACCTAGCGATATTGTTGATCCTGAACAAATAGAAGATATCATTGGAATGATTTCTGATATGGGTATTCAGGTTCATGAGGTAGCGCCAGATGCTGATTCATTATTGACTTCTGATACAGCTATTACTTCAGATGATGATGATGCTGCGGCTGAAGTGGCTGCACTTGCATCTATTGATAGTGAATATGGTAGAACAACTGATCCTGTTAGAATGTATATGAGGGAAATGGGTTCAGTTGAATTATTAACTAGAGAGGAAGAACTAAAAATAGCCAAAAGAATTGAAGCAGCACAACGCCATATTGTTCTAGCTATTTCTCGCTCTCGACCTGTTGTAGAATCATTTATAAGCTCTTTTGATTTGGTGTTGGATGAAGAATCGCCTATTAGATTGAGTGATTTAGTCCTTGATTTGATAGATTTGAATGAACCAGATTTTGACCCGAAAGCGGCCGCTGCAGCCGCCGCTGCCGCTGCCGCTGCCGCAGCTGAAGCTGCTGAAGAAGGCAGTGAAGAGGAAAAAGAAGTAAAAGGTTTAGATTATCAAGATGTTAAAGAAAAAGTTGATGAGCTTCGTAAAGCATTAAAATCGGCAACAACAGCTATTTCTAAAAATGGTTATGATCATGATAAATCTGAAAAAGCACTTGAAACCTTAGCGTCTGTTTTTTCTGAATTTAAATGGGCGCCTCAATACATAAAAAAGCTAAACTTAATCTTTAAGCCAGTTATAAAAGAAATTAGGGGAAAAGAAAAAATTGTTCTTGATATCTGTGTAAAAAAAGCAAATGTACCGAGGAAACAATTTATTGAGTCTTTTGTAGGAAATGAAACGAGTTCTTCTTGGCTGGAAGAATATCTAAAAAACCCAAATTATTCAGAAGTAATAAAACAGAATGAATCTGAATTAATCAAAGTTCAGGAAAGCTTGAAAGAAATTGAGTTGGCTGAAGGACTAACCACTTCTAATTTAAAAGATATTCACCGTCGTCTATCAGTAGGTGAGGCTAAAGCTAGAAGAGCTAAAAAAGAAATGATTGAAGCAAATCTACGATTAGTGATTTCAATAGCAAAAAAATATACTAATCGCGGTTTACAATTTCTTGATTTAATTCAAGAAGGTAACATTGGTTTAATGAAAGCGGTAGATAAATTTGAATATCGTCGTGGCTATAAATTTTCAACTTATGCAACATGGTGGATTAGACAGGCAATAACTCGTTCAATAGCTGACCAAGCAAGAACTATTCGTATTCCTGTGCATATGATTGAAACCATAAATAAACTTAATCGTATTTCAAGACAAATTCTTCAAGAAAAAGGTAGGGAAGCTTTGCCGGAAGAACTTGCAGAACGAATGGAAATGCCTGAAGATAAAGTTCGCAAAGTATTAAAAATTGCTAAAGAGCCTATTTCCATGGAAACACCTATTGGTGATGATGAAGATTCACATTTAGGTGATTTTATCGAAGACGGAAAGGTGCTTTCTCCTGTTGAGTCCGCAACTATTGCTAGCCTTTGCGAATCTACGCAAAATGTATTAAGTGGTCTGACTGCGAGAGAAGCAAAGGTTTTGCGTATGCGCTTTGGTATAAATATGAATACTGATCATACATTAGAAGAAGTAGGAAAACAGTTTGATGTGACTCGTGAGAGAATACGACAAATTGAAGCAAAAGCATTAAGAAAATTAAGACACCCTTCAAGGTCAGAGCAATTAAAATGCTTTCTTGATGGTGAAAATTAAATAAACCTGTTCAGGAATTTTTTCAGGGCCCTTAGCTCAGTTGGTTAGAGCATCCGACTCATAATCGGCAGGTCCCCAGTTCGAGTCTGGGAGGGCCCACCATATTTCAAAAGGTCGCATTGCGGCCTTTTGCATAATTTAGTATTAGGAATAGGTAGAACTATTCCTAGACTTAAGGCAAAGAGGTAAATAATAGTGAGTAATAATTTTATTTTTACATCAGAGTCCGTATCAGAAGGCCATCCTGATAAAGTAGCAGATCAAATTTCTGATGCTGTAGTTGATGCACTTTTGGCTCAGGACAAGAAATCTAGAATTGCATGTGAAACCATGATTAAAACAGGCATGGTTATTTTAGCTGGTGAAGTTACAACTGATGCGTGGGTAGATACTGAGGAATTGGTTAGAAACGTTGTTTGTGAAATTGGCTATGATAACGGAGATGTTGGTTTTGATGGAGAAACATGTGCGGTTATCAATGCAATAGGTAAGCAGTCAGCTGATATTGCAATGGGTGTTGATGATAGCGAAGATCATGAACAGGGCGCTGGTGACCAAGGCTTAATGTTTGGTTACGCAAGTAATGAAACTGATGTTTTAATGCCTGCACCTATCACTTTCTCTCACAGACTAGTTGAAAGGCAAGCTGAAGTCCGCAAAAATAAAACCTTGCCTTGGTTACGCCCTGACGCGAAAAGCCAGATAACCTTTCGTTATGAAAATCATAAGCCTGTTGCGATTGATGCCGTTGTTCTATCAACACAGCATTCTCCAGATATTGGTGGTAAGCAATTAGAAGAAGCAGTGATGGATGAAATAATACTGCCGACTTTACCTAAGGAATGGTTGCATTCAGGTACTCAATATTTTATAAACCCAACAGGTCAGTTTATTATAGGTGGCCCTGTAGGCGACTGTGGGTTAACTGGGCGTAAAATAATTGTTGATACCTATGGTGGAATGGCTAGACATGGAGGAGGAGCTTTTTCTGGTAAAGATCCTTCAAAAGTGGATAGATCTGCCGCTTATATGGCAAGATATGTAGCAAAAAATATTGTTGCAGCAGGGCTGGCTGAACGCTGTGAAATACAGGTTTCTTATGCAATAGGTGTTGCTGAACCAACATCAATCAGTATCGAAACTTTCGGTACAGGAAAAATAAGTGAAGATAAAATGGTTGCTATTATCCGAGACCAATTTGACTTAAGACCTAAAGGATTAATAGCTCAATTAGATTTATTAAAGCCAATTTATCGTAAAACTGCGGCATATGGCCATTTTGGTCGTACAGAAGATTCTTTTAGCTGGGAAAAAACTGATAAAGTTGACATCTTAAAAGAGGCAGCAGGGCTTTAACACCAATACTAATTAATCGCATATAAATAAAACAGGAAAATACATGAGTTCACAAGATTACAAGGTAGCAGATATATCACTTGCAGAATGGGGTCGTAAAGAAACGAGTATTGCTGAAACTGAAATGCCAGGATTAATGGCTTTACGGGAAGAGTATGGCAAAGCTCAGCCTTTAAAAGGTGCTCGCATTGCTGGTTGTCTGCATATGACTATTCAGACGGCTGTGTTAATAGAAACATTAACGGCTTTAGGTGCTGAAGTTAGATGGTCGTCTTGTAATATTTTTTCAACTCAAGATCATGCAGCTGCAGCTATGGCAGAGACTGGTATTCCTGTTTTTGCATGGAAAGGTGAAACTGAGGAAGAAGCCGAGTGGTGCATTGAACAAACAATTATTGGTCCTGATGGATGGCGGCCTAATATGATTTTGGATGATGGTGGTGATTTAACGATCATGATGCACGAAAAATTTCCAGAACTAATGTCTGATGTTAAAGGGCTTTCTGAAGAAACAACAACAGGTGTTTTACGTTTATATGAAATGGTGGCAAAAGGCACGTTAAAAACACCAGCTTTTAATGTAAATGATTCAGTTACTAAATCTAAATTTGACAATCTTTATGGTTGCCGTGAATCACTAGTTGATGGGATTAAACGGGCTACCGATGTGATGATTGCCGGTAAAATTGCAGTTGTTTGTGGTTATGGTGATGTTGGTAAGGGTTGTGCTCAATCTTTACGTGGATTAGGAGCGACAGTCTGGATTACAGAAATTGATCCGATTTGTGCGTTACAGGCGTCAATGGAAGGGTTTCGAGTGGTAACGATGGAAGATGCGGCTCCACAAGCAAATATCTTTGTTACTGCAACGGGTAATTTTAATATCATTACTCATGATCATATGGCTGCTATGAAAAACCAGGCTATCGTATGTAATATAGGTCATTTTGATTCGGAAATTGAAATCTCTTCTCTTCGTAAATATACATGGGAGAATATCAAGCCACAAGTTGATCATATTATTTTCCCAGATGGGAAAAAATTGATTCTTTTAGCAGAAGGTCGTTTAGTTAATTTAGGTTGCGCAACGGGTCATCCAAGTTTTGTGATGTCTAATTCATTCTGTAACCAAGTACTTGCACAAATAGAATTGTGGAAAAATGCTTCTAACTACGAAAATAAAGTGTATATTTTACCTAAAAAACTAGATGAAAAAGTTGCCCGTTCTCATTTGGAGCAACTTGGTGTTAATTTAACTGAGCTAACATCTGAACAGGCTAAATATATTAACGTACCAGTTGAAGGGCCTTACAAGCCAGATCATTATCGTTATTAATTTTTAGCAAATATACTTTTACGTGGTCACGGTTATTATCGACAAAAACAATTTGATATAAATTCCGCATCCGTGATTGCGTAAAGTATAGAAGGTTGAATATAGGGGCTTAACAGTCCCTTTTTTATGCACATAACAAATGCATTAAGCTATGCGAATTTCCAGATTATATACAGCTGATAGATTAATTCTTGGTCAAAAAATAGACCTTCAAGACGACAGTGCGCATTATGTCCGTACAGTTTTGCGATTAAAAAAAAATCAGACAATTACTCTTTTTAATGGTCTCGGTGGAGAGTTTGTGTGCACATTAGAGGAAGTTAGCCGCAAAAGAGTTGTGGTCAATATAGTAGAGGCAATTGATAGAAGTGTTGAGTCACCGCTAAAAATAACCCTGGGACTCGGTATTTCTCGTGGTGATAGAATGGACTGGGCAGTTCAAAAAGCCGTTGAGCTGGGTGTCAATGAAATTACACCATTACTGACTGAACGCTGTGTTGTTAAATTTAAAGGGGATAAAAAGCCACAAAGATTACAGCACTGGAAGAGTATTGTACAACATGCAACAGAGCAGAGTAATCGAACATTTTTACCAGAACTAAGTGAAATAAATGAGATACAAAGCTGGGTTTATCAGCAGAATGGATTAAAAATTTTTTTAGATCCCTATGCAAAGCAATCATTGAATGATTTAAAACCTGATAACTTCCATGTAACATTAATGACTGGGCCAGAAGGTGGTTTTTCTGACCAGGAAAGAGAGCTTGCAATAGAAGCAGGGTTTATACCCATTCGACTAGGAAAGCGAACCTTACGCACAGAAACTGCTTCATTAGCCGCGCTATCAGCGGTGCAAATGTTATGGGGCGATTTTATTTAATTAATATGAATTTAATCAAAACAACTTATTATTCGCTAGTCCCGTTATTGATTCTATTATTTTTTGTTTCATTCTCAGCACTATTAAGTTATATCATCTTGATGGTAGCTGGTGATATTATTTCTATGCGTAAAATAGTGAGCAAAGGCGCACAGATTTTTTTACTATTAAGTATTTTTCCATTAAGACATTACTTAAAGCTTACTTGGGCTGACATAGGGTTTTCACCCAGACCACAATTTTTAAAACAGTTGGGCTATGGCATGATCTTGGGATTGCTAACCTTAATGCCAGTTATGATTACATTATATATTTTTGATATTAATGTGATTGATCAAACTAAGGAGTGGACAACAAGCAAAATTATAATACGAGCCTTACTTGCATTATTATTAGCAACCTTAATTTCTTTTGGCGAGGAACCAATTTTTAGTGGAATATTATTAGCGGGGTTGAAGAAAAAAATGATGATTGGTTTGGCGGCATTTGTTAGTGCGACATATTATGCAGCTTTTCATTTTGTAAAAACAAAAACAGATATTCCGTATGAAGAGCTTTCAATAAGTAGTGGGTTTCAGTTAATGGCAGAAGCTTTTGCAAATGTAATAAATCCAGAAATCACCTCCGCATTTGTTGCTTTATTAGCTGTTGGGTTGTTTTTAGTCACTATTAGAACTCAATTTTCAAATAGTATTGGTATTTGTATTGGTTGCCACGCAGCCTGGGTATGGCAGATAAAATTAGGTAAAGACTTTTTTAATACTAACCTAAATTCAGACTATTCTTATTTAGTCAGTAGTTATTACGATGGAGTCGTTGGGTGGCTAGTGGCTATATGGTTATTGTTAGCAATAGTTAGTTTTTTTATTTGGAAAATAGTTTATATAAGAAGGAAGTATAAGAAATTGTCTTAAATACTGGTTTGACAACCAAGTATAAGTGGTTGTGAAGTCGTTCTAATCTTTGCCGTAAATACTTTAAGCTAGTTTATACCTTACTACTCCTGTTTATTAACCAAATTAACAGGCAAATGAAGTGATACTAAAAATGTGGCTAGAAAAACCAGAAAACCTAGTGTTAGCATTGCAATAACAGGAGTAACATTAACTGAAGCAGCATAAGTATACGAGCCAACAGCAACCAGCATGGCGATATTTTGAAAAAAACCTTGTAATGCAACCGCGCTACCACTACCAATGCTCTGATGACCCAATTCTTGTAAAGCAGCATTAATAGGTACGATAAACATACCGCCTGCCACACCGATAGCAAAAAGGGCTAGACGCGCTGGCCAGACAGTTTCAGTAAAACTTAGTACTACAATAAAAATTGCCATTAAATAAGCCGGGATTCTTGCACGGCGAAGTAAATTCAAAGGAATTAAATGTGGCACAATGGCTGATCCGACAATAATTCCAATTGCTAAAAATAAAGTTAATTCAGCAATATCACTGGCATTTTCAGTCATTAAGATCAAAGGTGCCCAGGCAATAATGATAACCCTGACTGTTGCCGCTGCCGCCCAAAATAGAGAAGCACCCAAAATGGCAAAACGCGAACGGGGTGTGGTAAAAAATAGATGGGATTGCTGATAAAAACGAATAATCTTTGAGCCTTGTTCTACTTTTTTTTCTATTCTTTTAGGTAAAAATAGAGTCACAGCAGCAGAAATAACAAAGACAATAATAGTCCCAATCAAGGCCAATTGAATTGAATAATCAGCAACTCTTGCTCCGATTACCATACCTAGCAAAATAGCTAAAATAGTTGAGCCTTCTATCCAGCTATTGGCTTTAACTAAAGAATTTTCATCTGCCAATTCAGGTAAAATCCCATATTTTGCTGGGCTATATATTGCAGCACCTGCTCCAACTAAACAGTAGGCAATTAAAGGCTCCACATTTAACAGCAATAATCCTGCGCCTGCGGCTTTAATCAAATTGGCGATAATTAAAACATTGGATTTGGCGTGGTTATCTGCAAAAGCACCCACCCAAGGTGCTAACACAACAAAGGCGATTAAAAATACGCTTTGTAACGCTGGTACATACCATGTAGCTAACTGAGCAGATTTCATCACTAAAGCGATCACTGTAAATAAGATCGCATTATCAGCAAAAGCAGATAAAAACTGAGCAATTAAAAGGGGGTAAATTTGCTTATTCATATTAAACCTCAGGTTCGACTAGGTTTTCCGCTAATTTAGTTACTTCAGGATAATTGATTTTTCCAGTCGCTAGCATGGGAATAAAATCAACCACAAATACTTTCTTTGGTAAGGCGATGGATTGAACCCCTTTTGATAACGACTGAAATTGTTTTGCATCAGCTCCTTCTTGAGTCGTTAATAAAATAATTTGTTCTCCTTTTTTAGGGTCGGGCAAACTGGCTGAGGCGTGTTCTGCATTAGGCCAGGCACTGACAGCTAATTGTTCAATGGCGGCAAGGGAAATCATTTCTCCACCCACTTTCGCAAATCGCTTACTTCGACCACGTATGCTAACAAACCCATCTTCATCAATATTGGCGATATCGCCTGTATCGTACCATCCATCGCCATAAATTGATTTAGGAGGGACAAGTTTTCCTGGATTATCAGACAAATAATAGCCTTGCATAATATTCGGGCCATAAAGATGTAACTTTCCAGCATCTTCTATACCTGGTATGTCTTCTAATTTGTATTGCATTTTGGGCATTAAGCGCCCCACTGTACCCGATTTAAAATACATCGGTGTATTAACGGATGCAACAGGTGCTGTTTCTGTTGCTCCGTAACCTTCTAAGATTCTAATGCCAAACTTTTCTGCCCATATTTGCCGGGTACTATCTTGTAATTTTTCAGCACCAGCAACTACATAGCGCATTGTGTAAAAATCATAAGCATGTGCTTTTTTAGCATAAGAGGCTAAAAAAGTGTTAGTACCAAACATAATGGTCGCCCCAATATCGTAGGCAATTTCGGGTATTACTGTAAAATGTAGAGGTGAAGGGTAGAAGAAAGTAGTCATTCCGTTCAGTATTGGTAGCATCGTTCCTACCGTAAAACCAAACGAATGAAACATGGGAAGAAAGTTTAGAAC
The DNA here is from genome assembly GCA_965224575.1 of Methylococcales bacterium. GTDB lineage: Bacteria > Pseudomonadota > Gammaproteobacteria > Methylococcales > Methylomonadaceae > QPIN01. The sequence goes on along the minus strand of CBDCZQ010000006.1, from coordinate 905,970 downwards.
CACATCTTGCGAGTTAAAACTAATACGCGAAACTAATTGCTTATGATTAGCAAGAATATTAGTATGTGAAAGCACAACACCTTTAGGTTCACCTTCAGAGCCTGATGTAAATAAAACAACAGCAGGGCTTTCTGAGCTAAATTGATCAGACTTGTACCAAAAATTTATTGTTTTTGATTGGATTAAAGCTTGTAATTTATCAAGGCCAGAGATGGTGTCTGCTAAATCTTCCAGGTAAACCAGGTTAATTTTTTTCTCTAATGCTTCAGCTTCACTGGTGAATTTACCCAGCTCAATAAAACGCCGAGAAGTTAACACCGTTTTTACCTCCGCTGTTTTACAAGCCGAAAGCATGCCACCTGAACCTGTGGAGTAATTCAACATAGCAGGTACTCGACCGAAAAGCTGTAGGCCAAGAATAACATTTAGTGTTTTTACCGAGTTTGGTAAAAAAATGCCTACATTTTCTTGTTCTTGAGTGATTTTTTTTAAGGCATTTCCAATAGCAATGGTTCGTGTAATCAGTGCATTATAGGAAAGAGGTGTTCTTTCTAAGTCTTCTGCTACCGTATGCTTCCCGCCATGGATTGTACGAGCCTCTAGTAAAGCCGAAAAAATGGTTTGCTGTTGTAGACCCGTAGTAAAAACCATTTCACTCATAATATCAGCAAGGAGATGACCACAATAATTACGTCTTACTTTACCCTTAAGTTCATCGTCAGCATGTATTGTCGTATGAGGAAGAATATCAATAATAATTTTAGGAAACCAGCGCAAGCGTACTACATTTTTTAGTCTGGAAAAAGGTGTATATTCAGCACCACTAATACGAATAGGCAATATAGAAACCCCTGATTTATCAGCTACCATCCCTGTGCCGTCATAAATTTTCATTAATGACCCCGTTACTGTAATACGTCCCTCAGGAAAAATAACAGTTTTAGTCTTATTATCTAAATGACGAATCAGTGCTTTTAAAGACAAAGGCTGAATCGGGTTCATTGGAAATACATGAGATAACGACAGAAACGGTTTTAACCACCAACGCTCAGCAATATCGGTATTAATTGCAAAGGTAATATCATCTGGTAAAAACACGCCCAATAATAAAGGGTCTAAAAAAGACGTGTGGTTTGCAACAATAAGAACTCTATCACCAGATTTCTTATAATTATCCAGCCCTTTTACTTCAACTTTGTATATAAAAGTTAACAACCAGTGTAAAAATTTTTTTAACATTCTTATTCCTCCCTTGTGAAGCTTATCAGATATTTTAGAGTGTACTATACTCATTAATTAAACAATGTTCAATTATTATTTTATAATTTTTTATCTTTAACATATGCAATATGGTTTAGAATCAGTTTTATCTAGCAAGTGTGTATTATAATAGCTTAAATCAGAATTAAATCAGCGTAATGACTCAATGAAAATACTGAACCTTTATTTTAAGAATATTAACTCGCTAGAGGGGGAAAGCCGAATTCACTTTGATCGTGCTCCCATTGTAGGTTGCGGTGTATTTGCTATTACAGGGCCTAATGGATCAGGTAAGTCGAGTATTTTAGATGTGATTACTTTAGGTTTGTATGGTGAAACTTACCGGTTCGACCGTCCTGCTGAATTTGTGATGACAAAATCTAAGGCAGAAAGTCTTGCTGAAGTTGAATTTGAAGTGGGAGATAACAAATACAGATCAAGCTGGCATGTGATTCGTAGAAACGAAAACTCAGCAGCTGATTTGTTACCCCCTGAAATGAAGCTAATTCAGCTGAATGACAGTGAACAAGTAATAGTCGAGGGTACACAACAGGTACGAGAGAAAATAGTTGAATTAACCGGAATGGATTTCCATAGCTTTACTAAATCGATGGTTCTGGCACAAGGTGATTTTGCTGCATTTTTAAATGCTTTAGAAAGTGAACGGATGGATGTGCTAGAAAAAATCAGCGGAACCGATATTTATGAAGGGCATAGAAAAGAGGCTAAAGACAACCATTTAGAAGCTACAACACAGCTAGAACAACTGGAACAAGACCTTAATGCAATTCCAGTATTGGATCCATTGGCAAAAGAAGCGAGTGAACATGACCTTGTAGATTTTAATGAACAATTGGCTGAACTAGATCAGGAACAAAATACCGTTGAACAACAATTAAATTGGCTTCAATCACTATCAGATTTAAGCAACCAGTCTGATGCTTTGGAAAAACAACATGAGCAAGAAAAAAGTCAGCTAATAGAAAACCAGAAAATACTTGAACAAATTGAATCAACGCCAAGTGTATCAGGAATAGCAGACGAAATAGTGACACTTGACAGCAAAACTGAGGAAACACTACAAAGTAAAAAAGCATTAGATTCCTTTCGTAGCGAACTAGAAGCATTGCAAAATCAGCTGAAAACTCAAAATTTTGATGAAAACGCACCGGTTTCAGCTAAAACACCCTCTCAACAAAAAAGTAGTATTGATGAATTAAAAGTAAAATTGATTGAATTAAATGCTAATTTACCGAGAGAAAAAGAAAATTTAAAATTATTAAGCCAACAAATTGAGGAAAAAAAATTAGCCTTAAGTTCTGTTAATAACTGGTTAACTGAACATGAGAATGACAAAAAATTAGTGGAAAGTTTCCCAGAAATTGAAAAATTAAAGGTATTAAGGGTAGAGCTTACAGAATTATCAAAAAAACAAAAAGACTATTCAAAATGGTCAAAAAATAAAACCGCATCAATCAAGAAGAAAAAAGCTGCTAGCAGTACCATAAATCAAAAAATTACGGATTCAAAAAATAAAGTTAAAGAAAATGAAGAGGCTCTAGAATTAATTTCTGACGGTAGGTCTATTGAAGATTTACATGATTTAAGGACTGAACAGAAACAAAGAGTAGACGATTTCACCGAGCTACTCAGTCTTGCCAGTGTCAATACAAAACTTGGAAAAAAAAGTTTTTTTGGTCAGCTATTTGTGCCTAAAGGTGCAGACAGAGAAGTAACAGAGCTAACAGAAGAAGCGGATCATTTACAGCTAGTGATAGGAAAAGAACAAAATATAGTTAGAACTCTAAATGCGGCTATTAAGAATGAATTGTTACTCCAAAAAATGCAAAAGGATAGAGAGCATTTAGTCGATGGAAAACCCTGCTTTTTATGTGGAGCATTAAGCCACCCTTACGAAAAATATCCTCCTGCTGTCTCAAATTCAAAACAAGTACTGGCAGAACAACAAAAAAAAATTAAACGTTTAAAATCAGAAGCCAGTAGTCTGTCGAAACAAATTAGCGCTGCTGAAGTTCAGGCCGTTAAAGATGGAAAAAAAGATAATCAGCTAACGTTAGTTCGTTCACAATGGAGAAGTTTAGCAAATAAACTCAACTCTGGCAGTATAGAAATGGATAACCTTTCATCAATGAAGGATTTATTAAAAAAGGAAAAGCTAGAGTTAAGCAACATAACAAAAATATTAAAAAATTACTCTAAGCAACAAAATCGGGTTGTCAAATCAAAGTCATCAATTGAAGCCCATGAAGTTACTCTTACAAGGGTATCAGCAGAAGCGGAGGTGTTAAACTCGGAATGGAATGATCGCCCACAAGAATCCATTGAAATAGAACAGATCTGCGCGCAAAGTCAGGCACAGGAAGAGACGTTGTCAGAACAACTTGTTGGTCAATTAAAAGTGTTTGGCGAAGAAATACCGGCAAAAGGAAAGGAGGATGCTTTATTTGAAAATTTAAATTATCGCAGAAAAGAGTATCAAAATCAGCTTGCACATCAACAACCGTTACCAGGTGAAATCAAAGCTTTGGAAGAAAAATGTAAAGATTGCGAATCTAAAATAGAAAAACTTGATCAAGAAACAAAACAATACTCGGAAGCTATGCAACAAGAAGAGGTGGCAGGGTTACATTTATCCTTGGTCGAAAAACAAAAATTAATCGCTGAAAAAGAAGTTGTTTTTTCCCAGCAAGAAAAAGAGGTTGCTAGTTTAAAACAAGGGGTGCTGGAGAAGTCTAAAACTATGTTTATTGAGCCTGAGAGTGCCCCAACAGATTTAAATGCTTTAAAAGAGACTGTTGCATTAGTTAAACGTCAACCAGAAATTCAACAAAAACAAGCTAGTCTAAATGAAAGTATTAGCAACTTCAGTAGCGAAATTGATACTATTCAATTGCAAGTCGAAACTGAAAAAGTAAAGCAATTAACAACACTTTCTGAACAAGAGCTTTTAGAACAGAAAAAAACTCTTCAGGAAAAATTAGATATTACTAAGCAGGAAGTAGATTCTTTACAAAGAAAACTTGTAAAACAAGACGATCTACATGAAAAATATCAGACAACTTTAACCAGTGTAGAAAACCAGAAAGCTATTGTAGAAGAAACAGAGGCAGAAGTTAAATTTGTATCTGATGAAAATGCTTTGGAATTTCGACATAAAGTACAACAGTCTCTAATTGATAATTTGTTGTCTCATGCGAATCGAGTTCTGGAAAAAATTAGCGGCCGATATTATCTTCGTAAAGTAGAAAGCGAACATGGGTTAGCATTAGAAATAGAAGATACTAAACAAAAAAATGTTCGAAGATTACCAAAAACACTATCTGGAGGAGAGAGTTTTGTTGTTAGTCTTTCTCTGGCTCTAGGGTTAGCTGATATAGCAAGTAACGGACACGCAATTGATACCTTATTTTTAGATGAGGGATTTGGTAATCTAGACGAAGAGTCTCTCTATTTAGTTATGACAACATTAGAAGGGTTGAAAATACAAGGTAAGCTTGTAGGTGTTATTTCACACGTTGAAGGTGTTCGTAAACGCATTAAAACTCAGATTGAGATGATTAAACAACCTAATGGTTTTAGTGCTTTAAAGGTCACTTCTTAAATAGACTGTTAAATTTTGTTAATAGCCTTTTTTAGTACGGATATTTTTAAGAGAGAACCTCTATTAAATATGGACTCAACAGTTCTAATAGTGGTGTCCTTAAATAAATCAACTTGCTAGTTCAATCTGAACCAAATTATCTGAGAATGTGGGGGCATGCCCCATATCAACAAATTCTGCGGAACTAATACAGTTAACTGTGCCTTTATTTAACTGTCGCCAATAACCTAATGTTGCGACAATAATACCCACATTTACATCATTAGTGATTCTAGCGTCACCTTCAAACGCGCCACGATCATTAAAAATACGCACTTTATCATCCTGTTTAATACCACGAACACCAGCATCAATCGCATTAATTAAAACAAATTGCTCTCCTTGCCCTTTAATTTTATGATCCATATTTGCGTAACAGGAATTCAAGAATCCATGACTTTTGGGTGAAATGATATTCAAAGGGTATTTTTTCGCGAGTTCTGGGTTGCTTTCAGGTGTTTCTCTTGATGCGACATAATCTGGTAGATCATCTAATACTTCCCCTGATTGAAATCCTTCATACATTTGGCGGAAAGGCCCTGCAACAAAGTTAGTTGCTCCGTCCAGTTTGAATTCACATTTCCCGGATGGGGTTGGGAAGTTACCTTCTTTATGCGGTGCACGATTATCTTTGCTACCAACGGTTAATCGTGCAAAGCCGTGTTTTCTCATATAAGCCAAATCAATACCATCACAAGCAGGTGAATCCCAGTCTACATAATGTTCAAGGCACTCACTATCTGACCATTTGAAATTCTCTTCTTCATATCCCATGTGCTTAGCTAAGCGCCTAAAAATTTCATTATTTGGAAATGCTTCACCTGGTGATTCAATACATTTTTCATTATATGTAAGATAGAGGTGTCCCCATGAGAGAACCATATCCTCCATTTCAGCGCCCATTGATGCCGGTAAGATAATATCAGCGTATGCGGCTGTATCAGAGATGAAATGTTCCGCTGAGACCATAAATAGATCTTCGCGTTTTAATCCTTCGATAATTTTGTCTGTTTCAGGTGCTTGGGTGACAGGATTAGTATTCCAGCACATCATGGATTTAATCGGTGTATCAAGCTTTATTTCACCCGTCAGTATACGGCCGAGTTGAAGATTATTGACAGCCGGCGTGCCCTCAGGAATTAAATCGGGGCGGCTAATCACGTCAAATTTATACGGATGTTCCCATACGGGAAATTGTAATGCACCACCGCCTACATGTCGCCAGGCACCAATTAAGGCAGGGAGACTGCTTACTGCTCGAATTGCTTGGCCACCACCATAGTTTCTTTCTAAAGCAACACCAAGACGGATTGCTGCTGGTGGAGTAGTCGCATATTCTCTGGCAAACTGCCGAATATCTTCTGCTGGAATACCTGTTATTAGTTCTGCCCATTCGGGTGTCCTTTCTTTTGCTCGCTCAGCCAATTCAGAATAGCCAACAGTATAATTCTCGACATATTCTTTATCCACCAAACCTTCTTCAATAAGAGTGTGAATCATCGCCATAGCTAATGCGCCATCGGTTCCAGGTTTGGGTGCAATATGCCAGTCCGCTTCTTTAGCAGTTTTCGAAGCGTAAGAGTCAATTACAATAACTTTTGCACCTTTTTTCCGGGCTTGTTTAACAATGTGCCAATGATGCAGGTTAGTACTCACGGAATTACATGCCCAGATAACAATATATTTAGAGTGAATAAAACTTTCTGGATCTACACCCGCAGTAGGACCAACGGTCAATAACCAGGCAGTACAAGAACCTTCACCACAAAATGTACGTTCAGTAACCGTAGCACCCATACGATTAAAAAATGCATCGCCACCATTTAAACCATGTACCAATCCTTGATTACCAAGATAGCTATTAGGCATAATCGCGTGTGAGCCATGTTCTTCAATTATGGCTTTCCATTTAGTCGTTATTTCATCTAACGCCTCATCCCACGTTATTCTTTCAAACTGTTTACTGCCTTTAGGACCAGTACGCTTTAAAGGGTATAGCAGGCGGTCTGGATGGTAATGGCGTTTTTCGTAATCATTCAATTTAACGCATAACCCACCGCGAGTCATGGGGTGGTCAGGGTTGCCTTTAACACTAATCAGTTTCCCATCTTCAACTTCATAAACCATAGAGCAAGTATCAGGGCAGTCATGTGGGCAACCACCGTGCCCTGTTTTAGTTATTTGCTCAGACATTGAGAACTCCCCTTTAATAACGGATAGATAAAATTTACTACTATCGAATGATATGAAATATCAATGTAAACATCAAGCTAAATCAAAAAATTATCTCTATAATTTTCACCTAGACAAAGGTCGAGTATGTTTCTCGAGTGATGTATATAATCGAAAGGGTTGTAGCTAAACAGCACTCTACATTCTTATTAAAAAAGTAAGAAACCTGCTCAACCTTAAAAGGGTAACGTTATATCAGGTTTCACTTTAACAAGAAGTGCTTTAAATTTTGATTGTATAAGTTGTAAGGCCTCGGTGTTATCTGCTTCGAAACGTAGAGTCAATGCAGGTAAGCTGTTTGATGTTCTGACTAATCCCCAGCCATCAGTAAATTCAACTCGCATTCCATCAATTTTGATAATTTTTCCTTCAGAAAAATTTTGTTCTGCGAATATTTTATCCATAATGTGAAGACTTTCTTCTTCACTTAATTTAATAAGAATTTCAGGTGTGTTTAAGCCATTAGGAAAGTCAGCAAAAACGTCAGCACTATTACGGGTGTCTGCGGATAAAATTTCAATTAGACGAGATGCAGCGTACAAAGCATCATCAAAACCAAACCAGCGATCATTGAAGAAGATATGTCCACTCATTTCACCTGCTAACGTTGCTCCAGTTTCCTTGATTTTTTCTTTCATGAAGGAATGTCCGGTCTTGCACATTAAAGGACGCCCTCCATTTTTTACAATTTGTTCACCTAGATGGCGAGAACATTTTACGTCATAAATTATTTCTGAACCTGGTTTTAGAGTAAGCACATCTTTGGCAAATAACATCATCTGTCTATCAGGCCAGATAATATTTCCTTTGCTATCTACAACACCTAACCTATCACCGTCACCATCAAATGCAACGCCCACATCGGCCTTATGCTCCTGGACGGTTTTAATTAAATCAGTTAAATTTTCTGGGTTATTTGGGTCTGGATGGTGGTTTGGAAATGTTCCGTCAAATTCACAAAATAACTCAATAACTTCACAACCTAATGTTTTTAATAGTAGTGGAGCAAGTTTTCCTGCTGCACCATTACCACAATCAACAACTACTTTTATTGGGCGGACAAGATGAATATCTTCAGAAATAATGCCAATATATTCATTGACGAATAAGGTGTTTTCTTCAACCGAACCTTCTTTTCCGGTAAGAAAGTCTTTCTTATCAATACGCATTGCTAATTTTTTGAGTTTTTCATCAGCTATTACCTTGCCATTAATAATGATTTTTAAGCCATTGTATTCGGGTGGGTTATGACTACCGGTAATAACAACACCTGATTTTCCTTCGCTATGATGAGCTACAAAATAAACAAGAGGTGATGGAACCAAACCGAGATCAAGTATATCGACACCGGTTGATGTGACACCTTTAGTTAGCGACTCTGCTAATTCAGGACTAGAAATACGAGCATCTCGACCAATAACAATAGTAGAAACTTTTTGTTCTTTTGCTTCTGACCCTATAGCCCGGCCAATATTAAAAACTACTTCCTTTGATAGGGTTTCTCCAGCAATTCCTCTAATATCATTTGCTTTAAAAATAGTCTCTTTTTTATTTATTTGAGGTTCAGAGGTTGATGTGTCAGCTAATGAATTTTCTGATAGCTTTGGTATAGCAGTAGGGGTATTAGTATTTGAAGCAGGGGTAATATTATCTATTTCTTCAATATTAATGTTAGAGCCGAGAAAACTTGGATTCAGTGGTTGCTCTAAGGTATCTTCTTTTGTTATTTTATCCACCTTTTCTTTTTCTTGAATATCCTGATGATTTACGCCATGATTTAATTGAATTATATTCGACCCTATTTCTTTCATCCCATCAAAATGCATTGGATAACTACCTACATTTTTTCCAGAAACAAGGTCTTTTATTATAGATAGAAGACTATCTTGATCTTTATTAAACAAGCTCTTTAATTTTTTAAAGCCTATAAAGCAAGCTAAACAACTTAGAAATGCAGGAAAAACAATCATGCCTAAAAATGATAGGAAAGTTGTTTGATTTGTAATCGTTGTCTGCCAGTAATGAATAGCCCAAGAGGTTCCTGGAATTCTAATTGATTTATCAGCTCCTGTTTTTTCTGATGAGTTACCTGCTGCAGCTAAAGCAATCTTGTTTTGTTTTAGTTCAATGTAACTATTAGGGATTTGATATGTGTTGAGCGTGGACTGTAAAAAATCAAATTTTAAACTTGCAAGAACAACCCCAACAGGCTCACCATTTTTTTCTATCACAGAAGTAAGCGCTAAATGTCTATTTTTTCCTTGTCCTTGAACCACTGGCAGTTGTTTTTTTGCTGAAGAGAGTGATTCTTGAACCATAATAAAATCTGCATTACCCATATGGGGAATACTTGTCTTGTCCAGCGTCTCATTATTAGGTGCTATTAATCTAAGTTTCATTACCTGTGGGATAAACTGCTCTAGCATGGTTACAGTCTGAGACATTTTAAGTTTATCTTTACTTTCAATAGCTGCAATTGCTTCTGGCGATTTTGCTATTTTTATAACGGTCTCTTGTAAAATATTAACTTGTGAAGTTATACTTGACGTTATTCCTTTAGCTAAAGCTTCAGTTGCTTTCTCATTAGCCTGGTTGACATCAGTTTTAGAAAGCCAATAGACCCCACTTCCTGATATTAGTAACATAAGAGCTGTTAGTGCGGATAAGATACTGAAAATACGAACCATGTTTTTCTCCTACTATTTCTTTAATGTCTTCCGGTATGGCCAAATCCACCCGATCCGCGTTGGCTCTCGTTAAACTCACTCACATGCTCAAATTCTACTTGTATAATGGGAACAAAGACCATTTGTGCTATTCGATCACCGACATTAATAGTAAAAGCATTTTTGCCTCTATTCCAGCAAGAAACAAAAACCTGCCCTTGATAATCAGAATCAATTAAACCGACAAGATTCCCTAAAACAATCCCATGCTTATGACCAAGTCCTGATCGAGGGAGCAAAACTGCAGCCATTTGATGGTCTGCTATATGAATAGCAAGTCCTGTGGGAATTAACGTTGTTTCACCTGGTTCTAAAATATAGGTTTTATCTAGACAAGCACGTAAATCCAGCCCAGCTGAGCCTTCGGTTGCATATTCAGGTAATGGAATTTCATTTCCTAAACGAGTATCTAAAATTTTAAGCTGTACTTTTTTCATTCATTCTCTCTACAATTAAGGCTATTAATTGTGTTGCTAAGTGTTTTTTATCTGTCATTCCTAAGGCTTTATTTCCACCATCCCAGTAAACTTGTAAAGCATTTTCATTTTTATCAAATCCACCCTGCTCTTTACCTACCCAGTTTGCAGCGATCAGATCCAATTTTTTTTGCTTTAATTTATGGTTAGCATTTTGCTCAAGATCATGCGTTTCAGCTGCAAAACCAACAACAAAAAAAGGTCTGTTTGCTAAGGTGGCTATTTCAGCCAAAATATCTCTCGTTTTTTGTAACTGGATACTACTCTCATCTTCCTGTTTTTTTATTTTTTCTAGACTAATCGTAGCAGGACTATAATCGGCAACTGCCGCAGCCCCAATATAAATAGTATTTTCACCTGCTCTAGAAATAACTGCCAGGAACATTTGTTCTGCGGTTTCTACCTTGACTAGCTCAATATTATCAGGTGTTGAGAGCGTAACAGGGCCACTGACTAATGTCACATTTGCACCTGCATTTTCAGCTGCCTCTGCTAAAGCATAGCCCATTTTTCCAGAACTACGATTCGTAATGTATCTAACAGGGTCTAAAGGTTCTCTGGTTGGGCCTGCACTAATTAAAATATTCACACCTTTTAAACTAGTATTAGAACCATTCTCTTTAAACAATGCCTTAAAAATATTAGCTGGCTCAGACATTCTTCCAAAGCCAGTCTCACCACAAGCCTGAACACCTGACTCAGGGCCAATTATATTGACACCACGGCTTCTTAAACACTTAATGTTTTCTTGGGTGACTACCTGATTCCACATAACATGATTCATTGCAGGTGCAATATAGATAGGACAGTTTGCCGCTAGATAGAGTGTGGAAAGTAAATCATCGGCAAAACCATGGCTAAATTTTGCAATACTATTTGCCGTTGCAGGGGCGATGATTATTTTATCCGCCCAGCGAGCAAGGTTTATATGCCCCATCGCATTTTCTTCATCTGCATCCAATAACTGAGTTGCAACAGGGTTTCCCGATAATGCCTGAAAAGTGAGGGGGCTAATAAACGCCATAGCAGATTGAGTCATAACCACTCTAACTTCATGCCCTTGTTGACACATAAACCTTAGCAATTCAGCAGATTTATAAGCGGCTATCCCTCCACATACCCCTAATAAGATTCTTTTTTTAATTGTTTTATCCAATAGTTATAAATTCCTGTTAATTATGGCAAATTTATAGAAACTCTTCTATGCTTTATTTTTACATTGTGATTAAGTTTAATATGTCGATAAAGGATTGGCCTGCGGATGAACAGCCTCGTGAAAAACTACTTGCTAGAGGATCTGAGGCTTTAACAGATGTTGAGCTATTAGCTATTTTTCTACGTACTGGCGTTGCGGGTAAATCAGCTGTTGATCTCGCTAGAGAGCTTTTAGACCAATTTGGTTCATTACAAGCATTATTAGATGCCGATCAATCTATGTTTTGTAAAGGAAAAGGCTTGGGTAACGCAAAGTTTGCTCAATTACAAGCTGTACTAGAAATGGCCAAACGCCATTTTGTTGAAATATTACAAAGAGGAGATGCATTAGCCAGTCCACAAGTAACAAGAGCTTATCTAAGCGCTCAATTAAGAGGCTATAGCTATGAGGTTTTCGCCTGCTTGTTCCTTGATAATCAGCACAGAGTTATTTTATTAGAAGAGCTATTCAGAGGTACAATTGATAGTGCCAGTATTTACCCGAGGGAGGTTGCAAAAAGAGCTTTATTCCATAATGCAGCGGCAGTAATTTTTGCACACAACCATCCCTCAGGTATAAATAAACCTAGCCAGGCAGACAAACAAATTACAGAAACACTAAAACAGTCTTTAAGTTTGTTTGATATAAAAGTTCTAGATCATTTTATTATTGGTGATGGCCAACCCTATTCTTTCGCTGAACATGGGTTAATATAAAATAATTCCTTACTTCTTTCATTCATCAATTAATAGAGGTGCCCTCTAATTACTTCACGCGTTCTTGGATACGGGAATTAATATCAAATTGGTTTTTGCCGATAGGAATCCACATCCTCGCTTGTATTATATTACCCTCAAAACTTTATAGTAGATCACAACTCTTCAATTTTTATAGCAAATCGGGAACTGATCAACAGTTTAAAAAAATCAAATAAATTATTATATTCCGTGCGAGTTTGGGTGCAAAGTATAACATTAGCACTCTCTTAAACCCGTTAATGTTAATAGTTTCTCAGCCTTACTGTTTAATAACCAAACTCATTACTGTAGTAGAAGTTTAAATGAAAAATATAGATTCATTGATAATTATTCAAGCCTTTTTTGTAACACTATTTTTATTACTCGTATTACGGCCAGTTTCAAAAAAAATAGGTCTGACTGACAAACCTAACTCAAGAAAGAAACACGAAGGTGAGATACCTTTAATCGGTGGGTTAAGTATATATCTTTGTTTATTAGCTTTATTTTATTGGTTGCCGGTAAAAAACTATGCTTATTTAATATCTGCCACCTTTCTCGTTGCTTGTGGAACAATTGATGATTTTAAACCTTTATCCTATAAAATACGGTTAATTATTGAGGTAGTAGCCGCATTAATCGTCATTCAATGGGGTGGGATAGAGATAAAAAGTCTAGGAAATATTTTTGGGTTTGGCGAAGTTTCTTTAGGCTACTTTTCATCTGTTTTCACTGTCTTTGCAATCATTGGTGGAATCAATGCCTTTAATATGATTGATGGTATTGATGGCTTAGCAGGTAGCCTCTCATTACTTGTATTTATTCTTATCTTTATCGTTGGATTAAATACACCGAGTATTGTCAGCTTATGCCTAATATTTATACCTGCTATTTGTGCATTTTTGCTGTTTAATCTGCGTATTTTAGGCCGTAAAAAAGCCTCTATTTTTTTAGGTGACTCAGGAAGCATGCTATTTGGCTTTACTATCAGTTGTTTAGTTATTTTAGCCTCACAGAATGAAAACCGAATCATTTCCCCTGCCACTGTATTATGGGTTTTAGCAATACCACTTTTTGACTCTATTTCTATTATGGTGCGCCGAATAAAAAAAGGTAAGTCACCTTTTGCACCAGATAGAGAACATTTTCATCATATTTTACCACTGGCTGGATATTCTATTAACCAGACCATTTGTATTATTTTGACCTTATCTTTCAGTTTAGGCTGTTTTGGAATTATTGGTGAAATATTAATCAATTTGCCAGACTGGCTTTTGTTTTATTTATTTCTAGGCCTGTTTTCCCTCTTTTTTTGGGGTATGTCTCATTCCTGGAAAATGATGAAAATTGCTCGAATATTACGATTTGTAGAACGCCGCGGGGAAAGGAGAAAAACAGATAGGCGGAAAAACACTTCACCTTATTATGGAGTAGAACGTCGTGTTTTACCTGATCGACGTAGCGGATTAGACCGACGAAAATCAAAGAGCCAATCAAAAAAATAATTTATCTGGATTAAAACACATGATACTACCTGATCGTTTATATTTAATAGAGAAGTTTTTTACTCTAAACATATAATGGTTCAGGATGTTTTATTCCAGAATATTCAACGGATCAATATGATTAGATAATATTTTCCCGAATTTAAATAAAAAATGTGGTTTATGGGGGATATAATTTAATTAATTGACGACTGTAGTAGTTGATATTGTCGCTAATAAAGTCAACTGATACATACTGTTCGTAAAAACAAGGAATTTCAAGTTCGGTTATTCGTATACTGCCCGAACGAGTAATACAATTTCATGGAAGTTTTAGAGCGGCCATCCTTACTAATTTCGCCATCCCCCAAAAACAAAAGTCCATCCTGATTGTTGTCTACCTTTAAAACATTTAAGGCGCGCCAACTACTAGTTGCTTGCTTGATTCACCACTAAAATCTCCAGCAGCAAGTGAATAGCCAAATTCTCTCCCTTTTCATTTATACCGAGCGAATAATCATTGGGCTGTCTGCTACTTTGTGTATGTGCTTTCCAAGGCTGAAGACCTATAACATCAGTACCTTGATATACAAAAATAATACCTGGTTTTGGGTCGCCACCAGGTGACTCTCCCTGTGCACCAACAGCTAGATCCATTAGGCCATCACCATCAAAATCTCCCGTTGCCATAGCGTGGGTAAATAGATCGCTGTCTTCATTTGCTCCTAATTGAGTTTGAGCGATAGATTCCTGAGGATGTGTCAATATAAGTGACAGAAGTGCCGCCATATAGAGGATATATTTATAATTTGACATTGTTTGACTCCATTTTTATTGTTTTTGAATCACGAGTACTTATTTGATAAATTTGTTTAGTCTCAAAGCTACTCAACAGAAACTAGTTTAAAGAAACTATTTATTTAAATCTGTGAATTATTCACACTCTTGTTTCCAGCAGTAAGCGAAATAAGTTGAATGGGTGGGAAACTATAGGGCACCTCTATTAATTGTGGATGAGAAAATTGAGAACCAAAATATTCAAGATCAAGGCGAAATCCGCACGTAATAGCAGGCTATTGCGAAGGGTTTCAACGCAGAGATTGGATATTTTGGACTCAATTTTTCCATTCATCAATTAATAGAGGTGCCCTATAATAGTTTGGATTTTGGTGGCTATGAGGAGAAAGGGGCAGAGTTATGGGAAAAGCTTACAGCAAGAGTAGTATTAAGCCCTAATACACAGTAAAATAAACAAAGTATAAACTTTTCCTTTTATTCAAATGAATACAAAAAAAATTGGTTTTATTGGTGCGGGGAATATGGCATCAAGTTTGATTAATGGGTTAATTGCTAGCGGACAGGCACCTAGTCAGTTATGGGCATCTGATACAAATCAGGATACCTTACATACATTGGCAGAAAAACTAAAAATCAATGTTAGCACTGATAATAATAGCTTGGTTAATGAAGTTGATGTCCTTGTGTTAGCAGTTAAACCACAAATATTGCGTTTAGTCGCTGAAGCTATAGCAGATACGGTTAAGAGTAATAATGTATTAATCGTCTCTATTGCGGCTGGTATTTCGCAAAGCAGTCTGGCGGAATGGTTAGGTAATAACTGTGCGATTGTTCGTTGTATGCCCAATACGCCCGCTTTGGTTCAAACGGGAGCAACTGCACTTCATGCAAATAGTAGAGTAAGTGACGAGCAAAAAAACCTGGCTGAGAATATTTTACGTTCAGTGGGGATTAGTTTGTGGGTTGATCATGAAAGTGAGCTGGATGCTGTAACGGCTATATCTGGTAGTGGCCCAGCTTATTTTTTTCTGCTAATGGAAGCAATGGAAAAGGCTGCGCTTGAATTAGGTTTAGATGAAAATACTGCAAGGCTATTAATTCAGCAAACAGCCTTGGGTGCTGCTAAAATTGCATTAGAATCTGATGAAACCTCAGGGCAATTACGTCAAAAAGTGACATCAGCAGGTGGAACAACAGAACAGGCTATTAAAACCTTTGAGGAAAATGATTTTTCTCAACTGGTCTCTAAAGCCTTACATGCAGCACGAGATAGATCCGTAGAAATGTCTAAAGAATTAGGAGCAAAATAATGGGTACAAGTTATATGACTAATCCGGTTATATTTTTAATTGATACACTGGTTTCACTTTATATATTGGCAGTTGTCTTACGTTTTTTATTACAGTGGACTCGTGCAGATTTTTATAATCCAGTTTCTCAGTTTTTAGTGAAAATCACCCACCCACCGTTAAAGTTTCTTCGTCGGTTTGTACCTTCAATTGGTAAGATAGATACGTCTTCCATTGTATTGGCATTAGCCTTACAAATGATTGCAGACTTTTCAATTTTAATGCTCAAAGGTGTGATGGTGAGCATTCCCGCATTGATCGTTTTATCATTTACCCAGCTGGTTTCTTTGCTGATTAATGTTTTTATTTTTGCAGTTTTTGCCAGAGCAATACTAAGTTGGTTTGACTCTGGAAATTACAATTCTGCAAGTTCTCTTTTGCATAGTTTAACCGAACCTGTACTCAATATGTGCCGTAAGGTGATACCTGATTTAGGAGGGATGGATTTATCACCATTAATTGCTTTAGTTGCATTACAGATAGCAAAAATGATGATTTTGCCGCCATTGAATGAATTGGCCAGCATAATTGGCTAATCCTGGCTATTAGTCATAACCTAAAAAATCAATCAGTGTATGACACCTGAACAATTTACTAAATATACCAAACAAGGGTATAACCGTATCCCTATTAGCCGAGAAGTTTTAGCTGATCTGGACACGCCACTTAGTGCTTACCTTAAATTAGCAAATGGTGCCTATTCTTATTTATTTGAGTCTGTCTATGGTGGTGAACAATGGGGTCGATATTCTATTATAGGCTTGCCATGTAAAACATGGGTAAAAATTACAGGCACTCAGATTACACTAGAAAAAGAAGGTGTAATTCTTGAGGATTTTACCCATCCACAACCGTTAGAGTGGATTGAAGAATTTAGGCTACGTTATAAAATTCCAGATATTGATGGATTGCCACGATTTAATGGTGGCTTAGTTGGCTATTTTGGCTATGAAACGATTGCTTATATTGAACCTCGATTAAAGTCGAAGGGTAAAGATGACCCTATTGGTACTCCTGATATTCTATTGATGGTTTCAGAAGAAATGCTGGTTTTTGATAACCTTTCAGGCAAAGTATTATTATTGACACATGCTGACCCAGCAGATGAAAATGCTTATCAAAATGCACTGAATAGATTGAATGATCTGGTTGTTAAATTGCGAGATTTAACTGCAAAATTTGAAACGAAAACAACAACTAAAAAAGTTGATGAGGCTGATTTTATTTCTGGTTTTACTCAGCAGGGATACGAGGATGCAGTATTAAAAGCTAAGGACTATATTGTTGCTGGAGACATTATGCAAGTAGTGATTTCCCAGCGGATGTCTATTCCCTATTCTGCTTCACCACTTAATTTATATCGAGCATTGCGCTGTTTGAACCCATCACCTTATATGTATTATTTAAATCTGGGTGATTTTCATATTGTAGGTTCATCACCTGAAATTTTAGTTAGACTAGAAGATGATACAGTGACAGTTAGACCGATTGCTGGAACTCGACCTCGTGGTGCAAATAAAGAAGAGGATGAGGCGTTAGAAAAAGAGTTATTAGCTGATCCGAAAGAATTGGCAGAACATTTAATGTTGATTGATTTAGGCCGTAACGATGCGGGGAGAGTGGCCAAAATAGGCACGGTCAAATTAACAGATAAAATGTTGATTGAGCGATATTCTCATGTTATGCATATAGTGTCTAATGTAACGGGTGAATTGCAAGAAGGTAAAGATGCGTTTGATGTATTAGCGGCTACTTTTCCTGCGGGAACAGTCAGTGGTGCGCCCAAAATTAGAGCGATGGAAATTATAGATGAATTAGAGCCAGTAAAACGTGGCGTTTATTCTGGTGCAGTAGGATATATTTCCTGGTCGGGTAATTTAGATACAGCCATCGCGATTAGAACTGCTGTGATAAAAGATAAAACCCTACATATACAAGCCGGTGCAGGTATAGTTTATGATTCGATACCTAGGAATGAATGGGATGAAACAATGAATAAGGGACGTGCCATTTTTAAAGCAGTTGCTATGGCTGAGGCAGGATTGGAAGGGGAAAGTTCATGACTGTAAAAGTAGTCATGGTCGATAATTACGATTCGTTTACTTATAATTTAGTGCAATATTTTGGTGAACTGGGTGCTGATGTCACCGTGGTTCGGAATGATGAAATGTCAGTTGAAGATATCGACGCTTTATCACCAGATAAAATTGTTATTTCTCCTGGACCATGTACGCCTAAAGAAGCAGGGATTTCAGTTGAAACTATAGAAAATTTTTCAAAAAAACACCCAATTTTAGGTGTATGTTTAGGGCATCAAAGCATTGGTGTCGCTTTTGGAGGAAATATTGTTCATGCTAAAAGTATTATGCATGGAAAAACATCGCTGGTTTATCATCAAAACCAAGGGGTTTTTAAAGGACTGAATAATCCTTTTATTGCCACACGTTATCATTCCTTGGTAATTGATCAGAAAACATTGCCTGACTGTTTAGAGATAACAGCCTGGACAGAAGGTGAATCAGGAAATATTGATGAAATTATGGGGATCCGGCACAAAGAATTAGATATAGAAGGTGTTCAATTTCACCCAGAATCTATATTAACCGAACATGGACATGATATGTTAAAAAATTTCTTGGATCAATAAACTCCACATAAGTGGTATGCGCATCACATTATTAAGACACGGAAATCCAGAGTTGTCTGCTTGGGATAAAATACATGCTTCGGAAATGCCCGAATGGATAGCCGCTTATAATTCTACTGGTGTAGAGCGAGATATTAGCCAGTCTTGCCAGGAAATGGTCAATGAATTTGAGCATAAATTTATTGTTTGTAGTCATTTAAATAGGTCTATACATTCTGCGCAAATGATAGGTTACTCATCACCCGATTTGGTTGATTCAATATTTTGTGAAGCAGAACTCCCCGTTATACCAATACCTATGATTAAATTAACGCCTCATGGTTGGAGTATGGTTTTCAGAGTTTTTTGGTTTGTAGGTGTTTCTAAAAAAGTAGAGTCTTTATCTTCATTTAAATCTCGTGTTTCTTTGGCGACTGAAAAGTTAGTTCATCAAGCAATTATTCACGATTCTGTCTTATTTATAGGGCATGGTATTATTAATCGTTTTTTGGCAAAAGAGCTTATTTTAAAAGGTTGGATAGGTAAAGAAACGCCAAATGATAATAAATACTGGGGATATAAGTATTGGGAATATACAACGTATACTTCATAAAACATTAATAATATGAAAATCCAGCAAGTACTTAATAGGTTGTTAGACAAACAAGATTTAACTGTGAATGAAATGCGTGATGTAATGCGCAGTATTATGAGCGGTGGAGCAACAGATGCGCAGATAGGTGGGTTTTTAATTGCGTTACGCTGTAAAGGCGAGAGTATTGATGAAATTACTGCCGCTGCTGAAGTGATGCGTGAATTAGCAACCAAAGTTCCAGTTTCTGGGCAGCATGTTATTGATACATGCGGAACAGGAGGGGATGGCGCAAACACATTCAATATATCAACAACCTGTGCTTTTGTGGTGGCCGCTGCAGGTGGTCAAGTTGCCAAGCATGGAAATCGTTCTGTTTCCAGTAGTTCAGGTAGTGCTGATGTGCTAGAAGAGGCTGGTGTCAATTTGAGTTTGTCAGCGGAACAAGTCGCACAATGTGTGGATAAAATTGGTGTTGGTTTTTTATTTGCACCAAAGCATCATAGTGCGATGAAATATGCGATAGGCCCACGAAAGGAAATGGGAGTCAGAACCTTGTTTAATTTGTTAGGCCCTCTATCTAATCCTGCGGGGGCAGATAATCAATTAATAGGTGTTTTTTCTTCGCATTGGGTAGAACCCTTAGCTCAGGTTCTTAAAAAACTAGGCAGCAATCATGTATTAATTGTTAATGCAGAAGATGGTCTGGATGAAATTAGTATTGCATCTGCTTCAAATATTGCAGAATTAAAAAATGGAATAATTTCAACTTATCAAATTACACCAGAGCAATTTGGTATGCAACGTGCAAGCTTGGAATCTTTGTTGGTTGATAGCGCCCAATCTAGCTTGGTTATGGTTAAAGCTGTATTAAATAATAAAGCAGGTGCAGCAAAAGATATTGTTGTATTAAATGCAGGAGCTGCAATTTATGCGGCAAATTTAGTTGATAGTTTTGAAGCTGGAATAGATAAAGCTAAACAAGTTATCGAAAGTGGAGCTGCATTTGAAAAAATGGAATTGCTCATCAAATATTCAAATGAGTTTTAATTATAATTATTTAAAAGAATGACAGATACCCCTGATATACTAAAAAAAATTCTTGAAAGAAAAGCTGAAGAAGTTGCGAGTAGAAAACAACGTATATCTTTAGATACTTTGCAAGAACTTGCAAGTGCAACTGAGATGCCAAGAGGTTTTGCCAAAGCGTTACAAAGTAAGGCTGGTGCAAAACAAACGGCCATTATTGCAGAAATAAAAAAAGCATCTCCAAGCCAAGGGGTGATAAGAGAGGACTTTAAACCACTAGAAATTGCGCAAGATTACGCCATGAATGGTGCAACTTGCTTGTCCATTCTTACGGATAAGGATTTTTTTCAAGGCTCAGAAGCTTATTTGCAAAAAGCCAGAGGCGTTTGTCCACTGCCTGTTTTGAGAAAGGATTTTATGATTGATCCTTATCAAATTCATGAGTCACGTGCATTAGGCGCGGATTGTGTTTTATTGATTGTGGCTGCTTTAGAAGAGGGCAAAATGCATGAACTCGCAAATACAGCAATAGAATTAGGCATGGATGTTTTAGTAGAAACACATAATGCAGAAGAATTAGAACGCGCATTAACATTAGATACAAAACTTATTGGTATTAATAACCGTAATTTGAGAACATTTGAAACGTCATTACAAACAACATTAGAATTAAAACAGAGTGTTCCTGATGATTGTTTAGTTATTACAGAAAGTGGGATTCATACTAAAGAGGATGTACAGCTCATGCTAGATAATGATATCTATACTTTTTTGGTGGGAGAAGCATTTATGAGAGCAGAGTCTCCAGGTAATAAAATGAGAGAACTTTTCAATTTTTAAATGGTCATATAGTTCCATGTTGACTCTTGTTTTTTTGTTCGTAAAGCATAAATTTATTGATACTATTCAAGAGTATAAAACCATTATCTAACTTAAGTTTAATATTGTGACTTTTATAGATTCCTATCTTTTACCGATAACTGCCCTGGATAAAAGCTACAATCCCTATCTGGTCTTTTTATCAATCGTTATTGCAATTGCGGCTTCTTTTACTGCTTTTGGTGTTTATGAGCGGGCGCATGCCTCAAAAAACTCATTGTATCAAATGTTTTGGATATTTTTTGGTGCTATTTCAATGGGTATCGGCATCTGGTCGATGCACTTTATAGGCTCAGTCGCATTATTACTACCTATTTCAGTCTCGTTTGATCCTCAAATTACGCTCTTATCCATTTTTCCCTCAATATTCGCGAGTAGTGTAGTTTTTTGGTTGATGAGCCAGGCAGAATTCAATCGAAGCAGATTATTATTTTGTGGATTATTATTGGGTACTGCTATAGGTGCTATGCATTATATAGGTATGGCAGCTATGGAGTTGAATGCCAGTGTTGTTTATTTAAAATCAATCTTTGTTTTATCTCTTTTCGTTGCTGTTATTTTAGCAACTATTTCTTTGAATATAAAATATAGAGCTACAACACAAAATGAATATCAGTTTATAAGTAAAGAACAAACTCTTAGCGCTATTGTGATGGGTATCGCTATTTCAAGTATGCATTATACTGCGATGCTTGCTGTTGGGTTTATACCTATTGAAAATACAAGTTATGTAAATAAAGGAATTGATGCAAATTATTTATTTGGAGTAGTCAGTATTGTTTCATTTTTAGTGATTTCTATGGCACTTGCTGTGCCGTATATCTGTCGCTTTAAGCAAATGATGGAAGCATTACAAAATAATGAAGAAAAATTAAAAATTGCTGCGACTGCTTTTCAAACCCACGAAGCCATCATGGTAACAAATGAACATTCAGAAATAATCAGGGTTAATGATGCTTTTACTAGAGTCATGGGATATGAAGAAGCCGATATTATAGGAGAAACACCCAAAATTTTATATGCTGGGAACAATGATGACTTTTTTCAAAAAAAATTCTGGAACTCACTAGTTAATGAAGGAAGGTGGAGCGGTAAGGTTGTTAGTCGGAGAAAAAGTGGTGAGACTTTTTCACAGTGGCAAACAATCTCAGCAGTAGAGGATGAGCAAGGGAAAATAACTCATTATATTTCCTTTTTTTCTGATATTAAAGAATTTAAACTAGCTGAAAAAGAAATTGAACAACTGGCTTTTTATGACCCTTTGACAGGGTTGCCAAATAGAAGGTTGCTTCATGAGCGTTTAGCTCATGAACTAAATCTTGCAAGGCGCTATCAAAGAGCCGGTGTTTTACTTTTCTTGGATCTTGATCGATTCAAGCATATTAATGATTCATTAGGTCATTCAGTGGGTGATGAATTGTTAATTGAAACAGCAAGAAGGCTTCAGTCTATATTGCGTGATACAGATACCGCTGTCCGTATTGGTGGTGATGAATTTATCATATTAGGCAGCGCTCAAGATGGTATTTACTCAGATTTAACAGAACAATCACATGTCATTGCTGAAAAAATTAATAACGTTATTTTAGAACCTTACCTTATAGGAGATCATGAATTTTATATTTCTGCAAGTATAGGTATAACTCTGTATACAGGGATTGATGAAACTGTTGATTTATTGCTTAAAAGAGCTGATACAGCAATGTATCAAGCAAAGGATGCCGGTAGAAATACTTATCGCTTTTACCAGCAAAGCATGCAAGAGGCTGCCGATGCAAAACTTGATATTGAAAGAAATTTACGCGCAGCAATCTTAAATGATGAGTTTAGAATTTTTTATCAACCGCAGCATTCTGATGAAAAAACAATTATTGCTGTGGAAGCACTTATGCGCTGGAATAACTCGAACCTGGGTGAAATACCACCTGCAGAATTTATTCCAATCGCAGAAGAAACTGGTTTGATTTTAAAGATAGGGCAATGGGTGATAGAAACGGTATGTGAACAGATCATTAGTTGGGATAGTGAGAATATTTCTATTCAACATATTGCCATTAATATTAGCGCTAAACAGTTTCATCAATCAGATTTTGTTTCAAATTTAGTCCACACACTTACAGACTATGAAATACAACCTAAAAGAATAATTCTAGAAATAACTGAAGGTGTTTTTTTAGGTAATATTGAAGATGTAATAGATAAAATGAATGTTTTAAAACAAAAAGGATTTAGGTTTTCTATTGATGATTTTGGTACAGGTTATTCATCACTCACTTATTTAAAACGATTACCGTTTGATCAACTTAAAATTGATCAGTCTTTTATTAGAGAGTTTGTCAATAGACCTGAGGATGTTGCTATCGTTAAAGCCATTTGTACTATGGCAAATGGTCTTGGGTTAGAGCTAATTGCTGAAGGAGTAGAAACAGAAGAACATTTGGCTTTTTTGTCTGGTTTTGGTTGTCATGGTTTTCAAGGTAATTATTTTAGTAAACCACTGACGGTAGGGCAATTAAGAGAATATTTCAAAGAATTTAGAAAACCGGATTAGAAAAAAATATGTCAAAAATAATAGTTAATAATCCAATCGTTGAATTGGATGGTGATGAGATGACTCGTATTATCTGGTCATTTATTAAACAAGAGCTGATTTTACCTTATTTAGATTTGCCCATTGAATACTATGATTTAGGTATCACCAGTCGCGATCAAACAGATGACCAAATTACGATTAAAGCAGCAGAAGCTATTCAAAAATTTGGTGTAGGTATTAAATGTGCAACGATTACACCTGATGAGACCAGAGTTAAAGAATTTGATCTAAAAAAAATGTATCGTTCACCTAATGGAACCATTCGTAATATTCTTGGTGGTACAGTCTTTCGTGAACCTATTATTTGTCAAAATGTACCTCGCCTTGTTCCTAATTGGACCCACCCAATTTGTATAGGCCGTCATGCCTTTGGTGATCAATACAGGGCGACTGATTTTAGAACAACAGGTAAAGGAAAGCTTTCTATTACTTTTACTCCGGAAAACGGAGAACAAACTCAACATTTTGAGGTCTATGATTTTGAAGGTGATGGCGTAGCCATGGCAATGTTTAATACGGATGAATCAATTCGTGGTTTTGCACATAGTTGTTTTAAGGTCGCATTAGACAGAGGCTGGCCTTTGTATTTGTCGACAAAAAATACTATTCTGAAACAATATGATGGGCGTTTTAAAGATATTTTTGAAGAAATTTATCAGTCTGATTATAAATCCTTATTTGAAAAAAATAGTCTTGTTTATGAGCATAAGCTGATTGATGATATGGTCGCCTCTGCTCTTAAGTGGCATGGAGAGTTTGTCTGGGCGTGTAAAAACTATGATGGCGATGTACAGTCAGATACAGTAGCTCAAGGGTTTGGTTCTCTTGGCTTGATGACATCTACTTTAATAACACCTGATGGAAAAACCATGGAAGCAGAAGCTGCACATGGCACAGTAACACGCCATTATCGACAGCATCAAAAAGGCGAAAAAACATCCACAAACCCTATTGCATCAATTTTTGCCTGGACGCGAGGTCTGGCTTTTAGAGCCAAGCTGGATAAAAATGAAGCATTAATGCAATTTTGTCAAAAGCTGGAAAAAGTGTGTGTTGATACCGTCGAGTCAGGAAAGATGACTAAGGATTTAGCTTTTTGTATTTATGGAAAGGAACTAAATGAGTCTCACTATTTAACTACAGAAGATTTTTTGAATGCATTAAGAAGTAACCTAGAAATAGTTTAGGCAGTTTTATTTCGTCAGACTGCCTTAAGGGTATCTCTATTAATTGTGGATAAGAAAGATTAATAGAGGTACCCTTAAGTGTGTTAATCATCTAGTCCAATAAAGCCCCAAAGTTTATGAACAAAAGTGGTTTCATTATGATCTGTTACAGGTGTGCCATTAGGATAATTTTCCTGATAAATTCGTTCTGCATCGGATGCCAGCTCAGTCATCCCTAGTTTTGTATATGCTTCATGCATGACTAATAAAGCGGCAGGTACTGCTGGAGTGCGTTGAAACTCCTTAATAACATAACCTCCCCTGTTTGCAGCAGCAAGGTAGGCTTTGCGTTTTAAATAAAAGCGGGCAACATGGACTTCATACATGGCCAAATTATTTTTTAGTGATAACATCCGTTGTTTAGCGTCAGGAACGTAGTCGCTTTTAGGAAAACGTCTAATTAACTCCTGGAAGTTTTTATATGATTCTTTGACATTACTTGGGTTACGTTGTGATGCATCAGTCGGTAAAAATCGTTCAACAAAACCTATACTTCGGTTAAAATTAACTAGACCTTTTAAATAGTAGGCATAATCAATACTAGGGTTTCTAGGGTTTATTTTAATAAAACGATCTGCAGCAGCAATAGATGCTTCGGAGTCATCATTTTTATAGTAGGCATATGCAATATTAAGTTGAGTTTGGGCCGCATATTCCCCGAAAGGGTAGCGTGACTCTAAGGTTTCATAGAGTTTAATTCCTTTTTGGTAATTACCTGCATCCATAGAAACTTTGGCTTTCTCATGGAATTTAGCCGCATTCCAGCCAGCATATTCTTTTTCATCTGAGCTGGTTTCATCATATTTTAGGCTACTAAGTGCTTCACAGCCTTGCAGGACTATAGCCAAATAAAAAATAAATGAGAGTTTTTGTAAAAATAATCGCATACTATATTAACTACACGTTGTAAGATTAAGGATTTTTTGCTTAATTTTTTTATTATCAAACAAACGAGTATAACTTAATTTATCACTATATATGGCTATATTAACAGCAAAAGTGCCTGAAGAAATGGCTGGAAAGCGTTTTGACCAATGTTTGGCAGAAATTTTTCCTGATTATTCCCGTAGTAAATTACAATCATGGATTAAAGCTGGACGGATTACCGTTAACAAAAAATCACTTAAAGCCAAAGATAAGCTTGATGGTGGTGAAGAGGTAGTGCTTGATGCAGAAGCTGAAGTCGTTATGGAATATGAGGCAGAAGATATTCCACTGGACATAGTTTATGAAGACGAGGCTTTACTGATTGTTAATAAACCTGCTGGTTTAGTGGTTCACCCTGCTGTTGGGCATTGGCAGGGAACCTTGGTTAACGCCTTATTAAATCATCAGGTATCGTTAAAAACTTTACCGCGAGCGGGCATTGTTCATAGACTGGATAAAGATACCAGTGGATTATTGATGGTGGCTAAAACTCTACAAGCTCATAATAGCTTATCATCTCAGTTACAAGAGAGAACTATTGTTCGCGAATATTTAGCTTTAGTAAAAGGCTGGATGACTGCGGGTGGTACTATTGATGAACCCCTTGGGCGACATCCTAATGACCGGAAGCGACATATTGTTAGAGAGGATGGTAAACATGCTGTTACTCATTATCGCCTGGAGCAGCGATTTAAACGGTACACTTTAGTTAGGGTAAAACTGGAAACAGGAAGAACACATCAAATAAGAGTTCATATGGCTTATGCTCAATATCCATTGGTGGGTGACCAGGTTTATTCAGGGCGATTTCAAATGCCCGCTAATTGTAGTGAGCAGCTAGAACAAGTATTAAGAGACTTTAAAAGACAAGCTTTACACGCAACCAGGTTAGGTCTGCTACATCCAGAAACAAATGAATATTGTGAATGGGAGCAAACAGTACCTGAGGATATGGAAAATTTACTAAAGGTGTTAGAACAAGATGAATTGGATTAAACCTGATTGGCCGGTTGCTTCAAATATTCATGCAGTCGTTACTTTGCGTTCTGGAGGTGTGAGTCAAGGTGTATTCGATAGTCTTAATCTTGGGCTTCATGTTAACGATGAGCCAGAAAATGTGTATAAGAACCGAAGAATTATATCAAGAATGCTTGATCTTCCTTCAGAGCCGACCTGGATGGAACAAATACATGGTATTGACGTTATAAAAGCCGATCAAAGTAAGCAGATTGAAAAAGCAGATGCGAGTTATACAGATCAGAAAAATACAGTTTGTGCGGTGTTAACAGCTGATTGTTTATCAATTTTGTTAGCCACGACAGATGGAAGAAAAATAGCAGCTATTCATGCTGGTTGGCGAGGATTGTTATCGGGTGTTGTCGCAAATACGGTGAATACTATGGGCACGATTAACCTGGTAGCATGGCTGGGGCCTGCCATTGGTGCAGAATGTTTTGAAGTTGGACAGGAAGTTAAGGATTCTTTTATTAAAAAATCAGAAAAGTTTACTCAGGTATTTACAAAAATAAATAAAAAAAAATATTTGGTAGATATTTATAAGTTAGCAAAAATTGAGCTGGCTTCGGTAGGAATCAAGCAAGTTTATGGAGGTGGTTTCTGTACAGTAACAGATAAAGAGCGATTTTATTCCTATCGCCGTGATGGTGAAACGGGCCGGATGGCCACATTAATTTGGAGAGATTGACCTTGGACTTATTGATATTAATTATCATATTTACAGCTATTGGAGGCATATTAAGTGTTCTAGCGGCTGGCGTATTTTTATTATTACCAGAAAAACAAAGAAATAAAGTTTTACCCCATGGAATCAGTTTTGCTATTGGTGCGTTATTAGCCGTAGCTTTTTGGGGATTGATTCCCCATGCCTTTGAACAAGTAGATCCTGCCAAATTTCAAGTTTTATCAGGTACAATATTAGCTGGAATTTTAGGTTTTTTTGTACTAGAAAAACTGTTAATCTGGCGGCATTGCCATTCTGATTCTTGCGAAGCTCATAGTGATGATCATGAGCACAGTCATCATGGACATAAATCAGCAGGAACTTTAATTATCATAGGCGATGCCATCCATAACTTTGTTGATGGCGTATTAATTGCCGCAGCTTTTTTGACTGATATAAAGTTAGGTATTGTTACAAGTTTAGCTGTAGCAGCGCATGAAATTCCGCAAGAAGTAGGTGACTTTGCCATTTTGTTACAAAGTGGTTACAGTAAGTCAAAGGCCTTGTTTTATAATGTGTTGGCTAGTTGTACGACTGTAATAGGTGGCGTTCTTGCCTATTATAGCTTAGAAGATTTGCATGATATTCTGCCTTTTTTTCTGGCATTAGCATCATCAAGTTTTATTTATATTGCAGTGGCGGATTTAATTCCATCGTTACACAAGAAAACTGATATAAAAACTTCAGTACATCAAATTATTTTGATTTTGGCAGGTGTTACCGTTATTAGTTTATTGCATGGAATTGCTCATAACATAGAGGAAGAACAATATGAGCTAGGGGCACATTCATCACAAGATCATGATGTGAAGAATGTTTTTCAAACCAATGGAATATGAAAATGATTTTTTAGGTATTATTCTGTCGAACAAAAAAACGAGATAATAATAATCCCATTTCAAATAGAAACCAGATAGGCAGAGCTAACAGGGTTTGAGAGATTGCATCTGGTGGTGTTAAGAACATGCCGACAATAAAAGCACCTACAATCACGTAAGGCCGCTTTTCTGCCAAACTTTGTGGTGTAGCAAGTCCTGTCCAAACCAGAAGGATAGTGAAAATAGGGACTTCAAATGATAAGCCGAAAGCAAAAAATAGGGTAAGAACAAAGTCTAAATACTTGCTTATATCGGTCATTACTGTAACACCTTGCGGTGCAGCAGCAGTTAAAAAACTAAAAATCAAAGGGAATACAACAAAATAGGCAAAGGCAATGCCCAAATAAAATAACAAGGTACTACCTACTAATAGAGGTAGAATCATTTTCTTTTCATTACTATATAGTCCTGGGGCGACAAAACCCCAAAAATGAAAAAGAATAACGGGAACTGAAAAAAAGATAGAGCCAACTAAAACCAGTTTAAAAGGTGTAAAGAATGGAGAAGCTACATCAGTCGCAATCATGGTACTATTTTCTGGCATGTGCTGGAGTAACGGGCCAGATAAGAAGGAGTAAATCTCATTCGCAAATGGTGCTGCACATAAAAAAACAACCAGAATAAAAGCTACTACACGTAATAAGCGATCGCGTAACTCAATTAAGTGACTAATAAAAGGTTGTTCATCAGACTCATTTTGGCTCATCTAATTGCTTTGTTTTATCTTTAAGGGATTGTTCTATTGACTGTGTGCTTTTTTTAAAAGAGTTGGAGGTTTCTTCGATTGAGTTTTTAAAGTCATCTATTGTTGGATGCTGCTTAAGCATTTGGCGAATTTCTTCCTCCTGTAATTCCTCTTTTATTTCAGATTTTACGGAGGCAACCATGTTTTTTGTCTTGCCTACCCAGAAACCAGCAAGTCTAGCTACTTTAGGTAGTTTTTCTGGGCCAATAACGATTAAGCTAACAATAGCAACAAGACATAATTCCCAAAAACCAATATCAAACATATTATTTCTCAGACTTTTCTTTTTGTTTTGAAGTGACTTCGCTTTCTATCGTATTGTCATCTTCTTCTGAGATTTTTTTATCCTCTTCACCTTCTTTTACAGCAGATTTAAAACCTTTTATTGCACCGCCTAAATCACTGCCTAGATTACGTAAACGTTTAGTTCCGAATAATACAATGACAATGGCAAGGATGATTAATAATTGAGTAACGCTAATACCCATGTCTTACTCCTGATTATGTAGATTATTTATTGCTTCGTTGTGCTTTTTCTTCTAGACCGGATAAACCAAATCGGCGTTCCAATTCTTTTAATACATCATTTGGCCCTAAACCTTGGTCAGCAAGCATTACCATAGAATGAAACCACAAATCAGCCGTTTCATAAACAATTTGTTTTTTATCGCCATCTTTTGCAGCAATAACAGTTTCGGTAGCTTCTTCACCAATTTTTTTTAAGATATGATCCAAGCCTTTTGCATATAAGCTTGCCACATAGGATTTATCCGCAGATTCTTGTTTTCTCTGCTCAAGAATTTCGGCTAATTGTTGTAAAGTATCGTTCATTTATAGATTTCTTTTGGGTCTTTTAAAACAGGCTCTTTTGCTTGCCACTGTTGATCAACTAGGCTTCGATAAAAACAGCTTTCTCGCCCAGTATGACAAGCAATTCCGCCTTCTTGTTCAACTTTAAGCAAGATAACATCTTCATCACAATCCAGTTGAATATCAATTATTTTTTGCTGGTGGCCTGATTCTTCACCTTTTCGCCATAAACGCTGACGTGAACGTGACCAATAAACTGCATAGCCTGTTTCTACAGATAATAGTAGAGATTCACGATTCATCCATGCAAACATCACAACTCGACCTGAATCAGCTTGCTGGGAAATAACGGGGACTAAACCTTCATCTGACCAGCGGATTTCATCTATCCAGGTATTATTCACTATAACCGAACCTCGATACCTTTTGACTGCATGTGTTGTTTGGCCTGCTCTACACTGTATTCTGCAAAGTGAAAAATACTGGCGGCTAATACAGCATCTGCTTTACCTTTCAGAACGCCTTCAGCTAAATGATCAAGGTTTCCTACGCCACCTGATGCGATGACAGGGACTGAAACAGCATCGCTTATTGCACGAGTAAGCTCTAAATCAAACCCTTCACGAGTCCCATCTCTATCCATACTGGTTAGAAGGATTTCTCCAGCACCGTAATCAACCATTTTTATTGCCCATTCAATAGCATCTATGCCGGTTTCTTTACGACCACCATGGGTAAAAATTTCCCAACGATTTTGTTCGTTCTCAGTACTGACTTTTTTTGCATCAATTGCAACAACGATACATTGAGAGCCAAATTTATCTGCAGCTTCTTTTACGAATTCAGGTCTAAAAACAGCCGCACTATTAATACCAATTTTATCAGCACCAGCATTTAACATTCGGCGTATATCATCTAGCTCTCTAATCCCACCGCCTACAGTTAATGGGATAAATACCTCACTCGCCACTTGTTCTACAACGTGGACAATAGTTTCTCTATTGTCGTGGGTTGCGGTAATATCAAGAAAGGTAATTTCATCTGCGCCCTCTCGATCATAGCGCCTGGCAACTTCTACAGGGTCGCCAGCATCTTTAATATCAACAAATTTAACACCTTTTACAACGCGTCCATTGTCAACATCTAAGCAGGGAATAATACGTTTAGCCAAGCTCATCATTAATAATTTTCTGCAATTTTTTCAGCTTCTGGAAAATCAAGTGTTCCTTCATAAATGGCTCGACCTGTTATTGCGCCCATAATGCCATCTTCTGCAACTTTGCCTAATGCATGAATATCATCCATATTGGTTATGCCGCCTGAGGCAATAACAGGAATATGGATAGCTCGAGCTAATTTAGCGGTTGCCTCAACATTGACACCTTCCATCATGCCATCTCTGGAAATATCAGTATAGATAATAGCTTCTACACCATCAGATTCAAATTGTTGAGCTAGGTCAATGACACTATGCCGAGAAAGCTTCGACCAGCCATCAATCGCTACTTTACCTTCTTTAGCATCAAGACCAACAATGATATGTCCAGGAAACTCAACTCCAACATGACTAATAAAGTGAGGTTCTGTTACTGCTTTAGTTCCAATAATCACAAATTGAACACCTGCATTAAGGTAGCCTTGTATTGTCTCTTCATCACGAATACCTCCGCCAATTTGTACAGGAACATCGGGAAAAGCATTAACGATAGCATGGATAACATCAGCATTTTTAGGTTTACCAGCAAAGGCACCATCAAGGTCTACTAAATGAATGCGTTTCGCACCTTGTTCAACCCATTTTCCAGCAACCGCAACCGGGTCGTCTGAAAATATCGTATCATCCTCCATACGGCCTTGGCGTAGGCGGACACATTTTCCTTCTTTTAAATCTATTGCAGGTATGAGCAACATGTTTCAATCTCTATTTGGACTAAATTATAAATTAGGTACGGATAGAACGTTTTGTTAATTAAGGGAGGTGGAAAAAAATAATCATCCAATCTTGCTGGTCTTTTTGTCCACCTTCAACGAGGTAGAAACAGTTGCGTAGCCTGCTATGCGCCTGTTTCTACCCCGCTGAAGGAAAACAAAAAACCTGCCCAATATCGGACGATTATTTCTTTCCAGCTCCCTAAGTCGTTCCATCCCAAGATAAAAAATTTTTCAATAATTGTAAGCCAACAGTTTGGCTCTTTTCTGGATGAAATTGTACTGCAAAAATATTATCTTTTGCTAGTGCGCTAGTAAAAGCTTTTGGATAATCAGTTGTGGCAATAATATCCGATTCATTTTCTGGTTTCGCATAATAGCTGTGAACAAAATAAAATCGGCTATTTTGTGGTATACCTTCCCATAATGGATGTGGTTTTTGTAAGACTTTATTCCATCCCATATGTGGAATTTTTAATCGATTGCCAGCAGCATCCGTCATATCGGTAGAAAAGTGCTTTACATGTCCAGAAAAAATATCAAAGCAAGTTGTTAGATCATTTTCTTCGCTATCACTTAGTAATGCTTGCATTCCAAGACAAATTCCTAGAAAAGGTTTTGTTTGTACGACGTCTTTAATAATTGGTGTTAGTCCCGAGTTATCTAGTGCTTTTATGCAATCTCTAATAGCTCCTACACCAGGAAATAAAATCCGGTCACATTGATGTATACTTTTTGAGTCAGATACTATTCGGACATCAACTTCTGGTGCTGCGTGTTGTAGGGCTTTCTCAATGGAATGTAAATTTCCCATTCCATAATCAATAACGGCAACTGATGACATAGTTAAAAAATAAAAGAATTAGGGATTATAAAGAGCCTTTTGTAGAAGGCATAATACCCGCCATTCTTGGGTCAGCTGTTATTGCCATTCGTATTGCTCGTCCAAAGGCTTTAAAAATAGTTTCAGCAACGTGATGGGCGTTACTACCTTTTAAATTATCTATATGTAAAGAAACGCCAGCATGATTGACAAACCCTTGAAAAAATTCACGAAACAAATCAACATCAAAAGAGCCTATTGCAGCTCTTGGGAAATTAACTTCATAAAATAAACCAGGTCTACCCGAAAAATCGATAACTACTCTGGATAAGGCTTCATCTAATGGAACATAAGAATGACCGTAACGAACAATGCCTTTTTTATCGCCTAAAGCATGTGCAAATGCCTGACCAAGTGTAATACCTATATCTTCAACGGTATGGTGGGCATCAACTTCTAAATCACCTTTTGCTACAATATTTAGATCAATCAAGCCGTGTCGAGCTACTTGGTCTAGCATGTGATCCAGAAAAGGAACGCCTGTTACAAAAGATGATTCTCCAGACCCATCCAGATTAATATCTATTTTAATTTGAGTTTCGAGCGTATTTCTCTCGATTTGTGCTTTACGTTGGCTCATTGTCTAATCTGTTTGTCTATGACGATTATTTAGCGCGTTTTCGCTCAATCTCTGTTAATAAAACTTTGCGTAAGCGAATTGATTCAGGAGTAACCTCTACTAACTCATCATCACTGATAAATTCCAGTGCTTGTTCTAATGTCATTTTTTGAATTTTTGCACAAGTTAGGCTTTCATCCGTTCCTGATGCCCGGACGTTTGTTAGCGGCTTTGGTTTTGTCGGATTGACGACTAAATCATTGGTGCGAGAGTGGATGCCAACAAGCATCCCTTCGTATATTTCATCGCCATTGACTACTAGTAATTCGCCACGAGCCTGTAGTGGATGTAAAGAATAATCAACCGCTTTACCTTTTGCCATGGAAATAAGCACACCACGAATCCGGTTGCCAACCTCTCCTTCTTTTACTGGGCCGTAATGATCAAATACATGGTAAAACAAGCCCGAGCCAGATGTTGCTGTCAAAAATTCAGTTTGAAAACCCAGTAGCCCTCGCGATGGCACAATATATTCCAAACGAATACGACCTTTACCATCAGGAACCATGTCTTTTAGATCACCCTTACGATCACCTAATTTCTCCATGATGGTACCTTGATGTTGTTCTTCAACTTCAATAGTTACATATTCAAATGGCTCGGATTTAACCCCATCAATTTCTTTGATAATAACTTGAGGGCGAGAAACTCCCATTTCAAAGCCTTCTCTTCGCATATTTTCAATCAATACAGATAAATGAAGCTCTCCGCGACCTGAGACTTTAAATTTATCTGGGTCATCAGTTGATTCAACACGTAAAGCGACATTATGTTGCAACTCTTTATCTAAACGATCACGAATTTGACGGGTAGTAATAAATTTACCTTCTTTTCCTGCAAAAGGTGAATTATTGACTTGAAACGTCATACTTACCGTCGGCTCATCAATTGATAATTTTGGTAATGATTCAACGTTTTCTGGGTCACATAATGTCTCAGAAATTTGAAGTTTATCTATTCCACAGAAAGCAATAATATCACCGGCTTGGGCAGACTCTATTTCAACTCTTTCTAAACCGCTAAATCCGTATAGCTTAAGCATTCTACCATTACGTGTATTACCTTCTGTATCAATTAATGTTAATGGCATATTGCGAGTTACTGTGCCTCGCTGTATCCGTCCTATCCCGATGATACCAACATAAGAGTTGTAATCAAGGCTGATAACTTGCATCTGGAAAGGAGCATCGACATCTACAGGAGGGGGCGATACTTTTTCAATGACCGTTTCAAATAATGGTGTCATGTCACCGCCGGAAACATCACTATCTAATCCGGCATATCCATTAATCGCTGAGGCGTAAATAATAGGAAAATCTAGTTGTTCATCTGTTGCACCTAAATTATCAAATAAATCAAAAGTTTGGTCTACTACCCAATTTGGTCGTGCGCCTGGTCGATCAATTTTGTTAATTACAACAATCGGATTTAAACCCAAGGCAAAAGCTTTTTGTGTGACGAATCGTGTTTGAGGCATAGGGCCATCAACTGCATCGACTAATAATAAAACAGAATCAACCATAGATAATACGCGTTCAACTTCACCGCCAAAGTCAGCATGTCCAGGCGTATCTACAATATTAATGTGATAATCATTCCAATCAATTGCTGTATTTTTTGCCAGAATGGTAATGCCTCGTTCTTTTTCCAGATCATTAGAATCCATCATTCTTTCATCTAATTTTTCATGCTCAGAGAAAGTGCCAGATTGTTCTAATAATTTGTCAACTAGTGTTGTTTTTCCATGGTCAACGTGGGCAATGATTGCAATATTTCTTAATTTTTCTATCACGAGATTAATTGTTTATTTTATAAATTGATTGTGTTTGTACGTGAATATAAAATTAACACGTAATAAATTTTGGGAGAATAAAAAAACTATATCCTCGCGCTACAGATGAAACTGTAAAGTTAAATTTTATCTAACTTTGTATCCAGGGTAAATCATGAAATCCCCAGCCATCAATGTTTCCACGATGTTTTTTGTCATCAAGAGCACCTTCAAAACCCTCGGAAATGTTTATCAGAAATTGATATCCATAGTCCTCTAATTTTTTTGCAGCCGCTAAAGATCGTTGCCCACTTCTACAAAGGAGTAGTATTGGTGTGTTTTTTTCTTTAACTATTGCTTCAACTTGTGCAATGAATTGATCATTTACTTGCATGCTAGGAAACTCCTTCCAAGGAATATGAATTGCTTTCGGAGGGTGTCCAACAAATGAGTGTTCTATCGCAGTGCGAACATCAATTAAAACAGCATTAGAGTTTTCCTGTAACAAAGTCCATGACTCTTTGGGATCTAGATTTTTAATCATAATATTTTTTAAGGTTTTTGACCTATGTAGAAAGCTTCATTTCTTTCCCCAAGTTCTAGCGTCCCTATTAAATTATTTTCCCTGTAGCTTACCAATGTTAACGGCTGAAAGAGTCGCAATAACTCATTTCTTGCGAGTAAAAAATTAGGGTTACTTGGGCCATTAGAATCAATTTTATCTTTTACATAGGTCTGGTAAAAGAGTAGCCCACCCGTTTTTAAGCTCTCCATTATCTCATTAGTTAAAGATCGGTCAAGGAAACGAGTAATAATAATTACATCAAATGTATTTTTGGGTAATATATTTGCTTTGATAACAACTTGTTTTGTTGACAAGTTTAGATGTTTTTTTAATGCAAAGAGTTGTAGTTTTTTTAGGGCAACTGAGGAGATGTCCCAAGCGTGAGTGTCCAACCTATGCTCTGCTAAAAGCAAAGCGTTAGCACCTAATCCACAGGCTAAATCTAAAGCTTTACCTTGTTTCGGTAACAAAAATCTATTTTTATCTAAAATTTTAGCTACTTGAACTATGCTGTTTCTAGCATGTATTTTATCCCATTTTTTTTCAATAGCTAGCGAGTTTATTGAATCCAAATTAATTCATCCCAACTCTATGGGGCAGCCAATCTTGCAAAAAATCAAGAAAATCTCTTACTTTTGCGGATAAATATTTACGATGGGGGTATACAGCATGGACATCTAATGGGGCAATGCTATATTGTTCTAGTACGACCTTTAATTTGCCTTTTTCAATGTCTCTACCTACGATGTATTTTGGAAGCATCACTAGTCCAAGTCCGTCATCTGCTGCCATCCGAATAGGGTCAGCAACATTGGCTTGTACTCGGCCTGTTACTTTTACTTCTCTTTCGCCTAAGACTCCTTTGAATGTCCATTTGTCTCTTGGGGGGTTAGCCCAATTAATTAAGCAGCTGTGTGTTATTAAATCTTCTGGCTCTTCTGGAATCCCGTTCTGCTCAAAATAAGAGGGAGAACCGCATACAACTATTTCAGAACTGGCCATTTTTCTTGCGACGAGGCTGGAGTCTTCCAATTTACCTAAATAAATTGCAATATCAACGCCTTCATCAATTAGATCAATGTGCCCACCTTGTAAGATTATTTCAACAGACAGTTCTTCATGTATTTTAAGAAATTCAGCTAATGCGGGTGCTATATGAGTTGCTCCAATCACTGGTGGAGCGCTGATTTTTAATAATCCTCTAGGTTCAGAATGTAGATGAGTGACGGCTGCTTCCATCTCCTCTACATCAAATAAAACTTGTTGGCATCTTTCTAAATAAGAAAAACCTGCTTCTGTTAAGTTTATACTTCGAGTTGTTCTATTTAATAAGCGTGTACCGAGCAATTTTTCCAAATTCATAATATGCTTGGTTGCCATTGCCCGTGAAATACTCAGGTCTCTTGCTGCGCCAGCAAAACTACCTGCTTTTGCAACACGTACAAAGACGTTCATACTAGTTAATTTATCCATATAGATTATTTGGACTTACTTACAGATGAGGGTCATGTTTAAAATTTATAGAATAGGTACCGGAATAAATAGAGTCTGCTCAGTAAATCAGCACGAGTTTTTTACAAAACTGGCCAAAAAATTGAAAAATTCTCTGCATCTGACAACATAATATTTTTTCAATTTGTTTTAACAACAATATATCTCTGATTTGACTGCTTTTACGACAGGCAAAAAAGATCCTTTCCAGGATCAATAGGTTCATCACCAAGAATATGCTATTGATCCATGCCAGTGAGGTATCTGCACGCTTGGCTCTAATATAATTCAGTCGATAGCCATTCTTGCCTTGGCCAAATTTGCCTTCAATGGGTATCCGTTGTAGATAATCTGCTCTTCGTTGTGCTTTGAGTTGTTTGAGTTCTTCCCGGTTGTCTTCTGTCTCTTTCTTGGGTCGACCGAGTGGTTTTCCCGCAAAGTGGATGCCTTTGCTTTTAAGATAATTCCGGTTTTCTCGCGTGCCATAAAGTGGGTCTGCCAAGATCTTTTCTGGGTAATAGCCCGTTCGCTGATGATAGTGTTCAACTTGTGATGTTAAATCCAACCCTTCATGAAAAGCATCCCAGCGCAAATGATCTACACGAGAAAACCCATCATCTGTTAGGCTGACACTGAGTTTAGCGCCAAATTCAACCACCTTGTTTTGTTTGCCTCGAATGATGGGGCGTACATAAGGTTGGCTGATACTGACGATTCTATTATCACAACGACGAGTTTTAGTGGTATACATTGCCCATTGCTGTTCATAGAGGTGTTGAATCACCCAGTAGCGATAGAGTAACCAGCGAGGTAATGGAAGTTCTGTGCCTTCAGGCCAGTATGTCAGGAGTTGTTCAATATGTCTCAGGTTACGGCGAAGATATTGCAGTTGTTGTTTTATTCCTCGGCGTAGTTTTTTCCTGCCAGGACGTTTTTGTTTGACGATCGATAAAAAAGCAGATCGTGCCTTTTCTCGATAGGTACGTGGCTTCTTATCCAGCGTTGTTTCTAAATAAAGGAAATCAATGATTTTCTCACTGAACTCACGCGCTTCATTGAGTAGGTTAAGGTCTGTTGGATAACGGATGGCTTGCTCAACCACAGTGGCATCAAGAATCAGTTTGCCTTGATGTGTGTCAATTTCTTTTGAATTTCCTATTTCTATTTCTTGTGAATCAGATTTCGCTTCGTCTTCTACGTTTCCTTGCAATGAATCATCTTCGTTTTCTTTGCTATTGATCTGCGATGAGGGGTCTGATTCTAGGTCTGCTTTAGCCTGACTTTTTTCCTTTTCGCCATCATGTGCGTTAATAATCGCTTGCTCGAATACTTCAAAAACGGATGCTCCCATGCGTTTTCTAATATCAACGAGTAATGAAGGCGCAAAGGGTGGTTCCGCCTGAAAACTGGCAAATCCTACAAAAAATTGCATATAAGGGTTTTCTTGAATTTGCTGAACCGTTTCAATATCAGAAAGGCTTAGCTTGTGTTTTATGATCACTGCACCGATGACGCAGCGTGCATCCTTGGCTGGACGCCCTGTGTCTGCCGAAAGCCCTTGATAATAACCCTCTGCTAAGTCATCCCAGGGAATGCATTGACTCATTTTTACCCAGCGATTGTGTTTATCTAGAGCCGTGTCAAAAGGCCAGTCAAATTCTGCTAGAGTGAGTTGTTTCGAGCTACAGGTTCGGATCATAGGTGCACAGGTTTTGAGTCGTTTATCTGTTTTTCCGTGCACTATTTTATCATAAATAGACTAATATATTAATATTATCAATGCGTTGTGGTTTCTGAGTAGACTCTAATTATCTTGTAATATAGAACGGTGATGAGGTCTGGGGATAAATTTTTACTTAAGGGTACCTCTATTAATTGTGGATGAGAAAATTGAGAACCAAAATATTCAAGATCAAGGCGAAATCCGCGCGTAATAGCAGGCTATTTCGAAGGGTTTCAAAGCTTCCGCTCCTGCTCACACCCCTCCCCTATATCCGTGTAGGAGAGGCAGAGATTGGATATTTTGGACTCAATTTTTCCATTCATCAATTAATAGAGATGCCCTTAAATCCGAGGTTAGTATTTCCTTATTATCTTTTGTTAGTTTTTCGCTGTCTGTTTTTGCTAACAAGCATAAGAGGCTTCTTTTTG
Organism: Methylococcales bacterium; assembly: GCA_965224575.1. Taxonomy (GTDB): domain Bacteria; phylum Pseudomonadota; class Gammaproteobacteria; order Methylococcales; family Methylomonadaceae; genus QPIN01. Next base: position 866,597 of record CBDCZQ010000006.1, on the reverse strand, counting down.
CTTTTAGATAAATTTGCAGACACTTTTTCTTCTTCTTTCAAAAGGAGATCATTTAATTCGCATTGTGGTTTAAATCCAGAGATTGATTGTTCAAGAATATCACGCATTAGCTTAAGGTTATCCTGTTTTACTGCTAGTTTTAATTCGCCTAAGCTTTGGAATAAATCGGTTAAAGGAATGATTTCTTCTTCAGCACGCATAATTCTACAATGTGCTGTTTCGGAAGTTTCATTGCCAATTAATAATTCTTCAAATAATTTTTCTCCTGGCCTTAATCCGGTATAGCTAATTTCTATTTCACCCTTAGGATGAGTTTCATCTTTTATTTCTAAACCACTCAAATGAATCATTCGTTTTGCTAAATCAAGAATTCGAATAGGCTCGCCCATATCTAATACAAATACATCTCCCCCCTTTCCCATAGCCCCTGCTTGAATAACTAGTTGAGCAGCTTCAGGTATGGTCATAAAATAACGAAGGATACGCGGGTCAGTGACAGTGACAGGGCCGCCACGAGCAATTTGTTCTCTAAACAATGGTATAACTGAACCTGATGAGCCAAGGACATTGCCAAATCTAACCATGGTAAAGCGCGTAGAATGATTGCCTAAACTTAATCCTTGTAGAATTAGTTCTGCAAAACGTTTAGTTGCACCCATAGTGCTTGTGGGTCGTACGGCTTTATCTGTTGAAATCAGCACAAAAGTTTCAACATTATTTTTAATGGCTGTCTGAGCAATACTTAATGTCCCATAAATGTTATTTTTAATGGCTTCGCAAGGGTTTTGTTCAACTAAAGGTACATGCTTATATGCAGCGGCATGATATATAGTTTGCACTTTTAATGTTTTACATATTTTATTAATACGCGTTTCGTCAACGACTGAACCTAGGAGAGAAATAATTTCAAATTTATTACTGTGGCCTAATAAAGAAACCGTATGGATCAGTTCTTTTTGAATAGAATAGAGTGCAAATTCATTTAATTCAAAAAGAATTAATTTTGCAGGTTGTAATGTGATGATTTGTCTACATAACTCTGAGCCAATTGTACCGCCTGAACCAGTAACCATAACGATTTTTTTAGCAATATTTGCATGAAGTAATGTCTGGTCTGGAGCGACTGAATCACGGCTTAATAAATCTGCAATATCAACTTCTTGTAGCTCATCAAATTTGATTTTTCCTTGAGCAATATCTGTCATTCTAGGGACTGTCCTAACGTGGACAGGGTATGGTTCTAACAATCTAATAATTTCATTCCTTCGAGCTCGGGTGGCAGAGGGTATGGCCAATAAAAGATCAGCAGCACCATGACGTTCAATCAAGTAGCTTAGGGACATCATGGAATAAATTCTCAATCCATTAACTTTTTGTCTTTGTAATGATTTGTCATCATCAATAAAAGCAACGGGTTTAAATTCTTGCGCACAAATAAGGGCTGAGGCCAGTTGAATACCAGCGTTTCCTGCGCCATAAATAATGACTTTTTTGGAATAACAGTCCTTCGCTACATCGCCACCTAGTCTTGCATAAGCATCAGCAAACCACCACCTTGCAATAAAGCGACTTCCTCCAATCAGAAGTAATAGCGTTAGCCAGTTTAAGATGGGTACTGTTTTTGGCACATCGTCAAAAATAGTAAATACAATAATGACTGAAAAGGCTAAAGAAGAAAGTGTAACGGCTTGAAAAATAACCCATAATACTTGGCCGCCAATGTATCGGATGATCGCATGGTAAAGGCCAAGTCTGATAAATATGGGAACCGCTAGAATAGGACTAATGCAAAAAAGGAGCCATTGATTGCCGACAGGTATGTACCATTCACCTAGTCGTAAAGAAAATGCTGTCCATAAAGCAATCATTGATAAAAGCACATCAATGCTGATTAATATTGCAGCAATTTTTCTTGTAGAAAGAGATAAAAACCAATGATCTAGTCTTCGCACTTTAAAACCTATAACAAAGGGTGTTCAATGAGCATAGCAAATATTAAAAACTAATGTCATCACGATAGAAAACTTTTAAAAAAGTAAGATAGAGAATGTGGCAGTCGAACCAAAAGTTTTTTCGTTCCATATACTCAATTTCAAAAATGACTTTTTGTGGTATTTTTAGCTCATCTCTACCATTAATTTGAGCCCAACCCGTTAGGCCTGGTACTAATTTTTCAATACCATGCTTGTTTCGTAATTCGATTAAGTCGTCTTGATTGAATAAAGCGGGTCTTGGGCCAACAAAACTCATTTCAGCTTTCAGTATACACCAAAGTTGGGGTAATTCGTCTAAGCTTGATTTTCGCAAGAAAGCACCAATCGGTGTTAAGGCATTTTTAGGGTCCTTAAGTAAATGAGTGGCTACTGTCGGTGTGTCTTGCTTCATGCTCCGAAATTTAGGCATACAAAAAATAATATTATTAATTCCTACTCGATCTGACCAATATAAAGCGGAGCCTTTAGATGTCAGCTTTACTAATATTGCAATAATTATAATTGGGATAAAAAGGATAACTGAAGCTAATATAGCTAAAGCTAAGTCAAATAGTCGTTTCATTCGAATAGGAATCTGCTATTTTTTTTAATTGTGAATCCATTGATATGACAGGCTTCCAGTTTATTAGTTCAACAGCTTTAGAATTGTCAACTTGTAATGATTCTAATAAACGATCAACCATGGCACCTTTGCCAAAGAGTTTGGCAATAAATGATAAGGCTATTGGTGGAATGGGTATAAGAAAAAGTTTTTTATTAAAGGCTTTTGCTATTTTCATCAAAAGTTCTGTAGTTGATACATCTTCGCCGTCTGAGATGAAGAAAATTTCATTGGCTGCTTTAGGGTGAGTGGTGCAATGACGAATAAAGTTAACTAAATTGTCTAATGCGACAAGGCTCCTTTTATTGTTGATAGAACCCAAAGGAAGAGGTAGTCCTTTTTTAATGTATTTTAACAGTGATAAAAAATTTCCTTTAACATTAGGTCCGTAGACTAAAGGTGGCCGAATAATAACAACGTCCATCTTGCTGTTTTTTGCTAACTCTAAAAGCCCTTGTTCTGCCTCGTATTTGGATAGGCCGTAAGGGTCGGTAGGGAGGGCTGCATCATCCGGTTTTAATATAGATTGAGAAGAAGATGATTGGCCGGTTGCTTTTATTGAGCTAATAAATATAAATCGAGAAGCGCCTGATTTTTCAGCTTGCCGAGCTAAATTTAAAGTTCCATCAACATTTGTTTTACGAAATTCTGCCAAAGGATTTGATGAAGAGTCTTGCATTATATGCGCTCTTGCGGCTGAGTGAATGACAATATCAATATTCTGTAGAGCGGGTGACCAATCAGTAGTGGCAAGAAGGTTGCCGGTTTTAATCGTTTTTATTTTTACAGATGAAGATATGGGGGTATTTCTAATGCTTATTATAACTTCAAAGTCGTTTTGTAAAAGTTCAGTTAATAATGCTTTTCCAACAAAGCCAGTCGCTCCTGTTAATAGTAATTTTTTCATACTAAATTTAGGCGAAAGAAATAGAGTTGTTAACAATCAAATGTTTAAAATAATTCTGGATATTCATTGAAAAATTCTCTTGGGTTAAGATAGGTTATTCTAACATTTTCTTTGATGTCTCTGTGTTTGAGCATAGGTTCAAATGCACATTTTTAGTAAAAAATATTTACAAATAGGCTTAAATTAAAAAAATTAAGTCGCCTGCGTCGATGCAAACAGAGTTTTAACGAATGTGTGTTTCAATCCTTTTTTAGCTTTGAAATATCTGTGATAGGTCTGTGTTATAGCTTGATTAAACGATTGTCAGAATGTATAATGTGTCGGCTAAATAGTATAGGTTAGATGATGACAGAGAAATCTGGCTTTTCAACGGTTAGAAAGATTCTGCTTATGCAGGTTGTGGTCATTTTTGTTGCCACAGGTGGGTTTTTAATTCTAAAAGGAGAGAGTTATATAATTTCTTCATTTCTTGGAGGGCTAATAGCTTTTTTACCTAACTTGTATTTTGCATATCGAATTTCCTTGACTAAAGGAGAAAGTGCAAAAATAATTGTACGCTCTTTCTATAGTGGCGAATCAAGGAAAATCTTATTGACATGTGCACTTTTTGCAATTGTCTTTCAAGTGCCAGATATACAGATTTTCCCCTTGATGACTTGTTTTGTAGCTGTATTATCAGTTTTTTGGTTTGCGCTTGTTTTATTTGCGCAAGATTTTGAAATTAAAAGTGTGAGAAAAGATGGCTAGTGAAGGTGGTACCACAGGGTATATTGTTCACCATTTAACACCATTAACAGTGGGTGAAGGTTTTTGGACATTGCATTTAGATACCTTGTTTTTTTCAGCAGTATTAGGTGCATTATTTATTTTGTTCTTTAAGTCCGTCGCAGAAAAAGTAACAACAGGCGTGCCAGGGCCTGCACAAAACTTTGCTGAAATGATGGTCGAATTTGTTGACCAACAGGTAAAAGATACTTTTCACGGGCAAAGCAAATTAATTGCACCACTAGGATTAACTATTTTTTGTTGGGTATTCTTATGGAATATGATGGATCTACTTCCAGTAGATTTGCTTTCTCTTATCAGCTCTTTAATGGGTATTGAATACTTACGAGTCGTCCCAAGTACAGATTTAAATGCAACATTTGCATTGTCAATTAGTGTTTTTATTTTGATTATCTTTTATAGCATCAAAATAAAGGGTGTTTTAGGTTTTGCTAAAGAATTGACATGTACACCTTTTGGCCCATGGATGATGCCTTTTAACTTGTTGTTGAAAGTAGTTGAAGAAATAGCAAAACCCATTTCTTTAGCACTAAGGCTTTTCGGAAATTTATATGCCGGCGAACTTATCTTCATATTAATAGCTCTGTTGCCAGCTTTTATACAACCCTTGTTAAGTTTTCCTTGGGCGATATTTCATATTTTAATCATTGTGTTACAAGCTTTTATATTCATGGTTCTAACCATTGTGTATTTAAGTATGGCGCATGAAGATCACTAATTCATTTTTTAATTTTATAGTAACAATACTTTTGGAGGTATTATGGAACTTGCAGCGTTAATTGCAGATGTACAAGGTTTAACAGCCATTGCAGTCGGTCTTATTTTAGGCATGGGTGCAGTTGGAACAGCGATTGGTTTTGGTTTGTTGGGTGGTAAATTCTTAGAAGGCGCAGCACGCCAACCAGAATTAGTGCCTATGCTACAAGTTAAAATGTTTATCGTTGCAGGTCTATTAGATGCGGTAACAATGATTGGTGTTGGTATGGCGTTATTCTTTACATTTGCTAATCCATTTCTATCAGCAGTTACTGATGCAGTAGCTGGTTAATCTTTTACTTTTTTCATAGCAATAAGGGGAAAGCACTGTGAGTATTAATGCTACTCTGATCGGTCAAATGATCACATTTACACTGCTAGTATGGTTTACCATGCAGTATGTGTGGCCACCGCTAATTGGAGCCCTGGAAGAACGCAAAAAGAAAATTTCTGAGGGGCTTGCTGCAGCAGAAAAAGGGCAGGAAGACATCAAACTGGCTGAGAAAAAAGCGAATAAATATCTTAAAGAGGCAAAAGCTGAATCTGCAAATATTATTGCGCTTGCACAAAAGCGTGCCAATGAAATTGTTGAAGAATCTAAAAACACCGCAAAGTCAGAGGGTGAAAAAATAATTGAATCAGCAAAAGCACAAATTGAGCAAGAAACACAGCAAGCAAAAGAAAGTTTGCGTAAAGAAGTGTCTTCTTTGGCACTAAAAGCAGCTGAGCAAATTTTGCAAGAAGAAGTTGATAAAACAAAGCATAAAGATATTCTTAGCAAAGCATCAAAGCAGTTAGGATAATATCATGAGTGAATTATCAACATTGGCGCGGCCTTATGCAGAAGCTGTATTTAAAACTGCAATAGAAAACAAATCAGTCTCTAAATGGTCTGATATGCTGGAGTTTTTATCTGTGGTTATGCAGGATAAGGAAATGACTGCAGTCGTTATCAATCCTAAAGTGAATCATGAACAATTAACTCAATTATTGTTAGATATATGTCAGGATCAATTGTCAAAAGAAGGTGTAAGTTTTCTTAAGCTCTTGGTTCAGAATGACAGATTAATATTGGCACCTCAAATTTCTGAGCTTTATGAATCCTTTAAAGCCGAGCATGAAGGTTACGTCGATGTTGAGGTCATTAGTGCTTACGCTCTTTCTAAAGACGAGCAGAAAAAATTTTCAACTATGCTGGAAAAACAATTAGATAAAAAAGTTCATATTACTTCATCAATTGACAAAACTTTGATTGGTGGATTTCTTGCGAAGGCAGGAGATAAAGTAATTGACGGTTCTATTCGAGGTCAGCTCCAACAATTAGCTAAAAAACTCTAGTATTCCGTGAAGGACTACTAACTTAGGGTGAAAAATAAAATATGCAATTAAATCCATCTGAAATCAGTGATCTGATTAAAAAGAAGATTGAGAATTTTGACGTAAGCGTCGAAGCTCATACAGAAGGTACCGTTGTCAGTGTGACAGACGGTATTATCAGGGTACATGGTCTTTCTGAAGCAATGCAGGGTGAAATGCTGGAGTTTCCAGAAAACACGTTTGGCATGGCGCTTAACTTAGAAAGAGATTCTGTCGGTGTGGTTATGCTAGGTGCATACCAACATATTACAGAAGGCGATACCGTAAAATGTACTGGAAAAATTTTAGAAGTACCTGTTGGTGAAGAAATGCTTGGGCGTGTAGTTGATGCGCTTGGTAATCCAGTTGATGGCAAAGGATCAATTGATGCAAAGCAGTCATCGCCTGTTGAAAAAATTGCACCAGGGGTTATTGCTAGACAATCAGTTGATGAGCCAGTGCAAATAGGATTGAAATCAATTGATTCAATGATTCCAGTGGGTAGAGGCCAGCGGGAATTAATTATTGGAGATAGACAAACAGGTAAAACAGCGATTGGGGTTGATGCGATTATCAATCAAAAAGGGACAGGCGTTAAATGTATCTATGTTGCTATTGGTCAGAAAAGATCGTCAGTTGCCAATCTGGTTAGAAAATTAGAAGAGCATGATGCTTTAGCTCATACCATCATTGTGGTTGCTTCTGCTTCTGAATCAGCAGCACTTCAATTTATTGCACCCTATGCTGGATGTTCAATGGGGGAATTCTTTAGAGATAAAGGTGAAGATGCGCTAATTATTTATGATGATTTAACCAAACAAGCTTGGGCATATCGTCAAATGTCATTATTACTCCGTCGTCCGCCAGGTCGTGAAGCATATCCAGGTGATGTATTCTACATCCACTCTCGTTTATTGGAGAGAGCTTCTCGTATTAATGCAGCAGAAGTAGAAAAATTAACTAATGGTAAAGTAAAAGGTAAAACAGGTTCTTTAACCGCATTACCTATTATTGAAACGCAAGGTGGGGATGTATCAGCTTTTGTACCTACTAACGTAATTTCTATTACCGATGGCCAAATTTTCTTAGAATCAGATTTATTTAACTCAGGTATTCGTCCTGCGGTTAATGCAGGGTTGTCAGTCTCTCGTGTAGGGGGAGCTGCTCAAACCAAGATTATTAAGAAGTTAGGTGGCGGTGTTCGCCTTGATTTGGCTCAGTATCGTGAGTTAGCAGCGTTCGCTCAGTTCGCATCTGATTTAGATGAAACTACGCGTAAACAAATTGAACGTGGACAACGAGTTACGGAATTGATGAAACAAGATCAATACTCGCCTATGTCTGTTGCTGAAATGGGTGTTTCGTTACACGCGGCAAATGAAGGTTTTCTTGATGATTTAGACGTTGCAAAAGTCCGTGATTTTGAAGCTGCTTTGCAAGCGTATATGAAGTCAGAAGAATCAAAATTGATGAAAAAAATCAATGATACTGGTGATTATAGCGATGACATTAAGAAAAGCATTCAATCGGCAATAGAAAAATTCATTAAAACAAGTAGCTGGTAAGGGGCTTCTTATGGCTGTTGGTAAAGAAATACGAACGCAGATTTCGAGTATTAAAAATACTCAGAAAATTACTAGAGCAATGGAAATGGTTGCTGCAAGTAAAATGCGTAAGACAAAAGAAAGAATGCAGGCTACACGACCTTACTCAAAGAAGATAAGCCAGATTATCAAACATCTGGCTCATGCTAATCCTGAGTATAAACATCCATTCCTAATTGATCGTGAAGTTAAACGTGTTGGGGTTATTGTTATAACATCTGACAGGGGCTTATGTGGTGGTCTGAATTCAAATTTATTCAGAACAATTCTAAAAGACTTGGCGGCATGGGAAAAAGAAAAGATTGAAGTTGATCTTTGTACTATTGGTACAAAAGGAAGTTCATTTTTCGCCACAATCAATGCAAATATTATTGGGCAGATTGGTAAGCTAGGTGATACACCTCATCTTAATGAGATTGTTGGTCTTATTAAAATAATGTTAGATGCCTATTCTAAAGGAACAATTGATGAGCTATATGTTGTTAGCAACGAGTTTGTTAACACCATGACTCAAAAACCTATTGTAGAAAAATTAATACCTATTGTTGCTACTGAATTAGAAGATGATGCAGAAGATCACTTTGGCAATAAACATTGGGATTATTTATATGAACCTGATGCCAAAGAAGTGCTGGATACATTATTAACTAGATATATTGAGTCAATTGTTTATCAAGGTTTGGTTGAAAATAATGCTTGTGAACAATCAGCTCGAATGGTCGCGATGAAAAGTGCATCTGATAATGCAAGTAATATTATTGATGAACTGCAACTTGTTTATAACAAGGCTAGACAAGCAGCTATTACACAAGAAATTTCAGAGATTGTTGCTGGTGCTGCCGCTGTTTAGTACAGCCGATAGCTAAACGAATTTTAGAATTAAAGAGGACGAAAGATGAGTAAAGGTAAAATCGTTCAGATTATTGGAGCGGTCGTCGATGTGGAGTTTTCACGCGAAGATTTGCCGAAAGTATATGACGCATTACATGTTGAAAATAAAGAATTAACATTAGAAGTTCAACAGCAAATTGGCGACGGTGTCGTTCGTACCATTGCAATGGGGACAACTGATGGGCTTAGCCGAGGGTTAGATGTTAGTAATTCAGGTGAAGCAATTAAAGTACCCGTAGGTCAAAAAACTTTAGGACGTATTATGGATGTTCTAGGTAACCCAATTGATGAGAAAGGTCCCATTGGAGAAAAAGAAAAATGGGTGATTCATCGTGATGCACCCGCCTATGAGGAACAAGCGCCTGCTAACGAATTGTTAGAAACAGGCATTAAAGTGATTGACTTGGTTTGCCCATTCGCTAAAGGTGGTAAGGTTGGGTTATTTGGTGGTGCGGGTGTTGGTAAAACTGTCAACATGATGGAACTGATTCGTAATATTGCGATTGAACATAGTGGTTTCTCTGTATTTGCAGGTGTGGGTGAGCGTACTCGTGAAGGTAATGATTTCTATCACGAAATGACGGATTCAAATGTAATCGACAAGGTGTCATTAGTTTACGGTCAAATGAATGAGCCACCTGGAAACAGATTACGCGTTGCTTTGACAGGCCTAACAATGGCTGAATTCTTCCGTGAAGAAGGTCGTGATGTATTATTTTTTGTTGATAATATCTATCGTTATACTTTAGCAGGGACTGAAGTATCTGCTCTACTAGGACGTATGCCATCAGCAGTAGGTTATCAGCCAACATTGGCTGAAGAAATGGGGGTATTACAGGAACGTATTACTTCAACTAAAACGGGATCAATTACCTCTATTCAAGCAGTCTATGTACCTGCGGATGATTTAACAGATCCATCACCTGCTACCACTTTCGCACATTTGGATGCAACTGTTGTACTTTCTCGTCAAATTGCAGAGCTGGGTATTTATCCTGCGATTGACCCATTGGACTCAAGTAGTCGTCAGTTAGATCCTTTAGTGATTGGAGATGAGCATTATGATGTTGCTCGTGGTGTTCAAGGTATCTTGCAACGTTACAAAGAATTGCGTGATATCATTGCAATTTTAGGAATGGATGAGCTATCAGAAGAAGATAAATTAACGGTAACTAGAGCGCGTAAGGTTCAACGTTTCTTATCTCAACCTTTCTTTGTAGCTGAAGTTTTTACTGGATCTCCTGGCAAATATGTATCACTAAAAGATACTATTACCGGATTTAAAGGCATTATTGCCGGTGAATATGATGATCTTCCTGAGCAAGCTTTTTATATGGTAGGCACCATAGATGAAGCTGTTAAGAAAGCCAAAGAGATGAAGAAATCCTAAGTAGGAGACAACTATGGCTATGACAGTTCATGTAGACATCGTGAGTGCGGAAAATGAAATTTTCTCTGGGTTAGCAGAAATGGTATTTGCACCTGCTGAATTAGGGGAAGTAGGGATCTCACCTCGACATGCTCCTTTAATAACAACGCTACTTCCTGGTGAAGTAAGAGTTAAAGTCAATGATACAGAAACACAAGAGTTTTATGTTTCTGGTGGAATGCTTGAGGTTCAGCCACATCTGGTCACTGTTTTGGCTGACACGGCCATTAGAGCAAAAGATATTGATGAAGCAGCAGCATTAGAAGCAAAATCAAAAGCAGAAGAAATGTTATCAGATAAATCGGGTAAAATTGATTATGCAAAAGCCCAAGCTGAATTATCACAAGCGATGATGCAGTTAAGAACCTTGGATCGATTAAGAAAAAAAGGTAGGTGATAGCTTTATTATTCTTCACGGGGTAATGGAGCTGAATTTCTATCGGTCGATTAATACCGTAGAGTTTGTTATATAAAACGCTTGTGTGGTTAAAAATTCTTCATCCGTGACCACTGAAGTATAAACTCATAAAAAGCCCTGTAATGGTTAGTCGTTATTGGGTTTTTTTTTGCTTGTTAAATATTGAACTATAATATTTAAAGGTGTATTGAAGTAGAAAACACTAATCAATGTATTAGAAACATTTCTTGGGTTTTTTGTTTAACCTAAGATACTACAAATTAATTAATCAGAGTTGAGTTATGGGAATCAAAACAGTCATTTTAGCGGCAGGTCAAGGAACGCGGATGCGTTCATCAAAACCAAAAGTATTGCATAAAGTTGCAGAGCGAGCTTTATTACACCATGTATATGATACAAGTACAGAATTAGAAAATAATTCTATTGTTATCATTTATGGGCATGGAGGTGAGCTAGTTAAAAATGAATTGCAAACACTGAATGCTGAGTGGGTAGAACAAAAAGAACAGCTAGGAACAGGGCATGCTGTTCAACAAGCAGAAAATTTTATAAATGACGAAGATAAAGTCCTGATTTTATATGGCGATGTTCCTTTACTGAAAAAAACAACAATTGAAAAGTTACTAGAAAATGTGAGTCAAAAATCAATTGGATTATTAACGGTAAATCTTGATGACCCAACGGGTTACGGAAGGATTGTTAGAGATAATGATGGAAAAGTTTTAAAAATTGTTGAAGAAAAAGATACAAATCAAGAAGAAAAATTAATCATTGAAGGTAATACGGGAATTATAGCAACTCCAGGTAATTTATTAAAACAGTGGCTGTCTAAACTAGAAAATGGGAATGCACAAAAGGAATTTTATCTTACAGATATTATTGAAATGGCAGTAAAAGATGGGGTTGAAGTAAAAACTAACCAGCCTGATACACAAGATGAGGTTCTAGGTGTTAACGATCGTACCCAATTAGCGCACTTAGAAAGGGTTTATCAATTAGAACAAGCTGAAAAACTAATGATTCATGGTGTAGGTCTACGTGACCCTGGAAGAATTGATGTCAGAGGAAAATTTAGCCAGTTAGGTAAAGATATTGAAGTAGATGTTAATGTAATTTTTGAAGGAATCAATAAAATAGGTAACAATGTAAAAATTGGTGCAAATTGTATTTTAAAAGATGCTCAGATAGGCGATGGTGTAGAAATATTGGCTAATTGTATTATTGATAATGCTATTGTTGGTGAACAAAGCAGAATAGGCCCATTCGCTCGATTAAGGCCGCTTGCAGAATTAGCGAGCGAAGTACATATTGGTAATTTTGTTGAAATCAAAAAAGCAACAGTTGCCAAGGGAAGTAAGATTAATCACTTAAGCTACATAGGTGACGCAGAAATAGGCAGTAAAGTTAATATCGGCGCAGGAACTATTACTTGTAATTATGATGGCGTAAATAAATTTAAAACAGTGATTGAGGATGGCGCTTTTATAGGTTCAGATAGTCAGTTAATAGCACCAGTAACAATAGGCAAAGGCGCAACAATTGGAGCAGGTTCAACAATTACAAAAGATAGCCCTGAAAACCAATTAACTTTGTCAAGAACAAAACAAATTTCAGTCGACGGCTGGAAAAGACCTGTTAAAAAATAGTCTCTGTCTTGTAAAAAGTATAAAACCTTAGCTTAGTTCCAAGGAAGGATAATCAGCTTAATAATTTTATTAAAAGCCATCATTTTTCAAATGATTAATAATTTGGGCTAGAATCGAATAAGTGGTTTTTAAATAGTGAAGTATATATGAGTAGTTGTACATTTACAGTGTGAACTTATTCTCATAATCGAGAATACATAGGTTTCTTCCTCTGTTTTTAGCTTCATATAATGCCTTATCTGCACGATTAAAAGCTGAACTTTCTGTATCGTTACTTGTAAATTGAGTAATGCCGCAAGATATTGTAATGGATATTTTTTTTCCATTAGAATTGAAAGCAGTTTTTTCTATTATTTTACGGATTTTATTAGCAGCTAAAAGTGCAGATTGACCCTCTGTATTGGGTAAAAGCATAGTAAACTCTTCCCCTCCAAAACGAGAGACAAAATCAGTTTCTCTACAATGACTGGCTAATAACTTACTAATTAGAATAAGGGTTTTATCGCCAGCTTTATGACCATAAGTGTCATTTATCTTTTTAAAGGAATCAATATCCCAGATTAATAAAGAGATTGGAGTTTGGTAACGTTTCCAGCGTGCCAGCTCTACTTTTAAACGATCATCATAAGCTAACCGGTTAGGAAGGCTAGTTAATGGGTCATGGACAGCTTTTTGATGTGCTGTATCTAATTTATCTTTTAAAGTTAGGGACTCCTTTTCCATTATCCTTAATTTGGTTGTTAACGATTCCAGTAGGTTTTCTACCTTTTCTACTTTATTTCGTTCATTTTTTTCTTGAACTTGATGGTCTTGAATGAGTTGATTAATTGTCTCTACACGGCTATGAATCAACTGTTTTAATGGTTCAAGTTGGGTTGCGTTTTTTGAACTTTCTTGTAGCTCCAAAACTTGTAAAGAAACTGACTGATCAAGTAAATTCCGTTTTTCAGTTGTAGATTTTGAAGAGGACTGGGCGCCAGCAGCTTTAATTCCTATCTCAGTTAGTTGTTCAGTTAATTGAGCCAGAAATTCTGCAATATCTTTCTGTTCTGATTGAACATGTTTTTTTATTTGGAATAATAAAGAAATAGTTTCTTCAAGAACAGTAGAAAGGGGCGCGCCGTCATGAATTTTTTCTTTGAGGGCTTGAGCTAGTGTATCAAGTTGAGCAGGTATTTCTGTACTATTTAATAATAGTAATAAATGGGATAAGACAGATTTTGTCTCAACTTTATTTAATTTAGGAATGCTTGATGCTACTTCTTGTTTACTAGGTTTGATTAAATTATTAATATCAAAGAATAAATCTGCCTGATTAGTGAGTTCATTATTAAATTTACCTTGCAAGAGCCTTAAGCTATTTTCTTGACTGGGAAAATGCTGAATAAGAAAATCAAATAATAGGGATATTTCTTGTAAGTTTTTTCTAGGCTCTGATTCTTCCATGGTAATAAGAGCATCTGAAAAGCTACACAATTCGGATTTTAATTGTTCTGTTTTTAAACCCTTTTTAAGTTGAGTTCGAATTTTTTTCAAATAAGGATCAAGGTCTTTATTAACTCCCATCGTGGCAAAAGACAAACGTATGATGGTTTTACAAAGTAAGTCTTCTCTTTCTTGATTAGAAGATTCAAGATCTTCATTTTCATCCAGTAAGTTAAAATATTTATCTTTCCATTTGTCGGGAGTATTTTTTTTACTTAAGATGCCCATAGGTTTTGCTCTAAAAATTGATTACTATTAACCTAAATAATTCAGTTGGAATTTGATTTAATTAAAATTAAGTTTTTATGCTTTTTTAATAAATTTAAGGATAAGTATTAAGTATAGTCGTACTTTAAAGACTTGGGATAAAATTTGGAAGAAATGGAGCGTATGAACGTAGAGGGTAAGAAATTGAAGCTGCGAGATATAATAATGTAGGGAACTATTCTGAGGGTAATAAACTAAAAAAGAGAATTTTTTTCGGTTATTCTCAAGCAAGTCCTTCGTACTAGTTAATATACAGATGCAATATTAAAGTAGAATTAAAATTCGTAGGTTGGGCTGCCGTCTCTTTGGCAACCCAACATAATAAATCTGCTAAAAAAGTTAGGTTAATGATGGAGCCATTAGCCTAACCTACATGGGGTAATCACTTCCCATAAGACGCTATCATTTAGATTGAGTTTCTTGTTTGATTAATTGATTCACTACTTTAATCATATTTTCATGTGATTTAGCTAATACCCCTGTCGTTTTATATTTTCCATTAATAATTAAAGCTGGTACTCCTGTTAGTCCATAGCGAGGCCCCATTGCTTTTGCTTGGCGTAATTTTGAGTCAACTAAAAAAGAATTATAAGCATCCCTAAATTTAGTTTCATCAACGCCATGGGCAACAAAAAATTTTGCTAAGTCATCTTCAGATGTTAGTTTTTGTTTTTTATTCTGGATTTCATCAAAAAAATCTGCGTGAACTTTATCTACAACACCTAAAGCTTCTGCAACAAAATAAGCTTTAGCATGTTTACCCCATACATCACTAAAAACGGCAGGTTGGCGGATAAACTCAACATTGTCAGGCAGTGTTTTTATCCATTTCTCCATTAGCGGTTCAAGGCTATAGCAATGCGGACAGCCATACCAAAAGAATTCAATAATTTCTATTTTATCTTGATTTTGAGTTGGTTGTGCAGGTGATAAAGTTTCATAGCCTAAAGACTCAGCTTGTGTAAGTGTTGTGAATGAAAATAAAAAAAAGAAAATAAATTTTTTTAACATATTACTGCTCTCCATAGGAGTAAGATCAAAATAAATTCACAATTAAGAGTGAACTGAATAATAAAAACTAAAAGACAACATTCTATTTTATGCTGTAGCCTCTATATGACTGAGTTTAATTAAGCTAGTTCAGCGATAACTAATATAATTATACTACTGTCTCAATAAAAATAATCATTGCCCGAAATTCTAGCACAAGCTAGTAATTGAGTGATTTTCTTGAGTAAAAAATAAATATTTTATTGATTTTATGTAAAGTGTATACGCTCTAGCTTTAAAAAACTATAAGTAAAATCGACGCTTGGATCTTTAATTATGTCTTCTCTCTCAACCTCCTTCCAGTCAAGCGTATTTATTGGCGGGAAAAAAGTATCGCCCTTAAAGGGTTTGTTTATTTGTGTTAGATAAAGAAAGTTTGCTTTGGGAAGCATTTCTTTATATAGAGAGGCTCCACCAATAATAAAAATTTCATCATGATTTTGACAAGCAGAAATAGCATCTTCAACTGAATTAAACACTAAACAGCCTTCTTGCTTATATTTCGGGTTTCGGCTGATTATAAGACTATCTCGTCCAGGAAGAGGAACACCAATAGAATCATACGTTTTTCTACCCATTAAGATAGGGAAGCCCATGGTGATTTGTTTAAATTTTTTAAGGTCCGCTGATAAATGCCATGGCATTTTATTGTTCAATCCAATGGCTTGGTTACTTGCCATTGCTACAATAATAGATATTTTCATAATAGGATATAAATATCTAGTGCTTCGATAATTTTTGTTTGATGGAGCACTAGGTCTAGCAAGTCAACAGTTACTGCCAGTGAGATAAAGAAAATAGCCTATTATAACATTAGGATATTTTATAGGCTGGGCAAACAAATTGATATACTTCAAGCTTCTAGTCGCATGAAGTATATCAGCGGTGTATTATGTAGGGTGTCAATGTGGGAATCAATAGTTTGTGCTAGAAAACATGATCCAGTTGATTCTTCTCGGTTAAACGGTTATCCGAAGCTTGAAAAACTCAATGACTATTTCATTTTTTGTTTTTTCTTATCAAGTTTTTTTTGTTTTTTAAATTCAATTAATTCTTGCTCATCTAAAATACCATTATGATTATGGTCTATCTTTCCGAACATTTTTTTATGGAAAGCTTTAAATTCACTCTCACTCACGGTATTGTCGTTGTTAGTGTCCATTTTTTTTAGCATTTTATTGGTTTTTCCATCTTTACCCTTTTCTTTGCTAACTAAATACATTTTGTTTTTATCTAAAGAAAAACTCCAAGGAAGATTATTATTTTTCCATCCATTAATAGATCTTTTTCCTTTTTGTTCTCCTGATTGTACGCTATCGCCCTCGTAACCATCAATAATTGAAAAAACCTGAGTGAACCCTGCTGCAGTTAATGCGTTGGCAGCCATAGCACTACGCCCTCCAGAACGACACATGACAAATACTTTATCAGTTTTATTAAGCCCTTTTTTCAATAATCGTTGAGTTGCAACTTTAACAAAATTAGGGTTAGGCGTCATATTAAACATATTTTTTTTATCATTCCATTGATATTTTTTACTGGTAAATTTAAGGGGGACATTTGAATCAGCATCAATTGGCATTCCAGTATAGGCAACTTCGCCCCGTGTGCGAACATCTAAAAATAGAATCTTATCCGCTTCTTTTTTTAGTATTTCATAGGCATCTGTGGAATTAAGATATAAACCTGCTTCTGTGTGCTTATTTTTAGGCACATTGTCGTTATTTAATGTATCGGCAGTAACGACGTTAAGGGTTATTGTGAATGTAAAAATTAAAAGACTTATTGTTTTTAGCATAAGTGTTCTCCATTTTGTTCAATAATTTAAGAACCTGTTTAAGATCTACTGCACCATCGCCAATTATACTTGGGCGGTGTGCTCGAAATCCTCATTTACTCCATGTAAACTTCGGTTTCTGCGCTCCGTCCGCGAAGAACTGACAGCGGTTCGTAATGATCTTGAGCATGATCTAAGAAGAGTCGTAAAAATTTAGTACTATACAAAACCGATCTAGAGAGAAAGGCGTGTATGTATTCTAACGTATATTAGTTAATATTAATATAGTTATATTAAAATTTGCCTGAATCCATATAATAGTTACTAGTTTGAAAGTCTTGGCTGTTTATAGAGAGATCTATAAAAATAAATTATTCCATAACTATATACATTTAATTGATTTCACTACGTTAATGAGAACTAGGTCTAATAAATGCAATTTAAACTGAACTAAGTGTAATATCCGAGATATTCAGTTTAAACTACCTCACTTAAACTATAAGAATATTTATATAAGCTTAGGAATAATAATGAATTTAGTTCTTCACCCCTATGTTCTCAAGAATTAAAAATATACTTCTATTGTATTTTTTGATTTTGCAGAACGTTTGCTTTGCAAATGAAAATATAATTGAATCTCAATCTTTGCTAGTACCATTTGTTAATCAACAGGTTTCTCAAGATACAATTTCGATAAATGGACTCGGTGCTATTTTTAAAATGCGCTTACATAAATGGGATGACGATACTGCAGTCACTGTCTTTGTATTAAAAGATGACAATCCGATGCATGAATCCTTTTGTAAAATAATATTGAATGTTTTTCCTCATCAAATGCGTAGAGTATGGGATAGACTAGTTTATAGCGGTTCTGGGCAGGCTCCCATTCAATTAGATACTAAGGAGGAAATGATAGAAAAATTGAGTTCAACAGTAGGGGCTATAGGGTATTTAAGGTTAAGTGATGTTACGGATGGAATCAAAGTTTTACAGGTACTATCAGGGAGTAGCGAGTAATGTTTCGTTTCATTTTTCAAGTTGAAAGGTCATTATTTCTTTTTTGTACAGGTATTTTTTTCTGTTTTTTCTTGCTGGTATCAAACTTAAATGCAGAAGAAAAAACCTCATTTTTTAAATTACCAGACTCTATACAGGTTCATGGTTTTTTATCACAAGGTTTTCTACATACTTCTGATAATAATTTATTTGGACATAGTGATGATAATATTTCCGTTGATTTTCGTGAGCTAGGTCTCAATACGTCATGGCGAGTATTGCCGGAATTACAGTTAGCAATGCAAGTCGTTTGGAGAAATGCCGGGCAGACCGACAATCAGGATTTACGAATAGATTACGGGGTTGTCAATTACAATTTCTTTTCTTCTGAATCAACAACTTTGGGAGTTAAAGCCGGTAGAATTCCAACACCTTTGGGATTGTATAATGAAACGCGTGATGTTGCATCAACTCGTCCAAGCGTTTTACTTCCGCAATCAATTTATTTTGACCGAAATAGAAATATTAGTTATTCAGCTGATGGAGGTTATTTGTATGGGGAACAACGATCTGGGTATGGCGATTTTGATTTTACAATAGGTGTTGTTAACCCACGGACTGATGATCCAAGTTTCAAAAATGGAATTGTTAGAAATGACCCTGGCAAGATGGTCGGACATACCTCATGGGTAACTAGGTTAAACTATGAATGGCAAAGTGGGTTAGTTCGATTAGGCGTTTCTTATGCTGATTTAAATGCAGACTATCATCCGGGTAATACCTCTAAATTTTCTCGTGGCTCAATCAGGTTCA
This sequence comes from Methylococcales bacterium, assembly GCA_965224575.1. Classification (GTDB taxonomy): domain Bacteria; phylum Pseudomonadota; class Gammaproteobacteria; order Methylococcales; family Methylomonadaceae; genus QPIN01. The sequence goes on along the minus strand of CBDCZQ010000006.1, from coordinate 847,821 downwards.
AACCACTTGTATTTTCAGCGCAATATAATGCAGAAAATTGGTCTTTAACTGCAGAATATGCCTATAGAAAAACTGAACTTACAGATTTTGGCCTTTTTCCGAATATGGAAGTTACGGGAGAAAGTTTTTATATTCAAGGCATTTATAAATTTACAAATTATCTAGAAGGGTTAGTTAGGTACGATGAACTTAGTGTTGATAAAAATGATAAAAATGGTGATGAATTTGCCTTAAGGTCATTGACAGGCGCACTCAATTATTCTCGTTATGCTAAAGACTGGACGGTAGGTTTACGAGTAAAGATATTTACAGATTTTTTGATAAGTGCAGAATATCATAGAATTAATGGGACAGCTTGGTTATCCGGCTTAGAAAATGATAAATCGACAACTAAACATTGGGATTTATATACATTACTCATTTCTTATAGTTTTTAGCAAGATTAAGGCTTTAAATACTGGTTAAAAAGCCTTAGTCTTAATTTTCTTGAATCTTAAAGGCAACTCTATTAATTGATGGGTGGTAATATTTTGGTTCTTAATTTTCTTGTCCACAATTAATAGAGGTACCCTTAACTTACATGTAAATGTTTAAACTTACCCCAGCCAACATCCAAATTAACACTCAATAAGTTTAATTCTTTCATAACACCTTTATCCAAAGGAGCTACCATTTTAGTAACCAATATTTTCGCATCGACCAAGCGTTGATAAGTTTTTTTGTGTCTATTCATCAATGCACAAAGAGACTGTTCACACCCCGCTTCAATAGATAATTTGAACGCCATCGAAATCAAATCAATAATTAATCTCGTCTTTCCCCTATAAGAAGGGTCTGTTGCTAAGCGCCAGGTAGAACCAAGTTTTGATGAATTTGTTTTTCTGTATTCTAGCAATTCCTTTTTAAACCATTTTTCCATGTTTAAGCCTTCACCGCTATCAATAGTTACTGTGATAGTTCCTATAATTTTCCCCTCTTGTTCAGCGATTAAAATAGAGGTATCTGGATGAGTATCTAAATGGGGAGAGGTAGTGATTTTTCCACTTGCCTGAGGCGATATTTCACCCGACAAAACGAAGGTATCATGAGTTAACTTATAGACTTCATCCAGTCTTGAATAATCTTTTAATACAGAAATATTATAATTTTTTTTCACGGTTTATCCTAAATTTTTAAGTTTCTAAGCCATCACCTCCTAAATTTTTGTTTTGATGAAATTCTAAATATGGCATGGGTTTGCCTATTCCCATACCTTGCGCATAATCGACCCCTATGGTTGACAATACATCAAGAATTTTGTCGTTTTCTACAAATTCAGCAATGGTTATAATGTTCATACCCCGTCCAATCTCATTAATGGCTTTGACAAATAACCTATCTTCACGAGAATTGGGTAAGTTTCTGATGAACTCGCCATCAATTTTTAAATACTGTACGGGTAATTGTTTTAAATAATTCATTGAGGAAAATCCTACTCCAAAGTCATCCAGAGCAAATTGTCCTCCTATTGCAGTCAATTGAGTAATAAAGTGATTTGCAGATTCTAAATTAGAAACTACTTGTGTTTCAGTTACTTCAATTATAAATTGTTCTGCTTTGATCTTGTTGTCGTTAAAGAGTCTAGTACAAAGTTCAAATATTTCAGGGTTGGAAATAGAGTTTCCTGATAAATTGATTGACAAAACGATATTTATTCCTTGTTCTACATGCTGTTTTTGTTTTTTAACTGCCATTTCTAGCACTTTTTTATCAATCGCACTGATAAGTCCAGTTTGCTCTGCAATAGGAATATAAGCATCTGGAGGGACAATAGTACCCTTTTCATCAATCATTCTTAATAGACATTCATAATGAGAAATACTTTTATCTTTAATACGCATAATGGGTTGAAAATAAAGTGTGAAACGATCCTCAGTTAATGCTTTTTCAATTTTTGCCTTCCAGTTAACACGTTGTCTCGCTTCTTCTCTATTTAAGCCATCAAGTGCAGCAAGACACCATCGTCCTCTACCGGTCTCTTTAGCTTTGTACATAGCAATATCAGCACTGGCCATTAAGTCTTGTTCTGTATAACCCTGTACAGGAAATATCAGTAACCCTGCGCTGATGGATACCTTGTGTAAGGTTTCTTCTAGAGTTATTTCAACCCCCATAATCAGGCTAAATATCTTGTTAATTAACTCTTTAGCACCTTTCAGGTTTATTTCCGGTGCTAACACTACAAATTCATCTCCACCGAATCGTGCGATAACATCAGTTTTACGTACTGCGGTTGCTAATTTTTCAGAAACTTTTTTTAGTAATAAGTCTCCAGCTTGATGACCACTACTATCATTTACGTATTTAAACTGGTCTATATCAAAAAAAATCAAAGCTCCCGTCCGGTTAAACCGGTCTGCTTCCCGTAAAATTCGGTGAAACTCGTTCTCAAAACGTCGACGATTAAATAAGCCAGTTAAAGGGTCATGATCAGCGAGCCAGGCTAATTTATTTTCAGCTGCCCGTCTTTTGGTTAAATCTAATCCAACAACTAAAATTTCTGGATGTGTATCAGAATTATGGATAACTGTAAAAAACCAGGAAATATATAGTTTTTTTCCTTGAAGAGACAATAAGCTGCAATCATTTTGGTGTGTTTTGTTTTTACCCTTAAGTAAGTTGGGAAAAACATCTTGAAGGCTGTCATAGCAGCCTTTATCGTAAATTAAATCAGTAAATAAACGTTGTTCTGCTAGATAATTAGAGTCAAATCCAATTAGTTTTTCCCCAAATTTATTGATTGATAAGATGTAGCCCAATTGGTCTAAACGGAGAATAATAACTTGAGCAGTATCTAGTATATTTGAGACAAAATTTCGCTCATTTTGGAGCTCCTTGCTTCGAGTTAATAAATGAATATTTCTTTGGTCAATTTTAAAATCAAGCTTACTTAATGTATTGAGTAAATTGTGTGCTGCGGAGTCTAATATATCTATTTCATCTGTTAGTAACCTTGGTGGCGTTAAGTTTGGCAGAGACTTTCTAACTTCACTGTATTTTTTCTCGGCAATTAAAGGTAATAAGTTAATTATCTTTTTTAATTTGGCCGTGGGTCTAACAAAAAACAAAAATAGAAGAATGCCGGATAATATAATGCTGGATAAACTGCTGAAGATATATAAATCTACAGCGGCTTGTTTTTCAAGTAGCTCATGAGAAATATTGTCTATAATTATTAGTCTAGCCTGGAATGGCTCTTCACCAAATGGAATGGTAAAAATATCATACTCATCATCATTAAAAGTAAATGGATCATTTTTACTTGAAAGAGAATCAGGGAATTTATTTTGAAATTCTAATAATAATGGGTGATTTTTTGAATAATCAGTTAAGGATGCAATTCTTGAAGACCATAAAGGTAAAATAGGTTGCTGGAGTTTATTGGTTTGAATAAGAATCCCAATGTCTGCCCCCGTGATTTCCTTCATTTGTATCACTATGTCAGAAATGCTGGAAACAAAAATAAAAATACCCGCAAAATTTCCATTATGTAAGAATGGCAACGCATGATATTGAAAGCAATTTTTGCTACAAATTATTTTGCTATAGGGCTGTTCGTTATTAATGACATTATTCAGCCATATGGGAAGAAATTCTTGTTCACTACTAGGTTCTCCCCATTCTCCTTTAAGTTGACTATTTGTATCAAAAAGATAGATGGATCTTATATCTGATTCAAGCTCAATTTTGAACCAATTTTTATGAATAAGATGTTTAATTTCAGTTATTACTTTTTTCTGAGGAACATTAGACTTGATCATTGAAGGAACAAGCCAACCTAATTCTGTTTCTTTTTTATTTAATTGTGAAAGAACACTGGAAAAAGCTTGTTTGTATTGTTTATGCCGAATAGCAATTTTTTGCTCATAGTATTCGTCATAAGTGTATTTTCCTAATATAAAAATACTACTAGAAGTTAATAAGGTTGAAAGTGTGACAGAAAAAAGCGCTTTCCAGATTAAACTAAAAAAAAATGTTTTTTTAATACGTTTAAACATGGAATTAAACTCTTATTAAATTAAGTTATAAATAAGTACTCGACCATAAATATTTTAACATTTTACTTGTACTAAAAGCATAAGAACCGCTAAAGCTTTTCTAATCTTTTTTATCATCTTCCGCGTTGCATAAACAGTCGCATAGCTAGCTATGTTCCTATTTATGCGTCTTGAATATAATAAAAAATCCTGCATAAAATATTTATGGTCGAGTACTTACAAAGATGGTAGAGCATAAAGTTTTATAAATGTATCATTATTTTTGGGGTGTTGTTTAATTATTGACCCAATACTTTAGCAATAGCATGTTCCCACCAATTTAATGGTTTGACTATGGGAATTGAGCAAGAATCATACCCTTTATATTCTATATTTTTAAATACGTCGTCTCGTAACCAGTCATAAGTTTTTGGTGAACTTTGCTTTAAACGTTTCGGAATTAGAATATATTGAGAGACCAGTTCAGCAAGTTTTTCTTGTACTTGACCATTGTAACGACCATCATTTACTTCCCAAAGATATTCAAATGCCTCAAACCATTTTGATGGCCATAGTGCCAGTTTTGCATCAAGGATGATTTGCATTGTTTTGTTATCATTGGATATTTTGCGGTAACGATAAAAAAAATACAACTCATCATTCCCATTCCAGAAGTGAAAGTTGTCAATAGTGTGAGCTAGTTCATGAACAATAATAGGAATTCTGAAATCGACTAAGTATTTTAGGTCTATATCTCGATAAAGCCGTCCATTTTTTGCCTTATCAAAGGCTTTGACAGTAAAAATAATCAGATTTTGTCCATTGTAAACTTGTGCAACAACCTGGCTTCTGAATCCAACACCAGGAACAAACATAAGAGGGTGAGTGTTATCAGACCAGATGCTGGTTAAAAAATCTTCAGGAAAAGCTTCTTTAATTGACGTTTGTATATTGCTATCCAGATTTTTAATAGTTTTATCCAGATTTCGAATAGGCTTTGCTTTGCTAATTTTTTTTCTTAAAAAAGGAGGGGTTTTTCGAATTGCTTTTTCAAAAACACGTAGGTGATCAACGGTAAAACGTCTAGCATTATAGTCTTCGCCGTGTTTAATGATGGTTTTTGTATCATAAAAAAGAGCGAGCGCTCTTAAAGCCGCCTCATAGTCACCCCAATAATTTTCTAAAATACAAAAATTGACAAGGGTTGCTGTTGTTTCCTTGCAGTTTTTTTTGTAGCCTTGTAAATCTTTTAAATGCTCTTTATTACTATGATTGGTCAACACTGAAACGGCAAGTTTTTGTAATTCGACCGGGTTATTTTTTTCGTAGAAATCAATAGATTTAATCAGTTCTGGAATAGAAAGAAATCCATAATCATTGGTGGTGCAAAGTAAAGATTCTTCAGTTGATAAAGAAAAAAACTTATTCTGAAAAAGGGGGTAAGTGACCGATGCATAGAGAGCATCATAAGAATGATACGTTAATAAAAAAAGAATAATCTGAAGAAGCTTTTTATTATCTAAATTCATAATATACTTGACCTAACCCTTTTGAACTATCAATTTTTTGGATTAGATATAAGTATAGATCTTAATGATTATTCAGCATCAGAATTTTTTGAGAATATTTTCCCCCCTTGATTGCCCAAGTGCTGTGCTTCATTTAAAATTGCTTTACGGTTTTTGTAGCTATAAACCCCTGCTGTTACACCCATAGTAAAAAGGACAACAGGGTGTTTTGCCATTTTTTGGATAAGTGCTGACCCTATTTGTGTGCCAAGGGTGAGTATACCAATGGTAATTAAGGGGTGACGATCAATATCAATATCTGAGTTTTCTTTTTGATCTTGCATAAATAGATTGATTAATTTTATTAAATAGATGGGTTTATAAATGTTTTTTTACCAAGCCCCAGTATTTTCCATAGAGACCCAAGGTTCAATTATTTCTAAAGGCGAACCCTTTTGCAGAAGCTCTATCGAAATATTATCGGGTGAACGTATAAAAGCCATATGACCATCTCGTGGTGGACGGCTAATGATAACATCTGCATCGATAAGTTTTTGACAATACTCATAAATATTATCAACTTCATAAGCTAAGTGTCCAAAATTACGACCGCCTTCATATTCTTCAGTATCCCAATTAAAGGTTAATTCTAGTGTTGGGGCTTCGGTTCTTTCAGCATTATTTTTATCAAGGGGAGCTGCTAAATAGATGAGTGTGAATCGTCCTTCTTCACTCTCAAATCGTTTAACTTCTATTAAACCAAGTTTATCACAATAGAATTCTAGTGATTTTTCTAGATTATTAACCCGAATCATCGTATGTAAATATCGCATAAGTAGTTTTAACCAAAATGATTTTTAAATAGATCTCTATTATCGCGTAAAATAAGCAAATTTACGATGGAGATTTTAATGACTGATTATCCAGAAAAAAACTGTGATATTGACCGGCTTGTTCGCCACCCTAAATTGGTTGAAGCTGCTTTAAGTGGACAAAAGACTCAACAGCGCAGAGATGGAGTTTATGCTTATCCAGATGAAACGTTTGAATTAGATGGCGTGCCTTTTATTACCACATCTTTAGAGCGCCAAAGATTAGGAGATATGACGGATGCAGATGCTAATGCAGAAGGCTATCCAAGTCTGGAAATGTATAAAGGTTTGATTTTAAAAATGCATGCAGGGATGACCTGGAATGAGGATGACTTGGTTTGGGTACATTCTTTTAAAAGGAATGATGCTTAAGTCAGAGAATATTAAAAGTATTAGGGTAATTAAAAGAGAGGTAAAGCAAAAGCACTACCCAGTTATAATCAAGAAACAGCATATCAACTCACGGTAGGTTAGGCTAACGGCTCTATCGTTAACCTAACATTTTTAGCATGCCTTACGTTGGGTTGCCAAAGAAACGGCAGCCCAACCTACAAATTCATACCTCAAAAATATTCAGTTTTTTCTTGCCTTTCTGCTTTATAACTTTAGATTAAACAGAGGGAATAATAATATTTTTTTCAGCAAGGTCTTTAATTGCGAATAGACCAGAAGCAAATAGTGCATCCGGCTCTGGGTGAGCAGATTCCTCCACTATTTGCTTTAAACAGTTTTTACACGTTATACCCTCATTATCTTGTACTATTTGTAGTAATCTAAAGGTAATGGGGGGTGTTTTCATAAACTGAACTTCATCGTCTGTATCACGATAAACCAATAAATAGGTAGGTTCTTCTGGTGTTTTTGTAGGTGAAAATGAAGGTGAAATTTCTTGAACAGGAAATTGATAGGCTAATGGCCAAGCTAATGGAGACAAAGCAATTGTTTGCTGCTCTAAATCCTTTATAAAGTCATTTGTGTTGGTTTTAATATTTTCTTTTGCAATAGAAAGTGCCATCTCTACCCATTCATAATGGACAAGTTCTAATAGAAAAGGATAATCATCCTTGTTTTTTCGTTCATTTTGTAAAAAATCAATAAACTCTTCAGGGATTTCTGAAAAATAAGGTGAAGAACTGGCATGGTTTGAAAAAAAATCCTGGGATAACTCAAACCATTGCTGGTCGCTAAGAATGGTTTTTAATACCGGAAAATTATTACTTAAAAAACTATCAACATTATTAAAGAATAACTCACGATAGGTTTCTATTCGATCCTGTTTAACATCTGCTGGACGCGGGTTATTAAAAGGGTCTCTTATATAAGCTGAAAATTCATTTTGTTTGGCTTTAAAATCGACCTTCATTTTATGCTATTTTTTGATCATGCTGAGTGTCCCAGGCATTTTGAATAGCCCGAATAGTATCCACTTCTTTTAATAAAATATCTAAAGATGGAATATTAAAGTCACGTTCAAGCAAGGTCGGGAATACACCATATAATTCATAGGCCTTAGCCAATAATTTCCACACGGGATCAATCACATCTGCACCGTGGGTATCAATCAAAAAATCATCTGCTTCAACATAATGGCCTGCAATATGAGCATAAGCGATACGATCAGAAGGAATTGAGCGTAAAAAAGTTTCTGCATCATAGCCGTGGTTAATGCTGTTGACATAGATATTATTTACATCGATCAAGACGTCACAATCAGCCTCTTCAATTACGGCATTAAAAAAGTCAATTTCATCCATTTCTTGTCCAGGTGCCGCATAATAGGAGACATTTTCAATGGCTATTTTTTGTTCTAAAATATCCTGAACCCGTTGGATTCTTTTAGCTACATGGGTAACCGCTTCTGATGTAAATGGAATTGGCATCAAATCATATAAATGCCCTTGATGACTACAGTAACTAAGATGCTCACTATAAAATTTAATTTTATGTTGATGCATAAAATCTTTAACATCATGAACAAACTTTTCATCAAGAGGGTCTGTACTACCAATAGATAATGAGAGGCCATGGCAAACAAAGTCAAAACGTTCAGTCAAGGCTCTAAATTGTTTACCTAGTTTTCCTCCAATGGTAATCCAGTTTTCTGGGGCAACTTCATAAAAACTGACATTTTCTGGTGGTGTATCAACAATTTCCGTCAAAAAAGAGCGTCGTAAGCCTAGGCCTGTGTGATGGACTAAGTTTGTTAAATTACTCATTGAAAAAACCTCAGTTTATGATTAAAAGCCGAGTTATTGCATGTGAATAACTCGGCAATGCAAACTAAAAATTACATATTAGAGCCGCAAGACATTTCACCACCTTTCTTGTCCATATCACCCATGTCGCCTTTCATTTTCTTCATCTTTTCCATCATAGCGCCACAAGACATTTCACCATCTTTGCCATCCATGTCGCCTTTCATTTTCTTCATTTTTTCCATCATAGCGCCACAAGACATCTCACCATCTTTGCCATCCATACCGCCTTTCATTCCCTTCATTTTTTTCATCTTTGCACCACAAGACATTTCACCGTCTTTTTTTTCTGCGGGTTTATCCATAACGCCGCAAGAACCTTCATTGCCTTTCATCATCGATCCGCACGATTTTTCCAGGCCTTTTTTCATTTTCTTACCATCCATCATATCGCCACATTTCCCTTCACCACATTTTGCTTCTGCAGCTTTTTCTGATTCCTTATGCTTTGCGCCACAAGACCCACCCGCGTCTTTCATCGTTTTTTTATCCGCATCGTTACCACACTTTCCTTCGCCACATGATGCTTCGTTTGCCTTTCCACCTTCCCCTTCCCAAGGAACAACTGTATAACCTTCAGCAAGTTGCATATAACCCTCAGATAATTCAGATACAGCAAACGGGTCAGCATCCGCAACAGCAACATTAGTTGAAAAAGCAGAAACAACAACAGTACTCATCGCCGCAGCCAAAGGTGTTTTTATTATTTTATTTTTCATGATTCCTCTCGGTAGTAATATATATTTTTAAATCAGATACTTTTTATCAAGTCCATTAGCATATTGAATTAAAAACAATTTAAAATTTGGGGTGATTCAATTTAAGACTATACAGAATAAACCGAGTTCCATCTATAGAAAAACCATGGTTTAGCTCTCGGTTTTATCTTTAAATTCACATAAATTTTCTATCACACAACTTTGACATCTCGGTTTTCTAGCAATACAAGTATAACGACCATGCAAAATTAATAAATGATGTGCATCAATTTTATGTTTTTTTGGCACCCATTTTTCTAGGTTATTTTCAACAATCAGTACATTTTTTCCTTTCGCTAACCCTGTTCTGTTTGACACTCTAAAAATATGAGTATCTACTGCAATCGTTGGATGCCCAAAAGCAGTATTTAAAATGACATTAGCTGTTTTTCTACCCACACCAGCAAGAGCTTCAAGCTCGTCTCTTGTCTGAGGAACTTCTCCTTGATGTTGATCTAGCAATCTTTGACAAAGCTTTATAATATTTGCACCTTTGGTGTTAAACAAACCAATAGTTTTAATATATTTTTTTAATCCATCTAGACCCAAATCTAAAATTGCTTGGGGTGTACTAGCAACAGGAAAAAGCTTGAGAGTAGCTTTGTTGACACCTTTGTCAGTTGCTTGAGCAGATAGCACCACTGCAATTAACAATTCAAATGGAGTTGAGTAGTTTAATTCGGTAACCGGTTCAGGAATAGCTTCCGCTAAACGATCAAAAATGGCTAGGCGTTTTTCTTTATTCATTTTAAATTGATAAAAGTGCTCTTTTAAGACAACATACTTTTTAAACCAGCAAGATTAGCCTTACCGCGTTTTTTTATCTCTTCTGGATCAAGTTGTTTTTTATTTGACCATTCCAGATCTTCTTCGGGCAATTCATTTAAAAACCGGCTAGGTTCGCATTCAGCAACTTCACCATAACGCTTTCTATGAGTACAATAACTAAAGGTGCAGCTTTGTTGGGAACGGGTGATTCCTACATAAGCTAATCGTCTTTCTTCTTCTATATTATCAGTCTCTATACTATTTTGATGCGGTAAAATATTTTCTTCCATACCAATGAGAAAAACATGGGGAAACTCAAGGCCTTTTGATGCATGTAAAGTCATTAAACTGACCTGGTCTCCAGCTTCATCTTCCTGATTTCTCTCCATAATATCCATTAATAAGATTTTAGAAATAATTTCTGCCAAAGTTTTCTCTTCTTCGGGTTCTTTATCAGCTATATTTTTTAACCAATCAATTAAATCCCAGACATTTTTGATTTTTCGTTCAGCAGCGGAATCAGTTTTACTGTTTTCGTGTAACCAGGACTCATAATTGATTTGATTAATAAATTGATCTATCACAGCAAAGGTATCGCCACGTTCTATTTTATCTGCTGTATCAACAACCCATTCGGTAAATTTTCTTAATCTAAGAACAGATTTTTCAAGCAACGTTTGTGCTAAGCCCAATTCAAAACAGGCAGAAAATAAACTAATCTGACGTTTATTTGCATACGCACCGAGTTTCTCTATGGTTGTTGGGCCAATTTCACGTCTAGGGGTGTTAATAATACGCAAAAAAGCGGCATCATCATCTTGATTAACAAATAAACGAAGATAGGCAAGGATGTCTTTTATTTCAGAATAGGAAAAAAATGAGGTGCTTCCACTAATAAAATAAGGGATGTTGTTTTCTCTTAATACCTTTTCGAACAAACGAGATTGGTGGTTCCCTCGGTATAAAATAGCGTAATCTGCATAATTTCCTCCATGTTTAAATTTATGGTGGATAATTTCTGAGGCTATTTGAGTCGCTTCTGCCTGGTCAGTTTTATGGCTAATAACTTTTAATGGATCGCCAAAGCCAAGGTTACTCCATAATTTTTTTTCAAAGGCGTGGGGGTTATTTGCAATAAGATGGTTGGCGACTTTAAGTATTCGTCCAGCAGAACGGTAGTTTTGTTCTAGCTTAATAACACTGAGTCGAGAATAATCTTTTTCTAGTTGAGACAGGTTTTCCGGTTGTGCGCCACGCCAAGCATAGATGGACTGATCATCATCACCTACCACGGTAAAGCGGCCTAAATTTCCTGCTAATAATCGAACTAATTGATATTGGGTAATATTAGTATCTTGATATTCATCTACCAATAAATAGCGGATTTTATTCTGCCATTTTTCTAGGATAGACGGGTATTCTTTAAATAATAAAACCGGTAATAAAATTAAATCATCAAAATCAGCCGCGTTATAAGCTTTTAAATTACGGTTAAAATCGGCATAAAGCAGGGCTATTGCTTGGTCTTCAGCTGTGGCTTGGCTAATAGCATGTTCTGGTGTAATAAAGGCATTTTTCCAGGTGCCTATTTGCCGATTATAGCTTTCGACATCATCAATATCACAGTCTGTAGAACCATGTGCAATTAAGTTACGTAATAAGGTGAGCTTATCCTGATCATCAAACAAGGTAAGGCTAGGTTTATAGCCCAGAGTTTTAGCTTCTTTCCGTAGAATATCCAGCCCTAAGGAATGAAATGTGGAGACTCGTAAACCTTTACTTTGTTTATTATCAAGTAATTTACTGACTCTGGATTTCATTTCCCTTGCTGCTTTATTGGTAAACGTAAGCGCAGCAATATGACGGGCAGGAGTACCTTGTTTAACAAGATAAGAAATTTTTTCAGTAATAACCCGAGTTTTACCACTGCCAGCACCAGCTAAGACCAATAAGGGGCGATCAATCGTTTTCACAGCTTCTTGCTGTTGGGGGTTTAGCTTTGCCATTTAAACTGATTGTTTTGTCTTTTGTATCAGTTGCAATATCAGCAAGGGATATTTTACCTAGCTTAGATAGTGTATGCTACATACTAGTGCTAGTGCAATTATATGAGTATGATGCCGTAAACGTTGATTAATTTTAAATTAAGATTTCAACAGTTTTTTAGCTTGACGATTTTGGGTAAGCATTGACTTTTCTAGCTCATTTTAGCTTATAGCATAAAATTTATGATTAAAAATATAAGCCTATTTGTGTTTTGGATAATGCATTTTTTCTATTTGTTCAACTAATTTTGTAACTCTAAAAGGTGTTTTTAGTTCGTCTATATTATCTAAAATAGTTCTATATTTTGAAGGGATATTTTTATATTTTGATTCAAGTTCCATATCCTGTCGTGCATTAAAATGTATAGTAACTAAATTAGATACTTGGTCAGGGGGAGTTTTTTCATATTGCTCATAAACTCTTTTTAATTTAATTAATGCAAATGCATAATTTTTCCATTCTTCTAGTGAACAGTTATCTGTAGCTTTCCTGCTTAAGTAAAGTAAAGAAAATCGTAAATCATCAAATAAAATATCCTTAAATTTTGATAAATCAAAAATCTTATTATCAGCTATTTTATTACATTTATCTAAAGTTCTCCTAAATGTTTTTGTCACAATTTCCATTTCGTTAGTAGCTTGTTTCAAAATCTTCTGTTCTAATTCGGATGATTCTGCATAACAAAGTTGAGATGAAAGCATGAAAACAAACACGAAAAATCGAATCATTTTATTATTACCATACATCCCTCTGCAACAGCCTTCCAGAATTGAGACTGTTTATAATCTTGATGAGCTAATTGTTGAAATTCAGCTTCCTGGATTATTCTGTTTTTAACTTCATTTGATAGTCCAGAAATTATTTTAAAGAAATCCTGCCAATCTTGTGATGATAGGTTATAAGCTATTTCTCCTTTAGACTGCTTAAATAACATCTGCATAATCTGTCCTCCAGTTAATACAGTAGAAATCGTACCTATAGTAGATTCAAGTTGTTTAATTCTTTTAATGCCTTTAAGGCTTTTAGCATCAAGTCTTAACATTGATATTGGTTGGCATCTTGGCATATTATTCTAAATAATCAGTTAGGATTTTGAATAATAGTAGCATGAAGGGGAGAGTTAACGCACCGTTTTCTCATAAAAAAGCACTTGCTTTAAATAGAAATTAATGCGCGAGGTGAATCGGTAAATTTTTCAATAGTAGCTTGGAAGTTTTTTATTCCATCGTATTAAGTTCATACAAAAGCAGTGTAATTTAGCCATAATCAACGCATGACATTCTTCTTTTTGTTTTGACCGAATCGGCATCAAATGCAAAAATTAATTGAACAATGATTAATTATGTGTTTTACTGCATTTGAACATCGTTTAATTACTTTGATAGGATACAGTTATGAAAAAAGAAAATGTGTTTTTAAATATTTCTCGGCAATGGTTTGCAGGACTGCTATTGCTAATTATGGGAGTCGGTTCTGTCCAGGCAGCTGGATTATTAAAAGCTATTAACGGTTCTCAAATCGTTCCCGATATTCGAAGTCATAAAGTCGCAGTTGTGATTGAGGATGGTTATGCCATCACAACGGTTGATCAGGTGTTTTTTAACCCATCTACAGAAGATATTGAAGCAATTTATAGCTTTCCGATTCCCGAGAAAGCGGCTGTTTCTGAGTTAACGTTGTGGATAGATGGTAAAGCTATACATGGTGAAGTGTTAGCAAAACAGCGAGCGAAAAAGATTTATCAGCAAGAAAAAGCCGCAGGTAGAGATGCTGCCTTGACTGAACAAGATGGTTATAAAACCTTTGACACTCGCGTTAGCCCAGTACGTGCAGGTCAAGAAACAAGAATTAGGCTGGTCTATATACAGCCAGCGCATATTGACACAGGTATTGGGCGTTATGTTTATCCGCTTGAGGATGGCGGTGTGGACGATATGAAAACGGCATTCTGGACAGCTAAAACAGCGGTTAAAGAGGATTTTAGTTTCGATTTACAAATCCGCTCAGCTTATCCTGTAGCAGCAGTACGTGTTCCTGATCAATCATCGGCACAAATTAAGCAATTAGATGATCAACATTGGCATGTTTTATTATCTAATCAGAAAAATAATCTGGATCAAGAAGAGTTTGAACAATCAGCCACACAATCAGCAGGTCCAGTATTTAATCTGGATAAAGATTTAGTTGTTTACTGGCGTCATAAAACCGGATTACCAGGGTCAGTAGATTTGATCACCCAAAAGCAGGCAGGGCAGCGTGGTACCTTTATGATGGTTTTAACACCTGGGGATGATTTGCAACAAATTACTGAAGGACGTGATTGGACTTTTGTACTAGATATATCTGGTTCTATGCGTAGTAAATATGCCACTTTAGCTGAAGGTATAAAACGGGCGCTTAATAAACTAAATAGCAATGATCGTTTTCAGATTATTTTATTTAATGATGACGTTACCGATTTGACTCAAGGTTATGTGACTGCAACAGCTGAACAAGTTCTAATTTATAGCGATAAACTAGCCAATATTAATACAAATAAAGGAACAAACTTGTATGCAGGGTTATTGCGTGGTTTAAATAGTCTGGATGCAGATAGAACTAGCGCTATCGTGTTAGTCACTGATGGTGTTGCAAATGTTGGTGAGACTGCACAAAGAAAATTTATTGATCTGGTTGCTAAAAAGGATGTGCGTTTGTTTACGATGGTAATGGGTAATAGTGCAAATCGACCATTGCTGAATGCTTTAACTCAACACTCTAATGGTTTTGCCACTAATATTTCTAATAGTGATGATATTGTCGGACAATTGATTTCGGCAACTAGTAAAGTAACTCACCAAGCCATGCACGATGTAGAGGTGAAAATAAAAGGAATTAAAACTGCGGATATACAGCCACAACTTATTGGTAGTTTATATCGAGGCCAACAGTTGGTGTTATTTGGACATTATTGGGAATCTGGAGCGGCAAATGTTAGTTTGAGCGGCAAAATCTCTGGGCAGAAAAAACAATATCAAAGTCAATTCGATTTTCCTGAGGTTTCCGATAATAACCCAGAGTTAGAACGTTTGTGGGCATTCGCCACTATCGAATCACAGATGCAAGAGATTGAAGATTTTGGTGAAGATGCTGACCTGAAACAATCAGTGACTGAGTTAGGTGTTGAATATGGATTAGTCACTGAATATACATCTATGTTAGTGGCAGGCGATCAGGTTTTTCAGGAGCAGGGTATCAAGCGCCTTAATCGTGATCGAATTAATAAAGAGCAACAGGCACGTCAGCATAGATCTACTAATCCCGTAGTTAATAGACGAGTTGATCATAAACAACCGATGTTTAAAAAAAGCAGATCTAGTTATGGTGGCGGAGGGTTTGATGGTTTTCAGGTTATTTTAATAGCATTGTTATTGTTAATACTGTTTAAACATAAACCCTGGATTATCAATAGCAATGATAAATCAACTAGCTAATATGCTTGGATATAAATGCTGGCCAATAAAAACATTAATAATGGTACTTATGATGTATCTGTTATGGGTGTTTTTTGGGCCAGCACCGGAACAGCTAATTTATGATCGAGCGTTGATTAGTCAAGGTGAAATTTGGCGATTACTAACCGCACATTTAGTTCATCTTGATAGTGAACATTTGATTTTAAATTTAGCCGCACTGCTGGTACTCGGTAGTTTGCTTGAATATTTGCAATCGGATTGGTTAGCGCCAGCATTAATTATAGGCATTTTAGTCGTAACCGCAGGATTGTGGGTCAACATGCCATCATTACTTTATTACTGTGGTTTTTCTGGAGTGTTAAATACTTTATTGGTGGTAGTTCTTTGGTCTGTATGGTGCAGGTCTCAGGATCCGCTGGTTTTACTACTGGGGGCTGTTAATATTTTAAAAATTATTGTTGAAGTTGCTATAGGGAAGGCTTTATTTTCGTCAATTCTATGGCCTCCAGTTCCAGAAGCACATTTTTTAGGTGTTCTAGGTGGATTAATAATGATCATTATCATCCACATTAATCAAAAGAATTTTTATCAGAAAGGAGAAGTATTATGAAAAAATTAATCTTAAGTTTATCAGTGATATTTTTTTCAGCAGGCTGTACAACTCAAGAAGCAGCCATTATGGGGGCGATTCCTGGAAGGATGATTGGAACGCCTATTGGAATGGTAGTTACAGCATTAGATGAGTCTGTTAAAACAGCGGCTGATGTGGTTAATGCTAATCCACGATATAGCAGAGCAAAAAAGGTTGCTATTTCAAAGCCTGCCTACCAATATCAAAACTACAAAGCAGTAACACCTACTTATCGCGGAGTAGATAATAGCCATTATTACAAAGCTGAGGTTTTAATTAAAACTCAGGGGGCGGCTAAATTTGAATCTATACAATTAATGGATAGTAGGGAAGTGACTAATTTTTGGCGATGATTTATTTTTTTGGATGTAGTGCTTTTAGTTTTTAGTGCTCCGGCAATACAAACTATCAATTAGTATATCTATGGTATAGTGCCCACTAAAGTAACCACAAGGTGAATAGCGATGCAAATGGCTGGTATTAAAGAAATCAAAGCAAATCCAGGTCTTATCAGTAAAACTATTGAAGATCATCAATATTTACTTATTTCAAAAAGAGGTAAGCCTATTGCAATTGCAACAGCTCTGGATGACAAGGTGTTTGATGTAGGCTTTAAAAAGTGGATTTTAATCCAGGCTTTTGAACGAGGGGATCTCTCTTTGGGGCAATTGTCACGCTCGTTAGATAAGAGCTACTCTGAAACAACTAAGTTATTGAATTTGCTGAATATTCCTCTGCTTGATTATAACTTGGAAGACGAAATGGATGTTGTTGATAGTTTCTCATGAAAGCAACGATAGTCAGTGATACCTCAAGCCTGATTATTCTAACAAAGCTTGAGCGATTGGCATTACTTGAAAGTTTATTTGAAAAGGTCTTTATACCTAAAAGAGTAGAACAAGAATTAGCAACTAAAGAAGACGGAGTATATCAAGCGATAATAAACAACCCACTATTTGAAATAGTCGAATGTAAAGATACCGAGCTAATAAAGCTACTTGATGATATTTTAGACTATGGTGAATCCGAAGCACTAGCTCTAGCTAAAGAAAGGCAGTTGATCTTATTAATTGATGAGAAAAAAGGTAGAAAAATAGCAAAGAATATGGGGGTTAAAATTATTGGCTTCTTGGGTATTTTGTTACTAAATTATCGACATGGTAGGTTAAGCAAAGAAGAAATAGTGAGTATTTTATATCATACGAATAAACTTAATTTCAGGTTATCAGAAAAACTAAAACAAGATTTTTTTGACAAACTATAAGGATATCTTTATTAGTATTTTAACCAAAACCAATAGAGGTCCCTTTAAACAGTTCGATCTAACTTTCTATATCCGATTGCTTCGCTTAAATGAGAGATTTCTATTTGATCTGAATTAGCCAGATCAGCAATGGTTCTGGCTAATTTTAAAATACGATGATAAGCACGATGTGAGAGACCAAATTGATCCATTGCCTGCTCTAAAATTTTATGTCCTTGTTCAGACAAAACACAGTGCGTTTTTACTTCGGTAGCAGACAGTTCTGAATTGACTTTGTTTTGACGAGCGACCGCAATTAGGCGTGCCGCAACCACTCTGGCTCTAATTTGAGCGCTGGTTTCCTCGCCTTCGGGCGATCCTTTTCGAAGCACTTCATGACTAACGCGAGGGACTTCAAGATGCATATCAATACGATCGAGTAGAGGACCAGAAATTTTGGCTCTATATTTTGCGACTTGCTCAACTGTACAATGGCATCGTCCTGATGCATCACCTAAATATCCACAAGGGCAAGGGTTCATCGCTGCAATTAGTTGAAATTTAGCAGGAAAATCGGCTTGGCGAGCAGCGCGTGAAATAGTGATATGCCCTGTTTCCAGTGGTTCACGTAAAACTTCTAAAACTTTGCGGTCAAATTCAGGAAGTTCATCAAGAAAAAGAGTGCCATTATGCGCCAGAGAAATTTCACCTGGTTTTGGATTGCTTCCGCCGCCCACTAATGCAGCGGCAGATGCGGTATGGTGTGGTGCTCTAAACGGTGGTTTAAGCCAGTTCTCAATATCTAATTTCAAATCGCTTATAGAGGTGATCGCAGCCGTTTCTTGTGCTTGTTGCTCGGTTAACTCAGGAATAATGGTGGGTAATCGAGACGCTAGCATAGATTTTCCTGTCCCAGGAGGGCCAAGCATTAGTAAATTATGAGATCCGGTAGCTGCAATTTCAAATGCTCTTTTTACATGAAATTGGCCTTGTACGTCAGAAAAATCAAGACCTCGGTATTTTGATTTTTTAAGATCAACAGGAATATGACAATCTAATGATTTTTGTCCGCCAAGATGTGCACAAACTTCTAGTAAGCTATTCGCTGGAAAGAGTTCAGCGTTTTTAACTAAAGCAGCTTCAGTGCTATTCTCTTTGGGTAAAATCAGTTTTCTTTTTGCATCGCGAGTATGGATGGCAATAGGTAGCGAACCTATGATAGGGCGCAATTCGCCACTCAATGACAGCTCGCCTACACATTCATATTGATCAAGCTGGGTTTTAGGGATTTGTTCAGAAGCGGCCAAAATGCCTAAAGCAATGGCAAGGTCAAAACGCCCTCCTTCCTTGGGTAAATCCGCAGGAGCAAGGTTAATGGTAATACGTTGAATTGGAAATTCAAAATGAGAATTTAAAATAGCTCCACGGACTCGGTCTTTGCTTTCTTTAACGGCTGCTTCTGGCAATCCAACAATACTTAAAGATGGAAGGCCATTGCTAACATGAACTTCTACAGTAACTAATGGAGCCTCAATTCCCGATCGTCCACGGCTATAGACTATGGCTAATGACATCCAGAATTAGAATGGTTGAAATGTTATTGTTCTTCTTGAGTTAGTTGTTGTTCAATTTCAGCAACGGTTTTTTCTAGTGCTTCAAGTTTAGAGCGCGTTTTAGCAAGCACTGCTTTTTGTACTTCAAATTCTTCGCGTGTTACCAAATCTAGTTTTCCTAACGCACCTTGTAAAATAGCATGGAAGTTTTTTTCCATATCATCTTTCATATTAGTTAAGCCAGAAGGGATTACATCAGATAAACGGTTAGCAATATCATCAATTGTTTTTTGGTCAAACATGGGTATTAGTAGTCATTAAATAATTAGAAAGATGTGAATATAAACTATTATAGTTTAACTTATTTTTAAAGGGAGAGTTGGGTGTGATTAAAAGTGAAGGAAAGAATGAGTAGGTTGGGCTAACCACTCTATCGTTAACCCAACATCTTTAGCAAAAGTAGTGTTGGGTTGCTAAAAAGACAGCAGTCCAACCTACAATATTTCATTTGAAACCGCTTAAAAAAATAATTATTCAATTTTTACAAAGCTACCGTTTTGTTCTATCCAGACTTCTTCAGTAACCAAATTAGTAATTGCTGAAGCATCAGTATTAAAACAATCATCTACTTTTACAGAAACTGCAGTAGTTTCTGATCTACTGGTAACAGGAGGAGTCACAGTTCCAGCAGGAAGCAAGGACAAATCACCTAGTTGGTTTGTTATATCTAGGCATATATCAGAAATAACAGTATGGTTAGTAAAAAGAGTCGGTGCATGGATAATACATATTTTTTGATTAGCAAACTCTTTTGCGATTGAATCAAACCCTGAGACATTAAAGCCGGTTATTTCAATCTTATTAACAGTGACATCAGTTAATATATTGATACCTGTGGCAATTGCTGTGCCGCGATTATCTGTTTCTGCTTTAGGTTTACAGGCATTGCTATTATCTGGTAATACAAGACACTGTCCATTTGTGGTGACAAAAGTAGTATTGCCTTCATGTCTATAGGTGAAGCCAGTAGGTATGTTGCGAGTATCACAAACCTGACTTCGGTTATTGCTATTCCCACCTCCTACCTGACTTTTTAGAAGGGCTATTACATTGACAGTATTATCAATATAAACCTCCTCTGAGCTCCCAAATGAACCCCCCAACACATAAACACCACTATCATTTTGATTAATACCTAAATATATTCCAGTTGAAGGATAAAAACGATAGCGGTAAGGAGCAAACTCAAGCGTTGTTTGACTTGATGGAAAAAATTGAGGGTAAACTTGCTGAGCATCATTCATTATCTGCTCGCTATCACTGACTAGATCTGCTTGAGCTGGTTGAATGATAAGTGTTAGACAAAGGGCTATAGAGGTATAAAAAAATTTCATATTTGGAATCTCCAGTATTGAATAAGCAATTAGACTATATAAAATCTATTTATACTCGCATATTTTTTTAGGGGCAAGTGGGAAGAGAAAAATCTAAGTTATATCGCGCGGTCACGGATGTAGGTTTTTATAACGAGTTGTTGTTGTTTTTTGTTGATAGCAAGCACGGAAGATTAAAGTGAAGTAAATAAAATATGTAGGTTGGGCTGCCGTCTTTTTGGCAACCCAACACTATGATAAAGATGTTGGGTTAACGATAGAGCTGTTAGCCCAACCTACCAATACTTTACTTTTAATCATGTCCATAGAAAACTACATTCTTGACTGTGCGAAGTATAACTCAATGAATAGTCATCCACCAGTTCTCATACTTCATGCCACCCAGCAGGACAATCTTTCCTCCAAAAATAATGTCTAGTACTACGAACACGTCCACCATAATATATCGTTTTTACGCAACGTATTACTTTGCTTGTTGATTTCTTTAAGGAAACTCTGTTCTTGGGTGATACTGATTGACTTGCAAATTTAGCATCAATATCATCGAAAGAAATTTCTACAGGATCAAATGCTTCAAAAAGATCTGAGTCTTCTTGTCGTTGCATCATAACTGAATAAGGAATTGCAATTTCTGGATCTTCAATTGATCGAACAAAAATAAGAGGGATTTCGACTAGCCCTGATTCAGGATTATAAGTTACCCTGTTTTCATCAGAATCTATAAGACCTTCCTCATCAGGGGTTGCTTCTAAAACTTCAAAGTTTAATCCTTCGCGTTGTTGCATCTTGACAAGATACTCGATTCCTTGCTCCTGACCAAGAAAAACAACTTCAGGTAATTCTACACTGCCATCCATTGGGTCGTAGGTTGACTCATTTTCTGCTACGACTGATGTGGCAAATAAAACTATTGTGAAAAATATCATTTTTCTTATCATTAGAGTTCCCCATTATCTATTGAGTTAAGGGTCGTATTAAACCAACCAATATAGATAGGAACACATAGGACAAGTTTTTGCAATAATTTTCAGAAGATAACAGGGAGTGAACTTCGCTCTTCTTTAAAAATAATTCAATTTGATAATTTAATTTATCAAATTGAATTATTTCCCCTTGCTATCATACTTGATGCCAGCCAACTGGACAGTCCTTCCTCCAAAAATAACGTCTGGTACTGCGAACACGGCCACGAACATAAATCTTTTTTGCGCATTGCGTTACCCTGCTTGTTAACATAGAGGTATTGGAGGGTACTTCGCTAATTTGCTTAACTACTAATATAGTAATCACAGAACTTACTAAAAAAACAGCTAAGATAGCTGGTCTAACAGATATTTTCTCAAATGAGTCAACAAAAAAAATGTTTTCTTTTTCTAATTTTACATTTAACATTATTGCCACCTACTTTAGTATATGAAATATAAACCTAAATATTGCAATGCAAATACACTTAACTTTTAGTAGTGTGTATGCAAAACTAAGGTTTAATTGATATTACTAGCATTCTAGAGTTAAAGATATGAAATAATTCACATAATAATTGTGAGTTACTTCACATTTTTTTTCTTTAGTTAAAAATTCAAATTAATAAGATAGAGTAATTTGCCCAAATAGCATACGATCAGGTTGAAATTGAGAAGCTACTGTGGCTCCTGTCGTGGTATTTACCTCTTCAAAGTTAAACTGCTCATTGAGTAAATTTTTAATGCCGAAAGATAAAACCCCCCAACGTTTGGGTAAGCGATACCCAATAGCAGCATCTAAAATCCAGAAATGGTCATTACCTGATTGAAGAGGATTTTTTGTATCACTTTGGTATTTTACCCTCTGCTCAACAAAAGTAGCTCCCAATTTAGTAAAAAAACCATTGGGGTGAAAATAATTAAGGGTAATGGGTAAGCGATGAGTTTTTACCACTATCGGGTTATTTGAATCAACATCAGGGTTTCGTTTGAGTTGTTCAAAATCGTAAGCAGCTTTTAATGCAAGCGTTTCAAAAGGTGTCCATAATAAATATGTTCGATATAACTGTTCTCGATTAGTGAACACTTTTATACTTGCCTTGGTAATTTCATTTGGATAATCAATTTCTCGTAGTGAAGCTTCCAAACCAGCAAATAAAGATGCGTTAATTTGGTGATCAATAGCGACACCATAACGCTTGGTTTTAGATCCATTAAAGTCATCAAAAAATTGATTAAACCCTGATACTTGAGTTGGCTCAAGGGTCTGGTTAGATGAAAGAGGCCTTTTTATTGTTTGAAAAGCAGCCGCTCTAATAAGTGTAGACGGTAATATTTGCCAGTTTATCCCAACTTTAGGGCTCAACTGATTACGACTAAATCCTGTTCTTTGATAAGAGTCAAAGCTCAAACCCAAGGTAGCCGTTAAATTTTTCCAGAGTTTCACATTGCTATAAAAATAAACATTACCATGATCTTCGTCATCCTCTGAATAAATACCTTCAAATTTTTCCTTGTAATCACTTTGAAATTGTCCACCACCAATAGTGAAATTGACTTTGTCAGATTCAAACAGGTATTGTCCTTCCGCTGTATAACTTTGTTCTCTATCCTCAATACTTTGTTGGGATTCTTCGATATCCTTGTAAATAACTGAAGCTAAAAAATGATTACCTTTTACTGGTTCATAGTGAAGTCCTAATCGTCCTGAATAAGTTTCAGACTGTTTTCGTTCATTTAACTCAACAGCAGGTCGAAAGCGCATTGCCAAATCACCACTTTTAAATTTATTATATCTTCCTTCAACTTGGGCACTGAAATTTGGCGTGAATTGATATTGCATAAAACCAGAATAAATATCTTGTTCTAGGTCATTGTTAGGTCTATACCCATCTGTTTCATAATGATATTGCCCCAAACTATAAGAAAAATTATTCCATAAGCCGGACTGTACAACTTCGTCGGAATAAGTGTTATTACCCCCAACAAGTCCTGATGCTTGAAGTGCTAATCTATTTTTTGCGAAGAGTGGATTAAATTCATTAAATGAAGAGGTAGATGGGCCAAGACCATCTAAAATAAGAAGATTACTTTCAGCAAGTCTGGGTTGAATCGGCGTTATATTGGTGGGTTGTAATAACTGTGATTGTAATAACTCACTAACTCTTGCTGTTTCATGTTTTCTTAATGACGCATAATTATCGGCTAATAAGCGATGAGCTGAGAAATTGCTAGGGGATGTATTTACAGATTTCCAGCCTTCAACCAAGCCACGTTGTTGAAAGCCCAAGTCATTATAGATTCGTCCTAAACTGGCACTACGCGCCGCCTTATCCTCATCTAATAATAAATTTGATCGATAAACTGCCCGGTTATCATTTAACTCAATGGCCTTTTGCATATCTAGCAATGCTTCAACTGGACGGTTAGTGGTTTGTTTTAGAATAGCATCGTAAAACCAGGGCGTAGGGTCTTTTGTATCTTTTTCTTTACCGATAGCTAATTCTGTTTCAGCGTACTCGGTGTTTTTTAGTTCGTAATATGCTTTACCCAAATAACTACGAAAAATGGTGCTGTCTGGATCAAGACTAACAGCGGCTTCTATATTTCGAGTACCTTCAACAACGTATCCTTGACGAATTTTAGCTAACCCTAAACCTAATCGAGCCAATGGGTCGTTAGGAGCAAGGTGAATGGCCTGTTCAAAAGCTTTCTGAGCTTGTTTACTATCGGATTGAGCCAATTCTGAAAAACCAAGGACAATTTGAATGTGAGCTAGTGACGGGTTAAGTTGCTTGGCTTTTTGGGCAGAGGCTAAAGCTTTATCATGGTCGCCTAAAGACAGCTGTAATTCAGCTAGACGAGTCCAGGCTAAAGCATGACTTGGCTCTTGCTGTACAGCTTCTTCCATTATTTTTACAGCTGATTGTAATTTAAATCGTGCTTGCAAGGTATACGATAGTGCAATTCTGGCAGCTATTGATTTTGAGTCTTGCTGAGCGGCACGAGAGGCTAATTCAAATGCTTCATCTGAACGGTTTTTAGCTATGGCAATAACTGCCTCTAAAGCGAGTAAATCAGCATTATCAGGTGTCAGTAACTTTGCTTGATTGATTTCTTCTTGCGCTTCATCAGCTTGACCAAAGTTAAGAAGCTTGGCTGCTTTTTGAATGAGAAATTTAGAAGACTCTGTACCTAAAGGCACTTTGTTAACAGCTTTCCCATCTAAAACGGGTGGGTAATAAAGCAACCATTGAACGGCATTTTGTGGATTGATTTTGATCGCTTTAATTTGCGGTGCTTGACCCTTGGATGCAACCGCTTGTTGTCCTTTATCTACGATAATTTGGCCAAATTTATTGTTAGCGGCTACTTTTCCATCAAGCACCGTAATTGAGGCATGGTCAGATTTGACTTCGACTATAAATTCCGTCCCTTGATGGACTGCATTCAAGAAAGGGGTGTTAATTCTTAAATGATGAGATTCTCGGCTACGGATGAAAACCTTGCCCTTCAAAAGATTAATAATCCGGTCGTAAACGCTCCTCTTATTTTTGATACCAGGAAGAAAAAGCACGGCATTTTGATTGAGCCTTATAATTGTTTGATTAACAATTTCTACCGTTACTTTGCTCTGTTTCCGTGTTCTGATCGTTTCATCAGCACATAATGGAGAACCTTGTTTTACAGATTTCCAGCTAATATCATTGATCCCTTTTTTCTCAACCACACCTTCGGTGGACAGAACAGTAGCCAGTTGAACATTACATTCAGGCTCTGCTACTAAATGTAGTGGAAACCAAAATAGACTAATGATTAAAAAAATTTTAAGAAAACCCATTTTATGAGTGAGTTAAATGATCATGGTTTTAAGTGTACTAACGTATTGTTTATAAAACCAAGCTTACAATGGGTTAATAGGTAAAAGCAAGAAAGATAAAGGTTTTTTATAAACTTGTAATCTTAGCTGTAGAGCATAAAAGGCCACTCTATTATTTTCATAGCTATTAACTAGTCAGTCTTGAGAAAGTCAAAATTTCTAGTTTCTTAAATCGGCAACTCTATTTTTAGTGATTTGATCACTTGTGGAAATTCTACATTCGCAGTCCTAAGTGGTTTTTAGTCAAAAGGAAACCGTTCATCACACAGAGCGTATTATTGATGAACCCACGTCTTGAGCGGAAGGGGCGTAACCCTCCAAGAATAGAATCATCCAGCCGGACTTTACTAATTTTTAACAAGCGCCAAAAAATGGTGTTTTTGATATGGATTTTCCTAACTTAATGGCAGTGTTTACAGCTATTAATATTTTTCGACCAGAAACTTAAAGTTTTTTTAGCATTTCTAGTCGTTTTGATCATCTTAAAGTACAACTATTTATTTGTTGTATCAAAGACGTATAGCTTTTATCAACATTGCTAAATTAGTATTTGTGTGTAATTATAATCAACGTTTTTTCCGTATTTCACTCAAAATTATGTGTACATATTAATGATGGAACTAGAAGAAAAAAAGATTTTTTAAAAATGAACATAATTATCCCTTTGAGGAGTAGACAGAAAAAGTCTGCGTTTTATTCTGGACTTTTTCCATCTAAATAATAATGTTATGTAAAAGTGGCATAATTAAAAATTAATGGAAAATATATGAAATATGATGTATTCATAAGTCATGCTAGTGAAGATAAAGAAAAGGTTGTTAGGCCTTTGGCTAAGAAACTGGAATCGTTAAATTTAGACGTATGGCTTGACGAATGCGAACTTACACTTGGAGATAGTTTGCGCAGTAAAATCGAACAAGGACTTTCAGAATCTCGCTTTGGCATTGTCATATTAAGTTCGGCATTCTTTTCAAAAAAATGGCCTATATCGGAATTAAATGGGCTGACTAGCAAAGAGAGTTTTGGAGATAAAGTTATTCTTCCTATATGGCACGAAATAACCGAAACAGAAATCAGAAGTAAATACCCAATGCTTGCTGATAAACTTGCTATCTCTACTGATGAAGGCTTAGACAAAGTAGCGAGTAGCATTAAGCAAGCAGTTGAAAAATCAAATAACCAAAAAAGCACCCCAAATCAAGCTAATACAACTAATGATACTGATCTTTATCATAAAATTTATATCCCTTCGTCAAAAAAAATAACAATAATCGGTGCGGCAGGTGATGTAGGTAAACAAGTTGCTAATCAATTAATTGCACAGCAAATACTTTTACCACGAGATAAATTGCAACTTGTAGAAACAACTAGTGAATTTTCTTTACTTAAAGGTCTTTCATTAGATTATGCGGACGCTTATGCATCATATTTGCCAATTATTGAAATAATAAACGATCCCAGAAAAATCGATGGTGATATTATTGTAATGGCCGCTGGAACTCCTAATGACAGCATTAGAGAAGAGCGTTCTGATTTAGCAAAATTTAACAAATCTATTTTTGTTAAATATGCGGAAAATGTTACGCTGAACAAACATGCTTTTGTTATTGTGGTCTCTAACCCAATTGAACTTGGTGTTGATATATTTGGAAAATCAGATAATTTTGAAAGAAATAAGGTGTTTGGTATTGGAGCTTTTCATGATACTTTAAGGTTTAGAAGAGAGATAGCTAAGGATCTAAAAATACCAAGAAGTCATGTAAATGCTTATGTAGTTGGTACACATTCACGACATATGATTCCTCTTTGGAGCTCTCTTCGTATTCTTGGGAAAGATGATGCTGAATTGAAAGAAATAAAAAAACGTTTTACAAAAACAATGGGGACGCATACTGATTTTGTTGATGAAGAAATTCAAAAAATAAGAAATATGCTTTGTATAGATGAGAAGCCCTCAAACGAGGTGCTTGACTATGCAATGGGAACTTCACCAGATATAAGAATACATCTGATGCCAAGAATATTACAACATATTGGCTCTAAAACCATATTCTCAACTACAAATGCTGTGATAAGATTAATTCAGCATATAACGAAGGGTCGTAATGTGCTGATGCCGGCTCAAGTTCTTCTAAAAAAAGAGGATAATTATTTCGGTATTAATGAGACAGTTCCTTTTGGTGTGCCGGTTGCTTTAACTCCAATGGGGTGGGAAGCCATTGAAATTGATGCGCCAAATGATTTTGAAAAATACAGTATTGATAATTCAGTAAAAAGAATTCTATCTGAGCTAGATGAATGGGAAGATAGGTCGTTTGATTAAGGTATCAAAAATATGCTCCTATAGAAAATACATAATCGGGTAAGGGATGGTTTCTCTCCAGCTCTCGCACAATCAATCCCAAAGCTGGCTACGACACCTTACCGCCCCCATACTCTCGCATGAGAAAGGTAAGCTCGGCTCCTCTTGACAAAGGTTCAGGCCTTTACCCTGTCCAACCATTACGATAGGCGTTTGGCTATTTGCCGTCTTCTGCCTAATCACCTGAGAGGTTGCCCAAACAGGCGCCATGTCCAGTTGCTCGTTGCTATTAAAAATTCGCTCGATCTATAATGAATAGCCATCAGGTCGCTTGGACATTTAGCGCAGTTGCCCAACTGCTATTTTCAAACAGCAATGAGAAGTGTAACGTTTACAGAATTTAGAAAAGATGCGTCAGCATTGTTTTCTGCCGTGGAAATGGTGAAATAATTCAAGTTTTAAGACATGGTAAACCAATAGCAGAAATATTACCTTTTAAAGACGTTTCAGATAAACTTCCTTCGTGGAAGAAAAAAAGAATAAAAAAGTCTATAAAGGGTGAAGAATTATCTTCGATAATACTAAGTGAAAGAGAATCTTCATAATGAAGGTGTTTTTTGATACATCTTCTTTTGTGAAGAGGTTTGTAAAGGAAGTTGGAAGTACAGAAGTTGATAATGTTATACAAAAAGCATCAGAAATAGGTTTAGGCATTATCCTTGTTCCCGAAATTATATCAGCACTAAATAGAAAATTAAGATCAGAGTTGATAACTAAAGAAGTCTATTTAGGTTTAAAAAATGATGTTTTAGAGGACATAGAAGATGCTGATATAATTAACTTAACTCCAAGCGTGTTAAAAAAAGTGACAAAATTACTTGAAGAAAATACTTTGCAATTCACGGTAGGTAATAAATATAGATGGAAATAATTTACGTTTAATTGCTTTCATTGAATTTCGTGATAACCGAATGTATGTAAGGAACATAATAACCCATACGGAATATGATAAATTGTGTGACAAATATGCAAAGGAGTCAAAAAAATGAATTTCTTAGAAGTTAAAAAACAGGCAAATACTTTATTTTCTAATGCAGGCTTTCTCGTCCATATCCGAAATGAAAAAGAATATGAGCTAGCTTTGTCATTAATGGAAGAATTAATTGAAGAATATTCTACATATAAACAACTGATTGAACTCCTTTCAAGTTCAATTGAAGAGTGGGAAAACTCATCAACAGAATTTTCAAAGTTTAATAGCCAAATAAAACAGATTGATGGTGGTGTTGCAGTTTTACGCACACTCATGGAACAATATGAATTAAAAACAAATGATTTCAAAGATGAACTTGGTGGTAAGAGTATGGTTTCTATGATTTTGAATGGTTCCCGTAATTTATCACGAGGTCATATACAGGCTCTTTCAAATCGCTTTCATATATGTCCCTCACTATTTTTTGAACAAGCATAATAATGCTTCCAATTGACTGTAAAAATAAATCTACTGATTTTTAATAAAGTTCTTGAGAAAATTTAATATATGTCTATAGGGCAACTCTATTAGTTGCAGCTAACCTAAAAGTAGCCTTTGTTTTGTGCATTACGCTACGCTTCTATTTTTGCATATAACAAAGACCACTTTGCGTTAGGTTGTCCTGATTTAAAAATTACTCCATCGTTAAATATTTAGAAACGACCGATCAAAATAATTCTCGAGGAATACTTATGAAAGCGGTTATCTGCACAAAATACGGATCGCCTGATGTTCTTCAACTCCAAAATATTAGGAAGCCTACTCCAAAAGATAATGAGATATTGGTAAAAATACATGCAACTACAGTGCATATTGGAGATACTAAAATACGAAGTTTTAAACCTGGTATGGGATTTATCCAGGATTTGCTAGTCAAACCCGTTATGCGAATAGTGATTGGCTTTAGAGGCCCAAGAAAAAAAGTACTTGGGATGGAACTGGCTGGAGAAATTGAAGCCGTAGGTAAAAATGTTACATTATTTAAGCAAGGTAACAAGGTTTTTGCTGCTACTGGGTTTAGTTTTGGAGCATATGCCGAGTACATATGTTTACCTGAGAATGGCTTAATAGCACCACTACCAACAAATGTGACTTATGAGGAAGCTGCTCCTGTTTCCAATGGTGGCATGACTGCTTTGCTAATTCTTAAAAAAGCAAATATTCAAAAAGGCCAAAAGGTTCTAATATATGGAGCCTCTGGAAGTGTAGGTACTTTCGCTGTGCAGCTTGCCAAATATTTTGGAACAAATGTTGTCGGAGTGTGCAGTACTACGAATTTAGACATGGTGAAGTCACTGGGAGCAGATAAAGTAATTGATTATACTCAAGAAGACTTTACCAAAAATGTGGAGACTTATGATATTATTTTTGATGCTGTAGGGAAGCTTAGCTCTTCACAATGCAAAAGATCTCTAAAGAAGAATGGAGTCTATCTTAACGTTTTAACCTCATCTAATGGCTTAAAATTAAAGCCTGAAGATTTACTCTTCCTCAAACAATTGATGGAGGCTGAAAAGCTAAGGGCGGTGATCGATAGCACCTACACGTTGAAACAAATTACCGAGGCTCATAGATATGTTGACAAAGGTCACAAAAAAGGAAATGTAGTCATAGTTGTGGAGCATGACGATAAAATCTAACACAGGACTTCAGCAAAATACGCGTCACTCTTTGAGCCTGCCCCGATCTCGAATCTCAATTATTTCTTACTCGGAAAACCAATGTTGCGTTTTATTACAAAAACCAACCAATGCTAACATTAAAGGGACTTCTATCAACACTCCCACAACGGTAGCTAAAGCCGCTCCAGATGAAAGACCAAATAGCATAACGGCAGTTGCGATCGCCACTTCAAAATGATTAGAAGCACCTATTAAGGCGGAGGGAGCAGCATTCTCATACGAAAACCCCCAATATTTTGCAGCAATATAAGTGATTGCAAAAATTAAGATAGTTTGAATTGTTAATGGAATAGCGATCCATAAGATGGTTAATGGGTTTTCTATAATCACTGCTCCTTTAAATGAAAAAAGGAGGATTAACGTCAATAGTAGGGCGGTAATTGTGATAGGCGTTAGACGGTGTAAAAATTTCTGTTCAAACCAATCCAGCCCTTTGTGATTGATAATCCATTTTCTGGAATAGAAACCAGCTATCAAAGGTAGGGCGACATAAATACTGATGGAAAGTAATAATGCCTGCCAAGGAACAGGTAATTGACCCACGCCAAGAAGAAAGCCACCAATGACACCAAATAATAACAACATAATCAGTGAATTGATTGCTACCATAACAAGTGTATGACCAGCATTACCCTTAGCCAGATAACCCCAAACCAGAACCATAGCAGTACAGGGAGCTACGCCGAGTAAAATACAACCTGCTAAGTAGCTTCGCCATAAGGGTATGGCTAACATTTTTATTCCTTCTTGCATCACAACCTTACCTGATCCGTATTCACTTCCTACGGGCAGGTTTAGTCCAAATGGCATTTTGACTAAATCAATCGCATCTGTTCCAATTAATTCTCTAAATAATAGCCCCAAAAAAAGGTAGGCAATGGCATACATTGTAAAAGGTTTGATTGCCCAATTAACAATCAAAGTCAGGGTAACGGGTTTAATGCTTTTTCCTGCTTTAACCACTTCAGAAAAGTCTATTTTTACCATGATGGGATACATCATAAAAAATAGGCAAATAGCTATGGGGATTGATACGACTGGGGCATCGTTGATATTGATGCTCATTCCATCTAAAGTTTTAGCAAACTGAGGAGCATAGACTCCAAGTAAAATTCCAAAGATAATACATAAGCCTATCCACAAGGTTAGGTAGCGTTCAAAAATCCCCATATCGTGTTTTTTATCAGACACAAGTAACCTTTATGATGTAGATTGAGCAATTGCATTTAACTCAGTTGTTAATTCTTGTGGAGACATTGATTCTAGTGGTAAAGCCAACATACTATTGATCCGTTGTTTTATGATACCAAAGGTCTCTTCAAAAGCCGCAATCACTTCTTCGCCAGTGCCTTTAACATGGCCAGGATCAACTAATCCCCAATGAACTTTGACAGCTGAGTCTAAATAAACCGGACAAGTTTCACCTGCTGCGTTATCGCATACGGTAATCACAATATCCATTGCTTGATCAGTAAAATCATCCCAGGACTGACTTTGATAGCCTTCAGTTGGAAGGTTGTGCCGCTTTAACGTTGCTAATGCGCCTTTATTTATTCTTCCAATCGGGTGACTGCCTGCAGAAAAAGCCTTCAACCGGCCTTTGCCTAAATGATTGAATAAAGCTTCCCCCATAACGCTACGGCATGAATTTCCAGTGCAAATTACAAAAACATTTAACATTTTGATTTTTCGGTTATTTGATAAAAAATACAGATTATTAAGAGTTATCCACAACAAGATGATGAAGGTTTATCGTCTGTGGGTGGACGACAAGCGGAATTATTGTCATCTTCTATCGATTTTTTTTCATTAAACGTTGGAATATCCCCTAATGAATGAAAAGACTCCCATGCGATACCTTGAGGGTCAGTAATCCAGTATTTATCAGAACGAGAATAACAACAAGAGGTTTGTTCTTGCGCTTCAATAGGCTTTTGGGTAGCATCAAGACATTGTTTAATATCTTGTAATTCAGCGTTATTTTCAGCCTGTATCCCTAAATGATCTAATCCCGTTTTATTGCTTCGATTAGAAATTGCAAAATTAATCCGAGGATCATCCAGCATCCATTTAGCATAATCTTCATGCTCTACAGTTGGCGCGCAGCCAAACATTGTGCTGTAAAAGTCTATGTTTTGTTTGAGGTCTTCTACAGCGAGGTGAACGTGCATTCTTTTCATTTTTTTTCCTATATAAAGTTGAATAATCTAACAACACATTGTTGAAGTTGGTCTGTTTTTCATTTTTTGTAAACGCTTCAAATCATTTTTAAACAAGCTGTCTAATTCAACAGCGGATAATGTATTTTCAATAATAGAGTGGGTCCAGCCAGGCAAGGCTGGATTTATTTGATAAAAAACCCACTGTCCTTCACGACTGTCTTGCAGTAAACCATATTGTCTTAGGGAGGCTAAATGCCGAGATATTTTAGGCTGAGACAAAGCCAAGGCTGTTGTTAATTCACACACGCAAAGTTTACCTTCTTTTTGTAATAGTGTAATGCAGCGTAAGCGAGTTTCATCCGAGAGACATTTAAAAAATTGAGTGGGTAACATAATTTTATTGATTATAGATATGCGTATAAGCATATATCTTTAATGTTGAAAATACAACCTTAATGTAATTAATTATCCAGTTTTACAAGTCACTACTAATAGCCCGAATTTGAGTTCTTAACCAAATATGCGCGGGATCCTTTTCTCGAATAGGCGACCAAGCCATACTGATTTGGTAGGGTGGTATATCCAATGGCAGTGAGACTATTTTTAGTGGACTAAAACGGATAAGTTGTTTCGCTATTCTTGAAGGTGGAGACAAAATCATATCTGTTGTTGACAGGATGTGAGGGGCGTAAAGAAAGTGTGGAACCACTAGGGCAACTTGTCGTTCCTTCCCTTTGGATGATAATGCCTGATCTATTACGCCTGACCTATTTCCTGTGGGAGATATACGCAAATGGTCTAGTTTAAGAAATTGCTCTAAGGTTAATTTCTTTTTTTTGACCAAAGGGTGATCTTTTCTTAGCAGGCATACCCGCTTATCTTCAAACAGCATTTCTTTGATAAACCGGCTAGGCGCGTCAATATCTCGATTAAAACCCAGTAAAAGGTCTGTCTTACCCTCTTCCATAGTTTTTTCTGGGAAGTTTGGTTTAGGTTTTTCTATCTGAATATCAACCCCTGGTGCATCATGATAAATTTTCCCCTTAAGCGGTGGAAGCAGCATATATTCGACATAATCAGCGACTTCAATAATAAACTGATGTTTACTGGTAGAAGGATGAAAGTGTTTTGGCTCTCCCACGAGAAGTTGAATTTCCTGTAAAACCTCTCGTACCTGAAGTTTCATTGACTTAGCCCGAGGGGTTGGTTTCATCCCTTCGCTAGTACGAACTAGAATCGGGTCGTCTAGTAAATCTCGTAAGCGATTAAGTGCATGACTCATAGCTGATTGTGTAATAAACATGCGTTCAGCCGCTTTAGATACACTTGTTTCTTTCATCAGTGCATCAAATGCCAATAACAAATTTAAATCAAAATCCCTTAATTTCATGACTTGTTTGTTTAGTGTATGAAGTTAATTAATAGGCCTATGAATGGTTAACATTTTACCCACTATTTCATAATCAGTAGAATTCGAACCATCCTAATGAATCAATTTTCAGAGGCATTGACTAATGAGTAATAAACTTAAAAAATCAATAGTAAGCATAGATAAAATCGCTAGCATTCACAACATCAATGAATTTATTTTTATGGGCTTGGTTGTCCTTTGCTTTGTTGGGGACGTGATGGGCGAACTATCTGATCATGCAGTCATTATGTACTGGCTATTAATGACTCCGATTTTCTTTCTTGGTTCAATTATTATTGAAAAGTCGCAAGAGTTAAAATCATCAATTTCAAGAGATAGCAGTATGCGTAATAGCTTAATCTTATGGGGCAGTGCTTTTTTTTCGGTTTTGATTATTTTGTTCCTTTGGCATGTTGAATCATTTGCAGCAGAAACGGTTGGAGTCATTATCCATGTGATTTTAGGTCATACACTTTTTGTATCAGGGACTTTTCTTGGTTTTCGGTTTTATCTTATTGGCCTATTTTTATTACTTTTAGCATGGTTAACAATCGCGATGGAAGCAACCGTAGGGATGACGTTAATGCTTGCTATTCCGTTAATTATTATAGGCTTAAATTATAGAGATAAGTTTGTTTTACGGTTTAGATAAAGACTTTAATACTGTAATTTGTATGCCTACCTTAGTATGTTTTTTAAAGTGTAACTAAAAAAAGGCATAAAGTACCAAACGTATAGATACTAATTTAAATTCTGGGCAAAATTCTGAAATTCTGCCTAGAACCAAGTAGTGTCCCCAGAAGCCTTATTTTTTCCATTTCTTATTGAGAAATTTTGATTGTGACATTCTGCATCTTCAATGAGTTCCCACACAGAGAACGGAAACTATGATTTTAAGGTAAATGTCGATTGAAAAAACAAAATGATTAAGTGTATGGAAAGCAGCGTATATACAAAAAATGTAAATTCGTGTTTTTTTATAGAGTAGCAAAGGAGCGCCGATCAAATGCAAAATAATGACACCATAAGCAGCAATAGCTACCGCCCATTGTTGAGTAAATAAATAATCAAAGATTGGTTAGGGCACAAACACGCAACTATCGTATCTGCTAAAATTTTAATCAAATTAAAATTTGTACCCATTAGGTAAATAGTGGCCAATATTCCAGCGGCTCACAAGTTATACATCTATTATTTTTTACTGCAATAAAAATAATTAATATTTTTTCTACTCAGAGCAAAGCCTATCTAGAGTCATCCATGGATTAGAATTCAGGGTGGATAGAAAAATTACTACCCACTCTAAAGCACCTTATTCACTTACTTGAAGCACCTCCAGCCTTGAGGGTCTGCAACCCATTCACATTGGTGGCCAAGCTGGTCGTTGTAAGTTGTCTTACATGCGTTGCCAAAGGCAATCTTCGCTTCAACAGGCTGCTGCTCATTGATAATAGGGCCTACACAATGGCTCAATTTATCATCCGGGACACACCTATTTTCCCCTTCCTGTGATGATCCTTTGGGGCAAAAAAAACCTGGTTCATCCACTGGTTTTGTTGGTTCGGGTTCGGGGGGGCAATCTTCACAGTCTCCGCCACCTGGGGTTTGGGTTTCTGTTCTTGGTTTATCGGGAAATGCACCGACAAATTGTTCTGCAGTAACATTGGGAGCAAAACGCGTTGGATCCGCAATAGATTGGTGGAACGTAGTTGAGCGCCCGTATTCAGGATGCGTAACTGTGGTGACTCCGTTACTGTTGAAAGACTGATCAACAGAGCCTAGAGGTACACCATTAGAACGTACTTGTGCAATCATAGAAACTCCAGTCGAGCTAGTACTCGCCCTTATCGTTACCTGTACATCAAGACTTCTTCCGTTGGCTGAATAGTTTGCTCTTATCGAACTTCTTCCCGTCCGAGTGGAGTGGATTGAATCTCCTGATACTGAGATATTATCAGGTGAAGATGGGCTAACAGGACTAGAACTAGGGCTACGAACACCTCTAGTACTGACCGCTACAATCTGATACCTATACTGTCCATTTGCATTTCTGTCAGTGAAATTGATATAACGGGCACCTGATCTGGCTATAAAGCCAATTTTTTGTCCATTTCTAAATACATCAAAACCTCTTACTATTTGATACTCGTATCGATAGTTTTCAATATACCATTCAATATTAACTATGTTAGGATGCCAACGAGTTGCTTTTACGCCCGAAGGTTTGGTAGGAATGTGAGTGTCCGACGAAGATGTAGTACCACTACAATGCCAGCCATCAGCCTTATTTTCACAGACATGCCCCAGTTGGTCGTTCCAGGTTTGTCCGCACGCATCTCTAAAGTTTCTTTTTGCCACATCCCTATTGCGGTCAGGCGTTCCAGTACACCAATCAGAATTAGTGGCAGGTGGGTTAGATGTAGTCGGATTGGTAGGATCTGGCGTTGTCGAAGAAGAAACATCACCACTACAGTGAAACCCATCTGCGTCCTTATATTCACAAACATGTTTTTGATTATTCCACGGTTCACCACACTTGGTTTTAAAGTTCTGTCTTGCAGCATCAAGATTTTGGCTTGGGTTACCAGTACACAAGGATGATCCGGATGATGCTTTTTCAGCGACTGAGATATCCAATGTCTCAGAAGGAATGCCATTAAAAGTATTGGTTGGTAGAGCCAATATGAGTTCTGCTTGTGAAATCTTAAAGATTGATTCTTCGGTGAGTTGTAGCTCTACAGAATAGCTTTTGACAGACGGATTACCTTCTTCCAAAACCATGACTGATGGGATAATCACAACACCGGTTTCCGGATCATATGTTGCCTCGTTTGTCGATGATTCAACTTCAGGCTCTGGTGTCGCATCGATTATTGTAAAAATCAAGTCTTCCGTATCTTCTTGTTGTAAAGTGACAGAAAACTTTTCTGCTTGCCCTTTTACTGAAAGGACAGGTATTTCTATTGACCCTGCTACTTCGTTATAAGCAGCCTCATTCTCGGCAGTTGCTAATGAAGAAAAAAGCAAAGTTATTATTAAAAATAATATTTTTTTCATTTTAACCTCTTAAAAAATTAATGAAACGATAAAATTATTAGTGTCTATTCATAAATTCTCCCAAATAAAAGATGAGTAGAGGTCTGATTAAACCAATCCCTTTGTGACACAGCCATTAGTTAAACTTTGTATTGTGGTGGGGAGCAGTGCTTTAGTTAATAAAGTAATAAGCCTTCTACATGAAGCTTTCCAGAAGTAAATTCTTCAGGAAAGCTCTGTTTTTCTTAGCTTACTTTCGCTTGTAAACCCTGACATAATCAATTTCCAAAGCTGGGTTATGAAAGTTTTCTGGTCTAAGGTCCTCTTCATTTGGAAAATGACGACCAAATCCACCTGCATTTTGAGGCTTAGGAGAACCTCCGTTGTAGTGGAACGAATTGTAGATATACCAGGGAGCATGACCAATATTTTCCATAATATCTATTTCTGTTTTATGTGTTCCCTCATTATTTTTCTTTTGATGATGTAGCCAAAAAGCAGGGATCGGCTATAAGATTACATTTGATTTTTTCTGCTACCGCTGAATCACCCTGAGCTATTAGTATCTGCATTGTCATTCCTTATTTTATAACCCTAAATAAATCAGTTGAATGCTAAGTTTTCTTAAATTTATTAAATAATATTTTTATCCATTTTTTCCTTTAACCGAAAGTTTTTTTAGGCTTACCAATCACTATTAGTTATATGCACATAACTATAAAAATTTGCGATATTAAATAATTTTTTCTCACTTGATTGAAAAATAAAAACACCAAAGGATATTGATATATAGGAGGAGATATACTTAGCGTGGTTATCAGTGCGGATTTCTATCCGTTGATTTTTACCGGTAGACTGCGTTGCTAAAATAGTTGCGGAGGTAAGTCATAACGCTCCCGCAGAGCGAGGGGCTTGACTGCTGTGAGCTGCCCCAGGCAGTGACGTTTGTGTTTGAAGGGAAGTTGCCTGAATTTGCTTTGTTATTTTATTTGGCTGGGTTAATACGCTGAGAAGTTACAAATATTTATGGTCGAGTACTTGCCTGTAGGTGGTATACGCTGTCGGTATTACGTTAATGCTCACTATTCAAAATAATAGTTATAGGAAAGAATTTCAGTTTTGCTGAAAGATGAGCTTTAGTGTGATATGGCTTTTTTGGATTGTTTCCATGATAATTATGCTTGGAAACTTAGTCCTGAATTATAATCAGCTCTGAGGAAAGTGGACGTTTTTTGAGGACGCTTATTTATTTTGAGAATAAAATGTCTGATGCTCTTGCTTTTTTTGCCCGAAGGGCATCATGTTTTTACTTTAGGCGACAACTAGCTTGAAAAATGCTGAGATATGAAGCTGAGTTTTTTAAACTACTGTTAAATCAGTAGCTTGTACTATAGTTCCGCATTCAACCGATTATTCTAGGTTTAATGCATAATACATCTGATTAAGACACAATATGATAGTCGAGTGAAAAAAAATTGCCAGATTCCATTTTCAAAAAAATTGTTTACGATTTATTTATAATATGAAGTCAATATCTGACCCTAATCTCACTGTCTTCCTTTAAAAGCAATGGGTGGATGAGTTAGACTCTTCCACCCTTGCTGATAAAAACGATTAATACAAATAGTTTACCTTATAGCATTTCCTTGACTTTAGCCATAATGCCAGCGGGGTCAATACCTTGATGGGGAAATTGTTCCCATAAACCGCCACAACCTTCTTTATGGGTGCCAAGATGAGCAAATTTAGGTGTCAAACCGCGCTCCAGTAACCAGGTGCCAAAACGACTGCCCAAACCGGTTTTTTGGTTAAAAGATTCAACCACCAGAACCAGTGGCGAAGCACCTAATTTAGTTAACATCGCTTCATCAATTACATTCAAGGTTGGTTTGTTGATCAAACCGACATCAATACCTTCTTTCTTAAGGCGTTCAACAGCATCTAAAGCACGATATAAGGATTCACCAAAACTGACAACATAGCCTTGTGTGCCTTCACGAATAACCTCATCTTTACCTGATACAAACTTATAATCTCCGGCAAAAAATTCATTTCCATCACTATCAAGAATACCGGGTACTTTAGATCGAGTTGAGAACACAAAACGTAAACCTGGATCAAAAAAGATACTATCCAGACAAGCATTCATTTGATTCATGTCGGCAGGGAAATACAAATTAGTTGGATAGCCATCGCTTAGACCGTTGTCTGCAAACATGCTGTTCAGACCAAAATGACAGGTATTGTCTGCCATATCATCGATGCCAGAATGTGAATAGTGGCTCAACACATTGGAGTTATTCAAACGAGCCATGGTAATTTCAGAAATTGTCATTTCCAAAAAAGCACTAAAGGTACCAAAAATACCTTGTTTGCCTTTTTCCATGCCAAAACCTGCAGCAGCTGAGAAGTTTCCTCGCTCCATAATACCTGAGGCAATAAAGACTTCAGGGTTAGCTTTGTGTATGGTAATTAATCCACAAGAACCTTCCAGGTCACTGTCGATAACACGTACTTTTTCAATTCTCTCAGCTTCACTCATTTTGCTCAGGATATTAACAACAGCATCCCCAAACACACTACGGTTAGCATTCCATGTATCACTGGAACCCAAAAAGTCTTTGTCTTGTTTCGGTGCTTTGATAGTTCTGAGCATATCAGCAGCAGCTTGTTGACTATTAGATTCAAGATAGCTGAGCGCCAGATCGACAGAAATTACATCATGTCCATGTGTGGAACCTTCAAGCCCCTCAATACCTGGACACATCGGACGTTTGTTAATAATTGCCACTGGACCGTCTGTATTAATCGCTTCACAAATGCGTTGATACAAACCTGCTATATCTTCACCATCACCCTCTAGTACAGTCATGCCATGTCCTTTGAGCGTTTGTGCTGTACTGCAACCTTTTAAATATTCGGAAGGATGCCCCGCTATGGTGACATCGTTATCGTCAATTAAGAGTATGACATTAAGGTTTTGTGCAACTGCTAAGCGTGCTGCTTCTGCATCATTTCCTTCTTGTTGTGATCCATCTGAGCCTAGACAGAATAAAGTTTTACCAGGGTTTGCCATGGCTACACCATTGACATAAGGCCACATATGCCCCAAACGCCCAGAGCTAAATTTTACCCCGGGGGTAAAACCTAATTCTGGATGACCGGGTAAATGTGAATGAGCAGCACGATATTCCATCAATCGTTCAGCAGGAAGATCACCATTTAAGGTTGACATTAAATATTGGGTAGCCACACGATGTCCCGCTTCGTCAAAGAAAATGGGGACAAATTTTTCAGCTGCGCCTCGAAAAAGTGCATCCATAAGCATGACTTCTGGTACCGTATCATAAGGACCACCAGAATGACCACCTACGCCTCTTGCTGCACCCGTAGAAGTGAAGAAAACTATGGCATCGCGACATAGCTGAATATTGGCTTCTAAAGCTGTTTTTTGTTCTGCCGTCAGAGTTGAATTGCTTGCATCTAATGATATGCGTTGATATGCGTTAAGATCTATTGGAAATGTACTCATGGTTTTTCCTTTGATTGAACTACTTTTTAAATAAAAAAAGCTCTCAATGGCATTTTCACCAAAGAGAGCTGATAAGACAAGCGTTAAAATAGGTCTTTGCTTGTCGTGCTTCGCTAAGGAGGGTGCGAATTGGTGTTAGGTTTACTATACAGGGATGAAAATAATTGACAATATAGTGTTTATGTAAATAATTGTCATATATTGCTTGACAATATAGTTTGTCAACTACTCCATTTGGCTTTTTTCCATGCTTGTTTCTAAGGACTTTTAATGGACAAATTTGTTAGCATGAATGTATTCGTTCGAGTGGCAAGGCACAGTAGTTTTGCTGGCGCAGCTAGAGAACTTGGTGTTTCAAGAGCTATGGTGTCCAATCACATTATGTCTTTAGAGCGCATGTTAGACAGTCGCTTATTTAATAGAACAACACGCAGTTTATATTTGACAGATATAGGGGCTTCTTATCTGGAGAAATGTCAGCAAATATTACTTGATGTAGATGACATGGAATTATCAGTGACTCATCTTCAAATAGAACCTCGTGGAATTTTAAAAATCAGTTCACCCCCTGTTATTGGAACAACTCATATAGCACCCGCTATTGCAGAATTTGTGAAACTAAACAAATATTTATCAGTAGAAATAATCTTAAAAGGTAATCAATCAGACATCATTGATGAAGGTATCGATATTGGAATATTTTTAGGTGAATTACCAGATAGTAGTTTGGTTGCTCGCAAATTAGCTAGTTCGTCCTTAGTGGTATGTGGTGCACCAGAATATCTTGAGCATTATGGTATTCCAAAACATCCTGATGATTTATATAAGCATAATTGTTTAGTTAATTGGGCAATTCCTCCCTATAATAAATGGAAATTTGGTACAGCAAAGGAAGAAAAGATTATTAAAGTGAATGGACGCATACAATCTAATGTTGCTGAACCCATTCGTGTAGCTGCAAACAGAGGCGTAGGACTGGTTATGTTACCCACATATATGATTGGTAGGGATATAGAAAAAGGGCGATTACAAATTGTTTTGGAAGAATATAATGTTTCTCCATTGGAAATACATGCTATCTATCCCCATCGAAAATATTTATCAGCAAAAGTCCGAATTTTTTTAGATTTTTTACAAGAATGGATGCCAAATCGAATAGGAATATCCTAAAGATATTTGGCTCTAGGTGAAATAAAGTGGATGAATCAAATCTTAACTTATTATTTCGTGCGGTCACGGATACGGATTTTATTTGACTGGGTTAATACGCTGAGTAGTTACAAATATTTATGGTCGAGTACTTGCCAGTGGGTGGTGGTATAAGCTTTCGGTGTTGCGTTAATGCTCACTATTCAAAATAATAGTTATAGGCTTGTTTTACTGGAATAAGTTTGTTTTTCGGTTCAGAAAAACAAATGCTAATTTCGTAATCTGTCTTTTTAGACTAAAGTGTAACTAAAAATAAAAGGCATGATGTGCCAAATGTATAGGCACTGATTAATTTGGCTTTAGAGGATAAAGACAGTGCTTGCCAACGTTCTGATCTATTCTTATTCCGCCTCACCCAGCATTCTTTGCATTTTTTTGTACCTTTTGTATACATTTTTGGAATAGCAAAGAAAAACCGATATATCAAATACAGTGAAATAATAATCGCAGCATTGATCATAATGATTTCGCTTTCTTGATGTCCTGTATTAATTGTATACTCAAGAATAAGTTCTATTGAGTATTCAACTAAATCAATACCTAAATGGATCAACTCAAATAAAAGATCAAATAAGGCAATCAGCCAATCCAGCAAAGAATCAAACATTAAAAGAACAAAAAATAATATGCCAAATCTTATACCCACTCGGGTTAACATTTGCCGATCAGATTCTTGTTCTATTTGAGGATGTTGAGAAGAAAGAGTATTTTGAATATAATTTGACTCATTCTCATTAAAACTAGTATTTTTCATACATAACGAAACTAAATAAAAACCCTTTAGAAATTTAAGTTTAGTCCATAGAATAAAGGTGTGCGTAAACAAAAACAATCAAAGTCTCATAATTAAAGGAAATAAATTCTATCACTAGTTCAATTTTATTAAACTTCGATGTTTTAAATTGGTATAATTCCAAGGTTATGGGTAAGAACGAGCCCGCTATTTTGTACTGATTTATTGGGTTTCGTTCCTCGGCCCAAGCTATTCAATTTTAAGGAAACATTAGTTGTGACTCAACATATTTACCATGCAATTGATAGGGAAAAATTTGCACAAGATATAGATAATATTCGCAAGGAAGTTTTAAGTGATGTAGGAATGGAAGATTTTCAACATTTAAAAAAAATTGAAGGCTGGGGGCGCATTTGTTCGGTCATAGGTTATGGAACCGCATGGATTATACCTAACCCTATCTCTGCTTATTTTATTAGCCAGGGCAATGCGACTCGCTGGACAACAATCGCCCATCACGTTACTCATCGGGCTTACGATAAAATAGAAGGTATTCCTAAGCACTATACAAGCAAGGGCTTTGCCAGAGGAAAGCGCCGTTACCTTGACTGGTTAGAATGGATGCTACCTGAGGCATGG
The DNA here is from genome assembly GCA_965224575.1 of Methylococcales bacterium. Lineage (GTDB taxonomy): Bacteria > Pseudomonadota > Gammaproteobacteria > Methylococcales > Methylomonadaceae > QPIN01. The sequence continues at coordinate 804,741 of CBDCZQ010000006.1, read as the reverse complement.
GACAAAGAACATAATGATTTGCATCATTACAATCTGGGTGAAAAAGCTGACCCCGATCAAGTAGAATTCAATACTGAAGATTTTAGAAAGATCAAAATGCCACTATGGCTAAGATATGTAGGTCTTGGAATCATGGCCTGTACCTGGAAGTTTGCTTATTACGCTCCGTCTACTTTAGTTGAATTACAATATTTTCTAGATAAAAAAGAAGGAAAAGAACCGGTAGTTTATTCACATGGAGATACTTGGAATCCATTGAAACCAATGGGGCGTAAATTATGGACAGTCTGTTTATTACCCTATATAGCCATTAGATTTGCATTAATTCCTCTATTATTTATTCCTGTCGGTATAGTGATGTCAATAGGGGGAGCAGTTGCAGCAAAAAATGTACTCATTAATTCCTTAATAGCTGAAGTTTTTACTAATCTACATACCTTTTTAATTATTGGTACAAACCATGTTGGTGAAGATTTATTTATTTTTGAAGAAAAAGCTCAAAACAAAGGGGAGTTTTACCTTAGACAGATATTTGGATCGACTAATTTCGCAACAGGCACGGATCGAATTGACTTTCTTCACGGTTGGTTAAACTATCAAATTGAACACCATATTTGGCCGGATATGCCCTTAAGCCGATACCATATAGCACAACCAAAGGTAAAAGCATTATGTGAGAAATATGGGATTCCCTATTGTCAGGAATCGGTTTTTACACGCTTAAGGAAAACGCTTGATATCATGACGGGGAAAACAACTATGCAAAGACCATCTGCCATCCTTAATAAACAGGCTGAAGCAGGATAATCTGTAATAACTAAATGCTAGAAAGCCCTATTTTTAGCCAATATGGTAATAGTTACTATTCAAAGCTTTATTTTTTTCCGATACTAAGGTTCGGGGCAGATACGTTTGCCCTGAATTATATATTCTATTAGTAATGGAGAAATGCCATGAAACAAATAAATTATTATATTTCACGTTTATTTTGTATTAGCCTTTGTTTAATAACTTTTGTCACGTCCCAAGCTTTCGCAGCTGATGTACAATCTTGGGACAAGCAAATTAATAATGGAAACAAACGTTTTAAAGTACTCCCTCGTTTTGCAGACCAAGCTGTTTTAGATAAAGAAACACAGCTGGTTTGGATGGTCGAACCCTTAGGGGCAACAGACTGGTTCAATGCACGATTTCTGTGTGCGGGAGCTAAAGTTGGTAATCGAATGGGTTGGCGGTTGCCCTCATTATCTGAATTTACTAGTCTACTTGACCCAAACAATTTTGATCCAGCTTTATCAGATAATCATCCGTTTATAGGTGTAAGCTCGTCTATTTTTTGGACAGCTACGGTTACTACAGGAAGTGTAGCTCCTCTGTCAGCATGGGCTGTTGATGTAACACAAGGACAAGTTCATTTGGCTGTGCAGATAAATAGTATTAAACGAACTTGGTGCGTTCGAGGCCAAGGCTCATTAGCTAGTTATTAATTCAACTAGAACAATGCGGCATATTTACAATTCAACTGGAAACAGTTATATAGTATTTTCCAGTTGAATATGAATTTCCACTATTTAGATATAGCTTGCTTACCATACTATATAGTCCTACGGAGGCAACGAATTAAAATAATAGTCTTAACTTCTGACTAATCTGCTTTTTGTTTAAGTAAATGCCTTTGAAAGATTAAGAGTCTTACCTATACTTTATTATTAGTTTTTATCTTTGTAGAAATTAATAATATATGAATCAAAATGTTAAACCATTAACAGCATTTCTTATTGTTTTAACTGGTCTATGCCTGATTAGTCTGATTTTCTGGGTGCGAGGAGAATCTCTTGATGTAGGTGGTCCAGACCAGATGCAGTTTGATCCTGATGGTAATATAGTGATTCATATTTCTGATAAATTATATCGCTTAACCCCTTCCTTAGAATTACAAAATAGTTATGATTTAAATGAAATGGGTGTTTATGACCTAGTAGGTGATTTTGCATTTTTTTCGAATGGCGATATATTAATTCGAAAAGGAAAGTATGATCCAGGATTGCTAGAAAGTATTTCGCGTTACCTACGTATGGCAGATACTAAAGCTCCCGTAGCGGAACATGATAATGAAGGGTTATATCGTTGTAGCCAGAGTTTAAAAACATGCTCCCCATTTGGGCTAAATCAACTGGATTTTGATAGCGCGTTTCATCTTAGTATAGACATTAAGACGGATACTGTTTATGTAAGTGATACCAGTAGGCACAAACTGCGTAAATTTGATGCACAGGGCAATGAACTCGCGGTGAGTGAGAAAGAATATAAATTCCCCAATCAGAATAGTTTGCAAAATGATAAGTTGCTGGTAGCTAATACTAACCACCATGCTATTCAAATAGTAGAGTCTGATACAGAAAATTTTGGAGAAATTCTGCGTAGTCATTCGATCTTAAATCCAATATTAAAAGAAAATATCTGGCCTTATTCGTTTGCAAAGATAGGAACTCATTGGTGGGTAAATAATTTAAACACTTCTATGAGTAACGGTACTATTGCGATTTATGATAAAAATTGGCAATTTGTTGAAACTGTCAAACTACCCACAGATGCCGACCCTTTTGATTTTGCAGTATTAGGTGAGCAAGTGTTGATAACGGATTTAAACAATAATCGAATATATCAACTGGATTATCAAGGGCAATTAATCAGTAATTCACTACCCCAGGAGATTACTAAGAAACTGGAACAGCTACAAAAAAGCCGTTTATTCTATATCTATTTGAGTTACATTGCGGTTGGGTTATTTGCAGTATTTTTGATTGTCGGATTAACTGTAGCCTTCATTCAAAAACTAAAAGAATCAGAAGAACCTGTTCTTTCTGCACCAATAATTATTGACATTAATGACCCAAAAATAAAATGGGTTGCGGCTAATAAACAAAAAGTCCAATTATTAAAACTTATTATGTTAGTTCCACTATTCGTTATTTTCATTGCATGGATAGAGCAGCATGAGGGTGTTTTTAAAATGAGCCTGATTCTTGCAATGCTAGTAATCATTATAGCCTTGTCATTGGCATATCAATTGTTTTCAAAGATGGTGGGCACTTTAGGCGATACCCTGATTATTAAAAAATATAATGGGGAATATGCAGCAGGCAGAGAGGAGAATATATTTTTTTCTGATGCTCAATTACTTATTGGCTCAATCGCTATGTCCTTTAATTGGCAGCGACAGTTTTTTAATACCGAACAGATAATTAAAGAAGTTATGCCGCTGTTAAGTAATGCAACTTATGTTCAGCCTAGACAAATGATGAGTATGATTTTAAAACGGCAACACCCATTATTCATTTTAGCGGTGTTTTTATTTATCATGCTGGGTACAGTTACTCTGATGTTTAATGGTATTAAGCAGTAATGGGAGGCTTCTGTAAGCTTCTGTTTATATGGACAGCATTTCCATTGCTTTCATTTCTAACGCTATAAACTGTTCTTCTGGCATCTCTTTTTCAGCAGCCGCCAAAAATGCGTGGCAAAATTCGAGTTTACGATTTACTGCTTTGTTTAATGCTTTTTTGTCACTATTTAGTTTTCCAAGTTTTTGTCTGGTGGCTTCACGTTCCTCAATTAAAAAACTAAGACGCATTTTCATTCTTCGTAGTTTTGTTTGACGTTCTTTTCCTGTTAGGCCGCCATTTTCAGCATCTTCGGTTGAAAACTTGCTCATTATTGATTTTATTCGACGTTTTTCCTCATCAAGTTCATTCATAAGCTGAACTAACGATTCTTTATCTCTGCAACTGGTTAGTTTTTCTGTAAACTTTTGATTCATTATTTCTATATTGATATTTAGAGTAGCTCTATTAATTGATGAAAGAAAAATTGGGTTCAAAACATCCAGTCTCTGCGTCACATATTTAGATGGATGTAGGTGAAGAGTGTGAGCTTCGCAATAGCGGATAGCCTGCTATTATATGCCGGTTTCACTTTAATCTTGAACATTTTGGTTCTCAATTTTTTCATCCACAATTAATAGGTGCCCACAAAATTTTATTGTTAGTTATGTTAGCAGTTTTTTTGCCGAAAGTTCTACATGCTAAAACAAATACTCCTCTATATTATGTTAACAAAAAGGTTTGTCACCAAAAAGAATAGAAAACTCTAATGGTTAATTATCTGTTAGATATGTAGAAAGTCTCTTTTTCAAGACAATTTAAACCTATTCGGTTTAAGTCTCTATTTCTAATATAAACCATCAATATCGCTACCATTGGCTAACAGAGCCCTCTTTCTTGAGAGGTAATATTTTTTAAGATAGATATTCACAAATAACTGGCGTCGTCACTGTTTGGCGACACTTTCTAAAAAAAAGTCTCATTTGTCGACTGCGTCACATTTTTAACATTTCTAGTTCAGCTTACGTTAATAATTATTAATAATAAATATTTGATTGGCACGAAATCTGCTGTATCTGAACAGACACTTAAGGTGCTTAATTTACAGGTCAGTTACCTCACAATTAAGCCCTACTGTCGCATCCTGTATATTCGTTCTCTAAAGATGAGATAGCCATTTGCTACAAAGCTTGTCTAAGAAGCAATTAAAACCTTGGTGTTAATAACCTTAGTTAAAGGATGTGGCACTACTGTTATTTATGGACAATCAACCTCACTTCTAGTTCAGGTTATCATTTTATTTTTTTAAAAGGTAAATAAATGTTTAGAGAAAAACTCAGTCAAACAATAAAACATAATAAGTTTACTAAGACTAAAGCTATTAACAAGCTAGTTTTAGCAAGTGTTTTTACTATGTTTTCTACAGGTACATTAGCATTAGAGGCAATGACACTGGGAGAGCCAGATTATGTTGCAGATTTTGAAACAGATATAAAACCGATTACAAGAACAAATGATCATTATCCTCCCTTAATCTCAAGTGGTAACTCGCCTCAAATTGTAACGGAAGAAAATGGCATCACCCCGAGAGGTGGTTCTCATATGATGAAGTCCGTTGTCAATCGGTTTACAAGCAATGTTAACTACCGAACCGAAGCAGTCGCAGCTGCATTTCAAGATTTTAATGGAGAGTTTGAAAAGGGGAAAGAATATTGGCTAGGTGTCAGTGTTTTTATGCCCGAAGATTGGAGTATGGATTATGGTGCAACCAAGAACGGTAGGCAGCTTGAGGAAAGGCTTGCAGGTGGAATTGTTCTCCAGTTTCATGATAGAAGCTATTTAGATAAATCATGGCGTTATGGCCTTCCTTTGGTGGTAAGGCATACTGCTCAGGGTTTTAAGATATCGAATAGAGCTGATGAATGTGGTAATACACGTCCAGGTCAACAAACAAGACCAGGATGTATACCTGGAACCCCACTTCCACGGTTTAATAAAGAAAACATACCTATGCTGTTAGGTCAGTGGAACGATTTTGTCATGCATTTTAAATGGTCAGATAGCTCTGATGGATTCATTGATATTTGGGTCAATGGTGAAAAGGAGCTAGAACAAGATGGCATAAATTATTATAGTGAGCATACTAAATACCCCTATTTTAAAATGGGTCTCTATCAGTCTTCTTATAAACTAAAAGGCTGGTCTAAAGATATAATTTACAATGTTAACGAAAGAACCCTTTATCACGATGAATTGAGGATAGGAGGAGAATTTTCTAGTTTTGAAGATGTTGCACCTCATGGAGCTATAGTTCCAGATTTTGACAATGGTCCTAACCCGACAGGTCCGGAACCAACTACACCTACAAATCCAACCGATCCCGATCCGGTAGAGCCTACTACACCTGTCAACCCAACCGATCCAAATCCGGCAGAACCTAATAATCCTGTCAGTGATAACGCTCTTATTTCACACTATACTTTTGACAATATATCTGGGAATACCCTTCCTGACAATAGTGATCAAAACCACAATGCCACCATTCATGGTGCAACAAAAACTAGCGGTACAAAAGGAGATGCTCTGCATTTTGACGGTATCAGCCAATTCGTAGACGCTGGAAACTTTGATGTGACAGGGCAGGCAATAACACTTGCAGCATGGATTAAAGCAGATGATTTTGCGATTAATGATGCACGCATTATATCTAAAGCCACAGGCATATTAGAGCAAGACCATTATTGGATGCTATCAACAATTGAAAGTAACGGTAGCAAACTTCGTTTCCGTTTAAAAACTGAGGGTCAAACAACAACATTAATTGGTACAAAAAACATTCCTGTTGGGGAATGGGTACATGTAGCAGCCGTTTATGATGGTACTAAAATGAAGCTGTTTATTAATGGACAAGAAAGTGGACGTGTCAATAAAACGGGTACTCTTTCAGTTGATCCAGCAGTAAACGTCCGTATTGGTGACAACCCTACATCAGGTAATCGAAACTTCAAAGGAGCCCTTGATGATTTACGTGTTTATAACCATGCATTATCAACAAATGACTTAAGAGAATTATATTCCGATATTGATGGCGGCACTGATAATGGCGGAGATGGAGATGGAGATGGAGATACTAGGAGCAACCTTACCTTTGATAACGGTTTTGAAAATGGAAGTGCTGACTGGGAAAACTCTGGTTCTTGGAAGAAAGTGCCTGCAAATGCAATACCTTCTAATAATGCTCGCGAAGGAAATAAATCGGTTCATTTTCTTTCTCTAAACAACCATAAGCGTAGTGAACTGGTTCTTAAGGATAACAAAGGCACCTATAAATGGGGAGAAGAATATTGGGTAGGTTTTAGTATAAATGTATTGGATGCACCAGACGGATACAACATTATTAGCCAACATCACTCAGCGCCCCATTTAAAAGAGGATGGTAGCGGAAGTGATTGGAGCTGTGGGGCAGGAGGCAATTCTTTTACCATACTTGCAAAAAATGGGAATTTTGATATTAGAACCGCAACTAACCCAAGTTATGCGACAAAACATCATAATGGATCAGGTAATGCCTTATGGGGGTCTGAACGTGTATCCAAGCCTTATCAACTTAATCAATGGCATGACTTTGTATTGCACTTTAAATATGCAACAGGCAATACAGGTTTTATGGAAGTTTGGTTGGATGGAGAAAAAGTCGTCAACAAGCACAATACCACCTCTGTCTACTTATATGATATGTGCGAAAAACCCAAGGCTCCTCATCAATATCAAAAAATAGGTTCTTATTACGGCCATGATAATAAGGCTGGTGAAATATTGTACGACTCCTTCCGTGTTGGTAACAGCCAGGCTAGTTATTCAGATGTTGCACCGGGAGAATAATATATAAAAATGGTTTATTTGAAAACCGAAAGCTTCTTGCCGAACGATAGTTAGATCATTTTATGATCCTGTTCGTGAATTTCATATATCAATAATTGTCATCATGCTCTCAAAAATGGAAGAGAGTATGATGTTTTTTCCAAAGTAGGGGGCGAGATGTAAATAACTTTATATGTCCGACCGCCATTCTCGAGACTGTAAATAATTCTCTGTAACTTGGTCACTTTACTTTCTTCTCGAGAATTAGTTAAATTTGAAAAACGCTTAATGCCCAGAAAAAAAACAATCATACCGAATAAAAAAATAAATAATCCCAGCCAATTATTAATAAACCCCTCATCAATCATTGCATCACTTGGATTGTTAGCATCATAAATAACTAAAACCTTATCTCTTTTTCGAGAATACTTCTGACCATAATGACCGATGGTTTCAAACAATTTTCCGTCAAGATTTTTAAATGTGACAATAGGTAGCTTTGTACCAAAACTACTACCCGAAGAACTATGGCGAATATGGGTGGTTTTATAAGCTATTATTTCACCTTCAGAAGTCATAGAATTTATCCATAAAGGATAATACTTTATTACATTTCCTCCTGATCCATAAAGACAATAAATAAATCCCAATATAGAAACATACTTCATTATTTTGAAAATAATAGGGCTAGTTTTACATCTAACTCATCGTAATCACTATTCAATAGATTGAAGCCTCATAGTTATTTAAAATAATTATCCTCAAAGGAAATTATAGTGGTATTTGTAATATTATTTAAGTTGCTAACTTTAATATATGTGTTTCACTTGATACAGAGTTTTATCAACAGCTTAAGGAAAAAATATAACCACTTATCTTATTAATAGTATTTATTACATTTATTTTAAGCTAGACTTTGTATCTGATGTTTCTATAAACAAAGTAACTGATTTATTAGGTTAATTCGATAATTAAATAAATGGTATTAATATGAGTAAAAAAAACGCTATTTATAAATATGACGCCAAGGTTAAACATCGCAGTTGGGATGAGTATGCCTTAAGCGTTATTCCTTTCATTATTTTTTTAATTGTCTTTTTAATTAGACCCATCATTCCTGTTTTTTTCATTGGAGTAGTTATAACTATTATCTTAAGCTCTATACTATTCAGCAGGCATAATCATATTGCTGTTTTTCCCCGTTTTTTTATTATTGGCGATACAGTAATTTTATATCGTAATGTTTCTAATTTATTAATTAAAGGCAGTATGGGGACTGCACTTTTAATAGAAACCAAGAATGGTGAAAAATACAGCATTAAAATGACAAAATTTACTAGTAATGCACGTAAGTCCTGGAAAATTGAGAAGCACAAAAAAGATAAGTTCACTAAAGTAGTCACTAAAATTTTAGAAAAATGCACTGATCTATCAGAAGGTGTTTCAATCAACGTTCAGAATTACCGTGATTTAGAATCTTTTCAACGAGATTAAAGGGAATGCTAGTATGAATGCACATCAACCAATCCAATCAAAACAGGTCATTCATTTATTATATGTGCCCACTATATTTTGCAATCTGGGGTGTCAATACTGCTACCTGGGTGAACAGACTAATACAAAAACACTAAAAAAAGATCAGGAGCAGGCACTTGGAACATTAGAGTTTGCGTTAGAAGCATTTCTTAAAAATGATATTTTGCCATTTAATGTGTCTTTGCATGGAGGCGAAGTAACAACGTTACCTGCTGATACTTTAGATGGCCTTTTTACCATTATTCGCAAACATTATCATCAGCATCATAAGGCATTAGTCGCACAAGGTTTTAAAAAAGCACATCCACATATAAAAACTAATTTATATAATTTTCATAAACTCTATGATTTGATGGTTGAGCATCAAGTTTCCATTAGCGCCAGTGTTGATCTACCTTTATCCTTACATGAAAAATATCGTACTACAAAGCAAGGTAAATCAACATTAGAGCGGACGCTACAAAATGTTCGTTTACTGGGAAACTATCCCCATTACAAAAAAATGTCATCAGTTTTGTACCGAGAACATTTTGATAAAACCGATGAGTTGATTGATGATATTTGGCATATTCATAACGAGCTTGGTTTTGATATGAACTACTTCAATTTTATGTTCGGTTTTGAATCAGAACTTAATGACATTCGCTTTACTGATCGTGATGCCAACATTACACAAGCACTTCCTGATGTACTACAAGTTGAATTTTATCAAAAGATGAAAAACAGCTTTATGGGGACTGAGCTTGAAATGGGGCTAAAAAGACATTGGTTTGATGAATTTAAGCCCTCCTATTGCACAAATGCCTTTAATTGTGGCGAACGGTTTTTCTTATTACAAGGCGATGGCAATATTTATTCTTGTGTACGAGGACAAGGTGTAAAACCTTTTCATTATGGCAATATTTATACTGATTCAGTTGAATCTATTATGAATAATGGGCAACGCAAAATTAATGTAGTGCATCAGCAGCAGGGACTAGATGAAGATTGCAAACAGTGTGATTATATTCATATCTGCCATACAGGGTGCGCAGTGGTAAAACAGCAAAGAAAAAGTGGAAAGTCCTATACCTGTGCATTACAAAAAGCGATTTATAAAGATAACCCCGAATTGTATCCACCTGCACAATCAAAACAGCACCAAAAAATACTTTCACAGGAATATGCTCTGAGTATGCATCCTGATTTAACCAGTCGGCAATTAATTTTCGATAAATCAGAAAAAGAAACGCGAAATAACCACAGATTAGTTTTACCCAATGATTTTAACGAAAATAAAAATGCTTTGGGTGAAATAATTGAGAAAGATACTGTTTTACAAACCTTATATTCAAATGATGCCATTGTCTTTGACTTGGAAGGTGATTGTCAGATGCTAGCCTCTCAAATTTTAAAACCAGCAAGAACAGTTTTTAGTCTTAGCGATGACCAGTGTTTTTGTTTGCATATCTGTAAATCATTTTTTGCTGCTAATTGTACCGAATTGATAAGAAATACACTTTTTTTGCAAATGCTGAGTAATAATAAAGTGATTTATGGTGATGAACAGCGGAGTAAACAGGCACATGTTTTTAGTTATCAGATTTATTATGAACAGTTATTACCAAGTGATGTGTTTGATGATTTTGTAATGTTAGATTTGACAGGGTTATTTAAGCTACATAGTCATCTGTTTAAAAAAAATGTGCTGAATAACTTTTTTGTAACAACACATTTTTTGCGTGAATATCATTACCAAAAACAGAGGGCAAATGGGTTTTATCATATTCAGGCGATTAATTTACCGTTTCAGAATTTGGAATTTTATTGGTCATGAAAATAGCTAAAAGAAGGAGTAAAAAATGAGAGCAAAAAAGATTCAACGTATGGCAACAGGTATGGGGCATTTTTTCTCTTTCGTCGGCGTAGAGGAAACAGATGAGCGAGCAATGCTTGAAGAGACATTGATCAATGCATTCATCCGTGATGATCAGAAGAAACCTTATGTTGTCCATGCCAGCAATAACCTATATTACTATAATGATGGCGAGTTGATAGCCAGTAATTCGGTTGCATCAGAAAGCTCAGATTATATTTACTATTTTAACGGTATAAAGATTATGCAGTTGAATGCTGAAGCTTATTTGAATAACCAGCGAATCAAGTTTGAAAAAGATTCTGGAGCGCGTGATAACTCAGAGTTTTGGATTGAGTTTAACAACAATAACAATAATAACAACAACAATAACAATAACAACAACGGAAATAACGGTTGATGTTATAGCAGGTATTCAATTTATCGGTGAAATTAATACGGCAGGTTGGGCTGTCGTTTCTTTGGCAACCCCAACATTAAAACGGTTTCATTTTACACTACTTCCCTTTTCAATCACTCTTCCAGCAAATTTGAATTATGTCGGGTCAAGTAAGCAGATTCCTTTTTTCTTAGAATGCAGCAGCAGGATTTCAATTATATGATTTTTATATGCTTTGTTGGAAAAAATTTTAGGGTAAATAAGTAAAGTGCGTTAAAATTCCTATCTTGAGGTATAAGCAGAACATTTTTACCGTTAGTTCGATTGTGGACGATATGTTTTGATGTAGAAAAGACATATTCACCCATGTATTAAACAGAATAGGTTGCCACTCAGAATTTGGTAACCGATAAGGATACCTCTATTAGATTGAGGAATGGAATATGAGTTCAAAATATCCAATCTCTGCGCCGCCTACACGGAATGTAGGTGAGGGGAGTGAGCGGAAGTTTTAAATCCTTCGCAATAGCTTACTATATACGAAGGATTCCGCCTTGATCTTAAATATTTCGGCTCTCAATTTTTTCATCCACTCTTAATAAGAGGTGTCCATAACTTTGACAACACTCAAGGATATTTATGTTATGAACACACACAAAAAGCGATTTACGCTGATTTCTATTTTTACACTACTAAGTCTATGCCCTTTGTTACAGGCACAAATAGACAAGATGGAACCTGAAAGCCCTCTTCATGTCATGCAACCGGGAGAAATACCGCAAGGCTTATCAAGTAGGGAATGGGATAAAATTCAGCAACAAGTTAAACAAGGCCAATACCAACCCTATTCAGATAAAAAAGGTGGTTATCGTTCGGCTAATCCGGCTCATGGTTGGCAAATTCATTATGCCTCTAACGGTACTACTACTCTTACCCCACGTAACCAACCTGTAAAATCTTATACGTTAGGTATAAAACTTAGTGCTATTGGGTATCAAACCCTGCAAACTTTAAAAAGACCAGAAACAATTAGCCAGAAAGATTTTACGGTTACTTACCAGTGGGACGACAATCTACGAGAATGGTGGGTAAACTCAGATCAACAATTAGAGCAGTGGTTTGTGCTTCAACACAAGCCAGAAGGGGATGATAATCAACACCCGTTGACTTTACAAATGACTTTACAAAGCGAGCTAAAAGTGGAGTTAAAAAGGAATACATTAACTTTTACCGATGAGACAGGGACAAGTATTAGTTATAAAAAGCTAAAAGTCTGGGATGCTCAAGGCAAAACAATTCCTGCTCAAATGCAACTGGCGGGGAATACCCTTAGTTTGTTAGTGAATAACCAACAAGCTCAGTATCCCTTGACGATTGATCCTAGTTTTACGCAACAGGATTATTTGGAAGCATCTATCACAGACAATAATGATAGGTTTGGTCATTCTGTTGCTATTTCTGGTGATACCTTAGTAGTGGGGGCTTATTTTGAGGACAGTAATAGCACTGGAGTCAATGGTGATGCAAGTAATAATTTAGCTGAGAATTCTGGTGCAGTCTACGTGTTTACCCGTTCAGACTCATCATCATGGAGCCAGCAGGCCTATATTAAAGCTTCTAATACAGAAAGCGGTGATTATTTTGGGTACTCTGTTGCTATTTCTGGGGATACTTTAGTGGTAGGGGCTTATAAAGAGGATGCTGTTTCTGGTGCGGCCTATGTGTTCACCCGAGTAGGCGAGTCGTGGATCAGCAGGCTTATCTAAAGGCTTCTAATACGGGAAATGGAGATCAATTTGCTCGTTCTGTCGCTATTTCTGGTGATACTTTAGTTGTGGGGGCTCATTATGAAGATAGTGATAGCTCAGGAGTTAATCAGGAAAGTAATAATTCGTTAAATGAATCTGGTGCAGCCTATGTGTTCACTCGCTCTGACTCATTATGGAGTCAGGCAGCTTATCTTAAGGCATCTAATACAGGTGTTGGTGACCAGTTTGGTTACTCTGTAGCCATTTCTGGTGATACTCTAGTAGTAGGAACTCGTTATGAAGACAGTAATAGTATAGGTATTGATGGTGATCAGGACAATAATTTAGCTCCTCATTCGGGTGCAGCCTATGTATTCACTCGCTCTGATTCTTCATGGGGTCAAGAGGCTTATCTAAAGGCATCTAATACGGGACTTGATGATGAATTTGGACGAGTTGTTGCAATTTCTGGTAATACATTGGTCGTGGGGGTCTATAATGAGGAAAGTAATAGCACTGGTGTCAATGGCGATGAAAGCAATGATTCATTAGAAAAAGCTGGTGCAGCGTATGTGTTCATTCGTTCGCCAGACTTATTTTGGAGTCAGCAGGCTTATCTAAAGGCGTCTAATACAGGTGATAACGACCGATTTGGTCAGTCTATTGCTATTTCTGGTGATACACTTGTGGTGGGAGCCTATTATGAGGATGGCACTAGCACAGGAGTTAATGGGAATGAAAATGATGATTCTGCAAAAAAATCTGGGGCAGCCTATGTGTATACTCGCTCAGGGTCATCATGGAGTCAGCAGGCCTATTTGAAGGCATCTAATACAGAGAAAGGCGACAAATTTGGTCGTGCTGTAGCCATTTCAGGCGATACATTGGTAATGGGCGCTGATTTAGAGGATAGTGTAGGGGTTGATGATGGTGATAATTCAGTAGCTGGCTCTGGTTCAGCCTATGTATTCACCGTTATACCACCTCATATTCTCCCCAATAACCAATGGCATCAAATCAGTTTACCCATGGATCCTAAAACCAAAAATACTGTAGCTGATATTTTTGCTGATGATGGGCTTGGAACGTATTCTGATGAATGGGTTATTTACTCTTATAATGGTACTAATTATGATCGACTTGAACTAACTGATACGCTTAGTCAAGGTGTTGGGTATTGGATAATCCAAAGTTCAGGCAGTGATAAAACATTGGAAATGCCAATAGGCAGTGCAACGACACCAACTACAACACCAGTAGGCTGTTCAAGCACAAATTGTTTTTCAATTCCATTACTCACAGAAGTAGGAGGCGAAAAGTTTAATTTGCTAGGTTATCCTTATGGTATAAGTCAGATCTTTTCAGAAAGTCGTATTCATGCGGACAGCCCAGCCTGTATTGATTCAGGTTGCGACCTAGGCGTGGATGGTATTTTCCGAAATCAGCTTTGGAGTTATGATGGTTCTTCTGGCTATGAAGATATCAACAGCGCTAATGATCTGAAACCTTGGCTAGGATATTGGGGCCAAACGTTAAATAATGCAGATGGAAAAAACCCTGTTTTGATAATACCTGAGCCATAGATAATTTTGTTAGGCTAACGGTTCTATCGTTAGCCTAATTTTAGTACTATATTATGATGGGTTGCCAAAAAAAAGCGCAGCCCAACACTTATTCATTGAAATTAAATCTATAATTTCTTGCCACTTGAATTGCTATTTAGAGTCTACTCAGAAACCACAACGCATTGATAATATTAATATATTAGTCTATTTATGATAAAATAGTGCACGGAAAAAAAGATAAACGACTCAAAACCTGTGCACCTATGATCCGAACCTGTAGCTCGAAACAACTCACTCTAGCAGAATTTGACTGGCCTTTTGACACGGCTCTAGATAAACACAATCGCTGGGTAAAAATGAGTCAATGCATTCCCTGGGATGACTTAGCAGAGGGTTATTATCAAGGGCTTTCGGCAGACACAGGGCGTCCAGCCAAGGATGCACGCTGCGTCATCGGTGCAGTGATCATAAAACACAAGCTAAGCCTTTCTGATATTGAAACGGTTCAGCAAATTCAAGAAAACCCTTATATGCAATTTTTTGTAGGATTTGCCAGTTTTCAGGCGGAACCACCCTTTGCGCCTTCATTACTCGTTGATATTAGAAAACGCATGGGAGCATCCGTTTTTGAAGTATTCGAGCAAGCGATTATTAACGCACATGATGGCGAAAAGGAAAAAAGTCAGGCTAAAGCAGACCTAGAATCAGACCCCTCATCGCAGATCAATAGCAAAGAAAACGAAGATGATTCATTGCAAGGAAACGTAAAAGACGAAGCGAAATCTGATTCACAAGAAATAGAAATAGGAAATTCAAAAGAAATTGACACACATCAAGGCAAACTGATTCTTGATGCCACTGTGGTTGAGCAAGCCATCCGTTATCCAACAGACCTTAACCTACTCAATGAAGCGCGTGAGTTCAGTGAGAAAATCATTGATTTCCTTTATTTAGAAACAACGCTGGATAAGAAGCCACGTACCTATCGAGAAAAGGCACGATCTGCTTTTTTATCGATCGTCAAACAAAAACGTCCTGGCAGGAAAAAACTACGCCGAGGAATAAAACAACAACTGCAATATCTTCGCCGTAACCTGAGACATATTGAACAACTCCTGACATACTGGCCTGAAGGCACAGAACTTCCATTACCTCGCTGGTTACTCTATCGCTACTGGGTGATTCAACACCTCTATGAACAGCAATGGGCAATGTATACCACTAAAACTCGTCGTTGTGATAATAGAATCGTCAGTATCAGCCAACCTTATGTACGCCCCATCATTCGAGGCAAACAAAACAAGGTGGTTGAATTTGGCGCTAAACTCAGTGTCAGCCTAACAGATGATGGGTTTTCTCGTGTAGATCATTTGCGCTGGGATGCTTTTCATGAAGGGTTGGATTTAACATCACAAGTTGAACACTATCATCAGCGAACGGGCTATTACCCAGAAAAGATCTTGGCAGACCCACTTTATGGCACGCGAGAAAACCGGAATTATCTTAAAAGCAAAGGCATCCACTTTGCGGGAAAACCACTCGGTCGACCCAAGAAAGAGACAGAAGACAACCGGGAAGAACTCAAACAACTCAAAGCACAACGAAGAGCAGATTATCTACAACGGATACCCATTGAAGGCAAATTTGGCCAAGGCAAGAATGGCTATCGACTGAATTATATTAGAGCCAAGCGTGCAGATACCTCACTGGCATGGATCAATAGCATATTCTTGGTGATGAACCTATTGATCCTGGAAAGGATCTTTTTTGCCTGTCGTAAAAGCAGTCAAATCAGAGATATATTGTCGTTAAAACAAATTGAAAAAATATTATGTTGTCAGATGCAGAGAATTTTTCAATTTTTTGGCCAGTTTTGTAAAAAACTCGTGCTGATTTACTGAGCAGACTCTATTTATTTTCAAAGGCTAGCTTTTTTAGGATAATAAAGGTTCCCTCAATATACTGCCGGTATAAAATGCAGTAACAAATATGAGAGTTCAAAATTATTATCTGCTAAAGGAGGTTAGGCATTATGATTAGTGTATTCGATCTATTTAAAATTGGAATAGAGCCATCTAGTTCTTATAGTGGGCTAGCTGTTAATCTAATAGAGTGTTAGAAACAGAACGAAGTATATGTTTATATCGTTAAATTAACAATCTTATGATTCACTAATAAATACAAGCTAATAAAAGTAAAAAAGAAACCTAAAATTTTCCATATTATATCGGGGTATGATTCAGATCCACCATACCCACGCCGATGGTTAAAATAACCAAAAATATAGTTCATATAAGACGGAAGGAAATAGAATATTCCTCCAAATACTATAAGAATAATAATTGTTGACTTATCTTGGTAACGTAAATGGCTTGAATAGGTTTGAGCTACAAAGTAGCTCATTAAAGTGATTGTTAATATTTTTACTAACCTTGAGAGCATAAGGTTAAGTTAACTTTTTGTGTTTTAGACTCAGACACAACTAATAGAGGTGCCCTAAAGAAAAAGAAGTTATTGAGGAAGTATTAGGTCCCCCGTATCTACTGCCTCGAATGCACTTCCTGGTACATTTTTAAGTTGAGCAAGATTTTCATCGTTCCAGCGCGGGTCAGGAACACCAGAGATAAACCAGTTGCCGCCATTATCTGCTAATAACATGCCGTACTTCTTCAAAGCCCTTAAGATAACCTGTGCTTCCTCTGAAAAACTTGTTATATCAAAGTCCGCCTTTAAGCGCATTCTTAATCCCATTGGAGGTAGATCTGGGTCAGTTGATTTGGATGCAAAATGTGTAGCTGGGTGGATATATGCTCGTTGAGTTTTTTTGACTGTAAAGCGTAATGCATGGTTAATTTCTTTTTGTTCAATTACTTCAGAATAACGTACTAAACCAGGAAATATAGGGAGTCCAGCTGCATCTGCACTAGTTTTATATTCGCCTCTTAATTCATTCGATTTTAGGTTAAAAATTGCACCAGAACCTGCCTGCCAATGATCTGGAGATTCGTTTCCCTCACTATTAGGTGGCCAAGCACTAAATATCTCAAACAATTTACACGTTTTTTGATCAACCATAATAATATGACGGTCTCCAGCACCATTTGGTCCACCTTCAATAGGAGGGTTGTTTGGGAAAGGGTAGAGTTCGTGATCACTTTCTTCAGAAAATGTAAAATTAACTTTACGACGAGGAGTGTGCTGTTGTACATCAATGACGGGAATACCATTTGGAGCTCCATTCCATTCTGTTCCAAAATCAGGATGAACATTGCCATCCAGGCCTATTGATGTAATGTAAATATCTGAATTTTTGTGAACAGGTAAGTTTGAAATATCAGTATTCCAAGGGTTATCCGCAGGAAAGATTGTGCAATTTCCATCAACTGGTTTCGTCGCAGATTCCATCATTGCAATAGTCTCATCAATTGAACCCAAGGTTGAGACTTCGTTATTAATTAAAACATCAACCTTATTGTCTTTAAATCCAATACAATTAAGGTTTGAGAAGCAAGTATAGAGATAACCACTTCCCGTTTGTGGCATGGAGTATTCTGTCAAAAATAAATCAGAATAATCAGTGTATGCCCAATTTGATAATGCTATTAGCTTGTCTTCATTTTCGTCCGCAAATACTGGCATTTGACAAGAAAAAGTAGCAACTAGAGCAAGGGCGGTTCTTCTAAAAATATCTGGATTAAAATGATTTAAACTTTTCACTAGTTGCTCCTGTTTTTGAGAAAACTGGTATGGAATTCGGCAATACTTTTAAGATATATTTGAATTCAATTGGGATTATATTTTAATATAGTCTTAATGCTAACACATACCCATCTACATAACAAATATCATTTAACCTATTGAAATATAAATAAATATTTTTATAGGTGTACGTAAAATTCCATGTAAAAACCACACACTAACAGTTAAATTAAATAAGCTCTTTATCCTATGAATAGAATTTTATCGAATGTCCTTAGTGATCAGAAAATTGGATGATCGCCATAAATGAATTAAACAACTAAAAGCAATAAAAAACCATAGGCCAACCCAGATTATTTCTGGTACCCAGGTTAATTGTGCTAGCGCAGCACCATCGCCTAGATCGCGTCCGTCTAGTAAATATAAAGGGCTACGGATAGATTCTAGTAATACGTAGATTCCGACCAATTGAATGAATGATCTAATGCTAATCCATAAAGATTGGTAAAGCGGTAAACTATACAAAACAATTAATACCGCAAGGATGATCAACGTTGATATATCTCGAGCCCATAATACAACAGTCATGACTAGCATGGAGACCATAATAGCCGCCATTATTTTTGTATTTGAAGGCGATAGCGCACCCGCGAATCGGTAGATCAACATTCCCCATATTGCACTACCAGCATAGCCTGCGAATGCAACAATAAAGTGAATGCCTCCACTAGTTGTACATAAGCCAGAACCATTAAAATGCAGGTTAATAAAGTGTATTTTTCCGCCTGTTAATAAGGCAGATAAACCGTGGCTTATTTCGTGGAAGAAGGTTTGGTTCCATAGAAAAGGCAGGTTTAAAAAGGGGATGTAGTCAATAATAAATGCGGCGATAATGAATATTATCAGACGTTGCCTTATGGAACCCTTCATGTTTGATTATGAACCAATTAAGCCTGCTAATAACAAGCCGACAACAATATAGATACTCCCTTCAATCACACCCACGCTGATATTTCTCTGCTGTCCCACCTCTTCACCGATATTGACTTTATGTAACACGCCTAAACGAATCACAACAGCAATTAAGGTAAGTAGAATAAACAGTGCTAATGCAACGGTAAACCAGAGGATAAAAACTAATGCAAAAGCTTCTGGCGCGTAATTTACAGCAGTAAAAGCTGCACTAACGGCTATTGCAATACCAATTCGGTAAGCACCAAAACGAAGAGATAAGGCTACGTTGTCTTGTTCGATAGCGAGATGCAAGGGTTCATTATTATGCCGTTTCGCATAAACCGTGACGCGATAGAAGGTTGCTAAAGCCATAATAACTTGTGAAGCTATAAAACTAACGACTACGGCTAATAAAGATATGCCGAGATTGCCATCTACCCATGTCATTGCACCTTTAATTATAATGGCTGTAGCAATCATGTTGCAGGCATCAATAATACTGGCGGCCATATTACCTTGCATGATTTGATGCTGAATTGATAACTTGGGAAAGGATAAGCGATCAAACACAATACGTGTTACCCACATTAAAATAATGCCCACTACACCAAAGATAAGCATTGATTGAGCCTCATTAGCCAGACTAAAACCAGCATCGCCTGAAACTACACCCATCAGCATAATGCTAACAGCAATCATTGATCCAGCCAGTGAGATACCAAAGGCATTATTATCTTTTTGTGAAATTTCATGTGTTGCCGATACATTCGCTACCATTCCAGCAAGAAAACGCATTCCGCTTAAAATAGCAACACAGATCATAAAATCGACCAGATAGTACAAGACAAGATTTGGATCAAGGTTAAGAAAGTCCGACAATGTTTCTAAAATAATTTCTGATGACATGACTGATCCCTTTATTTGCCTGAGCGAAAACTGCGAGAACTGGAAAATGACGAGCTACGACTACTCGAACCATACGAACTTTTACGACTAGCCGCTGGTTTACCTCCAGTAGAAGATCTGGCTCCATAACTTGAGGTACGGCGTGCCCCACTAGCATAACGAGTTTTTGCCGCACTAGTCGGTTTGTTGTATCGGCTGGGGTAACGTCGGCTTAAGTTGTTATTTCTAGCAACATCTCTATTTGACCCCCACCGGTTTCGACCGTAATTACCATAGTAACTATAGTGCGGACGTGATGACCAGGAGTCATAATAATAATTACGACCCATCACATTATTAAACATTGAATACATGCCATACCATGCCCAGATCGAACGTCCTCCATTATCCTGTTGCCAGTGTCCATAAGAAGGGTTTCCAACTAGCGCATTTGAAGATTGTGCCTCTGCTTTATGTGATATGGGTACATTAATTACAGGGAGTTGCCCATCCGATAAGGAAGCTAAAGTATTCACGATATCTGCAAGGCTATTATTGTATTCAAGAGTATCTGCAGCGGTATTGATTAGGATTAGCTCTTGACGGCTAAACGATGCTGCCTCCTCATCCGTTGGGTTCAAGATAACGTCTTCCAGACGCTTTTCAAGTGCTATAAAAGAATTGCCTTGTGATGTTGCATCCTGTTTTAAAAGTCGTGCAACATCTGTCAGTATAGGCTTCTGCTGCATCAAGGCTGTTGCATAGCTATCAATCAATAAAGCATTGCTTAATTGTCGATTATCTAATTGACCTTTTAGAAAATTAACATTAGATTGTACGCGAACATAATTTTCACGTAACTCATCTTCATAACGATTGCCACAGCCTGATAGCAACAATATTGTTAGTAGAGTCAGCCATAAAAGTGAAAAAAGTTTTGATGAATTAAATTGACTCATTTAGCTCTCCTTTGAAACCAGTGTTTTTATATCACCATTACTAAACTGGTTATTATCTTTGCTGATAGTAATTAATGCCTGAAGGTCTGGCATTGTATCAGCTGGTGGATTGTACACCAGTTGTTCTGTATTTTTATCAATATAAGCTACAGCGATGCCCATATTATGGGTAATTAACCGAGTAACTACCTCAGACCAGGCAAGATGATTTATGTTTACATCATAACGACGATATTCATCGTTATCGCTATTAAACATATTTTCAATAATCAACTCAGATCCAGGGGTAACGAAAGCACGGACAATCATTTCAGGGTAAGCACGCATAGGACGTATCACTCTGTTAGCACCTGCATTTTGCAAACGCTCTCTATTATAATCCTCTACACATTCTACTAAAACAGTCGCATTAACCTTCAAATCATTTAAACGGTGTAAAATATCAAAAGTACGACCATCCGAACTTTCATCATCCTCATTTTTTGCTAACACAATAATCTCAGAAGCCTTATTAACACAGGCTTTTGCTAAATCATCTGAATTGCTGGCATTACCATGATAATGAACCACATCTCCCAATTCAGTTATAAAATGGGGCAGCCCTTGTGGGAAATGACGTGTTAATAAATAAATAGATGTATCTGCGTATTTTTCAGAAAGCCTAAACTGATTGACCAATCTTTCCAGATAGCGTTCCCCTGCATGAGCAGGAGTATTAAGTATAACGATATGATTGTGCATGCTCCAGTTCCATAGCCCTTTGTGTTTTTTGTCTCGAATTTCAAGGCGGTAATCAAAATAATCACCCACTACTTTGGCTAATATAAAAATACCACCTAAGTAGAGTAATAAAATGGTTGCCAGACGACCTTCTGTTGAGGCCGCAGAAATATCGCCATAACCTACTGTCGTTGCAGTGGTAAAAGTAAGCCAGGTCGCATCTCCAAGGTTTAATCCTTCATAATGTATCATGCAAATAATATGCAGTGAAAATAAGACCGAGAGGGTAAGGCAAGACCTAATTATGGCGTGAATTAAATTATAATGTGCAGTGTGCTTCAGGCGTGTTCGTTTTCTAGTAAATAATTTTAATAGAGAATGCATATGATCTCTTTACCAAAAAGCTTTAGCATAATGAGTACGAATTTTTTTATCTTTAGTGATTAATACTAAATCCGAAGACTCTGCTTTAGCTGTAATAAGACGATCAAAAACATCTCTTGTCCAATTACATTTAATTGCTTGGTCAAAGACTTGTGCAACTTTCATCTGCGATATTTTTAGGCCAATAGATTTATTAAGAGCTTGAAGAAGATTTTCTGGTTTTACTGTAATTCGTCCTATTTCAAAAAGATATTGCAACTCAAGCCTAACGACTTGAGAAATGTATAACTCGTTATTTTCTATCTGTTCAACAGCCTTTTTAGAAAGCTTATTAACGCAGCCAGCATATAACCAAACGATCACGTGGGTATCCAAAAAAATCATAATAATTTTTCTTCATTCCATTCATGTAAAGAAAGGTCAACTAAATCTTCTGGGTCACCCTCAATACAATCATGTTTTACCAAATTATCGAGTTTGCTTTTTTTATTAACTAATACAATTTCAACAATATGTCCGTTACGTTTAATTTCTGTTGGAATACCTGTCGCAATTACTTGATCCACTACTTTAAAAAGCTGTTGTCGTAAGGCAGTTAATGACATAGGCATAAGTATCTCCTTGAGTTGTACGGTACATGTATAATACAAAAGACCAGTACAGTGTTCAATGTAAGAAAATCAAACTTGATGTTTTTCTACAAGTTCTAGTTTAATTTTTGCCCGAATTTTATCTTTCTCATCAGGTTTTAGCTGATAGCGATCAGCCAAAATTAGATAATCATCCTCACTTAAACTAATACTTAATCGGGGGCGAATAGGCTTTTTACGAGGTAAGCCAATCACCTCACGAATATAATCAGAAGGGCTTAAGTTTTTTTCTATCGCTTTTATCCTCAAAGCCCTAGATTCCTCTTGCTCCAACTCAAAAATCACCTGCACAGCACGGATGCTTTTAGTAGATTTTTCCCAGGATGATGGAATTCTCTTTATATCTGCCATCTTACACAGGCCAATATTCTTCAACCTTATTTAATGCTAAATAGGCAATAAAATAAATATCTGTTCGTCCGCCGTCAAACACTTCAATACGAATGGCATGTTGGCGGTCTTCTGATACTAACAGCTTATAATCAAACGCAACCCAATTTGGATCAACACGTGCTTCGTCACGACAATCTTGTGTACTTCGATAAGCTTCGTTAGTCCGTTCTTGGCTATAAATTTTACCAACAAACCCCTGTAACTCACCCAGATTTGTTAACTCTGCTTTACGTTTTATTTTATGATTGATATTGTCTGGC
Source organism: Methylococcales bacterium (assembly GCA_965224575.1). Classification (GTDB taxonomy): domain Bacteria; phylum Pseudomonadota; class Gammaproteobacteria; order Methylococcales; family Methylomonadaceae; genus QPIN01. The sequence continues at coordinate 781,510 of CBDCZQ010000006.1, read as the reverse complement.
TCATCAAAAATGGCGACAAATTTCTTTTGCTTAAATACCTTAAAAACCGTTTCAGGAAGGACTGAAATCGCAACTTCCAAAGGGCGTTCTGGATTTATGCTGCTGGTTGATAGGTAAATACGTTGGTCAGCACCTTCCATAACCGATACAACTTTGCAGTTTTCTACTGCACTCAAGTCATAAAAAAACTGTTCACCCACCTTAAATGTACCCCCAGAAATTAAAGTCTGATCAGCAAATTCCATTTTTAGCATATCGCCGGTTTTTAATTCCTTGGGGGACTCAATATTTTGTACGGGTGACGACTTATCGCCACCACCAAATATCGACTTTACAATGCCCACGTCTAACCCTTTCCTTGCTTCTTCTTCAAACGATCAAGCACTGAGGACGCGGAGCTGGCTGAATCGACAATCCCTGCCTTTTTTAATCGAGCCTGCAAATCACCTTCGCCTTCTTCTGCTTCAAGTTCAACAGCTGCTGCCGATTGATCTTCACGTTTTTGTTGACGCTCCTTAATGCGCTCAAGAGAATCCGTCGCTTTATTCAAGGCAGAATTTGAACCGGAAAATTTTGCAGCTGCTAGTTCATTAGCTTTTTGCACCTTTTCAGTAGTTTTAACAACAGAAATCTCACGATCCATGGCCTGAATATTACGCTCAGTTTGACGAATCATTTTCTTTAAGCCTGTGATTTTAGATTCATACCCGTCTAAAATACCCTGCTGAATAGTTAATTCATGCTCAAAGTCAGCAATTTTATTCGCAATATCCAACGCCAAATCATCATCATTTTTATCCATCGCTTGAATGGCATAACCTTCATGATCTTTAATTTTAGCATTCAGATCTTTTACCTTTCTATCCAAGGCCATTTTTTCGGCCATAATAGTGGTTAAATTAGTTTTTGCATCGTTCAAAGCAGTTTTTGAATCACGTAATTCTTGATCCAAAATTCGAATTGATTGTGTATCTACAATCGCTTGACCTGCTTCAGTTGCACCACCACGAACGGCAGTAATTATTTTACTAAAAATACTCATGGCTTACGCAGCCTCCTTTAAATAAGTTGACATGGTGGCAATGGCATCAAGCACATTGTCACTTAATAATTCAATTTCGTGTAACAGTTCATCAATACTTGCTCGCGGTGATAAAGCCCCAAACAAAATGTATTGATTACCAATTTTTGAAAATGCAGATAATGGAACCATTACATTCATTATCAACATAGCTTCTGCCATCTCGGCTTGTTTTTCTGGGTTAACCTGATCATCACCAAATAGATAGGTAATACAGAGAATCTGCCCATCATCAACCGTCATATAGATAGGAAATTCTTCTCGGTCTTCAACCTTTATACAGGCGACCGAGTCTTCGCCATCAAACATTTCAATTGATAGGCGCATCCCATCAGCTAGTTTTGAATTAGCGAGATCTTTCATTAATTGTTCTAACTTTAATTTACTCATAAATTCTCCAATATTCACAGGTGACATAATATGTTTTATGACATATTATGTCAAGTTTATTAGGTTTGTTTTAAGGATAATTAGATCGTTTTGTGATTCTAGTCTCGTTATCATCAACGACGGAGTGAATCATTATTTGTATTTCATTTAGGCTCGGCATTAATTGATAATAAGGTCGAATTATGAAATTTTCTTACTTTGCCAGATGAGTCTGAAGCTTCACTTATAAAGATACCAAGGTTTGTAATATGTAAATGATTATCATCATCATTTTCTATATCAGAATCCGTTGAATTTCCTTGCTTAAGCCTTAAAAATATCCCTGCAACTAAATCTGAAAACGAACTTACTTCATATTTAATAAAGAAATATCCTAGCATTACAAATAATAACAACCAAGGTAATAGAGAAAATATGCTAGATGAGCCACCAATTATTAAGAGCCCTAGCAGTATGCAGCTTGCCATCATCAAGATTGATTCTTTTTGGTGTAATAGAGAAGCTTTTCCATCCGTTCTTTGATGGGAAGAGAATTTAAACCCTAAAAATAACATTAACAGAGCGATAAGCAAATTACCTAAGCCCATTAAAAAGCTCATTGTCAATCCTGATAATAGTTGTAAATTAAATACATCTATAACTAGCATAAGACCAAATGCCCAAGAAAAACTAAAATATATAGTAGAGGTAGTGTAATGAATAATCTTTGTGGCCAATGGCTCCATCTGTTTGTAAGGTTTATTATCTTCTATGCCACCTAATTTTTTTTCAACATAATTTTCAATTGCTGGGTTTTTAAGTAATTCGCCTAAAGTGACTAAAGTTTTTTTAAGCAAACTTATTAGAAGCAGATAGAACAGGAATGCTCCCCAAAATTTAATCAGTATTTCACCCTGATTAATGCTCAAAAAATCTTCTTTCAATATGAGTTTATCATTCACAATAACTGCTAATGAAAGGCATAATCCATTTGCAAGTCCAGTACTCATCCAGGTCGTAGTTGTTTTTTTTTCCTTTTTAAGAGGAGGTAGTTTAAAACAATCATCCAGACCAGTAATAATTAACCAATTCTTTAATTTTTTGATACATATCAAAGTAATCATCATCAGCAAACCTAGCTTACTAATATCAAATAATAAAAGCTGTGTTTGCTGAGGTAGCCCATTCCAGATAGTCATAATTCTTTCAATCATATGAATTGCTCCATTTTAGTTTCAAATTAAGTTCAGAGCTGTTTTACTATTCAGCTTTATTATTCTGATCACTTTTCACTAGAGATTGGTTATTACACTCTTTTTTAGCATCTTTAGGGTTATCTGTATGATGCTATGGTTCTGTATGATCAGAGTCTTTCATCGGCAGGTTTTTTGTTAAGCCTTCCATATTATGGATAGCTAACCCTTGTTTATAGTGATGGTTTTCTTGTACTTGCTGGTCTTCTTCTTTTATCTGAACTTGGGTTAAATGTTTTTTGCAATTACCCTGCCCAATTCAACTCGAATTTCATCTACGGAAATACTATTTTTTCAAATAGCTTCTTCCTTCACCATTTCTGGTGCAATTTTTTCAAGGGTATCAACAAAGCTGTTAAGACTACCTGTAATAAGACAATTGACTTTTGATCCTGGTTTTTCATTCATTTTAAATCCTCTTATGTTACTTATAAGTTGTTATTATTTAAGCAATATATAGTTTTATAATGATAGAGGCTAGAATTTTAGAGCTAAGGGTAGTTTTAAAATAGTAAGAGGGAAGGTTTAATCGATGAGTGGAAATCTGGTTGTAGATTAAAGTGACTGTTTTTATCGTATAAAGTTTTTGGGTAAGTTTGTTAGGGAAATGCTCGCTGAATAATAAATTAAAAAAAAGTTTTTATTTCAGAAAATAGCTAAATCTGTTAAGTTCATCAATTAAAAAGATGTTTTTTTAAGGGGTAGAGTAATGGATCAAGTTTTAGAAGTAATCTCATTCTATTTAACTGAGTGGCAACAAATAGCGATAGATAATACGCTATACAGCGTAGTTTTAGCCGCACTCGCTCTTTTAATAGGTTCATTTATTAGCGGATTAATCGTTGCTTTTTTAAAGCAATTTAAAATTGGTAGATTAAGACGAGAAGTTAGGCAAGGAAAGAAGCAACTAGACGTTGCTGAAAAGTCGAATGATGAGCTGTTAAGCCAACAAAAAAATGATGCAGTACAACTAGCAGACTTTCAACAGCAATTAGGGCAAGCGACTAAAAACTTGCAGCATGAAAGAAATGCGCATCAATCATTGGTTTCAGAAAAAGACGTCTTGTTTTTAAATACTGCTAAGAAAAAACAGGAGGAAGTTGTTGCTGTAAATACGATGCTTGAAGAAAAAACAATACTGGCTAGTCAATTGCAAAGTAATTTGACTGAGCAAGAAAGTAAGCTATCCCAGTATGAAGAAACTCAGGTAAAAATTGTAGAAATGGAAAAAAAGATGAGCCTGTCTGCCATTGAGTTAAAAACTGCTAAGCAACAGTTAGAAACTGAATTAAATACAAAAAATAAGCAGATAGAGGAATCAACTAAAATTCAAAAAGACAGAGTTTCAGAGTTAGAGCTGGAATTGAAAAAAATCAATGATAAAAGTGAAGCAGAAAAAATACAGCAGCCAGCCATAAAGTTTGAAGGTGACAAAAATCAAATATTACAAGAGAAACAAAAACCAGAACAAGGACCGAAAGCTGTTGGTTCTTTAGAAAATGTGGTAAAGACAGATCAGCAACAGAATTTCCAGGCGAATATCCCACGTGTAGTAAAACAGCAAGGTCATAATAAGTCATCAGAAAGGGATGTTACTATCGCAGAAGAAAAGAGTCAGATAGAGGAAAATATTACCAGTGAAAAAAATCATGCTGAGCCATTAAAACAAAATGTTACCTCAATTAAGAAACCAAATACTGAAAAACAAGGTGTTGTTGACCAGGCAATGGGCTGGTTTTCTTCAATAGATAAGGTTTTTGAAAAGAAGAAAGCGGTTGAGAAAAAGGTAACGCCCGTACAAAAAGTAGAAATTGAAAGTAAGCCAATTGATAGAGTTTTTGATGTAGAATTGAGCAAAATTAGTGTTACTGATGCAGATGCAGATGAAACAGAAAAAATACAACAAACTATTAATCAGCAAAGTGAAAAAAATCAAATACAAGAGGAGAATCAACAATCAGAAACAAAGTCTGATGATCCTTTAATAAATGTGGAAAAAAATCTTCTACAAGAGAATTCTCAGGCTGCTATATCAAGTAAAAAAAGGCATGTGCAAGAACATCATTCAGAACTTTTGAAACAAGAAATTCCTTTGGTAAACAAAAAAATCCCAGTACAGGAAAATCAGGTAGAGCCTGTGAAGCAGAAAGTTACTCCGGCTAAAGAATCAAATGCCAAAAAGCAAGGTGTTGTTGGTCAGGTGTTAGGATGGTTTTCTTCAATGGATAACGCTATTGAAGATGAAATAATTGAAAAAAATGAAAAATTCATACAAAAGGTAGAAATAAGAAGAAAATCAGAGATAAAAGAAACGCCTAACTCAGTAACTACAAAAATAGTCGATGATGAGGAAAGTAGTTTTTCAGAAAAATTGGCTGATGTCGCTGATACAATGGACTCTTTTTCAGGTAAGTTTAAAAACCTTTATCGTAAGGTGAGAAAGTAATACCGCTTATGTTTGAATTAAAATTATTAGAGAGAGATAACATTTTAGCCAGTTAAAATTAAGTATGGTGTCCTTAATTACATAGAATTAAGTAACTTTTTATTTTGCTGGTACAGCTCATCAAGCTGCCGAGATATAAGCCTGACAGTTTCTGGCGTAATATTTAAATGTTGAGCAACACCAACCCATTCTGAGAGAGCCTCAACTACTTTGGCTATCGCTCTTTGAGCCTCTTTCCAGTTTGAGAAATTTGCTTGTGCGGCAAGTTTTTGTATTGCTTCGACAGTTGGCTGTTGTCCATATCCAGCATAAGCCATCATATGTTGATTGGATGGCATGGGGCTAAACGTCACATCATAAAAGGGAGCCAATTGCCACTGACCGGCATCATCCATCAGAAATGACCAGTTTTTTGTATGATCGTCTTGATTACCTGCAAATAAGTTAAACAAGGCGCGAATAAACTGTTGCTGACCTACCGCTGGGCTTTTACATAACACCTGGCTTGCTTTGATAAGGTCTTCATAATCCAGTGAAGGTTGACGAAAATCAGCATCCAGTAATCCACATAAACTATGAACATGGTAACGTCCTGTAATATTCTTGTTTGTCGTGCAATCAAATCTTCTCATTGCCAACCATGCTTTGGCGTTTGATGATTCTGGGGCAGTAAAAAGTTGCCAGTCAGGTACCTGGATTCCTGCACTTTTTGCCAAGATTAGATAGGCTGCCTCGCACAGTCCTTCTTCATGAGCCAACAATAAATTTTGAGAGGTAAATTTTATCAGCCAAGGCTGTAAATTATTTTGTGGAAGTGTAGAAATTTGATCGCTTTGTTGTGGATCAAGGTAAATTAATGCTTTGGGTCTTGCCCCACCAGAACCACCGGCATTAGCTAAAGCTGCAAGCACTGTACTGGCTTCTCCATCAAATAATTGCATTGCCTGTTTGCCTAATAGAGACAATTCTATCCATTGCTCTTTTTCTGCTGCTTTCCAATCAACCTCGGGTCGATACGACAACGCGCCTATACCTGAGTCACCAATATAGGCAAGCCGATCCATCGCTGTTATTTGCTGAGGTTGAATGCCTTGTTGGCGGAAGACTCTATCCATTAATAACAATCCCCAACCATCGGGCAAAGAATCTGAAAATACCCCTTGCAACCCTTGATGTGGTTGTCTAGGTGCTGAGTTTAGCTTATTTGAGAAATCCAGAGAAAAAGGGGAGATGCTATGAAATCGAGTGAGATAATCTGAATCATACTGAAAAAACACCCCTTGTTTATTCTGTGCTAACTGCCCTAGTAATATTTCACCACCCTGGCTCAATCGACGATAAACAGTGAGTTTTTTTACTGGACTAAAGTTCTTCATCTCTTGAGTACCTCATCAATACTCGTTGGACTTAACTTAGGTTCTATGCACAGTTCTGAAAGGTTTTCTAAAGAATCCACACATTGCCAAATGAGAATAAATTGTCGCAAGGATATTTGGGACGTTGTTTCAAATTTCTTAATGGTAGAGATAGGTACTGTGCTAAGCTCAGCCAATGCACCGCGTGATAGCTTTAATTGTTTTCGTTTAAGGCGGACAGCCTGAGCAAGTTGTTGCTGAACATCATTAGCGGTGAGTAATGAAAATAAGGACATTTGTAATCCATAGCGATAATTTATGGATACTATTATAGCTATAAATAGGAAATTAATCTATAAATAGATACCATTATATCTTTTTTTTAAAAATATTGGAGTTAGAACCTTTACTCCCAAATAACCTCTAACTAAGAAAACATATATTGAACGCAGATTTATAATGGTAGTTTTTAATTAAATTAAACACAATAAAATCAAAGCAGTTACCGCAGCATACAGACGAATATAAGAAAGTATGTCTTTTTGCTTGGAAAACGTGGTATCTGTAGTGCAAAATTAAGCCATTCAGTCGTTTCCAGCCGATGATAAACTCTTTACTTAGTCAACCCTTAAAAATAATATATCCATTTGAAATATAATAATATTATTTAATAATCAACTGACCAAAACGAACAGAAACTAAGGGCTTATGAATCGTCTGAATTTATTAAAGTTTCAAATAGGTTTTTTACTGGCGGTCATAACACTTTATTAATCACCGAATAAGTCACCTAGCCCACCTATAACAGAACCTTCACCTTTTGAGCTCATGCCACTGCTCGCCTGCAACACACGGTTTGCTAATCGAGAAAAAGGCAAGCTTTGTAAATAAACAGTTCCTGTCCCTTGTAATGTGGCTAGAAAAAGTCCTTCCCCACCAAAAACCATTGATTTTAAGTTGCCAGCGCGTTCAATACTATAGTCAATACCTGTTGTAAATGCAGCAATACAACCGGTGTCTACTCTGAGAATTTCATTGTTTAACTCTCTCTTGATGACTGTACCACCAATATGTACGAATGCCATGCCGTCTCCTTTAAGGCGTTGTAAAATAAAGCCTTCTCCACCAAAAAACCCCGTTCCCAGTTTGCGTTGAAAGGAAATAGTAATTTCTGTGCCTAATGCAGCACAAAGAAAGGCATCTTTTTGGCAAATTAGTTCTTCATCTATCTTGGCCATATCAATGGGAATAATCTTACCAGGATAGGGTGCTGCAAAGGCAACTCGTTTTTTTCCGGCACCAATATTAGTGAAGTGTGTCATAAAAATAGATTCACCTGTCAGAACTCTTTTACCAACATGCATTAAAGAATCAAGAATACCACCCACGGGTTTTGAGCCATCTCCCATCTTTGTTTCAAATGAAATTCCATCCTCCATGTAATTCATAGCTCCAGCTTCTGCAATTACAGTTTCTGATGGGTCAAGTTCTATTTCGACAATTTGCATATCATCGCCAAATATTTCGTAATCAACTTCATGGCATTTCATTGTTTTTTCTCCAAGTTATAAAAGGAAATTATATCCATGATAATACTATAATTCACGGGTTCCCAAATGTGGGTTTCTATCGGTCGATTGTTTCCGATAGACTACGGTACTGAAAAGTTGAAAGCTGTTAGCCGAACCTACTCATTCTTTACCTTTTTCATAAACCAAGATTATATTTTGAACGAGAGGGAACTTTTACCTAAGTTTGGAGCCCATATTAGTTTTTCTAGAGATTTGTAAATAATAATAAAAATGGCTTATAACGTTAGATTGATTGTGCTTGTATTGACAAGTTTTTGGGGTTTAAATGTACATGCGCAAATTTCTTTTGGCTTTGACGAAGTTGAAGACCTTTTAGATAAAATGACTTTGGAGGAAAAGGTAGGTCAGATGACCCAGGTCACATTGGAAGTGGTGTCGAAAACAAAAGAGGATAAAGGATCTTTGCATAGGCTGGACAAAGCCAAGCTTAAACAAGCATTGATCGAATACCATATTGGATCTATATTAAACGTTTGGGATGCTTCGTTTCATTTGGAACACTGGCAGCGTGTGATCAAGGATATTCAGGACATTGCAACTAAAGATACACGTCTTGGAATTCCAATAATTTACGGTATCGATGCGGTTCATGGGCATCACTTTTTGCGCAATGCCACAATATTTCCACATAACCTTGCTTTGGCAGCAACCTGGGATCTCGAACATGTTAAGACCAGTAATAAGATCACAGCTTTAGAAACTAGAGCGTCTGGATTGCCATGGAATTTTTCGCCAGTATTGGATGTCGCTCGTAATCCTCTTTGGTCGCGATTTTTTGAGACCTTTGGTGAGGATACATATCTGGTGACCGAAATGGGGCGTGCGGCTACGCTAGGATTGCAAGGTGATAGTACTGATTCACAGCCAGAAAATGTTGCAGCCACGGCAAAACACTTTATAGGATACAGTGCACCTCTGACAGGAAAAGACCGGACACCGGCCTGGATTCCGGAAGGTGTATTGCGCGAATATTTTTTACCACCATTCAAAGCTGCTATTGATGCAGGAATAAAAACTATCATGGTTAATTCTGCCGAGATTAACGGTGTACCTGTACATTCTAGTCACGCGCTGTTAACCGGTCTGCTTCGGGACGAATTGGAGTTTAAAGGTGTCGTCGTTACTGATTGGGAAGATGTGATAAAACTTCACAAAGTGCATCGCGTAGCTGCCAGCGAAAAGGAAGCTGTAAAAATAGCTGTTCTGGCTGGTATTGATATAAGTATGACACCCTTCACCCTCACATTTTATGATCACTTGGTGGAACTGGTTCGTGAAGGTGAAATATCAGAAGATAGGATCGATGAGTCTGTGCGGCGAATTCTCAAATTAAAATTCGATATGGGATTGTTTGATAACCCTTATCCTAATCCTGAGCTTGCAGCAGGTGTTGCACAGGCAAGTTCTCATAAAGCCAGTCTTTCTGCAGCGCAAGATGCTATGACTTTACTTAAAAACGATCAAGATCTACTTCCGCTTTCTAAGCAAACCAGTATTTTGTTAACGGGGCCGGGAGCGGCATCTTTGCCTCCTCTGTACGGTGGCTGGAGTTATACCTGGCAAGGTACGGAGGAATCTTTTTACCCGCAAAACACATACAACCTATTACAAGCAATGCGTGCCTCACTTGGAGAAAATCAGGTCAAATATGTGCCGGGTGTATCTTATTCAGAATCAATTGATATTAGCGCTGCTGTAGCTGCAGCAAAGAATGTTGATGTTATTATAGTGGCTATTGCAGAGAAACCAGCAGTTGAACAACCCGGAATTATTGAGAACCTGGATCTTCCAGAGGCACAGCTTCAACTTGTTAAGGCCTTGCAATCAACAGGTAAACCGGTTGTATTAGTATTGATGGAGAATCGACCTCGTATTATTAGAGAGATAGAAAAAAAATCTCAGGCTATTGTGATGGCGTATCTTCCAGGTATGTTCGGTGCAGAAGCGATTGTCGATGTGTTATTTGGAGATGTGAATCCCAACGGAAAATTACCTTTTACATACCCTCGCTATTCGGGGTCTCTGGAAAACTATGATTATAAGGGCTCAGAACAGCAGACCTTAGCTTATACATGGACAGCTTATAATCCACAGTGGCCGTTTGCTTACGGACTGAGTTATACAACGTATAAATATAGCCATCTTAAATTGGATAAAGCAGAGATGTATCCAGATGATGTGCTAAATGTTTCGGTAACAGTAACTAATACAGGGAAAAGGGCAGGGAAAGAATCTATACAACTTTATGTCAGTGATTTGTTTGCTTCTGTGACGCCGGCGGTAAAAAAACTTAGGCGATTTACTAAGATTTCACTAGAACCAGGAGAGTCGAAAACTGTTGAGTTTGAATTGCGTAAAGAAGACCTTTCTTTTATTGGGAGGGACAATAAGCCAGTTCTAGAACCAGGAGGTTTTGAAATTAAAGTCGGAAAATTGAAATCAGGTTTTGTTGTCAAAGCTGCTCAAGCAAATAGTTTTTGGGGAAAGCTTTTAGGAGATTAATAAAAATATTTTTTAAAGCATGTATCAAAGGCAACTGATTTTTCTAGGTTTAAGCAACTTTGGGAAGTTTCGACAATTGACGTAAGAACGTCTTGGAGGTTACATTGTCATTATTAGAAGGTATTGATTGGGTCGTTATTGCTGCGTATTTTGTGGTGATTTTTGGTGTTGCTTTTTGGGCTACACAAAGTGAAAAATCAACTCGTAAAACTTCTGCTGGTTATTTCTTGGCAGGGCGTAATGTTGGCTGGTTTGTAATTGGGGCTTCACTTTTTGCATCTAATATTGGTTCAGAGCACTTGATTGGGTTGGCTGGAACCGCAGCGGCTAGTGGTGTCGCTGTCGGGCAATTTGAGCTTTTGGCATCGGTTATTTTACTTTTACTGGGGTGGGTTTTTGTGCCGTTTTATATTCGCAGTAGCGTATTTACCATGCCTGAATTTCTGGAAAGGCGGTATTCATCAGCAGCGCGGTGGTATCTAGCAGTTATCTCCATTGTTGGCTATGTGCTGACAAAAATTTCGGTGACAATTGCTGCTGGTGGAATCGTATTCGAATCGCTAATGGGAATCGATTTTTGGACAGGTGCCTTAGTTACTGTGGTTGCAACTGGCATCTATACCATTTTTGGTGGACTGCGTGCGGTTCTGTACACAGATTTGGTGCAAATGTTTGTGTTGATCGGTGGTTCTCTTGCAGTAACCGTTATTGGATTGGATAAGCTAGGCGGCTGGGATGTGTTATATCAAACAGCTGGTAATGGTTTTTTCGATATGTGGAAACCTATGACGGATCCGGACTTCCCTTGGACAGGTATTGTATTCGGAGCACCGATTCTAGGCGTATGGTACTGGTGTACAGATCAGTTTATTGTACAGCGTGTGTTGTCAGCCAGTAATATAGATCAGGCTCGGCGTGGGACAATTTTTGCGGGTTATCTCAAGTTGCTCCCACTTTTTATATTCGTCATACCAGGGGTTATTGCGTATTCACTAGCACAAAAGGGTTTTCTGCAATTGGATCAGCCTGATCAGGCGTTACCAACTTTGATTGGCGTGTTATTGCCAGCCGGACTTAAAGGCTTAGTAGTGGCTGGGTTGCTGGCTGCACTTATGAGCTCATTGTCGTCAGTATTTAATTCGTGTTCTACCTTAGTAACATGGGATATCTATAAAAAATTCCATCCGGAAGCATCAGAACGTCAACTGGTTTTTGTTGGTCAGGTTTCTACTGTTGTACTTGTAGCATTAGGTTTGGCATGGATACCGATGATGAAATTTATATCCGGCCAGCTCTATCATTATCTACAGAGCGTGCAAGCGTATATTTCACCACCTATTGCCGCAGTGTTTCTTATCGGTATTGTCTGGCGGCGAGTTAACGCTGAAGGGGCGATATCATCACTAGTTGCCGGTTTTGTACTCGGCATGGGGCGTTTAGCTGCGGAATTGTATAAAGATTCCCTAACAGGTTGGTTATATTGGTATGCAGACATTAATTTTCTGCACTTTGCGGTATTACTGTTTATCGTGTGTTCATTGATCCTTATCATCGTTAGTTTGATGACACCGGAACCCGATGCAAAGAAATTAGCAGGGCTTACGTTTTCCACTGCTGATGGTCTTTTCGGTTCACAGAAGGGAGCTGATAATACTTGGCTACGTAAGGATGCTTGGTTGTCAGTGGTCTTGTTAACTTGTTTGGGTTTGATATGGACCTATTTTAGTAATAATTAGGCTAACTAATCTAAAATAGTTGTATTTTTCGTGGTCAAAAAAATTATATCAGTCCTCCGCTGGTGAGATGAAGTCGGTTCACGGTTTTGTGAAGAAGCTTGGATAAAAAAACATGAAGAATAGTTGTTAATAAGGGTTATAGACATTATCAAGAGTTATTCTTTGCCTCTTTTAATCACATCCTACTAGGACTCCTGATTTGTAGTTTTAATATATTCTATCCATTGCAAAGCTTCTTTTTTAGATTTGCTATATTGAGTCGCTTGTTTAAATGATTTCTCAGCCTGTTTGGTGTTGTTTAATTCAAAATAGCTCATCCCAAGCAATAGATAAGTGGATCCTTTGTCTTTTAATCCTCCTTTGCTAATGGCTTTGGTTAAAGAACTGACGGCTTTGTTCCATTCTTCTTGCGATGCGTGGATTGTGCCTAGCTGTTGATATAAGCTTCCTTTGCTGTCTAGTTTAGATGCGGTTTCTAAGGCATTGATTGCAAATTTAAACTCTTTTGCCATCCGCCATGAGTTTGCTAAAGTTTCCCAGTTTTTTGAAGTATGCTTAATATTTTTTTTCTTAAGCTCATGATCTAATAGCTTTGCAGATTTATAAGGTGCGCCTGTATATAAAAACAGGTTTGCAAGTTCTAAAATTTCTTTTTCACTGCCAAGCAGTTCTTTTTTGTAGGCTAGTTGTTGAATAGATAAGGCTTTTTTATATTGCTTTAGTTGCTGGTAGACAGATGATAGTTGTGTCCAATACTGCTTTTTATCTGAATATAGACGAACCAATGTTTTTAAAATTTCTGCTGCAGATGTGTAGTTTTCAAGCTGATAATATAAAGCCAGATTTAACTGGTACCATGACTCAATAGGTTTTTTTGATTGAGTAATCGCTTTTTTAATATAGGGTAGAGCTTTACGGTAGCGCTTAAGTTGGGCGTATGCATTGGCGACCAAAGCATTTAACTCTGCACTGGCTGCGTCTGAATTTGAGTCTTCAGCTAACCAGGGTTCTAAAGTTTTAATGGCTTTCGTATATTGCTCTGTTGCCATATAAAGTTGCCCTAAGTTAAGTAGGGCTTGTTGTTGCTGGGTTTCAGGTAATATATTTAAAGCTATGCACTTAGATAAAGTGTTACTTGCTTTTTTATATTGACTATTTATGGCGTATAAAGAAGATAAACTTCGTAATGTAATAGCTTGTCCATAGCTTTTAGCCTTAACTTTTGTGAGGATTTCTTTTAAGTTTTCTTCTGCTTGTTGATACGATTTTTTTGAGATCAGTAACTCAGTTTTTTCCAGTTTTTTGTATAGCCATGCAGGTAAGGGGGGGGGGGTACTTTTTGCGAATACTGGAGTGAGCAAAGAAATATATAAAACTAGGGTAAGTAAACGAATCATCTTTGTTTGGCAAATTCTAATATTTGAGTACCAGTTGCTTCAACAGCTACACCATCTACTACTTTTGGTTTAAACTTCCAGCGTCTAATAGCACTGAGCAGGCAATGAGTTTTCATTGCTCTTTTTGGTCGCATCTCAATCACTTTAACATCTTTTACAGTTCCTTCTTTGGTGATAGCTATTATAAGTTTAGTAAAGCCTCCTTTACGTTGGGCTGTTTTGCTCAAAATACATCGTGGTTCAATCCTGGACAAGGGAATAAGACTAGTACTTATTTGTCCAGTACTTACTTTCATGGATAAACCTGATAAAAGTGAGCCGCCAAATCGACTAGTTTGCAAAGGAATATCCAAATTAGGCATATCCATTTGAGGTGTATTACTTTGTGAAACCTGAGCTTGTTGCATCTGCATCTTAGGAGGAGGGGGACGTTTTTCAGGTGGAGGAGGTTCGTCAGGTCTGTTCCTGTCTTTTGTTTGCAACTTAGTATCCCGTTTTAACCGAACAAACTCGGCCATATGAACAGGATCTGTTTTTTCAAAACTCATTTGGTTATTGCTGATCATCATTTGCATTAGCCAAAACAGAGCCAATGATATAACCATTCCTGATAAGAGCGAGAGTGAAATGGTTTTCACTTTGATTCAGATTCCGTTGCAATGGATGCATTCATAATCCCTGCTAAACGGATTTGATCCATCACTAGTGTCAAGTCTTTAACTCTGGTTTCTTTATCTGCTGCAATAACGACTGAACCTAATGGCTGTTCCGCATGTAAGCGAGAAACATTGGCTCTTACTGCGCGAATATCAACCTGTCTTTTATCTATCCAGACATCTCCATTAGGTTTAATGGCTACAATGATGTTCCCTTGTTCTTTACGGGTTGCTGTTTGAGCTGAAGGGCGATTAACATCAATCCCCGATTCTTTGACGAAAGAGGTGGTAACAATAAAGAAAATCAACATGATGAAAACGATGTCTAACATCGGTGTCATATCAATATCTGCTGTTTGTTCGTTATTAGAACGATTACTTCTGCGACGCATAATTAATGATAATGTAATAAATCAGTTAAATAATGAGTTTCTTTACTCGCTTTTTGTTCGATCAGTTTACTAAAATAAAGTCCAGCTATGGCAATGACCATGCCCGCCATGGTTGGAATTGTTGCTTGAGAAATTCCAGAGGCCATGGCTCTTGCATTTCCTGAGCCGGTAATTGCCATTACATCAAAGACATGGATCATCCCTGTTACAGTACCTAACAGTCCGAGTAGCGGGCATAAGGCTATTAGCATTTTAATAATAGGAATTGTTTTTTCCATATTAATTTTTGCTTCTGAAATAATGCATTGGCGAATAAAGAGGGCTGAATGAGATTGTTTATCTGACCGGTCTTCCCATTCCTGAACCAGATGCTGTCGTTGAGCAGGGTATGTTAATTTAAAATAGAAAAGCCTTTCGGCAATTAAAGTCCATAGGCAGAAAGAGGTCCACAAAATGACCCATAAGACATTTCCGCCTGAGATTAAAAACTGGTGTATGGTTGAGAACAAATCCATGATTATTTTTCTAATCGACGACTTATTAATCCTGCGGTTTGTTCATCTAAAATTTGTACAAGCATTCGACTTCGAGATGCCACTAAACTATGTAAAAAAAGTAAAGGAATTGCAACACAAAGACCTAACATCGTTGTGACTAAAGCTTGGGATATTCCATTTGCCATTAGTTTTGGATCCCCCGTACCAAATAAACTAATGGACTGGAATGTAGCGATCATTCCTGTAACTGTGCCTAACAGACCTAATAAGGGGGCAACAGCCGCTAATAATTTAATCATTGATAAACCTTTTTCCAAGATAGGGATTTCTCGGGTAATGGCTTCATCTAAAACTAGTTCCAGATTTTCTGTATCGACTGATTCTTTTTGTTCCGCAGCAATAAAAATTCGACCTAAGGGGTTATCTGATGAAGTATCTGATGACCCAAGCTGAGTGGTCATTTTTTTTCCAATTAAGGTTAAAGTAACCCACCGAAAAATTGCGTAGACAAATCCAGCTGCACCCATAATCAGAATAATATATCCAATAATCCCACCTTGATTTATACGTTCTAAAGGATTAGGTGCCTGGATCAACATACCCAGAATAACACCTCGAGTTGGGTCAATCCCCATATTAACAGGGCCAGTTGTTGCTTCTGAGAGATCAGATGCCATTGATAAATACTTGCTTTCAGGCTGTTTTGCTAAAAGATTAAGTCGTGATGTATCAGGTAAAAACTCTAGATATTTTCCATCGGCTAAGGCGTTAAATGCACCAATGCGAATAACTTTTGCTTCCTGAAGGTTACCAGCAGCTTGAATTTGTGTTGTAAAATGAACGACTTTTCCAGATTCAGTCATTTCATGTTGCAAGGTATACCATAAGGTTTCAAGTTGGGCTATGGTGGGTAGAGCTTTGCTATTAGCAATAGAATCTAGTTTATCTGCTCGCCCTGGAAACTGGGCGGACACTAAGGATTGGCTTAAATCAGCTTTTAAATCTCCTGCCGCTTGTTTAGCAACACCAAATAATTCACCTAAAACGCCACTTCGATTTTTAAGTTCGGTTTCTAACAGGGTTAGTTCTTCTTCATTAGAATCTAAATGAGTTTTTAACTGCTGACTTAAACGTTCTTGCTTATCTAATGATGCAAGTGCTGCTTGTAACAAATGTTGCTGTTTATTTTTATCTGCAAGAAATTGCGATTCGCGAGATTTGTTAATCCTTGCTTCTATACCTTGCGTTTTTTTAACTTCTCTTAATAATTGGTCTAGGCCGAGATGCTCTGCAAGTGCTAAAGGTGTGACGATAAGAAATGAACAGAGGAATATGATATTTTTCATTGTCCAGCCTCCGCCGAAGGGATTGGAAGGGAAAGCATGTTAGGCGCTGTTTCCTTACGAGCAACGCGTAGTCCTTTGCGAATAGCATTTTTATAATCAGTTGATAAGACCTGCCACTTATTTTGTTCTTTATCCCAGTACCCCGTTTCGCTTCCATCAAAATGTTGATAATACAAAGCAACTCTACCTAAACGTAAGAAATCTACAGAACTTGTTACCCCATTTAAGGTTAGATCTGAGCGATAGGCTTCAATTGTATTTCCATAATCATTTTCTACTTGATAGGCTTCTAAAATGCGTCGAAATTTTTCGGCATTGGTTACATCCGCCCTAACAATCATTGTTTTTAGCTTCTCTAAACGTTTCTTTCTTTCTTCAGGTAAAAAGGGCAAGTCTAAGGAAACGAATTTTTCTAAGCTATCTAGCATACGCAGGATAAGAGGAACAATTTCACGTTGTGTATTTTCAATTTCGTTTAACTGGCGATTTAAAGAAACTTTCTCAGTTTTTTGTGAGGTCAGTAAATCCTGTAAATGTTTATTATAGGTAACTAAGGTATCAATTTGGTGCGTGGTTGTTCGATACTGCTCCAGCATCGCTTGTGTCTTATCACTTAGGGAATTAATTTTCTTTTGAGACTGGATGGCAGCATTATTGGTTGCTGTTTCTACATTAATGGCGGTATTTAAAGGTCCGGCAGAGGCAGGAAATGAAGATAAACTAATAGTAGCTACGATAAGGTATTGAAAAAGACGAGGGGAAAGAGGCATGTATCTTCCTGTATTAAAGAATAGTTTTGAGATGATTAATGGATATTACTTTGGTCAGCAAACCAGGTAATAAGTTCCTGCTCGTTAATAGTACCTAAATGTTTTATTTTTTTATTGTTCTTTTCAAAAAAGTAAGTGAGAGGGAGTTCGCCTCGCCATTTTTTGCCAACCTCGGTATGTAAACGTGCTGTGTTTCTGTCAGCAAAAACCCATTTTTCAACATTTTGAAGGTTTTTTGAGGCTAAAATTGTATTAAGCCTTTCTTCGTCTAAAAAAGGATCTGTTGATATGGTAACAAGCCCTACATCAGGGTGTTTTTTTATTAATTTACCTAATAATGCAAGTTCTTTCATACAATAACCACAGGTTTCTGACCAAAAAGCGATAATATAGGGTTGGTCGAGATGTTTTCGTTGTATTTGTTGAAAAGAGCCTTGTCTAAACGGCATAATAGATGTTTCATTAGCTGATGAAACACTTATTGTGGTGCTTAACAGCACTATAAATAAAACTATAACTCTAGTGTTGAAGCTACCTAAACTGATTTTATTCATTGTATTTATTCGTCGACTGAAAACTTAAGCAATCATATCATAGCTTGTTGGATTCTTTTCTTCACTTTTAATCAAACCCTTCATTAATAATTTAGTAGCGCAGAAAGAATTAAAACAGTTAAAATATACGGTTTCTATTCTCGGACAGCCTCCTAGATTAATAGCATTTTTGTTTAATTAATATCATGCAAAGTAAATTTAACACCGATGACTTAAGAATTTGTGAAACCAAAGAAGTTGTCGCACCGGTTCAAGTTCATGATGAAATACCGATCACTAAAGTAGCAGCAAATACAATTTTGCATGCACGAAATGATGTTCATAGAGTTTTAACAGGTGAAGATGATCGCTTAATAGTGATTGTTGGCCCTTGTTCTATTCATGATGTAGAAGCCGCACATGAGTACGCTGGCTTATTAAAGGCAGTTAAAGAAGATTTACAAAAAGATTTAATTCTCATTATGAGAGTGTATTTTGAAAAACCACGAACGACAGTTGGCTGGAAAGGATTGATAAATGATCCTGATATGGATACAAGTTTTAATATTAATAAAGGTCTCAGGGTTGCTCGACAGTTATTATTAGATCTAAATGACTTGGGTGTTCCTGCTGCTACTGAATATCTTGATCTAATTACACCGCAATATATCTCAGATTTAATTTCTTGGGGTGCAATAGGCGCTAGAACTACTGAAAGTCAAGTACATAGAGAGTTGGCTTCAGGCTTGTCTTGTCCTGTTGGCTTTAAAAATGCAACAGATGGAGGGATTAAAATTGCAATTGATGCGATTAATTCTGCTATGAGACCCCATCATTTTTTATCGGTGACCAAAGAAGGACGGTCTGCAATTTTTTCTACTACAGGAAATAATGATTCACATATTATTTTACGGGGTGGGAATAATGAACCTAATTATGATGCTGTTAATGTTGAAAAAGTAGCAAAAGGGCTAGAAGAATCAGATTTGCCAGAAAATATTATGATCGACTTTAGTCATGCTAATAGTTTAAAACAATATCACCGACAATTAGTTGTTGCTGAAGATGTAGCTGAACAAATTGCTAATGGAGATCAGCGGATTATCGGTGCAATGGTTGAAAGTCATCTTAAGGCCGGGAGACAAGATGCAATTGAAGGACAGCCATTAACTTATGGAAAAAGTATAACAGATGCTTGTTTGGGCTGGGATGATACAGTTAAGTTGTTAAATGATCTGGCTGAAGCCGTTCAAAAACGTAGATCAGGATTGGAAAAAGAATAATGAAAATATGTGTAAATGGTGATATTCGTGATTATAGCGAAGGTTCAGCGGTTGTAGATATTGTTGAGAGCCTAGAGTTGGCGGGAAAGAGAATTGCAGTTGAGTTGAATAAAGAAATTTTACCTTACGACCAATATAATCAAAAATTGAAAGATAATGATCAGTTAGAAATTGTGCAAGCGATAGGGGGTGGGCAAGATGATATGTTTACTATAGCAGGGCAGGAATTTTCATCACGACTCTTGGTGGGGACAGGAAAATATAAGGATATGGAAGAAACACGTTTAGCAATTGAAGCAAGTGGTGCTGAAATTGTAACGGTTGCTCTTCGTAGAACTAATATTGGTCAAAATAAGGATGAACCTAATTTACTTGATGTGATCTCACCAGATAAATACACTATTTTACCCAATACTGCCGGGTGCTTTACCGCTGATGATGCAATAAGAACGTGTCGTTTAGCAAGGGAATTGTTAGGGGGGCACAAGCTGGTTAAATTAGAAGTGTTAGCCGATCAGAAAACTTTATTTCCAGACGTTGCTGAAACTTTTTCTGCAGCAGAATTATTGGTAAAAGATGGTTTTGATGTCATGGTTTATACCAATGATGATCCAATTGCTGCAAAAAGGCTGGAGGATATTGGCTGTGTTGCGGTTATGCCATTGGCAGCACCTATTGGTTCTGGTTTAGGCATTCGAAATCCATATAATATTTTAACTATTGTTGAAAATGCAACTATACCTATTCTTGTTGATGCGGGTGTAGGAACTGCTTCTGATGCAGCACTGGCAATGGAATTAGGTTGTGATGGAGTGTTAATGAACACGGCAATAGCAGCAGCTAAAAAACCTATCCTTATGGCTTCTGCAATGAAAAAAGGTATTCAAGCTGGCAGAGAAGCTTTTTTGGCAGGGCGTATGCCGAAAAAACGATTTGCATCAGCGTCTTCTCCTCTTGATGGATTGTTTTTTTAGAGTTGGTTTTTAAGTTATAAAAGCAACTGATTTATAAATGATAATTCCAGAAAAAAATGTTCATCCAAGAATTAAGAGCTATATTCTTCGCCAAGGACGGGCAACCTCAGGACAGCAAAATGCTATTGATAAAGTTTGGGGGCATTACTGTTTAGATCCATCTAAAAGCTATGATTACACAAAAGTTTTTGGTCGTAATGCTCCGCTTATTGTTGAAATCGGTTTTGGTAATGGAAGCAGTCTTGCTGA
This sequence comes from Methylococcales bacterium, assembly GCA_965224575.1. Taxonomy (GTDB): domain Bacteria; phylum Pseudomonadota; class Gammaproteobacteria; order Methylococcales; family Methylomonadaceae; genus QPIN01. The sequence goes on along the minus strand of CBDCZQ010000006.1, from coordinate 761,079 downwards.
AATAGCTAGTGCTAATCCTGATATAAATTATCTAGGTTTTGAAGTTCATCGGCCTGGAGTTGGTCACTTAATGTTGTTACTCGAAGAAAAAGAGATAACAAATGTGAAGATCTATCATTTTGATGCTATTGAAATTTTGGAACAGAAAATTCCAGATCAGTTTTTAGCAGGCGTTCATCTGTTTTTCCCTGATCCATGGCAAAAAAGGAAACATCATAAACGACGTATTGTTCGTCCTAGTTTTGTACAACTTTTAAATAAGAAGTTGAAAAAAGATGGGTATTTTCATACAGCAACTGACTGGGAACATTATGCAAAAGAAATGATCAAGATTTTGTCATCTTCTACTAATGGATTGGTAAATATAAATGAAGAGGGTGGTTTTTGCCCACGTCCGGAATATAGACCGCTCACAAAATTTGAAAATCGTGGCTTACAATTGGGACATGGCGTTTGGGATTTAATTTTTAAAAAAATAAAGTAGTTATCTTCAGTGAAGTAATATCAAGTTATGCCGCAGCAACAATTGGCTCAGGTTGGGTTAGTTTTAAACGCATTGACTTGATAATCAAAACTAACTCCTTCCTTTGGGTTTTTAATGGCTCTAATTCTGCATCTAGATTCGCTATGCTTTCTGCTACAGACCCTTTAGATTCACTTATTTTTCTAAGCATATGCAAGCGACTTTCTATTTGCTTCTTATGGTCTTTAATTTGATGCATAAGCGGAGTTAGAACACTTTTACACCATGATAAAGCATCACGTTGCGCTTGGTTTAATATATTTCTAGCTTTGGTGATTAGCGTATTATAAAGCTTGTTTATGACTAAGCTTTGTTCAGTCATTGTGGTTTTTGAACTACTTCGGAATGCTTCGCCTGCTTCAAATATTTGCTCTAATTCAAATTGATACTGCTTGATTGAAAATAATTGAGGTTCGATTTCTTTAAAGCCGTATTCGTCCTGAAATTTTTTATGAATCGCTTTAACCAGAAGACGTGTCTCGTTGGTAGTATCAACCGAATCTTGCAATAAATCACTAAGATCGTCAAATAGTAGGCGAATATTTTGCTTCATTCCATAAGTGGTTAAGCTTTTGGACATATCTTCCTTGGTTTTTTTGATGATGGTATCAAATTTATCATTTGAAAAAGAAGCGATTAATTTTTTAGCTTGTACCGCAAATACTTTTCGACTTGCCTGGAAATTTTCGACATTAGTCATATAGGCATTTTGTCTATCTCTGGTTTCCGCCATCAGTTTGCCAGTCATTTCATGGTTATCAAAATCAACTTTCTTAAACTCATTAAGTTGAGATTGTGCGCCAGATAATTTTGTTTCCGTTAAACTGAGTGACTCAGAAACTAAAAAGCCAATGTCCTTATTAACTGTTTCCATCAATATATTTCGACGTTGGTTCAAAATATCTTCTGATAAATAGGTTTCTAAAGAAGTTAAACGGCTTCGTTCTAGCAATGGACCATCGGATTTAACTTTTGCAAGTAAGGCTTGTTTAGCTGATACTGGAAAAACAAATTTTTCCTCTAAGTTTAAAAGTGATGCTGATGATTTAATCTGTTTATGAATAGACTCCTCATAACCTTCTATACCGGAAAGGTCATCCCACATAGCATCAATTTTATTCATGACTACGGCTAAACCTTGTTTATTATTCCCTCTTGAATTACAGACATGGTTTCGCCACATATCCATATCACTTTTAGTTACACCAGTATCTGCGGCCAATACAAAAACGATGGCCTGTGCACTAGGCAATAAACTTAATGTTAATTCAGGTTCTGTTCCTAACGCATTTAACCCTGGGGTATCAAGAATACATAAGCCTTCTTTTAGTAGGGGGTGAGGAAAACTTATCATTGCATGTCGCCAGCGTGGTATCTCTACTGACTCAGGGTTGATGATGCCTTGTTCTGCTGCTTGACGTTCATTCCATAAACCTAATTTATCGGCAGTATCTTTATCGACTTGCTTTGTTGCAATCAGTGCTTTAAAAGCATCCTGCATTTGAGTTGGAGATTCACTATCCAGTTCTATCTTGGTCCATAGTTCAGGGCGTTGTTTGTATTCTATCAGCGAGGTATTTTCTAATCGGGTTTCTATTTCTAATAACCGAATATAACTACCACCTTCTGGGTCATGAAATAACTCAGTAGGGCACATCGTTGTTCTACCTACTGCTGAAGGTAATAATCTTACGCCCGTTTCAGCAAAAAAAAGTGCATTAATTAGCTCAGTTTTTCCTCTTGAAAATTCGGCTACAAATGCAAGTGTAATTTTATCTGTTTTTAGTCCATCAACAATATTTAAAATGGTGTCAGTACTATGAGGGTCGCTTAGTTTATATCGAATACGCCACTCTTGGTACATTTCAATTGCTTCATGCAATCGCCCTCGCCATTGGGTATATTCATGTAAATGTTCTTTAAAATATAAATTACTCATGCCTAGCCTTTATAGAATGCCGACTTTTCCTAAAATAAAAAAAGGATATATCATTTTTAAACAATTGTAGTCGAAAAATGAAGATCTGTTAAATTTTTGATAAGTTTACCCACTGGTTCGAATTTTCCATACCAAAAAAATATTAAACACCATAATTTAAGCGATATTGCTTAATTAGTTCTAGTTGTTTTGTAGAACTTTTATCTAGTTCTAAAAAAGCAATAATATTATTAAGTGAGATTATTGATATTACTGGTATTCCAAACTGATCGTTAATTTCTTGAATTGCAGATGAATTGTTTTTTCCTGCTTCTTGTCTGTCTAAAGCGATTAAAACACCTACTGGTGTTGCATTCATGTTCTTTATTATTTCTACAGATTCTCTAACCGATGTTCCTGCGGTAATTACATCGTCAAGGATTAAAACGTTACCTTGTAATGAAGTTCCAACAATAAAACCCCCTTCACCATGGTCTTTAACTTCTTTTCTGTTAAAGGCAAAAGGGATATCCTGTTTAAGTTTAGAGTAAGCAATTGATGTCGCACCTACCAGAGGGATTCCTTTGTATGCAGGACCGTAGAGCATATCTATTTCAAGTTTAGACTCTATTAATGTTTGTGCATAAAATTGTCCTAGTTTACCTAATTTTTCACCGGTGTTAAATAATCCTGTATTAAAAAAATAAGGACTGATTCTGCCTGATTTTAATTTAAACTCCCCAAATTTGAGGACATTGCAATCTAATGCATATTGAATAAACTGTTTTTGATAATCAAGCACGATAAAGTTTTAAGATAGTTGGGGGTTTATTTAAAAATACCCACAATTGTTTAGTATTACTGATTGAAGATTTGTCCATATTACAGTAACTTTAATAAAATTTCGCTAAATTATGAACTTTTTTAATACTTCATCAAGAAAATTCCAGCCTTTTTCAGTACAAAAGTAAGTATTATTTTTTTTTGTTAATAGGTTTTGAGTAACACAGTTTGATAATGCTGGCTCTAAGCTAGATGCATCTAGCCCTGTAGATGATTGAAAATGCCCAAGACTAAAGCCAGTCTTAAGACGTAGTTGGTTCATTAAAAATTCTAGAGGTAACTCTTCTGCTGGTATTTTAGTTAATGAAGCTGTTTTATTTTTTAAATAATGTTCAGGACTTTTAGCTTTTATGCTCCGAATTATATTTGTTGGAGGTAAAAGACTGAGCTTTCCATGTGCTCCAGCACCGATACCTAAATAATCCCCAAATTTCCAATAATTTAGATTATGTTGGCAATAGTTATTTTCTTTGGCATAGGCAGAAATTTCATATTGCATGTAACCTGATTCCGCAAGTAATGCCTGGCATTTTATTTGTCCGTTAAAAATATCATCATCTTTAGGTAAAACAGGGGGGAATTTGTGGAAGTAGGTATTGGGCTCTAAGGTCAGTTGATAAAAAGAAATGTGGCTAGGCTGCATTTTTATTGCTGTTCTAACATCATTGATCATTTCCTGGCTAGACTGGTTGGGTAATCCAAACATTAAATCAAGATTAATATTGTCAAAACCAGCTTTATGGGCAATCTCAATAGCAGTCAATGCTTCTTCTGCTGAATGAACCCGACCTAGTTTTTCTAAATGGTGATTGTTAAAGCTTTGGATGCCTATTGAAAGTCTGTTAATTCCAACGCTACGATAATCAGAAAATTTCTGACTTTCAAAAGTTCCAGGGTTAGCTTCTAAAGTTATTTCCAGGTCCTTTTGGAGAGGTATTAATTTAGCTATGCCACTAAGTAAATGATCAAAACTAGAGGCAGAAAATAAACTGGGTGTTCCTCCTCCGATAAAAATGCTACTAATAGCCTTGGCTGTATTGAATAATTTAAAGTCTTGCTGTAAATCATTGAGTAATGCCTCAATATATTGCTGCTCTGGAGCTTCTGATTTAAGAGCATGTGAATTAAAATCACAGTAAGGACATTTTTTAATACACCAGGGGATATGAATATATAAGCCTAAAGAACTCAAAATTGACTTGCCGGTTCTTCAATGACTGGGTTAGATAAGGTTCCAATTCCTTCGATTTCAATTTTAACCGTTTGTCCTGGTTTCATATATCCGCGTGGATTCATCTTAACTCCAACACCGCTAGGGGTTCCTGTAGCAATAACGTCTCCAGGTTCTAATGTCATTGCTTTTGACAAGTATTCCACCATCTCAAAGCAATTAAAAATCATGTGTTTAGTATTAGAATCCTGTCTTAGTTCATCATCAATCCAGGTTTTTATGTTTAAATTATGAGGGTCTCTAATTTCGTCTGAAGTGACAACCCACGGCCCCATTGGACCATGTGTATCAAAAGACTTTCCTAGCATCCAGGTTGGTGAGCGGACTTGCCAGTCGCGCACCGATACATCATTAACGATAGTATATCCTGCAATAACCTGATGAGCTTTTTCTAAATGAACATGGCGGCAACGCTGACCAATAACAAAAGCAAGTTCACCTTCATAATCTAATTTATCCGAGACAATGGGGCGATGAATTGCCTCTCCATTGCTAATGACACAACTGCTTTGTTTAGTGAAAAATAGTGGGTATTGCGGTTTCTCCAATTGTGTTTCATTAATGTGGTCAGTGTAGTTAAGTGCAATTCCTAAAAATTTTCCTGGCCTAGGAACTGGAGCTTGAAGTTTCACATCTGATAAAGGAATGCGGTTTTCTCCACTGTTTATCAATTTTTTCAAAGCCTGTTTTGCTGATTCTCCTTTATTTAAAAAATCAATAATATTATCTGGAGTTTCAGAATTTCCTTCACATGAGATAACTTCGTCCGCAATAACTGCACCTAGGTGCAAGGAATTATTATTGAGAAATGTTATGAGTTTCATTTTTTAGGCTTTTAAAAGGACTATTAGATAGAGACAATAGTAAGAGTAACACAGGAAATGTCTGTATAGATTGTATATTTTATAATTAATACTAGACTTAAGATTAATTAAAAATTTTGTCTGTGGGTTGAATTGAACTGTGGTTAAAAACAAAGCTAAATGTGTTTTTTTTATATTTCTGAGCGTAGTAGTGATGAGCGCAGAAGCTACATCAACAAAAAAAATGTATCGCTGGGTAAATGAAAATAATAAGGTTTATTTTTCTGATCAGATGCCACCTGATCAAGTTAAACATAGAAGAGAAACTTTAAATAAACATGCTCGTGTAATTGATGTTGTTGAGCAAGAAAAAACTAAAGCACAGCAGGGACTAGAGAAACGCTTAGTAAAGTTACGCATTCAACAGCAAGCTATTCTTCAAAAACAAAAAATCAAAGATAAGGTTTTATTGACTACTTTTCGTAGTCTGGAAGATATAGGTTTGGCTTTAAAAGGGAAGATGTTGGCTCTAGATAGGCAAAGAGGAGTTGTTCAGGGTAATTTAGATCGGTTAAACAAGCAATTAAGGCAACAACAGAAAAGAGCTGCTCAATATGAGCGTGACGGACATAAGGTTCCTAAAAAAACAAGTGATAATATTTTATCCAGCAAAATGCAAATCGAAATGACATTGATTGAAATTTCTAAGAAATTTGAAAATAAGCGAAATACTAGAAAGAAATTTGAAGAAGATATTGCACGATTTACCTTTTTAACTCAATCAAAGGTCAGTAGTAATGTTCTTACCCGTAAAACAGCAGAAACTAAGGCTGAAACTGAATTAGGGGTTTATATTTGCGAGACTAAAAAAATATGTGATAGAGCTTGGGTGTATGCAAAGCAGTTTATAAGCACTTATTCTACAACAAATTTATATGTAGAAACTGAGCGACTGATTATGAGTCAAGATCCGACTAAGAATACAGATTTAAGTTTATCTGCATCTAAAATGAATGTAGATAATAATAAAAATCAGTTATTCCTTGATATTCGTTGCTATAAATCATCCCTTGGTAAAGATTTATGTGCAGGTGTGGAGGCAAGGCATATCAGACATTCTTTTAGTGACTATATTAAGTCTGCTTTAAAGGCAGAAATTTAAGGATGTAAATTTTTTTAAATGGAAGTGGGCAACAAATAATTCCGATCTAAAAATATTACAATGATTAGCGACTGACTAATAATGTACCAACACCTTGATCAGTAAATAACTCTAGTAAGACTGCGTGTTCAACTCTACCATCAATAATATGTACGTTGGAAACACCTCCTTTTAATGCATCAGTAGCGCAACGTGTTTTAGGGATCATTCCTCCAGCAATCGTCCCATCAGCGACCAAATGATCAATGTCTTCTATTGAAAGACCTGTTAGTAAATTATTTTCTTTATCCAAAATACCCGCAGTATTAGTCAGTAATAGCAGTTTTTCTGCATTTAAGACTTCCGCCACTTTTCCTGCTACTAAATCTGCATTAATGTTATAAGAATGACCATCATCGCCTACTCCAATAGGTGCAATGACTGGGATAAAATCACTATTACAGAGCATATTAACAACAGCAGGGTCTATGCTACTGACTTCTCCGACATGACCTAAATCAATAATTTCTGAAGCATTTAAATCCTCTGAAATTTGTTGTAGATTTATTTTTCTTGCATGGATAAAGTCTCCGTCTTTACCGGTTAGTCCAATTGCTTTCCCTCCATGAATATTAATTAAGTGGACTATTTCTTTATTGACTTGTCCTCCCAGTACCATTTCAACCACATCCATGGTTTCGCTATCTGTTACTCGCATACCATCAACAAACTGGGTTGATATGTTAAGCCTTTTTAGAAGGCGACCGATTTGTGGGCCGCCACCGTGAACCACAATTGGATTTATTCCAACTAGTTTCATTAACACTATATCAGCAGCAAATTTGTGTTTAAGCTCCTCATCAACCATGGCATTTCCACCAAATTTGATAACAACAGTTTTACCTTTAAACTTTTGTATATAAGGCAATGCCTCAATAAGTACATGGGCTATTTCGTGTGCTGTATTTTTTTTCATAAATTATTATACGTTGAGCAGGAACTATTGTGTTTGAATATCTAGTTGGTTATTCCAAAAAGAACCAGAGTACCAGGAACCTGTTCTAAGAAAGCCGTAACTGCTTCAAACAAGCAAGAGCATCCCCTCCACTTATATCTGGGATGATAATTAATTCAAATATAGTTACAGTAGAAAGTCCAAGGTGATGCTCTTCTTTTTCACTAGTGGAACCTTGTGGATTAAAGTTCCATTGCTGGCGTAGAATTTCCTGAAAAGTTTGCCCGTTATCTGGTGACCAACGTAAAAGATACTCCTGAGTGCGTTCTGTTTTAGTCTCTTCAAATGATAAATAAATTTTTTCTAATACTTGAGGAACAGAAAATAGAAGTCGGATCGTTTGCTCACCAGATTCTGTAGCACGCCATCCATTATTGCCTTGATTAGGTAGCAATGCGGACTCAATAGGATATGCTTCATCTTCTGATGAGATTTCCACTTCTGCGATTTTCTCCAAATCTAAGCAGTTCTCATTAGGGGAAGGTTTTTGTTTTTGTGCCGGCGTGATAATTCTTTTGCGCATGGATGTGTCTCCTCATTTTATATTGGAAAATTAGCTGGTTATTGTGGCTCTGAAGATAACTTATACTACATTGGGTGGGTCAAAATGTTCATTACTAATAGTGACAAAGGCTAAATGAGTCCAGTGCTTGTTTCAACAAAGAAAAATCAAAGTTATCTTCTAAAGCATTGGTTATTAAATTAATACCTGCCTCTCTTTCATCATCTAAATTAATCGCGTGTTCAGTAACATGTCCAGCCCAATTCAAAATGGCTTGGCAGGCTTGTGGTTGATCAAAAATACCATGTAAATAAGTTCCCATAATTAACTTGTCTTCAGAATAAGCTCCTTCAGGTTTTCCATTAAGCGTCAGGACTGGTTTTTTTAATGCAAGTCCTTGGCTTGTCCCTGCATGTATTTCATAGCCTGCTACTGGAATTTGGCTGTCAGTTAAAAAGCCTTTTGTTTTTTGTAAATATTTTTTTGCATTTAGTGTTGTTTCCATTTCCAGAAAATTTAAACCTGAGCTTGAGCCAGGTTGACCTTCAATACCTTTAGGGTCATGAATAGTTTTACCCAATATTTGGAATCCTCCACACAAACCTATTAATCGACCACCATAGCGTAAATGTTTATTAATTGTATCTTCCCAACCCATTTCTTTTAGCCAGGCTAAATCATCCCTTACTGATTTACTGCCTGGTAGTATTATTAAATCAGCATGGCTACAGTCGATTGAATCTTTTAAAAATTGAACATCTAGACTAGGGTGAAGACGTAATGGATCAAAATCGGTATGATTACTTATTCTTGGAAAAAGAGGAATAACAATTTTAAACTCCTTTTGTTGATCGCTTTTATATTTATTAATTGCGACGGTATCTTCAGCATCAAGATAAAGATCATGCAAATAAGGTAACACTGCAAAGACAGGTTTTCCAGTTCTCTGTTCTAACCAATCAATACCTGGTTGTAGTATGGAAATATCACCTCGAAAGCGATTAATCACAAATCCGACGATTCTCTTTTGTTCGGTCTTTGATAATAATTCCAAGGTTCCAACGATATGTGCAAATAAACCACCTTTATCAATATCAGCAATTAGAATAACGGGACAATTGACTTCTTCTGCAAACCCCATATTAGCAATATCGCCTTCCCGTAAATTTATCTCTGCAGGACTGCCCGCACCTTCAACAATAATTAACTGATATTTTTTCTTAAGTCGATTATGTGAATCTAAGACGGCCTGCATCGCTATTTTTTTATAATGGTGATATTTTTTGGCTGAAAGATTGTCTTTTACTTTTCCATGAATAATAATTTGTGCTGTTTTATCAGAGTTTGGCTTTAATAGAACCGGATTCATGTCGGTATGGGGCGGAATGCCACAAGCTACCGCTTGAACTGCCTGGGCGCGCCCAATCTCACCGTCATCAACTGTTACTGCACTGTTCAAAGCCATGTTTTGTGGTTTAAAAGGTGCAACACTGACTCCTTTTTTGTAGTAATAACGGCATAAAGCAGTAACTAGCGTACTTTTACCCGCATCTGATGTTGTTCCTTGAATCATCAGGGTTTGAATGGTTTTTTTTGAATGCATTATTTAAAAAAGAAGAAATGAATTAAGTTCGCATAATTATTGAGTAGAAATTTTTTAAAATCAATATATTGGAGTGACTTTAATAAAAAAATGGTTTTGTAATTTTCAGATAGCATTATAATAAACTGAATGTTTTTCAATAGGTTTTATTACATGCTGAGCCGTACGAATAAGCTTTACATCATACTATTAATAGCAATTCTCAGTTTTAGTGGATATTTATTCTTTTCCAATAACACAGTGCCCACATTACCTTTACGCACGGGTATCTCTCCATGGCCAGGTTATGAAACGCTTTTTTTAGCACGTAGTCTTGGGTACCTAGAAAATTCATCTATCCGCTTGGTTGAATTACCCTCTGCAACTGAAGTCATGCATGCTTTTAGAAATGAAGCATTAGAAATTGCCACTTTAACTTTGGATGAAACGGTGACATTGCTGTCAATGGGCGTTAAACTGAAAGTCGTGGCTGTTATGGGCATTTCTTCGGGTACTGATGCTCTTTTGGCTCAACCACAATATCAGTCATTACAAGATCTTAAAGGAAAACGTATTGGCGTTGAAAATACAGCGGTTGGATCGACAGTTTTAGAATCTGCACTAGAAAAAGCAGGTATGAACCTATCGGATTTTGTGCTTGTTTCTTTAACAAAAAATAAGCATAGTCAGGCATACACTGAAAAAAAGATTGATGCAGTGGTAACTTTTGAGCCAGTCAAGTCTGATCTAATCTCTCAAGGGGCATTGTCTTTGTTTGATAGTAGTTTAGCACCAGGTCGTATTGTTAATGTTTTAGTTGTTCGTCCTTCTATTTTGGAAGCCCAAACTGGTACGATTTGTTCACTGGTAAAAGCACAAATTAAAGCCTTATCTTATTTTAAAACACATTTTCGTAAATCTGCTAGATTGATGGCTCCAAGACTCCAGTTAGACCCAGAATATTTTCTGAAAAGTTTCCAAGGTATTATCCTTCCCGATTTTCTTGAAAATAGAAAATTACTAAGCCCGTCTGATGCTAGTTTAGTTGCTTCTGCAAAACAACTTGTTGAATTAATGCTTAATTATGGTTTTCTTAAGGAGAGACTCGGAATAGAGAGTTTTATAGATAATCGGTGTGTCGAAGGAAAAAACTTTGAATAGTTTAAAGAATTTACCGATAAAAATATTTCTACCGCTTGTTATTTTGGTGATATTTTTAATTTTGTTTTTTTCAATGATGGCCTTTCAATATTATGCGCAAATTTCTAATCTGGAGCGTACAAGTATTTCGATGATTAAGCAACATTTATCAGTTTTACAGGGAGAGCTGGAAGAGGAGTTTAGTGAATATGATAGTTACCAACATGGAGAAAGAGCTGTCTCAGCCTTTGGATTGATGCACGAAACTCGCTCTTTGTCTGTAATAGATGAAAATAATAAAATATTATTAGCAACAAAATATAGTTGGAAAAAACAACAGGCAGAAAAAGTTATTCCTAATTTTGATGCCAAGCTTGGTAAAGAAGCTAAGTTAAAGCAAATACCTGTCATTTTTCTAGCTCAAGACCACATGAGTATCCATATATATTATCCACTAAGGTTATTGCATAAAATAGGGCAATCAAGTTTATCTTTAGTGGGTGTTATTTTTCTTGATTATGATTTGAGCATTGCTCGTGCCGTTATTCTAAAGAACAAATTAACTGAAGGGTGCATTTTTGCAGTTATTGGCTTACTGTTTATGGGTATGTTAATTTCATTGTTAAATGCACTGCTTGGTCGTCCCATTCAGCATTTGTCTGAAACAACACTGCGTTTAGCCAAAGGGGAGATAGGAATCCAGTTAAATGAATATGGGCAAGGGGAATTAGCCGTATTAGGTTCAGCGTTCAATAAAATGAGTAAACAGATTGATGGGTATATTAATAAAATTCGGCGTAGTGAACGAGATTTATCAATAACGCTTGATTCTATTGGTGATGCGGTTATTGTAACTAACGCATCAGGAAAAATAATTCGTATTAATCCTGTTTCTGCTAAATTGACGGGTTGGTCAGTTATGGAAGCTGTAGGTAAGCCATTGGAGGAAGTGTTTAATATTATCGATTCAAATACTCGAAAGACAGCTGACAACCCAGTGACCAAAGTTCTTAATACAGGAAGTGTCGTTGGACTTTCTAAACATACGGCTCTTATTGCTCGAGATGGTTCTGAATATCAAATTGCAGACAGTGCAGCACCTATAATTGACACAACAGGGAAAACAAATGGTGTAGTGCTGGTTTTTCGTGATGTGACTGCAGAATACACTTTACAGTCAGCTTTAGCTGAAAGTGAAGCACGATTCAGAAGTCTTGTAGAAAGTAGTTCTGACTGGATTTGGGAAGTCGACTCAAACGGACGATATACCTATGTAAGTCCACACTGCTTTAAAATACTAGGTTATAGATCTGAAGAGTTAATAGGTAAAACTCCTTTTGACTTAATGTCTGATGAAGAGGCTACAAGGGTTCAGAAAGAATGTGCTGTTGATATTGTTACTAATCGAACCTTGTCTAATATGGAAAATATAAATCTTCATAAAGAAGGTTATGAGGTTGTTTTGGAGACAAATAGCGTTCCATATTTTGATTCTAATAATAAACTTTTAGGCTATCGGGGAGTAGATCGAGATATAACAAAACGAAAGAGAGAAGAAGAGGAATTACGAATAACCAACCATCGTTATAGAACTTTAATAGATTTTGCACCAGAAGCTTTGACTATCTTTGATCAGAATACGATGCGGTTCGTAGATGCTAATCAAAATACGCTTGATCTATTTTCTATGAGCCGAGAAGACTTTTTGAAATGTAGCTTAGTTGAAATTAGCCCCCTCTTTCAATCTGACGGAAGAAAAACAGTCGATGTTGTGGGAGAACGCATCAAAGAAATAGATCATGGAGGGCAAAATACCTTGGAATGGCTGCATAAGAATGCCGATGGTAAGATTTTTCCTTGTGAAATACGCATAGTGAAATTACCTTCAGCGGATGGAAAGCTTATCCGAATCAGTATTATAGATATTTCTGAACGAAAACAAAATGAAGCTGCTTTAGCTGAAAGTGAAAAACGCTTTAGACAACTATTTGAAAAAATACCTAATATTGCGGTTCAAGGGTATGACAGTGATCGAAAAGTTATCTTTTGGAATTTAGCCAGTGAGAAACTCTATGGATATAGCAAAGAAGAAGCCTTGGGGATAAAAATTGAAAATTTGATTGTTCCAGAAGAGCGGTCAGATCAGATTTTACCCGCATTTGATCAATGGATTAAAAAAGATAAGCCCATTCCTACCTCTGAACATGAACTACAGCATAAAAATGGCTCCAGAATTCCTGTATTCTCAAACCAGATTATATTGAACAATGCTCAAGGCAAACCTGAGATATATTGTATTGACATTGATTTAAGTGAAAGAAGAAAGGCTCAGGCAGAAATAGAGCAACTTGCTTATTTTGATGTGTTAACGGGATTACCAAACCGTCGTTTATTTTTAGATCGGTTAAATGAAGAAATTGCTGTTGCGGAGCGTCATTTGGGGTCTGCTGCAATTCTATATATGGATCTAGATAATTTTAAAACAATTAATGATTCGCTGGGTCATGCGGTAGGAGATGAATTATTAATAGAAATTGGAAATCGGATAAAAGATCAAATACGAGGAGAAGATACAGTTTCGCGTTTTGGAGGTGATGAATTTGTAGTATTACTTAAAGAAATTGATAGAAATACAGATACAGCAGGAAACTTGGCTCGGCTGGTTGCAGAAAAAATACAAAAAGCGCTGAGTGAAATTATAGAAATTGATCAACATGAGTTATTCATAACATCAAGTATTGGAATTAGTTTGTTTTCAGTAGAAAATTATAATGCTGTTGACCTTCTGATACAGGCAGATACGGCAATGTATAGGGCGAAAGAAGCCGGTCGAAATTGTATTCGTTTCTTTGAGCCAACAATGCAAATAGCGGCCAACACACTACTTTTATTAGAAAAAGGTCTGCGCTTGGCTCTGTTACGAGGTGAATTTTTCTTGCTTTATCAGCCTCAAGTTAATCTTGAAGGTAATATTGTTGGTGTAGAAGCCTTGTTACGCTGGAAGCACCCAAGTCGTGGAACGATTTTGCCAGAAGAATTTATTGCGATTGCCGAGGATAGCCGAATAATTTTGCAGATAGGGGAATGGGTTTTAATGACGGCTTGTCAGCAATTAAAAGAATGGGAGCAATTTTATCAGGATATGGAATTTCATATGGCAGTCAATGTCAGTCCTCATCAATTTCGTATGACTGATTTTGTGAATCAATTACAACATGTAGTCGAACAAACGGGTATAGACCCTAAACGCCTTGGACTGGAAGTAACAGAGGGCGTTGTGATTGAAGACATAAAGGATACGGTGAAGAAAATGCATACACTTAAAAAAATGGGTATCAGGTTTTCAATTGATGATTTTGGCACTGGCTATTCATCATTATCTTCCCTTAAAACTTTACCATTAGATCAACTTAAAATTGACCAATCATTTGTGCGAGATATTTTTTTAGACCCTAATGATGAAACCATTATTGAAACAATTATAACTATGGCGCATATTCTTGGTATGGAAGTTATTGCTGAAGGAGTGGAAAATAAGGAACAAGTCCAGTTTTTGACTGAAAAAGGCTGTAAGATTTTTCAAGGATATTATTTTGATAAACCCTTAATAGCAGAAAAAATTACAGAAAAAATGGTTTCATACATACATTAAAAAGATGAGTCTGACGATTGTTCTAGCTATTCTGATTGATTTTTTCATAGGTGAACCTAAAAAACACCACCCCTTGGCGGGCTATGGTTACCTAGCTAATAGAGTTGAGACAATATTCCGTAACCCAAATCATACTGCTGTACAGCAAAACATGATGGGATTAATTGCCTTAACCTCCTTGTTGTTCCCTTTTGTTTTTTTTATTTATTTTCTAAATCAATGGGAAGTTTTTTCATTATTTTTATCACCTATCGTTTTATATTTTTGTATCGCAGCCAAAAGTTTAAAACAACATAGCAATCTTGTTTTACAGACGCTTGAAACTGATGATCTAGAATTGGCAAAAAAAAAGGTAGCAATGATTGTTAGTCGGGAAACCGAAAAAATGACTACAACAGATATTTGTAAAGCCACTATTGAATCTATTCTGGAAAATGGTGCAGATGCAGTTTTTGCGCCTATTTTCTGGTTTATCGTAGCCGGACCAACAGGCGCTATTTTATATAGGTTAAGTAATACACTAGATGCAATGTGGGGCTATAAAAACCAGCGTTTTATTCATTTTGGATGGGCAGCTGCCCGTTTTGATGATGTTTTAAACTGGATCCCTGCACGTCTTACCGCAGTTAGTTATGCTTTATTAGGCCGGACAACATTGGCATTTACATGTTGGAAAAAACAAGCACAGTTACTGGATAGCCCTAACGCTGGCCCTGTTATGACTGCAGGTGCGGGTGCACTTGATATACAACTAGGTGGGCCTGCTTGGTATCATGGCAAGCTAAAAAATAAGATTTTATTTGGAACAAAAAAGATAACGGGCATTGATGATATAAATAGAGCCAATTCATTAATAACCCAGAGCCTATTTTTATGGGTTTTTATCTTACTTATGATAGATTTTTTAGGAGTATTTTTTGCTTGAGCACGGAGGGCATTTAATTAATGCAGCTGAAAAATATAAGATACCTGTTGAACAATGGATAGATTTATCGACTGGGATAAACCCTAATGGTTGGGAAACTCCTAATATTCCATTAGTATGTTGGCAACGATTACCTGAGTCAGCAGACGGCCTAATTCCTGCTGCAAAGGATTATTATCAATGCGAATCAATCCTCGCTGTGGCTGGTTCTCAAGCGGCGATTCAAATATTACCTCAGTTACGATCTAAATCAAAAGTAGGTGTATTACCACTTGCCTATGCAGAACATGGATATAGCTGGAAAAAAGCAGGCCATGATATAGTCGAGCTGTCGGAAGAAAGCATAGGCGATCAGTTAGACTTATTAGATGTTTTAATTTTAATTAATCCGAATAACCCAACAGCGCAACGGTTTAGTAAGAATCAGTTGCTTAATTGGCATAAAAAAATACAGCAGCGAAATGGTTGGCTTATTGTTGATGAAGCATTTATAGATACCACGCCTGAAGAAAGTCTTTGTAGTTATCCTGCGAGAGATGGCCTAATTATTTTAAGATCTATAGGAAAGTTTTTTGGGTTGGCAGGAATACGCTGTGGTTTTGTTATTGGGGATGAAAATTTATTAGCACTAATGAACGAAGCTCTTGGTCCTTGGACTATTAGTAATCCAAGTCGTTATGTTGCAACTGCTGCGCTAATTGATAAACAATGGCAACAACAAACTCTATACGATTTAAAAAAACAATCTGACAGACTGGTTTTATTATTGACAAAATATGGCTTAAAACCTGATGGACAAACGGATTTATTTGTTTGGCTTAAAACACCAGAAGCAAAGGAAATTCATCAAGCTTTAGCTGAACAAGGAATTTTAATTCGTTTATTTGTTCCACCTTCTAGCTTACGTTTTGGTTTACCTCAAAATGAACAGCAATGGTATCAGTTTGATATAGCCTTATCCAAAATTGATCTTAGCTTCTAAATCATTACGGGAGTCAGCATTTTTTAAAGCTTCTTCTAAGCTAATTTTTTGTGCTTGATATAAATCATTAAGGGCATCATCAAAAATTTTCATACCTTTACTACCACTGGTTTTCATTGCTTCTTTAATTTCGTTTAAAGCACCTTTTAGAATTAAGTTGGAAATATGTGGTGTATTAAGCAATACTTCAATTGCGGCACATCGTTTACCATCGGGTGTAGGGATTAAGCGTTGGGAAATAACAGCATTCATATTAATAGCAAGATCCATAAATAGCTGTTTATGTTCTATTTGTGGGAACATATTGATAATTCTTTCCATTGCTTGGTTGGCATTGTTGGCATGTAAAGTAGAAATACACAAATGCCCAGTATTTGCCAATTCTAATGCAGCAGACATGGTTTCTCTATCTCGAATTTCACCAATTAAAATTACATCAGGAGCTTCTCGTAAACTGGCTTTTAAGGCACGAGCATAAGATTCTGTATCTATTCCCACTTCACGTTGGTTAACAATGGATTTTAAATTAGGATGAGAAAACTCTACGGGGTCTTCAATGGTTAAAATGTGCCCAGCAGAATTTTCATTTCGGTGGTTAACCATTGCAGCAAGTGAAGTAGATTTACCTGATCCTGTTCCCCCAACCATTAATAATAAACCACGTTTTGCTAAAATTAATTCTAGTAATGTATCAGGTAAGCCTAAATCAGCAGGTTTAGGAATAACAGATGGAATTAATCGAAGCACCAGACCTACTGTTTTTCGCTGATAAAATGCATTGACTCGAAAACGAGCACTGCCATCTTTTAAACTAATAGCAAAATCTAAATCTTTTGTTTTTTTAAATTCTTCTTGTTGACCTTCATCCATAATGCTAAAGGCAGCAGATTCGATTAACTCTGGAGTTAATAGGTATTTATCTAGCTCAACAGCAGTGCCTGATATTTTAGCTTTGATAGACG
Organism: Methylococcales bacterium; assembly: GCA_965224575.1. GTDB lineage: Bacteria > Pseudomonadota > Gammaproteobacteria > Methylococcales > Methylomonadaceae > QPIN01. The sequence goes on along the minus strand of CBDCZQ010000006.1, from coordinate 743,860 downwards.
CGCCGGCAGTTAAAAATAAATCTGATGCATCTAATTTAACCATTTCTATCAAGTAAGGCATGATGTCTAGTGTCGATTCTGGCGACTTTCCTAATACCTGAATGTTACTAAAATCTACTTCCGTTCTAGCGGTACGTTTATCGGATTTTATCAGAATGATAATCGACTCATCACTGTCTTTATCAAGCTGAATGATAAAAGTTTTACCCGCTGGTTTATAAGCTAGACGAACAGTTTTATAATTATTTAGATCCTTTTTTTGGTTTTCATCCAGTAAATTGGCAACAAATTGATTAATAAATTCATTAGTTGCTACTGTGTTTCCAACTGCCTTTTTTTGATCCGCTAATTGTAGGCTTGGTACTTCATTTGCCCTTAAATGCAGAGAATCAGCATCTTTCTCTAACATTAACTTTAGATAAGGTGATAAATCCATGGGGTATATGCCTTATTATTTTTGTAAAAATATTTCGATAAAGAGTAAGTTTTAGTTCACTAGAGAAAACCTTTTTAATTCTATCTAACTGATGAAGTTATGCCATATGGTTATCAAGATCTTCATCTTCAGTTATTTCTAATGACAGTCCACCCGTTTCTTTGCTTTCTCCACCAGCTAATTTAATCTGCAAGCGTAGTTCATTTTGTGAATCAGCATTTTTCAAGGCTTCGTCATAATCTATAGTGCCTGCTTGGTAAAGCTCTAAAAGAGCCTGGTCAAAAGTCTGCATCCCTAATTCACGAGATTTTGCCATAATCGGCTTCATACCACTAATATCACCTTTGGCTATTAAATCAGCAATTAAAGGCGTATTAATCAAAATTTCAATCGCTGCTGTACGCCCACCATCCACCGTCTTGACCAGTCGTTGGGAAATAATGGCACGTAGGTTAAGAGAAATATCTTGCATTAATTTCTCATGTGATTCAATAGGGAAAAATCCTAAAATACGATCTACTGCCTGGTTGGCGTTATTGGCGTGTAGAGTTGCCATTGCTAAATGGCCGGTTTGAGCAAATTCCATACCGAATTCCATAATTTTAGCATCTCGAATTTCACCTAGAACAATAACATCAGGTGCTTGACGTAAAGTGTTATGCAAGGCAATTTCCCAATCAAAGGTGTCAACACCAACTTCTCGTTGCATCATAATGCAATTTTTATGAGGGTGAACATATTCAATGGGATCCTCAATCGTAATGATGTGTCCATAACTTGTCTCATTACGATGATCAATCATGGCTGCCATTGAGGTTGATTTTCCCGAACCGGTCGCTCCAACCATAATGATTAGGCCATTTTTATGGGAAATAATTTCTTTTAAAACTTGTGGAAGTCCAAGTTTGTCAAAATTTGGAATTTCTGCAGCAATCACACGAAGAACAAGTCCTTGGTTGCCTTGTTGAATATAAGCGTTAACTCTGAATCTGCATAAGTTTGCTGGAGAAATGGCAAAATTACATTCTTGTGTTTCTTCAAATTCCTTTAACTGTTTATCGTTCATAATGCACTGAGTCAGAGCTTTAGAATCTTCAGCAGTCAAAGGTTCTTGTGAAATTGGAGTCATGACACCTTTAACTTTTATTGCAGGAGGAAAGCCAGTCGTTATAAATAAATCCGAGCCATCTTTATGCAGTAAAATTTTAAGTAGTTTAAGCATAAAAGCCATGGCTTCATTTCTTTCCATTAGGAACTCCTTTGATTTTTAAGAGGTTTATCTTGTTTAAAGTAAGAATAACGTAAATTCTTAATTAAACATAATAGTAATGAGTTTAAGTGTAGTTCAAATTGAAAGACTAACAACATTTTGCTCTATCTCTATTAGGAAGAAGATTTAATAAATTGACAGTGCAAGGTATAATTGAGCCGATTTTAAAATTGATTTAAGTATAATGAGTAAACAAAGAAAAGCAGTGGCTTTGATTTCAGGAGGCTTGGACTCTCTGTTAGCGGCAAAAACCCTTTTAGAACAAGGAATCCATGTTGAAGGAATTAACTTTTTTACTGGTTTTTGTGTAGAGGGGCATACCCATGCAATCAGAAAAAAAGATAAAGACAAACCAAAAAGAAATAATGCCTTATGGTCAGCAGAACAACTGGGTATAAAATTACATATTATTGATGTGATTGATGAATATAAAGATGTATTAATCAACCCAAAACATGGATATGGCGCAAATATGAATCCATGTCTGGACTGTAAAATTTTTATGGTTCATAAAGCAAAGGAATGGATTAAAGAAAATGATTTTGATTTTATTATTACAGGGGAAGTGATTGGTCAGCGCCCTATGTCACAAAGAAAAGATACTATGCCGGTGATAGCAGCAGAATCAGGTGCAGATGATTTATTACTACGTCCATTATGTGCAAAAAATTTACCGTTAACCTTACCAGAGCGTGAAGGTTGGGTTGATAGAGAAAAATTATATGGTTTTAGTGGTCGAACTAGAAAACCTCAAATGGCATTGGCCAATGAATTTGGCTTTGAAGATTTTGCCCAGCCAGCGGGTGGATGTTGCTTTTTAACGGATAAGAGTTATTCTGATAAATTGGTTGATTTATGGTCAGCTAGAGGCGATAAGGAATACGACTTAGATGATATTATGCTACTAAAAGTAGGCCGTCATATTCGTCCTAGCAATAACTTTAAAGTTATTGTTGCCAGAGAAGATGGTGAAGCTCGGTTTATGCAAGGTTACAAAAAAGAATTTCTTAATATGAACTGTGCAAGTCACCGTGGCCCTTTGGCATTAATAGATGGGAAGCCAACAGAAGAAGAACTGATTGTGGCTGCTCAGTTAGTTGCACGTTATGGTCAGGGGCGGGATGAAGAAACAGTCGATGTGACTATCAGAGAAAAGGATGGTACTGAAAGACAAATACAAGTACAGCCGATTAAAGCAGATAAAATTCCTCAAGAGTGGTTTGTTTAATGGCTAAAGAAACGTTAAATGCAAAGCGGTTATTGTGCCCTTTACCTGTTATTCGTACACAAGATAAAGTTAAAACAATGAATACGGGTGATGTGCTAGAAGTAGTTTGCACAGATCCTGGCGTTATGCAGGATATTCCGGCATGGTGCAGAATTAATGGACATAAGGTATTGGAAACATTGTCAGAGGAAATGGAATATACCATTATCGTAGAAGTGGGGTAAACATGGCAAAAGTTTATGATACAAATGAAATTCAAAAACTAAAAACTCGTGTTACCTATGTTGGTGCTTTGGTTAATGTTTTTTTAACGGTACTAAAAATTGGTTTTGGTTTTTTAGGTCAATCAACCTCTTTAATTGCAGATGGTGTTCATTCATTATCAGACTTAATCAGTGATTTTTTAGTTATTATTGCGATTAAACTAGGGAGTCGTGAAGCAGATCATAATCACCCCTATGGTCATCGTCGTTTTGAAACAATTGCAACGGTTATGTTGGGGTTAGGTTTAATTGTTGTTGCGGGAGGGATTGCCTGGGATGCGAGTGATCGACTACTTAACCCAGTCAAACTGCTTATTCCTACCAATGAAACATTAGGTATTGCCGTTATTTCGATTTTAGCAAATGAATGGTTGTTTCACTACACTAAACGAATTGGTAAAAAAACACGTTCAAAATTATTATTAGCAAATGCCTGGCATCATAGAAGTGATGCCCTTTCTTCCATCATCGTATTATTTGGAATTGGTGCGGTATTGCTGGGATATCCTTTCGCAGATGCTGTTGCAGCCATTGTAGTTGCTTTGATGATTGCAAAAATGGGTTTATCATTAGTACTGGATAGTATCAAGGAATTGGTAGATTCTTCTTTACCTGAAAATTTTGTAAAAGAAATAAAGAGAACAATAAAACAGACCAGTGGTGTAGAAAGTATTCATTTTTTACGCACCCGACAAATGGGAGAAGATGCTTATATTGATGCTCATATTGTAGTTAGCCCTAGAATCAGTGTTTCTGAAGCACATATGATTGGCGATGCAGTTAGAGATAATATAAAGGCAGAGTTTGATGATGTTGCTGATGTTTTGGTCCATACAGATCCAGAAGATGATGAGTTTAAATGCAATGAAAAAAAACTATTATCTCGTCAACAAATTCAGGCCTATTTAGACAAATATTTTTCAGAGTACCTTCATTCGGTAGAGAACTTTAGGATTCATTATTTAGATGGAAAGATTGAAGTGGAAGTGATTTTACCGCAGGGTATGTTTAATCAACCTGAGCAAATTGCATGGATTAAAAAACAATGTGCTTTGATTGAAAATGACGTGGAGATGATTGAAAAAGCTTATGTTTTTTTTAAAGTCTGACTAATAAGCTTTAATCAAATAGAAATAAGACGAATAGGTTGGGCTAACGGCTCTATCGTTAACCCAACAATTATTTGTTCTGATGTTTAGTTACCCAACTCAAACAATAATTAATTATGGTTATTTAATATGGCAGTAGGAAATGTTGATTTTCCTGAAATGTACAAAGTTTCAGGAATAAAATTAGGTACAAGTAATGCCGGTATAAAACAAACAGAACGGGATGATATTCTTGTCGTAGAAATGACTGAGACAGCAACATGTGCAGGCGTATTTACCCAAAATGCTTTTTGTGCAGCTCCCGTGCATATTGCAAAAGATCATTTACAACATAATCCTCGATGGCTGTTAATTAATTCGGGCAATGCCAATGCAGGAACAGGAGAGCAAGGCATGAAAGATGCTGATGCTTGCTGTTTATCCTTGGCTTCTATTTTAAATGCAAGAAACCAACAAGTTTTACCTTTTTCAACTGGAGTGATTGGAGAAAAATTACCAGTAGAAAAAATTGAAATAGCGCTACCAGAAGCTATATCTTGTTTGAGTGACGGTCATTGGAATAAAGCGGCTAATGCCATTATGACTACTGACACTTTTGCTAAAGGTGCTTCTACAGTGATAGAAATAGAAGGGCAAACCATCACCATCACTGGCATTTCAAAAGGTGCAGGGATGATTCAACCCAACATGGCAACTATGTTGGGTTTCGTAGCAACGGATGCAAAAATAAGCCAGGTTCTTTTACAAAAATGTTTATCTGAAGCAGCTGAGCAATCATTTAATCGAATAACAGTCGATGGAGATACTTCAACGAATGATTCTTGTATCTTAATGGCAAGTGGGTGTTCATCTGCCCCTGAAATTACAGAGAATAGTGAAAATTATAAAATATTTTCAAAAGCAGTGACTAGTGTTTGTAAACGATTAGCTGAATTAATTATCAGGGATGGAGAAGGGGCAACCAAGCTGATAAGAATATGTATTGAAGAAGCCTTTAGTAGTGATGAAGCCTTAGATGTTGGTAAAACAATTGCTCATTCTCCTTTAGTTAAAACCGCTTTCTTTGCCAGTGATCCTAACTGGGGGCGTATTTTAGCTGCAGTTGGGCGATCAGGAATTGAACAAATGGATTTAGATAAAATAGAAATTTATCTGGATAAAGTCTGTATTGTAAAAAATGGTTCACGATCTAGCAGTTACACTGAGGAACAAGGTCAACAAGTGATGAATCAGGAAGAAATTCTTGTTCGTGTTATTTTAGGACGAGGGGATATAAGGGAAGAAGTATTAACTTGTGATCTTTCGTATGATTATGTGCGGATCAATGCGGAATATAGAACATGAAAAAAATAACCCTCGTTCTTTTGTTATCAATTTCTTTATTAGGCTGTGGTACGAGTTTAGTCAAAGCATTTGTTGATTCACCAGAAGTAAAAGGTATTGAATTAGCCTCTTTTTCCGCTAAAGAAAAACAGGTGGTTTTTAAAATAGCTCTGTATAACCCAAATGCTTTTTCCTTGCCTATATCTGGAATGACTGGGGATATTGTTCTAAACCAGATGATCATTGGTAGTATTGACGCAGAAACAGACCAAAGCTTGGCGGCACATTCTACACAATTAGTCACATTGCCCATTATGCTCAATGCTGATGACCTTATTAAAGCCGCAAAAAGTGTATTAAATCGAAGGAAAGCTGAATATACTTTTAATGGTGGGGTCATGACCTCTGTCGGACAAATTCCTTTTTCTAAAAAAGGGAGCTTATCAATACAAGATCTTATTTCAGCTTTTTTTCGATAGCTTTCACTAGATTAAAGCCAGACATGAAGACTAAAACTCCTTTACATGTTGCGGTTGGTGTTATTAAGGATAAAGAAGGAAATATTCTAATCTCGTTTCGAAAAGAATCATCTCATCAAGGCAGTTTATGGGAATTTCCAGGCGGGAAGGTTGAGCCAAATGAATCGGTAGAACAAGCTTTAAAAAGAGAATTAAAAGAAGAGCTTGGTATTTCAGTACAAGCATTAACGCCTTTGATTAAAGTTAATCATCAATATACTGACTTAAAAGTACTGTTAGAGGTTTGGACAGTCTCTCTTTTTTCAGGAAAGCCTTATGGCCGTGAAGAACAAGAAATAAAATGGGTCAGTCCAGAGCAGTTGATAAATTATTCTTTTCCAAAAGCAAATTATCCTATTATTGCAGCAGCAAGATTACCCGATGAATACGCAATATTAAATGGTGAAGATGTTGATGAGCTACTGATAAATTTACAGACTATATTGGGTAAAGGGGTAAAGTTAATTCAAGCAAGGATAAAGTTATTATCAGCTAAAGAAGTAAAATATTTCTTTGAATTAGCGACTCCATTATGTAGAGAAAAAGGCGCTTGCTTATTAGTCAATTCAGCGGTAAAAAACGCTGATAAAGTTAATGCAGAAGGTTTTCACCTAACATCAAAACATTTGTTGACTTTAGATAAAAAACCCAGAGGGTACAAATGGGTTTCTGCATCATGTCATAATCAACTAGAATTACAACATGCCGAACAAATAGGCGTGGATTTTGTTGTGCTTGCCCCAGTATTACCAACTAAAACTCACCCTAATACTCCCCCTTTAGGTTGGGAATCTTTCAAGACACTAACAAATAACGTTAATCTCCCCGTTTTTGCATTAGGTGGCATGCAACAAACTGATAAATCAATTGCGCTAAAGTCTGGTGCTCAAGGAATATCAGGTATTAGAACTTTTCTTACCGAATAAATTAATAGCGGTTGATTTAACTGTTTTGTCTCTTTTTAAATAAAAAAACCTGATTCACAAATAATTATTTTTCAATAAGTTGGTAAATAGTTACGTGTCCTTTCTCTAATATATTCTATAGTTCCCTAGTAATATCAGCTTTCTTTTCTATACTTTCTCCATACGTGCTTGCTTTTTAATTTAATCGCTGTAAGACCTCAATTGTCTACCTTAGAAATTTGTTTATGGATGTAATACAAGGTTACCTAAGTTTTTTTAAAATCAAAGGAAGAGTGGAGAAAGGCTTCACTTTGATCGAGTTAATGATTACTGTGGCACTTGTAGGAATCTTATTGTCGATAGGAGTACCAAGTTTTTCATCTGTCATAAAAGACAATCGTCAAACAACTTTACTTAATGAATTTAGTTCTTTCTTTCATTATGCAAAAAGTGTAGCTGTTACACAAGGGGAGTCAGTTACCTTATGTTCCCGGAATACGGATGGGACAAATTGTGATGGTACAGCTGATTGGGATGATGGATGGATAGTTTTTATCGATATAAATCGTGATGGTGATGTAGATGATAACGGTGACACCACACTATGCGAGGCAGGTGAAGATTGTGTACTAAAAATCTACGGAGCTATTGATACTGGCATCAGCATTTCAGCTTCTTCTTTAGTCGTTAAAATAAATACAAAAGGGTTTACTTCAGCATCCACATTTACATTCTGTGATAGTGACAGTGCGAGCTTTAAGACAAAGGTTTTAAGCAAAACAGGCCGCTGGTCATTCTCCTCAACACACCTTAGTTGTTAATAAATCATGAGAAATAAAGTCATCCCTGTTAAATGCTTTGTATCAAGTACTGGTTTTTCAATGATAGAAGTTTTAATAACAACGTTTGTCATTTCAGTGGGCATTCTTGGCTTGTTAGCACTTCAGGGGTTTGGTTTTAAAATTAATCATAGTGCTCATTTGAAATCTCAGGTGGTTAGTACTATTAATGATATGGCCGATCGAATGCGAGCAAATTCAGAGGGGCTTGGTAGTGATCGTTATGCTGCTATTGACACATCTACCTTATCTGCAAACCCTGGGAAAAATTGTATCGCTAGTAGCTGTGATGAACAAGAACTGGCTCTGTATGATATTTATTCATGGGGCAAAGGTTTATCTAAGAAGCTCCCTCAAGGTTATGGAACGGTAACAATTGCACGTAGTGCATCTTGTGATAATGGGGATTTACCTACCTGTACTGATGCTTCCGCTCCATCATGTGACAATGCTAATAATTTGATTTGCACAGATGCTTCTACATCAACTTGTACAGATGCTTCAACTCCATCATGTATTGTAGGGCCTAACCATACCATTTCAGTCTTTTGGGATGATGATCGAGATGGAAATGCAAACACTAATTTTTCAGTAATTACAGCATTATGATTCCCATTAAGGCACAACATCAAAAAGGTATGACACTCATTGAAATCATGATTTCAATGGTTATTGGATTATTCCTGATTGCTGGAGTGATCAAAATGTTTATAGCGACAAAATTATCTTATGGCGTTCAAAACGCAGTGATAAGGATTGATGAAAACAGTCGTTTTTCCTTAGAATTCTTGGCTGGGAATATCCGTTTAGCAGGCTATAGAATGCTCCCTTGGGAAGATAGTATTTCTGATGTTTTTTCAGCAAAGACTACTTTGTTCCCAGCTTCAGGACAATATATTAGTGGTATCGAAGGTGGCCTTACTCAGGCAGACCAATTTAATATTCGCTTTCAGGGTAGTGCTAATAGCGCAGGGGTAGCTGATGGACGTATCCTTGATTGTGAAGGGGCATCAGTTGGGGATTCACTTGTTGAGTTAAGTTTTGCCTTAAGTGGGACAGATTTAGTCTGCACAATTAATGGTGCAACCCCTATAGAAGTGATTTTGGCTGATAATGTTACCAATATGCAAGTTTTATATGGCCTGGATGATGGTAGTAATGGATCAGTTAATCAGTATGTTAAAGCCTCATCAGTAACAGACTGGACTAAGGTATTAAGTATTAAATTAGGACTAGTATTAAGCTCAGATGATGCCTTGGCACAAAGTGCACTTTCTTTTCTTAGCCTCTCAGACAATCCTATGAACTCAGTGTTTGATAATAATGCAGATGGCGAGCCTGATATATTTAAAGCATCAGGTAGTTCTAATTTTGATTCCAAGACAGCGGCTGATAAACGCATCTATAAAATATACACCACGACAGTAACACTCAGAAATGTTGTTTTATAGAAAACTCAGCCAATATCATTTAATTATTTTAATTTATTCGTAGACCATGAAAGCAAAGGCTATTAATACAACAAATAAGCAGGCAGGAGCCATCTTGGTTGTCAGCTTAATTATTTTATTGATTATGACATTACTTGGCGTTTCTGTGATGAGCGTTAATATTCTTGAAGAAAAAATGGTCAATAATGATCGCCAATACAAAGAAGCATTACACGCTGCAGAACTAACTTTACGTGAAGCTGAAAAACTGATTGATCCTGATGCAACTTACAGTGGTGAACTAACAACAGATCAGACAACTGCAAGTAATCGTGGTTTATATTTAGCTACAGCAGCACCAACTGGTGGATGGTGGACTGGGGTTAGCTGGAGCAACTCAAATCAAGTAAGAGAGTCATCATCCAGTAGTACCAATAAAGCTATTCATTATATTGTTGAACAGTTACCGGCAGCACCAGCAGATAGTTTAGAAGCGGGGCTTTCAGTAACTAAAAAATATTATCGCATAACTTCTAGGGCTGTAATTGCAGGAAGTAACGCAAAAGTCATATTACAAACGACTTATAAAAAGTAAACCTGAAAACCTGGTAAAAATATGTCAAAAGTCTTAGATAAATTATTTATAATTATCTCAACTAGCTTGCTTACTTTTAGTGTGAGTTATGCTGGAATATCTCAAACACCATTACATTTAACTGCTGCTGTTAACCCGAATGTCTTACTTAATATGTCAGTAGAAGTTCCTATGGGCGGTGCTGCATACAATGATCAAGCAGGAACATTAGAAAATGGAGCAACTTGTTCTGGAAGACCTAGTTGGAATCTCGGTAACTGCTATTTTGCTACTGAAGAATATCTAGGCTATTTTGATCCAAAAAAATGTTATCAATATAATAGTTCTACTCATGCATCTGATAGCTCAACGGGTAATCCAACATCAGGTTATTTTTATCCTGTTTCAGCTACCCAATCAGATCATTCGTGTCAAGGGACTGGAAAGTTCAGTGGAAACTTTATGAATTGGGCAACAATGACAGCGATTGATATGTTCATAGTAACAATGACGGGTGGAAACCGGGTTGTTGACTTAACTGATGAAACCATTATAAGACGGGCAAGAAAACAGAATAGTGATAGTTGGTTTCCGTATAAAAGAGTTGCTACATCGGTTAATGTTAATCCAAGTAGTGTGACTCCTTTTACAGGATCTGATTATTATATTTACAATACATCTTTTGGCGTGCAATTTGGAACTTCCCAATCAGGAAGTAATTCAAGTCCTACCGATAGTTATAATTTAAAAGTTAAAGTTTGCGACCCAACAGTTATATCAGCTAATGAAGATGCGAGTTTAGAAGAAAACTGTATTTCATATGGCGATGGAAATTTTAAGCCTGAAGGACTTATTCAAGAAAAATCCGATGATATGCGTTTTGCGATTACCAGTTATTTGTTTAACAGTGATCAATCGCGAGATGGCGGAGTGCTGCGTGCTAATATGAAATATACCGGATTACTTAAGCCTGATGGCTCAGGAGGGAAGGAGGAGAATACTGAAAAAGAAGTCAATGAAAATGGAACATTGGTGGCTAACCCGAATCCAGTTGATGCTTCCGCTAGTAGCGTTTCCAAGTCAGGAGTAATTAATTTTATTAATCAATTTAGTAACCCAGGATATAAGGGGTTTGATCCAGTTAGTGAATTATTTTACGAAACAGTTCGTTATTATAAAAACCTGGGGCCTACACCTGAGTATTCAAGTAGTTTAAATACAGGGGAAAACGGTGGCTTTCCCGTTATTACAAATTGGGATGACCCCATTCAATACAGTTGTCAAAAGAACTTTATTGTTGCAATCAACGATGCTTTCCCTTGGTTGGACAAAAAGTTACCGGGTACAAGTTTTACTTCTTCTACCTTCGGATCACCTTCTCTCACATTAAAAGCCAGTGATTTTGGGCAACCGTCAAATCCTGATACAAGTATAAATGTGACTACATTAACTAATACGGTTGGAACTTTGGAAGGGCTAACCTCATTACAAGTAGGTTGTACCGCTACAAACTGTGATATGGCAATGAATACTAAAACAATTAGTGGTTTAGGTGAAGTATTAGGAACTCCTACATGGGCGGGGCGAGAGAATAGTTATTATGTTGCTGGATTGGCTTATTATGCGAATACACAGGACTTACGTTCTGATTTTACTGGAAAGCAAACCGTAAGCACCTTTATGATTGATACTCAGGAATATAATGCAAATCCACCCACAGGGTCAGTAAACATGTTGTGGTTAACGGGCAAATATGGTGGTTTTGTTGATGCGAATGGTGATAATGACCCAAATGATGGAACACCTGGAGCAACGACCGATGAATGGGATGCTGACGGTGATGGTGAGCCTGACAACTATGTTTTGGCAAATCGACCAGATAAGATGGTTGATGCTTTGAGAAATGCATTTGATCAGATTGAAATTACAGATTCGTCTGTAACAGCGCTAAATTCAAATTCAACATCGTTAAGCTCGACCACTCGTTTATATCAAGCTACTTTTAATAATAAAAACTGGGATGGAGATCTTAATTCCTTTTCAATCGATACATTGACGGGTGATGTAAATTCATCTCCAGTCTGGAAAGCATCAGAACAGATGCCAAATTGGAATGCTAGAAATATTTTTACTTATAATCCAGCAGCAACGGGAAACAAAGGAATTAAATTTCGTTGGGGTGTTATTAGTGGTGATGTCGATTCTGTTAATGATCTAGGCAGTGGTAGTCAAAAAGATTTATTGAGGCCTAGAGCAGAGCTTGAGATTGCATCAGGCATACCTAATCGGCAAAAAATGCTGCAATATATTAGAGGAAACCGTGACTGGGAAAAACAATCTACCCAGGGTAAATTTAGAGACAGGGATCATTTTGGGGATACAAATGATCATGCTCATTTAGGGGATATTGTTAATTCAAGTCCTGCTTATGTAAGTCATGAATATTTTGGCTATGATGAATTAGTAGGAACTGAAGGTTCTTCTTACATCACCTTTCAATCTGGACTGTCAAGGACACCTATGTTGTATGTGGGTGCAAATGACGGCATGTTACACGGTTTTAATGCAGATACTGGAGCAGAGAAATTTGCATATATACCTAATTCTGTCATCGGTCAATTGAAGGATTTGGCGGATCCTCTTTATACCCATCAATATTTAGTTGATGCATCTCCACGAGTTGCTGATGCATACTTTGGCTCTAGTACTTGGAAAACTGTTTTAGTGAGCAGTCTTGGGGCAGGAAACAAGAGTATTTTTGCTTTGGATGTTACTGACCCAGATGCTTTTGACGAGAGTAGTTTTAATGGAAGTCAAGTTCTGTGGGAGCTTTCAAATACCGATACTGATTTTTCAGAAATAGGTCATATCATGGGCCAACCTTCAATTGTCAGGCTTAACAATGGTGAGTGGGCTGCTATCTTTGGTAATGGTTATGATAGCGCAGCTAAGAAAGCTGTTTTGTATATTGTTAATATCAAAACAGGAGCATTAATTAAAAAAATTGATACTAAAAATGGTAACACAGGCAATCCAAATGGCTTGTCTACACCAATAGCAGTTGACTCAGATGGTGACCGTATAGCTGATACTGTTTATGCAGGTGATTTGCAAGGGCATTTGTGGAAGTTTGATATTAGTGATGCAAGCTCAAGTAACTGGGATATTCCATTTGGAACTTCATCTAGCCCTGAATCATTGTTTAGAGCTTGTGCCGAAGATCCTTGCTCAAATAAAGATCAACCGATTACAGCTAAACCTCAAGTTGGAGATCATCCAGATGGTGGTTTGATGGTTTATTTTGGAACAGGTAAGTTTTTTGAGACAGGGGATAATGTAATTGGTGGGTCAACACAAACGCAAACTTATTACGCGATTAGAGACAACCATTCTGAGACAGATGTTTCTACCTTAATTTCAGGGAGAGATAAGCTTCAAGCTCAAACAATTGAGCAAGAACTAACACATAATGGACATGATTATCGTTTAACTACAGATGAAACAGTGGATTACGACGATGAGGTTTCACCACAATATGGCTGGTATCTAGATTTATTACCACCATTATCGACTAGTAGCATAGGTGAACGTGTTATATCAGGATCTATCTTAATGAATGGACGAATTATTTTTGTTACATTCATACCTAATCCTGACCCTTGTGCAACATCTGGAAATGGTAGCGTAAGTTGGTTAATGGAAATGGATGCATTATCTGGTGGTCCTTTGGCTGTTTCCCCTTTTGATATTGATGGGGATGAAAATTTTGATGAAAGAGACAAGCTTTTTGATACAGATGGCGATGGGGATGTCGATGATGACGATGAAAAGCGAGTTAGTCCAGGTAGAAAAATAGATGGCGGTACTGGCCAGATTCCTGTGATTATTGAAACGACAGATGATGATAGAGATACTAAATATTCATCAAATAAATCTGGGGGATTTACGGTGATTGATGAGCTAGCTGGTAGAAAACGAGGTAGACAAACCTGGTTGCAATTTTAGAATAAGTTTCGAGTTATTTAAAGCAGATAAAAATTCTTTTTAGTTTGTTTGTTGAGAACAGAGAGCTTGTAATGATTTTAAATCTTTAATTTCAATATGTTTTCGTTGAACAGTTATCAACCCTTCATTTTGAAGGTGCTTTAACATTCGGCTGACTGTCTCTAGCGTTAAGCCAAGAAGATTACCCATTTCTTGGCGCGTGAGAGGGATATTAAATGACAAGGAGGAAAATCCTCTTTTTTTTAATCGATCAGATAAGTTAGTTAAAAAAAGAGCCAGTTTTTCTTCAGCAGGGAGTTTGCTTGAGATGATCTTGTTTTGAGACTCATTAATAGATCCACCAGTATGTCTGAAAAGTTCACGCGCAATCCCAGGAACCATTTGACATAAATTATCAAATTTTTCGGCAGGTAGCTCACAATAACTCATCACTTCTAAAGCAATTGCAGAGCAGCTATGCTTATGTTGATTCAATCCATCGAATCCTGCTAGTTCGCCAGGTAATAACATATTAAGAATATGCTCATTGCCATGATTATCGTTAGAAACCAGTTTAGCTGTTCCTGATTTAATAGCCACTATACCTTTAAAACTATCCCCTTGTCGGTAGATGTATTCACCCTGTTGCAAAACTGAATTGCTTTTAATGACATGACTCAAATTTTTGACTTCCTGTTCAGACAAACCACGTGGAAGACAAATGGCATCCAGATTACAATTTTCACAGCTGACCTGAAAATCTTTGAATAGTCTATCCAACTTTATACCTTAAAAATAGAGGAAAAAACAAAGTTTATTGTGTTCCAGAAATATGAATTCTGAAAATTATCTATCTAATATCTCTTTTATTGATCTATATCAAAAAGCCATGGTTTAAAGGGCTATAAGATAGATTCAGAAGTTCAACTTCTAATAAGGACGCCCAAAGAGGTAACATATCTGTTTGGCTGTCATTGCTTTGTAGTATGAGATAGTCAAACTAAAAACTATCTTAAAAATAAATAACTTATGGAGAAGGTGTCATGAAAAAAACATTAAAAAAAACTAATGCGATTGTTTTGATAATTGCTAGTCTGTCATTAACATTAGTTGGCTGTGGTACAGGTGCAGATAGCTCCAGTATGGATGCTCCATTAACACCAATATCTATATTAAAATAATTCTGAACTGATAAATCCTGGCAGAGTCAAAATCTATCAGTGTTAGAAAATACTAATTAGTCGTGTAAGGTTTGTTATGTTGTGTAATCTTACTCTATTAATACAGAAAAGTTAATCTTAACTTTGTTTCCTTTCTACTAATTATCACTTGGTGTTTTTCGATTACGATAAGCTTAAGTGAGTTCCATTAATCTAATGGGATTGTTGAGCTAAGTAGCTTATATAAGCTATTGTCTTTGTTGTTCTCTGGTTTATTACAATAACCAGTCAAATTAAATAACAAAGTAAAAGTTTTTATAAGAAACATAGCTCAACTATTTTTTTAAAAATAGTCAATTCTGGTTATTTCTCTATTAATTATATGCTCTATCAATTCTCTTCCAGAATCACTATCTATCATTAGATTAGAAAAAGGATTCGCTATATTATTAATGGCGCGCCCTAGAGGGTTCGAACTGATTTAGCTCAAGAGGTTAGCCCTGGCTAAACAGTTTCCTGATACGCCTCAGGGGACATTAAAAGAGTTGTCTGCTGAGGCATTAAATCTACGGCCTGAGTTAGCTGGACTTACACAGCAAATAACAGCATTGGAACAACAGGCAAAAAGTATTAAAGCGGGGGTGTTGCCACAAGTTGCGGTGAACGGCGGCTATCAATATCAAGAAAATAAATTTCAAGCACATGAAGGCATGTGGATGGTCAATGTTGGTATGCACTGGACGCTATTTGACGGCAGTACCCGTCATAAAGGCAATGCTTTTATCCAGCAGGCGTTTTCTTTAAAGTCACAACGTGATGATTTGTATAGCCTGATCGGGTTACAAGTGCGACAGGCCTGGCTAAATGTTAAGGAAGCTCAAAAACGCATAGCCGTGACACAGCAAGCAATTGAGCAGGCGGAAGAAAATATGAAGGTGACAACAGACCGTTATCAACAAGGCTTATCAACCAATACTGATGTGCTTAGAGCGGAAACATTGCGTACGACTACGCACGACAATTTCAATAATGCAAATTTTGATGCCGCATTGTCAATGCTGCGGCTAAGGCGTGCAGTGGGTTTTTTATAGTAACCGTTCAGTCCCCCTCTTTGGAAAAGAGGAGTTAGGGGAGATTCTACACACGAAGCTTTTAAAAAATCCCCCTCATTCCCCCTTTTTCAAAGGGGGAGGTGAACGGTTACATTTTATAACATCTCAATTCAACAAAGAGCATTGAACATGGAAAATAAAAAAAGAACGGTCACTATCATTATCCTCTCATCAGTATTTTTCTCATAGTACTGGTGGCTTGGTGGTTCTGGTGGCGAGAGCCAGCCCTGCCAGAAGGGTTGGTACAGGCAAATGGTCGTATCGAGGGAGATCATTACACCGTAGCAGGAAAATGGCCTGGACGTGTTGTTAAATTGTTGGCTAGAGAAGGTGATCAGGTTGAAAAAGGGCAGATTTTGATTGAATTTGATGATGCTCAGATTCTTGCCAGGGTTAATCAGGCTAAAGCTGCTGTGGCTGCTGCAAAAGCTCAACTTAAAGCCACTCAAACCTCAGTTGCCATATTTAAAAAAATGGTACCGCTTAAAGTGGATACGGCAAAGGCAGCGGTGACTCATGCCAAAGCGACTCTGGTTTCTGCTCAGGCTTCAGAACAGCAAACCCGCAAAGATGCCAAACGGTTTAGTGAATTATTAAAAAGTAAAACAGTAGAAAAACACCGCAGCGAGCAGGCGACACTGGGCTGGAAAGTATCTCGTGCCCAATTGACTGCCAGCAGAACTGCAGTGACTCAAGCTAAAAAACAATTGGCAGAAGCAGAACTCGGCTGGGAACAGGTTAAAGCAAAAGAAGATGAAGTGATGGTGCGCAGTGCTCAGGTAATGCAGGCTGAAGCAGCAATGACTGAGGCACAAAGTACACTGAATGATCTGAAAATTTATGCGCCAGCAACGGGTATGATTACCACTCGGATTGCAGATGTCGGTGAAGTGATAGCGGCAGGCAGCCCTCTGTTTGATATTGTTGATTTGGATCGTCTGTATTTGAAGGTCTATGTGCCAGAAAAAGAAATTGGCAAGGTTCGCCTGGGATTACCAGCGCGGATTTATATCGATGCTTTTCCAGATACCCCGTTTTCAGCCACTGTCCGCTATATTGCTTCTCGGGCGGAATTCACACCCAAAGAAGTACAGACACCGGATGAAAGAGTCAAACTGGTTTATGTGGTCAAACTTTATCTGGATGAAAATCCTGACCACCGACTGACACCAGGGCTTCCCTCTGATGCCGTGATACGCTGGCAAGAAGATATCCCTTGGGAGAAACCCCGATGGTAGATACCCGCCCGTCCGTACCAGTTATCAAGGCACGGGGGTTTTGCAAACGCTATAAAAAGCAGCTTGCTGTAGAGCAGCTTGATATGACGGTAGAGCGCGGTGAACTTTACGGTCTGATTGGACCTGACGGTGCGGGCAAGAGCAGTTTGATGAAGGCGATTGCTGGCGTACTGACCTTCGATGAAGGTGAGCTGGAAATATTTGGCGTGAAGGTGAATTCGGAAGCGACCGCAGAAAAAATAAAAGATCGAATTGGTTTTATGCCGCAAGGACTAGGACTTAATCTCTATGGCACTTTGTCTGTTGAAGAAAATATCGATTTTTTTGCCCGAATCAGGCAAGTACCGTCTGCTGTTTTGGTTGAACGTAAAACATGTTTGTTGAAGATGACTCGATTAGAGGCGTTCCGCTCTCGACCTATGCAGCATTTATCTGGCGGCATGAAACAAAAATTAGGTCTGGTATGTGCATTAATTCACGCACCCGAGCTGCTGATACTGGACGAGCCAACCACTGGCGTTGACCCTGTTTCTCGACGTGATTTCTGGGCGATTCTGACAGAACTGATACATGAACAAGGCATGACTGCCCTTATTTCCACTGCTTATCTGGATGAGGCAGAGCGTTTTCACCGCCTGTCATTGATGTATTTAGGCAAGGCACTGGCTGAAGGGGAGCCTGAAACAATTATTTAGACAGCTCCGGGCTGTATCGTGGAAGTTATTGTTGAACCGCAACTTGATGCAATTGAGCAGTTGAAGAGTGAATTCCCCCAAGTTGAGGCACTGGGTTCCAGAATAAGAATCTTTGTCGATGACTTGCAATCGGAAGCCGCCAAGGAGACCGTTTTAAAACGGCTTGAAAAGCTTGAAATTAAGGATATACATGCGTTTGAAGCCGAACTGGAAGATGCCTTTATTGCTTTACTACGACATCGCAACTTGGTAGATAACAGCTCTGACAATATACCTAAAAACAGCGCTATTAATCACACTCAGGGGAACGAATGTGCTATCGAAGCAAACGGACTGACTCGTGACTTTGATAACTTCCGTGCTGTCGATAGTGTCAATTTTCGCATAGGTCAAGGCGAGATTTTTGGGTTATTGGGTGCAAATGGAGCAGGTAAAACCACTGCAATCAAAATGCTTACAGGTATCCTGGCACCCAGCTCAGGTACAGGGCGTGTTGCAGGTGCCGATATGAAAAGTGCAGGTCAATCCATTAAAGAACGTATCGGCTATATGTCTCAGGCATTTTCGCTGTATATGGATTTAACGGCCTTAGAAAATATTCAACTCTATGCAGGTATATACGGTCTGGAACCTGATAACATCAAAGAACGCAGTGCCTGGGTAGTTGAAATGGCAGGGCTACACGGTTTTGAAAATAAATTGTCTCGCAGCTTACCTATGGGTATTCGACAACGACTCGCACTGGGTTGTGCTCTGGTACACCGCCCGCAAGTCATATTTCTTGATGAACCTACATCTGGCGTTGACCCACTGGGCAGAAGACGTTTCTGGGCGATTCTTCAACAATTATCGCGCAATGAAAATGTCACTATTCTGGTAACGACTCATTATATGAGTGAAGCAGAACACTGTGATCACCTGGCTTTAATGTATGCAGGACGCGTTGTTGCTGATGCAATACCTTCCGAGATGAAACAAGAATTACAGGATGAAGCAGGACAATTGCTGGAAATACAGGTAGACCAGCCGCAGGCGGCACTTGCCTTACTTGATGAATCCAGCTTACAGGGAGGTACCTTGTTTGGAAAACGTATCCATCTGTTTAATCATCAACCTGCACAGGCTGAACAACAGATACGCAAACTATTAGAGGCGAACGATATCACTATTTTAAAGATGAGTAAACGCTTGCCTACGATGGAAGATGTCTTTGTTTATCAGGTGCTGGCATTAGAAAAACAGGGAGCAGAAAAATGAATAAACAGCGTATTTCGGCAGTGTTTTATAAAGAGTGGCGTGAAATTTTTCGTGATCGCCTATTTTTTGCGCTGGCATTTATCGTACCCTCCGCGCTAATGCTGGTGTTTGGCTTTGGTGTTAACCTGGATGTAGAAAAATTGCCCTTTGCAGTGCTGGATTACGATCATAGTACGATGAGCCGTGACTACAGTTACCGCTTTATTGGCTCGCGTTATTTTGATTTCAAAGGTCAGGTAAAAGATCAGCAGGAACTTGACTACTTACTGTCTGACAGCAAAGTTCGTATGGTACTGATTATCCCTGAACATTTTCAGAAACAATTGCAGCAAGGACAACCTACAACGGCACAGATTCTTATTGATGGTACTTTTCCATTTCGGGCTGCGACCGTTAAAGGTTATGTAATTGCGATTACGGCAGCCGTGAATGCCGAACTATTAACCGGGTTTGTGAGCAAGACACAGGGCGTAAGTTTTGAACGCGCTGCTGATCTGGTTCGCCCGGTACAGTTGCAATTACGCTATCTGTACAATCAGCCCGTTAAAAGTCGTTGGTCAGTAACCGCCGCATTGATGATGCTAGTCTTGATTTTATCACCGCCTTTTCTGACAGCGCTCGGTGTGGTGCGGGAGAAAGAAACCGGGTCAATCTACAATATTTACGCTTCGACTATTACCAAAGGAGAGTTTTTAATCGGCAAGTTAACGCCTTATGTCATTATTTCCAGTATCAATATAATAATTTTATGGCTGTTAGTCATTGGTCTGTTTGGGACACCTTTTAAAGGAAATCCCTGACTGTTCTATTTGGCATCAGTAGTTTATGTCATTTGCACCACGGGTATTGGCTTACTGATCTCCTTGATGGTAAAAACACAGGTTGCAGCCATGATGATGACTGCCATTATTACCTATATGCCTTCCATACTGTATTCCGGTCTTATTATTCCCATTTCCTCCATGGATAGTAGTGCATGGGGCTTCGCCCATTTGTTTCCTGCTATGTATTACACTAATATTTCATTAGGCAGTTTTCTAAAAGGTATCGGTATTGATGTGCTCTGGAAAGATGTGATTATATTGGTTTTACATGCTGCAGTTTTATGGATTGCTGCTTATTTTCTTTTAAATAAGAGGCCAAAAACATGACCATGAAAATGACAAGATTTAAGGCGACTCTTTTATGGTGGCGACGATTGCGGGTCTTAACAATTAAAGAGTTGCTACAACTTTTTCGGGATATGGCTCTCATGTTTCTGATTGTTTATGCCTTTACCCTGGATATTTATATTGCAGGTTCAGGCATCAGCTTACAATTAAATCGTTCTGGTGTAGTTGTCTACGATAGAGATCATAGTTTTGCATCAAGAGAACTTCTCTACCGTTTTTGCCCCCCTTATTTTAATCTCCAGAAAGAAGTATCAAACCCAGGAGAAGCCACTAAAAGTCTGGATAGTGGCAAAGCAATGCTGGCACTCGATATTCCATCCCATTTTCAGAAGGCTTTGCAACAAGGTGAAGTAGCTAGTTTACAGCTGCAGATTGATGCCAGCAATTCAGTGCTAGGCACATTAGCAGGCAGTTACGCCGAACAAATTGTCGGGCAATATGGTCTGGACAGTGCGCTAAAACGCATGCAATTAACCGATGAAAGCCTGAAAACAGTCCCCCATATCGTTGCTCAAGATCGTAGCTGGTACAACCCAAATCAGAATGATAGCTGGTTTATGAGCATAGCCGAGCTAATGACGGTGATCACTGTTTTATCCCTTGTATTGCCAGCCGCCGCCATGGTGCGAGAAAAGGAAAAAGGTACCATAGAACAATTAATCGTCTCGCCATTAACCCCTTTGCAAATTATTTTGCCTAAGATCATTTCGATGACATTAGTCATATTAACAGGGACTACGGGATGTATTTTCTTTATGCTGGAAGGGGTATTTGATGTGCCGATTAAAGGTAGTCTGCTACTATTTCTATCCGTCACCGCGCTTTATACCTATGCAATAGCGGGCATAGGCTTGCTTGTAGCATCCTTTACCCGCAACCTTGCACAGGCAAGTATGCTGATAATTCTTATTTTAGCACCAATGATTTTATTATCAGGGATATGGAGCCCACCCGAATCAATGCCTACCTGGTTGCGGTCAATGATGTGGATTTCACCGATGTTTTATTATATTGAAATTGGCTATGGCATTTTACTCAAGGGAGCAGGCATCAATATTCTCTGGGACTCCATTCTGGAACTCGCTTTATTGGGAACCGCGATATTCACGCTGGGAATTTGGCATTTTAAAAAGCAATTTAGATGAGACTGGGATGATGCTGTGTTATTTTTACACAATGGCTTTTCCTAAATTGATTACAATTTTTACCTCATATTTGTGTTATTTCCTTATTTGAAATAACAGTTTACTTTTGTAGAAAAAAGATTTCTCATTCAAGAATTGTTTGTCTTTGATCTTGATGTCTCAATGCATTTAAGGACAAACCAAATCTATACTAATCGACCTGGTTTTAGTGTTGAGGATGGTAGAAAGCTAGTATTTTAAAAAACAAATACTTAATTTTCTCATTAGATAATATTTTTATTGAAACGAGGCGTTATAATGGATTTACCTTTCTGTGGAATGTAAAGATCATGGTAGAACATTATCTTAAGCCTTTGTTTTCTCCAAAATCTGTCGCGGTATTTGGTGCTAGTGAAAGCCTAGATTCAATTGGACAGCTTGTGTTTTCTAATATCCTGCAAAGCGGTTTCCAGGGGACTCTTTATCCCATTAACCCTAATTGTTCAAAAGTCCAAAATTACAAAGCTTATTCCTCAATATCTCAAATTAATACTGCCGTTGAGCTTGCTGTTATTACCTCGCCTTTACATACTTTGCCCAGTATTATTAAGGAATGTGGCGAACATAAGATTAAAGTAGCGATTATTATCGCTGATAGTATTAGCACTATAGATGAAACTAGCAAAATACTAGAACAAGCTGTCATTAATAATGCTCGGCAATATAATATTCGGATTATTGGTCCAAACTGTTTAGGTATTATGCGCCCAGAAATAGGGTTTAATGCTACCTTTCATAAAGGTAGTGCCAATGCAGGAAGTCTAGCCTTTGTATCACAATCAGGTGCTTTATTTACAGCCATTTTAGACTGGGCAAAAAACAATGATGTCGGTTTTTCCAGTGTTGTATCTATTGGGTTTTCAATAGATTTGGATCTTGGAGACATTCTCGATTTTCTTATTTCCGATATAAAAACCAAGAGTATTCTTCTTTATATTGAAAATATCAGCAATGTACGGAGTTTTATGAGTGCTCTTCGTGCAGCGGCGAGAATTAAGCCCATTATTCTAGTTAAAGCTGGAAGGCATATTCAAGAGTCGCCTCTTGCTCTATCACATACGGCCATGCTGACTAGGCCAGATGATGCTTTCGATGCTGCTGTGAGGCGAGCAGGTGTTGTAAGAGTAAAAACAATAACTCAGTTGTTTTCAGTTGCTAAAACACTTTCTTGTGGGTTTCACCCGACAGGAAATCGATTAGCAATTGTAACCAATGGCAATGGCCCTGGAATTTTAGCAGCAGATTGTGCTATTGATTTAGGCGTGGTTTTAGCTCCAATGTCAAATTCAACAGTTACAAAACTTAATAAGGTTCTTCCTCCTACTTGGTCACAAGATAATCCATTGGATATCACAAATAATGCCCAACCTGAGCATTATTATCATGCTGTCAAAGAATGCCTGGAATCCTCTAAAATTGATGGTGTTCTGGTTATACTGACTCCTCAGGCTCTGAGCAATCCTTTAGAAATTGCCAATACTGTGATTGAGCTTTCTAATCAATATAATAAACCACTCTTCACTTGTTGGATGGGGGAGGCACAGGTTGAACAATCTCGCACCAAATTTAAACACACTAAAAAACCCAGTTTTCGCACACCTGAATCAGCGGTGGAAGCCTTCTCTTTTATTTCTGCTTATCATCAAAATCAGAAACTGTTAATACAGATGCCGGGGCCGCTATCTCATCGCCTAGAGCCTGATATAGAAGCTGCACGGATAATTATTGATAGCGCAGCCCAGGATAAACGAAAATTATTGAATAAGATGGAATCTAAATCTCTTTTATCTAAATTTCATATTCCCGTAGCACAGACACTGGTGACAAAATCACCTGATGAAGCTGTATTGATAGCCCAGAAATTAGGTTTTCCAGTGGCAATGAAAATTAACTCACCTGATATTCCTCACAGGAATGATGTTGGAGGCGTGCGTCTTAATTTGACAAATGCTCAAGCTGTTCAAACTGCATTCAATGATCTCGTTGACAATATTTCACTTGATCGCCCTGATGCATATATTGATGGCATCTCTATTGAGCCTATGATTATGAAACTTAATAGTCGTGAGCTATTGATCGGTGTTAGTAATGATCCCGTGTTTGGGCCTGTTATCACATTTGGAGCGGGTGGTACGGCAGTAGAAATAATAGCAGACCTTTCAGTTTCTTTACCTCCGCTCAATTCCTTTTTAGTTAAGGATCTTATTAGACGAACTCAAGTTTTCAAAATGTTGGGTTGCTTCAATGGTATGCCAGCAATAGATATGAATGCGCTTGAAAGCGTATTGTTGCGAGTGTCAGAAATGGTATGTGAATTACCTATGCTCAAAGAAATGGATATCAATCCCCTTATTGTCGACGAACGAGGTGCTCTAGTCGCTGATGCACGGATAGTATTAGATTTTAAACCAATAAATGCTGATCGCTATGCCCATATGGCTATACAGCCTTATCCTACCCATCTGGTTAAGCGCTTTCAACTTACTGGCGGAACGCATGTAACTGTACGTCCCATACGCCCTGAAGATGCTGAAATTGAACAAGAATTTATTCGTAATTTATCAGAAGAATCTCGTTATTTTCGTTTTATGAATAGTATTCAAGAATTAAGCAAAGAAATGCTAATACGCTTTACACAAATTGATTATTTTCGAGAAATGGCGTTGGTCGCTGTATCTAAAGAGGATAAAGAAATTATACTGGGAATAACGCGTTACTCGATTAATATTGATGGAGAAAGCTGTGAATTTGCCCTCGTTATTGCAGATAATATGCAAGGTAAAGGACTTGGACATAAACTGATGGTTACATTGATAGATATTGCAAAATCAAAAGGATTGAAGATCCTTGTCGGTGACGTGTTAAAAAATAATGGCAACATGTTAAAACTGATGGCTCGATTAGGATTTACTATTAAAAATAACCCGGAAGACTATAACCTCAAGATTGTCAGTAAATTTTTATAAGCAAAGAGACTATGAATACAGCTTACCTTACACACCCTTCTTGTTTAGAGCATGAAACAGGGGAGGGTCACCCAGAATGCCCCGCACGAATAAGCGCTATAGAAGATCAACTTGTCGCTTCTGGTTTACTGGATTTATTTGGCCAATATGAAGCCCCCAAAGTTAATAAAGAACAACTTACCCGTGTTCACACCCTCGACTATGTTGAAAGGGTTATTAGTCAGGCCCCCCAATCAGGGCTTATCCATTTAGATGATGATACCTTGATGAGCTCCTACAGCCTTAATGCAGCATTGCATGCCGCAGGGGCAGCCATTAAGGCTGTTGACCTGGTTATGTCTGGTGAAGTGAAAAATGCATTTTGTAATGTTCGCCCCCCTGGTCACCATGCAGGAAGAAGTGGCGCATCGGGTTTTTGTATTTTTAATAACGTGGCGATAGCCGCTGCACATGCTATTGAACATCACGGTTTGTTGCGTGTTGCTATCGCAGATTTTGATGTTCATCATGGAAATGGCACCGAAGATATTTTTCATGATGACCCCCGTGTGATGTTATGTTCTACTTTTCGACATCCCTATTATCCTAATTGCGGTGCTGATAGCAGTAACGATCATATTATTAACGTTCCTCTTGCTGTCGGAAGTTCTGGTATGGAATTTCGTACTGCTGTGACCGAACAATGGCTGCCCGCACTTAATGAATTTCAGCCTCAGCTAATACTTGTTTCGGCAGGGTTTGATGCCCACCGAGAAGATGATATGGGAGGATTGTCTTTACAAGAAGCCGATTATTTTTGGGTAACAGAAAAACTTAAGCATATCGCCAAACAATATGCTGACGATCGTATCGTTTCAACGCTAGAAGGAGGCTACGCGCTACATGCTTTAGGGCGTAGTGTTATGAATCATATTAAGGCCTTAAGTGGTTTTTAATATGTTTTACCCTCTCGTAAACGCTAAAATGACCGGATTTTCTTAAAGTGATTGATTAGCCCATTAGTTGAGCTATCAAGACTGTTGACTGGGTCATCATGTTGAAGCTCGGGGTAGATAACACCAGCCATAAATTCATTGGCTAGTTTTAGCCTTTCTTCTTTACTCATCAATTTAGTATCACAAAGACCTTTTCTGTTTATCGATTAAACCGATTATCAATAATGCTTTCAACAACGCTTGGGTCTGCCAGTGTTGATATATCACCGAGGCTATCCACTTCATTAGCGGCAACTTTGCGTAAGATTCTACGCATGATTTTTCCTGAGCGCGTTTTAGGTAAGTTTGGTGACCATTGAATAAAATCTGGTGAGGCAATAGGACCTATATCGGCTCGGACTAAATTGACTAATTCCTGCTTTAGTTCATCCGTTCCTTCAATACCAGCATTCAAAGTGACATAGGCATAAAGCCCTTGTCCCTTAATATCATGCGGATAACCAACAACGGCTGATTCTGCAACATGTTGATGTTCATTGATGGCACTTTCTACTTCTGCTGTACCCATGCGATGACCTGAAACATTGATCACATCATCAACACGGCCTGTAATCCAATAGTCACCCTCTTGATCACATTTCGCTCCATCACCTGTAAAGTAATAGCCTGGGTAATTTTTGAAATAGGTATCAATAAAGCGTTGATGATCACCATATATAGATCGGGCTTGACCTGGCCAAGGTCTGTCTATAACCAATACGCCTTCAGAACCATCCTCTATCTGTTGACCTTCATTATTTAAAATAAGCAGTTTTACACCAAAGAAAGGGCGGGTGGCCGAACTGGGTTTTAACACCGAAGCACCTGGTAAAGGCGTAATTAAAATACCCCCTGTTTCAGTTTGCCACCAAGTATCAACAATAGGACACCTTTCACCACCGACTTCTTGATAGTACCATTCCCATGCTTCAGTATTAATGGGCTCACCGACAGAGCCTAAAATACGCAAGCTACTGCGGTTGGTTGTTTTTAGATAGTCATCACCTAAAGCCATTAGAGAACGAAGTGCAGTAGGAGCCGTATAAAAAATATTGACTTGATGTTTATCAACGATCTGCCAAAAACGACTAGCATCAGGATAAGTGGGCACGCCTTCAAATAATAAAGTGGTTGCTCCATTACATAGCGGACCATAAATCATGTAGGTATGACCTGTAATCCAACCAATATCAGAAGTACACCAATAAACCTCACCTTCTTGATAGTCAAACACATATTTATGCGTCATCGCTGCATATAACAAATACCCGCCAGTAGTATGTAATAAACCTTTGGGTTTGCCTGTAGAGCCTGAGGTATACAAAATGAACAATGGATCTTCTGCATCCATCCACTCAGGCTCACAATCTAACTCAGCGTCAGACATGGCTTGGTGATACCAAACATCAATGGATTCATTCCATGACACAGCATTACCACTGTTTTTAATCACTATCGAGCTTTGAACACAAGTGCAGCCTTCTAATGCTTTATCAACCGTTGCTTTGATATGTATGATTTTTCCCCCGCGATACCCTTCATCAGCACATACAACGACTTTACATTCTGCATCATTAATTCTATCTTTTAATGCTTCAGCTGAAAAACCACCAAACACAATTGAGTGTACCGCACCAATACGAGTACAGGCTAAAATGACAGTCGCGGCTTCGACTATCATTGGTAAATAAATACAAACCCTGTCACCTTTTTGAACGCCTTGAGCCTTTAATACATTAGCAAATTGACAAACCTGTTGATGCAACTCTCGATAAGTAATTTTTTTATCGTGAGCAGGGTCATCACCTTCCCAGATTAATGCAACTTGATCGCCTCGTGTTGCTAGGTGTCTATCCAAGCAATTAACACTAACATTGAGCTTTCCGCCTTCAAACCAGCTTATTTTTCCTTGTGGGTAATCATAATCCAACACTTTATCCCAAGGCTGTTGCCAATCTAAAAACTTGTTAGCTTGCTCAGCCCAAAATATTTCGGGTTGCTCAATGGATTGTTGATAAAGGGCAAGATATTGCTGGTTATTAATATGTGCGTTTTCTGCAATTTCTTTTTTAACAGGATAGGTTTGGTTTTCGTTACTATGAAGTTCAGACATAAGTATTTTAGTTATTATTATAAATAGCTCATATTGAAGACATGAGGGCTAGAAAAAGGCGGTTATAAAACCGCCTTACACTGACTGGTTTTTAGAAAAAACCTAATGGATTGATGTCGTAGCTAACCAGCATATTTTTAGTTTGCCGGTAGTGATCTAACATCATTTTGTGATTTTCTCTTCCCACGCCTGATTTTTTATAGCCACCAAAAGCTGCATGAGCAGGGTAAATATGATAGCAATTTGTCCATACCCTGCCCGCTTGAATAGCACGACCCATGCGGTAAGATCGATTCATATCACGCGTCCAAAGACCTGCACCTAAACCAAATTCAGTATCATTAGCAATTTCCAATGCCTCAGCTTCATCTTTAAAGGTGGTAGCAGCAAGAACAGGGCCAAATATTTCTTCTTGAAAAATACGCATTTTATTGTGACCTTTCATCACTGTCGGTTGAATATAGTAACCTTCACCAAATTCGCCTTCTAGTGACTCCACTTCACCACCAATTAATACTTCAGCACCTTCTTGTTTGCCAATTTCGATATACTCCATAATTTTATCGAATTGCTGTTTTGACGCTTGGGCACCGACCATTGTTTCGGTATCTAATGGATTGCCTCGTTTAATTTGACTAGCTCGTTCAATCGCTGCCAGCCATGGAGAGCGAACGCGAGGGCTGGTAGTCCCCAGAAGGCGTAGGTCCGTTGTTTTGTCGGAATCGGAGCGCTAGTGTAGGTGGAGACAAAATAAAAGGTTTCCCGAAATGCCGTCCAGTCATTGAGGGAGTGCTACGTAGCCTGCGCCGAGTTTACGATGGTGTGGCGAAGTGGCACATACGCAAGACGTCTGGGGCGCCGAAGGCATTAGTGGTCGCGTAAAGTTTTTGCCGCTTGCTTAGGCTGGGATGCCCAAAACAAGCTTTCGCAAAAATAGCGACTCCCCGCCACTCTAGCCATGAATTCATCATAGATCGACTCTTGGATTAATAATCTTGATGGGCAGGTGCACACTTCACCCTGGTTAAAAAAGGCAAGGACTGCACCTTCAACACATTTGCTAATAAATTCTTCTTCCTGCTCCATCACATCTTCAAAAAAGATATTAGGTGATTTTCCGCCTAGCTCCACTGTCGATGGAATAATGTTCTCCGCAGCACACTTCATAATGTGAGCACCGACTGGTGTAGACCCAGTGAAGGCGATTTTTGCAATCCTAGTGCTGGTTGATAAAGCCTGACCTGCTTCTTTTCCATAGCCATTAACAACATTTAAAACACCTGCGGGTAACAAGTCGCCTATTACTTCCATTAGAATCAAAATAGAGGCTGGAGTTTGTTCAGCAGGTTTCATCACAATACAGTTACCTGCGGCTAAAGCAGGTGCCAGTTTCCAGCACGCCATGAGTAATGGAAAATTCCATGGGATAATTTGACCCACTACCCCCAATGGTTCATGAAAATGATAAGCAACAGTGTTCTCATCAATTTCACCGATAGAACCTTCTTGAGCACGAATACACCCTGCAAAATAACGAAAGTGGTCAGCAGATAGAGGTACATCAGCCGCCAAAGTTTCACGTACTGCCTTACCGTTATCCCATGTTTCAGCAACAGCTAGTTTTTCCAGATTTTCTTCAATACGGTCAGCAATTTTTAATAAGATATTCGATCTTTCTGTTACCGATCTTTTTCCCCATGCATCTTTTGCTGCATGTGCGGCATCTAAAGCTAATTCGACATCCTTAAACGTTGAGCGAGGAATCTCACAAAAAACTTTGCCATTCACCGGGCTGATATTTTCAATATATTCACCATCGACAGGAGCAACCCAGTCACCGCCAATGAAATTCTCATAGCGTGATTTAAAGTCTACTTTGCTGTCAGGTTGATTGGGTGCTGCATAAATCATTTTATAACTCCAAATTGGAATGATTGTTCAAAAATAAGATAAATAAAAACCCTGTAAAAAGGTTTCTTTAGGTTTTTGGTACAAGGTCTAATACTTCAGTAATTTCATCAAAAGGAATAGCCGCTTTTTCATTAACTGCTTTTACAGCTTCTTCATTAATTGCTTCAAAAAGACAGGTACACGATGAATCACCAGGAAAGAAATTAGAACGGATATACTTAACTTCAGTGCCTTCTTTAGTGAATTGATTGCTTGTTTCAATGGCTGCTTTTTGAGCCGCTCCAAGCTGTTCCATGGTGATACCAGATAAACTACGTTTTACTGCATATGTTGTCATATTAATTCTCTTTATTGTGTTACTTTAAAATAGATAAGGTCACTTTATTAATACCCTCAAGAACAGACCTTTCAGAACATACTTTTCCCATCACTAATAAACCTTGCATGCTACTGGTTAAATAATTAGCGACTACCTTTAAATCAAGTTCAGTGGATAGTTCGCCATTCTCCTTTGCCCTTAGCAAGGTTTTGTAAAACCCATCTTCAAGTGCATTGAGTAATTTAAGCACTAATAGCTTGGTTTCATCATCTCTTAACCCTCGTTCAATCGCTGAGTTAGTTACCAAACAACTCCGTAGCTCACCTGCTGTTAATAAGTGTTCAACCAACTGAGAAAAAAACGATTCAATCGATTCAACAGCGGATGGTTTACTCTCCAGAATTTCCAATAACTTTGAAACAACGGTAACGCTGTAACGTTTAAGTGACTTTAAAAAAAGCGGTTGCTTACCACCAAAAGTAGCATAGAGACTCCCTCGTTGAATCCCCATTGCATCAACCAGGTCTTGAATAGATGCGGCTTCATAGCCTTTCGCCCAAAATACCTTTACTGCTTTATCTATTACGTCGTCTTCGTTAAATTTTCTTGGTCTTGCCATTGTAATTATTGGTTTAAGGAAAAGGGGAGTGAATCAGGTAGCTATTTTAATCCAGAATTATTGATTATTAGTTATTTTTGTATTGTTACATCAACCACCCGAAGATGGGAAATAGATTAACTCTCGCTTTAAAAATATTAGCTCAATTCACTCCCAAACAAGGCTATCTTAATTATTATGGAACGATTGGTCAATTATTATTAGGGCGGCTGTTTTATTTTAATTTTTCTAAGTGAATACCATACTGATTTTTTTAAGGTTTTCCTGATTACTCATGAGTTTCAGCCATATTAAATAGAAAAAGAACAAACCCATTCTCAGTAATCTAGATTCCTGCTAAGAGAATGCAGGAATGACGGGGTTGCAGTGCTGGCTTCTGTAAAATGGCGGAAGCTCATGGGTAATCAGGAAGGTTTTTGACAACATTATTTTTGTACATTTATTACAATATTTGTTTCGTATTCGTTCAATTTTCTAATTTGTAAAAAAATGCACTTTAGTAACAAATTTAGTTTTTTTATAGAACTTGCTTGTCTTTGATGTTCATATTACTCTCAAATGTATAGATATGCGGCGTGCCTGTCGCTATCTCGAACCCTATGATATCTTCTGATGATATGTTCTCAATAAACATAACGATGGATCTCAATGAGTTTCCGTGTGCGACTACCAGCACATCTTTCCCTGCATTAAGTTGTTTCAATATTTTTGTCTTAAAATAAGGGATTGTTCTATTTGCTGTCATTTCCAGACTTTCCCCATTTGGTGGAGGAATATCGAAACTTCTTCTCCAGTTCTGAACTTTCATCTGACCAAATTTTTTTATAGCATCGTCCTTGTTGAGACCCTGAAGATCACCGTAATATCTTTCATTCAGTTTTTCAGATGTGTGAATCTTGAGAATGCCCTTATCATCTTCAGTTTCTTTGAATTTCCTATACCAATCAGACTTATCTTCGTGTATCCAAATAAAATAGTTTAAGTGATTATTAATGTTAAGGATTTCATATAAAGTGTCCTGAGCTCTTATCAGGTTTGATGTAAAAGCCACATCAAATTTAAAATCTTTAAGGAGTTTTCCAGCATTCTGGGCTTCTTTTATCCCTTTTTTACTAAGAGGCACATCAATCCAGCCAGTGAATCTGTTCTGGAGATTCCATACTGACTGACCATGTCTAACGAGAATAAGTTTTGCCATAATATGATTATCCGAGAATTCTTTGATCTATCAACTGTCCCTTTGAGATACAGACTAACTCATTAACTAAAAACGGTTGCCAGTCTTCTTCGGTTAACGGAATGCTGGCACATAAAATAACCTGTTGGTCGATGGCTATACCCGGTTGCAGCTGAATTCCTGGCGCAACAATATCAGTTTGAGCTTCTTTACATTGCCTGGACAACCGCCATAACCCGGGTTCTCTTTCGCCATCGGGATATCTGCGACGACTGGCAAAAGCATAGATCAGATTGCCAACCGCATAGAAGAAATTGCATGGACCTAATTCTGCAAGTTCACAGCCAAATGTATGAATAACATCCATAGTATTTAAGTTACTTCTTGTCGCAACCATTAAGCGTTCCAGCAAAACACAGAATGCCTGTTCAGCATCGGTGCTACCTATTGTTTGAAAATACTGCGTTTTTTCAAACAAATCAAAAATATCAGGGGTATCTCCATTGAACATAAACAAGTGATTCTGCCCCTGCCATTCACGGCTAAAAGGATGGGTATTTGCTAATCGGACACCCCCCACAGTACAGTGCCTGACATGAGAAAGAATGGTATCTCCATTAACGCCTTCCTGTGCCATAAACTGCGCTAAAAATGATTTTTGTGCGTTAATTGGCTCGCGATAAATATAGGCATCATTTCCTTCCATATTGGCTAACCCCCAGCCATCCTGATTCAGTTCAGAAGCCTGCTTTACAAATTGTGCCAAAGATAACTTAACGTGACAGGGATATTTAGCACTTAAAGCAAATAATTCACACATAAATTAGTTTTAAGTTCATATTCAAATCTATTGCTTGTTCAGGGCTAAGACGAAGCACGAGCAATGTTTCCTATTGCTTGATGTTTCAACACCGAGCCTCCTTCGGCAATACCCAGATTTCGGGCAATCACGTTGCATTTTGCCTGTAGCAAAAAGAATATTGGAGCAGAGCTGTTGCTTAGGCTTTCGTAGTTAGCCTGCCCCTTGGCGATAATCAGGTCTGCCTGCGCAAAGCGTTTAAGGAAAACTTTTGAACATTGATCAAGTAAGGTACCGGGAGCATTTGAACCATTGTCGATAATTGTTGCTACCTGATCAATACCGGCAGCAACGGCATCTTCATGGGTTGCATCGTTTATAATAGGGCCGGCCTTGACCACATAGGTTACAGGAATCTCAAGAGTTTCGATTAGCACCTTATCAAACACTGTTTCACCGGCATTGTCTGCAAGATATAGAACAGACGCACTCTTAGCTAAAGTACTGCGCAATGAGACTAAATCGTTAATAGCAAAGGGTTGTGTCAAAACACGCTTCAATGTAGCATCCAAATCATAGCTATCGGCAACCCCAAGATCTATGATGTTGCCAGCAATGGCAATCCGTACTGCCATTTCAAGTGGATCTGGTGATTCGCTGACTTTTTTCTTCAACTCAGGATAGAGTGCCAGTGCCTGTTGAGTGGCTCGATCCTTATCCTCTCGATAAGGGTCAATGTTGCTGGTTAGCTGCTGAACTTGCTGGTGAATTCGGTATGCCAATTGCGGTGGCGTAGAGTCGGGTGGGAAAGCACTCAGCTCTTTCATTGTATTAAGCAATATACTGTGTTGCTGATTTTCAGAAGCTCCGGCGCGACGAGCAGCACTCAGAGCCTGTCGCAGTAAACAAGGGTAACAGTCGAGATAGGTTTTCATATTAAACTTTAGATCCTTTAATGACCACAAACGATCCTGTTCCAAAACCATTTTCTATCTGTTGGGTATTGTTTTCTGGAAAGATGGTTTGCCTGCTCTCAAAATTTCCGAACCCAGCTTCACTTAAACAGGCTAAAACTTCCTCTGCTGAGAAAAACTCAGCAATCTTATAAAAACGACTTTTATCTTTGTTAGCTCTATATATTTCGCCTAATTCACTGTCTTTATCAATAAAGCCGACAATAATAAATCCGTCTTTTTTTAATACGCGACATGCTTCCTGAAATGATTTTTTAAGGTCATCGACAAAGCATATCGTAGTAACCATTAAAACAAAGTCAAAACTATTGTCTGGGACTGGCAGGTCTTCAGCGATACCTGGCAAAACATGTATTCCCAGTTTTCTGGCTTTATCCGCCATTTTAGCTGAAGGCTCTACGCCTGTTTTAATCCCTAATGGAGCTGCAAATTTGCCTGAACCAACCCCTACTTCCAAACCATTACTGTCAGAAGGAATAAAATACCTTAATGCTCGGAGTTCTGCTTCGTATTTGTCCTTATGCTTTACAAACCAGACATCATATTCTTCGCTAAAGTCTTCAAATGGTGCAATTTTTGCCATCTATTTTCTCTGCTATTAACCTAAACATTTAGCTCTTCTGCTGCTTAAAAACCGAAATCAAAAATAACAGCGCACTGGCAATAATAATTAACGGGCCCGCAGGCACATCAGTAATGGCATAGGCAATAACACCCAGAACACAGGCAAGCCCCCCTGCAATAGTGCTGATAACCGTGTATTGCGATAAATTGCTGCTGATATTTTTGGCGGTGCAGGCTGGAATTGCCAGCAATGCTGCCGTCATCAATCCGCCGACGATACGTACCCCCAATGCAACTGTCACTGCGATACAGATCAAATATAAAGCATTGTTCAGTTTAAGGTTAACTCCGCTTGTTTGTGCCAAATCACTAGAGATACTAGCCAGCACCATGCTGGAATAAATTTTTTTTACCGTGAAAAACAGGGCTATTGAAATAATAACAGTGACTAAAACCGTTATTGAGCTTATCTGGGACACATCACCTAGCAAAGCAATATCAATTTCTTCTTTTGGCAGAAACAGAAAAGCAGTAGCCAGAGAGGCCGAAAAAACCACAGCCGTCAGTGCTTCAAGGTGCAGCTTGGTTTTCTGTTCTAATAGCCATATCAGCAACACACCAAATGCCAGGAATAAGGTGGCACCGATTGAAACATCAAAATCATATAGTAATGCCAAGGCAACACCTGGCAATGTCAAATGACCGAGCGCACCGCCCATTAAAGCCATCCGTTTAGACAGCATCAAAGAACCTAAATAACCCGCAATGGCACCGATCGTTCCGCTCAAAATTAGTGCAAGTAAAATCTGTGTGTTCATGGCTTTCACCTATGCTGATGTTTGTAAAACTTGATACCCGTGCCGTAAAGTGTTCTCAGCTGTTCGGGTGTGAGCACTTCATCAGGTGACCCCATGCACACTTGCTGTTTGTTCAGGCAAATGACCTGGGTCGCGTATTCCCAGACAATATTCAGATCATGGGTAACCAGTAAAATGGTCAGGTTCTGGTTTTGCCAAAATTTATGCAATAAGCTG
The DNA here is from genome assembly GCA_965224575.1 of Methylococcales bacterium. Lineage (GTDB taxonomy): Bacteria > Pseudomonadota > Gammaproteobacteria > Methylococcales > Methylomonadaceae > QPIN01. Next base: position 708,713 of record CBDCZQ010000006.1, on the reverse strand, counting down.
TAAATGGTTTCTTCACCGCCAAGATCAATGCCTGAAGTGGGTTCATCAAGAATCAACACCTCGGGGTTATCAAGCAGTGCCCAGCCAATCAGCATACGCTGAAACTGTCCGGTTGAAAGCTCGCTGAATTGATGGGTCAATAGGCTTTCGTCTAGTCCGACATCAACAATCATCGACTTAATGGCATTTGAATCCGACGTTTTAAAAGCATAGAACTCCTTAATATTTAAAGGAGGAAGATTTTCTCGTTGCAGGAACTCTTGAGGTGGCAGGTAACTGATTTTCTGAGCATTCCATGAAACTGTTCCCTCATAGGGCAGTATGTTTTGCAACGCTCTAAGCAAAGTGGTTTTGCCTGCGCCATTCGGGCCCAGAAAAATCAAAATATCTCTTTGTTTAACAGTAAAAGAAAGGTCACTGATAACTTGGTGATTTTCGTAAGCTATTTGAAGATTCTGTACTGTTAATACTTCTTTTTCATTAACCATGTGCCTCACCTCCTAAATTGATAAACATCACAAACGAAAAAAAGAAATAGCAAAACTATTTTTTTAGGTTTAAAGGAAAGACCTACGAAATATTTTCGCCAGTTGTCTTGTCAATTATTTAACCACTAATTGAAACTAATATCATTGATTATTGTTAACTTTCAAGAGAAAAGGTATGAAGGCAGTAACGATTGTCATTGTCCATAAGTCAATTGTCTATGGCGATACTGCTCTGACAAATTCATGTTATTGAGCAAAACTGCTATTTTCTACACACATCATTGTTTGCATAGCAATTTCCAGTTCTTCGTCAGTTGGTATGACTAATACACTAAGCACAGATTTTTCATCCTTGATATCAATTGCCTCTGTACTAGTCAGAATATTTTTGTGCGGGTCAATAGACAAGCCAAATAAACTCAAATCATCACAGATTGCTGCTCTAACCCGATGATCATTTTCGCCAATCCCTCCCGTAAAGACCAAGGCATCTACTTTGCCTAAAACTGCACAATATGCCCCGATGTATTTTTTAATTCGGTAGCAATACATATCAATCGCCAACTGTGCATCTTTATCACCCGCATCAGCCATTTCATGGATTGCACGCATATCATTTTCACCACAAATACCTTTTAATCCACTTTGCTGATTGAGCATGGTATTAATTTCATCACTAGACATGCCACGATTTTTGTTTAAGTAAAAAGGGATTGCAGGGTCAATATCACCGCTACGTGTCCCCATTATCAAACCTTCTAAAGGTGTCATTCCCATTGAAGTATCAATACTTTTTCCTTGTTTAATCGCTGTCACGCTGCCTCCATTGCCTAAATGCAATGTTATTAAGTTAAGGCTGTGCAACGGCTTATCTAAAAATTTGGCCGCTTGTTTAGCAACATAATGATGCGATGTGCCATGGAAGCCATATCGCCGTATACCTTCTTGTTCATAGAGTTGTTCGGGGATTGCATAAAGAAATGCATGGGCAGGTATGGATTGATGGAACGCCGTATCAAATACAGCAACTTGTGGTATGTCTTTAGCAAATTTCACGGCTTCCTGAATGCCCATTAAATTTGCTGGATTATGTAATGGTGCTAACGGAATCATTTTTTTAATGCCCATCAAGACTGTTTCATCAATCAAGGTTGGCTGATGGAATTTTTCTCCTCCATGAACGACTCTATGTCCAATAGCAGAAAGGTCTGATGCTTGTTTAATGACAGCTGATTGTTGTAGGAATTGAATGATATTTGCTAGACCTTGCAGATGGTCGGGGACAAGTTGGGCTTCTATTGATTCTTGAGTTTTACCATCCGTATCCGCTAAACAAGATTGATGGATACTTTGTGCTTCACCAATTTTCTCAATAATACCTGAGGCAAGTACAAGCAAATCATCCATTTCAAAAAGTGAATATTTTATAGAGGAACTACCAGAATTAAGGACTAGAATTTTCATTCATCAACGCCATTCATTTGAGCTTGTACGGCGGTAATTGCAACCGTATTAACAATATCTGTGACGGTGCAGCCTCGGCTAAGATCATTCACTGGTTTGTTCAATCCCTGTAATACTGGGCCAATTGCTACTGCCCCCGATGTTCGCTGAACTGTTTTATAGGTATTGTTACCTGTATTTAAGTCAGGAAAAATAAACACATTTGCCAGTCCTGCCACTTCGCTATCAGGTAATTTAGTTTTAGCAACGCTAGCATCAATTGCTGCATCATATTGAATAGGCCCTTCTAGCTTTAGATCAGGCCGCTGTTTTTTAGATAGTCGTACAGCCTCCCGAACTTTGTTCACCGCTTGTCCCTGACCTGATTCTCCAGTGGAATATGACAACATCGCAATACGTGGAGTTATATGAAACAGGGTCGCCGTTTCGGCAGAACTGGCTGCTATATCAGCTAACTGTTGTGCATTGGGTTCTGGGTTTATTGCACAATCACCGTAGACTAATACTCGATCTTCCAGACACATAAAAAACACACTAGAAACAATGGATGTTCCTGGTTTGGTTTTTATAATCTGAAAGGCTGGACGAATAGTGTGTTGGGTGGTGTGTATGGCACCAGAAACCATGCCATCAGCATCGTCTAAATGAACCATCATGGTACCAAAATAACTGCTATCGGCTAAGGTATCAAAGGCCATTTCATAACTAACGCCTTTATGTTGCCGTAATTTAAAATAACATTCAGCATATTGCTTACGCAATGAAGATTGTAGTGGATTAATAATATTGATTTCATCAAGATGCAGACCTAATGACTGGATTTTTTGTCGTATAGTGTCTTCATCACCCAATAAAGTTAACTTTGCTACACCCCGCAAGACCAAAATTTCCGCCGCTCGCAAAATGCGTTCTTCTTTACCTTCGGGTAAAACAATATGTTGCTGGTCTGCTTTGGCTCTTTGAATCAATTCATATTCAAACATGATGGGCGTGACACGGGTGCTATACGTTGATGCCATTTTTTGTTTAAGCACGGGTATATCAATACTTTTTTCTACCGCACCCAGTGCGGCTGCAATTTTTCGTTCATTAGCTGGATCTAATGTGGCCTGTATTCCCATCACATTGATTGCTGTGGTAAAGGTATCGCTATCAACCCCTATCACAGTAAAAGGGGGTTTACTTATACCTGAAATTAATCTGCTTATTTGAGTATCAGGTTCCTGTTTACCACTGAGCAGTAAACCAGAAATTTGTGGGTAATTAGACGAATTATGCGCCATCAAACTGGCAAGGATAATATCCGAACGGTCACCCGGGGTAATGATTAAATCACCTTGTTCAAGATGATCCAGAAAATGAGGCACTTGCATGGCTGCGACTTTATAATTCAGCACATCACGCATTAGACATTCATCGCCTCCACTAAGAACCTTGGCATTTAATTGGTTTACAATATCACTAATCGTTGGTTTTTCCAGAGCGGCAACTGTGGGGACTAAATAGACGGGATGTTCACTGTCTTGTTGTTTAAAATAATGGCTCAGTTGATTAATATTTTGCTCGTCTACACCATTAATAAAAGTAGCTAAAATATCACAGTCATGATCCTTTAATGACTGTCTATAGCTTGCTGCTGAATCAATAATTTCATCAGCACTACGACCATATCCTCGTAATATGGGCATTAATAAACAGCCTAAATTATTGGCAACATCAGCATTAAAATCTGTCTCTATTGATAATTGCTCTTCGTTAAAACTTGATCCTGCACATAAAACCCGATCACACTGCTTCTCAAGGTTTTTATATTTTCTTAGAATTATTTTTAGTAATTCGTCATACTGATTCGAGGCTAACAGTTCCCTGGCTTTTTCTATTGTGCAGCCATACATTGATTCATAGGATGTTTTTAGATTATAACGATCTACAACAAGCTTAATAAGCTTATCCTCTTCTTTATTCCCATGAACCAGAGGACGAAAAAAACCTAATTTAGAGGTTTCTCCTGATAATAATTCCATGAGTGTAAGCACTATTGCAGACTTACCGCTTCCTTGCTCCACCCCTGCGATATAAATATTTTGAGTCATATAGTTTTAGGCATTTTTGAGTGCATTCGGCATTTCTGCCAGTTTCTCCTCGGCATGTGAAATAAAAGGAATCCCTGGTTTTCCAGTTGCCAATTCGGTTCGGCAATAACAATTAAATGTCTTGGAGCCACCCGCTAACATTGAAACCTTGTCAAAGCTTTTCTGCTTTAGAATACGATAAGCTAAATAACTGCGGAAACCAACACAGTAGTAAACATAAATTGCTTGCTACTACGCACATCAACCAAAGTACCATTTGCTAGTTGTTCTGGAAATTTTTCCGCATACCAAAAATCTAAATCACCTCGCAAAAAATTAGTTTTAAAAAATCTGTTTATTCTTTATTTTCTGAAAATATTAGGAACTTTTGCTGCTGAGCGGCAACGGCTCCTCCCATTACTTCTGCAACGGTACCACCAAACATAGTACCTAATAACCCAGCATTCATTGTCCCTATAAAGACCTGACCATCAGATTTTTGATAGACAGAAATTGTGCAAGGCATCATTACTGAAATGACCTTATTTTTATCTTCTTTTAAAATATTATAGGCATGATTTGCCTGGCATAGGTTGATTAATTTAACAGGAAGCAAATCACCTCCTCCATGTTTCTTAACCGATTGATGCAATGGCTGGATAGATGAAATAACCCAGCCCTCTGCTTTCGCATTAGTGATGATTTTTTCAACAGTTTCATCAACGCTAAAAGGACTGGCACGTTCGGTCAGCATCATCCCTGGCATTATCAACCAAACAGTTATGCCAGTTACAATAATACCAAGGATAAACCCAACTAAAATATTGATTGCTTTCATGATTTCTCCTGTGAAGCTGTTAGATTGAAATAAAAAACTGCTTTTAAAATGGTGGGGAAAGAAAACTGATTTTCTGGGCATTCCATTTGGCCATAGAAAAATCAAAATTTCTTTAGCTACTGAGGATCTTTCCTCTAACCAGCAACCGTATCGCGCTTTCCTCAAATATTATTTATTATAAACATAATTAATGTTACTTAGGTTACATCTTTGTCCAGGCACAGTAGTGTATAAATTAACCATGGATGGGATCAAGGTTTGAGGTAAAGGAAGCACCAATGATAATTATATGCTGAGGTGAAACAAGGTATTGTTTTAAAACAGCGGTTAAAAAAAGAGTTCGGAATGAAAATTGCAATAGCAAGTCAAAATCGACGGGAAATTACCGATCATACTAGGCGGTGCAAAAAATTCTGGATTTATGAAATAGAAAACCAGACGATTACAAACAAAGAATTATTAGAATTAGCTAAGAAACAATCTTTTCACGACAGCTCACCTTATGATCCTTCCCCATTAGACGATATACAGGTTTTGATTGCTGGTGAAATGGGGACTGGTTTAGTGTGCCGACTTGAAAACAGAGGGGTTAAACCGTTAATCACCTCGGAAATCAATCCTGACAAAGCTGTTGAAGATTATCTGAAAGGAACGCTGGCTATTCTTCAAGCAGAACCCCATGAGCATAGCCATAAACATGCCAGATAAATTCTAAGTTGTAATAATGTTTTCTGATTCAATCTGAAAACTGACAAATAATGAACATCAAAATACAAGCAATGGAGATTCAGTGTGATGATTAGTTTAAAAGATATGCATGTCGGCAATACTGGACGTGTCGTAGGATTTGATAAAAGCTTCCTGCCTTACCGACAAAAAATGCTGGCAATGGGACTGACACCAGGAACTGAATTTACAGTTATCCGTATTGCCCCCTTAGGTGACCCGATTGAAATTAGAGTGCGCGGAACTGATCTTAGCCTGCGCCAAAACGAAGTCTCTGCAATACAAATAGAACGATTGGAACACCAGCCTGAAACTCAAATAACAGAGTCATTCAAAGAGGAAGTGACCGTCGCTGTGATCGGTAATCCCAATTGCGGTAAAACCACATTATTTAATGGTATGACAGGTTCCCAGCAACATGTTGGCAACTGGGCTGGGGTGACAGTAGAACAGAAAACAGGGCAGTATCGCTACGATAATAAAGTGATTAAAGTTGTCGATTTACCAGGCATCTATAGTCTTGATGTTAATGCCCATTCAACTTCATTGGATGAAAAAGTAGCCAGAGATTTTATACTCTCGCAACAGGGCGATTTGATTATCAATATTATTGATACCACACACCTTGAGCATAATATGTATCTCACCATGCAGTTGTTGGAAATGCGTATTCCTATGGTCGTTGTACTCAATAATATGGATGATGCTACAGGTCGAGATATTAAAATTGACAGTGATGAAATAGCACGGCGATTGATGTGCCCACTAGTGTCTTTGGTAGCAACACAAACAAAAGACCTGAATGCACTGAAATCAACCATTAATCAGCTGGTAGAAACAAAACAATTATCATCTACGCCTGTTAAATACCCAAAAGAAATTGAATCTGCAATTAATCAATTAACACCGTTAATTGAACAGCAATTAAATGATAAATCTATCAACCCACAATGGATAGCGGTAAAACTGCTGGAAAAAGATGGTTTTGCCATGAGTCTGGTAGATGAAACTCTGCAAACTAGAGCCGATGACTGTTATCAGGCTATCGAGACCAAAACAGGGGAAGAGGCTGATATATTAATTGTCGACAGTCGCTATAGTTTTATTAATACATTAACTCGCGATACGTTGACACAGCAATCGGAAGTGGGGAAACAGATATCAGATAGCATAGACAAGGTTATCTTGAACCGCTTTTTAAGTATTCCCATCTTCTTCGGTGTCATGTATTTGATGTTCACTTTTACCATCAAATTAGGCCGGGCTTTTAAACCTTTCTTTAAAGACTTTGCTCAGGCCATTTTTGTTGATGGTACGGACTATTTACTAAGTTTAATGAACAGTCCGCAGTGGCTGATTACCCTTATTTCTGGCGGAGTTGGCAATGGCATCCGTGAAGTACTGGCCTTTGTACCCATTCTGGGGTTTTTATACCTGTTTATTTCGATATTAGAAGAGTCTGGCTATATGGCACGGGCAACCTTTGCCATGGATCGCTTTATGCGTGTTTTGGGATTACCTGGAAAAGCCTTTGTACCGTTAATATTGGGCTTTGGCTGTAATGTACCAGCGATGATGGCAACACGCACATTGGAAAGACCACGAGATCGTCTATTAAATATCCTACTAAATCCGTTTATGACTTGTGGCGCACGATTAGCCGTTTTTACCTTATTTGCCGCCGCTTTTTTCCCAGAAAATGGTGGACTGGTTGTTTTTAGCCTTTATATGATTGGTGTAGCGGCTGCATTTTTAACCGCCATGCTGTTAAAACACACCTTTCTTAAAGAAGAATTCTCGTTGGTGGTCATGGAAATTCCCAGCTACCACGTTCCAAAACTGAAAAATGTATGGCTCAATACCTGGACTCGGGTTAAGTCTTTTATAGTCCGAGTGGGGAAAATCATTATTACCATGGTTTTAATTCTGCATATACTCAGCAGTTTGGGAACAGATGGCTCATTTAAAGAAGGCAATATTGAAAATTCTGTATTAAGCGCAGCGGGACGGACAGTGACACCTTTATTAAAACCGATGGGAATAGATCAAGAAAACTGGCCAGCAACAGTCGCTGTATTTACTGGTGTCCTACATAAAGTGGTTATTATCAGCACTTTAAAAACGGTCTATGCGGCATCAAATCATACAGGGCAAGAGCCAGAGGAAAATTTTGAATTCTGGAAAGCCATTAAACAGTCTTTTATGACCATCCCGATGGGAATTAACAAAATGCTGGGTATCAATGGTTCAGCAAAAAAGGATCAATCCAAGAGTCCTTTCTTTACCGCCTTGCATAATAATTTTCATGGGCAAATAGGTGCTTATGCCTATCTATTATTTGTGTTGCTATATTTTCCCTGTATCGCCACTACCTCGACTGCCTATAAAGAATCTAGCGCAAGCTGGACTGTCTTTATGTCAATCTGGGCAACAGGCATAGCTTACCTGACAGCAACACTGTTCTATCAAGTAGCGACTTTTAGCCAACATCCAAGCGCCACGATAAGCTGGGTAATTGCTACTGCTGTTATCTTGTTGACAGTTATATTGGGATTTAGTTATTGGGGTAATCGTGATCGAAGTAGCACGGTAGAAAAGCAGTCAATGAATCAATAAGACTCAGCAAAAAACGAGAGGTAAAACTATGCAAAAATCAGACTATAAAGCTTATTTCGGCTACCAACTTAAGATGGGACAAAATGTAGGCTGGGGTTCGTTACCTTATCCCAGCCTACATCAACATTATTTTTTTGCCCCGTCTTAAAATGGTAGCCCTATTCTTCTTTAAGAAATCCATAGTGAAATGGGATATTTTAATATATTAACAATGGGTATTCTATTTTTTACTGAGTCCCTCAGTGACTGGATTAATAACCCTCAGCATAATAATGAAAACTGTTTGAATTAATGCGCTTAATCAAACCAATCGAACGTTTAGTGTGAATTGTGCTACTATCCTTTTATAGACAACATGGGGTATAAGATGCAAGTATTTACAGCTAATGAAGCAAAAACACATTTTGGAGAGTTTATCGACAAAGCCCAAAGAGAGCCAGTCAAAGTCACTCGGCGTGGTCGTACCGTAGGCATTATGATCTCCGAAGATGAGTATGAATCAATGAAGCACTTTTACGCTAATCGCTTATTACACTCATTAGATGATGCAGGAAAAGAAGCTGAGGAAAAAGGCTTAACGGAAGAAAGACTACAAGAACTATTAGTTGATGAAAGTTAAGTCAGTCGTTATTGATACCAATGTGTTGATTAGTTCTGCGCTTTCTACAAAAGGTGTACCTGCTCAAATTATTAGGTATTTTATCCTGCACAGTAAGATTATTTTCTCAGATGAAACTTTTGAGGAGTTTTATTCAAGGCTTTGGCGACCTAAATTTGATCGCTATATTTCCAGAGAAAAACGAAAGTCAATTTTACTTGATTTCAGTAATATTGGTGAGTGGGTTGAAATTAGTGGAGCAATAGAGCTTTGCAGAGACCCTGATGATAATAAATTTTTGGAAGTGGCTATTAAAGCTAACGCGAGCATGCTGGTCAGTGGTGATCGTGATTTAACGGATATGAAAAATATTGAGGGTATCCCCATTTATACACCTGCTCAATGTTTTGAATTGATTGATAGTTCCAAAAAGGGGTAGCCGATCAACTTAGGATTACACACTATTAATAGTTTTTTGGATTGCCTTCATTAGGCTTTAGTTCTAAATATTGGCCACCAATTTGATACGATCCTGTCTTAAGTTGGTAGCCCAAAACACTGCAACTCAGCCAAAAGTGAGAAGGGATTATCCAACAAAATTAAGCGTCTTGTAAAAAAGCATAGTGATTGGGCAGTTCAGCCCAAGACTTAGCTTTTACTAATTCATCAACCCTCGCAAGCTTGAATTTAAAATCTCTATTCCCTGAAACATCAATAGCTAGCTCCATTTTATTGACTCTTCCCAGCTCAAACAGCCAATAGTCATCATCTGAATTTTTTATCGGCACGCCTGCTTGTTCACTCGTTATCTCTCTACGTTTGACTAATTGAACGGAAATAACCTCATAAACATACTCTATTCGGCGTTGTAAATCATCGGGGTAATAAACAACAAAAGCACAATATTTAACTTCGCGCATTGCCACTCGTTGCATTTTTTTTGCAAGCGTCGTTTTTAAAGGCAAGTGATACCATTGTGCTTTACCTTGCTTAAATTTCTCCAAATAGGATTTGCTCCTGCCTTTTCCTAGAGCAACAGAAAGAGACAAGTCTTGAAATTTTGACAATTCCATTCCTGTATAACTGATTCGGGCAGGCCCTTGTACATAAAAATGATCTGCCGACTTAGTTTTGTACTTATCCAGCTTATGACCCGTAACCCCAAACTGCTCCACTAAAAAATCACGCAACCAGAGATTACTCGAATTGGGTAATAAAGGAAACGCACCAATACCAATTTCTTTGATTGCTTCACTATATGGATTTGGAGTTGTACTATTTTCAAACCAGCCAGGGTATAAAATAAATGCACCAAAAATGGGACGTGTTTTTTCCTGCCAGCCGTCATCAGCCTGATGAATATGAATTAAGGCATCACGATACCGATGCATTTGGTTAATTGCATCATCTGGTGCAAAATCAACGGCATTATCATCAGCAGAAATTCGATATTTAGCATCAAAAATCCAGCGTACCTTTGCACTGCTTTCAAATTCAGCTTCTAATAATATATCTGGCTTTTGGCTCGTTAACCACGAATAGATATGGCCAGGTTTTGGGTTGTTAGGGGGCTTATTAAACAGTGGCTCATGCGCTAAGCGTATTTTTATTCCGCCCCGCTGTAGATTAAAAGCGGCTCCCATACCATTTTGTAATAATTTTTCCACGCCCTTCTTATATAAGGTGGGGTTTCTACTGGTTATTTCAGTAAAGCCCAAATTATCTATCAATATTCTACGAACTTCTAACAGACACCAAATTTCATATAATTCAGCAATAGACTTCATTGAAATACTTGCCTGTTGACCGAAGACATCAAGATACAGCTTTAATTGCTGCCAGACTCGGTAAACATTGGAATATCCTGTCTTTTGGTGCAGAACCAATGATTCGTTATTCAAGCTCTCATAAGCACCAATTTCTCGAAAAAAAGGACGATTCAAATAATGTTCTAAAGGTACTTTCCATTGATTAATTTGTTCAAAAAAGGAGTCAGATATTCGGCTATTTTCAGGTGCAACATCGTTTTGTTTTACACGAACAATAAAAGCAGACAATTCACGAGAGCATCGTATTAACACCATTTTAATAAAACGGTTTTCAGGTGTATCAACTGACAAAACGTGAGTATCAAGTTTATAACGCTTATGGCTTTCACCATTTTTTAATGCGGAACTGACTCGCTCTTCCAGTCTAGGAGATAATCGACCTTTAAGTTGCTCAGCTCTTAATTTTCTTGAACGGGGTAATAAACGAGAATGAGGGGTTTGTAAAATTTGTTTAACGCCTTTTTCCAGCTCTTCTCGTAAGCTTTCAAATTGAGATAACCATAATAAAGGAAATCGTTCGTGCGGCTTTCTGGAACGGGCTAATTCTTGTTCTGTTTTTTGTGCAAAAGAAAAGTGAAATAAAGGGTATTGCCTATCAATAATTTGCTGAATATCAGATAAATCCGTTTCAATATCCATTTTAGTTGGAAAAACTTCAAAAGAAATCGCCTGAACAATCTCTTTATTATTTAACTGATAATGTAATGCCAGCTTAAACCAGCCAACTGCATTACCAAAGTTAATACTACCCCTTAATGAACGCCCTGAATAATGAAATGCATCTTCTATTGCTTGTAAGCGGTGTTTAACTACTGGTTTTTCAGGTAGTCGTCCCGTATGAAATTGAAAGTCAAATTCATAGAGTTTATTTTCAAAAAATAGAGGCGTATCTGAACAGATATGCTGACTTTCTAAACTATCTAAATCGACAATGTGTAAGAGAGGATTAAATCGTAAACAGGTATTAGGTTGCTGTTTATGTCTATTACTTAGAGTATGGTTCAGTTGCTTTTGAGATTGGCTAATATCCTTGCTCCAGATAATTAATGTCCAATCTAATGTCTCAAGTTTTAGCAATTCAGGCATGATGAGTTATCTTGGAAAATTGCTCAAGGCCAAAAAGAAGTGAAACCATTGTCACTTAAGCGAGCTTTCATCCAGCTGATTTTCTTTTTAGAGCGGCATGGAATATAAAGTGTTGTGCCATCAATACCCTCTCTTAGCAAATCAGGACGAGCCTCAGTATCCCAAATTTCACTCAATTGTTTGCTAATAATTGAATCCAGCTTATTGAGCAAGCTTTGCTCACCATCATCCTGTAATTTTTCACTATCCCCCTCAATTCTAGGTAAAACTTTAGTCATTAAAAAATCATCCCACACAGCCTGAAGTGCAATTTCATTGTCAGGTTCAAAACAAACCACAGCGATAAGTAATTCATTTAATGCACGGTAAGCCAATTCAAAAGGTGTTCCCTTTAATTCTGTGTTTATAGCGTCTAAAAAAGCAATACTTTTGTTAGCATTCGCATCAATACTAACTTTAGAGATAAGCTCTAAATTAACTTGTGAAAGCGTAGGGAAGCTTAATGCCTTTACCCGTGTTTCAGGTTTAAAATAATGCTGATAATCATTAGGGAAAAACTCACCAAAATCTAGCGTAAATGCTCTGTCAATTACCTTGCGAGAAAAACCATGCGTGGTTTCATCCATATTAACAGTGCCCGCTACAATCAAGTTAGGCGGTATGCTAATGCCCTGTTTTAAAAAGTAATTCCATAAATTACTATTTTCATCACCCTCCAAATTAAGACTGCTTCTTAACGTTGACTTATCAGCAACTTGGGTGAAAATACTGGCATTAAACAAGGGGGCGCAGTGGTATTGTCCATCTTCCCAATAGCGTGTTTCAATAATTGATAAATAATCGGCAAAATATTGTTCAACAGGTGCAAGGTTCATTTCATCCAGACATAACCAATAAGGCACAGCATTATCTTTAAAGGTAAGTTCATTTCCGTCGATATGTTTAATAATATGCTTCCATGCTGCGACTATAAAGCGTAAGAAATCAGTCACAATATACTCAGCACCATTGCTACCCAACCGAGAAATATAACCCAATAAATCTGAAGGTTCATGCCAATCTGGGCGAACAGGCACTAAACAATAGTTTGTTTCATCTTCTTTAGAGTATTTAGCTTGTTGTTTTACAAAGCGAGTTTTGCCTGTGCCGGAGATGCCTGATAGAAGGATGAAAGGTTTTGGTACAGATATGTTTTCAATTTGAATCATTGAATTTTGAGGGGGACTAATATTACTTATCTCATTTCTTTTTATTTTCATCCATAAATCTGGTGTTTTTTCATAAAATGCTAACAAATCTAACAAATCTTTCTTTAATATATCATCGTCAGGTATGGAGTTAGATGGGTAATATTTTGCAACAACATTAGAAGCCTCATAAGACTTACCAAGTGGTGTTGTTGCTGCCAAATTAATAGAACGTTCTCCCCAGCTTTTCAATCCATCTATAGACTCAAGTAGAGATTGAGAAATTTTATTAGCTTGCTCTACAGTCCCTTTTTTACCAAGAGATTTTGCAGGGTTTGTCGTGCCTTGGTTTAAAGAAAGATAGACACCGCTCCCATCTGCCTTAAATAGATAAACAGGATAAATACCATCTTGAGTCGTATCTGTGATTTCTGGGTTCAAGATTGATAGCCATGCAACATTAGCCCAATTACCTGCACCTGCACTTGATTTTATCTTAAAGGAAGGATGGTCTTTTAAAATATATTTTTTCTCTGTACACGACAAAAAATCAGCATCTAACTGATCCTCCATAAATTCTATTACCTGACAAAGCAGGACGGAGTAAAGACAGTATTTTCTTCACCTGTTTTTTCGATTGTGAAAAAATATTAAACAGCTCGGAACGAATACAATCTAAACCATACCTAAAGATGCTTTGTGCTAAACGTTGATGTGTTTTGGTTTTTATCGGTAAAACACAATCGTCTTTCCATTCGCCTACTTTATGAGACCAGCAAAAAGCAATAACAGGTAATACAAATAACTTTTTCATGCGGAGATAACCCACAACGCGCGTATCTTCAAGGTTAAACCCTCGGCCTTTTAAACACCCAAACAAGGTTTCAATTTCCCAACGCAGGCCATATTCTTCAATCGCATTCGGATTAAGGCTAGCATTAGCAACGATTAATAATTTCCCATCACTCAAGCGGAGGCCACTTAAATAGACTGAGCAAGCACCTAAAAGTCTTGCTTCATTAATATTAAGCCTCTCGCCGGGCTTTAATCCACGAAATAAATGGTCAACACGTAGACGATCACCCCGACTATTTACGGTATAACTATTATTACGAATCCGAATATTGAAAGGTATTTTTTCTTCAATGAGCCACCCCATCCATTTATCACCTATAAATTCACGATCCGCTAACAGCCCCTTAATCCTGTCCTGACCAAACTGGCTAATAAACCGTTTCATTAGCACGATTCTTTCTCGCCAATTAGAATTGCCCCGCTTATTCAAGGGTAGCCAATACACGGGAATGGCTGCGCCTTTATAGACAACGGCCAGCACTAATAAATTAATGTTGGTTTTACCCCATTTCCAGTTGGTTCTATCCAATGACAAATAAAAGTCATTTTCGGTAAAACCAAATAACTTCATGATAAAACGAGCGATTTCATTGTAATCAAGCCAATGTTCACTAAAAAACCGTTGTATGCGCCTGTATCGTGATGAAACCAATGCCTTGCTAGGAAAAAATAGAGCCAATTGTGTCAGGTTTACTGTACCTACAACCATTATGGCTATTAGCATTCCTACAAAACATCCCATTCTTGCCTTGTTCCAATGAAAATGCTCGTTTAATATAGCGGTTAGTTCGTTGATCTGTAATTGTCCGTTATTCATGTTTGCCAAAATAAAAACCCGGTATTTAATTACATTTCAACGGGCTACATCAACCTTTTAAAATTTTTGTCATGTACAGAGATATTTTTTAATTAAATTTGGGAGCTCTGTTCTTATTTTTTGTGCAACTGGGTGGCTGGTAAATGTTTCACCTGTTGCTGCTACCCAAGAACTAGTGATTTCTTCCAATAACCCTTTCATTGTTCACCTTGTATGATTCTAGCTATATTAAAGCTTAAGTTCACATGCCTTTTAAACTATGCCTGTATGGTAATGCTTCTTTGCAGAGGCATTTTATTCTTGCCAATCTATTAACCGCAATCCCGTAATACGCGAAAATTCTTTGGTATTATGCGTTACCAACACAGCATCATGTGCTCTGGCTGTTGCAGCAATCAATAAATCATTTGGCCCAATTATTTTTCCTTGAACCGTTAAATCTGCCCGTATTACCCCATATTCATCTGCACAGCGGTCATCAAAGGGTAAGCTACTGAGTGGAGCAAAAAAATGATTGAGTAATTGCAAGTTGGCTTCTACTCTCTTACTGTGCCGAGCACCAAAAAGCAGTTCAGCTTTTACAATGCTACATAAGGCAATTTCAGAGGGAGAAGAGGAACGAAAATGTTTTTCTATGTGTGAGTGACGGTTATTTAATAGATGAATACAAACATTGGAATCAAGCAGGTACATTAGTCTAATGTTTCCCGCTGTTCCATCGCATTTTGAGTGGGGCGTTGCAGAGGTTCACCGTCCCATTGGCCAAAGTTATCAAAATATTTTTCTGGCCATTGGTTGGCAACTTCCCTTTTTACCAGTTCTGCAAGATATTTGGAAACGGATAAATGGGCGTGTTCTGCCTTGATTTTTACAGTATCTGCCACTGAATCAGGTATATAAAAATGTAGTTGAGCCATACGTTCTTTTCCTAAAATATATTTGGTATATTTATATTATTGTAGGAGAGTATTGCTATTGTCAATTGATATTGAAATAGTTTATTAATATAGAGTCTTGGCCTGATTTTTCCCACTACCTTAGAAATTAGTTAAACCTTTCGAAATAGTAGTCTTTGGGTTTCTACCAATAGGGACTTTTACCCTGAAAGTAGCGACGGCATAAGCCAAGCTATGTAAATGATCGGTTACTTGTTGATGTGCCATGTTTTTATTCAATTTATTCAGAAGCATCGGTAACTTGCTGTGCCAACCAAGCTTGCCAAACGGCGAGCAATACTGCCAATACAATAGGGCCAAGAAAAATACCAATTATCCCAAAAGCAGCGAGTCCCCCTAATACACCGAACATAACGACCAGGAAGGGAATTTGACTTGTACCACTAATCACTAAAGGCCGAATTACATTGTCAACGGTACTCACCACTAATGTGCCCCATAATAATAAACCTACACCTTCTAGCGGTGAGCTTCCCAATAATAAAGAGATTCCTACGGGCACCCATATTAGCGTGGCACCCATGGGTACCAACGCTAACAATGCTGTGGTTGCGCCGAGTAAAACGGGGGCTTGAACACCTGCAACTGCATAGCCTATGCCAGCCAAAAAGCCTTGAACCATAGCGGCGAGAACAAAACCATAAACCACCGCTTTAGTTGTATCGCCTATTGCTTGCAAATAAACATGTTGGCGATCGCCAAGAAAACGGATGATGCCGAGATGTAATTGTGAGAGGATATGATGTCCATCACGGTAGCAAAAAAAGATTGTCACTAATAACACGCCCGTTTTTAAGGTATAGCTACCAATACCCCCTACAAAACCTGCTAATTTGGGAAACCCTTGTTTACTCCATTGCGCTAACTGAGAAACCAAACGAGAAGTGTCACTCATTAAGTCGTTGCTGATATCTTGCAGATACGTTCCAACTACGGGAATTTGTTCGATAAAATCAGGGAGAGGATGGTCTTTTTGTGCTATATAATTGGCGAGCCTATGATAGGTTTCTGTTAGTTCAATTTGTAACAAATTAACAAACCAGAAAACGATAATAAGAAGAGTCAATGACAAAATTACCGTCATGATGGCTGCACTCAAATATTTAGGTTTACTAATTTTTCTGTTTAGCCATTGATAAATAGGCCAGGTGACATAGGCAAGAATGATAGACCAGACAAGGGTTAACAGAAACTCGTGTAGCACTAGATAGCCTAGATATAGCAAACCAACCAGTAATAGCGCTGGAATCAAATATTGGGGAGAAACTGTGAGCGTCTGTTTTTGCACTTGTTTAATCATTTGATATTACTCGTTTTGCCGAGCATCTCAAAATAAGGGCGTAAATGCAAATATACTGGGCAAAGCATAGGCGATCTATGGCCAAATTCCGCGCAACAAAGTAGCCTCTGCCACACGTTTAATAGCAATAACCAATGCAACCGTTCTAAAATCTGGTACGCAATCTTGCGGTAGAGTGCTCTCGTCTTTTTCACTATTCTTACGAACTGAATAGCTTTGCCAATGTTCAAAAACTATATCGGTAGCAGAAACCATTTTGTTTTGTAGTTTTTCATTAACTAAATCTAACGCCCATTGCTCATTAGCTTGATTTTGTACCCATTCAAAATAGCTGACAGTTACACCGCCAGCATTAGCCAGAATATCTGGAATAATAAAAATGCCTCGCTGTTGTAACACTTCATCGGCTACAGGGGTTGTAGGGTTATTAGCGGCTTCCACAATCAATTTAGCTTTTATGTTAGCAGCATTGTCACCGTGAATTTGGAAAGCAGTTGCAGCTGGAATTAAAATATCACACTCAACTTCTAATAATTCTTCATTCGTTAATGTCAATGTATTTGGCATACCTACGACTGAACCATGTTCTTTTTTAAATGCAGCAATTTCTTCTGGGTTAAGTCCCTCTTTAGAATAAATACCGCCACTACTGTCACTCACCGCGACAATAATTGCGCCTTGTTTATGAAATTCACTAGCAGCAACAGCACCAACATTTCCAAAACCTTGAATAGCTACACGAGAGCCTGTCAATTTGACTAAACTCGGTATTAATTCTTTAGATAAAAATCGCTCTGTAACAAATAAACAACCTTTTCCAGTTGCTTCCACTCGTCCTAGTGATCCTCCTAAATCAATGGGTTTTCCCGTTACAATGGGACGATTATTTTCCCCTGGGTTCAATACATCATAGGTATCGTAAATCCATGCCATTGTTTGTTCATTGGTATACATATCAGGTGCGGGAATATCTGTATGAGGGCCAATTACATCGAATAATTCAACCGTAAAGCGACGGGTAATACGGCGTAATTCATCTATACTTAATTGTTTAGTGTCACATACCACGCCTCCTTTTGCCCCACCAAATGGAATATTAACCAATGCGGATTTCCACGTCATCAGCTTGGCTAATGAAGTCACTTCTTCCATTGTTACATCAGGGTGGTATCGAATTCCGCCTTTACTCGGACCAAAAACACGGTTATGAATCACTCGGAAACATTGAATGGTTTCCACTGACCCATCGTCCAACTCAATAGGGAAATTGGCAATATGGGTTCGACTAGGTTGCTTTAGATAATCAATCAAGCCACTTTTTAAATCAGTTATATAGGCTGCCGCCTTATCAAACTGCTGTTCACTGATTAGAACCGGATCAAAGGTTTCATCACTCATATTGTTATTTTAGTCTCTTAAATAAATAAACCAATACGTTAAACCGACAAATACACTGCCGCCCACTATATTACCCAAAGTAACGGGCAATAAATTATTCGCAAAACCTGATAAATTTAAGTTTGATAAATCAACTGAGGCATTAACCATTTGTGTGATGTCTGGATTTGAGTGAGCGACCATCCCTGCAGGAATAAAATACATATTAGCAACTGAGTGTTCAAACCCCATTGCTACAAACCCTGCAATAGGAAAGATAATAACCAATATTTTATCGACTACTGAATGACAAGCGAAGCACATCCAAACAGCCATGCAGACTAGTATATTGCATAAGACACCACGAGAAAAGGCGACCATAAAACTCAAATTGACTTTGCTACTCGCTATCATGATGGTTTTTGAACCCAATTTTCCATCACTGATTAACCAATGGTCACTTAGATAAATGAGTAAAACAATCCCTAAAGAGCCGACTAAATTACCAAAGAAAACAATGCTCCAATTGATCATTAGCTGTTTGAAAGTGATTTTGTTATCTACACAAGCCATCACTAATAAGTTGTTACCTGTAAATAGTTCAGCACCGGCAATTAACACTAAAACCAAACCGAGGCTAAAAACCAATCCACCGATTAAACGAGTTATACCCGGGCTCATCGTGGACTCATGAATCACCAGTGTATAAAAAACAGCAGCCAAGGCAATAAAAGCACCTGCTAATATTGCTAATGCAAATACTCTAGTGGGGTCTATGGTACTTTTACTAATACTGACTTGTTCAATTCGGTCAGCAATTTCTTTGGGCTTATAGGCATCAATATTAAAGTTTTCCATATGTTACTCCCGGTCTATTAATATAAAGATGATTTTTTTACAATAGCTCAGCATTTCGGTGGTGGGAAATAAACGAGTAAATATCAACTATTCAGATATGTAATCGTATTCTCTGTACACGACAAAAAATCAGCATCTAACTGATCCTCCATAAATTCTATTACCTGACAAAGCAGGACGGAGTAAAGACAGTATTTTCTTCACCTGTTTTTTCGATTGTGAAAAAATATTAAACAGCTCAGAACGAATACAATCTAAACCATACCTAAAGATGCTTTGTGCTAAACGTTGATGTGTTTTGGTTTTTATCGGTAAAACACAATCGTCTTTCCATTCGCCTACTTTATGAGACCAGCAAAAAGCAATAACAGGTAATACAAATAACTTTTTCATGCGGAGATAACCCACAACGCGCGTATCTTCAAGGTTAAACCCTCGGCCTTTTAAACACCCAAACAAGGTTTCAATTTCCCAACGCAGGCCATATTCTTCAATCGCATTCGGATTAAGGCTAGCATTAGCAACGATTAATAATTTCCCATCACTCAAGCGGAGGCCACTTAAATAGACTGAGCAAGCACCTAAAAGTCTTGCTTCATTAATATTAAGCCTCTCGCCGGGCTTTAATCCACGAAATAAATGGTCAACACGTAGACGATCACCCCGACTATTTACGGTATAACTATTATTACGAATCCGAATATTGAAAGGTATTTTTTCTTCAATGAGCCACCCCATCCATTTATCACCTATAAATTCACGATCCGCTAACAGCCCCTTAATCCTGTCCTGACCAAACTGGCTAATAAACCGTTTCATTAGCACGATTCTTTCTCGCCAATTAGAATTGCCCCGCTTATTCAAGGGTAGCCAATACACGGGAATGGCTGCGCCTTTATAGACAACGGCCAGCACTAATAAATTAATGTTGGTTTTACCCCATTTCCAGTTGGTTCTATCCAATGACAAATAAAAGTCATTTTCGGTAAAACCAAATAACTTCATGATAAAACGAGCGATTTCATTGTAATCAAGCCAATGTTCACTAAAAAACCGTTGTATGCGCCTGTATCGTGATGAAACCAATGCCTTGCTAGGAAAAAATAGAGCCAATTGTGTCAGGTTTACTGTACCTACAACCATTATGGCTATTAGCATTCCTACAAAACATCCCATTCTTGCCTTGTTCCAATGAAAATGCTCGTTTAATATAGCGGTTAGTTCGTTGATCTGTAATTGTCCGTTATTCATGTTTGCCAAAACAAAAACCCGGTATTTAATTACATTTCAACGGGCTACATCAACCTTTTAAAATTTTTGTCATGTACAGAGAATCGTATTAGATGCCTAGGTTTTAAATCGCGGTTAATTAACGCTGTAAAAAAGCCACTTGTTGGCGTAATTGCTTTATTTCATCTAGCAATTCCAATGCTAATACAGCACCTGCCAGATTCACCTCTAAATCTCGCTGTAAACGCAACGCAGCTTGTATGCGTAATAAGCTGGTGCTGGAAAATTTCCAGTGAGAGTAACTAACTGAGGGGTCAATAGGGTCAATCACTCCTCGTTCAACCATTGTAATAATATTCTCTGCGGGTAATGAGCAGTAACGACAAAGTTTAATTAATGAGAGGTTATCACCTTCTTCTACGATGATGCCTATTTCTGATTTAATAATTTCATTCTGCATGATTATTTCCCCAATCCAAGTTTAGCTCGTGGATTAAAATGACTGCTTACCTGCTGTAATTCTTGATATAAGTCTTTTTCTTTATCACTCAACTCATCAGGTAAAACCACCATCAATGTGACATAAAAATCTCCTGGCTGTTTTGCTGGAATGCCCCGTCCTTTTAGACGCATTTTTTTACCACTTGAAATAGCCGCGGGTATTGTTAGGTCAATCATACCACTCGGTGTTGGTATTTTAATTTTACCACCCAAAGCAGCTTCCCAAGGTGCAACAGGTAATTCCAGAGAGACATCCGCACCATCAACTTTATAGATAGAATGTGGGTTAAATTCTATCTCTAAATATAAATCACCTGCTGCCCCTTCACCAAAACCTGGGCTACCTTGCCCTTTTAATCGTATATTTTGTCCTGCTTTTACACCTTTAGGAATTTTAACATTTAATGTGCGGGATTTTAGCTGAGGGTGACCATCAGCACCCATAACAGTGTTGCGCAATGTTAAACCCCGAGATGCACCATGATAGGCATCTTCAAGATTAATAAAGACTTTGGCACGACTGTCTTCACCACGCATATGATGTTGACTTGTACCTGTCGTGCGGTATTGAGAACCACCGCCAGCCTGTCCAAACAAACTTTCAAAAAAATCACTAAATCCTGCGGCATCCGCATTGCCACCTGTAAAACTATCACCATGAAATTCAAACCCGGCATCCCAGTCTGGCGGCGGTTGAAAACCCTGTTGCCCTGCTTTCCAATCAGCCCCTAGCTGGTCATAAGCTGTGCGTTTTTCGGGATCTTTTAAAACTTCATAGGCTTCACCCAGTTCTTTAAAACGATCTTCTGCATCACTTTCTTTACTGACATCAGGGTGATATTTACGCGCCAGTTTGCG
Organism: Methylococcales bacterium; assembly: GCA_965224575.1. Taxonomy (GTDB): domain Bacteria; phylum Pseudomonadota; class Gammaproteobacteria; order Methylococcales; family Methylomonadaceae; genus QPIN01. The sequence continues at coordinate 687,057 of CBDCZQ010000006.1, read as the reverse complement.
ATAGGCACTTTTAATTTCTTTTTGGGAGGCATCTTTGGCAACACCCATAATTTTATAATAATCTTTATATTCCATATTACCCTCTCAGAAAAAGCCTACTGTTAATGGAGCAGAGGCTTTAGCCTCTTTTTAGTGGTATAAGGCTAAAGCCTTCACTCCAAACAAATTGCCTATTTAGCTAATTCGCAATAAATAAACTCCCTAGTTTTCGATTGCACCGCGTGGGAACTAGGAATGAGCCATTTGCGAAACCTGCCTGATTCTTTCAGCAGGAAATGCTAACTGTTCAATAAGATATTGTTTAAAGTCAGCATCGTAATCTTGTTGTTTTAACGCTTCACCCATACAAAAAAGCCAGGAATCACGTTCTTCTTCACCAATGACTAAATGTTGATGTACCATTGGTATGGAAATACCTCCATATTTTTCACCATATTCCCTTGGCCCACCAAGCCAGCCCATCAGAAATAATGATAATTTATCTTTAATGATATGCAAATCTTCTTTATGCATGGCGCGAATATGCTGGCCTCGTTGCTGGGTTTCCATCTGATGATAAAATTCATCAACCAGTTTTCTAACTCCAGCCTTTTCACCCGCTGCTTTATATGATGAATCTAATGTACCGTAATTGTGCATATTTAATTCTTTGGTAATGGAAAGTTTATACTGGCGCGCCATCCTCGCTATATATCACCTTGGGACATCCATGTCCAAAGATTCATTCCGCTCGGGCGACTTAATCGAGTGCCACAGTACGTCCTGCGTCCAGTTTCAACTCCGCACAAAAGCCGCTCCGTTAAAACTTACCTCACTGACTTGACGGCTTATCGGGAAAAAATTTTTGCTTCTCTCGCGTGCTATCGCACACGTCGAATCTGCAAATTTCCCTGTTGCCTACTGCGGACTAAAAATCATCACTTCGCTATCGCTCCGTTTCCCTGATTTTCAGCGGGTGAGTCTGCACCCAGCGGACTATATCAGCAACACTCATAATTAAAACCCTTTAATTCATTTTCTCTTCTTCTGGCAGTTTCATAGTTTTTAGCTTCTCTCTTTGCTTTGGAGTTAATACATTATTGATGTTTTTACGAACTTTTAATTCAGCGTCAACTAAAGCATCAAAATCGTCTGTATGAGCTTTTTCCGCTTTACGAATTGAAGCTTCATTAGCAGCTGGGTTACGTAATTCTTTTAAAGCCTTTTTCATGCTTTTGTGGGGCTTGGCTATTAATTCTTTGCGGGTCTTTTTGTTGGTCATCTGAATACGCAGAATCTTACCAAGTTGCTGGTCTGTAAGCTCCAGAGTCTCTGCTTGTTCCAATAAGACTTCGCTATAACTTTTCACTTTTTGCTTCATGCCCTTTTGTTTCATTTCCTTTTTTTCTTGTTTTTCTTCTCTTTTGGCTTCTCTTTTTTGTTGTCTTTCCTCCATTTTCTGTTGTTTTGTATCTTGTTCCGTATATGGCTTATATTCAGCGTTAGCAATGCTACAGCTAATGAATAGTAAACTAAAAAGAAGACTGGTTATTTGTGATCTTGTTATTTTCATTTTATTTCTCCAAATTAAAAACGTGATTCTAAGGAATACTGACAACGGGTGCATCAGGGCTAATATCTAATATGGCGCGTGCTAAAAGCTTATCCAGAGTAATACATGCGCTGGAATGACTAATACTGTCGGTACTCCAGATTTTCTCTACACCCGCTTGTAAAATATGAGTTTCTGCATTGCCACAAAATAATGGGTGAGTAACGGCCACATAAACTTGCTTTGCTCCAGCAGCCAATAACAACCCTGTGGCTATCGCTATTGTTCTACCGGTGCTGGCCATATCATCAACAATGACCACGGGTTTATTATTAAAATCATAATCAGGTAAAGTGATGGTCACCTGCTTATCACCCTGACGTACTTTTTTTGCCACGGAATAATCAAAACCTATTTTTTCTGCAATGGCAGAAACCCACTGTTGTGACTCTGCGTCTGGCCCTAGCAATACGGCATAATCAAGTTGCTGTTTAAGAAAACTGCCAATTTCATCTGCCGCTGTTAAGCTAATTGCATTGTCTATCGGTATTGCCTGATTTAATTTTGATATGCGGTGTAAATGTGAATCAACGGTAATCACATCATCAAATAAATCTGCCAGCATTTGCCCGATAATTTGCTGGCTAACCGCTTCACCTGGCTGGTTAGCAATATCCTGGCGCATGTAGCATAAATAAGGTGCGACTAAAGTGACTCTTTTAGCCCCTAACTCCCTGGCTGTTTTTGCACACAGCAACAACTCGATTAATTTATCATTAGGTTGATTAAGGCTGCGACAAATAATCACATGGCTGGGTATATCCGTGGGTAATCGCAATAAGCTTTCACCATCGGGAAAATGGTGCAGATATACTTTTTCTACTTTAGCACCAAGTGCAGCTCCAAAGCGTTGCGCTTGAGGTTCGTACTCATCAAATGTAAGTATCAACATGATCCATTCCTAAGCTGTAATTAACGGTTTTAAAATCTGTTCTTTATCACCAATACTATATCCACTATTTTGCTGTGCCAGTTTTTTTGCAAACATAAAATCAGCTTGAATTTCTGCATAAATCTGGAATAAAGCTTCTCCTTTTGACACTTTGTCGCCCATTTTCTTTAATAGATCTATGCCTGCTTTTTTCTCCATCGGTGCCCCAGCCATGCGGGCAATTTTTGCTGTCTGAAAATTATCAATTTGAGTCACAACACCATCACGGTCGGCACAGACCTGGTAACATAATTTACCCAGTTCCAAATCAATTTCTTTTTCACCTTGTGCTTTGATAATATCATTCATCTTTGCACATGCCCGTCCCGATTCTAATATGTCGCGAGCAATGGCATACCCTTGTCCGCCACGGACATCGGGATCAAATTCAATGATTCGACCAGCCAGCTGTAATGATTTTTGACGCAAATCAGCAGGGGCATCTGGGTCATTATTTAACACTTTTAAAGTATCCCGCGCTTCAAGAACAGGGCCAATACCGAATCCTATAGGCTGGCGACCATCGGTAATCATCACTTCTAAGTGGATATTAAGCCTGTCACCGACAAATTCAAATAACTTGCGTAAAGCTAATGCTTGTCGCATATGCCGTACTTTAGCCGTTGGCCCGACGGGAATATCAATAATTAAATGAGTCGAACCTGCGGCTAATTTTTTGGATAAGATTGAGGCGACCATTTGTCCTTGAGAGTCTATGCCTAAAGGTCTTTCTACGGAAATTAACAAGTCATCAACGGGGGCTAATTTAGCCGTTCCACCCCATGCCAAACAGCCTCGTTGCTCTCGTACAATCTCTAGCATTCGCTCAGGTGGCAGATTAACATTGGATAAAATTTCCATGGTATCAGCCGTCCCTGCTGGTGATGTAATCGCACGACTGGAGGTTTTTGGAATTAACATGCCATGTGCAGCAACAATCGGTACCACTAACATGGATGTTCGATTGCCAGGTATTCCACCGATGCAATGTTTATCAGCAACCAATGACTCGTGCCAATCCAGTTGTTGTCCTGTTTGCAACATGGCTCTCGTTAAATACAACAGCTCATTGCGATCAAGATTATTTTGCCCAGAGGCAACCAGAAATGCGGCTAACTCCATTTTTGAATATCGGGTTTCTACAATATCATTGCAAATATTATTAAAATCATCCTGACTTAAGCTTTCGCCATTAATCTTGCGTCGCACTGCATCCATTGATTTAGGTGGTTCTGCATGATTAACCGTTGCTAAAGTCCCTTGTTCCAAATGCAGATATTCAAAAGTTTGCTGAGATAGTCCCAACTCGCCTGGCTGTACAATAGAGTCGTCATCCACTACATTCAGTACAGCCAATAAGGTGGAGCCATTGGCACTGACAAGGATTTTGGACAAAGCCTGAAAGCCTTCCGCCCGATAAATACTACAGTCACGATTCAGGTAGGCAACATTTTCATGGTAGGTATCTATCCCTACGCTGCGTAACTTTAAGGTATCAATACTCATATTCAAGCACCTTTTTTAATTTTGGTTTTTTGTTAGCAATCTTTTGCACAAGTAGCCATAACACATAAGACTTCGGTAACGGCATTAATGAATGCTCACAAATTAACTATATCAGGTTTCTTTTTTGTGCAATGTTACCTAGGTTACATCTCTATCCAGATAGAGTGATGTATAAATTATCTATGGACGGAATTATCATTATGGGTAATCCTTAACCTAAGTATCGGTTCTGGTTTTTGCAAGTAAACAGTCGAACACAAAATTTAAAGTGAGAAAAGCGATGACGAACTATCAATACATTCACTATTTTAAAGACATCACTATTGACGATATTCCACTGGTTGGAGGGAAAAATGCTTCATTAGGGGAAATGTACTGTCAACTAACATCGCAAGGGGTAAAAATACCCAATGGATTTGCCGTGAGTGCTCAAGCTTATCGCTATATCCTAGATCATAATAATGCCTGGGAGGCATTACATGAGGCATTAGATGACCTTGATGTAGATGATATGGACGACCTTGCTCAACGAGGAAAACGCGCCCGCGATATTGTCTATGGTGCAGAACTCCCCGATGATTTACAAGCTGAAATTCTGGCTGCCTACCATGAGTTACAGGCAGAATATGGAGATTCCCTCAGCCTTGCTGTCCGCAGTTCTGCAACAGCCGAAGACCTGCCAACGGCAAGTTTTGCCGGGCAACAAGATACCTATTTGAACATTTCTGGAGATGAGATTCTGCTGGATGCTTGTCGTCGCTGTTTTGCCAGTTTGTTTACTGATCGCGCTATTCATTACCGTATTGATAATGGCTTTGACCATTTTAAAGTAGCATTATCCATAGGTATTATGAAAATGGTGCGCTCTGACTTAGCGTCTAGTGGTGTGATGTTTTCTCTGGATACTGAATCGGGTTTTCGTGATGCTGTTTTTATTACCGGCGCCTATGGACTGGGTGAAAATGTTGTTCAGGGTACTGTTGATCCCGATGAATTCTATGTTCACAAACCCACCTTTGAAAAAGGCTATCGAACCGTTTTACGCAGAGTGTTGGGCGCAAAAAAAATCAAGATGATTTATGCAGACGGTAATACCAGGGAACCCGTAAAAAATATTGTTACACCTAAATCTGATCGCTCACAGTTCTGTATTGAGGATAAAGAAGTCTTAACTTTAGCAGACTACGCCATCAAAATTGAACAATACTACAGCGATAATATTGGTCATGAAAAACCCATGGATATGGAATGGGCTAAAGATGGTCTGGATGGTCAGTTATATATAGTCCAGGCACGGCCTGAGACAGTTACCTCTCAGGAGTCAGGTGATTTTCTTGAAGAATACAACTTAAAAGAAACGGGTGAAATACTGGCAGTCGGGCGGTCGGCTGGTGCCAAAATCGCCAGTGGTCAGGCTCATTTCATCAAAAGTAGCTCGCATCTAAATGAATTTAAAGCGGGTGAAGTTTTGGTGGCAGATACCACAACACCAGACTGGGAACCGATTATGAAAATTGCTGCTGCCATAGTCACTAATCGGGGCGGTAGAACCTGCCATGCAGCAATAGTGGCGCGTGAACTGGGTATTCCTGCTGTTATCGGTGCAGATCAGGCAACAGAAAAAATCCACAATGGTGAACAAATTACCGTTTCATGTGCCGAAGGTGATGCAGGCAAGATTTATCGAGGGTCACTTCCTTTTGAAGTAACTCAAACTGATCTTTCGACACTTGCTCGTCCGCAAACAGACATTATGCTAAATCTGGGTAACCCCGAGCTAGCTTTTAAAACCAGTTTTCTACCTAATGATGGCGTGGGTCTGGCGCGAATGGAATTTATCATTAACGAATATATCAAAATTCACCCTATGGCATTGCTTCATCCAGAACGTATTATAGATGATGCTGATCGAGCTGAAATTCAGCGACTCACTCTGGGATACAGCAAGCCTGAAGATTTTTTTGTACAACGATTATCAGAAGGGGTTGGAACGATCGCCGCCGCATTTTACCCCAAGCCCGTTGTGGTTCGCATGTCTGATTTTAAATCCAATGAATATGCCTCACTTGTTGGTGGTCGTGCATTTGAACCAGTTGAAGCTAACCCTATGCTGGGTTTTCGGGGAGCGTCAAGGTACACCCATCCAGATTACGCCGAAGGTTTTGCATTGGAATGTGCAGCAATGAAACGGGTAAGAGATGACATGGGATTGAGCAATGTTATTTTGATGATTCCTTTTTGTCGACGCGTTACAGAAGGGCAGTTGGTTTTAGAAAAAATGGCTGAATTCGGTTTGAAGCGGGGGGAGAACGGCTTAAAAATATATGTGATGTGTGAAATTCCAAACAACGTGATTTTGATTGATGAGTTTGCCAAACACTTTGACGGCTTTTCCATAGGTTCGAATGACCTGACTCAATTAACATTGGGCGTAGACCGAGATTCTGAAAAAGTGGCTTTTGATTTTGACGAACGGGACGAGGGTGTTAAGAAAATGCTGCGTTTAGCTGTAGAAGGTGCAAAAAGAAATAACCGTCATTCTGGCATTTGTGGTCAGGCACCATCAGATTATCCTGAAATGGCAGAATTTCTGGTGGAACTGGGTATTGATTCAATTAGTTTGAATCCCGACTCGGTATTAAAAACCACTCTGCATATTTTAGCGGTTGAAAAACGTTTAGAGGTTAAGGCGTGAGAATTTAATATTATTTAAAACCCACTTCTGAACTTATTCTTAATCTGAAACCAATTCACAACCATTAATAATTCTATACAAAATCTAAACATGGAGAATGTTATGAACGAAACAACATTACCAGCAGAACTTGAAGAAGTGACCCTTAATCAAGATGAACTACAAAAAATAAATGCCTACTGGCGTGCCGCAAACTACCTTTCTGTTGGCCAGATTTATTTACTGGATAACCCCTTGCTCAAGGAGCCGCTGACTCTGGAACATGTAAAACCCAGATTGTTAGGCCATTGGGGCACTACGCCAGGACTTAACTTCATTTATGTACATTTAAACCGTTTGATTAAGCAACAAGATCTCAATATTATCTACATTGCAGGTCCTGGTCACGGTGGCCCAGGGCTTGTTGCTAATACATGGTTAGAGGGTACATACAGCGAATATTACCCTAATATTTCTCAGGATAAAGAAGGGATGCGACGATTGTTCAAACAATTCTCTTTTCCCGGAGGCATACCCAGTCATGTTGCACCGGAAACTCCAGGTTCCATCAACGAAGGAGGCGAACTGGGCTACTCACTTTCCCATGCCTATGGCGCAGCATTTGATAATCCAGATTTGATTGTCGCCTGCGTTGTTGGTGATGGCGAGGCAGAAACGGGGCCATTGGCCACTGCCTGGCATTCCAATAAATTTCTCAATCCCCGACATGATGGTGCTGTACTGCCGATTCTGCATTTGAATGGCTACAAGATCGCCAATCCTACAGTACTCTCTCGAATTTCCCATGAGGAACTGGAAGTTCTGTTCATTGGCTATGGCTATAAACCCTACTTTGTTGAAGGCGATGAACCGGAAAGTATGCATCAAAAGATGGCAGTTACGCTTGAGAGATGTTTTGCTGAAATACATGAATATCAGAACCAGGCTAGAAATGAAGGGGCTACCGACCGTCCTCGTTGGCCTATGATTATCCTTCGGTCACCAAAAGGCTGGACGGGGCCCAAAGAAGTTGACGGTAACAAGGCCGAAGGTTTCTGGCGTTCCCATCAAGTACCCTTTGCACAATTGGCAGAAAACCCCGAACATCTGGCACTGTTGGAAAGCTGGATGAAAAGTTACCGAGCAGAAGAACTGTTTACGACGGAAGGTGAATTAATTGCAGAACTAAAAGCTCTGGCTCCCGTAGGTAAACGGCGGATGGGGGATAACCCACATGCAAATGGCGGACTTTTGCTGAAGAAATTGCGGTTACCTGATTTTCGAAAATATGCGGTCGATGTACCTAAACCTGGCTCCGTTAAGGCTGAAGCAACTCGTGTTATGGGAACATTACTCCGTGATGTAATGGATGAAAACAAAAAGGCACGCAATTTCCGTATCGTTGGTCCAGATGAAACAGCATCCAACCGCTGGGCTAATGTTTTTGAAGTAACCTCCAGAGCCTGGATGGCAGAGACGCTTCCAGAAGATACTGATTTATCTCAGGATGGACGGGTGCTTGAAATTCTCTCCGAGCATACCTGTCAAGGCTGGCTGGAAGGTTATCTGTTAACTGGCCGTCATGGTTTTTTTTCCTGTTATGAGGCATTTATTCACATAATTGACTCCATGTTTAACCAACACGCAAAGTGGCTTAAAATCACTCGTGATGAAATCCCCTGGCGCAGACCCATAGCCTCTCTGAATTACCTTTTGACCTCCCACGTCTGGCGACAGGATCATAATGGTTTTTCTCACCAAGACCCAGGATTCATTGATCATGTCGTCAACAAAAAAGCCGATGTTATTCGAGTTTATCTGCCACCTGATGCAAACACCTTATTATCAGTTACCGATCATGTATTAAGAAGTCGGAATTACATCAATGTTATCGTTGCTGGTAAACAGCTAGAACACCAATGGCTGGATATGGATGCTGCCATCAAGCACTGTTCCAGCGGTATCGGAATTTGGGAATGGGCAAGCAATGATAAAGATGGAGAACCTGATGTTGTTATGGCTTGTGCCGGTGATGTACCGACACTTGAAACGCTAGCTGCTGTTGATATTCTTCGTCAAAAAATACCAGAGCTTAAAATTCGTGTTGTCAATATTGTAGATTTAATGGCTCTACAGCCTGATACGGAGCACCCTCATGGCTTGAGTGATCGAGACTTTGATGATATTTTACCACAGATAAACCCATTATTTTCGCATACCATGGTTACCCTTGGTTGATACACCGCTTATGCTACCGACGCAATAATCACAGTAACTTGCATGTACGTGGATATAAAGAAGAGGGAACCACCTCCACCCCATTCGATATGGTGGTTATGAATGATTTAGACCGTTTCCACCTGGTTGCCGATGTGGTTGAACGAGTCCCCCAATTACGCCAACGTGCTGCTTATGTTAAACAATATGTACGCGATAAATTGATTGACCATCATCAATACACTCGTCAGTACGGTGAAGACATGCCGGAAGTGCGTGACTGGCAGTGGCCTTATTAAAAAGTTAAGAAAATATTGCGAAATTGGTGGTGCGAATTGTATCGCACAGTGTATTGATTATCCGCTAGGACAATAATAATGGATATAGGATATTCAAATATATTGCTACTTGGTTTACTGTTACTTGCAGGTCTTTTTGCTGGACAGGGTGCCAATAAACTGGGCATTCCCAGAGTGGCTGCTTATGTTCTTACAGGTGCTTTATTTTCGCCTAAATTTCTTGGACATTTTTTTCAAGAAAATGTAAGTAACTGGACACAGCCTTTGACTCATATTGCTTTAGGTATTATTGCCTTCATTATCGGTGGATCAGTCACTACGGCTCAATTAAAACGTATGGGGAAATCCATTGTCGGTATTGCATTGGGCGAATCCCTTGGTGCAATAGCAATGGTTTTCTTAGGGATATTGATCTTAGCACCACAGCTGGATGGTATTCCTTCTATTTCTATTGCCTTGGCATTTGCAGCCATTTCTGCAACGACTGCCCCGGCAGGAACTATTGCGGTTTTACATCAATATCGTGCCAAAGGTTCATTAAGTACAACCTTATTGGGTGTTGTTGCCCTAGATGATGCACTAGGAATCATTTTCTTTTCGGTTGTGATAGCGATGATTTCAGGTGGTTCAATCGAACAGAACCTTGAAAAGGCATTGTTAGAAATTGGACTGGCTATGATTTTGGGTATGATCATAGGCTGGTTTTTGGCAAAGTTAGCAGTGTATGTTCAGCAGAAAACCATGTTGCTCCCTTTAACGCTGGGATCAATTTTAGTGGTTTCCGGTCTGGCAGAAATGTTTCATTTCTCAGCTTTATTATCAGCCATGGCCTTGGGGTTTTCATCGCGACACTTTTTATATTCTGCGGGGGATAAATTATTTGGCTCCATTGATTTCCTGGAAGAAACTGTGTTTTTATTGTTTTTCACCCTTGCTGGAACACATTTTCACTCAGCCGTTTTCTTGCAACATATGGATCTGATTCTGGTTTACTTTTTTGCCAGAATTGTGGGCAAAGTATTCGGCTCTGCTTTCGGTGCAAAAATAACCAAAGCACCTCTATTGGTGACCCGCTGGCTGGGCTTTGCCTTAATTCCCCAGGCTGGTGTGGCTGTTGGTCTGGCTTTATTATTAAGTCAACAAGCTGAATTTAAAGAAATCAGTTTAATCATCGTTAATGTCATTTTAGCAACGACCTTGATCTATGAACTTATTGGGCCTTTGGCTACCCGTTTTGCATTACAAAAAGCAGGTGAAATATCTGCTCGGAAAAAAATCCGAATAAATATAAATAAATAGGTACGTTATGAAAGTATCAGACTGGTTACACAAACATCCAATACAAGCCGGTGTCGTTCAAGAAGACTGGAGTCTGGAACAGATTATGGAAAAATTGTTGAGTAATTCAAGATTAAAGGATTTATATGTTGTCGATGCAAAGAACAGGGTAATAGGTCATTTAAGCTATAAAAAACTGGCAAGGCTGGTGTTAGCAGAGCATCATACAGTTCACACACGCCGTCAAATTATGGAGAGAATCACCCCAGGTTCTGCGGCAGAGTTGATGGAAGCGCATTTTGTAAAAGCCAGCCCAGATGAGAACTTGAATGAAATACTCCATCGTCAGTTAGAACACTGGGTAGAAGATCTGCCCGTTATCAATCAACAGGAAGAGTTACTCGGTGTTATTAATTTATCTGATGTTTTGCTTGAGGTTATGAAAATCAATGCTGACTTTTAATCCTGATAAATAATCAGCTTTGAGCAAACGTATTTATCTTAAGTTATACTTATCGACTTCACAATGAGCTATTCTGATTGGTTATTCAGGCAGCGTGAAGGAGATTAAAAATGTTAAACCAGATTCAATTGTTTTTTGATCAGTATCTAGCACTTCCAGAACCCACTGCTATTGCTGAGGAAAAATTACATCTTGCCTGTGCCGCATTATTTATAGAAATGATGCATATTGATGATTCCGTACAGACCGAAGAACATGACATGATACTAAAACGTATTAGAGATATTTTCTCACTCTCCACTGAAGAAGCTACTCGATTAATTAATCTTGCTGAAGGTCATCGGCAAAATGCAACTGATTATCATGCATTTACCTCCGCTGCCAGCCATGGAGAGCGAACGCGAGGGCTGGTAGTCCCCAGAAGGCGTAGGTCCGTTGTTTTGTCGGAATCGGAGCGCTAGTGTAGGTGGAGACAAAATAAAAGGTTTCCCGAAATGCCGTCCAGTCATTGAGGGAGTGCTACGTAGCCTGCGCCGAGTTTACGATGGTGTGGCGAAGTGGCACATACGCAGGACGTCTGGGGCGCCGAAGGCATTAGTGGTCGCGTAAAGTTTTTGCCGCTTGCTTGGGCTGGGATGCCCAAAACAAGCTTTCGCAAAAATAGCGACTCCCCGCATTAATTAATAAAAATTATACTCAAGACCAGAAAAAAACCTTAATAAAGACATTATGGGAAATTGCTTATGCAGATGGGCAGTTAGATAAATACGAGGAACAAATGGTGCGAAAAATCGCCGATTTACTACACATTCCTCATCTTGATTTTATCAGAACTAAAATTCAGGTAAATGGCGGATAAAGTAGCAAGTAAGTACCCAAGTAAATTTAATTTAACAATTTTACGCTGGATTTTTTTTCATTTTAGGTGCTACATAAATAGGCGCATAGCTGGCTACGAAACTATTTATGTGGTGCCTAAAATGGGAAAAAAGACAAGTAAAAGGTTGAATTAAATTTACTTGGGTATTTATAGAAGCAATAAAAGTCCAAACCGTCTTTTCATTTGTCACACAACTATGAAATACTGAATACAAAAATCATTTACATTTTTTAGGTTTTAAGTATGAAAAAGAAAATCTTATTTGGGTTGTTTTTTTTAATTTTGATGATTAGTTGTAGTAATGCTTATCAAGCAAAAAACTATCAACAATTGTACGGTTCAGCAGAACCTAGTTCACGAGTTATTTCTGAATTACCATCAGGGCAGGTCTCTTTTACGCATGAAGTGAAACCTATTCTGGATGCCCGCTGTGTTGCTTGCCATGCCTGTTATGATTCACCTTGCCAATTAAAACTCACGTCTTCAACTGGATTGGAAAGAGGGGCTACCAAACAACCCGTCTATGATGGTGAGCGTTTGTTTGCCACACCGCCAACCCGTTTGGATATTGATGCAACCACCACGAAAGAATGGCGAGATAAACAATTTTACCCCGTGATAAATGAGCGTCAACCATCGGCAGTGGCAGGTATTGATAACTCACTGTTAGCTCAACTGTTATTGCAAAAACGTCGTTTCCCACTACCTGAACAAGGCGTATTAGATGAGGAGCAATATCATTTTGGGCTAAATGACAAATATGAATGTCCAACCATGGAGGAGTATAGCAAATACAGGGTTGAGCATCCGCAATGGGGTATGCCTTATGCATTGCCAGGATTGTCACTAGCAGAAGAAAAAACCATTTTAAGCTGGCTGGAACAAGGGGCTAAAAATGATCAAAACTTTACATTAACAAAACAGTCCAAACAAAATATCAGCGAGTGGGAAGTATTTTTTAATGGCGATTCATTAAAGCAGCAATTAGTATCGCGCTATATTTATGAGCATTTATTTTTAGGCCATATTTATTTTAAAGATAACCCTGATAACTTTTATCGACTTGTTCGCTCAACAACACCCTCAGGTCAGGCGATTGAAGAAATTAATACGGTAAGACCCTATGATGATCCGCAAGTCAGCTCTTTTTACTATCGTCTTAGGCGCATAGAAAGCACCATCGTCGATAAAACACACATTATCTATGAACTGAGTTTGGCGCGTCGAACACGTTATCAACAGTTATTTTTTGATAACGATTTTAAGGTAAGCGCATTACCTTCCTATCAAGCCGACTTTGGATCGAATCCATTTAAAACTTTTGCAGCTATTCCTAACCCCATTAAATATCAATTTTTACTGGATGATGCGAAATTCTTTATTTCAGGCTTCATTAAAGGGCCTGTCTGCCGAGGACAATTGGCATTAAATGTAATACAAGACCATTTCTGGGTATTGTTTTTTAGTCCAAATCATCCTTATCAGGCCGAGGTCAATGAGTATTTTACTAAGTATAACAATATCTTATTTTTACCTGGAAAAGAGGGCGATAACATCGGCTTACTTGGCTGGAAGGTCTATGATCAGGATGGCAAAAAATATTTACATAAAAAAACTGAATTTATCAAACAAACATTTCAGCGTAGCGGTGGGTTCACTCTTGATAATATCTGGAAAGGTAATGGCTGGAATCAAAATGCTACGCTGACAGTATTTCGGCATTTTGACAGTGCAACTGTAGAAAAAGGACTGATAGGGGATGTGCCTAAAACTGCCTGGGTTTTGGATTATCCCTTGTTCGAGCGTATTCACTATCTAATAGTCGCAGGGTTTAATGTCTATGGCCCCACCACCCATCAATTAGCTTCACGCACCTATATGGACTTTTTACGTCGCGACGGTGAATATAACTTTTTACGTTTTTTACCCAGTCATGCCAGGCAAAAAATATATAACAGCTGGTATCAGGGGTTACTTAACGGACGATTGGAAAGTGAACTGTTAAACCTTAATTTTGAAACAGCTATCCAATTTAAAGGACAGGACTATAAAAAGGAATTTTTTCATCAAGTAAAGTCGCATTTAGGTCAGTCACTAGCCCCATCACGCTGGTTAAAACCGTGTCAGCAGGAAGCTTGCAAATCAGCCCAAAACAGCGTGGATAAAATGATTCATCAGCTAGCCAGGTTAAAGGGAAAACAGATTTCTGCAATACCGGAAATAGCATTTTTAAGGGTAAAAATGGATAATGCTGATGACCAGGTTTATACCTTGCTTCATAATAAGGATTTAACGAATGTTGCATTTATATTTGCAGAGCAGTACCGCCTTGCTCCAGAACAAGATACTTTGACTGTAGTACCTGGTTTTATTGGAAGTTACCCTAATTTTTTCTTTAGTGTTGCAGAACAGGATTTGAATGCATTTATTACCGCATTAAAGACAGCCCAGATATCAGCTGATAAAACGAATTTTTATTCGCGTTTTGGAATTCGACGAAATAACCCTCTGATCTGGCCTACATTAGACTGGTTTAATGCTGAACATAAGAAATATAGAGGGCTAGAAGCTGGGCTATTCGATATGAGCAGGTATCATAATTTATAGTGTACATTAGGTAACTGGAAAAAAACCAGTTACCTAACTAATCCATAGAATCGCACTACATCCAATCTGTCAGTGCTATGCCAACACTTAAACGATTCACACTTTCATTGTAATCTATCAAGCTTTCACCATAACCATAAAAATACTGCACATAACCTCGCTCCGGTTAACAAGCGGAAAGCTCCACCCCAGCTCAAGCGCCCCTTTCTGATCGGAACGAAAATTATGTCTAAACATGCTGGAAAAAGTATGGTTGCCCCATTTGTACCCTATCCTCAATTCACCATGTCCCAGGTATTTTTCGATATCTGGATTATCGTCATCCTTATCATCTTTTAATATTCTCAGCCAAGGTTTTAAGCTAACGCTGAAATTGTCTTTTTGAAATACAAAATGGGCATAGATTCGGTTCCAACTGCGTGAAAGATCACCACTCTGGCCGTTTGACTGATGCACAATGCCGACATTGATTAAATTGTTGGTAACTCCCCAAAACTTCCAGTTATTTTTGAAGGATAAAAATATCTCAGGTTCATGGTTTGTTTCTCGAAAGGGTCGAGAAAAATCACCATTGTAAGCTTGCCAAAAGGATAAATTGGTATAGGCAACATAGATATCGCCATTGCCCTTATACAAGCCCTTCCATACGGGAAATTTAAGGCTAACCTGAAATTTCATCTCAGTTTTATCCATATTTTTACCTCCCAATTCTGATAGAAATGGCTCGTCATTAGGGTCAAAATTATGGGCGAACGGTAAGAAATAATTTGGTTTGTGAGCGGTTAGTACAAAGGGATTAAGTTCTACACCTTCCTCCAGCTCAATCCTTCTGGCAATAGGACCTCCGTCAGGTTCTGTATTATCAGCCGAATCAAGAAGAAAGGTGTTTCTCTTTTTTTTGCTAAAACGGGCAGAGCATTCTGTTCGAATCGCACCGATGGTTTTATCACTTTTTGCTTCTTTAATTTGCTCTAACAAACAGCTATCTGTACTGCTAATATCAGCACTAAGAGAGGGGGATACGGTTAGCAAAACCACCAGTAAGGGAAGGAAATCATCAAAACTTACAATTTTCTTTACTTTAAAAGCACTTAAATAAATTAAATATTGTGATATTGCTGATAGCTTAACCATAATGTCCATTTTCTGAAATTAAATTAATCACGAGGTTATATTCCTAAGCTTATCCTTTTTTTATGAATGAAGCCAATGCAATTAACCCCCAGCTTCAAAAGCTTATATCAATACTCAAGGAGAAAGCAAGAAACCAAAGTAATCTCATTGGTATTAACATTACCCACTACGCGAAATGGATAATAGTAACCAGACACCCCCAATAACAGCACCAATAAACCCCATTAAACCAAATATAGAAGATGAACCGCCTTCAACTGTCGTCACAATAGAACTCCCCACAATTAAAGCAGAGGTTACCAGACTGACTGACAAACGGTTAATAACTCTATCCAGCTCATTGCTTAACCAGTCGGGTTTTTCAATAGTTATCTTCATCCCTAAAGTATTGTGATTTAATGCATCCACAAATCGGGACAGGCTTTGTGGCAAATCTGTCAGAATTTCTGCAAAGCCAAATAGATTATTTTTACCTCTCTTAAATAAAGCATCAGGGCTATAACGGGCTAAAAAAATACGTTGTATATTAGGCGTTGCCACTTCAACCAAATTAAATTCGGGGTCTAATTGACGGCCTAAACCATCCAGGGCAATAAAGGCTTTTAGAAACAGTGTTAAATCAGGCGGTAAATTTAGGTGATGATCTCGCAGCAAGGTTGTCAGGTTAGTTAATAAAGCTGTAATATCCAGATCATTTAAGGGAATATCATGGTACTGATCTATAAAATTATCCATATCCAAAGTTAAACTATCTTTGTCTTTTGGGGGCGTGCTGGCTCCCCATTGGGATAATACCTTAATGACTCGCTTAGAATCTTTATCGACTAAGCCTTGTAATAGTCTTAATAATTGTTCTCGCCGTTCTTCTGATAATCGACCCACCATGCCAAAATCAATAAAAGCAATGCGATTATCAATAAGATAAAAACAATTGCCTGGGTGCGGGTCTGCATGAAAAAAACCATCTTCCAACACCATTTTTAAAACAGCTTCTGCACCCCGTTTTGCAAGTATTTTTCGATCCAGTCCCGATGTCTCAATGGCATCAATATTATTCCCAGCTATGCCGTCTATAAATTCTTGTACATTAATGCGTTCGCTAGTCCACTGCCAGTAAACTTTAGGAATTACAATGTTTGGGTCTTCACTAAAATTTGCTGCCATACGTTCTGCATTACGGCATTCAACCGTTAAATCCAGCTCTCTACGCATGGATAAGGTAAATTGATGGGCTATTTCTTTGGGGTGATAGTTTTGTAAGGCTTTAATTTCGTTTTCGGCAATTTCAGATAACTGCGTCAGTAAGCGTAAATCTGCCTCAATAACTGCTCGAATTCCAGGGCGGCGAATTTTAACGATAACCGAAGTGCCATCAATTAACCGTGCTTTATAGACCTGGCTCATGGATGCTGCCGCGAGTGGTTGCTGGTTAAATTCAGCAAACACCTCTTCTGGCTTGGCTCCCAAATCTTCTTCAACTTGGTCAGCAAGTTTTTCATAAGGAACCGTTTGAACTTGATCTTGCAGTTTTTTAAATTCAGAAATCCATTCGGGTGAAAATAAATCGGTTCGGGTGGCAAGTATTTGGCCTAACTTGACAAAAGTCGGCCCCATTTCTTCAAGCGCGTGACGCACACGGGCAGGTGGTTCAAGGTGAGCTATATCTTCTGCTTCTTCTTTCCATTTTAATACGTGTCCTGCACTTTCTATCAAATTCGCTATGCCTAATCGGCGCACCGCATCGCCGAAGCCATAGCGAATTAAAATTGAGGAGATTTCATGGATACGTCCAAAATCACGGGCGACTCTTAAAGTTTCTAAAATCATAATGCCTTAATTATGTGTGCAGTCCTTTTCTTTAGAAAAGAGGGTTGAGGGGTAATGTTATTAAGTTAAGGGATTTATTCAGCTAGTTCAGCTAGTTCAGCTTGGAGACGGGGCTTTAGCCCCGTATTTGGAGGGACTAAAGTCCCTTCTCCGAATGTTTTATGTTTAACTTTACGACACATTGGGGTTAGGGGAAACTTTATGAATTATAGCTTTTAAAATCCCCCTTAACCCCCCTTTTTTAAAGGGGGAGGTGAACGCTTTACGCTTTAATTCGAGATAAGTGGCTCATTTTTGCATTGCTGGTGACACAGTAAGGTCAATTTTTTTCTTTTGGCTGTAAGCTCTCCGCAATACCAGCTAATACACCGCTGGCAATACTTGCCACAGCCGCCCCAGTTGCTTTGGCTACATCAGCAGCCTGTATTTTTTGCAGTCTGCCTCCTTCAGAAAGGTCACTGTGTAATCCTGTTAATATTTCACTGACGGATTGTCCAACGCTTGAACCATTGGTTTGCAAGTGATTCAATAAATTTTTCAGCGTATCATGAACCGTTTCTTTTCCTTGATCGGCCACTTCATGTAAGGTATCAAAAAATAAACTTTCCAGATCTTCCAAATCAGTTAAAGCACGTTTTAAATCATGATCTGAAAAATCCTGTAGTTTACCACTGGCTTCTTCAATCGCTAATTTAGAGGCTATAGACGCTTGTTTCAATGCGTTATCAACACCGCTAACCACTTCTTTTAAAGCTTCGGTATTTTCTTGAGGGTTAACATTTGCACCTTCACAAGCCCCTTCAACCACTTGATTCAATGTTTGCTTAATTACCTCTGGCTCCATTTTGCCATCTTCCAGTGCTTGCGTGACGATATTTCGAATACTTTCTTGTACATTGTTACCCAAGGTGACTGCTTCTCGGGCTGCATTTTTGGTGTTTTGTGTGTTTTCTGTAGTCATGACTTTCTCCGATTTGTTGTTAACAATTTATTTTACTTTCCCATTATCATCTTGATAAAAAGCTATTTTTGCACTTTCCCAGACACTGTTTTCAACGCTCTTCGCCACGACTAGCATCCGATTACCTAATATCTTTGTTTCTTCTGTCACTGCATGAGCAGTGTCACTACTCACTTCTCCCGTTTTATTCACCGCTTCTTTGCCCAGTTCCTTTAATCGCTCAGCTACCGTATGTGATGCCAGCACTGCTTTTTCCCGTAGCGTTGAGCCTTTTTTTTGTGCATCATCCGCTAGGTCATGTAACATTTCTCTGGCAGGTTTGCCTGATTTATCAGCAACGCTACGCAGAGTTGCTGTGAACAAATCGCCAACTGCTTCCAAATCTTCCTTCATCTGTTTTAAATTGCCTGCAAGTAGCAAATCCTTACCTACCTTGGCGATACTTTTTTGAGTAAACTCAACGTTTTCACTCAGCCCTAGACGCACACCCTCGGTTGCAGCACTGGCAATTTCTGATATATCACACTCAATCTCTTCAGCCGCTTCCACGGTGGCTAAAAGCACTGTTTCTGACACTTTTCTAATCCGTTCTGCACTGAAGCGCGCTTCTGCCATAGCATTAGCTGTTGCATCACGGGTGATATTAATAATATCGTCCTCAATCTGCGTGC
This sequence comes from Methylococcales bacterium, assembly GCA_965224575.1. Taxonomy (GTDB): domain Bacteria; phylum Pseudomonadota; class Gammaproteobacteria; order Methylococcales; family Methylomonadaceae; genus QPIN01. Next base: position 668,018 of record CBDCZQ010000006.1, on the reverse strand, counting down.
TTGTCTCAATTGCTTTGCTAACAGCCTGTTTGACCGTAGCCATTGTAAGCCCAAGCAATTCAGCACTTTTCAATTTGGCATCTGTTACTGCTGTCAGAATATTATCCTTAATATTCCCGGTAAAGTTATCCGCAGCTTCCTCGGCTCCATCCAGAGCAATACGCAGACTGTCAGCCAGTGTTTCTTCCTCTTCATTTAACCGTATTTTAACCCGTGTTAATTCATTTTCAATCGTATCCAATACTCTTGTTTCGACATGCTTAATTCCATCCACTGTGCCGTGCAATGCGGCAGAAATTTTATCCAGACTGGTTTCTTCCGCTTCAACCAATGCTTGAACAGAAACAGTGACTGCCTCTTTGGTGATGGCGTGTAGATCAGTCGCTTCCTCATCCAATTTACTGGCAGCCTGTACGACACCTTCACTGGCAATGTTATACACTTGCTGTGTAGTCAATTCTCCACTTTTCTTGGCTTTTTTAATATTCTCAAGGAGTTGGTTTTTCATTTCTTGTAACATTTTTTTTCCTCTTTTAGGGAAATCAGTGTGCTTTTCACGGATGTAAAAATACATGAATTACTTTTGCTAAAAAGATACCTTAAACAATCCATAATTGATGTAACCTAGGTAACAGTGAAAAGAAAAAATTTGTATTAGAATGCTATTAAGATTTTTCCCCTATCACCTTGTCATAAAGTGAATCCATGAAAAATAACATCAAATCTCCAGTGACTGAAATGATGGAACATGATGCTAAATCAAGCATTGTTAACGGGTGTGTTAAATCTATCAGAGGCAGTGTGGTGGATGTGATTTTTCAAAGTCAGCTACCGCAAATAAACCAAATGTTGCTGACAGGTCATGCACAGCAGATTGTTCTTGAAGTAACCAGCTATCTTAATGAAACAGAAGTGCGTTGCATTGCTTTTCATTCTACTGAGGGTTTAGAACGGGGTGCAGTTGTTATTAATTCTGACTCTTTTCTGTCAGTCCCCGTGGGTAAACCAGTTTTAGGTCGGATGATTAATGTCTTTGGGGATGCTATTGATGGCAAACCACCGATTGAAACGGCTCATGTTCGTTCCATTCATCAGAAACCGCCAAAATTATCAGAAAGAAGCATTAGCTCAGACGTTTTTGAAACGGGCATTAAAATCATTGATTTATTAGCGCCGTTAGAACTAGGCGGTAAAGCTGGATTATTCGGTGGTGCGGGCGTTGGAAAAACAGTGGTGATTACTGAATTAATCAATAATATGGTCAGCCATTATCAGGGCATCAGTGTTTTCTGTGGTATTGGCGAGCGTTGCCGTGAAGCTGAAGAACTCTATCGCACGATGGATGAAGCAGACGTTCTAAAGGATTCGGTATTAATTTTTGGGCAAATGAATGAACCGCCGGGTGTACGTTTTCGTGTTGGCCATGCCGCCTTGTCAGTTGCTGAATATTTTCGTGATGACACTCAGCGTGATGTGTTGTTGCTGATTGATAATATCTTTCGGTTTATTCAGGCAGGTGCTGAAGTTTCTGGTCTGATGGGTAGAATTCCTTCTCGGGTTGGATATCAGCCTACGATGGCGACTGAACTCGCTGAACTGGAAGAACGTATTTGCAATTCAGTCGGCGGTAGTATGACTTCAATTCAGGCGGTTTATGTGCCAGCTGACGATTTTACTGACCCTGCTGCAACCCATGTGTTTGGTCATCTTTCCGCTTCTGTGGTGTTAGCGCGCAAACGGGCGAGTCAGGGCTTTTACCCTGCGGTAGATCCATTAGCTTCGCGTTCCAAAATGCTTAACGCCGCGATTGTCGGTGAACGGCATTACACCATTGCCACCGAAGTGCGTAGGGAATTGGCAGAATATGATGAGTTGCAGGATATTATTGCGATGCTGGGGCTGGAAGAATTGAGTGAAAATGACCGCGCTATTGTCAATCGCGCGCGTAGACTGGAGCGTTTTTTGACCCAGCCGTTTGTGACCACTGAACACTTTACGGGGAGTAAAGGAAAATTGGTTAGCCTGAAAGATACACTGGATGGCTGTGAGAGAATTCTGAATGATGAGTTTTCTCAAATCCCCGAACAGGCATTTTATATGATTGGCAGTATTGATGAGGTCAAAAAATGAGGCTAAAGGTACTGTTACCCAGTCATATTTTAATTGACGAAGCTGTGCAGAAAATTATAGCAGAAGGGCTGGATGGCAGTTTTTGTTTAAAACCACGGCATATTGATTTTGTTTCTGCTCTCAAGCCAGGGTTGCTTCAATTTATCTCTGAAAGTGGAGAGGAAGTTTTTGTTGCTATAGATGAAGGCATATTGACCAAATGTGGTGACGAGGTTTTAGTCTCAGCCTACAATGCAGTGAAAGGTGATGATCTGGCAACATTAAAAGACACGGTAGAGCAACGGTTTAAGCAACTGAATGAAAGCGAACGAATTGCTCGCAGTGCATTAGCAAGATTAGAAACGGGTGTAGTCAGACATTTTATGCAGATGTAGGGTGAATATGATGGCAGAAAATAATCAAAAACCAGAGAGTGGAACTGATTTTACAAAGTCTGTTGAGCAACGCGCCAAACGGAAAATTAAAGCGCGGGAAAACGAACGCCATAAAATTTGGTTTGGACTGGGTATGTTTGGATTGATTGGCTGGGCAGTGATGATTCCAACTGTAGCCAGCATTGCACTAGGAATTTGGATTGATAAAAACTGGCCAGGGCAAGTTTCCTGGACGTTAACGCTAATGTTTGTCGGTATAGTGCTGGGATGCATGAATGCCTGGCACTGGATCGGTGAGGAGAGAGATGATGATTGAAGCTGTTTATCTAAATAGTGCGGTATTTTTTTGGGGTGCTTTATTGGGGCTGATTTATTTTGGCGGACTGTGGTTGACTGTACGCCGTTTAAGTATTGTTAATCATCAAGCTCTGTGGATGATTGGCAGTTTTTTTATTCGTAATTTACTGGTGGTGGCTGGGTTTTATCCTGTCGTTCTGCGAGGCTGGCAAGCTACTTTGATTTGTCTGGCTGGTTTTATTTTGACTCGAGTTATTTTGACCCAGCGGGTTAAAGTTCCAATCAGTTAATAACTGATCGCTATTCCAGAGCATGTCTCTTTGTAGGAGCGTGCTTTAGCCGCGATTATGTAGCTGAACAATCGCGGCTAAAGCGCGCTCCTACGATAGCAAGCAGTAACTCTTAACTTAATGGTCGTGATGCTCAGCACAGGAACTATGTTAAATAAGGAGAAAAACTATGGTACTTAGCCCAGACGAAATTATTTTATGGCAATATGGATTTTTCAAAATTAATGCAACGCTGGCATTTACCTGGGGCGTTATGGCATTGCTGGCAATCGGTAGCTTTCTGGTAACTCGACGCTTATCAATAGACCCGCCTATTTCAAAGGGTCAAAATATGCTGGAAGCCATCGTTTATCAGGTTAATGAGCAAATTCGTCAAGTTAGTCAACAAGATCCTGCACGCTATCTGCCACTTGTTGGCAGTTTATTCCTGTTTATTTTTGTCTCTAATGTGCTGGCTATCGTTCCTGGTTATATTCCACCGACAGGATCGTTATCAACCACTACGGCACTGGCTTTGTGTGTGTTTATTGCGGTTCCACTCTACGGTATCAGTCGGCTTGGTTTGTGGAATTATCTTAAACAATACTGTCAACCCACCTTATTTATGTTGCCTTTTAATATTGTCGGTGAATTTACCCGTACCTTGGCACTGGCAGTCAGACTATACGGCAATGTTATGAGTGGTGTAGTTATTGGTGGCATATTTTTAAGTTTTACCCCGTTTTTCTTTCCCATTGTCATGCAGATTCTTGGCTTACTGACAGGAACTATTCAGGCTTATATTTTTTCAGTATTAACAATGGTTTATATTGCCTCGGCAACCCCTCGTGACGATGAAAAGAAAAAATTAATTCAACCCTTAGGAGACTCTTATGAGTGACATTAGCTTAATTGGCATGGTATCTATTTTTACTGCGGGAATAACCATTGCCATTGGTTCTATTGGTCCAGCGTTAGCAGAAGGGCGAGCGCTTGCCCATGCATTAACGGCAATTGCCCAACAACCCGATGAAACCAACACCATTACTCGCACCCTTTTTGTCGGGCTGGCTATGGTTGAATCGACAGCAATTTATTGTCTGGTCATTTCAATGATTCTGATATTTGCCAATCCTTTTTGGGAATATATCATTACGCACTCCGGGGGCTAACTTATGGCTATAGACTGGTTTACCACTGGCGCTCAGATTATCAATTTTTTGATTCTGATCTGGTTGTTGAAAAAACTGTTATTTAAGCCGATTATCGGTGCTATGGAAAGTCGGGAGCAAGGTCTTGCTAATCGACTGCAACAGGCGGAAACCAAAATGGCGGAAGCGCAGTCGCTTAAAAATCAGTATGAAGACAATATTCAGCAATTGAATCGTGAAAAAGACCAGATATTAACGCAAACAAAGCAACAGGCAACAGCTGAAAAGGCTCAGGTATTACAGCGATTAAATGAAGAAGGACAGCAGAAAAAAACGCAATTTGATGCAGAAATTCATAAACAGCAACAGGATTTAGCACCGCTAATGAGTCGAACCATCGCTGAAAAGTCTCTTTTGCTCAGTCGTAAAACACTCGCCCGATTAGCCGACAAAAGTCTGGAAAAGCAGATTATTGAGCATTTTTTGCAACACTTATCCCGTTTGCCAGATAAGGAGCAGGCATCTTTTAAACAGGCATTGCAAAAAGAAAAATCAGCCACAATGATAACGGCTTTTAAAATGGATATTCAGAGCCAAAAGAAAATACAGACATGGTTTGACAATTTTCAACCTGAAAGCAAATTAGTATTTGAACAGCAGGATTACCTGCTTAGCGGTATTGCGCTGGAAGCTGATGGACGAAGTTGGGAATGGAATATTGACCGTTATCTGACTGAACTGGGAACTGAGTTATTATGAACGGACTGTTACAGCAATATTTGCAACAAGCTGAAAAGCATATTGAAAGTATTGTGCAAAATGACAACTTTACCTTGCATGAACGGGAAGTAGGGCGATTAATACGCGTAAGTTCGGGCGTGGCAAGTGTTCGTGGTTTGCCCAATACCAAAGCAATGGAACTGTTGCGCTTTGAAAACGGAATTATGGGTATTGCCTTTAATCTTGACCCAGATGAAATAGGCGTAGTGCTACTGGGGGAAGATACTGAATTAAAAGCAGGTAGCAGAGTCGAGCGCAGTGGTCGGGTGATTGATGTACCCGTTGGACAAGCATTGCTAGGACGGGTGATTGATCCCTTGGGGAATCCCCTGGACAATGAGGGTGTACTGCAAACTGATTTACGTTGGCCGATAGAGCGGGAAGCACGACCCATTATTGAACGCGCGCCCGTTTCTACGCCCTTGCAAACGGGCATTAAAGTGATTGATGCTTTAATCCCCGTTGGTCGCGGTCAGCGTCAGCTAATTCTGGGTGACCGTCAAACAGGTAAAACAGCCATTGCTATTGATACCGTAGTCAATCAGCATGATAAAAACATGATTTGTATTTACTGCGCCATAGGTCAACGTGGTGCGGCAGTTGCCAAACTGATTCAGCAGCTACGTGAAAAGGATGCTTTAAAATACAGTATAGTGCTGGTTGCCGCAGGCGAAACTACACCAGGACTGCTTTATATTGCACCTTATGCCGCAACCAGTATTGGTGAATGGTTTATGGAACAGGGGCACGATGTACTAATTATTTATGATGACCTTACCCATCATGCACATGCTTATCGTGAACTGTCTTTATTGCTCAGGCGCCCCCCAGGTCGAGAAGCGTATCCAGGTGATATTTTCTATCTGCATTCTCGTTTACTGGAAAGGGCAACGCATTTAAAGCAACAATATGGTGGCGGTAGTCTGACTGCTTTACCCATTATTGAAACCCAGGCGCAAAACCTTTCCGCCTATATTCCCACCAATCTGATTTCAATAACAGATGGTCAGATATATCTATCGCCCGTGTTGTTTCAAAAAGGTGATTTACCCGCTGTTGATGTCGGAAAATCAGTCTCCCGTGTCGGTGGAAAAGCCCAGCCTCCCAGCTATCTGGATATATCAGGGCCATTACGCTTGTCATATTCACAGTTTGAGGAACTGGAAACCTTTGCTCGTTTCGGTACCCGTCTGGATGATGTGACCCGTCATAATATTGAGCGAGGACGGCGGGTAAGAGAAGTGCTAAAGCAAGACGAAAGCAGTCCGCTCAGTGTTTTTGAGCAAATCATCATCTTGCAGTCACTCAATGCAGGGTTATTTGATTTACTGCCACTTAATAAGGTGAAAAAAGCAGGTCAGCTTTTGTGTGATGAATTTTTAGGACAGTTTGTTTCTCAGCAAAACAAGATTAACAAGGGAGAACGATTAAGCGATGAAGAAAAACAACAGCTCGTTGATTTTGCAAAATCAATACTGAATCCCATCATGGATGAGCGATGAAAACGCTTGAAGCATTACAGAGGGATATGGATACCAGCGCCGATCTTCAGGCAATTGTTCGCACCATGAAAGTGCTTGCCGCAGTCAGCATACGCCAATATGAACGCGCACAGGAATCTTTGCAGCACTACAATAAAAGTGTCGAAATGGGCTTGCAGGTAGTATTGCGACAGCATCAGGCGGCACATACATCAAACAGGCAAAAAAAAGCTCAGCCTTTACTGGGAGCCGTTATTTTTGGTTCTGATCATGGTTTATGTGGTCGATATAACGAAAGCATTGCTGAGTATGCAATAAATGAACTGGATAAAATTAATCAAAATCAGGGTTCTCGACGTATTCTGGTAGTCGGTTCCCGTGCTGAAGCGTCCTTACATGAATTGGGGCAAGTTGTAGAAGACTGTTTATTGGTGCCTGGGACAGTGGATACAATTACAGGCACGGTGCAGGAAATATTGTTAAAAATTGATCGCTGGCAACAAAGTGGTGTTGAACAGGTTATGCTGTTCCATCACGCACGTCAACAAAAAGGCAGTTATCCGCCACAAGCACGGCAACTGCTACCTTTTGATTTGAATAATTTTAATGATAAAAGTAAAAAACCGTGGCCTTCACGTTCGCTACCCCAATTTTCTTTATCGGCTGAAAAGCTGTTAAGCTCCTTAATTCAGCAACAATTGTTTATCAAACTGTTCAATGCCTGTGCTGAATCACTAGCTGGTGAACATGCTAGCCGATTGATGTCTATGCAAGTGGCAGAAAAAAATATTCAAGAGCGACTAGAGACATTAACAGCAAATTATCGCCAGCAACGTCAGGGTCAAATAACTGAGGAGTTACTTGATGTGGTGTCTGGTTTTGAGGCTTTGCAGGGGAATCAATGAGTTTAATTTCCAATTAGCTCTTCTGCTTTCTCCAGTAATACCTTGAGATTGTTTATTGACCAGCTTCCGCGCTTGCCTGAAATGATATTTTTTTGCTTCCATTTTTGCAAATGTCGGGTCACCACAACCCGCACTGAACCGATCATGGAAGCCAATGTTTCTTGAGATAAATCATTGATCAGTTCAATTTCATGAACTGATGATTTATCGGGCACCACATGTCGAAGTACCAGCCGTGCTAACCGTGCTTCAGTATCATAAAGAGACAGGTCGGTCACTTGATTTGCCAGTGTGTGCATCTGTTGCCCCAGGTAGGGTAGAAAGGCTCGGTTGAAATCGGGGTGTTGATTAATCCATTCTCTTGCCTTTTGCACAGTGGTATAAAGAGCTTCCATATCATCCAGTGCCGTGCCCACGGCATCATGCCACTCGCCGTCCAGCAGGCTGATTAAATCGAAGCCGTCCCCTGGGCCAAGCAGGAACAGGATATGTTCTCTACCGTTGTCCGGGTTATAGATGGAAACCTTGGCACGACCTTTGATGATGAGATAAAAACGGTCTGAGGTTTGTTTTGGCGAAATTTCGGTATCACCTTTACACCGCGTTTCGTAGTGGAATATTTTCAGCATATCCTGCAAAACGGTATCGCTTAGTTGACCAAACAGTGGAGAGTTTTTAAGAACTGCTAGACAGTGGTCATAATGCGGGGAATCTTGTTGCATTTTATTTGCCTTTATTTTCTTACTAGATTACATACAGAGATAGACTTTTCATCATCCATGCACGCTCTTAATTGTAGAAATGGAGGGTCTAAAAAATATGAATAACCAGTCTATAAGACTGAGGAAAATTCATTATAACAAGCATGGTAGAATCGAGATTCATTTTTATTATTTGTCAATGTTATTGATCATTATAAATTTGAAAATAGGGTTTTTACGACTTTCTAAGGCTACGGAATTAAAGTAGTCCCAACAAATAAGGTGGACTATGCAAACTATAACGAAAATAGACGAAATACTGGCACGTTTGCGTGTAACAGAACAAGAGCTGGAACAGGAAGTCGATAGTCTGCTGGCTGAAAAACGTCAGCAATTTAATTACAGTTTACGCCGTGGCAAGGTGGTTTTTGAACGTAGCGTGCAAAATTGGCAACGACAGCATCGAACCGAGCTTTGGCAGTATTTACGCAAGACTCCCTTGGCTTATATTCTCTCTGCCCCCGTGATATATGGGATGATTGTTCCCTTGATCATTCTGGATGTATCACTCACTGTTTATCAGCATATCTGCTTTCGCATCTATGGTATTCCCTTAGTAAAGCGTACCGATTATCTGGTTGTCGACCGACATCTTCTTGCCTATTTGAACGCAATCGAAAAAATTAACTGCACATACTGCGGCTATGGTAATGGCCTTATTGAATATGCTCGGGAGATAGTAGGTCGCACAGAACAATACTGGTGTCCAATCAAACATGCTGAAAAGACATTAGACCCGCATCATCGCACCCTGAAATATTGCGATTTCGGCGATGCAGAGGCATGGTCTGAAAATTTAGAGAGATTACGCAAGGATATGGCAGAGGACATGGATAAGGGAGATGGAAAATAATCATCATCCAATCTTGCTGGTATTTATTTCCTACTCCCTAAGGAAATTACATTCTTATCATGTTTTTCCCGTCAACTCTTCAACATTTCTTGCACATTCCTTAATGTAATCCCTCTTTTTAAAGAGGGAGGGCAGCATCTATTCCCTAATTGTGTGTTAAAAAATAATCCAGTGTTACCTAGGTTACATCTTTGTCTTTACATATTGGGTATATTTTAACCGTGGAAGAAAATATGCCTGTTCATTCGACTTTTTAAGCAAAAAAGTAATTTTCTCCCTATTAATACTTAACAAACCAAATAGACAATGAGGGATTTAAAATGCCATCTAAATTGAAGAAAAGTAAAAAAATTAACACTGAAACAGTAGCAACAGAAGATTCTGTGCAACCTGATACAGAAGACCGTAATTTAATGATTAGTGAAGCTGCTTATTATATAGCGGAAAAAAAGGGCTTCTCTCCTGCCCAAAAAAGTGAAAACTGGCTAGAGGCTGAGAAGCAGATAGAAGAAATGATGAGTACCATAACAAGGGGTAAATATATGAACATGCAAACTGAATTTGACGAATTAAAGGATACGTTAAAACAGCAGCGAGGTGAAATTCAACTGCAAATCCATCTTGCAAGTATGGATGCTAAAGATGAATGGAAAAAGGCAGAAAAGGCCTGGAGTAAATTTGTCGATGGTTTAGATTTAATTTCTGATGATACCAAAGAATCAGGTGCAGAACTGGTTCAAGCAACCAAAATTATTGGTGATGAGCTTAAAGAGGCATACCAGCGTATTTCAGATCGTTTAGAGGATTAGAAAATCATAAGAAAGGTCAAGGAAAGAATCAAGCAGAATTATTAGCCTGGCATCAACAAACAGGTCAACCCAAAACGACCTTTCTGGTACATGGTGATAAAGAGGTTATGCCACTATTTGCTAAAAAACTGCAACATACGCGAGTAGAAATACCGACATTACATCAGAGTTACCGTTTGGAAGAATGGATGTAATACTCATATTTAAGCCCAAGCAATATAGTTATCTTAGGAGTTCTTTATGTCCCCAGGACCAGAAGAAACAAACACAAAAGAACAACCAACTGACCCAGCTCGTCAGCAATGGATTTCTGTCGCCGCATATTATAAAGCAGAACACAGAGGCTTTAAGGAGGGTAAGGCAATAGATGACTGGCTGGAGGCAGAGCTTGAGTATATAAAATTTCTGGTAGAATTATTTGTTTTACATAGCAAAGAAGATGGTGGGATAACTCTTGTAGGCATTCAACAACTCGCCATTTTAGTAGGTGTTGTACATGCCAGTAGCATTAAAAGTGAAAAAAAATTAATTCAATTGATTCAAAAAGCATCTAAAGCACCCACATGTTTTCAATCCGAAAACAGAACTTCTTGTAGAGATTATAAATGTCCATGGAAAGATGAATGTCAAAGATTAATTGCTCAATGGATGCGGTAAGGAACACGCACGGAATAACTTGAGCGACTGGCACAGGGTTTTTATTCGTATTTGTGTGTAGGTAGAGTGATGCAGGAACACACCAGCGGTGTAGAAAAGGCCGCATAGTAGGCTATTGTCACTTCAACTTAGAAAAAGTGCATTGCTGTTCTTGATGTTTGGGGTATTTATTGTCGCCCCCTTTTTCTGGCCAATATTGCTGATTGTTTTTCTAATCATTGTGTTAATGTCTTTGGTCATAATAAAACGACTTAGATGTGTGGGTTTATCCAATAAATTATCCGACAGGACCCCGTTGTTTCTATTTATTTCAAGGTGTGAAAAATGAAAAAAATTATTACCGCTGATTTACAGCATATGCAACAAACCATAGTCGAATACCTACAAAAACACTGGAAGCTGTTTTTTGCGGAAGGTGTTTTTTTCGTTATTCTGGGTACATTAGCTATTATCGTCCCTCATATGTTTACACTAGGAATCATTATATTCTTAGACTGGCTGTTATTGATAGGCGGTATCTTTCAGATTATCAGAGCCGTCAGCATTATCAATATGCCAGGATTTAGCTTATGGTTTGCTATCGGACTATTACAGACAGTTATCGGTTATTTTTTAGTGACAGAACCCGCCCAAGGTAGTCAGACAATCACTCTATTATTAACTGTATTTTTTGCAATAGAAGGACTTGCAAAAATCTCTCTTGCTTTAATGATGCGTCCTTTACCACAATGGAGCTGGGTGCTTTTTAGTGGCATTACCGCTTTAGCTTTGGCTATTGTAGTCTGGGCGGGTTGGCCGCAGACAGGATTGTGGGTACTTGGTCTGCTATTGGGAATTAATATGATATTTTTGGGCTGGTCATTGATAAAAATCAGTCTGCATCACAAAATATTTGATTGAATAGGCTATAAACGCATGACATTTTCACCGAGTGACACTTATATAAGTCTAATTCTGAATAATCCTCGCAAAACACTACTGCTGATAGCTGTGCTGGTGGGTTTTTTCGGATGGCATAGCAGCAATTTTCGGCTGGATGCTTCTTCCGATTCATTAACCCTTGAAAACGACCAGGCATTAAAATTTTATCAGGCTATCGAGGCACGTTATGGCTCAGATGATTTTCTTGTTATCACTTATACGCCGACAGATGATTTATTCAGCGAACAGGTAAAAAAAGATATTCGTGAGTTAAGTGAGAAGCTTAAAACTATTCAGCGTGTGGAATCAGTAATCACCATTCTGGATGTACCGTTGATTGATAGTCCGCCAGTTACCCTGTCAGAGCTTCAGGATAAAATACTAACCCTAGAAAGCCCCGAAACAGATCAGATACTTGCCAAACAGGAACTATTAAGCAGTCCGTTATATAAAAACCTGCTGATCAGCAGTGATGGAAAAATGACGGCAATACAAGTAAATTTCAAACGTGACCTCATTTACCTGAAACTGCGTGAACGGCGCAATCAATTACGTGAAAAACAACTGGAAGACAACTTAACAGCAAGCGAAAAAGATGAGCTGAAAGTAGTTTCAATAGAATTTGAACAGCACAATACCAGTCTGCAACACCAGGAACACAACGATATTGCTCAAGTCAGGGGAATTATGAGTCAGCACAAGGATAGAGCCAAGCTGTTTTTAGGGGGTATTCCAATGATTACCTCAGATTCCATCGATTTTATCCGTCATGATCTGATGACATTTGGCATTGGCGTATTGATTTTTTTAGTGGTTTTGCTGACTATCATTTTTTACCAGCCACGCTGGATCATACTGCCCATGATTACTTGTGGTGTGGCAGGGCTGTTTATGATCGGTTTTCTTGGCTGGGTCAACTGGCCAGTGACTGTGGTTTCCTCAAATTTTATTTCTCTGATGCTGATTATCACCTTGTCTCTGATGGTGCATTTGATTGTGCGTTATCGTGAATTACAAGTCGAAAACCCTTCAAGTAATCACCAACAGCTGATTCGTCAGATGGTTAAAAGTAAAATTCAACCCAGCTTTTATACGGCCATTACCAGCATAGTGGCTTTTGCCTCGTTAATCATTAGTGGTATTCGACCCATCATTGATTTTGGCTGGATGATGACTATCGGCATTAGTATGTCCTTTGTTCTTGCCTTCACTCTGTTTCCTGCCATGCTGGCGTTGTTACCTCCAACAAGCACCAAAATTAAGTATGACATTACAGGTGCTATTACCCATTTTTTTGCACGCCTGATCCAGCGTTTCGACAAAGCCATTCTGCTTATCTTTATGCTACTTGCCATACTGAGTGTTGTTGGTATAACCAGACTGAGTGTCGAGAATCGTTTTATTGATTATTACAAGGAAAGCACTGAAATTTATCAAGGCATGACTTTAATTGACAAAAAATTAGGCGGTACAACACCGTTAGATGTGATTATTGATGCCCCAGTAGAATATTTTCAACCCGATGAAGAATTTGAATATGATGAAGAAATGGATCCCTTTTTTGAAGAATTTGAATTAGAGATGAATGCAGATGGCGGTATTACCAGCACAAGCTACTGGTTTAATAGCGGCATGTTGCCAGAAGTTAATAGTATTCATGATTATCTGGTGAGTCTGCCAGAATCGGGCAAGGTGTTATCATTAGCCAACAGTATGCAAATGCTTCGCAGTCTGGATGAAAACCTGGAAATGAATGACATGTTTTTATCCATTTTATATAAGCGTTTGCCAGATAATATAAAACAATCTTTATTTATTCCTTATCTGTCAGAAGACGGTAATCAGCTACGGTTCAATTTGCGAGTGTATGAATCAGACCCGTCACTAAAACGGGATGATTTACTGAAAAAAATCCGTCGGTATTTGACCGAAGAAATGGGACTGGCTGATGAACAGGTGCATCTCACTGGTATGTTGGTGCTTTATAATAATCTGCTACAAAGCTTGTTCAAATCTCAAATTTTGACTATTGGCGTGGTGTTCTCAGCGATATTTCTGATGTTTATTGTGGCTTTCAGAAATATAAAAATGGCAGCTCTAGCCATTACCCCCAACTTAATGGCCGCCTCTATGGTGCTTGGATTGATGGGGTGGATGCATATTCCTCTGGATATTATGACCATTACCATTGCTGCAATTTGTATCGGTATCGCAGTAGATGACACTATCCACTATGTACACCGTTTTACGGAAGAGTATGGTAAAGACAGTAATTACTGGGCGGCAGTCAAACGCAGCCACGCCAGTATTGGTCGCGCAATGTATTACACCACTATTACGATAACGTTAGGTTTCTCCATCCTGGCTCTGTCAAACTTTGTCCCCACTATCTATTTTGGCTTGCTGACTGGCTTTTCCATGTTAGTGGCACTATTTGCTGATTTGATATTGCTGCCAATCTTGATTGTACGACTGAAACCTTTAGGCAGATAGTAAAACAGCATTACTTATACTTCGCGCGGCCACGGATGCGATTTTATATTACATTTACTTTTCTACGAGGAGCTAATATGTCAAATATTTACAAATTATTTTTTGCCATTTTAGTGTTTTCCCTTGTCACTGGCTGCAATATTTTGGCGGTAGAAGAGCAGCAACAAAAAGTCGCATCATTCTGCCAATTTCTGGGTGTTGTTAAACCAGAAATCCGCGAAAAAGGAATGCTTGTTGTGGTGCTGTTTCGACATAAAGGTGGCACACTCAAAAACAGAAATAACTGGAATCTGGTTGACCATTATGTATTGGAAAAAGCGGGGCGATGGAGTTTTTATGCACGCCCTGGCACCTATGAACTGACTGCTTTTCAAGATATTGACCAAAATAGAATTTTCGAGCGTGACGAACCCGCAATTCCTTTAGATAACAGCAAAATTTTTTCCTGTACAGAAGGTGAAGTTAAATCAGATATGAATCTGATCATTCCTCATCAAGGCCGTATTCCTGGTGATTCATCATTGGATATATCTAAGTTACAGTTGCGTTCTGTTTATGAACAACTTAACGTAGCACTAGGGCAGTCTTTAGCTATTGGTGAAGTCATTAGTCTTGATGATCAACGTTTTTCCAGAGAAAATGCAAAGAAGGGTTTATGGCGACCTTTCGATTTTATCTGGGAATCAAAACCTGGTATTTATTTTTTGCAAAATTATGAACAGGATAAAACACCTGTATTATTTATCCATGGCATCAATGGCACACCTCGAGATTTTAATTTTCTTATCAACCATCTCAATACCTCACTTTTCCAACCCTGGGTCTTTTACTATCCCTCAGGAGGCCATCTCGAACTCATTGCAAAAAACCTTAGTCGATTGATTAAACAATTGAAAGCACAATATCGCTTCCACAAATTGTTTATAGTGGCACACAGCATGGGTGGTTTGATTGCACGAGGCACCATCCTGAACTATATAGATAAAACAGATAAAAACCTTATTTCATTATTCGCCTCTATTGCAACGCCCTGGAATGGAGATGATACTGCACAGCTTGCTGTCGACCATTCACCTATTTCAGTATCTTCCTGGTTAGACATGGCACCGAGTAGTAAATTTTTGTCTCAACTTTTTTATACTGATTCTAAACTTCATTCTCGCCGTTTACCATCCACTCTACAACATCACTTAATATTCACATTTTTACCCAACGAATCCGGTGATAGTGTAGTCAGCCTGGAAAGTCAACTTCGGCAAGAAGCACAAAATAATGCCACCCGGATTTATGGTTTTATGCAATCACATACGGGGATACTTGAAGACACTAAAACCTCAGATCTTCTTAACCGTCTATTTTTGGATAATGAAAATAAAGCTTTTTAAGTTAACCTTTGCTTATATACAATGTTATACCTATCAGGTCAAAAAACGTCCTTTAAAATTTGAGGGAATAAAATGATGAATAATTATTCTAAAAACAACATCAAAATTGGTCTTGCACTGGGTAGTGGCTCAGCGCGTGGTCTTTCACATATCGGTGTAATACACGCATTAGAGGAAGCAGGGATAAAAATTGACTGCATAGCAGGCACCAGCATAGGTTCCTTAATTGGTGCTGTTTACGCTTCTGGCAAACTGGAAGCCCTGGAAAAAGTCTATCTGGATTTTGACTGGAAAAAAATAGCCTATTTCTTCGATGTGGTTTTTCCAAAATCAGGACTGATTGATGGCAACAAGGTGACTGATTTTGTGCGAGACTATGTTCATGCTGAAACTATTGAACATCTGTCGTTGCCTTTTAAGGCGGTGGCTACCGATATTACAACAGGAAAAGAGATCTGGATTGACAACGGGGATGTTATCGAAGCAGTTCGAGCCAGTCTTTCAGTGCCCGGTATTTTTACTCCCGTGCGTAAGAATGGGCGGATACTTGTGGATGGTGGTCTGGTCAATCCGGTACCAGTAAGTACAGCACGATCCTTGGGAGCAGAATTCGTTATCGCTGTGGATGTCAATCACGGTATTGTAGTTGGAACAACACCTGAAAAAACGCCTGATAAAGAGACTGAAAAAAATGCTTTGTCTCAAGCACTGTATCGTCTTGGTGGGAAACAATATTCGCAGGCAATGGAACGCATAAATCTTGGCTTGCAGTCGCTTGATAATCCAGCGCTAAACCAAGTCAGATCCTGGCTGGCAGAAGAACCCTTGCCCAATATATTTGAAGTTCTGCTTTCTTCAATTAATATCATGGAGACACAAGTGACTCAATCGCGGCTTAAAACAGATACACCGGATTTACTTATCCAGCCCAATTTAGGACATATAGGGTTTCTTGAGTTCAATCGTGCGGAAGAAATTATTAACATCGGATACCAGGAGGCTTGCAGGCAGCTTGAAAATAAAATTCCAAAACTTGAAAAAAATTGTAGCTGATCATAGATATCAGCTTTTCCATAAACCTAGAAAAATAAGTTGAGCGTGGGCTTATAGTTCAAGCTATTGGTTTCACAGTGCTTTAACAGGTTTTTGCTCCTGCAAAACCTACATTTCCTACATCCATGTAGCTCAAAAAACCTTAGCTTCACCCATAGGTTAAGCGGGTATTTTTTTGAAGTGCTGTGGAATCAATAGCTTATGCTAGAAACCGTGAACAACTGATTTTCTAGGATAAACCTTAGAAGGACAATATTATGAATTTAGAATTAATTAAAGATTTTTCAGATGACGATATGTCTGTCGAAATTGAAGATGCTGTTGTTATTTTTAGATTAAAAAGTAACGCGTTCAATTTAATGACTGACTTAAATAAAGCTGAGCGATACGCAGAGCTTATGTCAATCATTGAACAAACGCCTGAAATCAAGGTGGTTTTATCAATATTAGAACCTGAAGCGTTTGGTGATAGTGCTTACGATCAATATATTTCAAATTTATGTGGAGAAGATATTGAGCTTAAAGATTTGGATGGAAATTGGCGGTTTAAGCAAAAACTGCCCCGAATACGTCAAATGTACTTTCATCAGGATACAATAAAACAGCGCGTCCGCTCTAAAAAAATAATTATTGATTGTTTACAAGGTAGCGTAGTAACACCTTTTTTTGGAAAAACATTAGCCGCAGACTTTCGTTTTGTAACAGAAAATATGCAATTCACAATGTCACACAGAAAATATGGTCTTCACCCCTCTGGCGGTCTCAGCTTTTTTCTGCCCAGATATGTTGGAGAGAGTAAAGCCATAGATTTACTGTTAAATACGGACACTATCACGGCTAAAGAAGCAAAAGCATTAGGCTTGGTTACTCGTATTATCAGTACTGAAAACTTTGCTTCGGAATGTATTTTAGCCGCCAAACAAATGTGTCAAAACAGTACAACTGTTATTAAATCAACAAAATGTTTAACGTATAGATTTCAGGATGAGTTAGACAATTACTTTAATGCAGAAAGACAAATGATGGAAACTGGTTGTGCTCCTTAATGAGTAGGTGAATGGCTGCCATAGTCAACTGATGAGACTACTCTAAACTAACGGTGTCCGTAATAATATATAGAATAACCAGTATAAATAAAAACAGAAGCACAAGGATGACAGCCAAAGCAGAAATGGCAAAGTTTAATCGTTCAAAACAACCTGTATTTAAGGCGATTCCTAGAGGCGGAAAGGGATCGTAAGCCCATGAAATACAGTCAAAAAAGGCTTGACAGGTCAGTTTAGGCATGTTTGCGTAATATTATTTATAATCAATAACTTACACCTGAACAATGTCAAAAAGATTAGATGCTTTACAAGCCATACTTATGAACAGCACCGTGTTGAACGAATGGTTTTTACCGATGCAAAAAGCTCTGGATAAAGTTCGCTATTCACGCAAACAGTTTTCAGTGCTTTCTGCTGATTTCTTTATTTTATTAGGCTGCTTGCGGCAACTGCAGGGAACGAAAATATTGCGAGAACAGATCCAATCCTTATTCGATCTCGATGAAAAATCAGAAACAGTGCCATTGGCTCGATCGACTTGGTCCGACGCTCTTTCAAGCACATCCCGCAATAAAATTCTTCGAGAAGCGGTACAAGTGCTGGTAGCTTCGGCAAGAACTGAACTGCCCGACAGGTTTGCAGGAATAGACGAGCTGGGAACACGCTCTATTTTTGCAATCGATGCCAGCTATCAGAAAGAATCCAGTCATTATCGTGCAGTGTATCCAGGCGAAGGCGGTACTGACAATAAGAAAGGCCATATGAATATGACAACTTATGATCTGCGTGCTGGCATTGCTGTCGATAGCAATACAGAGACGGTCATCGATTGATGAAATGCGCTTTATCAAAGAAGGCTGGATAGCCTCGCATTGGACTTGTCAGAAAAATGCACTTTATGTGGTGGATCGTGCCTTTATTGAAGCACGCTATTGGGATCAGCGTAAAACTAAGTATCGTACAACGGTTATTACCCGAATGAAATCAACCTTCAAATATCACATTCTTGAGGAAATAGCCCTTGCACCCACAGCCGTTAATGAGGGTGTCATCTGGGATAAAAAGATTCAGCTTAACAGCTCAAAACAAGTCTGGCGTTTAATCCAGTTCGTCTCGCCCGGCGGCAAGATTTATGAATACCTTAGTAATGATTTTACGTTGTCACCAGGAATGATTGCTTTTCTCTATCATCGGCGCTGGGATGAAGAGAAGTATTTTGACAATTATAAAAACGACATGGCTAATGCCAAGGCCTGGGGGAAATCACCGATTGCGATTGAACAGCAAGCTTTATTGGCGTTGGTCACACATTTACTGATGCGGTTATTTTTACATCAAAAAGGACAGGCATTGGGATTAGAAGAAGACTATCAAACACAGCAGAAACGTCATGAGAAGAAACAAACCACGTACTGCATTGACTGGGAAGGAAATTATAACCGTGCTTTTTTCACAAAACTCTCTAAAATCACCAAACAGGCCTGGCGGTTCTTGAAAAACAACTTTCTTAAAGAAAGCGTCCCATGGCTCTTTGAGTGCAAGCTTCGGCCTGTTTTAATGGCCTACTTATGACTATATGCCGGACACCGTTAACTCTAAACAGGACACATAACTTAAAATACTTTTTTCAGATCACAATTGGCTGAGAAACAATTCATACCCCAATTAACCAACTCTTCAGGCATTGGGGCAGTTTTATACATTCTTCTAACAGACCCGTTTACAGTCTTTGTTTTTACCTGAATTCTACAGTATGGCAATAAACAACACAAAAACTAGTAATACTAAACGAGTTAACATGCTTTAATTCAAGTAAGCAGGTCTGAATAACATTCAGCAATTCCATATGTAGACTAAATTCTAACTTTTCCTAATTCTTTGAACGTCCCCTTATGGCAGTTTTGAGTCAACCAAATTAGTAATTTAGTGATAACACAAACAAAGCAGACTTAGTCCAAAATAAAACTAATGTTTTGATTTTTGATTCACAAAGCCCCATTTAAAAAAATGGGCTAATTCTTAATGAGAAAAAACGAATTTTCAAAGACAATGATGCTCAAAAAAGAAATTAGGGCAAAGGTCAAAAACCGTAAATTACATTAATTGATTTTATAAGCTGTGGCACAGATTTGGCACACACACAGGGCACAGAGCTAAAAACACTGTTTGGAGGCAAAGGTCAAAATGGCGCGCCTGAGACGATTCGAACGTCCGACCACCGCCTTCGGAGGGCGGTACTCTATCCAGCTGAGCTACAGGCGCGTGATGATTTTGAAGTTAGATTATACTAGATTTTTTGAATGCTTGTTTTGACTCTTACTCTAGAGCCAAAAAACGAGATGACCCTTGCCTCCGGAGGGCTGCGCTCTATCCGGCTGAGCTAAGGGCGCATGGCAGATGATATGTTTTCGGTTACTATTTGTTTATATCGTGTTGATTTTCCGCTGATAGGTTGTATTGAATAAAGTTCGCGAACAAGTATTGCGTTTAACTATATAACTTTGTTGTTTAAAGCAACATTACTATAAAATATTAGTGTTGGAACTTCAAAAACCATTATCAATTATACTGGAAGTTTTATAAAATTGTTGGTGAAAAACAAACGGACTTTTAGTTTAGAGAGTATAAATATAGTTGTGATGAATTGATGGAAGTATAATTTGTTAATGCTGTATCATAAATTTTGAATACAAAAATTTTTTCTAAATTGATTTCAGTATGGATTATGAGTGCTATTTATTAATTAGAGTGAGCATCCCTAGTAACTCTGCTTGAGATCAAGGTGAAGAGTGCAGTTTAATAAGGTTTTCAATGCTTCCATTCCAAACTACGCTCCATACATTCCATTATATGTAAGCGACCATGTTATCGAATATTTTAAACATATAGATGTCAGTTATGAACTAACTAAATGGATGGGTATTAGATTACAAGTAATAAAATAACAGAGGGAAGGGTTTGTGATTAGTGTTATGATTGGATATTTACATCCAATCAATTTTTGGAAGTTATGTCTCTTTAAAAGACATTGTGTATAAAAATATAGTTAAAAGGATTCTAGGGTTGGATTTGAGTTTTGTAACAAAAAAATTAAAATAAAGAGGTAAACAAAATGACTTTTGGTGGAATCATTGCTATTTTTATAGCAATATGGATTTATAGAACAGCTCTTGAGCATAAAACTGGCAATGCACTTTATTGGGTAGCAGGTAGTTTTATTGTGTTTTTAGCTGTACAGTTTTTAGCGATAAATCTCAATGGATTAATTATTGAGACCTTTGATACTGATATTAATAGCGAATATGACGGTGCTGGTGGTCTTAATGCTCGGG
This sequence comes from Methylococcales bacterium, assembly GCA_965224575.1. GTDB lineage: Bacteria > Pseudomonadota > Gammaproteobacteria > Methylococcales > Methylomonadaceae > QPIN01. The sequence continues at coordinate 647,321 of CBDCZQ010000006.1, read as the reverse complement.
ATAATAGTGATACGGCAGGGTTGCAGTCTGGATCAGGGGGGTCAGTAATTGGTGTTGTTTTTGAGCTCTTAACATGGATTCTTCCTTTCTTTGTAGTTGCAATTATCAGACAACTTTGGATGTTAAAACAATCTTTTAGTTTTTTTGGGTTATTTAGTGGACTTAAAGAAATGTTTGTTAGCATTAAGAACAGTTTTAAAACTACAGAAAGTTAATTAATGCTATTAGGATTATATTTCTGTTTACACTTAAATTAATTATTTTTAAGAGTAATCTGGTATTAAAGTTTGACGTATATAGAAAAAGCCTGGATTCGTCTGGGCTTTTTTGTTAAATGAGTTTATTTAATTCATTACACTATTTACAATAAAAATCAGTGCAAGAATAAACAAAAGTGTAAAAATAAAGCCTACAATCAAGTAGCTAGGTAAAGAACCTTGTTCAAAGTCTATTTTTCTGTTTTTCTCGCTCTGAACGCCAATTGCGGCAGCTAAAACACTTTTAATCACGTGTAATAAATTTGGTTTCGACATTTTTATCCTTCCATATTTTTTTATTAATGCCTGAGTATAGATCAGGCGAGTTATTAAGTTCACAATATAGTACATTTCTAACGTAATCAAATTCGACTCGCTATTTTTAAAATGAACAAAACCGAATTATTAAAACAACAATTAGCAAAACGTATATTGTTTCTTGATGGTGCGATGGGCACGATGATACAAAGCTATAATCTTGAGGAAAAAGATTATCGTGGTGAGCGTTTTGCAGATTGGGAATGTGATCTTAAAGGAAATAACGATTTATTGTCATTGACGCAACCAGATATTATAAAAGCAATTCATCGGGCTTATTATGATGTGGGGGTTGATATTGTTGAGACAAATACTTTCAATGCAACCAGCATTGCCATGGCTGATTATAAAATGGAGTCTTTGGCTTATGAAATTAATCTGGAATCTGTCCGATTAGCAAAGCAGGTGGCCGAAGAGGTCACTGCCATAACACCTGATAAACCGAGATTTGTTGCAGGTACGCTTGGGCCAACAAATAGAACTGCTTCAATGTCTCCTGAGGTTAATGATCCTGGGTTTAGAAATATTTCCTATGATGAACTAGTCGAAGCATATACCGAAGCTGTACAAGGAATGTGTGATGGTGGTGTTGATATTATTTTAATTGAAACCATTTTTGACACCTTAAATGCTAAGGCTGCAATATTTGCGGTTGAATCCTATTTTGATGAAGTGGGTTATAAGCTACCCGTAATGATTTCTGGAACAATCACTGATGCATCAGGGCGAACATTATCAGGTCAAACAGTCGGTGCTTTCTGGAATTCTTTAAGTCATGTAAATCCTATTTCTATTGGTTTTAACTGCGCCTTAGGTGCAAAAGAATTACGTCAATATATAGAAGAATTATCGACTATTTCTGATACCTATGTGTCTGCTCATCCCAATGCAGGATTGCCTAATGAGTTTGGAGAATATGACGAATTGCCAGAAGAAATGGCAAAAGAATTAGCTGACTGGGCTGATAGCGGTTATTTAAATATTATTGGTGGTTGTTGTGGTACATCGCCAGAATATATTAAAGCAATTATTGAACAGGTTGAAAAATACCCACCGCGGATAATTCCTGACATAGAAAAACAATGCCGACTGGCAGGTCTGGAGCCTCAAAATATCGCAGCAGATTCTCTTTTCGTCAATGTGGGAGAAAGAACTAATGTAACAGGTTCAGCAAAATTCAAGCGACTCATTGTTGACGGAGATTTTGAAACAGCATTAGATGTAGCTAAAGACCAAGTAGAAAATGGTGCGCAAATTATTGACATCAACATGGATGAAGGCATGTTGGAATCAAAAGAAGCTATGGTTCGCTTTTTACATTTAATCGCTTCAGAGCCAGATATTGCAAAAGTTCCTATTATGCTGGATTCTTCCAAATGGGAAATTTTGGAAGCAGGTCTTAAATGTGTTCAAGGAAAAGGAGTTGTTAATTCCATATCTATTAAGGAAGGGGAAGACAACTTTATTAGGCAGGCAAAGCTGATTCGGCGTTATGGAGCTGCAGTCATCGTGATGGCATTTGATGAAGAAGGTCAGGCCGATACCATGGCAAGAAAAATAGAAATTTGCCAGCGAGCCTATAAAATACTAACGGAAGTGGTCAATTTCCCACCCGAAGATATTATTTTTGACCCTAATGTTTTTGCTATTGCCACCGGTATTGATGAACATAACAATTACGGTGTGGATTTTATTGAAGCAACTCGTGAGATTACAAAAACCTGTCCCCATGCTTTAATTTCAGGCGGAGTCTCTAATGTTTCTTTTTCTTTTAGAGGAAATAATCTGGTTAGAGAAGCTATCCATGCTGTATTTCTTTACCATGCGATTAAAGCTGGAATGGGTATGGGGATTGTTAATGCTGGACAATTAGCAATTTATGAAGATATTCCAAAAGAGCTAAAAAAAGCGGTTGAAGATGTCGTACTAAATCGTAATTCTGATGCCACAGAAGCTATGCTGGAAATGGCTCAAAAATATCAAGGTGGCAGTGGCGTTGTAAAAAAAGAAGACCTGGAATGGAGAACATGGTCAGTTAAAAAACGACTAGAACATGCCTTAGTCAAAGGCAACGCAGATTATATTGTTGAAGATGCCGAAGAAGCTCGTTTAGAAGTGGAACGTCCGCTTCATGTTATTGAAGGCCCCTTAATGGATGGGATGAATGTCGTTGGTGATTTATTTGGTGAAGGTAAAATGTTTTTACCTCAAGTCGTTAAATCAGCCCGAGTGATGAAAAAAGCCGTTGCCCATTTAATGCCTTTTATGGATGCTGAAAAAGATGGTGCACTAAAATCAAACGGAAAAATTTTAATGGCAACTGTAAAAGGTGATGTTCATGATATTGGTAAAAATATTGTTGGTGTCGTTTTGCAATGTAATAACTATGAAGTTATAGATATTGGTGTCATGGTGCCTGCTGAAAAAATTCTTAAAACAGCTAAAGAAGAAAGTGTAGATATTATAGGGCTGAGTGGCTTGATCACTCCATCATTAGACGAAATGGTGCATGTTGCAAAAGAAATGGAACGGCAGGGTTTTGAAATACCCTTAATGATAGGTGGTGCAACCACATCTCGCGCGCATACTGCTGTTAAAATTGAGGAAAACTATCATGCCCCGACAATTTATGTCACTGATGCCTCTCGTAGTGTTGGTGTCGTTAGCTCATTATTAAGTGATGAGTTAAAAGATAAATATATTGCTAAAACCCGTAAAGAATATGAGCAAGTTAGAGAAAGGCACAAAGGACGCAAAGCAAATATTAAACAGCATAGTTTAGACGCTGCAAGAGAGAACCGGTTTAAATATGATTCGCATGAACCTACAAAACCAACGTTTTTAGGAACAAAAGTTATTGAATCTTTACCATTAGAAAACTTGGTTCCTTATATTGATTGGACGCCCTTTTTCCAGACTTGGGAATTATCGGGAAAATACCCTGCTATTTTGACCGATGAATTGGTGGGCAAAGAAGCAGTTAAATTATTTGACGATGCAAAAGCAATGTTGGATAAAATTATCAGTGAAAAATGGCTAACAGCTAACGCAGTAATCGGCTTTTTTCCTGCCAATAGTGTGGGGGATGATATTGAGCTTTATACCGACGAATCACGCACAGAAGTTTTAGAAACTCTGCATCATTTACGCCAGCAAAATATAAAGGCACCCGGTAGAGCTAATTTTTGTTTATCTGATTTTGTCGCGCCAAAAGACAGTGGAAAAGCTGATTATATTGGAGGGTTTGCTGTCACTTCTGGCATTGGTATTGAAACTAAAATAGAGCAATTTGAAAAAGATCATGATGATTATAATTCAATTATGCTTAAAGCATTGGCAGACAGGCTCGCAGAAGCTTTTGCAGAATATTTACATGAGCAAGTCAGAAAAGACCATTGGGGCTACGTGATTGATGAAGCACATGCAAACGAACAATTGATTGCTGAAGGTTATCAAGGCATTAGACCTGCACCGGGTTATCCTGCCTGCCCAGATCACACAGAGAAAGAAAAATTATTCGATCTGCTCAACGTCACTGCAACAACCAGCATTGAATTAACAGAAAGTTTTGCCATGTTCCCAACAGCAGCCGTGAGTGGTTGGTACTTGGCCCATCCACAAGCACAATATTTTAATGTGGGTAAAATAAACCAGGAACAGTTAGAAAATTATGCGACAAGGAAAGGTCAGGCAAAAGAAATTGCAAAGCGCTGGTTATCGGCACATTTACACCTCTAAAGAGAATGGAAATGAAAGCAAGGCAAATAGAAAAAGCGGTAGAAAAAATTATGTATGCCAGTCGCTGGATTTTAGCACCCGTGTACTTGGGAATGAGTTTGGCTTTATTTGCCTTGGCAATCAAGTTCTTTCAAGAGCTGTTTCATTTTTTACCGATGATTTTGAAGTTTAATGAATCAGAGTTAATCTTAAAATTACTCACACTGATTGATCTTACTTTAGTAGGAAGCTTAACTATTATTGTGATGTTTAGTGGATATGAAAACTTTGTTTCACGTTTAGACTTAGATGAATCGACAGAAAAATTAGACTGGCTAGGAAGCCACGATTATGGCTCTTTAAAAATGAAAGTCGCCTCATCCATTGTAGCAATTTCATCTATTCACCTACTTAAAGTTTTTATGAACGTGCAAACAACAGATAATGATAAGTTGATGTGGTATGTATTGATACATTTAACCATGGTTGTATCAGCTTTATTAATGGGGTATTTGGATAAAATTTCCAGGTATCATATTGAAAATTAGATTCGTCAATCCACGTAGGTTAGGCTAACATTCCATCGTTAACCTAACGTTTTTAGCTTCATGCAGGGTTGCAAAAGAGACGGCAGTAGAACCTACGTACAAATTCACTTCATTTTGAGTCTATGGAAAAATTAATGCTTTTTGGTACTCTAGGTTGTCATTTATGTGAAGAAGCTGAACTTATTGTTGCAGCTTGTAAGCTTGATCAATTTGAGATTGAGCTAATTGATATAGCTGAACATGAAAAATGGCAAGAAAAATATGCTATTCGCATCCCCGTTTTATACCACCCACAAACAAAAAAAGAACTAGGCTGGCCATTTACAGAGTCAGAAGTACAAGCATTAATCAATAAATTATCCAATGACTAAACAATTCAGAACAGAAAAAGATAGCATGGGCGAGTTACAAGTGCCTGTTGATGCCTTATATGCAGCTCAAACACAAAGAGCAATCAATAACTTTCCCGTAAGTGGATTAGTTTTACCCTCTGCTTTTATTAAGACAGTCGCTTTAATTAAAAAAAATGCGGCAAGAGTTAATATGGATTTGGGGGGGTTAGACGAACAAAAAGGCAATGCCATTATTCAGGCCGCTCAACAAATTATGGATGGTCAGCATCAGAATCAATTTCCGGTTGATGTGTTTCAAACAGGCTCTGGAACTAGCACCAACATGAATGTTAATGAGGTGGTAGCTCATATAGCCAGCGAGATAGCCGGTGTATCAGTAGGTGCTAACGACCATGTTAATATGGGACAAAGCAGTAATGATGTTATCCCCACGGCAATTCATATTAGTTCGGCTATTGAGTGTCAGAAAAACTTATTGCCAAGCTTGACTCATTTAGCAGAAGTCATTGAGAAAAAAGCCACTTCTTTAGAAGGTATCACCAAAACGGGACGCACGCATTTAATGGATGCCATGCCTTTAACTATGGGTCAGGAATTAAGCGCTTGGGCACTACAAGTCAGAAACGGAATTGACCGGATTAATGCAACACTTCCCAGAATCTATAAATTAGCGCAAGGTGGCACAGCGGTTGGGACAGGTATAAATGCAGACCCACAGTTTGCAGAAAAATTTGCTCAAGCAGTATCAGATGAAACAAGTCTACCTTTTAAACCCAATGATTCATTTTTTGAAAGTTTAAGTACTCAAGATACGATTGTAGAATTATCAGGACAAATGAAAGTTATCGCCGTAAGTTTTATGAAAATAGCCAATGATTTACGCTGGATGAATAGTGGCCCATTAGCGGGTTTGGGTGAGATTGAATTAACCGCTTTACAGCCAGGTAGTAGTATTATGCCAGGAAAAGTAAACCCAGTGATTCCAGAAGCTACAGCAATGGTGGCAGCTCAGGTTATTGGAAATGATGCAACGATAACAGTAGCAGGGCAGTCGGGGACGTTTCAGTTGAACGTAATGCTTCCGATTATTGTTTACAATATTTTGCAAAGTATCGAAATATTAGGAAATGTAGCCAAAATATTGGCAGACAAAGCAATTGAAACTTTTTCAGTCAGAGAAGAAAACCTGCAAGAAGCGTTGTCAAGAAACCCCATCTTGGTAACTGCACTAAACCCAATAATAGGCTATGAAAAAGCAGCTGAAGTAGCAAAATCAGCCTATAAGCAAGGTAGACCGATTATTGATATTGCTAAGGAAATGACAGATTTGTCCCTAGAAGAATTGGAAAGTCTGTTAGCCCCTAAGCAGCTTACTAAAGGTGGGATAAGTAGATAAAAGAAGCCTGCAAAAATATTAACAATGTATCTTTAATTTTTTAGATAACTAATATGTTGCCATGCTCGGCGTATTTGCTCACTGATATGCGGCAGCTTGCCTTTTAATGTATAAACCTGCATTGCTTACAGGGCTTTTACCCGATTGTTGACCAACAATACTTTAACATCTACTACTTCACCTTGTGCTATGCCAGAAAATTCGGCCTCATAGCCATTGAGTTGATTGTAAGTGGTCGGTTTAGGTTGGATAGAATTTCGCTGTTTTGCGCTTACTTGATAGTTTTTAGCCGCTTCCTGAATTGCAGTGGTTGCTACCTGTTGTAGTTCGCTATCAGTAACTGATAATTTAGGAAAGGTGACATAACTCATTGCTGCTGGAGGGAAAACTTGAGGGGGGCTTTGAACAATAAAGAGAGGTTTTTGCCTTGCCATACGACCTCGGTACTCCATTCCGGTTCGTACTCTGTCCATATTCAAGGCCTAATTCCTTAACCTTCGCTGAAAATCAGGGAAACGGAGCGATAGCGAAGTGATGATTTTTAGTCCGCAGTAGGCAACAGGGAAATTTGCAGATTCGACGTGTGCGATAGCACGCGAGAGAAGCAAAAATTTTTTCCCGATAAGCCGTCAAGTCAGTGAGGTAAGTTTTAACGGAGCGGCTTTTGTGCGGAGTTGAAACTGGACGCAGGACGTACTGGGGCACTCAATTAAGTCGCCCGAGCGGAATGAATCTTTGGACATGGAAGTCCCAAGGTGATATATAGCGAGGATGGCGCGCCAGGTTAATATGCATCGGGCGTTTGTAGCGGTCTGCGTGACTGAACTGGCAGGTTGTTACGCTCAGTATCAAAAATAATAATTGGATAGTGTTTATTTTCATATTCTATATGGGATTAATTTAATTAGTTTTACTTCACTTAATGCAAAATTCGCAAATAGTTTAGGGTCTAGTTTGTACTCGGAAATCAAAGAGGAAAGAATCAAGTTGGCAGTCCATTGATGCACACTGATTATTCCATATGATGATTTATCTAAAATAAAAAAACACAACTCTACTTTATCCCAACTGACTTTGCTCTTTGGGTTAGGATGCTAGCAATTACTAAAGTCTATAATTAATGATAGGTGACTCCATTGATTAAAATTATTTCCATTTCCAATCATATCTATATTCATATATGTTATACAGATATATATAAGATTATCGTTCCCCAATGCCAGACTAACATTCCTTCCCAATGCAGATCAGTATCAAGAAATTGTTGATAGAGAATGAACAGGGGACGAGGTAAAATTAATAAACATGCAATTGCCAGAACGAGTAATAGTTGGACTAGAAGGGTGTTCCGCAACCAAACTGTTACCATTGTCCACATATCAGCACTGAAAAAACCAACTTTTGGAGAAAGGTAATTAGAATTGCGCCGAAGATGTCGGGTAGATTTTTTCCATTCAGCCTCTTTAGTCAGCCAATGTGGTGGTGGAGACTTGTTTATGGAAGACGAGGCTAGTTTAATTATTTTATATTTGTTGATCTCATCAGCATTTAAGTCTATTGCTGTTATTTTATCAATTTATTTTGGGAGGGCTTTTTTTAATGAATTTAATATTTTATCGTTAGCATCATTTAATACTTGTCGATTTTTTAATTCTTTTGCTAGTTTGTGATTTTCGTCGATATGAACTGTTTTAAACTGATTGTCATCATTAAACCCAGCCACTGTCCATTCTTGTTGTGATTCTGATTCAATTCCTATCACTAATAAAGAATAAGCATTTTTTTTAGAAGAAAATTCTTTCGTTTTTTTTATTCTCATTATTAGTCAAACAAACCCTAATATCACAGTCAGTAGCACGTTTACAATTTGCACTTAACCAGGCGCCAATATAGCCACCACCCGACACGGTTGATAAATAATCAATTTTTTGTAGTAAGTTTTGGTTTTTTAATGCTTCTAACACCCCAAGGCCAAACGTAGCACTTCTTATTCCTCCACCTGAAAATGCTAAACCGACCAAGTTTTGTTGAGGTGAGGTATCTTCTGAAATTTTAGCGTCACTATCGCTTAAATACTTTCCATCACGACGAGCTTTAATATGGACTAACTCTTCTTGAAAAACTGTTTGTTCTTCTATATTTGTTTGTTTGTTTTGTAAGGAATCATCATATTTCCATAAAGCTCTTTTTAATTCAGTCATGATTTCTCCTAGCACCTCTTTAGGGTGTCTTTTATTCTTTCAGCACATTTAGATTCTTAAAAATTACCATAAAAAAATAAGAAAAGATGTGAAAAATTACCATCAAAATCTTGATTACTAATGCTGATTAATATAGCTGTATCAGGCATAATGGAATAGTCATAATTTATTCTATTTACGCTTATGTCAACTAAATTTATAAACAATATAAGAGATCATTTATTATTAGCTACTTTTTGCGGCTTATTTTTTAGTATTTTTTCAACTACTGTTGTTGCTCAAAAAAGAGTGGCTCTAGTGATTGGAAATTCAAATTATCAAAGTTCACCTTTAGCAAACCCTTCTCAAGATGCAATAGATATGTCAAATGCATTAAAGAATCTTGAATTTGAGGTAGACTCGTTTACGAACCTTGATAGGGTTCAGATGAGGCAGGCAATTCGGGATTTTGGTGAAAAACTCAAACATGCAGACGTAGGTTTGTTTTATTACGCTGGACATGGAATACAAATTAAAGGAAGAAATTATTTGGTTCCATTAAAGGTTGATGTACATTCAGCTGATGAAGTTCAGGATGAAAGTATAGATGCAGGCTCTATACTTAGAAAAATGGAATCAGCAGGAAATGATGTCAATATCGTTATTTTAGATGCTTGTAGAAATAACCCTTTTGCAAGAAGTTTTCGTAGTCTCAATCAGGGTTTAGCTCGAATGGACGGCCCCGTCGGTTCATTTATAGCTTATGCAACAGCACCTGGTTCAGTTGCGGAAGATGGAAGTGGCAGAAATGGTACTTATACACATTACTTGTTAGAAGCCTTGAATAAACCAGGTTTATCAATTGAGCGAACTTTTAAAAGTGTTCGTAATGCAGTTAAAAATGAAACTGATGGTAGACAAATTCCTTGGGAATCCTCTTCTTTAATGGGTGAATTTGTTTTCCTTAAAGGTGATAGCAAAGAAGCATTGCAGACTACAAAGCTAAATCCTCCAGAAATAGAAAAAAAGTATTTACAAGTTATTTCAAATGTTCCTAATGCAAAAGTTTCTATTAATAATGTTGATAGAGGTTTAGTGAGTAATGAAGGTATCTTAAATATAGATAATCTTACTGAAAATGAAGTAGAAGTCGTGGTGCAGGCTGATGGTTATCAAGAAATAAGAAAAAAAGTGTCATTAGTACCTAATCAATGGGAGCAATTGAATATTACCTTGATTCCTAACGACGTCCAAACTTCACCTGCAGCTGAAAGTAATATATTGATAGAGAGTAAAGTTTGTACTGATAATAAAAATGCAGTTTTAACAACAAGGGTTGAATATCACCTAATTAATGGAGAAATAAGAGTAAAAAGGAATATACCTGATTTAGAAACCTTATTGATTCAGGACTTTAAAAAATATGGTTTGAAATTTGTTGATTTAGAGTTGAATGATAATGAATCTGTGCTCATACAAACTAAAATGATTGAAAAGAATGATCTTCAATACTTAATTAGGTTTTCTTCTACAGTGAATGAAAAAGAAATTAAAATCTTAAATACTAATATGAATAAGGTGTCGGGTGACTTGAGTATTGAATTGGTAGATTTAAAGAGTAAAAAAATAATGAGTTCTGTTAGTAAATCATTCAATAAACCAGGCCTAGATAAAAAAGAAATACTTAGATCTGAGTTAAAAAATGCAATTGATAAATTAGCTAAGGATAGTATTTCTCAGGTATGTGCTAATTTGTAATGGGTGCGATTAAAAGTGAAGTAAAGCGGAAGTATTTATCATTTATTCTTGTGCCGCAATATTAAAAATGAACTTGCCAACTCTCGCGTAGGTTAGGAGGCTAACAGCTTTATCGTTAACCTAACATTTTTAGCATATCATTTTGTTGGGTTGCCAAAGAGACGGCAGCCCAACCTACAAATAGCTACGTTTCCTTCACTTTTAATCACACCCATGAGTGTAAGGTTTCTCAGGTTTTGACAGCCAAGATAGGCGGGTACTTTCTTTAGGATCTTGGTTTTGAAATTTTTTCGACCCACAATATATATTTTATTAAGAGAAACAAAAAATATCACTTAGCCCTTAGGAACGCGAATGGAATTAACTGGCTGGTCGCGTACAAGTTGTTATATTTTTTTGGTGTAAATTATTAAAAACTTCATATACCAAATAGTGACATACCAGTGAAATACTGATGGCTCCAAATCAACGTACAGTAAACTATTATTACTATCACCACAAAAATAGCTTCTGATGAAAGTGAAGGTCGCCGATCTAAAATTGGTTTTAAACCGCGCGAATTTCCTGTCACGATACTAATTACACTGAATAGCCAGAAAGTACTAAAAAGTAAAACGTGGGCGAGATCACCATTGGCAAGTAGATGACTTGTAGACCAGAGGATTACTGCCCAATTGACTGGATGAGCAGTGATAAACTGGGCAGAAGATGGTGTGGGCCTAACTGAGTTAGAAAGGAAAAAGTAAATAGCCGGTAGCATTAGGAGCATGGCTAAGTGATGTCCCCAACTAGGAGGGTCGTATAATGGCTGGAATGCAGATTCTTTTAGACCATAAATGATAAGTACAATACTTATTAGGGATAGTATATTAAATATTGCCTTATAGCCCGTTGGGTTATACCTTGCGACAAAAAGTTTACGAAGTCTTGGGTAAGAAGGAACAAGATGTGTAGCAAGAAATAGCACTAAACCGAGAATTAAAAGATTCAAATTATTCTCCCTTCTAATGAAAGTTAAAAAAACTTTTATTTTTTCTCTTTGGTATTAAAGGCTCATTAATACGGCTGTGATTAACCTTGTTTACCACTAATTGATTTTTATGCTATGGCTCACCAAAAAAAATTATGAGGTGAGGAAAATATACTAACAGACAATCATTAAATTTATTTGTTTAAAAGCTTTCTAGAAAGTTTTGCAACAATCTCATTAGCTATATTAGTAATGTTTTGTAGTGTATAAGTTGTAGTTTTAGTTTCTGCACTAATTACGTAAGCGCTCTCAATTTCAATGATTCTGGCATTTAATTGAATTTGGTCGTGGAGTAAGGTAACACTGCCTGTGATAATGGCGTCTGCATGTAATATTTTTCCTATTTCAACGGCATCAGTTGTTTCAATAAATCCTGTTTGGTTCATTTCCATTTCTTTAACTACTTTATCTAACTGTTCCCGTTCTATAATTTTAAAGCCTTGTGAATTAACCAGAGCAGACGTGAATGTTTCCGAAACAAGCTCACCTAATGAAATTTCCTGTGCTTTTTTATTTAAAGTTTTAAATTGAATGACAGCAATAGATATATTTTTTGTTGGAGCTACTGGTTTCTTAAGGGCTGGTGCCGAAGGAGGGGCATTTTCTGTCTGTGCAATTTCTTGTATATTATCATCTACCTTTTTTACAAAAGGTTCATATATCCAGGCTTTTTGGTTTTGGTTTAATGAAATGTAATACCAATTGTTTTTACGACCTAATAAAGTAAAGGTTTCATTTGCTGAAACAGAACCGAGAAGAGCACATCCAGTATTGGCTCCACTACGGATGTTAACCGAATTTTTTGTAATCTTGGCAGTTCCTGATTCTGTCGTTAAAGGTTCATCATTACAGTTAATCGTCTGGCTTGGTCTACTTTGATAACTAGTTTTAATCGGAGTCCTTACTGTTTTAGATCTAGAGGCACGTTTGTGTCTCTGTTTAGACATTTTACGTAATTCACTATTTATCTGTTTATCAAGTGATTTAACCCATTTAAAATATCTTTTGTGAATGGTAGTGGGTTTATGATTATTTATTTCTTCTTCTGAATCTGAAAATGGGTTGTATTCCGTAAAAAAACTTTCGGTTTCTTCTCCTTTCTCTCCATTTTTTGAATAATGTAGGTTGTGACTATTAAGATAGGAAATGTTGTAGGAATCTTGATCATAGGAAATTCTGACTTGTGCACCAAATTTATTCTTTTTAGATGAAAAAGAACTAATAATAGAACTATGATGAATAGCATTTATTTTCCATTTTCTTTTTTTGCAAGCACGAAGAATAGCCTCTTTGACTTGGTTTGAACTGACTTCAGATGAAGTTGAAAATTCAGACCTTTCAATGTCTTTTAATGTAGTAGATCTACAGCTTTGCAATAGGAGGGATATACCTAATAAAAGGAATATAAGGGTAATATTCTTTTTCATAATATTATTCATATTTACTTTGTCTTTATCCGTCTAGGCTATAATGAAGAATAGTACTCTGTCAATTTTCAAGTGGTTTTTAAAACTAAAGAAATAATTAGTTGGTTTTCAGAGTTAATTATTAGGTTTAAAAATCAGTTATATATAGCTTAAAAGTGGATTGAGTTATATGTTTTTTGTTGTCCAAAATATGTGTTTATCTTGCCTACCTACCAGCTTATACATAATAAAGGGTAGTTAATAGTGAATATTACCATAATGATTGGCTTTCTCAGATTACACCTTCCATCACAAAAGCCGCCCAGTAAAAAGGATCATGTAATTATTCGCTATTCTTAACATTAGAAAATTACTAAACATTATCTTTTCTTACTAAAACTATATCCAACTAAATAGTTTGCAAAATGGTATATTTATAGCCAATTGTTTCATTCTAGACCTAAGTTTGTAGGTTTTTATGCAAAAATGAAAAAAAATACTCTCAAAATACCTTCTTTGTTTGATAATTTGGAGACAGATTTAAAAATTATTCTTGCACTGAGAAAGCTTAAAGATCCCTTGATGATAGGCATTCATAGTGGGGGTGTTTGGGTTGCGGAACAGATGCATCAACGATTAAAGATAAAAGAACCTTTGGGTGTTATGGATATTTCATTTTATCGCGATGATTTTTCTCAAATAGGGATGAACCCAAAAGTAAAACCAAGTGAATTGCCTGCCCATATGGAAGGAAGAGATATTATCCTTATTGATGATGTTTTTTATACAGGAAGAACCATCCGGGCAGCACTTAATGAAATATTTGATTATGGTAGGCCGAACCAGGTGATTTTAGGTGTATTAATAGAGCGTGATGGTCGTCAAATACCGATCAAACCAGATTGTGCTGGTTGTACTTTTAGACTGCCAGTTGGACAAAGAATAAAACTGACGGGGCCAAGTCCTTTAGACATAGAAATTAAATCCTTTATTAACGAATAAGCTCCTAATTTAAATCATGATTGATCTGCAACTTAATAGTGAAGGTAAGCTTAAACATTTTCTTACTATTGAAGGTCTAAGCAAGGAGATTTTGACTGAAATACTTGATGTTGCAGAATCATTTTCCAGTATGTCTTCCCAACAGGTTAAAAAAGTACCTTTGTTAAGAGGAAAAACAATCGTAAACCTTTTTTTTGAGAATAGTACTCGAACACGTACAACATTTGAGTTGGCGGCCACCCGCTTATCAGCAGATGTGCTGAGTATAAACATTGCTGCTTCTGCTACCTCTAAAGGTGAAAGTTTATTGGATACTATTCATAACCTTGAAGCCATGTTTGTTGATATGTTTGTGGTTAGGCATGGTATTAGTGGTGCAGGGCATTTTATTGCTCAGCATACAGCACCCCATATAAGTGTCATTAATGCGGGTGATGGTCAGCATGCACATCCAACGCAGGCAATGTTGGACATGTTTACCATCAGACAATACAAGGAAAAGTTTGATCATTTAAAAGTTGCAATTATCGGTGATATTCTTCATTCCAGAGTGGCGCGGTCACAAATTCGGGCGCTAAATACATTGGGTGTAAAAGACGTTAGGGTTATTGCGCCTAAGACATTGCTTCCCCAGTATGTAGAAAATCTGGGTGTAACCGCTTTTAATAATATAGAAGAGGGGCTTATGGGGTCTGATGTTATTATTATGTTACGTCTGCAAAAAGAACGAATGACTTCAGCTCTATTACCTACTGAAAGAGAATATTTTAAATGTTTTGGTCTAACTGAAAAAAGACTAAAACTTGCGAGTCCTGATGCCATCGTAATGCACCCAGGCCCGATTAACCGGGGAGTAGAAATTGAATCTAGTATAGCTGATGGACCTCAGTCGGTTATTTTACAACAAGTCACTAATGGTGTTGCTGTTCGGATGGCGATTATGTCTTTAGTGATGCAACCTAAAGGAAGTGTGTAATGACTAAAATTCACATTTCAAATGGACATATTATTGATCCAGCAAATAATATTGATCAATTAGGTTCTGTTTATATTGCTAATGGACAGATACTATCTGGTAATGAACCTCCTTCTGGTTTTACTGCTGATTTTACTATTGACGCGATAGATAATATTGTCTGCCCTGGGTTTATTGATCTTAATGCCAGGTTGAGAGAACCTGGTCAAACATACAAAGGCACGCTACTAAGTGAGACGAAAGCCGCTGCCAGTGCAGGGATTACTTCGATATGTCTACCTCCTGATACTAGTCCAGTGATAGATTCTCAGGCAGTTGTAGAATTAATTCATGATAAATCAGAAAAAGCCGGTTATTCTCAGGTTTATCCTGTCGGTGCATTAACATATAAATTAGCGGGTGAGGAACTAAGCTCGATGGCAGCCCTTAAGCAGGCGGGGTGCATTGCTGTAAGCAATGCAATGGCTCCCTTTGCTAATTTGCTGGTTTTACGTCGTGCTATGGAGTATGCAAGTAGCCACGATTTATTGGTGATGTATCAACCGAATGAGCCTTCTCTTAGTAATATGGGTTGTGCACATGAAGGTACTTTTGCTACACGATATGGTTTGCCAGGTATTCCTTACGCAGCTGAATCAACGGCTGTTGCACAATGTCTGGAATTAGTGGAACTGACAGGGTGTCGATTGCATTTTAGTCAAATTAGTTGTAAGCGCTCAGCGATTAAAATTCAGCAGGCAAAAAAATATGGCCTTGCTGTAAGTGCTGATGTTGCTATTCATCAATTACATATAACAGAAAATGATATTGAACCCTTTGATAGTGTTTATCATGTTTTACCTCCTTTCCGGACTGACAAAGATAAGCAGCATTTAAGAAATAGTTTGGCTCAAGGGACGATTGATGTAATTTGTTCTGACCATCAGCCCCATGATTTGGATGCAAAGTTGGGGGCTTTTCCCGAAACGGAACCGGGGATTTCTTCTTTGGAAACTTTATTGCCACTGATGCTTCGCTTAGTAAAAGAAAATGAAATTAATTTATCCCAAGGTATTTCTTTGCTTACACAAAATCCTGCAAATATTTTAAAAATACAAAGTGGTGCATTAACGCCTGGTTTTTCAGCAGATATTTGCATATTTAACCCCTCTACAAATTGGCAGGTTAATGATGAAAACTGGAAAAGTGCGGGGAAAAATACGCCTTTTTGGGGGGGGATATTTGAAGGGCGGGTAATGCATACAATACAAGCGGGAAAAATAATTTATTCTTTGTAGTTATATTTCACACAGCTGTGGCCACGTGAAGTATTAACTTGTTTAGGCTAGGTTTTATTTAAATCATATCTATATTATGCAGTGTAAAAATCAACATCAACATGTACCAAACATAATTGAAGACTTTAAAGGTGACCAGTCATGGCGAATTTTTAGAATCATCAGTGAATTTACCGAAGGATTTGATCGGCTTGCAGACGTGCGTGATGCGATTTCAATTTTTGGTTCTGCCAGATTAAAGCCTGATCACCTTTATTATAAAAAAACAGTTGAATTAGCTGAATTGTTAGGGCAACATGGTTTTTCCATAATAACTGGAGGAGGGCCAGGGGTTATGGAAGCAGCGAATAAAGGGGCTTTTCAGCAAAAACAGCTTTCTATTGGGTTAAATATAGAATTGCCTATGGAGCAAACGCCTAATCCTTTTTTGGATGTATCTTTAAACTTTAGGTACTTCTTTGTACGGAAGGTTATGCTAGTTAGATATTCAATGGGTTATGTTTGTATGCCGGGTGGCTTTGGGACTTTAGATGAATTTTTTGAAGCATTGACATTAATGCAAACTGACAAAATTTATCCTATTCCATTGGTTTTGTTTGGCTCGGAATTTTGGCAAGGGCTGGTTGACTGGATAAAAACAAGATTACTTGAATATAAGACTATCTCGGAAAAAGATTTAGAATTGTTCACAATTACTGATGATCCACAAGAAGTTTTGGATATTATGGTTTGCCATCGGGAATGGAAAAATCAGCAAAGAGTGTTGTAAGTTGCGCTCCCCCTTAAATAAATGAGTCTTTTCAACTCTGATTTATTTAGGGAGGGGTAAAATAAGCTTTAAGCAAGTGCGTTATTATAAATATAATATAGAGTCGTTCTCGATGTTCTGGTAATAATTCTTCTACGGTTGGTAGCAGCTCTGGACTAGTCAACAAATTAAAAAAATTATATGAATCACTATTTTTCGTATATTTTTGAATTCTTTGTTGTTAGGAGCTTAAAAAAACTGGTAATTAATAAACATTAAGGCAGGTTCCTAGGTGATTGCTTATTTGCTTCAGCGCCCTTTATTCTTTAATTTAAACTTTTTTGCAGGTAAAACACCCAATCCTATACTTCGCGCGGTCACGGATGCGGTTTTCTATCGGTTGCTTTTTGCCGATAGGCTGCGTAGCCAGCTATGCGCCCATTTCAGCGCTTTGCTATCGACAAAAATTAACGCGCTATAAAATCCGCATCCGTGACCGCGCGAAGTATACGTCCCACAACTGTCTCTACTTGCAAAATAGCTGTGTCTGTTTGCAGTGCAGAACGGGCAAGTCCATTTATCAACATCTGACTCAAACTGTGTAAATAACTGACGATACTTTTCTTCTCTGTCATGTCTATCTTCATCTAAAAACACATACTCACATAGAGTTTCTAAAATATGCTAAATTAATGCTAAACTTTACTGTATTTGGAGATTTGAGATGGAATGGGCCGAAGTTGTAGATAACCCTTTACTGAAAGACCTGCCTTTTAAAATTGAACTGAATAAATTTGGCAAGCTCTTGATGAGTCCAGCCTCTAATCAGCATGGACAGATACAAATTGAAATTGGACATAACTTGATGAACCAACTTCCTAGAGGAAAGGTAATTGCCGAGTGTTCTATTCAAACTTTGGATGGAGTGAAAGTAGCTGATGTTGCTTGGGCTTCTGAGGAGTTTATTAATGATTTTGCTTATGAAACACCGTATCCAAAAGCACCTGAAATATGTATTGAAATAGTTTCTCCTTCAAATTCAAAAGCAGAAATAACGGAGAAGGTTAATCTTTATCTAGCAAAGGGGGCGACAGAAGTTTGGGTTATCTATAATGATCATCGAATTCTGACATATTCGCATATTGGTGAAATAGAAAAAAGTAGTATTGCCCCAGATGCACAAGTTTTTAAATAAGAAAAAAGGCAGCCAGGCAGCATTCTTATTCATAAATTGTTGGATTTTTTAACAGGCAAAAGTTCTGATAGTAAATTTTAATGGAGTCTAGCCGACCGGTGGAACGGAGCTTAAGAAATAAATTTTTTTCTCTAAAAATTGAGCTATCCAATATTAGGCTCAAGATATTTCATGCTTAAACTAATTCCTTTTTTCTGGTCGCCCCACCTTAATAAAACCTATTTTACGTCCAGTTACGCTTTCTATGTATGCCGTAAATTTATCGTTTCCAATGGGTGTACCAGACTGTAAGCTAGAGCGAATTAAAACCAATTCGTCCTTTTTGATTGATGCGGCAAATAATGCCCTATATACGGCTTGTTGTTTTTCAGCAGTACCAGCGAGTGATAAATATAACTCATGTGGTTTAATAATCGCATTATCAACACCGAGTGCATTGCAGGTATAACTTGACCACCGATACTGATCAGGATGTTCAACCATATTAGCTCGAACAGGATTAAGCTCAATATAACGCATACAACTCAAAAGATAATCATCTGCTCCAATAACACTGCTTTTATGTCGTCCTTCCCACAGACTACCTCTACGCTCATAAGTCTTATTAATATAAGGAACAAAATGCCGACCAATTCCTTGAAATAATAAACTTATACCATCAGAAGTTTTAGGTGTAACCAAAAGATGAATTGATATGATTTATCATCAATACATAAGCATGAATTTTTCAATCAAAAGTGTCCGCTGCCGTTTTCAAATGCCTTAAATAAACCAGATAATCTTCTTCCTCAAAAAAACTGGCTGTTTATTGTTTAGACGCCTTTTTTTTGTGTGACTATATGTTGGACACCGTTGTGATAGAACAGAATCGGTGTTCATGATGGGCCAGAATATGCAATACTGTTATCAATTCAAATTGGATAGGATTTTACAGCTTAAGGGGAATAAAGTTTATGAAAAAACTTACACAGTTAAATACTAATTTACCAACAAATTTTAGAGTAGGAAAAAGCAGTAACTTTAGAAACTCGTGGTGTGAAATTGATGAGAGTGATAGCCAATTTGTTTGCGGTCAGGGAAGTCACTTCACAAATGTTGCTATTACTATTCACCGTGGTGCAAAGCTTAGTATTGGTGATGGTTGTATTATTACTGGAAGAATTATTGTGGACGAGGGCTGTGAACTGTCAATAGGACATGGTTTAAGATGTAACTTTCCAATTAAAATTAGTGTAAG
Organism: Methylococcales bacterium; assembly: GCA_965224575.1. Classification (GTDB taxonomy): domain Bacteria; phylum Pseudomonadota; class Gammaproteobacteria; order Methylococcales; family Methylomonadaceae; genus QPIN01. The sequence continues at coordinate 627,923 of CBDCZQ010000006.1, read as the reverse complement.
CGAGGGTAGTACTGTACGAATTGGAAATGAATGTTTATTTTCAGATACTCAAATATGGAGCTCAGATATGCACTCAATTTTTGATACGAACAGTGGAGAGAGGATCAATAATGCACGTGATATTAATATAGCCAATCGTGTTTGGCTTGGGTCTGGAAGTATTATTCTTAAAGGATCTCAGCTCGATCATGATGTAATTGTTGGCGCACATACTGTTGTGACTGGATCATACCCCTCAAATTGTGCTGTAGCTGGGAATCCTGCACGTATAGTACGAGAAGGAATAGAATGGTCTCGACATACACTTGAGCATAAATCAATGCGGTTTGAGAATGATTTTTCACCTTCATCATTGGTTGCAGCTGCAAGACTTTTTCAGCATGATGAGGTGATTGAGAGAGCCATTATTTATCTCAACAGATATATTGAAATGGATGAGAGTAATTATTTTGTTTTTTATTATTTAGCTCGTGCAATTTTTGAGAAATTTTTTACTAATGGTGATAGTTCTGTACAGGTACATGGGATAGAGATTAGATTATTACAACTATGTGAGGTACTCGAATATGCTTGGAATATCTCTGGATGTAAGAATCACCCTTGTGGATCATATGCGTATCTTATTCGGGAGATGTTAGGAGACTCAATCAAAGCTCATAAAATATATAAATTAATAGAGCCACATTTCAATGAAATCGAAAATTATCGAAAAAGAATAGAGACTTTTAAGAAAAATGGTGATAATTCAGCAAAAGTAGCCTAATAATTCTTGATAAGTTTTTTTGTACTTATTTAAGTTGGATAAAAACTTGACCGCAAGTGCACTAGTTTTTATATCGTTATTTAGCCTTATGAAATACCTGAAATTCATAGAGCTTCAATACAACATCATTAAACCAATGGGTTACAGCGCGCGTATGAAATAGTATTCTTTCAGCAATTTATGAGAACTAATACCTGTTTTTTACTCTACCAAAAATTGACCAGAATAGCGGATAATGATTATTTATTCAAGATTTAGCATATTTCATACCGCTTGCCGCCTAATGAGTTGGACTTTCTGAGCAGATTTTATTTTAAGATCCAAGTTTTTTTCAAAAGGCTCACCAGTATCAACTTTTAATTTACAGACAGCATCATATACACGCTGGCAACATTTTCCATCTGTAAATTCAAAGGTTTCTTTTATTCTTTTTAGATAGCCTGGCTCTGATTGACAATGGTTTTTTAGAGTTTTTTCTAAATGATTTAAAACACTTTTTTCATCATAACAAACCGGACCAAAGCCATTTTTTTCATAGCTAAAATAACCTTTACTGGTAAGATGTCCACCACCAAAAACAAAATCATAATCAAATTGGTAATAGATAATGGGTTTTTTTAAATACGCCATTTCAAATGCAACCGATGAATAATCGGTTAGCATCATAGCTGTAGATGCAAACAATGTCTGCATGGAACAATTCTCTGTATGATTTTCTATTGATATATAGTCTGGGACTTCAAAGTGATCTAGATATAAGGCCATATTTACATGTGGAAAAAAGACAACTTTGTATCCATATTCTTCTGTGATATTTTTTAATATTTGCGAATGAAGCAAGGCTTTCCAGGCAAGAGCATAATCAGATTGATAAAATTTTTCAGACTTTAGCCGTTGATTGCCTTTTCCAATAATATCACCGGCTAAACCTTTACGCCAAGTTGGCATAATCAATAGGGTTTTCTCTGTTTTAATCTTTTTTTCTAAATAAAGTAAATGATCGTGCCGTGGAAAACCAGATAACAATGTTTCTTTTTCAGTAAACTTATATCTTGATGTCTTTACTATTGAGTTGTACTCAGCCTTAGTTGCGGTAATTAAAAGATCAATTGACTTGGTATTTAACCAGTTTGAAATATCATCCTTGGTAATACCATGTTGTAAGAAAATGAAACGATAATTAAGTAGGTCTATAAAGTATTTATTTTCAATTAAATCAACAACATAATGATCGGCGTGGCTGGAAAAAAGATAATTTGCATTCAACAAAATTGTTTTATGCTCTTGAGAATCAAAGGCAACTAAACGAAACCCCTCTTTTTGTAGACGGAACCAGTCATGAGAGGTTTTTCTAATCACAAAAAAGATATTTTTTTCCGGGTGGTTATTTTTTATATATCGATATAAATGTTCGGCATTATCATCTGCTTGAATATCTCTATCCATAAAAACCCAGGCATTTTTATAGTAGTTATTAAGTGGTGATATTTGGCTTAAGCCTCTTAGTTGTTTGATATGGGCAGGAAAGTTCTTATCATAAAGTTCTTTTTTAAAAACCTTAATAATATCCTTTATTGTTATTCCTTTGAGGTATCTCTTTCCCTCTATACTTAACAACGATTGATGAGTTTTTGTTTTAACCTGTAAAACGTCAGAAAAGCCAGACTTTTTGATGGATAGGTAAATTATTTTTTTAAAAACAAAAACTTGGTCCATAAAATCAAACGACTGAATTTTTGTTATTAAAGGGGTAATACTTTTATTATTTATAGTGAAAACTTCTGAAGTTTTTCTTTTTCTTGAAAATAAAAAAATTTTTAAGATTTCTTCCTGTTCATCATAATTCTCAAGATAAACATAATTATGTTCTGGGCTTAGGTTTTTAAATGATAAAAAACCTACCTTATGAAAATGCCAACACCCAGCCAAATTAAAATTCAAAATTGCTTCAATACTGATTTTTGATAGAATGCGATGAATTAAGTCTAAAAAATTTGATTTTTCTTTCTTGGTTAAAAAAGATGCTTTTTCTTGATGGTTAATCAAATAAAGAAAAGACCAAATTAGGTCATATAAAACAGCATGTTCAATATATTCAGGAATTTTAGGGCAATTTTTTTCTGAAAACTCCAAAAGCGCAAGGAGGCCATATTTTAGCTTCTCAGAATATTGTTCTTTCTTACTCCAGCTTGTGTCTAGTGAGGAAGTCTTTTGTTCTCTTTTCCTATAAAAGTATTTAGCATCTTTTAAAAAAACAACGTTACCAATATTAGCTAAAATCAAATATCTTCCTACAAATTCTGCATCTTCAAAATTAGGGCGTATATCTGGGTTCATTTTAATATTTTTAGACCGCAGTATTTCTACTTTAAAAAAAGCTGTACTAGCGGATAGCTGAACATTTTTAGATAAGTTGTTTAGTTCTAATTGGGTAATTGTTTTATTAAAACGATAACGTAATGGATGAGTGTCAGAAAATTTTCCTGAATTTTCAAAGTAAAAAATAAAATTACAAGAAATTAGTATTGTTTCTTTTTGTTTTCCTATTAAGTAGTTATTAACCACTTCAATATAATTTTCACTAATAAAATCATCTGGGTCAATAAATGTTACCCAGTCTGTTGTTACATGCTCCATACCCATGTTGCGAGCTGAAGCCTGTCCTCCATTTTCTTTATAAATATATTTAATATTAAAAGGGTACTCTTTTTGCCAACGTTTAATAATTTCTACTGAGTTATCTAATGAACCATCATCAACTAGTATTAACTCAATATTATCTGTAAACCCAATGGTTTGTTGAGTAATTGAATATAAAAAATCATTAAGATAGGCTTCAACACCATAAACTGCTGTAACAATAGAATACTTAAACGGCCTATAACCCGTTCTATAAATGCTATTAATATTATCCGTATAAATAGAGAGAGAAGGATTTGTGTCCCTTAATTTTTTGTACAATGATAGAGATTCTTTATATTTTTTTTCTCTAAATAATTTATTTGCTTCAGATAAACGTGGATTCATTGTTAAATATTAATAATTCGTAAAAATAGATTTTTAAAATTTGGGTATGTTTAGGTGGTCTGACGAAGTAAAGTTACCAACTTTGCTTACCTTTTTTCCTGACCAAACAAATCTCAATCGTTACTTAGAATAGCTAATCGCCTCTTGAAATAATTCCTTGAGAAACAAAAATACTCCGCAATCTTGGTACTTCATTCCATCAAACCACTTTAGCAATCATTTATTGTGATCAAAAATTATATTAATCAGGGTAAAGTTTTCACTGATTAATAGATTTGACAGTAAAGGTTACAATTCCATAAGCATTCTTTTCCTTCCTGGTAAAAAAACTGAGAACTGATCTACGTTCAACCGTAAATATACCGGATAATCTAGACTGATTTAGAGAAAAAGCCTGTTTTTTCTCATTCTTTTTATGACTAATAAGCTCAACATTAACTTCTGTCGCTTGAATTCCAGAAATGCCATTTAATAAAAGGCTAAACTCTAATACCAAAGTCTCATAATGAGACATTAAACCTAATATTGTTGCCATAAATGAAAGTTCATTTTCTTGTACTCTCCATCCCACTTTAGAGTTTAGCTTGTTTGTATAATAGGAAAATGACCGTCTTTCTCTTATTGCATGAACTACATTTTGTCCCGTTGTGTCATCATTTAGCTTCTTTTTGCAGGTAGAGATTGCTTTTTCGATAACTTGATGAAAGGAATTAGAGGCTCTAAGGTGTTGATGTTCTTTACAAACGAACTCCCTTAAACGAGTGCTTATTAAGCTTAGTTCTTTATTAGTGGTATCAAGGGCTTTGTTAATTGTAGCTGCGTAACTTTGGGCAGAGACTTCTTGGGAAACTAGTCCATGTGTCTCATAAATTTTTACAAATTCTTCACAGCCATGGTTCGGGGTTACAATTGCAATGCATCCAGCAACACCAGCTTCTACAAGTACGTTAGGCCAATTATCCTCAAAAGAAGATTGTAAAATAAATTCATGCGTTTCAAAGAAATGGTGTATTTTTCTGTGGTCTGATATTTTTCCAAAATAGGTGATATTTTTAATATGATTAAGTTTTTGCCTATCTCTTTCTGTAATTTCACCAACAACCGAAACACTAATTGCATCAATGCTGTGATTTTCTATTACTATTTTTAAAGCCCTGCAAGCCAAATCAAATCCTTTGCGGCGTTCTTTATGAGCATCACAAATCAAAACGAATGATTTTGGTTTTCGTTCCGTCATTGTTGAAATAGACAATGGAATATAAGGGTTACGTATCATAAAAGTCCTTTTTTCTACATCGAGTAGGCTACATTTTTTAAGCTCATTTAATAAAAATTTACTTGGTGCTATGACAAATACATTTTGTTTTGTAAAAATATTGTGCTTAATTTTGAGTGATTGCTGAACTAGTTTTTGTAATTGCAGATCTTTTTTTATCTGAGGACAATGTTTACAACCAGAATCAACGTAATTCTGACAACCGGCAGGAAAATGACACCCACCTGTAAACATCCAATAGTCATGTAAAGTGAATATTATGGGCTTACCTGTATCAACAAGTGACATTAAAAATCTTAATGATGTAAAGTCAGCACTCCAGTGAATATTGATAGCATCATACTTTTTAAGGTCTTCAATAAAATTCTGCTCAGATGTTGTTAATGTGTTTTGGGGATGTAAACTTTTCTCTAAGCTGAAGTATGTGTTGGTATATTTATTATTGACTAATTGATCTTGAGGAAAACAATTTGAAGTTATAAAACCATTTTGTTTGGTATATAAATCAATTTCTAAAAATTCCTTATTTCTAAGAAGAGCATCAAAAAGCCTCTTTGCTGCAATTCCTGCCCCGCCAGTTACTGCGGTTGATATCATTGCTAGTTTTAATCCCTTTTTAGGTTTATAACTTTTAGCCTTAAATGACAAAATTTTATTTATTTGAGAGCCGTAACTCTCAATAATATTTGCAAATAGTTTTGATGTTTTTGGAATGTTTAAATTATTTTTATTAGGAAATACTTTAGTTTTCCTTACTAGTTCTAGGTAACTGTTTGCAAAGACAGTATATTCATCAGCAGATAACGTGCCTGATAATTTTGAAAAGGCTGGCTCATTCCAGTAATCCCTTATTAAATAGTGCCCTATCTCTCCAAAATCATAAAATTTTAGCAAATAAAACGCACTGAGTCGCCAATGACATTCGTCTATATATTGTTGTAATGTATAACTATTTGTTGCTGAAATACTGTTGTTGATATAATGATACACTACTATTGGCAGAAGTGTAATTTTCTCTGCTCTTAAAATAGCTTTTAATAAAAAAAGACTATCTTCACCCATAGTAAGGTTAACTGGGTAGGGGTTGTTTTTAATAAATTCTGTTTGATAAAGGCAGGTGGCATGACCCTCTGTTGTCTTCAAAAGTTCAGGGATATCTTTTACTGTCACGTTTACAAACTCTTTTGTAATTTTATAACCTTTTAATTGAGATTTTCCTGATAGTTCAGGAAAATAAGCCATATTACCCTTAACAATATTTGAGTCGTATTTACAGGCGGCATTGTATAACTTAGATAAAGAATTACGTGGTATTTCATCGTCACTATCAACAAAAAAAATATATCTTCCCTTTGCTTTCTCTATCCCAATGTTTCGGCTACCAGCAGCTCCTAAGTTTTGTGTATTATAAAATATCTTAATTCGAGAATCATTTTCTTTAAGTGCTTGCAAAATATGATGTGACTTATCCATCGATTTATCATCAATTATAATGACTTCAAAACTAATATCGGCTTGACTGAGTATTGATTGAACACAACGATCTACTACATGTTGTGAATTAAATACTGGAATAATAATTGATATATCTGGCTTAATAATTCTATCTACAATTGATTTTAAATTATCTGCCTGTATTTTCCTTCGATTAGCATATGCCCATAAAGCAAGAATGAGCTTCGGTTTATCTTGATAAAGACTCGCTATTTTTTCCACTGACTTTTGGGTTAGCTCTTTTTCATTTGCAAGAATTTTTACATTTTTGTCAGAAATAAATGAAAATTGTTTTTTTATAATATCCGCATGTTCTTTGTGAATACCTTTAAAAGTGTTGTTAGAAAAACTAGTCAACTGAAAGTTTAAAAAAAATTTTGGCACTTCATAAAAAGTACAGCCAGCATCAAATAAACGCAGCATCAAATCAAAACCTGCTGCAATAAGATAGTTTTCGTTATATCCTTCGACTTTGGCATAAAGCTGTCTAGGAAGTAGCATTAACCCATGGCTGATTGGCTCTCCAAAATACATACTTGAATCGTAAGATACTGATTTAGTTCTTTCGATACATACACCGGATTCATCTATTATTTTTGTACGGACAGAAACAAAATCTGCATAAGAATGTTTTATTGCCAAAACTAATGATTCAACTGTTTCTGCTTCATACTGATCACCAGCATTTAAAATTATTACATATTCACCTCTAGCAAGTGTAATACCTTTATTTAATGCATTAAACCGTCCGGTATTAGGTTCTGATACTACGTAATCAAGATATTCAATATTTTCTTTTAAAATATTTAATGTTCCATCAATTGAGCCGCCATCAATAACAATATGCTCAATATGAGGGTATGTTTGAGTTGAAATTGAGTGGATTGTTTGCTGGATTGTTTGGCTAGCATTAAGACATGCTGTCACAATACTAACAAGATCCTTTGTTGGTTCATTCTCGTTTTCTTCAAAACTAGAAAGTCTCTTTCCATCTTCAAAAATTCTTTTACTATTTTCGGGTAATTTATGAACAAAATTTAATCTATTTGTTTGCATATGTCATAAACAAAATTTGAGGGTAGGGGTTTTTTCTTGGTGAGCGTGATCAAAACTATGAATTCACATTATCTTGTTGTTCTTGCTGGTATAGCTGCTCCGTATCGCTAGGAACAATTAATCTACTGAGCTTGTGTTAATGATCTGGCTTTCTAATACCTGCACTTCTACGATTAAAATATGATGGTAGTTATCATCTAGGGTATAGTTGTGCAGAAGAAAATCTAAAGTTTCTGTTGTTTGTTACAGCCTGTTCATCAACAATGGTAAGGCTTGGATAATAATCCAGAATTTTATCAGGTATTAATAAGCTGCTACCACGTTGATTGCTTAATATTTTTAGGGTCTGTTGCGAATGGCACTTATTTAAGCAATAGATCTATTATAAATCAATATCTTATCAGCGTAACAATAGTTGGTTAAATAAGGTTTATCTGCTTTTTAAATCTAAATCATACTTATTCAAATGCAGTTATCATTGCATTTTGTTAAACATACATGTTCTGTAAGACATTGATTTTCATTAAATAAGCTGTTAAGTAAGTGCTTCGGGTCTGTTGCTATTTTTTTATTTGTAACTGCGAAGGATAGAATGTCGATGTTTTTTTGATTGAGAACTGTTTTTAATTTTGTTGCTTGCTGCTTATCCGCTTCTATCAAAACAATTTTCTGTGGAGCAAGATCTTCATAACTTTGCAATTCACTACATAACCCAGCACGGACATGAACAATATGTCCTATAGGTCTGGGTAAAGGCCTGTAAACCATCAAATAATTTTTTCATCTTAATTTTATTATTATTACTTTTGCTTGCCGGCCTTCAGCTTTACCCTGTGCTAGGTAATGATGCCATCCTGATTCAACAATTCCCTTTTGAACAGCATGGGCAACATCCGTATTGTCTTCTAAATAATAGGCTTCATCAAATTCGCTTTGATTGTTAAAATCAGGTTCCTTTTCTTGAGTATTATCTATCATGTTTTGCACATATTTACAGGGTGCATTAGTACAAACAGGATGAATTTTATCAGCTTTGATAAAACGACGTAATTCTATTGTTATCTCATTATTCCAGATTTCATCGGCTGTTGATTCATGCAAATTCCCAAGCGTTCCAGGAGCAAAACAACAAGGCTTTACTACACCATCAGACGTTACCATCATCCAGCGCCAAGGGTAATGACAATCTTTTACTGTTACATTCATATTCAAGTGTATTAAAAAAATAATTTTTTTGTAGCAAATATGATTTTATTTTAAGTTCAAATATAGTTTTATATTAAGTTCTTCCGCTTTTTTCTGGGCTAGACGAATATACTTATTCGATATAGTTGGGTAATTCCATAAGCCTTCTTTTGCATAATCAAATACCCAATCTCCACGACTAATAATATAGCGTTCCATTTCTTCTACCGACCAACGATTAAGATGCCACAAGTATATAAGGTCCACGTCTAAACTAGATGCTAACTCAACAAAATCAGTCACTTCTTCTATATTTGAGCGCATAAGCGTCATATTCATGTAAATTAGCGGATAAGATGATTTTTTATTACGTGCCTCAATTAATCTTTTTATATTATTAATAACTGTAGCAAAATCATATCCTCGAATTTTATAATAGGTTTCTTGTGTTGCCGCATCTAAAGAAATATTTATTATTTTTAAGGGGGAATTGAGCAGACTTTTTAACCGATGTTCATCTAAAACAGTAAGATTTGTATTAACGTCGCTTTCAATATGTGATGGCAGCTTTTTTAAAATAGACCAAAATGCCGAGCTTATTAATGGTTCACCAATTCCATGTAGCTGTATTCTATTAGCCCTTTTAATAAAAAATTCCATTCTTTTAACCAAATAATCATCCAGATCACTAGGACGGTCGACTGCATCAATTGCCTGAGGACACATTACACATCTTAAATTGCAGCGTGATGTTGTTTCCAGCGTCAACATTGAGGGCGTACTTTGAACCTTAACAACACCTTGTTTATATTCCTGCATCGCAAGCTTATGATTATGTTTTGGATCAACTAACTTGTGTTTATCTAAACCAGTATCTTTTGCAATATTGTTTTTCAATTGCGTGACTTCATCCTTGGTTAAATAATCGGTTCCTTCGTCTATAAAAGTTTCGATATGTTTCCTTAAATTGTCAAATCCCCAGGTTTCTGGCGATTGTTTTAATAGTTCATCTCTATAAGTCAGCATCCAATGTCCAGGTGCAGAACCTAAATATTTAGCAATAACCTGCATGCCTTCTAATGCTACAGTACGCCTCATTTTATGGGTAATACAGTCTTCGTGTAACCTTGATTGTGCTTGCACTTCATCAACAAAACCAATTCGTCCTGAAAATTGGGTAAAGACTTGGAACCAATAGTCGAAATCAAAAGCAGTTTTTAATGTCTCATCTAAATTTCCTAAAAGTATGAATACCGTACGTTTAAAAAAGACAGTCGGTTGACAAATAAAACAACCATTTGAAAATTGTTTTAAAGATATATTGGGTGGCAGGGTAGGGTAGCGGTCAATTATTTTTCCATTGATATCAATATGTTCGCCCTGTCCATAGACCATTACCATATTATCATCCTGTAATATGTTCACTGCTCGTTCTATAGCATCATTTGTATACAAATCATCTGAATTCAACCAGCCTATAAAACTCCCTCTGACCTGAGACAAAGCTTTGTTAATCGCATTAGCCGGGCTATTATCGTCCTCAGAAAACCATATTAATCGAGAATCCTGCTTCTGTTTCTTCTGCAAAATATCTAATGTTCTATCAGTAGACTTACCATCAGCTACAATAAGTTCTATTTTAGTATATGATTGATTTAAAACACTATCAATAGCTTGTTCTATAAAATCTGCCTGATTTAAAGAGGGCATAACAATAGAAACAAGAGGCTGTGAATTCTTCACTTATTCTTGTTGTAATTCAAAAGCACTATCAAGAACTGGCTTTATCTCATCTATTACTTGATAGTATTCAGACCAGTGATTATTTTGCGCTTGCATGGTTTGTTCTAGTGTTTCTAGCCAGTGAGGTAATTGCTCTAGCAGTGCATGTAAAAAGGCAATATCCTCTGGATAAAAAGTTGAATGTGTCATTTCGCTTTCCAATAAATCGATATTAATTGCCCAGTAAGCACCTGATTCATCCGCTGTCTGTGGTGGCCAGGTTTTCAGTGGCAATAAATTATTTAGTTGTTGAGGCAATTTTATTGTTGCCTGACTTGTTTGATCATAAATGACAGTGGGTTGAATAATTTGCAAATGATAGCGCGGCCAAATTTGTTTTTGCCATTGCAAATTCATTAGATCAACCCCTAGGCCATTTGATTCTTGCTTCACTTGAATGAGCTGTGCCAGTATAGGAAATTCATTGTTTTGTTCGATAAATGCAATGATGCCATTCGATTGTGTTTGTTGTTCCAGTTCTTGATATTTTAGGAAATAATGTTCAAGTTCTTCCTGTACTTGATGCAACTGTAATAGCAACAATTCATTCTCTGTTTCATAGTCTTGGTTTTGTTGGCTTATTTCTGTCTCTAGGTTTTTTATGTTTTCTTGTAAGGCGAGTATTTCTTCGTTTTTATCACTTTCAACTTTTTGTGTAATTAAAACTTGACTGTCTAACGCTTGCTGTAGTTTTGTTTTTATCTCATCCTCTGTGACTTGTTGTATTTTCAATTGACGACGCTCTTGCCAGAAAATCTCTAACTGCATTTTTCCAGTATTACGGATGATTTTCTGTCCTTTTATTTTCCCCCCAAAAGGAGTAGCAGATGCCTCTAATTCTTGAAATAAATTATTAATTTCTGGATGTTGTTTAGCGATTAAATGGAACAAAACTTCTGATTCATTTTGCATTTGATTATCTGCTATTTTTTTTTCAGATAAAAACTGATCATTAAATTTAAATGATAAATAACGCTTACAGATTTGGATAAAATCATCAGGAAAAGCCAGGCACTTTTGAAAATTAACTAAAATACAAAGTTTTTTGTGCTGGCGATAAAATCGTAACATTTCTAGATGATAGTTCATCCAGCTTTTTATGATACGGTCTAAATCCTGACTTTGATCTGAGACTTGTGGTAAACAATGGCTAATTCCAATTTGTGGAGGCGAATAGACTAAGGCAAATCGATGTTGTGGTTCTAATTCATGCCAAAAATCCAGTAACCACCCAGCTTTTGATACAGACCAATACCATTGTTTTTTGCTTAAATTAGCATGTATTAACTGACATGCCATATCTTGCCATACTTTTCCTGGTTTTAAAGGCTGATTAATTAATAAACCAGAACTATCTTGTTCGTATGCATCAAATACTTGCTCATGCCATTGCTCAAAACTTTGTTTTTTCTTTTTGCTATTCAAACCATTTGCAAGCCCCGCGTTTTCCAACAGCTGGGTTATTGGCTTAAGTTCTACATAGGGACTGCTACAAACAATCAGTATTTTCATTGAATTAATGATTTTTAATTTGAAGAGGATATTTTTGTTAAGTTAACAGTTTTAAGAAAAACCCCTAATTTCCGTTGATCTACACCTGAGTCACCCTCGGGGGGTAATGTTTTTGAATAATTAAAACTCAAATGCCAAAAGGAGTATTGTTTTTCAGTCTGAATTTCAGCTTGTAAAAGAACGGGAGAGTTGAATTCAGAATTTAAAAATGTTACTAGTTTTTTATTAAACATGACTTCTAATGTCTCTAAATTGCAATAGTCATTCCCTATTTCTAGTTCAAGTCTGTAATGCCCTACTGCTAAAGCAGGAATATTAAGGGTGCTTTGAAGTTCTGGCCCTCCCCAACGGCCACCTGGTTCAGCAGAATACCAATTGTGCCCATTAATTTGTTTGCTCAAGTCTATTTTAAGCTTTTCAAGTTTTTTATAGGATAAAGATGAGTAGGGTGGAGGTATTAACTTGACGGTTTGTTTTTTATTTCCCGTTTGTTTGTTTTTTACATTTAAGCTAAGTAATAATTCTTTATTATCTGATTTTAATTCTAAAAGTTTATAGCTTGAAAATTTTTTAATATCAAAACAAAATCCACAAAGAAGCTGTCCATGTGCTTCTGCTACATCTTGCCGTTCACTGTTAGCTAATGTTACTGCTTTATACTTTTTGTCCAGAAAAAGTAAAATTTTATTATTTTCTGGTGCGGGTGAATTGATAAACCAGCCTTGTATATATTCTTCATTGATTAAATCTATATATATTTTTACTTCTTTTTTCATAAAAACTATTCTGATAATAATTTGGGAATTGAAAAATGAAAACCCTGTGTTCCATGGATCATCTGGGTGATTTTTTCTGACAAACGTAAATAATAATCCGAACTTAATTGATGCCCATCTTCTGATAGAGTCAGAAAGTACTGATTGCCTGGCCTCATTGATCGGTTTTTAGCTGTTTTAGCTATGGCTGTTCCTTCGTCATATTCATCAAACATGGCAATATAAGCTCCCAAACCAAGACGGTTGGTTAAATAAGCTTGTTTCCAAAATAGGTCGCCTTTTTTTCTGGGGATTACATTACGAGGGCTTTCTTTCCAATTTGACCAAGCAAATCCAGGAAAAATAACTCGCTTCATCTGTAAGTTATTTTTTTTACTGAACACGAGGTCTTGTTGCCAAATAGATTCATAGTGATGTAATAGTTCTTTTGTTTCACGGTATCGACCCACTGACCATGGTAATACCATATCATATTGTTTATAAACACTTAACCAATTTTTTCTAGAATCCAGTTTTCCTAGTCGCCAATTGTAAGGTACCCCGCCTACGACATAAAATCCTTTTTTCCTAAACCACTTAATTAAGGCTAATGCTTGTTTTTGAGAAAAATTGTGTGCCGGTGTATTTAAGCCAAACCCCCATAATCCGATGACTGGCTTACCCTTATAACGAGCATATTGTTGTGAATCAATAAGATTTAATTTTTTTTCCATGACTATTGTCCAGTCATTTTTTATTCGTGGGACTATGTCTTTTATAGGACTGCTTGATACATCGTATGTGATATAGAATGTACGGCAATATTTTTCAGCATATTTTTTGACCAGTTGTGCGACTTTGTTATGATGTTTAAGGTTATTTTTATGCTTCAATTCACTGGCAAATCGTTGTAAGGCGATACCATCTAAGCCATAGTCTGCCATCCATTTAAAATGGAGGTTGACTACGCCATCTCTTGCTGATGAAAATAACTTTGCGGGTTTTCCATTGCCTAATTTCCCAAGTTTTGTGGGAAATAAGTCTGAAGGGTTATATTCTGAAACATCCGGGTACATTTCAAAAGTAATATTACCAGGTGCTGGAACTGTATTGTATGGGCTCCAATGTTTCCAGACATTGCTAACGCCATCACCTTTTGCTGAAAACCATCCTTGATATCCGAGGGTGACTTGTTTAACAAAATCGGGGTTTATACAGCCGAGTTTGTTAGGGACTATAACTGTTTTACGTTTTGATATTTTAGGAGGCTGAGTTTCTGTTTTTATACTTTCCTGATTTGGACGGATTTCTTTATTTGAAAAAGAACAGGAGCTTAAAGATAAACATAAAAACAGGGCTGTATACTTAAAATTCATTTTATTTAACCTCTATTAACCTTTGTTTCATTAGCTTACCAATACGAGAGACAGAGAATTGCTGTAAGGCAAATTGTTTTATTTGCTGACTTGTCATTTTGTTTTCAGTTGATTTTAAAGCGGCTTGCATTTGTTCTGCGGCATGGGCTATGTTTGGCTCTGCCCAATATGCTTTGCTTTTTTCAGTAATAAAAGGGTATTCGCCTACTTTTACTTTTTTCTTTTTCCATTTAACAGGAAAGCCAGTTTTTTGATTAACAAAATCTGTGTTTCCAGAAAAATCAGTGGTAATAACGGGTTTACCCAGTAACATGGCTTCTGCAGGTGTGCGTCCAAAACCTTCGGCTCTATGCAATGAGATATAGGCATCACAAATATTTATTAATGCTAAAACTTTTTCACGATCCAGAGTTTTTTCTAAGAGAATAATACGGTTGTCTTTTTTACATAATTGTTGGAATGCTTTCCATTTTGGGTTTTCTGGATCGCTATTCATGGTTTTTAGTACCAGTCCAACGTCAGTATTATCTTTTGAAAAGGCTTTGATAAATGCTTCGACTGTAGCATGAGGGTTTTTTCTATCCAAATAAGAGTTGAAGTCAAAGGTGTATAAAAATAGAAATTTATTGTCAGGTAAACCAAATTCTTCACGACTTGCAGGGACTACTCTATCAATACTAACCGCTAGTGGCATTAATGATACGGGTTTGTTAGTTGCTTGTTGGTACATTGTCTGGGTATAGGTTGTCGCGGCCCAAACTTCATCAATTAGATCAAATGCATTGTTCCAATGTTCTGGCCAGACCGGTAATTCCCAAGGCCACCAGCCTATGTTGTAACGGTTTTCAAATAATTGACGGCCTTTTTCTAAATAAACATGAACCGTATCAAACCCCGTTAAACAAAAAATATTGGTTTGATAGGTTAATTGATTGACATGGTCTGTAATGGAGTCAGCTAGTATTTTATCGTTTTGTCGAACTGTTTTTCCTGGTGATATGTTGATAACTGTATAAGGAATACCCGCACTTTCACATGCAGCGGCGGCCATACGAACATCTTCACCAATCCCTAGTTCACCAAAAGCAAAGCCAATTAAATTGACTCCTAAAAGCTTGTTTTTTTCTTCTGAGAGCTGGTTTATCCACTGATATGGCTCAGTTTTTAACACTTGGTGAGTCCAGTTAGCTAAACTTAACTGTCCTTTTTTCGTATTTAAATCAAATGCTTTATTGACATCATCTCGAAAAAACCAAAATAATTGAGCGATGCGTGGAAGGGAGATGGTTTTATCTAATGCTATGTTTTCATTTAGCCAGTCTAACCAATAAAAATTGAGTAAAGACTTTAGTCCAAGATCAGGAACACCATGTATAAAAAACCAGCCTAAAAATTGATTTCTTCCTTCGTTGGTGTTTAAGTCAAAAACAGTATGTATATCTTCTCGTACAGACCAGACAAAAAACATTAAAACTGATAGTTTAGGTAATTCTGAGTTCTCTTCGGGATTTAAAAAATTAGTAAAAGGTTCATTTAAAGCATCAATTATTTCTGTACTTAATTGATGACTAAGTTTATGTTCTTTTATTCCATAAAGATAAAACCACTGATTAAAAGCAATAACACCTTCTAATGTTTTAATATCGTAATGTTTTTGAATATCAGTCCTAAGTTTATAGATATGCTGTAATAAACGACCTATACCAAAATAACCTTGTTGTGGGTAATCTTCTAATGGTTTAAATAAGCTTGCTTTAATGCTATTAGGTAAGGGATCTGTTTTAGCATATTCTTTTTCTCCATAGAGCATCCACCAGAGAACAAAATCTTTTTGAGCCTCAATATCATCAATATCTCGATCATTTCTGACATCTTGTCTTATTAACCATGCAAACCTTAGTGCGCGAGGTAAGCAAAAAGTGGTCGCTTGTCTACTATTTCGCATTTTTTGTTGAGGCATATTTGTTAGTAATAATTAATACAATATCCCTGTGCTTTAATTTTTTTACTTGTATTCTATTCAAGCAAAAGATCTTGTATGGAAATAGTTCCTGAAATGTAGGCGTCCAAAGTTGAAGTAAGCTCCTCAAATTGAGCTGTGATTAAATTCATATCATGTAAGGGTAGGTTTTTTATTTGTTCTGGTGAATATTGCCACCATTGATATTTTTGTAGTTGCTCTATTACACCGGCTGAAAATCTGTAACGAATCAATTTTGCAGGGTTCCCTCCTACAATTGCATAGGCAGGTACATCTTTAGTAACAACAGACCCGGCTGCAATAACAGCACCATTTTCTATGGTTATCCCCGCATTTATGATAGCGCCATGTCCTACCCATACATCATTTTTAATGATAGTTTTCTTAAGCTGAGTTGCTGGTTCTGGGTAGATTGGTACTTCAGTTAGAATGTTTTCATCAAATTTAGTATCAATATCCAGAATATCTTTATTATTTAAGTATAAAAATGGACTTGTAGATAGCCAATGCATAGGGTGGTTTTGTCGTCCTATTTGTACATTTTCACCAAATGAACAATATCGACCTATTTCCACTCCACATAAATACCCACTTACAATATAACTGAAAGCACCTAAACTACAGCCTTGTTCTATTGTGGTAAATTTAATTGAACAGGGTGGCTCAAAACAAAAGTCATCGGCAATAGAGCGGTTGGAGCCATAGAGGTCCAAACCCCTTGTTTTAAGTTTCGATAAGTGTTCAGTAGTTATAATCATTATGCAATATAACTTGTTATAAAGGGTAGGTATGCTTCAGTTTCTTTTGAAAATATGATCTCTATTTCTGCTGGACCACCTGATAGATTTTGCCTAAGATAAAAAGTAAATTTTTCTGGGTCATAAATGCCTATGCCTGATTTACCTTTGCCTTTCCAGTCGCCTACTACGGGAATCATTTTTTTGTTAGCTGGTCCGAAGTGAAAGGAATAATCTATTTTATCTGTTCCCTCATTTTTATTGTGTAGAAAAAATACACCTTGTTCAGAATCGTACAATCCAATAGTATCTTTTCCATCCCCATTCCAGTCACCTACCAAGGGTATAAATTTTGAATTCTGCGGGCCAAAATGGAAATTGATGTCCGCTGTTAGGCATTTATCCAGACTGTTATGTAAAAAAAATACACCTTGTTTTGGTAAATATAAACCGATAGTATCCTTTCCGTCGCCATTCCAGTCCCCTATGAGTGGAATACAGTCATATTCTTCTGAACCAAAAGAAAAAACTATATCTTCTGTGTCTTCTTTTGCTGTTGTTTTTATAAAAAAAGTTGAGATTGTACGGTTGAATATCCCTATAGATTTTTTACCATTTCCTAGCCAGTCACCAGTAATTGGGACTGTCTCATGCTCTTTGCTGTGAAAGTTATTATTTATAGTCTGTATTGTGTTTTTTTCATTATTGTGAAGATAAAAAGCACCTGTTTCAGTTGAGTACAGTCCCATATCGGTTTGTTCTGCGTGGAACCAATTGCCAGAAAAAGGGAGGCATGTGCCTTTTAATAATTCTTTAAATTGAATGGTGCGTTGTTCTTCATTTTCTTTTTTTGAGATGATTTTGTAGTTCTCAAAATCGTAAATTGCAACGGCATAACAGCGTTTTTTTACAACAAAAATTCTTTTTTTTGTATCAAACACTAATACATCGGCTTTGTTTTTTGTTTGTGATTGGAAGGGTGGGGATTGCTCTTTGCTAGGGTCATCAGTAGTATTGACTTCAATTTCTTCATCCTTAGAAATATTAGCTTTTTCGTCTTTAGAGAATATGGCTTGCTTCAACATTTTAAAAGGTGCTGATATAATTTTTTTAATCATGCCTATTTAAGATCTATATGATAATAATCTTTGATAATATCAGGGTATTGAGCGCCCTTATATTTCAATGCTTTTTTTGTTGAGACTATTTTATCAGCTGAATCTACCAGCTCCTGATTAATATCTTTAGCTTTACTATTGGCAGTCAGGATTGTGCCATAGTTTAGTTTCTTGATTCGCTCAGCTATTGCACCATAATTAAGTGCTAAAGGGTATAGGTTGTTTTGAAGTGCTTCTGTTAATGTATAGCAAAATGTTTCTGGCCAAGCACTTAAAAATAGTGCCATTTGGCATTGATACTCTTGTATCAAGTCTTTTAAATTTTCTGAGCCTTGATAAGAGCCTGTTAGACTTACATTTTCCAATTTAGTTAAGGGCTCATCCTTGTTACTATATCCAATCAGAACAAAATGCAGTGGCAAACCTTCTTTTAATGCATGTTTTGCACAATCAACAAATAACTGACTTCCTTTATGATCACCAATTGCTCCAATGATGGCAACAGTAATGATCCCATTTTCAGCTTGAGGGGTTGATTGTTGAATCGTGAATGAATCTTCTGGGTGAGGTTTAATTTGAATATTCTTTAATGAGTAGTGTTTTTTATAAATTTTTGCAGTGCTTTGAGATGGGCAAAATACGTTATCCGCTGCTATCAGTTTTTGTTCAAACTCTTCACGCCATTGGCTAACTGACTGACCATATTGCTGCCACAAATAATCAAAATTTGGAATTTCAGCTAATCCATTTATCTTAACGCAGCGTTGACATTTGTCATCGTCATATTGTGATTCACCACAATAATGTCCGCTTTCATCAATCATATTAATGCGAGGACATAAAGGTAAAAAATCATGAGCTGTAAAATCATAAGCACAAGATAATGTCTCAGGTAGTTGCCATATTTGCTTGGGAAAGCCGACAAGTTGATGAAAATGTATTCGCCAGACACCTAATTCTCGTAAATCAGCTTCTAAGACCTGACTATCTTCTGGATATTGATATTTTAAACAGAGCTTTCCCGTTTGATCTTTTAATTCCCATTGGGCTTGAGAGGTAGGAATTAATTCTAAAACAGCATGGCCTTGTTGGTCTAGTAACTCAGCCATTTGGTCGGCATTTGTTTTAGCACCGCCACCCAGGCTATGCATAATAAATAAAATATGTTTTTTTGATTTTTGTAACATCAGCTTTTTAATAACTGGGTTACGATATTTTGCAATGGGATCCTGCTTAATAAACCGATAGACCGTGATAGGGTAATCAGGGTATTTTTTGTTTAATTTAGCTAAATTATTTTCTAACAATTCATTTTTACTGTCAGTGAACGAGACTGAACCATGATGTTGAACAAAGACATTAGCTGCTAGTACATGTCGCCACCCTAAGGAGGCCGCTCTTAAACAAAAATCGTTTTCTTCACCATAACCTTTTTGCCATGTTTTTTCGTCTAAATAGCCAATACTTTGTAATACTTCTCTTTTAATCAGCATACAAAAACCATGGGCAGTGGGTAAGTCTATTGATTTGTTATGGTTGAGAGTAGCAAATAATTTGTCTAATTGTGCTGGGTAGATGTTGGAGCTTAACGGGTTGTCGTGGTTAAATTCTGGAAAGCTGCAAATGGTTGCGTTGTTTGAAAAAGGGGTGACGGTTGCAATATTATTATCTTTTTTTGAAATGGCGATCATGCGGTCTAGCCAGCCGTCGTAAACTTCTGTATCTGAATTTAGTAAAATAACATCTCTGTCTTTATGCAGGCCTAAACCAATATTAGCGGTGCTAACAAAGCCTAAGTTTTTTGGGTTTTCAATAAGAGTAAATAGCTTTTCTTTTGCCATTGCTTGTAATTTAAAGCTCAATCGACCATCTGGGGATTGGTCATTAATGACAGTAAGTTGAGAGGGTGTACTGTTTTTGGCTGTATTAATGCTATTAATGCAGGCTATAGTTTCATCATACCCTTTATATACAGGGACGATAATATCTACCACTGAAGATTTATCAAATGCAGGGACTTGATTGATAGGATTAATAGCTAAGTTTATTTTTGATGCTATGCTTGGTTGCTGTCTTAGCTGTTGAATAATAGGGGCGATAATTTGTTGTCTAACTAATGTGTTTGCAGTTACATCTACATTAAGTCCCGCTGATAAACTGATCTCTTGGTTTTTTTGCTCAACAGAGTTTAAATGTTCGGAAGCTGATATTAAGGAACGAATAATAATATCTTTAGGGGTTAAAATATATTGAGTGTTTAACACTCTGTTATTAGTTCCTTTAATAAATATTTCCAAACTTGACGAGTTGTTAAGACGAACGGTATCTGGCAAGGCTATTTTAAACCCAACTTGTGCTGAACCAAGACTCTGGTCTTTTTGAATATCAATTCGATTAATATCGGATGTAGTGCTTATTGCTATTAGACCATTTATTTTTAGGTCTAAGTCAACGGGGACATTAGGGTATTCTTGATTGACAACCCAGCCTTCTATTTTCTCAAAACTAACGGCTTCTATTTGTCCGTGAAAGCTGTGTTTGACATTTCGGCCAGTCATTAATATAACTTTGTTTTGTTCATCAAAAACTTTTATTTGTATAGCGTGGTTTAAACCATCAAATACACAACCAGGCAACTTTACATTGATTGGGTGAAAGTCTCCTCCTTTAAATTGTTCGGACCAAAATTTTTTTTTATTAATGGATAAATTGATTGTATAGATAGATTGGTTAGTGGTTCTTTGTTGAATAGAGCCTGCTAAATATTTACCCTTGTTGATATGAAAATCGGAATTAAATGTCCCATTGCCTATTCTAAAAGGGCTTCCGGGAATTTCTTGCTGGTGTTTATGATCGACAAATTTTAGCAACCGTTTATTGCCCGTTAGGTATTTTTTAGCTAAGGGAAATTCGAAACCACAGAAACCTACGTTTTTTTGAATACCCAAGGTCTCAGTGTTTTTATTGGCATGAATGGTTTTTATATAAGTATTTCCATCAAAAACATCAATTTCTACTGCTTCCCCTATAGCATCTGGATATTGAACCCAACCTATAATATTATTTTTATCAAGTTTTTCAACTCGGCCTTGGAGGGTTGATGGGCTTGGTTTTTTAATAGGTTCAATTTTGATTGAAGGTAGTTTTTGGTTCATAGCGTTTTGATACTTTTTCATATTCAAAAATGTTGGGTTAACGATAGCCCAACCAACTGAGCTAATCTTCTCTTAAAGCTTTGCGTGAATGACTAATTAAAGGCTCTAAAATAAAGTCTATAAAAGTTCTGGCACGAGTTTGAATAAAAGCAGTTATTGGCATTCCTGGTAATAATAGAGTTTGACTGGGTAGGTCTACTAGTGAGTCTTCATCTACTTTAATATGACAAAGATAGTAGTACTTGCCTGGCTCAATCACATCTTCAATCACATCCTCAGAAATATAAACAACTTTTCCAGTTAACATGGGTGTATTTCGGCTGCTATAGGCAAGCAATTGAATATTCGCCTGTTGATTGATAGTGACGCTATCAATGTCGCTAGTTTCAAGTTTTGCCTCAATAATCAGTTCTTTTTTAGTGGGAACAATTTCTAAAAGGTCTTCACCTGCCCGGACAACACCCCCCACAGTATTCACTTTAATATTAATCACTTGTCCAGATAAAGGGGCGATTACTTCGGTACGTTCAACGGCATATTTTGCGGGTCTGAGTAATTCTTGTATTTCAAGTAACTCGTTTTGAGTTTCCTTTAATTGATCATCAGCTTCTTGAATAATGTCATTTTCTAAGGTGATAATTTTTAGCTGAGTTTGGGTGATTTTATTTCGTTCTGTCGCTTGTTCTGATAATAAAGAACCAATTTTCTCTCTTTTCTCAGCTAATAATTGTTTTTGTTCCCAAATTTTGGAGTCTTCTACATAACCTTTTTTCTTTAATGCCTGACGAGACCTGAGTTGTTTTTTTATATAGCCAATCCCAGTTTTGATTGCCTCCATTTCCTGGTGTGATCCTTTTAATCCATTTTCTGTTTGAATTATTTCAAATTTTAATAACTTAACTTGGTCAGCAAAACTTTTACGCTTGGAGTTGAACAATTCTATTTCGTTAGAAAGAATACGTTTAAATTTTTGGTCTGTGGTTTCAGTTATCTCTTGAGGAAAAACAATAGTATCAAGATTCCTTTTTTGGGCTTGTAAACGGGCTTCTTTTACTCGATTTATAAAGAGCCTGTCTTTTAAAATGGAAAATTGTGATCGAGTGGAAATGTCCTCTAATATGAGTAAGGTTTGTCCTTTTTCTACTCGACTTCCTTCTCTGACCAAGATTTTTTTAATAATGCCACCTTCCAGGTGCTGCAAGGTTTTTCGGTTTAAATCAATTTTGATTGTGCCTGATGTCACAACTGCGCCGCGAATAGGGGCTAAAATTCCCCATAAAAACAAACCAAGAAAAAGGAGGACACCAAATAACAGACCAGACCGGACTAATCGGGTAGACTCACCTGATGAGTCAATGGATACTTGGGGTAGGTGCTCTAGTAATTGTTTTAAAGACATTTTGTTAAACCAGTTTAATTTTTTCAAGGACTTCTGCGCTTGTTCCAAAATGAACTACATTGCCTTCATGTAGAACGAGTATGTTGTCAGCTACTTCAACTAAATTAGGTTTATGAGTGATGACAATCACTGTGGTGCCCTTTTGTTTTAAGTCTTTAATTAATTGTAATAATTCTAATTCAGCTTCCCCATCCAAATTTGAATTGGGTTCATCTAAAACAAGATATTTTGGTTCTTTAAAAATTGCTCTTGCTAAGCCGATTCGTTGCCTTTGTCCACCAGATATTTTGTTTCCTTTTTCCCCAATATCAGTATCGTAGCCATTGGTCATTTTAAGGATCATTTCATGGATACCGACTTGTTTAGCCGCACTGATGATTTCTTTCTCGTTATCTTTAATAGGTTCAAGTCGTGAAATATTTTCAGAGATAGTGCCATTAAATAGTTGGATGTCTTGAGGTAAATACCCAATCTGTTCACCAAGACCGTTTGTAGACCATTGGCTAACATCAGCCCCATCTAAACGAATAAATCCGTCACTAGGCTTATGATAGCCAACCAATAACCTGGCTAACGTGGTTTTTCCTGATGCACTTGAGCCGATAATTGCTAAACACTTACCAGCTTCTAATTTAAAACTGACACCATTCAGGATATGTCTGTCACGGTTTAAAAAGAAAAATACACGTTCTACTAAAAGTTCTCCTTTTGGAGAAGGTAAGGTTAATTTATTTGCACTGTGAGCTTTGTTTTTTAATAATTTATCTAAACGATTATAGGCATCTTTTGCAATGATAAATGATTTTCCTGCGGCAATGACTGAGCCTATGGGTGCAATCGCTCTTCCCATTAAAATATTGGCTGCGATCATGATTCCAGATGAAAGGTTTTCATTGATGACTAAATAAGCACCAATGCTTAAGCTAAAAATAGTCATTGAGGTGCGTACAAATTGAGAGATAGATTGAATTGAAGAAATTTTATTTTCAACCTGATTTTTTCTGCTTAGAAAATCTTTGTTGATTAGCCACCAACGATTAGTAATTCGTTTTTGCATGCCTAGTGCGTTAATCACTTCATTATTGCTAAAAGATAAGTCAATAAAATTTTTTGCTCCCCTTGCATAAGCTCCAACGGCCAGTTGATTATGATGTGTGACTTTATGTTCCCAGTAGGACAAGGTTATTAAGATAACTAATATAAAAATGGCAAATAGGGCTAAAAGGGGATGGAAAAAATATAAAAGCAAGACATAAAAAGGAATCCACGGTAAGTCAAATATTGCTTTGACACCTTTAGTTGTAATGAAATCTTGCAAGGTATTAACATCATCCATACCGTACCGTGTTTGAACGTCTTTTTGTTTGATCTTTAAAATTTCAGTTAATGTTGATGTCCCAAGAAGACCTTGTAAGGTCAAGCTAAAACGACTGAGTAATTTTGTCCGGATGTTTTCCAGAAAAGCCTCGATTATCATCGCAAAAACAGCAATAATTGCCAGCATAAATAGTGTCTCCAGACTTCTGCTGGATAGGACTCTATCTAGTGCATTGATTAAAAATATAATCGGGGTTAGCATCAATAAATTAATGGCAAAGCTGAAAATACCAGTGTAAATAAAAAATGAGCGGCATTTTAAAAGGATTTCACGCATGTTTAGTCGTAGTTAATTGTTCAATTAGGTGTAAATAATGATTGATAGAAAAATGATGTTGGTAGTGCTGTTCAATTTTCTTTCGTGCAGCTAATCCTAGATGTTTTTTCCGCTGAGGATGGTTAAAAACTTCATCTACTTTGTCTGCTATTTGCTCATCATCAAAAAAATTCACAGCGATTCCATTTATATCAGGTTCAAGAAAATCCATAACGGGTTGTGTGTCAGATGCGATGATTATACAGCCACAGGCCATGGCTTCAACAAAAGACCAAGATAAAACAAAAGGGTATGTTAAATAGATATGAATTGAGGATAATTGCAATAGCTGTATATGAGTAGAATAAGGAACCTTACCTAAAAAATGAACTTGTTGAAGTGGGATAGAGGCTGATTTAAGACAAGCTTCCCTATAACATTCACCGTTTGGCAGTTTTTTACTATAGCTGACATCGTCTCCTCCAGTAATGATAATGTGACAGTTGGGTCTTCTGCGACAAATTTTTTCTATTGCTTTTATAAAGGCTGGAAAGCCTCTGTAGGGTTCAAGGTTTCTTGATGTGTATGTGATTATTTCGTCTTTCCGTGTCAGTTGAGTGCCGTTTGGTAATGTAAAAAAAACATTCTCACTGGGCTGACATAAATCAATATCGACCCCTTCATGAATCACATTGATTTTAGAATCCCAAAGGGAGGGGAATAAACTTTTTTGCCAAGGAGTAGGTGTAATAAGTGTATCGCACTCATTCATTCCTAATAATAATTGGCTATTGAGTGTTTTAATTTGTAAAGACTGGTCTTTTGAGACAGGATAAGCAGGATCAAAACCTGCATCTGCACCTTTTGCATGAAAAAAAAATTCTACATAGCCAATTAATGGGGTTTCTGGATAGACATCTTTAAAATATAAAGCTTCTCCCCATCCAGTATGCGACACAGCTATATCAAAATTAATCTGTTGATTTAAATATTGCTGCAATACTTCCATTACGGCTTGTGCTCTTAATACGCAGCGCTGTATGTCTGTAACATAATGATGGATTGATATTGAGCCTATATCTTTTTCTCGATAGCTGTATAGCTTTTTATAAAGGGTAGAATCACAGGTTTCCATGATATGTTCATGGCAAATTCCGTAGACATTATAGTGAGGATGTTTTGATAAATAGCGAATAAGGTGTAGAAACTGCCCTGGTAAATCATAATGAATAAATAAAATATTCAATGTTTTTGGGCTATTCATGTCTAAGTATTAGTAAAATAGATAGGATATTTGGTTCGATTTCTACTGGTTTTTTTGTTAAGACACGTAGAATAATTTAAGCAACAGAAAAAGGGTGGGAGTTTTTTTATGAGTGCTACTAGACTTCACAACAAAATATTGTAACGAATATGAGGTGCTAAAAATCACTTCGTTGTTGATAATATTCAGTGTGCTTTTTTAAAAAGACAGAAAATAAAAAAGCCTGATACCCAATGTAAGGGTAACAGGCTGTCATTGGCTTGTATAACGTTTTCTATCTTAGCTTAACTCAACGTCATAGGTTCCATCGCCATTATCCATCACAGTGTAGTTAATTGCGCCATCAGTCGCTGAATTGACAGCAACGCCGTCTAATGTAAATAAAGACCCATCGCCTAATGTGAAAGTAAGACTACCGTTCTCTGATGCAGCGATAGTCACATCGTCAATATCAAGTGCACCATTGCCATTAGCGTCAGTAACGGTAACAGTAACAGTATCTCCGCGATTTAAATTAGTAAGGGTAGTTGCTGATACATCATTTGCATTATCAGCAGCGTTAATAACGAAAGCGTCATTTCCTGCGCCGCCGTCAATTACTTTAACGCCACCACCATCAACAGTGACAAAATCATTACCATCACCTAAGGTGATAGTGTCATTGCCTGCGCCAGTAGAAACTTGATCATCTCCACCGCCAGCGTTTATTTTATTGTCGCCATTATTAGCCGCAATAACATTAGCTTCTGCATTGCCCGTCACTTCAAGATTAGCGTTGCCAGTTAGAACAACATTATTTGATTCGGGATTTGTCAAGTCAACATTGCTAGCGTTTGATGTAAAGGCAGTTATGCCATTGTTAGTTGCCAGGCCAACGCCTTGTTGTGAAGTTGTAGTAATAGTTGCATTTTCTAAAAAATCAGTTGCTGCGTCTTCTAGGTTGTTTATCGTTGCCATAGTTTCCTCTTAAGTTTTGGTATTAATATGTTTATGAATAGAGCATGAACAGCTTATTCTACTATGAAATATAGCAAATAATCAATATATTGCGAATTAAAGTTATTGTTTTTTTATGATAGAGCGCCTAGATTTAAGAAAAAAAGAATAATTTAGGTCTTGAATTTATGTGTTTTATATTAAGATTATTAAATTTTTTATTGGTTAAGCATTACTTGATTATTCATCTTGAGTAAATAAAAAAATCAAAGCTAAAAATCAAGTAAAGATTAAGGTAAAATAGCCCAGTTTTTAATTTTTGCACCAGATTTACGTTCTGGACAGCAAACAGGTGATATATGACAAGTATTGTAGTAGCCGCATTATATAAGTTCGCTAAACTCGATGATTTTGAGTTACTAAGAAAGCCGCTTTTGACGTTAATGGAAGAGCAGCAAGTGAAAGGGACATTGTTATTAGCCAAAGAGGGTGTTAATGGTACGATTGCTGGAAATAGGCAAGGAATTGACAGGATAGTGGCTTGGCTACGTTCTGATTCACGTTTATCTGGGCTTGAAACAAAAGAGTCTTATGAAGAAAAGATGCCTTTTTATCGTAGTAAGGTCAAGTTAAAGAAAGAAATTGTTACTATGGGTGTTGATGGAATTGATCCAAAAAAAATTGTGGGTAGTTATGTTAAACCTCGGGATTGGAATGCACTGATTTCTGATCCAGATGTAATATTAATTGATACACGTAATGACTATGAAGTTAAAATTGGCGGTTTTAAGGGGGCTATAAATCCAGAAACTGAGACGTTTCGTGAATTTCCCCAATATGTTAAAGAGCATCTTGATCCAGATAAACATAAAAAAGTTGCAATGTATTGTACTGGTGGTATTCGTTGTGAAAAATCAACTGCTTATCTAAAAGAGCAGGGCTTTGATAATGTTTATCATTTACAAGGTGGTGTGTTGAAATATTTAGAAGAAATCCCGGCTGATCAATCTTTATGGCAGGGTGAATGTTTTGTTTTTGATAACCGGGTTGCAGTTAATCATAATCTGGAAAAAGGACAGTATGATCAATGCTATGCATGTCGCTATCCAATTACAGAAGAAGAAAAAAAGAGTGAGCATTATAAGCAAGGGGTCAGTTGTCCTCATTGCTATAATAAAGTGAGTGAGCAACAGCGCCAGCGGTTTGCAGAGAGAGAAAAACAGGTGCAATTGGCTAAAGAAAGAGGTGAAGAGCATATTGGCTCATCTGCGGTTGAAATTTCGGCAAAACGTAGGGTGTTGAAGTATCAAGATAAAGAGCATCAAAGGGAAGTAATACGGTTGAAAGCTAGTGAAAGATAAGTAAGTTTACTATCAATTTCATGTTTGTTTTATGGTATCCTAATACATGTTTTACACGGTCACAGATGCAGATTTCTATCGGCCGATTTTTGTTGATAAACTGTGTGATTGAAACAGTTGTGTAGGTTGCTACGTGTTTCTTACTTTCAACAAAATCAACTCAATAGAAATTCCACCTCCGTGACCGAGTGAAATATTATTAAATTTTAAGAGGCATTTAATGCGTACTCGCGTTAAGATATGCGGTTTTACTCAGGTTGATGAAGCAGTCATCGCTACTAAACTTGGAGTTGATGCAATAGGTTTGGTTTTTTATCCTCCCAGTCCACGGCATGTCAATATTGAGCAGGCACAAAAAATTGTGAAAGCTTTGCCTGCTTTTGTGACTGTTGTTGCTTTATTTGTAGACGAAAAAGAGTCACAAATAAAGGAGGTCATCAAACAAGTTTCAATTGATTGTATTCAATTCCATGGTGATGAAATGCCTGTAAATTGTAGGCTCTATAATAAGCCTTATATAAAGGCCATCAGGATGTTACCTGATCTAGATATATTAGAAATGACGGATCAATATTATGATGCTTCTTCATTACTATTAGATGCTTATCACCCAGGAATTAAAGGTGGAAGTGGTAGTCAATTTGATTGGGGTTTAATTCCAAAGGATTGTTCTAAATCAATTATATTGGCAGGTGGTTTGCATGTGGACAATGTAAAACAAGCCATTCAATCTGTCAGACCCTATGCACTAGATGTCAGTAGTGGGGTTGAAAAAACAAAAGGGGTTAAGGATGTAGCTAAAATGGCTGCATTTATTCAAGCGATTAATGAAGGCGACAGAGGAATATGACTGATATGTATGAGATGCCAGATAAAAAAGGGCATTTTGGGCCTTATGGAGGGATTTTTGTAGCAGAAACATTAATGCCTGCTGTTACAGAATTGAATGAAGCATATCAGCACTATATGAAGGATCCAGATTTTATTGCTGAACTTGATGCTGATTTAAAGCATTATGTTGGACGACCTTCTCCTTTATATTATGCAGAGCGATGGAGTAAAGAGCTGGGTGGCGCACAAATTTATTTAAAACGGGAAGATTTAAACCATACGGGTGCGCATAAAGTGAATAATACGGTTGGACAGGCTTTATTAGCCAAGCGTATGGGGAAAACACGAATTATTGCTGAAACAGGTGCGGGTCAGCATGGTGTGGCAACCGCAACAGTTGCTGCAAGACTTGGTTTGGAGTGTGTTGTATATATGGGGGCTGTCGATGTTGAAAGGCAGGCTCAAAATGTATATAGAATGAAACTACTGGGTGCAACTGTTGTGCCTGTTGGATCTGGTTCTCGTACCTTAAAAGATGCATTAAATGAAGCCTTGAGAGACTGGGTGACTAATATTGATGATACTTTCTATATTATTGGTACTGTAGCTGGGCCGCACCCGTACCCAGCAATGGTTAGAGACTTTCAAACAATTATTGGCCGTGAGGCTAAACAACAATGTCAAGAAATGACAGGTCAATTACCTGATGCATTAGTGGCCTGTGTTGGTGGCGGCTCAAATGCTATTGGTTTATTTTATCCTTTTATCAATGATGCATCAGTTAGAATGTATGGTGTAGAAGCTGCTGGAGATGGTGTTGAGACAGGTAGACATTCTGCGCCATTATGTGCAGGTAGAACCGGTGTTTTACATGGAAACAGAACTTATTTGATGGCAGATGATGATGGCGAGATCATAGAAACACATTCTATTTCAGCAGGTCTTGATTATCCTGGAGTAGGGCCAGAACATGCCTGGTTGAAAGATATAGGTAGAGCTGAGTATGTCAATATAACAGATGCAGAAGCGTTAAAAGGTTTTCATGCTTTGACAAGATTGGAAGGTATTATTCCTGCACTTGAGTCCAGCCATGCGATGGCTTATACCACGAAATTAGCACCAACAATGGAAAGGGATGAAATAATCATAGTAAATTTATCTGGAAGGGGTGATAAAGATATGCAAACTATCGCTCAAGTCGAGGGGATTGAGCTATGAGTCGTTTAAAAACTCAATTTGATGCATTGGCAGTAGCTGGACGTAAGGCACTTATTCCCTTTATTACTGCAGGTGATCCTAACCCTGAGTTTACAGTGCCAATGATGCATGCAATGGTAGATGCTGGAGCTGATGTGATTGAACTTGGTGTTCCATTTTCTGACCCAATGGCTGATGGTCCCATTATACAAAGAGCCAGTGAGCGTGCTTTGGCACATCATATTGGGTTAAGAAAAGTCTTGGTTATGGCTTCTGAATTTAGGCAAAAAGATAAACAAACACCAATAGTTTTAATGGGGTATTTAAATCCAATAGAAATAATGGGTTATGAAGAATTTGCAAATGCAGCTCAACAGGCAGAGGTTGATGGGGTGATCACTGTAGATTTGCCACCTGAAGAAGCAGAAGAATGTGTGGAATTACTAAAAGCTAGAGATATTGATCCAGTTTTTTTGTCAGCACCTAACAGTTCGCCAGAAAGAATCAAGAAAATTAATACATTTGGAAGTGGTTACCTCTATTATGTTTCTGTGAAAGGTATAACAGGAGCAGGGCATTTAGATACAAAAAATGTTGAGAAAAAGTTAGCTGAAATACGCGAAAACACTCAACTACCTATTGGTGTGGGTTTTGGTATCAAGAATGCTGAAACGGCAAAAACCATAGCTACTCTTGCTGATGGTGTTGTTGTCGGGAGTGCATTTATAAGTAAAATTGAAGAAAATCTGAGTGATCCAGAAAAAGCTAAAACAGATATTATTGAATTAATTAAGTCCATGCGTCAGGCAATGGATAGTTAGAGAGTAAGACCGGAGTATTAAACGATGAATTGGTTTGAAAAACTAATCCCTGCCACCATTAGAACAGAGTCTTCTTTAAAAAAAGCGACTGTTCCTGAGGGGCTTTGGAATAAATGTCCTAGCTGTGATGCTATTTTATATAATGCAGAATTAGAGAAGAACTATAATGTTTGTCCTAAGTGCGAGCATCATATGCGGATTTCTGCAAGAACTCGCTTGGATATGTTTTTAGATGAGCAAGGGCGAATGGAATTGGGAGGCGGTTTAAAGGCAAATGATCCTTTAAAGTTTAAAGATACGAAAAAATATAAAGACCGCTTAACTCAGGCACAAAAAGCGACAAAAGAAAATGATGCCTTGGTTGTCATGCAAGGATCATTAAAAGGCCATGGTATTGTAGCAGCAGCATTTGACTTTAGTTTTATGGGTGGGTCAATGGGTTCAGTTGTCGGTGAACGTTTTGTTCGTGGCGTGAATAAAAGTATAGAACTGAGTGTGCCTTTTATTGTTTTTACCGCAAGTGGGGGCGCTCGAATGCAAGAGTCGTTGTTTTCCTTGTTTCAAATGACAAAAACTAGTGCAGCTTTGACCAAATTGGCTGAGCGTGGTATTCCCTATATTTCATATATGACAGACCCAACAATGGGAGGGGTGTCAGCGAGTCTTGCTATGTTAGGCGATATCAATGTTGCAGAGCCTCGTGCACTGATCGGTTTTGCTGGACCTCGAGTTATAGAGCAGACTGTAAGAGAAACTTTGCCAGAAGGTTTTCAGCGGAGTGAGTTTCTTCAAGAACATGGTGCAATAGATATGATTATTGATCGTCGTGAAATGAGAGAAAAAATAAGTAGTATTTTATCAATGTTGATGGCTAATTTTGTTGCAAAACCTGATAGCAATTCTGGCATGATGACAAATGAAAATGAATCATCTGCCTTGAATATTGAAGCAGTATCAAATAATAACAGCCAAGAATAAAGACGATAAATGGCGCGTTTTAATTCGCTTGATGGTTGGCTGGAATGGCAGGAAGGTATTCATCCTAGAGAAATTGATCTAGGTTTGGGTCGGGTGGCGAGAGTTTTTAAATTACTTAACCCTGATAATGTTAAACCACCTACTATTATTGTCGCAGGAACAAATGGTAAAGGGTCATGTATTGCTTTTTTAGAATCTATTTATAGAGCGCAGGGCTATCGTGTAGGTGCTTATACCTCGCCTCATATATTAAAATATAATGAGCGCATTAGAATTGATGGACAATCTGTAAATGATGATGTAATTTGTCAAGCTTTTGATAGAATTGATGGGGTTAGAAACGAAGATTCACTCAGTTATTTTGAGTTTGGAACTTTAGCGGCTCTAGATATATTTTGGCGTTCTGATTTAGACGTCCAGTTGTTGGAGATTGGATTAGGCGGAAGATTAGATGCAGTAAACATTATAAATGCAGATACTGTTTTAATTACCAGTATATGTATTGATCATGTTGATTGGTTGGGAGAAACCAGAGAGGCAATAGCTTATGAAAAAGCAGGTGTTTTTAGAGAAGGCATCTCCGCAGTTATTGGTGATTTAAATCCGCCTGAAGCATTATTAAACTGTGCTCTTGAAAAAAATACACCTTTATATCGTATAAATAAAGAATTTAGCTTTCAAAAGAAAACGAATGATTGGGACTGGTTTTACAGTACGAATAGAAAAAGGGAGTATTTGTCTCTACCTGAACCTGCATTAAAAGGAGAGCATCAATATCGAAATGCATCAGCAGTTTTGATGGCAACAATCGAAATGGAAGCTTTATTGCCAGTGAGTGAGGCATCTATTTGCAAAGGATTGGATTCTGTTCATCTAAAAGGGCGGTTTCAATTGATTGATGGTGATGTTCCCGTCTTACTGGATGTTGCTCATAATCCTCAAGCGGTTAGAGCATTAGTAGAATATTTGATGAAGATGTATTCGGATAAAAAAATATATGCTGTTTTTTCAATGATGAAAGATAAAGATATTAAAGCTGTGATAGAAATTATCAGTCCTGTCATCAATCATTGGTTTATCTCTCCGCTGAATAGCCCTAGAGCAGCCAGTCAGGCAGTTGTTCAAGATTGTTTTGAACAAAATGATCTTGAAAATGCAAGTTTTGGGTATGGGTCTTTTTCTGAATCTTTTCAGGCGGCTCAGGAGAGTGCAGAAGCTGGTGATTTAATCGTTGTTTTTGGTTCTTTTTATTTGGTTGCAGAATATTTTCTTAGAAGCTGAATTGAATATAATAATAAATTGCGAAGTGTCAAATTGATTGAAAATAGAGTGTTAGTCTTGAATAATTTCTGGTTTATAATTCTATTATTGATTTATTTCGGCAAAATATGTGCTTAATTGAGGTTTAGTATGGATCAAGATTTAAAACAACGATTAGTAGGAGCTGTTGTCATTACAGCATTAGCGGCAATATTTGTGCCTATGATCTTTGATGATCCTATTGATGAAAGTGGTAAAATGATAAGTGAACTAACAATACCGGATCAACCAGAAATTTCTAAAGAGTATAATTCTGACTATTCATCAACTAGTATTGAAAATGTTAGTTTTCCGGAGACGATTAAGCAGCAAGCAAAAACTGAAATGGGTCGTTGGTTTGTTCAAGTAGGTATTTTTGGCGAAGAAAATAACGCGATTTCATTTCGAGATAAGATAAGACAACAAGGTTTTCCCGTGACAATCAAAAGTATTTCAAGTGAAAACGGAGTGTTGCATAGAGTCAGGGTTGGTCCCGAGCTTAATAAAAAAAGAGCAGAGGGTATGAAGCAAAAAATACAAAAGTTAAACGGGTTGAAAGGTATTCTTATTTTTTCAACTGAATAACGTTTAGTAGCGATGGTATTGTTCTGATTTTTTAGGGTTTGAGTTGCGTTGCGTAGATTAGTGCTTTATAAAATATTGCTCACATGAGGCTATTGAAAATATGATCTGGATAGACTACAGCATTATTGGAGTGATACTTATTTCTTCAATTATTGGGCTTTTTAGAGGATTTATTAAAGAGGCCTTTTCATTAATTATTTGGGTTTTTGCTATTTGGGTGGGATTGACTTTCAGTCAAGAGTTTTCCCATTTTCTGGAAGTCTTCATCAGTGTTCCTTCTTTAAGAATTTCAGCTGCATTTGGCATTTTATTTATAATCACTCTGATTTTAGGGGCTTTGGTTAACTACCTGCTAAGCGAGCTGGTAAAAAAGACAGGATTAACGGGTTCTGATAGATTTGCAGGGATGATTTTTGGAATTGGACGAGGGCTTGTCGTTATATCCATTGCCGTCATGTTAGCAGGACTAACGCCATTACCAGAAGATGTGTGGTGGAAAGAATCAACTTTAATTCCCCCTTTTCAATCATTAGCCGTTTGGTTTCGTAACCATATCCCGTCAGGTGTGACGGATTATATGAATTTTTAGTCAGGATTTTATAAACATGTGTGGTATTGCTGGTATTGTTTCTCATCATAATGTAAATCAGGATCTTTATGATGCGCTCACTGTTTTACAACATCGTGGTCAAGATGCTGCTGGCATTGTTACTTGCGATGAAGGTCGATTTTACTTGCGTAAAGATAATGGCCTAACAAGGGATGTTTTTTCAAATGAACAAATGATGAAGTTGAAAGGCACGATGGGTATTGCCCATGTACGCTATCCAACAGCAGGTTGTTCTAGTTCTTCTGAAGCCCAGCCTTTTTATGTTAATTCTCCCTATGGCTTGACTCTCGCTCATAATGGAAACTTAACGAATATCGAAGAATTAAAAAAGCAATTGTTTAAGGATGACCAAAGACATATTAATACAGACTCTGACTCTGAAATTTTGTTGAATGTTTTTGCTCATGAATTACAACAATTAGGCAAGTTACGAATAGACGCTGATGATGTGTTTCAAGCTGTGTCAGCGGTACATAATCGTTGCAAAGGGGCGTATGCGGCGGTAGTTATGATTGCAGGTTTTGGTGTTTTAGCTTTTAGAGACCCTCATGGAATTAGACCGATGGTCTTTGGAGAAAGAAAAACAGAAGAAGGTTCTGACTATATGGTTGCTTCTGAAAATGTAGCACTTAAGGTGTTAGATTTTGAATTAACCCGAGATATAAAACCAGGTGAAGCAGTTTTTATTGAACTAACAGGTAAATTTCATGCCAAACAATGTTCAGATGTTGTAGATCATTGTCCCTGTATTTTTGAATATGTTTATTTTGCGAGATCAGATTCGATTCTTGATGATATTTCGGTCTATAAAGCTAGGTTACGTATGGGTGAAAAACTAGCTGCTAAAGTGCTGAAGGAGTGGCCTGATCATGATATTGATGTGGTTATTCCTATACCAGATACTAGTAGAACATCGGCTTTACAAATGGCTTATAAGCTGGGTGTTAAATTTAGAGAAGGTTTTATGAAAAACCGATATATAGGTAGAACCTTTATTATGCCTGGCCAGCAAATGCGGAAAAAATCTGTTAAGCAAAAGTTAAATGCAATTGACTTAGAGTTTGAAGGAAAAAACGTTTTATTAGTTGATGATTCAATTGTCAGAGGTACAACGTCTGAGCAGATTATTCAAATGGCTAGAGATGCGGGGGCAAAAAAAGTTTATTTTGCCTCAGCAGCACCTCCTGTTAGATACCCTAACGTTTACGGTATTGATATGCCTTCAGTGGAAGAACTTATTGCACATAACCGTACGGAAGAAGAAGTGGGTGTAGCGATTGGTGCAGATAAAATGATTTATCAGAATCTAGAGGATTTGATAGATGCTGTGCAAAAAGGTAATGTTAATATTAAACATTTTGATACCTCTTGTTTTAATAAGGAATATATAACAGATGATATTGATGACGCTTATTTAGAACGTATAAATATGTTGAGAAATGATGGTGCTCATAAAAGCCAGAGTTCTGAACATTGTGTTATTGATATGCAAAATGCTGTATAAACAAACACTATCGGGGAAATTATGAATATAAAAATACTTGTTTATTTTAGTGCCTTATTTTTTATAGGGTGTTCTGCAACTCATGTTCCCTATGAGCCTCAAGAGTTTCCAGATATTTCAAGAACAATGAATGTTCTTAAAGAAACACTAAGTTATCAATCACCTAACCATGCTGTTAAACATGTGGAAATTAAACCTGATTATTTTAAGGTTGTCAGTGGGGTAAGGTATACACCAACTTATATTCATTTTGATAATATTCAAAAAATTGATTTACATGAAAAAAGTGAGTGGAAAATTGTAACTATTAGAGGCGATAATCATAGTGTCTTATATCGCCTTTATGTTGAAGATCAAGCTGTAGCAACAGACTTCATTAATGCAGTACATACTTTGAAAAATCATCCGAAAGAGATAAAATTAGAATTGAATAAACCTATAGATTCAGCTGATGAAATAGAAGAAAATACAGATGATCTTAATGAGGCTGAAGAAACAGATACAGTTGATGAGGTAAAAGAGATGGATGAAATCAAAGAGATAGAAAACATTTCAGAGTAATACAGGTTTTTTTAGATAGTTTATCAAACGATATATTATAGTGTGCTAAGTATTTGCCACTAAAAATTTAGTTTATCAATTGCTTATGTTTTTTTCTGCAAAAAAATTATATTACTTTTGATTAAATTCACTAAATCATAATTAAAAGGTGTTATACCTAGAAAAATCAGTTATTTCAAACGACTAAAAGATTTTTAGGCTAAACCAATACCTGATAAATGTTATATCATTACTTTTGAGGGCCTCCTCTTTAAGCCTAAACAATCAGTTGAAAGCTTAGTCTAACTATACTTAAAATATATTTAACTCTATTTTACCTCCCACCAAGTGGGAGAGTATTATTCGCTTCACGCTTTTATGTAAGCTATATGCAATTTATTAAAAAATGACTGATTTTGACTGGAATAATTATTCTTTAGAAACGCAAGCGATTAGAGCTGGGTATGACCGTACTCATCATGATGAGCATAGCATACCCATTTTTGCTACTTCCAGTTACGTGTTTAAAAATGCTGAGGAAGCCGCCTTAAGATTTACAGGTAAACAGCCTGGTAATATTTATTCACGATTCACGAATCCTACTGTAGACGTATTTCAACAACGTCTTGCTTTAATGGAAAAAGGTGAGCGGTGCCTTGCATTTTCATCAGGAATGGCTGCTATTATGGCCGTAGGGATGGGGTTATTAAAAGCTGGCGATCATGTGGTTTGTTCCCGTAGTGTTTTTGGCAATACCGTCTTATTGTTTCAAAATTATTTCAGTAAATTTGGAGTAGAAACAGATTTTGTTGAGTTAACTAGCTCTGCTGCGTGGGAAGCAGCAATAAAACCAAATACCCGGTTTCTTTTTTTAGAAACACCCTCAAATCCGTTGATAGAAATTGCAGATATTAAAGCCCTTGCAGAAATAGCACATAATCATGGCTGTCTATTAATAGTGGATAATGTCTTTTGTACGCCTGTGCTGTTGAAACCGCTGGAGCTAGGTGCAGATATTATTGTTCATTCGGCAACTAAATATATTGATGGTCAAGGTCGTTGCGTTGGTGGAGCCGTGATAGCAAATGACGAGATTATAGAAAAATATATTTATCCTTATTTAAGAACGGGTGGTGCAACAATGAGTCCATTTAATGCTTGGGTGTTTTTATCAGGATTGGAAACCTTGGCTGTACGTATGAAGGTTCATTGTGATAACGCATTTGAATTAGCAAAATGGTTAGAGAGGCAAAATGGTGTTGCGAAAGTTCACTATCCTGGATTGAATTCACATGCTCAGCACGAACTGGCAAAAACACAGCAAAGTCATTTTGGCGGTGTTGTGAGTTTTGAGTTAACGGGAGAACAAGAACATGCATGGAAATTGATAGATGGCACAAAAATGCTATCAATAACTGCTAACTTAGGTGATGTAAAAACGACTATCACTCATCCTGCAACGACAACACATAGTAGGTTGTCTCCTGAAGTTAGAGCAGAAGTGGGGATAAAAGACAACTTGGTCAGAATTTCTGTTGGACTGGAAAATGTTGAAGATATTAAAAATGACCTTTTGAATGGTTTGTAGAAAATTATTGAGATAAAATGACACATATTTAAAAATGTGACAGTAGTAAAAAAAGCTAATATTTATTTTGATGGGCAAGTTAATAGTCGAACTGTTCAATTTGAAGATGGCTCAAAAAAACCTTAAGTTTTATGTTGCCAAGTGAATAGACTTTTAATACTAGTGTAAAAGAAATGATGGAGGTTTAAGCAGGGGAGCTGGGTGTGCTACTCCCTATGCAGAATTGGAAGGTTTTTAAAGCTGGTTATACGTTTAAAGTGCTAGCGAAAACGGCATTTAAAGTAAATATAAAAGAACCAGTGGATTACTGTTTTTCATATTTCTAAAGTGAATGATTCCGGTTATACCTGATAGGAAAAATTACTGAGTATTGGCTAGCAACAGATCCAGTTCATTTCTCTTTTCAAGCGCATGTAAATCATCGAAGCCACCGACGTGAAAATCTCCAATAAATATTTGCGGGACAGTTCTTCTTTGAGTTTTCCCCATCATTTCTTGACGTAGTCCAGGTTTAGAATCAACATTTATTTCTGAATAAGAGGCTCCTTTTTTCTCTAAAAGTCTTTTTGCCATGATGCAATAAGGGCAAATTTTTGTTGTATAGATAAGAATTTCAAGCATATTTATTAGTATATTATAATGTAGCGGTGTATTTTATCTTTGTTGCTTGTTTTGCTCAAGTTTAATAGCATTTGAGAATAATTTAATTAATGCGCCCGCTGCTTTTTCCATTGAGTCTGAAAAAGCAATAATGCCATCCTTATGACCCAGCATACTGAAAATAGCTGTATTTTCTTTAATGGATGACTGAAATAGCCGTTTAATTTCATTTGCCATTTCTGGTGTTCCATAAGCAATATCTTTAGAAGTATAGGGTATTTTTAGCGGATATGTGTTATTCCATATTTTTGGACAATGAATGTGTATAACGGATTGGATCTTTTTATTTTGCTGATAAATACTTGCATGAGTTAAGGCTTCTGAAGAAGGTTTAGTTTCTCCGATGGAATTTATCCTGTTTTCTTGGGGACATGCTTCTTGTATAGAGCAATAATGATGTCTTGATAATGATTCAAGATACCCTGTTTGAGTGCCACTAATAATAAACTGTACTTTATTGGTGTTAGTTAATGTGATCCGTTGGCTAATATTACCAAAGCCATAACCTTCATATCTTTCGGCGTATTGGCCAATAAGCCCAAGCTTAAAGAATACTGTTCTCCAGGCATTTATTTCAGAAATAGAAAATTTTTCGGCAATAGGGGAGTTTTGGTGATTGAGATGGTATTTTATTACACCTTCGGGTTCTTTCATAAAATTGGTTGGAATTGATAAAATTTCAGGTGAAGTACAGAATTATCTATTTTCAGCTTATATTATTATTGTGACAATTGGTATAAAATAATTTGTATTGTTGTTGAATAACAGTCTTTAGGGCAGCTCTATTAATTGTAGGCTCAATTTTTCCATTCATCAATAAATAGAGCTGTCTTTTAATTGTCTTAGAAAGAATTAGGTAAAATTATGCGTTGTCCTTTTTGTGCTGCCC
This sequence comes from Methylococcales bacterium, assembly GCA_965224575.1. Lineage (GTDB taxonomy): Bacteria > Pseudomonadota > Gammaproteobacteria > Methylococcales > Methylomonadaceae > QPIN01. The sequence continues at coordinate 588,611 of CBDCZQ010000006.1, read as the reverse complement.
AAGATACTCGAGTGATTGATTCTCGGTTGGCGAGTGAGGGAGATCAAGTTAGGCGTAGACGTGAATGCTTGTCTTGTAGAGAACGATTTACTACTTATGAAATTGCTGAATTAACATTGCCAAAAATTATTAAGCGAGATGGCGCTAGAGAAAATTTTGATGAAATAAAGCTTCGAGCCGGGATGCAGAGGTCATTAGAAAAACGACCGGTTAAAAGCGAAGATGTAGAAGCGGCAGTGAGCCGTATTAAAAAAGCAATGACCGCACGAGGAGACCGAGAAATTAAAGCGGATGATTTGGGCGAGTTAGTGATGAAAGAACTCAGTTCTCTTGATCATGTGGCCTATGTTCGTTTTGCTTCAGTTTATCGAAGTTTTCAGGATCTTGATGAATTTACTGAAATGATTGAACGACTAAAGAAAAAATGAGTTTAGATCAAGATGCTATTTTTATGGCAATAGCCATAAAACTTGCAAAAAAGGGACGTTTTACAACAGACCCAAATCCCAATGTTGGTTGTATTTTAGTTTTAAATGGGGAAGTTGTTGCAAAAGGATGGCATGTTAAAGCAGGGCAAGATCATGCTGAAGTGAATGCTTTAAAACAAGTTACTAACGTAAAAGGGGCTACTGCATACGTCACACTAGAGCCTTGTAGCCATTATGGAAAAACAGGACCATGTTGCGAGGCCTTGATAGCTGCGGGTGTAAAGCGTGTTGTTGTTGCTATGCAAGACCCAAATCCTCTGGTTGCAGGTAAAGGATTAAAAAAAATGCAAGAAGCTGGTTTAATTGTTGAATGTGGTGTTTTACAACAAGATGCAGAAGCTTTAAATCAGGGGTATATAAAGCGAATGACAACAGGATTGCCATTTGTATGTAGTAAATTGGGTATGAGTCTAGATGGCCGAACAGCAATGGCCTCTGGAGAGAGTCAATGGATTACATCACCACAGTCTCGAATGGATGTACAAAGTTTGAGAGCGGAAAGTTCCGTAGTCTTGACGGGGATTAATACTGTTTTAGCTGACGATCCTTCCTTGAATGTTCGTCTTGATGTTGAGGTTAAACAACCGATTAGAGTGATACTTGATTCGTTATTAAAAATGCCTTTGACAGCTAAAATGCTAACGTTAGCAGGGGAAAGTTGGATTTTAACAGTCAGTGAAGATAAGCATAGAATCATAAGGTTAGAAGCTGCTGGCTTTCAAGTTTTTCAGATTAAGAATAATGAAAATCGTCTGGATTTAGAAGCAGTGATGGTTTTTTTAGGACAGAAAAAAATTAATACAGTGCTAGTAGAGGCGGGGGCAATTCTTAATGGTGCATTACTAAAGCAAGGTTTAGTTGATGAATGGGTTGTTTATATGGCTCCTTGTATTTTAGGTGACCAAGGGCGTGGTTTGTTTCACTTACCAGAAATGCAAACGATGGGCGATAAAAAACAATTAAAGATAACAAATGTTCGACAAGTAGGGCCTGATTTAAGGCTGGTTTTTAATAGTTAATAAAATAAAATGTTTACAGGAATTATTTTAGCAATAGGTAAAATAGCAGTAATTCAACCACAAGGGGGCGATTTTCGGTTGAAAATAGAGACAGGAAAGCTCTCTATGGAACAGGCTAATTTAGGTGATAGTATTGCTGTTAGTGGAGTTTGCCTAACTGCAGTAGAATTGGGCGATAATTTTTTTTATGCGGATGTTTCTAATGAAACAATGTCACGTACCATTTTAAAGTCAATATCTGTAGGGTCTGCAGTTAACCTGGAATTAGCATTAATGCCGACTACAAGGTTGGGTGGGCATATTGTCAGTGGACATGTTGATGGGCTGGGTTCAGTGGTGTCTAAAGTTAAAGATGGCCGGTCATTTCGTTATACATTTCAAGCGCCTGATGATTTGGCAAAATATATTGCAGAAAAGGGTTCAATTTGTATTGACGGTGTGAGTTTGACAGTAAATAAAGTGAATGAGGCTCAATTTTGTGTCAATATAGTTCCCCATACATTATTGGAAACAACATTTAATGAATTAAGTGTAGGGACAAAAGTAAATCTAGAAGTGGATTTGTTGGCGAGATATATGGAACGATTAATGAAAGGAGAGGCTGCTATTAAATACTCTAGTGGAGTGACTGAAGACTTGTTGAAAAACACAGGTTTTTTATAATGAATACAACTGAGGAAATCATAGAAGATATACGTCAAGGTAAAATGGTTATCATCATGGATGATGAGGACCGTGAAAATGAAGGCGATTTAGTGATGGCTGCTTCTTTTACCGGAGCGGAAGATATTAACTTTATGGCAAAATATGGGCGAGGATTAATTTGTTTAACATTAACACATGGCCGATGTCAGCAACTTAGATTGCCTCTGATGGTTAATGAAAATAAAACAGCCCATTCCACAAATTTTACAGTATCTATTGAAGCAGCAAAGGGAGTTACAACAGGCATATCAGCATCTGACCGTGCTTTAACAGTACAAGCAGCTGTATCAAAAGATGCAACACCTGATAATCTGGTTCAACCAGGACATATCTTTCCATTAATGGCGCAAGCAGGCGGAGTGTTAAACCGTGCTGGTCATACAGAAGCTGGTTGTGATTTGGCTAGATTAGCCGGAGTAGAGCCAGCAGCAGTGATCGTTGAAATACTTAATGAAGATGGTTCAATGGCGCGGCGGGATGACTTGGTTATTTTTGCAAAACAGCATGATCTGAAAATAGGTACAATTGCAGATTTAATTCATTATAGAATTCAACATGAAAATACTATAGAACGAATTAGTGAATGTATGTATCCGACAGAGTTTGGCGATTTTAAGCTTTATGCATATCAGGATATGAATGATGATAATGTGCATTTGGCTTTGGTCATGGGACATGTATCTGGTGAACAGCCAGTTTTAGTGCGAGTCCATGCTCGTAATTTATTGGATGATTTATTTTCTTCAAAAAGGTCAGGTAGCTCAATCGCGATTAGAGAAGTAATGACTAAAATAGCTGAAGAGGGGCAGGGTGTTTTGGTTGTTATAAGACAGAATGAGGATAATAAATCATTAGTTGAGCATATTCACCAATATCATATGTTAGATAATGGTGTGGTTTCGGCAGAGCAACAAGATAAAAAGTCTGATTGGCGTACAACAGGGACGGGCGCAAGAATTTTGGCTGATTTAGGTGTGCGAAAGTTAAAAGTAATGGGTGCTGAGAAAAAATATTTTGGGCTTTCGGGATATGATTTAGAAGTTGTAGAGCATACTGAATAGTTAATAGAGGTACTCTTAAGATTTCACAGTATCCTAAGCCAATAAAAAGTTATACTTCGCGCGGTCTCGAATGTGAAGTATATGTATAACTTTAATTTAAGAAACAATATATAGAGAAAGAAAATGTCAATAATAAAAACAATAGAAGGAAATTTATCGGTTAAAAGTGGTAAATTTTGTATTGTAGCTTCACGTTTTAATAGTTTTATAGTAGAGCAGCTTGAAGGTGGTGCTATTGATGCTTTGGTTCGGCATGGTGCGAATAAAGAAGATATTTGTTTGGTAAAAGCTCCTGGCGCATTTGAGCTACCTATGGTTGTTCAAAAGATTGCTGCAACAAAACAATATGATGCAATCATTGCTTTAGGAGCCGTTATTCGTGGAGGAACACCGCATTTTGAATATGTGGCTGGTGAATGTGTTAAAGGAATTGCCTCTGTTTCTTTACAATACGAAGTTCCAGTTAGTTTTGGTGTGTTGACTGTTGATTCTATAGAGCAAGCAATAGAACGTGCAGGAACTAAAGCTGGAAATAAGGGTGCAGAGGCTGCTATGTCTGCAATTGAAATGGTAAGTTTGTTCGCTAATCTGGATGCTTGATGAGTTCAGCAAAAACAAATGCAAGAAGGTGTGCAGTGCAAGGACTTTATCAATGGCAAATGTCGGGTGAAAGTTTAGCTAGAATTGAAATGCACTTTTTGGAGGAAGATCATCTTAAAGGTGCTCAGAAAAATTATTTTTCAGAAATTTTTCATGGGGTGCCAAAACAACTAAATACGATTGATGAAGCTTTAGATGAGTTTGTTGATAGGCCTGTCGAGAAAATTGATCCAGTAGAACGTGCAATTTTAAGAGTTAGCGTTTACGAATTAATAAATCGCCTGGATGCTCCTTATAGGGTCATTATTAATGAAGGTGTTAATCTGGCAAAGTTTTTTGGTGCTGAAGGCAGTCATAAGTATATTAATGGTATTTTAGATAAAGTGGCTCAGGTAAAACGTGCCTCAGAAATTAAAGCTAAATTAGATACTGAAAAATAGTGTCTGTTTCTGAGTTTGGGTTAATTGATAAATATTTCACCCAAAAAATAAGGAAGAGTGCGGTTAATAGAAAAGGGATTGGGGATGACTGTGCTTTGATGTTGATTCCTGCTGAGTACGAGCTGGCAATAACCACGGATACAATGGTTGAAGATGTGCATTTTTTTTCAGGTATAGATCCAAAGTTATTGGGACATAAATTGTTAGCTGTTAATTTAAGCGATCTCGCTGCCATGGGAGCAAAACCAACATCAGTGACATTAGCTTTAACTTTACCGGAAGTTAACGAAAATTGGCTAAAAGGGTTTTCAGAAGGTTTTTTGAGTTTAGCAAATCAATTTTCTGTTGACTTAATTGGGGGAGATACAAGTTCTGGTAAATTAACATTGACTGTACAAGCCTTGGGAATGGTTCCAAAAGGTCAAGCCATGCTCCGGTCTGGGGCAAAAGTAGGTGATTATATTTTTGTGACTGGCTGGCTCGGAGACGCTGGTTTGGGGCTTAAAATAGAAAAAGGTTTTAGCTGTTCTTCGCCTAGTAGTGCTTTAAAGCAACTTCATCGACCTTTTCCGCGAGTTAATGAAGGTCTTGCAATTAGAGATCATGCAAATGCTTGTATAGATATATCTGATGGTCTGGCCTCAGATTTAGAGCATATTCTAAAACAAAGTCATGTTGGTGCCAGGATAGATTGGGATAAATTACCCTTATCAAAAATGGTGAGAAGCTATATTGAAAAAACAGGGGATTGGCAAATGCCATTAACGGCGGGAGATGATTATGAATTATGTTTTACGGTTAGTCCAGATAAGGTTGATTTAATCGAAATAGACTGCACTCTAATAGGAGTGATTGAAGAAAAAATAGGATTTAGACTTCAGCGTTTAGGCGAAACTAACGAATTGGTGGTAAAAGGTTTTGAGCATTTTTCTTAGATCAGAGTACGGAAAAAATAAATTAACTGTTAGACAAATTATGTCTACACCTATTTTATTTTTAGCTTTTGGTTTTGGCTCTGGATTAACTAAAAAAATGCCTGGGACAATGGGGACTATTGCTGGTATTCCAGTCTATCTTGTATTTATTCAAGCTGAAACTTGGCTTTACAATATTCTAACTATTTTGGTTGTTTTTTTAGGTTTTTCTATATGTGGTGGGGCGGCTGAGCTACTAGGTGAGCATGATTTTGGAGGCATTGTTTGGGATGAAATTGCAGGCTTTTTAATTACAATGTGCTTGGTTCCATTTTCATGGTATGCAGTTTTAGTCGGGTTTATCTTATTTAGGTTTTTTGATATTGTGAAACCGTGGCCGATAAAATGGATTGACCAAAAAATTGAAGGAGGTGTTGGAATTATGCTAGATGATGTGTTGGCAGGGGTTATGGCAGGAGTAATATTGTTTTTTATTGTGTAGAATTTAAATCAATGTATTTTAGCGGAATACAGAAAAATATATTTAGAAAAGTAATCTGAAAAAATATTTAGCTTGCCAATTATTGAATAAGCTTTATAATAGCGGAAATCAATCGCGGGGTGGAGCAGTTTGGTAGCTCGTCGGGCTCATAACCCGAAGGTCGTAGGTTCAAATCCTGCCCCCGCTACCATTGATATCTTGTAAGGCTTCAGGGCTATTATCATTCGCTGGTAATAACTGAATCCGATTGATTTTATTAAGTTTTCCCATATCTTTGTTCTCCATTGCTATATTAAGAATTCCGGCAACATCACCATATAAATCAATAGATAGTTCTTTCTCACCGCCTTTAGGTGTAAGCACAATTTTATCTACAAGTGCTCGTAAATGTTCTGACGCTTCACTTCTTGAATCTTCTGTATTAAGTCCATTTCGTAAGTCTTTAACGGCTTGAAAAAAACGTGAAGACATCGCTGGATGAAATAAGGGTTTAATTTCTGGGCATTTATTTAAAGCGTGCTCAAGATTTTCTTTACGCGTTGTCACTTGCTCAAGATCATCTTTAACCAGAGAAGCCGCTACTCCATCTTTTAATGCTTGTATTAGATTCGAGCGTTCTTTTTCTATTGAGATTAACTCTTTCCGAAAACGGTTTTGTTTGGCATTATGCTGCGCATGCAGGACATTAATGTTTTTTGTGTATTCCTTACAAAAAACTCTCACTAAATCCTCTTGCATCAAACGCGACTGTAACGCGCTTAAGACGCATTCTTCTAATATTTCTCGTTTAATTGTTCTTCGGTTGGAACAAACAGCATCACCTTTATTTTTTGCGGCTGAACAGCCGTAATGGGTGCGATTGATCTTGGAGTATCCACCACCACATACACCGCATTTTGTGAGGCCTGAAAGCAGGTATTGAGGTCGATTTGTCTGCCATAGCGCAGGCTTCTTACGATCCAGAATGCTTTGACGTTGCTTTGCAGCCTCCCATAACTCTTGAGGAACAATCGAAAGCTCAGCTACTTTCTTAATAATCCATTCTGATTTATTATTTAAACGTGTAACTCGTTTACCAGTCATCGGATCTTTGATAAAGCGTTGGCGGTTCCAAATTAAGCGGCCAATATAGAGTTCATCGTTAAGAATGCCTGTGCCGCGTTTGCGGTTGCCATTAATAGTGGATTGTCCCCATGTTTTGCCGGAAGGGCAGGGAATGCCTTCTTGATTAAGTTGTGCAGCAATAGCTTTGGGTGATTTGTTTTTATATCCATATTCTTGAAAAATTCTATTGATAATAGCGGCCTGATCTTCATTAATTTCACGATCACCTTTTATGGCCTCACCATTAGCGTCATATTGTTTTTTCACGCGATAACCATAAGCTAAGCCACCGCCAGATTTACCCTTTTCTACGCGTCCACGCAGGCCGCGACGTGTTTTATCTGCAAGGTCTTTTAGGAACATGGCATTCATAGTGCCTTTAAGTCCTATATGCAGGGATGATATTTCACCTTCAGATAAGGTGATTATCTTTATTCCTGCAAATTCCATACGTTTGAAAATGCCTGCAATATCTTCTTGATCTCGGGAAAGTCGATCTAATGCTTCGGCAATGAGAATATCAAATTCATCATTCATAGCGGCAGCTAGAAGCGATTGAATTCCTGGGCGGAGGAGGGATGCGCCAGAAATAGCGGCATCGGTGTAGCAATTTCCAATATTCCAGCCTTCTGCCTTAGCCCTTTCCGAGCAGAGTCGTATTTGATCTTCAATAGAAGCATCACTTTGCAGGTCAGAACTATAACGAGCATATATTACAACTTAGATAACCGCGCCCTGTGGGCGGGGGTAAGAAAAGCTTTGCGTAAAAGTCTGCTCAAGAGTATCAATTAGTTAAGTTGTTCCCGCAATTTAACTAGGAGAGACAAATGAGCAGATTTAAAAAGTTATCACATGTCATATGGTTTTGCCAATACCATATTGTTTTTGTACCAAAGTATCGTTATCGAATTTTAAAAGGGGATATAGGGAAGTTTGTTTACCAGAGTATTTATGCACATACAGAGAGATCGGGGTGTGAAGTCATCGAATTAAATGTTCAGCCAGATCATGTCCATTTGCTTGTAAAAGTTCCACCAAAGATTTCAATATTAGAATTAGTTGGGAAAGTGAAAGGAAAGACAGCGATTCAAGCTTTCCAGAAATTCCCGAGTTTACGGACAAAGAAATACTGGGGGAACCATTTCTGGTCAGCTGGATATTGTGTTGATACCGTAGGTATGGATGCAGAAATGATAAGGAAGTATGTTAAGTTCCAGGATAAAAAATAACCACTGAAATATCGGGAGCAACTTGATCTTATTTCAGCAAGGCCCCATGGGGTTTTGCTGAGGACGGCCTTCTAGGTCGAATTCAAACCACGTTTTATAAGCGTGGTAGTTGATACAGGCGCGCTGTTTCATATCAGTTACCACCTTTGTTTTTGTCGGGGGAAGCAAGCGCGTCCGAATAGAACTGATAGTCTTCTTCGGCTGCGCGCCGTGCTAAAAACTTAACGAGAGCAATCATACGCTCATCGCTAGAGCTCCTATTATGACTCTCTTTGATAGGAGTCATCAAATCTATTTGGACATTATTTTTCCGATTAGATTTGCCTTGTTTTAGAAGCCTACTCATTGCAAGCCTTAATAAAAAACAGCGAGAAGCAATTCTTTGCCCTCGCTGCCATATTTTTTTGTGCAATGGTGGTTGCATGCTTGAGGGCACGCGTGTTTTGGATGATAAACACGCATACAACCAGACCCATACAACAAAAAAGAGCTACATAGGATGTTATTGCATCCTTATAAGCCCTCATAAGGTTAATAATACCCCTGAAATTATTAATATTTAGTAAAGACTTTCCTTGAAAGCCCCAGTTTTCTAGGAGTTCTTTTGAGAAAGGTGATTTGTTAACTATTTTATGCATGGTTATCTAACTCTTTTTATAACCATGCGGAGAGCAAAATAAGCCCCGATTAATGAACCTAACCACCATTCGATATGAGTAATAGAAAACTGTTTTAATATTGCGGCTATCGCTAAGAGAAACAGTAATGAACAAATGTGTTCTAATATGCTTGTTTTTGCCAGAGATTTTTCTGAACGATATTGACCACGGCTTAAAACTGGTGGTGTTTGACGCTTGGCAAGCATACGCCGCCAAACAAAACATTGATGCCACGATTTGATTGATCCGTAAAGCAGCGCCCAAGGCGCAATCATATAAAGAACAAATAGAAACTCACTTATTCTGTAGGCAGGTACAATTTCGTTCAATACACCCAAAGCGCCGTAAGCGCAAAAACCAAGGAATATAATGTTAATCCATGTGCGAATGATCATGATTAACCACCATCAAATACGCTATCAAGCGCATTGCCAATATCTAATCCAGCGCGCAAGAAATTTACAGGAGCCGCAAGAGGTTGATCTGCATAATGTGGGTGGATATCAAAAATAGGATTTCCATTTTTATTCCGGTAGCGCTTATCCAAAAAATACACCGTTTTAAAGCATGTCACCGGATTTGCATGAGACAGGATTAAAATTTGAGCTACTGGATGCATCGTCATTATTTCATCAGGCGTGATGAGGCTGCGAGAAATAAGTGAATCTTCTCGACTTAAAAATTGTGGATCAGAAAATAACCCAGCCCTTCGTTCCGCACTAAATTCGCTCAATGATTCAATTGTTGTAATGCCGCAAAGTCGTGAGGTGTATTCCGATGTCATTAAATCACGCGTTCCAAAAATTTGGATTACGCCACTATTGGCGATAAATGTTTGCCAGCGCTCAGGATATAAAGAGGCGAGCTGATTGAAATCTTGGATAATCATATGAAGTTGCATTCCATATCCAGCCATAAGGCCGTATGCAACCTCAATCACTTCCATACGTCCAAGTGCCGCAGCTTCTTCAATAAGAAAATAGACGGGCGGATTTGGTTTGGTTTTAAAACGCGTAACCGCTGTAATTCCAATGCTTAGAAGCATACGTAAAAAACGGTTATAGGTTAAGAGCCGTCCAGCAGGCAACACAATGAATATATCGATATTGCCATTTTCTAATTCATCAAAAGAAAAATCAGATTTGGATAATGTACGTTGAATTCTTGGGCTTTCTAGGAAATGTGTATTTTGTTGTGCAGTAGAAAGAACACCTGAAAATTCTTTTGATGCTTTATTCAAGATACGAGCAGCAGAGCTGCGAACATGTTCATTAGAACTTTGAGGCATACCGGGGCGGACAAGTATTTCATTCCCATTACCATCAGCTTCAAATTCGCCACCGACAAAGTTTTTAAATTCTATCGGTGATAGATTTAAAAGCCTGCGAACCTGTGGAAGGTCGCGTGACTTCTTTTCTGTGGGCATAAGAACAGTGGGGGTAGATGCTACATAGAGTATTAATCCCATAACTAATGATCGTGCTTCATCATTCCAAAATGGGTCTTTGCCGCCTCTGTCTGTAATAAGGCTGTCTGCTATCATCATTGCATCTTCAACAAAATCCTCATTTTCAGGATCAAGCCAGTCAATCACATTTAAACATGAGGGTGTCATACCTAAACGTGAACAAGTTAAATCCCAAGGATCAATAATCACAACCTTATGACCAAGAATATCGCGGCGATATCGCGCTGCAATCAGTGCTAATTCTCCATCTTTTACATCAAGCGCCACTAAAGAGCCCATATGCTCTAAACATCGTGGCAGACTGGCAGTTAAAAGCTTACCGCTACGGGTTGGCGCAACAGTGAGTAGATGCTTTTGTGTGTTTGTGGTGATTTTATATGCACGGTCTTTGCTGTGTTCAGCCATGCCATAACCCAAAAATATCTTTCCATTTTCGCCATAACGCTTTACACGTAAATGCTCTCGCGTTGCTAATCTGCTGGAGCCGTATAAATCAGGATCAGGGCTATAAATGCGGGATGGTTGATTTGTATTTTGATTACGGAGTACCATGATTTCCTCCTTGGCAGCTATGCACGCTCAATACTTTTTGATTGTTATAAGCTTGTTCAATCACACCAAAATATTGAGAAAGTGATTGTTTTACATCGCCACCCTGTGAAATAAAATGATCTGTTAGCTGTTCAAGATCATCTTTTTTATCGCCACCTATAAAATAAACAAAAGTGAGGATATCTTTCTTCTGAGCAAGAAGCAGCGTTTTAAGTGCTTCGTCATTAATCGTATATCCATCGGTAATGACAATGGCAGCTTTTTGATATCCAGTGAAATGTGAACCTGATAAATCCGAATAGGCGCTATGCAGTGCCTTAAATATATCAGTGCCGCCGCTAGCCTCTATTGTTTCAAAACCAAATCCACCACCTGAGCATGATTGATAGTCTTTATGAGCATAAGTCAGCTCTGTATTAAAACTTCCTACGGCACATTCGGGAGAACTGGGCAGGGCATTCAAAAAATCTTGCGCTGCCGTTTTAACACTCTCCATTTCTCCATACATAGAAGCGGAACGATCTAACAGAATAGCAATTCCGATTTTCGGTGATGCCTGTTGAACCGTTATATATTCAAAGCAAAGTTTTTCACCACTAATGGTATAAACTGCCAAGCTATTAGCTGGTGGTGAAATAAAATTACCGCTATTATCTTTAAAGCTGGCAATAACATTAAATCCAGTTAGATTCCCCGTTGTTTTAATAATTTCAGAGATTCCCCCGCTGAATGCAATAATCAAATTATTGACTAAATCAATATCAAAGCCTGACGTGATTTTAATTCCGCGTGCGTCAACCATGTTAAATTTAGAAATTGTTCTGATTAATGCATCCGACGCGCTTAGCGCCGGATCAGTTTTCATTTTTAAAGAAATTGGTTGATCAAAATTAAATTTTGAGCGCACGATTATTCTAGGTGCTGAATGCTTACTACGAGAATTGATACTAATTTTCTTTTCTTGTGCCTCTCCGTTGAGAGGCATGCTAAGCGCGGCTATTATTACAATAGCCATTTTTGTTTTTGAAAAACGCATAATGACTCCCCTATAAAAGCGTTTTCAGACATGATTTAGTTTGAGCATCACCTAGAAGAAAGAAATCCAACTCACCACTTCGAGCACGTTTCAAAATTCCTAAAGAAGCAAGATATGCTTGCAAAATTTGATCTTGATCGGGATGAACACGCATGATTTTTAGCGTAGTCAGGCGATTTGATAAGCGTGACAAACCAAGATTATTAGGCACTTCTTGTGGAACTTCCACTTCTACAGGGGCATTAGTAGATTGAAAGGGGACATGTATTGTTGTTCCAACCCAATAAAGGCGAATAGTGTCTGGCTGGGTTAAATTAACTGTGGTTTCGATTTGCTCAAAAGCCATAACCAAATCAGAGAATGACGGCTTGAAGATGATAAGATTCTTAACATCTTCTGCCTGTTCCATTAGTTGCTTAGCTGTACCAGACCAACTAATACGGTTAGGTAGAGCACTAAGCACTATATGGATTTTATTTTTTGCAGTCGCTTTACGGCGACTAAGCGTTGTGAGCTGTTGGAACAGGTTCAAAATAGTGTTCATCGTTTCAGCTTGATCTTCTTCAGCAATAGTGCCGCCATTTTCAATCAAAACGAAAATGCCTTCGGTTTTTTGCGCTTGTGGCTCTGTAGCTTGTCCGTCGCAGGCAGAAAGTACAAGTGCCATAACTAAAAATTGTAACTTCTTCATGATTTAATCCTCGGTAGAGTGCAAGTTGTGGAATGCTCGCGTTGTAAATAGTGCTAGGATGATGTTAATAACTGCAATGACTGCGCTCACACCAATTGCTAGGCCTTTGTTTTCGGCCAGATAAGCCATAACTCCGTTATCTTGTGCTTGTGATACAAAACCGGATGGCATGCTTTCACGTGCGACCAAGGTGTAGAGGTTTACTACTTCTAAACCGATTACCATTAGAAGGACTAGCGCTGTTATACTGGCTATAACTTGGTTTTGCGGATGTGAGAACCATTCTTGCGGATCATCCATAATTTTCTGGCGGTGAATTTCAGTCCAGATAAATAATGGTGTCGCAACTGAGAATGTTGCTAGCGAAAAAGAAATGATGTGCGAAGCATTGGCATCAGGATCAAGTGCCGAGAAGGCACCACCGATCACCGGAAGCTCAGAGAGGTAAGTCTCATTCATCAAGCCTATGGTTTCGGTATAAACGGCATAAAACATAGTGAACATGCCTGCTTCCAATCCAAGGCAAAATACAATTGTGAGTATGACCGAGAAAGTGATCTCTTTTGCTTTATCGAAAGGGCTTGGGTTATCGAAGCTCATGACTGCACCTTGTTTCCTCAAGATATTTAGGCAACCATGTTTATAGCAATATGAATGGTGACAATGAATCCAGAGCTCACAATGAGGCTGAGCAGGCAAGCGTTCTGCCAAGGGCGATGGCGCATGACTAGCGTCATTCGCCATTGTTAGTGCTATGTTGATGTGAAGTTCGTGTAAATCTGACATATAAAGCCTCCATCCCCGATTAACAGGGCAAATAATAAATAACTGTTGTTAGTTAAAGAGGCTTTGCGCAAAGCTTGGAGCCATACTAAACCCTCCCTGTTTTTTGATAAAGAAAAAGCAAAAGGCCTTGTCAGTTATATTGCCCCATCGCCTTAAATTAGCAGGATAAAGCGTTAAAATAATGGGAGGGCAGGGTATTGGTCAGAAAATATAAGCCTAAAAATCGGTATTGCAAAAACACAAAATTATCTGAAAAAGTGTTTCTTTCTATTTTTCATGAATATATTTATGGGCGTAACGCAACCGAAACATATCTTCTTATCGAAGAGGGTGTTGACTTGGGAGTGAAAGTCTCTCGGCAAGCAGTTGAAGGCATTTACCTTCGTTTAGGAAAATATCTTTGGGATAATTTTGTCAGGCCAAAAATAAAAAAACTGTATTTAGATTTTGACCTTGCCGCTGAATGTGTGTCCTCGGCAGATTTTATAGTCTATTATCTAGACATGATGAGGCAAGCCATTGATGGCGAAATTAACTATAAGGAATATAGAAAAGACGGTATTGAAATTGGAGGCTTGGAGACTGTTGAACGCTTACTTGCCAGATCAAAAGTTTTTAATGGGATTCCAGCTAAAACATTTCATTTTCATTTCGCCTATGTATCGTTTATTGACACAATGGAAGGAGAGGTTAAGAAAGGAAGGTTTTCTATGGATGATGTTCTCATTATGTTGCTTAATGAATTTGAAAAAAATCCAATTTAATGGCTGTATGTTTAAGTTATGTTAGCTCAGTTGACACTTGAAGATATACAATGAACTTCAAAAGCAATTTTCATTCATATTTGCGCTCTAAAATATGGCCACGACCATATTTCGGCCCTGATTTTTTGTGTCCCATTAGCTCATCTATAATTTCCTCTGGTGCTTGTGCATCACGAAGACGATCTTTGAATGTATGGCGTAGAGAATATAAGGAATGGTTTGGGGTAGGTTTTAAATTATGCTCACGCATATATTTATTGATCGTCGTGGAGGCTGTGTCTGCATTTCTGTAGTGCATAAATCCACTAGGAAGCTGCTGGAATGCATAGAGTGAAGCGCCAACTAATGGAATTTTTCTTTCAGAAGTTATAGTTTTTAATGCACGGTTTTTCTGGGCTCTAATCCAGATATAAGGAATAGGCTCATTTAGAAAAATATCTTCTTTGCGCAAGCCTATTAGTTCGGATTCTCGCGCACCGGTATCGGCCATGGCAAAAATCAATAGTTTTGCTTCTGTATTAAGTGTTTTCATACTATCAGGCGCTAGAAGTGTATTTTGAACAAAAGAAACTTCAAATGGTGGCCTTGATTGTTCTAGCTCTTTCAGGCGTATTTTTGAAAATAGCAGGTCAAAATCTGTTTCAATTTCATTGAATATAGCCACAATATGAAGAAGATCTCTCAAATACATCATGTTTTTATTGACGGTGGAGGCAACGGCTTCGCCATTTTCAATTCTTTTCATCCACCATTGACGATATTGAAGGATATCGGCGCGAATAACCTTATTGAGCGATTTATTGCCAATAACGTTAATAAAACTGTTCATCACAGCAATACGCGGGTTTTTCCACTTTCTAATCTGATCTTCAGATTTATTGACCAGTCTATCTGTGCATAAAGGCCAATATCTCTCTGTACAAGAGCTTAATGGTATTTTGGGTAATTCGGCACCACCAAGCACAGAAGAGACGGTTTCTGGTTGTTCTATGGCTTTAGTCGCTGTTTGCAGGCGCGCTACAATTTCTTCTAATGGCTCTTTTGCCACATCTACGGCATTTTTATAGGCAAAGCCATGAGCTTTTGCGAGTTTTATCGCTATGCGATATTCTGCTTCAGCATTGCATTTGCCGCCACCTTTAATCAGGCTGCGCCAATAGTCTTCGATATAGTCATTATAGATAGCCGCTTTTCTTGAGGCTTCTTTTTCAATTTTTGTCCCCAGTGATATTTTGATTATTTTCCTGTTTTCATATTCAGAAACATGCTCAGGAACGCGCCTTCGATAATAGTAATTATTTCCTCGTAAAAAAATGTAATTTGTCATCCATGTGTACCAATTTGTATCCCATTTTGTGTACCACTTTTAATAAAGTAAAAGGGCAGGGGAAGTCAATTGAAAATCATTTTTCAATCAATACAACATGTTAGCAAGGTAATTATTAAGATTTAATGAAGGAAAGTGGCGGAGACTGAGGGATTCGAATTAGGTAAAATAAGGCTATAGTTTACTTTTATTTCAATAGCTTAGCCGTTTAGCTAGTTTTCTAAATATTGGTTTTGTGTCTCACTGTGTGTACCACTTTTTATCTTAGTTCAAATCGATCTCTGTATCTGATTGAGCAAGTTTGATTGCTCTGTTTAAAGTGTTAACTTGTTTTTTTCTTTCTTTGTACTCTTTTTCAAGACGTTCAAAAATAGGGAGATATTTTTCACCATGAAGCGCAACTATTTTTGCGGCCTGTAAATAGGTTTTCTTTAATTGCTTATATGACACTTTATTGTCCATATTCATGGTGCATTCCTTTGTCAAAACAAAATGCAGCATTACTGCATATGTTTTTGCACCCATGTTAGAAAAAATAGAGGGAAATGCGCGATAGCGCTTATGTGGTTTGTGCCCTCAAGAAAAGCCACGCCTCTATCATTAGTATATCGGCTTGATCTTAATACTTCGTTAACTATTAACGCTTATTTTTTCATTTCTGTATGTACAAGCATTGCCAGAAATTCGGCAAAGGGCTCTATATTTTTGTTTGTACTAGCTTCTTCCAGTGCAGCCATATAGGCGGCGCGTTGTTCCACTGGAACAATCGTCCATGGATAACCACCACTGGCCAGCATAACATTCATTAAAAAACGCCCCATACGACCATTGCCATCCATGTAAGGGTGGATATAAACAAAAAAGTAATGTCCTAGAACCGCTCTAACGGCTGGTTCTTCTTCATTTTGTAGTAGATCAAAGAATGCAGGAATAAGCTCACGCACGGCCTCGTAATTGGGTGGTACGTGCTTTGATCTTCGAATATAAACAGGATGGTTTCTATAACCGGCTAAATCAGTCGCTTTGAGAATACCTGCTGCAACGCTTGGAGCAAATAATCCTCTGTACCATTTTTCATGGTCGCTTTCAGCGACAATGCCAGCTGAATTTGTATTAAGGACTTTTGTTAGGCTTTCTTTTACAGCGAGAAATGCCTGCCAATAGCCACGTGCAGCCAATGCATTTTTGTGATTTTGGTCATTTTCATCTGTATCAGGATTCCAATTGCCACTGCGTACGCGTTCAATTAATTCATAGCTTACGCGATAACCTTCAATTGATAAAGAGTGATATGCATCAGTAACATAAATATCATCTACTTGTTTGAGATAAGTTTCTACATCAATTGATGTAATGGGTGCTGATGGAAAATGTTTTAGCACGGGTTCTCGCATGGCTGCCCAGCTCATACGCAAACGGTTTACATAGGGAGAGACTTCGCGTGCGGTAAAAATAATCGCTGATTTATCTGTAAAAGGGTCATTTTCATTGACCGTATATCCTGCTGACTTCATTGTTGCAATGATATTATCGGCAATATTATCATTGCCAATATTACGAAAGGCACCTGCTAAACGACCAGCAATTTTGCTGTGACCACCACTTAGCAACCGATGTAGTATGTCAGAAGCACTGGATACCATGGCTAATGCAGCGCGCATTTCGATGGGGTGTGCAGAAAAATGTCCTGGAGAACAGCTCACAAGAGCGGCAGGCAAGCTCATGACTCGCAGGCCATCAATAGTTTTAAGGTCTTGTTTATCTGGTAATGCTAAACGAACATCAAAAATTGATGTTTCGTGGAGTAGGGGGGTTGGTTTATTTCCGCCTTTTGGTGCGCGTACCAGCAATTGCTTTGGTACGTTCCAGTTACCACTATGTATGCTGAGTGATTGTTCGGGGCTAAGGCACCATTCATCTTTAAAACGGGAATTTAGATAGTCAGCACAAAATCCCCAGAATGAAGCATACCATGCGGTACTTTCACCCGCAGTTTCATCAGGTCGAGAAGGTATATACCAGCCTTTCATGACCTCTTTGATAAATCCATTCTGAAGCAAACGCTCACGATGAGTGCGAGTTATATTCTTCGTTTGAATAGCAACAATCCCCTGATCTTGAATTGACTTCAAGATTTCTAAAGATTGTGCAAGTTTATCAGATGGTGTTGCCATGGCTTGTCTGTTTCTAGGTTAATTGGTTGTCCTATATCTAGGTTATTAAGTTTTTCATTATTTAGGTTATTGTGTCAACCTATTTTTAGGTTATTGTGATGCATGTTGTTTTTGCAGAACAATTCGTATTTATTCTTATTGCCTGAATTTGGCGCTTGGGGCATAGTTAAGTGCAACCGTCATCGTGAAATTATCGCTATTAGTGATAACTACTTAGCAGGTGCAATATAGTTACTATATTGGCTAAAACCTGCTTTTATGATGACCGCAAGATGTGTGCGTGTAGTACAAAATCTGCCGATTTTCTCCTACCCGTACCATCTTGAGAAGGACGTTGCCCCGTCCGTTCTATCCTCAGGCGGCGCTCTAGGCTTCAAATAACTGCTATCGCAGATTATTTCAGACAAGAGCTTTGTGGGCATTCATGGCATTGAGCCATTGCTGCACCAGCGAACATTTGGCTGTTCTATCACCACTTATGGGAGCCTCCAAGCTACCCCTAAGAACCCCATGGCCAAGGAAGAATTTCATATCTCCCTTTGGAAGCCCATCGACCAAAAGGGCATTTCATAGCCCCTCTTGGAACCCTCGATAATTTCATTAAGACCAACCGTGCGCCGATTGGATACCGTGAGCGTTTCGACCCTCAAGCACGACCACTGTTTCGCCAATGGATGACAACCTAAGAAACGTACTTGTATGTGGTCTCTTCTTGATCTGGTAAATAGATGTGTTTAATACTAATATTATTACTTGTGATTGATATTGTGAATTCCTCAATTTTCCCGTATTCTCTCATTTGTGTTTGGTGGGTAAAGTTATGACTGATGAAATATTGACCCTAAAAGAAGTGGCTGCATATCTTAAATTAGCAGAGAAAACGGCTTGTCGCTTGGCGGCTGAAGGTAAGTTACCAGGATTTAAAGTTGGTGGTAGTTGGCGGTTTAAGAAAGAAGATATTGAAGTGTGGATTCAAGAACAAAGAAATAGGGAAGGTGCAAAATGATACCGGATTATCAAACTCTTATGCTTCCAGTTTTAAAGTCTTGTGCGCAAGGAGAAATGATTACCTCTGATGTTATAGAAGCTTTGGCGATTGAGTTTCAGCTTACACAAGAAGAAAAAGAGCAATTACTCCCAAGCGGAAAGCAATCAACATTTTCAAATCGTATTCATTGGTCTAAAGGATACCTAAAGCAAGCAGGTCTATTAAGCTATCCAGCCCGTAGTCATTTTGTCCTGACTGAAGACGGGCGAAAGGTTCTTGAAAGTAATCCAGACAGAATTGATAACAAGTTCCTTGAGCAATTCGAAGCATTTCAGGAATTCCGTAGCCGTAAAGGTACTCAATCTTCAAATGTTTCTTCAGAAAGAGAAATCATATTACCCAGTGAAGATGCAACCCCTGATGAGCTTTTACGTTCTTCACATAAGGCTATAGGGGATGCGCTTGCCGCAGATCTATTAGGGCGAGTGCGTGACGCAAGCCCTCAGTTTTTCGAAGAACTAATCGTTGAATTGTTAATTGGTATGGGATATGGGGGAACGTCAGAAAATGCAGGAAAAGCAATTGGTAAAAGTGGCGATGATGGCGTTGATGGTGTTATTGATCAAGACCCTCTTGGCGTAGATCAGATTTATATCCAGGCGAAGCGTTATGCCGAAGGAAATAACATTGGTGCAGGAGCTATTAGGGATTTCTTTGGAGCTTTAAATTTAAAAAAAGCTCAGAAGGGTATATTTTTCACGAGTTCTGCGTTTACTTCGTCAGCTATTCAAACTGCAAGTGATTTAGGCGTGAGAATTGTACTTATCGATGGACTACGCCTTGCAAAGTTAATGATTCGCTATAATATCGGTTGCCGTGATGAAGAGGTTATTCACCTTAAAAAGATAGATGAAGAGTTCTTTGATCAATAGATTTAAATTAAGAAGGCATTTGGGAAACGTATATGACCAGTAATGAAGAACAACAATTTCTACAAGACCTAGTAAAAAGCTCTGGAACGCGGCTGATAAGTTACGCTCGACACTTGATGCCTCCCAATATAAACATACCGTGCTTAGGCTGGTATTTATCAAATATGTGTCAGACTCTTTCAAAATCCGCCAAGATGAACTTACCGCTCAATTCAAAGACGAAGAGCATGATTACTATCTTGATCCTGTTGACTTTGGTGGAGCAGATTCAGACGAATACAATGCAGAATTACTAGAAGAACTTGAGCAGCGCGATTATTACGCTGAAGTAAATGTCTTCTGGGTTCCTGCTGATGCGCGTTGGAAATTTCTTCAAGACAACAACAAAACTGTTATCGGTGGAGCGGAGCTTCAGTTATCTGATGGAAAAACTAAAAAATTCAGCTCCGTTGGCCACCTTATCGATAATGCTTTAGATACTATTGAAGCCGATAATCCAAAACTTAAAGGCGTACTTAATAAACTCTATACCCGCCTGCAAATTGATCAATCCAAACTTGGCGAGCCTATTGATCTTGTCGCCACCATTCCCTTTAATCATGCCAGCTTAAATTCAAAAGACATACTTGGTCATGTTTACGAATATATGCTGGGCCAGTTTGCCTTAGCAGAAGGTAAAAAAGGCGGCCAGTTCTACACGCCAAAATCCATCGTTAGTCTCATAGTACAAATGCTTGAACCCTTCAAAGGTCGCGTGTATGACCCGGCCATGGGCTCTGGCGGCTTCTTTGTGCAATCTGAAAATTTTATAAATGCTCATAAAGGTAAAATTGGGGATGTGTCCATTTATGGGCAGGAATACAATCACACGACCTGGCAATTGGCTGCAATGAATATGGTTATCCGTGGTATCGATTTTAATTTTGGTAAAGAACCAGCTAATACTTACACTAACGATCAACATCCTGATCTGCAAGCCGATTATGTTATGGCCAACCCTCCATTTAATATGAAGGAGTGGGATTCAGGGGGCAGTGATGATGATCCTCGGTGGGTCTACGGTAGGCCTCCATCAGGTAATGCAAACTTTGCGTGGATGCAACACATGTACTATCACCTGGCACCAAGAGGAAAAGCTGGGATTGTATTGGCTAATGGTTCTCTATCCTCAACAGCTAAAGATGAATTTGAAATAAGGAAACGAATGGTTGAAGAAGACGCTATAGACTGCGTTTTAATGCTTCCAACACATCTTTTTACAAATACTCAGATAGCAGCTTCTATATGGATATTAAATAAAAATAAAAAGATAAGTCATGGTAGAGAAAGAGAAACTCTTTTTATTGATGCAAGATCTCTTGGGTATATGGATACGAAGGTTATTCGAAAATTGACAGATGATGATCTGAGAAAAATTGCAGATGCATATAATTCCTGGACTGGAAATAGATCGTTCGAATATGAAGATGTTCCTCAGTTCTGTAAGTCAGTGAATACGTCAGTCATAAAGGATCATCGATATGCACTAGTGCCTGGTCGTTATGTTGGGTTTGATAAATCTCGATTTTTTTTCGAGGGAAAAAAGAATGAGATTATCAATGAATTTATAGATATATCATGAGTGTCCCCTTTAAAACATAAGGTTGTAAGGAAATATCCAGAAAACTGGCGCTCTAAAGCCCACTAAGACACATATTTCCGTATTTTAAAAATAGGCTGCCAGCGATAGAAAAGGTGAGGGTTTAAATCATCGAACATGGGGGAAATTAAATAAAAAAAGACTTGCAATTGCAAAGAATTTTTTTGAGATTTTACGTTTTTTTACCCTAAAACGGAACCCCGCATGATCAACAACCTCTCTTTGAATGATTACCTCCTGACCCATTGTCACGAGAGTATGGAGCAAGCATTAGCAGCAGAACGTTACCCTATCTGGCAAAGATCATGTCCTGAAATGAGTGATATTGACTTCATTCGTCTCGGACTATTACGCTGTATTAGCCCAGTTGATAGCAGTCGCCACTTTATACAAACAACTGAAGAAGTTCATGGAGAACTACTACCTCATTCGACCTATTTTAAATCACTTAAGTCTTCAAGACGCACCCGCATGCTTGAAGCCATCGAACGCCAAAGCTACAAGACTCTCTGTGATCATTTAGCCTCCTCAGATATTGATTACCTTAAATCATTCCCTGAACTTGATGACTATACGGTAGAAGCCGCTGACGGGCATTTTATTGATCATGCCTGTCATACTCCAAAAGGAGGTAATGGAAAAGTCTACGCCGCTGGGTTTATTTACGCCATGAACCTCAGAAATGGGTTGCTGAGACCGCTATGTTGCATTACCAATGGAACAAAGCGACATCATGAACTGCCTATTTTACGCGATCATATTGACCATAAAATAGCCAGAGTGGCCAGCCAGAAAAAAATCTCTATGTGTACGACAAGGCGGTGACGGACTGTCCTTGGTGGGCAAAGCAGAAAGCCCACCAAAATTACATGATCTCTGTTTTAAAAGAAAATTCAGTGGCAACATGGATTGAATCCATTGCCTTTGATACCAATAATCCGACTAACACGGGCATTGAAGACTACAGCGTTTATGAAAACCAAGAGGTAAGGTTTAATGTCGTCCATTACCGTGATCCCGAAACCCAAAAACTACACCGCTTTGTATCGACATTACTCGAATCAATAAACCCAGGTACCATTGCGATCCTGTATTACAAACGTTGGACCATTGAAAAAGCCTACAATAACAGCAAGAGTAATATGAAAGAGAAAAAAGCCTGGTCTTCTTCGATTAAGTCACTCAACAATCAAATGCGCCTGACCACCATGGCTTATAATTTAATGCGCGTGTGTGAAGAAATTTCAAAAAGACAAGATCCAGATTTGATTCATCCATCAGATAAAAAATATAAAAAAGCACTTAAAAACAGACAAAGAAGAGCTCAGAAAAAGGGTGGTTTTGTTAATCCATTATTATTTCTGGAAAGAATTGTACGTATCAGTTCCTATACCATTCGAGCCATTCAAAATGCAATAATCACAGGAAAACCTCTGGCCGACCTTATGTCTGCCCTGGTCGCTCGATTAGTTCCTGGGTGACAGTGATATGGGAACACTGATGAGATATATCTAAAAGGCTTGACGAAATAATAGTCGAAACTAACAAGTCAAAGGTTGTAGTGAGGGAAATGTTAAATGGCTGACTCATATTTATTAATGCCTGATGAGTGGAAAAAATCAACGTTAGAAGCAAATATTGAAGATGGTTTTATTGTTGAAGTTTCTTCTGGAGGGCCCCCCAAAACAGCAATCGATGATTACTGGGATGGAGACATCCCATGGCTAACACCTAAAGAAATCACAGGTGGTGATGAGATTTATGTCGGTTTTACAGAGCGAAATATGACTCATTTTGGTTTGTCTAACTCATCAGCTAAATTATTTCAACCGGGTACAGTAATGCTATCTAAGCGTGCTCCAGTAGGAGCAGTAGCGGTTAATACTCGGGAAATGTGTACAACCAAGGGTTTCTTAATTTTGTCTGCGGTGAAAATCTAAGGCCATTATACCTAGCATACTGGTTCAAAATTAATAAACCATATTTAGATGCTGTAGCAAATGGTTCAACATATCCAGAGTTATACAAAAGTGATTTGTTTGAATTTAAAATAGCCGTTCCTCCAATTGCAGAGCAAGATAAGATTTTAGACGTAATAGGAGCTCTTCAATTCGCTAGTTTGTCTGGAGGTGCAATGGAGCAATCTGTAACAAATATTGAAAAAATAAAGGATATTCGAAGTGCTAGTAATAAGCTAAAGGTGGCAATTAATGACCTAATGTATTTGATATTCTCTGGTGATATATCTGTAGATGAATTGGCGCGTAAGGAAAAATAAGATGGTACATATTTGCGGAATAGATTCTTGTCGACGAATACATGGTCATACTGGTAGATGTAATTCTTACCCTAGCGAAGTCTGGGGTTTTTTCGATAGCGCTGACAAAAATAAATTAAATAAAACAGCTTATGCAACCCCTCGTGGGGGAAAAAAGGGAGCTTATCAAAATCATGTATATAGAAACAATAAAGTTATAGTTCCTTATGAAAAGTTGTGTGACTGTAATCTTGATAACTATATAGATGGATATATTACAACTTAGATAACCGCGCCCTGTGGGCGGGGGTAAGAAAAGCTTTGCGTAAAAGTCTGCTCAAGAGTATCAATTAGTTAAGTTGTTCCCGCAATTTAACTAGGAGAGACAAATGAGCAGATTTAAAAAGTTATCATATGTTATATGGTTTTGCCAATACCATATTGTTTTTGTAGCAAAGTATCGTTATCGAATTTTAAAAGGGGATATAGGGAAGTTTGTTTACCAGAGTATTTATGCACATACAGAGAGATCGGGGTGTGAAGTCATCTTCTAATTAAAAATAATAAAGCTTTTCATCAATTATTATTGGAAGGCGTGAAAGTTGAATATAAAAATACGGATGGCAAAGAAAAAACCGACTATGTGCAGCTTATTGATTTCACCAATATTGCGAGTAATCAATTTTTGGTAGTCAATCAATACACTATTATTGGTAGCAAAGGTAATCGCCGCCCTGATGTGATCGTGTTTATTAATGGTTTACCACTTGCTGTGTTAGAACTGAAAAATCCAGCCGATAAGAACGCTGATATTTGGTCGGCCTACCAGCAGTTACAAACCTACAAAGATGAAATTTCTGATTTATTTATATTTAATGAAGCCTTGGTGGTGAGCGATGGGCTTAATGCACGGGTAGGTTCTTTGACCGCGAATAAAGAGCGTTTTATGCCGTGGCGCACTCTTGCAAATGAAGATGATAGACCGCTTTTTGAGTATGCTTTAGAAACACTGGTAAAAGGATTTTTTAAGCCTGAGCTGTTTCTGGATTATATCCGCCACTTTATTCTGTTTGAGCAGGATGGTGATACAAGTATAAAAAAAATTGCAGGCTATCATCAGTTCCACGCGGTACGTGAGGCAGTAAAGGCGACTGTGATTGCTGCACAGAAGCAAGGTGTTGCAGAACGACGAGCAACTTATGCCGATCAAGTTGAACCCGGTTCGGGTAAGGCTGGTGTGGTTTGGCATACCCAAGGTTCGGGTAAGTCGATTTCTATGGTGTGTTATGCAGGAAAATTATTAGCGCAGCCTGAAATGAAT
The DNA here is from genome assembly GCA_965224575.1 of Methylococcales bacterium. GTDB lineage: Bacteria > Pseudomonadota > Gammaproteobacteria > Methylococcales > Methylomonadaceae > QPIN01. The sequence goes on along the minus strand of CBDCZQ010000006.1, from coordinate 563,955 downwards.
AATCCTACGATTGTAGTAGTTACCGATCGTAATGATTTAGATGGCCAGTTATTTGATACATTTGGTATGGCTGCAGAGACATTAAAACAAACGCCTGTTCAAGCATCTGATAGAGATGATTTGCGGGATATTTTAGCTTCCCGTCAATCGGGTGGAATTATTTTTACTACCGTACAAAAATTTTCGCTACTAGGTGAGGAAACGGCTCACCCAATATTAAGTGCGCGTCACAATATAGTTGTTGTAAGTGATGAAGCTCATCGGAGTCAGTACGGCGATAAAGCCAAGCTTAATACAAAAACAGGGAAGTACACTTTTGGCTATTCTAAGCACATGCGTGATGCGCTGCCGTATGCTTCTTTCATCGGCTTTACAGGGACACCAATAGATTCTGCTGATAAAGACACTCGCGCGGTCTTTGGTGATTATGTCTCTATTTATGATATTCAAGATGCTGTTGATGATGGCGCAACGGTGCCAATTTATTATGAATCACGTTTAGCAAAACTGGATATTAATGCGGCGAATATAGAAGCTTTAAATGATGATGTAGAAGACGTTATTGAGGGTGAAGAGGAGCGTGATAAAGAAAAAACCAAATCAAAATGGGCGGCACTAGAAAAGTTAGTTGGCAGTGAGCCGCGTATGGAACAAGTGGGTAAAGATCTTGTTGGCCATTTTGAAAGCCGTTTAGCGACTATGCCCGGTAAGGGAATGGTTGTATGTATGAGCCGTGAGATCTGCGTGGATATGTATAATGCTATCGTTGATCTCAGGCCAGAATGGCATGATGCTGATCCAGCAAAAGGCGCTATTAAAATTGTAATGACAGGTTCTGCTTCTGATAAAGAAAAACTGCAACCACATATTCACAATAAAGAAACGAAGAAGCTATTTGAAAAACGCTTTAAAGATGTAAATGATCCTCTACAATTGGTGATAGTACGGGATATGTGGCTTACGGGGTTTGATGCGCCAAATTGTCATACCATGTATATCGACAAACCTATGAAAGGCCATAATTTGATGCAGGCTATTGCCCGTGTTAATAGAGTGTTTAAAGATAAGCCCGGTGGTTTGGTGGTGGATTATATTGGTATCGCAAGTGAGCTAAAACAGGCCTTGAAAACCTACACTGGTTCGAATGGTAAAGGTAAGCCCACACATGATACACATGAGGCTTTCGCTATATTGCTTGAGAAGATGGATGTAGTGCGCGGAATGCTACATGGTTTTGATTACAGCAGTTATGAGGATAATGCTTTGCAGTTATTGCCTGGAGCTATGAACCATATATTAAGCATGCATGGTTCTAGTGGTGAACTTGATGGTAAAAAACGCTTTTTGGATGTGATGGCTGCTATCAGTAAAGCTTATACCTTGTGTGGCACTATGGATGAGGTAGAGCCTTTTAAGAAAGAAATAGCATTCTTAGGCGCAGTGAAGAATGCTATTAGCAAATTCACCACAATTGATAAACGCCGTACAGATGAAGAAAAGAATTCTGCCTTAAAACAGATCATTGATAATGCCATTGTTGCAGAGGGCGTGGATGATATTTTCAATTTAGTTGGTTTAGATAAACCAAATATTGGCTTGTTATCACCTGAGTTTATGGAAGATGTCGCTAACCTAGAAGAGAAGAACTTAGCAGTTGATTTGCTTGAGCGTTTATTGCGTGATGAAGTAAAAGCTCGCATGAAAACTGATGTTGTTTCGGAGAAAAAATATTCTGACCGCATTATGGAAACGTTACGCAAATATCATAACCGCGCCATTGAAACGGCACAGGTTATCGAAGAGCTGATCGTCATGGCTAAGGAGATGGCAGATGATGCAGAAATGGCTGAAAATTCAGGATTAAATCCTGATGAAATAGCATTTTATCGGGCATTAATTCAAAATGAATCTGCTGTAAAAGAGCTAGGTGATAATAACCTTCGAGAGCTTGCTAAATATGTCACTATGCAGTTGAGAAAAAGTACCACCGTTGACTGGCAGGTACGTGACAGCGTTAGGGCTAAATTGCGAAACCTTGTTCGTCGAGCGCTTCGTAAGTGGAAATACCCACCTGATAAAACTGATGAGGCAATTGATCTATGCTTGAAACAAGCTGAAGCGCTGAGTGAAAGTTGGAGTGTGGGAAGCTGAAGTTAGTCTTTTTATAACATTGAAACCTTTAGTAGTTTTGCGTTGTTTATGTTCTAGTACAGCTCTACTGTGAAGAGTAACTAATGTCTTCTATGCGATGTGTGTTGCGTTGACCGGTTGAACTCACAACCCAAAGCGGACGTTAGCAGATTGAAATTGCACGTAATAATAAGAGAGATATAAAATGGATAATATGCACGACCCCATACGGCATTTAAAATATCTTAGGCAATCACTGTCACAGGATAATGAATCAATAGGTTTTTTTATATCCGCAGGTTGCCCTCTTTCAGTGAAAATGGATGAAGGAAAATGGCCTTTAATTCCAGATGTTAAACAGCTAACTCAACACATAACTCAACAATTATCTGAAAATGAAAAATATAAAAAACTTCTCTCCGAACTGAAAGCATCAGAGGGAGATACTGAAAATATTGAACATATTCTTAGCTTTCTTAGGAGTCTTTTTCTGGTTTCTAAGGGGGGTGACGTTAGAGGGCTTTCTGAGAGTGATTTGCAGAAACTCGAGAAAGACATTTGTTTAGAGATAGTAAGAAAGCTTAGCGTTGTCCTTCCAAACAAAGAAACACCATACCACCGCTTGAGCAAATGGATAAGCTCGATTGACAGGAAAAATGCTGTAGAAATATTTACCACAAATTATGATCTTTTGATGGAGCAAGCACTTGAAGATCAAGAAGTTCCATACTTTGATGGGTTTGTTGGTTCTCGGAGATCGTTTTTTGATCTTCGGGCTGTTCAGGATGGCCTTATACCGACGCATTGGTCTAGGCTTTGGAAAATTCACGGGTCAATAACTTGGTATCAAGAAACTATCGAAACTAAAAATAATAACTTAGAAAAAAGGGTGTACCGCTCTTCTGAAATTAAAGAGGATGCGTCACATTTAATATACCCATCACATTTAAAATATGAAGAAAGCAGGAAGATGCCTTATCTTGCTTTAATAGATCAATTAAATAGATTCGTTAGGAAGAAATCATCTCTTTTAATCTTATCAGGCTATTCATTTAATGATGGTCATTTAAACGATACTATTGTCAACGCACTAAAAGCAAATCCAACAGGAATGGTTCTTGGCCTAATGTTTGGGACGTACCAATTAAGGAATGATGAAGGAGAGCTAATTAAAAATGAAGAAGATGAGTTGATCGAGAGCTATCCAGAAGCTTATAGGCTAGCAAATGATCGACACAACCTTAATATTTGGACTTATGATAAAGCAATAATCGGTACAAATATTGGATGCTGGAGTAATGCCAAAACTGATGAAGATGACCCAGATATTAGAAGTTTTGTTCATAGCAGTGAGGGTGGTGACCACGGAAAAGCTAATACATTAATTAAGCTCGGTGACTTTTCTGAGTTTACCAGCTTTCTTCAAAAAATAATTGGTAGCCCGCGGGATGAGAAAAATGTCTAGCAAGGAAACCTATCTTGGCGATGTTCAAGATGTAAATGGAACCACTGTAAGCATTTCTTTATCTCAGGAATCTTTGACTGGTTTTGTGTATATAGATGGCCAAGGTTATAGAGTAGGACAGATAGGTAGTTTCATCAGAATACCTATTGGATATAACGATTTATTTGGCATTATCAGTCAAGTAGGTGCAAGTGCTGTTCCTGATAAGAAAATTGAAAATAATCAGCATGGCAATCGATGGATGACGATTCAATTGATTGGAGAGGGGCCTAGAAACGGTGTGTTTCAAAGAGGCTTATCTCAGTATCCAACCATAGGTGATGAAGTACATTTAGTATCTGAAAAAGAACTGAAAAATATTTATGGCCAGCATGATGAGCCGTATTTTGTAAAACTTGGACACATTTCAAATACAGATTCAATACCAGCGTTGGTGGATGTTAATAAACTTGTAACACGGCACTCGGCCGTGGTCGGAACCACAGGGTCTGGAAAATCTACGACAGTAGCAAGCATCATGAATGCTTTATCTGATAGCAAGAGATACCCATCTTCTAGGATAATAATGCTGGATCTTCATGGGGAATATGGTCAGGCGTTGCAGGATAAGGCGCATATTTATAAAATTAATGGAGATACGTCCCTAAAACTCAAAGAAAATAAATTATATATACCGTTCTGGGCATTAAATTTTGAAGAGTTGTGTGAGATTAGCTTTGGAGATTTTAACAGCGAAAAAGATAAAAATATCGTCATGGAAAGGGTGCAGAAATATAAGTTAGAATCTTTAAAAAAATATCCAAGAAAAGGCGTTTGTGTGGATACACTCAGTGTAGATTCCCCTGTTCCATTTAGTATTCATCACTTATGGTATGAATTATACATTGAGACTTTTGGTACTTATTATAAGCGAACTCCAAATATCCCAATGAATAATTTAGCCTATGAACAAGATGCGGCTGGTAACGATTTAATAGGTGACCCCATGAAGGGATAGCCCCTATTTTTAAATATGTTGAAGCAGGAGCTGATGCAGTAAAAGTTAACTATCTACCCGCTTCTTTAAATTTGTCAAAACAGCTTCAGTTACTAGGTACCAAGCTAAGAATTCCTAGATACGATTTTATCTTCAAGCCACATGACTGGATGCCCGATGCTGATGGAAAAGTTGCGAAAGATTTAGGGCCTCTATTAAAAACTTGGATGGGAAGTGATCGCCCTGTTACGATTCTAGATTTATCTGGTGTTCCTTCCGATACATTACAAACAACTATAGGCGCACTTCTTCGATTGTTATACGAGGCATTGTTTTGGGCTAGAGACTTGGCTCAAGGAGGTAGAAATAGGCCTTTGCTGATAGTTATGGAAGAGGCGCACATATATTTAAATGATGATTTCAAGGGGATGGCGTCAAAGGTAGTCCAGCGTATTGTTAAAGAGGGAAGAAAATACGGGGTTGGTGCCATGATTGTTAGTCAACGACCCTCAGAAATTAATCCTACTATTCTTTCCCAGTGCGGTACTTTTTTTGCGCTAAGGCTAACTAATGCCTCGGACAGAGGGCATATTACATCAGCTATATCAGATAATTTAGATGGACTAACAGGCATGCTACCTATTCTAAGAACAGGTGAGGCAATAATTCTAGGTGAAGCAGTTAAGTTACCCATGCGCACAACGATAGAAGCGCCTCCGAAAAATAGAAGGCCAGATAGTCAAGATCCTATTATTTATGATGAAGTGCCTCTAGATGAAACACACAATGCAGGGGGTTGGGGAATTAAAATGGAGGCAAATCCTGATTATGAGGCAGTTGTTGAAACGTGGAGGGCTCAAAACCCTAGAATTGAAAAAGTGGAGGAGAATTTAGTGATGGATATGGAAGATGGAAATTCAAGCAATATTGGCCAATTTGGGCATGATGAAGGAAGTGAAATTTTACAAGTAGAATTTACAAATGGTGGTGTTTATCAATATTTTGATGTCCCACGCCATGTTTATGATGAGATGGTTGCTTCAGATTCTCGTGGTAAATTTCTGCATGCAAATATAAAAGGTGCATACAGGTACTCCAAGGTTTAGATCATTTGAATATCTGTGTTAGGGCAACATCTTTCTTTCACTTCTCTACTTAAAGAAGATGTGATGCGCCCTAGAAAAAATGGATCGGAGATTCCCAATTAAGTAGAATTTGAAAATGTGCGCTAAACAGATGAACAGCAATTTACGTACATATCGCTTGCTGTAAAAAGGAGAAAAAACATGCATAAAATCATCTGCCCTCACTGCGAGAAAGCATTTGAAATAGACGAATCTGGATATGCAGATATTTTAAAGCAGGTTCGTGACAACGAGTTTGAACAACAGTTGCACGAGCGGCTTGAACTGGCTGAGAAGGAAAAGAAAAACGCGGTGGAGCTCGCGAAGAGCGAGGTTGGGAATGAAATGCTAAAGGCGGCCGCAGCCAAGGATATTAAAATTCAAGAGCTTAAGGCCAAACTGGATGTGGGTGAGATGTCGCAAAAACTTGCCGTCACTGAGGCTCTAAGTGCCGTTGAAAAAGATCGTGATTCGCTCGCAAACGAACTCGAGAAGGCAAAGCAAGACAGCGACACTGCTTCAAAGATCGCTGAGGTGAAATTCTCTAAGGATGTACAAGAGACAGCGGCAAAGAAAGACGCTGAAATTCAAGATCTAAAAGCGAAGCTCGACGCCAAAGAAGTTGCTCAGAAGCTCGCAGTTACTGAGGCGTTAGGTGCTGTCGAGAAGGATCGTGACGAACTGAAGAGTGGCCTTAAGCAAGCGGAGCTTGAAAAACAGCTTGCTGAGAAGTCGCTCAAGGACAAGTATGAGATACAAATCAAAGATCGCAATGACGAGATTGAGCGCCTCAGGGACATGAAGGTTCGACTTTCAACCAAGATGGTCGGTGAAACCCTTGAGCAGCACTGTGAAACTGAGTTTAACCGTATTCGAGCGACAGCATTTCCAAGAGCTTATTTCGAGAAGGATAACGATGCAAGTGCCGGTAGTAAAGGTGACTATATTTTTCGCGACTCAAATGAGGCTGGTACTGAAATCGTCTCGGTTATGTTTGAGATGAAAAATGAGAATGACGAAACAGCGACAAAAAAGAGGAACGAAGACTTTCTTAAAGAGCTCGATAAGGATCGTAATGAAAAGAACTGTGAATACGCCATTCTAGTATCTCTTCTTGAGCCTGAGAGCGAGCTCTACAATTCAGGTATTGTAGATGTATCCCACCGTTATCAGAAAATGTATGTTGTTCGACCTCAATTTTTTATCCCGATTATTACGTTGTTGCGAAACGCTGCTCAAAACTCACTGAAATACAAGACAGAGCTCGCCATAGTAAAATCACAGAATATTGATATTACTAACTTTGAGGACGAGCTGGATGCGTTTAAGACAGGCTTCGCTAGGAATTACGAACTGGCATCCAAGAAATTTAAAACGGCTATTTCTGAGATCGACAAAACTATCGACCACCTTCAAAAAACCAAGGATGCACTGCTCGGTTCTGAAAATAATCTCCGTCTTGCCAATAACAAAGCTGACGATTTGTCCGTCAAGAAACTAGCCAAAAAGAACCCAACTATGGCCAAGAAATTTGCCGACCTCAAGGAAAGTGATGCATCTGATTTCGAGTGATTCTGAATTATTATTGTCGAAGAGAAGGCTGCCCACGAAACGTATAAATATCCAGTGCCCGCTTTGTGCCGAATGCGCATTAAGAATATTAAGGGTAGGGTGCTCTTGATGTTATTTCTCTTTGAATGTTTTCAATGGATGCCAGAGAATTTTTACGCTGATGCGTATAAGGGTTGCTCTTTGCCAGTTCATTAAAAGCATTTCTTAATAACCCAATTAGCTCACTTTCGTTTTTTGCTGCTAATTCAAATCTTGTTATCAGTCTCATTTTTACCTCCTGTTTTAGGAGATCGCACCGTTGCGACCTTTTGTAAGGCCGTGTTAAGCGAGGTAGGTTATGAGCTGCACCTCTCTTTGATCGAAATGGAATGGAGAAGCTTGCTTTGCAGGCTTGCAGGTCTAATAGGCTTTCGGCGGGATAAATCAGGTTTTAGAAAAGGTTGTTGGTTGTGGCTTTGTTACCAGTGGTGTCATTGAAATTCATTGATTGAAGAGCAGTGTTAAAGAACTGCATGTGTTTTTATTGAAAGAGGTTTTGAGAAAGAGAGTATTTATTTAAAGTTAGAGGGGCATTGCATCCTCTCAAAATCAAGAATAATGACGGTTTCCATTTGGCGCTTCGCTGAATAGACCCTCCGCAATTTTTCTGGATTTTTTCACCCCCGCCTAGTCGGCCTAGTCGCCAGAGGTTCATGCGGCGCGCAAAAGCGCTGGAAGAACCTCAATAGCGAGAAAAGGAAAAGACTATGAACAGTGAAATTAGAATTTATGTGGCGGATTTAGCAGCTTACAACAACGGCAGATTACATGGTGTTTGGATTGATGCCACTCAAGACCCAGGCGATATTCAAGAGCAAATTAATAAAATGTTGGCTGATAGCCCTGAACTGGATGCCGAAGAATACGCCATTCATGATTATGAAGGTTTCGACGGTTACGGCCTTGGAGAATATGAAGGCATTGAAACAGCGCATGAAATAGCTTGTTTTATTGATGGAAACCCAGAATTAGGCGGCGAATTATTGAATAATTTTGGTGGTGATTTGGAAGATGCCAGAAAAGCAATTGAAGATAATTATTGCGGTTGCTATAAATCATTAGCAGATTACGCGGAAGAACTAACCAAAGAAACAACTCAAATCCCTGAAAACTTAGCTTATTATATTGACTATGAAAGAATGGGGCGTGATATGGAGTTAGGCGGTGAGGTTTATACTATTGAAACAGGTTACGAAGAAATACATATTTTTTGGAACCATTAATTAATACTATTTATTGAAACCCTAAGCCGTCGGTAATCCCGGCGGCAAATTTCTTTTTAATTATATGAGGTGGTGTGAAATTTGCGCGCCGCAAAAACTTATTCAGTTTTTGCGGCGAAGAGCTGCAAATCTTTGCAGCTCAAAGTTCAAAGCCCTTAAGTTAGTAATCTTTACTAACATCATAAAGCTGTCTAATGTATTACCTAAGTCAGTGAAGCATGCATAAAACAGTAAAATCAAATGTAAGGATTTCTATGAAACAGTCTGAATCTGACAAAATGCTGGGAAAGATTCTCCGGGATGTTTCAAAGAAATATGGTTGGAAAAGCAGTAGGGGGGTTATTTTTAAAAAAGATTCATTACTGTTTTTTTCAATTCTAATAAACGGACAGCCAAAGACTAAGCGGTTGTCTTGGTCGCTCACATATAAATACTATGAGTTTGACGATCTATTTTGGAAAATTGTTAAGCTAGAAGAAAATTTAAAAAAACCTCTTAGTTTCAGGGCTTGTGGTGTTTGGGTTGTTCCAAGTATTGAAATTGATGGTGACTATAAGATTCTTGATAAATGGGATGAAACTCAAATATTAGAACAAGTAGAAAATATAATTCAAAAAATAGATCCAATTGCTAGCGATCTTTCCGTGTCAGTCAAGTCACCAGAGGACAATTTGAATCTAGTGGAGAAGTTGCATAAATCCTTTCTTGACCGTTATCCGGATGCGCTTAGGGACATATGGATGGAAAAAATATTGACGAATTTACTACTTGGTAATATTGAACTTGCTGATGAAATTGCACGCTCTAGAGTTAAAGCAAATGATGTAGGAGGTTTTAATTGCGATGGCAAATCATTTTACGAGCTTGTAATTCGATATTTGAAAGATTCAAGGACTACAATCTTTCAGTTCAAGAGAAGATTGCAAACATTTTTTAAATCTGCAAGAGGCAATATAAACCACCTTATAGAATGATAAGTTTTGGCGGCGAAGAGCTGCAATTATTTGCAGCTCTGAATTAGAGCTATAGACTAGAAATTAATTTAAATTTCTGGTTCAAAATCAATATCTGGATCATCGCGATCATATTGATTTTGATGTTTTTTGTGGTTTTTTGAATCCTTGGTAATGCTTTTTTCGTGTTTACGGTGTTTGATTTTCTCACTTTTTGTGGCGTGTGATAAATCACGGATAAGAGTGCTACGCTCTTTATCTTGGCTTTTTTGTAAGAGTTTTAATTGTTTTTGCAAATCGTGCCTTTCAGATAATTGTTGTTGGATGAGTTCTTCGCGTTGCTTTTGGTCACGAATATTGGCTTGCCCTGTTTCGTGTTCATTTCTTTTTCCGGTTTTCCAGTAGCGACCATTTATCTTGTCCCAGATGCCCTTAAATCCTCTGCGGATGCGGGCTGAACGCTTTAATTCTTCGCTTTGCCAGCGGTCTTTTTGAAAAGAATCCAGTTTTGCTCTTATGTATCGATGATCTTTGGTCATCGAGGTTTTGGCATGAAGTAAAGGCTTGGCTTGGTTTTATGGTACGCAGTAAGTTCATCAGTATAGATTTTAAATAGCTTGCTCAGCCTTCCATTAATTGTTGTTTTAACTTCGGTGACTGAGGGTAGGCTTTCTGTCAAACCAAGGCGTGCTTCTAGAGCTTTAGCTTTTTGCCCTAACTGGCGAGTAAGAGAATAAACTTCTCCATGTAAATCAACGGCAACATATCCGCGCCTATCACCACGGGCTAGGTAATAGCCTTTTTCTTGCAAAGCACTGTCAAAACTTTTTTTGCTGTCAGAAATTGCCCAGCTTTCCTGTAGGTCACGCTTTATTTCAGAAGGCTTGCAGCCAATGCGCAGCCTGTTGCCATTCGGCGCGTGTGTAGTTCAGTGGGTTTTTCAGGTTTTTATCACGAAAACCTTTTGGCATTTTCCAGCCATGTTCTAGATATAGCGATTTGGCAATTTCATTGAGTTTACGTTTTGGGAAAGCAATGTTGATCGCTTTCATTTTATCAATATCAATGCGGCTCCATACCGCATGAGCATGGCGGCGACCTTCTTTTTCATGAAATACTACTATGCGCGGTTGACCTTCTAAGCCAAGTCTCTTTTCGATCCTATTCAGAGTGGTTTCGAAGGTTTCAATATCGACATACTCAGTTTGTGGTGGATTTAGGCTAAGTGAATACATGAATTGTTTGCATTTTGTGCCTTTTGAAAGAGCATAGGCTTCGTTCAATGCGCCCAGCACATCTTCGGCCATAAAGCCGCGCACTTCATGAACATTAACATGCTCATTTTGCTCAACATTGAGCAAATGCAGTGACCGCTGATTACCCTTGAGGATCATCGGAATGTTCCTCTTTTTTGCTATGTGGTTTTAGGCCTAATGCTTTGATTAAGGTATCACGCATCCATTGTATGGCTGAACTGGCTTCTTTTATTGATGATATAATTTCTTCATTCACAGGCAATGAACCTGAATTGGCGGCCTTGGCAAGTTGATTTATGTTGCTGGCAATTCGAGATTTGCCTAAAGCGCCCAGAAGTTTTGCAATTTCTTTATGATCTTTGTCTGCCGTTTCCCCGCGTGTACGTTTTTTTGGCATTTCTGACATATCTTTCCTGAATATTAGCCACCGTATATAAGCCGCCAATGGACGACCAGCCGCCGCTTGTTCAAGAGATTTACGCTCATCTTTGGTAAGGCGAATTGAGAATGGGGCAGGGTACTTTCTTCTTGAAGGCTTATTGTTTTTATCCATTTTCACATCCTAAGGTTGTTAAAATGGGTGTGTTGGTGTTATACTTCTCGGATTGGCAAGTACGGGCTCCCTCTAATTTAGATAGTAGCGCGCTTGTTACAGGCGGTTTAGATGTTATATCTAGGGCGTTGATCAACAACTTAGACAGTGTTGGCAACCAGCCCCCGCTACCAATTTTATTCACGTATTATTTGGCAAGAAAAGAAATTTTAGTTGTCAGGCATTCTAAATATTCTGTTAAGTTAAGTTTCATATTTTTGCGAATATGGTGTCATTGAGGTTTTTGGCAAGTAGAATAGTCTTTTGCTTTTAATTTTGAGACTGCTGATGGATGTTGATATTGCTGGATTGGTAATGTATAATATAGCGTATGGATAGTTTGTTTCATTAAGTGAGTTGTTTATCTTGCGATGAGGCTTTTTGCTAAATTTAATCATAGCTAGCAATTTAAATTGAGCCCCTTTATGGGGTTTTTTGTTTTCTGGACTTGAGAGAGTTTGGGCGTTCAATTGATTTTAATGGAAGAGCCGATGGCTCTTTTTTTATGGGTATAAGTAAAGTGAGGCAATATGAAGCAGGCTCCTGAGCATTTGGTTAATTTAATTGAACCAATTGTTGAAGGTCTTGGCTATGAATGTGTGGGTATTGAATATAATTCTCACCCAAGGCATGGCCTGCTAAGAATTTATATAGATACATCTGAAGGTGTTTTGCTTGAGGATTGTACCAAAGTAAGTCATCAAATTAGCGGTATGCTAGATGTTGAAGACCCTATATCTGACAACTATGAATTAGAAGTTTCTTCCCCAGGAGCAGATAGACCTTTTTTTAAATTAAGCCAGTTTGAACAGTTTATTGGTGATACTGTGACTGTAAATTTATTTAAACCGATAAATAAACAAAGAAAGATTACGGGTTCGATTGAAAGTGTTGAAGGAGATGTTATTTTGCTTTTGCAAGCTGATCAACTCATTGAAATTCCATTTCAGGCAATGAGCAAGGCTCGGTTAGCACCTGATTATTTGATTAAGAAAGGAGGGCGTAATGGAAAATAAAGAGATTTTATTGGTAGCAGATGTTTTTGCAAATGAAAAAGACATAGAAAAGGAAATTGTTTATCAAGCATTAGAATCTGCGTTAGCAGCTGCAGCGATAAAGCGTCATGAAAACCAAATAAATGCCCGGGTTGAAATTGATCGAAACACTGGTGGGTATATAACCTATCGCCGCTGGGAAGTGATGGCCGAAAATAGTGAGATTAATGGTGATCTTGAATTTCCAGAATCTCAAACTTTATTAGAAGTGGCACAGATAGATGATCCAAATATTGAGATTGGAGATTTTGTCGAAGAAGAAATTGAATCCGTAGCTTTTTGCCGAATAGCTGCTCAAACAGCTAAGCAAGTAATTATTCAAAAAATTAGAGAAGCAGAGCGTAAGAAAGTTATTGAAGCCTACGAAGATAGGGTGGGTGAGCTAATTACAGGAACGGTAAAACGTTTGGAAAAAGGTAGTGTATATCTTGATTTGGGTGGGCATGTTGAAGCTTATATTGCTCGGGAAGATATGATTCCACGAGAATCAATTCGAATTGGAGATAGAGTAAGGGGTTACTTAAAAGAAGTCCGTTCAGAAATACGAGGGCCGCAATTATTTGTTAGTCGATCTGCTTCAGAATTGTTGATTGCTTTGTTTAAGCTTGAAGTTCCGGAAGTTGGTGAGGGCTTAATAGATATTTTGGCGGCTGCAAGAGACCCAGGGTCAAGAGCAAAAATTGCTGTAAGAAGTAATGATCCAAGATTAGACCCTGTAGGTGCTTGTGTGGGTATGAGAGGTTCAAGAGTTCAAGCGGTTTCGAATGAGTTGGCAGGTGAGCGAGTAGATATTATTTTATGGAATGATAATGAAGCACAGTTTGTTATTAATGCGATGTCTCCAGCAGAAATAGAATCAATTGTACTTGATGAGGATAAGCATAGTATTGATGTATCCGTTGCAACGGATAATTTATCTCAAGCGATTGGACGAGGCGGGCAGAATGTTCGGCTGGCTACAGAATTGACAGGATGGGAGTTGAATGTTTTAGATGCAAGCGAGGCAAAAGCAGCTAGCGATGAGGAAGTTAATAAAATCAAGCAAGAATTTATTGATCAGCTGGATGTTGATGATGAAATTGCAGATGTATTAGTTGAGGTCGGTTTCTCGGATGTTGAAGAAATTGCTTATATTCCTATTGAGGAAATGATGGAAATTGAAGGCTTCGATGAAGAGCTGGTAGAGGCTTTAAGGAGTAGAGCAAAAGATGCGGTGTTAATTAATGCTATTGCTTCAGAAGAGGCGATTGAAACGTCTGAGCCAGCTAAAGACCTTCTTGAAATGGAAGGAATGGATGAAGAGTTAGCTCATGAAATGGCGGCAAAGGGAATAGTAACAATGGAAGACTTGGCAGAACAAGCCGTTGATGATATTTTGGTGTTTTTAGGAATGGATGAGGAGCGAGCAGGGAAGTTGATTATGAAAGCGCGCGAGCCATGGTTCGTAAATGAAGAGGGCGAAGGGTAGGAGAGGTTGATATGAGTGATAAAACAGTAAAAGAATTAGCAGAAATAGTAAAAATACCTCTGGATCGCTTTCTGGAACAGTTAAAAGAAGCTGGGGTTTCTGCTTCATCTCCTGATGATTTAATTGATGAGGATGAGCGAGTTAAATTGTTAGCCCATCTTCGGAAGATGCACGGTAAGGAAGAAGATAAGACAGAAGAAAACTCACCAAAAAAAATCACATTGAAACGTAGAAAAGTTTCCGAATTACAGCAGTCTACCGGACCAGGCACGACTGCAAAAACTGTAAATGTTGAAGTGCGTAAAAAAAGAACGTACATAAAACGTAGTGATTCTGTTGTTAGCGAAGAGCAAAAAGAAATAGAGCGTGTTAATAACGCATTGGAAGAGCAGAAACAACAAATAGCTGCAGAAGAGGAAGAACGTAAAAAGCATGAACAAAGTATACAGGCGACACTTGAGGAAAATAAGAAACAACAGACAGAAATAATTGATTCTGATGCTGCTAACGAGAAAGGTAACACTCTAGTCGAAAAAGAAATTCAAGAGAGTAAAAGCAAAGAAGATTCTTCTTCCATTAAACTAAAAGATGAGGTTTTCGTAGAAGTAAATTCTGCTGATAAAATAGAGCAGGAAAAAGAAGAGAAGGAGGCAGAGCCGGTAGCTTTATCAGAAGAACAGATTAAAGAAAAAAAATTAGTCGATGAGAAAAAGTTACGTTTGGAAGCTTCTATTGAAAGAAATGCCGCAAAAGTAAGAAAACAGGCCGAGGCGAAAAAACAGCAAACTTTACATAAGAAAAAACAAACAGGTGCTGCGAAAACCAAGCCTGGCGGAACAGCAAATATAACAAGAGCAACTACTCCAGGAGCCCAAAAAAGAGGTATTGCTCCTGGGCGAGGCCAGGCCATGCCAACAGGAACGGGTAGAAGGGCGAAAGGTAAAAAAGGTAAACAAAAAAGAATTCAATTAGCAGCTGAATTGGATGCTAAGCATCAGTTTGAAAAGCCTATTGAGAATATTGTAAAAGATGTGGCTATCCCCGAAACGATTATTGTTTCTGAATTAGCCCAGAAAATGAGTGTTAAAGCAGCAGAAGTTATTAAACAATTAATGACTCTTGGGATCATGACAACCATTAATCAGGTGATTGACCAGGAAACAGCGGTCATTTTAGTTGAAGAGATGGGTCATAAACCAATATTGCAAAGTGACGATGACTTAGAAAAAGAAATGTTGGCTGATGTTGCTGCTGCTGCTGATCAAGATAATGAAGATGATCGAAAACTGTCACCGCGATCACCTATTGTGACTATTATGGGGCATGTTGATCATGGTAAAACTTCACTGCTTGATTACATTCGTGAAACTCGTGTGGCATCAGGAGAAGCAGGTGGTATTACCCAGCATATTGGAGCTTATCAGGTTAAAACAGATCATGGAAATGTGACTTTTCTTGATACACCAGGTCACGCAGCATTTACGGCAATGCGTGCTCGTGGAGCAGAAGTAACTGATATTGTTGTTGTTGTTGTTGCTGCTGATGATGGCGTTATGCCTCAAACAAAAGAAGCTATTGAGCATGCTAAAGCCGCCAAGGTACCTTTGGTGGTTGCTATTAATAAAATGGATAAGACTGAGGCAAACCCTGATAAAGTTATGCAGGAAATGGCCTCCCTGGAAGTCATTCCAGAAGAATGGGGGGGAGATATTCAATTCCTTAAAGTTTCAGCAAAAACTGGAGAAGGTGTTGATCAATTAATTGAATCATTAATCTTACAGACTGAAATTTTGGAATTAGAGGCACCAGTTGAAGGAGCTGCATCAGGCTTTGTTATTGAGGCACGGTTAGATAAAGGACGTGGAACTGTAGCTACTATGTTAGTGCAAAAAGGAACGTTGAAAAAAGGCCAGATTATTTTATGCGGACATGAATACGGGCGTATTCGAGCTATGTTTGATGAGGATGGAAACTCAATAGAGGAGGCAGGGCCTTCAGTTCCAGTCGAAGTTTTAGGGTTGTCAGGAACACCAGAAGCAGGTGATGAATTTCTTTTTGCCCAGAATGAGAAAGCGGCTAAGGAATTGGCTGAACATAGAGAAGAAAGGAAAAAATCAAGTAAACATGCTGCTCAACAGGCATCAAAACTTGATGAAGTATTTTCTAAAATGGAAGCGGGTGATACATCTACTTTGAATTTAGTGATTAAAACGGATGTGCAAGGTAGTTTGGAAGCGCTACGAGAATCATTGATTAAACTCTCTAATGATGAAGTGTCTGTAAATTGTGTCTATGGTGGTGTGGGCGGTATTAACGAAGGTGATGCAAATCTTGCATTAGCATCAGGAGCAATTCTCATCGGATTTAATGTAAGGGCTGATGCCGCAGCACGTAAATTAATTTCGGAATCAGAAATAGATTTACACTACTACAGTATAATTTATGAAGCGATTGATGAGGTTAAGCGTGCAGTAACAGGTATGTTGGCTCCAGATATACAAGAAAAAATTGTTGGCTTGGCGGAAGTTCGCGACGTCTTTAAGTCACCAAAAATTGGTGCTATTGCTGGTTGTATGGTTATTGATGGCCTTGTCAAGAGAAGCCTGCCAATACGAGTATTACGTGATAATGTGGTTATATACGAAGGACAGCTTGAATCATTACGTCGATTTAAAGATGATGTCAATGAAGTGAAAATGGGAATGGAATGCGGAATTGGAGTAAAAAATTATAATGATGTTAAGACGGGTGATCAAATTGAAGTTTTTGAACGCATTGAAGTAAAAAGAGAGCTAGAGTAAACCACCATGGCTAAGGAATATGGGCGTAGTGAACGCGTTTCTTCACAAATGCAAAAAGAACTCGCTTTCGTTTTACAGCGTGAAACTCATGATTCTCGGATAGGTTTTGTTACAGTAAATGAGGTTGTGGTATCTAAGGATTTAGCTGTTGCCAAGATTTATGTGACGGTTTTAAATGCGGATGACAGCACTAAGGTTGAAAGCGTTAAGACTCTAAATAAACTTGCTCCTGTGATTCGACATCAAGTGGCGAAAAGAATGCGCTTAAGGCATATTTCAGATTTTAGATTTTATTATGATAATTCATTTGATACTGGGATTCGAATTGCTGAGCTTCTAGTTGATCCTGATAAAATAAATCAAGAAAATTAAGACAAGGAATTATTGTTGAGTAAACGAAAGTCTGGTAATAATGTTCATGGGATATTGCTATTAGATAAGCGGATAGGCATTTCATCTAACCGAGCACTTCAAGAGGTCAAGCGATTATTTAATGCGAATAAAGCTGGACACACAGGTAGTCTAGATCCTTTAGCAACAGGTTTGTTACCCTTGTGTTTTGGGGAAGCAACAAAAGTCTCATCACTAATGTTAGATGATGATAAGCGTTATCAAGTAGTTGTTAAATTAGGAGTAATCACAGATACTGGAGATTCGGAAGGTCAAGTTGTTGCTGAAAAATCAGTGCCTGTTTTGTCAGTTGAAGCCATTGAAAATTGCTTGCAAAAATTTACCGGAGACATTGATCAAATTCCACCTATGTACTCTGCTTTAAAACATAAGGGCAGAAAGTTATATGAATTAGCCAGAGAAGGAAAAGTAATTGAACGCAAGGCTCGTAGAATTACTGTTTTCGAATTAAATTTGCTGAATACAACAATTGATACATTGACATTGGACGTGATGTGTTCAAAAGGGACCTATATTCGTTCTCTAGCTGAAGATATTGGGAATGAATTTGGTTGTGGAGGAACTGTTGTACAGTTAAGGAGAACACAAGCGGGTATATTTAAAATAGAAAACTCACTAATGATTGACCAATTGAAGGAAATGGACTTGGATCAGTTGACGAATCAGTTGATTAGTGTGGATAAACCACTACATAATATTCCTTCAATATTACTTTCAGACGTTCAAACTGTATTGATTAGACAGGGCCAACAGTTACAATTAGATAAGAAAATAGAGTCTGTCTTAGGTCAAGTTAGAATGTATAATGAGCAGGCTTTTTTGGGTTTGGGAGAAATCCAATTGGATGGTACGCTGGTACCGAAAAAAATTTTTAACTTACAGAGTAAAGCCGCATAGAGAGCTTGTTTTGTAAGATTCTAGAGAGTATGATCTAAAGAGTTTAAGTATTTAGATAATTTATCATACCCCAGAGAAGTAAGAACATTTGTCTCTACACCCTATTGTGGATGCAATGTAATTGAGTAAATCACGAAAGTGATTTTTTTTATAATCATTAATCTATAGGGATTAAAATGCCATTTACAGTAGAACAAAAAAGAGCAGTTGTTGAAGAATATCGTTTATCAGAAACTGATACAGGCTCACCGGAAGTACAAGTTGCTTTATTAACAGCTCATATTACTCATTTAACACCCCATTTTGCAGAGCATAAAAAAGACAATCATTCTCGTCGTGGATTATTACGCATGGTAAATCAGCGTCGTAAACTGCTTGATTATCTAAAAAAGAAGGATCTTGCACGTTATCGCTCACTTATTGAGCGTTTAGGCTTACGTAAATAACCTTGAAGCGGCATTAATTTAAATTATTTGCCGTTTTTTTATATTTATAAATGTGAAGAGATTTAAATAAAGTGAGGATGTCATTGAAATCACACTTTTCTCTTCTGATTGACAATCTTTGTTAAGGATCTTAATAGTGACTCCTATTCGGAAAGAATTTAAATATGGCGATCATCTTGTAACACTAGAAACGGGTGAAATTGCACGTCAGACTAGTGGAACTGTCTTGATTAATGTAGAAGGTACTTCATTACTTGTTGCCGTGGTAGGTAAAAAAGAGGCTAAAGGAGGAGATTTTTTTCCTTTAACAGTGAATTATCAAGAAAAAGCTTATGCTGCGGGGAAAATACCGGGTGGTTTTTTTAAGCGGGAAGGACGGCCTACAGAGAAAGAAACGCTGACTTGTCGATTGATAGATAGACCTATCCGTCCTTTATTCCCTGAGGGATATACTAACGAAGTACAAATTATTGCTACTGTTGTATCATTAAACCCTGAAATTGATACTGAAATTCCTGCTTTATTAGGAGCGTCAGCTGCTTTAGCTGTTTCTGGACTACCTTTCAATGGACCTGTCGGTGCAGCAGCAGTGGGTTATAAAGATGGATCTTATCTGTTGAATCCAACTAAAACAGAGCTTGAAGAATCACAATTAGAATTGGTTGTTGCTGGTACTGAACATGCTGTACTCATGGTTGAGTCAGAAGCTGACTTATTATCAGAAGAAGTCATGTTAGGAGCAGTATTATTTGGACATGAGCAGATGCAATGTGCAATTAATGCTATTAATGAATTTGCCGCTGAAGTTGCAACACCTACTTATGAATGGACTGCTCCAGAAACCGATGAAGCTTTGAAAAGATTGGTAAAGGAAGAAGTTGAGTCTGGAATACAAGTTGCCTACAAAATTGCTGAAAAGTTGCTAAGACAAGACGAATTGTCTTCACTCAGATCGGCTTGTGTAGAAAAATTGACTGCTGATGAGCAGTATGAAGAAAGTGCTATTAGAGATATTATTGAGGGTCTTGAAAAAGAAATTGTACGTACTTCTATTCTAAATGAAAGAGTTCGTATTGATGGACGAGACTTATCGACAGTCAGGGCTATTTCAGTTAAAACAAGTGTGCTAGAAAGAACGCATGGATCAGCTTTATTTACTCGAGGCGAAACTCAAGCTTTAGTGGTGGCAACTTTAGGGACTGAGCGTGATGCTCAAATTATAGATAGCCTAGCAGGTGAATACAAAGAGCCTTTTATGCTACATTATAACTTTCCTCCTTATTGTGTAGGAGAGACTGGTTTTGTAGGTTCTCCGAAACGCCGCGAAATTGGACATGGCCGACTAGCCAAGCGTGGAGTTTCTGCAGTTTTACCCAATTTAGAAGAATTTCCTTATGTTATTCGAGTAGTTTCTGAAATTACAGAATCAAATGGTTCGAGTTCTATGGCTTCAGTCTGCGGTAGTAGTCTTGCATTAATGGATGCTGGTGTACCTTTAAAGGCTCCTGTTGCTGGTATTGCAATGGGTTTAATTAAAGAAGGTGATAATTTTGCTGTATTATCAGATATTTTAGGTGATGAAGATCATTTAGGTGATATGGACTTTAAGGTGGCTGGGTCAGAAAATGGCATTACAGCACTTCAAATGGATATTAAGATTGATGGAATTACAGCCGAGATTATGCAAGCGGCATTAGATCAAGCAAAGCAGGGTCGTTTATTTATTTTAGGTGAAATGAATAAAGCATTGTCTTCTACCCGTGAAGAAATGTCAGATTTTGCGCCAAGAATTATTACTTTTAAAATTGATCCTAGTAAAATTCGAGAAGTTATTGGTAAAGGTGGTGCGACTATACGTGGCATTACAGAAAAAACCGGTGCAAGTGTAGATTTAACTGATGATGGTGTTGTTAAAGTTGCTTCTGTTGATAAAGCAGCAGGTGAAGAAGCAAAACGAATTATTGAAGAAATTACAGCTGAAGTTGAAGTGGGCAAAATTTATGAAGGCAAAGTTGCGCGTTTAATGGATTTTGGTGCATTTGTAACAATATTACCTGGAAAAGATGGCTTGGTACATATTTCACAAATATCTGATGAAAGGGTTGAGAAAGTAAGTGATAAGTTGTCAGAAGGCGAAGTGGTTAAAGTTAAAGTACTTGAAATTGATCGACAAGGAAGGGTTCGATTAAGCATGAAAGAAGTTGATAAAGAGGAGTAGTTCTTTATCTTTGTACCTAAATTAATAAAAAAGGGCCGGAAGGCCCTTTTTTATGGGAATTGAAATTGTAAGGTAGAAAAATGTTTTCAAAATTGGTGTTTGATCAAGACTGTAGGAAATGTTCTCGGCTTGATAGTTTTTTAACTGAAGTTAAGAAAAAGCACCCTAATTATCACGCTCACCCCGTAGCTCCATTTGGAGATGAAAATGCAAAATTATTAATTGTTGGTCTTGCTCCTGGAATGCATGGTGCTAATGCTACAGGTAGGCCGTTTACGGGTGATTATTCTGGACTTTTACTGTACGAAATTCTATTTAAATTTGGATACAGTAATCAAAAGAATTCAACATCTTTGGGTGATAAGCTTACCTTAACAAATTGTCGTATTACAAATGCAGTAAAATGTTTGCCGCCTAAAAATAAACCAACAGGTAATGAGATAAATCAGTGTAATCATTTTTTATCAGAAGAAATTAAAGTGTTGCCAGATAAGGCAGTGATTATGGTTCTTGGTAATATTGCGCATCAATCAGTTTTAAAAGCCTATGGTTTGAAGTTAAGTACTGTAAAGTTTGGGCATAATAAAAAATTTGAATTACCGGATGGAAAAAGGCTAGTTAGTTCATATCATTGTAGTCGTTATAATGTCCAAACTAAGAGGTTAACAAAAGAGATGTTTTCTGATGTATTTATTACTATTCAGGGTTTAATGAAATAAATTATGGCCGAGATAGAATCTCCGACAGATTTTGATATAAACGTTTTTTTAAGAAATCTGACTAAATGCCCAGGCATTTATAAAATGTTAAATATTGAGGGAGAAATTTTATATATCGGGAAGGCAAAAAATCTAAAAAACCGAGTTTCTAGTTATTTTAGAGCTAATTCTGCGTCACCAAAACAACAGGCAATGGTGGCTAGGATAGTTAAAATAGAGGTGACTGTTACAAATACGGAAGGTGAAGCATTACTGCTGGAAAGTCAGCAAATCAAACAATACAAGCCGCGTTACAATATATGTCTTCGTGATGATAAATCTTATCCTTATCTATATATTTCTAGTTATCATGATTATCCTCAAATTACTTTTCATCGTGGGGCAAAAAAGAAACGTGGAAAATATTTTGGCCCTTATCCGAGCGCTGGTGCGGTAAAAGAAACATTAAAACTTTTACAAAAAATATTTCCGATTAGGCAATGTGAAGATTCATATTATAACAATCGTACTAGACCTTGCTTGCAATACCAAATTGAGCGGTGTACTGCTCCTTGCGTAGGGTTAATAAAGAAGCAGAATTATGCTGAAGATGTACAAAATACAGTTTTATTTTTAGAAGGAAAAGGTAATTTATTAATCGATCATTTGATTGATAAAATGGAATTTGCATCAAAAAAACTAGAATTTGAACGAGCTGTAATCTATCGTGATCAGATTACCCGTTTAAGAACGGTCTTGGAAAAGCACTTTGTTCATGGTGAAAAAGGAGATGTGGATATTCTTGCTTGCTCAAGCAAAGGAGGTGTTGCGTGTGTTCAAGTATTTTTTATTCGTAATGGGCAAACTTTAGGAAATAAGTTATTTTTTCCTAGAATAAAAGATGATTGCGCTCCTGAAATTATATTGCAGGCATTTATTCCACAATATTATCTGGAAAGGCAAGCACCCTATGAATTGATAGTAAGCCATTCAATCGAAGAGTCAGATTTATTGATTGAGGTGCTTTCTAAACAAGCAAAACACCCAGTTACAATTTCTGACAATGTAAGAGGTGAGCGTCTGAAATGGTTAAGGATGTCTCAAATGAATGCAGAAAATTCGTTACAAAGTAAACTGGCTGATAAACAAGGAGTTTATGCTAGATACCTTAATTTACAAGAAGAATTAGGGTGTAATGATTTGCCTAAAAGGCTAGAATGTTTTGATATTAGCCATACCCAAGGAGACCAGACGGTTGCGTCATGTGTGGTTTTTGATAGAGAAGGGCCGATTAAATCGGCATATCGCCGATTTAATATAGAAGGGATAACTCCTGGCGATGATTATGCAGCAATGTATCAGGCAATTTTGAGACGTTTTAAGCGTTTAAAAAAAGGAGAGCATCAAGCGCCGGATATCCTTTTTATTGATGGAGGAAAAGGTCAGGTTAATGAAGCAAGCAAGGCATTAGAGGAATTAAAGGTAAATAATGTTATGATAGTCGGCGTTTCTAAAGGTCCTGATAGAAAAGCAGGAATGGAAAAACTGATTTTGGTTGAAAAAGAACAACCTATAGATATAACGCCAGGTGCGAGTGCTTTATTACTGATTCAAAATATACGAGATGAAGCGCATCGATTCGCAATTACAGGGCATAGACAGCGAAGAGCAAAGGCTAAAAAAGAGTCTGTATTAGAAAGTATTGCAGGCTTGGGGCCAAAAAGAAGACAGCTTTTATTAAAGCAGTTTGGCGGGTTACAAGGAGTGTCTAGTGCTGGTGTCGATGCGCTTTCTGGAATTGATGGTATAAGCATACAATTAGCTCAACGAATTTACGATAACTTTCATCATCAAGATGACTATTGACTTTAATTTACCCACTTATCTAACATTGCTTCGTATAGCGTTAATCCCCCTATTGGCGGTTACGTTTTATTTGCCTTGGGAATATTCCAATGTTGTGAGCACTTGCCTGTTTATGTTTGCTGGATTTACAGATTGGTTAGATGGTTATTTAGCAAGAAAAATGAGTCTAGAAACTGCTTTTGGTGCTTTTCTTGATCCAGTAGCGGATAAATTAATGGTGGCAATTGTGCTAGTATTAATTGTTCAACAACAAGCCAGCGTATCTTTGGCAATAGCATCAGCGATAATTATTGGACGGGAAATTACAATAGCTTCTTTACGAGAATGGATGGCAGAAATTGGGAAAAAAGCAAAAGTAAAAGTATCCGTTTTAGGTAAATGGAAAACAACAGTTCAAATGTTAGCAATAGGGTTTTTACTGTATAGAGAAGATTTATTTGGTTTACCAATAAATTTAATTGGGTATTGGTTGCTATATATAGCCGCAATTTTAACTTTGTGGTCAATGATAAATTATTTATCAGCTGCCTTTTCTACTGTAGATGAATAGACTCCTCAGAGAGCTCGGCTGTATGAAAACTTAAATGTTTATGGAAAATAAAACTATTGCGTCAAAAACGATAACACAAGATGAAATTTTATTAGCATCATTAAAATTATTTTCAGAAAAAGGATATTTTAATACATCCTTAACAGATATTAAGGATGCAGTAGGCATAAAAACAACGAGTGGAATTTATCAACATTTTAAAAACAAGCAAGCAATTGCAGAGGAGTTATTTGATAACATCTTAGATAGCTTGAGTATTTCTATAGATGATATCCGTCGTAGAAACAAAAAATCTTCAGAGCAACTACGAGAAATTGTTGATTTATTATTTAAATTAACAGACCAGGCTCCTGAAGTTATCCAATTTTTATTAGTGGTTAATAAAAAAGAAATTTTGCCAGAGAGTCAATCGTTGCTAGAAACGACTCCTTTTAACAAAATAAGGCGAGTAATACAGAATGGTATAAAAGATAGGGAAATTCGCTCTATTGATTCATTGTTAGCCTATAACTATTTTTTTGGTATTATTAGCCACACATTAATTTTAGTGCTTTCAGGTGATTTTCCAAAAACAGCTGATAGCTATCAAACCCAAGCTTGGCAGGCTGCATGGGGAAGTATTGCTAAAAAATAAGGAAATTTTTAACGATATTTTTTCGTCACTCTTTTATATAACTTTTGAGAATTGTTGGAGTTGAAGACAAATGGGCGACGTTATTCAGCTAACCAAGAAGAAAGCATTGAAAAACACAAAGGCAATACATTGTGTCGTAGCGGGTTTCATAAATGGAAAATTATAAAGACACAACAATTTGATGTGAAGCAAGGAAAATTGATTTCAGTTTTTCAGTGTATCCGCTGTCAGAAAACCAAAAGCAAACTATTATAGATATATGGGCACGTCTATTACTTGATGAATGAAATATTGAGTCCAAAACATCCAATCTCTGCGTTTCCTACACGGATGTAGGGGAAGGACGTGACCAATGAGCGGAAGCTTGAACCCCTTCTCAATAGCTTATTATTACGTGAGAATTTTGCTTTGATCTTGAGTGTTTTGGTTCTTAATTTTCTTATCTACAATTAAAAGAAGTGCTCACATGTTTGATTTTTTTTTAAACAAACCTAAGCAACCATTTAGTCATTCGCAATTAGAGGGTAGCTTACTAAATAAGCAGTATCAGGAACTAGTCGTTAAGCATCATGTTAGAGAGGATGTTGATCAAATTAGAGTATTGGGTCATTTACAGCAACTTTTAAATAATATTTCAGAACTAGTTAGTGTTGATGATTCTGTTGGTTTTAGTAGGCTGATGTCTAACTCTAAGAAAAGAGTTAAAAGTTTGTATATATTTGGCGATGTAGGTCGAGGTAAATCGATGCTGATGGATGTGTTTTTTGATGCATGTCCTATAGAAAAAAAACGTAGAGTTCATTTTCATGCATTCATGCAAGAAACCCATGAAGCTTTGCATCAATTGCGGAAGAAAAACGAGGGTGATTCATTACTTTTTTTAGCTAAGAAGATAAGAAAAGAATCATTACTTTTATGTTTTGATGAATTTCAGGTGACTGATATTGCAGATGCTATGTTGTTAGCTAGGCTGTTTAACCATCTGATTAATCAAGGTGTTATTTTTGTTGCAACTTCTAACTATCACCCCGATGATTTATATAAAAATGGATTACAAAGAGTTTTGTTTTTACCATTTATAGATTTAATAAAAGAAACTTCCGAAGTAGTTGAACTAGTAGCTAAAGAAGACTATAGACTTTCTTATTTTAAGTCAATAAAGACAGTTTTTTATATAGATTCTGATAGCTCAGGCGCTAAATTTTTACAGCAAAGATTTAATGAGTTGACGAATAATGGGGATACAGAGACAAAAACCTTAGTTGTTAAAGGTAGAAACGTTACCTTTTCAAAGGTTCATGGTGATATTTTATATTCATCATTTAATGAACTATGCGAAAGAAATTTAGGGCCTGCTGATTATTTAGAGTTAGCTACTGAATTTAAAATAATATTTATAGCTGGTATACCAATTTTTTCATTAGAAATAAAAGATCAAATAAGAAGGTTTGTTACTTTAATTGATGCTTTGTATGAGCAGAAAGTGAAATTGATTTGTACAATAGAAGTACCTATAGAACAGCTATATTTTGACGATATTGATTTTGATTTTAATCGAACTCGTTCTCGTTTAATTGAAATGCAATCTGAACAATATTATTCAATTCAAAAAAAACAAGTAGGGAAATTACAGAATCTAAAAAACCTTTGTCAATAGGGTTTGTAAATTAATTCTTTGGTTTTAGAAATGATTAGCCTAAGATAAAGTCTTTATTTTAGTAGCAAATGATAATAAAATTGTTTTCATTAATAAAATAGTTGTTTTTACTGTTGGTTTTAAATATAGAGACTTTAATCCTATATTCATTGCTTTTTTTAATTCTCGATTGTAAATTAAATCACAAAGCCAGTCGTCGTGGATTTTCTTTTGAATCGCTTTAACGAGGTCGTTATTTTCATTATAGAATTCTTTTTCGTTTTGAACGAAGTCTTTTATTACGAGTAAATTATCTTGATAACTTTGTGGTAAACATCCTAAGCTATTCGCTCGTCGTCTAGGAATTGTTAAGACCGAAAACATTTTAATAGTTGTCGTTTTTTTTGCAAGTTTTAAACAAAAATCTATATCCTCTGCAGTAATTAAGTCTTCTCTAAAACAACCAATTTCCAAACAAAGGCTGCGTTTGGCGATAATTGTTGATGTATGAAAATAAGGGTTTGAAAAAACTTCTGAAAAATCTATCAGTTCGAACTTTGTTAGGTCTTGCTCTATAATTAAACATTCAGGTTTATAATCTTCAAAAGCAACTAATTTACAATTAGAAAAAAGAAGTCCTGCTTCAGGGTGTTTTTTTAGTACAGCTAATTGGCTACTTAATTTTTCTGGTATCCAAAGATCATCTGCATCAAGAAAAGCAATGTATTTTCCTCTTGCCGTTTTAATTCCTTGGTTGCGTGAAAATGAAGCGCCACTATTTTGTGAGTTTGTAATTAAGGTGATTTGATTACCAAATTTTTCTAATTCTTTTATCGTTGAGTCCGTTGATTTATCATCTATTACGATAATTTCAAAATCATCTATTGTTTGATTAAGAACGCTATTTATCGAATCACTGATAAAGGATGCCCCATTAAATACTGGGATAATAACCGAGAAATTTATTGAATTCATGTGAGTAAATTTATACTAAAAGAGTTTAGATCAAATTTGTATAGATAAAGATTATGCAATCCTGTTATTTTTTAAAAAATAGCTGTCTATACTCCCGTAGAAGGGCTTTGTTGTCTAAATAGATTAATAGGGTATAGGTTGCTCCACCTGCTGCAATTGCAGTTGCTAGCAATATTATATTATTAAACGTTCCCGAACCAGCAATAATTGTAGCTTTTACCACAAGAAATAGAATGATACTAAATATGATAGGAGGAATAATAATGATAAAAATTTGAAATAAATTTATTTTTAGGACTTTGCAGAAATTATAACTTATGAGTAATGCAATAATAGGGAAAACAGTGAGCCAGCTAGCAGCTAATCCAATTGCCCCCCATTGTAAGCCGATTAAAAAACTGGGGATCAAAATGACCAGAATAAATAATTCATTTTTAAAAACTATATGGGGCTTGCCAATACTATTAATGGCGGGAGAAAATAATTCTGCTAGCATACGCATTGGCATCATAAAGCATAAAAGCATAAATGGATTAACTGCCAATTGCCATTTTTCCCCTAGTACTAAAGGGACTAATAATTCAGCAACAGATGCGAGACCAAAAAACACAGGGAAGGCAAAAGACATTGCTATAGTCAAAGATTTTAGCAGATAAATTTTAGTCAATGTCTTATCTGTCTGTATTTTTGAATAAGCAGGCATAGCAACCTGTTTTATTGTTGGTAGAATTTTGTTTAAAGGCAAGACAGCTATTTGTAGAGCGACTACATATACTCCCAGTTCTTTTGATGGCCAAAATTTACCTGCTATAAGTACATCTATGCTTACATAGATTTGCCAGACTATACCTGAAAGCATTAGATAGCCACCAAAATGAAGAAATGGCTTAACTTCATTATAATTAAAGCGAGGTTTTAATAATAAAGGATTATAAATGTTTGTTAGAAGCATTTTTGTTAACGTTGTACTCATGCCACCAAAAATAATAGTCCAATAACCATAATCATGGGTTGCTAAATATAATGCTGTAATCGCGCCGATAGCGGCTGAAAATATTTCTATTTTACCTAATGACTTAAAACGCATTTCTTTTGTCATTAAGCTGTTAGGTATGCTCAGAAACATTATTATTAAAAAGTTAAAGCTAAAAACTTTCAGGACTTGCTCCAACTCCCGCATATTATAAAAACTAGCTACAAAACTTGCTCCTACCCATGTCAAGCTAAATAGGAAAAGGTTTAATAAAACAATAGATCCGAAAATCACTTCTAATTGACTGCGAGTGATGTCTTTAGCTTGGATAACAGCAGTACCTAAACCAAACGTAGAAAAAGTATTTAAAAATCCTGCCAATGCAAAAGCTAAGGAAGTAATAGCGAAATCTTCAGGAACTAATATTCTTATAACAATAAATGTTGAACACCATCTGAGTAATTGAACCAATATCTTTGAAATCATCATGATTCTTAAGGAGCTATACACTGTCGACTTATCTTTAGTTTTATTGGTCATAAAATTTTTTTGGTAAATTTATTTAAGTAGATCAGTAATTTTAAGGTTTATTCTGATTGTTGTGAAAAAAGTATTATACTGTTTTTTGTTGCTTTTTTGAGACAGGTGGTGGATTATTTTTTTTAAATAAATAGTTTATGTTTTATATTTTATTCAACCTAGGTAACATCAGGTGTTTAAGGGTTTTAAGTGTAATATTAGATAAGAGTTTTTTTTAAACCAGCGAAAAATTTCTAAAATTATTTATTGGAGGCTACATTTATTCAGCGTAGATTAAGTTTATACGATAGCCCGAATAAAAACGATCTCAATAATATAAAAAGATATTTAGAGAGCCTTTGATTTTTTTTAAGTCCACAGTCTCTAATTTTTTCCTTAAAAAACAATGAGACTAAAACAAATTTCAATGGCGACGTTTAATTCTTAACTATTGATTTATTTTCTTTTTTACAGTTTTTTAAGAATGTTTTTAAATTAGTTAGGTTGCTTGAAATTTTACATTTTATTGTAGTTTAATCACGACTCTTTACTGGTTTTGATCTTTATCTATTCGTTATAACTGTGGGTTCTTCAGTATAAAAATAGCAGAATATAAATGTTTTGTATAAATGTTTATGGTGAAATAGCAATAATATAACGGATATACTTACGAATCCTATGATTGATATTTTATGATTGGCATAATTAGTGCTGGATATAATTATACATTCTTACCTCTTTATAATGTGGTTTTAACTTTCAAACAAAGAGCAGCCACTAAAATTAGGCTGTTGAGAGTTAATTGTTGAGTGTTTTTACAATGTTTTGGTGAGATAAATTGAGTGATAAAAGTTTAAAATTTAGCTAAATTTTCTATAGGAAAATATTTTATTTTTAATAGGCTGTTTTGTGTGATTTATCTCTCAGTCTCTGTGAATAAAGGGCTATACGTGAATTGACTCACATAAATAAATAAGAAAGTAGCTAAGCTTTCTACTTGCACGAAGAAACTATTTAAGTAAAGGAATATGTAGTTGTATGTTCAATTATGAAAAAGTAAAGTTAATTTTTATTAGGCTTTTACTTAAGTTTTTTTAACCAGAAAAGTTGCATAGTTTATTTTAAAAACTTTTCTTAAATCTAAATTCATTGTTAATACCTATCCTTAGCAAAATACCATTCTTAGGAATATCGATATATTACGTCAAAATATTATGAATAAAATTAAATTATTAACCAGTGCTATTATTTTAGCAGCTTCTTCTACCGGAACAGTTCAAGCAAGTATTTCTGATCCACAGCAGAATAAAATAACATCCTCTTTAAAAGAAAGAGCTCTTTTAGAATCAACGAATATATTTTTAACAAAATCACGTCTTGCGGCCTATCAATCTAAAATTGACAATGGAGATGAAAGTTGGCTGTTAATGACTAATCGGTTAGATGTTTATCTTAATAGGAATGTATGGAATAAAAATAAATTTTCTTCTGCTTATGCTTTGGCTTATCATCTAACAGGTAATAAAAGTTATCTAGAAAAAGCAAAAGAATTATTTTGGCAAGCTTATTCTAATTGGAATTATAAACGATCTAGTACCTTTTTATACCAAAATAGATTTGCTCATTATACTTATGATTGGATTGAAAGCGGACTGACTCCTGATGAACGAAAAGAATTCACTGCGCTATTTAAAAATTGGAGCAGTCATTGGTTAGGTAAGAAAACAAGACATACAATTGAAAGTACTGCATTATCAGAAGCTTTTTTACTACTTGCAAGTAGTTTAAAAGATGATAAAGACTTGTCAGGTCGTTTACTTTCTGCCTCTGATGCTCTATTAAACAAATATTATAAAAGCATTGCTGGCGATAATTGGGTTAGTGGTGTGAGTTGGGCAAAATACAAGCCAGAGCATATGCAATATTGGTTACGAACATCTTTAATGAATAAAGATACAAGAAACATCCCTGGTTCGAAAGGTATTGCAGAAAGTCTCTTCAATTATGAATATAGCAATATAGAAAGTGACATTAATTATTCTAAATCACGTTATGAATTAATGTTGACTTTGCTGAATGTACTAGAAGATACACAGATGAAAAAGGATGGACGTGCTTGGTTAGATAAGGCAACAAAAGAAGGAAAGCTTGCAAGTTCATCAAGTACTAGAATGTTGCCATTTTTGTTTGATATCGAATCAGGGGACGAACCTATTGTTGTAGTTCAGGGGCCAGCTCCAGCACCAAAACCGGCTCCGGCTCCAGCACCAAAACCAGCTCCAGCTCCAGCTCCAGCTCCAGCTCCAGCTCCAGCTCCAGCTCCAGCTCCAGCTCCAGCTCCAGCTCCAGCTCCAGCTCCAGCTCCAGCTCCAGCTCCAGCTCCAGCTCCAGCACCAGCACCAGCACCAGCACCAGCACCAGCACCAGCACCAGCACCAGCACCAGCACCAGCACCAGCACCAGCACCAAAACCGGCTCCAGCTCCAGCTCCAGCTCCAGGTCCAAAACCAGGTCCAATTATTCCGATTAGTTCCTCAGGTGAGATCTTTTTAACTGATGAAAGATTAGTTGCTATGCAGGAGAAAATGAGAACAGGACATCCTAGCTGGAAACATTTAATTAGTAGATTAGAAAAATATTATAATGTCGTGCCCTATGGGTCAGCTAGATTTGTTTCTGCCTACGCATTAGCCTATAAAATTGGAGGAGACACTCGTTATCTAAAAAAAGCCAAAGAGCTATTTTTAATTTCCTATAAAGATTGGAACTATAAAAGCCGAAATGATTTTCGTGCTCATAGTCATCATGCGCATCTTGCTTATTCCTGGATTAAGAACGACCTTTCAGCTTCAGAAAAGGATGTTTATAAGAACATATTCGGTAACTGGGCAACATATTGGCTGGAGTTTGTAAATTACGAAAATAACTTTTCAGGTTATCGAGTCGGTGATAGTGATGAAACTACGTCTTTGGCTGAAAATTTATTATTGTTAGCCATTAGCCTAGACGGTTCAAAACTTGCTGATAAACTTTATGCGGCGTCTGATGCCATGCTAAATAAATTTGTGGTTGGTCAGTTCATGAATGGACATATGGCTGGTGGAATGTGGGGGGAAGGTTCTTATTATAGCGCTGGTACCATGGAACATTGGGTTCGTGCGTTTATTTTAAATAAAGAGTTGCGAGGAATACCTTATCCAAATAAGTATATGCAAGATGTAATCTTGGCAACCATTCATAATACCTATCCAGGTTTCACAGGTATGTTTCAATATGGAGATGTTCAGGCAGCAAGAGATTATGCTCGACCTTTGGAAAACCATCGTTATGACTTAATGATTAGTTTAATTGATGGCGTGTCATCTCCTGAATTTAAATCTCTTGGTCAAGACTGGTTAAATAAATCATTGGCAGAGGGTCATCTTCCGCCAAACAACTCTGGTTATACGGGCTTATGGCGAGTACTATTTGAAAAGGATTCAGCTAGCCAGGCGGCTTTACCTATTGCACGTGAATTGGATACGACTTTTTATGCGCCAGGTATAGAAATGTTAGCCATGCGAGATAGTTGGGAAGATGATGGCTCTGTCGTTTATATGCAATCGGGCAAAGGAAATGTTGATCATGCTCAAAAAGATGCATTATCATTTAATATAGTCAGCGACGGAGTAAATATTAGTAAAGAAATGACGGGTTATGGGCGGTCATTTGCAGGAGCAAGTGTTGCGCATAATACACTGTTGATAGAGCATAATGACAATACGCTAAATAAACCTGTTGATTCTACTTGGGGTTCTTCCATTAAAAGCCGTCCTTTAGGTAATGGGAGTATTCGAGCAGTTGATGCGAGCGATGACTATGCTTATGCCTATGCAGATGGAACACAACTGTATAACTTGAAATGGTGGGATCGTGAAAGAGAATATACAAATCATGTAACGCGTAAACTGTTTTTCATTAAACCTGATGTAGTGATTGTTTATGATCATATCGACCTCAATAAAGAATATGGTTTACGTCAAATAAAATATATTCAGCATTTTCAATCAAAGCCTAGCTTATCAAATGGTATTTATAGCGCTGAGAGTGAAGGAAAAACATTTCAATTCAAAACATTATTTCCATCCGATGTGGCGACTACCATAATTGATGAGAAAAAAGGAAACTTTTGGGGCGGAGGTCTAAATTCGAGTGGTTCGAAAGAAATCCCAGCTAACCAGCTTAAATGGCATCTATCAGTTTCACCATTTAATGAGGAATTAAAAACGGAACTCATAAATATTCTATCTTTTGGAGACCAAGCAACGCATGATATGCCTGATGCTACTGTTATTAATAAAGAGTCAGGAAACATGCCTTCAGCTAATATGGTAGGAACGCATGTTGATGGGTCAGGAAAGGATCACATTGTGTTATTTAACAATAATCTGTCTGATGCAGTCCCAGCAGCAATTGAATATAGTATTAAGAGTCTAAAAGCTAGTCAACATTACTTAACAGGCTTATCTAAAAATGCGGGCTATAGCGTTGTGACAAAAACAGCCGGGAGTAAATTAACAGTCGTTATTAAGAAAGGAGGATCAGTGTCTTCAAATGCAACTGGAACACTGGTGTTTAATCTTGATAAAGCAGGTAATTTAAAATAAGGATGTATAGATGTATTGTATTAAAACCTAAGTATTAATTGTAAATAGGTTTGTTGACCCCATTGAAATAAAATGGGGTCAATTCGAGGGAGTAACGGTGTCCGGCTTATTTCAAAGATTGTAAAAAAGGTAGAAGGGTGCACGCAAATAGCATGTGGATTATATCGGATTTTTTTCTGGTAGATCAGCACTGAAATGAGTACATAGCAAGCTAAACAACTGTTTTAGCAACGTAGAGTCTATCTCAAACGGATCAGTAGAAATCTCACTAGGTACTATTTTTAAGAACTGCCATACCTTTCTGTTTAATGATTTTTGAGAGTTATTTGAAAAAATCGGCAAAATTCTTCTAATAAAACATAACCATTACAGTTCTGTGTAGCTTGATTTAATAACACCGAAACTAATAATAAAATAACGGATATATTTCTTATTTCTTATTTCTTTTCTTAACTAAATGGCGGTGACTAGAGACGATAAAAATAAAAAACTGGTGTTTTGTTCATAGTCATATTTATTTTTTATCATCTTAAACACCCTTTTTATTCATTCTTATTATTGATTGTACACAACGGTCAGCTGCATGCCCATCCCATAATTCAGGCTTTTGAGGATTACGTTCATTTGAGGTAGCAAGGTTTTTATATTCTTCACGGATTCTCTCTGCGCTGTTGCCAACCAATACAGATGCACCACCATGTTTGCGTAATGTAATTGGGCGTTCAGTGTTCCATCGTAAAGTTAGGCAAGGTGTACCTAGTACGCAACATTCTTCTTGTAAACCTCCACTGTCCGTTAACATCATATTTGCTGTCATATTAAGATTAAGCATTTCATGGTAATTAATCGGGTGAAGTAAAAAAACATGTTCATGATTAGTAATTTGGTTCCATAAGCCGAATTGTTCAAGTTGTTTTTTTGTTCTTGGGTGAACCGGCCATATTAAAGTTTCATTAGCGCAAAGTTCATTGAGAAGAAAGTCGATAATAGACCCAAGAATTTTTTTGTCATCTACATTTGATGGGCGGTGCATTGTTAGTACTGAGAAATTATTGATTTCATCAGGCACTTGAACTTTGTCATCCAATAAATTATTTTGTACGGTTTGGGCAACTTTAAGCTTGCTTGCTATATCCCTATTTGCTTCTAATGTATCAATCATGAGATTCCCAACAAAGCTTATAGCGTCCTCATTTACGCCTTCATGACGTAAATTTTCACTAGACAACAAATCAGGTGTGAGCAACAAGTCCGAAAGACGGTCAGTAACTAAACGGTTCACTTCTTCTGGCATATCAATATCACCTGAACGAAGACCCGCTTCAATATGACAAACTTTTATATGTTCTTTTTTTGCAGTTACTGAACAAGCAAGAGTTGCATTTACATCACCTACAACTACAACCCAGTCGGGGTTTTCTTTTTTAAGAACAGTTTCAAACTCAATCATTGTATTGCCAACTTGTTCGGCATGAGTTCCAGAACCAACCCCAAGATGAATGTCCGCATTTGGGATGTTTAAAGACTCGAAAAAAACTTTTGACATACGATCATCATAATGCTGTCCCGTATGCACTAGAAGATGTTCTATTTTTTCGCCTACATTTAAATTGTTATGTTTTTCTATAGCATGAATAAAGGGAGCAATCTTCATGAAGTTGGGACGTGCACCGACAACAGAAATTATCTTCATATTTTACCTGAGTTTAATTATCTAAAAGTTAATATGTATTTTTGGTTAGTAGTTTTTCTATCAATATTTTTAGCTGGTTTTTGTATTTTTATTGACATTGTAATTTATAAAAGCTTTATTGATTTTAAAGCAAATTATTAGTTTTTTTAGTAGATCATTATAATACACTGCTCGTGAGACTAAAACCTGTATATACTTCACATGGTCATGGATGCGGCTTTCTATTGGTTGAGTTTTGTCGATAGACTACGTAATTATAATGGTTGTACTTGCTATGTGGTGCCCTTATAGCTGCTCGGGAACCATTTCATGCGTTGCTCTACAGTTGCGTCCATACAGTCGTTACTATCGACAAAAATTAACTCGCTATAAATTCTGTATCCATGATGCGTGTGAAGTATATTATTCGTCCTGAAAGTTTTCGCAGTATAAAATGTACTCTATTAGCTAAAATTTAAACAACCTGTTAAGTGCAAGAACTTAAGGGATGATTAATAACTATAATTATTTTGTGAAGGAAAATGATAAGTTTAAGATGATTGTATATTTTTCTTGCAGGATGATTTTAGCAGAATACGGCAATCTTTCTTTTTCTCAAACACTAGATTAATCATAACTTTTAGCAGCCTGAGGATATATTAAAAATTGAATTGTACTTATGAGTTGAATCTAAGTTATATTATTTTGTAATTATTAAAACTTCATTTTTTTCAGATGTAATAGGTACTATGAATAAAATTATATTGTTATCCATTATCATAATGATTAACTCAGTAGTTGGATGTTCTAAGATATCTAAAGTGGAAATTAGTAATTCAGCTGATAAGGAGGTATCTTCCCCAATATTATCAGAAAAAAATACATCTTTTGGTTCAGCTAAAATATTTTTGACTAAGGATCGTAAGGCTGTATATAAGTCAAAAATAGACAATAATCATGAAAGTTGGTTGATTATGATCAATCAATTAGAGGCTTCTATTGATCAAAATGTATGGAATAAAGCAGAGTTTTCTTCTGCATATGCTTTGGCATATCATAATACAGGGGATATACGTTATTTAAATAAGGCCAAGGCATTGTTTTGGCAAGTTTTCACTGATTTTGGGTATAAAAGCTTAAGCGATTTTTCTAGTTATAGTAGATATGCTCATTATACATTTGATTGGATTAAAGATTCATTAACTGAAAGTGAGTATAAAAGCTATATTACTTTATTTAAATTATGGAGTAATTATTGGCTTGATTATGTAGATTATAAAAAGGGGCAATTTAGGAACGGTTTTTCAAATACTATTGAAACTACTTCTTTATCCGAAGGCTTTTTCTTGCTTGCTCAAAGCTTGAAGGGTAGTGATATTTATGAAGATTTAATTACTGTATCTAATAAATTATTAAGTAATTATTACGATGGTATTAATGATAAAAGTTGGATTAAAGAATCTGGCGGTGTTACCTATCATCCAAGCCAGATGGAATATTGGTTACGAACTGCTTTAATGAATAAAGATAACCAAAATAGTTCTAATAATAGAGTACAAAAATTTTTAAATTATGAATTTCATGATATTGAAAATGATACTGATTATTCTAAATCACGCTATGAGCTAATGTTAGTATTAGCAAACCTTGTAGAAGATGTTCGTACTAAAGGGTTATGTCAATTTTGGTTGAATAAGGCAGCTAAAAGTAGGGAAAAACATGTGATAACGTCAGGTTCAACAGGTTTATGGCGTTTTTTATTTGATCATATGGACTTTTCAGCAAATGCTATAGCTAAGAAAATCCTTGTCGATTCTAATAAGATTGATGAAGAACATTCTAAATTATTTCTTGATAAGGGTAAAACTAAAAAAAATAAATCCGACCTATTTTTAACAGATGAAAGGTTGGCTAGTATTCATAAAAAAATGAATTATAAACATGCTAGCTGGCGATATTTAATTAGTAGATTAGAAAAATATTATAATGTCGTGCCCTATGGGTCAGCTAGGTTTGTTTCTGCCTACGCATTAGCCTATAAAATTGGAGGAGACACTCGTTATTTAAAAAAAGCCAAAGAGCTATTTTTAATTTCCTATAAAGATTGGAACTATAAAAGCCGAAATGATTTTCGTGCTCATAGTCATCATGCGCATCTTGCTTATTCTTGGATTAAGAATGACCTTTCAGCATCAGAAAAGGATGTTTATAAGAACATATTCGGTAACTGGGCAACATATTGGCTGGAGTTTGTAAATTACGAAAATAACTTTTCAGGTTATCGAGTCGGTGATAGTGATGAAACTACGTCTTTGGCTGAAAATTTATTATTGTTAGCCATTAGCCTAGACGGTTCAAAACTTGCTGATAAACTTTATGCGGCGTCTGATGCCATGCTAAATAAATTTGTGGTTGGTCAGTTCATGAATGGACATATGGCTGGTGGAATGTGGGGGGAAGGTTCTTATTATAGCGCTGGTACCATGGAACATTGGGTTCGTGCGTTTATTTTAAATAAAGAGTTGCGAGGAATACCTTATCCAAATAAGTATATGCAAGATGTAATCTTGGCAACCATTCATAATACCTATCCAGGTTTCACAGGTATGTTTCAATATGGAGATGTTCAGGCAGCAAGAGATTATGCTCGACCTTTGGAAAACCATCGTTATGACTTAATGATTAGTTTAATTGATGGCGTGTCATCTCCTGAATTTAAATCTCTTGGTCAAGACTGGTTAAATAAATCATTGGCAGAGGGTCATCTTCCGCCAAACAACTCTGGTTATACGGGCTTATGGCGAGTACTATTTGAAAAGGATTCAGCTAGCCAGGCGGCTTTACCTATTGCACGTGAATTGGATACGACTTTTTATGCGCCAGGTATAGAAATGTTAGCCATGCGAGATAGTTGGGAAGATGATGGCTCTGTCGTTTATATGCAATCGGGCAAAGGAAATGTTGATCATGCTCAAAAAGATGCATTATCATTTAATATAGTCAGCGACGGAGTAAATATTAGTAAAGAAATGACGGGTTATGGGCGGTCATTTGCAGGAGCAAGTGTTGCGCATAATACACTGTTGATAGAGCATAATGACAATACGCTAAATAAACCTGTTGATTCTACTTGGGGTTCTTCCATTAAAAGCCGTCCTTTAGGTAATGGGAGTATTCGAGCAGTTGATGCGAGCGATGACTATGCTTATGCCTATGCAGATGGAACACAACTGTATAACTTGAAATGGTGGGATCGTGAAAGAGAATATACAAATCATGTAACGCGTAAACTGTTTTTCATTAAACCTGATGTAGTGATTGTTTATGATCATATCGACCTCAATAAAGAATATGGTTTACGTCAAATAAAATATATTCAGCATTTTCAATCAAAGCCTAGCTTATCAAATGGTATTTATAGCGCTGAGAGTGAAGGAAAAACATTTCAATTCAAAACATTATTTCCATCCGATGTGGCGACTACCATAATTGATGAGAAAAAAGGAAACTTTTGGGGCGGAGGTCTAAATTCGAGTGGTTCGAAAGAAATCCCAGCTAACCAGCTTAAATGGCATCTATCAGTTTCACCATTTAATGAGGAATTAAAAACGGAACTCATAAATATTCTATCTTTTGGAGACCAAGCAACGCATGATATGCCTGATGCTACTGTTATTAATAAAGAGTCAGGAAACATGCCTTCAGCTAATATGGTAGGAACGCATGTTGATGGGGCAGGAAAGGATCACATTGTGTTATTTAACAATAATCTGTCTGATGCAGTCCCAGCAGCAATTGAATATAGTATTAAGAGTCTAAAAGCTAGTCAACATTACTTAACAGGCTTATCTAAAAATGCGGGCTATAGCGTTGTGACAAAAACAGCCGGGAGTAAATTAACAGTCGTTATTAAGAAAGGAGGATCAGTGTCTTCAAATGCAACTGGAACACTGGTGTTTAATCTTGATAAAGCAGGTAATTTAAAATAAGGATGTAAGGGGGAGGGGACTCAGGAAATCAATTTTTACCAGAACATTGCTTTATTATTGTTTCTCTTATAGAAAATTTTAATAATTATAATAAATTTTCAAAAAATCCTGATTTTGATTTTTTGTTAATTTAGACTAAACTTTTCCTCAGATAGAATAATATAAAACCTTGAATTCAAGACACATGGATTGTATCGGTCCTTTCAAAACTTCGTAGAAAACTCTGAAGCTAAGATTTTACTGAGGGTATGCTGTTATGTGTGACTAACAATTCAAATTAAATATGGGTAATAAAGAGTATAAAAAAATATGACAAAAAACAAAAAACAACCTATTTTATATTTCGGTAACGATTGGGGTGCTGATAATAAAACGAGTAGCCATCACATTGCAACAAGATTAATGCGGGATCATTTTGTTGTATATATAGAATCACCAGGCTTAAGAGCACCCCAAACAAGCAAACGGGATATAAGTAAAATATTTGCGAAACTTGCAAATATTTTTAAAGGTGCTCGTAAACTGAGTGAAACAACGTATGTCTACACTCTTTTTCAAGTTCCTCTTCATAAATACAGTTTTATAAATGCAATTAATAAAAAACTAATCGTTTGGCAGATCAGACATTTATGTAAAAAACTTAATATTAGCGAACCAATTTTATGGTTTGTATTGCCTCACGTTACCCCAGTACTTGGGAAATTAGATGAAAAATTAAGTGTTTATTACTGTGTAGATGACTATGCAGAGCTTCCCGGTGTTGATAAACAAAAAATTGAAGAAATGGATAAAACTATGTCGGAAAAATGCGACTTAGTTTTTGTAACCGCTAATCCCTTATTAGAGAAGAAAAGTAATTATGGAGAAAAAGTACACTTAAGTTTGCATGGTGTTGATTTTGATCATTTTAATTCTGTTGCTAAGAAGGCTCATGCCATTCCCGAAGATGTGAAACATATAAAATCACCTGTTATCGGCTTTTTTGGATTAATAGAACGATGGATTGACCTTGATCTTATTCAATATTTGGCAACGGAACGGCCTGATTGGCAGTTTTTGATGATTGGAAGGTTGGCTGTTGAAGAAAACCCTTGCGAAGGGCTTGATAATGTTCACTTTATTGGCGTAAAGACTTATGAAGAGCTACCTGCTTATGCGCAGTCTTTTGATATTTCCCTTATTCCTTGTAAAAATAACGAGCTTATTAGAAATTTCAACCCACTCAAGTTAAGAGAATATCTTGCGATGGGTACGCCGGTAGTAACTATATTTTTTCCTGAAATAGAAGAATTTAAAAATGAAGTGAGTATTGCTTATAGTAATGAAGAATTTTTAAGCATGATTGATGCAGAACTAAAAACCAATTCAGCTGAAAAAATAACAAAACGCGTTGAACGGGTTAGACCTCTTTCATGGGAAAACCGGTATGACTATATCAAAAAAATTGTAGATAACAAGCTAGATGAAAAACAAAATATCTAATCATAAAAAATTAGTTTTAGTCACGGGTGGTACTGGTTTTATTGGTCAACGGCTTGTAAAACGAATTCTAGCGGATGGATATAAGGTTCGCCTGTTAAGTCGCTCTGGGAAAAATAATGAAAAAATTAAGCATGATCAATTAGAATATATTGAAGGTGATATAGCCTCGGCACACGATGTAAATAATGCATGTAAAAACGTTGATGCTGTTTATCATTTGGCAGCAGCAATGCAAGGTAGGTGGGACGATCATCAACGTATAACAATTGATGGAACCAAAAATATTGTAGATGCTTGTAAAAAAAATAAGGTTAATAAACTAATCTACATTAGCACCTTAAATGTTTATGATGCTTCAAGCTACAAAAAAAATATTACAATCAGTGAAGATTTTCCATACGAAAATAATCCCCTGATGCGCGGCAACTATTCCCATGCTAAATTGAATGCAGAAAAATATTTAATAGAACAACAGCCGAAAGGTCTTTCAATATCCATTATAAGACCTGGATTGGTCTATGGAAATCCAGAGCGACCTTTTCCATTGGATGTTGGAAAAAAGCTATTTAATAAACTCTTCATTGTTCCTGGAATGGGTAACAAGAAGATACCGTTTGTTTATGTGGAAAATTTAATTGATGCAATTCTTAGTGTTGATCTGGGGGAAATAGATATAAATAATGAGATAAAAATTTATAATGTTGTTGATAAAGATTCCATCACTGCAAGGCAATATCTAAATGAATATTCAACCATAAGCAATCATTTCTTTTTTAAGATATATATTCCTTTCTTTCTGATACTCTCAGCAGGAAAAGTAGTGGATACGATAAACGCTTTTAGAAATAAAAAAAGCTATAATTACTATAAGGTCAAGTTACTGATGAATGAATCGTTGTATAGTACTGAGCGTATTGAAAAGGATCTTGGCTGGTCACAACGATTTAACTTTAAAAGTGCTATGCTTGATTTTTTTGTCTCTGAAAAAAATAACCCTGAGTAAATTATAAGTAGTTTCTCAGATATTAGCTGTTATATATTGAAATATAATTATTAACCATCTGCTTTAAGCTATATTGCTCAATGACAAGATCTCTTGATTTATTTCCAAGTTTGAGACGTTTCTTTTTATCGCCAATAAGATTAATTGTTGCGTTGGCAAAAGCTTTATAATCACCTATTTCAACGAGTAGACCATTTATATTATTTTTAACTAAATCAATATTCCCTCCAGTTTTTGTAACAAGTGCAGGCAAAGAACAACTCATTGCTTCCAATAAACTGATACTCATACCTTCACTTATTGATGGCAATGCGTAAGCATCAAAAGCTTGCAAGTAGTTTACTACTTCTTCTTTTGCACCAAGGGTATGTACTGTTTTTTCTAAACCAAGTTTAATAATAGATTTATTAATAGAATCTTGCTCAGGACCATCTCCAATAATGACAAGATGAAGAGGATGTCCTTGTTCAACTACGATTTTGATCGCTTTTAATAACATAATATGATTTTTTACGGGGACTAATCTACTTACTGTGCCCAGTACAAAAGTATCATTTTTTATATTCAGTTCTTTCCTTATTTTTAGCCTCATATCCTTATCAGGAATAAATTTTTGTGTATTAACGCCATTGTCAATGACATCAATACGATCTTCATTTATTCCACAGGTATGACTAATTGTTTTTTTTAGTTGGTCTGAAACCACAACAAAATGATCAAATAAATAAGAAGTTAATTTTAATACTTTATATCTTCTCGTTTTTCCATCTCTAACAAGAGAATGGTCTGTATGAATAAACTTTACATCCGAAAAGAATAGTGCCGGAAGTAGCATATAAATACTGGATAAGAAATTATTTGTATGGACTAAATCAATATTATTTTTTTTTATACCTTGTATGATTCTAACGATCATTTTGAGGTCTATTCCTTCCTTCTTTTCAAGATTAATGACGATAACTCCATTTTGTATTAGTTCTTGTTCTAAATCGCCACCACCTTTAAATACGAACATATAAACTTCATAATTTTGTTTTAGTAACTCTTGTGACATACTAACTAACAGTTTTTCTATTCCTCCCATTGCCATTGAATGGTTAAAAAAAGCAATCCGTTTTATTTTGTTGTGACTCTTTTTTGATTTAAACATTTAGTATTTTTCTATAATTAAATCTAAAATTTGATGTATTTTATCGGCACTTTTTTCTATCGTTAAATCTTGCACTGACGCTAATACTTTTTCTGCTTGCCATTTTTTTTTAAATGCAGAACAGATTGCTTTTACAAGAGAGTCATGATCTTGACTATTAACAAGAATACCGTTTGAGGAATTTACAATTTCAGGTATACCACCAACTCTTGTTGCAATGACTGGCGTACCACATGATATAGCTTCTACCACGACATTGGGAACTCCTTCATTATGACTGGGCAAGCATAAAACATCCGATGCACTCATCCAATGAGGAATGGCTTTATGTTCAATTTGGCCTGCCAACACAACATTTTCTTCCAAAGAAAACTTTTTAATTTCATTATTAAGAAGCTCTGAACATTGACCACTACCAATTAAAACTAGTTGAATATCGTAACCTAAATCTACACTTTCTTTTACTGCATAAAAAAGCTCCATACACCCCTTAGTAACAATTAAGTTACCAACAAATAAAATGATATATTTGTCTTTAGGTAAATTTAACTTTTCTCTTGCACCTGATTTATTTCGAAATTTGAATAACTGTTTGTTAACGCCTCTATATACAACATGTATTTTCGATTCATCAATACCAAGAAGTTGAATCATTTCATTTTTCAATTCTTGACTTACTGAAATAATTGCATCAGATTTTTTTAGTGTCCAGGCTATCTGGTTTTTAATAAGTGGGTTTCTAGCAAACACATTAATATCAGTCCCTAAGACTTGTGTTATTACAGGGATCTTAAAAATGGAGCCAATTAATACGGATGCAAAACCATCAGGGTAAGCCCAGGAAGTAAAAATACAATCAGGTTTAAATTTTTTAATATAGAAAAATTTACTTAGTAGTATGGAGACAAACATTGAAATACCATTTAAAAAAACAGTTATTCTTGGTATAAAAACATAGACTAAGTATCTTATTGGTATTGAATTTAGTTCAATTTTTTTTAAATCATTAATATTGAATGACTTCAATGAGAAATCAGTCCATGCAATAGGTACAATTGCCTCAACAGTATAGAATTTTGTTAGACCACATATCTGTTGAAAATTAAAAATCCCTCTATTCATGTTCCATTTTCGTGGTAATAAATTTGAGATATAGAGTATGCGCTTTTTCAAATAATTATCCTGATTAACAATTTATGATTATATAGCTGAGAAATATTCATTTACTTTTAATTAACTCAAAACACTACTTAATGCATCTATTTATAACTAACTCTAGTTTCCCTTAGCTTCAAACAAGCTTATTAGTTGAAAAATAATGAGCTAATCTGCAGGCAAGTGCAGATGTTGTAAAGCTTACGTTTGCACTTCCAGCGGTACTAAATATTGAGCCATCACAAATATATAAATTGTCTTGGCCAAATACCCTTTGATTTTTATCCACGACACCCTCATTTTCATTATCTGCCATTCTAGCTGTTCCAACGTGATGAATTGCAGAGGTTAAAATATTATCCCAATCAAAATCATCTAAAGTATGAGTGAAATGATAGTATTCCTTAGGAAAACAATTAGTTAATAATAGTTTAAACCAAACCTTCATGCTATCAATATCTTCAGGCATTAATTGCCAGTTAATATCAGCAATTGGATATCCAAAGCGATCATTTTTTGTAGATAAGGTTACTCTACTATCTGGGTTAGGGAGTTGCTCTGTAACAAAAAATAAATCTGCATATTTATAGGTAACATCCAATGAAAATTTGTAAGCCAGAATTTGTCTTATAGTATTAAGATTGGTAATAACTCTCAAAAAATCGTTGAAAGTAACGCCTTTATCTTTAAATGCTAATAAAGAGAGTTTTACTTTTTCAGATTCATCATTTATTCCCTTAATGAAAGAGGGTCTTAAAAAAAAGCTATGATTAGGTAATTTTTTTTCGTGTTGGAGGTTCTTGGCTAATACAAACCCACTCTTAATTTTAATATTGCGACAGAACTTATAGTCCGAATAAATATGAGCTTTTTGAGGGTTAGAAAATTCTAATTGGCATAGGTTTCCCATTGGGTGGTCCGCTAAATATCGACCTACATTATCCCCTTTATTTCCTAAGCCAGATTTAACAACAGTTTTAGAATTCAATAAAAGGCGAGGTGTTTCCAATGTTCCCGCTGCAAGAATAAATTGCTCAGCTTCAATATAAAACTGATGCTTGTTTTGTGTGCCCACAAGTAATTTAGTTACATTATTGCCTGAATCATTAGTGAGGAGTTCAAGAGCAGCTGCATTATAGTAACAGTGTTGATTGTCAGAATTTTTAGTTATCTCACGAACAATATGTTTAAAGTTTATTGTTGGAAGAGGTTGTTGAAAAAGCTTATTATCTAAATACTCTCTGTTGAACTTTAGTTCATTTAGTTTTTCTGTTAGATCAGGAGTTAATGATTCTGCAAAAAAATATTCAAAATTATCTACGCCAAGTAATTTTGCAGCTTCAATATAATATGGTTTTAAATCATCTAACTTGATAGGCCAACCGCTATGAGGGA
Organism: Methylococcales bacterium; assembly: GCA_965224575.1. Classification (GTDB taxonomy): domain Bacteria; phylum Pseudomonadota; class Gammaproteobacteria; order Methylococcales; family Methylomonadaceae; genus QPIN01. The sequence goes on along the minus strand of CBDCZQ010000006.1, from coordinate 518,986 downwards.
TCCAGTCTCTTTTTTTAAAATCAATTTTATCTAAAGGGGATAAAACACCGTGCCATAAATTTGAAGTCCCGCCCAATTGTATTGATGTGGTTCTCCTAATTCCAAAATCCCTACCAATATGGTTTTTTTGGACAATAGTAGATTCTCCTGAAACACCACCAGCTTCAATAATTATAAAATCTGCACCCAGTTCCTGTAGCTTTTTTGCTACCGTTCCTCCTCCTACCCCTGTTCCGATAACACAAATTTTAGTTTTAATATTTTCAGGTACTTTTATTGAATTGACTAACATTGTTTTCCTATTATTTATATGGAAAAAATAATACTTTTAGTATCATGATACTACCGCTTTTTTTATAAATTAAGGTATTGACAAAATGAGCCGAAAGTAATTGAGGTTGGTTATTTCTATTAGGCAATTGAAAACATGTTCAGATATATTAATTTAATCACAGACGGTTTAGTCTTTAATAATAAAAGTTTGATGTGAATAATTTATCTTGTTCTCATGCTTTGTGCCATCCCCATTAAGTTAAGAGATTATTGTAGGTTGGGTTGCCGTCTCTTTGGCAACCCAACAAAACGTAGACAAAAAAAGTTAGGTTAACGATAAGGCGCTAGCCTAACCTACAATATCACTTAAGTATTTTCCTTAACTTAATTGCGTGGAGTATACGTAGGCGGTGGTAAAATATAATCACGGTATTCATTAGGATTACCGTCTTTCCCTGCTTCAGCCGCTTTTGTAATGTTATACATTTCTCTAGCTGTCACATAATGAAGAATATAATTTTCACCATCATTATAATGCGATTCAAGATAACTAAACAGATCATCAGTTTCTTGCCCTAATAATGTTTCCATATCCCTTTCTTGCGTGCCATGTGTGTGTATTTTAATATATTTCCATTCTGGGCGTCCCTTAACATGGACGTCAGCATTTACCCATAAATCCACACGTTCTTTAGTTGGAGGAAGAACAGACCTCACATCCCCTGATTCAATTTTCGGTAGCAAGCCAAGCTTTCTTGTTTTCCAATTAAGCGCCAACGGCCCTTGTATAATCATCAAATCTCCAGAAGACTCTCCTCCAACTTGAACATCAATACCAGTATTATGCGATTTTGGTTTTTCTGGATCATCGGTAGCATAATAAATACTATTAATTTTTGCCGTTTGGGTTTCACTGGGTGCTGAAGGTAGCGTAAAATCAGCATAACATCCTGTTTCTTTTAATATTATTAATTCATCATTAACGCCACACCAACGACCATCTGCTCTAGAGTTATCCAAACACCAATTTCCATGGATAAAGGCATAAGCTATTTGATTGGAATCTGGGAACTTTGTCATTAACCCATGATTTTTATTTAAAGTTTCTGCAAAACCAGTTAAAGTACTACGCAAATTTTCACTTGTATCATTATCATGATGTAAATGGATTTCAACTTCACCATAACCTCTTTGACATAGATCAGCTAATTTAGCTAGATGCTCTTCCCGATATTCTTCCTCAGGATAAAAAAATGAGTGTTGGGGATAATAACCATCAGCATCTTTATGATTTTCACATAATTTTGGATAGTCTATCATCCATCGATCAACTCTTTGCCTTTCAATGGAAATATCAACTTTTTTCCATTGAGGTTCATAATGATCAACGTAACAAAATAAAATATGAACCGGTTTAGTTGTCACCTCCTTTTTCTTAATATGTTGACTGACATAAGCAACAATCCAAATGTCCATGTTTTTTTTCTTTAAAACAAAAAAGAAACCAGCGACTAAAACCAGCGTTAGTCCAAAAATAAAACCCATTTATATTCTCCGCATGATAACAATTATCTTTCAGTTCTCTGCCAGGTACCTTCACTATTACCTACTGTATATTTAATGAAACCATGTCCCAGCGCTACATTCATATTAACTAAAAAGACGGGTAACCTAATGATTGATGGTAACTGACGATCGCTATAAAAATTAACAACTATGAATGTAGTTAAGTACAGAAGCACTTGTAATCCAAATAATATTTGGTAAATAAATTCATCTAGTAGAAAAATATTTATTAGTAGTAACAACAACATAAAATGAGGCGTAAACCAACGGACTACTTTATGTGAAAAATAAGTGAATGCTCGCCATTTTTGTTTAGGATGTAAAGCGTTTAACATTCTAAAAAACGCTTGGTAATTTCCCATTCCAATACGAACTCTCCTTTTATATTCTCCTGCCATATTAGGTGCAACTTCTTCCTCTGCTATTGCCTCAATATCATAGATAATCTTTTGTCCAGAAAGGCCAACATTCATAAATATTGTAAAGTCATCAATAATTGTATCTGTGGGTAAACTAGAACAGTTTTCACGTCTTAATGCGTAAATTGCTCCATTGGCACCAAGAAAACCATTAATTTTACCTTCATGATATTTCAAAAAACGCTCTAATTTCCAATATGCACTGTCTTTATTATCACTTGAATCAACATCGATCAAGTGTAATTCACCGCAAACCCCTGCAATCTCATTATCTTCAAAATGTCGCATCAGTTTTTTTATTGCATCGGGTTTGAAGAAAGTGTTTGCATCAGAATAAACGACGACTGATTCTGTAATATTTTCCAATAATTCATTAAGTACAGAAACTTTTCCACGGTTTTCAGGGAAATCAAACAAAATCACTCGTTTATCTTTAATACTTTTAACTAAGCTAACCGTATTATCAGAACTACCGTCGGAGCCAATATAAATCTTTAGTTTATCTTTAGGGTAATCTTGAGAAAGAAGATTATTTATTCTTTCAACAATATGTTTTTCTTCATTAAATGCGGCAATTATAACTGCAACAGTTAGCTCCTGCACTGAACTTAAACGTCTCCTATCCGCTTTATTAAAAACATAAAATGAATCACTTAGTCCTTGGTTTACACCACTAATTACAAGCAAAATTAATGGGTAAAACATATAAGTGTAACAAATCAAAAAAACAAGTAGCCAAAAGAAAATTTCAACTAACATTATTATTTTTACCTCTCTACGGTTATTAAGAAAATAATTACAATCATATTCAAATATGTAACTTTTAAGGGTTAGGCCATTGTATTTAACAAATTACTAATTGTTTTTTCAAATTTAAAATTCAACAGCTTAACTAATATAGTTGTGAATCGTCCAAACCTTTTTTGATTATTTTGATATTGCTTAATACATCTCTGAATCAAATTAAGCAAAATATAAATATCTAACAATTCTTGCTCATATTTTTCTAGCTTCCTTGAAAAATAACCTGCAATAAATTTTTCTTGTAGGGACTTGGCATAAGAACGGTCAAAAAAGAGTTGTTTTGGATAAGGGTTAAGCGTTTGTAAAGTCACACAAAAATAAGCAACATCGTAGTAAATAGCTTGTTGATAATCCCTTTGTAAATCAAAAACGTAGACTTTGTCATTTTGAATGTTAATATTTTGAAGACCAAAATCACCATGAATAAGCGCCATAGGTAATGTGTAATCACTTAAACTATCAATTTTAGATAATATTTTTTCTTCTATATCTGAATGAATAGATTGTAACAATCCCATACGGTTAGTTCTCTCAAATAAAGTCGACATAGATTCAACAATATTTGAGTCTTTTATTTTAATCTCAGGAAACTTATTACAATCATGAAAATTTTGTAGCCATAAACCAGAGGTTTCTATGTAATACTCAATCTTATCTTTTGTCTCTTTATCTGCAAAAATTGAATTGTTAGTTAAAAACCAATTTGAAAACCGACTACCTTCGCTAAATTCCATAACAAGAGCATTACTCTCTTGTATATAATCTAAACAGTTAATTAACCCTATATTACTAGGTATATCAAGACGATTTTCTTGTAAGCTTCGCATATTGGTATATTCAACCAAACCTTCACAAAAATCAGAACCAATAGGTGCAAATTTAATAACGAGTTTACGTATACTTTTATTACCTGTGATTTCTATTAAATGTACTGGGTAGGTTGAGGCTTCATTAAAAGGTAATTCCTTAATTTCTAATGTAGCTTCTTGAAACTCGGGAAAATAATTAGCTACCCGTTTTTTTAGCAGATCAATTGTTTTATTAATTTGTGACACAAGACTCCGCCTCAACGATTATTGAGTTAATTTTATGGTTAAAGTATCTTTTTATAAGAGGAAAAAATAGTCGATTTCTTAGTTTACGACGATATTTGTCATCCCTAATACCGCTATAAAAGGCTGTGACCTCCCAGCTGACGCACAAACGACAAAATTCAAATTGAGATCGTTCGAATAGTTTATTCGAAGATGCTTGTTCTAGTAATTGATTTTGTAATAAATCAATATAGGATTTTTGTACGAATGGAAAATTTCTAAGCCAATTAAGTCCAATCCAAATTCTCGCATAGTCCATTGCTGGCAGACCATAAGCTATTGCAACAAAATCCAAAGCTTTAATCGCTCCATCATCATCAGCTAAAAAATTCCAAAGTTTGGTATCTCCATTTGATGGGACTAGCGTGTCGTCCCAGTGTTTATTTTGTTCAGCCAGTTTTTTTATGATAGATTTAGACCTGATTCCTAGATCTTCTGGTAACATGGCTTTGTCAATTGCAACATCAATATAAGCATCTGTACCCTCAAGCAGATTATCAGTTGCATACTGCACACTGCTATTTTTAAAATGGCATTGTTGAAATATTTCTAACCAACTTGCTAAATTCCTAATTGCATTTGAGGATTGGTTTTTTAATCTTTCTGACACAAATGGTCTAGATGATTGTTTAAATAAAGAATATAAGTCTTGACCTATAAATTCACGAGATACAAATGCATTATGAGCAGGTATAAATATTTCAGGAAAAATTACGCCAAAATTGTCATGGCCTTCAAATGCTTTTGTCATAATGCTTAATGCCTCATGTTCCTTCTGGGCCGTTTGTGTAGCATGAGCGGTTTTATATATTTTTATATAAAAATAATCATCTATTCCTGAGACTAGAAATTTAAAGACCGCTGATTTAGGACGGTCATGCCAAAGAACTAAATCTTGTACTTTACCTTTTGATTCAAAATACTCTTCTAAAAACTTTTTGATTGCAACTAAATCAAATTCTTTTTTATTTGTCACTCAGCATACTCCATTGATTTAAGCTAATTTTTAAGCTGTGTATAGCCTAAATATATAATTTACAAACTCATACTAGGAAGTATAGTTAAAGATTTCTCTCAAGGCTATATTAATCAGTTATAAAAGAAAAATAGTAAATAAATAAAGACCGATAAGGCTAGATATAACAATCATTAATAGCGATGTCATATTCTTAGGGTTTGTTACAACGCTTATTTCAGGTGCTGATTGCAATACTCTGAAATATAACGCGCTAACAAAGCCTATAAATACATATAAATATATAATATAGCTCCTTGATAGAAAGAAGGCTGTTGTCATAAAACCAACAAAAGAAAAAAACAGGCATTTTGCAAATAATATATCTAGGAGTAGTTCAGGGTTGTCTTTATATTTTTCTTTGCTTAAATTAAATATAGTAATAAGCATTGATAAGGATAATGCAATACTAGTTAGCCAGAAGATATATCCTAATATTCCTAGTTCAGCCATTACTAATACATAAGAATTATGTGCTGTAAGGTAATGATGTTCAACAAACTGTCCTTTACCTACACCAAGTAAAGGACGAGATTTAAACATTTGTATGCCGCTATACCATGCGTTAACCCTTCCTGCTGCACTTGATTCGTCAGAATCTATAGTTCTAAACATAGACATAGCATAATAAGCAATAGGCGCAAAAAATAAACTTAAAGAGAAAAACTTGATTTTTCCATATTGAAAATAAAAGAAAGTAACAATTAAGCTCATTGCTCCTAGAAGAGCACCTCGTGAATTTGTTAAATAAATACCATAAAGCAAACCAAGAGTTAATATAAAAAAAACGAGTTTTAAAATTCGGCTTTGTGTCAGCGTTTTTAAATACATTAGCAGAGGTATATTCATTACAAAAAACATACCTAGGTCATTAGGGTCATTAAAGAAACCTAAAAATCTAATACGGCCTCCTCTAAAAGATTGCATTCCAGACCAAGCAATACCTTCAGGAGATAATGTTTGAGAAATACCATGATGTAACATGGTCGCACTAGCAAGAGCTAAAATTATTAAAACCCAATGTTGTTTGCGTTGTGTGTTTACTAATCCTGAATAAAGCAAATAAGGTATCAAACATTGAATAAAGAAATCTATTGCTTCATTAATACCCCCGCCAAACCAACCATTTCGTAAGCCAGAAACAGGTATGATCAATAGTAATAAAAACAAAAACCATCCCTGATATCCCCATATTTTTTGTTCTTGAAAGATTAAATACCCAGCAAATGCGGCTATTAAAAAATAACGTGCAATTGGCGTTGGGCTTCCATCAACAGAAGAAGCCCAGTCTTGAGGCCTAATGAACAAAGCAATGGAATACAGTAATAAACAAAAGAATGCAAAATTAGAATTCCTTTTGATTTTTTCTGGAAGTTCGCGTGTCATCTTTTTGTTATTCATTGAATATCTAAATATATAATACAATTTTTGTTTTTTAGGGGTCCTCAATTAATTGTGGATGAGAAAATTGAGAACCAAAAGATTCAAGATTAAGGCGAAATCCACACGTAAAATAGTAGGCTATTGTGAAGGATTTCAACACAGAGATTGGATGTTTTGGGCTCAATTTTTCCATTCATCAATTAATAGGAGGTGTCCTTTACATAACAAAAAATATAATAAAGTTGAAAGAGGTCAGTGATAGTTAATTAGAACCTGCTCGGTAAGATACCTTGTTTTTTACAAAATACATCGAAAAGACCAATATATTGTGGGGTTTTCTGTATTCTGACTGTCTAGTATTTTTTTTATCTATTTTAATAGCATTTTATCTTTGGTTAGGCTCTTTTTATGACAGGCAAAAAAGACTGCTTCATTAGGCCAGAACGCATCAAACAAAGTGGGTAAATAGAAAGATGGTTGTGTTATCAAAAACTTTAATAAAATACTTTTATTATTTTGACTTGACTTGCAGAACAATAGCCCTAATTATATGCTACTTTTTGTCGTGTATTAGAGTTGATCTCCTCATTTTTGAAGTTTAAGATTATTTTGACCCAAGGTCTAATGTATACCAAAGGATTCGTTAGTTTGTAATTTTGAGGATATGGTGCTTCACAGCAATGGGGTATGTGCCAAAGCGAAGAATACAAAATAAAAAATGTAGGTATCATAAATAGGTTTAATTTCCCCCATTTTTTTTCCTTTAGATTTGATGTTTTTTTATTATCTGGTAAAGAATCCTTGGGTAAAAGGGATAGAAGAAATAATGAAACTAGGTTGATATAAATAAATCTACCCCAGTCTTTAGCTATAATAATGAGCACTATGCTCCCAGAAAGACAAATTATAAAAAAAATCATAGATAGTCTTTTTTTTAAAATAGAACTTAAGTTTTTTCTAATTGGTATATAGGCAATTATTGAAAGAAGAAAAATTTGAGAGTAATAGATAAGGTATTTATCATATTTAATAGCACTGATTACCGTATCTCGTCCATATGATGTTGTTCTATTAAGCCAAGCAACTGCCCCTCCATCTTCTATAGTGTAGCCTTGTTCTGTATGTGAATATAAAATTTCATTTATTTGGCTAGTTGTTGCATTTGCATAATAAAGAGCAGCTATAAAACTTATAATTGATGGGAGAAGACAAAAAATAGTGAAAATTATCTTTCTCTTGGTCAGGTTTGTAATAGAAATATATGGAATCAATAAATAGGGTAAATATATAGCTAACATTTCATGCGTTAAAATTAAAGCAGGAAAAAGAAGAAGTGTGATATAAAATATTTTTTCGAAAACTTTATAGTCCAAAGTTTTCGCTGTATAAACTATGAATGAAAGTATGGCAAAAAAAATGATTTCTTTTCTATAACCACCTAATGAATCATTTAATTGATAAGTAAAAATAAATGGTGAGAATATTAATAGAATATATGGCAATAAAAAATGTTGCCTTTTTAATAATAAATAAGAGAAAATAAAAAATAGAGCATAAAAAATAATTTGAAATAATAAAATAAAAATGCCTGGGTTTATATGTGTCAACTGTGACATTATATAAACTGTTTCTCCTAATAAGCCTCGTCTTACCATTCCTCCTTGATAGTTAATTAACCAATCACCAAAGTTCCAACGGTTATGATCCAAATATGCGTTAAAAGAACCAAGTACTGTTGTAATAAATATTATTAAAAAAAAATATACTAGATATTTGCGGAGTAAATTTTCGATAAAATCATTTATTGAATGTGTGGGCTTGTTAAGCAGTAAAGTCATATATGCGTTTCCTTAATTAACTAGTGGTGAAAAATCGATAAAAGTAGTTAAAATCATTTTCACTAGATTTTGAAGTGGAGTGAGAAACGCATCTCATTGGTAAAATACTCTCTGATTTTCTTTTACTTTAAACTCTCTTAGTCCAACGTTTGTTAATTCTAGAACGTATGGGTTGTTCATAGAAATAAAAAGATATTATGCCAATAGTAATTGCTAATAAAAGACTTATGTAATTTGCCCCAGGAATTTTATCGATAAATTTATAAAATGGTTGCTGCCAAAGATAGATTGAGAATGACCAAATTCCCATTAGCCTGATTATTTTTAGCTCTAGAAGGCCCCGAAGTATTTTGTTAGACTCATGCAAATGATTAATAGTAAAAGCTAATAATATAGGTGATACAGCGAAACTTAACATACCCGGCATAATCTTGAGATAACAAATAATAGCTCCTATAAGACTTAGAACAGGAAGAAAACAGTGAAAAATATTGTTGTTCAAGTCTTTTTTAAGCAAGTTATACCCAGCAGATAAAAAGACAAAGCTAACTGCAGATTCAGTTCGAATTCTATATTCTGTTGGAGCTATTTGTAGATTTTTAAAATAATAAAAGCAGATGAAAATTGAAATTAGTCCTAATGTAATTAATACAAAGGCTGCGTTGGTATTTCGGAAAATGAATAGAGTTAAGATACTCATAATGACATAAGCATGCTCTTCAACATTAAGTGACCATAGATGATGGACAGGAACTTCAGTGTCCCAAATATGCGGCTCTAATGGAATATAGGTGCGAAGAAAAGTAAGATTTGTTACTACTTCTAAAGCTACGAAATCAAGATTAATAATTTTTGCAAAAGAAAAAGAAACCAATACAAACAAAAAAAATGCAGGTACTATGCGACTAAATCGACGGATATAAAAATCTCTAAGATTCATACGATTTTTGAACAGTATAGTGCTCATTAACATTCCGGATAGTACAAAGAAAGCATCGACACCCATACGACCAATTTCAATCCAAAAAAATGACTCTTCAAAAAAATGTCCACATAGAAGTAAAATGATTGCCATTCCACGCCAACCATCCCATACATCAACTCTATTCATGCTCATATAATTACTTAATCCTGATTTCTCTATTAATATAAGAGATACTTACTTATTTTTACTTGAAGTATAGGCAACAATTAAAAGATCAGTATCATTATCTTTAGGCACCCAATTTAGTTCTTTTTTAGCTTTAGTGACATCTAAAACACAGGTTTCGTCTGCGATTAAATATTGTTCAGGATCCATTATAGGCATGCCGATAATATCTAAAGATGCCAATGCTAGTTTTATTATAGAGACAGGGGTTGGGATCACAAAAGATTTGCTATTTGCTGCGGAGATTAAGCTATTTAACAGCTCTCTAACTGTTGGGGGATTAAGAGAGCCTAAATTGTACACCTCATTTGGAAAACCTTTTTCTACTGCACACAAGCAGGCTTCAGCACAATCGCTAACAGAGATAAATTGGTAATAATTTTTTCCATTGCCAATCATAGGTACTGGTAGGTTGGCATCAACAAGTTTGAATAACTTTCCTAGAATACCTAAGCGACCTGGGCCTATAATCAATCTGGGGCGAAAAATAGTGATATTGATCCCTTTTTTACGGTATTCATCACAAAGTAGCTCAGTTTGGTATTTTGCTTCACCATATGGACCAATTGGTTCTCTTGGATGGTCTTCAAAGCGAGGGTCTGTTTTTGTATGACCATAGACCATATCAGTTGTAAAATAGACAAGTTTATCTAATTTTCTTTCTAACATAAAATCTAGAACATTTGTCGTACCAACATATAACGCATTCCAGAAATACTCTTTTCTTTCACTCCTTTTTAAAATTGGAACCAAGAGTTCTGCCGCAAAATGATAAATAACATCATCAGAATCAGTAGGAATATCTTTGAAAGTATCTGTTTCTTTAACGTCTAGCTTATAATAAGAAACCTGATCGCTCTCATAAATACCTGAAGCAAGAGTTTGTTTTCTGTCGCAGATAAGTATTTTTTCTCCGCGAGCAGTCAGTTTTTTTGTTAATTCGGTACCAAGAAATCCATCGCCGCCAAAGATAATATGTTTCATAAATAGATCCTATTTAAGTTTTTAGATTAGGAATGAAAATTACTAAATTTACATTCTTTTTAATTTTATTTTATGTACGAGCAACTAATGCGACACCAGAACAAATGAGCAGTACACCCGCTACTCGCCACATCGTAACGGCTTCAGCCAAATAAAAATGCCCGTAAATAGTCACGAGAACAAATGATAGCCCTAGAAAAGGATAGGCAAAGCTGATTTCTACTCTTGATAAAACAACTAAATGAGAAGCCATACTAATGACCATAACAAAGATGCCTAAAATAATAGACCAATTGAGAATTACATCCATAGCTGAGGACATCAGTCCAGAAGGAGTTAATTCAAATTTACCAATTGATGTCATTCCTTTCTTTAGTAGGATTTGTGAAAAGAAGTTGGTGAAAACTGTAAAAAGTATTAATGGAATATAACTACTCATAAACTTAATCTCTTGAAAATGGTTTCTGGAATATTTTTTATTACGAGCATAATTAACGCCCAGAAGCTAGGTGTATAGACTTCATCTTTTCTTTTGCTCGCAGCTTTATATATATCTTGGGCTACTTTTTCGGGTGTTGCCCAAAGAGCTCCTTTTTTAAAATATTTTGTCATGGGAGTGTCTATAAAACCTGGTTTTATAGTTGTGACACTGCAATTAGATTTGTGCAAACGATTCCTCAAACCTTGAAGAAAAATAGTAAGAGCTCCTTTGCTTGTACCGTAAATATAATTGGATTGTCGGCCTCTATCTCCCGCCACTGATGAAACGACAATGATGCCTTTATTGGTTTCTTTTTCTATTTTATTGGCTATGTTTGTTAATAATGACATAACGCTCAATAAATTTGTCACTAATGCTTTATGAGTTGTTTCCCATGAAGCTTCACATTCTTTTTGGTCAGGCAAGATGCCATAGAAAAAATAGTACTTGGAAATATTTAAAGATTTTTTTTCTATTTTTTCCAATAAACTTGAGTGATCTTGAATAATATCGAAATCACTAGTTAAGTATTCTACTACTGGGGAGCCGCGTGCGAGTAAATCAGCTGCGACAGTAATGAGCCTAGCTTCATTTCTAGCGATTAGTATTAATGAATTTCCTGCTTCAGCATGGATTTGTGCAAGCTTTTGGGCTACAGCAGATGTTGCGCCAAAAACTACTATGGTTTCATTTTTAAGCTTATTTTCCACTTACTCTTCTCCAAAAGTCCGAGGAAAATCTCGGATCGATGTATGTTTTAAATTTTTCAAAGTTTGGATAGTATTGTTGAAATGCTTTGCTAGACATTCGAACATCTTTTGCTGGATAAACTGAACCTCCAGCTTCCATAACTAACTGGTCTAATTCTTCAATAAGTTTCAATGTCACTTCACCTCTATTAGCAAAATCAAGTGCTAAGCAGATTCCAGAACGGGGGAAAGATAACATGCCTGGTGAGGCCAAGCTACCAAACTCTTTCAATACTGCCAGGAAAGAACCAAGTCCAGAATCAACTATTTTGTTTAAAATAAGTCCCATTGTAGGTCGTTCAGAAAAAGGTATAACAAATTGATACTGATAAAACCCTTGGCTTCCATAAATACGGTTCCAGTTTCCAATGCCATCCAACGGGTAGAAAAAAGAATCATAGTGCTGATAACTAATTTTGCCAGCACTTAATAAATTATTTTTATTAAAATAAAGTGCGTTAAAGGCTCTTATAGTGTAGCGGTTGATTACTTTTTGTGGGAAATTAAATGGAATTGATATTTTTGGTTCACGTATTGCTAATTTCTCTTTTTTATCGTAATTTGTATGGTCACCTGACATAAACAAGCCTCGAGCAAATTGTTTGCCTCCAGAAGCACAGTCTAACCAAGCGACAGAATAACGATGCTTAGCATTCGCTTTTTCTGAAAGTTCATAAAATTCATCTAGCCCATGAAAAGCAGTTGTTTCTACCTTAATAAAGGCTGAGGGTATTTTTAATAGTTGAATTTCTGCCCAACTAATAAAGCCTGTTAAGCCTAAACCACCAACAGTTGCACTGAAAAATTCGGGGTTTTCGTTGAGGCTACATACTAATTTATTTCCATCAGAACGCATAAGTTCAAAGCAACGGATGTGTCTTCCTAAAGAGCCATCTTGATGATGGTTTTTACCATGAACATCGTTGGCAATAGCGCCGCCTAAAGTGACAAATTTAGTCCCAGGGGTTACGGGCAGAAACCAGCCTTGTGGAACAACTAGAGCGAGAATGTCTGAGAATGTTGTGCCAGATTCACACCTTAGAATACCTTTTTCTGTATCAAACTCAATAAAATGATCAAGCGATCGATTATCTATAACAAGGCCTTCAGAATTTAAGCACGAATCGCCATAACTACGAGCATTTCCGTAGGGAAGTAATGATTTGGCATTTTTTTCTAAATTAAAGTCTATCCAGGCTGGTCTAACGGCTTTTTGCTCCATAGGTGGAATATAAGCCCAGCTTCTATAATTACTCATAATAAGTAGCCAGGTAATAGGCTTCCACCTAGCACTATTGCGAAACATAGAAATGCAGTGATCATACTGACTTTATCTCTAATAGCAAAAACAATGGGGTCCTCATGCATTTTTCCTCTACCTGTAATCATCCATATTCGACCTATCCAATACAGTAGAAGGGGGCAAATTAGCCATAAAATTTCTGGGTGTGTGTACATTTCACGAACTTTTTCACTATTAATGTAGAGTGCAACAACCAATATTGAGATATAGCCTGCAGTTATCCCTGAGCTTTTTAGCATGGGTAGATCTTCTACATAATATCCACGACCTACGGTGCTAGTTCTGCCTTCACGTCTAAGGTTATCAACTTCTGAAAAGCGTTTGGCAAAGGCAAGACTAAGAAAGAAGAACATAGAAAATGCTAATAGCCAGAAAGACCATTCAGCTTCAATGGCTACTACGCCACAAATAACCCTTAATGAAAATAGCCCAGCAAGAATTGTCACATCTAAAATAGCGACACTTTTTAAATAAAATGAATAAGATAAAGTAGTAACTAAATATATCATCAAAACAAATATAACAGTAAGTGGAAGAAAACTTAAAGTTATAATGATGAAAATTAATAAAATAAGCATCAAAACGATTGCTTGTTTAATAGATATTAAGCAGGAGGCAAAAGGGCGATGGCGCTTATAGTCGTTTAGTCGGTCGGATTCTAAGTCTAACAAATCATTTATAATATAAGTAAACGAAGCTAGCAAAGAAAGGGATAGAAAACTAAGGGTTAAGAGGAAAATAGCATTAAGATCATTGAACCTATGGTCTAGAAAAAAAGGGACGAAAACTAATAAGTTCTTAACCCATTGGTGTAAGCGAATAGCTTTGAAATAATTTTTAATTGATGGCGTATCTAGTTGAAATTCTTTTTCAATATTAAATTTCTTTCTAACTTGTTTTAAAAAACTGTTATTCTTAGAGACAACTGATATTTGGCTGGCTGATGACCATACTGAGAAATCTGCTTTATCATTGCCGATATATTCAAACCCATTTTCACCAAAGCGTTTAACTAAAAGTTGTTGTTTATTGTTACCTGTCAGGTTAATATTTGAGTCTGATGCTAAGACCTCATCAAATAACTCTAGATAATTTGAAATAGATTTAGCTACGTATATATTTGCACCAGTAACTAAGATTATTTTTCGCTGTGAGGCTTGAGATTTAATATATTCGATAACATTCTTATTATAAGGAAGGCTTTCTGGTGAAAGCTGGACATGTTCAGAAATTTTTGCTTTAAAATTAGCTTTAGATTTTAATAGCCAGAATATCGCGATAAAACAATATAAGGGTTTCTTTTTTAATAATTGTAAGAACAGCTCATGTAATGAATCTGTTTTGATCAACGTTCCATCAAGATCGACACACAAAGGAGTATTGAGATTATTTAGATCACTATTAGGCATGGTAAGAGCTTTAATTTAAGTAAAGAAATTTAATTTCAAGTTGCTTGTTTTAATACTAAATTTTTGGATAAAATATTAATTTGGTTGAATAACTTTCTAAGACTACAAAATTTTAGAGTGGTGATTAGTCAATATATTCAAAACTTAGCACAAGTAAGTCAATTTATTACGATAATCATCTTGCGCCTTTACCCCACAATACAACTTCAACGGTATGTATAATAATAGTCAAATCTAGAAATAAACTGTAATTTTTTACATAATATAAATCATACTGAAGTTTTTGAATTGCATCGTATTCGTTTTCTCCATAGGGATAGCATAATTGTGCCCATCCTGTAATGCCTGGTTTTATACGGTGTCTTTCTCGGTAATAAGGAATGTTTTTTTTAAATTCTTCAACAAATACAGGGCGTTCAGGTCTAGGGCCAACAAAACTCATATCACCCTTAAAAACATTAAAAATTTGAGGGAGCTCATCAATCCTAGCTTTTCTAATAAAGTTACCGACTTTGGTTATTCGTGTATCGTTTACTTTTGCAAACTGGATACCTTGTGCTTCGGCATCAGTTTTCATGCTTCTAAACTTTAAAACATCAAAGTTTTGATTATTTTCACCCACTCTTGTTTGTCGATAAATGATAGGTGCTCTAATGCCGCTCTCAAGGCAGATTGCCAAAACAGTTAATAGCATGACAGGAAGAGCCAGTATAAGCAGTAAGAAACTTGCGCTAATGTCAACTAGCCTTTTTACTATAGTTCTTAAACCACTTTGTGCAAAACCATCAGAAAACACCATCCAGCTTGGTTTTAAGTTTTTCAGGTCTAAGTAAGCTTTTTCCCTTTCGTAAAAAGAAAGTAAGTCGATTATTTCAACACCTGAAATTTTGCAATCTAATAGCTCATCTACGGGCATTGACGTTCTTCTGTCATCAAGTGCTACGACGATTTCACTAATTTTATGTTGATGGACAATGTCAATTATTGTTTTGTTGGCATCATCAGAGTTTAAAATGTTATGGGTTGGGACAATTATTTTTTCTTGGGTTGTGGAAAAACATCCAACAATATCAAAGCCTTTATGAATGTAGCCTGATTTACTGTTCAGAATTTTATTTGCATTATTCCCAGAACCAATTAATAAAATTTTCTTTTGTAATATGCTTTTTCCAGCTAATTTGTTGAAAATATAGCGACAAATTAACATTCCGATTAGTGAAATTATTAAAGCATAAACCAATATACTTCTAGCGATAATGAAATCTGGAGAGATGTAATAGATTGTGACCAGTACTAAAATAGAAACAGAAAAGGCGACAGATGTGCGCGAAAGTAATTCATACTCTGATAACCCTAAGTTTCGTCTGTATAAACCAATTCCAGCCATAGAAATTGAGAGTGTAGTTGCAAAAAGAAAGCTTTCTAATAATATCTGACTATCTGAATACCAAGATTTAGTGTATAGAAACCGAAGTTCATTGCCGAAATACATTGCCGAATAAAAAATGCAATATTCAATAACAAAGAGGACTAAAAATACTGTAGAAATATAATGGTTATATATTCTGATCATAAAACTTGTTTTATTATTAAAGATTGAGACCTGGTGAAAAATTTGTTCTACCTAGAGCTTAAAAATAGAATTGTATTTGATACCAGCTTAACTTTGTATTGTGGTTCTATTTAGTTGAAATAGCTATTTTTTAATTAATATCTTGGTAGATAACATTAAAAGCATAGCATAAAATAACTGTTTTTTTTATTTTCATAATACTTTCGATCTTTTACTTTAATTTTATGTGGAAAAGAAAGAAATATTGAATTATTATGATTTGGTTAATTTTGGTGGTTATAACAAGAGAGGGGGGAAATGAATAAATACCTTTTTTGAAGGTAGATATAAAATTGCCTATAGAAATGTTCTATACAAGCTATTCTAATAATCTAATTGCTATCTCTTGCAGATAAGGTGGGAATAGTTTTTATATTTTAAGAGTTTATATGTTTGAGCAATAAAATCTACATGAGTTATCTATTGGTGAATTAAAATTAAGAAACCGAAATCTAATTTTAAGGATGCTTATGGATCTAATTTTTTTTCTATAGCGGGTAATATTCGGGTTGCTGATGTATGTCCTTGTTTGGCAGCTTTTCGGAACCATTCAGCGGCAAGTGGATAATCTTGTTTTAGGCCGCCTTCGCCTTTGAAGTATTTTATCCCTAAATTATATTGAGCAGCAGGGTGGCCTTGGTTTGCTGCTTTGAAAAACCAAGTAATTGCCATTTGTTTATCCTGCTCTACTCCTATTCCATTGTCATAACAACCCCCTAAACTCACTTGTGCTGAAGAATCACCTTGTGCTGCTGCTGCTTTGTACCATCGTATGGCTTCTTTATGATCTTGTTGTACATTATTTCCAAATTGATACATCTGCCCTATATTGTATTGAGAAGATGCTTTGCCATTTTTAGCTCCTATAAGGTTCATCTCAAATGATGTGCTATAGGCTTTATTAGTTTTTTTTAATTGTTCTTGCTTAGCTGCTTTACGAATCCACATGGCACCTAAGCTACTATCTTTTTTTACTCCACTTCCTGTTGAGTACATTTTTCCTAAATTGAATTTTGCAGAAGAATGCCCTTGAATTGCAGCTTTTCTGTACCATTTTGCAGATTGGGTTCTGTCCTTTTTTACACCTCCGGTTCCATAATAATACATGACCCCTAGCCTGAATTGTGATTCAGCATTTCCTTCTTCTGCTATTTTAATAGTTTTTTTTAGTTTTTCTTCGGCGTAAACTGCAGCATATACTGATGAGTTACTAAAAAAAACAAGAAGTAATATTAGTATTTTATAATTCATTTTTTAACCTCGGTTTTCAAAGTTTAGTTGATCAATAAGAATTAGCGCTCAGTTTGTATTAAGTCATAAAGCTTTTAAAATATCTTCTATCAATTGAGGGCCGCGATAAATTAAACCACTATAAATTTGTACAAGGCTAGCGCCAGCCTTTAATTTATCTTGAGCATCTTTGCCAGATAAAATGCCACCTGCAGCAATAATAGGGAGCTTGCTGTTTAATTCTGATGCTAAGCCTGCAACAACATAAGTTGATCGTTTTCTTACCGGTGAACCACTTAGGCCGCCAATTTCTTTGGCATGAATATGCCCTTGTACTTCATCCCTAGAAACTGTGGTATTAGTAGCAATAACACCGTCAATATTAAATTCCATTAATAAATTGGCAATATGAATTATTTCATCATCATTTAAATCAGGTGCAATTTTAACAACTAAAGGTGTATATCGGTCATGTATTTTTTGCAGTTTTAATTGCTCTTCCTTAAGAGAATGAAGCAAGTTTTTAATATCATCACCTTGCTGTAATTGGCGTAAATTTTTTGTATTGGGAGAAGATATATTAAGAGTAATATAACTGGCTAAGGTATAACTTTTTCGTAACCCAATTAAATAATCCTCTGTAGCATTTTTTATTGGGGTGTCAAAGTTCTTGCCGATATTAATGCCTATTATTCCTTTGTAGTTAGTCTGTTTAACTTGCTGTAGTAGGTGATCTACACCTAGATTATTAAACCCCATCCGGTTAATGATAGCTTCATATTCAGGTAGTCTGAATAATCGAGGTTTGGGGTTTCCAGGTTGTGGTCTGGGTGTAACTGTACCAATTTCTATAAAGCCAAATCCTAAGGCTGAAAGGGCATCAATATAATCGCCATTTTTATCTAAGCCAGCTGCAAGCCCAACTGAGTTCTTAAATCTGAGTCCCATTATTCTAATAGGTTTATTCTTTACGTCAGGTTTGGATAAAACTGACAAGCCTGTTTTATCTGCTAACTGTAATAGTTTAAGCGTAGCATAATGGGCAACTTCAGGGTCAAGTGAAAATAAAATGGGGCGGAGTATGGGATAAAGATTCATGGCTAATAATTGCTTGGTTCTTACTTTTTATACTACTAATTATATAGAAACTTACATAATTAAATAGGTTTACCTACCATAAAGGTTTTAAAGACGGTATGGCTCAGGGTCTACACAGGGTGTTCTGTCTAAAATTAAATCGGCTATTAATTGGGCAGAAGCAGGCCCCATTACTAATCCATTTCTAAAATGACCTGCATTAATCGCTAGATTTTTTATTTCTGGATGTTTATCGATATAGGGAATGCCTTTTTTTGTTCCTGGACGTAATCCTGCCCAATGGTTGCATAAATGAAAATCTTTTAGAGTAGGGAAAAGTTCGGTAGCAAAAGTAAATAATTTTTCTTTGGTTTCTTTGGTTGTACTTTTATCAAATGATGAATGCTCTACAGAGCTACCCGCCAAAATTTTACCATCTCGGCGCGGAATTAAGTAATGATCATTATCCAATACCATATGCGGTAAAGTGTCGGGTTTGGCGTTAAATAAAAGCATTTGGCCTTTAACTGGATATATCTCAGGTGAGTGTAGATGCTTGGGAATCAAGTGTTTTGCTAGTTTTCCAGTCCATGCACCTGTACTAATAATTAACTGATTTACCTTGATTTTTTCTTTATTTGTTGAAAGAGTGTTAATATTATTATTTTTCAACTCACAATTAATTACTTCACTATTTTCAATAAATTTAACACCATTATTAAGTAGATAGGCCTTTAAAGATTTTAATAGTCGAGGGTTTCTAGCTTGTGCAATGGTTGGCATCCATAGAGGGTTTATTGTTTTTGTGTTGAAATTATTTATGAAGGAAGGGGCTGCCTCTTGGAATGGAACTTGGTAAGTGGCACACCAATTTTTTGCTAGCTCAATATCTGGATTTTTGCAGATCAGTAGTCCGCAATCGTACCACTCAGGGTTTATTCGGGTGGAATTATAGAGTTCATTTGATAAAGTTGAATAATTATTGATGCTTTTGATTACTAAAGTACTAATAGCCTTCTCTTGTCTCCAGGGATATAGAGGTAATAATATGCCTCCACCAGCCCAAGATGATTCTTGGCCTGAAAAAGATTTATCAATAAGAGTGATACTGTAACCAGCTTGCAAAAATTCTCTTGCAGTTAGCAGGCCAATAATACCACTTCCTATAATAGTGATCTCTGTGGTTTGAGTCATATTTGATGGTTGTAGATTAAAAGTGAATTTAGTTTGTGAGTCGCTTCAAAAGATAGTATACAGTAGATGTGAAAGCACTGAATATGTTGTTTTTTTTAGACAAATATATATTGTATTTTAGAAGTTTGTCGTATCTAATTGAAATATAAGATAAAAATAGATTAAAAAAAGGAGGGTAAAACTTGTATACAATTTAATTTACTGCTATTATTAGTAGCGTGAATTAAATTTTGTTGTATTTCAGCAAATTCAGTTTAACAATAACTAAACAACCTCATGAGGGGGAAAGCAAATGATCAAAAAAACAAAAATTGCGTTGGGTATAGCTACAGCGACATTAACAATGGCAGGAGCTTTAGTTTCACCACAAGTAGTCGCTCAAACACAAGTAGAAAAAACTGCAGCATTAGAAGCACAAGTTAATGAAATGGCTATTATGATGCAGTCGATGCAAGCAGAATTAAGTCGTGTAAAAGCAACGGCGGCTAGTGCAGATACGGCTAAGGTACAAGAGCTGGACCAGTGGATGGCTTCAGTTAAGAATGCACCTGTTCATTATGCTCCAAAAGACCATGTATTCTCAGTTCGTGGTGGTTGGATGCATATGGATCATAGTCGTGGTTCAACTACTGATGCGCTTGGAGCAGGCACTGGGGTAGGTACAGATATTCTGACTAGTCCAGTTGATAAAGATGCTTTCTATTATGGTGGTGCGATTGATTTCAATATGAACAATGACTTGTTTGGTCTGGCTGATGGCGTCTCTTTTGGTATAGAGCTTGGTATTGAATATTCTGAATTAGGCGACAAAAAAGAGAGTGGATTAACAAGAGCGATTACTACATTAGATACAGTAAACGGTGGAACAGCTTTACCAGGTGTCCTTCCTGGAAACTTACAGCAGAATGTCACAGTTAATATGCTAAGAGTAAGTGCAGCACCTAAAATAAAATTTATGCATGGTAGCAAGCTACGTCCTTGGATTATTCCTTTAGGTATTGATTTTAATATAATCAGCCCACCATCTGATGCGGTAACAGTATTGAATACGGGTATGCAGTTTGGTGCTGGTGTTGAATATGAGTTGTTCCGAGGTATTGTTGCTGGTCTTGATGGTCGTTATCATTGGACACCTGATGATGTTGATGGCATAGATACTGATGGGTTTACACTTGGTGGTTCAGTCGGTTTTCATTTCTAAGTTCTATAAACGTAATGAAATAATAAAAGGGGAGGCGAAAGCCTTCCTTTTTTTTGGAAAAAATATTTTAAATATAATAAGTACCCAAGCATAATTATATTAACCTTTTACTTGTCTTTTTTATCATCTTCGGCGTTGCATAAACAGCTACATAGCTGGCTATGCGCTTGTTTATGCGCCTTGAAGATAATAAAAAATCCTGCGTAAAATTGTTAATATAATTATGCTTGGGTACTTACTCATTTTTTTCGTTTAAAATTTATCTCTTGAAGACATTGACTCGCAACAAATAATATTCTTTCTGGTGGTCTTTTGTATCTATTGCTTCTTGAAGATAAATGAAATTCTGTGCATTTTCGAGGCACATTTGTTACGGGGCTACCTTACTTGGCTTTGTGGGTTGTATAATTATCACTTAAAGTCAGTAAGTTTTAGGAGTATGGTTTGAAAAGACAATGTAACTATTTTTTAATACTCAGTATGAGTGTGTTGTTGAACGCTTGTAGTTTAGCTTATAAAAGTACAGGAGATGTTTTGATCGGTTATGCAGAGGATCAAGGGGTTTCTTATATATTAGCGACTGATGATGTTGGGCTAGGGTGTTCGATGGTGGAAGCTTTCTCCCCGTTTTTATTAAGTTTTTCCAGTGTGACAACGCCGCCTGATCAGCTTGCTATTCTATTTTATTTACTGGCTGGCAACTGTGTTGAATTTGATGCCTGGGAAGAAGAACTCCGATATCTTCGTGCAATACATGCAAAAAACCCTATTGAAGCAAAGGATGCACGTATTGCACAGCAACGACTTCTTGTTCAGGCTGCACGCAGGCAGTTGAACGGTTATCACTATCTTGCTTTAGCTATTGCAGAACCGGGGGCTGAATGTCCTGTGTTCTCTTCTGAAAATGATGAATTATACTGGTTAATTGGTCTTTTGGATGGAGTGCAGGCTGTTATGAATGATATAGCGGCTGGTGGAAGTGTTGAAGTTCCTATGGATATTGCATCAAAAGTTGGTCGTGGTGCAGCATGTTTGGAAAATGAAAAATGGTGGGGGACACCTGATGCCATTCGGGCAGCAATATGGATGACAATTCCAGGTAATCAACCTGTCGATAGAGATTCTGAACAAGTTTTGGCGAATTCATTAAAAATTGGTTTGCAGAAAGGAATTAGTCTTCCCCATGTTTTAGCGGCACAAGTGTACTTGGGGCAAGGTGAAATAGAGAAAGTTAAAAAAGTTATTCGTAGCCACTATTCTGAGATGACGATGAATACGATAGTAAATCAAAAGTTTAAAATCCTCAATGAAGTTTCGAATTTGCAAATACAGGCGATTTCTGATCGTCTGTGGACGGAGGCAACTGGGGCACGTACCCCGATAGGAAAAATTGGATATTTTTGGAATGACTCAGAGAAAGCTGTTGAAACGATAGATATTGATGAGATACTTCAGTGAGTAAAAATAAAAGTCCTCTTTACTGGTATGTGACAAGCTATTAAAAAGATGCTTTGATATTAGGCCTAAAACAGAAAAAAAGGTGCTTCCTTTGAAAACTTTTATTAATAGGTTAGCCTACACGTTTTTTTTAGTAACGTTGAGCCTGAGTAATCATACGGTTCTGGCAGAGACTAGGAGCCTGTGTGTCTTTGATTTGCTGGGTGCAAATGGCCCGGTTTATGCACAAATGAAAGATTATAAAATTGCAGCAATGGATTGGGGGGTAGAATTTCGCCTCAAACCATATATTAGCGAGAAAAAGGCTGTTGAAGATTTTAAATCAGGGGTTTGTGATGCAGTCAGTTTTACAGGTATTCAAAGTCGTCAATTCAATTCGTTTAGTGGCAGTCTGGATGCAATGGGAGCATTACCTTCATACGACCATTTAAAAATGGTTATAAGTAGCATAAGCACTAAACAAGCTGCACCTTTAATGCTAATTAAACCTTATGAAGTGGTGGGGGTTATTCCTATGGGAGCCACTTATTTATTTGTTAACGATCGATCATTGGTTACTAGTTATGGGGAAATAGATGCTGATTTAACCAGCATCCGAGTCGCAGTGATGGATAGCGATCCTGCTCAAGCTGAAATGGTTGGCTCGATTGGAACCATATCAGTGTGTACTTCAATTGCAGAAATGTATAAAAAGTTTAACATGGGTTTAGTTGACGCAACATATGGCCCCGCTGTTGTATATGAAGCTATGGAATTACGTAAAGGACTAGGTAGTAATGGAGGGGTTATTCGGTTTCCTTTGGCGCAGCTTACTTTGCAAATTATTGTTCATCACACTCGCTTTCTTCCACAGTTTGGGCAAAAATCACGAGAATATGCTTTAAGTCAATTTGATAAATCTGTCATGCTTGCAAAACGTTATGAAGATAGAATTTCTCAAAAATGGTGGATCAATATTCCAGACAATGAACAGACTCGATATCATGAGATTTATAGGAAAACTCGAATGGTACTAAAAAATAAAGGCATTTATGATGGAAAAATGCTGAAAATCATGCGCCTAGTGCGTTGTAAAAAAGATCCGAAATTAGCTGAATGTATTGCTGAGGATAAAGAATAAAAAAAGAACACTGATTTATTGGGTTACATAAATATGAAAAAAAGGCTTGTAAATGCATGGAAATAGTCTGTCTGTCTGTTCATCTTACAGAAGTGAATTGATGTTATAAAACAGGATTAACTGTTCGTTATTTCAGAAGTTCTGGTAATTTTTAACTGATTTTTAGGTTTAAGTAGGATAATTTAAGTAAATATGATGTTAATAGTCTTATCTCTTTTTTATTCAGAGGTTATCATAGCTTTATTTTTTTAAGGTATTGAATATAAAAGGTTTAATCAATTATTTTGAAATAGTGATTTGACTCTAGAAATTAGACTCTACTTTCAAGTTATTCGGTTGAGGAAGGTCGATGATAATTAAACAGAACCGAAAGTTATTTTTCTGGATTGCCTCATTGATGCTGGCTTTGTTTTTTGCGACTGCAACTATAGTGGTAAAAAATTCAGGAAAACTGTTAGTTAGTTTTATTGAAAACTATGCAGTTCCTTATGTTTTAAAAACAGATGATGTCGAAATGGGCTGTGTTATGGCTGAAGCCTTGACATTATTAGTTCCAAGTCTTGCCCAACTTAATGCTTCGCCTTATAAGCTTGCAATAATGTTTGATTTTTTGTCGGGTAGTTGTGCTGAATTTAAAGCATGGGAAGAAGGACTTAGGTATATAAGGGCAATACATGCGAAAAATGTTATCGAAGCACAGGATGCTAGAATTGCACAAAAAAGATATCTTAACCTGGCTGCTCGTAGACAGCTAAAAGGGTATCTTAATCTTGAATTAGCCTATCCTGAAGTACCTAATGCCGATTGTCCTAAATTAGATAGTTGGAACGACGAGTTTTATTGGTTGGTAGGATTGATGGATGGTTTGCAGGCTGTACTGAACGACCTAGCTTCTGAAGGAGGTGCAAAAGTTCCTTTGGATATAAGTCTTAAAGTAGGCAGAGGAGCAAATTGTCTCAACAATGAAAAATGGTGGGGACTGCCGGATGCTATCCAAGTCGCTATTTGGGTAAGTTTTCCCGAAAATAAACCAGAAGGAATTATTTCTTTGGATGTTTTAGATCAAACAATACAAATAGGTTTGAAGCAGGGTATGCGTATTGTTCAGGTCATTGCTGCAAAAATTCATATTGGACTAGGGAATTCTGAACAAGTTAAGAGTATAATTCGAGATAATGTAAGTACAAGATCCAATATAGCGACTAACCCAAAATTTATATTTTTGGATGAAGTTGCAACTATTCAATTACTGGCTATATCTGACATGATGTGGACAGAAGCAACAGGAAAACGTACGCCGATTGGGGGTTTGGGTACTTTTTGGGATGACTCCAAAAATACCATGGATACTATAGATATTATTGATATTCTTTGACTATTTAAAAACATTGTTTGGGTGAGCCTATTACTATTTGAGATGAATGTTAAATAATGTTCGTTTCGAATAAATGATTTTTCTAGGTTGAAGCATCTTATACATAGAGTAAAGAGGGTTAAACGATGATCTTATACAAAAGTTTCTTATCCAAAATAATTATTACTTTTGTTTTGGTAGTTACTTGCAATACTATTCTTGCTGCATCTAAAAAAATGTGTGTTTTTGACTTATTAGGTGCAAACGGACCTACCTTTTCTCAGATGAAAGATTATAAAACTGCTGCACTTGCCTGGGGCGTAGAGTTGGAACTAAAACCTTACACAAGTGAACGAGTAGCAGCTGAGGATTTTAAATCGGGTCTTTGTGATGCGGTGAGCTTTACTGGAATTCGAGCGCGGCAATTTAATTCTTTTACCGGTAGCCTGGATGCGATTGGTGCTTTACCAACATACGAACACTTAAAGTCAGTTATCACCACTATTAGTGGTAAGAAAGCGGCTAAGCTGATGCAATCTGAACCTTATGAGGTCGTAGGGGTTTTTCCTGGTGGGGCTGCTTATATGTTTGTTAATGATAGAAACATTGATACGGTAGGCGAATTAGCGGGAAAACGTATTGCTATTTTGGATTCTGATCCTGCTCAAGTTGAAATGGTTATGTTTGTTGGCGCTTCCCCTGTTGGTACTTCAATAGCTAATATGTATAGTAAATTCAATAATGGTTCTGTTGATGTAACGTATGGTCCTGGAATAGTTTATGAAGCCATGGAACTTTATAAAGGACTTGAGCCAAAGGGTGGGGTTATTCAATTTCCATTGGTACAGCTGACTATGCAGGTACTCATTCGAAAAGCTAAATTTCCGGAAGGGTATGGGCAAAAATCTAGGGACTTTGCCTTGAGTCAGTTTGACCGGGGAGTGGAATCCGTCAAAAGATATGATAGTAAAATCCCAGAGAAACTGTGGATACCTATCCCTGAAGCGGATAAATTAGGCTATCTTGAAGTATTCAGACAGTCTCGAATCAGACTACGAGATAAAGGTATTTATAACGATAAGATGTTAAAACTTATGAGAATGTTGCGCTGTAAAAAAGATTCTCATCAGGCTGAGTGTACAGCGGCAGATAAGGAGTAAATTGATTCCATAATGTTGGTTTCATGATTATGCATAAAACACACGATGGTTTTGAAGGAAAGTATTAAATTTCGTAGTTGCCGAGAATGGTTTTCTACCTTGCCGGTTTTTTTACTTCTTCTAGTTGTCATTATTGCCGGAAATGGTGAACAAATTCATGCCCGCCTTTTGAATGTAGGCGAACTGATGTGGCATGATTATTTCACGCTAAGAGCCGACATTCCAATTCCAGATTGCAATCCTGACCCTGATATCGCAGCTGAGTTGAAAAAGTTTGAAGCTGAAGTGATCGGTATGGAAGAGTTAGAGGTTTTATTTGATGCTGAACCTTTTGATCGTGATGCTACTCTTGCATCATTGAAAAACACTCGGTTGTTGTGTATTAAAAAACATACAGCGGTGCAACAAAACCAGGCAAGAATTACACCCTCTGTCGTTATTTTTCGTACTTTAGAAACCAGTGTTGCCAGAATCACACTGTTTGCTTTTGAAAAACAACGCATGATATTAATACTGACTCTTTTTATCTGTGCAGTTACTTGTACGATCAAGCAACACCACATCGCCTTTAAGCCGGTGATAACAATACAAGATCACTACATTTCCACAGCAGCCCAGTTACTGGGTAATGTCATTATGCTCTTTTCAGCCTGGTTTTATAGACATAATATTTATAAATCAGCAACAAAAGTTGATCACCCAGAAGTCTATCTACTTCTGCTTTTTGGATTTGCTTCTTTAAGTGCTGTTAGTCTTTATCAATTAATTAAACCTCTACATTTTCATGATTTTCATAAAGGAGACAACAGTGTCCTGCATGCGATGTTGTCTATTCCCCTTTATATTTTTATGACTTTTTTTGTAGGGGGCTATTTTTTCCTGATTGAAGGACATCTATCTGGTCCAGCAATATTTTTTAGTTTGTTATTCGATCAAGCGGGTTTGTTCCTTAATATAGGACTATATATTTGGGTAGGGATGCTATTAAAGCGCACTCAATTAGGTGATCTTATTTTTAAAGTTTTTATACCCTGGCGTATGTCACCAGAATTATTGGCATTTGTTGCCATTATTGTAATGGCTGTACCAACTGCCTATACAGGTGCTTCAGGTATTATTATCATTGCCATGGGGGCTATTGTTTATGAAGAATTACGCCGTGCAGGCGCGCGCAGGCAACTGGCTTTAGCAGCAACGGCAATGACAGGAAGTGCAGGGGTTGTGCTTCGGCCGTGTCTTTTGGTGGTATTGATAGCTGCTTTAAATAAAGAAGTAGTCACAGATCAACTGTTTAGCTGGGGTCTAAAAACTTTTATGACAACAGCCATGGTCTTTTTTGTTTTTGCATTAATAACCAAGCGTGAAAAGATACATGTGGCTCCCGTTCAAGAGGCGTTTAAACCTTTTTTACGGACACTTATTCCATTATTACCTTATGTATTAATTGTGTTACTCATCTTCTTGGCGTATTTCTTTTTACTTAATGTAACCATGGATGAATTTTCTGCTCCGGTAATACTGCCAGTTGTTATTCTCGGGTTATTAGCTTACGAAAAATTATTTGTTAAGATAGTTCTAGTTGCATCTCCAGAAAAACAGTCACATAAATTTGAATATACAATAAGAATGGCTTCTTCTGAATCTAGTGTTCATATAGGTGCTTTGCTAATTTTAATGGGACTTTCTTTTGTTTTGGGCGGGGTGATAGAACGCTCGGGACTATTAGGTAATATACCAGAAACCTTTACATCCACCTGGGTGACACTGAGTTTTCTGATTGTGGTTTTGGTTGGTATTGGAATGATTATGGATCCCTTCGGCGCTGTTGTTCTGGTTTCAGGTACTGTTGCACAAATTGCCTATAACAATGGAATCAATCCTGTGCATTTCTGGATGATTACTTTGGTCTCCTTTGAATTAGGATACCTTACTCCACCTGTTGCACTCAATCATTTGCTGACCAGACAGATGGTTGGTTACGAAGAGACTGCCAAGGCGTCAGTAGAGGGTGATAATTTCTGGTATCGACATGAAAAAATCTTATTACCTCTGGTGACAATGGGTACAACTTTACTTTTGGTGGCTGTTGTTCCAGTTTTATATACTTAGGAGTGAGGTTTAAATCACTTTCGAAATTTGTCCTGTCCTTTAGCTCCCAGAAGCACTAATAAAATAACCGTGTACAAGCTATGCACTCTTTTTAGCACTTTATTAACAAAAATCTATTTACTATAAATTCCACTTCCATGATTGTGCGAAGTATATGTTAAACATTTTTTCTGTTTTCAGAGTAGGTTTTTAATTGCTTTTTTAAGGCTTTCGCCGCCATTGCATAGCCACCATCAGCTCCATCAACAAAGTGTATATGATGTAAATTGTAATCTGAAATAACACAGGTCATTAAAGCTCGATTAGAAGCATAAATACCATAAACTAGTAAGCCATTTCGATATTGTTTTTCCAGATATTGAGTAAGCTTATTTCTTTGATCTGCATTTCCGGAAATAACCATGCGTAAGTTATCATCAAATTTTCGAAAGTCTGTATTGGTTACAAGAGTCTCTTTATATTTCCCCCAGTCAGACCCCAGAATTTTTTTTCCTTTGTTCATCCAGTAACGACCCAATCGTATTTTCCAGGGTAATAACATTGCATAAATCAATCTTGTCAGCTTGGAATCTGACCCTGCTCGAATTTTTACTTCATCTTGTAAATCCTGTGCTTCAGTTGTCAATTGAAGATGTTCTTTTTGCACGGGTCTATGGATTTCTTCGTTACCATAAATTTCTTGTATTCGATCAAAAACTTCTAAATAGAGCAGATTGCTTTTCTTAGTTGTGTTCGCAACACTCAGCACCAGGAGGGAAATCGTTTCATCATGGGGGCTAGGTACATCTTTCCAACGGCATTCAAAACCTGTGAAATCAGCAGAAGGAGATAAATCGTTATCTATAATGTTATATATACCTTGTTGATCATTTTTTACCAGTTTTTCTGCATAAACAAGACCTTTTCCCGTAAAGGCTACTTGGTAATAGCCTTTTGAGACTTGGTGTTTAGCAACTAAAACTTGGTGTTGCGACTGATGAATAAGGGAACAGGGCACAATACCCCATCTAAGAGATAAGGAAAAATTGTCTTGAGCCATCAATTTTGTTGCCACTAATGTTTTTTTTACGGCATGAATACAACTATTGGGAATACATAAAGTTGCGCCATCTCCGCCAAAAATAAAAGGAATTGACAAGGGTTTTACTGCATTGAAAATAGCAACTATTGAGACAACACCTATAGTATTTACATCGCGATATTTTCCTTGCTGAATTGCAGTTGTAGAATCTTCGATATCAGTAATCACTACAGCCCAATCCTGAGGCAATTTTGTGTAATTATTTAGATCGAAAATACCGCGAAATTGATCAAAAGGTTTTAGCTTAGAATAAAAATCTTCGTTTGTAGTCATAGTTAACCATTCCAGATTAGTAGCAAACCACAGGTTGTTTTATAAAAATTTGATAGGATTATTTATCGTATTGTAAACCATTTAAGTAAGTGGTTTTCAATGCCATTACTCACTCATTAGTAATGGAAATAGGTTGTTAATATTTAACTATAATAGATAAGTTATCTATAGAATACAAATATTGGATTTAATTTGTTAGGAGCAAATCATTGCAATTTCCAACAAACTAGCGTTAGAATCCCTAATCATTACTATGTTGAAGGTTTGAATAAGCAGTTAAAACGATGAATATTTTTGGCTGGATTGGACAGCGCTGTATAGAGTTCTCCTTATACCTTATTGATTTAACTTATTTTTTAGTAAGGGCGCTCTCTATATGGCAGCCGCATCGTAACGTTTTTAATCGGGCAGTCTATTCCAATTTGCTAGGGCAGATTATTTTCACAGGCGTTGACGCTATTGCAATGATATCTTTTCTAGCCGTTTTGGTTGGAATTGGAGTTACTTCACAATTGATTTATATCATGCAGGCAATAACGGGTGCTAATGATTTAACAGAAATTCTTGCCAGATTGGTGATAAGCGAACTTGGCCCGTTAATAACAGGCGTTATTCTGGTTGGTCGTTCCTGTTCAGCTATTGCAGTAGACCTGGGTAATACTAAGTTGCGTGGTGAAATTAAACCTTTGGAATACTTAGGTATTGATGTTGATGATTACTTTGTTCTTCCCAGAATACTTTGTATGGTGATTAGTCAAGTGACGTTAGCACTTTATTTTTCAGTTATTATGATCTTATGTGGGGTATTTTTTAGTGCATTTATCTATAATTTCTCAGCACAGGAATCATTGACGGAATTGCTAAATACTTTAGGAGTGAATGTAGTTATAGCATTTATGTTGAAAAATATATTTTTTGGTTTGGGGATTGGTACCATGGCCTGTTTTCATGGACTTTCTGTAGGCAATTCACCTACACAGGTACCCCAGCAAATGCAGAAGGCAGTGATGAGGTGTATGGTGTTTTTATTTCTGATAGATGGCTATTTTTTACTCTTGATGATATGAATAATAGTCTCTCTCCTATTATCCAGGCATACAATGCTATCCCCGATTCAGGAGAAAGTACTTTAACATTCCCTTCCTTAGAATGCAGAATAACGGCTTCTAATTTAACTTGTTTAGTTGGACCACACCGTTTTCAATTAAGAGCATATTTGCATATGTTAGCGGGTATTACCCAAGCAAAAACAGGTAAGGTTGAGATTTTAGGACGAATGATTTCCGAACTTGATCAAACGGCCTGGAGGAAACTTCGTTCTAAGATAGGTTATCTTTCTGGAACAACACCTTTGTTATCAGTACAGCATGGGTTAATGAATGTGATGTTGCCATTACTTTATCACAGTGATTTGTCATTTCGCGAAACTGCGGATAAAGCGAGAGCCTTACTGGATGAATTAAATTGCCATTTTGAGGTGACAAAATTTCCTGCAATGCTGAATAGTTTTCATCGATTACAACTTGCTCTAGCACGCGCTTTGATACTTGACCCCCTAGTACTGTTTCTAGATGTACCATTTCATGACTTAGGCGCGAAACAACGTGAGAAAATGGGAGTATTGTTAGGAAAACATAAACAGCATCGAGCTGTATGTATGATAGGGGGGCTTCAATATACCCATTTTTTGGAGCAACATGCGAACCAAATTATTTTTATTTCTGAGCATAAAGTTATTAATTTTAAAGGCTGGGAATCATTTATTCATACTGAAGACCAGGATGTTAAGGAGTTATTGAATGTTTTACAGACCTCGAATTAGAATGATTATATATGGATACTGATCCTGATCCTGTAAAAAAAAGGGGACACTATATTCATCGGATTTCTTACAATCGGCGTGAGCGGATGGTAGGTCTTTTCGTATTTTCTGCTTTTGTATTATTTTTAGCACTTCTTATTATTAGCGGTCAAAGCCAACATTTATTTGAAAAGCGAGTGACTTTTTATATTGATGTCAATAGTAGCGCAGGTATTAGCGAAGGGAGTGTGGTTATGTCACAAGGTATTGAAGTTGGAACGGTGTCAGCTTTGAATGTGACCGAAGGTCGTAAAGTTAGAATAACCATTGATGTTTATGACGGGCGAAGAGAAATGATAAGATCAGATGCAAAGGCGATCGTAAATCGATTGGCAAATATTAGCAATGCAGTGATTGAGATAGAGTCTGATAGTAGCGATGCGAGTGAATTACCTGATGAGGCGATAATTCCTGTTGAAGAAACTCCTTCGTTAAATGATCTATTATTGAGTTTAGCACGGATTATTCAGTCCACTGACAATAATAAGTTGTTAGCTAAAGTTGAAGCGATTTTGCCAAAGCTGGAAATATCGATAGAAAATATACACAACATTATCACACAAATAGCAACAGGGCATGGGGTTCTGGGGGCTGCTATATTCGATCATAAAGTTGAAAAAGAGTTGAAGAGTGTTGTTACATCTGGCTCTGAGATTTTATCAGAAGCTGAGGGTATTATTAGTATAGCTAAAAAACGGCTGGTTCAGCTTGATCCATTATTAAAAGATTTTAATAAAATAGCTCGTGATGTTCAAGGCGCAACTCAAGACCTTCCTGCAATGGTGATAGAGTTAAATCATATTATCAATCAGGCTAATACTGCTCTGACTTTAATCAATGAAGAATTAGACAACCTTCCAGGTACAACAGTTGAAGTAAGACGAGCGATGACCAAAGTTGACCGATTATTAGACAGTGTTCAAAATACATGGCCTCTGTCAAATGACATTAAAAAAACACCGCATATCCCATTAATACCAGTTAATCCAGGCCATGATTAGAAAGTGTTTCACTGTAGGTGTTTTTATATTTTGTACGACATTATCTGGTTGTGGTGGTGGAATAGCAATAAAAAAAACGCTAGAAATAGAGAATGCAGAAAGTTACACAAAGGATGGTTTACAAGCATTTTCAGGCTCAAGGTGGGATAGCGCGCAACGGTTATTTGTTCGTGCATTATCGCTTTATGAAGGAATAGATGATCAGCACGGTGTTCTTTTAAGTCGAATTAATTTAGCCGAAGTTACATTAGCATTACACAATTATCCAGCTAGTCTAAGATATCTGGATCTTGCTACCAAAAATATAAAAAAATCGTCACGGATGAATCATCAATCACGTATCACGTTGCTTTATGCACGGATTGCATTACAACAACAGAAAACTATTCAGGCTGAAAGCATTTTACAATCTTTATTACCAGAATTTGATCGGCTTATGCCGATGACTCCCATTGAGACAATTCATATTGCAGCGATAGCAGTTAGAACAAAAATTGCTTTTGTCCAAAAAAAAGATGAGGTGCTCTGGACAAATCGCTATGCTAAGACTATAGAGTTATCGGGAACTCATTCTATAAATCTGAATTTTCGCTTGTTGCGTTTTCAGTCTGATTTACTGCAGCAACAAAAAAAATATGCTCAATCAGAATCTAATTTACTTCAATCACTTACTGGCTATAAAATGATTTCTAATCGGCTTGGTATTGCTGCAACACTTTTACAGTTGGGTCAACTTAATATGGCGCAGGGACATTGGCAAGTAGCCAGAAATTATTTTGATAGATCAGTTTCTGTTTTTCGCTATCTTAAAGATCTTGGTAAAGTTATTCAGCTTACCGAAAACTTGATGAAAGTAGAAATGGAACTTGGTGATTTAGAAAGAGTAAAAATTTTAAACCAAGCGCTTATTAGTATGAAAGCTGAATATGGTGTTAAGGAGTATAAGTGATTATAATTGATCTCATTTTTTATTATAAATCATGAAAATACTTTATCCTCAAATAGAATCTTTCAACAGTTTTTATCTGCAAACGGACAGTGTCCATTTAGTGTATGTGGAACAATCTGGAAATCCACTAGGAATCCCGGTTATTTTTCTTCATGGCGGGCCTTGTTCAGGTACTAAACCAGGACATAGGTGTTTTTTTAATCCCGAAAAATATAATATTATTCTAATGGACCAACGGGGTTGCGGACAATCGGTACCTTTTGGTGAAATCGAGCATAACACGACTCAAGATCTAATTGATGATATGGAGCGAATTAGAAAACAATTGAAAATCAAGCGATGGATTTTGTTTGGAGGGTCTTGGGGAGCAACACTTACCTTGTTATATGCTCAGCAACATCCAGAGAAAGTGTTAGCAATGATTATACGAGGTGTTTTTTTAGCAAGAAAGAAGGATTTGGACTGGTTTGCTAATGAAGGGGTTGGGCTTATTTACCCAGAAAAGTGGCAACAGTTAGTGGCTAGTGTATCTGATAATACATCAACAGATTTAGTGAAAAGTTTATACAATGCTGTCTTTGGAGATGATGAGTTGGCAAAAAGGCGTGTAACTAAAGCTTGGATGGAGTGGGGTGGTCAAGTCGCTTTAATGCAAGATTATCAAGAGAATGAACAACAAAGTCATGTGACAGAAAAAATGTTGCAGCAGGTGCAAATGGAATTGCATTATGCCAAACACAAATATTTTATTACAGAAAATCAGATTTTAGATGAATGTGATACCTTGCATCATATTCCTTCAGTCATAATACACGGGAGAAATGATTTGGTTTGTCCTATGGAAGCCGGTTTTTCTTTGTCAAAACACTTGATCAAGGCCAGGTTTGTTGTTTTGCCCAACGCAGGGCATATTGCCAGTGGAGAAGAAATGATTGATGCTTTGGTCAATGCAACTGATGAAATTTTGCTAGAGGTCTAGTACATCGTCCATGTTGTTTTACGGATATAAAGAACTGATAAAAGGTCATCTGCGTTGTTGCACTCGTTCAGTTAGCCTGCTAGTCTTTCACTCGTGCGCCTAGCAGCTAACCATTTCTCCGCTCCTTATATTCGTAAAACAACATGGACGATGTACTAGTTCAAATAATTTTTGTTATTAGTGTTTAATTTTCAGTTGTTTGAAAAAAATAAAAATAATAAATAAAAGAAATATAATGGCAATGCCAACCAGAACTTTGGTAAAGGGTAGGCCTGCAACAAACATAATCTGTTGTTCAGTTACTTTGTCATTTTTGTTGTGTAATTTTAACTTGATTGCATAGATGTCTATTTTTTTTAAATCAGTACTGATAGACACAACTTGATTAGAAAAAAATTGTAGTGGGCGGTGTTGAATCACAGAAAAAGCATCTTTTTTTTGTAGCAGTAGCCCTAACCATGAGTTACGCTTTAATAGTTGCAATTCCACAGCCATACCACTTAAGTCATCAGTGTTAGAATCAACTTTAATTATTGTCTGTCCTAGATATGGGAAATGACGGCAATAGTGTTTATCGGGGAACTTTCCTTGAAATTGATAGCCATTTAAACGGATATCAAATCCATCTATTGTAACAATACATTCATCATTTCCATGAGAGCCAGCATGAGAAAATGCTGTGTCTGAAAAAAGTAAAGCTGAAAATAGTACAATAAAATGTGTAATTATAGGTGATTTCATTTTTAGTATCTAAGAATTAGTTCTTTTCCTTTTTGAGTCATTTCTAGGTGCTTCATAAAGCTCATTCCTAGTAATATTTCATCTCCTTCCATATGAGGGTTAATTGTCGCGCGGATATTATTAAGTTCTATAGCACCAATTCCAACCGAGCTAAGCCGAGTACCGTAGACAGTAATCGTTCCATTAGCAGTTCTGCTTTGAGCTGGATGGCCTTTTTTAAGTTGCAGTTGTTGTGCAATTGACTCGGGAATACTGATAAGTGTTGCACCTGTATCAAGCAAAAAGGTGACAGGAGCTTGGTTGATTTGGCCTTTAGCTAGATAATGCCCGTAGCGGTTTTGCTTTAGTCTTACCTCTGCAATACCATCTTGCCATTTTGTAGAAACAGTTTGATTTGGATTGTTTTGTCGTTCAAGGTATTTATTGAAGCCAAAAGTAAGTAGTGCTAAAAATATGAACCAGGCAAGATAAATCATCCCCTGTCCTATTTTTGAGTTGTTATCATTATTGTTCATCAATGATTTTTTTCTTGAACTAATACCCAGGGTTTTACAACCACAGACCATACAGTTGTATTTTTTTCATACCACTTTAATGCCTGTTGATCAGTAACTGGTGCAACTTTTTCTTGTTTTAGCCATAGTGCTACTTGTGTTTTATTATCTATTGAAAATTGATAGGCAACCTCAACCAAATCAATATCTTCGGCTATATAAATAGCCATGCCACTGGCAAAAAAACGTTGTAACTCATGCCATGGAATTTGAGAAGTTTCCAAGTTTATCTCTTTTTTGCTCATTGATAGATGATCTTGTAAAGTTGAACTGTTATTCTATACCAATAATCCTAAAAAACTCTTAAAGAGGCAGAAATTAATGGCATTGTTTGGTGGAATCAATAAAAAATCAACTTTAAAAGCATCAATTAAACAAACGACAAACGCTCGATCAAATGAAGGGGCAAAAGCAGACCAGCTATATATAAGCGCATACCAAGGTTTTGCAGATGTAGTAAAAGGAGACCTGGTTACAGGTGAGGCTCTATTTAATTGGGGTTTTGCTCTTTTACATCAAGCTAAAACTAAAGAAGAGGACGCTGTTAAGCTTTATTTAGAGGCGATCTCTAAATTTAATTTTTGTTTATTAGTCACGCCAAACCACCTAGGTGCTGCGATTGATGGTGGTGTAGCCTATATGGATTTAGCTCGTATTATGCAAATTAGTGCTGATGATGAGCTTTATGATTTGGCTGGAGAGTTTTTTGAGAATGCAGAGCGTATTCAGCGGGGAAGTGCTGCCTATAACTTAGCGTGTATTTATGGGTTGCGTGGGCAAGAGGATGCTTGCATCGAAGCATTCGAGTTATCAAAGGAATGTGGAAGTTTGCCAGCTGCCGAAGATATTCTTAGTGATACAGACCTTGCTGGAGTAAAAGATACTCAGTGGTTTACTGATTTTATGGAAAAAGTGACTGCTGAACCTGAGCCGGAAGTCATAGATGAAAGTGTGGTGAGATATGATGTGGAAGGAAATGTTATTCGTAAAAAGGAGAAAAAACAGTTTGAAAATGAGGTTGATGGTGTGGTTTATGATGTGGAAGGGAATGTGATTAGGACAATAGAGCCGGAAGTATCTTCTGATACTAGTAAGGACATTGATAAAACCGAAAATTTAAATACAGAAGAAATAAAAGTTGCTCAAAAAGATGAATAACCAATATTCAAGAGTAAGGCAATATACTCGCGCGGTTACAGATGCGGATTTCTAACGGTCAATTTTTCCCAGTAAGCTGAGCTGCTAAAATGATTGCGTAGTTTGCTATGTGCCTTTTAAGCACCTCAGCACTGCTTCATGCGTTGCTCTGCCTTCTGTGTCCATACTTCGTTACTATCGACAAAAATCAATACGATATAAATTATAGCATTTGTGACCGCACGAAATATAATTTAAAAGTTTTAATGAATAGAGCTTTTCCTGCTTTTATTTTCTAAAGAAATGATTGTTACCAAATTGAGACAGTCTGGATAACAGGCCCCGCATTCTTTTGCACGACTAGAAGGAAATATCTTTTTATTTAGTGTTATTACCAAATGGGTTTGTGCTTACAAATTTAAGGGCGCTCAATATTCAACGGTTTGGATAAAAATATAGCGTTCAACTGATTTTTCTAAGTTTAAGGTTAGGGCTCTAGATAGACGAGCTAATATTGTTACTAATTGCTACCTGAATATTTATAAGTATTTGTTTTCAGTACGTTAGAGATTATTTTTTTAGGCTAGTTATGATTAACTTAAGAATAGCCAATATCAAATACAAGGGGTTATGAAATAGAGGTAGACGATAGGCGTTAGGATCTTGGTCCTTATGTCTCTGTACGGAGACAGGTTTAATAGGCTGAGTACTTAATTAATAAGGTTAATTCGGAAAGTCTTTACATTAGGATCTTTTTTTCTTTTAGATTATTGATATAAGGTACAGGTAGAAACTTGGCATAAAGTATGCTTGATTTATTGTGTATTTAAAATGTATGATTTTAATGAAATTTGGCTTAGCGGGTTAGTTATCTTTGTTTTATATTATTTAATATCGCCTGAATTTTTTGGAGCCCCAGTTCCCTAGTGAGTTTGATATTTCTTTCTGGAATTAATTCAGGGTTTGGATAAGATTGCAAAGCCAGTTCTAAACTAGATTCTCTAATTAAATGTAACATTGGGTAAGGGGAACGGTTTGTATAATTAGCAGGGTCAGATATATCTTCCCCTTTAAAACAATAATTAGGGTGAAAGCTAGCTAATTGATAGACACCTTCATAATTTTGATCAATTAAAAGAGATTCTGCTAAGTCAAGAAAATCAAGATAATCGATAAATAAGGGAAATTGATGTGGGAAAATAACCAAAGTTGTTTCAATTTCATGTTGAATGTCTAATCTTTGATATTCGGTAAAAATAGCTTCTAGGCATTGATCAATTTTTTTTGATTCAATTACGGAATAATGGATTTTTCCCTGCTGATTAACCTGGCTGGCAAAAGGGCAAATATTATAAGGGATGATAAATGATGTGAGCCAGATCTTGGTCTGGTTTACAATTTTTTCTCTGGTCATATGAAAATAATGGCTATTAGAACGAAACTGAAGAGAGTCGTTCAGGGTTGATAAGGCTCTGGAATGCTTGGCCTTTCCGGTCGAATTGGCGAAAAGTGATTGCTTTTAACTGAACGGATCGTAAATACATAGCGAGAATTTCTTTTTGAATTCATTTTTAATTCATTGGAAAAATCGTTTAATAGTAAAGAAATTTATTTTTTTTACAAGATTATTTCTCTTAAAGTTTGGGTAAATAAAATATTTGAATATAGAATCAGTTAATAGAAGGAAGTTTATTAATGTGGGAGGAGGCTCTAAATACATGTGAACGGTAATTAAGATAGAATAATATAATTATTTAATTTTTTGATCTTTTCTTTAAGCAAATAATTATTTTTAATTAATTATCATTTTGTATTTTGGAGTTATTTTATGCGTATCATTCTTTTAGGTAGTCCTGGGTCAGGAAAGGGAACACAGGCACAGTTCATCACAGGAAAATATGGGGTTCCCCAGATTTCCACAGGAGACATGTTAAGGGTTGCTGTAAAAGCAGGAACACCATTAGGTATAGATGCAAAAAAAGTGATGGATGGAGGGGGGCTGGTCTCCGATGAAATTATTTTAGGTTTAATTAAAGAGCGTATTGCTCTACCAGATTGTAAAAATGGGTTCTTACTTGATGGGTTTCCACGGACAATTGCTCAGGCAGAAGGCTTGATTGAAATGCAAGTCGAGATTGATCACGTGATCGAAATTGCAGTAGAAGATGCAGAAATCATCAATCGAATGGCAGGGAGAAGAGTACATCTAGCCTCCGGGCGTACCTATCATATTGAATTTAAAAAACCTAAGCAGGAAGGCATGGATGATCTCACTGGAGAACCATTAATGCAGAGAGAGGATGATAACGAAGAAACTGTAAAGAAACGGCTTGATATCTATCATCAGCAAACAAAACCATTAGTTGACTTTTATTCTGCGAAAGAACAAACAGTGAAGTTTAGTTCTATTACAGGGGTAGGTAATGTAAGCGATATTACTAAGAAAATATTTGAAATTTTAGGTTGATGTTATTAGGCATATTGAATTTAGTTAGAGGGAAGTGAGTGTCAAAAAATTATGATGTGGCCGTCGTAGGCGCTACTGGAGCAGTAGGTGAAGCAATGTTGTCAATTTTGGAAGAGCGTAACTTCCCAATAGGTGAAGTGTATGCTTTGGCAAGTAGTCGCTCAGTTGGAAAACGAATCCCTTTTAAAGGAAAGAATTTAGTTGTTAAAGACTTAGCTGAATTTGATTTTTCTAAAGTTCAAATCGGGTTGTTTTCTGCGGGTGCCTCAATATCAAAGGAATATGGGCCTAAAGCCGCCGCCGCTAATTGTGTAGTCATTGATAATACATCAGAATTTAGGTATGACGATGATATTCCTTTAATTGTACCTGAGGTGAACCCAGAAAAAATTGCAGAATATAAAGCCCGCGGGATTATTGCAAACCCAAATTGTTCTACGATTCAGATGCTGGTTGCATTAAAACCTATTTATGATGCTGTAGGTATAGAGCGTATCAACGTTTGTACTTATCAGGCAGTTTCTGGAACAGGGAAGGAAGCAATAGAAGAGGTGGTTTCTCAAACCGCCAAACTATTGAATGGGAAGCCCATTACTCCAAAAGTTTATCCTAAACAAATTGCATTTAATGTATTGCCGCAAATAGATGTTTTTATGGATAACGGGTATACCAAAGAAGAAATGAAAATGGTGTGGGAAACAAAAAAAATATTTTCTGATGAGTCTATTAAAGTTAACCCAACTGCTGTGCGTGTCCCTGTTTTTTATGGACATTCTGAAGCTGTACATATAGAAACTCGTGAGAAGATTGATGTAAAAACTGTTCGAGAATTGTTGAAAAATGCGCAAGGCATCACAGTATTGGATGAACGTGTTGATGGTGGTTATCCAACTGCAGTGACTGAATCCTCTGGGAATGATGACGTTTTTGTCGGGCGTATTAGAGAAGATATTTCACATCCTAGAGGTATTGATTTGTGGGTGGTAGGGGATAATGTACGTAAAGGTGCTGCATTAAATAGCATTCAAATAGCTGAAGAGCTGGTAAAAAAATACATCTAGTCTAAGATTAAACATAAATATGATTCAACTTGGTATAACACTGTGGTAAAAAATTGTAAAGGAGAAACTTGTGCGCAATTTAACTAAAACAATAACGGCTATTTCGTTGCTGGCACCGGTGAGTGCATTTCCATTAGGAATTGGCGATATTAAATTGCACTCTGCACTTAATCAGAACCTTGATGCTGAAATTGCATTGTTTGTTTCTGCGGGAGAAAATGTTTCAGATATTAATGTGAAACTCGCACCGCCTGAAAAGTTTGATGAAGCAGGTGTTCCCTGGAATTATTTTCTTTCAAAAATAAAATTCCAAACTATTAAAGCTGCAGATGGATCAACCATTATTAAGGTTAGTTCCAAAGAAGCGTTAAGAGAACCATTTTTAGATTTTTTGGTAGAAGTAAGTTGGGATAAAGGAAATCTTTATCGAGAATTTACTGTGTTGGTTGATCCTCCCGTTGCATATACACAAGCAGTCATACCTGTTGTACAAAAACCAAATGAGGTGGTAGAAGCAAAACCAGCTAAAAATACAACGATAGCTAAAGTTAATACTCAAAAATCAAAAAAAATAGTGAAGGATACATTCTCTAATGGAGAATATGGGCCTACTAGAAGAAATGATTCATTGTGGAAGGTTGCGGATAAGACGAATACATACAGCGACGTTACAAGGGCGCAGATGATGATGGCTATATTTAAGGCTAATCCAAATGCGTTTTATAAAGATAATGTTAATGCTTTAGAAGCGGGTAAAACTCTTAAAATACCAGAAAAAGAAGTAATTCTAAGTTTATCTAAAGACGATGCACAGTTAGCCTTTAAAGCTCAGACTGATCAATGGACGGGTGTTGTAAATACTAATTTACAAGCTAATTTAGATAAAACTAAAGGTATTCATGCACAAGTAGAATTAACAGCACCAACTGAAGAACAAGTTGCTGATACGACAGTTGTTGTATCCCAAAATGATGCAAATGTAGATCCGCAAAGTAATGGAACAAAAGTAAAACAAACTGATTTACCTTCTTTAAGTTCTGAAGATAGTTTTGCAATGCAAGCCAAAATGGAAAAATTGGAGCAGCAATTAGCAATGGTGCAAAAAATGCTGGTTTTGAAAGATGAGCAAATTGCTGCCTTACAAAATCAGAATAAAGTAAAAAACACCTCTGAAATAGAAGTGAAACAAGCTGAAGGTTCTGACAAAAAAATTGAGCCTAAAGAAGAGCCAGTAACTACTGCTAAGGATACGGAGCCGGTTGTTAAAGAAGCACCAATAGTTAATGACCAAGTAAAAGATGAAGATACAAAAGTAGAGACTGAATCAGTTTCACCAGAAAAAGAAACGCTCTCTACCCCTATGTTAAGTGCAATAGTATTTCCTATTTTAGGGTTGCTTGGCTGGGCATTATGGCGTAAAGGAAGAGAAGAGGATGAAGATGCTATAGATGATGACAGCATATTTGCATCCGCGAGTGAAATTATCCCTCTTGATTCTTTAGGTGATGAAGAAGAGTCAGATTCTTCTTCTGATAAAATGCCTTCTCTTGAAGACCCTTTGGAAGATAGTTCTTTTTTGAATGAATTTTCATCAAGTGATTTTCATACTTTTGATAAAGATCTAAGTGAGGATGTTGATCCTGTTTTAGAGGCGGATGTTTATTTGGCATATGGACGATATCAACAAGCAGAAGAATTAATGCGTCAGGCAATTGTCGATCAGCCTGAAAGAGATGAGTGTAAGCTAAAGTTATTAGAAATATTTCATGCTCATGAAAATAAAAGTGGTTTTGAAAAGTATGTAATAGAACTAGAAAAATCTGGAAAAAATAAGGATCAATCATTTTGGTCAAAAGTTGTAGAAATGGGTGATGAGTTAGACGTGAAGTCTTCATCGGGTGAAAACATTGTTACAAAAAATGATATAGATGATGATTCTGATAGCAATACTAATAAAATAACAGAGGAAGAAACTTTAGAAGGTAATAAAAATGAAATGGAATTTGATTTATCTATTTTTGACGAAGATGAGAAAGATCAAAAGCTAGAGAAAGAAAATTCTAACGAAGATGATGCAAATAATATAGATTTTGATTTAAGTGAATTCCAAGTTAATGATTCTAATTCAACGGATGGCGGCAAGGATAGTAAAATAACTGAAGAGTTTGAGACATTTGATTTTGATTTTGATAAATTATCAGAAAAAGATTCAGAACAAGGTGTTTTAGATTTAACTGATATGGATGAAATGGAAACTAAAATTGATTTAGCAAAAGCATATATTGACATGGGTGATTATGATGCAGCTAAAGCAATTGCACAAGAAGCATTTGAGAAAGGAAATGATGAGCAAAAGCTTGCTGCTCAGGATATTCTGGATTTATTAGATTAGGTTGCTATTCAGAAGTAAGCTTAAAATAGAAAGATAGCAAAAGTAAAAAAAGCCCGAAAAGGGCTTTTTTTATACCCATATATATAATTAAATAATAATATACTAATTAATGGCGTATACTATATTTTTGTTAGAAATATAGTATACCTAGATATGGTTGGGAGGAATTATGACAATTGATCGTTTAGTAATGTTTTTTGCTGGAATGTTTATATTAGTAAGCATATGTTTATCTCTATTTTTCTCATTGAATTGGTTATGGTTAACTGGTTTCGTGGGTCTTAATTTGGTTCAGGCTTCTTTTACAGGTTTTTGTCCGTTGGTAATATTATTAAAACGATTTGGCGTGAAGACGGGTTGTGCATTTTAAAAAATCTGATTAATGGTATTTTTCTTATATTGAAAATACTTTAAAAGTAATTTTTATGATATTAATCACCCCTAGTTCTTATACCTAAATATGCT
Organism: Methylococcales bacterium; assembly: GCA_965224575.1. Classification (GTDB taxonomy): domain Bacteria; phylum Pseudomonadota; class Gammaproteobacteria; order Methylococcales; family Methylomonadaceae; genus QPIN01. The sequence continues at coordinate 476,042 of CBDCZQ010000006.1, read as the reverse complement.
TTATTATTAGTAAATAGAGCATATTTTATACTGTGAAAAATTTAGAGATGATTAATTTAACTGATAAATATTTATCTAAGGAACAAAGTATGATTTAGAAGAGGAGTTAGTATTTGAGTTAATTAATTTAGAATCTAAGAAAAATTGATTGCCTAGAAGTTTGTATAGAAAAAAGGGAGTAAAAGTTAATTTTACTCCCTTTTTTTGTTTAAAAATAGGCTAGGCTTACCTATATTATATTATAACCATTTGTATTTATTGGCTAATATTATTTTGGCCTGTTGATTGCTCAAATGATAGAAAAGACAAAAATATGTCTTTCTGATAATTTCTGAACGTTTGTTACTTAAATAGTCTTCAAATGTATTAATAAAGATTATCTTGCTTATTGTGATAATAGCTGTGGTTTTCTTGATTGAGAGTTATTTTTATAATTAATACACATACTTAGAAAGAAAAAAATTTATATATTAAATGATTATGGTGAGTAATTTACTAAAAATAGTCTACAGTTAAAAGCAGAATAGGAGGAATTATGGCAGAAAATGAAGTAGAAAATGGAGATGAAAAAAAGTCTTCAAAAAAAATGATTATTATAGGGTTAGTTATTTTACTATTAGCAGGGGCAGGTGCTGGTTACTATTTTTTTATGGGTAACTCTGAAGAATTAGATAAAGAGGTGAGTGGGGAAGTTATAGAGGAAGAGGATGAAGAAGGAGCTAGTGATGATATTTATTATGATATGAAAAAATCATTAATTGTAAATTTCCCTAAGGGTTCTGGAGCAAGCTTAATTCAGGTATCAGTTTCATTGTTAGTTAAGGGTGAAGAGACAATTGAAGTGCTTAAGAAGCACGAACCAATGATACGAAATAATTTACTAATGGCAATTAGTGCAAAAGGATCAAAAAACCTAATGACTATTGAAGGAAAAGAAGCGCTACGGGATGAAATGTTAAAGGTGGTGGGTGAGGTTATGGAAAAAATGACAAAGAAAAACAAAGTGACAAATATTTTTTTTACTTCTTTTGTAATGCAATAAGTACCCCCGATTATTTATTGCAAGTTGCCTAAGGCTATTTAATTATATATTTGCTTGGTTAACTTTGTGGTGATAACTAAATTTTTTTATTGAGGTTTTAAAGTTATGTCTACAGCAGATCTTCTTTCACAGGATGAAATTGATGCACTTTTACACGGTGTCGACGATGGTGAAGTAGAAACCGAAGTAGCTGAAGAAGAATCAGGAACTGTAAAAGGATATGACTTAGCAAGTCAAGAAAGAATTGTAAGAGGCAGGATGCCAACATTAGAGATGATTAATGAACGGTTTACACGTTATTTTCGTATCTCTCTGTTTAATTTTTTAAGAAGATCAGCAGAAATTTCTATTGAAGGAATACAAGTTCAAAAGTTTTCTGATTATATCCAAAGTCTTTATGTCCCAACAAATCTTAATATTGTTCGATTTTCACCTTTAAGAGGCAGGGCATTAATCGTTATGGAGCCAAAACTTGTTTTTACAGCAGTAGATAATTTTTTTGGTGGCGGTGGTCAGTTTTACAATAAAGTGGAAGGGCGTGAATTTACACCAACGGAAATGCGAGTTATTCGTTTAATTATTGATATGTTATTTAAGGATTTAAAAGAGGCCTGGAAGCCAGTGATGGATGTTGAAATGGAATATATGAATTCTGAGGTAAATCCTCAATTTGCAAATATCGTAAGTCCTTCAGAAATTGTTGTTGTTTCAACCATTCTTGTCGAGCTAGAAGGAGGGGGAGGGAAAATTGATATAGCAATGCCTTATTCAATGATAGAACCTATTAGAGATTTGTTAGATGCAGTATCAAGTGATAGAGGGGAAGTTGATGGAACTTGGCAGGAAAATTTGAGAAAAGAAGTACTTCGGAGTGAAGTTTCTTTAAATAGTATGCTGATTGAAAAAACAATGACAATTAAAGATGTGATTAACTTCCAAAAAGGGGATGTTATTCCTATTGAAATGCCTGAAATAGTCACTGTTAAAGCAGAAGATGTCAATATTTTTAACGGTAAAATTGGGTTGTCAGATGGTAATTATGCTGTTCAAGTAACAGAAAAATTAACTCAGGATTCTTTAGGGTAGAAACGAAAGAAATTGAGTTCTATTCAAAAGTAATAAAAAGGTAAAAAGAATGAGTGAAAATGAAGAAGATCTGGGCGCTGACTGGGGTGATGCAATGGAAGAGCAAGCCACTGCCGAAGCAGAATCTGGGGTTGAGACGAATGAAGAGGATGCAGGAGCAGATTGGGGCGATGCTCTACAAGAACAAAGTGATGCTGAAGATATAGAAGCAGCAACATTTGATGAATTAGAAGCGCAAGCTGAAACAGGCTCAGCAGCAGTTGCTTCTACATCAGAGGATATTAAATTAGATGTCATTCTGGATGTGCCTGTCACAGTTTCCATGGAAATAGGAAGGACAAGTATTAATATTAGAAACTTATTACAGCTTAACCAAGGCTCAGTCATTGAATTAGATAGATTTGCTGGCGAACCGATGGATGTATTGGTTAATGGCACGTTGATTGCCCATGGAGAAGTTGTTGTCGTGAACGATAAATTTGGAATTCGATTAACGGATGTGATTAGTCCATCAGAACGCGTGAAAAAATTAGGGTCATAAATTGAGAATTTTAATTGCTAGTATCACTATTTTTTTGTTTTCAATTTCATCTACATACGCTGCTATAGATATTGATGGTAAAAAGCCTACTAGATTAGTTACTTATGATCATGTGATGAGTTGGGCATTAGGGCTAATAATAGTCATAGCTCTATTCTTTGCTTGTATCTGGTTGATGAGAAAAATGGGAGCATTACCAGAAAATTCAAAACAAAAAATGAGAGTTATTTCAGGCTTATCTTTAGGAGGGCGCGAAAAAGTCATGTTGGTTCAAGTGGGTGAAAAGCAAATAGTGCTAGGTGTTTCGCCTGGACGAATAAATAACTTGTTGGTTCTTGAGGATAATGATCGAGTGGTTCAAGAAACAAAAGAAAGGCCTGCTGAAAGTGAGTTTTCTGAAAAACTCAAACAGATAATGACTGGAACTTTAAATGAATAAAATAGTTGTTAGTTTGCTTGTTGGATTAATGCCAGTTGTATCGGTCGCGGCTCCCGGAATTGATGCGCTGACTGTCACAACAAACCCGAACGGCGGTGAAACATATACGGTAACGATTCAAATTTTAGCATTAATGACAATGCTGACTGTTTTGCCTTCAATGTTATTAACCATGACATCGTTTACTCGAATTATGATCGTTTTGGGTTTGTTACGCCAAGCTTTAGGGACAGGTCAGGCACCAAGTAATCAAGTATTACTTGGGTTATCTCTATTTTTGACAATTTTTATAATGATGCCGGTTTTTGATAAGGTTAATACAGAGGCCGTTCAGCCCTATATGGAAGAAAAAATAGAGATTACAAAGGCAATTGAAAAAGCATCTGAGCCTTTTAGAAAGTTTATGTTAAAGCAAACTAGAGAAACAGATTTAGAATTGTTTATGAAAATATCAGATTCAGAAGATTTTGAATCAGTTGATGATGTGCCTTTCTCATTACTCTTACCTGCTTTTGTGACCAGTGAACTTAAAACTGCATTTCAGATTGGTTTTTTGATTTTTTTGCCATTTTTAGTGATTGACTTAGTCGTGGCTAGTGTACTAATGGCAATGGGTATGATGATGTTATCTCCGATGATTATTTCTTTACCGTTCAAAATCATGCTATTTGTATTGGCTGATGGCTGGACATTAGTGATGGAAATGTTAGCGGCCAGTTTTTATGTGTGACAATTTATAGACATTATTATGACTCCAGACGTTATTTCCTCAATTGCTGAAGATACAGTCTTAGTTGCAATAAAGTTAATTGCTCCAATTTTATTGTCTTCGTTAGCTGTAGGGTTGCTTGTTGCCATGTTTCAGGCTGCAACACAAATTAACGAACAAACATTATCATTCATTCCTAAATTAGCAATGGTTATTTTAGTTTTAACACTTGCAGGCCCGTGGATGTTACAAGCAATTATTGATTATTTTCAAAACTTGATGTATCAAATTCCAACACTTATTGGGTAGACCAATGAACATCACGGAGGGACAGATACTATCAACATTGGCTTCATTTATTTGGCCATTTATTCGCATTGGTTCAATGTTTATTTCTATCCCCGTCTTTAGTATTCGAGCACTTCCAGCGAAAATTCGAGTTATTGTGGCGCTCTTTATTACGCTTGTTGTTGTTCCATTATTACCAAGTCCTCCTGATATTGATATATTTAGTCATCAAGGTTTTATGGTGACACTTCAACAACTGGTTATTGGCTTATCTACCGGTTTTGTGTTGCAAATGGTCTTTTCTGTGATGTTATTAGGCGGACAAAGTATTGCCTATAGTATGGGTTTAGGTTTTGCATCTATGGTTGATCCGGCCTCTGGCGTACAAGTTCCTGTTGTGTCACAAGTGTTTATTGTTTCTGCAAATTTAATGTTTTTAAGTGTTAATGGTCATTTGTTATTAATAGAGATGTTAGTAGAAAGCTTTAATACATTACCCGTTGGCATTATTGGTCTTAATTTGAATGATTTATGGTCTATTATCAGTTGGAGTAGCCAAATTTTTGCAGGCGGTGTTCTACTCGCAATGCCCATTATGGCTGCATTATTATTCGTCAATATCAGTTTTGGTGTTGCTGCACGGGCAGCACCACAAATACAAATTTTTGCTGTAGGTATTCCCATTACCATTATGCTGGGGTTAGTTTTGATCTGGATTTCAATGTCTAATTCAATAGAAGTTTTTTCAAATGTATTAACCGAAGGTTATCAGTTAATACAGCAGTTATTAAAGTTATAGGATATTTAAATGGCTGATGACTCAGGAGATAAAACCGAAGAACCCACGGCAAAGCGAATTGCTGATGCTAGAAAAAAGGGACAGATTCCTCGTTCAAAAGAACTTAATACCTTCGTTGCATTAATGACTGGCTCAGTTATGCTGATATTTACAGGAGAATCAATTAGTCAAGGTTTAATACAAATAATTCAAAAACAATTTAAATTAAAGCGTGATGTGTTCTTTGACGATGCAAGCCTGATTATTTATTTTAAACAGGTTTTATTAGATGGAATGTTGTTAATTGTGCCTTTAGTTTTAACGATGGGAGTTGTCGCATTATTAACACCTATTATGATGGGGGGATGGAATTTTAGTACAGAATCAATGAGTCCTAAAATTTCAAAAATGAATCCTGTTTCTGGTTTAAAAAGAATGTTTGGAGTCCAGGGCTGGGTTGAATTACTAAAATCTATAGTAAAAATTGTCTTAGTTTTTTCAGTTGCTGGTAGTTTATTCAAAGGATATTTAGATCAGTTTATGGCATTAAGTTCTTTGTCATTGAATAATGCAATGATTAATGCAGGCGATATTATCCTGTTTGGGTTTTTGATTTTAAGTTCAACCTTGATTGTCATTGTGGCAATTGATGTGCCTTATCAATTATGGAATAACAATAAACAACTAAAAATGTCTAAACAGGAAGTTAAAGATGAATCTAAACAACAAGAAGGTAACCCAGAAATAAAGGGGCAGATTCGTAGAAAACAGATGGAAATGTCCCAACAAAGGATGATGGATGAAGTACCAAAAGCAGATGTGATTGTCACTAACCCAACTCACTATGCCATAGCATTGAAGTATGATCCTTTAGGTAGTGGGGCTCCCATTATGGTTGCAAAAGGTGTAGACCTGATCGCCGCTCATATAAGAAATAGTGCAATGGGAGCAGATATTCCTTTGGTCGCAGCTCCACCTTTAGCAAGGGCATTGTTTTATTCGGCAGAGATAGGTGAAGAAATTCCAAAAGGACTCTTTTTAGCTGTCGCGCAGATATTGGCTTATGTCTTTCAGTTAAAAGCAGCAACTGAAAATAATGGAGATAAACCATTGCCACCGCGTAATATAAAAGTTCCCGATGATTTTAGGCAAGAGTAAGAGCATTTATATCTATCACATATAACCTATAGAAAAAATATTATGGATCTCGCTAAAGTAGTCGAAACAATCAAATCTATTTCAAGTATGGGGCTAGGGGCACCGGTAGTTATCGTCATGATATTATCAATGATCGTGCTACCTTTACCGCCTTTTTTATTAGATTTATTTTTTACCTTTAATATTGCATTTTCATTAATTATTCTTTTAGTTGTTATTTACAGTCTTAAACCATTAGAGTTTGCTGTTTTTCCCTCCGTTATTTTAATTGCAACCTTGCTAAGACTCGCTTTGAATGTAGCATCTACACGAATTATTTTGTTAGAGGGTCATGAAGGTGGGGATGCAGTCGGTAAGGTGATTGAAGCGTTTGGCTCTTTTGTGATTGGTGGAAACTTTGCCGTTGGTTTGGTTGTTTTCGCAATTTTAGTGATTATCAACTTTGTTGTTGTTACGAAAGGTGCAGGACGAGTTGCCGAAGTTGGTGCCAGATTTACATTGGATGCTATGCCCGGAAAGCAAATGGCTATTGATGCCGATTTAAATTCAGGTTTAATAGATCAGGACCAAGCTAGAGAGAGACGTATAGAAGTTGCAGCAGAAGCAGATTTTTATGGATCAATGGATGGTGCCAGTAAGTTTGTCAGAGGTGATGCAATAGCAGGGATAATTATTTTATTTATCAATGTTATAGGTGGCTTGGCGATTGGTGTAGGGCAGCATGGACTCAGCTTTTCTGAAGCCGGCGAAGTTTATGTTTTATTAACCATTGGGGATGGACTGGTTGCACAAATCCCATCATTACTTTTATCAACTGCCTCTGCGATTGTTGTCACAAGAGTTCGTGGTAGTGACGAAACTGTGGGTGAGCAAGTTGGGAATCAATTATTTAATGATCCTAAATCACTGATAGTCACAGCAGCAATTATGGGTATGTTAGGTGTTATCCCAGGTATGCCGAATCTGGTTTTTATTTTACTTTCCTTGGCATTGTTAGGTAGTGCTTATTTAATCAATCAGAGGCATCAAAAAGAACAAGAGGAAGTTTTGCAGCAGGCAGCACAATCGCCTCAACAGCAAAGTGCTGCGCAAGAAATAAAAGAATTAGGCTGGGATGATGTTATGCCCGTTGATGTGATTGGTTTAGAAGTCGGCTATCGACTGATTCCATTGGTGGATAAAAACCAGGGTGGACAATTAATGACACGAATTAAAGGTGTGCGAAAAAAACTGTCACAAGAGCTTGGGTTTTTAGTACCTTCCGTTCACATACGAGATAATCTGGATTTATCACCTACAGGGTATAGGATTTCTTTAATGGGGGTGACTGTTGGAGAAGCCGAGATTATGCCAGAAAAAGAAATGGCAATTAATCCTGGGCAAGTCTTTGGCGACTTGCAAGGAGAAGTAACTCAAGATCCAGCTTTTGGGTTGGATGCAGTATGGATAGAAAGTAATCAAAAAGATCAGGCTCAAACCTTAGGGTATACAGTTGTTGATCCAGGGACAGTTGCAGCAACGCATCTAAGTCATATCTTACAAAGTAATGCGCACGAATTATTCGGCTATGAGGAGGCACAGAATATATTAGATAACTTATCTAAATCAGCCCCTAAGCTGGTTGAAGATTTAGTGCCTAAAACACTCGCATTAGGTATTGTGGTTAAAGTTTTACAAAATTTGCTACGAGAAGGGGTCTCTATTCGAGATATCCGGACTATTGCAGAAACATTAGCGGAGTACGGAACCAAGAGTCAAGATCCTGACGTTTTAACTTCTGCTACCCGTGCAGCATTAGGTCGTTCAATTGTTTATGAAATCAATGGGGTAGAGAAAGAGCTTGCTGTTATAACTCTAGATCCAGAGTTGGAACGGTTGTTGCAACAGTCTTTGCAAACGGCGGGCGAAAATGGTGCCGGTATAGAACCAGGGTTAGCAGAGCAAATGAACATGTCTTTAGAAGAAAGTGCTCAAAAAATGGAAATGGAAGGTCAGGCGGCAGTGTTGTTAGTCTCTTCTTTTATTCGGCCTTGGTTAGCTAGGTTCGTCCGACATTCAATTTCTGGTTTGCATGTTTTGGCATACAATGAAATTCCTGAAGATCATCAGATTAAAGTGATTTCAACAGTAGGACAAAATGCATAGTACAAGGGTAGATAAATGAAAATAAAACGATTTGTAGCAAAAGATATTCGTCAAGCCATGCGAATGGTTAAAGAAGAATTAGGTGCTGATGCTGTCATTATGTCAAATAAATCAGTTGATGAGGGTGTTGAAATTGTCGCAGCAAGAGATTTTGATGAAGAAACAGTCCAAAAGCATTTGAGAACACAACCGAAAGAGACATCGCCTAAAATAAAGAAAAAAATTGAGTTAGCTAATTTTGATACAGAGAAAGATCAATTACATGTTGTGACTAGTTCAAGAAAAATAGGTGAAGATGGTGTTATTCCAAAAAGATCCAATCGCCGGAATATTGACCAATATGTTGGGTATGCTGAAAAGGTAGATTTAGTTAGTAAAAGTAAGGCTGTTGTGACAAAACCTAAACCAGCTGTAAAAAAAATAGCAGCGCCTGCGGCGAAACAGTTCAGTTTTGAGGCTATGAAACAAGAAAAGCCAAAACCAGCAGTATCTGAGTCATTTATGCAGGAAATGCGAGATGAAATTAAATCGTTAAAAGCAGTTTTTAATACTAAATTATCTGAAGCATCATGGGCTCAAGGGGTTAAAAGTAACCCAGTACGGCTTGATTTATTGCATAAACTATCAGAGATGGAAATCTCAAAAAAATTGTCAATTAAAATAGCCAATCGATTAGATAGCCATAAGGATTCTGCATTAGCATTTAAAAAAGCTAAAGATATGTTGTCCAAAGTTTTACCCATATCTAATGACAATCTATTAGAAGATGGAGGGATCGTTGCCTTGGTTGGACCAACAGGGGTAGGAAAAACGACAACCATAGCAAAGTTGGCGGCTAAATATATTTTAAAGCATGGGTCTGGAAATGTAGCATTGATCACGACTGATAATCATAGAATTGGCGCGCATGAGCAGTTAAATACCTATGCAAAGTTATTAGATGTACCTATGCAAGTTGCTGCCAATGCTGATGAGTTACGCAAGCACATTAATGGTTTTAGTGATAAACAGCTAATTTTGATTGATACAGCGGGCATGAGTCAGCGTGATATGCGTTTGGCTGATCAAATTCAGACGTTGCAGCAGCATGAGGTGCCAATAAAAACTTATTTAGTCATGTCTGCTTCGACTCAACAAAAGGCAATCAATGAGATTATAAAAGTTTTTAAGGTGTTTGAGCCAGAAGCTAGTATTTTGACTAAACTGGATGAAACGGTTGCGCTAGGCTCAACCTTATCAGCCATTATTGAGCATCAATTACCTATTGCCTTTATGACGAATGGTCAGCAAGTGCCTGAGGATATTTATTATCCTGATTCTATTGATTTGATAAACCAGAGTGCGACAGGTCTTGATGAAAAAAATGACTATACTAATGATTTAAGTTATGACCATTGGGTGTCAGAAGGTTATGCATAAAGCATCTGATCAAGCATCTGGGATACGAAAAATGATACAAAAAAAAATAAAGCCTGTTCGAGTTATTGCCATTACCAGTGGTAAAGGTGGTGTCGGGAAAACAAATTTAGCCGTCAACCTTGGTGTGGCGTTATCTCAATCAGGAAAGCGAGTTGCTTTACTTGATGCCGATATGAGCCTGGCAAATGTAGATATTTTATTAGGATTATCACCGGAATTTAATTTATCGCATGTCCTAAAAGGTGAAAAAAGTTTAAAAGATATCATGCTAACTGGGCCAGAAGGGTTGCAAGTCATACCAGCATCTTCCGGGTTACAGCATATGTCTGAACTTTCAACCGCAGAACAAGCCGGAATTATTAGTGCGTTTAGTGACATAGATCAAAATCTTGATATTTTAATTGTTGATACAGCAGCGGGGATTTCCTCAAGTGTGGTTAATTTTGCAAGAGCTAGTCAAGAAATTATTGTTGTTATCTGTGATGAACCCACGTCTTTAACCGATGCCTACGCTTATATTAAATTATTGAACCGAGATTTTAATATAGAAAAATTTCAAATTGTTGCAAATATGGTGGAATCTTCTCAGCAAGGTCAACAATTGTTTACTAAGCTTACAAAAGTGACTGATAGGTATCTGGATGTTTCATTAGGTTATGTAGGTGCAGTTCCCTTTGATGAATCTTTGCGGAAAGCGGTACAAAAACAAAAACCGGTTGTAGAGGCCTTTCCTGGAAGCAAATCTTCACTTGCGATTAAAGACCTTGCTCGTCGGATAGATAATTGGCCGATTAAAAAGCAAGCAGGTGGCTATTTAGAGTTTTTTATAGAAAGAATGGTTGAGTACAGTATTAATGGAGATATTGAATGAGCGGAGTGGCAATGTATGCAACTATGCAGGCAGGAAATACCAATGAGTTGGTAGTTCAGCACATGCCTTTAGTTAAGCGTATTGCTTATCACTTAATGGGTCGATTGCCCGACTCAGTACTGGTCGATGATTTAATTCAAGCAGGAATGTTAGGGCTTTTAGAAGCAGTTCAGAAATATGATGCTTCTCAAGGTGCCAGTTTTGATACCTACGCTGGAATTAGAATCAGAGGTTCGATGCTTGATGAAGTCAGAAGATCAGACTGGACACCACGTTCTGTCCATAAAAAATCCAGAATGGTGTCAGAAGCAATCAAGGAAGTAGAAAATAAATTAGGTCGGGATGCTAAAGATAGTGATATTGCAGAGCATTTAGGCATATCAATTGAAGAATATAACCAAATTCTTCAAGACTCGTTAGGATGTAAAGTATTTAGTGTTGAAGAATTAGCTGAGTCTGGTGAACAGACCTTTGAGCATAAAGAAAAAAGCTCGATAGAGCCTTTTGAAATGTTGGGTAAAGAAAAATTTCAGCAGGCATTGGCGCAAGCAATTAAGCAGTTGCCTGAAAGAGAACAATTAGTTGTCTCGCTTTATTACGAAGAAGAGCTAAACTTACGTGAAATAGGTGAGGTTTTAAATGTAAGTGAATCTAGAGTGAGTCAAATTAGTAGTCAGGCAATGTTGAGATTAAGATCAAGACTTTCTGATTGGTTAGAAGAAATTAATTAAGTATAAATAGGCTGGAGATTTCCCTTGGATAAAAATATGAAAATTCTTGTTGTTGATGATTTTTCAACAATGAGGCGCATAGTAAAAAACTTACTTAGAGATCTAGGGTTTACTAATACAGTAGAAGCTGATGATGGGCAAACAGCACTGCCTATTTTAGAAGCAGGTGGAATTGATTTCTTGGTAACTGATTGGAATATGCCAGGTATGACGGGAATTGATTTGTTAAAAGCAGTTAGAGCAAACCCTAAGTTGGTTGATATGCCTGTGTTAATGGTAACAGCAGAAGCTAAGAAAGAGCAGATTATTATGGCAGCTCAGGCGGGTGTTAATGGGTATGTTATTAAACCGTTTACCGCAGGAACGTTAAAAGAAAAAATAGAAAAAATCTTTGAACGTATTGACGGTTAGAGGGATAGAAAATGACAAATGATAGTCGCTTAGAGCTAGCAAAAAAATTGGTCACGGCCTTAGAACAAGGTAAAGAGTCAGATGTAGATAGTTTGTTAGATGAAATTTCAAGTCAAAGAGAGACCGAAATATTTCATGAAGTTGGCAGAATAACACGTCAATTACATGACACTATGGGAGGAATGAGTCTAGATGCTAATCTTGCTTCGATAACAGAAACGGATATTCCAGATGCAAAAGAGCGGTTGCAATATGTTATTACCATGACTGAGCAAGCCGCCAATGAGACATTAAATGTAGTTGAAAATTTACTACCGGTCTCGGAAGAATTAAATAAACATGCTGAACAATTATCAGAAAAATGGGAACGCTTTTTAGTTAAAGAAATGCCTTTTGAAGAATTTAAAGGAATGACAACTGAAATAACACATTACTTTAAAGAGTCAAAAGGAGCATTACAGCAAGTTCAAAGAGGACTTAATGAGATTTTGATGGCTCAGGGTTTTCAAGATATAACAGGACAAATAATAAAGAAAGTTATTAGTTTGGTTCAGGATGTAGAATCTAGCATGGTCGAATTAGTTCGGATTTCAGGTGCTAAGAGCAATGGATCTAAAAAAACCAGTGAAGAAATAGCATTGCCTGGGCCTGTTGTGCCTGGTATAGATGATAAAGCTGGGGATGTAGTTGAGAACCAGGATGATGTAGACGATCTTTTATCAAGTTTAGGGTTTTGAGGAAGAAACATGGCAATTGATCTGGATGATGAAATATTACAAGATTTTCTAGTAGAAGCAGGTGAAATTCTTGAGTTATTAGGAGAGCAACTGGTGGAGCTTGAGCAATCACCAGATAATTTTGACTTACTAAATGCTATTTTTCGAGGTTTTCATACGATTAAAGGAGGGGCTGGTTTTTTAGCTTTAGATCCTTTAGTTGCTGTTTGTCATAAGGCTGAGGATGTTTTTGATATATTGAGACAGGGCGAACGTCAAGTTTCTGCTGAATTAATGGATGTAATTCTAGAAGTTGTTGATATTGTTAATGTAATGTTTGATCAGGTTAAGACGGGTGTTGACCCAGAAGAGGCTGATGAAAGTTTGTTGACAAGATTGCAAGCTTTTACTCGTGCAGGAGCAGAAAAAATAGATGAAGTTGAGCCTGAGCCTGTTGAAGCAGAAGAAACATTATCTGTAGAAGAAGACGTGTCAGAACATTCTGCCGCTACTGATATAGTTGAGCAACAGTTTGGAGCAATGTTTGATGATGTTTCAGGTGCGTTAGAAGAGAATGAAACTACGACCTTAAGTTCTGCAGAAAAAGAAATCACAAAGTCAGAAATTAATCCAGGTGATATAACAGAAGAAGAATTTGATAATTTGTTAGATGATTTGCATGGGAAAGGGTCTTTCTCTGCAAAAAGTTTATTGGATGATAAAAAAGTTGAGTCAAGTCCGGCAGAAAAAGAAATCACAAAGTCAGAAATTAATCCAGGTGATATAACGGAAGAAGAATTTGATAATTTGTTAGATGAATTGCATGGCAAAGGATCTTTCTCAGCAAAAAGTTTATTGGATGAAAAGGTGGCTGAGCAAATTTCTTCAGCTGATATAACCGAAGAAGAGTTTGATAATTTATTAGATGAGCTTCATGGGAAAGGAAAATTTAATAGCTCGGTTGCTGAGATAAAAACAAAGAAACAAGAAGTTGCACCGGAAGTCAGTGTTACAACAAGTAAGGAAGACGTTGAGCCGCAAATAGAAAAAATACCCAAACCTGTAGAGCCAGTGCTTAAAAAAGAGCCTGAGCACACACAAGTAAAAACTAAACCAGCAAAAGCACCTGTAAAAGAAAAAGCAGCGGCAAAAGCAAAAGGAGCTACAAAAGCAGCAACTCCTCAAGCTGAAACAACGGTTCGTGTTGATACCCATATTCTTGATGAGATTATGAATATGGTTGGAGAACTGGTTTTAGTCAGAAATAGATTTCAAACCCTCAAGGCTTCTGAAGCTGAAGCTAATGAGCCTTTAGCCAAGGCTGTTTCAAATTTGGATATTGTGACTGCAGATTTGCAGTTAGCAGTGATGAAAACAAGAATGCAGCCAATAAAGAAAGTCTTTGGACGTTTTCCACGCGTTGTTAGGGATCTTTCCAGAAGCCTTAAAAAAGAGATTAAACTAGAGTTAGTTGGAGAAGAAACCGACTTAGATAAAAACTTAGTTGAAGCGTTAGCCGATCCGTTAGTACATTTAGTTAGAAATGCAGTAGATCACGGGATTGAGTCACCTGAGGATAGAGTGACAGCAGGAAAAGAGAGAGAAGGTCTTGTGGTGTTATCCGCATCGCAAGAAGGTGACCATATTCAGTTATCAATTAAGGATAATGGTAAGGGAATGAATGCGGATGTGCTTAGGAAAGTGGTTGTTGAAAAAGGATTAATGGATGAAGAAACTGCGCAAAGGCTTGATGATAAAGAGTGTTTTAACCTGATATTTATGCCCGGTTTTTCAACTAAAACAGAAATTTCAGATGTGTCAGGACGAGGTGTGGGAATGGATGTCGTAAAAACCCGCATTAATCAAATGAATGGCGTAGTTGAAATTGATTCAGTAGAAGGCGAAGGTAGTACAATTATTATTAAAGTACCTCTAACTCTTGCCATTATGCCTACACTGATGGTTGTTCTTGGAGGACAGGCATTTGCTCTACCTTTAGCAAGTGTCCTAGAAATTTTAGATTTAGATTTGAAAACTACTAATGTAGTTGATGGACAGTTAGTTATTATGGTTAGGGATAGAGCTTTACCTTTATTCTTTCTAAGTGACTGGTTGGTGAATGATCCGAATTATGTTGCTGATAAGCAAACAACGGGGCATGTTGTTGTTGTTAACTCAGGCGGAAGACAAATTGGTTTTGTCGTTGACCAGCTGATTGGGCAGGAAGAAGTTGTTATAAAACCCTTAGGCGCTAAATTACAAGGATTAGATGGCTTGGCTGGCGCAACAATTACAGGTGATGGGCAAATCGCATTGATTCTAGATGTTCCAGGGTTAATGAAAAGGTATGTGGCGTAGCTTTGCTTTATAGACATGACTATTCGAGTATTAATTGTCGATGACTCTACTTTTATATGTAAAAGTATACAAAGAGTACTAGAGGAAGAAGCAGACTTTAAAATTGTTGGTTTTGCATTAAATGGTAGAGAAGCCGTTATTTTAGCTACCCAATTAAAACCTGATGTTATTACCATGGATGTTGAAATGCCAATTATGGACGGTATTACAGCAGTTAAACAAATCATGGCTAAATGCCCTACGGCTATATTAATGTTTTCGGCTGCAACAAAAGTAGGTGCTAAAGCAACGCTTGATGCACTTGATGCAGGAGCCATTGACTTTTTACCAAAACAATTAGAACAAATTGATGGTAATAAAGAATTAGCTAAACGGATACTTAGAAGAAGTGTTCGTAATGTTGCAAAACAGACTAAAAAAATCAGATCAATTTTTGATGCTAGTTCTAATAAAACAGATATCCGTCCAAAATTAAAATCACCTTCAGATAGTGCAAAAATTCAAAAACAGCTTTTATCTTCCGTTAGAACTAATAATAGAAAAATTGAATTGTTAGTGATAGTTGCTTCCACTGGAGGGCCTGTTGCGATTCAAAAAGTGCTAACTCAGCTTTCAGCTAATTGCCCATTTCCAGCTTTGATAGTTCAGCATATGCCTAAAGATTTTACCAACAGTTTTGCTGAAAGATTAAATCAAGTTTGCCAAGTGAAAGTAAAAGAAGCTGTTGATGGTGATAGTTTGACTGCTGGAGTGGTTTTAGTAGGTCCAGGAGGAATGCAAATGGAAGTAAATAGCTCAATAGGAAAGAAAAAAGTTTCAATTAGAACAAAACAAGAAGGTGAACTATTCAGTCCTTGTGCGGATATAACGCTAGCATCAATTTTAGAACATTACTCAGCTAATGTTTTGACGTTAGTTTTGACAGGAATGGGGACTGATGGAAAAGAGGGGGCAATAAAATTAAAACAGAAAGGGTTTTCAATTTGGGCTCAGGATGAGGCCAGTTCTACTATTTACGGAATGCCTAAAGCAATTGTCGATGCAAACCTTGCGGATAAGGTTTTAAGTCTTGATGAAATAGCGCATGAATTTACAAGACTAGGTTAATGGATATTTTAAGTATTATTGGTGTTTTATTAGGCTTTGCTGCTATTTTAGGTGGAAACTTTTTAGAAGGTGGAAGTTTAACCTCTTTAATTAATTTTCCTGCTTTACTTATTGTATTAGGCGGCACATTAGGCGCAACATTATTACATTTTCCTACACGGATAATTTTTCATAGTATTAAAGTCCTACTACTTATTATTAAGCCAAGAAATTTTTTACTTGGGAAGCAACTGAAAAAAGTTGTGGCCTGGAGTCATATAGCACGAAAAGAGGGTTTGTTAGGACTAGAAAATGCTGCAGATAAGGAGAGTGACCCTTTTGCCAAAAAAGGTTTGTTACTCTTAGTTGATGGTGGCGACCCAGAATTAATTAGAAATTATTTAGATGTAGAGCTTAATACAATTGAGCATGAGGAAATGCAAGCAGCCAAGGTTTATGAAGCGATGGGTGGTTATGCGCCTACTATCGGTATTATAGGTGCTGTTGTGGGTTTAATTCATGTTATGCAAAACTTAACAGACCCTGCGTCGTTAGGTGCTGGTATTGCGACTGCCTTTGTTGCAACTATTTATGGTGTTGGGTTTGCGAATTTATTATTCTTACCTATTTCAAATAAATTAAAAGCCCAGGCTTATGCTCTTTTACAAGCCAAAGAAATGTTACAAGAAGGTATCGTTGCCATTGCAGATGGGGAAAACCCTAGGAATATAGAGTTAAAATTGTCTGGCTATATTACACCTAATAATTCTAATGGCTAGAGATCGACGTAAGAGAAATTATTTTGAGCAAGTCGATAACCATGAGAGATGGTTAGTTTCTTATGCTGATTTTGTTACCTTATTATTTGCTTTATTTGTTGTCCTTTATGCTCTTGCTATAGAGAATGAGGGAAAATATGAGGTATTGGTAGAGGCTTTAGGGGGGGCTTTTTCAGGAGATTATCAACCATTAAAAGTCGTTGATCCTGTGCCCGTAGGAGAAGAGCCAACAACTATTAAGCCGATTATCTTAGATAATCCAATTGTTGCTGTAGAAGAACAGAATAATGATCACCAGGCCCTGAGTGAAGAAATATTAAAAGAAAGGAAAATGTTACAAATGATTGCAGAACAATTTGAAGATGTTTTGCAACCCTTTGTGAAAAACGATTTAGTTAAAGTAAAACGAAATGATTTTTGGATAGAGCTTGAAATGAATAGTGAACTACTTTTTTTAAGTGGTGAAGCTGAATTATCAAGTAAAGCAAACCCTATTCTTAAAAAAATTGCTGATCTAGTCAGGCGTATGCCAAATGTAATTAATATAGAGGGACACACGGACAATATGTCGATTGAGACATTAGAATTTCCATCAAATTGGGAGTTGTCATCGGCGCGAGCTACTGCGGTAGTGAGAGAATTTGTCAAAAATGGAATTACACCAAAACGATTGTCTGCAATTGGCTATGGAGAATTTCATCCTGTTGCCGATAACAATAGTAAGAAAGGAAGAATTAAAAACCGGCGCGTCGTGTTGGTGTTAATGTCTCAAGTTTTTTCACGATACGGAATGAGTGATAAAGAAAGAGCTGAATTATTAAACTTAGGAATACACAACTTAGGAATGGAAAATAAATAACTTATACATTCTAGCTTGCCTTTTTGTCCGTCATCGTTTGTATAGCAATAGTTGCGTAGCCTGCTATGCGCCTTTGCTATACAAACGATGACAAACAAAAACTCTGCGCAATAATGTACAATTTATTTATCTTTCATTCCTTATCTAATTCCCATTCCTTAAAAACTGCTGAAATGTAGGGGCGTATGAAAATCTGGGCTGTATCTAATCAAAAAGGAGGCGTAGGGAAAACAACAACGGTTGTTTCCTTGGCAGGCTTGTTATCTTCACGAGGGTTTAGAACCTTAGTAGTAGACCTTGATCCACATTGTTCTTTAACCAGTTACTTTAAGTTGAATCCAGATGATTTAGAGTTAAGTGTTTATAACCTATTTCAAGAAACAGGACAAAAAAAGAAAAATATTTCTCCAATACCCTATATCCAGAAGACAAAATTTGATGGGTTATCTGTACTGCCTGCTTCTATCGCTATAGCAACATTAGATAGACAAGTTGCTACATTAGGCGGGATGGGGTTAGTTATAACCCATGCATTAAAGAAAGTCTCTGGTGATTATGATTATGTCATTATTGATAGCCCACCTATGTTAGGCGTCTTGATGATTAATGCTTTAGCGGCTTGTCAGCATATTGTGATTCCAACTTTGTCCGAACATCTTGCGCTAAAAGGGTTGGAACGGATGGTTCATACCCTGCAAATGGTGTTTAAATCAAGAAAAACACATCCAGATTTTACTATAGTCCCTACTATGTTTGATAAACGGACAAGAGCCGCTAAAGATAGTCTGGTTTTATTACAGCAGAGATACCCTAAAAATATTTGGGATTCAGTTATCCCTGTTGATACAAAAATAAGAGATGCTAGTCATCTAGGTATCCCAGCTCCTCTGGTTGATCAGAATTCGAAATCTGTTGTGGCTTATACAGAATTATTAGAATTTTTGCTGCAAGAAAATGTTGAAGTAGAAAGAGAAATGGCTATAAATTAGCCTGATTACTATAAACCTAGAAAAATCAGGTAAATTAATGAACCATAAAAAAAATGATCAGAAAATTATTCATCAAGAACTAGCTTTAGATACTTATTTTAGTGCTCTGCTTGATGAGATTCCTAAGGAACATTCAGTTGAGAAAGAGCCATCAGTGATTGTAGATGCCGACTGGCTAATTCCTTGTAGAAAAAATTGATATAAATTTCAGCAATGATTTAACTTTCAACTAGAATAGATAATAGATAATTTAAGACTTTGGTGAACGGAAATGAGTGAAGAAGATAAACAAGACGATCCAATTATGCAATGGGTTACTTTTAGGTTAGGTGATGAGAAATACGGTATCAATGTTATGCAGGTACAGGAAGTATTAAGAATAACCGAAATTGCCCCCGTGCCTGGAGCACCTGCCTATGTATTAGGTATTATTAATCTTAGAGGTAATGTTGTTACCGTTATTGATACACGCAATCGTTTTGGGCTAATGTCTAAAGAAACAGATGATTCATCGCGTGTTGTTATCATCGAAACAGAAAACCATATTATTGGAATTTTAGTTGATAGTGTTGCAGAAGTCGTTGAGTTAAGGGCTTCAGAAATGGAAAATGCTCCTAATGTCGGGAATGAAGAATCATCAAAATATATTCAAGGAGTCACGAGTACAGAGAACGAGCTTTTAATTTTAGTAGATTTAAATAAATTTCTAAGTGATGAAGAAAAAGAAATGTTTTAATCTTGAAAAATAAGTTGCATATTACTTTGTTTCTAAAGAATAGTTAGGCTTATTTTTTTAGGGTTATTGAAAAAGAGAGGTAATTATGAATGAAATACACTCAATTTCTCGAATTTATCCTATAAATATGCCAAATAAATTCATTAGGGAGCGTAAGAAACAGTCAGAGAAAAATCATTCTGAGCAAAAGAAAAATCATGAAGATAACTACGGCGAAAATGATTCTACTGTCCAACATATTGATGAAATCGTGTAATGATTAATGTTTTATTGATTAGCTCTATTGTCATTACTATTATTTTGCTTGGTGTCCTTGCCTGGTTGATTCTAGAACATAGAAAGTTAAAGCAAAACTTTATCTGTCTTAGCAATAATGTCCAGAGGATTAATAATGATATTGCAGGGATTTGTTTAGCCGCGATATCTGTGGATAACCGAATATCACACAATGGACAGCAATTAGAAGTATTCGCTGAAAAATTAGTTAATTCTGAGCAAAATGGTGAACAGCTTAATCATCCATATTCAAGTGCAATTGGGAAGGTTCGTCATGGTGCAAATATTGAAGAGCTTATTCAACAGTGCGGATTGAGTAAAGAGGAAGCTGAGTTATTAATTCGATTACATGGTTGAAATACAGGAAGTATCGATCAAGCTATGATGTGTAGAAATAAAACTCCGATAACAAAAAGTTATCGGAGTTTAGAAACAATGCTCTCATCACTTGACCCTTTTTTACGGTCAAGCGTGAATGCGATTGTTAGCATTATAAAAACAATGAGTTTAGTCACTTGAGCCAAGGTCAGTCAGTTCAAATTGAACTGGAGAAGAGGAAATTAATTTTAAATTTGCCCAAAAATTAGAGCCATCTACATCAACATAAGGGATTCTTAATTGTTGACCATCAAATTTTGATGTATATTCCTCTGCCTGAACCAGTGAAGAGCTGATACAAGAACCAGACAAACATTGTAACTCTATGGTATAAGCAATAGGGGTTTGTTGATTATTATCTGAGATAACAACAGAATAAGTTTCATTTTCAATAGTTGTAAAACTCTCTGTTCCTATATTGCAAGCACCGCTAGTTCCTCTTGCAGCAATTTGCTCATTTGATGAATTATATACTTTAATTAGTGGAGTAAAATCTGTAACGCCAGTACAGTTGCCACTAGGAGGAGATACTCTAATATTAATTCGGCTAGCATTAGTTGATGACAATAAAAATATATCAGCGTCTTGTTCTTGCTCAAAAGAACAAGAAATCACATCACTTACTTTTACAGAAGTAGGGTTCTTTCCTTCATTATTACATTTGTATTCTTGACTGTACGATGTTTTTGATGTCAGAACAGCAAGGCAAAGGAGCAGTAAAATTATTCTTTTCATTTATATTACTCCTTTTTAAACACTAAAATGCTAACTATAAACTAATCTTCTCCACCAAATATACCTAAGATATGCAATAAGCTTGTGAACAAGTTGTATATTGAGATATATAAAGTAACTGTAGCCATAATATAGTTAGTTTCACCACCATGAATGATACTACTTGTTTCATACAGTATTAATGCTGACATTAGCAGGATAAACATTGCAGAGACTGCTAGAGATAATGATGGGAGGTTGAATACAAATGCACCAATACCTGCCAAAAAAGCAACGAGGATGCCGACCATTAAAAAACCACCTAGAAAACTAAAGTCTTTTTGTGTTGTTAGAGCATAACCTGAAAGGCCAAGGAAAATAACTCCAGTACCACCTAGTGCAGTCATAACTAACTCATGGCCATTACTAAAGTTGTTAACATACATACCTATAATTGGGCCGAGAGTTAATCCCATAAAACCAGTTAGTGCAAAAACACTTAATATTCCCCAAGCGCTATTACTTAATTTGCTGGTTAGAAAAAGTAATCCAAAATAAACCACCATAGTGACTATGAAGCCAGGGTGGGGAAGATTCAAATGCATTGAAAGACCCGCAGTTGCAGCACTAAAGAGCAAAGTTGCTGCTAATAACATGTAAGTGTTTTTTAAAACTTTATTAGTAGATAAAATACTTGCTTCTGAACGTGAAGCTGTTGTGTGTAATCGCATTATTTAATTCCTATACTGTAATTTAAGTTAATGTAATCTTACAAGAGATCCAGTGGTTTTGTAAGTGTTTTTATCCTGGTTGTGTGAAAGGAATCACTGAAATGAAAAATAGAATCAGGTATCAATTGTATCTATTCATAATTGTGTAAAAATTAGTAGCTAAGGAGATTCAAATTATTATAAAATTCAACTATCTATAGATATACTTTAAATATTAATTAAGATGGCAGAAAAAACAAAAATGACTCCCTATGAATTAATAGGAGGGGAGACCTCAGTTTTATATTTAGTAAACCGATTTTATTTTTATATGGATACCTTACCAGAAGCAAAAGAAGTAAGAGATATTCATGCTACAAGCCTATCTGTCGCCAAAGACAAATTATTTAAGTTTTTGTCTGGATGGTTGGGTGGCCCTGATTTATTTATACAAGAATTTGGGCACCCAATGCTAAGGAGAAGGCATTTTCCTTTTGTAATAGGTCAAACAGAAAAGGATCAATGGATGATATGTATGAATAAAGCAATGAACGAAATACCGATGAACTCGGATTTAAAAAAAAGCTTATTAGGATCATTCGATCAGTTGGCAACTCATATGATCAATCAATAATAAAAAACTTTGTAACAAACAGGAAATAACCCTATGTCACTATTTAAACAATTATTAATACTTGTTTCAGCATTGTTTTTATTGATTTTTGGTCTTAATTTTATGTTGAGTGTAAATAATATTAAGAGTTATTTGGAAGGTGAGGCTGAAGTACATGCTCAAGATACAGCAACATCCTTAGGCTTATCTCTTAGCCCATATATGGCTGTAGACTCAGATCCTATTATTGAAACCACGATGAAGGCTATTTTTGATAGAGGCTACTATCAAGAAATTAAATTGGTCGATGTTGATAATCTTACATTAGTAAAATTATCAAATAATGAGGAGTTTGAAGGCGTCCCAGGCTGGTTTGTTAACACTTTTCAAATGCATGGGGCGAAGGCCGAAAGTGAGATAAGTTCAGGCTGGCATATTAGTGGTGTGGTCTACGTTACAATAAATCCAGGCTATGCTTATCTTAAATTATATGAGCAAGTAAAGAGTAGTTTTTTTTATTCATTAGGGGTTTTAATTTTATCTATATTATTGTTATTAGTTGTTTTGAGAATAACTCTATCTTCGTTGAAAAAAATTGATCATATGGCATTAGCAATTGCTAAAGGAAAATTTGAAACAATTGATGAGTTGCCTTGGACGACAGAGACTAAAAATGTCACTAGGTCAATGAATATGATGTCAAGAAGAATGGATGGAGTAATAACAAATCTAAACGTAAAACTAACGGGAATTGGTAGAAAACTTCAACAAGATGAATTAACTGGGTTGCATAAAAAAAGTAGTTTTGAAACTGATTTAAAACATTTATTTGAATCTGATATTGATGCATTTATTTTTATCATAAAAATTGATGGGTTGAATGAGTTAGTTAAGGAATGGGATAGTGATGCAGTCGATCAATTTCTAAAATATTTTGCTCAAATACTAATTGATGTACCTAAAGCAAGTGAAGCTTGTGATATTTCGGTTTATCGGTTTTTCGGTTCAGAATTCGCTTTATTAGTGAAAAATGCTAAGACAGAAGAGGTTGAGGAAATCGCAAAAAACCTAAGCTCCTCATTTACAGAAATTGGTGAAAAATATAAAAAACCAGATATAGCTCATATTGGCGTCGTTCCATTTAATCCGGTGGATTCAGTTGAAGGTATTTTATTAGCTGCTAATGAAGCCTATGAGAAAGCTCATATTATTGGGCAAAACAGTTATTCTATTCGTAGCAATGAAGATCAGGCTAAGGATATTGCGGACTGGAAAGCACTGGTGTTTAGTGTAGTAGATAATCATGATTACAGCGTAAGATATGTTGATCCTGTGGAAAGCTTTCAAACAGAAAAAACAATTATGAAAGAATCATTTTTGGATATTTTTGATAAACAAGGTGAAACAGTTTCGATTGCGACTTTTATATCAATCGCAGAAAAGTTTTCTAAAATTGTGGAGCTGGATAAAGGCGTTATATTAACCGTTATTGATCATATAAAATCATTACAGATTCAGCATGCTTTAGCTATCAACTTATCTACCAGGACTGTTAAAAATAGTGCTTTTCGCTCATGGCTAGCAGATCTGATAGGAGAGAATAAATCCCTTTCTCAACAACTTGTTTTTAATTTATCTGCTTATGCGGTAGCTAAAGAAGTTAAAGTTTATAAAGAGTTTATAGATTTTGTTCATCAACTAAATGCAAAAGTGATGATCAAACGGTTTGAAATTAGGTCATTATCTCCAGAAAATGCAAAGATTTTAAAACCAGATTATATTCGGTTAGCGAGAGATCTAGGGCATAATGTTTCATCGGATCAGGAAAAAAGAGCATTTATAGAAACGATGCAAGAAATTTGTGAGTTATTAGATATAAGTATTTTGGCTGAAAATGTTCAAGCTGAAATTGATTTTAATTGTCTTAGGGATATTGGCATTACAGGAATAAGTCGGTAGTAGTGAAGAAGTCTCCTGTTTTATTTAAAGTGCTTTGTTTTTTATTTAGATTTAAAACTATTCAGGTACAGGCATTTGTGATTGGCCTGTTGGCTGTGTTTTCAGTCTCTGCAACAATTGAGATAAGTGAAGCTCTATTGTTGAAAATTCAAAATAAATATGGAAAGGAAGCTCCATTAAGAGTAAAGCAGTGGCAGTTGTTAATGCAAACAGCAAAGGGTTTGTCTGATCAAGAAAAACTTAAAAAGGTGAATGATTTTTTCAATTATAGAATAAAGTTTGTAGATGATCTTCGGTTGTGGAATGTTGCTGATTATTGGGCAACCCCTTTAGAGTTTTTAGCTAGAGGACAAGGGGATTGTGAAGATTATTCGATTGCTAAATACTTTACGTTAAAAGAGTTAGGTGTTTCTGAAAAAAAGATGCGAATCACTTATGTCAAAGCATTAGAGTTAAATCAAGCGCATATGGTTTTAACCTATTATTCTTCACCACGAGCAGTTCCCCTTGTTTTGGATAATCTAATTCCTGAGATAAAATTAGCGAGCAAGCGAACAGATTTATTGCCTGTATATAGTTTTAATGGTTTGGGTTTGTGGCTTGCAAAAACGAGAGGGAGTGGGAAAAGGGTGGGGAATGCAGATAAATTAAATTTATGGACAGAATTAACACAACGAATGCTAAACAATACTTTTTGAAACCAATGGGAGAATGGTTCGGTTGCTAAATTTTAATTATACAATTCGTCGTAGTCAACGGGCAAAAAAAACACGAATTATTGTTACACCAGAAAAAATTGAGGTTGTAGCCCCTTTAGGCGTATCTGAACAGGCAATTCATAAATTTGTTAAAGATCATAAAGCATGGGTTGAAGTTACCAGTGAAAAGGTAAAGCTACGGAAAAAGAATATAAAAAAAATTGCACCTGTTAATTATAATAATGGGACTTTAGTACCTTTTAGAGGTAAACAGGTAAGAATAATACTAGAGCAAGTGGTGTCTTCAAATAAGATAAAAATAGAGTTAGATAAGAAAAATGAATTTATTATATTTGTGCCAAAATCAAATTATAATAGTGATCTAATTAGATTAGCTTTAATTGAATGGATGAAAAAACAGGCTTATATAGATGTAGAAGGCTATGTAAAACTATATGCTAATAAATATAATTTGTATCCCCGTAATGTAAGAATAAAAACACAGAAGAGTCGATGGGGAAGTTGTGGAATTCATAACGATATAAATATTAATTGGCTATTAATTCTTGCACCATCAGAAGTGTTAGCTTATGTGGTGGTTCATGAGCTTTGCCACATTAAAGAGAGAAATCATTCTGCAATGTTTTGGCAATTAGTTGAAGCCCATTTTCCGACCTATCAAAAACAAAGGAATTGGCTTAAACAAAATGGGGGTGGTTTAGCTTTATAACAAAGCTAAAGGGGGGAGAAGTATATTTAATAGACATTAAATTTTGTAATGCCTATTAAATATTGGCAAGCATCAAATTATTTTCGTGGGCCATTTAATATACGAGATTCCTCAGGAAGAGTTACACCTAAGTGACTATTCAGTGCTCCTTTGCTTGCTAGAATTCGGTATTGGGAAAAAAGCTCATCATATTTGGCATTGATGAAGTCACTTTTGGCAACAAACATTTCATTCGCAGAATCAAGTAAATCTAATAGGGTGCGTTGACCAATATTAAATTGTTTTTGATAAGCCGCATTACTTTTAATGCTAGCGAGTTTGTGCGTTTTAAAGAAATCCATTTGACCTTGAAGAGTTTGACGAGCAACCCAAGATAAACGCATGCTCTCAACAACTTGTCTGTATGTATTATCTCTAATTTCTTTAGCTTGATAAATTAGTGCTGTTGTTTCTTTGCGACGAGCAACATCTTTTCCACCATTAAATAGGTTATATCTAAGACGTAGCATTGCATAAACATCTTCATTTTTACCTTTAATACCGTCCAAATCATTATTATGTGAAGCACCTGCTTCAACATCAAGGCTTGGAAGATAAGGTGCTTTGGCTGTAGCATGTTGAGCAAAAGCCGAATCAATATCTGCATTGGCTGATTTTAAGATAGGGTGATTCGCAATAGCCTGTTCAGTCGCTTCTTCTATCGTTTTAGGTAAATTATCATTTAGATGTGCGACGTGTTGTAAATTAGAGGGTAATGCACCAACAACTCTTAAAAAAGCAGTTTCTGCATCTTTAAGATTACCTACTTCTGAAAGAGTGTTTTTCTCAGCTAATGCTAATCGACCACCTGATTGGTCTGAATCTGCTCTTTTACCAACACCTCGCTCACTGCGCAATGAAATTTGATCGTGAGTTCGAAGATGGATTAATAAATTTTCCTTAGCTAAAGTAAGTAAATCCTGACGTCGTAAAACATTAATATAGGTTTCAACAGCATTTAAAGCCGTAATTTCTGATTTTCCAAAAACACTATAAGCTCTAGCGTTGGTTCTTGCTTTATGCCGTTTTACCTCACTAGACGTTGCCGAACCATCATAAATCATTTGACGTAACTGGATGGATGCTTCCTCTCTACCATATGAAACAGTCCCATCTCCTCTCGCTCTGGTCGTTGGGTTAGTTGACTGTTCCCAACCAATTCCCGCTGCAATATCAACAGTAGGAAAGTAGCCGGCTTTAGCTTGGCTTATTTCGTGTTCGACAGCCACTCGTTCAGCTTTTTCAGATTGTATTTCTGGATTTTCGTTAACAGTTTGTTGTATTGCTTCTTGTAGAGATTGAGCAGAGACTGTTGTTGAATAGGCAAAGCTAATAATAGTAATAAGGCTACTTATGTATAATGCTGTTTTTGTCTTCATTCCATGTACTCTAAACTTAAGTCAAAATTTAATATAAGAATAAATGTATCTTACTAACCATAGTTGGTCAACCTAATTCTTTAATAAAGACAGCAAGATGTAGGCGGCTTGGAACGTTTAATTTTTTAAAAATTGATGTTAAATGGGCTTTAACAGTCCTTTCAGAAATATATAAAGATGATGCGATAGTTTTATTGTTTTCACCCGCTTGTATCATTTTAGCAACATCCATTTCTCTACTAGATAATGATTCTAAAAGTTTTGATGAAGAATGATTTTTATTGACTTCATCTTCAGTGGTTTTTATCTTCATTAGTGAGCCAATAACTTTAGGAACAAGTAGGCGTTGAATCCATATATCACCTTTTAAAATTTGTTCAAGTGCTTGGAGCATCAGTTTTGGGGATTCGGAAGCCTCACAATATCCCGCTGCGCCGTGAGTTAAGGCGTTGATTTGATTGTCTTCTGGCCAGTTTGACCCAACAATGAGAAAACGAGTAGTTTTATGACTAAAATTTGACAATAACTTTTTATTACTATCAATTTTTTGTGAATCTATAATGATGGCATCAGCAGTAAAATCAGAATCAATATCGTCAAGTTTTGAAATTTGATATATTGGAGATAGGGTCTTAGACCAAGACTTAATTAATAGATTATTTTCTGAAAAAATTAAAACTCGTTTCAAAATAGCATCCTTTGTGATGTGTTTAAACTGGTTATTTTTACAGTAATCTGAAGAAAAATTTTTCCAGATAGCAAAGGAACCTCTGATCAAGTCCAATTAATTAGCTTGCTAAAACTGCCGATATTTTCCACGAAGATCGGCGCAATAGAATGACTATTACTTCTCACTTCGTGAAAAATAGCGACAGTTTTTTCTGCGCTAATTTCTAACCGACTTAATCAGAGATTTCCTAATAATCGTCAAGCTTCTATATTTTATTTAGTACATTTTATAGTATTCTAAATAAGCTTAACGTTCCCTTAATGCTCGTTCTCTAGCTTTTAAGATAGGCTTTAAAATATAGTCAAGAACAGTTTTTTTTCCAGTTAAAATGTCAACATTTGTGGTCATGCCAGCAATAATATTTAATTTTTCTCCATATTTTTCTAAATAATTTTTGTTAGTTCTTAGCCGGATTAAAAAATAACTTTCTCCATCTTCATCATTAGTAATCGTATCGGCACTGATGTGTTCAAGTTCAGCTTTTAAGCCTCCATAAATAGAAAAATCATAAGCGGTCAGTTTTACCATTGCTTTTTGCCCTGGATGTAAAAAAGCAATGTCTGCGGGTCTAACTTCTGCTTCAATCAATAGCTGATCTTCTATGGGAACAATTTCTACTAAATCCATTCCTGGCTTGATCACTCCTCCAATGGTTGTTACTTTTAATCGTTTTATCGTGCCTTTAACGGGAGATAAAATGTTAGTACGTGTTACCTTGTCTTCAAGAGCCATCACAGATTCAGTGGTTCTTTGTAATTCGGCTCTTGCCTGGTTGAGCTTTTTAAGTGACTCGGTATGAAAACGAATTTCCAGTTCTGATAATTTGTTTTTTGCTTCGTTGATTGAGAATTGAACTCTGGGAATGGATAGTTGCGCAGACGTTAATTCACCTTTTAAATCGTTTGCACTACGCTGTAAGCGTAATAATTCAACTCTTGACATCGCACCTTCGGCAACAAGAGGTCTAGACATGGTTAGTTCTTCTTGAAGTAACTTATGGCTTCTTGATATTTGACGTGATTTGGATTTTAATTCAATCAGGTCTTGTTTTTTTTGTCGAATCTGAGCATTTAAAATTCTTTGGTTGGCATCTAATTCATTACGTTTAGAAATCAATAGTTCTTTAGCATTGCGAGCAATTTTTGGGGCTTTTAACGTGACTTCTTCGGGTATTTTAATGTCTTGTTTAGTAACCTCTGCTCGTAAGCGAGCAACAGTTGCAAGTAATTCGTAATGTTTGAATTTCGTTTCATTAAAAGAAGAGGTAAATTGTACTGGGTTTAATTTAAGTAAGGCCTGTCCTTTATCAACCAGTTCACCTTCTCTAATCAAAATTTCTGAAAGAATTCCACCTTCTAGATTTTGCACAATTTGAATATGGCTTGATGGGATTATTTTACCAGCCCCTCGTGTTACTTCGTCTAAAGTAGCAAAATTTGCCCAGAAAAAAGCGATAATTACAAAGCTAAAAGTTAACCAAAGAATAATATGGCTTTGAATGGTGGTATCGTACAGCTTGGTTGCATTAATATCAGTTATAAATGCCTGATCTTCAGTCTGCTGTTTATATTCTTTTTTTAATTCAAAAAATTTATTTAACATGATTATTCAGAAACTTTTATTTTTCCTTGTCTTAATGCATCAAGAACTTTTTCTTTTGGGCCATCTGCCACCATTTTAGAGCCATCCATAACAATAAGTCGGTCAACCAGTGATAATAAAGAGGCTCTGTGAGTCACTAAAATTAGAGTTTGTGACTCTAAGTGTTTTAAAAAACGCTGTTTAAACCCTTCTTCTGTACTGCTATCCATAGAATTACTGGGTTCATCAAAAATATAAATAGGCGGAGACAATAATAAGGCTCTTGCAACGGCAATACTTTGCCTTTGCCCCCCTGATAATGCTGAACCACGTTCACCTACTGGTAAATCAAATCCGGCCGGATGTTTGTTAACAAAGTGGGTCACACCTGAAATTTCTGCTGAACGTAAGATAGATTGGTCATCAGCATAATTAGCACCTAAAGTAATATTATCTTTAGCACTACCGAATACCAGTGATATATCTTGGGGCACATAGCCAATTTGTCTTCGTAAATCTGAGGGATCAATTTGTCTTATATCAGTTCCATCAATAAGGATAGAACCTTCTTGGGCTTGGTATAACCCAAGGATTAACTTTTCAATAGTGCTTTTCCCTGAACCTATACGGCCAACAAAGCCGACGCGTTCTCCTACCCTAATTTTAAAAGAAACGTTATCTAATGCTTTTATAGGTTGGTTGGGGTAGCTAAAAGAAATGTTTTTAAATTCAATTGTCCCTTTAAGGGAAGGGCGATGTAAGAATTTTTTACCTGGTTCGCGCTCAACGGGTAACGACATCATGCGGGTAAGTGACGATAAAGACGTTTTTGATTGGTGGTAACGAGTTAGTAGCGTAGCTACTTGGGCAACCGGTGCTAACGCTCGACCTGTTAAAATAGTGCAGGCAATGAGTCCGCCGGTAGATAAATCGCCATCAGCTATTTTATAAACACCAAAAATAACCACAGAAACTGAAGCCATTTGTTGCAAAAAAGTTGTAAAGTTAACAGCAAGAGATGAAAAAAAACGGGCTTTTAAGCTAAGTCGAGAAATTTGTCCAACACTTTGCTCCCATTGTTTTTGCATTTGTCCTTCAGCGCAATTGCTTTTTATAGAATCTAGATTAGTCA
Organism: Methylococcales bacterium; assembly: GCA_965224575.1. GTDB lineage: Bacteria > Pseudomonadota > Gammaproteobacteria > Methylococcales > Methylomonadaceae > QPIN01. The sequence continues at coordinate 445,962 of CBDCZQ010000006.1, read as the reverse complement.
GTGATTCAATTAAAGTGGCATTTTTTTGTGCGGAATGTTTGAATAATTCTTGAATTGTATTTTTTAATGGTTTTTGTACAGCAATGCCACCTAAGATAGCTAGAGGTAAAACAAATAGAGGGATAAGAGCTAAGTTGCCACCTAGCATATAAATGACAAATAGAAAAATAAATAGAAAAGGCAGGTCTATTAATGTTGTCAGAGTGGCAGAAGTTAAGAATTCTCTAAAAGATTCAAATTCATGAAAATCATTTGCAAAAGCACCGACAGAAGGAGGGCGAGATTCCATTTTAATCCCCATAACTTTTTCAAAAATAGTAGAGGATAAAATAATATCAGAGCGTTTTCCTGCAACGTCAATAAAATAACTTCGCAATGATTTCATTATAAAATCAAAAATATAAACTATAGCGACGCCAATCGCTAATACCCATAGTGTCTCAAGTGCCTGATTGGGTACAACACGGTCATAAACATTCTTAATAAATAAAGGAGATGCCAGAGCAAAGAGATTAATAAGAAATGATGCAGCTAATACTTCGGAATAAATAGGCCATGATTTATAGATAACATCCCAAAACCAGTGTTTTGCTTTAGGAGCGGCAGAGTTCGATGAGCGGTGGTCAAATTGATGTTTTTTTTGAATAAAAAAAGTTGCACCAGTGTATTCATTATTTAAATCTTCAAAAGAAACTGATTTTTGACCACCGTCGCTTTCTGGTATGACAATTTTATATTGGCCCTTTTTTTTTGAAACTAAAACACAGGTTTTATTATCATTTAAAAGTAAAACAGCAGGTAAGACAAGATTAGATATTTTATTTAGTGGTCGTTTAATAAGAGATGTGGAGAGTTCAGCCCTGTCAGCCGCTCTAATGAATAATTCAGGAGTTAGCTTATTATTAACCAGAGGTAATCCTGCTGTTAATGATTCAGCTGAGTGAGGGGTATGTAAAAGCTTACATATTGCTAGAAGAGCTTGAAGTAAGGAATCGTCACTATCAGGAATGGCAGAAAAAATTTGATCGGGTGGGAGTGAGGTTGAATCTGCTTTTGTCATGTATAGTCCTTTATCGTATCAAAGGCATAGTCTTTATCAAGAGTTTTATAGAGAAAATTTGATACAAACAGATTCATAGTCAAGTTGTAGTTAATCTCTGCTTATATTTCACGCGGCCAAGGATGGGAGAAGTATTTAGATAAATATTTTAACATGTTAGGGTTAGGTCTGTTTTATATTGAAAGGAAGAAAATTAAATTTAATTTTTCTAAAAAAGTTAAAGAGTAAATCAAATAATTCAAATTTTATTAAAGGGTTGCAGAAAAGGCATAATAAAAATAGTACCTTTGTACAGTTGGCAAAAGGGTAATAATATTTTAGAATGCTTATAGTTTTCAAATATTAATAAAGCCTGAACGGTAAAAATTTTTTTGCGTACTGGCTTGAATAATTAAAGATAAAAATTGATCAGGAATGATTATGACAGTATTTAAAAAAGATAATAACCAGGAAGAAACGCTTAATTTACATGATCTTCTTGTAGATGAGAAAGCAGATGAACTTAGTAAATACCTATCACTTTCAATAGAAAATTTAGGTGATGATACTAGGATTACAGTTACAACAGTAGAAACTACCCCCGTAATGTATTCAACTACTTTAAGCGGTGTATCGATTTCTAATTTACAAAGTTTGGTTGATGGAGAAATAGATTCAATAAATTATTTGAATTAAATGATTTCAAAATTGGTCAGTTTGAACATAGATTAATTTAAGTACATTTAAGTAAATTTAGTTTATCATTAATGGTTTATTTGGTACATTCGGGACAAATGGTAACAATTAACTCCGTATTAGGGAGAGTGGTGTTTTTATGGCGATTATAGGTATCGTAAAATCAGTGACAGGGATTGTTAAGGCAATTGACGGCGATTCGGAACGAATCATAGTAGCTGGTGACAAGGTTTCGCAGAATGAACAAATAGTCACAGGCTCTAATGGTTCTGTTGTTATAGACTTTTTAGATGGTACTAGTCTAGATTTAGGTAGAAGCTCAAATGCTATATTAGGCGATGATATTTCAGGTGCCAATAAAGAGACACAATTAGTTCAACAAACTAATAAAGAAATTAGAGAAGAAGTTGAAGCCATTCAACAAGCATTGGCTAAAGATAAAGATTTTGATCCATCTCAATTAGAGCCAGCCGCTGCCGGAGACTCTAATGTTGTAGCTAATGATGGATCTAATAGTCAAATTCATACCATTAATATAGATTATCTAAATCCAGTTGGTTTAGTTGAAAGTGGTTTTGAAACTACTGGAATTGAACGTGGTTTTTCAGATCCAATAGATGAGTTTATTTTAAGCCCAAGCGAGGGCGATACAGATACCGACACGGATACAGATACCGACACGGATACAGATACCGACACGGATACAGATACCGACACGGATACAGATACCGACACGGATACAGATACCGACACGGATACAGATACCGACACGGATACAGATACCGACACGGATACAGATACCGACACGGATACAGATACCGACACGGATACAGATACCGACACGGATACAGATACCGACACGGATACAGATACCGACACGGATACAGATACCGACACGGATACAGATACCGACACGGATACAGATACCGACACGGATACAGATACCGACACGGATACAGATACCGACACGGATACAGATACCGACACGGATACAGATACCGACACGGATACAGATACCGACACGGATACAGATACCGACACGGATACAGATACCGACACGGATACAGATACCGACACGGATACAGATACCGACACGGATACAGATACCGACACGGATACAGATACCGACACGGATACAGATACCGACACGGATACAGATACCGACACGGATACAGATACCGACACGGATACAGATACCGACACGGATACAGATACCGACACGGATACAGATACCGACACGGATACAGATACCGACACGGATACAGATACCGACACGGATACAGATACCGACACGGATACAGATACCGACACGGATACAGATACCGACACGGATACAGATACCGACACGGATACGGATACGGATACGGATACGGATACAGATACAGATACAGATACAGATACAGATACAGATACGGACACAGATGCCGACGGAGATGCAGATGATTTAAAAGTTGATGAATCAAATGGATTGAATACCACTGATTCAGGAACTCTTCATATTAATGGAGGGACTCCACAAACCGTTGAATTATCGGCTTCTGGCGCAACGTGGGATTCAGCAACTAATACGCTGACAGGTTTCGATGATGAAGGAAATAGTATTTATACTATTGTTGTTGATGATCAAGGTGAATATACCTTTACCTTATTATCAGCACTGGATCATCCACCAGGAGAGGGAGAAAACAATACAATTGTTTTTGATATTGAAGCTACATTAACCAATGATTCTGGAGAGTCAGCTCAAACATCATTTGATGTCACTGTTTTTGATGATGGACCTGCTATTTTTGCACCCGATAATGCTCAGATAGGTAGCCAATTGTTTTCTTATGATCTTGGTCTTGATGGCTTGGGCGAAGTTTCTTTAGAAATTCCGACAGTAACAACTACCGATGGTGATCCTGCCTCTTTAGAATCACTAGGTAGACCTCTGTCTTTTGAGGTTACTGATGTTAATAATGATGGACTGGACGAATTACATATTTTTGTAGACAACGGTGCAACTGGCTGGACACCAGATGAAACTGATCCTGTTCAGCAAGATATTGACGTGCTAAGCATACTACCTTTTTCTTCTTCTGGTGATACAGGGGCTTATACTTTACTGTTAAATGATTTTATTGATTTACCAGTTGATGGTGATGGAGTACAACAAACTCTGGATATGAGTTTTGGGGTTTCAGCAACAGATGGTGATGGCGATGTAGTAACGGGTACTGTTCACGTATCATTTAGTGGAGAAGGAACAATAGTTACTTTTGAGCATACTGATGCAGGGGATTCAACTGATTTTTAGATGAATAAGAGCAGATATTTATTTTTACTTTTTATGCTCAACCGTAGATGTCAATAAAGTAAATCAAAAAGGATGTGATTAAAAGTAAAGAATTAGTAGGTTGGGCTAACAGCTCTATCGTTAACCCAACATCTTTAGCAAAAGTAGTCGTGTTGGATTGCCAAAGAGACGGCAACGAACAAACTTTTGGTTACTTCTCTTTTTTAATCGCACTCAAACAAAAAAACCGCCTTTAGTAGACCTAAAGACGGTTTTTTTATTTATACAGTATAGGATAAGTTAAAATTGTTAATTTTTTATAAAAAGTGAAATTTCATTAGATGCAAGATTTACTCAATAAATATATTTTTACACCAGGCCCAGTAAGAATGTATGAAGAAACCTTACAGTTAGGTTCAGTCCAAACACCCTATTTTAGGAATGAGGAGTTTTCACAAGTCATTTTAGAATGTGAACAAGACTTGTTGCAATTATTGAATGCCCCAAAAGCCAGTCGAGTTATTTTTTTAACAGCATCTGGTACAGCAGGGATGGAAGCAACTGTTCAAAATTTGCTTAATAAAAATGATAAAACCATTGTGATTAATGGAGGAGGATTTGGTCAACGGTTTATAGAACTGTGCAAACTACATAATATTAAGCATTTAAACCATAAATTAACAGATGATGATCTATCTAATACAACCCAGCTAAACAATTATGGCAGCGCAACAACACTATTGATTAATGCCCATGAGACAAGTATTGGTCTTTTATATAATATGAAGAGTGTTGGACAGTTTTGTAAAAACAATAATATATTAAATATTGTAGATGCTATCAGCCTATTTGTAACGGATGAACTGGATATGCAAAAACAAAATATTGATGCCTTAATGATTAGTTCTCATAAAGGTTTAGCTTTACCGCCTGGGTTGACAATGGTTGTGCTATCGCCAAAAGCCATTCAAAAAATAAACCCTTCAAGCTTTATGTATTTTGATTTTAATCGCTATATTAATAATGGAAAAAGAGGTCAGACTCCTTTTACACCAGCGGTGACTATTTTGTTACAACTTCAAGCCAGGCTTAAACAAATTAAAAAGGACGGCATATTATTTTATATAGAAAAAGCCAAGAATATAGCTGATTACTTTAGAAAACAAATTTGTGTTTTACCCTTAAAAGAATATAGCCACTCTATGCCCAATGCAATGACAGCATTGACTCCAACAGACGGAAGGTCTGCGTATGATATTGTAAGAGATCTAGAGCAAAAATTTAATATTGTTGTTGCACCCAATGGTGGTGATTTGCGAAATATTATTTTTAGAGTTTCACATATGGGCAATATGGATAAAGATTATGTTAATGTATTAATTAATGCCTTATATCAATATTATGGAGTAGAGAGAAAGTTGATATGAAGGTTTTGATTATGGCTGCCGGTGTTGGAAGTAGAATCAGCCGACATTTGCATGGACAACCAAAATGTTGTGTTGATGTGAACGGGAAACCTTTAATCAGATACACAGTCGAGTTATTAAAGAAAAAGGGGATTAGTAATATAGCGATAGTGACAGGGTATAATGAACGATATATTCACCAATCATTACAAGGGGTTTTTTATACAAGATATTTCAATCCTTTTTTTAGAGTGGCCAATTCAATATCTTCAGCCTGGTTTGCACAAGACTTTTTAACATCAGATGATAATATCCTTATTATGAATGCAGATGTTTTTATAGAAGAAAAAGTACTGGATATTTTAATGGAAGAGACGAAAACACCATTGATGTTAGGCGATAGCACAAGAATTGAAGAGGCAGATTATCGTTTTAACTGGAAACAAAATAGTCTAAAAAAATACGGTAAAGATTTAAGCAACGAAGAAACTACCGGTGAATATGTAGGTATTGGCCGACTAAATAAAGAAGATTTAGCAGAGTTTAGGCAACAAGTTAATGATGCGGTTATGACAGAAGATTATCACTGTTGGTGGGAAGATATAATATACAGATCAATTGATCAAGGAAAGGAAGTTTATATAAAAGACATAGCAAACAATTTTTGGGCAGAAGTCGATTATATTGAAGATTATGAAAGGATTAAGCAGTTTGTTCAAAGCTGAACCAACAAAATAATATTACCAAAGATGTTGGGTTAACGATAGAGCTGTTAGCCCAACCTACTAGTTCTTTACTTCACTTTTAATCACAGCCGTAAATTAAAATAAAGTTGACAAACACCTAGTCAAAAATTCTTAGTTCAGCAACATGAATAGTCCGTTAAATTCTCACTTTAAGCAGCTATTAGTCGATATACGATATCACTTCCTATCAGGCACATCTATTTTTGTAGATGAAGAAACCAACAAAAAATTTGATCCAGCTTTTTCACAAATTTATATTACTTTTTTCCAAGAAGGAATTAAACCTTTACGTTGGGGGGCACGACGTAAAAACATAGAAACAACAATCCAAAGTATAGCCGTAAAACTGAAAGAAAATCCACGATTCTCTGAATTTTCCTTAGATGATCCCAATCAATGCCGCATTTTATTTGAGATGGTTGTCAGTCATTCCCCTTGTAATATTCGCAATTTAACAACACAACATATTTCAGAAGATCGTTTTGAACCGGGAGTCAATGGTTTAAAGTTTGATTTTGAAGGTGTGCCTCGTTTTTTTATGCCTACGGATGCTGTTACGCACAGTATTATGAGTGTGAATCAATTACTGAATTATCTCTCAAAGAAAACAGGCCACTCTAAACAGACAAATAAAATTTCTGAACGTGTCGAACTGATGCGTAGAGAACCGATAAAATATACGTTTATCAAGAGCATTGCCTGTGTTAGCTATAAAGAACAAGCTATTTCTCTCTACCGAGGCTATCCCGATCCAGTTATATTTAATAAATATGTGATGTACGAGGCATTACTTAAAAGCATTGACTGGCTAGTAGAAAATATGAGGGAAGACGGTCGCTTTCTTTATTTTTATGATGGTATTAAGGATTCCCAAGTGGATCTGGATCACCCAAAGATGGTAGATCCACTTTACAATAATATTTTGCGCCATAGTGGAGGAACCATAACACTATTAAGAGGGTATGAGTTAACACAACGTGACATTTATCTAAAGGCAGCTGAAAAATCTATAGACTTTTTATTGTTAACATTTAGAGAACATCGTGTAAATAATCAATATGCTTGTTATCCATTTTTTAATAATAAATCTAAACTGGGTGGGGCAGGTATTGCATTGGTTGCTTTGATGCATTACATGTTACAAACTGATGATCAACGTTATCGAAAGCAGATGAATGGACTGGTAAGACATCTGCTTTCTCGTGTTGATAAAGACGGGGAAATGATTGGTTATTTCATTCATCCAAAATTTTGTGATGGCAGAGAAATTATTGATCCACCAAATGAGATTAAAAAAGAACTGTTTTCTTTTTATTATCCAGGCGAAGCATTATTAGGGTTAGCTCTATATTATCGACATATTAAAAATATTGATAAGCAGCTTAAAACAGAGATTTACGATAAAAGTCTTAAAGCCCTAGATTTTTTGGTTGATGTCAGACCCATAAAATATGATTATATGTTTGATAGCTTGCCTGCTGACGCTTGGTTAATGCAGGCGATAGAAGAATGGGTTAAGGTTGATGGGTTTAAAAAGCAAAGCTATATTGATTTTGTTTTTAATGATACCCAAGCAATGTTTGATCATATGTACACAGAGGAAAATGCACCAGCCCCTGATTATGTGGGAGGGTTTTTCTATCACTATGGAGATCATGTTTACCATGATGCCTCGCGGAATGAAGGGATTATTGCTGCTTATTATCTGGCTAAATATTTAGGAGAAAAGGAACGATCCACGCAGATTATGGACAATATGCTTAAATCGGCTAAAGGATTAATGCATACATTACATAGCTCTGAATCAACTTTTGCGCATCAATATCCAGATAAAAGTATTAACAGTTTCCGTTTTAAATTGACACGGCAATGGGTACGAGTTGATTCTGTCCAACACACAGCCTGTTTTTTTGCCCGACTTTATCAATCTGGTTTCGATAATGCTATAAGTATCAATGATAAAAATAATTTTATACTTTTTGAAACTGATAATGACTCATTTGAACAATTTTTTAAAGAAATTAGATTATTAAATCCTAAAAAGGATGCTAAAAAAATAGTGATTGTCTCTGCGTTTGTAAATGTTGAAAAAAATATAAATGAAACTCTGGATACGGAAATGTATAAAACATTAATTCAAACAGCTCAAATTGATTGTCTTTTTACCGTTGAAAATTTTAGAGAACATGTCCGTGTTTTGGAAGATATCTCAATATGGAGAAATCATGCTGATAACTATGAAAATATTGAGGATGAAATTATTAATACAATTAACCCTAATGATATTGTTTGTGTAAAAGGTGTTAAAAAAAGTAAATTACCTCAATTAACTGAAAAACTTAGAAAAATGCTCCGCGATCAAGAATAGTATATTCACAATGCGGTTTTGTGATAAACCTGATCTCGGCTGCTTTATTTAGATTAAATGGAATAGTGAGTATGTCTAGTATTAAAATATTGAAAGATTTTGATAAATCACAATTTTGGCGATTTTTTGTTGATGGACGGTTACATAAAAAATATAACGGTTGGGTGGGATATGAAGCCGGTGAAAAGGGGTCTATTCAAGCCTTACTCAATGGGTTTAGTTTTATGCTTGATAATTTTGATCTTTCGACTGGGCTCAAGGGAACTTATTTAAGAGAATTGCATAAAGTTTGCATGTTAAATGTAGGAACATCAAATCTCAAATCTAGCCCTGGGGATATCAGATACTTAAATTCAGGTATACCTTTTTTTGCCAAAAGTACAACTTATGAGCATTTAGTAGAAGTATTTGAAATGCGAACAGATGATGGAACGGCATTGTTTAATCATCAAAAATATGCAAAAACAGCAAATGAGTTAGATGTAAAAGAAATATACGCCTTTATGCTTAAACAAGGAAAGATAAATTATAGAAATTGGTATCCCAATTTAGATAATATCCAGCAAAATGCTTTAGAAGGAAAAGACTCATTACATGCTTTTTATGAAGCAAAGCATACGGTACAAATGCTAATAATTTCTAAAATGGAAGATATTATTGAGCGCTATAACCAAAATATACAACAAGCAAAAACAGAGGATGAAAAACTAGCGGTTATTGCCTTAGTTCCTCGTGAGATGGAATTGTTACATCCTTTTCCTGATGGAAATTCAAGGACTTTTAGTTGTATTACACTAACGCATCTCTTGCTTTATCATGGGTTTACGCCTGCAATTTTAGAAAATCCAAATCTTGATAATGAAGTGTCTCTATCTCAGTGGATTGAAGAGATTAAAAAAGGCATGGAGAGGACAAAAGAACTATTGCAAGAACCTAATAAAAGGATGTTTGAATATTCTATTCTCGATATGGCAAAGCGAGATAAGGATGAATTTCTGGAGATGGCGGCAGAATTAATTAATAAAATTAAAAAACAAAAAGAAATTTATCTGACACCTCAGCGAATTAAAAAGATAACAAAAGGTGAATGGATAAAGCAAGGATGTGATGAAAATATAAGATTTACAGGTGTTGGGACTTATGGCACTTATGCTAAGGGAAATATCTATTTTGCAATAGCAATTAAAGACTGGATTAAAGAGAAAAAAAATCCCCATAATGAACTTAAAAAAGTACTGGCTAAAGGGGTGAAGGCAATAGTCCTAGATGATTTAAGTTATGCAAAAGGTGTTTATGTTCCTGTTTTATTAGTACAAGATAGTTTTAACGCATTTAAACAATGTGCAGTACAAGTAAGACAGGACAAAAACCCCTTTACCATTTTAATTACAGGAACAGAAGGGAAAACAGGAGCAAAAGTACAGTTTCATCATTTGCTAAACAAGCAGATTAAAACTCATGCGGTATTAAACAGTGCCAATACAGAAATCCCTGTCTTGCGATCACTGATTAATCTAGAAGCTGATGATGAGGTGGAAGTTAATGAAGTTTCCGTAGGAAGTGATGAAGAATACAGGGTTGAACGTAGTGTGATGGTCAATCCTGACCTTTGCTTTTTTACCCATATTGGCCCTAACCATATGGATATGCATAAAACTATTGAAAATATCATGGTTGCCAAGTCTTCGGTTGTAGAAGGTTTGAGGGCAGGGGGGAAATGTATTCTTAATTCAAAGATAGAACATTATCCAAAGCTACTTAATGCAATAAATAACCGAAAACCCGACATCCCAATTTTGACCTATGGAACACTAGGCAGTGATACTGCAACGCTAATTAATCAAGTGTTTGATAGTCAACGCTTTGGCTGGAATGTAGAAGCAATGATAGATGGTGAGAGTCTTCACTATTTTATCCCGATGTTTCAGCAGCATGCACCTCTTGCCAGTGTAGGTGTTTTATTAGCGATTAAGGAAATGGGCTATGATATTCATCAAGCGGCAAAAGATTATGATGGCTTCGTTCCTTTTGAAACAATGGGTCGAATGCTAAAATTATCAAAGCGGTCAGGCGATGTGTTGTTTTACGATCAAAGTCGCCGAGGCGGTTTTCATGGGATGCGGTCCGCCTTTGAGGACATGAAAAATTTTGTTATTGATGGAAAAATTATTGCGTTGGTGGGAGGTATCTCCATTAAAAAGGATTCTCAATGGACACAAAAGGCTCATGCTGAACTGGCAAACATGATCAATGAAAGTAAGATAGACCGGCTTTATACCACCGGTAATTTTATGGGCTATGTGCAAGATAATTTGACCACGTCATCAATATTTGTAAAGCATAGTGATGACCTAGATGAATTGGCTGCCTCACTTTACAGAGAAGTTAAAGGCGGCGATCTTCTTTTTATTATTGGGAGTGCCTACCTTTACCTAGGGCGAGTGTCGGACAGGTTATTAAGGCTTAAAGATAGAAGTAAATTTGACCATGGAATAAACCAGGCCTCTCTGTCACCTCAGCTTATTCACGATTATAAAACTATGCTTGTTTTAGATGAGGTGGAAAATGGATGTCCTTTGGCACTTGCTTTAAAACAAAATGAATTAGATGATTTCCATTCACACAAGCAAACTTATACACAAATAAGAGCGGGTATATTAATGGCTTTTTTTAAATCATTAGATAAACTATTTCTATCTTTTAAAGACATAAGCCTTGTTAATCAGGAGATAATTAAAACCGGAAATAACAGCTATGTTTATAATCATGACTTTTGCCTGCAATGGTTTAATAATGTAGATAAAAAGAAAAACTTGCCCAGAAAGCAACTGTTTGGCAGCTTTTATTTTTTTGGAGATAAAAACTATTTACTGCATGTTGAAGTGGCTACGATAAATTTACATATTGGGTTTGTAAAGTATCATAAAGTTGAAGATAACTGTCAGGTATTGAAAATGGAGCCAAGTGATTATGAAAACATTACTGAGCAGTATAGGACGTATTTTGATAAGGGGATGAAATTTGCGGAGAGAAGCTGGGGACTAAAATGGTACTCCCATGATTATGGTAATTTTATTGATCTGGAAAATGCGACTATCTTCAGTACCATAGTTGATTTGTTACACAGTGAGTTATCTCAAAAAGTTTTAATTCCCCTGCTTGAACAATTAACCAAAGCTAAAAAATAACAGTCCACTGTATGCTAATAAAATACTGTTTTTTGTTTGTTATACTCTCATTTTTTAACACTGAGCTAGCTGCTCAAGCTAGCTATAAAAACTCTTTGGATCAACGTTATGATGCTGGAGAGTTTAGAATTTATTTCACTTTAAAAGGTGCAAATAAACTATCACTAAAAAATCAACAAGACAGGAATGGTAATAAAATTCCTGATTATGTTGAAAATATTGCCCGCCAACTTAGACAAGCCACAACGCTATTTATAAATCAATTTGGCTTTATCCATCCTTTACAACAACCGCGATATAAAAAGAATACTGATTTTATAGATATTCATATCATTCCGTTAAGGTCGAATGGGGTCGCCAGTGATGTTGTGGACCGTAAAAATCGGGCCTTAGTGATAAAGCTTTCTACCCGTTTGGTAGAAAATACGCTCACCCCAGTCCATGAATTTTTTCATTTGATTCAGTATGGATACACAATGTTTAATAATCGCTGGTCTTTAGAAGGGCAGAGCCGTTGGGCTGAATATGCCTTTAGACAAGGTATAGGAGTTAGAAAAAAATTACCAATTAATAATAAAGAAATTGAAGTTTTACTCGATAAAGCGCATGAGGCCAGCAGTTTTTGGAATCAACTGACTTATCTTGCTGATAAAGATGGCGGCGAATTTAACCTTCCGACTCCAGTAACCACTATTAATAGTGATCAATCTTTAGTCCAAGACAACAAATTATATGGAGTGAAACTGGTAAAAAGGGTTTTGGAAAATTATCAGGTTTTTGATAAGAAGGTAGCAGAATATTACCTTTTTTCACGATATGGATGGACAGAGAAAGAACAAAAATCAGTCAATAATAATATGTATATGTTACAAGCAATCCAGCAGAGTTTGAAAGAATTGAAAATTAATTCTGCTGAAGTGAATCAATTTGTAAATGTGGTTGAAAAATATAACAAAGATAAAATAAGTGAGGAAAACTTAAATGACTATTCAGACAAAGTAGAGTCAATAGGTAATCCTTTTAAGCCGATTTTTCCTAATGATATTTATGCAAGAAATGTCTGGGATATGCAAGTATTTCAAAATAAGATTTTTTTAGGTTCTGGCAACAGCAGTAATAGTGGCCCATCAACCAATGCAGGGCCAGTTTCTGTGATAAGTTTTAACCCTAAAGACGATAAATTTAACCATGAATACACAGTAGATGAAGAGCAAATAGATAACTTTCATATTTTTAACAACAGCCTCTATATTCCTGGCCATGATGCAACCGAGAGCTGGGATTTTGAAAATTTTTATACCTATAGCAATAAGCAATGGACAAAATATAGGAATATTAAAAAAGGATTGCATAATTACGCGATGGAATTTCACAAAGGACAATTGTTTAGTGCGCTAGGAACGACAAGTGGTGCTTCGGTTGCAATTTCTAATGATCTAGGGGAAACGTGGACAATACAGCATTTGGGAAAACACCGAGTGTATAGCTTTTTAAAAGTCAGCGATAAATTGTTTGCAATAAAGCCCTTTTTATCCTCTAAAATGGCTAAAAAACTACCAACTAAAGGGAAAAATAGTTATTTCAGTATTGCAGAATACGATGGCAAAGGTAAATTTATTAGACGGGATGACCTAACTTACAAATCCATGTTTCCAAATAGTTCACTTTTTTATAATAAAACAAAAAAAATTGTAAAGCCTTTATCACTTGGTGACAAAACGCTTTATATAGGTGCTTACACACATAACGATCATCAGTTTAAACCTTTTGGTGTTTATTTGGCTTTAATAAAGAAGGGAAAGCTGGACGTTAGGTCGATAAAGTTGCCCGACAATTACAGACCTTGGGATATGGTGACTTACGAAGATAATGTGTATCTGTTAATAGAGGATAGATACCAGAATGAGACTAAAGTAAAGGTTTTAAAATCTTCGATCTCTGATTTAATAAACTGGGAAAAAATAGTACAGTTTTCTTCACCAACCTTTGCGCGTTCATTTGAGATTTTCAATAAACAGTTTTGTTTTTCTTTAGGAAGCTATCTACAAAACCCATTATCCTGGAAGCAAGAAGAGCTTAATAGTAGAACAGGTGAAATGCTTAGAATTAAAGATGCAATACACTAAAATATTCATATACATACAATATGGACATATAAGTTATAGTAGATAATTCACAGATGACTAATTGAGGAAAAGCGGAATGAATTATCCTAAAATACAACATCATGGCGCAGTCAATGGCGTAACGGGATCATGTCATGAGTTACAGGTTGATGCGGATAATTCTGTTTTGATTGATTGTGGATTATTTCAGGGGGCTGAAAACTCAGGAAGAGGCTCAGGCAGTGATCATTTAGAAATTGAATTTCCTATTGAACATATACAAGCACTATTAGTGACTCATTGTCATATAGATCATGTAGGACGTATTCCTTATTTGTTAGCCGCTGGGTTTGATGGGTCAATTTATTGTTCGGAACCAACGGCAGTTTTATTGCCATTAGTGCTTGAAGATGCGGTTAAGATTGGGTTTTCCAGAAATAAACGATTAGTCGATAAATTCTTAAAACTATTAACTAGCCGAATTGTTGCTGTTCCTTATGGGAAATGGCAAGAAGTTAACTTATTAGACAAGAGTGAAAGTAAGTTAAAGATAGAATTTAACCCGGCAGGACATATTTTAGGTTCTGCTTATATCGTCTGCGATGTAAAAAATAAAACAGAGACGCAACGAATTACTTTTTCTGGTGATTTAGGCGGGCCTCATACCCCATTATTACCAGAACCAAAATCGCCTGAACAAACCGATGTATTAGTGATTGAAAGCACCTATGGTGATAAAAACCATGTCGGGCGTGAAGAAAGAAAAACAGAATTAAAAAATCTGATTATCCGTTGTTTACAAAATAAAGGGACTATTTTAATCCCTGCCTTTAGCATAGGCAGAACTCAAGAGTTGCTTTATGAACTGGAAGAAATTATTCACCAAAATAAGGATGATGATTTACTTAAAGATTTACTTTGGGATGATCTTGAAATAATAGTCGATTCACCCCTGGCTAGTAGATTCACAAAAGTTTATAAAACACTTAAACCCTATTGGGACAAAGAAGCAACGGTTAAAGTTAAAAGTGGTCGCCACCCATTATCGTTTGAGCAACTGACAACAATAAATGACCATCAAGAGCATCTAGCAACAGTTGAATATTTAAAGAAAACGGGAAGACCTTGTATTGTTTTAGCCGCAAGTGGAATGTGTGCTGGCGGTAGAATTGTCAATTACTTAAAAGCATTGATCGAAGACAAACGGACAGATATTTTATTTGTTGGTTATCAAGCAATGGGGACACCTGGACGAGAAATTTTGCATTATGCTGATAAGAATGGCTATGTTGAAATGGATAGAAAACGTTACACGATTAATGCAGGTGTCTATTCGCTACGGGGCTATTCCGCCCATGCAGACCAAAACGCATTAATTAATTTTGTACAAGGTATAAAACATAAGCCAAAAGAGATCAGAATCATTCATGGGGATAATGAAGCGAAACAAGTGTTACAAAAAAAATTAAAGGGATTATTACCAGAGGCAAATGTCTGGATTCCAGGTTCTTAGTATGTTGAGTTTATGTAGGTTAGGCTGCCGTTTCTTTGGCAACCTAACAACGTATGCTAAAAATGTTGGGTTAACGATAGAGCCGTTAGCCCAACCTACAATAATCTACGTGTTTTCCTTAACTTAAGGGCACTGCTATTAATTGTGGATGAGCATTGAGTCCAAAATATTCAATCTCTGCGTCACCTAGAAAGATGTAGGTGAGGGGTATGCTTGAGGGTGATGCGGTATTATTACCGAAAACTTTGTTGAATCTATCACTGCGTAACACTTTTTATCTCAAATATAATGAAGCTCCTTATATGAATGAAAAGGAGATAAAAAAATGAACAACCTTACTTTGAAAATATTTTTAGCGGTCAGTCTTGGTATTGTGATTCAACTTGGTGGAAGCGCGATTGCGGCAGATGTAGTTAAAGATGGTAAACAAAGTGCTATGTCAACGAAGGTTAGCACTGTACTAGATATTACATTTTTATCACGAGAGGAGAGCAAATCACTTAAAATAACACCAATTCCCACTTCAGAACCTATTCCGCTTATAGTGGGTACTTACTGGAATTGCCATGTAAATGCACAGGATTTTGAAATTTGTAGAATTAAGATTGTAGTTTGTGAAGACGATCAGTCTTTTTGTGTAGAAGTTAATGGTAAACAAGGCGGTGTGCCAAACATTACGTTTTTGCCGCGAGAGGAAAGTAAATCACTTGAAATAACACCGGTACCCACTTCAGAACCTATTCCGCTTATAGTGGGCTCCTACTGGAGCTGTCATGTAAATGCACAGGATTTTGAAATTTGTAGAATTAAGATTGTAGTTTGTGAGGACGATGGACCTTGTACCAGTGTCAACTAACCTATTAAAAAAAGTGTATTTGGCTTTTTGAAGGTTTACCCTAACAATAGCTTCCAGCGGGCTACCATAAACGTTATTTTTTTTGCTGTACGCAAAAAAACACCACTTATGGTAGCCGCTGAAGCTAGCGGCCTTGAGTAAGGAGTGGAAGGGTTTCGCCTTGATCTTGAATATTTTGGTTCTTAATTTTCTCATCCACAATTATTAGAGATACTATTAAGGAACCTCTGATTAAGTTGGTTATAATTTAGCGCAGAAAAAACTGTCGCTATTTTCAACAAAGTGAGACGTAATAGTCATTCTATTGCGCCGATCTTCGTGGAAAATATCGGCAGTTTTAGCAAGCTAAAAATAATTGGACTTGATCAGAGGTTCCTTAAACAACAGAACCCTGTAAAAAAACATTTTCTTTTTGAGGCTTCTCCTTATGCTTTCTTAACTTCTCGCGTAAGTATTGTATTTCTGGTGTATTTGCCTGAATAGACTCAGCTCTTCTAATGTATGTTGCGGCTGTAGCAAATTTACCATCTTTAATGGCTTTTTCAATATAACCTATATAAATATTAAAAATCTGTTGTAACCCTTCAGTAGCCTCTGTATTTTCTTTGTTTATGCTTAGTACTGCTTGGTATTGATCGTAAGCATTATTATCTGTTGGTGTGGTGAAATTTAGTAGTTCAACGTTCTTTTTCGCCGCGGCTAGATGTCGAATTATTTTTTCTTTTTGCTCAATGGTTAGCTCAATATTTTCTTGGTGGTCGGGAGCTATTTCCGTTGAATTCTCGGATGGCGGTAATGGTGCAGAATTTCCTTTTGAAACCTCTAGTTTAGTTGGAGGTATTTTTTCTTGTTCTTTTGGGGTTATTAAATCATTAGATTTTAATGCAGAGGTTGTACTGTCCGGTAAATTTATTTTTTTTGTATTGGGTTTTTCAAATTCAGCAAGAGCTGTTGTGGTTTCAGACTCTTCAGATAAATACTTAGCAGTACTCTTTTTTGTTTGTTTGTCTTTAGCTATGACTTCTTGTTCAATAGAATTAGAAGCGATAATGGTTTTTTCGGGTGATGGTTGTTGTGTGAAAAACCAGACTGATCCAGCAATTAAAGCCAAACAAGCTGCTAAGCCAGTCAGTATTAGAGCTGTTAGCGGTTGGTCTGATGAATTAATTGCACCCTTTTGATTGTTAGATTCAATACTGCCTTGATCCATCTCGGTTAATACTTCTTGAGCTGACTGAGGACGTTGTTGAGGATCAATATTTAACATCCAACGTATTGTTTTTAATAATGATTCATTTGATTCTGTTTTTATATGATCCAAAGCAGTTTGACATGGGTCTGGTTGGTTTTTGTTTAAAGTAGTTTGACGATCAATTAATGGAACAGAATCGTGACCCGTAATACAGAAAAATAATGAGCTTCCTAGACCATATAAATCTGAGTTGGAACTGGAAAGGGTTTCTTTTGGAGGATTAGCCTCTTCTTGTGAGGTGTGTTGCTGAATATAATCAGAAAGAGCAATACTGGCACTTGCAAAATTTACCAGTACAGGTTCTCCACTCATACTAATAATAATGTTAGAGGGATTAATATCTCCATGGACATTATTTTTATTATGGAGGGTTTGCAGTCCGTTTAATAATGAATGTAAAGTTTGTTTTGATTTTTCATCAGAAAAAGAATGTGAAGCTCCTTCATGGATTTTAGACAGAGGGGTTCCATGTACAAAATCCATAGCCAGATAAGCAGTTCCATTAAACTGCAAAACATTATGTACACTGATAATATTAGGATGTTGAATATCTTCCAATTGCTCAGCAAGCTCCAGAAACTTTTCCATACCGTACTTAAAAATGGATTCATCCTTGTTAGATTTAGCTATTACGGCTTTTCCATCAACATCCCGCACAGCATAATCGCTAGGGAAGTATTCTTTGAGTATAACCATTGTGTTCAGATGCTCATTCCAAGCATGATACAAAATACTACTCGACTCAATGTTTATTACATCCTTAATTTCATAAACAGCAATTAGTGTGCCCGTAGGTAAAGTTGGTGAAGTAAGTTTAGCCATGTTATATACCTATTTTTGATGTTCTTGGACGATGATACTTAAATCTAGAATAATCAGTTGGATTAAGGCCTCTAGAACGAACTATTGATTTCACAACACTTTAAAAAAATACCCGGTAAACCGAATGGATGAATCTCAGGTTTTTTGAGCTGGATGGGTGTAGTGAATGTCGATTATGCAGGAGCAACAATCTGCCACGGCACTGTTAAACCAATATCTTGCACTATTAATGCTGTTCTTAACTGACTTTTCTGGATTAAAATTAAAATAATATTATAAGCTAAAAATTAAGGACACTTTTATAAATTGATGAATGGAAAAATTGAATCCAAAATACGCAATCTCTGTGACACCTACACTGTTTTGCTAAATGTGTGTATAAAACAGGTCAAGAGTATCAATTTTGGTAGGAAGGTGTGCATGCCGAAATGGTTTTTAGTGAGGCGCCGATCACCGATCGTTCCCATGGTCTCAGTATGCTGAGACGCTCTGCGTCTCGAAAGATTCGACACAGAGCGTCTAGGGCTGTATTCCCATGCGGAAGCATGGGAACGATAAATATGACCTGTTCATTGATTTAGGAAAGGTGTTAAGCATATCTCTAACACCTCCCCTTGATTTAGCTCATCCGCCTTATGGGTTCCAAATAGGCTCAATATTGCCTGAGCCTGCTCCGTCGAAAAAATTGTTATGATGGACTACATTTGAAACATTCCAGCTACTTAAATCTTGATTGGTGAAATTTGCGGCCTCTGCAAACATAAACTCCATATCGTTTACATTGCTGACATCCCAATTGCTTATATCTTGGTTGAAAGATATTGCGTAAATAAACATCTTATTCATACTCGTTACATTGCTAACATCCCAATTGCCTATATCTTGGTTGAAAGATATTGCGTCAAAAAACATCCAGCTCATATTGTTTACATTGCTAACATCCCAATTGCTTATATCTTGGTTGAAATCAGTTGCACCAATAAACATAAGCGCCATACTATTTACATTGCTAACATTCCAATTGCCTATATCTTGGTTGAAATCACCTACATGATAAAACATCTCATCCATACTCGTTACATTGCCAACATCCCAATTGCTTATATCTTGGTTGAAAGAATATGCTTGAAAAAACATAGCCCCCATATTGTTTACATTGCTAACATCCCAATTGCCTATATCTTGGTTGAAAGATATTGCGTCAAAAAACATCGAGCTCATATCGTTTACATTGCTAACATCCCAATTGCTTATATCTTGGTTGAAAGAAGACGTAATCATATTCCTCATATTTGTAATTTGCGAAGTATTTATTTGAGTTACATCTTCTCCATTTCTTATCATGTCTCTCAATTGCTCTCTTACTAGAGGAGGAGGAAATAATAATTTAAGTGCTGGATCGTTTGAAGCTGCCGGTAAAGTTGCTACCCAAAAACCGGACCAAGGTGAAATTGTTTGATTTTGTATCTCGTCATACTCATTTGTGGTTTGATTGTAACTCCATAACTGATTTGCAAGGATGTTTTCAGTTTTGGATTCTTCTAGCGTTAACCCTGTTTCTAAACCGCTATTAATGCGTAAATTTTTTCCTGAAACAGAAAGACCAGAGGGGGAGGAAAGCATTTGATATTGAACTGCCCCAGGATTGGCTATTAATGTTGTTTCATAACAGCCGGCTGAATACAGACATTGTGTTGAACTGTGTAAACTGACTTCCTGACTATCTTCTGGCATATCTAAGATGGCTGGTTGATTAAAACTAATAAGCCAATAGCCTTTTCCTGCCTCTATGGTATCTGTAAGCGCTAGTTTTTCATAAGCATTAGTTGTTGTGTTATAAAAATACAAAACCCAATCGGTGTCATAAGTGCTGGGAATATCGTCACTAAAAATAGCGGCTACCGTATTTTGTCCTGCCGGTGCCTCACAGGGTCTTCCAATTTGAGTCCATTGGTTTGTCTGTATTGTTATCGTCGAGAGGCATATAGAGGGATTAGGAATAACTGCTATTGCATTTGAAAAGGGTAGAAATAGTAGTAAAAAGAAGGATAGTAAAGAGCTAGTATTAAACATGGTCTGGTTTCCTTATGAAACTTACTCTGAATCTGGATTATATGTTGGGCATATTAAGTAACGTTTAATTAATTATTTAAAATTGTGAGATAAATCACACAAATTTATCCCACATAATTGGGATAGCTGGGGTCAGGTAAAAATTATAAGAATACTTTGCTGGCTTAATCGGCACTTTGTATCGACTATCGTCTCCATGGTCTCTGTCAATGCCATTTTAAGTCAAAGAAAATATAAAAACATTTAGCTTAATGGCAGTGACGCTAAGCGTGGGAACGATGTAATTAAGAATAGATTAAGGAGTATTTAAACTAGAGAGTTTGTCTTATTTCCAAATAGTGATTAGTTGTCATGCTTTTTATGTCTGAATAAACCTAATCCAATAAGAGCACTGGCCATCAAAGGAAATCCTGCGGGTAGTGGAACGGGAGCTACTGGTAATGACATGGATGTAAGAGTGATGTTATCAATATCAAAATGGTTGCAAGGTCCGCAGCCTGTAATGTCAAATAATTCGCTGTGATCAGTGACGATGATCCTAAAAGTATCTAGTCCTGTAAAGGTAGCAGGGAGGTTTACCATAGAGACTGAAGAAAAATTGGTTGTTGCAACAAGCTCCCCATCACGAAAGCCTTCAGCTATACCAAGATCAGTGAATAGGCCTGTGTTTATATTAATCACATTAAAACTAATTGCGGTGAATAAATCGTCCATAGAAAAATTTATTTGGCTAGATAAAGGGGAACCGAAGTCATCAAGGTGAGCAGTTCCTAGGTTGGTATGAACAGAAGGAGTTCCAGATGCAGTTATACCATCTTCTACATAAACATTAGAGACACCACCGGTGTTAGTTAGGTTGTCGAATGACATTATTGCTGCATGGAGGTTGCTTGATAATAATAGTGATGCAAGAGTAAGAATTAATTTTTTTAATGAATGAATCATCTTGACTTCCTTAAAATAATGTGAAAATGAATTTTTAAATTATTGAAAGTTAAAAATGTTTTTTTATCCACTTTAGCAGGCTGGTGGGGAAAAGTTAAGGGCTTTAGAAAAAAACTGGACTTTAAAGGGAATTTCGTTCTATGAAGTTATGATTGATAAAATTTATAGCACTCTTTATTATGGGGTTATTATTTGGATTCTAACTGTTTAATTGATACTCTAAACAAATAGCAGCCTTACCTCTGGCATTTATTATTAATACTGATACAACGCTTCCTAATATGAGCACTGATTATTTCCTTTACGATATAGAACAGCTAAATACATTGGCATCGGCTGAAACAGTAAAAAAAGGTTTAGCCTATTTTACTGAAAATCGTGTTTTTGCTTTGGATGTTCAAGAGCAGCAATTAACGGCACAGATAGAAGGTTCAATTAGAGATCAATCCTATTGGTTGGAACTATCCATAGGTAATGAGAATAAGTTGCATAGCCAATGCGATTGTTCATCAGAAGAAAGTTTTTGTAAACATGCGATAGCTACGTTATACAGTTATGCTGAACTGAGTATCAATCAGGAAGAGGATAGTATTGGTGGGGCTGTTGATGAAGCGATTAAAGAGCGGATAAAAAAAGGCCGTAACGAAGTTAGTGTTAAATTAATCAGTGGTAATTTAGCTTTTGGTGTTTGGCAGGCTAAATCCATTATTTCTGCGACCTACCGAAAAACTTCATACCACGTTTATATTCGATCTTTAGATCAAAGGAAAAATTATTGTACTTGCCCTGATTTAGCCACTAATCATTTAGGGACGTGTAAGCATATAGAAGCCGTTTTGCATTATGCGAAGAAACAGTCGGAATATGATCGGTTATTGCAACAGGGAACTCCGGTTTCATTCGTTTATTTAGAGTGGGACTCTGCAACTGATCCGGTTATTCAATTGCATAAATCAGCTCAGATTGAAGAAGAGCTAACTGATGAGTTAGCTGAGTATTTTGATGCGAAAAATAGATTTAAAGGGCGACTACCCGATGATTTTAATTATTTTGCCGAAAAATTTAATGCGAGAGAAGATCTGTTTATTGGCGATGATGCCTTGCTTTTTGTTAGACAAATTGCAGAAGATGCTGCTCATCAATTAAGAGCGCAGGAAATATCCAGACAAATTTTGCAGACCAATGGTGTGTTACCTGGCATAAAAGCTCGATTATTTCCCTATCAAATGGAAGGTGTGGCTTTTTTAGCCTCACGCGGTAGAGCTTTATTAGCAGATGATATGGGGCTGGGGAAAACCATTCAAGCCATAACAGCGGCTACATGGCTGGCTGATAAAGCCAGTGTCAAAAAAGTTTTGGTGGTTTGTCCTGCTTCTTTAAAGCATCAGTGGGCAAGGGAGATAGAAAAATTCACTTCGCAACAGGTTCAAGTAATTCAGGGAGCAGTAGAAAACCGGCAAGTGCAATATCGAGCCGATGTTTTGTTTATCATTGTTAATTACGAATTGGTATTGCGTGATTTAACTGTGATTAGTGAAACATTAAAACCAGATTTACTTATTCTGGATGAAGCACAACGAATAAAAAATTGGCGGACAAAAATTGCCTCTACAGTTAAATTAATTTCTTCACGTTATGTTTTTGTTTTAACCGGTACACCGCTGGAAAACAGAATTGAAGATTTATACAGTTTGCTACAAGTTGTTGATGCCAGAGTGTTAGGCCCATTATGGCGTTGTCTTCTTGATTTTCATGTGACTGATGAGAACGGTAAAGTGGTCGGTTATCGTAATTTGTCAGAATTGCGGCAACGTATTGCCCCTGTTATGTTAAGGCGTAATCGTAGTTTAGTCAGTGATCAATTGCCAGAAAGAACGGAAGTTCGGCTAGATATATCAATGACAAAGAAGCAGCAAGAATTACATGATGCAGCGATGGCAAATGCAGGTAAATTAGCACAAATTGCAAAACGCAGACCTTTAACCCCTAGTGAATCAAACATGATGATGGCGGCATTACAACAAGCTCGTATGGCCTGTAATGCGGCAGGATTAGTTGATAAAGTCACAGAAGGTTCGCCTAAACTTGATGAGTTATCTCGTCTGTTAGAGGAATTATGCTTACAAAGTAATCGTAAAGTTGTAGTGTTTTCCCAATGGGCGATGATGACTGAAATGGTTGAATCATTAGTGCGCTCATTAGGGTTAGGTTGTGTAAGACTCTTCGGTGGCGTACCGACGCATAAGCGCGGCGATTTGATGGATAAATTTCAGAATGATGATTCAGTTCAAGTATTTATATCAACTGATGCGGGGGGAGTGGGTTTAAATTTACAAGCGGGTTCTGCTTTGATTAATCTGGATATGCCTTGGAATCCAGCTGTATTAGATCAGCGTATTGCCCGTATTCACCGTTTAGGACAAAAGCAAAAAGTACAGATATTCTTGTTATTGGCGGAATATTCTTATGAACAGCAGGTTGCCAGTCTGGTCAAAGGTAAGCGTGATTTATTTGATAACGTGATTAGTCCAGATGCTACAGAAGATGTTGTCGGTGTTTCGAAAAAAATGTTGCAGAGTATTGTTGATGATTTAACAGGAACGGAACAGGAAAAACCAGAGCTTAAATTAGACGAAGAAACTGTCGCAATCGAGCAAAACCAAGTCGTTGATAAAGCAACAAAAATAATTCCAATTGAAGCAGAAGAAGATAACACTTTAACCAGTGCATTAATCAGTAAAATACAAACAACATTTAGCAATCGCCTGGAACGAATATTAGCATCAGGCGGTGGCTTATTAGTGATTGTAAAACAGCTAGAGCAGGGCGATGATGATTTGGCGCAACAATTATCAGAAGAGGAATTGCCCGTAGTGGTGATAGCAAATACTACACTTGTTAGTTTGCAACGCTTGGGAGCTGCATCCCCTGTAGCAAATGCAAAAGTTATTAGCGAAGAAAAAGAAATAATTAATCCACTGATTAAACTGGCACAACAAAAGTTGCAATCAGCAGAAGTTTTGGTTAATCAGCAATCTTATGCCGGGGTAATGGAAATATTAGCGGCAACTATGTTGACGATTGCCACGGTAGCAAGCGATCAAAATCAAGTGCCAACATTAGAAAAGGCCACGGTATGGTTATATAGTGATGTTTTACCAAAACAACGGATGACAGCAGAACAAATAGCCTCAATCGTAAGAGTGATCTCGCTAAGTCAGAATATTGATGTTCCTGATGAGATGGTTCAGCAAGCACTAAATGATACCCAAGGGTTAGTAGCCCAATATGGTTAAAATTTTGTTTATAGGTAATTAAAAAGTGATAAGTTTTGAACTTTAGCAAAAGATTGTTGAGCCGCCTGGAGTGCAGTATTTTGCTGATTAAATCGACTGATCGCTTCAGCATAATCAATATCTTCAATTTCTGACAAGGTGGTTTTAAAATCTAAAATGAATTTTTCATGCTGCTCTTCCTGGTTATCTAATGCATTGAGTCTTGAGCCAACCGATGTCCTTGCTTGAAGAAATGATTCCAAAGCACTATCCAGATCAGTCAAAACCTCATTAGTTGTTGCATAATATAGAGGATCTGATTCGGTAGGTGTTAGATCGAAACTGGCACCTGAGTCACCCGCACTAAATCCAGTAGCAGTATCAAAATTACCACTAGTCGCAGTGATTGAAATAGTGGAGCTTACTCCTTCAGTAGTAGAGATAAATTCTAAGGCGCGTCCATTACTTTGAGCTTTAATGCCAGCGCCAGTAAGAGCAGGGTCAGCATTAAACACCTCAACTAAATCATCAATAGAATCATAGGTTCCAGCCAGGTTAATAGTCACTGGAGGGGTAGCATTATCACTATCTAAAGTAACAGAAGAGCCTGCTATAAACGTAAGTTCTGAAGCAGCCTTAGTTCCTTTGATAATGGCATTAGGGTTTGGCTGGTTGCTTGATAAAGCAGAAGATAAAGATTTTAATGTATTAAAAATACTACGTTTACCACCCGTAAGAGTCGCTTCTTGACTAGCTGAATCTATATTTTCAAAGACATCAAAACCAGAATCCCCATCAGCAATGCGTCGGTTTTCACCTATTTGTATTGAGCGCTGGTCATTAGTGCCCAAATAATCATAAGCATTTAGATTTTCATCAAATTCAAAAGGTTTGGTTTTTGATAAATAGCCAGAAAAAACATATTCACCATTAGCATTTTTAGAATTGGCAACACCCACCATCTCACCTAATAGCTGGTCAACTTCAGATTTAATAGAAAGCCTGTCATTTTGTGTTAACGTGGCATTAGACGCTTGAATTGTCAATTCTTTGACACGGAAGATTATATTTTCTGCACTACTAAGAGCCGATTCTTCAAGATTGTTTCTTTCTCTCGCAGTGGCAATATTTCGTTGATATTGATTAGTTTGCTCAATTTCATTTTTAAACCCTAATATTTTTGCTGCGGCAATGGGGTCATCAGAAGGCTTCAAATGTTTTAACCCGGAAGACAATTGCATTTGAGTTTTAGATAGCTTGGCTTGCTGATCTAACATCGAATTAACGCCTAATTGCTGGGTCCATGAAGTGGATATTCTCATGATAATTTACCTGATGAGTCTATTGATTAAATTGAGTGTACGATTGGTTATATCTACAGCAACTAATATGCCATATAAAGATAAGCCTAAATAAAACGGGACTAATAGTTCTAATAAGGTGTGATTAAAAGTGAAGTAAAACGTAGGTTGGGCTGCCGTCTCTTTGGCAACCCAACACTGTTTTTGCTAAAGATGTTAGGTTAACGATAGAGCTGTTAGTGTTTTTTGTTGGGTTGCCAAAAAGATGGCAGCCCAACCTACGGTATTTTTGTATGTGCATTACCAATGTTAATCCTAGCTCATTTTATTAGAGCTAAATAGATCACTGCTGATATTTTCAACTATCTTTAAAAACATGTCGCCACTGTTATTTTCTGGGTTATTGCCTTGGTCATTAGAAAACATTTGACCTACGCCTGCAAACATATCAGTAAAAGATTTTTCAGGTGCTGCAAAAGAATCTACTGCCGCCTTAGTTTCAGCCATTGATTTTTTTGCCTGAGCTAAAAAGTCACTGGCTTGGCTTAGTAGATTAGTATCAACATTCTGCTCTGGCATTTTTGTTTGTTGATAGGTAGCCATAGCTTGAACAGATTTTTGACTATTCATATCCAATGAAAAACCCGCAATTTGTTCTGTTTCCAGCCCTAAATTTTGAGCCTGTGAAAATGCAGCATTAACATTACCTTGAAAAAAGTCTTGGCTAACCTGGCTCATAGCTTTGAGTAACTCAGAAATTGATTGCTGTTCTTCGGCATTTAAGTCACCTTCAATACTAAGGTTGAAATCAGAATTAAATGAATAACTTCCACCATTGCTATCTTCTTTGATAATGGATTGTTTATCTTGAAAAGAACCTTTAGAAATATCACCTGCAGGATCTTGAGCCATTGAATAATGATCTACTGGCATTAAATTAGTTGGAACTTTCATTGCCGTGTTATCTGTTGAAAAATGATCTACTGGCACTAAATTAGTTGGAACTTTCATGGCGGTGCTATCCGACTCTTTGGGGTTAACAGTCTCTACCATTTTATCAGTTGCCATATTACTCGGCTCTGGTTTTGGTGAAGGGTTAACCATACGCTGTGAATTAATATTTTGTGTATTATTAGAGTTTCCACCAGCCTTATAGTGTTTAGCAGACTCAAAAGAATAAGTTTGCTCACTAGTCATTACTAATTTATTACCGTTATGTTCCATTTGTAATTCACTGCGTGAACTAGCAGTCATCTTATTAGGACTAGTTGAATGATCGGTTTTAACTACTTCTTGTGGTACTACAACTTTATTTTTAGACGTGTCTCCAGTTACCTTGGATGGATTAGCTGATGCATCTTTAACTAGCTTAAGGTCATCGTTCTCATCTTTGTTTTTTGACACAGTAGGAACCATATGACTAATACTAGCCAAATCAGCAGGTTTTTTATCTGCTCCAGGCTCTAGTTTTTTTGCCTCAATTGTTTTAGGCGAAACATTATCATTAGCTTTTGCGGGCTTAACATTTGTTGCTTCATATAAAACTTCTTTTTGTTTAGAATGGGGTGAAGCTGGTTTTAATTCACCTTTATCAATATTAAGGTTGGTCTCTGATTTAATAGCCTTAGGTTGATCTTTACCACCTGAAACTCCATGGTTTTGATCCATTTTTAAAACGCCAGAATGACTAGATTCCATTCGATTAAACCGAATAGTCACCAAATCACCTTCTTTAGTTTTTATTTGCAGGTTAAGCGATTCCGTTCTGCTAAAAGAAAAACTTGGCGTTGACATGGCAGAACCCGTCTCTTTTGTTTTATTAAGCGTAGTTGATTGACTAGGTTTAACAGAGTTTTCAATTGGGCTTTTAGCTTGATTACTAGCTTTAACTTCATTATTACTAGGCTGATTGACAGAGCCAAAACTTTTATTAAAAGTTAAAGCTGAAGAAAATGATGATGAAATTGGTTGAGCATTCATAATTTTAAGTTTTTGTCTGTTGTAATTATCAGTAGTTAGCGGCAATTCACAAAATAACTTTAATTTAGATTAAACCTAGAAAAAACAGTTTCTCGTTCCCATCGTCCTAGGTCACTGCCATTAAGTTAAGAGAATATTGTCGTAGGTTAGGCTAACGGCTCTATCGTTAACCTAACATTTTTAGCATACGATGTTGGGTTGCCAAAGAGACGGCAGCCCAACCTACAAATAGTTTAGATCAAGATAAAATAAAGTAGGCAAAAATTTGGCAGGGTGGCAACAGAAGGGATAAAATTTCCCAGTTAGTGATAAATTATAAAGATAGCTGAAACATAACTTGTTGAATTTAATTCAAACAAATCAGTCTTGGCATGAAATAAGCTTAGGTAAATATAACAAATTAAAATTTACCGAAAACACAAAGCAAGAGGAATCTCATGCCACAAATAATTAATACAAATGTAATTTCGTTGAATGCTCAGCGTCAATTAAACCGTACACAGGGTATTCAAAGTACCGCAATGGATCGTTTATCATCTGGACTAAGAATTAATAGTGCCAAAGATGATGCAGCAGGTTTAGCTATTGCAGACCGGATGACCTCTCAAGTAAGAGGGCTGGATCAAGCGGTCAGAAATGCCAACGATGGTATTTCCCTCTCTCAAACAGCAGAAGGCGCGTTACAGGAAACAACTAATATTTTACAGCGGATGAGAGTGTTAGCCGTTCAATCAGCTAACGACACCAACAGCGCAGCAGATCGAGATAATCTTCAAAAAGAAGTGGTTCAACTACAAAGTGAATTAAATCGTATTGCCAATACAACGACATTTAATAGTAAAAAATTATTGGATGGCAGTTTTTCTGGGCAACAATTTCATATAGGCGCTCAGGCGAATGAAACTATCTCTGTCAATATAACAGGAGTTACTACTGAAACGATAGGTAACGAACGTTTTGTGAGTAACGCGACAGGAGCGACCGCACTTAGTGGGGCTAAAGCAGGGACAGTTAATAATGCCACGGCTCAAATATTGACCATAGCAGGTACTTTGGGTAATGAGAATGTTCCCGTTACAATTGGTCAGAGTGCTAAATCCATAGCTGATCGAGTGAATGATAAATCAGAAGACACAGGGGTCACTGCAAATGCAATTTCAACAGCTGAGTTATCAACCTTTGCCGCAGCAGGAGCAATCAGTTTTAATTTATATGGACAAAATGAAACAGAAGGTGCAAGGGTTACAGCAAATATAACAGATCCGGCAGATGTGACTGTATTGGTTGCAGCTATTAATTCGCAATCTGGCAAAACCGGGATTACAGCGACGATAAATGATTCTAAAAATGGTGTTGTGTTAAAAAATACAGAAGGTTTTGATATTACCATTGATGATTTTCAGCATGATGGAGCAACCAAGACTGTGAGCCTTTCTGGTTTAGATGAAGCGGGAGCTGTTGCTGGGGTAGCTGAAACCTTAACTGGAGGTGGGGCAAATGAAGCAACAGTAGGTGGTCGCATAGAGTTTGATTCTAATGTCGGTTTTACGGTTAAATCGGATGTAGCTGTGCAAATTACTATAGATGACACTTCAGCAAAAGGCTCTACACTTCAAAAGGTGGCCGATATAGATATTGGTTCACAAGCAGGATCTAACAAAGCATTAAGTATTATTGATGGAGCTTTGGCTAAGGTATCTGATAGTCGAGCTTCTTTAGGTGCTGTTCAAAACCGCTTTAGCTCAACTATTTCAAATTTGGAAAATGTTTCTCAAAATGTGTCAGCGGCACGATCTAGAATTCAAGATGCAGATTTTGCAAAAGAATCAGCAAATTTAGCAAAAGGGCAGATTTTACAACAAGCAGGAACCGCAATGTTGGCTCAGGCAAACGCTTCAAGCCAAAACGTGATGAGTTTGTTACAAGGATAAAGGGTTGGGCTACCATCTCTTTGGCAACCCAACAAAGGAACTATTATTACGGGTAGGTTAGGCTAACGGCTCTATCGTTAACCTAACATTTGTAGCGTATCTTATGTTGGGTTGCCAAAAAGACGGCAGCCCAACCTACAAAAAATAATCACACCATATATAAGGAATAAATAAGGCGTTAAAAAATTAAAGTGAGATCTATATTGCATAAATAACAGACTATGCATTAAAGCTTTTGTCAAGAGTGACGATAACTACTGTGAAATTAATAAATACTTTTTTATTCACGTAGGAGAATACCAATGGCACAAGTCATTAATACAAACGTAGCATCACTTAATGCACAAAGACAATTAGGTAGATCATCAAATGCACAAGCGACAACAATGGAAAGATTGTCTTCCGGTTTACGAATCAATAGTGCAAAAGATGATGCGGCAGGTCTAGCAATTTCAGACAGAATGACATCACAAATTAGAGGGCTGGATCAAGCTGCCAGAAATGCAAACGATGGT
This sequence comes from Methylococcales bacterium, assembly GCA_965224575.1. GTDB lineage: Bacteria > Pseudomonadota > Gammaproteobacteria > Methylococcales > Methylomonadaceae > QPIN01. The sequence goes on along the minus strand of CBDCZQ010000006.1, from coordinate 415,673 downwards.
ATTTCTTTAGCGCAAACAGCAGAGGGTGCGTTACAGGAATCAACTAACATTCTACAAAGAATGCGTGAATTGTCAGTTCAATCTGCGAACGATACCAACACTGCATCTGATCGTGATAATCTGCAAAAAGAGGTGGTTCAGTTACAGGAAGAGCTTAATAGAATTGCTAATACAACTTCTTTTAACGGTAAAACATTATTAGATGGTAGCTTTTCAGGGAAAGAGTTCCACGTTGGAGCAAATGCAAATCAATCAATTTCAGTGTCAATTGGTGGTGCGACTACTGAAACATTAGGGAATGAGCGTTTTACTAGTGCCTCTGCGGCTTTGTCCATGAATGATGCAGTTGCTGCCAATACAAATACTAATATGGGTGCTCAAGCTCTTACCATTGAAGGTAGTTTAGGTAAAACTGTCCCCCCTATTACAGTAGGGGCAACAGATAGTGCTAAATCAATTGCTGATACTGTTAATACTAAATCTGAAGATACAGGTGTGACGGCTACGGCAATTACTAAGTCACAAATATCTAATGTTAATGCTACAGGAACCGTCAGTTTTGATTTGTTTGGTCAAAATGAAACTGATGCAGCTAAAGTGACCGCTCAAATTTCTGATGTGACCGATGTGACAGCCTTAGCTAGTGCAATTAACGAACAATCGGGTAAAACAGGAATTACAGCAACGTTGACAGATGATAAATCTGGTGTCGTGCTAAAAAATACTGAGGGTTATGATATTACTATTGATAACTTTACTCATAGTGATGTCACCAAGAGTATGGATGTTGATGGTCTTAATGCTGATGGCACCGCTATTACTGGTGGTACCACACAGACAATAGTTGGGGATGGATCTACTGCTGCAACTGTGGGTGGTAGTTTGGTATTAGATTCTAATAAGGGTTTTACTGTTGATTCAGATGTTGATGATGATATTGTTGTAGGGGCTAACGTTAATAGTTCATCACTAAAAAATGTATCAAGTATTGATATTGGTAGTCAGTCTGGATCAAATGATGCATTAAGTATTATTGATGGCGCATTAGCAAAGATTTCTGATAGTCGTGCATCATTAGGTGCAACGCAAAACCGTTTTAGTTCAACCATTGCTAACTTAGAAAATGTTTCACAAAACGTATCAGCGTCTAGATCAAGAATTCAAGATGCTGATTTTGCAAAAGAATCTGCAAATTTAGCTAAAAACCAAGTGTTGCAACAAGCTGGGACAGCAATGTTATCTCAAGCTAATGCTTCAACACAAAGTGTCTTGTCATTGTTGCAATAAGATGGCAAATAGGAAAGCGGCGAATTAATGCCGCTTTTCCATTACTTATAGGGTAGTTATTATGGAAACAAATAATATAGCTGTTTCTTCTGGAAACGTTACTCAACCTATAGTGGTTAAAGATAACGCTGAAATAAATGCTAAACAACAACCAGATCTTCATATTAAGAAACAAAAGGTAAAGGAACAAAAGGAAGTAAGTCCAGAGCTAGAAAAAAAACAGGCTGAAAAAGCGGTGGTAGAAATGAATTCATTTTTTCAGAATGAAAGCCGTAAACTTTCTTTTTCAATCAATAAGGAAGCAGATATGCTGGTTATTGAAGTTAGAGATTCAGAAACGGATAAAGTGTTAAGGCAAATTCCATCTGAAGTACTAGTCAAGCTGGCTGAGCAAATGAATGATTTATCAGAAAAATCTGTTGCTGGCATGTTATTGGCTGAAGATGTTTAAAAATAGTTAAAGGGGAAAAGCAATGGCTGGTGTAACTTCGTTAGGTCTAGGTTCCGGTATTGATGTAAGAAGTATCGTTGATGGCTTAGTAGCTGCAGAAAGGGGGCCACAGGAATCCTCACTAACGCGGCAAGAAGCAGATTTGCAAGCCAAGCTTTCCTCCTTTGGTATTTTTAAAAGTGCTCTGGCTGAAGTAAGAACATCTCTAGCCGGTTTAAATCAGGGTAGTGACTTTGGAAAACTAACAGGAACTTCTAGTAATGAAGAGGTTGTTGGTGTTTCTGTTTCCAGTAATGCAGAGCAAGGAAGTTACAAGGTTGAGTCAAAACAACTTGCACAAGCGCATAGCTTGGCATCTGTGGGTTTTGCAGAGAGTAATGATATTGTTGGAACAGGGACTATAACGATTAAATTTGGTCAGCCTGAATATACAGAAAACGAAGGTACAGGTGAGCTAGATTACGCTGGCTTTAAGCAAAATTCAGACAGGGGTACTTTAACACTAACTTTGGATGAAACGAATAATACGCTTGTTGGAATGCGAGATGCAATTAATGAGCAGGATGCCGGTGTTAGTGCGTCAATTATTTATGATGGTAGTGCCTACCGCTTAGTGATGTCTTCTGAAGAAACAGGGTTGGAAAATAGTATGAAAATTACTGTTGATGATCCTAGTTTATCTCAGTTTGAATATAATGAAAATAGTGCAGCAATGGAAGAAACTCTGATTGCACAAGATGCAATTATGAGCATCAATGGATTGGATGTAACAAATAGCAGTAATAAATTTGATAAGGCATTAAAAGGCGTCAATATAGATTTAAAAGATGTGGCGCCTGGTAAAACGATAGAGCTAAATATAGAACGTTCAACAGCAGGTTTGGGTGAAGCGTTACAAGGCTTTGTTGAAAAGTATAATGAACTGGCTGTGAGTGTTAAAAGCTTAACAGCGTATGACCCCACATCTAAAAAAGGTAGTATTTTATTAGGCGATGCAACGGTAAGAACCGGAATGGGACAGATTCGTTCTGTTTTGGGAAGTATGGTGAGTGGTTTAGAAAAAACCACTATAAGGACGATAGCTGATTTGGGGGTGACAACAGAGTCAGATGGGCAATTGAAATTTGATGGTTCTAAACTGGAAGCAGCTTTGGAAAGGGACCCAGAAGGTGTGGCTTCTATTTTTACTGTTTTAGGTCGGCCAGATAATGACGGCGTTAAGTATGTATCAAGTTCTGATGATACTGAAGTTGGCGCGTATTCTATCAATATATCGCAAGCAGCAACAACAGGAGAGTTAGCTGGCGCAAATAATAGTATTAGTTCTTTAGTGGTTGCCGAGGGTGTTAATGATAGTTTTAAGATTAGAGTCGATGGTAATTTATCAGCAAGCCTTAAATTAACAGCAGGCACTTATGCAAGTGCCGATGAATTGGCGACTGAAATTCAAGCATTAATTAATGGTGATAAAACTTTAAGAGGGGCTGACGCTAAGGTTCAGGTCACTTTTGATACTGATAACAACCGCTTTGTGATGAAATCTTCAAGTTTTGGTTCTGAATCAACGATTGATATTACTGAATCTACGGCTGGAGCATTAGGGTTAAGTGTGGCGGAAGGTGTTGTTGGTACAGATGTTGAGGGAACAATTAACGGTGTGGCTGCTGAGGGAAAAGGGCAGCATTTGATTGGAAAAAATGATCTTAAACTGTTTATTGCAGAGAGCGTAATTGGTGATTTAGGCAAGGTTAATTTTTCTAGAGGTTTAATGGAAAGGTTGGATGGTGTGTTCGGTGGGTTGCTTGACAGCGACGGATCGTTAGCTACAAAAACCAAAGGGTTGCAAAAAACTTTAGATGGAATAGCTGATGATCGAATAAAACTGGATGATAAAGTTCAAAAGTATGAGGCAAGAATGCTTAAACGGTTTAACTCAATGGATGCAATATTAGGCCAGTTTCAAGCGACAGGCGGTTTTTTGTCACAACAATTAGCTAATTTACCATATAACAATTTGTCAAAATAAGGATAGGTGAGAGAAATGAATGCATTTGCTAATCGTGCAATGAATCAATATAAGCAGGTAGGCACACGTGCAAAAGCTGATGTAGCTGATCCACATCAATTGATTGTTATGTTGTTTGATGGTGCTTTAGAACGAATTGCAATTGCTAAAGGAGCAGTGGCGCGTAAAAATGGGGTAGAAAAAGGGCAAAAAATTAGTAGTACGATTGCAATTATTGACGGGTTAATCGCTTCGTTAGATAAAGATAATGGTGGAGAGGTAGCAGATAACTTGGAAGCTTTGTATTACTATATGCAGCGTCGTTTGCTTGTAGCAAATGTCGAAAATAGTCTGGAGCCTTTGGAAGAAGTTGCCAGTTTGCTGAAAGATGTTCGTTCTGCCTGGATAAATATTCCTATGGAGCAGCGTATGGCTGCTAATGGTTAAAATATGTCAGAGTGTCAGTTAAAAGAATTAGCTTCAATTAAAGAATGTTCGGAAGAAATACTTCAAGTAGCTTTGTCTGAGCAGTGGGAAAGTGTAGCAGACAAGCAGGAAGAAAGAGATAATTTGTTAACAGCTTTTTTCTCTCAAGAGCTTGGTCTTGAAAGTGAGCTTATCGCAAAGAATATTAACGCGGTGCTAAATATCGATAGTCAGGTTGTTAATTTAGTGCGTAACTATAAAAATGAATTACAGTCTGAGCTAAAAAAGATAATTCATGGTAAGAATGCTGTAAAAGCCTATTCAAGTTAGGTTTGTTTATTCATCGTTCCCATGCTCTGCATCACTGCCTTAAGTTAAGAGATTATTATCGTATATTCTTAACTTAATGGGATGATGCTCTGCGTGGAAACTATTGAGAAGTAATAATTTATTAAAAAGAGGAATAAAAAATGGTAGGTTCAGTAAGTGGAGGCGATGCTCCTGGGTTATTAACAGCAATGATGAATAAAAAAACAACGGATGAGCAAATTGCTGTTCAAGTAGTTAAAATAGGTTTAGACGCCATAAAATCAGATGGAGAGGCTGCAATAGAATTAATTAATTCAGCAGCGCCAGGCGGAATAGATGTACATGCTTGATATTTGTGTCGTAGGGTGGGTAAGCTTATCAAGCGAAGCGCGATAACATAACCCGACATTTTTTAGAGCAGGAAGGTTACTTTTTTCAACGCTAAAAACCTAACCCACCCAGATTTAATTTATTAAAAATAAAGTGACAGAAAAGCAAGGAATAAAATTCACTTCACTGAATTAATCCCCTTCCCGTTACAGTCGTTTAAGTTTTATTTAAAATCAATTCCAGTACTAATTTACTACCAAAATAAGCTAGTAGCAAAGATGTAAATCCAATCAAAGTCCACTGTATAGCAGTTTGTCCCCTCCATCCATAGCGGATGCGACCAAAAAGTAAAAATGAAAAGATTAGCCAGGCCAGAATAGAAAGTACTGTTTTATGTACTAAATGCTGAGCAAATAGGTCATCAATAAAGATAAATCCACTAACTAAAGAAACTGAAAGAAAAATAATACCTGTGCCTATCATTTGAAACAACAGTGACTCCATTGTTTGTAGCGAAGGTAAAGTTAAAATAATTCTTCTGGGGGGATGTTTTCTTAATTGTTGTTCTTGAATAGCAAGAAAGATGGCTTGTAAAGCAGCGATATTTAATAAGCTAAAAGCAATGATTGAGCTAAGAATATGGGTGCTCATTTGCCAGCTATATTTTTGCAGGACTGGTTCAGTGTTAGGAAAATAAAGGGTTAGAAAAAGTGTTAAGGCAGCAATTGGAAAGACTGCAACGCCTAGTTTTTCAATCGGTTTACTCAAGTTAACCAATAATAAAAGTAGAGCAATGATTGAGGCGATAATTGATGCAATACTGAAAAAACCAAAATCTATGTTGGCATTTTGTAAGGATATTGCTGTTGTAAATGCAATATGCAAAAAAACGGCAGCCCAGCCTGGCAATATGGACTTGAATTGTGATTTTTCTTTGATAATATCTATCGCAAGCAATAGGGTGCTGATTAAATAGCAACATATAGATAGGATGCCAAGAATGGAAGAAATCATGGTTTTGCTAATAGATAATAATCAAAAGTATATGTTAATATAACTGGCTGAATAGTCATAGGGCAAATGCCTTGTCTTGAAAATAAAATTGCAGAAGAGATATGTTTGATAATTTAACCGACCGTTTAAGTGGTACGCTTAAGAATTTAAAAGGTCAAGGACGACTGACTGAAAGTAATATTAAAGATGCTTTGCGTGAAGTCCGAATGGCTTTATTGGAAGCAGATGTTGCCTTGCCTGTTGTAACCGATTTTATTAGTAAAGTAAAAGAAGGTGCGTTAGGTCAAACAGTACAATCAAGCTTGAATCCAGGGCAGGCATTTATTAAGCTAGTTCAGGCTGAATTAGTCAGCGTGATGGGTGAGGCAAATGAAGAGTTAAATCTCAAAGCTAATCCTCCAGCTATTATTTTATTGGCAGGTCTTCAAGGTGCGGGTAAAACCACCACGGTGGCAAAATTAGGCCGCTGGTTAAAATTAAATAAAAAGAAAAAAGTCGGTGTCGTTAGTGCGGATGTTTATCGTCCTGCAGCGATTAAACAGTTGCAGATGCTGGCTGATGACCTTGATTTGATATTTTTTGAAAGTGATGATTCTCAAAAGCCAGTAGACATTGCAGTGAATGCAATTGAGGCGGCAAAAAAACAATTTCTTGATGTTGTTATTGTTGACACGGCTGGACGCCTGCATGTTGATGATGAAATGATGTTGGAAATTAAACAATTACATGCAGCAATTAATCCAGTAGAAACGTTGTTTGTTGTTGATAGTATGACAGGGCAGGATGCCGCTAATACTGCAAAAGCATTTGATGACGCATTGCCACTAACCGGTGTGGTTTTAACTAAAGCAGATGGTGATGCTCGTGGTGGTGCAGCTTTATCCATTAGACACATTACTGGCAAGCCAATTAAATTTATAGGGGTTGGTGAAAAAACTGATGCCTTGGAGCCTTTTCATCCAGATCGTATTGCCTCTCGTATATTAGGCATGGGAGATATGCTTTCGCTGATTGAAGAAATTGAGCAGAAAGCAGATAAGAAAAAAGCTGATAAGTTAGCAAGAAAGATAAGCAAAGGTAAAAGCTTTGATTTGAATGATCTTAAAGATCAGTTATTACAAATGCAAAATATGGGCGGCCTTGGTGCGATGATGGATAAATTACCTGGTATGGGCGGCGTTCCTCAGAATATGAAAGATCAGGTTGATGATAAAATGATATCGCGTCAGATAGGTGTAATTAACTCTATGACGCTCCAGGAACGACGTTATCCAGATTTAATAAAAGGCAGCCGTAAAAAAAGAATTGCAGTAGGAAGTGGGCAGGAATTACAGGATGTAAACAGAATTTTGAAGCAGCATAAAATGATGCAAAAGATGATGAAGAAGTTTTCTAAAGGGAATATGTCTAATATGGTTAGAGGGATGAAGAGTAATCTTGGTGGCGGAATGAGAAGATAATTTTTGTTGTGATGAATATAAAAAATTAATTTTGTTCTTCACATCTATAAAAATTCGCGTAGAATAGGCGGATTAAGTTTTAAATGAATATTTTTAAGGTAAATACATGGTAACTATTCGTCTTGCAAGAGGTGGCGCTAAAAATCAGCCGTTTTATCATATTGTTGTAGCAGACAGCAGAAAAAGTCGTGATGGACGGTATATTGAGCGGTTAGGTTTTTATAACCCGTTTGCGCGTGGAAATGAAGAAACACTTCGTTTAGATGAAGGGCGTGTTGATTATTGGAAATCTGTCGGGGCACAGCCTTCTGAACGCGTTGCTCGTTTAATTAAAGATACAAATAAAGAAGTCGCTACTGCATAAACCTTTGTTAGAAAATGAACTTATTAAGGTTGGTGAAATATCTGGTGTATTTGGGATAAAAGGCTGGGTTAAAATATTTTCATTAACCTCTCCCAGAGAGAATATTCTAAATTATTCACCTTGGGTTCTTAAAAAAGAAAATGAGGTAAAGGAGGTTTCTCTTGTTAAAGGAAAACGGCAAGGTAAATCAGTTGTTGCAAACATAGCAGGGATTTCTGATCGAGATGAAGCGGCAAGCTATAATGGCTGGGACATTTTTATTAAAAAAAGTCAGCTACCTAAGCCTGAAAAAAATGAATATTATTGGGTAGATCTTGTTGGTTTGCAAGTGGAAACAGAGTCTGGTGTTAGTTTAGGTAAGGTTGATCATCTGATTGAAACGGGTGCAAATGATGTGCTAGTTATTAAGAAAGAAGGTGAGGAGCGATTAATCCCATTTTTGCAAGAACAAGTCATTAAAAAAATTGATCTGGCTAACAATAAAATGATTGTTGAATGGGATCCTGATTTTTAATTTTTGTTATGGGTATCTCTATTAATTGTGGATGAGAAAATTGAGAGCCAAAATATTCAAGATCAAGGCGAAATCTGTACGTAATAGTAAGCTATTGCGAAGGGTTTCAACGCAGAGATTGGATATTTTGGACTCAATTTTTCCATTCATCAATTAATAGAGGTGCCCTTATGCATTTTGATGTTGTTACCCTATTTCCAGAAATGATTTTGGAAGGTTCTAGTTACGGTGTGACTGGAAAGGCTATTGAAAATAAAGTCGTTGGACTATCTGTTTGGAATCCTAGAGATTATACGCAAGATAAGCATCGTAGTGTTGATGATCGACCCTATGGCGGTGGGCCTGGAATGGTTATGAAATATCAACCACTATTTGATGCAGTTAATGCGGCACAAACAAACAATAAGGCAACAGAAAGTAAAGTTGTATATTTAAGCCCGCAAGGGAAGCAAATAACGCAGAGTTTATTGCTAAAGATTAGTCAATCATCTCAATTGATATTAGTAGCAGGTCGATACGAAGGGATTGATGAGCGTTTTATTGATTCGGTTTGTGATGAAGAATGGTCTTTAGGTGACTATGTTATTAGTGGTGGTGAATTAGCAGCATTGGTTGTTATTGATGCCATTACAAGGTTAATCCCCGGTGTTTTAGGTGATGACAATTCTGCAAAACAGGATTCTTATATGGATGGTTTGCTGGATTACCCTCATTTTACTCGGCCTGAACTGATTGGGTCGTCCTCTGTTCCTAAAGTGTTGAGGAATGGAAATCATTATGAAATTCAGCAATGGAGAATGCAGCAGGCGTTAGGTCGAACAGAATTAAGAAGGCCAGATTTATTAAAAAATAAAGAATTAAGTGCAGAGCAAACCGCTTTGTTAGAAGAATTTAGGAATATAAGCTAGATAGAGTATTCCTCGTTAGAAATTGATGTTTATTAGGGTGTGGTAATGACAAATATTATTGATATATTAGAAGCGGAACAGCTAAATAAAGATGTGCCTGATTTTGCGCCAGGTGATACGGTTGTTGTTCAGGTTAAGGTAAAAGAAGGTGATCGTGAGAGATTGCAGGCCTATGAGGGTGTTGTAATTGCCAAGAAAAACCGCGGATTAAACTCAGCTTTTACTGTAAGAAAAATTTCGCATGGTATTGGTGTTGAGCGTGTTTTTCAAACACACAGCAAATTGATCGGTAGTATCGAGGTTAAGCGCCGAGGTGCGGTACGCAGAGCAAAACTTTATTATTTACGTAACTTAGCCGGTAGAGCGGCACGGATTAAGGAAAAACTTTAATAAAATAGTTTTTTGTTTTAGAAAAAGCAGCTTTTAAGCTGCTTTTTTTTGCTTTAAAGCTTTTGTTTTGGTTAAATAAAATTATTGAAGCTGGTTTTTCTCGCTAAAATGGGTGAGTGATAACAAATCTGATGACACTTGATATTCAACGGCTTGGTAAAAATATAGCGTTCAACTGATTTTTTCTAGGATTAAGGAATAAAAATGCCTGTTATGATAAATTGGGTTGATTTATCAGAAGAAAAAGAAAGTTCATGTTTTAAAATACCTGCTTTGATTGGAGAATTAATTGTCTATCGAGTGGGTCAAGTTGTGACAAAGACAGAGTGGTGCGTTTATTCTTCAGCAATTCATTCTTCCAAAAATGATAAGCAATGTAGTCAAATTCAATTTTTTCTTGATAACCCGAAAGGCTCTTTAGTTATCAATCTAAAAAAGCAAGGGACAGATTTTAGAAATAAAGTCTGGTCTGAAATTTGTAAAATACCCGTGGGGTGCGTGTTAAGTTATTCAGAGTTAGCAAAGAACATTGATTCTGGCCCTAGGGCAGTAGCGAATGCATGTAGAGATAATTTTTATCCAGGAATAATTCCTTGTCACCGAGTTGTAGCAAAATCTGGACTGGGAGGATTTATGGGAAAAACCAATGGTAAGCCAATGGAGATAAAGAGAAAACTATTGCAGTTGGAAATGCAATAATCATACTCTAGACTGGAAGGCTATGGGAACTTCTTTAGAACAGATAGATTTATTTTTGGACTCTCTATGGGTTGAGGCGGGCTTAAGTGATAATACTTTAGCTGCCTATGGCAGTGACCTAAAGATTTTTTCAAAATGGCTTAATAACAAAACGGTCGTTGAAGCAGAAGAAAGTGATATTGCTTTGTTTTTAGCTAGTCGTTATAAACAAGGGATAGGAAGTCGTTCGTCTGCTCGTATATTATCAAGTTTGCGTCGTTTTTATGGTTATTTGCATAGAGAAAACACAATAGCGTTAGACCCTACAGTTTTAATAGAAGCGCCCCATATTGGCCGGTTTTTACCAGAATCTTTATCAGAAATTGATGTGGAGTCTTTGTTGGAATCGCCGGATCCCACTAATGTCTTAGGTTGTAGAGATAAAGCTATGTTTGAATTGCTTTATGCAACAGGCTTACGTGTATCTGAACTAATTGGTTTAAAGTTTGAGCAAGTGAATTTTAGACAGGGTTTTGTGAAAGTTGTTGGTAAAGGTAAAAAAGAGCGATTAGTTCCTGTAGGTGAGCAGGCAATGGAAGGGTTGGAGCAATATATGGCAGGAGCTAGAACTGAAATTCTTGCAAACAAACAGTGTGATTATTTGTTTGTGACAAAGCGTGGTGCTGGGATGACTCGACAAGCATTTTGGTACATTATTAAACGGTATGCAAAAAAAGCAGGGATTAAAAAGCACCTTTCACCACATACTTTAAGGCATGCATTTGCAACGCATTTGCTTAATCATGGTGCTGATTTGCGTGTAGTGCAACTATTACTGGGACATTCTGATCTATCAACAACCCAAATTTATACACATATTGCACAAGAAAGACTAAAGTCACTGCATGCGGAGTTTCATCCTAGAGGATAGCTAAACTAATGGTTAAGCGTTTATAATTTAATGGCTGATAAGTACCCTGAATCTAATAGAGAATAATAAATGACTCAAAATATTCATCCCACTGCTTATATAGCATCCACGGCTAAATTAGCTGATAATATTACAATTGGGCCATTTGTGGTTATTGAAGATCATGTTGAAATAGGGCGTGGATGTGAACTAGGGGCGCATGCCGTCATACAGTCTTATGTCAAAATGGGCAAGGATAATATTTTGCATCCTCATGCGGTGTTAGGAGGATCGCCTCAAGATGTTTCTTTCAAAAAAGAAACTGTTTCTTGGTTAAAAATAGCGGATAACAATGTTTTTCGAGAAGGGTTTACAGCTCATAGATCCTCTGTTGAGGAGGGAGTGACTAGAATTGGTTCGGAATGTTTTTTTATGAACAATAGTCATGTGGCACATGATTGCACGGTAGGTAATAAAGTTATATTTGCTAATAATGTAGCAATTGGTGGCTATGTAGAGGTTGGGGATAATGTGTTTATGGGGGGCGCGGTGGTTGTACATCAGTTTTGCCGCATAGGCTCTTTTGCAATTGTACAAGGAACAACAGGATTGAGCATGGATGTTATACCTTATATGTTAGTCGGTGGTAGACCAGCAAAACATTACCGTTTAAATTCAGTGGGTTTGAGACGGGCTGGTATTAACGGAGAACGATATAAAATATTATCTTCGGCGTTTAGATTGTTAAAAAATAAAATGAGTCTAGATGATTTGGAACAGACTGAAGAGTTAACCTATTTAAAACAGTGGTTGGAATATAAATCCAAAAGAGGGACGCATGGATTTGTTGAGGTATCTAAAAAAAGCCCTTAAAACTTCGAATAAAAAAATGAAACAATCAATTGTTTACGCTTTAGATTTTGATGGAGTGATTTGTGATAGCGCAATAGAAACAGGGATAGCAGGCTGGAAATCTGCAATACAGGTTTGGGATGGCTTTTCTACTGCTTTACCATCAAAAAAAATTCTTGATCAGTTTCGTAAAGTACGTCCTATTATGGAAACTGGTTATGAGGCTATTTTAATCATTAAAATGCTAAATGATGGTGATTCGGTAGAGTCTATTTTAATGGATTTTAGCAATAAAAAGGAAAAACTGATTAAGGATTCGAATCTTGATATAGATTTTCTAAAAAAGTTGTTTGGTGAAACAAGAGATCAATGGATAAAAAATGATATTGATGACTGGGTGAAGATGAATCCATTGTTCACTGGAGTAGCTGAAAAATTGAAGCGTCTTGCTAGCCAGGATGTGTGGTATATCATTACTACAAAACAAGAGCGTTTTGTTAAACTTATATTAACTGCTAATCAGATTCAAATACCGGATGATAGAGTGTTTGGTCTGGATAAGAAAATAAGTAAAGAAGCTGTTTTAGTGGGCTTGGTAGAAAAACACCCTGAACAGACTATCTGTTTTGTCGAGGATAGGTTTGCCGCCCTACTTAATGTTATAAATAATAAGCGTTTAAAGTCAGTTCAATTATATTTGGCGACTTGGGGATATAACAGCGAAAAAGATAAAATAGACGCAAAACAAAAGGCTATTGAATTAATTGAGCTTAATGAACTTTTAATCTTAAGGATTACAATCAATGGCTCTTGTTAATGTATATAAAGTGATGAGTCTCTTGGATAAAAAAAGCCCCATTCGAATAATTCGTTTGGGGCATTAGATATACTCATCACAACTAAGAGGAGGTATCGACTCTCAATTAGAAGATTAGTTGAGTTATTTTAAAATACAAGTTTAATTCTCAAAAAAATGGTGGTTTTACTATGGAAAAGCCATGATTTTTCAAAAGGCTCATAATCCTGTTTATATGGCTGCTTAATAATGGTTGGCAGGAGATACTTTTTAAGTATAATTTGGGCTTTCTGTAACTTTCTATTGAAGTGAATAATAAAATCATGTCTTCAAAGTAAAATTCTTATGTTTTAGAAGGGGAGTTAAAAAATTGTATAGTTATGTTTTTTTGCGCCTGATTCAGTGCTTTTCTTTCGACAAAAATTCAATCGTTATAAATTCAGGCACTGTGTCGGCAGGGATTATACTATAAAGATTTATAACTTTTTGCTTTAGTACATTTCAAATGTGAAGCTAGTGGCTGATATTAGTCCATTAGTCCTTCCTCTTACATTATTCAAAGAACAAATGAGCTGATATTGTTTTATGGATTCATTACATAATTAGTCTAATGCTTTAATCCTAAATATTGTCCTTAAGTACAATAGAATTCAAGTATCTATCTCTGTAAGATTGTAACCAAAGGAGCGATTCCTCTAGTTGGAAATGCGATTTCGTCAAGGAAAATGACTTAATTATTAAGGTTCAGTTAAGGATTATAAGTATATAATTTCTGAAACTCAAGTAAATTCAGGTCAATTTTTTCGATCAAATTTAATTTAAGGGATTTGAAGTTTTGCGAATGACTGCAAAACTTTGGTGAGTTGATTTATATGTTTGGCTTAAGTTGGTTTTAGATGTTTATTTTTTTAATTTGTTGAGGGTTTTATAATGAAAAAAATTACGTTATTTGTTTTGTTTTTTGTCGTTTCGTTGAGTGCAAATGCTGCGCCTACATTAACGTGGGATAGCTATACAACAAGTACATTTGCAAATGCATCAGGTTCAGGGAGTAGCTCGTTGACAGGTGATGATATACTTACTTTAGGTGCTTTTTCACATGATTGGAAATTTTCGTCAGATGAAGATGGAAATGCAGCCCTAGGTGCTTTTTCTTTTTCTCCAGTTTTCTTTCTTACTGATGTGGTGGTGTCTTTGGACGGTACAGTATTAAATGAACTTACTAGTTATACTACTTCAATTTCTAATCCTTTAGCTCCAATAGGGCCAAGTACTATTAGCGGTATTGTAACGTATTGGTATGAAGCATTTAGCTTGGTAGCTGGTCAACAACATACGCTTAATGTAGCTGGAATTGTAAGTAATACTGCTTCTTTTGGTATCGGTGCGGCTGGTTATAGTTTTGGGATAGATGCTTCGGCTAATAGTGTTACTGCAACTCCACTTCCTGCTGCAGCTTGGTTGTTTGTTTCAGCTATTCTGGGTGTTGGTGGTCTTGCATCACGCCGTAAGACTTTACCAGTTGAAGGGTTGACTGCTTAGGAAATCGTTATTGATTGAATAAAAAAAGGGGCTATATAGCCCCTTTTTTTATGCCTAAAAAGAAGTTTATAGTCTATACTTGAAGTTTAATAATAAAATGAACTTAACTCAATAATATTATATGGTTACAGAAATGCAACTTAGTGTTGAAAAAAAATTTTTCTTTTTCTTAACGCTAGTTTTTTTTATCATTGGAGTATTATACTGGGAAGCCTTTGTCGACTTAGTGGAGCGGTGGGAGGCAAATGAAGAATATAGTCATGGTTTTATAATTCCATTTCTTACTCTTTACTTTATCTGGCAAAAAAAGAATAAGTTTCATAATACTCAATTTAATCCTGCTTGGTGGGGCTTTTTTCTGGTTTTTGTTGGGTTGGTTATTTTATTTATTGGCAAGTCCAGTGTGTTGTTCATATTGGTTGATTACTCCTTTGTTATGGTCGTGATTGGGCTGATTTGGAGTATGGTGGGTGGAGTAGCACTTAAAGTAATTCTGGTGCCATTGCTAATGTTAATCTTTGCCATTCCGCTACCTTCTTATATAGACGCGTTACTTTCATCTAAATTACAACTATTGTCCTCTCAGCTTGGAGTCGAGTTTATTATCTGGTGTAAAATCCCCGTTTTTTTAGAAGGTAATGTTATTGATCTGGGTGATTTTAAGTTACAAGTGGTAGAAGCATGTAATGGGTTACGTTATCTTTATCCATTAATGAGCATTGGGTTTATTTGTGCCTATATGTTTAATACCGCAATGTGGAAGAGGGTTTTAGTATTTTTATCCAGTATCCCTATTACCATTATTATGAATAGTTTCAGGATAGGCGTTGTTGGATACTTAGTTAATCGTTGGGGTATTGAAACAGCAGAAGGTTTTATGCATGATTTTGAAGGCTGGGTAGTGTTTATGGCAAGCCTCGCTTTGTTGATGATTGAGATGCTGTTTTTAGCAAGATTGAGTCGTAATTCACATTCCTTGGCTGAAATATTTGGGATTATAGATGAGGTTCCTACACATGTAGAAGAGCCACAACAATCTTTGCTTTCGAAATACCCATTGAGCTCACCTTTTTATGCTTCTTTAGTTTTAATGATAGCAGTAGTGATCTTAGTGTTTTTTATAGGTAATAGAAAGGAAGTCGTTCTTGAACGTCAACCATTTAGTCATTTTCCTTTGAAAATAGGTGCTTGGAAGGGTGAAAAACAGACGTTGGATAAAGATGCTTTAGATGTTTTAAAACTTTCAGATTATTTATTGACAAATTATCGAGATGAAAGTGGAAAAAGTCTTGTTTTTTATATAGCTTATTATGATTCACAAAGAAAAAATGTGGTGCCGCATTCGCCTAAGCTTTGTATTCCAGGTGGTGGTTGGGAAATTTCAGATATTTCTAGAGAAAATATTGAAGGGCAGCCGTTTAATCGTATGATAATTAAAAAAAGATTAGATAAGAGTTTGGTATATTATTGGTATCAACAGCGCGGACAAGTAGTTGCGAATGAATATATTATGAAGTGGTCTTTATTTAAAGATGCGTTATTTTTAAATCGAACCGATGGGGCTTTGGTTCGGATTAGTACTGAAGTGTATCCAGGTGAAAATATAAAAAATGCAGAAGAGCGAATGAATAAATTTATGTTAATGAGCAAACCATTATTGAGCCAATATATTCCTGGTTGATATTTTGTGTAATAATAGTTCTAATTGATTTAGCTAAAAAAATGCTTTAAATTTATGGGTTTATTAATGATGAAAAGAGTTTTTTTAAACAACAAACTGACAGTTTTGGCGATAGGTTTAAGTGTACTTTATGGTTGTCAAGATGCTAGCCAACGAGCAGTTGAGCGTGAAAAGTTTGGTATTGAACTCTTTGAAAAAGGGG
This sequence comes from Methylococcales bacterium, assembly GCA_965224575.1. Lineage (GTDB taxonomy): Bacteria > Pseudomonadota > Gammaproteobacteria > Methylococcales > Methylomonadaceae > QPIN01. The sequence goes on along the minus strand of CBDCZQ010000006.1, from coordinate 399,554 downwards.
AATATGGTAAGGCAAAGTTAGAGCTGGCTAGTGCACTTAAAGGTGATGGTACGCTTGGGAAGACCTATTATTATTTGGCATTGTTAAATGAAAAGGATGCTAATTTTAAAGGAATGAGGGAAAACTTATTACACGCTGTTAAGTTTAATCCAAAAAATATTGATGCTCGAGTAAAACTTGGAAAAATACATTTGTTATTTAATGACTTGGATGAAGCTTTATTAGAAGCTAATGAAGTTTTAAGTTTTTCTACAGGTAATTTAGATGCTTTAACTTTAAAGGCAGCAGTCTTTATAAAACAGAAAAAACAGGGTGAAGCTATAGCTTTAGTTGATGGTATTCTACAAAAAAAACCAGACCACACAGAAGCAATATCTTTAAAAACATTGATTCTTATGCAAAATGAGCAATTTGATGATGCGCTCAAGTTTGTAAGTCCAGTGATTGAATCTGGGGTTGAAGATATTTCTCTTCATTTGTTAAAAATTCAATTGGATGGCCGAAAAGCAAACATTGAAGAAGTGATTAAAGATTATGAAAGGCTATCTAAGTTACACCCTGAGAAAGTCGAATTTAAATTTGCATTAGCAAAAATATATTCTCAGGCAGATAGAAAGCAAAAGGCTGAAGATCTATTAAAAAAAATAATTAAATCTGATCCTGATGGAATAAAACCTAAATTGGTATTGTTAGATTTTTTAAATAGTACGAGTAAAAAAAGAGTTGTTGAACAAGTTGATAAATACAGTAATGAGGGTTTAGATAAACCTGAAAGTTTATTTCAAATTAGTCAGTGGCTTTTGAAGATGAGCTATTTTCTAGATGCGGAAGCTTTGCTGAGTAAGGTCAGTTCTTTAGAAATTGATACCGAATTACTGCAGCGGATAAAAGTTCAACTGGCTCAGATTGCTTTTGGTAAGAATGATCTAAAAAAATCTAAAGACATCGTAGAAGAAATATTATCAATTAATTCAGAAAATTTGCAGGCTAATATTTTAAAAACAAAGTTATATTTAGCTCAGGAACAATATGATGAAGCCGAAGCTATTTTAAAAACAATTCTTTGGACTGATCCAAATTCGGATGCGGCATTAACCCTAATGGCTCAGATTGAAATAATTAAAGGAGACCTTGATAAGGCAGATAATAAATTTCGTGAAGCTCTTGACGTAAATCCTGCTAATAGAGAGGCTTTACTTGCTGTTGTAGGTCGAGCTTTAAAAAACAAAGATACACGTTATGCGACAGAATTATTAGAAAAGGCAATAAAGATACAGCCAAATAACTTAGGTTTACTAAAACAGGCAGCTGAGATCAATATAATAGCTGGGGATTGGTCTGGTGTTGACAAAAAAATTGTATCTATAGAAAAACATCCTGAAGGGAGGTTGCTTGCTAAATTTTTAGCGTCAAGGAGTAAGCAAGAGCAAGGAAAGTTTCCTGAAGCTATTGCTGGTTTTAAAGAGATACTACGTTTCACACCAGATTATCCTGATGTACTGCGGCAAATGGCAACTTGTTATGAAATGTTGCACCAGCGAAAAGAAATGATTCAATTTATGACATCATTTATGGAAGCTAATCCAAAGCATATAACGGCACATTTAATTATAGGACAATTATTTTTGCTAAATAAAAATTATTCTCAAGCTGTTTCTACTTATGAGAGAGCGCTTGATATTGACAAAAAGCTTCCTCAAATTTATGTGGCATTGGCAACAGCCTACATTGAACAAAAAGATTATAAAAAGGCTGTTTCTCTTTATAAAAAAGGACTGGGAAAAAATCCGAACAATGTAAGACTATCTATATATCTAGCATCTGCTTATGAAAAAAATCACCAATATGAAAAAGCGATTGCTCTTTATGAGTCTCTATTAGCAATAAATCCAAGTTTAGAAATTGCAACTAATAATTACGTTGTACTACTTGTTGATGTTTTTGGTGATGAAAAAAATATTGAAAAAGCTAGAAAACTGGCTGTAAAGTTTAGAAATTCAGAAAATCCATTTTATCTGGATAGTTATGCTTGGATTGAACTTAAGTCTGGAAATGTAACCGAGGCCTTGCCATTATTTGAAAAAGTTAATATCATGTCTAGTCAAGTCGCTGTGTTTAAATATCATTTAGGCATGGCATATTATGAGCAAGGGAATAATGCAAAGGCTTTATCTTATCTAAGGCAAGCTATAGATTTAGGAAAGAAAAATGGTGGTTTTGATGAAAACAAATTAGCCGAACAGCTTTTAGAAAAACTATCAATTAATAAAAAATAATGGCAATATTGCCTTAAAAAATATAATTTTACATAACGAGGTAATAAGTGTGATGTATTTAAAAAAATCAACTCTATTTATGGTTTTCTTGTCAGTTTTAATTTCTGCCTGCTCCTATCCATCTTTAGATGATGAGTCGAAACATAATTTTTCAGATTATTCTTATCAAATTGGCCCAGGAGATATAGTTAATATATTTGTTTGGGATAATCCTGATATTTCAACGACAGTACCAGTAAGGCCAGATGGAAAAATCACTATTCCTTTAGCTGAAGATATACTTGTAAGTGGAAAAACGCCTTATCAAGTTGCCAGAGAACTAGAAGTCATTTATAAATCGTTTATACGTAACCCTCAAGTTGTAGTTATGTTGCAGAATGAGTTTCAAGGAGTTGATGCTCAACAAATAAGAATTGTGGGGCAGATCGGAAACGAAGGAAGTAATCAGGAGTCTACTCGTTACCGAGGTATGACAATACCTTATGAAAGAGGAATGACATTACTTGACGTTATTATTAGAATTGGAAGTATTGGGGAATTTGCTGATGGCAATAGAGCAAGTATTATTAGAAAGGTGAATGGGGTTCAACAAAAATATGGTGTAAAAATTGATGATTTAATAGATGACGGAGATATGTCAGAGAATGTTGTTATGTTACCAGGGGATATATTGGTAGTGCCTGAATCGTTTTTTTAGTTTTTATAGTTGAAGTACCTCTCTTAATTGATGAATGAGTTCTTGAGTCCAAAATATCCCATCTCTGCATTGGAATCCTTGGCAATTCCCGTCCAGGTTTTCCTTGGTCTTGGGTGTTTCATTCTGTTCTCAGTGTCTTTCTCATTCACAATTAATTAATACTTAAAAATACTATGTTAAAAAAATTACTGAGAAGATTTATCGATAAGTTATTATTAATAAATATCAAACATATTTTCTGTGATTTCAATATATTTATTTAGAATTTAACCAAGTTTATATTTTAATAAAAATTAAAGTATGCAAGAACAATTAACAGAAATTTTAATTCAAGTAAAGGGAACGCTTAAACATAAATGGGCTGCAATTAGTGTGGCTTGGCTACTCTGTCTATTAGGATGGGGTACTGTTATGTTTTTACCTAATACATATACTTCAGAGGCAAAAGTTCATATAGATTCTAAAACTATGTTAGAACCTTTATTAGAAGGTATTTCCGTTAAACAAGATTCTGCTATGTTAGTTCGTGTCATGAAACAGTTGATGTTTACTACGCCGAATCTTGATAAAATTATAGAATTATCTAATTTAGATTTATTAGTTAAAAATGATGTTGAGCGGATAGAATTGTATGAAGATATGAAAAAAGAAATTAAGATCAGTGGTGGTAAAAAAGATGGTCTATTTAAAATTACATATGATTCGAATGAACCTAATATGGCAAAAAATGTTGTGACCTCAGTTTTAACCGTTTTCTCCGAGCAAACTCAGTTATCTACGATGGAAGACGTGAATAGTAGTCAGCGTTTTATTGAGCAGCAAATAAGAGAGTATGAGGTTCGTTTACGAAGTGCTGAAAAAACTCGAGAGGCTTTTAAAAGATCTAATTTTGGTTTACTTCCTAATAACAATGGAGGTGGAGAGGGAAAAGGGCAAATAGGGCGGCTTAATAGTGCGTACCAACAGTTAGATAATGCGAAATTAGAGTTAAGTCAGGCTATATCAAAAAGAGATGTTCTAATAAATCAAGTTCAAGATGTTATAAATTCAAACGCAACATGGATGGATGCTAATTCAGCTCTTATTTTGTCTCCTGAAGATGAAAAGATCAAGAAACTGCGGCAGAAGAAAATGAATTTGTTATTAAAATATACTGAAAGCCATCCCGCCGTCAGTGCAATTGATCTTAGGCTTGAAGAGGTAATTAAACGAAAAGAACGGAAGAAAAATAAAAGTGGAGAGAGAAGAACTACTCTAAATGCAGGAGCAATGGCAAACCCATATGTTCAAAAATTGAAAACTTCATTAGCTGAAGCAAAGGCTGAAGTCGCATCTATTCAAGCGCGTGTTATTGTTTTTAAGAAACGTATAGAGAAACACAAAGAACAATTGGATTCAAGATTGACAGTTGAAACTGAAATGCAGAATTTAAACCGAGATTACGAAACCATAAGGGACAATTATCAGAAACTTGTACAACGTAGAGAGCAAGCAAGAATGGCTGAACAAGTCGATACCGAGACGGTATCAATAAAGTTTAAGATAGTAGATCCTCCAACCAAACCATTATCACCTTCCGGGCCTAAACGGTTGTTATTATTGTCTGGAGTTTTACTCGGTAGTCTAACAGCAGGCTTTGGATTGGCATTTATGTTTTTTTTTATGAAACCTACTTTTATAACTACTGGACAAGTCAGAAAAGAAATTGGATTGCCTGTGCTTGGTAGTGTTTCAATGGTTACTGCAAATGAGAATAATAAAAAAGAGACTTATATGTACATATTATTATTTGTAAGTCTTGTTTGTGTCTATATTGGTTTAATGATTTTTGAATATTTAATGTTGCATAGTAGTTAACCGAATTAATGTGATGTAAATGAATTTCTATAGAGAGTCTATATAATGAGCATTATTGAGAAAATTGTAGAGAAAGCCGAGAAAAAGGACAAGGGAAAAACTCTTCAAAAGAAAGTAGAAGTCGATTCTCTGGCCGTAGGACGGATGTCTGAGCCAAACTTTCAAAGTTATTCGGAACAGTTACCCTTAAAGAGTACGACTGATAAAATTGAAAATAAAGTAAAATCAAAGAAAATATTTTCTCTTAATCGTAAAAAAATGGTTAAAGCTGGTTTTTTATGTTCTGAAAATACGGATAATCAAGCATCTGAAGAGTATAGAGTTATAAAAAGGCCTTTAGTGAATAATGCAATGGAGGCTCAAAAAAACGGAATAAATCGTAAAAACTTGATTTTAATTACCAGTAGCCAACCAGGAGAAGGTAAAACCTTTACAGCAATCAATTTGGCATTAAGTATTGCAAGTGAAAGAGATAAACAAGTTTTATTAGTTGATGCTGATGTAGCAAAACCATCAATAAATACAGTGTTAGGGATTAACGAAAATGAATCAGGGCTAACAGATTATTTAAATGGAGATGAAGACGATATTTCCATGATTATGATTAAAACAGATATTCCTGGTTTAACCATAATACCCGCAGGGAAAAAGCATATTTATTCTACTGAACTCTTGGCTAGCAAAAGAATGGCATTGCTAGCGGAAGAATTACATTCTCGATATGCAGATCGTATAGTTATTTTTGATTCACCACCATTGTTAGCAGCCACTCAAGCTGAGGTTATAGCAGGGCATGTAGGACAAGTTGTTTTAGTAATTGAAGCAGAAAATACTCCTCAGAGTATGGTTTTAGAATCAATTGAAAAATTAGAAGTTTGTGATGTGGTTTTGGCTTTGTTAAATAAAGTAACAAGAAGTTTTGATTTGAATAAATACGGATATGGACAGTATGGTCAGTGAAATTAAAGTGAGGAAGTGGATTTCATGTAGAATTATTGTAGCTATGTCTTTTTTTATTACAATAAATTTATCTCTCTCAGTTTCCTATGCATCTGATTGGAGATTTACACCTAGTTTTACTGCTTCAGAAGTATACTCAGATAATATTAATTTAGGTATTGCTGGAAGAGAAAAAGGGGCATTTGTAACGGAAGTGACACCTGGAATTTCAATAAGAAATAAAAGTGCAAGGAATAGATTAAATTTAGATTATAGAGTGCAAAATCTGCTAAATGCAGGAGGTAATAGTAATTTTGATAGTTTTCACCAATTACAATTTAACTCAAATTCCGAGATTATTAGAAATTCTATTTTTTTAGATCTAAATAGTAGTATAGGTCAGCAGAATATAAATAATAGAATAAGTGCAAATGATAATTTTTCTGGAAAAAATAATAGAACCGATGTGATTAACTATAGTATTTCTCCTTACTGGACACCGCACTTTAATGGATATGCTAATGGTGAGGTAAGGTTTAAATATAGTCAATTGCTTTTAGATAATACTCTTGCCTCAGACTCTGAAAACTTAGATTATTCTATTAGGCTTAATAGTGGAAGAAGGTTTACCTGGTTTACCTGGTTTATTGATCACAATAGATCCGATCAAAATAGAACGGATGGCAACGATGTGGTTTTTCAGGATACCTTGGGAGAAATGAGGTGGCATATTAACCGTTATTTTAATGTCTTTGCCCAGGCGGGATATGTCGATAATCAATTTCAGCAAACAACTGATCGAAGTGATAATGGGTTATTCTATTCTTTTGGTGGTAAATGGAAACCTAATCAGCGCTTTAGTTTAGAAGGAGCTTATGGTAATAATTCATTTGTAACCCTTGATATTATGCCAACCAGACATATGCACTGGGTCACCACTTATAGAAATAATGATAAAGGTATCAATACTGGAGATATATGGGAATCTAGTTTAGAATTTGAAACTAAAAGATCTATTTGGAAAGCCAGTTACTTAGAAGAAACTACAACTATTCAATCAGAACTTTCAAGATTACAGGGATTTAATGATTCAGATGAGTTTGGGAACCCAATATTCAATCCAGTTGTTAATGGAATCGTACCTTCAGATACCACTCTCCCAACATTTAACGATGAAGTGCTATTTACAAAGAAGGGAGAAGTCTCTGTTGCATATGATACAGGAAGAAGTACAGTTTCTATACAGGCTTTTAGTGCAAGAACAACTTTTCAGACAAGTCAGGAAATAAATAATGTTATTGGAGCTGAAGGTTTTTTAGATTGGCGTTTTACGAGACGAAATACTTTATTTGTTCGTCCAGGCTGGCAACAGATTACCCGAGACGACTCGAAGGATAAAAGATGGAATGTTTCTGTCGGTTTTATGAGAAGAATACCAATTTCGATTGGAAGGAAAGGTAAGTTAAATGCTAAAATTGAGTATCAATATGTTAATCAACAATCAAATGTTGTAACTAATGAGTTTATTGAAAACCGCGTAACTGCTAATTTATTATTAACTTATTAAAATTATGTATTGTAGTTATTATAATTTAAAATGTAAGCCATTTCAGCTTAATACCGATCCAGAATTTTTCTTCCAAAGCTCAATGCATAAAAGTGCAATTGCGTATATGCGTTATGGATTAATGCAAGGTGAAGGCTTCGTCGTTATTACTGGGTTCCCTGGTTTAGGGAAGACAATGCTTGTCAGAGAGTTAGTTAAAAATTTAAATGATGACGATATTGTAATTGGAGTGATGGTATCTTCTCAGGTGGGTGCAACGGATACTCTCAGAGTTATTTCAGGTACCTTTGGTTTGTCTTTTGTTGATCTTGATAAAGCAACCTTACTTGTAAATATAGAGCAATTTATTAAAACTACCTCTGAAAATGGGAAAAGGATACTTTTAATAGTTGATGAAGCTCAGAACTTGCCAAAGCAATCTTTAGAGGAATTAAGGATGCTTTCTAATTTTGAAAGAAATGGTAAGATTATATTTCAAACATTTTTAGTCGGTCAAAAAGAGTTGCGACATACTATATTTGCTCGTGATATGGATCAGTTTAAACAACGGATAGTTTCTGCATTTCAACTAAAGCCGTTAAATGCATTGCAAACAAAAGAGTATATACTTTTTCGTTTGGGTAAAGCAGGCTGGGATCATAAGCCTGAGTTTAATGATGATATTTTTCAAAAAATTCATGATTTTACTAATGGGGTTCCACGTAAAATTAATACCTTATGTGATCGAATTTTATTTTATGGATATTCTTCTGAACTTGATGCTATTGACATTGAATCAGTTGATAAAGTTATCTTTGAGCTAGAAGAAGAAATGATTGAGGATGTTGAATCTTTCAAAAAAGTGGTTTCTGATCTAGGCGATCAAATTGCTGATGTTAACGAAGCCGGGGATGAAGAGGATATTTACCCAATTTTATCTCATGAGCAAGAAGATTCTGCTTTGGTCAGTCGAATAAGTAGAGTAGAACAAAAGTTAGAGAAATTACACGCTTCTCATAGAAAAGAAAAAAAATTGTTACGTAAAACTATTATGATCCAATTAGACATGGATGATGAAGATTAGTTGAATACGAACATAAAACCTGTGTCAAGAATAGATATTATTAAATCTTCGTCGTTCCTTAGTTAGATGGAGTCAATATTGTAATAATAGGAAGATGGTCACTGTCGATTGAAGGACCAACCCAAGCCCGTTTTGTTGACCATGCATTCTTATCATATAGAATATGGTCAATACGAACCCCTATCCATTTAGAAGATTTGCTATAGCCAAAACCAGTCCCTTTTTGTGCAAAACTATTTTCATAATTAGCCCAATAAGTCTGATAAATTGGACTTAATTCTGTCATGTTAAAATCACCTGCAATGATGCTTAGGTGGCCTTTCTTAGCTAAATTTGATGCAATTCCTGATTCTATCAACTGGTGTTCGGTTACATCTTTCATTTTAGCAATTCCCTTAATAGGGTTTTTTATTAACGCTTCTATCCCTTCTCTTGGTGTTTCTAAATGCACATTATAAAAGTCTATCATTTTAGACGGGGAATTTATTTCGACATGCATGATAAAATTTCCCCAATCTTGTAGAAATTTTCTAGAAACAGCGTTTACTAATTTAAGTTGATATCTGCTTATCAAGCATAAATGGCTTTCACAAATTACATTCCAGGGATCATGATCAAATTGATGTTTAATTTGTGCTGCTGTGACTTCTTGAAGTGAAATAATATCAGGTTGAATATTTTTAATTAATAAAGCTATTTTTTGTGGGTCTGTACCACCTAAGTTTGCAGATAAAACTGTAAGCTTTTGAGTTTGTAGTATTTCTTGATCAATAGAGTTGATGTTAAATTCAAAATTAGAGAAAATATAGCCTGTCAACAGTGTAATGATAGTTAAAATAGAAGCTAAAATCCACCGCTGGGAATATAAGAGAGCTGGAAATAAAAAGACCCAAGGTAAGATAATTAACCATGTTGGGGTATAACAGACCAATGATGCAAGCCAGAACATTGATTCTGGCCAGTATTGTATTCCCAAAAGGAATAGTAAAGATAACAGATAAACAGATGCAACTATCCTGATAGGGGTTTTAAGCGTTACGTTCATCTTTTAATGCAAGTTGGGTTAATGTTGTATTCGTTATTTTTAGAAAAATAGTTTTTAATTAGGAATAAAACTACGTCTACAGAAAACATAATCATTTTTGACCTTTTCAGTATACCATTTTTATTTTGGTTACATAGTTTGCTATGTGGCCTACGTAACAACACTAAAGACAAACAGAGATATTACGTAGTATTAAAGATCATTTTATTGTGTGCAACCTTAAAAGAGAAAAATTATCTTATGAGATAACATGAGGTTTAACTGTGGCTTTATTTTATTTTTAGCATAAGGTTATAATGAGATTTTACAACTACTATGAAGGAGTAGAGATGAATGCTCAAGAAATTTTAGATGCATTACTAAATTCAGGTAAAGAATTGGCAGAAAAAGGGAAGACATTAGCTGAAGCCAAGTTGAACGTTCCAGATGACCCGGGAAAGCGTGAAGCGATGCTAGCTGGTGCGGGGAAAGGTGCTTTGGCTGCAGGTGCTTTAGCCGTTTTATTGGGTACTGGCACTGGTCGTAAATTAACAGGAGCCACGCTCAAACTTGGCAGCCTTGCTGCTATTGGCGGTGTCGCCTATAAAGCTTTTGAAAACTGGAAGAGTAAGCAACCTGTTAGTCAGGTTGCTAGTGTGGAAAAAACGGCAGATCAACTAACAGGCGAAGCAAGTGAAAACCGTAGTAGAGCAATCATTAAAGCGATGATTGCTTCTGCCAAGGCTGATGGACATATTGATGAACAGGAAAAAAATATAATCTCTGAACATGCTGAGAAGCTTGGATTAGAAACCTCTGTGGCTGAGTTTATCAAAAATGAACTAGCAAGCCCATTGGATGCTAAGGATGTTGCAGTAGGGGCTGATTCACCTGAAGCGGCCGCAGAAATTTATCTGGTTTCTATGATGACACTTAATTTAGACAATGATAAAGAACGTGAGTATCTTACTCAATTAGCACAAGCACTTGAGCTGGATCCAGATTTGGCTGCTGAACTGGAACAACAAGCAGTAGCTTAATTCATTCTGGAATTTATTTAAAAAGAAGTGAAGATTCAATAACTTTTCGGCGTTATTAAATTTTAATCCAAAAGGCACTGTGAAGTGCCTTTTTTATTTATATTTAAAGTGTGGTACTTGGTGAAAGAGAATTTCCAGCAAAATTATTTATTAGGTGAGGTCGTTTACTCAAAAGATCAGAGTATTAGTATTATTGATCTATACACAGGTGAAGTTTATGTTGTTAAGCTTTTCCTTGATGCCTCTAAACTATCTAATGGGCAAATTGTTCAGTTTGTCTTAACACAAGGTATACCAAAAAAAATTACAATACTCGCATTGAGTGGAAGTGCGAAAGCACAGTTGTATAAAATTGCTGTAGAAAAAAAATTGATACCATTTTTTTCTTCAGCGATTCAAGACGAAGTGGAACAGATTTTTGACAATACAGGGATAAACGACCCTGAGCTGGATGATATGGAAGCACTCGCCTTTTGTACTATTGATGGTGAAGATACTCTGGATCTTGACCAGGCATTACAGGTAGAAAAAACACAGGCAGGATTCGTTGTTAGGTATGCAATAGCAGATGCAGCTTATTATATTAAACCTAGTTCGGCATTGTTTGAAGAAGCACTGAAAAGAGGAACAAGTTATTATTTGCCTGGGTTAATGATCCCAATGTTACCTCATGAATTATGTGTGGATGTGATTTCATTAAATGAAAATGTCTCCCGACGAGCCGTTGTATTTGAGATTATATTAGATCAAGAGGGTCATCATACAAAAACGAATATTATTCGTGCAAGGATAAGAAGTCGCGGTAAACTCTCTTTTAAAGAAGTGGAATATTTTTTGCTTGAACCTTTAAATTCAATTAGAAACGATGAAAGTTTATCTGAAAGCCTTAGATATTTTAAGGAAGTGGGTTTGCTTAGGTTAAGGCTTGCAGAAGAACGAAACATTGCCCGTTTTCATCGGACTGAAGTTAATGTGAAGCTTGGCCAGAGTGGCTTAGTTTTTAATCTATTAGATAATGTTAGAAATGAGGTTGAACTCTATAATGAACAATTTTCTTTGCTTTGTAATATAGCAGGAGCCAAGTTGTTGGCAGATAGAAGTGATATTTTTGCAAAGTTTATTCAGCCGATTTATAAAATACATCCCCCTCCATCCGATGAAAAAATAAAAGAATTTGAAAATGTAATTAGTCAATTGATTAAAGTGCATAAATTAAAAACAGAGTTTTGGCATTGGCGGCAGACTAGCGATCAAACCTTATCTGATTATTTAAAAAAGCTACCTCAAATGGGAGCTGATAGTAGAATTTCACAGGCTATTCATCGACAAGCTTTGCTAATAAATACCCGGTCTTCTTTTTCAGAACAACCTGGGCGACATTATGGTGTGGGTGCAGATGTTTATGCCAGATTTTCTGCCCCAATGAGAGAAATTGTTGGTATCTTTTTGCATAAAGAATTGATGGAAAAAATAATGGGTTGTAACTCAAATTGTTCAGAGGAGCAAGATGAGTTACTTAGACAGCAGATAATTCAAGCAGCCAATCGAGCAAAAGGAATTCAAAGACAATTAACTAATGAAGCAAATTTATTAGTTTTAGATCAAGTTTTTAGCATTGACTTTGAAAAAGAAGGGAACTTTTTACGCAAAGGAACAGTAATAGGGCTTGGGCGTGATAAGCTTTATATTTTACTTGACGATATATCAATTGAAATAAAATTATATATCCTGCCTTTGTCTACTCTCTGGAAGATACCACTAGAAATAGATATTGATCAACTATCGTTAATCAATAGTGAAAACGGAAAATGCTTGGTAAGTCTCGGAGATGAAGTGGACATATTTGTTGCTGATAAAGATCAAAATAAACATCGCTGGATTTTTTCAATTGATCAACCTGAAAAAAGGCATTGATAAATTAGGATTATGAATAAACCTGCAAAAATATATCTTATCTATTCTTCTATAGTAGAAGAGAAACTGGAGATGGTTAGCCAGCATAAATTTATTGTTGAGCAAGGGATCGAAATAAGAAATGTAAAGCTGGAAGAAATGTCTTCTATACACATTCATAAAGGTTTAAATCATGCGTTGCTATGGATTGAACAAAAAGATTATCCTCAGGCTCTACAAATTGCTTATCAGAAAAGAATGTCACTTGGTTTTTTACCCGTTAATGGTGATAAGCCATCGCAATTTGTAAACAACTTGGGTCTGCCCGATAAGTTTAATGATTGTCTGGAAGAAGCTTTGCATGAAGAACCTTTTCCTATGGATTTGATTGAATGCAATGGTGAAATTGTGATCAATGGCGTTAATCTGGAAAATCAGACAACAATGGCTGAGTTTGTCGGTGATAGTGACGAATGCACAGGCATTAATAAAATTAAATTTCGGTTTAAACGATTTATACATGCCTTTTCATTGACTCCTCATCCCGTCACTTTTGTCACAGGAAAAGGAAAAACTATTTCAACAGCTATTACTGGGATGGTGTTATTAGATTTTCATAAACAAGGTGCGTTATTAAATCAGTTTAAAGATTCTATTTCATTACGGGATCATCGTATTTCTGTCGCATTGTTTGCCCCGCAATCTATTTTGTCATATTTACATTTAGCATCATCAGGTTATATATCATCTAACAAGAAGGAATTGTCCCAACAAGTAGGCTATATTCGAACTGAATCATTGGCGATTAAAACATCAGTTGATACCCATTATTTGGTGAATAATAAACCATTAACGACTAAAGAGTTAACCCTTAAAACGTTGAGTGATGGTCTTTTTGTTAATGCAGGGGAAGGATTTAGAGAAAGGCAACAATTTACAGATGACAAGGAAAATATCAGTTGTGAACAGTTACCTCAGCAAGAAGACAGGGTTAAATATTTAAGTGAAACTTTACCCTTTTTTCCACATGCAGTGGAGTCGGATTTTAAAGAACTATTTCTTAATTTAAAAGATAGTGCCAGCATGAACAGTACCTATATTTTATTAATGGTACTGAGTTCATTATTAGCAACCTTAGGGTTATTTCTCAACAGCCCTTCTATCGTTATTGGAGCAATGGTCTTGGCACCATTAATGTCTCCTATTATTTCAGCATCAATGGGGATGTTGCGTTCAAATACGGAATTAAGCAAGCAAGCATTTTTAACTTTATTTGTGGGAATGTTTACAGCTTTATCGTTATCTGCGTTGATGGCTTATTTATTACCTTTTCAAGAGTTGACAAACGAAATAGAAGGTCGACTGCATCCTTCTACATTAGATTTGTTAGTTGCTATATTGTCAGGGGTAGCAGGAGCATTTGCTAATGTGAAAGAAAATGTTGCCAAGAGTTTGCCAGGGGTTGCAATAGCTGTGGCATTAGTCCCTCCTTTATGTGTATCAGGGATTGGTATTGGCTGGTTAAATTATGAAGTTTTCTACGGTGCCATGTTACTCTTTTTAACCAATTTAACCGGCATAATCATGGCGGCAGGTATATCCTTTATGGTTTTGGGTTTTGCACCCTTTTCAAGAGCAAAAAAAGGGATATTGATTTCATTTTTTTTAGTGGCTATTATTTCTGTTCCTTTAATTCTTTCTTTTGAAAATATGCAAAAAATGGCTGAAGTTAAAAAACAACTGCGCAGCCAAAATTATGAAATTTCAGGTCATGTATTACAATTACGCAATATAAAATTAAGGGTAGGAACTCCTTTAAGAATAAGTGCTGACTTACTGAGTACGCAGATGCTTGATGCTAAAGTACTTATACAGTTTGAACAATTATTATCTGATCAGTTGAAGCAACCAGTGAAGGTAAACTTTTCTGTTCATATGGTGACAGGGTATAATTTTTAAATTTTTTCTAACTTGTCTTAAATTGTTTATTTTTATAAGCAAGTGGATTTGGAAAAATATCTATAAACTAAAATTGTTGATTTTCTTTAGCTCTCTTAAGGCAACTTAATCCGAAAAAAACTTAATCTGAAAAAAATTAATAAACTCAGCTACCTGTCGTGGTAGATATTGACGACTAGGATAGACTAACTGTAGCCCAGTTTTTTCATTATCGCTATGTTGAAAACCGAGTACAAAATTATCCAGAAGAGTGTGTAGCTTCCCTACTGTAAGGTCTTGTTTAACATCCCAGATTGATTTATAGGCAATACCAACACCAGCCAAGGCCCATAGCCGAATGATTGCACCATCATTACTGATAAACGCTTGATTTACTTTAATGGTTTGTTGTCCTTCCTCAGAATGAAATCGCCATTCATTTAATGGCTCACCAAGCCGCTCCATCACTAAACAACGGTGCTGTTCTAAATCTTTTGGTTGCTTTGGTAAACCGTGCTTTTCAAGATATTCAGGTGACGCAACTAATACCCGATGATTATTGGCAAGGTGACGAGTGATTAGGTTGCTATCGGGTAAGTTCCCAAACCGAACACCTAGATCAAACCCTTGCTCAACTAGATTCATCACTCCATCGGTAAGATGTAAATAAGGTGTTACATCAGGATGCAAATTAATGAATTCAGACAGTGCAGGTGCAACAAACTGCCTTCCAAAATCAGATGTTGCGGTAATACGCAGTTGGCCAGACAAGTTTTCTTTATCATTAAGTAACAATGCTTCTGCACCTTCTACTTCTGCCAATACTCGTAGGCATGCATCATAAAAACCTTTACCAGCATCGGTTAACGAAATTTTGCGTGTGGTGCGGTTCAAAAGTCGGGTATTGTAATGTTGCTCTAAAGCATTAATACGTGCTGTCATACTGGCTGGGGATAATCCAATCTGCCGTCCAGCAACAGCTAGTCCACCTGCTTTTACCACCTGAACAAACAGCTCCATATTATCTATTTTGCTCATATTCTTCATTAATTATGAATAATGTTTTCAGTATTTAAGCAATTGTTATTGTTTATTGCAAGTATTACACTGTCTCCACGTTATAAATATAAGTGAGGGAAAGTAGAAATGAATATTGAGATAAACCATGTTCTGGTTCGCACACGTCATCTTAAAAACATGATTCATTTTTTGATACAAACGGTGGGTTTAGAAGAAGGCTTTCGACCACCGTTTAATTTTCCTGGTGCTTGGCTATACAGTGATAATAAACCCCTGATACATTTGGTTGAAATAAATCCAGATGATAAAGGCCAATCAGATTATCTTGGTCGCCAGGCCTCCGTTTCAGAAATCGGCATGGGAGCAGTTGATCATATCGCTTTTAGCGGATGTGATTATTCACATTTGATTAAGCGTCTTAAACAACAAAAAATTAAATACTTTGAGCGAATAGTTCCGTTAACGAATGAACATCAGCTTTTCGTCGAAGGCCCAGATGGATTAAGAATAGAATTGTTATTTAAAACAGATGAAATTTTGAATAAAACAAATAATTGAGGTAAAAAAATGAAAGCAATTGGTTTATGCAAATATCTTCCCATTGAAGATAAAAATAGTCTTCAAGATTTGAATTTAGAAAAACCTGAAGTTAGTGGCCATGATCTACTGGTAGAGGTAAAAGCTATTTCGGTTAACCCGGTTGACACTAAAGTACGCGCTCCAAAAGATATAGTTGAAATAGAACCTAAAATTTTAGGTTGGGATGCATCGGGTATTGTAGTTGCTATAGGTTCGGAAGTTGAGCACTACTCTGTAGGTGAGAAGGTCTATTATGCAGGTGATATAACTCGCCAAGGTTCTAACAGTGAGTTTCAGATCATTGATGAACGTATTGTGGGTAAGAAACCAGAGTCTTTATCTTTTGCAGAAGCCGCCGCTTTACCACTAACGAGCATCACTGCATGGGAAGCCTTGTTTGATAGACTAGACATTTCTCAACAAGGCGATGATGCAGGAAAATCTATTTTAATCATTGGGGGGGCAGGGGGTGTTGGTTCAATCGCTATTCAACTGGCAAGAAAAGTTGCCAAATTAAATGTAATCGCAACTGCCTCAAGGGATGAATCACGCAATTGGTGCTTGAAGCTTGGTGCTAACACCGTCATTAATCATCGTAATGCTTTAGACAAAGAACTAGCTACGGTAGGCATTCCCCATGTAGATTATATTTTCTGCCTTAATAATACAGATCAACATTGGTCAGCAATGGCAGAAGCAATCAAACCACAAGGTAAAATATGCTCAATTGTTGAAGCTACAACAGTCGATCTTGGTCTATTAAAAAGTAAAAGTGCAAGCTTTGTCTGGGAGTTTATGTTTACTCGATCTATGTACCAAACACCAGATATGATAGAGCAACAACGACTATTAAATACAATTGCTGATTTGGTGAATGAAGGAGAGCTTGTTACCACAGTAGGTAAGCTTATCCAGCCCATTAATGCAGAAAACTTGCGTAAGGCACATGCAATGATTGAGCAAGGTAATGCAATTGGAAAAATTGTATTAGCTGATTGGAATTAAAATCTTAACAAGGAATAATGATGAAAATATTACTAGTAACCGCTGGGTATTCAATATTTGATGCAAAAGGACAGTTAAACAGCTTTCTTGCCTATCTGACTGAAAAAAATTTGATTGAAAAAGGTTATAAGATAAAAATTTCAGATGTAACAAAAGATACCTGGAATGTGGATAGAGAAGTTGCAAAACTGTTATGGGCTGACACAATAATTTATATCACTCCCATTATGTGGTTTAACATGCCCGCACCGATGGTCAAGTGGCTTGGTGAAGTTCTACTTTATGAAAAAACATTTGTTATTACAAAGGAGTATGGTGAAGGTGGTCAGCTACCTGCTGATAAGTTTATGATAGTGACTACATCAAATATGAAAGCGAGTGACTTGGGAAAAGGCTTCGTTTTAAAAAATGCGCTACATATTGATGATGTTTTGCAACCACTGATAATGACTAATACTTATCTGAGTATTCGAGATCAAATACCGACATTTCATGCTGGGAATGTGATTGCAGGAGACACTAGTTGGATTGAAGCAGCTTATTTAGAACACCTTAATACTCATTTTAAGTAAGGAGCGAGGGTATTAACAATATCCTCGCTCGTAAGGACTATAAGGTGACAAATTTAGCTGTCCTTTTTGTTAATACTCTATTGATATACTTATAAATATCTTTTGTTCTTTTATAATCACCATGGCTAGCAATAACTTTTTTGCAGTTTATGACATAGATATTTTTTGCCTGTTTTTGGATATAGGACTTGTCTTCTGGCCCATATAGCCCTAGTGCATTATCCCACTCTGCAATTTTGTAGGCTATTGATAAAACCTCATCGTTCTTAGAATGGAATATAAAAATATTCTTAGCTTTGTTTGCTGACAAATAGAACTCTTCATTTTGTTCTAAAACTTCATTATCAACAGCAGCTGCCATACAAAAATAATTACGAATAACGATGTCATCTTTTGCTTGCTTTAAAGCCTTGAATACCACTCTGGCACCTAAGCTATGAGACATAATATCAAGAATATCTGCTTTTTTTGATAAGGCAGAAATTAAAAACCTGAATCTTCTTGCAACTGAATTAGCCCGACTTTTTGATGCATACCATTCGATCCCTTTATCGCCACCAGGCCAAGTATATCCTATGACAAAATCATATTTATTGTTTGTATGTTCTGAAATTTTATCATTTATGACGGTATAGGCATCATAGACTTCATCTTGCTCATTATTGTAACCATGTATTAATAATAAAATTCTTTTTCCTGAAATCTCATTTAATAACTCCTCTTCTTGTAATTCTCGTAAAGTCAGATCAGTACTAAAATCAATCTCTTTATATTTATGTCCGTGAGATTTTAAAGTATCTGAGTCATTAAAACTTTTTCTAGAGCTAATTATTATCATCGATTCATTACTCCTATAATAGGTTTTTTCATGATAAAACTCTTTTTATTATTAAACAAGTAAAAGGCTTTTGATAGAGTTGGCATAAAAATGGCATAATAAGCTCCATTAAACGATTACTTGAAAATATTATATGTTGCTCAATGTTGTTGCTCTACTTGTCGGACTGATTGTATTAGTTATTGCGGCAGATAAATTTGTAATTGGCACTGTATCAATTGCAAGACGATTTGGAATATCACCTTTATTAATTGGATTAACTATTGTGGGGCTGGGGACTTCTGCTCCAGAAATAATTGTTTCAGCAATTTCATCCCTACAAGGAAACACAGGATTAGCAGTGGGAAACGCTTTAGGGTCAAATATTGCTAATATAGGATTGATTCTTGGATGTACTGCCGTTATTTCGCCCTTAGCCTTTAAGTCAGATTTACTTAAGCGTGAATTACCAATATTAATGGTGGTTAGTTTAATTTGTTATTTCTTGGCATTTGATGGTTTGACTCAAATTGACGGTATTGTCATGCTGGTGATGCTTGCAGCTTTTTTAGGATGGTTAATTCATTCTGCCAGATTAGACCAGAAAAAAAATATTTTGAAAGACCCTTTAGCCACAGAGATGGTTAATGAAATGCCGGAAGATGTTTCTGAAAAAAAAGCATGGTTACTTTTTGCTGCTGGATTAATTGGATTGTTAGCTAGTTCCAGACTTTTGGTCTGGGCAGCTGTTAATATTGCTGAATCTTTTGGTGTGAGTGATTTGGTTATTGGCTTAACTATAGTCGCCTTAGGTACGAGCCTGCCAGAGCTGGCAGCTTCAATTAGTAGTGTATTAAAAAACGAAGATGAGTTGGCTGTAGGAAATGTAATTGGTTCTAATATGTATAATCTATTAGCCGTTTATTCATTACCAGGTTTGATTGCTCCAGGTCCTGTTGCAGAATCTGTTATTTATCGAGATTTTCCAGTATTGCTAGGGTTTACTGGTATTTTATTTATTTTAGGGTATGGATTGAAAAAATCTGGTCATATAAACCGGCTAGAAGGAATCTGCCTGATATTAGGTTATTGTGTTTATCAATGGATGGTTTATCAAAGTGCAACCATTTGATGAAGCGTAACCATGATAAAAATATAAAGGCACTGGGTCTTGCAGTCATAAGAACTGAGGCACAAGCGGTTATTGCCTTAGAAAAAAAAATTAATGATGATTTTGTGCAAGCTTGTCATTTAATGCTTAATTGTAAAGGTCGAGTGGTCGTGACAGGCATGGGTAAGTCAGGACATATTGCAGGAAAAATTGCAGCTACTTTGGCTAGTACGGGGACACCGGCTTTTTATGTTCATCCCGGTGAAGCAAGTCATGGTGATTTAGGTATGATCACATCTCAGGATGTGGTATTAGCATTGTCGTATTCAGGGGAAACAGGTGAAGTACTAACAATTTTGCCGATTATAAAACGTATAGATGTCCCTTTAATTGCAATGACAGGAAACTCTGAATCATCATTAGCAAAGTTTTCCACAGTACACATTGATGTTTCTGTAGCAGAAGAAGCCTGTCCTCTGGGGCTTGCGCCTACGTCAAGTACAACAGCAGCATTGGTGATGGGTGATGCATTAGCTGTTTCTTTGTTAGAAACTAAAGGCTTTTCTCGAGATGATTTCGCACTATCCCACCCCGGGGGGAGCTTAGGAAAACGCTTGCTGCTAATGGTTAGTGATATTATGCATTCAGGAAATGAAGTCCCTGTAATATTGGAAAACGCCTGGGTAGGTGATGCCTTGTTAGAAATGACAGAAAAAAAGCTAGGTATGACTGCAGTGGTCAATAAAGAAAATCAGGTTCTAGGCGTTTTTACCGATGGAGATTTAAGACGAATGTTAGAAAAAAACCTGGATATTCATAAAACTGTTGTTGCAGAGGTGATGACAGTAAATTGTAAGGTTATTCAAGATGATATTTTAGCAGCTGAGGCAATGAAAGTGATGCAACAGAAAAAAATTAATGCCTTATTAATAGTTGATGATCAGAATAGATTGTCTGGGGCTTTAAATATGCATGACTTGATAAGAGCAGGAATAGTCTAAATGCAAGAAATTATAAAAAAAGCTAAAAAATTAAAATTACTCATTCTTGATGTTGATGGCGTGTTAACAGATGGGCGATTGTTTTTTGACGATAAAGGTAAAGAATATAAATGTTTTCATGCTCGTGATGGACATGGCATTAAATTGTTACGTGAAACAGGCGTACAAGTTGCCGTTATTTCAGGTAGAAAATCAAATTCTGTCGTACTACGGATGAAAAGTTTAGGTGTAGAGCTTGTCTATCAAGGACATGAAAACAAAATTGCTGCATTTAATGAGATTATCCAAAAATTATCACTTGAGCCAGAACAAGTTGCTCATATTGGAGATGATTTACTTGATTTGCCTATTATGACTCGTGTTGGGTTATCTGTTGCAGTGAATGATGCGAATGGTGCAGTTAAAGACTATGCCGATTGGTGCACAACAACAAAGGGTGGTCTAGGTGCTGTTAGAGAAGTATGTGATTTTATTATGCAATCACAAGGGACATTTGAAAACGTGCTGAAACGTTATATGCAATGACAACTAGCCGAATTCGACTTTATTTAGTTCTATTGGTTTTAGGACTTGGCTCTTGGTTGACTGCTTATTTTTTTGAAGAAAATAAAAGCACTGAATATTCGGCAATTGATCATAGTCCAGATTACTTTAGTGTGAATTATTTAAAAAAAGAAACGGATCAAAATGGATGGTTAAAAAATGAATTATTTGCCGATAAAATGGTTCATTACGGTGATGATGGCACAACCCATTTAACGCGTCCCGTAATGACTATATACAACGCAAAACATAATTTAGATTTGGCTCCATGGCTTATAACAGCAGAAACAGGCTTGCTAGAAGCTGATAATGAACATTTATTACTGATGGGGCAGGTATTTATAGGTAGAGAGAAAACTAAAAAGCATAATATGTTTAAGATTAATACCTCAGAATTAATGGTGACACTTTCAATTAATTTTGCTGAAACAACGGAGTGGGCTGAGTTATTAGATGGTTTGAATAGAACAGAAGGCATAGGGTTTGAAGCTACTTTTACTGATCCTATACGGATAAATTTTTTGTCGAAGGTTAAAGGGAGATATGAATTTAATTAAGTTTTTTGTTTTTACAATTCTTTTGGCGTGCAGTCATTTAGCATTAGCACTAAAAAGTGATGCAGAACAACCAGTAACTATTGATTCAAATACTGCAAGTTATGATGATGCTAAAGCGATTAGCACATACACCGGTAATGTGATTACAGTACAAGGAAGTTTGCATATTGAATCAGACAAACTGGTGATTTATTTTCTACAGGGTGAAATAGAAAAGATGGTTTTTACGGGTAAACCTACTACATTTAGACAGCGACCTGCAGAAGGGAAAGAAGAAATTCATGGTGAAGCTTTGACTGGCGAATATTACCCAAATACAAATAAATTAGTTTTAATTGAAGAGGCTGTAGTTTCACAAGGAAATAATCGTTCTGAAAGTAGACTAATAGTTTATGACAGCAAAAACTCTGTTATTAAAGCAGGTGAACAATCCTCCGATTCAAAACGAGTTCATTCCGTCTTTAAGCCTAAAGCAAAAGGGAAAAACAATTAATGACTCGTTTGGCAGGAAAACATTTGATTAAAAGTTACAATAATCGAAATGTAGTTGATGGTGTCTCCTTGACTGTTGATACAGGTGAAGTTGTTGGATTGCTTGGGCCAAATGGAGCAGGTAAAACAACCAGTTTTTATATGCTGGTTGGTCTGGTCAAAGCTGATGGTGGGGAAGTTTTTATTGATGATATGGATATAACTCATTATCCCATGCATGACCGAGCCAGGCTTGGTATTGGTTATTTGGCACAGGAACCTTCAGTTTTTCGTAAATTAACTGTTGCAGAAAATTTACGCGCAGTCTTACAAATTCATTCAGCTATCAGGAAAGCCCAGATTGAAATAGTTATTGATGACTTATTAGAAGAGTTTAGTATTTTGCATTTACGCGACCAGGTGGCTTTAGGGCTTTCTGGAGGAGAACGACGTAGAGTAGAAATTGCCAGGGCATTAGCGACAGATCCACAGTTTATTTTATTGGATGAACCCTTTGCAGGGGTTGATCCAATATCAGTTATAGACCTACAGAAAATAATTGCTCATCTTAAACAAAGGGGGATTGGTGTTTTAATTACGGAACATAAAGTGAGGGCTACACTAGAAATTTGTGATCGAGCGTATATACTTAATGGAGGAAGGGTTATCGCCGAGGGAACAACTAAAGACATTGTTGCTAATGAAGAAGTTAGGAAAGTGTATTTAGGCGATAATTTTAGTCTTTAGGGCACCTCTATTAATTTCTCATTCATCAATTAATAGAGGTGCCCTTTACGGTTTTAATACAACTCAAAGTGGTATTTACCGGATTGATTGAAATATATTTATGAGAATAATAGTGAGTCAACTTAAGTTAGAGGATTAATGAAGCAATCTTTACAACTACGTATTGGTCAAAGTTTAACAATGACGCCGCAATTACAGCAGGCGATTAAATTGTTACAGCTATCAACACTGGATTTACAACAGGAAATTCAACAAGCTCTTGAATCAAATATGATGCTGGAGGTTGATGACGAGGTTGTGAACACTGAGGATAATAATCCAGTTGATCAAGAAGAATCGAAGTTAGCTGTTGAAAGCGAAGTGACTAGCGAAGGCTCACAAACGGATATTCCTGATGAATTGCCCGTTGATTCTAATTGGGAGGATGTTTATGAAAATACCCATCCAATAACTGCAGCGGCATCCGAAGCAGCTGAATATGAAACACAACATAGTAAATCAGAAACTTTATTAGATCATTTATTACAGCAATTAGAACTATTATCTATTTCGGAAAGGGATCATGCGATTGCCATTGCAATTATTGATTCAATTAATAAAGATGGGTATTTAAGCGAGCCTATTGGTGATATTTATCTAGGCTTACATTCGCAGCTTGAAGATTTGGAGCAAGATGAGGTAGAAGGAGTTTTACATCGAGTTCAAAATTTTGATCCCATCGGCGTTGCAGCAAAAGACCTAGCGGACTGTTTGATGATACAGTTAAAGCAGTTGTCAAGCACAGTTGCTTTTAGGAATGAAGCAATTGAAGTAGTTAGTCGATCTCTTGATTTATTAGCGACAAATGATCGAGTAAGATTAATGCGGCGACTTGGTTTGTCTGAGTTGCAATTAAAAGAGGTTGTGATTTTAATTAGAACATTAGACCCAAAACCGGGGGCTAGTATTCAAAGTCTGGAATCAAATTATATTGTTCCTGATGTTTTTGTAAGCAAACAAAAGGGGCATTGGAAAGTTATTTTAAATCCAGATATTGCCCCAAAATTACGAGTAAACTCGACTTATTCGAAAATGATAAAAAGAGCGGATAATACAAAAGAAAATGTTACTATGAAAGAACATTTGCAAGAAGCTCGCTGGTTTATAAAAAGCTTACATAGTCGAAATGATACTTTATTACGGGTTGCAGAAAGTATTATAGAAAAACAACAAGGGTTTCTAGAGCATGGAGCTATTGCAATGAAACCTATGGTATTAAGGGATATTGCAGAAGAGCTGGAGTTACACGAATCGACCATATCTCGTGTTACCACACAGAAATATATGCATACACCTAATGGTATAGTAGAATTTAAATACTTTTTTTCAAGCCATGTTTCAACAGAGGGGGGAGGAGAGTGCTCTGCGACTGCAATAAGGGCTCTTATTAAAGAGTTTGTAGGAAATGAAAATCCCGCAAAACCATTGAGTGATAGTAAAATAGCAGATATATTAAAGGAAAAGGGTATTAACATTGCTCGTCGTACAATAGCTAAGTATCGAGAAGCTATGTCTATCCCTTCATCAAGTCAGAGAAAACGTCTTTTGTGACGGTATAAATATTTTTAATAAGGAGTTTATTCTATGCAAGTAAGTGTAACGGGTCACCACATTGATGTAACCGATTCATTAAGAAATCATGTTGAAGAAAAGATAGGTAAACTAAAGCGACATTTTGATAATGTGACAGATATACATGTGATTTTAACAGTAGAAAAGCTTGATCAAAAAGCTGAGGCTACTGTGCAAATAAGTGGGGCAAAGTTATTTGCAGATGATGTGCAAGAAGATATGTATAAGGCAATAGATAATATGGTTGATAAATTAGATCGTCAAATCATTAAGCATAAAGAAAAAACAGGAAAGCATAGATAAATATTTTTCATTTCGGTGTCTTTTGTTTGATTTTAACAACAAGTATTTTTTAAATCATTCAAAAGACACATTTAAGTCTTAATCTACTTTTGTACACTTTTACCTATGCCATCATCTACCGTAAACCAAGAACATAATGAAAATTTATTAACACAGGTTACCGAATTTTTAGATGCGGGATCATCGGTTGAAATAAGGAATCTTATTCATTCTTTGTACCCAGCAGAAACGGCAAATATCCTTGAGTCTTTAGACGTAGAACAGAGAGAAAAAATATGGGATGTTATTCCTCCTAGTGTAATGGGGGAAATTTTAATAAGAGTGCGTACTGAAGTCGGTCAAGGGTTGTTGAAAAAGACTGATAGAAAGGATTTGATCAAAGCGACGGAAAACCTTGAATCAGATGATATGGTTGATTTGCTTCATTCTTTACCAGAACCTTTACTGTCTGAGGTTATGGAATCTATCGGAGTTCATGAGCGAAATAGACTTGAATCTGCACTATCCTATGATGACCATACGGCTGGTGGACTAATGTCCCTGGATGTATTAACGATTCGACCAGATATGACGCTTGAAGTCGTTATGCGTTACTTAAATAAGCGTGGAGGTATGCCATCTTCAACAGATAGTTTGATTGTTGTAGATCGTTCTGATCATTTGTTAGGTGTTTTATCATTATCAGATTTGTTAACAAATAAGCCCAATACAAAAGTTGCTAATGCTATGGATGTAAGAGTAAGGGGGATTCCTTATCAAATGTCAGCAACAGAGGTGGCGATTTTATTCGAACAGCGTCAAATGCTATCAGCTCCTGTTGTTGCTGAAAATGGTCGATTGATGGGGCGGATTACTATTGATGATGTGGTTGGAGTTATAAGAGAAGAAGCTGATCATTCAATAATGAGTATGGCTGGGCTGGATGAAGAACAGGATATGTTTGCACCTGTGATGACCAGTGCTAAACGAAGGGCGGTGTGGTTAGGTGTGAACTTATTTACAGCATTTTTAGCTTCAGGTGTTATTGGTTTATTTGAAGCAACTTTGGAAGAAATAGTTGCACTTGCTGTCTTAATGCCTATTGTTGCGAGTATGGGTGGTATTGCAGGGAGTCAAACATTAACCTTAGTTGTTAGAGGGCTGGCTTTACGACAAGTGAGTAGTTCTAATGCGAAGCAATTGTTAATTAAAGAAATATCTGTGGGTGTGGTCAATGGGTTGTTGTGGGCTTTAATTGTATCAATTATTGCGGGTCTTTGGTCTCAGGATATGGACTTGGGGTTGATATTGGGAGCAGCCATGGTTATTAATTTAGTTTGCGCAGCAGCAGCTGGGGCAAGTATTCCTATTATCCTGGATAAAATGGGGATTGATCCTGCATTAGCCGGTGGGGTGTTATTAACAACGGTAACCGACTGTATAGGCTTTTTGGCCTTTTTAGGACTGGCGACAATGTTTTTGTTATAGAAAAAAATAAAGTTTGTAGGTTGGGCTGCCGTCTCTTTGGCAACCCAATAATAATATATATGCTACAATTCCATATTCTTTAGGTATCAATTATGGTGTCGATACCACAAAACTTACCAACCATCACGATAAATCCTCAGCAACTCAGAAGCATTTTCTATTAATGGCTCCATTCCATGTTTGTTAAATCTCAAAGCATCTAATTCTGCCAAGCGGTCAGGTATTATTTCTAGTTCGTTAAAATCAAATTGAATTAAAGGCGTTACATGGGATGACCCTAAATAGGCTTTGCCTGATTCTATAGTATTAGAAACAGGATCATGAATATCTGCTAATACAAAGATAGAGTCAAATAATCCTTGAGCAGTTAATTCACTGGGATAATCATCAAAAAACTCTTCAGGTACTGGAGCAGAGTTAAAAGCAAAAGTCTCTAATCCTAAGGATGCTCCGATGGCCTGAGCCAATCCACCCCCAAGGGAATGACCGGTCACCGTTATTTTTCGATCTTGGTAACGGTCAGTTACGTCTTTGGCGAACTCAAAAGCATGATCAAATTGTTCATCTACTTTGCCTACTGCAAGAAGTGCATCGGCAGCAAGATCCAAGAATTCTTCAGTTAAAGAGCAAGAAAAAATCTCATCTAATGGGCAAGCCTCAGTTCCACGAAAGGCTAAGGTTATTTCGCCCGTTTCTGAATTTTGATAAACCCCTGCTTGCATACCAGAATCTTTGTCTGCCTGCTCAATTAATTCCCAAACACCGATTAATGTGTTGTCAAAACTATAAACTGCATCGGCCAATTTTGCATAAGGTAGAGATCTGGCAAGTAAATTAACCCCTCTACGTTCATTAGAATTTAATATTCCATAAGGTTTCCAAGTCTGATTGGCTTCATAATTAGGATTTAGGTAAACCTCAGCAGTCGTTAATTCAAAGGTATTAGTATCTGGCTGAAAAATTAAGTTGGCGGTATAACGTTCTGTTCCAAATGATTGGGGTACATCAACGGTTGGTAGAACTAAGACTCCAGTGTTAGCTGTGTATTCAGGGCTTTTGTCTTCAGCAGAACGATTATCTGGCTCTACACTGACTAATTTAAAAGAATTAGGTTTATTAGGCGCAAGTGATTGTAGGGTTGCTTTAAAGATTTGGGTGCCAGTATTGTCCATCACCTTTATTTTTTCAAGACAGATTAGTCCAGACGACTCAATAAAGGTAACAGGTGCAGTTAAATCCATACATTCTTGTGGATGTGCCTGTACTATATGGGAATAGCTAATTAAATGGGTGAATACTAAAATACACAGAGGTGCTCTTCTCACTTTATTATCAGGATTAAAGAATTGTTTTATTAGGTTTATGTTTTTCATTTTAGTGCCTTTGTAAAAAAAACGAGTAAGTTCGTTGAACTGACCTGTTGACTGTAGTCTATGCTATAAATTCAAATAATTATCTAATTCTATTAGGCGTTCAGGTGTACCAATGTCAAGCCAGAAGCCGTTAAATTCCTCACCTGTTACTTTGTTTTGTGTCATAGCATTCCTCAATAATGGTGCAAGTTTAACTTTACCTGCTGGGGTATGGCTAAATAATATAGGGTTAAATAGACCTATTCCACTATAAGTTAAAGTAGGATTGCCATCTACAGTAGTGACTCCACTTGATGTTAAGTGAAAATCTCCTTCTGGATGATGGGCTGGATTAGGGATTAACACTAGATGGGCAAGATTAAATGATTTATTATGTAATTGAGAAAAATCATAGTTGCAAGCAATATCACCATTCACTAGTAAAAAAGGTTCTTTTCCCAATATTGGAAGCGCATTAATAATTCCCCCTGCCGTTTCTAACGCATTTTCTCCTTCATCTGAGTAAGTGATTGATGCACCAAATTGATTTCCAGAACCTAAAGTTTCGATGATTTTATGGCCTAAATGTGCAATATTAATCACTATTTCAGTGTATCCACATGACACTAGCTGTTCAATAGTATGTTGAATAATTGGTTTCTTACTGGCAAGTAATAAAGGTTTTGGTGTTGAATCTGTTAATGGACGCATTCTTTCTCCACGCCCAGCAGCTAAAATCATTGCTTTCATGTTCTTGATCTCTGCTTTTTAAGAGAGTATTTAGGTGAAATAGTTGTAGTTAAATATTGATTAAAATCTTTAAGTTCAGCATGTTGGCTGCAAATTTGACTGACATAGGTCATTGTGCGAGGAATATCCTTTAAATAATTAGATTTATTATCTCGTAAATGTAGGCGAGAAAAAATACCTATTGCTTTTAAATGTCTTTGCAAGCCCATTAAATCAAACCAGTTCTTAAATATATCTATGTCATCAGAAAGTAAACCGGACTGGGTAATTTTATGAAAATAAAGAGTCATCCATTGGTAAACCTTTTGTTCAGGCCAGGCAATGTAACAATCGCGTAATAGAGAGGCTAAGTCGTATGTAATAGGCCCGATAACAGCATCTTGAAAATCAATAACACCAAGAGAGTTATTGTTTAGAACCATTAAGTTCCTAGAGTGAAAATCACGGTGAACACAAACTTGTGGTTGTTCAATTGCAGATGATATTAAAACTCTATTTAACTCTTGTTTAATTTTCTCAGGTAATGATAAATTTAGATATTCCCCCAAAAACCAATCATAAAAAAGGGACAATTCCTCGCTTAATAGCGCTTCATCGTATAGAGGTAATTGGCTTGTTGTGATAGACGTTTTTGTTTGTAGCGTTTCCAGATTATTAAAAGCACAAGAGTAAAAGTCTAAGGCGGAGGTAGTATTTAGTTTATCAAGTAGACAGGTGGACCCAAAATCTTCTAGTAATAAAAAACCTTGGGTAAGCTCTTGATGATAAATTTCAGGAACAGCAACACCTGATGCTTTAAAAAGTTTATCAATACGAATAAAAGGTTCAGTATTTTCTTTTTCAGGTGGAGCATCCATAACGATATGTTGTCCATTTTTATGAATAACTCTGAAATAGCGCCTAAAACTAGCGTCGCTAGAAGCAGGTTCAAACTGAATAATATCTAATTGAAGAGTGTGAGTTAACCAATGTAGAATTGATAAGGCACGAGGATCTGTCGTTGACATGATAATTTGAAGACTTTAATTTAAAATGTAAGGCTAAACTAAGGTAAAATAATAGACTATTTTATTCTATTATTGGTTTCTCAGCCAACTATACTGACACGGATTTATGTATCGCCAACTTTTTTGTATTTTTTTTCTATTTTCTTACCTTGAACTTGGCTTTGCAAATGATAATGATTGGAATTGTAAGGATCAGGGTAAAGAAGGCTGGGCATGTGGGGATTTAACTGCACAAAAAAGTACGGATAATTCTTCATTGCCTGTACCCTCCAAGGCTAATAAAACAATTTCTGATTTAGAACAAAGCTCACAGAAAGAATCCCCTATTTCAAATAAACCACCTCAGGTCACATCCAAAAATTCAGGATGGAATTGTTATACAGGAGGTGAAAATGGAACATGGAATTGTAGTTTAAAGGGAGCTGACCCGAAAGGTCAAACAAAATTTGTTGAAGATAAAACGGGTTCTTTTAGTTTGTTTTCTGATGCTTTTGATTTGAATCAGGAACAACAATTTAAAATGCTACAGTCAAATTTAAAATATGATCCGTGGGAAAACTGTAGCAATGCGTCGCGAGGAAAGTATCGATATGTTCAAGGAGAAGACACTAGAGATACTGTTCCGATGAATGTGACTGCTGATTATACCGAAGTGTTTGATAAAGAAATTACCAGTTTTTTTGGAAATGTTGAAATTGTTCGTGCTGACCAGAAAGTCTCATCCGATAGCGCAAGTTATGACACTGTTTCGGAAACAATGGATGCCCAGGGACAGGTTCTTTATTCAGAAAATGAGATTTCTTTATTTAGTGATACAGTTTTATTAAATTTAAAATCTAATGAAGCTCGTTTAAGAGATGCCATTTTTATCTCCCCGTCTGGCCCTATTCGAGGACATGCCGATGTGGTTTATCGTGATAATAAATTTTTGTCTCGCTATAAAAATGCTGCATTTACCAGTTGTCGTCCTGGAAACCAGGATTGGGTCTTGCACACCGATAGATTAAAAATGAACAAACAAACTGGAAAAGGGTCTGCTAAACATGCTTGGTTAGAATTTAAAAGCGTTCCTCTTTTGTATACTCCCTATATTTCTTTTCCTATCGACGACAGACGCACAACGGGGATACTGGCACCTTCATTTGGTAGTGCGGATGAAAATGGATTTGATATTTCACTTCCTTACTATTGGAACATAGCGCCAAACTACGATTTGTTGTTGAGACCAAGATATATGTCAAAACGAGGCGTTATGATAGGGGCGGAATTCCGCTATTTGACAGAGAAGACAAATGGGTTAATAGGTTTAGAATATTTGCCTTATGATATTTTAGAGCAAAAACAAAGGTATTCAGGAACATTTAAGAATCGTACCGTTTTTATACCGGGTCTAGACAGTAATATTGATTTGAATTATGTTTCTGATGATGAATATTTTGATGAATTGAATAATGCATTGGGTATGTCGAATGATCGGTTTTTACAAAGCCAGGCTAATCTTAATTATCGTCGAGAAGGTGTTTTCTTTACAACACATTTTGAATCCTATCAAACGATAGATAAAAATGTGATAGAGGTTGATAAGCCCTATCAAAAATTACCGCAAGTTATATTAAATTTCGATCATTCTTTTGAGGATTGGCCTGTTGATATTGCCATGGATAATGAATATGTTAATTTCCATAGAAATAGTCGTGTGAGTGGGCATAGGATAAATGTAAAACCTTCTATTGCTATTCCTATCAAAACCGCAGGTTACTTTTTTAAACCTAAGTTTTCTTGGCAGCATTCTGAATATTTTTTAAATAATCAAATTGATGGGAAGTCGAGTAGTATCAGCCGTTCCTTGCCGATTTTTTCTACTGATAGCGGTTTGATTTTTGAACGAGATTTTGAGTTTGAAAACTCAAGTTATTTAAATACCCTAGAACCAAGATTATTTTATTTATATATACCCAATAAAAATCAAGATGATATTCCGGTTTTTGATTCATCACTTTATGATTTTAGTTTTAGCAGTTTATTTAGAGAAAATCGTTTTAGTGGGAATGATAGAGTTCAGGATGCTAATCAGATTACAGCGGCTTTAACCTCTAGATTAATTGACTCAAAAACAGGGCAAGAACGTTTAAAATTTAGTGTAGGTGAAATTTTCTATTTTAAGGATAGAGAAGTAGTTATAAAAGGCACACCGGAAAGACAAAGCTTTTCTAACCCTATAGCCGCGTTGAGTGGCCAGTTAACCAAACAATTATCTTTTTCATCAGATATTCATTGGGATCTTGAGGAAGATGATATTGCTCGGGGTCATGTTCAACTGACCTATAGAAATCAACCCAGCCAAATTTTCAATTTAGGCTATCGTTATAGAGGAGAAGATCAGCGAAGTGCAATTAAAAGTATTAGTCGAATAGATACTTCAATTCGTTGGCCAATACTTGATAATTGGTATGGTGTAGGGCGTTTGCAGTATTCATTTAATTATCAATCTACTACTGAAAGTTTTGTAGGTTTAGAAAAAGATAGTTGTTGCTGGCGTTTTCGTATTATATGGAGAAGATTTGCTAATACATTAAAGGATTCATTAACAAATGATTTTGTATTAGATGAAAATAATGAAATTGAAATGGATGAGGGAATTTTTGTGCAAATGGAATTAAAAGGATTGACCAGTTTCGGTGATAAAGTTGATGAATTCTTAGAAAAAAATCTAAGTGGTTACCAGAGTCAAGACTAAGTCAGTAAAGGTCAGTTTATGACTGATTGGTGTTATATTTGAGTTAGATACTGTTCTTTAAGCGGTTGTAGTGGATCAAAATACAAGTCAGGATTGAAAAGTGATTGAATCCTTGCTTTAACAGAGAAATAAAAAAAAGATGATAAAGTTTTCAAGTTTAATTATATGTGCATTATTAGCTAGTCCAATTGTGAAAGCAGAGCTTTTAGGGCGTATAGTCGCTGTTGTTGAAGATGATATCGTTTTAGAACAGGAATTATCCGCTCAGGTTGAAAGTATTACCAAAAACCTTAAAGCTAATAAAGTGATGGTTCCTCCTATTTTTATTCTAAGAAAGCAAGTTTTAGAACGTATCATTATTGATAAGTTACAACGACAACTAGCTGAAAAATCAGGTATTCGAGTGAGTAATGAAATGTTGAGGAGTTCGACTCAAGATATTGCTAGAAGAAATGGTTTAACTATTGATGAATTTCGTAAAGAACTAGAAAGCCAAGGAATGAGTTTTCAGCAATTTCAAGAAGATATCAAAAAAGAAATTATCATTAATCAATTAAGAGCAAGAGAAATTGGAACGCGTATTAAAGTAACAGATCGAGAGGTCAGCCATTATTTAGAAACTCAAGGTGAAATTGGAGAAGAAAAAATACAGTTTCATCTTGGTCATATTTTAATTTCGGTGCCTGATGCAGCTTCGGCTTCAGTTATTAGTAAAGCTCGTGAAAAAGCAAATAGTGTACGAGCTGAGCTACTACTAGACGGAGCTGATTTTCAACAGACAGCAGTTGCTTATTCTGATGGTAATAGTGCGCTAAAAGGTGGGGATTTAGGTTGGCGAACTATAGGTGGAATACCGACCTTATTTGTTGATACCGTAACAAAAATGGATAAGGGAGAAGTTGCTGAACTAATTCGTAGCCCCAGTGGATTTCATGTGATTAAACTTTTGGATTTAAAAGGTTTAGAAAAACATATAGTTACTAAAACAAATGCGCGACATATCCTGGTTAAAACTAACGAATTAATTGATGATGCAGAAGCTAAAAAAAGATTGTTAGCATTAAAAGACAGAATTACAGATGGTGATGATTTTGCAATGCTAGCACGATCAAACTCTGATGATAAAGGTTCTGCTTTAAATGGAGGAGATTTGGGTTTGGTTGGTTCTGGAGATTTGGTTCCACCTTTTGAAGCAGCAATGAATCAATTAAAAATAAACGAGATTAGTGACCCGGTACAAACTCAGTTTGGTTGGCATATCATTCAAGTTTTGAAGCGCCAGGAAAAGGATGACAGTGTTGAGCATAAAAAAAATAGGGTAAGAGAAGAAATTCGTAAACGAAAAATAGAAGAAGAGACGGAGCTATGGCTACGTCGACTGAGAGACGAAGCATTTGTAGATATTAAGCAGGATAGGTTGTAATTGCTCTATGGGACAAAATTACAATAATGAAAGTATGTTGAAGAATAGCGTAGAGGGATTGCTTAGGCATGTAGACCTGAATCTACATCAAAACTTAATAAAACGTTTATCAACAGAATTAGGTGTTAGTATTTTAGAATGTGCTGCGGCAATAAGTTTGCTAAATCAGCCAGACTTTTATTCGAAAAAAAATAATGGAGACAGAGATGTAGATAAAGCAAAAACTAATTTATCTCTTCCTGTTTTACCAAAGCAACGAGTTGTCAGGTATCGACTAGACATAGGTTTAATTAATAAAGTACAAGTCGATGAAATTAAAACTATTTTGGTTGAAGTGTCAGGTGTAGACAAGAAGAAAATATCAAAAGTGGATATACGCAATCATTACACAATAGTTGATTTGCCAGAAGGGATGGCGCCTGATATTTTTCAGTTAATATCTGAAACAGAAATTCAAAATAAAAAATTGAATATAAAGAGAGTTAAATTTCATCGTAGATTTCATCGAAGAAATAAACGAAATTCTGGTTAGAAAAAAGTCACTCAATACTTACATAAGGATTTGTTTTCATTTCTTCTCCAAAGGATGACATAGGGCCATGACCTGGAATAAATTTAACTTCTTTACCCAAAGGCCATAACTTGTCTTTGATTGAATGGATCAATGTTGCATGGTTTCCTCTTGGAAAATCAGTTCGACCAATAGATCCGTTAAACAGAACGTCACCCACGATGGCTAATTTAGATTCCTTGTGGACGAAAACGATATGCCCAGGGGTGTGGCCTGGGCAGTGGATAGCCTGAAGTTTTTGTTCTCCAACGCTAACGGTATTTCCATCATTTAACCAGCGGTTTGGAGTGAATGTGTCACTATGTGGAAAACCAAATGTTTCAATTTGTTGGGGAATCAGGTCTATCCAAAATTTATCTTCTTGTTGTGGCCCTTCAATTGGAATGGACAGCATGGATGCTAGTTCTGCGACTGCTCCAATATGATCAAGATGTGCGTGAGTCACTAAAATTTTTTCCAGTATTGCATTTTCTTGATCAATAGTTTTTAAAATAACATCAATTTCTCCTCCAGGGTCAACAATCGCGGCTTTATTGCTTTTGTTACAAATAAGTAAAGTACAGTTTTGTTGATAACTAGTAACAGGAATAATTGAAAATCTTAAACTCATTGGAGGTTTATTATATTAGTATAAGGTGGTGGCACTTGATGCTAAAGATATATACTTTGCGCGGTCACGGATGCGGAATTTATAGCGAGTTGATTTTTGTCGATAGCAAGGCGCTGAAATGGGCGCATAGCAAGCTACGCAACCATTTTAGCAACGCCAGCCTATCGGTAAAAATCAACCGATAGAAATCCGCACTCGTGACCGCTGCGCGAAGTATAAAAACAGTTGGTCATAAAATAACAGGCTTGTTGGGTAATTCATCAATACTTTTTTGTCCTTTTAAAGGGTAATATTGTACAAGTTTTTTTGTGATTTCATTTATACCCGTTATTACACCAGTTTCAAATTTATTTTGCTTAAATGCCTGTTCCATTAAATTACAAATAGCTTGCCAATCATCTTTGGAGATTTTTTTGTTGAGTCCTCTGTCAGCAACAATCTCGACTTTTTTATCTGCTAATAATAAAAAGATGAGTACACCATTATTTTCTTCTGTATCCCAAATTCTTAATTCAGAAAAGATATCGACTCCACGATCAAAACAAGGGGTATTTTGTAACAATTCAAAAAAACTTAATGAGCTTTCAATAGCAAAGCGAATTTCAGCACTATGGTTTTTTTCAGATAGAGTAATTGCTTCTTCAATTTTATTTAAACTTGATGGTGGAAATTTGTAATGAACCAACCAAGGGAAATGTAATAAGTGTTTAAACAGTCTTGTGATATTCATATTACCATCCTCCTGATGCTCCGCCGCCGCCAAACCCGCCGCCGCCGCCACCAAATCCACCGCCGAAACCACCACTTCTTCCAGACCAGGAACCTCCAAATCCACCGCCATAGCCACCACGATCACTTGGAAAATTACTTCGACCTCCTCTGTGAAATAGCATGGCTAAAAAGAAAATGGCAACACCTGCTGCTACGCTACTAGCTAGGAGAGTAGTCACTGACCAAGTAAAATAGCCAGCAAAGCCCCCTGCAAGACTAGAGCCAATAAGTCGGCCAAACATTGAACGTAAAATAGGTGCAAAAAATAAGATAAAAAATAAAATAAACAAAAGTTCTTCAATAGTTGATTGCTGATTTCCATACGATTGACTAGGAGGGGGTAATGGTTCTCCATTTATCAGCTTAGTTAACTGCTCTGTCCCTGCCGAAATTCCGCTATAGAAATCACCTGCTTTAAAATAGGGCGTTATAATTTCACTAATCACTCTCTTAGCAATAGCATCTGGAATAGCACCTTCTAATCCATAGCCTACCTCTATACGTAATTTTCTGTCATTTTTTGCAACCAGTAATAACACGCCATCATCAATATTTTTTCGTCCTAATTTCCATTGTTCAGCGGCCCGAAATGCATATTGTTCAATGCTTTCTGGTTGGGTGCTGGGGACGATTAATATTACAAGTTGACTACCTTTGCTAGATTCAAATTGTAATAATTTTTGTTCCAGTCCTTGTTTTTGGGATGGGGACAATGTCCCCGTTAAATCAGTGACGGGTGATATTAATTGCGGAATTTTCTGTTCGGCATGGGCAGAATTAAATTCTGTCGATGTCAGAAACAGTAAAGCTCCTAATATTTTAAGGCAGTAAGTGAGGCAGCTGGAAGCAAATAACCAACCCAGCTTACTTGCCTTTTTGTCCAGTTGCCTAAAGTACATTTTGTCTGTGTCTGACAAAGGTTAAATTAAGAAGCCGGCACGGGGGGTTGATTAAAATTTACTTTTGGAGGGGCTGAAATTTCAGCTTCATTTTCAACAGAAAAAGTAGGTTTGGTTGAAAACCCAAACATCATTGCCGTTAGATTAGAAGGAAATTTTCTTACGGTTACATTATAATCTTGAACTGCTTTTATATATCGGTTTCTGGCAACTGTGATTCGATTTTCTGTTCCTTCTAATTGAGCTTGAAGATCACGAAATACACCATCAGCTTTTAACTGAGGATAATTTTCAGCTACTAAAAGCAAACGACCTAATGCAGAGCTCATTTCACTTTGTGCCACATTAAATTTTTTAAAGGCAGCTTCATCATTAATTAATTCAGGGGTGGCTTGAATAGCTCCAACTTTTGCCCTAGCGTTAGTTACTGATGTGAAGACATCTTTTTCATGAGCTGCATAGCCCTTTACGGTATTTACTAAATTTGGAATTAGATCAGCTCGGCGTTGGTATTGATTAAGTACTTCAGCCCAAGATGATTTAATTGATTCATCTGTAGTTTGCAAAGCGTTATACCCACAGCCTTGTAGAGAAATTGTTAGGGTTAATATTCTAAAGAAATTTAGCATTACCAAGCGCCTCCAAAAAAAGTTTCGTGGTTAAGCATAACAAAATTATTCTAGTAATGTGTTTTTTCCAGTAAGGGCTGCCTTTTCAATATGATTTTTAAATTAGAAAAGATATAAAAAGTATTGATCATACTATTATTTAATAGGGTTTCGTACATTATTTCGAGCAATATTAGTGGTAGCGTGAAATTATTGCTTGACAATAAAAATGACCGGTCATATATTATAGGCATGGCTATAGAAATAAAAAAGCAAATTAAGCGAAAAAAGATGCTGGATCAAGGTGTCATTATGCTAATGACAAGGGGATACCATAATACAGGTGTACAAGAGATATTGGATGCATCTCAAATACCTAAAGGTTCTTTTTACAGTTATTTTGGAAGTAAGGAGGCCTTTTGTGCTGAAGCCATAGATCACTATATCGAACCTCTAATTGTTCAGCTCCAAAATTATTTAAACGATGAAGAGCTTAGTGGAATGGATATTCTTAAAAACCACCTCAATGAATTGATCAGGAGTGTTGAAAAAAATAAATTTGAAACAGGTTGTTTACTAGGAAATTTGATGGGTGAAATTGGCAATACTAGTAAAGTTTGTCGTGTGGCACTGCAAACTGCAGTGAATCGTTATCGAAATTTAATTAAGGAGGCTATTTTAAAGGCGCAAAAGGGTGGTCAAATTCGAATTGATATTTCAGCTGAGATACTGGCTGATTTATTGGTGAATAATTGGCAGGGAGCTTTGTTACGAATGAAAATTGAAAAATCGGTTGCACCACTACAAAGCTGTCGGGACAGTATGTTAGATGGCTATTTTAAGAGCTAATTTTTAAGTACTTTTAGAGTTAGCTTGTTTTATTAAAACTATAATACTAATCAGGAAAAATTATGAATGCTTTTGAGAATGCTAAAAAACTATTTCATGCTTGTGAAGCCCCACAAGGTTGGTCTGGATGTAAGTCTTACGTGGCCGACGGCGCTTCATTTGTTGCCCAGAGTGAACCCATTGCTGAGATAGAAACAGTTGAAGACTATTGTGAATGGATGGCTGGTTTTGCTGGTATCACTGCTCCAGGTGGTTCTTATGATCTGCACACTGCTAGTTATGATGAAAGTAACAGGACAGCTTTATTTTTTTCAACGTATCATGCCAAACATACTGGTGAAGGTGGTCCCGTACCGCCAACACAAAAAGAAACCCATTCACATTATGTAATGGCGCTAACGATGAATATGGATGGCAAAGTGGAAAAAATGGTCAAAATATGGAATGCACCTTGGGCTATGAAAGAACTTGGTTGGGTGTAGTTGTAAAATGAAACACCCCGTTTATGCATCATGCGATCGTGGATGTGAAGTATAGTAGGTAATTGAGTGAATACTTCTGGAAAAGCAGTAAATTATATGCAGAGCGAAATAAAAATCTACTTAATTAAATAGAGAGGGATTCTGTGTATGTATTTTGCTTTTTGATATTGAAAAAGCTTTATATACTACGGTAGCCAGCCAGTGTTAAGGAATAGAAAAAAACTTATACATCTGGCTGTCTTTTTGTTCGTCTTCGTTCGTATAGCAACAATTACTTAGCAAGCTAAACAACTGTTTTTACAACACTGAAGACGGACAAAAAGGAAAATCAACAATCGGGTATAAAATCATACTCTTGCTCCAAAGTAGAATATGCTATTTTTCTAGCAGATCTAATTTGTCAGGTTTTCCGTTCCAGTCATCAGCATCCTCCAAACCATCTTTAACTTCAGTAATGACAGGCCAATTTGCAGCTAATTCTGCATTTAAAGCAATAAATTTTTCTTGACCTTCTGGTAGCTCATCTTCAGCAAATATTGCTTCAGCTGGACATTCCGGTTCGCATAATGTGCAGTCTATACACTCATCAGGGTCGATTACCAAAAAATTGGGGCCTTCATGAAAGCAATCCACAGGGCATACGTCAACGCAATCAGTGAATTTACATTTAATACAGTTTTCTGTGACGACAAATGTCATATTGATTATCCGAGTTATAGGTTTTTAAAAATCTAGTGATATATTATCAGAAAAGTAGCGATTGAAAAGTAGAAAATTTCTCTGCGTGGGAGGGGTTTTTGGTAATGTAAGTTAATTATTATTGAGGAATTAGTGCTTAGGTTTTTCCTGAGGCCTTCTAATCTGATTCTACACTAGAAAATGAAAATAGAGACATAAAGTTGTTTTTTCCAGAATTAAGTTTTCTTTGCTGGGTATTCTTTAGAGCAATAAAAGCTTCTTTTTTTAACTGTTCATCTGCGTATTGCTGTTCAGGGCGGCTAGGAGAATTTATGGCAAGTTGAAAATATTTTTGTGCTTCGGCAACTTTATTTTTTGTTAAAAGATAATCTGCGTAAAAATAGTTTGAATCAATACTTTTTGGGTTAATTTCTAAGCCTTTTTTAAGTAGGAGTTCAGCTCTATTATTGTCACCAAATGAAATTGGCCATCCAGGTGTTAGGTAATATAGTGTGCCAAGGATGACAAAAGCTGCTCCATCTAAAGAATTAGGGCTATGTCGTATTGTTTTTTCAAGTATGCTTTTGGCTGTGTTAATTGAGTCAAGTGCTGTAAAAGGGCTTTCAAATTCTGCGTTTGTTGCGATGATGAGTGCTTCCCAGATTAAGAGTTCTACTGCTTCGGGTTTTTTTTTTGATAATTTCTTTATTCTTTCAAGAAGAATAGGGTAGCCATTTTTCTTTTGGCTGGTATTTTGGTCATAGTAAATTCTTGCCCATTGAGATTCAATATTGTTAATCTCAGGCATTATGCTGTTTGCTGATAGGATATTACTTACTAGTAGTAAGATGGCAACAGTCGTTGTTTTTTTCATACAATGGAATATAGAGTAGTTTTAGTCTAAGATCAATGTATTTTTTTTTAACTTTGCTTTTCTCTACTTAAATAATTTGTAAAGACTGTTTTATTTTGAGGGTTGCTACAAATTTAACTAGATTGTAGTGGGTTTTATATCTACATGATTGGAAAGATAATATTATATTTATTTCCAATTTTTATAAGGATTTTTAGCTAAGTTATTGTTGTAGTATCTTAGGTCTTCAGTAACCTCATTGCCTAACCAATCAGGTTTAACAAAAGCCTCACCTACTTTTGATAGTTCAATTTCAGCAACTATTAAGCCATTATTGTCACCACAAAACACATCTATTTCCCAGATATGTTGTTTATAGGGAACAAGATGGCGAGTTTTTTCGATAATAGGTTTTTCGCATAAAGAACTTAATATTTCTATCCCTTCAATTAAAGGTATTTCGTATTCGTATTCCTGTCTAGCTGTACCAATCGTCGCACTTTTAATATTAAGCCATGCTTTGTCATCTGATATTCTGACTCGTATTGATTTCGTTTTATCACTGATGAGGTAGCCTTGTTTATAATCAATAGATTTTTGTATATTTTCTTTCCAGTCATTATTTTTAATTAAAAATTTATGTTCTATTTCTAAGGCCATTTTTTTAATGAGGATGGGTGTTATTAAAGACCAATTATAAACAGAACTAAGCAAGCATTTTACTTTATTTTATTGTTTGGCAATGATAAAGTAATAATACTTTATTAAAACACTTGGTAATTAGCTTTGCTAAATGTTAAAGGACTTTATTAAACCCTCAAAATTGGAGAAAATAATGGCTATAGAACTACCTGCTTTGCCTTATGCAAAAGATGCACTTGCACCTCATATTTCAGAAGAAACGCTTGAATTTCATTATGGTAAACATCATCAAACCTATGTTACTAATTTAAATAATTTGATTTCAGGTACTTCGTTTGAAGATGCAGGGCTTGAGGCTATCATAGCTCGTTCAGAGGGCGGAATGTTTAATAATGCTGCTCAAATTTGGAACCATACTTTTTATTGGAATAGTTTGTCACCTAAGGGTGGTGGTGCGCCTAGTGGTGCATTGGCGGATGCTATTAATTCTACATTTGGATCATTTGATGAATTTAAAGTTGAATTTACAAAATGTGCAGTAACTACATTTGGATCTGGTTGGGGATGGTTGGTGAAAAATGCTGATGGCAGTCTGGAATTGGTAAGTACCAGCAATGCAGGGTGTCCTTTGACAGCAGGACAGACTCCTTTATTAACATGTGATGTATGGGAGCATGCTTATTACATTGATTACCGTAATGCTAGGCCTAAATATTTAGAAGCATTTTGGGCATTAGTGAACTGGGAATTCGCGACAGCAAACTTTGCTGCTTAAATTTACTTTATTTTACATGGCTATGAACTTACCACAGGTTACCTTGAGTTTTGATTATTTCATGCCTGGTTTCCAAAGTTTTAAGCATTAGAAAACTAGAAAACAAGCGGCATGATTGAAATTCAAAGTTTGAATTGAAAGCATGTTAGTAATCAACCTGTGGTTTGTATATAGCCATGTTATTTGTTTTTGATTTCTGATAAGCATAAAAAAGCCCCTCTTAAACTAAATTTAGGAGGGGCTTTATAGAAGAATATTATTTATTCTTTTCGCGTTCTTTAACTTCTTTGATTACTTCCTCAGCCACGTTTTTAGGGCATGGTAAGTAATGTGAGAATTCCATAGAAAACTGGCCTCGACCTGAAGTCATGGTGCGAAGATCGCCAATATAACCAAACATTTCACTCAAAGCAACATCCGCTTTAATGCGAACACCGGTAACACCCGCTTCCTGTGATTTAATCATACCACGACGACGGTTGAGATCGCCAATGACATCCCCTACATGATCTTCAGGTGTATATACATCAACATTCATGATAGGTTCAATTAATTGAGGTCCGGCTTTAGGAATAGATTGGCGATATGCTGCTTTGGCTGCAATTTCAAAGGCAACAGCCGATGAATCAACCGCGTGGAAAGCACCGTCCAATAGCGTAACTTTAAAGTCTAAGCATGGAAAGCCAGCAAGAACGCCGGTATCAATACTTTTAGAAAATCCTTTTTCTACGGCTGGCCAAAATTCTCTTGGAACGTTGCCGCCCGTTACTTTTGACTCAAAGATAAAGCCAGTGCCGGGTTCACCTGGTTCAATAAGGTAATCAATTTTACCATATTGGCCAGAACCCCCTGATTGCTTCTTGTGAGTATAACTATCTTCAATGCTCTGAGTGATAGTTTCACGATAGGCTACCTGTGGTTTACCTACCTCAACATCAATTCCATGAGTTCTTTTTAGAATGTCGATTTTAATGTCTAAGTGGAGTTCTCCCATCCCTCTTAAAATGGTTTCTCCACTGTCCTCGTCAGTCTCAACGCGGAAAGACGGATCTTCAGCGATCATTTTGCCGATTGCAATACCCAGTTTTTCTGAGCCAGCTTTATCTTTTGGAGCAACTGCAATTGAAATAACTGGGTCGGGGAATACCATCGGCTCAAGTGTTGCAACGTTTTTAGGGTCAGATAAAGTATGTCCTGTTTGAACGTTTTTCATGCCTACAACTGCAATAATATCGCCAGCTTGCGCTGAATCTAGCTCAATACGCTCGTCGGCATGCATTTCAACAAGGCGCCCGATACGCTCTGTTTTTCCAGTAAAGGTATTGAGTACGCTCATGCCTTTATCAATTTTACCTGAATAAATACGAATAAAGGTTAAAGCGCCATATTTGTCATCCATGATCTTAAAGGCTAAGGCACGAAGAGGTTTGTCTATGTCCACAATTGCAAACTTACCAGTTTCATTGCCATCTAAATCAACTTCTGGTTGGGGTTTAACGTCTGTTGGGCAAGGAAG
This sequence comes from Methylococcales bacterium, assembly GCA_965224575.1. Taxonomy (GTDB): domain Bacteria; phylum Pseudomonadota; class Gammaproteobacteria; order Methylococcales; family Methylomonadaceae; genus QPIN01. Next base: position 356,933 of record CBDCZQ010000006.1, on the reverse strand, counting down.
GTAGTCAACAACAGCATTTAATACTGGTTGAATGCCTTTGTTTTTAAACGCAGAACCACAGTAAGTAGGGAAGAAAGATAGATTAATAGTACCTTTTCGGATGCAAGCTTTAATGGTTTCAATAGACGGTTCATCGCCGTCCAGGTATTTTTCCATTGCATCATCGTCTTGTTCAACTGCTGTTTCAATTAATTTTTCACGCCATTCTTCAACAGCATCAACCATGTCAGCTGGAACATCTTGAATTTCATAGTTGGTTGGGTCGCCTGAACTGTCCCAAACCCATGCTTTGCGTGTTAAAAGATCAACCACGCCAGAAAAATCGTCTTCTGTTCCTATGGGTAATACCATGACAAGAGGGTTGGCACCTAGAACATCTTCTATTTGTTTTACAACGCGGTAGAAATCGGCTCCTAAACGATCAAGTTTGTTAACCAGAATAATACGAGCAACTTCAGAGTCATTCGCATACCGCCAGTTAGTTTCTGATTGAGGCTCAACGCCACCTGATCCACAGAAAACACCAATACCACCATCAAGAACTTTTAAAGAGCGATAAACTTCGATTGTAAAGTCAACGTGTCCTGGTGTGTCAATGATGTTAAAGCGGTGATCGTCCCAAAAACAAGATGTTGCTGCAGATTGAATGGTAATTCCACGTTCTTGTTCCTGCTCCATAAAATCGGTAGTCGCAGCACCATCATGTACTTCGCCTAATTTATGGATTTTACCGGTTAGCTTTAAAATTCGCTCAGTTGTTGTTGTTTTACCAGCATCAACGTGGGCAAAGATGCCAATGTTTCTATATAGAGATAGATCTGTCATGTTTGTACTCTAAAAATGGAAATAAAAAAACTAGTAACCTCTTTTTAAGGTTTATATTTCTAGTAAAAGTAAGGGTCTCTATACCTTATAGGCGAGAAATAACCAGCTTTTAAGGGATAAATAAAGCGCTTGTTTTTGTTTTTAAAGATATAAAAAATTGATTTATACCTCGAAAAACCTTCCATTATACACCAAAGTTTTAAATAAACAGAGAGCTAGTGTTGATTATTTGTTTTAACTTTGTTTTTGTTGTGTTTTTACAGGGTACGTTAATTAATTGTGAATGAGAAATTGAGAACTAAAAAATCAAGATCAAGGCAAAGCCCGCACGTTAAAGCAGGCTATTGTGATCAATTAATAGAGGTACCTTATAGGCGGGTTTTTTACCTATTCTGATTCTGTGTGACTAGGTTTAAATGCTTGATAAACAAACATTGCAAAGGTAAAAACTCCTATGGCAAAAACTATATCACCTGGAACACGTGCCCAAACTAATCCTTCCATTACAGAACTATGAATAAATTCGGAAGAACGTGCAAATGCATAATAATGTTTTATGCTGGCGTATGTCTGCCAAAGACCCTGCGGCAGAAGTGACAGAAAGGTCATCATCGCCAAACCGATATTCAAACTCCAGAATGAAATTTTAAGCAGTTTTTGATTCCATTGATTAACATCGGTTAAGCCTCGCATACAAAATAGCATTAACCCTAAACCTAACATGCCATAGACACCAAATAATGCGGCATGTCCGTGATTTGCGGTGGTGTTAAGACCCTGCATATAATAAAGAGCAATAGGGGGGTTGAGTAAAAATCCAAATAGACCGGCACCGACCATGTTCCAAATTAAAACCGCACTGAAAAACATAAAGGGCCAATGATAGTTTTGTTCCCATTCATGTTGATGTTCTATTTTTGAGTGGTTGTAGGCCTCAAAACCAACAACCATGAGAGGAACTACTTCAAGTGCTGAAAAGCTTGCCCCTATTGCTAAAATAGAAATGGGCGTACCGCTCCAGTACAAATGATGAAAAGTACCTAATACACCGCCACTTAAGAAAACAATAGTGGCAAATAAAATCATTGTGGTGGCAACTGATATTCTTAACAAGCCCATGCGGACAAATAAAGTGGAGATAATTGCAGTGGCAAAAACCTCAAAAATACCTTCAACCCACAGATGAACAACCCACCATCGCCAGTATTCCATAACACTAATGTGTGTATGTTGCCCCCACATTAATCCTGCTCCATAGAGGAGACCAATAGAGATGGTGGCTATTATGACCAAGAAAACTAGAGATTCTGATGCTTTATCTTTTAATGCAGGCCAGAGTGCTCGTAAAACTAAAACCACCCAGAGTAATAAGCCTATGAAAAGATAAATTTGCCAAAACCGGCCTAAGTCAATGTATTCATAGCCCTGATGTCCAAACCAAAAATTCAGCGCTAGATTCTCAAAAAACCTGTGTATTCCTAGCCATTCACCAGCAAATGACCCAATGACGATGATTAATAAACTAAAAAATAAAAAATTTACTCCAAACCGTTGGTATTTAGGCTCATGTCCAGAAAGTAATGGGGCAAAATAAAGTCCGGAGGCTAGCCAGGCTGTTACTATCCATAATACGGCAAGTTGTGTATGCCATGTTCTTGTGACTGCATACGGGAGATAATCAACAATAGGTAAGCCATAGAGTCCTTGGCCTTCTATGGCATAGTGCGCAGTTATAATACCAAGCAAAATTTGTACAAGGAAAAGAGCCGTAACCACCCAAAAATATTTAGCTGTTGCCTTCATTGAGGGAGTCAGCATCTCCTTGGCAAAAAAATCTTCTTTTGCATAGCCTGTTTCAGGTTCTAAATCTGCACGCCATGCATCAAATTGACGGGCATAATACCAAACGATCCCACCGATGCCTGCAAGCAATAGAATGAAGGAGAATATACTCCACATCAAAAGACTGGCTGATGGTGTATTTCCTACTAATGGGTCATGAGGCCAATTACTGGTATAGCTTATATCATCACCGGGCCTATTGGTAACAGTCGCCCAAGCCGTCCAAAAAAAGAATCCAGAAAGTTGACGTGCATCTTCTTCGTTTAAGACTGAATTTAATGGAAAAGCATAATCTTTTCGCAGGTTTAGATATTGTTCATTTTTAGCTATAAACAAATTAATAAAATGCTGACTTACAGTATTAATTGCTATAGCTCGATTTGCACTGACAGTAACGATACCCGAGTTGGCATTGTAAGTATTCTCTCGTATTTCATAGCGTAATGTTACTTTATGCATTTCTTGCTGCTGTTGATCAGTTGCAGCTATTCCAGTTATTGCATTTTTAGTTATGAGCGAAAGCAGTTCCAAAGCTTCGCGATGTAGCCAATCAGCACTCCAGTCGGGAGCAAGATAGCTCCCATGTCCCCAAATTGAGCCTTGCTGCATACCTCCAATGGATTGCCAAATATTTTGACCGCGTTCTATATCAGCACGTGTAAAAAGGATGTTTCCATCTGATGTTTTAACTGCTTCAGGAATGGGTGGAACTTTTTGATAAATCTGTCCACCATAGTAGAGCAAGATAGAAAATGAGATAATCATGCTGACGGACAGGATTAGCCAAAGGCGTTTAACGGTAAAAGTTGTTTTATAATTGTCCACTATTGCTCCTTGTAGAAAAGCGTATTCTGTAGATATTTATAAAAAATTAGTGGTAATTAGATTTGAAAATTATTTATTGGAAGTTTAATACATCATTTTTAGATATGATTAAGCTACTTTATCAATAATTTGAGTGATCGTTGATTATCAGTAATTTATTTGTTTTTTTAAACTGAAATATCTGCTTTTTGCTTACTTTAATAGACCTAATTTTTATCAGGTCTTTATTATATTAACTATTAATTATAAAAACTTTTCAACTGAGTATTTTAGTCGGGATTTTAACTTTGTATACTTCGCGCGGTCACGGATGCGGAATTTATAACGTGCTGATTTTTGTCGAGAGCAAGACGCTGAAACTGGCGCATAGCTGGCTACGTAACTGTTTCAGCAACACAGCTATCGGCAAAAATTTAGCCGTTATAAATCTGCACCCGTGACCGCGCGAAGTATATGTTAGTTAGAAGTACTTGCTCAAATCCATGCCTCGATATAAAGAAGCCACTTGTTCTCCATAACCATTGAATTTTTTGGTTTTACGCTTTGGTGTAGAACGTTTACTTCCTAAAACCCTTTCTTCAGCCTGACTCCATCGAGGGTGATGAACATCAGGATTAACATTAGAAAAGAAACCATATTCTTTAGGCGCAGAACTATTCCACGCTGTTGCTGGCATTGTTTCTAAAAAACGAATTTTAACAATGGCTTTTATACTTTTAAATCCGTATTTCCAAGGGACAACAAGCCTTAACGGCGCTCCATTCTGTTTAGGGAGCTGTTCATCATACATTCCGGTTGCCAAAAATGTGAGGGGGTGCATAGCTTCATCAATACGAAGACCTTCCGTATAAGGCCAAATTAAAGAATTGCCACGCTGTCCAGGCATAATTTTAGGGTTATGTATCGTGGTAAATTCTACATACTTTGCCCGTGAAGTCGGTTTAAACTTCTTTAACATTGTGCCCAGGGGAAACCCAATCCAAGGTACAACCATAGACCAGGCTTCAACACATCGAAAGCTGTACACTCTTTCTTCTAAGGGATTATCTTTTAATATATCTTCCAGGTTATACGTCCCTGGTTTTTCAACTTCCCCTTCGATGGTCACTTGCCAAGGTGATGTGGGTAGCACTTGTGCTAAGGCGGTGGAACCGGATTTACTAAAAGCAAATTCGTAATAATTAGTATAATTTCTTACACTTTCAAAATCAGTCACAGGTAAGTTTGCTGAATAAGGACCGATTGGGATATTTTGATAGATTTTACTTCCCTGAGTATACCCAATATTAGGGATAATGCTTCCGGCAGATAATGCTAATGCCGCTTTAATAATTTTTCGGCGGGATTTAAAAATAGAGTGGGGCGTAATTTCACTATTGGTAATTGGTGGTTTTTCTTTGATTAGCATAAAGGAGCCTCTCCTATTTACTAGAATTTTAAACGATCCACTTGTTTTCTGATTATGAGCTGCGGATTTTTAACGCCAAAAATTATGACGCTTTTTACGGTCAAGTGGATTTTATTGTTAGGTGCTTTTAGCTCTAAATTATAACCATACTCACTTGTTATAGATATTTTACATTTAAATTACAGGGAGATATACATCAGTGATCATATCTCGTTCTTGTATTTGTGCGCCAACATTCACATAGTGGAAAAACATAGGAACGTCTCGAAGAGTTTCACCACTAGATAGAAACCAAACTTCATAAAGATAAACAGCTGTATCCACATTTTCGCGTGAACCAAGATGCCGGGCAACAGCACACCGACCGGCAGGAATAACTTTATTTATTACACCCTGCGGATTTGGTGGAATTTCACAATCTATGGATACACATAAATCAATACGTGGTATTCCTCTGGCTGAATTTTACGCAAATCATTGTAATGAAGTCCATAACTCCGATGCTTTTCTGGAAATAGCCTATTTTGAATGCGCCACTCAATCAATTTTTGAATAGACTGATATTCCAAAGCAGGTTGACCATGATGCTCTAACACTGCAATTTTGGTTTCGGGAAAATCTATTATTCGTACGTCCATTAATCAATTTTCTCTTTTTCTAATCTTCGGGTAATCCCTCAAATTCTTTTTTCTTACTTGCAAACCAATCTTTCATCGCTTCTGGTTTTTGCATCAATTCTTGCATTTCATTCATTGCTTTAAGATGCGCTTCATCTTTTTTTTGAAACATTTCTATGCCATGTTGTTTGCTCATTTCTCCAATCTCTTCAAAAGAGTTAGCATGAAATTCTTTTTCACATGCTCCTCCAAGTTGTTTGCAATTCATTGTTTTCATATTCTGTCTCCATATTTGAATTTGGTACACCTAACAACGGGTTAATTATTAGTTATATTACCTGCCTACTTAAAACGTGTATCTAAACATCCACTCTGGCTTTGGTAAGATGCAATAGAACCTTGAGTCGTAATATCGCTAGATAGATTAGGCTGTAGCTGATGAACTTCCTGTTCATGAAAAATGCCTAAATAAGTGTTGCTCTGACTGTAGTATCGAAATGTATAGCCATGCCATTGTCCTGAATGAGTAGGTGGTGAGTTAAATAGAGCAGTGTTTTTTTGTTCTGCCCAACTAAAAATGCAATCTGAGACTGCTGAAAAACTCACGTTATCCGTTAACTTAAAAATCCCTGAAGGCGTGTCAATATAAACATTATTTGATGAGGTGAATAGGTTAACCCCCATATAACTATCTGAACTATAGCTTTCTATCCCTGAGCTACGCTTTTCCCAATGAGCTCCTTGGTCAGACGATTCATAAATGCCGGTGCTGGTTTTTATAAAAAGGCTATTAATCTTTGTCGGGTTAAAAACAAGTTGAGAAATAAAGTTAAATTCAACAGGAAATGAATTAATCTCAGGGTTCCCATTATTGAATGTTTCTAATACGGTCTGCCAGATATTGCCACCATCATTGGTTAATAAATAGCCATAATAACCATATAAAATCATCATATCAGAATTTAAAGGATGGATGACTAAGTGGTTAAAGGCAATGTTACTTGGAGTCTCTTGCATAAGCCAATGTTCACCACTATCTATGGATGAATAAAGCTGGTTATCAAGAATATAATAGAGAATAGCTTGGTTTTCTGGGTTAATGCTTAGCTCACCTTCATTGATTGTAGACAGAAGCTTCCAGTTTTTGCCATTATCTTTACTAACACTTGTCCCTGCACTATCACTCAAGTAAATGCTTTGACCATCCTGCGCACGAACAAGTTGCCGAGTATCTGAATTTTTTAGGAGTGTCCATTGTTCACCACCATCAAGACTCTGATAAATATTTTCATCAGTTATGCAAAAAATATCTTCATTGTCCTTGGGGTTGATTTTAAATTCACGACAATAGTCTTTTGAAGTAGCTGTTGGAGTAATGGTATCCCAGTGCTGTCCACCATCAATACTTTTGTAATAAAACCCTGTTGTCACACGGCTATCAACAACAGCTCCGCCACGATCATTTCCAGCAAGATACATCACCAATTCATTGTCTGTTGCAACGCTCAGTTTACCACCAATATGTTGAATACCTTTGTTACTTAGCGTCACAATTCTGTCCACCATTGTCAGAGCGCAGAATCCCTTGCTTACTGGTCATTAACAGTTTTTGGTTATTGTTAGGGTTAATAACAAGGTTGCCTGGAAAATAGGGGGATATATCAATAATTTCCCATGATTCCCCTGAGTTAACTGATTTTGCGATTGCTTTTATATCTACTACAGAATCTTCACCCGCAGGTTTTATATTGGCATAAAGTATATTTTTATCACTAGAATCTAAATAAACTTGGGTTACACTGTATGTTGTCGAGCCTTTTGAAGGAACACTAAGCGCCTGCCAGCCGGTTCCACCATTATCACTCCGCATCACGATATCTTCATTAATCATGCTAACAAAGGAATCTGCCTCAATTTTGGCGAAAATAGAAAACAGTACGTTGCTATTGTCAGGATCAAAAACCAGCTTTTCACCTAGGTATTGATAGCCTAAAGGCGTAATATTTTGCCAATTTTCTCCTTGATCAACACTTTTATATAATAAAACAGGAGCATTTGCTAGAGCACCGATGTTCCTTAATGTTGAATATCCATATAAAATAGCACTATTTTTTGGATCAATAGTTAATAGTTGAACACTTGATTCTCCATCTGGATATCTTCGGCTAGGCATGATGGTTTGTTGAGCAGTGGTCTTAATTTTATTATTACTCAATACCCAATGCTCACCACTATCTTCACTACTTGCTATTTCGTTATCTGGAGAGGTCAGAGTGATTAAAGAAGGAATAATCAAGGGATTTGCTTTAAAAAATGAAGCGCTGTCAAGGTTAATATCTGCACCTACTGGACGCCAATTTATTCCGCCATCATTCGTTTTTAGTAAAAAACCGCTTAACGATGTAAAAACAGTATCTGGGTCAAGTAAGTCAAGAGCTAAGGTATGATCTTTCCTGGGAGAGTTATAAATATAAGAAGAATAATGTTGATGTGTCCGGTTGGCAACAATAAGTTCAGTGCTAAGTGCTTTTCCCTGCCAAGGCAAAGTGACCCAGCTATCTCCGCCATTAAGACTTTTTAGAAGATAGTCGTGACTACTGGAATAATAGGAACTTGGGGTGGTCGCCGCATAAAGCGTATTCGGGTGACTTGAGCTAATAAGCAACTGGCTAATATCTGCTCCTTCAGGGCCAATTCTTGACCAAATACGAGTCTCTTCGTTTGCAAAAGCAGTAACATTCAATAAAGTCATACTCAATATGGCAGTGCTTAGTCGTGCTAAATCCATTAAACTGAGGTTATGTTTGTTAATCATAATGATTTATTCCTTAGCAAGGAAGAAGCGATATTCTTTAGAATCTAGGGCAATTATTAGAGGTGCCCTTGAATAATTTGAATTTCTTATGTGCTGTTGTTTAAATTTCTGTTAGTTTTATTCGTTTTAAGGTTTATTAAAGCATAAAGTGTGTCAAGTGTGGGGCAACTTATGTGGTATTTCTGTGCTTTTCTAATCGTATTTCCAAGAATAGCTTCTATTTCCATCGGTTTTTGGTTTTCGTAGTCTAATAACATGCTTGTTTTATAATTGGGCATGGCATAGGTGTTTTGTATATTTATATCAATGCTGTCTTCTGGCAAAGGATGTCCACAGGCATCAGCAATAGAGCAAACTTCTTGCATGATGGTGCGGATTAGTTTTTCTTGGGATGACAGTATTTCTTTGGTCGAAAGGCCATCGGATAGAACTGATAGAGGATTAAAAGCAGCATTCCAAAGACATTTTAACCATCGACTGCTGATGATGTTATCAGTTGTAATTGATTCTATTCCTGCTTGGTTGATTAAATCACTTAAATATTGGGCTTTGTCGGTCTTTTTGTTTAAGCTACCTAGCGTTAGTTTTCCATAAGCTAAATGATAAATGACGCCTGGTTCTAATCTATTGCAACAAATAAACGCTAGCCCACTAATAATTTCATTATTAGGAAAAGCATCAACAAGCTCTTGTTCAACATCAATACCATTTTGGATGAGTACGATACTGGTGTTTTGACTAATAGCATTTTTTATTAATCGGACTCTATCTGTTTCTGGTGTGTTTTTTGTGCAGAGGATGACGTAATCAACTTGTCCTTCGTACTCTGAAGCTTTTCTTATTATTTGTGAGGGTGTAAAAACCCAGGAACCTAATACTGAACTTTTAATTGAATAGCCTTTTTTTATAACTATTTCATAATCTGAACGACAGAGAATAGAAACGTTAGCCCCAGACTTTGCTAATAATGCGCCGTAAAAGCTTCCAATCGCACCTGCACCAATAATCAGAATTTTATCTTGATTGATGGTCATTTTGATTCGCTAAGATCTCTTTCAAAAAAGGAATTGTCAATTTACGTTGTGCTGCCAATGTTGCGTGCTCTATTTTGTTAAGTAATTTCCAGATTGAAGGTAAATCGCTTGCATAATGAGTCATTAAAAACTTTCCTACATTGATGGGTATTTTAAAACCTAAAATATTAGCTTTATAAATAAGGGCGTTGAGCCGTTCTTCATCTGATAGTGGGTTAAGTTTTAAAGTTAGCCCCCAATTCATACGAGTTTTAAGATCAGGTAATTGTAACCCTAGGTATTTTGGAGGACAGAGAGCTGATAGCAGGAGGTGATTGTTGTTATCTCTATGTAAGTTGAAAAAATTGAAAAAAGCTTGTTCCCATTCTGAATTCTCAGTTATCTGATCAATATTATCAAAACAAACAAGATCAATATTTTCTAATCCATCGAGCATGGACGGAGGGGGTAGTGATTTTTCTGCGAGTGAAAAATAGAAGGATGTTTTTTTTAAAATATTGGCTTCCTGGCAACAGGCTTGAAGTAAGTGAGATTTACCTGAACCGGCTTCTCCCCATAAAAAAATTTGTTGTTCTTCGTTGTTGAAAAGTTGTTGTAAGTGGGTAATTATCTCTTTGTTACCATTAGGATAGAAACCACTAAAGTTGTGTGTTGATTGAAATTCAAACTGTAATGCAAGTTGTTCTGGCACGATTATTTTGTTTTTTCTGCACTGTATACATAGAATGCTGATCCAGCACAAAGAAGTAGGCTAAAAAAGACTTCCAGGAGAGCATAGTAGAATTCTTTCGGTGCTACATAAAGTTCTGAAACACCATGAGTAAAGTAAAACAGACTGATAAAGCTCATCCAGATACAACTTTTTAAATTGCCATTCAGTAATCCTTTAAACGGAAGAAGAATGGGTGTAATCACGGCTAGTAATACTAGGGCGACAGGTAGACGAGTTGATGGAGATAAAATGGTATTCCAAAGCATTAAAAGAGTGAATAATCCAAAAAAACCACTGATTGCCATAATGTAATAGTACTTTCTTTTCATGATATTTGTTTTAGAGCTTGTGCTGTTTTTGCAAGACGTTTTCCTAGTGAAATACATATCTGTTTTTCATCAGAACTTAAGTTGGATGTAGGGGATGAAAAGTGGCTAGGCCCATAAGGGGTTCCTCCTGTGTTTGTTTCTTTCAATGAAATTTCATTGCTGGGAATGCTCATGATTAACATACCATGGTGCATTAAAGGTAGCATCATTGAAAGTAAGGTACTTTCATGACCACTATGCATTCCGCCTGTTGATGTAAAAACACCGGCAGGTTTACCTGATAATGTACCTGGTAGCCAAATTTCTGTTGTTTTATCAATAAAGTGTTTTAGTGCACCTGCCATATTTCCAAAATGGGTGGGGCTTCCTAATGCTAGACCGTCACAAGATTTCAAGTCTTGAATGCTTGCATAAGGTGCACCTTTATCTGGAATTGAATTTTCAGTTTGTTCGCAAACAGTGGAAATATTTGGAACAGTTCTTAGAATTGCTTCAACACCTTCTATCGACTCTACACCTCTGGCAATTTGATTTGCCATCTTTTCAGTGCTGCCATCGCGGCTATAGTAAAGAATTAGAATGTTAATCATTTTTACAAAATTGTCAGTACATCTTCTGGTGGTCGGCCTATCGCTGCTTTATCGTTAGCAAGCACAATAGGACGTTCAATAAGTTTAGGGTTCTGAACCATGCCATTGATGAGTGCATTATTATCCAAATCTGGATTGTCCATTCCCGCTGATTTATATTCAGCCTCTCTTTTTCGCATTAAATCGCGAGGCTGCATATTTAGTTTTTTTAAGATGTCTTCTAATTCAGTCTGTGTGGGTGGTGTTTTTAAATATTCAATAATTTCAGGCTCTACCCCTTGTTCTTGTAGTAATTGTAAAGTCTGTCTGGACTTGCTGCAACGAGGGTTATGAAAAATCTTTACGCTCATGATAATGTCCTAATAGTCAAAATAAATTAGAGGGTATAATAACATTTTGTTTAATAAACTGCGTTTAAAGCTATGCAATTACCTAATTATTCTTCGGGTCGCGTGTTGGTCATAGGCGATTTAATGCTTGATAGATACTGGCACGGATCAACTTCCAGAATATCGCCAGAAGCTCCAGTCCCTGTTGTTCATGTGAGTGATGATGAGCAGCGGGCAGGTGGTGCAGGAAACGTGGCATTAAATATAGCGGCGTTAGGTGGAAAAGTATCGGTTTTAGGGTTTGTTGGTGATGATGAACCGGCTCAAACACTACAGTCTTTATTGCAAGATGCAGGTGTATTGTGTTTATTTGAAACATTAAAAGACTATCCAACTATTACTAAATTAAGAGTCATCAGCAGACATCAGCAATTGATTCGTCTGGATTTTGAAGATGGTTTTCACTCAGTTGATAATGAAAAGTTATTGCATCAATACCATGCAGAAATGATGCAGGCTAATGTGGTTGTTTTATCTGATTATGGAAAAGGAACATTAAATCAGGTTGAGAAATATATTAAATTAGCTGTGCAATTAAATAAGCCTGTATTGATTGATCCTAAAGGAACAGATTTTAGTATTTATAAACATGCAACATTAATAACCCCAAATCTGGCAGAGTTTGAAGGCGTGGTAGGGCATTGTAATAACCAACAACAGTTGGTCGAAAGAGGAATGAATTTACTTGAACAAATGGATTTTAAAGCTTTATTGGTGACTCAGGGAGAGAATGGAATGACTCTATTAACTAGAGATGAAGCACCTTTACATCTACCAACACATGCACAAGAAGTGTTTGATGTAACAGGAGCAGGGGATACCGTTATTTCTGTACTTGCAGCCAGTTTAGCCGCTAAAACATCTTTAGCAGAGGCGACTATGCTAGCCAATATGGGAGCAGGTATTGTTGTTGGTAAGCTGGGAACTGCAACAGTAGATACCGAAGAGCTAGAATATGTCTTACAAGGACAGCGAGCACATCATCGCGGAGTAGGCACATTAAAAGATGTGATGGATGCAAGTCAATCGGCTAAAAAAGAAGGGGAGAAAATAGTCTTGACCAATGGATGTTTCGATATTTTGCATCCTGGACATATTCGTTATTTACAACAAGCCAAAGATTTAGGTGACAGACTAGTTGTTTTAGTCAATAGTGATGAGTCGGTTAAAAGGCTTAAAGGGCCAGAACGACCGGTCAATAATCTAGAATACAGAATGGAAATGCTGGCTGCTTTAGAGTGTGTGGATTGGGTAGTTCCATTTGAAAATGATACGCCCAAGCAAGAGATTGACCAGTTATTACCTAATATTTTGGCAAAAGGTGGGGATTATACGGATATTACAACCATAGCAGGTCACGAAAGTGTTTTAGCAAATGGTGGAGAAGTAAGGTTGTTATCTTTTATAGAAGGACATTCAACGACAGATATTATTAATTCAATTCGGAACGATGAAAGTGAATAAAGAAATCATTATAGATAGGGCAAAACAATATTGGTTGTTAGCGCGCTTTGATAAACCTATAGGAATCTTGATTTTATTGTGGCCAGCTTTGTGGGCGTTATGGGTTGCCAGTAGTGGAAAACCTGATTTATTCGTTTTGTTTATTATTTGCGCAGGCGTTGTGTTAATGCGCGCTGCGGGATGTGTGATTAATGACTATGCTGATCGAGAGTTTGACCCTTTAGTTGAACGCACAAAACAAAGACCTATTGCTGCAGGAAAGGTCACGCCAAAAGAAGCGTTGATATTATTTTTATGTTTATGCCTAGCTGCTTTTTTTTTAGTCATGCAGCTCAATATAATGACCATTATGCTCTCTTTTGTAGCAGCATTTTTGGCTGCAAGCTATCCGTTTATGAAACGGTACACCAATTTACCTCAAGCCTATTTAGGTATTGCATTTGGTTTTGCTGTACCCATGTCTTTTAGTGCGCAAACAAATACGATTCCAGCCGTTGCATGGATAATGTATCTAGCCGTTATGTTATGGGCATTGGTTTATGACACTATGTACGCCATGGTCGATAAAGAAGATGATTTAAAAATAGGGGTTAAATCAACAGCTATATTGTTTGGTGATAAAGACCGTGAAATAATGGCAGGGCTTCAGATTATTATTATTGGTCTTTTAATCTACATAGGAATGCTACAGAACTTGGGAAGTTTTTATTATATTGGGGTTACAATAGCTTTTGTTTTATCAATTTATCAGCAAAAATTAATTTTTAGTCGAGAAAAAGCCTTGTGTTTTAAAGCGTTTTTAAATAGTAATTATTTTGGTATGGCAATTTTTCTTGGCTTGTTTTTTGATTATTTAGTTTGAGTTGAAAACTCTGGGCATGTAAATATTAGCTTTGTTTAATACTGATGTAATTTTTTTGGTTCTCGATTCTATTAAACCAGTCTTTAATCTGACTATACCCAGATAAATCGTAATTACCTTCTTCTGCAACATGGGTGTATGCATACAGAGCTATATCAGCAATACTATATTGATTAGCAACAAAATAATGATTGTTTTCTAGATATTGCTCCATCACATCAAGAGCTGCATATCCAAGTTTCATTTTTACTTTGAGCTGCTCTTTATATTCTTCTTCCGCCTTGAGAATTGAAACCCAATAGCGAGCACTTGCAATATGTGGCTCGTGACTAAATTGTTCAAAAAACATCCATTGTAAAGCTAGTGCTTGTTCATAATTACCTTTAGGAATCATGGTGGAATTGGATGCTAAATACCATAAGATAGCATTGGACTCAGCCAGATATTTCCCGTCATGGTATAAGACAGGCGTTCGACCATTAGGATTGATTTTAAGAAATTCTGGTGTACGTGATTCTTTGCTTAAAATATCAATATTAATTCTTTCATACTTAATGTCTAGTTGATTGAGTAATAATCGAATTTTATAGCAGTTACCTGATGGTAAAAAATCATACAGTTTGTACATATTTCCTCAGCTTTTTTTAAAAGTTACTTTAAGATTGACATTATTATAGTGCTCCCCCACAACTACTCCCTTGACCTGCTGTACAACCATAGCAATGTTGCAGTGTTTTTATTGATTGTCCTGTCAATGATTGTTGGGTCAAATTATTCAAATGGATTTTTTCTTTTGCAGAGCCTAAAGGTAAATCAAGCATTTGATTAAAATCACAATCATAAACATAGCCTTGCCAGTCAACACTTAAGGTGTTCTTACACATGACTTGATTAAGGTTTTCTTGCTGAAAGTTATCTTCTAGTAATTGTAAATATTGATCAAACTCCCCTTTGCTGATTAAAACACTACCAAATCTTTGGATAGGCAAATTGGTCATGGCAAACAGTTGATTAAAGACCACACTAAATTGTTCTTTTAAGTGTTGTTTATAGGATAGCTCAAGTGTCTTTTGGTCAGGTGGTAAAGTAGCACCTTGGGGGTTAAACACCAGGTTTAAAGTTAAATCTGAATCCTGCTTTCCATAACCTAGCTGATTTAATTTTTTAAGTGCTGTGATACTGGCATTAAATGTTCCTTTGCCTCGCTGTTTATCCACATTATCTTCCATATAACAAGGTAGGGATGCAACTATTTCAACCTGATTTTTAGCTAAAAAATGGGCTATATCTTGATAGCCAGGTTCCATTAAAATAGTTAAATTACAGCGATCTATTACTTTAAGCCCTTTATCTAATGCAGCTCGAACCAAATATTTAAAATGTGGGTTCATTTCTGGTGCTCCACCAGTTAAATCAAGCGTAGAAATATTATGTAAATCTATAAAGTGTAAAAGTTGATCAATTGTTTCTCTGTCCATTAACTCAGTCCGATTGGGGCCAGCGTTAACATGACAATGAGTACAACTTAGATTGCACAAATAGCCAAGATTAACTTGTAATATTTCAAGGTTATTTCGGCTTATAGATGGGAAGTTAGTCTTTTCTAAAAGAGGTAAAGTATCGTGCATATTTAATTTTCGCTAAAGTATATATCACCATAATAAGATATTGCGTTGCCTTTGGCATTGTCTGTATCAGTCATTAGAGCAACGGCATCAATATAACGAATATCTGAACCAAATTGTTGTTTTAAATCAAGCAAGATATTTCTTTTTTCCTGATACCACGTGCTAGTTTTATCATCTGTGGAACGGATGGCAATCATCATTGCATTGCTGCCAGCAAAAGCATTAGGCCAAACAGTATCTTTGGCTGTATTACTTGCCCATACATAATTGATAGCTTTGGTTTTCCAAAATGCCCAGCCACCATCTACAACAACGTATAGTCTTGCACTATAATCATCACCCGATTTGTTTTGTTCATCAATTTTACCTAAGCGTTTTTCAATACGCCAACGCCAATTTAAAAAAGGTGTTTTATGTAAATCAATTTTTTGTTCTTTAAACAGACCAGAAGCACCTGAATGACTTTCTGCTTTAAGAACACGTTCATTATCAAGCTTTACTATTTGATAATCAGTATTTCCTGAGAAAACTTTATTTTTCCATTGATCTATATTACCAGATGAAAATTTCCCAATTTGAAGCGTCTTATTGCTTTCTGAAAAGGCTAAGTTTGAATTTAGGATAAAGGCAAGTCCTAACAGGAGTACTTTCATGGTTATTAAATATAATGTATCGATAAAAAGGGTTATAAAAAGTGGTCGTGTAAATAATAAATACCTTACTTATATTTTTGTAGTTTACCGTAAATTTTCCCAAATAAAACCTAGGTTTTGAGTGATTTTTAAACTTTTTACTGGAAAACTAAAGATAGTACTAGATATTTTTATGCAGAGTGTATAGAATGCACGGCTGTATTAGCCCATCAAGAAATGCCTCGGTGGCGAAATTGGTAGACGCACGGGACTTAAAATCCCGCGGTGGCAACACCGTGCCGGTTCGATTCCGGCCCGAGGCACCATCCTAACTAATTGATAGTTAATATGATTCAACTAAATGCCATCGGTTGAGCGCTTTAAACTCAAAGTATCACTACGATACAAACTACGAAAATACATATCGTAGTCTCTCGTAGCATTTTGTTTAAATCGTTTTTTTGAGGGCAAAAAATGTCTTATATCCGATCATTACCCAGCGGTAAATACCGTGCAGAAGTAAGTAAAAATTATACTTCTATTCAATCCAAAACATTCCCTACAGAAAGTCAGGCCAAAAAATGGGCTGCTGATGTTGAAAAAAATATAGAAACAATTCTCAGCCTGAAACCAAAAAAAATTAAAAAGATATCTCCTGATAAAGTTGAAGAACTTGGTGGCTTGGCCTTATTTCAGAAACTTGGTGTTGAAGTTGATTTTTTAACGTTTAAAAGTTTAGTTAATCAATACATGAAACAATGGACAGGAAAGGATGAAAATTATATTAGACGTGCTAATTTTTGGTTAACAGAATTTAATGACAAGCCAGTTAAAAGTATTAGCCCTAAGCACATAGAGAAGGTGTTAGAGAAATATGGTGCTGGAAAAATAAAAGGGTATGGGTCTAACAAGCCAAAATCTAATAATACTCTGCTAAGAATGAAAGCAGTTTTATCAAGTGTGTTTCAATATGGTATTGAAAAAAAATATCTTGATAAAAATCCTGCTGATAAAATTCGTATAAAAGCAGAGCCTAATCAAATAGAACGATTTTTGAGTGATGATGAAAGAGTGCGTTTGTTAGATGCTTGTTGTGAATCAAGTTGGAATAAAATGCATTTGTTGATTTTATTGGCAATTACAACAGGAATGAGAAAGTCGGAGTTAACCAATCTACGTTGGACTGATATTGATTTTGACAGGGGATTGGCTAGCCTAGCTGATACAAAAAACGGTAGTCCTCGTGTTAATCCTATTCCGTCAGTTGCCTTGGAAGAGCTAAAAAAATATAGGCAGGTTGGTAATGGTTTAATATTTGTTAGTCTCAGTAATTCAGAAAAGTCTTTTGATTTTCGTGTGCAATGGGATAATGTAAAAGACGTGGCAAAGATTGAAGGCTTCCGGTTTCATGATTTACGACATACTGCAGCGTCTTATTTGGTAATGGCTGGAGCAACATTACATGAAACTGCTGAAATTTTAGGCCATAAGTCTACTGAAACAACAAAGCGTTATGCGCATTTAAGCACCAATCATAAGTCTGCATTAGCAGAACGGGTTATGGATAAAATTTTTAGGAAGTGAACTGTTTTAGTGATTTTTGTATCTGGAAAGTGGTGAAATGAGTGAGGAAAACACTAGTTAACCTGGAGTGGTTTGATTTAAGAAAATACGATGCTGTACAAACCTTTGATTTAAAAGAGTGGCATAGACAGTTAGAGAAGCGTCAAATTATTAAACGGTATGGAAAAGAAGTTTTAGACACGAAAGATTCTTTCTTGATTTCTATGAATAATAAGGCTCAAGAATATATCGACTTAATCAAAAAAGCACCGTTTGTACCCTGTGAGAATGTTATAAGTTCGGGATTATCTGTTAGGCATGCTGAATATTTTGATTTAGATATGGCAGCTTCTTTTAATACTGATTTGAAAGATTTTTTCAAAGTGCCTTTACTTGAAATTGGAGGTAGCGAGACTTTAATAATTGACCAAGCCAAGACTGGTTACATAGATACGGCTCTGCTCTCTATTGACTTGGATGCAACAGATGAACAATTAGAAGAAGATTTTAGTCTTTGGCTGTCTCAACAGAGAGCTATTAATAATCAAGGGTATAGGAGGCAAAAGTTCGCGTCAAAAGATATAAATAAATGGATAAAATATCGAATTCTACCGTATCTTGATTTAACATTAATTTCTGATTGGGAAGGTAATTCTTTAACTCAAAATAAGCTTGGAAGAATGATTTTTCCAAATGAATTTGATATTGATTTGACAGAACGAGTTAGGAGGAGTGTAAAACCTATCGCTGATTCATTATTAAGTTTTAAAGCAATGGAGGCATTGTATTTGCAGGCAAGAGCGACATGAAAATGAATTGAATTTTTGTCGATACGAAATTTTGTTTAATTTTACCAGCGTTAAAATTGTCTTATAGCCTCCCTCGTTTTTTAATAATACTTTATTCACAATAACCATTCTTTTTTCAACAACTCGAAAAGGTGGTTTATGACCGAAACACTCACAGAAACAACGTTAGAAGATGTCTGTACCCCAAAGGCATTAGTAAAAGAAAACCCAGAGCTATTCACCGAAGGCCAAATCAACTGGCTAATCAAAACGCGCCATAAAAACGGCTTGGCCGAAACGGGCGCAATTCTAAAAATATCCAGAAAAATCTATCTTAAAAAATCAATATTCTTTGATTGGTTTATGCAGCAAAAAGCAGCGTAAATTTAGTGCGTGGGGCTTCGTCCCGTGCTAGACCTTTTAAATAAAGGCTTCCATAAAAAACTACGTAAATAAATACGTAGATATGCGTTCAACCGATGGCAAAAAGTGAAGAATGAGAGACTGGAAGCCTCTTAAAAACAAAGAGGGTTTAAGATGACCCAAGCAGTAGTAATTATAGTTCCCTGTTCGTGTGAGGGAAGGTTTTGGTGCAATGGCTAAAAAACCAAAGCCAAAATATGATCAAAGAGGTGGGGTTATTGTTCAATGTAAATATTTGCATAAAAGCCTCGCATACCAATCATTAACAGCTCAATCAAAAGCATTAATGTCGTTGTTACAGATGCACTGGAATTATGAAAACCGTGTTGATTATGGAGTGCGGGAAGCCCAAGATAAAATCCCTTGTGCAAAAAATACAGCAAGTAAATCATTTAAGCAATTACAAGCGACTGGATTTATTACACTGTTAGAAGAATCTTTCTTTAGTAGCAGAACCGATAGTAAATCACGGGTGTGGAAATTAAATTGGATGCCAACAGGGTTAAGTGATCCAACAAATGAATGGGATAAAATTAGCCCTACTGTATCAAAAACAATACCTAAGAATAGTTTTCAGGCTCAAAAATGATACCTGTAAATTATTAAAGTGAGTTCACAAGCGCAAATACGCTACCTGAAACTCAAATATCAAAGACTTATAATGAGTGACAAGTACCTTATTTGAGACACACTATATATGCCATAGTATGATGATTAATTAATAGAATACTTTGAAATAAAGTGAACAGTATTAGCAACCTTTGGAGGCAATGACTGTTGTGGCTTAACATATAATTAAGCCACTTTAAAAAGTGAACTTACCTAATGATTTCGGTAAAATAAAAAACTAAATTGAACAATATAGCTCTTTAAAACAGTAAAGGAACCAATGGCAATTAAAAAATCAGAACTCTATTCATCATTATGGCAAAGCTGTGATGAACTACGTGGGGGAATGGACTCAAGCCAGTATAAAGATTATGTGCTGGTACTGCTGTTTATAAAATACATTAGTGATAAGTTTGCTGGGCAAGCTTTTGCAACAGTTACGGTTCCAGAAGGTGCAAGTTTTAAAGATATGGTGGCCTTGAAAGGCAAGCCTACCATTGGTGATGATATTAATAAAAAAATTATAGCCCCGCTTAAAGATGCCAATAAACTTTCATCGATGCCTGATTTTAATGACCCAGAAAAATTGGGGTCAGGTAAAGAAATGGTAGATAAACTTACCAGTTTAATTGCTATTTTTGAAAATAAAGATCTAGACTTTTCAAACAACAGAGCCGAACACGATGATATTTTAGGCGATGCGTTTGAGTTTTTAATGAGTCATTTCGCAACGGAAAGCGGTAAAAGCAAAGGCCAGTTTTATACCCCTTCAGAAGTCAGCCGTATTATAGCCAAAGTTATAGGTATTAAATCAGACCAGACTAAAGCCAAAACCACCGTTTATGACCCGACCTGTGGTTCAAGCTCCCTGTTATTAAAAGTAGCCGATGAAGCCAGCACCAAAGTCAGCTTGTTTGGTCAGGAAAAAGATGCCTCTACCAGTGGTTTAGCGCGTATGAACATGATCTTGCATAATTCAGCCAGTGCAGAAATTAAGCAGGGCAACACTTTAGCAAATCCCTTATTTAAAAATGAACAAGGGCAACTACAAACCTTTGATTATGTGGTGGCTAATCCACCTTTTAGTGATAAACGTTGGAGTAACGGGGTTGATGTGGAAAATGACCCACATAAGCGATTTGAACATTTTGGCACGCCACCCGATAAAAATGGAGACTATGCTTACCTCTTGCATATTATTCGCAGCTTAAAAAGTCAGGGAAAAGGCGCGTGTATTTTACCGCATGGAGTATTGTTTCGAGGTAATGCAGAAGCAGGTATTCGTAAAACACTGATTAGACAAGGGCTAATAAAAGGTATTATCGGCCTACCCGCTAACCTGTTCTTTGGTACGGGCATTCCAGCTTGTATTATCCTGATTGACAAAGCCAATGCTCAAAATCGCCAAGGTATTTTTATGGTCGATGCAGGTAAAGGCTTTATTAAAGACGGTAACAAAAATCGCTTGCGTGAAATGGATATACATAAAATTGTTGATGTCTTTAACAAGCAAATAGAAATACAAGGATATAGCCGACTCATTCCAAGTACTGAAATTGAAAAAAATGATTTTAATCTAAATATTCCACGCTATATAGACAGTTCAGAAGCTGAAGACCTACAAGATATAGCCGCGCATTTATTAGGCGGTATTCCTCAGGCCGATATTGATGCACTGCAAGCCTATTGGCACCACTTCCCTAATCTTAAAACGGCTCTATTTAAACCGGCTGAACGTGAACAGTATTTAAACTTGCAAGGTGAAATACAGGATATAAAACACAGTATTTTTACCCACCCAGAATTTAGCCAATTTATCGAACAGATGAATCAGGTCTTTAAGCAATGGCAACAACAAATAATTGAAACGCTAAAAGCCTTAGAAACAGGATTTAACCCTAAAGAGCTGATTCACTCACTAAGTGAAAATTTGTTGCAATCATATACCGATAAACCATTGTTAAATAAGTACGATGTCTATCAGCATTTAATGAGCTACTGGGCGGATCTGATGCAGGATGATTGTTATTTAATTGCTACCGATGGCTGGGTGGCTGAAACCTATCGAATTATTGAAGAAAAGAAAAATAAAGACGGTAAAGTGATTAAATCCATAGACAAAGGCTGGACATGCGATTTAATCCCCAAGCTATTATTAATCAACCGCTACTTTAAGCAACAGCAACAAGATATAGACGTGCAAAAAGTAGAGCTTGAAAATACACAAGCCGAACGCGCAGAATTAGAAGAACAGCACTGTGGTGAAGACGGTTTTTTTACAGAACTAGAAAAAATAAATAAAGCCCATGTTACTGCTCGGCTTAAAGTTATAAAGTTGAGCGATACAGAATCACTGGAAGAAGAAAATATTTTAAATGAATATTTAAAGTTATTGCTGCTAGAAACTGCTAGAAAGAAAGCGATTAAGGAGGCTAAAACCGCCTTAGATGATCAAGCATTAAAATTCTATCCTTCGCTAAATACAGATCAAATTAAACAATTGGTTGTAGATGATAAATGGATGGCAAGTATTGAGCTGGCAATACAAACAGAAATGGATAGACTCAGCCAAAAACTAACTCAGCGTATAAAAGAACTGGCAGAGCGGTATCAAACCCCAATGCCAGAGATAAACCAGCAGGTTCAAACACTGGAGCAAACGGTTAATGATCATTTAGAAAAAATGGGCTTTAGTTTTTAAGATGGATCAATTAATTATTTATAACACCCAAGATGGGAAATCCTCGGTTGCTTTATATACGCAAGATGGCGATGTATGGATGAATCAAAACCAGCTTGCAGAACTTTTTGACACCTCTAAGCAAAATATTAGCTTACATATTGTAAATATATTAGAAGACAAAGAGTTACAAGTGAATTCAGTTGTCAAGGATTACTTGACAACTGCCAGCGATGGTAAAAAATACAAAGTTGCTTTTTATAGTCTAGAAATGATTTTAGCCATAGGCTTTAGAGTAAGAAGTGTAAGAGGTGTTCAATTTCGGCAATGGGCAAATCAGAATCTGACAGAGTATATGATAAAAGGCTTTGTGATGGATGATGAGAGGCTAAAGAACCCTGATGGTCGGCCTAGTTATTTTGATGAGTTATTGGCTCGTATTCGTGATATACGCTCATCAGAAAAACGCTTTTATCAAAAAGTAAGAGACCTCTTTGCACTCAGCAGTGATTACGATACCTCAGATAAAGCAACACAAATGTTTTTTGCCGAATCACAAAATAAAATCTTATACGCTATTACGCAACAAACAGCCGCTGAAATTATTATCAGCCGCGCAGATGCCAGCAAAGAAAATATGGCATTAACGCATTATAGTGGTGGAAAGGTGCGTAAAGAAGATATTTATATCGCCAAAAACTACCTGACAGAAGATGAATTAGACAGCCTTAACCGCTTTGTCACGGTGTTTTTAGAAACAGCAGAATTAAGAGCAAAAAATAGGCAAGATATTACTACTCAGTTTTGGCGCGAAAATATCGACAAGATTATTGAGTTTAATGACAGACCTTTGCTTAACCATAAAGATAGTATTAGTCATGCTCAAATGAAAACGCAGGTTGGCGATATTTATAAAGACTTTAATAACAGCAGAAAGCAACTGGCCGCCAAGCAAGCTGATACACAAGATATGGAAGCTTTAAAACAACTTGAACAGCAAATTAAGAAAAAGAAAGATTAATGAACTATAAAATCCCATTACTGCCATTAGACAAAGATATAGAAAGCAAAGCTGTATTAAGAAAATGTGCAAAAGCGCATCAGGCATTAGCAGAATTAAAAGGCATAGTGGCAACCATTCCTAATGAAAGTATTCTAATTAACACCTTATCTTTACAGGAAGCGAAAGACAGCTCGGCAATAGAAAACATTATCACCACTCATGACGAACTATTTAAAAGTGATAACCTTGCCCAGCAATTTATTACCTTAGCAGCGAAAGAAGTTTTTAATTATGCGACAGCCTTACAAGATGGCTTTAAACAAGTTAAAAAAAATGGCTTATTGACCAGTAATGATATAAAAAAGATTCAGGCAGCCATTGAGCAAAACAATGCAGGCTTTAGAACCCAGTCAGGCACAACCTTAAAAAATGAGCAAACAGGCGAGGTTATTTATACCCCGCCACAAACTCATGATGAGATTGTAGAATTTATGTCTAACTTAGAGCAGTTTATCAATAATGATGAAGGCTGTGATTGGGATGATTTGGTCAAAATGGCGGTTATTCACCATCAATTTGAAAGCATTCACCCCTTTTATTATGGTAATGGCCGTGCAGGGCGTATCATCAACGTATTATATTTAATTAAACAAGATTTACTCTCCTTACCTGTACTGTATTTAAGTCGCTATATTAATCAGCACAAACAAGACTATTACCATTTATTACAAGCGGTTCGTACTGATAATGACTGGGAAGAGTGGCTATTGTTTATGTTGACAGCCGTAGAGCAAACATCAAAGCAAACGGTTGATTTGATTAAAGCGATAAAGGAATTAATGCAGCTTTATAAAATACAATTAAGGACGGAGTTACATAAAACATATAGTCAGGATTTATTAAATAATATATTCCGTCACCCTTATACCAAAATTGAGTTTGTCATAACGGATATACAAGTCACTCGTAAAACAGCCGCAAAATACCTTGATGAAATGGTTGGGATAGGGCTACTTTCTAAACATAAAATTGGTAAAGATAATTACTACCTTAATGATGCTTTGTACCAGTTATTGCTTAATGTCAGTGCAAAGTAGATATTTATAGAGGTAGAAAACTAGATTATTGACCCATAACAATCACAACATGGGTAAAAAACCGGATAATTTACCCATAAGCACAATAACGTGGGTAAAAAATTGAATTATTTACCCATGACAATAAAATCAGCAGACAAAACAGCATTTTTTGTGCAGCTTATTTGAATAGACACACAACAAGAGTTTTTATGGATATAACAAGCAATAAGCAGGGCGGCGAGATTAAAGTAGGCTATAAGCAAACTGAGGTGGGGGTGATTCCTGAGGATTGGAATGTTCAACGTGTTAAAGACAGCTATGAAATTTGTAATAATCTTCGGTTTCCATTGAGTGAAATGGTTAGAAAGGAAATGCAAGGTCAATATCCATACTATGGGCCAACAAAAATACAAGACTATATAAATGAGTACAGAGTTGATGGTGAATATTGTTTAATTGGTGAAGATGGGGATCACTTTCTTAAATGGAAAAACACACCCATGACACTTTTTGTTAAAGGTAGGTTTAATGTTAATAACCATGCTCACTTAATTCGTGGAGTTAAAAATAATACAGAATGGTTTTATTATTATTTTAAAAATAGAGATATTACTAAACATTTAACTCGACAAGGAGCGGGTAGATACAAACTTACAAAAGCTTCATTAGCTTGTATATTTATTGCAATTCCTCCAACAAAAACCGAACAAACCACCATTGCCAAAGCTTTAAGTGATACCGATGCCTTGATTCAATCCCTTAGCCAGCTGATAGTCAAAAAATGCCAGATTAAACAAGGGGCTATGCAACAACTGCTTAATCCTTATGATGGGGGTGGAAGGTTAAAGGAGGGCTGGATGGTAAAAAAACTAGAAGATATTGCTGATATATTGACGGGATTTCCCTTTCAGAGTTCAAAGTATACAAAAAGTGGAGTTAGGTTGTTGAGAGGTTCTAATATAAAACGTGGGCACACGGATTGGAATGAGGACATCAAGAAATATTGGAGTGCAGTAACTCCTGATATTGCAAAGTATAAATTAGAAGAGAATGATATTGTTGTATCTATGGATGGTTCTCTTGTAGGAAAAAGTTTTGCTCAATTAAAAAGAACTGACCTTCCCGCATTATTGCTTCAGCGAGTTACAAGAATTCGAGTAAATTCTGCTAATTTAGATATTAATTATATTAAAGAATGGGTTTGTTCTGAAATGTTCACTATTCATTGTGAGTCTTTAAAAACAGTAACAGCAATTCCTCATATTAGTCCAGCAGATATAAATTCTTTTAAGTTAAATATGCCTGTACAAAAAGTTGAACAATCTAACATAGCTAGAGTCTTGGCTGACATGAATACCGAAATCACTACCCTAGAAAACAAACGCACCAAATACCAACAAATCAAACAAGGTATGATGCAAAATTTACTGACTGGACGTATTCGACTTATTTAAAGGACACAATAATGACTGCCAACATTGATGCAATTGATAAACCTGAACGTGAAACTCAAAACCGTATCGTGCAGTTATTTACTGAGCCGTCATTTCCTGATTGTTTAGGCTACCAGTATTTAGGCAACCTAGAAGATAAAACCGATAACAGTAATATTGTCGAAGATAAGTTACGCGAGTATTTAAGGCATAAAGTCTACAGCCCTGAACAAATCAACCGCGCCTTGCATTTATTAAAAGATGCGACCAATAACGCCATCCAAAACTTACTAGACAGCAATAAGCAAGTTTATGAGCTATTGCGTTATGGTGTCCCTGTTAAAGTGGAGGCAGGCAAGCCCACCGAAACGGTACAGCTTATTGATTGGAAAAATCCAAAAGCTAATGACTTTTATCTAGCGGAAGAAGTGACCGTTTTTGGTGAAAAAGAAAAACGCCCAGATATTGTGCTGTATGTAAATGGTATTGCTATTGGGGTGTTAGAGCTTAAAAATAGCCGTAAAGATTTAGCGGAAGGGATTAGGCAAAACCTCACTAATCAACAGCCTGAATTTATCGCCCCCTTTTTTAATACCATTCAATTTGTGTTTGCAGGCAATGATTCGCAAGGTTTGCGTTATGGCACTATCGGCACAGCTGAAAAGTTCTTTTTAAGCTGGAAGGAAGACGAGCAAGAGGATAGCACTTATAAGCTGGATAAATACCTAATCAAAATGTGCAATAAGCAGCGTTTGATTGAGTTGATGTACGACTTTGTTCTGTTTGATGGTGGAGTTAAGAAACTCCCCAGAGTGCATCAATACTTTGGTATTAAAGCGGCTCAGGAACATATCAATCGCCAAGAAGGCGGTATTATCTGGCATACCCAAGGCAGTGGTAAAAGTATCACGATGGTGTTGCTGGCTAAATGGATATTAGAAAATAATGCTCAGGCGCGTGTGGTTATCGTAACGGATAGAGATGCGTTAGATAAACAGATTGAACGCGTATTTAATGAGGCGGGTGAGCCTATTGCTCGTACCCGCAATGGTCGTGACTTAATGGCGCAATTGGGTGAGGCTAAACCGCGACTTTTATGTTCTTTAGTGCATAAATTTGGTAAAAAAGATGTCGGTGATTTTGAGGCATTTATTAAAGAGCTAGAAAGCCAAGCTAGCCATGCAGTCGGTGAGTTATTTGTATTTGTCGATGAATGTCACCGTACCCAAAGTGGCCGTTTACATAGAACCATGAAGGCGATTATGCCTAATGCTGTTTTTATAGGTTTTACAGGTACACCGTTATTAAAAAAAGATAAAGCCACCAGTTTGGAAACTTTTGGTAAATATATCCATACCTATAAATTTAATGAAGCGGTTGAAGATGGTGTGGTGTTAGATTTAGTTTATGAGGCGCGTGATATAGATCAACGGCTTGGGTCACAACAAAAAGTCGATGAATGGTTTTCTGCTAAAACTAAGGGTTTAAATGATTTTCAGCAAGCGGAATTAAAGAAAAAATGGGGAACCATGCAAAATGTACTGAGTTCTCAGTCTCGCATGAGCAAAGTGGTTGCTGATATTGTGTTTGATTTTGGGGTAAAACCTCGTCTAAGTTCGCAATCAGGTAATGCTATTTTAGTGGCATCCAGTATTTATGAAGCTTGTCGTTATTATGAGTTATTTCAAAATACCCCGTTAAAAAATAAATGTGCCATTGTCACCTCTTATAATCCACAAACTAAAGATATTGTGACCGAAGAAACGGGAGCAAATACCGAGACAGATAAACAGACGATTTTTAAACTTTATACGGACTTGCTAAAAAAAGTAGTGGCAAAGCCAAAGAAAAGCAAAACAGAAACCTATGAGGATGATGTGAAAAAAGCCTTTGTTGAACAACCTGCCACTATGCGCTTATTGATAGTGGTGGATAAATTATTGACGGGGTTTGATGCACCGAGTTGTTCTTATTTGTATATTGATAAGTCGATGCAGGATCATGGATTATTCCAGGCAATTTGTCGAGTAAATCGCTTAGACAGTGATGATAAAACGTTTGGCTATATTGTTGACTATAAAGACCTGTTTAAAAGTGTAGAGCACGCACTGACGGTTTATACGGAAGAATTGGATTATGATGAATTTGAAGCAACGGATTGCGATATTTTATTAAAAGATCGTTTAAAGGTAGGACGTGAACGTTTAGATGCCGCATTGGAAGCTATAGAGTTACTTTGTGAACCTGTTAAATCACCTAAAGCCCATCTTGATTATCAACGTTATTTTTGTGGCAATACTGAAATTGCGAATGATTTAAAAGAAACAGAAGTTAAGCGACATGGCTTATATAAGGCGACTGTGGTTTTTATTCGTGCTTATGCCAATATTGCTGATGAAATGGATGCGGCTGGTTATGATGCTGAACGCGGCAAACATATCAAAACACGCTTGGAGTTTTACTTAAAACTGCGTGAGGTTATTCGTAAGGCCAGCGGTGAGGTGATTGATTTAAAAGCCTATGAAGCCGATATGCGTTATTTGATTGATCATTATATTCAGGCTAAAGATTCAAAAGTCGTTTCGCCTTTTGAGGGGATGTCTTTACTTGATGTGATTGTGAACAGTGGAATAGATGAGGGAATTGATAGTTTGCCTGCTGGTATAAAAGGCGATAAGGAAGCTGTTTCTGAAACTATCGAAAATAATGTACGTAGTAAAATAATTAAAAGCCACTTTCTTGATCCTGCTTACTTTGATCGTATGTCCAAGTTACTGGCAGAGTTGATTAAGCAACGCAAGGAAAAAGCCATTGAATATGCTGAATATTTAAAGAAAATTGCAGAATTGGCTAAACAGGTGCAAGAAGGTAAACAAGATGATACGCCTTCTTCGCTTAATACAGCGGCTAAACGTGCTTTGTATAATAATCTGGGACAAGATGAGGGTTTGGCTGTTCGGCTTGATGATGTCGTTAAAGAGAGCCGACCTGCTTATTGGCGCGGTAATCAGGCTAAAGAAAATATCATTAAGCAGGCGGTTAATACCGTGTTAAAGGACGTTAATGAAGTTGAGCGTGTTTTTGAAATTATCAAACAGCAACAGGAATATTAATGGTCAGTGAGTTACAGCTGGGTGATTTAACCATTCAGGTACTTAAAAAAGACATTAAGAATGTGCATCTAAGTGTATATCCCCCTAATGGCAGAGTAAAAGTATCAGCCCCCAAATCTATGCCATTAGATACTTTGCGTGTGTTTGTTATTTCAAAACTGACATGGATTAGAAAGCAACAACAAAAGTTACAAGCACAAGCCAGAGAAGCGGCTAGAGATTATATCGAACGTGAAAGCCATTATTTTAGAGGTGAGCGTTATTTATTAAAGATAATTGAGCATAATCACTCGCCTAAAATAGTATTAGATCATCAGGCAATAACACTTTATATTCGACCTAATACTCTAGCAGAAAAAAGAGCTTCTATTTTAAATGATTGGTATAGAGGGCAGCTTAAACAGCAAATACCTGAATTGATTACTAAGCATGAAAAATTAATGGGTGTTAGCGTTAAGGAATTTGGCGTTAAGAAAATGAAAACCAAATGGGGAACCTGTAATCCTATCGCTCAACGTATCTGGTTAAATCTGGAATTGGCAAAAAAACCACCTGAATTATTAGAATATGTCGTGGTGCATGAAATGGTACATTTATTGGAACGTAGCCATAATAGACGTTTTATATTGTTAATGGATAAGTTTATGCCTAAATGGAAGTTTTATAAGGATGAGCTTAATCGTTTGCCTGTTAGTCATGTTGATTGGGTGAACTAAAAATATGATTTTTCTTAATGATTTCGATAAAAAATAAAGCAGGTATTTAATGGGCGGCATAGGCTCCGGTGGTTGGACAAGAGCTACAAGTAAAGCGATGGTTAATTATATAGATACCGTGGATATTAGGTATTTAAAAAAGCAAGGTGCATTATTTAACGGGAATAATGGCTCATTAACATGGAGTATAAATGGTAAACAAGTTAGTGCAATTAATTATCAGGTAAGAGAAAAAGGAATTACATTAATTTATAAAAACCATTCGGCTAATTTAGAAGAATGGCATTCTGTAAATCAATTTGTACCGTTTGATTATACGCCTTGTAACTATGGCGGAAAAAGAACGTGGTTGCTTTGTACTGGTTGTAATCGAAGAGTAGCATGTATTTATGCGGCTGGAAGGTATTTTTTGTGTCGTCATTGTTATGGTTTAAATTATCGATCTCAGCATGAAAATTTTTATGATCGGCAATTATCTAAAACGCAAAAAATTAGAGTGAAATTGGGGGGTGAAGGCAATCTTATAAAATTTTTTCCTGAAAAGCCCAAAGGAATGCACTTTCAAACGTATTTACAACTTTGGCGTAAAGCATTTAATGCAGAAACGTTATATTATCAAGGTCTTGAAAAATATATTTCCCGATTGTCTGTTCGGTTTAATTGATGAATAATATTTTAGAAATTATTGAGATAATTAAGCCTGCTAAGCAAGGAATAACAACCCCTTTTTTATGTCGAGCTTCTGATAACTGCTACTATTATATTAAGTGGGGTTCTGCTACTGTTGCAGGCTTAATTCGAGAGTGGATAGGAGCAAATTTAGCCAAGGAATTTGGCTTGCCTGTTCCATCCTTTCAGATTGCTTATTTAGAGCCACAGCTAGCTTCTTGTTATTCATCCTCGCCTCAATTAAAAGGTGGGTATGTTTTTGCCTCAAAAAGAGTAAATTCCGTCTGTGAATTAAAATATGACACTGCTTTGAATATTGATGTTTCGATGAAGGCTTTGGTATTGCTTTTTGATTTATGGGTAGAGAATGCAGATAGAACATTATCTGAAAAAGGGGGAAACCCAAATTTGTTGTGGAAAAGCAATTCATCCGAAATGTATGTTATTGATCATAATTTAATTTTTGATGAAGAATTTAGTGTAGCGGATTTCAGAGAGACTCATGTATTCAATGCCATTTTGAAAAATTGTCAAGATGATCTTGTGCAACAATTAAATATTGAGGTGCGATTAAAAAAATCACTTGCTTGCTGGCAATTAGCATGGGGTAAAATACCTAAAGAATGGATTGACGAGAATAAAGAATTACAATGTTTTAATCCTGAAAAACACTTACAACGCTTGACAAGAGAAGCAAACGGGGATATTTGGTCAAAGCTACTATGAAAAAACAAATTTGTCAGTACAGTATTATTCGTTTTCAGCCTTACACTGAAACAGAAGAATTCGCCAATATTGGTATTGTGTTATATGTGCCTGAGTTTAAACGGTTTGAATTTAAGCTATTAGATATAAAAAATAATGGTCGTGTAACGCATTTTTTTGGAGCACCCTGTAAGGAAATTTTTATACAAGCAACAAAGATAATTAAACAAGAACTGGTGCGTATTAAGAAAATATCAGTAGACATGTTGCTCTCAGAAGTTAATTTTTATGCTGAATTAATTCGTGATCGAGAAGATATTATACGTTTTAGCGATAGTCGTGTTGTGTATTGTGATGATCCTATGCAAATATTAAATCAACTTTTTGAGCACTACATACACCATAAATTTACTAAAAATGAAGGGTATGAGGATCAATTAAAACAGAAAGTAAAAGATCTATTAATCGAACGTCAATTAAATGATTTGTTTAAAACGGGTTCTATTGGTGATGCCGCTATATATGAGGTTAACTTTCCGTTTATTAATAAAGAAATTGAAAAAACAGTAATTAAACCTATTCATTTTAGACATGATAAACCTAGTCAGATAATTAATCATGGTATTGACTGGTTAGCTAAGGTTCAACAACTTAAGAAATATAACTATATTCAACCAGATAGGGTTTTATTTGCTTATAGCGCACCTGAAAAATCAAGCAAGCAACTATTTGATGCTTTTTATGATATAAAAGTCCAGATTGAAAATGAAGGTATTGTCATGGCTGATATTAATCAGGGAGATGATGTTGTTCGTTTTGCCTCTCCAAAGCATTAGTTTATTTTTTTAAAGAGCACGGGATTATAATACGTAAATACTACGTAACTTCACACTCTATTCATTCATTTTTCACTACTTTAAACAACTTTAGACTTATGTTACCCTATTGATTAAAGGGAGTTTTAAAGAGTTTAAAGTAGTCTAGTTAGGACTTAAAATCCCGCGGTGGCAACACCGTGCCGGTTCGATTCCGGCCCGAGGCACCATCACGAATGAAATTACATTCAAAAGTTCATTATATTTAAAATTATCAGTCTTAAAATTAAGAAATATCATTTTAAAATAGAATAATCAGTCTTATTTTTTTTCACTGAATGGTTTTAAAAAAAAGATAATCACACCAAGAATAATAATTCCAAAGAAAATTGCTAATCCAGTTTCATCATCTTTTGAGACTGAGTGGCTCTTTCTAGCTCTGAGTTGCGAAGCAGATGTTGAGCCATCAATTGAATTATTTATTTTAGGCTTCTCAGGGTTTTTATTATCACTATAAGTGATTATTATTTTGTCAGATGAGGTTGGTTTGTTTTTATTTTTTTCTGTCAGTGTTTCGATTGCGCTTGAGAAAGGGCTGGCAAATAGAAGCATGATAAATAAAATTATTAAAGTGGTATACTTTTTCATTTTTCAGATGACCTAATTATTATTAATACAACGAACTAGAGTTCACATGTTTGTTGAACTTCATGGAAAAGATATTCGATATATTGATCAATAGAATGATCATTGAAATGGTCGATTTCTTTGTTCATAATACCTTTGACAAAGCCTTTCCACATATCTTTTCTTCTTTGTAGAAGTGAGAGTTGTTTTAGTCTCCCCTCTGAATCTAAGTACATTTCCTTCCCTGTATGACGATAACCTAACCAGACTGGAGGTGATCTGGTTACGATGTCATTGTTATTAACCCAGCGAAGGTAATCTACTTTTGCGTGATTAATATAACGCCTATTTCCAACACGAGGGCTGCCGAAAGTCTGGATTTGAATTGGATTAGACTTTATATTAGAGAGTAGGCATCGTCCTGCACAAATAGTGGCCATTGCGCCTCCTAGTGAATGTCCGGTAAACCAGAGGCTTTTAGTGTTTGTGGTGAGCATTTTTTCTAATAGAGGCCATAGGTCATCCACCTCTTTTTTAAATCCACGATGCACTTTACCAACCGTATCTGCTAATGCCTGTATAGCATTCATATCAGCTTTTAAATCATTCCATTCATTGGGTTCAGTACCTCTGAAGGCAATTATTATATCCATTTTGTTTGCGAAGGAATAAGCTTGTGAGCCATCGTTGTCGAAAAAAAGAGTATCTGGGAAACCCAGCTTAACGGCAGCAATTTTTGCTTGTTCTGGCGGCAAATAAGAAATCATTGATAGTTCGGAAAGTAGTAATGAACGTGCTATTTCAGATGTTTTAGACAAGTTGTTGTTTTTTTTTGAACGTAGTGTTAGTTGATAAGCTTTTTTTGCTTTAATAGGTTGTTGCGTTTGTTCCATAATCTTGATTATATTTCGAGCAGGGTTTTATTAGAATGCTAGTTTATATGAAGCTAACACAATATAGTATAAATATACTTTATTTGGTTATTGATAAAGGTTTTTAAGTAATTTTTTTCGAAAAAGGTCGAAAAAATGTATGAAAAATTATTTTTCTACCATAAATATCAAAAAGATAGGGAAAATACTTTATTTTATTTCTAAGGTAAAATTATTTTAATTCTTATTTTTTAAGGGGTTAAGGCAATAAAGTCTTGAAAAAAATATAAAATATTGATAGTGCGACAAAATGTCACATTTAAACTTGACAAATCTCTTGTTAATATGGTCACAACTTTTGGGGCTCTAGTGGTTAAGCAGTACAGTAAAAGTTGCGTTATGTTATTCCTAAAATTACTTTAAAGCAGTTTCTTAACTGCTTTTTTTTTGCCTGTAGTTTTTTACCCTATGCTATTTAGTTGAAATTCCAAGACCCTGCAAGCCACAATAGCCTTGTGGGTTTTTGGCTAAATATTGTTGATGATAGTCTTCCGCATAATAAAATTCGGGTGCATTGAGTATTTCTGTTGTTATTTTGCCTAATTCTGCAGTAAATAATTGTTCTTGATATTGTTCTTGTGACTTTATTGCTATATCTTGTTGTTCTTTACTAAAAGTGTATATCCCTGAACGATATTGAGTTCCTCTGTCATTACCCTGTCTCATTCCTTGCGTTGGGTTATGAGACTCCCAAAAAACAACAAGTAGTTGCTTAAATGAAATGATTGTCGGATCAAAAATAATTTTTACCACCTCATTATGATTAGTTAGACCCGTGCAAACATCATCATAAGTAGGGTGAGGTATTTGTCCTCCAGTAAACCCAACCGCTGTACTAAAAACCCCCGACTGTTGCCAAAACCGTCGTTCAGCCCCCCAAAAACAACCTAAACCAAAGATAATCTGTTCTAAGTGTGAAGGGAAGGGTGGAATAATTGTATTTCCATTAACAAAGTGATTTTTAGAGACTTGCATTGGAACTTTATTTTCAGACATGGCATTATTTTGTAAAAGACTATTTTATCCGTGGTTGTCTTGTAGTTAAAACTTAGAAAAATCAGTTGGATCACGTTTTCTAGTATAAAGGAATTAGCAATAAAAACATCAATAATCAATTATGCTTATAATGAGATTAATTTCTCTTAATGGCAAATGAAATATAAATGAAAGAACAAGATTGTTTACGACGTTTTTTATTTGAACAACTGGGTGTTAGAGGTGAGTGGGTTCGTCTGAAAAAAAGCTGGAAGGAAACTAAACAGCACCAGCAATTGTCTGTAGAAGTGGAAGAACAATTAGGCCAAACATTGGCAGCCGCTGTTTTATTATCAGCAACAATTAAATTTGAAGGCTCATTGATTATACAAGCTCAGGGTGAAGGAGCTTTAAAAACAGTAGTGGCACAATCTACTCATGATCGAAAAATACGAGGTCTGGCGAGAGGGTTTGTTTCGTCATCTACTAAGATTTTATCTGAGATGATGGGAGAAGGTCGCTTGGTTATTACTGTAGAACCAGAGAAAGGAGAGCCTTATCAAGGAATAGTCCCGTTAGAAGGCACTGATCTGGCAGAAGTGATCACTAACTATTTTTTACAATCAGAGCAATTAGAAACTCGGGTTTGGTTATTTGCAAATGAAACATATGCTGCAGGGTTGTTTTTACAGGAATTACCCACACAAGATAATTATGAGCTTGATTGGGAACGTATTTCAGCATTAGCAAGTACAGTGACTAAAGATGAAATGCTCTTACTGGGATGTGAAGAAATGTTGTACAGACTCTTCAATGAAGAGAAAGTCAGGTTATTTGAAGCTGAATCGGTAGAATTCAAGTGTGCTTGTTCTCAGTTAAAGATAGAAGATACATTGGTGAGTTTAGGTCGGGAAGAATTGGAAAGTATTTTACAGAATAGAGATACCATTGAAGTTGATTGCGAGTTTTGCGGTAAACAATACCAATTTGATAAAGTTGATGTTGAAAATCTTCTTGTTGGATGCTCATCACAAAATGACTCTGGAACCATTCATTAATAGGTGGAAATTAGGATGATAAAGGTTTTTAGATGGTTTTTTTTGTTGTTTTTAGTTATTTCGTTAACAGGATGTTTTACGTGGATTAGAGCTTATCGAACTTATTTACAGATGAGTGATTTTGACAAAAACTTTGTTATTAAAGCCAGTGAAGAGTTTAATTTAGATTTTAAAGATCCTTTACTTTATAGTGATGATTTTGTTTCTTTGTCAAAACTTCAGCCCAGTGAATCGAAGCCCTTTAGTTCAGGGGAAGTTTGGCGTTATTTGTTTAGAAAAGTTGATGATCAAGGGAAGATTATTAAACCAGAAATCAAATTTTATTTTGATTTAAATTTTAATGTTGATGATCGCTTAACACGCTGGTCATTTTCACCTTTATTTCTTCAAATTGCTCCTGCAGAGTTTCTTGAAATTTCCATACGGTCATTAGGCAGGGCAAAAATAAATAAAGAGAAAAGGCAATTAAAGGCAGATACTGATTCTATTAAAAAAATTGATGTAGATTTGCCTCAAAAAGCTCAAATTCTCAGTCAAATGGGAGAGCCATTACAAATTGAGGATGGTGGGGATAATGAGATTTATCATTATCATTTTTTATTAAAAACAGATAATGTAGAAGAGGGTTATGAAGATAGAACATTAAGTGTTATTAAATTAACATTTAATAAGACAACAAACGAGTTGATAAAGATGGCGGGTCGATTTGCTGGGTTAAAAATCTCTATAAACTATCAGAAATATGTTGAAACCAAGTCGGTTAGCTAGTTTGCTCTTCCTTTGAGTGCTGAATATATTTAAAGAATAAAACTAAGGCAGCTAGAGGTTTTATATCTTGATGATGATAATTTTAGGAAAGTGAGAGGATGTTTAAGTTTTAAGCATCTTGCACTATAACTCAGCAACTAGTTACGTTAAAATATGTTTTTTTAATCTAAAAAATAGTCTTATGTTAAATAAAATAATTCCAGTTGTTCTAAGTTTTTTACTGGCTGCCTGTGCAACCAGTCCTACAGGCAGAACCCAATTTATTTATTTAGATGATGCACAGGTAAATAAAATGGGACTACAGGCTTTTACAGATTTAAAAACTAAAAAACCTTCAAGTAAAAATACGCAATATACTAAATTTGTTGAATGTATTGCTGAAGCGATAACGCATGAGTCAGGCGGTGCCTGGGAAGTTGTTGTATTTGATGATAAGACACTTAATGCGTTTGCGTTACCTGGAAATAAAATTGGCGTTCATACAGGACTGATTGAGCTAGTCGATAATCAACATCAGTTAGCTGCTGTAATAGGGCACGAAGTAGGGCATGTACTAGCACGTCATGGCAATGAAAGAATGTCTCAAAAAACAGCTGTTAATCAAGGTGTTGCATTGGTTTCGGCTGTGAGTAACCCAACTTCAGCGGTAGGACAACTTGCAATAGGTGCTTTAGGTCTTGGTGCTCAATACGGTATTATTTTGCCTTTTAGTAGAACTCACGAGAGTGAAGCAGATATTATTGGTTTAGAGTTAATGGCAAAAGCTGGTTTTGACCCAAGACAGAGTGTTAATTTATGGCAAAAAATGGCAGGAGCCAGTAAAGGAAACGAGTCTTCTGAGTTTATGTCAACTCACCCATCACATGACACACGAATTCAAGAGTTATCAGACCATATGTCAAAAGCAATGACATTTTATCAACAGGCTCAATCAATCGGTAAAATACCTCGTTGTAAAAAATAATTTTTGAGGCAATGAATCCAAATTTAGATCAATTACATCCCTATCCTTTTGAAAAACTTAAACAGCTTAAGCAAGGAATAACTCCACCAATAGATAAAGCGCATATTGCCTTATCTATTGGTGAACCAAAACATGAGACACCCACTTTAATTCATGAAGCCCTGATAAAAAATATTGATGGTATTGCTAAATATCCGACTACAAAAGGCTTGCCAGAACTAAGGCAAGCTATCGCAAACTGGATAAGCCATCGTTTTAAAATTGTCACTCAAGATGTTGATAGTGAAACTCAGGTGATCCCTGTAAGTGGAACCCGAGAAGCATTATTTTCTTTTACTCAAGCAGTGGTAGATTCATCTCAGAACTCAGTTGTCATTATGCCAAACCCTTTTTATCAGATTTATGAGGGAGCTACATTATTAGCAGGTGCAGAACCTTATTATTTGAATACAACGGAAGCAACTGAGTATTTACCTGATTTTGATTCAGTACCTGATGAAATATGGCAACGTTGTCAGCTTATTTTCATTTGCTCGCCAGGGAATCCAACAGGAACCGTTATATCTAAAGAAAATCATCAGAAATTGATGGCTTTAGCTGAAAAATATGATTTTATTATTGCTTCTGATGAATGTTATACGGAAATTTATGATGACGAAAATAACCCTCCACAAGGCTTGTTACAAACTGCTTATGAAATAGGCAATAAAACATTTGAGCGTTGTGTTATTTTTCATAGCTTATCAAAACGCTCTAATGCACCTGGTTTAAGGTCTGGTTTTGTTGCTGGTGATGCAAAAATATTACAAAAATATTTCCAATATAGAACTTATCAAGGCTGTGCAATATCTATACAGACACAATATGCAAGTATTGCAGCATGGAATGATGAGGCTCATGTTAAGGAAAACAGAGTTTTATATAGAGAAAAATTTACAGCTTTTATAAATATTTTGAGTGGGGTTTGTAGCATTAAAAAACCACCCGCTAGTTTTTATCTTTGGTTAAAAACATCAATAGATGATGCAGAATTTGCTCAGCAATTATTTAAACAACAAAACATTACCGTTTTACCTGGGAGTTATTTATCTCGTTATGTTAATGATGAAAATCCAGGAAAAAATCATGTTCGTATCGCATTAGTAGCGTCTGTAGATGAATGTATAGAAGCAGCAAGCCGAATTAAACATTTTATTAACACAATCGACTAAAAACATATGTCAAATATAGAAAACATTATTAACCAAGCCTTTGAAGACCGTGCAAATATTTCTCCAGCAACGGTATCGACAGAAATTCGTTCAGCCGTTGAAGAAGCAATCAACATGCTAGATGCAGGAACCGCTCGTGTTGCAGAAAAAACAACAGGTGAGTGGGTGGTTAACCAGTGGCTGAAAAAAGCCGTATTACTTTCTTTTAGAATTAACGAAAATAGAGTGATTGAAGGTGGTAATACACGTTATTACGATAAAGTAGAAGCTAAATTTTCTACTCATTCACCAGAAGATTTTGTTAAGGGTGGCGTTCGTGTTGTACCAAATGCCGTAGCTCGTCATGGATCTTATATTGCTCCAGGCGCCGTATTAATGCCTTCTTTTGTTAATATTGGTGGTTATGTAGATAGTGGAACTATGGTTGATACTTGGGCATCTGTAGGTTCTTGTGCTCAAATTGGTAAAGACGTACATTTATCCGGTGGTGTAGGTATTGGCGGTGTATTAGAGCCAT
Source organism: Methylococcales bacterium (assembly GCA_965224575.1). Classification (GTDB taxonomy): domain Bacteria; phylum Pseudomonadota; class Gammaproteobacteria; order Methylococcales; family Methylomonadaceae; genus QPIN01. The sequence continues at coordinate 318,313 of CBDCZQ010000006.1, read as the reverse complement.
TACAAGCTGGGCCAACGATTATTGAAGATAATTGTTTCATTGGTGCTAGATCAGAAATTGTTGAAGGTGTTGTGGTTGAGCAAGGTTCTGTTATTTCAATGGGCGTTTATATTGGTCAAAGCACTAAAATATATAACCGTATGACAGGTGAGACTATTTTTGGTCGTGTACCTGCTGGATCTGTAGTTGTTCCTGGAAACTTGCCATCAAAAGATGGAACGCATAGTTTATATTGTGCTGTGATTATCAAACAGGTTGATGAAAGAACACGGAGTAAAACAGGGTTGAATGAACTTTTGCGGGATTAAAAATAGAGTATTTTGTCGCCTAAATAGGAACTTTATGGTTTTATTTTATTTCTTATTTAGGCATTGATTTTTTTAATATTATAAAAAGTATGTCAGAACCTTTATCAAGTAATGCAATCATTTATGCAATTTTATCTTTAAATAGTGAGATTGCTTTACAAAAAGAGTATTTGGATTCCTCTGAAATTTCTGTAGAAGACAGGGGGAATGAAGAAGAAATATTGTCTGATTTGGAACAAGCGTTTATGGAATTTGTTGATTTATATAAATCCTACACCAGAAAAGACAGAGATCTTCCAAAAATAGAAGAACTATTAAATAGTGAGTTATAACATGCATATTCTCTATGGAATAAGTAATTGTACAACAGTCAAAAAAGCTAAAGACTGGCTAAACGGTCACAACATTGAGTATAAGTTTCATGATTATCGTAAACAAGGTTTAACTGAAGATTTACTTAAATCTTTCGATGCAAAGTTAGGCTGGGAAGTTATACTCAATAAACGAAGTACCAGTTGGCCTAAATTGACTGATGAACAAAGGGAAACAATTTCAAAAATAACTGCTTTTCAATACATGCTAGAGTCATCGACATTGATTAAGCGTCCAATATTAGATACGGGTGAAAAAATGGTTGTTGGGTTTACAGATGAACTATATCAACAAGCTTTATGAGTGAAACATTAGCATTACTTAAAGACTTAATCAAAAGAGAATCGGTCACACCTAAAGATGAAGGGTGTCAAGATGTTTTGGTCGAACGATTATCAAAAATCGGATTTAAAGAAGAACGATTAAATTTTTCTGATACTCAAAATATTTGGCTAAGAAGAGGAGATGAAAAACCCTTATTCACGTTTTTAGGCCATACAGATGTTGTTCCCCCAGGCCCATTAGACCGTTGGGATTCGCCTCCCTTTGAACCAACAATCAGAGATGGAAAACTTTACGGTCGTGGTGCGGCAGATATGAAAGGTGGGGTTGCCTGTTTTATTACTGCAGTAGAACGGTTTATTGCCAAGTACCCTAACCATCAAGGTTCTATTGCAGTTATGATGACCAGTGATGAAGAAGGTATTGCGACTAATGGTGTAATTAAAGTCGTTGAAGTACTGGAAAAAAGAAATGAAAAAATTGATTGGTGTTTGGTTGGTGAGCCATCCAGTGATAAAGAAATAGGTGATGTCATTCGAGTCGGAAGACGAGGTTCTCTTTGTGCAAAATTAACAGTTGAAGGGATTCAAGGGCATGTCGCTTATCCAGAAATAGCAGAAAACCCGATCCATACCTTTGCTCCTGCACTTAAAGAACTAATAGAAGAAATCTGGGATAATGGAAATGAGTTTTTCCCTCCCACCAGTTTACAAGTTTCTAATATTAATGGTGGAACAGGGGCTGAAAACATTATTCCAGCAGATGTTGAAGTACAATTTAATTTGCGTTTTTGTACAGAACTAAATGAACAGACAATAAAGCAAAGAACCTCCGCTATATTTGATAAGTATGGTTTTAAATATGATTTGCAATGGCGATTATCGGGTAACCCTTTTTTAACTGAAAAAGGAGAGCTGATTGATGCGGCTCACACTGCCATTAAAAAAGTCACAGGACTTGAAACGTTAGATGATACCGGAGGAGGAACATCAGATGGCCGTTTCATTGCTCCAACGGGAGCACAAGTTATAGAACTGGGCCCATTAAATGAAAGTATTCACAAAATAAATGAAAATGTTGGGGTAGAAGACTTGGAGATTCTGTCTGAAATTTATGAAAATATGCTAATTGATTTATTAGTTTCTTAACGAATAAAAATTATCTACATATCCAAGCGGCGTAGGTTAGGCTAACGGCTCTATCGTTAACCTAACATTTTTGGGTTTATGCCATTTTATGTGGGTTGGCAAAGAGATGATCGCTCAACCCACAAATTCTAAATTTACTTCACCTTTAATCACACCTGTAACAATATAACTATTTGATTTATTAAAAAATTGTTGTAATCACAACCAAAAAACGAAAGTAATACCTAAAAAATAAAGGGTTATTTGAATAAACAAACAAACATAGTCTACACTTTCTATTAATGAGAAACATATTGATATTTAGCTCAAGGAATGTAAAGTGCCAGACACTACTGACTCTATAGAACCCAAACAAAAGTTATCCTATTGGTTACTCCCTATCATCCTCTGTGTTTTGAGTTTTACTTTTTTAACATTAAATCTTTCACTGGCTATTTCAGCCCCCATTTTGTTGATTTCCTCATTAGCAATCGGTTTTTGGCTAAACAAGTCTTATAAACAATCAATCATTCAACAAAATCAGCTTTGGCAAAAAGAGTTGGATAAGCGACTTGCACAAATTCCAGAAACGCCCGTTGTTGGTTTAGAAAATGTTTGCCATCAATCATTTCCTATCTGGACTAAACAAATAGACACCTGTAGTCAAACATTAACGACAGAATTAGAAGCAATCGCTAATACTTTTGCATCTATTGTTGAGCAGTTAGCACAAGTAAAAAGTGCGACTGATACGAATCTGAATAGTTTAACCGGGGATGAGAATAGTTTTAATTTGACAGCCGAAATGAGTTCTGTGTCAGACACGCTTAAAGCAGCTATTTCTCACCAAAAAGAAATTGTAGTAGAAATTGTAGGTCTAACGCCGCTTTCTGAGCAGCTAGAATTAATGGCAAAAAACGTCAGCGATATTGCTAGCCAAACAAATCTTCTTGCACTAAACGCAGCTATTGAAGCAGCCCGTGCAGGGGAGTCTGGTAGAGGTTTTGCCGTGGTTGCTGATGAAGTTAGAAAGTTAGCTACTGATTCAGCGAAAATAGGGAGTGAAATGGTGGGTCAATCTGAAGCCATTCGTACTAAAATTAGCACTGTTTTGAAAGTGACAAATGATACTGCAGAACAAGAATCAATAATGATCGAGAAGGCTGAAAATTCACTAGCTAATGCAATTAATCAATATCAATCTGTAATAGAACAATTTCAAGGTTCTTCATTACTGCTTTTAAATGCCAGCGATAATATTGAAAATGATATTAACCAAACCTTGGTTGCCTTACAGTTTCAAGATCGTGTGACCCAAATTTTGGGGAATGTTAACAAAAGCATTGTTTATATTTCAGAAAATATTGATACCACAATTGCCGAATTCAGATCAGGCGAACATCAAACTCCAATTAATGCCAACGAATGGCTCAATAATTTGAAACTCAACTATACTACTAGTGAAGAACGACAACATCATTCTGACATAACAGGCTCATCAAGTACCCAGGCTAAACCAACTATAGATGATGACGAAACTACTTTCTTTTAATATTAAATCAAGCAGGAAAAAAAATGGCAAAAACAATTCTCATCGTTGATGACTCTGCCTCTGTTCGTACCGTTGTATCCACAGCACTTAAGGGCGCAGGTTATGATGTTATTCAAGGTTGCGATGGCAAAGATGCAATTAGCAAAATGACCGGCAATAAAATTCATATGATCATTAGTGACGTGAACATGCCAAATATGGATGGAATTGAATTTGTTAAAGAGGTAAAAAAAATGCCTGCTTATAAATTCACACCTATCTGTATGTTAACAACAGAATCAGAAGCCAGTAAAATGCAAGAAGGTAAAGCGGCGGGGGCTAAAGCATGGATTGTTAAACCTTTTCAGCCACCTAAGTTATTAGCTGCAGTTGAGAAATTGGTATTACCATAGGCTTCAAAATGGAAATAACAAAACAAACAGATAATTCAAAATGTGCTTTAACCCTTGCTGGGGATATGACCATTTACACAGCTACAGAAAACAAAGTTCATTTTGAACCTTATTTTGATATTGAACAAAGCATCTCACTTGATATGTTAGCTGTTAATGAATTTGACAGTACCGGTTTTCAAATGCTTTTACTACTAGAAAGGCAGGCGACAGAAAATAAAAAAGCTTTTAGTGTTAATCAGGCAAGCCCAGCTGTTAAGGAAGTATTAACGCTGTATAACAAACAAGATTGGTTAAATTAGTCATAGAACAAGCTTTTCTTGTTCCCATACGGAGCATATCACTGCAATAAAAAGTTAAGAGATTATCGTAGGTTGGGCTGCCGTCTCTTTGGCAACCCAACATAATATATGCTAAAAATGTTGGGTTAACGATAAAGCCGTTAGCCCAACCTACGATAACTTCTTAGCTTAATGGCAGTGAAGCTGAGCAAGGGAACGAGAAGCAAAATTTATTTATAAAGGTAAACATTATGGATATGGATCCAGGCATCCAGGCATTTGCAGAAGAATCTCATGAAATGCTAGAAGAAATTGAAAATATTCTGCTCAAATTAGAAGATGAACCTGATGACTCAGGCCTGATTAACGAATTATTCCGAGCTGTCCATACTATTAAAGGGGCATCAGGGCTATTTGGCTTTGATAACGTGATGAATTTTACTCATACAGCAGAAAGCGTGATGATGCGTGTTCGTGATGGAGAAATTCCTGTTACCCCAGATTTACTCAATCTACTCCTCAGCAGCCGTGACCAAATGCTTACTTTAGTAGACATTGCTCTAGATGGTAATGGCGCGCTTGATGCTGAAGTACAGGCAACAGATGACAAACTATCAACACAATTGCATGCTTTCTTAGGTGAGGAAATACCTACGAAGGAAGACGATCATAGTACAGAAAATCCTGAAGAAATAAATGAATCAACTGAAAATGATGTTGCATCAGGCAATTGGCATCTTTCCCTTAGATTTAAAGAAGACGTATTGCGTGATGGCATGGATCCCTTATCTTTCATGCGCTATATGGAAACCATTGGTGATATCGAAGGGTTGACCGTTATATCCGACAATCTGCCTCCAGCGGATGAAATGGATCCAGAAAGCTGTTACTTGGGCTTTGAAATACAATTAAAAACCGAAGCCAATAAGGAAGAAATTGAAGAAATTTTTGAGTTTGTGCAAGAGGAATGCGTCATTCATATTCTGCCTCCACATAGTCACATAGAAAAATACATCAAGCTCATTAACGAACTTCCAGAAGAAAATTTAAAAATGGGTGAACTGCTAAGATTAAGCGGTGCATTAACAGAAAGAGAGCTTAATGAAGCTCTACAAGAACAGAGCGAAGGCGAAGAACCACCTTTAATCGGCGATGTTGTTGTCCAGCAAGGTGTGGTAGAAAATAAAGTGGTTGCAGCCGCGGTAGAAAAACAGAAAAAAGTAAAAGCCAGCAAAGCGCGTGAAAGTCAGCTTATCCGCGTAAATGCTGACAAACTAGAAGAATTAATAGACCTAATAGGTGAGCTAGTTATATCTAATGCGCACACCTCATTATTGGTACAGAAATTCAATGATAGTAAGCTACAAGAGTCTGCTGCTGAGACCTCACAGCAAATTGAAGAAATTAGGGATGCGGCATTAAGCTTGCGCATGGTTCAAATTGGAGAGACTTTTAATAAATTTCGCCGAGTCGTTAGAGAATTAAGCAAAGATTTAGGTAAAGAGATTGATTTAGTGATTGAAGGCGGAGAAACCGAGTTGGATAAAACCGTGGTCGATAAAATCAACGACCCTTTAATGCATCTAATCAGAAACTCCTTAGATCATGGCATAGAATTGCCTGCTGACAGAGTAGCTAAAGGCAAACCTGCACAAGGTAGCATTAAGCTTACAGCCGAACATGATTCAGGGAGCATCATCATAAAAATAACCGATGATGGCAACGGCCTAAATAAAGAGAGGATTCTTTCCAAAGCACTGGAAAAAAACCTAATCCCAGAAGATCATAATTTAACCGACTCAGAAATCAATTATCTTATTTTTGCGCCCGGTTTTTCTACAGCCGATACTGTCAGCAATGTATCTGGTAGAGGAGTGGGTATGGATGTTGTCAAAACCAATATTGAATCCTTGCGTGGTCAGGTAGAAGTTACCAGTACACCGGGAAAAGGTTCTGTATTCACGATTCGTCTACCTTTAACATTAGCCATTATTGATGGCTTTTTGGTTGGAGTTGGTCAGCAATCTTATGTTGTTCCATTAGATATGGTGGAAGAATGCATTAGCAGTCAGGATATAAATGACTCACTCTATAAAGATAGCAACACCATAGAGTTGCGAGGACAAGTCGTCCCCATTATTAAGCTTTCAGATGTCTATAATTTAGCTTCAAATGAATCTTATTCTGACAATGCAAAAAGAGAAAATATTGTGATTGCAAAGTATGGCTCGCAGTTGGTGGGCTTGGTTGTTGATGAGCTGTTAGGAGAATATCAGACGGTAATTAAACCATTAGGGCAAATATTTCAAAACCTTAAAGGTTTAAGTGGCGCGACTATTTTAGGTAGCGGAGAAGTAGGATTAATTATTGATGTACCTGCGCTGGCAAACCTTGTTTCGGGGCAACAAAGAAGCAACTTTACATCGCAAAACAAAATTGAGCAACAAGAACAGAGTTTACATTAATTATTATTTAAGCTAGCAATTTCGTTTCCATGCTTTGCGTGGGAATGCATATGGAGCCATATTTTTAGCCAGTATATATTTCCACGTACTAGGGCGGGAAGCTCGTAGGTAGAGTAATTCAGGAGATATTATCGAAAGCATGGGAACAAGAAATAAAATGCATCGTAGCTATACTTTCTCAAAGCGTGGGAACGAGTAAACAAGTCGTTTGATTTTTCCAGAATAATAGGTTTTATTCAGAGGTAAATATGTCAAAACAACCAATAATACAAACCAAACTTTCCATTCGTGGCTTGCTTATATTTTTGGCAGCGATTGGTATTATTGCATCTCTGTTACTGAGTTTTACATCGGTTTTCAACTACCAAAAGCTAGGTGAAGCACAAAATAAGTTGATTAATGTTTCATCTGCTCTTGAGTCCAGTGCAAATGTGACAGAGACGATTATTAGTTTTAAGAATCGTAAAGCTGAAATTCTTTCTGCCAAAAACTTGAAATCTTTTGACCATCTTCCTGATAAAGAAAAATTAATTCAGCAATACCAGCAGCAAGTTGAGCTTCTAAAAAATCTCTCACCGAATAATAGTGAATTTGAGCAAGCCATCAATGAATTGGGAAATAATTTTAAAGCTTATTCTCATTCGGACAAAGCTATCTATTTTATTACTCATCAACTACTTTCTAGAACAACAAAAATACAGAAGCTACAGCAGGAAATAGATACTCAACTTAATGATATTGATACCTTGTTTGGGACGATCATTGGTAAATTACAATTTCGTATAAAAAAAGGTAGTCGTAAAATAAAACGGTTGCTGAAAAAAGAAAAGCAGTTCTCCGGGAATCCTTTGTTAGTCACAGATTTAGTTGCAAAAACTAAATCAGTAGTGCTCGGTAAAGATTTAAAGTTTTTGAGAAAAATTAATATTATTCAACTGGAAACACTCAAGCTATCAGCTTATGTTGGACAATTATTTAGTGCAATAGATAAAGATACTTTATTTAACTTACGAAAAAATAAAATAGACCAACGTATTGACAAAATTCGTCATCAGCTTAAAACGTTGATGAATTCGATGCAATCTGATACTAAACTGTTAGCCATCATTAGTTCGACTAATAAGAAAATTGAGATATTTTTTGAAACAGCCGTGCTTGCAGAAACCTCAGTCTATCATTTGAAGTTAAAACAAATCAGTGATTTAAAGCAACAAGAACAGCTTAGCCAAACTGCGTCTAACCATGCTATTGCATTAAACAACACAGTTGAGACACTATCAAATGCTGTTTTACACGGTAGAGATATTATTTCTGATCAGAGTAGACAGCAAATGGAGACAAGTTATTTACTTGTTATCGTGATTACTGTTTCTGTTTTTATTATTCTGATAGGTACTACTTTGTTTACCATGAGAAGCATCAACAAGCCGTTGAATGATTTGTCGAATGCTATTTATGAGATAGCCCAAGGTAGCGGGGATTTAACTCAACGCATAGAAAAGGGTAATATTTGTGAGTTAGCATCCATAGCAGAAGGGTTTAACACGTTTGCTGAAAAGATATCAGTACTGATTAGGCAGATGGATGAGGCGAGTGGCAATTTATTTGTTTCCTCAAGAACATTGGATGATATTTCAAACAAAACTAGAAACCAGGTTTTAAAACAGCAACAAGAAACTAGTAATGTTGCTATTGCCATTAAAGAAATGAGTCAAGTGGCTGAAAATATTGCTACTAATGCCGAAAATGCACGTTCTTCCAGTTTAGTCGTTCGCGAGGAATCTGAAAGTAGCAATAAGATAGTAAAGGAAGTGGCTTCTGATATAAGTAATCTTTCAATTCACATTGACCAAGCCTACCAGACAATAATGAAGCTTGAGCAGTTTAGTGTTTCGATAGTCACGGTTATGGATGTCATTAAAGGTATTGCAGAACAAACTAATTTGCTTGCTCTTAATGCGGCTATTGAAGCTGCACGCGCAGGTGAACAAGGACGTGGCTTTGCTGTGGTTGCCGATGAGGTCAGGTCGTTAGCCAGTCGAACCCAAGAATCTACTATTGAGATTGAAGTGATGATCAAACAATTGCAAGAGGGTGTAAAAAATGCAGTCAGTTCAATAGAAGAGGGACATTCAAGAGCGAACAATTCTGTTGATCAAGCTAATATTGCAACTGATTCGATATCAAAAATAATTGAGTCTATAGGACTAATTTATGAGATGAATGCGTCTATCGCCACTGATGCAGAACAGCAATCAACAGTCTCACAAGAAATCAATGCAAATGTTGAAGAAATCAAGAGTATTAGTGATCAGACTTCACAGGGGACAGATAAAATTGCACATTCAGGGCATGATTTAGCTGAATTGAGCACACATATACAACATTTAATGACTCAATTCAAAGTATAGACTTTTCACTTTATTCTTATTCCCACACAACGCAACAGAGCCTTCAAATAAGTCATCTCATCATTTCTGCGATTGGCAATTACAATTCTCAATACCTTAATTCTATAGATGTTTTTCTACTAATAATCCTTTCTAAAGTAAAATATTCCGGCATTTATTGCCAAATAAATTAACATAAAAATAATCAGAAAATGTTGAAATAAGTTTTGTAAATAATTGAAGAATTATTTTATAAGAATTGATTTTTTAGTGATTAAATCTGCTGAAACCATTAAAGATAATGCTATTAAGCCATTTTTATAGAGTAAATTTAAGAAATTAAAAATGATAGATATGTGAAGTACTTAGCACAATTTTGAAAAAATACCACGCAAAAAAAATATTTATTATTGACAATTATCATTTACAAAAAACTTGAAAATACTCCCTTCTCTACTAGTTTTAAGTATTAAGAGCGTAAATAGAATATTTGTTTAATTATTTCATTTCGTTCTTCATCTAGGAACGAGCACGAAATAACTTGAGCAACTAGCTGATCTTTTTATCCATCTTTTGCGTTGCACGAACAATTATATAGTGAATAAAAGTCCTCCGCTAGTTGTTCAAGTTATTTCGCGACCATTCCTTATCTTAAACAAAGAATGAGGAGACATAATGAAAAAACTATCAATAAGGCAAATATTGCAAATTCAGATATTAGCAATATTTTTGTTGCCAACTAGTGGCTTTGCAATGAGTGATGAAGTCGCTGAAAAGATGATGAAAAGGCTGTCAGAGTTGGAAGCAGAGGTGAAATACCTTAAATCTACACAGCAAGAACAGAAAGTAAAGCTTGAAGAGCTTCCAGAAACCATGAAGACAGCTGAAAAAAAATCAGATAGCCTTCTTTCTGACTGGGACTGGTCAATTGGCGGTTACGCTAAGCTTGACGTCACAACCACTAACTATTCAGCTGGTGAACTTGCTGGAAACTCAAATTTACGTGATGCTTATGTTCCAGGCGCTATTCCTGTTGGTGGGGATAGAGAACATAACGATACAGATTTTCATGTAAGAGAATCTAGAATCAACTTTAAACTTAAGAAGGATTATGAAGGGCATAAATTAGGTGCATTTCTAGAAATGGATTTTATGATAACGCCAAATGGAAATGAGCGTGTTTCAAATAGTTATACGCCTAGATTGAGACATTATAAATTTCAATTTGATAATTGGGTCTTTGGTCAAACGTGGTCAACATTTCAAGATGTTTCAGCAATGGCTGAAAATTTAGCCTTTTTTGGCCCGGTTGACAGTTCTGTTTTTATTCGTCAACCGTTAATACGTTACACGCATCAAAGTGATTATGGTAGTTTTGAATTTGCTATAGAAAATCCTGAAACGACTGTGACACCATTTGGTGGTGGAGCGCGGATTGAAACAGATGATGGTGAAATGCCAGATATCGTTGCCAGATATAAATATAAAAAAGACTGGGGACATGTTGCATTGGCAGGGATCGTTAGACGATTAAGTTATGCAGATAATGCGACTAATATTGATGACGATATTGTTGTGGGCGGAGGAAGTTTAACAGGGAAAATAAAAATAGGGGAAAGAGATGATTTTCGCTTCGTATTTAATGCAGGGAGTGGATTAGGACGTTATATAGGGCTAAATATAGTTAATGGCGCGGTACTTGATGCAAATGGGAGTCTAGAGGCTATTAACAGTTATGGGGGTAATATTTCTTATCGCCATTTTTGGAATGATAAATGGCGCTCAAACGCGACTATATCAGGAACTGTCTTTGATAATGATACAAATTTAACAGGGCTTGGTGTCACTGAAAAAATTTGGAGTAGCCATATCAACCTGTTGTATTCACCGGTTAAAAAAGTAACTTTTGGACTGGAATGGTTACATGCTCAACGAGCAATTGAAAGTGGTGATAAAGGCGATATGGATCGCTTTCAGTTCTCTGCTAAATACGCATTTTAATAGCTAAAATCATTAAAATTTTTTAAACAAACAAGAGGAAAGATTTAAGATGAAAATCAAACTATCAAAAAAAATAGGTCTATTATTTTCTTTAGCTACATTGGCATTGAGTGTACAGGCCGATCCGATAAAAATTGGTATGTCAACAGCATTGGATGGCCCAGCTAAAGGGCTGGGAACAAGTGTTAAATTAGGTGTTGAAACTTACTTCCACAAAATTAATAAGGCAGGTGGAATAAAAGGTAACAAGCTGGAATTAATTGCGCTGGATGATGGTTACGAGCCTAAAAGAGCTGGCCCAAACATGCGTAAGTTGATTGACGAGGAAAAAGTTGTTGCAGTGATAGGTAATGTAGGAACACCCACAGCTGTTGTAACAGTACCCATTGCTAATGAAAAGAAAACACTTTTATTTGGTGCAGTAACAGGTGCTGGTTTATTGCGTAAATCACCACCAGATCGCTATATCATCAACTACCGTGCAAGCTATGGCGAAGAAACAGCGGCAATGATTAGTGGTTTAATGAAAAGTGGTATTAAACCAACAGAGATTGCACTATTTACCCAAAATGATGGTTATGGTGATGCAGGTTATAACGGTGCGATGGCTGCATTGAAGGCACAAGGTTTTACTGATACAGGAAAAATAGCTCATGGGCGATACAAAAGAAACACGGTTAATATAGAAGAAGGTTTAAGTACAATTCTGGATGCAGATGTAGAACCTAAAGCGATTATTATGGTGGGTGCTTATAAACCTTGTGCTGCTTTTATTAAAATGGCTAAAGAAGAGCTTCCTAATGCATTTTTTCTAAATGTTTCTTTCGTGGGCAGTATTCCCTTACTTAATGAGTTAGAGGGAAAAACCGATAAAGTGATTGTTACTCAAGTTGTCCCTCACTTTGAGGATAGCTCTGCTGGTGTTAAGCAATTCCGTGATGATCTAGCTGCTTATAAAAGTAGTGAAAAACCGGGGTTTCTATCATTAGAAGGCTATTTAGCAGCTAAGATTTTAGTTGATGGATTACAAAAGGCGGCAACTGTTAATAGAGAATCAGTGATTGATGGATTAGAGTCTCTTGGTTCTATTGATGTAGGTATCGGTAAAACGTTGTCACTTTCAGCGACAGAACATCAAGCAAACCACAATGTTTGGCCTACTCGTATAGAGGGTGGTCGTTATGTTTCATTTACTTGGGATAAATTGTAAGTTATATTTTTCTCGTTCCTACGTTATCGTGTTACTGGAAATAAGTTAAGAGATTATTCGTAGGTTGGGCTGCCGTCTCTTTGGCAACCCAACATAACGTATGCTAAAGAATGTTGGGTTAACGATAAAGCCGTTAGCCCAACCTACTAAAAAGCATATATATTTTCTTAACTTGAGGGTGAATTCTCGCCCTCAGCGGCAGTGACGTAAAACCAAAGGAACGAGATATATTATTTTCTCATTTTAATAGCCCTTATACCCAATAACTTATTTAACCTAGAATAATCTGACTCAACTGATTGTTCTAGGTTAAATATAGTTATTTCTGGAGTCATCACACATGCCCGCATTCGATATAAAAAAAATCCAAGAGCTGATTCTATCAAAACTATCTATTCGTAATATTGTCATTTTATTGTCAACGATTAGTGTCATTGCTAATCTCTGGCTTGGCTCTACTGCTTATTTTTCTATGCAAAATTTAAGTGAAAAGCAGGATAATCTGATTGATGTTTCATCAATTCAGGAATTTAGTGCGAATATTGGTAATAATTTGATCAATTTCCAGAATCGGCAGGCTGAAATTTTAGCCGTAAAAGATCTGGATGCGTTGTCTAAAATCACTGATAAAGCAGAGTTGATGCGTAAGTATCAGCAAGCTAGTGATCAATTGAAAGAGATTTCTAAAAATGATCCAAAATTAAATGGATTTGTTAATAAATTATCCACTCCTTATCAAGAGTTTATCGCTGCTGATGAGCAGATACTTTCAACGTCTCAGAAAATTCTTGTTGCGAATAAAAAAGTCTCTGAGCAAGCAGAGAAAATTAATGATCAACTGAATGAGATTGATACCTTGGTTAATTCGTTGGCAGGAAAACAAAAATTTGCCAGTAAACGTACAAAACGAAAAATTAAGCGCTTACTTAAAAAAGAATCCCTACTGGAAGATCCAGAACTTTCAGCTAAGTTGGTTGATCAAGTTAAGGGTTTGGTACTGAGTAAAGGATCTGCCGTGACAGAAAAAGTAAGTGGTATTCAGGCTTTTTCTTTAACTCTTTCATCACTTGCCAGACAATTACTTAGCACGACCGATGCTGATACCGTGATAAACCTTCGTAAAAACAAGGTCGATCAATTGCTCGCTGAAACGGATAATAAAACAAACTCTTTACTTAAGTCATTGGACGGGAATAAAAAACTGACACCCATGGCGAAGGAACTGACTAAAAAGCTTAAGCAATTTATTGGTGTAGCGTTTACTGATGAAGATTCTATCTATAATCTACAGTTAACTATTATCAAACAGCAAAAATTACAGAGTGAATTAAGTCGTACAGCTACAATAAATGCTAATGTGTTGAATGACACTATGAAAGACTTGTCAGCAACAGTTCTTGAAAACCGTAACTTTATTTCTACAGAATCCAGAGAGCAAGTAGAAAGTAATAAAATGCTTGTTACCGGCATCGCAATAGCCGTTATTATTTTACTTGCCATCGTCAGTGTTTTTGCAGTATGGAGTATTAGCAAAAAGCTTAAACCCATGCTCTCTCTGATCAAATTAATTTCAGAGGGTAAGCTAAATAATCAAATTGATATCTCAGGTAAGGATGAATTAGGTCAATTGCTCAATGCCATAGCAAAAATGCAAACACGCTTATCAGAAACGATGGGTCATATTGCGGATAGTGCAGGGTCTATTACCACGGCATCAGATGAGGTTAATTCAACGGCTCAATCGCTAAGCCAGGCTGCTAGTGAACAGGCTGCAAGTGTGGAAGAAACAAGCGCTTCTATGGAACAAATGGGCGCGTCTATTGCTCAAAATAATGAAAATGCGACTGAAACTGAAAATATTGCATCTCAATCAGCTGAAGCAGCCCAGGAAGGGGGAAGTGCAGTAACAGAAACCGTTAAAGCCATGAAACAGATAGCGGATAAAATTTCTGTGATTGAAGATATTGCCTACCAGACTAATATTTTAGCACTTAATGCATCTATTGAAGCAGCCCGTGTGGGTTCTCATGGTAGAGGGTTTGCTGTGGTCGCTTTAGAAGTGCGTAAACTGGCGGAACGCAGTCAATCCGCAGCATCAGAAATTAGTGGTTTAACATCAACCAGTGTCGGAATTGCTGAAAAAGCAGGTGGGCTACTAGAACAAATTGTACCTGATATTGGTAAAACGGCAGATTTAGTACAAGAAATTTCAGCTGCTTCAAACGAACAAGCACAAGGTACCGAGCAGATAACCCAGGCAATGACTCAACTGGATCAAATTACCCAGCAAAATGCGGCGGCCTCAGAAGAATTAGCAGCAACATCGGAAGAAATGCACGGTTTAAGTCAGCAGTTAATAAAGTATATAGATTATTTCACCTTGGATACAAACCCAACAAACTCAGATGTCCCGTTAGAAGGTAAAAAGAGTAATTCATCACAAGGTATTGTAGATTCAGTAAAAGAAATACAACAATCGAAGCCTGAAAACGAATTAGATATGTCTCAGTTTGAAAAATTTTAAATTGAAAATTTAGGATAACAAAAAAGTGTTCTCTTTGGGAATTTCAAAGTCAAAAAAAACAGCAAGTAAATTTAACTCAACTACACTAAGGTTATTATTTTAACTTTATTATTGTTTTCAAATAGAGGACAGGTAGTAACAGATAGAAGGAAGCTCCAACATGAAGTTTTATAACAGCAGTCTGGCTGCAAAACTAGCCTTCCCAGTTTTTATCATATTGATGATAGGGCTAGGAATTTCTTCATTTTTTATGCAGAAGATTATAGCTAATGACTCACAATCAATCACTGAACAAAGTGTTATTTCTGCTGCTGAACAATCCGTTTCACAATTTAAAACGTTACGTGGTTATTATGTAAAAAATATTGTTAAAAAAATACTGAAATTTTCAGATATAAAACCTGTTATTCAGCCGACAGATGATACAGCAACCATCCCATTGCCAGCGACAATGATTCACGATTTGTCTGCTGCCTTTAAAAAAGATGGGACTGATATGAAACTATATAGCGCATTTCCTTTTCCTAATCGAAAAGATAGAGTTATGGATCAATTCCAAAAAGATGCTTGGGCATTTTTTCAATCAAACCCTGATGAGACTTTTTCACGTACAGAACTGGTTGATGGAATCCCTTATGTACGCGTTGCGATGGCAGATAAAATGACGGATCAATCTTGTGTAAACTGCCATAATAGCCATCCTGACACACCTAAAAATAACTGGAAGCTAAATGATGTGCGAGGCGTACTAGAGGTAGGGACAGTTATAAGTGCACAGGCAGAAATGATTGGTAATATGGCTGATAAAATTAGTTTATTGCTTGCTATTGTATTAGGTATTATCTCGGTCATCATTTTCTTCCTCTGTCAAAAAATGATTGTAGATAAATTTAAATACTTGATTTTGGTTACTCAATCCATATCCAAAGGTAAATTAAACAATCAAATAGATAGTTCAGGCAAAGATGAGTTAGATCAGTTGTGGATAGCAATGGACAATATGCAAAACAGTCTCTCCAATATCATGGGCAATATTGTAGAAAGTGTTACCTCAATTACTACAGCATCGGATGAAATTAATTCAACAGCACAGACGATTAGTGGAGCTGCCAGCGAACAGGCAGCCAGTGTTGAAGAAACCAGTGCTTCGATAGAGCAAATGAGTGCATCCATTGCACAAAATAGTGAAAATGCTAATTTAACCGATAATATAGCAACCGCAGCTGCTGATTCAGCGCAAGAAGGTGGTGTAGCAGTAACGGAAGCAACGTCTGCAATGAAGCAAGTGGCGGATAAAATCTCTGTGATTGAAGATATTGCTTATCAAACCAATATACTGGCACTGAATGCTTCAATTGAAGCGGCAAGAGCCGGATCGCATGGTAGAGGTTTTGCAGTGGTTGCAGCAGAAGTACGAAAATTGGCTGAGCGTAGTCAACAAGCAGCTTCTGAAATTAGTGGATTAACCGTAACAACTGTTACTGGTGCTGAAAAAACCAGTAAATTAATAGACGATTTAGTCCCTAATATCAGTAAAACAGCCGATTTAGTGCAGGAAATTTCAGCGGCTTCTTCTGAGCAATCACAAGGAACCGAACAAATCACTCATGCGATGACGCAATTAGACCAAGCGACTCAACAAAATGCAGCAGCTTCTGAGGAATTAGCCGCAACAGCAGAAGAAATGAATAGTTTAAGTCAGGCTTTAATTAAAAATCTGCACTTTTTTACTTTGGGATCGGTGGCGACAAATTCTAATACAGCACCTGTGCAAGATAAAAAAATACCATTGACTCCAGCTGCTGCTTCAACACCTAGCATGAAAGTAGCAAAGTCTGAGAAAGGTGGTTTAGATATGTCACAATTTGAAAAGTTTTAATTGAGAATCTTCGCTTCAATGCACAAAATCACTGCAATTAACTTAAAAAATAACTATGTAGGTTGGGCTGCCGTCTTTTGGCAACCCAACAAAAGGTTACTAAAAATGTTGGGTTAACGATAAAGCCGTTAGCCCAACCTACGAAGCTATTGGCAGTGAGACATAGCGTGGGAATGAGAAAATGAGATTTAGCATAAGGAATGAAATGAGCAGCATTAATGACCTAAAACTGGGCACAAAACTAACGTTGATCTTCACTATTATTTTGGCGATTACCAGTAGTGCATTTATTTATAACATCACTAATGCTAAAAAAGTTATGGTGAAAGGATCCAGAATTAGTGAATTACGAATGCCGACGGCACAAAGTAGTTTGATGATGCTTAATGGTATTAACCATGCATTGTCTTCATTACGTGGCTGGATGATTTTGGGTAAAGACAAGTTTAAACAGGAACGCCAGTTTGCCTGGGAAACAGAAATAGATGCTTCTTATATTTTTTTACAAGAAAAATCTAAAAACTGGACTAATCCAGAAAATATAACTCGTTTAAACAGAATTCATCAGCTATTAGCTCAATTTAAAATTGAGCAACAACAAATTGAAGATATTGCTCAAAAAACAGAAAATGTACCCGCAGTTAAAATGTTATTTGATGAGGCAGCTCCCCATGCAGTCACCATGTCAAAAAATATCACTCAGCTAATTGACATAGAAACAACTTTAGAAGCGACGACTGAACGTAAAAAATTATTAGGCATGATGGCTGATGTACGTGGGACTATTGCTTTAGGTTTAGCTAATATTCGAGCCTATCTTCTTTCGGGTGATGACAATTTTAAACAAAAATTTGATACGCTGTGGGCAAAAAATCAACGCCGTTTCTCTGACTTAAAGCAACAACAACACTTGTTTAATCCTAAACAAAAAATTGCTTTTGATGCTTTGGATAAAGCGCGGACTAAATTTCAACCCTTACCCAAGAAAATGTTTGAGCTGAGAGCAGGACAAGACTGGAATTTAGCTAATTATTGGTTAGCGACTAAAGCAGCTCCAATTGGAGCAGAATTAGTCACTCTACTCAATGAGATGTCAGCTAATCAAAAGCAGTTATTAGAACAGGATGCTCAGGATAATATAGATCTACAACAAAAAAATATAGCTATTAGCTGGGTTTTGTTGGCTGCCAGTATTATTTTTTCGGTTATTTTGGGTTTTTTCTTTATTAAATCCATTACTAGTCGATTAAAAGAGGCTCTTTTTGTTACCAGTCAACTTGCTCAAGGTAAGTTATCAGTAAAGGTCAATCCTCCGTCAAAGGATGAAATTGGACAACTAGCTACCAGTATGCTTTCTTTAAAACAGCAGCTTAATTTGATTGTTGGGAATGCTCAAGAAAGTACGGAGAATATGCAGAATGCAGCTAAAGAAGTCGCTTCTACATCTCAAGCTATTGCACAGGCAACCAGCGAACAGGCCTCCAGTGTAGAACAAACTAGTGCTTCTATTGAACAAATGGCAGCATCAATTTCACAAAATAATGAAAATGCAGGTAATACCAATTCGATTGCCAGCCAATCTGTAATATCTGCACAACAGGGTAGTGAAGCTGTTTCAGATACGCTAGATGCAATGAACCAAATTGCCGATAAAATTACTATTATTGAAGATATAGCGTATCAAACTAATATTTTGGCATTAAATGCATCTATTGAAGCAGCTAGGGCTGGGAGTCATGGTCGTGGTTTTGCTGTGGTAGCTGATGAGGTAAGAAAACTGGCTGAAAGAAGTGGTGATGCAGCTCAGGAGATTAGTAATCTGGCAGTCAATAGTGTAGAAATTGCTAATCAGGCAGGTAGCTTAATTGGTGAGATTATTCCACAAATACAACAAACTGCGGATCTGGTTCAAGAAATTGCTGCCGCTTCGGATGAGCAAGCAACAGGGACGAATCAAATCAGTCAAGCAATGACTAGTCTGGATCAAACCACTCAACAGAATGCCGCTGTTTCAGAGCAGTTAGCGGCTACCTCAGAAGAAATTGCCTATCAAGTTCAACTGGTTCAGCAACAGATGAACTTTTTTACAGTTGATCGTGAAGCTTTGGCAGAATCTCTAGAAGGCGACATATTTAAATGGGATGACTCATTAGATGTGGGGATAGCCGAAATTAATCGGCAACATAAAATTTTAATTGATTTAATTAATGCAATTAATAATGCAGTTAAAAATAATGAAACAGCGGATAACATAGCGAATACGTTAGTTAATTTAATTGATTATACCCATGAACACTTTAGTTATGAAGAAGAGTTGTTTTCTAGTCATGGCTATCCTGAAACACCTGCTCATAAACAGACACATATTAAATTATTGGGTCAGCTAGATGATTATAAAAGAGAATTACAAACGGGTGAGAATTTAAATTATGCTGCATTAATGGTGTTTTTAACCCAATGGTTAACTCAACATATACGATATTCTGACCAGGATTATGCTGCATTTTTACGAAAAAAAGGTGTGAAGTAAACTAAACTTAAATAGACTCGTTCCCGTACTTTTAAATGGGAACGAGAAGTACGTGTGAATGAGAAATAACAAGAGACTACCTTATGAATAATACTAACGCTGAGACCGAATTTTTAGATGATGATTTAGAACAAACCAATCAGTTTTTGACATTTTTACTGGGTGGTGAGGTTTTTGCTATCAATATTTTAAATATTCGAGAAATTTTAGAGTACAGTCAATTAACACCTGTACCTATGACTCCAGATTTTATTGCAGGTGTACTGAACTTGAGAGGAAGTGTGGTTCCTATTATCAATCTGGCTCTGCGCTTTAACAAGAATGATGCCGAAATTACCAAGCGGACAAGTATTGTTATTGTAGAAATTGAGCATGATGAGCAAAAAATGGATATCGGCGTTATTGTTGATATTGTTAATGAAGTGATTGAAATTCCAGAAGTAGAACCTGCACCATCATTTGGAACCAGTATTCGTACTGATTTTATTGAAGGGATGGGAAAAGTAAGTGATGGTTTTACTATTATCTTAAACTTGAATCATGTGTTGTCGGTAGAAGAGTTGTCAATGCTGCAATCTGTATAATGTTTTTTGCTCTCATCTATTTGTAAAAAAAAATTGAGTGTTATGTAGGTTGGGCTAATGGTTCTATCGTTAACCCAACATTTTAGTATCCGTAACTGTGCGAAGTATATGTTGGGTTGCCAAAGAGACGGCAGCCCAACCTACTATAATCTCTTATCTTATGAAGGGATTCTCACTCAATTTGAAATTTGTTAATAGCCAGTATAAATAATCATCAAAATCTATGGAAAACCTAATACCTGAAAAAGAATTTCAGCAAATAAGAGATTACATTTTCGAAAACGCTGGCATTGATTTGGCACCTGCCAAAAGAGCGATGGTTTCCGCCCGATTATCTAAGCGTTTGCGCCATTATAAACTTGAAAAATTTGCTGATTATTTCAAAATAGTGATGGCACCTAATGGCCAGAAAGAACGTCAGGTACTGACAGATTTATTAACCACTAATGAGACTTATTTCTTTAGGGAAATGGGACATTTTGATTACTTAAAAGATCAATATTTACCTGCTTTGAGCAATAAACAGGGTGTTCGGGTCTGGAGCGCGGCCTCTTCAACAGGTGAAGAAGCTTACAGCATTGCAATGCTATTGGCTGATACGTTGGGTATGCAAAATAACTGGGAAATTTTTGGTTCAGATATTTGCACTCAGGTTATCGAAACCGCAAATGGTGGGCATTACAGTATGGATAGAATTCAGGGGATTCCACCGGCCTACCTAAAAAAATATTGTTTAAAGGGAAGTGGGCCTTATCAAGGAACTTTACTTATTGAACCGACATTACAAAATAAGGTTTCTTTCTCTCAGGTTAACTTAAATACCACTCTACCTAAGATAGGACAATTTGACATTGTTTTTTTAAGAAATATTCTGATTTATTTTAATATGGAGACCAAGCAACAGATTGTTAATCGGGTAATTTCTACGATTAAGCCTGGAGGTTTATTTTTTATTGGTCATTCAGAAACATTAAAAGGAGTGACTGATTTGGTTAAACAGGTTAAGCCGACAATCTATCAGAAGATTTAAATTTTATGCCTATTATTACAGAGCATAACCATGCAATTAAAACAAATAGCAAAGAGCATTTTTTACACCCCGGGGACTTCTATTTTGCTAAAGCGCCTGAAAAAATAGGCACTTTATTAGGCTCCTGTATTGCTATTGTGCTTTGGCATCCAAAAATAAAACGGGGAGGTATGTGCCATTTTGTTTTGCCACGTCGCCCCAATAGTAATGCACACCATTGTCTGGATGGGCGCTATGCGGATGATGCCATTAAATTATTTGAGCAGTCGGTAAAGAAATATAGAACTTCATTAAGTGAATATCAGGCCAAAATTTTTGGTGGCGGCAATCACCTTCCTCATCAGTCTGATAAACAGGATTCAATAGGTACCAAAAATGCCGAGGCGGCAATGACTTTATTGATTGAAAGAAATGTAGATATTATGGTTGCTGATGTAGGTGAAAATTGGGCAAGGCGAGTAATTTTTGAATTGCAAACAGGGGATGTGTGGGTGAAAAAACAATGATAAAAGTTTTTTTAGTTGATGATTCAGCCACTGTTAGAAAAGTATTACGAGATATTCTTGAAGCAGCGCCAGGTATTGAAGTAATTGGTGCAGCACAAGACCCTATTTTTGCCCAAAAACATTTAGAAAAAATATGGCCAGATGTTTTTATTCTGGATGTAGAAATGCCTCGTATGGATGGCCTTACTTTTCTTAAAAAAATAATGGCTGAACATCCAACTCCAGTAGTCATGTGTTCAACCTTAACAGAACATGGCTCGGCAACTAGTCTTAAAGCATTGACTGCTGGGGCTATTGAGGTGGTTGAAAAACCTAAAACAAATCTAAAAAATGGGTTGCTTGATTCCTCACAAAAATTAGTTAACGCGGTTAAGGCGGCGAGCTTGGCTAATGTGAGCAATATAAAAAGAAGCTTAAAACCAACTCCGTCAGCTATAAAGCCGAAACTATTGATTGATGACGTTATTCCTAATACGGCTGCTCGTCCAATTAGAACGGCTAATAACTTTATTATTATCGGTGCATCGACAGGAGGCACCCAAGCTTTAGAGCGTGTTTTAACACCACTACCTGCAACAACCCAAGGTATTGCAATTGTGCAGCATATGCCAGAAAAATTCACTTTAGCTTTTGCAAGTCGTTTAAATCAACTTTGTGCGATGCAGATTAAAGAGGCAAGTGAGGGTGATGAGTTAAAACAAGGTGTAGTTCTGATTGCACCAGGTGGCCACCATATGGTTTTAGTTGCAAAAGGAAATAAAATATTTGCTTCAATTAAAGAAGCGCCACCCGTTAATCGTCACCGTCCATCTGTTGATGTACTCTTTCGTTCAGCAGCCAAAACAATTGGATCAAAAGCATTAGGTATTATTTTGACAGGCATGGGTGATGATGGAGCAAGAGGATTAAAGGAAATGCAAGATGCTGGTGCCAAAACTATTGCTCAGAATAAAGATAGTTGCGTAGTTTACGGTATGCCAGCTGAGGCTGTTAAGTTAAATGCAGCTGATGAGATATTGGATCTTGCTGTAATTCCCAATAAAATTATTAATTATTAATCTAGAAAATATTATGACAGAGTCTCGTACTACCTTAGTTGATTTGTTATCTAACGCTTGTATTGAGCTTTTTGACGGTTATGAAGTTATGCTAACCAATAATGAGCAATTGAAAAATTTAGATGAGGAGGGAATTAATTTAATCGCTTTAATTGGGTTAAGCGATAATGCTTTACGTGCATCTCTTACTATCTCTGTTACCCCTGATTTGCTAACCATGAGTTTTCCTGCACCTGAAGACTCAATTAATGAAGGTGATTTGAAGGACTGGCTTGGTGAATTGGCTAACCAACTTGCAGGGAGGTTTAAAAATAAAGTAGTTCCTTATGGGCGAAAACTTGAACTGGGAATTCCAACGGTTATTCAAGGTGCTCATTTAAAAATTGATCTCCCTAAGTGTTCAAAAGTTACCAAACACCAATTTGTAACAGAGCAGGGTGGAGTGGTCGAGTTAAATCTTAGTACGTTGATAGATGATCAGTTTGTTTTATCAGAACCTGAGGAAGTTGTTGACGCGGAACCAGAATGCCTGGAAGAAGGTGAGATGTTGTTTTTTTAGATATTTAAAAACTCACTGCCATTGACTATAAGATAAACTTCGTAGGTCGGGCTAACGGCTTTATCGTTAACCCAACACTTTTAGCAACCCTTTGTTGGGTTGCCAAAAAGACGGCAGCCCAACCTACAACAGTAGTTTCTTAACTTATTGGTAGTGACTTGAAGGCTAGGTAGAATACACTGCGAAACCCAGCTTTCAGATTACAAAATCATAAAACCATCATCTTCAAGTCCATCTGTATGATCTTCTTCTTGCTCTTCAATTAACTCTGGTAGTTCAATATCTTCATTCAGGTCTTCCATTACAGACTCTAGCTGTTTTGATAGATTAGCATTTTTCGTAAAAAGCTTATTTGACCGTTGTTTTACTATATTGATTAAATCCATTAAAAATTCTTCTTGACGATCAGATAGACCCATAGACATAAAAGAACCTTCCATTTCTTGAGCAAGCCAATCTATAATTTCTGATGCTTCACGTTGCTGCTCTTCTTGTTGTTCATTTAACCCAGCCAATGCCATATTGGTTTTTTCAATAACATCTTTTCGTTTTATAGCTTGTTGGATTTGTGCCTGTTCAAAGGTAATAGCAATAACTCGTGCATCAACTCCTTCTCCTAATAAGGCAATATTATCCTTGTCTCGCCCATATTTTTCAGGCTCATCCACTGACATTTTTTGAATTAGTAAATTAAAATGTTTGAAGTTAAAAATGGTACTTTCACCAAAACTATGAATTTTTTCTTTATCTGCCTTTTGCTGAATAATTATTTTATCTTCTTCTGTTACCTCAGTGTTTGAAGAAAGATAAAGGTCATCATCTCCACAATGAATGAAAATAGTTGCAGTTAAATTATAGTCAAGTAATACTTTAAGTAATCCATCAGCTAAGCGATCTAAAGAACGAATAGAAAAACTTTTGCGAAAAAAATCAACAACGGCCGCAATTTCCCCCGTTTCAGTTGCCGCAGTCATTATTGCTGCAAATGATTGTGCTGATTCGTCCTTTAATTGTTGTAATTTAGATTGATTACCCAGAATCAGTTTAATTTTAACTAACAGTTCAGAATCTTCAAAAGGTCTTTCAATATAATCCCAGGCGCCTGCTTCATAGCCATCTAAACGCATTTTTAAGGTGGTTTTTTCTGAGATAAACAAAATGGGAATATTCGTTGTTGATGGATCATCTTTTAGCTCTTTACAAACACAAACACCATTCAAGTCATTTAATTGATGGTCAAGCAATATTAGGTCAGGTTTTATTTCGTTAGCTTTTTGAAGGCATTGTGATCCCTCCATCAAAGTGTGAACCTCATACTCCTTTTCAAGCGTATGAGATAAAACCATAAGATCTAGTCGGTTTGTATCTACGGAAAGTATTTTTTGTTTATGCATAAAATCTAAATTAGTGATTTTGCAAGTTAAAACTATGAAGTTATTTAATATAAAGTATAGATCAAAATTTTATTTATCTAGCAATAAAAGTTAGTTTTTTTGTGACTATTCAATGTTACTGCTTGTTTAGCATTTTTATCTGCAACTTGCCTCCACGAAATATATTAATAAGGAGAGAGTTAAATTCAAATTATTTTAGGTTTATCCATTTAATACTTTAGAGACTATAAAGCTAGAAGGAAGGTTAAAAAACTATGTTAAATAACAGTTGCTTATATGATAATATAGAAAAGTTCTCATAAAACAATCCCTTGCAAGTAACATACTGCCTTGCTATGTTATTTATATTACTATATACTAATATTGTGAATTTGATTAAGTACCTCTTATACGGGCACATATCCGTATCTGAGTAAGGTATAGCATTTTCAAATATATAAGGTATAGCATTTTGAATTCTATACTCAAATATAGTATTTATTAAACCTAAGAGATTAAGAATATGATTAAATCAAAAATTATAATGACAACGGCTCTATTATCAATAACAGTTGGTTGTGCTACAAACTCAGGTGACAAAATCGTTTCTGAGGCTTCATCACAAGTGCCGGTTGCTGCAACTTCAGCACCTGTGCTATATAACGAAACTTTAAATCCACGCCAAAAAGAATTTCCTAATCATTTAGGCTTTAATGATTTACATATTCAAGCGATTAGACATTTAAAACCAGAATCTAATGATGTTCATGATCCTGATTTACAAACAATAGTTCATCATCATTGTAAAGCTTATGAAGATGATACCTTTATATGCTTGATGTTCCACACTGGAATGAAAGACCAAGATAAGCCTATGGGGTTTGAATATATTATTACTACAGCCCAATTTAATGCATTGCCTGAAGAAGAAAAGCAGTATTGGCATTACCATGCAGAAGAAATTCCTCGTGCTCATGCTACTTTCCCAGATTTGACTGCTGAAGAAGCGGGTAAAATATTACCAGCAGTAAACGAAACTTACGGTAAAGTTTATTACTTTAAAAAGCCTCATGACAAAATGCCATTAGGCGAACCGTATATCTTAAAAGTTCAGGATATGCCAGTACAAGATTAAACAACTTGTAATATATTACCCTCAAAGTGTAAGTGTTAGCCAGCAAAATCTAAATTTTGCTGGCATTTTTTTGGGAGCTGAAATGTATAAATTATTTTTTGTTTTAGGGTCAGTTTTTATTTCAAATTTCTGTTTTGCAAACCCTTTACTTGGTTTGCCTCCTTTATCAATACCTAAAGATAATACACAGACTACTGAAAAAATTGAATTAGGACGGTTATTATTTAATGATGTTCGGTTTAGTAGTGATAATTCAATTAGTTGTGCTAGTTGTCATCATAGTAATAAAGCCTTTACTGATGGTCTTAAAGTTCCGAAAGGCGTTAATAATTTATCAGGCCTTCGAAATGCGCCAACAGTCATTAATGCTGCATTCTATAAAACATATTTTTTAGATGGCAGGGAACCTAGTCTTGAAGCTCAGTCTTTGGAACCTTTTATAAACCCTGTTGAGCATCGATTAAAAAATTATAAAAAAATAATAAAAGTAATTCATACTGATCCTGATTACCCCCAAATGTTTGAACAAGCATTTAATATTCCTAAGGATCAAATTACCATTAAATTTGTTTCTAAAGCCATTGCCAGTTTTGAGCGTACATTAATTGCAGGCAATTCACTTTTTGACCAATATTATTTTGGTAGAGATCATACTAAATTATCTGAAAGTGCAGCTAGAGGATTAAGGTTATTTAGGCGTAAAGGAAATTGTGCTAATTGCCATGAGATTTCCTTTGATAATGCTCTTTTTATGGATAATCGTTTCTATAATATAGGTGTAGGATTTAATCATTTAAAACCTAAATTAAATGAGATTATCTCTTCTCTGAAGCAAGGGAAGTCAGTTAAAGCGTTAGACCTTTCCCCTGAACAACTTTCAGAACTAGGTCGGTTCAATGTAACGAATATTATTCTGGATATAGGTAAATATAAAACACCCACTCTACGAAATATTAGTTTAACTGCACCTTATATGCACGATGGAAGTATGAAAACCCTGGAAGAAGTAGTTGATTATTATGACAAGGGGGGAGATAAAAACAGGTTTATTGATCCAGCTATATACCCTTTGCATTTTACCGAACAAGAAAAAATTGATTTGGTTGAGTTTATGAAATCATTGACTAGCCCTCAACTTATTAGGTGATGGTGAAATAGAATATTTATAGTTTCCCCATGCATGGAAAATCATGGGGAAGCGTTATGCTGGATGACTATTAATTATCACGAACACAGCGAGTACCAGAATTTACTGCACTATCAACGATTTTTCCAGGTTCACTAGTATTTTCTGTTTGAACAAAGCCATCAGTAGTTGCCATAAACTGGCAATTTGGGTTTCTATAATTTAGAGTGATTTTTTGGTTTTTAGCATTAACTATCATTTCTGAAATTTCTGCACTAGTCGGTGCGCGCCAATCCTGATAACCAGCAAAATCAAGCATTTCACAATGCTCAATAGCATCATTAGCTGCTGTTATATCTGCATCAGCATTTATTTTACAGCCGTGAGAACCATTAACCCATGTAACCCCAGAAATATTATCAATTAAAACTTCATCAATACCATTTTTTTGGGAGTTAAAGCGTGAACGTTGTTCTGCGCCTAAAAGTGAAAAAGTATTATTATCAAAATCTAGTTGTAAACGAACTTTTTCATAGAGTGTATTGCCTGAAACCACCCTTGGCATAGTTAAAATATTATTGGTGAAATCGGGGTCTGTTTCAGCGTTGGTTAAAATAGGTAACAAGGTCAGCGAAGCAATAGAACATGTATAAAGAATTTTATTTAAAAACATATTTTTCTTTTGGGTTGAGTTTGAGAAAGAATATCTTCTATGGATGCCCATATCAATAATTTATTGGTGAAGCCAGTTTGATCTGACTAGGGACATTATGATGATGAAAGCTAAAAGTGTATGTAACATAAGTCACTAACGGTATGAATTATTTGATTTTATTGATTTTTTCTCGATTGGTAATTTCTATTATGCCGCGCTTAAGAGAAACTAAACCCTCTCGTTCAAATTCTTTTAGTAGCCGACTGATCACTTCTCTAGAACTGGCGAGTTCTTCAGCAATAATCTGGTGTGTTGTATAAATTTCGGGTGAAATGTTTGACTGATCAAGTAGCCATTTAGCTAAACGGACATTAAGGTTGGAAAATGCAAGAGCATCAACAAGACTAATTAGGTCAGACATACGATGGGATAACAAGGAGAATATATATTGTTGCCAAAGTGGTTCTGTTTTTAGCCATTGAAGCATTTTTTTTGCTGGGATAACCAAACCTTCGGCATTTTTTTCTATCTCGGCAATTGCAGGAAAGGTTTGGGTATTTAAAATGCATGAAGCTGTCAGAATACAGCTTTCCCCTTGGTTTACATGATAGAGAGTAATAGCTCTTCCATCTTTGGCTGGACGATAAACACGAACCTGTCCCTTTTGTAA
The DNA here is from genome assembly GCA_965224575.1 of Methylococcales bacterium. Taxonomy (GTDB): domain Bacteria; phylum Pseudomonadota; class Gammaproteobacteria; order Methylococcales; family Methylomonadaceae; genus QPIN01. Next base: position 290,304 of record CBDCZQ010000006.1, on the reverse strand, counting down.
AATGATGAGATCATGACATGAGTCACCCGTGTTAGAAATAATTGTTCCAGAAGATGCAGTTATTCGAGTAACATCTGATTGGCTTAATAAAAAATCAAAGGGTGCTTGATGGTTGTTCATTTCAGAATTCTATCATCTTTAACTGGCGTAGGTTGGGCTGCTGTCTTTTTGGCAACCCAACACTACATTTTGCTAAAGATGTCGGGTTAACGATAGAGCTGTTAGCTAAACCTACGAGTCTTTACTTTACTTTTAATCACAACCAATTCCAGAAAAATAATATTCCTAATGTTGCTAACACTGCGGCAATTATTCGTAAAACATCTTTAATTGGGTCATCATCAAATTTTTTATTTAATCGCCAAGTTATTACTATAACGAGTAATATTACACTAATATATATTGTCGCGGGTGTCATAAAATACTTCATAGTTATAATTTTCTTTGGAGTTATTTTGATTATTACAAATACCACACTGGGTGTGATTATAAAGTGGAATAAATAAAAAAGTGTAGGTTGGGCTGCCGTCTCTTTGGCAACCCAACGCTGATTTGCTGAAAATGTTGGGTTAACGGTAGAGCTGTTAGCCGAACCTACCCATTCTTTACTTCGCTTTTAATCATACCCTTAATCTGCATATGATTGACAGAGAAATTATTGTGAGTAGGATAACACTGTTGCTCATCTGAATAATGAATGGAAAATAAATAACATTATGAAAAAAAAATTAATAACAATCATAGTTTCAATATTTTTATCTACTGCGAGTCAAGCTGAAATAATTTCCAAATCAATTCCTTCACTAAATGGGAATTATGAGTATTTAAATGATTCAAGAACCGTAACATTTGATATGGGAGTTCGGTTCGCTTCCATAACATCAGCATCAATAAATTTGACTGCACAGGGATTTGATGGGCTTGCTGCTGTATGCTATACCATGCCGTTTTATTGTACGTATCCTAGGGAATCTCCAAAAGCCTTTTATCAACTTAGCTCAGAAAATTTCACTGAATCAGGAACTCTTGCCGTAGACACTACAGACTGGAACACTACGAGTGCAGTTCTGTCTGAAACAGACCAGTTACTTGATGGCAAAGGAACCTTGTTTTTAACAATCGATAAAATGGAACTCAACAGTTATTTAACTATGCACCCCGGAATAGGTGTATCTGATCTTTCAATAGTAATTGATGGAGTTGTCGCGCCAGATAAGCCTGCTCCTTCTATAGACTGTATTGAAATACCAGCAACAGGAACTGTATCGTCGAATTTAGATATTCATCTTCCTTTGATGCTATATCAGTTTCAAGATGATGATAATGTTTGGATTGATTTAGAATATTTAGGAAGGAATTCAGAAGAAAAACATGTCTGGGGATTGAAAGAAATTGGAGATAATAACCCTAATACTTGCTCAGAAACTGTAGGCACAGGCACTATATTAACAAATACAGATTTTTTTATGCCGGCATTGAATTATGAAACGGCGCAAGGTATACAAAATATTTGGGCTAAATTAAAGTATGTAGGCAAAAAATCAGATGAACAACAATTATGGCAACTTAAAGATTATGGCTTTAATCAGTAGCTAAAATAGTCGGATAGGGTGGGCAGATCTTTTTTTGCCTACCGATTGACTAAGTCATAGCACTAGACAAATTCCACATAGGCAAGAAGATACCTAAAGCTAATATCAATACCATAATACCAATGACAACAATCAAAAAAGGCTCAATAACACTAGCTAAGTTTTTTAATTCTGCTTCAATTTCAATTTGATAAAAATCTGCTACTTCTAACAGCATATCACTGATATTACCAGTTTCTTCTCCGACCATAATCATTTGTATAACTAGCGGAGGGAATAACCCTATACTCATTGCCATACGGCTGATACTGTCACCTTTTTCTATACCAATTCGCATGGTATCCAGTTTAGATCCGATATAAATATTACCAATAGCTTTGGAAACGATGGTGATTCCTTGAATAATAGGAACGCCAGAACTTAAAATCATAGCAAAAGAACGAGAAAATCGTTCCATCGTGGCTCGGTGAATAATACTGCCAACGGCGGGTATTTTTAAAACAAGACGGTCTTTAAGCATATGCCCTTTAGGTGTTTTGATAAACTGTGAAAGAGTGATGCCAGTGATTAGTATGCCGCCTAATATATGTGGCCAGTAGTTCACCGTAAAATCAGATATTGTCATCAGCATCTTGGTCTGCCAAGGTAGTTCTGAACCTACTTTATCAAAGACACTTTTAAATGAAGGGATGACGTAAATATTTACAACTGCCATAGCAATACTAATGGCCATCAAAACCATAGTTGGGTAGCGTAGGGCTGATTTTATACTGCTCTCTGTTTCCTTTTCTCGGGTTAAATATTGTGATATTTGTAAGAATCCTAGGTCTAGCCCTCCCGTTTCTTCACCTACACTGATGATGCTAACAAACAGATTTGAAAATATTTTAGGGTGCTGTCTCATCGCTACCCCTAATGGTTGTCCTGCTTCCAGGGAAATGGAGACATCTTTAAGGGCGCGAGCTAATGCTTTGTTTCTAGTTGATTGCATTAGACTTTGCAAAGAACGTATGATGGGTACGCCAGCTTTAGTTAAGCTGTACATTTGTCTGCTGAAAATGATTAAGTCATCAATTTTTAAGCTGTTAAGATCCTGCCATTGATTTAGCTGTTCCATAACATCTGGGCTGCTATTATCATCTTCTATGGTGATAGGAATCATTTCTTGGCTGATAAGCCGCCGAGCAGCAAGCATTTTATCTTCTGCTGCAATAATTCCTTCTACTAAAACGCCTGAATTATCCCGAGCTTTGTATTGATATGATGACAATTTAGACTCCTGCCCCTGTGATTCTTACCACTTCATCTAAGGTTGTAATCCCTTGACGAACAAGGTTTAATGCACCTTCTGAAAAAGATAGATAGCCTGGGGTATTGATAGCTGCCTGAGTAAATGCCGCAGAATCATTTTTTCTTAATGCATCTAAGGTTGGATGAGTCATTTCAAGTAATTCATAGACACCAATTCTTCCTCTGTAACCTGTTTGGTTGCAATGTTGACAGCCTTTTCCTTGCTTAAAATTAATTGTGTTACTGGCAGTTTTTAGTGTGTCGCTTAACCATATTTGTAAAGGTTCTTCTATTTCTGCATCTGTAATGCAATGTTCACAAATTCTCCGCACTAATCTTTGTGCAATAATGACTTGAATTGCACTGGCAAGAATATAGCCTTCTACTCCCATATCTAAAAGACGTGTGGCTGATTCAATAGCACTGTTGGTATGTAGGGTTGAAAAAACCAAATGTCCTGTTATGGAGGCACGAATTGCAATTTCAGCTGTTTCTATGTCTCGTATTTCTCCCACGAGTAAAACATCAGGATCTTGGCGTAAAGCAGAACGCAGTACACTGGCAAATGTTAAACCAATTTTCTCGTTAACCTGAGACTGGTTAATCCTTGGAATGCTGTATTCTACGGGGTCTTCTGCGGTGATTATTTTAGTATTAGCCGTGTTAACTTCTGATAATGCAGCATAAAGTGTGGTGGTTTTTCCGCTGCCGGTTGGGCCTGTGACTAAAACTAAACCATGTGGGTTTCGAATATAGCCCTTAAAGCGGTTGAGAATATTTTCAGGAATACCCAATTTACTCAAGTCTAATAATCCTTGTGAATGATCGAGCAAACGCATAACAATAGATTCACCCGTATTGACGGGGAGGGTGGATAACCGAATATCCAATGCTTTGCCTTTAATCTGTAAACTAAATCTACCGTCTTGAGGAAGCCTTTTTTCAGAAATATTTAACCCCGCCATTAGTTTTAAACGAACGACTAAAGCTGAAGCAATTTTTACTTCATTTAAAATTTGCTCATTTAAAACACCATCGACCCGTTGTCTAATACGAAGAACTTTTTCATCAGGTTCTATATGAATATCAGAGGCACTGACTTGGACTGCATCTTCAAAAATAGATTGCAAGAGTTTAACGACAGGAGCTTCGGCGACTTCGTTAGAAGTAATGAGTGAATTAAAGTCAAAATCATTTTCCGTTAATTCATCTTGTAATTGATCTGCCAGATCAATAATTTCATCTGTTCTGCGATAAACCTGGTCAATAGCATGTAAAAGATCGGCTTCTTTCACGACGGCTTGACGAATTCTTTTTTTAAGAATACGAGTCAGTTCATCTAGGCCCAATAAATCAGTTGGATCTGCCATGGCTAATAGCACATCATGCTCATTGTTTTCTAAAAGCATGACTCTAAAACGTCTGGCTAGGCTTTCTGGTAAGCTTTGGACAACTTTATCATCTCGCTGGTATTGCGAAATATCAATATAAGGAATCTGAAGTTGTCTTGAGAGAAAGTTAAGGAGTTCTATTTCGGTCAGAAAATTAAGGTCGATTAGTGTTTTGCCGAGTTTTTTTCCTGTCTTTTTTTGCTCTCCCAGCGCAGACATTAGCTGGTCATGAGTGATTATCTGGTTTTGAACCAGTAGATCACCGATACGGATTTTCTTTTTTACTTCCATAGATTTATTGTCTTTTTAGTAAGCTTACTCTTTGATTAATATAGCTTACTATTGATTTTTTTAATGTTTTTTTATCAAGAGCTTGCTGGTATCCTTTTAATGCCTGTATTTTATTTCCTTGCTTTTCTTGGGCAATGGCGAGTCCTAGCCAATATTCAGCTTTTTGAGGATTGATTACTATTAATTTTTGGTAGATTTGTAAAGAATGTAAATCCTCACTATTTTGTTGATATGCCGAGGCTAGAAGACCTAGATACATTTCATCTTTGTTATATCTTGAATCTATTCGATGCAAAATATTTAAAGCTAATTGAGGTTGATTGTTTTGTAAAAACAATTGACTCCTAAAACTAATGAGCTGTATGTTTTGAGGGAGTAGTTGTATCCCTTGGTCTAAAACTTCAATTGCCTTTTGTAATAAACCCATATTTAATAAATTATTCGCCAATAATAATCTGGCATCTTTATGTTTTGGGTTGAGTATGAGTATTTGTTCTAGTGTAGATTGCAGGGTTATCTTATTTTTCTCTTTTTTAGCTTGAGTAAACAATTTTTCAGCTTGTTGCTTAGGGCTAATTTTTTTTGTGACGTATTTTTTTTGTTGTTTATAAGGTTTTTTTCTTTGGGTCTGGCGCTTTTTGTTGGTTTTTATGAGTGTGTTTTTTGTAACCAGTTGCTGAGTTTTATTATTTGTCTTTTTCTCTGGCTGTAATGTAGTAATTGAATGGTTTTCTAGTTTAACTATGGCTTCTTGAACTTCTGGTTTAATCTTTATTTGTTCTGTTTCTAGTGGTTTTTTAGCACTAGAAATAGTGATTGTTGGCTGAGTAATTGGTTTTTCTGTTGGGGTTATGTCCGAAATTTCTAAGGTTTTTTCGGGCTTTGGAGTTAAGAGGGTGCTGATAGTTTCATCGTTAACGATGAAGTTGATTAAAGCAATAGCTGTGGTAATACAAAGAAGTATTATCAGGAAAAAGTATGAGTTTTTTTGAGTAGCTGAAGCCGCTTTAAGCTGGTTTATTTTTTTTTGTTTTGTGCTATTACTGGCATTTCTATTTTCTAAGTCTTGTAATACCTGGTTTAATAAACTCATGACAAAACGCCTGTTTGTTGAGCAATTAGCAAACCCAGGCTGGTCATTAAGGTAAAGAAAAAACCTTGTTTGATTATAGAAGAATGAGAATGATTGTTAGTCACATCAGTATCTTTTGCGGCTAATATTATTTGTTTTAAACCTATTGTTTCTAAATCTTTTCCATAAGCAGATAACATAGCTTTATGGGCAAGAATATTGATTATTCTGGGTGTACCTTTGCTGTAATAATGTAATGCAAAGAGTGCTGGTTTAGAGAAAATATTTGGATTTTCAATATCAGCAACACGTAAACGATGTTTAATATAAGCACTCACCTCTTTAAGTGTAAGGTGTTTTAAGTTATAGCTAAACGTTATACGTTGTCTAAATTGACGAATTGATTTTTTTTGTAATAAGGTGTCAAGTTCAGGTTGACCTAATAAAATAACTTGTAATAATTTTTGTTTTTCTGTTTCTAAATTAGTTAATAGTCTTAATGCTTCTAAGCTTTCTTCAGACATTGCCTGAGCTTCATCAATAATGATGACGGTTTTTTGTCTTTTTGCTGCTGATTTCAGTAAATGTGTCGTAATGTGTTGCAAAACCTGGCTTTGACCATTGTCTCCAAAATGTTTTATACCTAACTCATCAGCAATATTGATGCGTTGAATAACCGCTTTAGAATAGGGAATGTCTAGTTCTTCAGCAACCGCTAAGCGGAGACCTGCGGGTGTTAAATGTGGATTAGGAATGTAGGCAGTAACAAAAGGGTGTTTTAGTGAGTTAAGGACTTTTCTACACAACATCGTTTTACCTGTTCCAACATCACCGGTTATTTTTATAAAGCCTTCACCACTATTTAGTGCAATGCGTAAAACATTCATTGCCTCTTTATGACTGGGCAAGTTAAAGTAAAATTGTGTGTCGGGTGTTAAGCCAAATGGAAACTCAGATAAACCAAAATGTTTTAGATACATAGGTCTTAACCCTGTGTAGATAGAAGGGTACTATTTCTTTGCCAACTTATGATTATTTCCATAATGGATAGTTTCGCAGTTGATTAATTTGTTTTTTACTCGCATTAAGGGCTGGTCCCCAATCACTTGCCTTATTCATCAAGGTTGGTTTAAGAAGAATCACTAATTCTGATTTTTTAGTCTTACCCGTGCTCACTCTAAATAAGTTACCTAAATAGGGGATTTGAGAAAGCCCAGCAATACCTCTTTTGCTTTCTTCTTTCATTTCCTGCATTAACCCACCAATAACAACAATCTGCCCATTTTTGGCTTTAATTATACTGTCAGACTCCCTTACAGTATTTAATGCCATGGGCAATGAGCCTTCTTTTCCATTAAGAGTGAAATTTTTTGTCTGGTCTTTTACGCGCGTAATTGAGGGGTGTATATGCAGCGTAATTTCATCATTGTCATTGATTTGAGGCGTAACATCTAAAGAAATGCCCGAAAAGAAAGGTGTAAAGGTAATATCTTGAGTTTGAGAGGGTATACCAGAAATACTTGTTTCCGTATCGGTTGAAACTTCCGTAATAAAGAATTCATCTTGGCCGACTTTAATAATTGCCTTTTGGTTATTTAAAGTTGATATTCTAGGGCTGGATAATATATTTGCTTTGCCTTGTGTTTCTAATAACTCAACATAAGCACTAAAATCTCCCCAACTTCCACCGACAGTAAAAACATTTCTAAATGAATCTAATGCTGTTAAAGCACCTATGCCTGTCAATAGGGGCGCTTTATTAATGCCTTCTCTTATAACACTTTGCCAATTAACGCCCGCCTGATGACTATCATCTAAAATAATCTCTATAATTTTTGCTTCCAGAACAACTTGTTTGCTATTTTGTTTTTGTGTATGAGAAATAAAATCTTCTACTTCTCTTAGTTGCATGGGTTTTGCTCGAACGACAAGAATGCCTGATTGACGATTAATAACTACAGATGCTTGTGGATCTATTGAAATTATTGATTGAACAGCCAGTTTTATTTCGCTCCAGGAATCAGAATTTGTTTGTGTTTTGATCCAGCTCCCTGAGCTTGAACTATTAGAATTGTTGTCATCTGATGACTCTGAACTGCTTCCACTATCATCACTTGAAAGTTGACCAGAAGTCACTTGAGTGTTTGACTGGCCTTGCCTGATAAGGTCTAAAATATTAAGTTTAAATATTTTTGTTTGCAGGGTGGCTGGGTAAACAATATAGCCAATGTCATTTTTTTTGAAATTATAACCGTAAACTTTTTGTGTGGCATTCATCACCTGATCAATCGTTACATTTTTTAATTCTAATGAAATTAATCCATTAACATCAGGGTGAACCATCATGTTTTCTTCGGTATCGACAACGAGTCCCATAAAAAAATCACGCGCTTTAGCTTGATAAACCGATATATTGAATAGTCTGGGGCTTAATGGTTTATTTTGGCTGAAAAGTGTTTGGTTATAATTAGGTACTAATGCGTCACTAATTTCAGCAGGTATTTTTTGGTTTTTCTCAACCAGAGCTGGCGTAGATGAGCCAGAAAATGCTTCGTCAATAGTGTCTTGTGTTGCTGTCGGAATGGTAGAGCATGAAAGCAATAACGAGATTATTGTAAAAAATAAGATAAGTTTTTTCATAGCTGAAGTGTTTTGTTACTGTGACTTAAAAGAGTGAGAAAAAAGGCTGAGTTTTTTTGTTTTACCCTTTTGCTTGATTAATACGGAATTATTTTCAATCTTTAAAATTTTAATCGTGGAGAAAATAAAATCTCCTTGTTGAGCTGTCACTCCATTGATGGTCGCACGCTTTGAGTCACCAGAAATCCAGATGGATGATAATTTTAATTGTTTTGATTGGCGTGCAATAACACCTGTATTTTGAAAATAAGTAGCAGGTTTAGTTGGGTCCCTAAAATCTGCAAAACTGTAGATGTTATACAATAAGCCTACTATTAAAAATAATGATTTTTTATAAGCCAAGCCAATTCTCCTCAAAACTTAAGGTATAAACACGTAAAGTAGTTTCGGCTATAGGGTACTTTTCAACTTTATAGTCAATGGTATCCCAGCTGAATTTCCAGGGAAGCGACTCCAAAGATTTTAGATAATTAAGCGTATTTTGATAGTTGCCTCTTAAAGTAATAGATAAGCCATGTCGGTAAACACCTGAATGGTCTTTGTCAGATTTAGATAAGGAGGTGACTGGAATTGATTCCAGTTTTACCAATTTTAATGCACTATTTTCTTTTAGGATATTGCTTAGAACTTCTACCATTACATGAGCTGAAACAAATACTTTTTCTCCAATACCTAGCTGTGACTTTGATTTTTTAAGCTCTACTTTAATTTGGCTAAGCTTTTGTTTATTAGTCTGGTTAGGGTCTGTTTTCCCTAAAGTTTCTATTAGCATTGCCGATTGTTGCTGCTCCATAACTTGAAGATTTATGGAAGAAAGCTGGTCTTTTAATTGATTATGGTTTGCGATAAGTGGCTGATAGAAAAAATTATCCCATGCACCAAAAAAAACAATGGCTAATGTAGCTAGTAGTATTGATCTTTCTCTAGTTGTTAAAGTGTTAAATTGTTCAATAAGACTATTCATTAGACTCACTTTTTTCTTCTGATTTTTTTGCCGCAGTACTAACGTTGAAATCTAGCTGTTTTTTTATTTTGATAGATTGAGTCATGTTTAATGATTCAAAAACACGCCCTTTAAAAACAGCTTCATGATGTAATTTTTGTAAAAATTCTGGGATCGTTTTTGTATTAAAAGTGCTGCCATGTAATGAAAGGTAATTTTTTTCGGCATCAATAGATATTTCAGTTAACCAAATGTCAGAAGAACTTTGTCTGGCTAAGGCAGACAAATATCTGGAAAAACCTTGAGTCTGGTCTGATTCATTATCAGATAATAAATAAACAACTTGAGATAAGCTGCTCAATATATTTTCATAACGAGATATTTCTTGTTGAATGAAGGTGTCTACTTGTTGCTCTGGATATTGCTCTTGCATTAATTGAACATGCAATTCTGCATCACTGAGTTGTTGATGAGCTTGTTGTATGTTTGCTTCAGTATTGTTCTGATCGATTAATAAATAAATACTGAACCCCAGAAATAATAAAGCAGCTAGAGATATTCCATACAGATAGTTATTTAAACCTGGTGTAGTCTTGGTTTTAAGCGCATCTTGGTATAAGTTTACTTGTTGAATCATTTTGAATCACCAGCCTTCCTTAGAGTGGCACCAATAACGGGAGCGCATAGGGATTGAGTACTATCATTCAATAGAATATTACTGTCGATCATGGCAGATAAATCCATTATTCTGCTAGTAATGCCATGATTATTATTAAGAAAGTCTAAAATTCCTTGTGTGTTCTTTGTTACAGGAATAACAGCTAGTTCTGAAATTGGAGGCAGGTTGTAATAACTTTCTATATAATCAAAAGAACGCTGTATGTCTAATGCCAAGCTATTTCGTTCTAGTTCTATTTGTCCGTCACTCATAAAAGAATCAGTGAACCCTAATCGATCAAAGCCCATAGCTAATTTACGGCTCAGGTGGATCAACCCCTTCTTTTCAATAATAATTTGACCGGTATTTTTTTGTAAATGGAGTACCGCGATTCCTGTCTTATTTTCTGGGAGTAAACTTGCCAGATTCCTAAGGCTAGTTTCTTGTATATCAATGACTTTTACTTGTAAATTACACGATGTGCATAAATCAATTAGAGGCTGAATAGTGGATTTAGGCGTGGCAACAACCTCCATTTTTTTTTCGGTATTTACACGATCAGAAACGGGAAGAGGATAGTGATCAATAATTGCATCATCTATATGAAACTCTACCAAATCACTCACTTTCCAGCGAATAGCTTCTGACATTTCACTTTCGGTAACTGCAGGTGGTTCTATTGTTATTAAACGATAATCATCAGATGCAAGAACAAGATGGCAGTCGTAATCTTTCAAATGATGTGTTTCAGTGAGTTGTTGAAGCGATAATTGTTTATTGTTTGTGTGAATGAATTCACAGTGAATCAGTTTAGGTTTTTGATTAATTGTATATTGAGAAACGGCAAGCGCAATACCTTCTGAGGTAAAACTTATAGCAGTTATACCTTTGCTGGCTTTGTTCTTTCTGAAAAGTTTGTTAAACAATTGCACTATTTTATTCCTGATAATTAGTGCTTTTAGTTTAGATGAAGATTATTGGAATACAAGGAGTTGGCTGTTAATCCTGAGTTTTACTTTGAATCCAGTTGATTTCTTTAGCCGTTTTCATGCCAATAATACAATATTCAAGGCTTTCAGCCATTTCCGCTTGATGATTAGGTTGAGGAATTTTAGCAGCCATTATTTCTGCAAGTGATTGTGGAAATAGAGGTTTTTTTTCTGGTTCAGCATAACCGGCTGGGAATATGGGCTGGTTATTTCTGTCATATTTATCGCTTGCGCCTAGAGTATGTAATATCTCGTGGGCAATAACGATATTGTTTTGTTGCTCCAGTTTATGGGAGGCAAAGGTATGGGCAATGACTAATAATCCTTTGTCTAGTCCAAGTGAGTGTTGTAATTGTTTGTTTTCTTCGGCTTGATGGTAGTAAACGAAGGCTCTTACACGATGTAAGTTAGAATTGTTATCAGGCGTAGTTTTATAAGCCCAGTATCGGAGTTTTAAGCTCCACCAGGCAATTTTGCTGAAACTAGCATCAGGCAATGGCGCTTCAGGTGGGAGTTCATTTATTATAGAACCTAGACCAGTGAAAGTGGGGTTTTGAATAGATAAATTATAATGCTTGGCTTCATCTTGAAAAAAAAGATCAATATCGTTAAAAGCTTCAGTTTTAAGTTGCTTGATATATTGTTCAGTAACCATGCTACCGTCACCATTCATGGGGAAGATGATGATTTGTAAAGGTTCAGACCACGCTCGGGATTTTAGTTTTTGCGTTTTTGTATAAAAGGCAAGTGATATGAAAATAACTAATAAAACAAGAATTCTGAAGATTTTGAACAGAATCTTCATCGCTTAAGATATTAATCAGAAAGCATACTGAGAGATACTTCAGTAAAAGATTCGTCAATCATTCTAAACCCTTTGATTTCAAGTACACCTTTTGTGTTGAGTGATATGATTAAATAAAGTGCATCAGGGTAAGCCGCAAGTTCTTTATCAGTAGTTGACGGCTCTGCGGGTGCAGTTGGATGAGAGTGATAGATAGCAAACAATGTTTCGTTTTTGTCTCTAATGTTAGATATAGCACTAATTTGTTGTTTAGCATCCATATGAAAACGCGTTTCTGGTTGATCAGCGATATTCTGGACTGGATAGCAGGTGTTGGCAATGCCATTTTTTGCACCAATTAAGCCACATATTTCTTTTTTCGGGGAAATTTGTGCTAAATGTAATAATTGGGTAGTGACACGTCTAGGGAGTTGAAATTCTTCTTGCTTCATTTTGTCTTCCATTGGCCTGTTGTTACTCTAGGGTTGCCAGAGAGGTCGAGGTGGGTTTTGATGTTGTGGTAATTAAATGATTTAAATATAGCTTGAACAGCTTTTTGTTGATCAAAGCCATGTTCAATAAATAGTGTACCATTATGTGTTAAAAAATTGTGAGCCTGATTACTGATTTTTTTGATATCACTTAAACCTTTGTTTTCCGATGTTAAGGCACTTTTAGGCTCAAAACGAATATCACCCTGAGATAAATGGGGATCATTATTGGCAATATAGGGTGGATTGCTGACGATTAAGTCAAATTTTAAATCGGGTATTTGGGCAAACCAATTGGATTGGATAAAGTTAATATTCTTGATTTGATGGGTTGCTGCATTTTGTTTTGCAATAGTGAGTGCCTGGGAGCTAAGGTCGGTGGCAATAACATGAATATCTGGTCGTTCTGCTGCGAGGGTAATGCCGATGATACCGCTGCCTGTTCCTAAATCAATGATGCTGGCTTTGTGTGTATCGGCTAGAATGCACAAGCTAAGTTCAATTAATAATTCGGTATCAGGTCGAGGTATTAACACTTGGTTGTTGACTTTGAAATCGCGCGACCAAAATTCTTTATTCCCAATAATATAAGCAATTGGAACCCCTTGTTGGCGTTGTTTAATCAACTGTAAAAACTGCTGTTTATCTTCTGCTTGTAATTTTTTTTCAGGCCAGGCTTTAAGGTGAGACCTAGATTTTTTTAAAATATGACAGAGTAAGACTTCTGTATCAAGTGAAGCGGAATCTGATGTCTTTTTCAGTAGTTTTGTTGCAGTAGATAAGGCTGTTTGAATATCAGTCATTACCCAGTTGGGTTAATAGTTCTGCTTGATGTTCACTAATTAAAGGGTTAATGACATGCTCTAATCCACCTTGCATAATTTCATCTAGTTTATACAAAGTTAGATTAATGCGGTGGTCAGTCATACGTCCTTGTGGATAATTGTAGGTGCGGATTCGTTCTGATCTATCGCCTGAACCTATTTGAGATTTTCTGTCTTCTGCTTGTTCTGCTTGCTGTTTATCTTGTTCAGCAGTTAATAATCGAGATTGTAATAACGACATTGCCCTGGCTCTGTTTTTATGTTGAGACCGTTCATCTTGACATTCTACAACAACACCCGTTGGTAGGTGGGTCAGTCGAATAGCCGAATCTGTTTTGTTAACGTGCTGACCACCTGAACCAGAAGCTCTAAATGTATCTACCCGCAAATCAGATGAGTTAATTTCATACTCATCAATACTTTCTACTTCTGGCATAATAGCGACAGTACAAGCTGAGGTGTGAACCCGGCCTTGAGATTCTGTTTCTGGAACACGTTGTACGCGATGAACACCAGATTCAAATTTTAATTGTGAATAAACTTCTTTACCTACAATGCGTAGAATAACTTCTTTATAGCCACCTTGGTCACTTCGGTTTTCATTGATGATTTCAGTTTTCCAGCCTTGTTTTTCTGAAAAACGCTGGTACATTTTGGCTAAATCACCTGAGAAAATAGAAGCTTCATCTCCACCTGTACCGGCGCGAACTTCTAAAAATACATTTCTATTGTCGTTAGAATCCTTGGGAAGCAATAAAATCTGTAATTGACTTTGGAGTGATTCTTTTTCAGCCTCAGCCTCAAGTAATTCCTCTTTGGCCATTTCTCTCATTTCAGGGTCAGAGTCTTTGGCCATTTCTTGTGAGGAGCTAATAGTTTCTTCATTTTCTTTGTAGTGACTATAGCAAGTAACAATAGGATCTATTTGAGCATACTCCTGACTTAATGATCGAAATTTATTTTGATCACTTTGTACTTCAGGTTGGGACAGAAGTGCTGCGATTTCTTCAAAGCGATCGCCAAGATTTTCAAGTTTAGTTTGTATTGAGGCTTTCATTATTTTAATTTAAATATTTCTCTTGCAGCGGCGACTATGTCATGTCGATCATTTGCCCCCGCTTCCCTTAATTGTGCGCTGGGAGTGTGGATAAGTTTATTTGTCAGAGTATGTGCTAATTGGTTTAATACATCTTCTGCAGAGCGACCATTTTTTAATTGGGTCATCGCTTTGGCAAGTACTTCATTGCGTGTTAATTCAGCTTGTAGCCGATAATCTTTGATGACTGATTGAGCACCTTGGGAACGCATCCATGACAGAAAATACTCAACTTGGGTATCAATAATTTCTTCTGCTTGTATAGCTGCCTTACGTCTGGAATCAATATTCTGGTCTATAGTATTCTGTAAATCATCAACAGTATAGAGGTAGACATCTCTTAGTTGTTCTACTTCTGCTTCAATATCACGAGGAACAGCTAAATCAACCATAAACATAGGTTTATGTTTGCGTTTTTTGATGGCACTTTCAACTCGACCTTTACCTAAAATAGGCAGTTGACTCGCGGTAGAGGATACAACTATATCTGCTTCGGCTAAATGGTTGGGGATTTCGGATAAATCAATGGCATATCCGTTAAACTGAGTGGCTAAATGATGGGCTTTGTCATAAGTTCTATTAGCTATAATTATCCGGCCAATGTTATTTTGAGATAAATGCCTGGCGGTTAACTCTATAGTTTCTCCTGCTCCTATTAGCAGTGCAGTCTGTTCTGATAGTGAGTCAAAAATTTGTTGGGCTAATTGTACAGCAGCAAAAGCAACTGAGACTGGGCTGGAACCAATTGCGGTGTCGGTGCGTACTTTTTTGGCAGCTGAAAAAGTGTGATGGAATAATTTTCCTAGATGTTTTCCTAATGTACCGGCCTCATACGCTGCTTGATAAGCTGTTTTCATTTGACCAAGAATTTGTGGTTCGCCAAGAACCATTGAGTCTAATCCACAAGCAACACGAAACATATGTCTTATCGACTGACTGTCAGTATATTTGTATAAGTAGGGGGTAAAGTCACGTGGCGGTATTTTTTTATTTTCTGCAATCCATTCAATAATTGTATTTGGGGCGTTTTCGTCAGTTTGAAAATAAAATTCTGTTCGATTGCAGGTAGATAAAATTGCTGCCCCATCAATTTTATGACTATTCCATAGAGTTTTAAGAGAGGGTTCGAGTAATTCAGCAGGGAATGCTAATCGTTCCCGAATTGCAACAGGCGCAGTATTATAGTTTATTCCTACCGCATGAAGTGTCATTGATTGTTATGGATTGCCATATTAAAGGAGCTTATTCTAAGGAAAATAGCGATTTAATCAAATATATACTTTAAGTGAAGACGGTTACTTATTTATATTTGTGGGTTTTTTGCATGGATAAATGTTTCTGAATCAGTTGTGTAGCGTGTGCTACACGTTTGTTTTATCCTTTTTTAAAAGACTAAAGAAATGATTATAAATTCCGCAATAGTGACCTGATAGACATAAGGATTAAAAATTCTGGTCTAAATTATGCTGGATTTCTGATATTCTATAGCCATGTTTAATCATATTTAAATAGAGAATTTGTTGATGTTAATGATGAAGTTATTAGCTGTGCTGATCACTGTATTTCTAGCTGGGTGTGCAAGTGTTCAAGAAAAAGAACCTGATCATTCAGTAAAAGAACAAAAAAAAGAAAGTGTTAAAAAGGAAAAAGAAGTCGTTCCTGAAAAGATAACGGCAATTACGCCAGAGGTGCTTTATCTTTTGATGACGGCAGAAATTGCTGGGCAAAGAAAACAATACGGTGTTGCCTTAGAAGGTTATTTGCAAGCAGCAAAGCATGTGGATGATCCAAAAATTGCTGAAAGGGCTGCAAAAATAGGGCTTTTTTTGAAGGATACAAAAAAAACTGATGAGGCGGTTTCTTTATGGTTAAAGCGAGATGAAAAAAATCTTTCCGCTAGAAAAATAGCTATTTTATCGGCTTTAAGAGGATCTGACAAAGACAACGCGATTAAACATTTGGGTAGAGTTTTAGAAGATGATCCGGCGGGTTTTGAATCGACAATAATGGAAGTATTACAAATTCTGGAAAAGGAAGGAAATACAGAGTTCGTCTCTGATGTGATGGAGGAGGTTTCTGTTCAGCACCCTAATCAGTCGGGAGTTCTTTATGTTCAAGCACTTTTAGCTGGACAGTTAAAGAGGCAAGATGTTGCAATAACAAAAGTTAATGCAGCATTGGTTGTACAGCCTGGCTGGGAAAAAGCTCTAATTCTACGTGCACAGTTAGCAGCGCAAAAAGGAGATTTAGGTCTGGCTAAAAAAGATTTAGAAAGCATTTTGGAAAAAAATCCTGAAAATGTGCGAGTACAAAAGATGTTAGCTCAGATTTTGGTGAAAGAAGAAAATTTTGATGGGGCATTGGAGGTTTATCGAAAAATTTCAGATGCTAACCCAGAGGATGGAGATGCTCAATTTTCTATGGCTTTGGTCTATCTTCAACAGGAAAAAGACGAAGAAGCAATAGATGTTTTAGAAAGTCTGGTTAATAAGCCTGGCTGGGATGCACCTGCAAGTTTTTATTTAGGTAGAATTGAATACAAGAAAGAAAATTATAATAAGGCCTTGGTCTGGTTTGATAAGGTAACCCAAGGGCCTTTTGAATATGAAGCTTCAATGATTGCAATATCAATGCTGTTAAAGCAGAAGGAGTATGCTGAAGCTGAAAACCGAATTGAAAAAATATCTAAAAAATTTCCTAAGCAGAAGTCAAATACCCAGCTCTTGAAGGCAGAACTTTATAGTTCACAAAAAGAATTTCAAAAAGCCTATGATGTTTTATCAAAGGGGCTGAAAGAGTTTCCAGGACAAAGGGATTTATTGTACACACGTTCTTTAATAGCAGAAAAGCTAGATAAACTGGACGTTGTAGAGAAAGACTTATTGCAGGTTTTACAGCAAGACCCCAACGATGCAAATGCTTTGAATGCTCTTGGTTACACGTTAGCAGATAGAACAGATCGATACGAAGATGCTGAAAAATATTTGCTTCGGGCTTTAAAACTAAAGCCAGATGAAGCGGTAATTATTGATAGTCTAGGGTGGTTGCGATTTAAGCAAGAAAAGTTTAAAGAAGCGCTAGATTATTTAGAAAGTGCTTATGAAAAACAAGCAGAAAATGAAATAGCTGCTCATATCGTTGAGGTGTTATGGGCAATGGGTAAAAAGGATGAGGCAAAAAATCTTTTCGATAAAGTCTATAAAAAAGCTCCAGATGATGAATATTTATTAAAAACCCAGCGCTTGTTTAATAATGTGAAGTGATAAGTGAAAATCAGGTTTTTTATCATACTACTTTTAATGGGTGTTCTGACTTCATGTAGTAATAAACCAGTTAAACTAACAACCTTATTTCAGTTGGAAGAAAGAAATTATTTATATGCCAAAGATGAATGGGCGTTTTCAGGGCGGCTTGCTGTTTCCGATCAAAATAATGCTATATCTGCATCAATTAATTGGAAGCATCTGAAAAATAAAGATGTCATTGAATTATTTGGTCCACTTGGAATGGGGCGTGTAATTGTCAATATTAACGGTACGCGCGTGCTGGTGAGTTTTGATGGCAAGCAGGTTCAGCATTATGGATCGGCTGATGATGTGATCAAAAAATATACTGGAGTTTTAGTGCCTATTTCGGCATTGAAATATTGGGTTCTCGGTTTAGTTGATCCAGAAAACACATATGTGCGAGAAAAAGAAGGTTTTGTTCAATTGGGTTGGCGAGTTAACTATCAAAAAATGCAATTAGTCAAGCAAGATAAGTTGCCAAAGAAAATTAAAGTTAATCGAAAAAAATCAACGATGAAGTTGATCATTGATCAGTGGGAAGAGTAGCTTTTTAATTGCAAGGACAATTGAGATAAGAAAATGATGGAATGGGGTAAAAAATGGCCTGCGCCAGCTAAATTGAATTTAATGTTAAGGATAACAGGGCAAAGAGATGATGGGTATCATTTGCTCCAAACAGTTTTTCAGTTTATTGAGCTGTGTGACTGGATTACATACCACCCAGTTAAAGATGGAAAAATAACTTTATTATCACCTCTTTCTGGGGTGCCAGAAGAGGATGATTTGACTATTCGTGCTGCTAACATATTAAGGCGCGAGACGGGATGTCAGGAGGGGGTTTCTATTGAAGTAGAAAAAAACCTGCCTATGGGAGGAGGATTGGGCGGTGGAAGTTCTGATGCCGCAACAACGTTAGTTGTGTTAAATAAGTTATGGAAATTAAATATTTCTAAAAAAAGACTAATGCAGTTAGGATTGGAGCTGGGGGCTGACGTCCCAATTTTTGTGTATGGTAAAGCCTCTTGGGCAGAAGGTGTGGGAGAAAAAATTGAGGAGATAGATCTTCTGGAAAAATGGATTGTAGTTATAAAACCGGAGTGCCATGTAGATACAAAAGAAATTTTTTCAACAAGGGATTTGACAAGGAACAGTAAATCAATCAGAATGGCTGATTTTCTTGCAGGGCAACATCAAAATGATTGTTTAGATGTTGTTAGTAAGTTATATCAGCCAGTAGAAAATGCTTTAGAAGACTTGGCTAGGTTTTCTAATGCTAGATTAACGGGCACAGGTGCTTGTGTTTTTGCGGAGTTTGATTCGGAAGAATTAGCGCGTGAAGCTTGGAGTGTTCTGAATACAAAATGGCAGATTTATTTAACCAGAGGCTTAAATAAATCACCATTGTTTGATGTTTTATTGGACTGAAAATTTATTGGGCTGTCGCCAAGCGGTAAGGCACGGGGTTTTGATCTCCGCATACCCAGGTTCGAATCCTGGCAGCCCAGCCATTTTTATCTTCATCTTAATTATTTTTAGCGAGGTGCTTAAATGCAAGATTCCTCAATGATGGTATTTTCTGGAAATGCAAACAAAGTATTATCCGAAGGAATAGTGAGGAAGCTAAATATGCGTCTCGGGATGGCAACAGTCGGGCGTTTTAGTGATGGAGAAATAGTTGTAGAAATTGAGGAGAATGTACGAGGCAAAGACATATTTGTTATTCAGCCTACGTGTTCGCCTGCTGATCAGCATCTAATGGAGATGCTGGTAATGATTGATGCGTTAAAAAGAGCCTCTGCGTCAAGAATAACGGCGGTTATGCCATATTATGGATATGCACGACAAGATCGTCGCTCAAGGTCGGCGAGAGTGCCAATTACCGCTAAATTAGTCGCCAATATGATTGATATAGCTGGAGCGGATAGGGTTTTGACGGTTGATTTGCACGCAGAGCAGGTTCAGGGTTTTTTTGATATACCCGTTGATAATGTCTATGCTTCGCCTTTGTTGCTTGGGGATGTTTGGCGACAAAAGTATGAAGATTTAATCGTTGTTTCGCCTGATGTCGGTGGGGTTGTTAGGGCGAGAGCATTGGCAAAGCGGTTGGGTGCTGATTTAGCAATCATTGATAAGAGGCGCCCAAAGGCAAATGTATCCGAAATAATGCATATTATAGGTGATGTTTCAGGTCGAACTTGTGTCATGGTTGATGATTTGGTTGATACTGCAGGTACCTTGTGTCATGCGGCGGCAGCTTTAAAGAAAAATGGAGCGACTAAAGTAGTTGCTTATTGTACTCATCCTGTGTTGTCGGGAGCGGCTGCGGATAATGTAAGAAATTCTGTTTTGGATGAATTGGTTGTTACTGATACTATTCCGTTAAATGACGAGTTGTTGTCAATTGAAAAAATTAGGCAGCTAAGTGTCGCGGAAATGCTAGCTGAAACTATCAGGCGTATTGCTGAAAGTGAATCGGTCAGTTCGCTTTATGTAGATTAATAAATAAAATAAGTATAGTGCTTATTAATGAGTGAGTTTGGAGAAAAAGATGTCTAATGTGTTTGAATTTGTAGCTAAAAATCGCGACCAATCAGGAAAAAGTTCCGCGAAAGCGGTTCGTCGTGATGGTCAGATTCCTGCAGTAGTTTATGGTGGAGAAGCGAGTCCTCAGTCAATAGTATTGATTCAGAATGAGGTAAATAATCATTTGAATCATGAGGCTGTTTATTCCCATATTTTAGACTTAAAGATAGATGGAAAGACTGAAAAGGCAATATTAAAAGATATTCAGCGTCACCCTGCAAAAAACGAAGTAATGCATATGGATTTTATGCGTGTTAATGCAGAACAGGCTTTAAAAGTTAAAGTGCCTTTGCATTTTATGAATGAAGAGACTTGTATTGGGTTTAAGGCTGGAGGTGTTATTACTCACGCGATGGTGGATATTGAGGTGTCTTGTTTGCCAGCATTGTTGCCAGAATATATTGAAGTAGATTTAAGTGGTTTAGATATAGGTGATTCTGTCCACTTAACTGATATTGCGTTTCCTGAAGGTGTTGAGTGTGTGGTGTTGGCTCAAGAGGGAGATCATGATCATACTGTTGCTCAAGTGGTCAAAACAAAAGTTGTTGAAGAAGATGATGAGGTTGAAGAGGGCGATGAGAGCGCTGCCTCTGATGAAGATGCTTCAGGCGAAGCGGATGATGGAAAAAGTGATTAAGCTAATAGTTGGCTTGGGGAATCCTGGGCAGAAGTACGAAAAAAACCGGCATAATGCCGGTTTTTTGTTTTTGGATAGACTGTTAGAAATGTGTGGTCAGTCATGGAATAATGAACCGAAGTTTCATGGGGTTGTTGCTAATTGCGTTTATCAATCAAAAAAAGTAGCTTTGCTTAAACCTCAAACATTTATGAATCGTAGCGGCTTGTCGGTGGCTGCGTTTTCTCGATTTTATAAGATAGATATTGAGCAAATTTTGGTTGTTCATGATGAAATAGATTTAGAAGTGGGGGCGGTAAAGCTAAAAAATGGAGGTGGTCATGCGGGGCATAATGGTCTTCGGGATATAATTGCCAATTTAGACGGTAAGGGGTTTTATCGATTAAGGTTGGGTGTTGGTCGACCAGAAGCAGGAAGGCAGGTTGCAGATTATGTTTTGTCAAATCCTTCGGTAGTAGATCGTGAGGCGTTATTTTCCGTATTTAGAAATGTTGAGCCCGAAATTGCTAATATAATTTCAGGTGATTTTTCTTTGGCTATGAATAATTTGAATTAAGTCTACTATAGGTTGGGGTTGAGTTTGATGGGCTGGTAAAGTCATGTGAAATAATTATTGACTAGTCTGGTTATTATTGTAATAATAGCCGGCTCAGGAGGGGTTCCCGAGTGGCCAAAGGGATCAGACTGTAAATCTGACGGTTCTACCTTCGGAGGTTCGAATCCTCCCCCCTCCACCATCTTTCCAATACAGGAAACTCTGCGGGTGTAGTTCAGTGGTAGAACTCCAGCCTTCCAAGCTGATTATGTGGGTTCGATTCCCATCACCCGCTCCATTCTTTTCAACAAACTACAGACCGCTCATATAGCTCAGTCGGTAGAGCACTTCCTTGGTAAGGAAGAGGTCACCGGTTCAAATCCGGTTATGAGCTCCAGTTGCAAATTCGAAAGACTCTTTTTTATTGCGCAATATGAAATGACACGGTATAATCGTCGGTTCTTTATGATTTCTGAATAGGTCAGTGGCTCAATTGGTAGAGCAGCGGTCTCCAAAACCGCAGGTTGTGGGTTCGAGTCCCTCCTGGCCTGCCATTCAGTGTCTAGCTCAATAATTTAAATCAATTATCTAAAATGAATGCACAGGCGGAAGATACATCAAAAATATTCGATGTTGTAAAACAAGGTTTATCTCTTGTTTTTGTAGTTGCTGGTGTGGCTGCTTTTTATTATTTCTCTGATGTTCCTGGTTTTACAATGCTTTATCGAGTATTGATGCTTGTGACGGTTGTTTTAATTGCAATAGGGATTATGCTGACAACAGTAAGAGGAAAAGGACTTTGGGATTTTGCTCTTGAGTCAAAGCAAGAAGTTAGAAAAGTAGTCTGGCCTACGCGAGAGGAAACAATAAGAACAACTTTGCTGGTATTTGGCTTAGTGTTTATTGTTGGATTATTTCTTTGGTTTCTAGATATGTTCTTATTCTGGGCGATTAAAAGCTTGACCGGTCAAGGGGGTTAAGTAATGGCTTTAAACTGGTATGTTGTTCATGCTTATTCAAATTATGAAAATAAAGTAAAACTTGCTTTAGAGGAAAAAATAGAACTAGAAGGAATGCAAGAGCAGTTTGGGAAGGTTTTAGTTCCAACTGAAGAAGTTGTGGAAATGAGAATGGGGCAGCAACGTAAAAGTGAAAGAAAGTTCTTTCCCGGATATGTGCTTGTTCAGATGGAACTGAATGATGATACATGGCATCTGGTTAGAAATATCCCAAGAGTGTTAGGGTTTATTGGTGGTACAAAAGATAAGCCTGCACCCATTTCAGAAAAAGAAGCAAATGCAATACTGAATCGTGTTGAAGAAGGTGTCAATAAGCCAAGGCCTAAGATATTGTTTGAAGTAGGTGAGGTTTTGAGGGTCATAGATGGGCCATTTAATGATTTTAACGGAAATGTGGAAGAAGTAAATTACGAAAAAAGTCGGTTGAAAGTATCTGTCTTAATATTTGGGCGATCTACGCCGGTTGAATTGAGTTTTGGGCAGGTAGAGAAAATCTAATTAAAGTTTAGTAAACAGATCTCTGTTCTTCTAATATGGAATAGGGATTTTTGTATCTTGGGGAGCTGAAAATGCGTTTGCACCCAAATTAGGAGTGAAAAGATGGCGAAAAAAATAACAGCTTATATCAAGTTACAGGTTAAAGCAGGTGAAGCGAATCCAAGTCCACCTGTTGGTCCTGCTCTAGGGCAGCATGGTTTAAATATTATGGAGTTCTGTAAAGCTTTTAATGCTAAAACATCAGACATTGAAAAAGGGCTTCCTATTCCCGTTGTAATTAGCGTTTTTAATGATAAGAGTTTTACTTTTATTACTAAAACCCCTCCAGCCTCAGTTTTGTTGATGAAAGCTGTGGGTGTTAAAAAAGGGAGTGGAACACCTAATACAGCAAAGATTGGGACAGTTACCCGAGCACAGTTAGAAGAAATTGCTAATACAAAAATGGAAGATCTTAATGCGGCAGATATGGATGCCGCAGTTAAAATTATTGCTGGAAGTGCTCGTAGCATGGGTCTGGACGTGGAGGGATTATAATGGCTAAGTTAACTAAAAAAGCAAAATTAATTGACGCTAAAGTTGATAAAAGCAAGCAATATTCAATTTCTGAAAGTGTTGCGTTGTTAAAAGAATTTGCTAATACCAAGTTTGATGAGTCAGTGGATGTTAGTGTTTTATTAGGTGTTGATCCAAAGAAGTCAGACCAAAATGTTCGTGGGGCATCTCTATTGCCAAATGGTACAGGTAAAACTGTCCGTGTAGCAGTTTTTACACAAGGTCCTAATGCTGATGCTGCGAAAGAAGCAGGTGCAGATGTAGTTGGAATGGATGATCTTGCTGATCAGGTAAAGAAAGGTGAAATGGATTTTGATGTGGTTATTGCTTCACCGGATGCAATGCGTGTTGTTGGTCAGTTAGGGCAAATATTGGGGCCAAGAGGTTTAATGCCTAACCCTAAGGTTGGAACTGTCACGCCAGATGTGGCAACAGCAGTTAAAAATGCAAAGACAGGTCAAGTTAGGTACCGTACTGATAAAGGCGGTATTATACATTGTTCAATTGGAAAGGTTTCGTTTGACGAAAGTTCGCTTAAGCAAAATCTTGAGTTTTTAATAGCAGACTTGAAAAAAGCTAAGCCCTCTTCAGCAAAAGGTATTTATTTACAAAAGATTGCGATATCCTCGACAATGGGTCCAGGTTTATGTATAGATCAAGGTAGTATTGATATTTGAGAAGAATAGAAACAATTTAACTAAGGATTAGTTTAACTAAATTATATCCCTTAAATGCACTTGAATTGTTTCTAGAAAAACTTTGGGTTGCTAGGTGTCTGGCAGCCGTCAAAGACCGTTGGTACTGAAAAGTATAATTGGCAGTTTAACTGTTTTCCAGCGTAGACGGAAGGCTTTGCCAAATGATTGGTGAAGGAACCGTAAGGTGCATCTGAAATTAGATGCGTTTTGTTTAATTTAGACTTGTAGTCTAAATAAATTACCGGAGGTAATCTGTGGCATTAAACCTAGATGGCAAAAAGGTAGTTGTTGATGAGGTTGCTCAATATGCTGCAAAAGCATATTCAGTAGTAGCAGCCGAATATTGTGGATTAACAGTAGCGGAGTTGTCCGATCTACGAAACACTGCAAGACAAACTGGCGTTTATTTAAGAGTAGTTAAAAACTCTTTAGCAAAGCGCGCAGTTGCAGGAACTGAATTTGAATGTATGCAGGAAGGGCTTGTTGGTCCATTGATCCTTGCGTTTTCAATGGAAGACCTGGGGTCAGCAGCACGATTAATTAATAACTTTGCAAAATCCAATGAAAAGCTAATTGCTAAGGTCATTGCTTTTGATGGAAAGATTCATGAGCTAACAGAATTGTCGCGTTTGGCAAGTTTGCCGACACGCGATCAAGGTATAAGTTTAATTATGGCGGTGATGAAAGCACCGGTTGGAAAATTGGCTCGTATTTTAGCTGCTCTAAGAGATCAGAAGCAAGAAGCAGAAGCTGCATAAGCTTCATAAACTAGTAAAAACTTATTATATTAGAGGAATATCAGGAATGGCAATCTCACAAGAAGATATTTTGGAAGCAGTTTCTAACATGACTGTTATGGAAATTGTTGATTTAATTTCAGCAATGGAAGAAAAATTTGGTGTGACAGCGGCGGTTGCTGCGGCAGCGCCAGGCGATGGTGGTGGTGCAGGCGATGGGGCTGAGCAAACTGAATTTGATGTGATTCTAACATCGTTTGGCGAAAATAAAGTTTCAGTAATTAAAGCAGTTCGTAGTATTACAGGTCTGGGCTTGAAAGAAGCCAAAGGTGCTGTTGAAGGCGCTCCAACACCAGTTAAAGAAGGTGTAAGTAAAGCTGAGGCTGAAGAGGCTCAAAAAACACTTGAAGAAGCTGGTGCAACATCTGAAATTAAATAAATTACTTGAAGAAAGAGCAAGAGGGCGTGTATTGAAAAAAATAAAAATTCAGGTACTCTAAGTTTCTTAAGCAAAGGGCTGGTGACATTATTGTCTCCGGCCTTTTACAGTTTGTACAAAGTCCTACTTTCACCATCTCTTTGGTGTTGGTTTTGACATAATATTTAACAATCCTTGATTGAAGGAATGAAAGCAATATGTCCTATTCTTTTACCGAAAAAAAACGTATTCGTAATAATTTTGGAAAAGGTACTGAAGTTTTAGAAGTACCCTATTTATTAGAAACCCAGATTCAATCATATGCCCGGTTTTTACAATCTGGCATAGAGCCAAAAAAGAGAATAGAAACTGGTTTGCATGGAGCATTTAGTAGTGTATTTCCTATTGTGAGTCACTCAGGCTATGCTGTGCTTGAATATGTTAAGTATAGATTAGGTGAGCCTACTTTTGATGTAAAAGAATGTCAACAGCGTGGAGCAACTTATGCAGCTCCTTTGCGCGTTCTAGTCAGGCTGGTTATATATGATAAAGATGCGCCTGTATCTGCAAAAGTAGTTAAAGATATAAGAGAGCAAGAAGTTTATATGGGTGAGCTTCCTTTGATGACAGATAATGGAACATTTGTTGTCAATGGAACAGAGCGAGTAATTGTCTCTCAATTACATAGGTCGCCAGGTGTTTTTTTCGATCATGATAAAGGTAAAACGCATTCATCAGGAAAATTGTTATTTAATGCAAGAGTCATTCCTTATCGTGGATCGTGGTTAGATTTTGAATTTGATCACAAGGATGCAGTTTTCGTAAGAATAGACAGACGACGTAAAATCCCAGCGACAATCTTGTTAAGGGCTTTGGGGTATGACAACGAAGAAATGATAAAGATGTTCTTCGAAACAAACCAATTTACCTTAAGTGATGAAAATATCAAATATCATGTTATTCCTGAGCGTTTGCGAGGTGAAATGGCAGTATTCGATATCAAATACAATGATAAAGTGCTTGTTGAGGAAGGACGAAGAGTAACAGCTAAACATATACGCACGATGTCCAAGGAAAAAGTGACAGAAATTGACGTGCCGAAAGAATATTTGTATGGAAAAGTTTTGGCTCACAATATAGTTGAAGCGGAAACAGGGGAGTTAATTGCAAATGTCAATGATGAGATTACTGAAGAATTGTTGCAGAAATTATTGGATGCAAAAATAACAGAGCTTAATGTTTTATATGTAAATGATTTGGATAGAGGGCCATATATTTCAAATGCAATGAGTCTCGACTCGTCAACCAATAGATTGGAAGCATTGGTCGAAATATACAGGATGATGCGACCAGGTGAGCCACCTACAAAAGATTCTGCTGAAAATCTTTTTTCAAATTTGTTTTTTACTTCAGATCGATATGATTTGTCTGCAGTAGGAAGGATGAAATTTAATCGTCGATTGGGAAGAGGAGATACAGATGGAGAAGGTATTTTAAGTAAAGACGATATAATTGATGTTCTTAAAGAATTAATTGCAATTAGAAATGGCAATGGAACAGTTGATGATATTGATCATCTTGGTAATAGACGAGTTAGATCTGTTGGAGAAATGATCGAAAACCAATTTCGTGTTGGCTTGGTTCGAGTGGAACGTGCGGTAAGAGAAAGATTGACACTTGCAGATTCTGAAGGATATATGCCGCAGGAAATTATAAATGCCAAACCTGTTTCAGCAGCAATAAAAGAGTTTTTCGGTTCTAGTCAGTTGTCACAGTTTATGGATCAGAATAATCCTTTGTCTCAAGTTACACATAAACGACGTGTTTCTGCATTAGGGCCTGGTGGATTAGCGAGAGAGCGAGCAGGGTTTGAGGTTAGGGATGTACATACAACTCATTATGGTCGAGTTTGCCCCATTGAAACACCTGAAGGGCCAAATATTGGTTTAATCAATTCCTTGTCAGTTTATGCGCGAACTAATTCATATGGTTTTTTAGAAACACCGTATAGAAAAGTAGAAAGAGGTGTTGTAACTGATCAAGTAGACTATTTGTCAGCGATTGAGGAAGGGAATTTCGTTATTGCACAGTCAAGTGTTGCAATTGATGAAAATGGTAAGTTGGTAGAAGGTTTAGTTTCTGCGAGGCATAAAGATGAGTTTACTTTAGCCTCGTCTGATACTGTGCAATATATGGATGTGTCCTCAAAGCAAATCGTGTCAGTTGCAGCCTCAATTATTCCATTTTTAGAGCATGATGATGCTAACCGTGCTTTGATGGGGTCAAACATGCAGCGTCAAGCCGTCCCGACATTATTGGCTGAAAAACCATTGGTTGGCACTGGGATGGAGCGAGTGGTAGCAAAAGACTCAGGCGTTACAGTTGTTGCTAAACGTGGTGGTGTTATTGAAACTGTAGATGCAGCTCGAATTGTAGTAAAAGTTAATGATAGTGAAACAGTAGCCGGAATTCCTGGTGTTGATATCTATAATTTAACGAAATACACTCGTTCAAATCAAAATACTTGTATCAATCAAAAACCATTAGTTAGACCAGGTGATTTTGTAAATTCAGGTGATATATTGGCGGATGGTCCTTCAACAGATATCGGTGAATTGGCACTTGGGCAAAATATGTTAATTGCCTTTATGCCTTGGAATGGATACAACTTTGAAGATTCAATTTTAGTGTCTGAAAGAGTTGTTAGAGAAGATCGTTTTACCACAATACATATTGAAGAAAAAACTTGTGTAGCAAGAGAAACGAAACATAGTTCAGAAGAGATCACTGCAGATATACCTAATGTTAGTGAAGAGGCGCTATCCAAACTTGATGAATCAGGAATTGTCTATGTAGGTGCCGAAGTTAAAGGTGGTGATATTCTAGTAGGAAAAGTGACTCCTAAGGGAGAAACACAGCTTACACCTGAAGAAAAATTGTTGCGCGCAATATTTGGTGAGAAAGCCGCTGATGTAAAAGATACTTCTCTTAGAGTACCTGGTAGTGTCAGAGGAACTGTTATTGATGTTCAGGTATTTACACGAGATGGTGTAGAAAAAGATAAACGCGCACTAGAAATAGAAGAAGAAGAAATAAAAAGACATAAAAAAGATTTAGATGATCAACTGAAAATCATTGAAAATGATATATTTAGTCGGGTGTCTGAAATGTTGATTGGACAATCTATAGCTACAGGATTAGGGAGTCTTAAAAAAGGAACTGAGCTTACTCAAGAACTTCTTGATGATTTGTTAAAGTCTGAATGGCTGAAAATTAAAGTAAAAGATGAAGATGTTAATGTCCAATTAGAGACAATTGGTGGGCAAATAGAGCAGCAACGCAAAGAGTTCGACGAAAGATTCGAAACTAAACGCAAAAAAATTACTATGGGTGATGACTTGGCACCAGGTGTTTTGAAAATGGTTAAAGTATATTTAGCCGTTAAAAAACGTATCCAGCCAGGAGATAAAATGGCCGGTCGTCATGGAAATAAAGGTGTTATTTCCCAGATAGTCCCTATCGAAGATATGCCTTATACGAAAGATGGTAATCCGGTAGATATTCTATTAAACCCTTTAGGTGTTCCATCTAGAATGAATGTTGGTCAAGTTCTTGAGACACATTTAGGTTGGGCGGCTAAAGGTTTAGGCATTAAGATAGGAAAAATGCTAGAAGCTCAGGCAAAAGTAGTAGAAATTCGGGGTTTTCTAGAAAAAATTTATAATAGTAGTGGCCAAAAAGAAGATCTTAATTCTTTTTCTGAAGATGAAATTATGGAAATGGCTGGCAATTTAGTTGGAGGTGTTCCTATGGCAACTCCTGTCTTCGATGGAGCTTCAGAGGAAGATATAAGAAGAATGCTTAGGCTGGCTGACCTACCAGAACACGGTCAAATAACCCTATATGATGGATTAACAGGTGAACCATTTGAGAGGGAGGTCACCGTAGGATATATGTATATGTTGAAGCTGAATCATTTGGTCGATGATAAGATGCATGCACGTTCGACAGGGCCGTATAGTCTTGTTACTCAGCAACCATTAGGCGGAAAGGCTCAGTTTGGTGGTCAACGTTTTGGAGAAATGGAGGTGTGGGCACTTGAAGCATACGGTGCTGCTTATACATTACAGGAAATGTTGACAGTGAAATCCGATGATGTGACTGGGAGAACAAGAATGTATAAAAATATAGTTGATGGGAATCATTCAATGGATCCAGGTATGCCAGAATCATTTAACGTATTGATTAAAGAAATACGATCTTTAGCTGTAAATATTGAATTAGAGTAAAATTTTTATGACAGTTATATTAAAAAGGGGCCAAATATAATTGACTTTAAATGCATTGTTTAGCCAGCTACCAAAATATTAGATAAAGAGGACAAGCTCTTGAAAGATTTGATGAATTTTCTTAAGCGTCAAGGTCGTACGGACGATTTTGATTCAATACGTATTGGTTTGGCATCACCTGCCATGATTCGTTCATGGTCTTATGGTGAAGTTAAAAAACCTGAAACTATAAACTACCGGACATTTAAACCAGAGCGAGATGGTTTATTTTGTGCGAAAATATTTGGTCCAGTAAGTGATTATGAGTGTCTTTGTGGCAAATATAAAAGGCTAAAGCATCGTGGTGTTATTTGTGAAAAGTGTGGAGTAGAAGTTACTGTTTCCAAAGTAAGACGAGAAAGAATGGGGCATATTGATTTGGCAAGTCCTGTTGCCCATATTTGGTTTCTAAAATCGCTGCCTTCAAGAATTGCATTATTACTAGATATGACTTTGCGTGGAATTGAGCGTGTCTTGTATTTTGAATCTTTTGTCGTGTTAGATCCGGGTTTAACTACATTGGAAGCAGGTCAATTACTTACTGATGAAGAGTATCTTGAAGCTGTAGAAGAGCATGGTGATGAATTTGATGCCAAAATGGGGGCAGAAGCTGTTTTTGATCTTCTAAAATCAATAGACTTGAAAGAAGAGGTTAATACTCTTCGTGAAGAAATTAATTCAACAAATTCTGAAACGAAAATTAAAAAGTTTTCTAAGCGATTGAAAGTTATTGAATCGTTACTTGTTTCTAGTAATCGCCCAGAATGGATGATTATGACCGTATTGCCTGTTTTACCTCCTGAATTAAGGCCGTTGGTTCCATTGGATGGTGGGCGTTTTGCAACTTCAGATCTAAATGATCTATATCGTCGAGTGATTAATCGTAATAATCGGTTAAGAAGACTTTTAGATTTAAATGCGCCTGATATTATTGTGCGTAATGAAAAGCGTATGCTGCAGGAATCAGTTGATGCATTATTAGATAATGGACGCCGAGGAAGAGCGATTACGGGGACAAATAGAAGGCCTCTTAAGTCATTAGCAGATATGATTAAGGGGAAGCAGGGGCGTTTTAGGCAAAATTTATTAGGTAAACGTGTCGACTATTCTGGACGGTCAGTGATTGTGGTTGGTCCTACACTTAAGTTGCATCAGTGTGGGTTGCCTAAGAAAATGGCATTAGAACTGTTCAAACCATTTATTTTTAGCAAATTGCAGTATAGAGGTTTGGTAACGACTATAAAAGCTGCAAAGAAAATGGTAGAACGGGAGGGTACCGAAGTTTGGGGTATCTTAGAAGAAGTTATTCGTGAGCATCCAATAATGCTGAATCGAGCGCCCACATTACATAGATTAGGAATTCAAGCTTTTGAACCTACTTTGATTGAAGGTAAGGCCATTCAGTTGCATCCATTAGTTTGTAGTGCGTTTAATGCGGACTTTGATGGTGATCAGATGGCTGTACATATACCATTGTCGATTGAAGCCCAGCTTGAAGCAAGAATATTGATGATGGCTACAAATAATATTTTGTCGCCGGCAAATGGAGAGCCGGTTATTAATCCATCTCAGGATGTTGTATTAGGCTTATATTATATGAGTCGAGAAAAGATTAATGCTAAAGGAGAAGGAAGTTTTTTTGTTGATATTAATGAGGTTAACAAGGCTTTAGATAGCAAGTCAGTTGAGCTTCAAAGTAAGATTAAGCTAAGAGTAACGGAAAAAATTAAAAACGATTCAGGTGATTTTTATGACCGAGTAACACGTTACGAGACGACAGTTGGTCGAGCCCTGATTTGGGAAATCGTTCCTGATGGTATGCCTTTTGATCTTGTTAATACGGATATGACAAAAAAGAATATATCTAAATTAATTAATTATAGTTATCGGCATTTAGGTAATAAAGAAACAGTGATGCTGGCTGATCAGGTTATGTATCTAGGGTTTAAATTTGCGACGAAATCAGGTGTTTCATTTGGAATTGAAGATATGAAAATTCCTGAAAAAAAGAGTGAAATTTTAGAAAAGGCAGAAACAGAAGTTCGAGAAATTCAAAGTCAATATTCTTCTGGTCTTGTTACTGATGGTGAGAGATACAATAAAGTAGTTGATATTTGGTCTCATGCAAATGAACAAGTTGCTAACGTTATGATGGAAGGTTTGGGGGGAGAAATAACCGTAAACTCAGCTGGTGAAAAGGTTAAGCAAAAATCATTTAATTCAGTTTTTATGATGGCTGAATCGGGAGCAAGGGGTTCGGCTGCACAAATTAGGCAATTAGCTGGTATGCGTGGATTGATGGCAAAACCCGATGGTTCAATCATTGAAACACCCATTACTGCAAATTTTCGCGAGGGGTTAGATGTTCTTCAATACTTTATATCAACTCATGGAGCTCGAAAAGGCTTAGCTGATACAGCATTAAAAACTGCAAACTCTGGCTACCTAACACGTAGATTGGTAGATGTTGCGCAAGACTTAGTTGTATCTCACCTTGATTGTGGGACAATCGAAGGTTTAACTATGACACCGATTGTTGAGGGTGGTGATGTTGTTGAGTCTTTGGCAGAACGTGTTTTAGGGCGTGTAGTGATTAATGATGTTTTGTCTCAAAAAGAAGAAGAGATCATTGTTCCTGCGGGAATAATGCTTGATGAAGCTAAGGTTTCAATTCTTGAAGAAAATGGAATAGATAGATTGTTGGTGCGTTCTGTGATTACTTGTGAAGCACGGCATGGTATTTGTGCAAAGTGTTATGGGCGTGATTTGGGGCGTGGCCATATGATTAATATTGGTGAAGCTATTGGTGTAGTTGCTGCTCAATCAATTGGAGAGCCAGGAACACAGCTAACAATGCGTACTTTTCATATTGGAGGGGCTGCATCAAGATCTGCTTCGATAAGTAATGTGCAAGTTAAATCTAATGGTACGATAAGACTTAGTAAATTAAAATCTGTAAAAAATAAAGATGGTCATCTAGTTGCAGTTTCTCGTTCGGGTGAAGTAGGAGTTGTGGATGAATATGGAAGAGAGCGTGAGCGTTATAAAATTCCATATGGAGCAGTACTTACAGTTGATGAGGGTGGAGCTGTTGAGACGGGAGATATTATAGTAAATTGGGATCCTCATACACACCCAGTTGTAACAGAAGTAAATGGTTATGTTCAGTTAATTGATTTTGTTGATGGTGTTACTGTACAAGAACAAACTGATGATATTACGGGATTAACTTCTAGGGTAGTTACTGATCCTAAGCAAAGAAGTGCAATGGGTAAAGAGTTAAGACCAATGGTTAGGCTTGTTGATGATAACGAAGATGGAATTAATCTGCCAAACACTGAAATTCCTGCTCAATATTTCTTGCCAACTGGAGCAATTGCTGGAATAAAAGATGGTAGTGAAGTATTAGTTGGAGATGTTCTGGCAAGAATACCTCAAGAATCAAGTAAAACGAGAGATATTACCGGAGGACTACCTCGAGTTGCAGATCTATTTGAAGCTCGTAAGACAAAAGATCCTGCAATACTAGCTGAGGCAACAGGAGCTATATCTTTTGGTAAAGAAACAAAAGGTAAGCAGAGAATCGTAATTACGGATTCTGAGGGTGAGCAGTTTGAAACGCTTATTCCAAAATGGAGGCATATTACTGTATTTGAAGGTGAATTTGTAGAAAAAGGTGAGACTATCGCGGAAGGGGAGTTGACGCCACATGATATTTTAAGGTTGCGAGGTGTTGAGGAATTAGCAGATTATTTGGTTAAAGAGATTCAAGATGTATATCGTCTTCAAGGCGTGGGAATTAATGATAAGCATATTGAAGCTATCATCAGGCAAATGTTACGTAAGGTTGATATTACAGCTTCGGGTGAAACTGATTTTGTTAAAGGAGAGCAGGTTGAAAGAGTTTTCGTTAATGAAGTAAATAACCAAATGGAAAAAGATGGTAAAATTCCTGCAAGCTATGATCCGGTTCTTTTAGGAATAACAAAAGCATCTCTTGCAACAGAGTCATTTATTTCGGCTGCTTCATTTCAAGAAACAACGCGCGTATTAACTGATGCTGCAGTTCGGGGTATTAGTGATGGCTTGAATGGGTTAAAGGAAAATGTGATTGTAGGGAGGCTAATTCCAGCAGGAACAGGGCTGGCCTATCATGAACATCGCAGATCAAAAAAGGAAGAAAATTCAGTAGTAGACTTGTCCGCAGAGTTAAGTTCCGTAGCGGATAATGATGATGTTGAAGAAGCTTTAAAACGAGCTTTAAATACAGAAGAATAGATAAAAAACTTGACCTTGTTGGTATTTGAATTGTATAATCTACGGCTAACATAAGTTAAGGGTTTGAAAGCAGTTAGTGGTGTTTTAAGAGCCGCTGTACATTGTTTGTATGGCGGTTCTTTTATTGTATAGCAATTAAAATTTGTATACCGGAGTAGATAATTTATGGCAACGATCAGCCAATTGGTTCGTAAGCCTCGTGCTAAGAAAATAGATAAGAGTAAGGTGCCTGCTTTGAAAGCATGTCCTCAGAGGCGAGGAGTTTGTACGCGTGTTTATACTACGACCCCAAAGAAACCAAACTCAGCAATGCGTAAAGTAGCAAGGGTGAGGCTGACGAGTGGATATGAAGTAAGTAGTTATATTGGTGGTGAAGGGCATAATTTACAAGAACACTCTGTTGTATTAATAAGAGGTGGCCGTGTAAAAGATTTGCCAGGCGTTCGTTATCATGTTGTTCGTGGAAGTCTAGACACTTCGGGTGTTGATGGCAGGAAGGCGGGTCGTTCAAAATACGGCACAAAGAAGCCTAAAGCATAAGGAGCTAAAGAATGTCTAGAAGAAGAGCTGCAACGAAAAGAATTGTAATACCTGATCCAAGATTTGGAAGCGAAATGCTAACTAAATTTATGAATTTATTGATGTTCAGCGGTAAGAAGTCGGTGGCTGAGAAAATAGTTTACGGGGCATTGGATCTAATAGGTTCTAAAGGGCACGATGAGCCGCTTGAAGTTCTATCGAAAGCACTAGAGAATGTACAGCCAAGAGTTGAGGTAAAATCTCGACGGGTTGGTGGTGCGACTTATCAGGTTCCTATAGAAGTGCGTCCAGCAAGAAGATCTGCGCTTGCGATGAGATGGTTGATTGAAGCTGCAAGAAAAAGAAATGAAAGAACTATGCCTGCAAAACTAGCTGGCGAATTGTTGGATGCTTTTGAAGGTCGCGGAGCGGCAAACAAAAAACGCGAAGATGTGCATAAGATGGCAGATGCTAACAAAGCTTTTTCTCATTATCGCTGGTAATCTAGGAATTAATTAAAAGGTTTGTTGTGTCGCGAAAAACACCTATTGATCAATATAGAAATATAGGAATAATGGCTCATATTGATGCAGGAAAAACGACAACAACAGAGAGAATATTGTTTTATACGGGAGTATCTCACAAAATAGGTGAGGTTCATGATGGTGCTGCAACCATGGACTGGATGGAGCAAGAGCAAGAGAGAGGGATAACAATTACTTCTGCAACAACAACTTGTTTTTGGAGTGGAATGGAGAAACAATTCTCTCCCCATCGTATCAATATAATTGATACACCAGGGCATGTTGATTTTACTGTAGAAGTTGAGCGTTCTTTACGTGTTTTAGATGGGGTTTGCGCTGTTTTTTGTGCGGTTGGTGGTGTAGAGCCTC
The DNA here is from genome assembly GCA_965224575.1 of Methylococcales bacterium. Lineage (GTDB taxonomy): Bacteria > Pseudomonadota > Gammaproteobacteria > Methylococcales > Methylomonadaceae > QPIN01. The sequence goes on along the minus strand of CBDCZQ010000006.1, from coordinate 255,261 downwards.
AGTCAGAAACCGTGTGGAGGCAGGCGAATAAATATAAAGTGCCAAGAATCGTTTTTGTTAACAAGATGGATCGTATAGGTGCTGATTTTTTTCGTGTAATAGATCAGATAGAAGATCGTCTGGCGGCAGTTCCTGTGATTATGCAAATACCAATAGGGGCGGAAGATGATTTTAAAGGGGTTGTGGATCTCGTTAAAATGAAAGCAGTATATTGGGAAAAAGAAAACCAAGGGATGGTGTTTAAAATAGATGATATTCCTGATGATTTGATTGTTCTTGCTGAGGAATGGCGAGAGAGAATGGTTGAGGCTGCAGCTGTTGCAAATGATGGTCTTTTGGAAAAATACCTGGATAAAGGTGTGCTTTCAAATTCAGAAATATTAGCAGGAGTGCGTTCGCAAACTTTGGAAAACAAGTTGGTTCCAGCGTTTTGCGGGTCAGCTTTTAAAAACAAAGGTGTTCAAAGTTTATTGGATGCTGTGATTAATTTTTTGCCCGCCCCAACTGATGTTGAGGCCATAAAAGGAATGGTTGGCTCTGCAGATAAAATAGAACAAAGAGAGGCAAGTGATAAACAGCCTTTTTCAGCATTAGCTTTTAAAATTGTTACAGATCCATTTGTTGGGTCTTTAACATTCTTTAGAGTTTATTCTGGAGTTCTAATGACTGGAGATGTCATATTCAATCCTGTTAAAGCGAGAAAGGAGCGAATAGGTCGATTGGTTCAGTTACACTCGAATAGTCGAGAAGAAGTAAAGGAAGTTAGAGCTGGTGATATAGCTGCCGCTGTAGGGTTAAAGGATGTAACGACAGGAGATACCCTCTGTGATTTAAAAGCAGTAATAACACTAGAGAAAATTGAATTTCCTGAGCCAGTAATATCGGTTGCGGTTGAGCCAAAAACATTAGCTGATCAAGATAAAATGTTGTTGGCTTTAAATAAGTTAACTCGCGAAGATCCGTCATTTAGAACTTTAATAGACGATGAGTCAGGGCAAACAATAATTTCAGGCATGGGTGAGTTGCATTTGGAAATTATTGTTGACCGGCTGCGAAGAGAGTTTCAAGTGCAGGCTAATGTTGGGGAGCCGCAAGTTGCATACAGAGAGACTATTAAAAATAGTGTTGAATGTGAAGGTGAATTTATAAGAGAAACTGAAGGTCGCGGTCAGTACGGCCATGTTTTTCTAAGAATCGAACCCCTAGAGCAAGGGAGTGGATATATATTTATTAATGATGTTGTTGAGGGGCTGATACCAAAGGAGTTTGTCCCGGCAGTTGATGATGGAATTAAAGAGCAGATGGAAAATGGTGTTGTTGCCGGTTTTCCAGTTGTTGATGTAAAAGTTAGTTTGTTCGATGGTTCGTATCATGATGTCGATTCGAATGAAATGGCTTTCAAAATAGCAGGGTCTATTGGCTTCAGGGATGGGGCGAAAACTGCAAATCCTGTGTTACTTGAGCCTGTAATGAAGGTTGAAGTGATAACTCCTCAGGTTTATCTAGGGGATGTTGTAGGTGACGTAAATAGACGTCGTGGCATAGTACTAGGGATGGATGATTCGCAGGCGGGAACTGCAGTTAATTGCGAGGTTCCATTGGCTGAAATGTTTGGTTATGCAACTGATTTACGTTCTATGACACAAGGACGAGCAACTTACAGTATGCAGTTTGAAAAATATAGTGAAACACCTGCTAGTATTGCGGAAGCTATTATTAGTAAAGTTTCTTAAAAGTAAAAAATATAGGTATTGACTCATGGCAAAAGAAAAATTTGAAAGAAATAAACCACATGTTAATGTTGGGACTATCGGGCATGTTGATCACGGAAAAACAACGCTAACAGCTGCTTTAACTAAGGTTATGGCTGAGGCGATGGGTGGTGAAGCGAAAGCCTTTGATGAAATTGATAATGCACCTGAAGAGCGCGAGCGTGGTATTACAATTGCAACATCGCATGTGGAATACGAATCAGAAGCACGTCATTATGCTCATGTTGACTGCCCTGGTCATGCTGATTATGTAAAAAATATGATTACTGGTGCTGCTCAAATGGATGGGGCTATTTTGGTGTGCTCAGCTGCCGATGGACCTATGCCACAAACAAGAGAGCATATATTATTATCAAGGCAGGTTGGTGTTCCATATATTGTTGTATTCTTAAATAAAGCAGATATGGTGGATGATGACGAACTTGTAGAGTTAGTTGAAATGGAAGTTCGTGAATTGTTGGATGCATATGAATTTCCTGGTGATGATACACCAATTATTGTGGGTTCTGCTTTAAAGGCATTGGAAGGCGATACTAGTGATATAGGTGTGCCAGCAGTTCGAAAGTTAGTTGATGCATTAGATACTTATATTCCATTGCCTGAACGCGCAGTTGATGGGGCGTTCTTGTTGCCAATAGAAGATGTTTTTTCAATTTCTGGGCGCGGTACAGTCGTAACAGGACGTGTAGAGCGTGGAGTTGTTAAAGTAGGTGAGGAATTAGATATAGTAGGGATTAAAGATACTACAAAAACAACTTGTACGGGCGTAGAAATGTTCCGTAAATTGCTAGATCAAGGTGAGGCTGGTGATAACGTAGGAGTGTTATTACGTGGTACAAAACGAGAAGAAGTTGAGAGAGGGCAGGTGTTGGCACACCCAGGGTCAATAAACCCTCATTCAAAATTTAAAGCTGAAATTTATGTTTTAAGTAAAGATGAAGGTGGGCGTCACACTCCGTTTTTTGATGGATATAGACCTCAGTTTTACTTTAGAACAACTGATATAACAGGTGCGGTTAAGTTAGATGAAGGAGTTGAAATGGTTATGCCTGGTGATAACGTGACAGTTGAAGTTACTCTGATTAATCCAATTGCTATGGATGATGGTTTACGCTTTGCAGTACGAGAAGGTGGGCGCACAGTAGGTGCGGGTGTTGTTGTTTCAATTATTGAGTGATATAAATGTCTAATCAAACTATCAGGATTTGCTTGAAGTCTTTTGATCATAAATTAATAGATCAATCGTCTGGTGAGATAGTAGAAACAGCAAAAAGAACGGGAGCTCAAGTAATGGGTCCTATTCCACTGCCTACTAAAAAAGAGCGTTTTACAATATTGATCTCTCCTCATGTTAATAAAGATGCAAGAGATCAATATGAGTTGAGGACCTATAAGAGGTTGTTAGATATTGTTGAACCAACGGATAAAACAGTAGATGCATTGATGAAATTAGATCTTGCTGCTGGCGTTGATGTTCAAATTAAGCTTAAATAATAATGCTCTTTTAGAGTGTTTGTTTGATACGAGGAATTGACAAATGTCAATAGGACTTATTGGTCGTAAATGTGGTATGACCCGGATTTTTTCAGAAGATGGCTCATCTGTGCCCGTTACAGTTTTAGAGGTTAGTGCAAATAAGGTTGTGCAGGTTAAAAATCTTGATACAGATGGTTACCGAGCAATACAAGTTGCTGTTGGGGATAAAAAGTCATCAAAAGTTAATAAGGCTCTTGCAGGGCATTATGCTGGAGCCAATGTTACAGCTGGTCGGAAGTTATTTGAATTTAGATTAGATGACGGTGAGGGTGAGGAATTGGTGTCTGGTTCTGTTATTGGATTGGATTTGTTCACTGAGGGCGAGGTAATTGATGCCAGTGGGGTATCAATTGGTAAGGGCTTTGCTGGTGGTATAAAAAGACATCATTTTGGAATGCAGGATGCAACACATGGAAACTCAATATCCCATCGATCAAATGGTTCAATTGGTATGTGTCAAACCCCAGGTCGGGTATTTAAAGGAAAAAAAATGTCTGGCCATTTGGGTGCAGTTAAAAGAACAGTGCAAAACCTGAAGATCCATTCAATAGATACTGAAAGAAACTTAATATTGGTCACTGGGGCAGTGCCTGGTTCTAAAGGAGGTGATGTGGTTATCACTCCTGCTGTGAAAATGAGAAATAAAGGTTAAAAGACACTATGACTTTACAAATACCTGCAATATCGGGTCAGGATTCAGCGAAAGCAATTGATGTGACTGAGAAAGTTTTTGGACAAAGTTTTAATGAAACTTTAGTGCATCAGCTCGTTGTTAGACATCTTGCGGGGGCACGTGCTGGCACAAAAGCACATAAAAATCGTTCAGCAGTTAGAGGTGGTGGTGCGAAGCCTTGGCGACAGAAAGGCACTGGACGGGCAAGAGCAGGGACAATAAGGAGTCCACTTTGGCGTTCGGGTGGTGTAACTTTTGCTGCACAACCAAGAGCATTTGAGCAAAAAATAAATAAAAAAATGTATAAGGCAGGGGTTTGCTCTATCCTTTCAGAATTACTACGGCAAGATAGAATAGTTGTAAGCAATGAATTTATGCCTACAACATCCAAGACTAAAGAGCTGGCTATTAAACTAACAGATGTTGATGCTAAGAGAGTAGTGATAGTGGCTGAAATATTAACAGATAACTTAATTCTAGCATCTAGAAATATTCCTTATGTTGAAGTTTCAACTGTTGATGGGTTAAATCCTGTTATGTTAGTTAATGCAGACAAAGTGATAGCATCGGAGTCCGTAGTTAGGCAAATTGAAGAGCGATTGGCATGAGTATAAAAAAAAATAATTTAGAAAACATCTTGTTGTCACCAATAGTATCTGAAAAAAGTACGATTGCTGCTGAAGATAACAATAGATTTGTATTTAAAGTTCAAAAAGTTTCTACTAAACTAGAAATAAAAAAAGCAGTTGAAACGATGTTTGATGTTGAAGTTGATTCGGTTCAAGTGTTAAACGTGAAAGGTAAAGTAAAGCGTTTTGGACGTTCATTAGGAAAAAGATCTGACTGGAAGAAGGCTTATGTTAAGCTTAAGTCTGGCCATGATATTGATTTTGCATCAGCATAAGAAAATTCCAGCATTTTAAAACGGTAGTAAAGAATGGCTATTCTAAAATCTAAACCAACTTCACCAGGCTCTCGATTTGTAATACGAGTAAAAAATAACGCATTACATAAAGGTAAGCCGTTTGCTCAGTTACTTGAAAAACAGAGTAAGTCGGGAGGCAGAAATAATCAAGGTCGTATAACCACAAGGCATATCGGAGGTGGGCACAAGCAACATTATCGTATTATTGATTTTAAAAGAAATAAAATTGATATGCCTGCAGTTGTAGAAAGGATTGAATATGATCCAAATAGGACGGCAAATATAGCTTTAATTTTATTTAAAGATGGTGAAAGAAGATATATAATAGCTCCTTCCGAAATACATGTTGGGCAAGAAATAATTTCTTCTGAGACGGTTCCAGTTAAACCTGGTAATTGTATGCCTTTACGCAATATGCCTTTAGGTACTACGATTCACTGTATTGAGTTAAAGCCTGGGAAAGGTGCTCAGCTTGCACGTAGTGCAGGGACTTCAGCTCAGTTAGTTGCAAAAGATGGAGCGCATGTAACATTACGTTTAAGATCAGGAGAAATGCGTAAAGTATTGTCTGATTGTAGAGGTGTTGTCGGCGATGTTTCTAATTCAGAACACAATCTAATTTCCTTAGGTAAAGCTGGGGCTTCAAGACGTAGAGGTATTAGGCCAACAGTTAGAGGAGTTGCAATGAACCCGGTTGATCATCCACATGGTGGTGGTGAAGGTCGTACTTCAGGAGGAAGGCATCCTGTGTCACCATGGGGAACTCCAGCTAAAGGATATAAAACTAGAAAAAATAAACGCACTGATAATATGATTATCAGACGCCGTAATATGAAATAAAGGGGTATAAAAAAGTGCCACGTTCAATTAAAAAAGGTCCATTTATAGATCATCACCTTCAAGCTAAAATTGATGCGTCTGTTGCAAATAAAAATCGAAAGCCAATTAAAACTTGGTCAAGAAGGTCAATGATTAGCCCTGATATGCTAGGTTTAACAATTGCAGTTCATAATGGACGTCAACATGTGCCAGTATTAATTTCTGAGAATATGGTAGGCCATAAATTAGGCGAGTTTTCACCAACTCGTACCTATAGAGGTCATATTGTTGATAAAAAATCAAGATAGGATAAATATAGACTATGGAAATTACTGCAAAACTTAGTAGTGCGCCGTTGTCAGCTCAGAAAGCACGTTTAGTTGGAGATCAAATACGTGGTTTGCCCGTTGAAAAAGCGCTTAATACATTAAAGTTTAGTACAAAAAAAGCAGCTGAAATAATGATGAAAGTTTTGGAATCTGCAATTGCTAATGCCGAGCATAATGAAAGTGCTGATGTTGATGAGTTGTATGTGTCGACAGTATTTATAAATGAAGGTTCTACTTTGAAAAGAGTTCGTGCGAGAGCAAAAGGTCGCGCTAATCATATACTTAAAAGAACATGTCATATTACAGTTAAAGTTTCAGAATACGAGTAGGGGTTTTAAAATGGGTCAAAAGGTACATCCAACAGGTATACGGCTAGGTATCGTAAAAGATTGGACATCAAGATGGTATGCAGATAGTAAAAATTATCCGATATTTTTACTTCAAGATATTAGAGTGCGTGAATATATTAAACAAAAACTATCACACGCATCAGTGAGTCGAATACAAATAAATAGACCTGCGAATAATGCACAAATAACTATCTATACTGCAAGACCTGGAATAGTTATCGGTAAAAAAGGTGAAGATATAGATAAATTGAAACTTGATGTTTCAAAAATGATGAGTGTGCCTGTTAAAATAAATGTTGAAGAGATTAGAAAGCCAGAGTTAGATGCAACACTGGTTGCAGAAGGAATTGCTCAACAATTAGAAAAAAGAATTATGTATAGGCGTGCTATGAAGCGAGCTGTTACCAATACTATGCGATTAGGAGCAGAGGGTGTAAAAATAAATGTTGCAGGTCGTTTGAATGGTGCTGAGATAGCTCGTGGTGAATGGTATAGAGAAGGTCGTGTTCCTTTACATACACTGCGTGCAGATATTGATTATGGTACTGCAGAGGCAAATACTACTTATGGGATTATTGGCATTAAAGTCTGGATCTTTAAGGGAGAAGTATTTGATAGGGATGCTCACAAAATGGCATCAAATGAAACTAAACCTAAAAAATAGTTGAAGGGACAAAATAATGCTTCAACCCAAAAGAACAAAATTTCGTAAGCAACATAAAGGAAGAAATAATGGTGTTGCTCAACGTGGGTCTTCAGTTAGCTTTGGAGAATACGGATTAAAATCAATTGCACGTGGAAGATTAACCGCTCGTCAAATTGAGGCTGCTCGTAGGACAATAACTAGACATGTTAAAAGATCAGGGAAAATGTGGATAAGAATATTTCCTGATAAACCAATTACTAAGAAACCATTAGAAGTAAGAATGGGGAAAGGTAAAGGAAGTGTTGAATTTTGGGTTGCTCAAGTAAAGCCTGGAACTATGCTATATGAAATTCAAGGAGTTTCTGAGGAATTGGCCCGTGAAGCATTTACTCTTGCCGCAGCTAAACTTCCTGTAAAAACCACTTTTATAGCACGGACAATAATGTGATGAAAGCTAGTGAATTAAGAGAGAAATCGAAAGAAGAATTAAATTTGTTGTTGATTGAAAAATCGCGTGAGCAATTTAATTTGAGAATGCAAAAAGGTACAGGCCAGTTAAGTAGGCCTGATCAAGTAAAGAAAGTTAGGCGTGATATTGCTCAAATAAATACGATCTTAACTCAAATTGCGAGTGCATAACATGACTGATGAAACAAAAAAACTAAAAACTGTAACTGGACGTGTAGTCAGTGATAAAATGGATAAATCAATAACAGTATTGGTTGAGCGATTAATAAAATTTCCTATTTATGGGAAATTCGTTAAACGATCAACAAAATACATGGCACATGATGAGGCTAATAAAGCAAAAAAAGGAGATGTTGTCTCCATCACATCTTGTAGGCCAATGTCAAAAAATAAAACTTATAAGTTAGTAGAAATTTTATAATAGTTAGACGTTTAGCTCTAACTAGTTAGCTATTTAATTGAAATAATTAGGATTTAACAATGATTCAGATGCAAACTAACCTTGATATTGCAGATAACAGCGGAGCAAAAAAGGTCATGTGTATCAAGGTTTTAGGCGGCTCCCATAGAAGATATGCTCGTATTGGTGATGTTATTAAAGTGAGTATAAAAGATGCCATTCCTCGCGGAAAAGTTAAAAAAGGTGAGGTATATAATGCCTTGGTTGTGAGGACAAGAAAGGGAGTGCGTAGAATTGATGGGTCTGTCATTCGTTTTGATACGAATGCTGCAGTCATTCTGAATGGGCAATTACAACCAGTTGGAACGCGTATTTTTGGACCAGTTACGCGTGAATTAAGAGGAGAGAAATATATGAAAATTATTTCTCTTGCTCCTGAAGTATTGTAAGGATAAATTCTAATGCAAAAATTAAAAAAAGGCGATCAAGTTGTTGTTCTTATAGGTAAAGATAAAGGTAGTAAAGGAAAAATTCTTAAAGTTTTAGATAATGCGAAGGTTTTGGTTGAAGGAATTAATCGCGCAAAAAAGCACCAAAAAGGTAACCCTAATTCAGGAGTTCAAGGTGGAATAATTGACAAGGATATGCCTCTTAACATTTCAAACGTTGGACTGTTTAATCCTGAAACTAAAAAAGCCGATAGAGTGGGTTTTAAATTTCTTGATGATGGTAAAAAAGTTAGATTTTTTAAATCTACAAATGAAGTTATTGATGTGTAAAGGTTATTGAAATCATGGCTAGACTAGAAACAAAATATAAAGACGACATCGTACCTGCTTTAAAAAAGCAATTTGGATATAAATCAGTAATGCAAGTTCCTAAGCTGACAAAAATAACCTTAAATATGGGTGTAGGAGAAGCTGTTGCTGATAAAAAAGTAATACAAGCTGCTCTTTCAGATATGGAAAGCATATCAGGGCAGAAGCCTGTTGTAACACTGTCACGGAAGTCAATTGCTGGCTTTAAAATACGTGATGATATGGCAATAGGCTGTAAAGTTACCTTACGTAGTGATAAAATGTATGAATTTTTTGATCGTTTGATAAGTATTGCCATACCTCGTATACGAGATTTTAGAGGAATGAGTCCTAAAAGTTTCGATGGGCGCGGAAATTTTTCAATGGGTGTAACTGAGCAAATCATTTTTCCCGAGATTGATTATGATAAAATTGATACTCTACGAGGTTTGGATATTTGTATAACAACAACTGCAGATTCAAATGAAGAAGGATTGGCTTTACTTAAGCTTTTCAATTTTCCATTTAAGAACTAGAAACTAAAGGGCATAAGAAATGGCTAAAAAATCGATGATTGCGCGTGAGAATAAGCGTAATAAATTAGTCGGTAAATTTGAAGTTAAAAGAAGATCTTTGAAGGAGATAATTAGAGACCCTAAAACCTCACATGAAGATAAAGAGCTTGCTATTTTAAAACTTCAAAAATTACCACGTGACTCTAGTCCAAGTAGGTGTAGAAACCGGTGCAGTTTGACCGGGCGCCCCCATGGTGTATATCGTAAGTTTGGCTTGGGCCGAAATAAATTACGTGAAGCAACGATGCGTGGAGATGTGCCAGGTTTGTCAAAAGCAAGCTGGTAAATTAGTTAACGAGTTTTTGGAGAGAATTAATGAGTATGAGTGATCCAATTGCAGATATGTTGACAAGGATTCGTAATGGTCAATCTGCAGGTAAAGTTAGTATTAAATTGCCTTCGTCAAAATTAAAAATAGCAATAGTTAAAGTTTTAAAGCAAGAGGGATATGTGGCGGATTATAAAACTGAAGCTAAGGGAAGTAGTACAGAAATTACAATCGACTTGAAATATTTCAAAGGTATACCTGTTATTGAAAAAGTAAAAAGAATAAGTAGACCTGGTCTAAGAATTTATAAGTCAAAAGATGAATTGCCTAAAGTTCTTGCTGGATTGGGAATTGCTATTGTTTCAACCTCAAATGGCGTAATGACTGATAGAGCGGCGCGTGCTATTGGTCATGGTGGTGAAGTTATTTGTACTGTTTGTTAAGGAAAGAAGTTTATGTCTAGAATCGGTAAAGCCCCAGTAGCAATTCCTGATGGAGTCGAGGTCAAGTTAGATAAAAGCAATATGACCGTTAAAGGAAGTGGCGGGCAATTAGCATACACTTTACATGATGATATTAATGTTGAAGTAAAAGAAAATATTATTTATGTAAAATGGGATGACAATGTAAAAAATTCAAAAAAACAAGGTGGAACTACAAGGGCTTCAATATCAAATATGATTAAGGGCGTTTCAAGTGGTTTTGAAAAAACATTATTATTAATTGGAGTTGGTTATAGGGCTCAGTTAAAAGGAAATAAGCTTACTCTGTCTTTAGGCTTTTCTAATCCTGTTGAGTATATAGTTCCTGATAATGTTACTATCGAAACCACAAGCCAAACTGAGTTATTAATTAAGGGTTGTGATAAGCAAAAAGTTGGTCAAGTTGCTGCTGAAATACGTTTTTTTCGTCCCCCTGAGCCTTATAAAGGTAAAGGGATAAGGTACAAAGATGAATATGTTGCAAGAAAAGATGCCAAGAAAAAGTAGGATATAATGATGGATAAGAAAAGTTCACGTTTAAAACGTGCATTGAGACAACGTTGCAAAATAAAGCAACTAGGTGTTTACAGACTTAGCATTCACAGAACATCTCAACACATTTATGCTCAAATAATTAGTAAAGATGGTTTAACGACTATAACTAGTGCATCTACTCTAGAGGCTGAGCTAAAGCCAAATATTAAAAGTACGGGCAATTCTGATGCAGCAACTGAAGTTGGAAAAGTTATAGCAGAAAGGGCATTAGAAGCTGGAGTGACACAAGTTGCTTTTGATCGTTCTGGTTTTAAATATCATGGTCGTGTTAAAGCATTGGCAGATGCGGCTCGCGAGGCTGGATTGAAGTTTTAGGAGAATATTATGGCTACATCAGGACCACAAGGTCAAGCAAGTGCAGATGGGATGCAAGAAAAATTAGTTTCTGTTAGACGAGTTGCTAAGGTTGTAAAAGGAGGGAGAGTATTTGGTTTTGCAGCTCTAACAGTCGTTGGAGATGGGCAGGGTAGAGTGGGTTATGGTGTCAGTAAAGCCAGAGAAGTGCCTATTGCTATTCAGAAATCACTTGAGCAAGCAAGAAAAAATATGCACAAAATACAACTTAAGGAAGGTACGTTACAATATTCTGTTACAGGTGAAACTGGGGCTGCAAAAGTATATATGCAACCTGCTTCAGATGGTACTGGTATAATTGCTGGTGGAGCAATGCGAGCTGTATTTGAAGTCGTAGGAGTTCATAACGTCTTGGCTAAATGTATAGGAACTAATAATCCAATCAATGTTGTAAGAGCAACAATTAAAGGATTAGCTGAAATGAGAAGTATTGAACAAATAGCTGCAAAAAGGGGCTTGTCAGTTGAACAGATCACTGGATAGTAATAATGGCAAATAAAACTTTAAACGTAACAATGAAAAAAAGTAAAATTGGCAGACTCAAAAGTCATCAAGAATGCTTAAAAGGATTAGGATTACGTAAAATACGACAAACAGTTAATATTATTGACACACCTGAAAATAGAGGAATGATCAATAAAATCTCTTATATGCTAAAAGTTGAGGGAATGTGATGTATCTAAATACTATCCAAGCAGCAAATGGCTCTAGAAAATCAGCAAAAAGAGTAGGTCGTGGAATAGGATCTACTCTTGGTAAAACTTGCGGTAGAGGGCATAAAGGTCAAAAGTCTAGAAGTGGTGGTTTTCATAAAATTGGTTTTGAGGGTGGTCAAATGCCACTTCAAAGGCGATTACCTAAATTAGGATTTTCTTCAAGAGTAAAAAAATATTCAGCAGAAGTCACATTATATGAAATCGGGTCTCTTAATCTAGAATTAGTTAATATAGATGCATTAAGGTCAGCTAACCTTGTTCCTTCTTTTGCAAAAAATGTAAAACTGATTCAATCTGGAGAAATTACAATTCCAGTAACTATTCAAGGTTTAAAAGTTACTTCAGGAGCTAAGGATTCAATTGAAGCTGCTGGTGGAAAGATAGAGGTTTAAGTGAGTACTTCAAGAGCTCAAATGTCTAATAAAATGGGTGCCTTTACAGAATTAAGATCTAGGTTGTTGTTTGTACTTGGGGCTTTTTTCGTTTATCGTGTTGGAGCGCATATACCTGTCCCTGGAATTGATCCTAAAGCCTTGGCAAATATGTTTGAGCAGCAAAGTGGAACAATACTTGATATGTTTAACATGTTTTCAGGTGGTGCATTAATGCGATTAAGTCTTTTTGCACTAGGTATTATGCCTTATATCTCTGCATCTATAATAATGCAGTTAATGACAGTAGTTGTTCCTGCAATGGAGCAGATAAAAAAGGAAGGCGAATCTGGGCGTAGAAAAATTTCTCAATACACTCGTTATGGAACAGTAGTTTTGGCTACTTTTCAAGCTATAGGTATTTCTATGGCTTTACAAAATCAAACGGCAGGAGGCTTGGGAGTTGTAATTAATCCAGGTGTAAGTTTTATTGTAATAACAACTGTCACTTTAGTGACTGGCACAATTTTTCTAATGTGGTTAGGAGAGCAAGTTACTGAGCGAGGCATAGGAAATGGAATATCGTTAATTATTTTTGCTGGTATTGTTTCAGGTTTGCCATCTGCTATAGGTGGGACTCTTGAGCTAGCAAGAACAGGTGAGATGAATGGTGCATTTATAGTTCTTTTGTTTATAGTCGCAATAGCTGTTACCGCATTGGTTGTATTTGTTGAAAGAGGTCAAAGAAGAATTATAATTAACTATCCTAAGCGTCAACAAGGTAGAAAAATGATGGCTGGTCAGAGTAGTTTTTTACCACTTAAGCTAAATATGGCTGGTGTAATTCCTCCAATTTTTGCATCAAGTATAATTTTGTTTCCATCCACAATTGCAGGTTGGTTTAGTGGAAATGAAGGTTTAGGTTGGTTGCAAGATGTGTCAACTATGTTGTCACCTGGTCAGCCAATCTATGTTTTATTCTATGCAACAGCAATTATATTCTTCTGTTTTTTTTACACAGCTCTAGTTTTTAATTCTAAAGAAACTGCAGATAATTTAAAAAAATCAGGGGCATTTTTACCTGGTATTAGACCAGGTGAACAGACCACTGCATATATTGATAAAGTAATGACAAGATTGACACTAGTTGGCGCTTTTTACATAACACTAGTTTGTCTATTGCCTGAGTTTATGATTGTATATTGGAATGTCCCGTTCTATTTTGGAGGGACTTCATTGTTAATCATTGTAGTTGTAGTTATGGATTTTATATCTCAACTTCAAACTCATATGATGTCTCAGCAATATGATGGACTGATGAAAAAGTCTAATCTAAAAAAATAATTTAATTAAAAAGAGGTTCCACGTGAAAGTCCGCGCATCTGTAAAAAAAATTTGTAGAAATTGCAAGCTAATTAAAAGAAACGGCGTTTTACGTGTCATATGCAAGGATGGAAGACATAAGCAACGGCAAGGATGATTTTTATTGCGGAGAATTTAGTAGTATGCTAAAATTCGTCGTTTAACTTAGGAATACTGTAAGTGGGAGCAGCTAGATGGCACGTATTGCCGGAATAAATGTGGCAGACAATAAACATGCTGAAATTGCATTAACAGCGATTTATGGTGTTGGCAGGCAAACTGCTAGAAACATCTGTAATCTAGTTAAAATTGAGCCATCAATAAAAATTCTAGATTTATCTGAAGATCAATTGGAACAGATTAGAAAAGTACTTTCTTCGATGGTAGTAGAGGGTGATCTTCGTAGAGAAGTTTCAATTAATATAAAAAGATTGATGGATCTAGGATGCTATCGTGGGATTAGACATAGAAGAGGCTTGCCATTAAGAGGGCAAAGGACTAGAACTAATGCCCGAACTCGAAAAGGACCTCGTAAACCAATTAGAAAATAATATATTCTTAATAGGCTAAAATAAATATGGCAACTCAAAAGCGTGTCAAAAAACGCATAAAAAAAGAAATTGCAGATGGTATCGCTCATGTCCACGCTTCATTTAATAATACAATTGTAACAATTAGTGACCGTAAAGGAAATGCTTTATCTTGGGCAACAGCTGGTGGTTCAGGTTTCAGAGGATCAAGAAAAAGCACACCATTCGCTGCTCAAGTAGCGGCTGAGAAAGCTGGGACTGTTGCATTGGAGTTTGGAATGAAGAACTTAGATGTCATGATTAAAGGGCCTGGTCCTGGACGTGAATCAGCTGTTAGGTCTTTAAATAATTTAGGTTTCAAAATTAACAATATTGTTGATGTTACACCTATTCCTCATAATGGTTGTAGACCACCTAAAAAACGTCGCGTATAAAATTTTGGAGTACTAAATATATGGCACGATATCTTGGCCCTACATGTAAATTAAGTCGAAGAGAAGGCGCTGATCTTCTTTTGAAAAGTAGAGGTAAATCTTTAGAAGGTAAATGTAAACTGGACCAAAGGCCTGGTCAACATGGAACGGCTCGAACAAGAAATTCAGATTATGCTCTGCAGCTTAGAGCAAAGCAACGTATTAGAAGAATTTATGGTGTTCTTGAAAAACAATTTAGAAACTATTATAAGTCAGCTGATTTAAAAAAAGGTGCTACAGGTTTAAATCTTTTAAACATGTTGGAAACTCGGCTTGATAATGTTGTATATAGAATGGGCTATGCTTGTACAAGAGCAGAAGCAAGACAATTGGTCTCTCATAAATCAATAGTTGTTAATGATAAAATCACAAACATTCCTTCATACCAGATTAATATAGGAGATGAAGTTAAAATACGTGAAAAATCCAAAAAACAACAAAGGATCCTTGATTCATTAACTGTGACAGAACAATATGGGTACCCATCTTGGCTTGAAGTAAATTCTAAAGATATGACAGGAATATTTAAATCCTATCCTGAACGTTCTGAATTAGGTGCTGATATGAATGAGCAGTTAGTTGTAGAGCTCTATTCAAAATAACTTATACTGAGATAAATATAATATGCAGAATACTTTTTCTGGTTTGCTAAAGCCTAAATTGGTTGAGGTGGTCAGTCATAATCCTTACCACTCTAGAATAGTTATTGAACCTTTAGAGAAAGGTTTTGGACATTCGCTAGGGAATGCACTAAGAAGAGTTATGTTGTCTTCTATTCCAGGATGTGCAGTATCAGAAGTTGAGATAGAGGGTGTTCAGCATGAATATTCTACTATTGAAGGTGTCCAAGAAGATGTTATTGATATCTTACTTAATTTAAAGAGATTAGCAATTGTCCTACATTCTAAAGATGAGGTTGAACTTACGCTTTCAAAGAGTGGAGTAGGTAAAATTACTGCTGCGGACATTGAACTTCCACATGATGTTGAGATCATTAATCAAGATATTGTAATTGCAAATTTAACTGAGGTTGGTCAACTTAATATTAAATTAAAAGTGGAAAGAAATAGAGGTTATATTTCTTCAAGTATTAGAAAGGAACAAGGTGCAACAACAACAGTTGGTCAATTATTTTTAGATGCATCTTATAGTCCAATTAACAGGGTTTCGTATACTGTTGAAAACACTCGCGTTGATCAAAGAACTAATCTTGATAAGCTTATCATTGAGCTTGAAACAAATGGTACTGTTGACCCTGAAGAAACTGTAAAACTAGCTGCGACTATTTTACATGATCAGTTATCTGTGTTTGTTGATTTTGAAAAAGTCAATGAAAATATCATTGAAGAAACTGTACCAGCTGAGCCAGAGTTTGATCCTGTTTTATTAAGGCCAGTTGATGATCTTGAACTTACTGTACGCTCTGCAAATTGTCTGAAAGCAGAAAATATTTTTTATATTGGGGATTTAATACAACGTACAGAAGTCGAGTTGTTGAAGACACCTAATTTAGGTAAAAAATCTTTAACTGAAATAAAAGATATATTAGCATTGAAAGGTTTATCATTGGGTATGAGGCTTGAAAATTGGCCGCCTGATAATCTTATAGATCAAAATCAAGCTTAAATTTTACTAATTAGGACAAAATAAGAATGAGACATCGTAAAACTGGTAGACAACTTAATCGTAATAGTAGTCATAGAAAAGCTATGTTTAGTAATATGGTTACGTCTTTGTTCAAGCATGAATTGATTAGAACAACACTTCCAAAAGCAAAAGAGTTGCGTGGATATGCGGAACCATTAATAACACTTTCCAAAGAAGATACTGTATCAAAAAGAAGGCATGCTTTCTCTAAATTAAGAGATCGAGATGTTGTTTCTAAGCTATTTAATGAATTGGGGCCAAGATACCAAACACGATCAGGAGGGTATCTTAGAGTTATGAAATGTGGGTTTAGATCTGGTGATTCGGCACCAATGGCTTATGTTGAATTAGTAGATAGACCTGATGAAATGATAACTGAAGAAGGTTAACTTACTTACTATAAATATTATTTCTAAAATTTTTAAATTTAGAGAGGGTTAAATACTTAAGTCTTTAGATTTTACCAATAGATTTTCCTAATCAAAACCCTCTTGCCTAAGTATTTTCCAATTAACAAATGAGTCTGAACAGTCCATTTAATCCAGATCTAAAAATCAGGCTTTTTTCTGTTCATTTATTTGTTTAAAGAGTTGCTTTTTAGCAAGGTTCATTTGGTCAGTAAATTTATTATCGCTCATCTCATAAGCATTTTTATCTAATTGCTCAAAGGATAGAGATTCTTTTAGATAGTTTTCAGCCTGTTCCAGCGATTTTAGCTTTTCATAAGGCGTCATCATCTTATCATAGCGATATTTCTTCCTTTGTTTTCCTTTTTCATCCGTAACAATGGTTGGGAAATAGCAAGGACGGTGGTAATTGAGAAAAGGGTTGAGATATTCTCTATTAAATACATTAAGTTCATCTGCCCAATGCTGTTCTATATGGCTATAGCCAAAGGTTTTACGGACGACTGAAGCATTTTTACTTTCTGCCAATGCATTATCATTGCTCTGCCTTGAGCGAGATTTAGTCAGTTCAATATGTAGTTTATTTAGCAGTTTAGCCACTTGATGATTAATATATTCCGAGCCATTATCCGCATGAAATCCGCTGATGTCGAAAGGAAAAGTTTCAAGCATTTCTGTTAAGACAGGGATCAAAAACTGTTCACTGATTCGGCTACAAGACAGCACCACTTCATATTGAGTGACTTCATCCACCGCATTGATATGATAAACCCCCTTCACTCCATCTTGATCACCTTGATGAACAGTGTCTACCCGAATATAGCCAGGTTTCCCTCCGCATTGGGTTGACGTCTTTCACCAATAGCCACCTGTCTAGACTTGGTTTTCTCAAACGTTCTTCGCTGTTTTTGATAGCCTGTAGAGCCGCGAATATTGTAGAGATGAGACACTGAAATGTGAGCAATATTTTCATATTCTGTTTCATCAAAGACTGAAAAGGCACGTTCACAAAGTTTTTTAATGACTGCACCACTTGGCGTATCATACCGTTCGTCCATTTTTGCCAATAAAGCAATATCTGTTGCTGTGTATTTTTGTTTAAACCCTGCTGGCTTATGAGGAGTACGTTGTTGTATAACACCTGCTCAGGTATTGATGGATGAGACGGGTTAGTTGTTGGCGAGAATAGGCGGTTACTTGCAGCAAAAAGCGTATCACAATGCCTTTTTGTCGTTTAGTTAACCTCTGTAGTGGAACTGTTTTAGTACCGACTGGATAAAACCATAGCGTGCTGTTTTATTACCAGGCACACTAAATACAATGGTTTGTGATCCGTCTAAAAAAGTTTGTAACTCTTCGGTGTTTTTTAAGGCTTTAAGATTCATGATAGCTTTCATTGCTCCATCATGAACAGATTGTCTGATTTTGTCAGCTTAGACTCATTTTATACTGGAATGCGAGGGTAGTTTCAGACTCATTTCGTATTGGAGAAGGCTGCCTATACCAATTAAAATTATTTCAGATTATAATAATTAGATATTCTATATTGCCTCTATTTCAAACGTAGTCCTTCCATGTCCATGTGTTAGCGATCATTGTTAAAGAGTATCATTATAAGGGCACCTCTATAAATACGATTATCTTGCGGAAAAACTTCCCCCTAATATTTTTTAGAAAAAATCAGATAATAGAGCTGAAAGCCACTAAAAATGGTGCTTTTTTTAGGCATTTCTGCCATTTTATGCCTCAACAGGCACATTTATTCTGTCGTGCTTGAGTAATTGACCCAACCTCTCCATATTGTAAACCAAATTCATCATCCCTATTTTTACTTCGGCACGTAATATTCCAATCGTGTTGACAGTATGTCCTCCCATCTGTGCCTGAGCACTAAACACATGCTCAACACAAGCACACACTCCAAAAGTCGTTACCAAGGATGTTATCCCCGTTTTTTTATCGGTGTATTTGATGAAGGCTGGGCAACCATTCGTACTGGTTATGGCTCTGAAAATATGATTCGGATTAGACGCTTTGTTATTGGGCTAATTAAATCGAAAGCAAAAAAATGGGTAGTTAAATAAAAATACAAGGGCTGCTTTAGATTATTTGAAAATTATAAATAACTCTAAAAAGCCTTACCTGTTATAAGGTATAGAATAAGAAAGAATTAGCCATTGTAATTCATGGTAGTTTCTAGTCGTTGCCGGTAAATAATTGATATTGTTAGAGCCTCTCCCTTCTAAAAGACAAGGCTTCCTCTCGAGATGCGATGTAAATCAATGTGTTACATACCCTGGCAGAAAAAAACTGACTCTGTGGGACTCACGGTACAGTTTAAAATAAATAACTCCCTTTTCCTCCCCTCTGACAACAACTCAATATATTTTCTCAACGTAGAAATAGTTTGAGGTAATTATTGTTTTTGTAAAATGGATAAAAACGCATCCACTTTTTTTAGAAATTCAAAAAATAACTAAATTACAGTAATGAGGGGTTGTTCACATTAGCTGTGGATAACTTTGTGGATTAAAGGTAGATATAGAAGCTTAAAGCCTATGTTTATTAGTTCTTTATTAGATTGTATAAAAAAATACAGATATGTTTAATCTTTGAATAATCAATGATATATGAGTTGTTTGTGAGTTTTTTATGTATCCTTATAAGAATTTTTCACTGCAAGAATAAGCAAAAAATATACCTGTGTGTTAATTATGTGACGCAATTCACTTTTAAAGAATTATTCTTGGTAAAATTTATTTTTTTCTACTTTTACTGTTTTTTTTAAACTCAGGGCTGATTCTAATTTGACCCTATTTACCCACCACTATCTCTAATTAGTTTGTTATATTTTGTCTTAAGCATGAGCTTACCAGTTCGAGGGCGATTAATTAATTATAACTTCACCTTGAACAGCCATATAGCTTATGTGTAGCTATATTGTTAGAGGGGCATCTCTAATAATTGACCAAAATTTAGGCAAACCCAGAGTCATCTAAGTATTCACCTAAGGTAAAATAGAGCCTGAATTTACATAATGATAGAGAAGAAAGTTGAGTCAGCTAGGATTATTTGATTTAGAAGAACGTAAAGAGAAACTTGCACAAATGGGTGACCCATTGGTTGGGCTGAATAAACGCGTTGATTGGGAAGCATTCCGTCCCGATCTAAATAGAATTCATAAAAAGCCCCGTAAAAGCAATGCTGGGGCAAAGCCGATAGATGTCGTGCTGATGTTCAAACTTCTGGTTCTACAGCAACTGCACAATCTATCGGATGACCGCATCGAGTATCAAATTCGTGACCGCCTTTCCTTCATGGATTTTTTAGGCTTGCAATTTGAAGGCCGAGTTCCAGATGCCAAGACAGTCTGGCTATTTCGTGAGCGATTAAAGGAGCAGAAGTTAATGGACACCTTGTTTGACCGCTTTCATGAACAGCTAGTCGAACAAGGCTATATTGCAAAAGCGGGTCAAATGATAGGATGCTACTTTTGTTGAAGTTCCTCGCCAGCGCAACAAGCGAGAAGAAAATGCGCAAATCAAGGCGGGTGAAAAGCCAGCTGCATGGAAAGAAGAAGCCGCAAAACCCAAACTCGTCAAAAAGACCTAGATGCTCGTTGGACAAAGAAGAACAATGAAAAACACGATGGTTACAAAAATTATATCAATGCTGACCAGACGTATAAATTGGTATGTAATGGTCTAATAATCTTGGAAGGATTTATAGCTTATAATCCACCAAAATCAGGACAATTAGATGAATGAAATAATATCTCGAAAAGCTAAAATAACTTTCACCACAGAGCAACGGCTAGATTACGCGAAACTCATGATAAATGAAGGTTATACGAACAAACAAATAATAGAAATATCTGGCGCAGGAGAATCTGCAGTGAGGCGCTGGAAAAAGCAATACTTGGATGAACTTAATGGTAATACCCCTCAAAATAGACAAGCATTAACCTCAGAGCAGCAGAAAATACAAAGCCTTGAAAAGCAATTGTGGCGAGCCAAAAGGGATAATGAAATATTAAAAAAGGCCACAGCCTTCTTTGTTCGAGACAGCAGCAATCTGAATTAATTGTTGAGATGAAGAGGGCTTCCCCAAACGATCAAACAAAAGAACTTTGTTCATTATTTAATATGGCTCTAAGTACACACTATTACCAGATAAATAATCAAGTGAGCGATGAAGAACACAAAACAATAGAGCGGATTAAATCGATAGCAATTGAAACTCAACATACCTACGGTAAGCGTAGAACCCAAGTTGCATTAGCAAATCAAGGGATTGAAATCGGAGTCTATAAAACAGCCTCGTTAATGAAAAAAGCCAATGTGGTTGCAATAAAGCCTAAAAAACGACACCGCTATCCAGGAGGAGAGGTTCATAAGAAAGCCGATCATTTACTTAAACGACAATTTAATCCAGAGACTGTTCATACTCATTGGGTAGGCGACATCACCTATATCAAAACCTATAGGGGCTGGAGCTATTTAGCTTGCGTATTGGACCTTGGATCAAGAGAAATTATGGGATGGGTGTATCAGAAGAACCCAATGCGGAACTTGCAAAATCCGCGTTACAACATGCACTCAATAAGCACAAACCTGATACACGAGAATTAATGTTCCACTCAGATCAAGGAGTTCAATATTCAGCCCACCTGTTTGTTGGTTATCTTGACGAATTAGGGATAACTCAAAGTATGAGCCGTCTCGGTAACTGTTGGGGTAATGCAGTGATGGAACGGTTTTTTAGAAATTTAAAAACAGAACGGCTCAATTATTTGAGTTTTATCAATCATTATTCTGTCGTTAACACAGTCACTAACTGTGTAGTTTCATTCCTGATTTTAATCTAGTCGATAAGATTATCGTCCCCAGCAATTCATCGAGAGTGGGACTAAAAAACAATAAATGGCACTGTTATGTGAAAATTAAAGGCCCTATGGACACATACAACTTGAGAGACAGATTACTAAGCGCAGGAAATGCAGCTGGTCACGGTTTTGTGAAAATGTCTAAAGATGATAAGGAGCTATCGAGAACCATCACTGACTGTTCTGTATTTAGCCCTGAACGCATTATTTACGATGGTAAGCCTGTTTGTGCTGGTATTGAAATTGAGTCTTTAGTAGTTGAAGTCACGAAAGGAACAGTTTCTACGTTAGACACCACTTCAATACAAAGAAGTAGAAGGCTATGGTGAGTTTAAAAGGAAAAAGGAGAATGTCATTGATGCTGATGGAACTAAGTCTACTCGCTACATTAGGAAATCAACTGGTCAGTATATCAGCGGTAAATTACAGTGGGATACGCCAGTTGTAATGAAGCTTGGGCGCAAGACGGTAACTAAAACAATGCGACAAGTGGTTGATGAGAAGCTTATTGAGAAACATGGCGATAAGACCGGTAAATTAAGATGTCAGGCTACGTTTGATGATAGGGGTAGCACATCGTTTAATGGAATGCTTAGGATGGGCAGGAATGGTGAACCTCAGATAAATGACAATGGCAGTGGTACTAATTATGTTATTGCCTATTTACCTGATTTTACAAATGTAATGGCTAATGCTGGGCTTGTTGATGGCGGTGCGGTTGAACTCGCTAGAATGCTAGAAGAGCTAAACGGACTCAAACCTACCTCTAGTGGTTCTCTACCCATTAACCAAGAAGGATTAGCACCACCACAAACGGAAGTAATGGTAAGGATTAATACTGAAAATGTAAGGAATGCTTGGAACTCTACCTTTTTCATACAAAAAAACAGTAGGTTTGCATTTTTGAACAAAAAAGGGGAATTGATTTTCAGTCTTGAAAAAGATGCACTGCCAGCACTGCAAGAAACCTTCGGTTGGTTCATAGATGGATTGTTGGATGAAGAAGGCGATAGCAAGGAAATTAAACAAGCAAAAAAAGAATACCGAAAAAAAGTTAAAGAGTGTTTTTTCAAGCATGTGAGGCTTTATAGGCAAAGGACAGAAGCTATATACGAGGTTGATATGTTTGCCAAGAAAGCCAGTATTGATATTGCCATGGACGAAAAGGTATTTGTTAAATTACTTCATAGACCATTTGAAACTTGGGGCGTGGGCGGTATGAGCAGAGATGATTCAGCCATTTTGGCTGAGTATAAAGAGCATTTTCCACAGTTCGATGAGCTTCTGAATGTCTTATGTGCTTCAAGGTTTGCTAACAGTAGACGACAATCTTTTATCTGGTTACATGTGGCGAGTAATTGGGGCAAAGGATTGTTAGAAAAGGTTTTTAAGAATGTAGGCATTGTGTCGAAAGTATCTGTAAAGGAAATTGAAAAAGCTTTTGAAGGTCAGCCATTGGGGAAGAATTCCGCTTATTTTCGTAGAAGCTGGATTCTATGGGTTGATGAATTTAAGACAGTGAAATCCGAAATCAAAGAATTGACTGATGAAATTAGTGCCGCACCTAAAAATGAATTAAACTTTTGCGCACCGTTGTATCTGAAAATTTTCACCTCCGCAGAGACGGTAGACTCGCTTGCAGGTGAGAAAGGAGTTGAGAAACAGTTTATAAACCGATTTAACTATATGAGTCCTCCTGCTAATGATATTGACCATCTACCTCTACTTATTCGAGATAAAGGGAAGTATATATCAGCTTTGACCAAATACGTAGGTGAGAAGCTTAACGCCTTTGTCGAGGAAATGAGAGAAATGGGCAGGGTGGAATCTGCTAGCCATTGTGACAAAATTCTTGCTAAATTCCACAAGGCAAATAATATTGGTATTGAGTTCGGTAGTATTGATGATTCAGTAAATGAAATGGCTAATAAGTTGAAGGAGATACTTATCGACTTTAGTAAGAATTCATCAGGTTTACAAAAACTACCGGAACACCTGAACCAAATACTTAAAGCCAATTGCATAGGTGGCACCCATGATAAGTTTGGAAAAGTGATTGTTCTAACATCGTGGTCAAAATTCATCAAAGAATGGATTGAAACTGATACCGACAAATCAGGCTGTCTCTATGAAATGGAAGGCAAAAATAATTGCCGAAAAGTGTGATGAAAGAGATAAGTTCGGAGGAACTATTCGGCTGTCAGGAAGTGATAAAACAAAGAAGGGTATTATGGTTAAAATTCCAGTAGGAAATGTACCTGTTGCACCCCAAAACTATTTTCCTTCTCCTACCGAAGTATCCGTTGTGTCTTTTTTATAATTGTCCTCAAACCCTTGCCGCCAGTGGGGTGATAGCCATTGTCTTGATTTTGTGTCTTGTTGTGTCTTTTTTATAACAAGAAAAGGACGCAGAACATAAATTCATGATCCATGCGAAAAAAACAACTATTTTCCTGCAACTCCTGTGAATTCATGAGCTGTGAATAATACACTTATAAATAGTAAGGTTGTTTCTAATTGACGTGTTCCGCTATACGTCAATTAGACCTACAAAATGAAAATTATAAAAACAGACTTCAATATGACTGCAATGAAAATGACAAAAAACAGGCTATTAATTCTAAGATTTTTGGATGAAGAAATGGATGATTCTATGCCTCCTCATTCAGTTGGTTCTATCCATTATTCTCTCAAAAATATGATTGAATTTAAATGGAAAGGTTATCCGAAATTAGCCTCAGTTCCAGATAAGCGAAATATCAATCGAACTTGTGTTGATTTGCTCAATGCTGGCTTGATCGTTGTATCTAGGGTTAAGAACAAATGAAGACAAAAAAGCGATGGCTGAAAGACAATAATGGAAAGAAACGAGAGTCGATTCACAAAACGGGCAACATCTTGCCCGATAGGGTCTAAAATCAGACCTTATAAAACAATTGCTTACACAAAACGGGCAACATCTTGCTCGAAACGGGCAAGATGTTGCCCGTTTTTTTATGTAAAAGAGAGAGGGGTATGTCCGCAAAGCCCTAAAAACCTAGGCTTTTCATTCTGGCATCATTTTTGCATTGTTGATTAACCAGTAAGGAAGACCATTGTCGATAGACCACTCTATCCCCTCTGTCAACTTTGCTTTAACTCATCACCCTTGTTTCTCAATGAAACAAGTTTTGGTTTTTATTAAAATTATTTAGGAGTAAACCATGCCTACCGCTGGATTTATAAAAATTATAGGATCAACCTCTGCCAATATGACAGAAGGTTCTCTATCAACTGCATCAATGGGTAACAAGCACGTTGCTAACCATGATTCAGAAATGATCGTTCATGAAGTGAAGCACACAGTAACCGTACCGACTGATCCTTTATCATGTCAACCGTCAGGTCAAAGAATACACAAGCCGTTTATTGTGACTTTCCCACTGTGTAAAGCGATTCCTTTACTTTATAACGCACTGGCATCCGGTGAGTTATTAACAGAAGTTGTTTATACCTGGTGGCGTACCTCTGATAAAGGCGTACAAGAAGACTTCTTTACCACCACCTTGACCGATGCTGTTATTGTGGATATGACTCTGACTATGCCTCACGTAGAAGATACGCCTAGCAGTGACAACTTTACGCAGTTAATCGATGTGAGCATGAGTTATCGTAAAATTGATTGGGCACATACCAAAGCAAGCTCTGTCGGGTCTGACGATTGGAGAGAGCCGATTGTTTAATCGGGCTTAATATAAGATCGAGTACAAGAAAGCCTCGAAAGGGGCTTTTTAACGGTTATTGATTGATTAAAATAGCTCAACAAATTAATTTATCAGTCATTCCATAAAAAGTTACGATGCTGATTCATCACAAGTTAACTGACGAAATAAAATAAAGCTAAAATTCCATCATGGAAATCCAACAATCAGGCTACCGCTACACCTTCTCCAGTGCCGCCGGTGATTTTGACGTCATCAGTTTTCATGCGAGCGAACAACTGTCTCAGGTTTTTCAGCTCCGTCTGTCTTTATCCCGAATGAATGAAGAGCCGGTCAGCTTTTCTGATGTACTGGATAATCCAGGGACTCTGACCTTATGGCAAGATATCTACGGGGCAAAGATCCCCGTTCGCTACTTTAACGGCATTATCAGCTTTTTCCATCAGACACAAACCGGTAAACGCCGCACCCAATATACCGCCGTCATCACCCCCACCTATAGCCGTACCCAGTTATACAGTAACCTCAGAATCTATCAGGAAAAAACCGTCCCTGATATTATGAAAATCATTCTCGGTACCGATGGCATCGCCCCCGTACGATTTGATCTGGAAGGTGACTACCTGCCACGGGAATTTTGTGTTCAATACCGGGAGACAGACAAAAACTTTATCGAACGCTTGGCGGCAGAAGAAGGCATCTTTTATTATTTTGAACATGACAAAACCAGCCATACCCTGGTTTTTACAGATAATGTAGGCACACTAGCCTCACTGGGTGAGGTTTATCACAACCCGAATATCAGTGGAGCCAGAACCGAACCCTCCCTGTGGTTTTTTGAATATCAGGAAACTGTCGCCACAGCAAAGTATAAAATGCGAGACCGGTTTTTTGAAAAACCGGACTATGACCTGGAACAAAAGAAAACCGGACAAAACCTGGACAACCAGAAAACCAGTTATGAACGCTATGACTATCCAGGTCGTTATAAAGAAGATGCAGCAGGCAAACCCTTTACTGATTTCCGATTAGAATATGAACGTCGAGAGACACAGGTTGCCACCGCCGTCAGTGATGAATTAAAACTGATTGCAGGAAAACATATTACCCTGAGCCAGGCACCGACTGCCAATCAACAAACCAACTGGTTAATCGTCAGTGCCATCCATACAGGCACCCAGCCACAAAGTCAGGAAGAAGACTCAGCCGGCGGTGGAGGCAGTACCTATGACAACCGGCTACAGCTTATCCCTGAAGGCCTGCCCTGGCGAGCCGAACAACAACCGAAACCAAGAGTAGACGGACCGCAGATTGCAGAAATCTCAGGCCCCCCGGGTGAAGAGATCTATTGTGATGAATACGGACGGGTTAAAGTTAAATTCCTCTGGGACTTAGAAGGCCCCAGTGATGACAAATCCAGTTGCTGGATCAGAGTCAGCCAATACTGGGCAGGCACCAAATGGGGAGGAATGGCGATTCCCCGTATCGGTCAGGAAGTGATTGTCAGCTTTTTAGAAGGCGACCCCGACCAACCGATAGTCACAGGGCGAACCTATAACGCCAACAACATGCCGCCGTATGATCTGCCGGCAAATAAAACCAAAATGACCATTAAATCCAGAACCCACAAGGGCGAAGGCTTTAATGAATTCAGGTTTGAGGATGAAGCCGGGAAAGAGGAAATCTTTATCCATGCTCAGCTTGATCAAAACAACGTGGTACGCAATGACGAGACCACCGATGTGGGGCGAGATCGCACCGAACACATCAAGCATAACGAAACCATCACCATCGACAACGACCGGCTGGAAAACGTCAAACACAATGAAACCATCACCATTGATAATGACCGCACCGAAACCGTTAAAAACGATGAACGAATTACCATCGACAATGACCGGATAGAACTGGTTAAAAATGATGAAACCGTCACCATAAAAAACGACCAGCACACACACATCAAAAACAACCAGTATGAAGATGTGGATGGCGATAAGCACAACAAAGTCAAAGGCGACCGACTAGAAAAGATTACCGGCAGCAGTCATTTAAAAATCACCGGCAGTCAGAACGAAGAGATTACAGGTTCTGTGTCCCGTGATACAAAAATGAGTGTACAGGAAAAGATGGGGCTTAAATACGCGGTGGATGCTGGGACAGAAGTGCATCTAAAAGCGGGGCTTAGCGCAGTCATAGAAGCCACCGCCAGTATTACCCTGCAAGTCGGTGAAAGCGTGATTAATATTAATCCGGCTGGGGTGTTTATTGATGGCCCGATTGTCTTAATCAAAAGTGGTGCATTAGCTGTGCCGGGTACAGGCAGTAATCCTGATGGGGCAGACAGCGCAGAGGCGGCAAATCGAGCGGTTGACCACAACAACCCCAATACCGAAGATATTGAGTATGACGGTACAGTAGGCGGTGATAATGCACGACATCCACTGGAAACCGAAGCCGCACCGCCTGCGATTGAAGGCGATGATGCCATTGAGTTTAAGGTAAAAGAGCCAGAACCGGTGGAAGCAGAGGGTGGAATGACACCGCTTGCAGCCACGCCATTATTAGGTCTACTTGCGGGTGGCACGGGTGCACCTCAGATGTGCTCGAAAAAATTAGCCAAAAAAGGCAGCCCTTTTATTAAGGGGACGATCTAATGAGTACCAGCAAAGACAACCCTGTACTCGATTATTTACAAACCTTAATCACTGAAAATAATCCCTTGTATGCCATTGTCGATGCCGCCCAGAGTGATTACATTATCCAGTTGCTACGTCAACATGCCGAAAAAACAGAAATACAATCTTTGTTTGAAGGCAAGAAAGGACAGGAAATGGCATCGGTTGCCCCTTATCTGGTCAGCTTTACAACACCCGATCATCCACTATTACTCACACTGGTAGAGAAAGGCTGGGGCAATCACTGGGGCGTGTACCTGCGTTGTTCGGGGGGATTTGAAGCCGTCCGTAAACAATTACGCCAATGTATCCGCATTAAAGGCAGTGATGGCGATTACCGCCAGTTCCGGTTTTATGATCCCCGTGTGTTCATCGACTACATGCCCACCTTTGATGCGAATCAACTCAGCCTTTTTTTTGGCGAGATTAACAGCTATTGGGTGGCAGATGCCAATAAAACCGCGTTTAACTACCAGCTAGACAAACAACAACTACTGATCCAACGGATAGACGCAACACAAGCGGTTAGCGAATCAGCCAGCCCTTCATCACTTAATACGGAATAACCCTATGCTGATAATGCGAGAAGATCAGTTAACCTTGCCCATTGCCAATGAGAAAGGCTTTGTGGATTGGTATGCCGAAGTCTTTATGCCCAAACATATCCCATCTTTTTGCGAGGAAGTGTCAATAGAGGTTCGTAAAAAACGGATAGCATATCAACGAAAACTGGCTATTTCATTTGGTTTTACCGATCCTACCAGTCAAACACACGTCGTAACTTTTATGTGGGAAATCGGCCCTCTTTATTATACTTTTTCACCCTATAAAGAAATAATGGAAGCAACTCACCAAACGATTAAAACACGAATCGACCTCCTGTATGGAGTAACAAAAGAACAAGAAAATGCCGCAATAGAAAGATATAACCCCAGTGACTGGCAACCAGAATAAGGAGCGGAGATTATGTCTAAAATAGCGAAGGAATATTTAGCATTAAAGAATAAAATTGATGATACAAGAGGCTCATTAAAGACCTTAGAAAAAGTCATGGAGGGACTGGATGCTGATACAGGGTTATTAATTGCCAGTTCAGTACCGGGTCCTATCGGTACAATCGCTGATGTTGCTAGCCTTACAAAATCAATTGCAGCGGGTGATTTAGGTGGTGCCATGTTGGATTTAGTGGGCTTTGTTCCTTTCTTCGGGGATGCTGTAAAAGCAGTTGGTAAAGGTGCTAAAATAGCCAAGCACATTGCTGATGTGAAGAAGCTTATGAAAAAAGCTCAAGATTTCATAGCTAAAGGGGAAAAAAAATTAGAGAAGCTCTGTAAGGGAAAGCCAACAAGAAATAAAACAGATAACGAGGCTCGTGATTGTGGTACTGTAAATTGTGGGGCTGAGAACAGAGCTTCGCACGAAGCTCAAAAAAGGAAGTTAAGACAGCAGATGTCTAAGCCAAGTGTTGATGACCCTGAGCTTCAAAAGATCACTGATTCACTTTATAGACCCGATGCCAAAATTGGTAGTGGTAGCACAGCAGATGCTATCAGGCATGAGCGTGCTACAGGAGAAGCAGTTGGCGGTCGCTTTCATAAGCAGAAGGGGGAGGACTCTATTAGGGCACTTGAAAAATGGCTAGATAAAAACCCGACGGCAAGCCCAGGTGACCGAGCTGCTGCTGAAAATGTTATCTTAGATTTACAAAACTCATTAGGTTATTAGAATGGTAAATGAAGATCAATGCATGGAACTTCTCTTAAAAGAAGTGCCTAAGTTTGAGCCTGCATGGCTAACTCATTTAGAGTATTGGGGAGAAGATAAAGCGGGGCTTTCTAATGATATTAGTGAATTTTCTGCATATATAATTAGCAGTATTACTGAAATGGATGATTCTAAAAAACAAAGCCTTTTTCTTCTAGTTGAGGAACTATTAAATACTGGCGGTGATGCCGTCAAAGATGCCATTGCTACTTGTTTTTTAGAAAACATCTTGAATGCTATTTCTGACAAAAAGATTTCTTCTGATGAGTTTGTTCATCTTTTAGGAAATAAATCTCGAGCTTACTGTAAGTCTTGGGATGAGTATACAGAAGTTGAAACCCCTAATCTTTAGCGCGGTAGGTCGTAAACCGAATGAGCGACAGCGTTATCCGGCATTTCTCATAGCTCATCTATATTTATTAAAGTCTTTAGCGTTTAGCTTTCAATGACCATCGTTCTGCCTCGTATTTAATAATCATCCCTTCCAATAGCTCCTGAATCACTTGCTGTTCTTTATCTGGCATTGCAGAAATAGCCTGAAATTGCAAAGCCAAGTCTGCGTTAGGTGCTAACTCATCCTCATCAAACACTAAAAAATCTGTCGTCACACGTAAGGTCTTAGATATTTTCTTAATAGCCTCTAGTGATGGCTGAGAATAACCCGATTCATAGCGTTTTACCTGTGTTACATGTAAGCCAATGGCATCCGCTAAAGTCTGCTGGGTGAGTCCTTTTTTCTTGCGGGCGCTGTCAAAGGGACGAAGCTGGCAAGCAAAATTGCAGACATCACCGCAGCCATTGCCAAAGCCAGAAAAAAGATTGCCGACAGAACCAAAAATATTCGGAAAAATGCACAGAAAAAATGTGATAATCTCGTAAAGAATACGAAGAAAAAGAAGTCTGATAAGGATGCGGCTACTGATTGTGGGACTAATTGTGGTGGTGGGAAGAATACAAAGCCTAAATCTGGTCCAGGATCTGATGCGCATCGTGCCGAAAGATGAGAAGAATACAAGAACAACCCTGATAACGCTGGCTGGTCAAAAAAGCGATGGGATAAGCAATATGATGTGAATATGCAACAGGCAAGAAAGTCACATGAAGCTGTGGATTCATATCGAAAAAGAAACGATTTATCTGAAGAAAATGGCTGGGAAACTGAAAAAACACTTGATAAAGATGTCAATAATAGACGACTTGATATTGTTAATAAGGAAACTATGGAAGCAATTGAGCATAAGAGAGGAAAACAATATCTAGATGAAAGTATTCGTTCAGAAATTGAAAGAGATGTTGCATTACGTGATGAAGGGTGGGACGTTAAGTGGCACTTTGATGACCATGCTTCAAAACCATTAAAAGACAAACTGGATGAAAAGGGAATCCCTTGGACAATAGATGACTAAGATGTATAACTTTACAAATGAACAAGAATTCAATAAATGGCTGTCCAATATACCTTCAGTGACCCAAAATTTGTTTAACCGCTTTCCTGATTCACTGAAAACAAAACTTACAAATAATGATTTTGAGGCTTTGCTAGAAATTTCTGAATGGGTGTTGCAAAATGTTAAAAGTATTGAAGAATTAAAAAACAACCCAGAGCTATGGAACGAGGTTTCATGCTATATAGGTGAAGTATCTCGAAAAATATTGAATGGTAAATGGACTATTGAATTAGAAAATGAAGATTATGTTTTTTTCAAATCCCCAACTATTGAATCTAGCGTCCCTTCTCCTATTTGTCCTATGAATTTAGTAACAGCTTTATTATCTAGGCAAAATAGCTCATTTATACCTAAGATTATAGAAAAAAAACTTGAGAGACAAAAGGTACTTTAGTTTAAATTGGAAAAAGGAAATTATTTATGGCTTACAGCGCTTATGTACTAATCAACAAAGATAATAAATTATCTTTTTCAAATATATTGAAAGAATTAAATAAATATTCGATTGATGCGATTACCTCTAATCAAGCATGTATAAATATAGAAAACTATAAATTTATGTTTGATTTTAATGAAGAAAGTTATGTTGAAGAAGAAACAAAAGAGTTATTGCAGGAACATCAAGAAGTGTTTGTTAGTAATCGCTTTGTCCCTTCAAATACAAGGATAGAGATTCATGGGCAGGACGATCCAAACATGGATTATTTTAATGATTTTCTACATATTATGAGCAAGCTTGCAAAACATCCGTCATTACTTGTATATGAGCAAGCTGGCGAAGAATTTATTTAACCCGTAAGCTGGATGAGCGCGAGCATTATCCGGCATTTCCTATAAAATATTATTCAATTTTCCTTTTTAAAAACCATTTCTTTACTCCATAGGACTAGCCACAATCCGCTTTAATTTATCCTGCCGTACTGCCATATCCAAAAAATGGCAGACCATCTCTTGATCTTCGGTTTTAAGCTGATCGACTCGCTTACACAACTCTTTCAGCTTTTTGTTTGTAATATCAAATTCTGGGCTACTTTGTCCATCTTCTCCTAATAATAGATGGTCGGTACTGACCTCTAATATCTGTGACAGCCGAATAATGTAATCAAACTGGGGTTTAGTTTTACTTTGCTCCCAGCGACCCACCATGCGCGGCTGAGCATCCAGCAGGTTAGCTAAATCTAGCTGTGTTAATTGTCGTGCCTTGCGAATCTTAGTGAGGTTTTTACCGAAATCAATCATGGACAAACAGTACCAAGTAAGTTGTTTGTTCAACATGATAATAGATCTCCTGAAAAATAATCTTGAAAGTATTGTAATGTCCTGTGTAGAATAGGTCAATATACAGCCTTCTCCAATACGAAATGAGTCTGAAACTACCCTCGGATTCCAGTATAAAATGAGTCTAAGCTGACAAAATCAGACAATCTGTTCATGATGGAGCAATGAAAGCTATCATGAATCTTAAAGCCTTAAAAAACACCGAAGAGTTACAAACTTTTTTAGACGGATCACAAACCATTGTATTTAGTGTGCCTGGTAATAAAACAGCACGCTATGGTTTTATCCAGTCGGTACTAAAACAGTTCCACTACAGAGGTTAACTAAACGACAAAAAGGCATTGTGATACGCTTTTTGCTGCAAGTAACCGCCTATTCTCGCCAACAACTAACCCGTCTCATCCATCAATACCTGAGAGCAGGTGTTATACAACAACGTACTCCTCATAAGCCAGCAGGGTTTAAACAAAAATACACAGCAACAGATATTGCTTTATTGGCAGAAATGGACGAACGGTATGATACGCCAAGTGGTGCAGTCATTAAAAAACTTTGTGAACGTGCCTTTTCAGTCTTTGATGAAACAGAATATGAAAATATTGCTCACATTTCAGTGTCTCATCTCTACAATATTCGCGGTTCTACAAGCTATCAAAAACAGCGAAGAACGTTTGAGAAAACCAAGTCTAGACAGGTGGCTATTGGTGAAAGACGTCAACCCAATGCGGAAGGGAAACCTGGCTATATTCGAGTGGACACCGTTCATCAAGGTGATCAAGATGGAGTGAAGGGTGTTTATCATATCAATGCGGTGGATGAAGTCACTCAATATGAAGTGGTGCTGTCTTGTAGCCGAATCAGTGAACAGTTTTTGATCCCTGTCTTAACAGAAATGCTTGAAACCTTTCCTTTCGACATTAGCGGATTCCATGCGGATAATGGCTCGGAATATATTAATCATCAAGTGGCTAAACTGCTGAATAAACTGCATATTGAACTCACTAAATCTCGCTCAAGGCAGAGCAATGATAATGCATTGGCAGAAAGTAAAAATGCTTCAGTCGTCCGTAAAACCTTTGGCTATAGCCATATAGAACAGCATTGGGCAGATGAACTTAATGTCTTTAATAGAGAATATCTCAACCCTTTTCTCAATGACCACCGCCCTTGCTATTTCCCAACCATTGTCACGGATGAAAAAGGAAAACAAAGGAAGAAATATCGCTATGATAAGATGATGACGCCTTATGAAAAGCTAAAATCGCTGGAACAGGCTGAAAACTATCTAAAAGAATCTCTATCCTTTGAGCAATTAGATAAAAATGCTTATGAGATGAGCGATAATAAATTTACTGACCAAATGAACCTTGCTAAAAAGCAACTCTTTAAACAAATAAATGAACAGAAAAAAGCCTGATTTTTAGATCTGGATTAAATGGACTGTTCAGACTCATTTGTTAATTGGAAAATACTTATATACCTTGACAGGATTTTGGAGAATCACGAAATGGCACGTTTATCTGACAACGAAATAACCAAACTCAAAAATGAGGTCTCTTTACATGACTTGGTTGAATCTTCGAGCATTACTTTAAAAAAACAGGGCAAAGATTATTTAGGCCATTGTCCATTCCACGATGATAAAACCCCAAGCTTAGTGATTTCCCCTGATAAAAATCTGTGGAATTGCTTAGGTGCATGTTCAGAGGGTGGTGATGTCATTCAATGGGTGATGAAGCGTGAAGGGCTTTCGTTTCGGGATGCAGTGGCTTGGTTGATAGATGATTCAAAGACGGTTGTTGCTAAGTCTGGTTCTCAATCTACCCCATCAAAAATAGATCCACAATCCTTAACCTCTTTAGCCGCTAATCCAGACGATCAGGCGTTATTGGGGCAGATTCTGGATTATTTTAATGCTACGTTAAAGCAATCGCCTAAAGCTTTAGATTATTTAGCGTCTCGTGGATTGGTGCATCCTGAGTTGATTGA
Organism: Methylococcales bacterium; assembly: GCA_965224575.1. Taxonomy (GTDB): domain Bacteria; phylum Pseudomonadota; class Gammaproteobacteria; order Methylococcales; family Methylomonadaceae; genus QPIN01. The sequence continues at coordinate 221,066 of CBDCZQ010000006.1, read as the reverse complement.
TACTTTTCAATTGGGTTTTGCTGATTTTAGTTTAAGCCAGCGGTTGCCACAGGGTAAGTTTAAAGCTGGGGCTGAGGTGCGGGATCAATTAAAACGAATTGGTATTTTAAGGGCTTCTACAGGGCAAGGGCATTTTACGGGGTCTTTGGTGATTCCTGTTTTAAATCCTGAGGGGGTGATTGGGGAGGTTTATGGGCGGAGAATAGCGGTGAGCACCAAGACTACACGTCCTAATCATTTGTATTTACGAGGGGTGTTTAATGAATCTGCCTTGGCGGTGTCGAGTGTTGAAGAGATTATTTTATGTGAATCGTTAATTGATGCGTTAACTTTTTGGGTGGCTGGTTTTCGCCACGTTACCGCGAGTTATGGGGCTTCTGGTTTTACTGACGATCATTTAATGGCGTTTAAGAAATACGGTATTAAACGGGTGTTAATTGCTTATGATCGGGATGAAGCTGGGAATAAAGCGACTGATAAATTAGCGATGTTGTTAATGGCTGAGGGGATTGACTGTTTTCGGGTGTTGTTTCCTAAAGATATGGATGCCAATAGTTTCGCTGTACAAGGATGTACGAGTATCTCGGGAGGCAGGAAGCCGGGAGAGACCGCATTAGAGAATAAACTGGCTGAAAAGAGTCTGGAGCTGGTGTTGCGTTCAGCTCAGTGGATGGGGAAAGGGAAACAGCCAGAAATAGCAGCTAAACAGGAAAAGGAAAACAAAGAACAGGAAAAAGTTAAAACAAAACCCGAATCCGAGAAAAACCCCGAAAGTAAATTTAAACCCGAAACAGAGAAAAAATTCATTCCCTCTTTAGCCGCTGGCTCTTGCTCTTCTTCTGTTTATCAGCAAGTTGAATTGTTTGAAGGGGCTGAACCCATACAAGCCAGCCCATAGCCAGCAAGGATAACCGCGAATGGCAAAGCGAAAGAATCCTCAAGCCAAAGCCTTACAAATAGAAATCAGCGACCCCGACAGTTTACCCGCGTATTTAGCCCGTCATCTGGAATGGATGGCGGTTCACCATTACTCACAAGCCACGATCAGTGGACGAGAACATTTTTTAGAATTATTCCTGCATTGGTGTCAACAACGGGATTTAAGGCAACCGCAAGAGATCACACGCTCGATTCTTGAAAGTTATCAACGCACCTTACACCGTACAAAAAAATCAATGGCAAGCCGGTCAGTGCCAATGCACAGGGGAATCATGTGTATGCCTTGAGAGGTTTTTTTAAATGGCTGGCTAAAACAAGGCATATTCTTTACAACCCAGCGGCAGAGCTGGAAATCCCAAGACGACAGAAACGCTTGCCGCGTTATACCTTAACCGTGGGCGAAGTTGAACAGGTGTTGGCTGTGCCAGATACCGATAACCCGTTAAACCTGAGAGACAGAGCTATATTAGAAATCCTGTATAGCACGGGTATTCGTCGTGCTGAATTAATCGGCTTAAAATACACCGATCTGGATTATGAGCGGCGTGTACTAGCGGTCAGGCAAGGCAAAGGTAATCAAGACCGGATTGTCCCCATAGGAGAACGGGCGATTGTCTGGGTACAACGCTATCTGGATGAAGTCAGACCTGAACACGTTTTAGGCACCGATGAAGGCACGTTATTTTTAAATAAAAACGGTAAACCACTGGATATGCGCGGTTTATCAAGGCGTGTGGGTCAATATGTAAAAAGTGCAGAGATCGGCAAAGAAGGCGCATGTCACTTATTCCTCCATACAGTGGCGACCTTAATGCTAGAAAACGGCGCAGACATTCGCTATATACAGGAAATATTAGGACATGCCAGTGTTAAAACCACCCAGATTTATACCCAAGTGAGTATTCAGCAATTAAGGCAAGTGTATAGCGAAACGCATCCAGCGGCTAATTTAACCCCGAAGCAACGGGAGCGAATGACAAAGAGTGGCAAATCTAATCATACCGCTGAGAATGGAGAAGATGCGTTGTTCTTGGATGATGAAATGGATTGTTTTGATTGAATAGAAATTAAGAACAAAAGCAAAAGCAGAGAACAAAAGCGAGAACCCCGAGTTCAGCGTGCTTTTTACCGCACGTCACAATGCTTGCATCAACCGGCAACAAGTGCGCCGCCATCCTTGGCGCAAGTCACACTTCTTGCAGGCAGGGCAAGCATTGCGCCGTGCTAGGGGCAGCCATCCCTGGCTGTTGCTAATCAAGATTAACTCATTACCCGTAACGCTCGGCTTCCTGCCTCTCGATTGTGTAATACATGCGATTGCAAGTATTACGAGGTGAATTTACGCACAGCAACAGAAAGCCCCAAAAAGTTAACTTTAAATTAAAACCCAATCATTAAGGCTTACTGTCACTGAGCTTATCATCCCCAACCCCCTCAAAGGGGCTTTAGAACAGCCATCAAGCCCTAAAGGGTTAACATAACGCGGGATTATGCGCCATTGCCTGTCAACACAAGCCCACAAAAAAAACGTGGTCAGCGTTGCCAGACAACAGCGCATAATCAGCGCTATGTTAAATGGCTGCACGGGCTGTCCTGCCCGTTAAAGTGCGCTGTTCCTTACAGCGTTGTTTTTTATATTCCCCACCCACCCAAAGTCAGCCAAAGTACGCTCCAGCCCGTGCAAAGAGCCGCACGGTCTTCCGTCCGCACTTTGTCTGCCTTTCCCCTTTAAAACATAACGAGCAAAAGCCAAAAGAAGCAAATGATAAGTATTGGATAGCACCGCTTTTATTTACTTTTTTAGCCGCTTCTCTTTCTCTTAAATCAACAGCAAAAAGCAAGATCAAAATAAGCGGCTAAAGAGGAGAAATGAATCTTATGCCCGAAACTCCATGATAAAATCAAAAGTGCGTCAGGGAAAATTAGGGTTAGAGTAAAAATGCACTGGAACTTTTTGTTTTTAACGCACTGACTGCAAAAGGAAAAACCGCTTTTTAACAACAGATTCACGTCCGATGCGACTATAGATCAAAACAACGTGGTACGCAATGACGAGACCACCGATGTGGGGCGTGATCGCACAGAACACGTCAAGCGTGATGAAACCATCACCATCGACAACGACCGGCTTGAAAACGTCAAACACAATGAAACCATAACCATTGATAATGACCGCACCGAAACCGTTAAACATGATGAACGGATTACGATTGATAATGACCGGATAGAACTGGTCAAGAACGATGAAACCGTCACTGTTGAAAATGACCAGCACAAACACATCAAAAAAAATCAGTATGAAGATGTAGATGGCGATAAACACAACAAAGTCAGAGGCGACCGGCTGGAAAAGATTACCGGCAGCAGTCATTTAAAAATCACCGGCAGTCAGAACGAAGAGATCACCCAGTCTGTCTCGCGCGATACAAAAATGAGCGTGCAGGAAAAGATGGGACTTAAATACGCGGTGGATGCAGGCCAGAAGTCCATCTAAAAGCGGGACTGAGTGCAGTGATAGAAGCTACTGCCAGTATTACCCTGCAAGTCGGTGAAAGCGTGATTAATATTAATCCGGCTGGGGTGTTTATTGATGGTCCGGTTGTACTTATTAAAAGCGGTGCATTAGCTATACCTGGCTCAGGCAGTAATCCCGATAGTGCAGACAGTGCAGAAGGGGCAAATCGGGCGGTTGATCATAACAACCCCAATACCGAAGATATTGAGTATGACGGCACAGTAGGCGGTGATAATGCACGGCATCCACTGGAAACCGAAGCTGCACCGCCTGCGATTGCGGGGGATGATGCGATTGAGTTTGCGGTTAAGGAGAAAGAACCAGAGCCTGTTGTGGCTGGAGCAGAAGCTAAAAAAGCCGATGATGGCTTTGGTTGGGATGACGGGGCTAGTCTAGGGCTGGACGTACTTCCTGTAGTCGGTAGCTTTAAAAGTCTGGGTCAGTTAATTACAGGAACGGATTTAGTCACCGGTGAACCGGTTAATCGCTGGATGGAAGCTGTAGGTATTATTGCAGGTATATTCCCGGGCGGTAAAGGTGCACTGAAAGGGGCTACTATGGGAGCCAAGGTCATAAAGCAAAGTGATAAAGCTGCCGATGTGGCGAAGGTAGCCAAGAAAGCTGACAAAGCAAGCGATGCTGCCAAAATTGCCAAGAAAGCTGATAAGGTAAGTGATGTTAAGACGGTGAAAAATATTGCCCCCCCCTGGTACAAAAAGAAATAGTCGGGGTCAGCTTTATGATGAAAAGACAGGACATTTTGTAGACGATCCTAATACAGTTAAGTTTAATAGAAGTGCTGCCGAAAGAAAGCATTATTAAGAGACGCAAAAGACCCAAATAGCGGACTTTCAGATAGAGCAAGAAAGAAAATTCTAGACTCTAATGGAAAAGATGTGCCTAAAGGATATGAGGTGTCTCATGAAAAGCCACTATATACAGGAAAATCTGTTGACGAGAAAAGAGCCTTGGATAGGGCAAGTAACATGAAAACACAGCAAAAACATAAGCACAGAAAGCGACATATGAAATGTGGAGATCAGTTTCATGATTATCCAATAAACTAACTTCCATTATTTTAAATTATGAATAAATTAGAGCTCTGTACATGACAAAAATTTTAAAAGGTTGATGTAGCCCGTTGAAATGTAATTAAATACCGGGTTTTTGTTTTGGCAAACATGAATAACGGACAATTACAGATCAACGAACTAACCGCTATATTAAACGAGCATTTTCATTGGAACAAGGCAAGAATGGGATGTTTTGTAGGAATGCTAATAGCCATAATGGTTGTAGGTACAGTAAACCTGACACAATTGGCTCTATTTTTTCCTAGCAAGGCATTGGTTTCATCACGATACAGGCGCATACAACGGTTTTTTAGTGAACATTGGCTTGATTACAATGAAATCGCTCGTTTTATCATGAAGTTATTTGGTTTTACCGAAAATGACTTTTATTTGTCATTGGATAGAACCAACTGGAAATGGGGTAAAACCAACATTAATTTATTAGTGCTGGCCGTTGTCTATAAAGGCGCAGCCATTCCCGTGTATTGGCTACCCTTGAATAAGCGGGGCAATTCTAATTGGCGAGAAAGAATCGTGCTAATGAAACGGTTTATTAGCCAGTTTGGTCAGGACAGGATTAAGGGGCTGTTAGCGGATCGTGAATTTATAGGTGATAAATGGATGGGGTGGCTCATTGAAGAAAAAATACCTTTCAATATTCGGATTCGTAATAATAGTTATACCGTAAATAGTCGGGGTGATCGTCTACGTGTTGACCATTTATTTCGTGGATTAAAGCCCGGCGAGAGGCTTAATATTAATGAAGCAAGACTTTTAGGTGCTTGCTCAGTCTATTTAAGTGGCCTCCGCTTGAGTGATGGGAAATTATTAATCGTTGCTAATGCTAGCCTTAATCCGAATGCGATTGAAGAATATGGCCTGCGTTGGGAAATTGAAACCTTGTTTGGGTGTTTAAAAGGCCGAGGGTTTAACCTTGAAGATACGCGCGTTGTGGGTTATCTCCGCATGAAAAAGTTATTTGTATTACCTGTTATTGCTTTTTGCTGGTCTCATAAAGTGGGCGAATGGAAAGACGATTGTGTTTTACCGATAAAAACCAAAACACATCAACGTTTAGCACAAAGCATCTTTAGGTATGGTTTAGATTGTATTCGTTCCGAGCTGTTTAATATTTTTTCACAATCGAAAAAACAGGTGAAGAAAATACTGTCTTTACTCCGTCCTGCTTTGTCAGGTAATAGAATTTATGGAGGATCAGTTAGATGCTGATTTTTTGTCGTGTACAGAGAAATTAGAGTCATTAAATGAGCGTTACCTGAATGCGAAAAATTCAGACGATTTATCAATACAGTTAGATTTTATAGATGATTTATTATCGAATAATGATGAAGAAATAATTTCTTATCACTATAGTCTTTTAAAGGATAAAAGTGATACTCGGCTTTTCCAGTATCTTAGAGGTGATTTTAAAAAAAGAGAAGATGCTGGCAAACACTTCCTACTTCAAAAAATCAAATCTGAAACAGATTTCGATCTGAAGGCTGAGGCATTGTTTATATTGGGTACTATGAAATGTGCAGAGGCAAAACCTGTTGCCATTCAATTTTTAAATGAAGATAAATATGATTATCAATATAAAGGTATTATTGTTCTTGGCTGGCTAGGAGGAAAAGAAGAAGTCCCTCTTCTTGAAAATACATTAAAAAATAATAAAAATTCTGAATCACGAGGGTATGCAGCGTCTGCGTTACGGAAAATTTGGCATAATAACTCTAGATTGAAAAAAAAGATATTTAAAGTCTATTATGAAATACTGGAAAATGAAGTGGATGATGATGTGAATAGGACAATCATTTCTTGTACTCAGGATATGTTACGAAAGAAATTTGGTATAAAGGAATCGCAATATGGAGAAATCTCTGGTGATGTTGTCATAGCAAAACCGAAAGCAATTAAAGCTCTTGAAAAAGAATTGAGCTAACCATGAAAATATTTTTATACGATGCCGAAACTGATTATAAGGAAACTGACTATGAAGTTGAGCTTGACATAGCATTAGATGAATTTTATGAGCTATCTGATGTTGATGGGTCTTTTTTTGGTGTAATGGACAGCAATGATAAGATTCTTCAATTTGCATGGGAGGATGATGATAAATGGTTAGTAGATATACCAATAGAGCCTGGCAAATATTCTCTACAGAAATATGCAAGTTATGATGAAGGGGTTGACTTAATAAAAGGCTATTACCAAGGAAAAAGCCTCACTGAAATAGCTGGATTACATCGAGTTCCTATCATGGAAGCGACTCTAGACGACGTTTTGGCTCAGCACGGTAGCACGATAGGGCGTACCCTGTGGGCTGGAATAGCGCAGCGTTTTCCGACATGATAAACAGGCTGATTTATCTGCTGCTGATAACTTGGCGGAATGCGACCCTTTTCCGCCCTACAAAACACAATTAACATAAACTCTATGTACACAATAGAAGAAGGTCAATTAACCCTCCCAGACGACTGGAAAGACGAATCAGTCAATGTCTTAACCTCCAGCAAAGACGGCAAACCAGCGTTTAGTCTGGTGATAACCCGTGATGATATTGCAGAAGGGATGAGTTTTGAAGATTATGCCAAGGTCGAGGTGATTAATATCTCGGCTAATCTGCCAGAATTTAAAATGCTGGAAGAACAAGCCAATTATAAAATAGATAATCAACCAGCCCATCGAATTGAATACAGCTGGCAATCTTCTGAGGGTATGTTACATCAAATCGTTTGCTTTACTGCACAAGAGCAAAGAGCCTTAGTGTTTACAGCATCCGTCCCTGATGCCTTGACCGATCCACAAAAAAAACAGGCTGAGGAAATGGTGCAGAGTTTTCGGTTTTCTGCTGAATCTAATTAAATCACTGATTCATTATTTAATATTAAAAAAATGAAATGATCCTCGCCTTATTTGGACTTGTATTCAAAACATGCCCAACTCGAATACAAATACCAAGGCGCATTGAAACTACCTCAGAAAACCAAACCCTAACCAAAATAAACCAACACAATGGCTAATATCAAGTCAAGGCAGTCGATTCTAAAAGCCTCTTAAATCGCTTCTATGTGCGGTTTAGGGGCTTCTACTTCTGGTAGATTATCCAATTCAGTTTCTTCATTAGTAATAGCAATAACAAGCCCATGCTTGAATATTGCATACAAGAAATTTTGATAACTTTTAATTTGCTCCTCGTCTGGCTCTACGCCCCAAGTCGTATCAACGAGTCTAGCAAGCTGGCTTTTATCCTTAAAAATCACTTTGCCTAGCCACAAGAACTCCCCTTTATCATTCGATTTACAGCCACCCATGATTTTCTCCATAAAATCGAAATAATCCAATGAAGGGAATCGTTCCATTAGCTCAGACTCAATAGCTATAATCCTTTTATCCTCGTAAATTCTCCATTCCTGATATTTAAGAAAAGCCATTTCGCTTATTTCTCTAAATTTATCTGCTTGTTTCTGTTTCATATTTATTCAAACCTGTTATTTCAATTGAAAGATTGCATATTTTAACATGTAACAATACTTTTTAGTTAAATAAAACGGTACTTTTAATATCCTATATCAATCTATTTAACTACGGTTAAATAATAATAAAAGACACTTATCAATAACCTAAAAGATACTTATCAATAACTCCACAAACAAGATATAATATTAATTTAACCATCAATATACACCCAAAAAGTACCGCTATGTATAAACACGATACCGTAGAGTTAACTATAAGCAAGCTATTAGGACGAGATAAACCCTACAGGTATACCGTTGCATAAAATTTGTACCTGCTGGTAAAACCATCAAGCAAGACGTATTGGAGATTTGACTATAAATACCAAGGCAAAAGAAACACGATTTCAATCGGAGTTTTCCCAAAAGTTTCTTTATTCCAAGCTGTCATAAAAGCCAGTGACATAATATGTCAACTGAGACAAGGCTTTGACCCAGCACCACGCAAAAAAACTCAGATACCTACTTTTCGTGAAGTGACTTTGCAATATGCCGAAACTAGAGGTGTGAGTTGGAATCAAAAAAACGGGAGGAATATGAGCCTTTTTAAAACTTATCTCTTTCCAGAGTTAGGCGATAAACCGATTGATACAATAGAACCTGACGAGCTTCTTAAAATAATCAATAAGCTTTCAGAAACAGGAAAGGACAAGGCTGATAGGGCTTTAAAATCTTGTGTAAGTATTTACTCTTATGCAATTAAAGAGAAAATGTGCAAAATCAACGTAGCTCTACAAACCAAAGAAATACGAAACCAATCGCTCTCAAATCCCCACACCAACGGCTAATATGATGAAAGAACTAGAAACCAATTTGATTAGCAATCCAGACAGCATCACAACTCAAACTAGAGTCAATTCTGAATTATTGGCTACCTTGTATAGTGGCGCGTCTAATTCAGAGGATATTGCAAAATACGAGGCTGAATTACTGCAAGTGAGCCAGCGTGTGATTAAAGGCGACCTCTCAGACATGGAAGCAATTCTCAGTTCTCAGATAGTAAATCTCAATAACCTTTTTACGAGATTTGCCAATCGTGCTGATGCTCATGCGATTGAAGGGCATGTTAATGAGGCTGAACGGTTTTCCAAGATGGCGATGGCTTGTGCTGATAAAACAATGAAAGGAGTTGCTCAATTAACCAAGATGAAAGCACCTAAGAAAGGATCGGTGTTTATTCGGACTTTGAACCAGCAAAACAATCAAACTAATAATAGCCAAACTCCAATACAATTTTAAACCCACATGCCAATTACAGATAAAAACGCGGTAATTCAAGCTTTAGCCAATGTGCGATTAGAATCTCTTACTGTACCTGATGAAATTATAGAGTTATTCAATAAAGCTCTAAAAGATGGCTCTATTGATACTAACGATATGTTGAATTCATTGCGGGATTGATGGGAGAGAAAAATGGTTCTAAAGATTTAATAACTCCCCCACATTGGCTAATTCTAAACATCCCAAACAGGCATTAACAGGATTTAACCATTGTGTGTGGAGTAAAAAGAGCAATTTGCTTCTTTGAGTTTTAATTCACAGGAATGAGATTTTATTCGATTTAGCTTTCCTCTTTTCTCTAGGTAGTAATGGCAACAAATCATTTTTTACTGGCAAAGCATACATTATGCAAACATAGCTTTTTCTCAATTGCATAGCTGAAAATGCTACTGCATATTCCTAAAGTCTTGTGAGCCGTATCAATAAAGCCTTCATTTTCTAAAACAGATAAAGCACAGAGCAGTTGGGTCGAGCTAATCTGGTCTATAGGCTTATTTCCCAAGGTGGGATAGATGAATTTCTTAAGCTTGCGTTTAGTTTGCTCAAATTCACCAGCCCAGTCTTTTATATTAATTAATCCCCATTCTTGGGCTACTTGCTTGAATGTCGTTACCTGTCAGGTTTCACCACGGTGTTCTATCCTTTTTAAGTGCATCATGTTCTTCAAGCAGCCGTAAAGGTAACTGCGGGGATAATGCGGTCTCTGAAAGCTTTCATACCTTAAAAACTGAATTGATACACCATGAATAGTTTAAGACTCAATATGACGCTACCCAGGCAGTATTTGAATATATTGAGGTCTTTTATAACCGAGAAAGAATTCATTCTACTAATGCTTATTTGTCACCAGTAGATTACGTTGTCAGCATAAAGCTTGTAACTTTGTGTCAGGAAACGTGTTGGTGGATCAGTATTTAATTATATTTCAATGGGCTATAGCAACTTTAAGTTTTTTTGTCATGTACAGAGTTCTTTTATATTAAATGAGTTTAATGTAGCTTATAGCAATTTATTGATATATTTATTGATATATCAATTTATTTATCATATTTTCTTTGCATAAATTACTCCAATCGCTAAAATAACAGATATTATTTACCAATTGGAAAACCTCATGCCAGTTATTCACATTTCTGCAAAGGAGTTACAAAAAAAACTACAAGAAGATGTTGCTCCGCTTCTTTTAGACGTGAGGGAACCTCAAGAATTTGATTTTTCTCATATTGAAGGTAGTCTGCTAATACCTCTGGATCAAATACCTAAGAGAATGAATGAAATAAATTCCAGCAGGGGATGTGTTGTTATTTGTCATGTAGGTGTGAGAAGTCACCAGGTTGCTGCTTATCTAGATCATTATGGTTTTAGTAATATATATAATTTACGTGGTGGCATTGATGCTTGGTCTTTAGATTGTGATCAATCTGTTTTACGATATTAAATAATAATTAAAAGTATGTTTTTAAAAGAATTTTATTCAGGGACAAATGATTGTATTAATATTACCGCCGAACAAGGTAGTTTATTCGCAAAAGAAATAGCTAATGATTTTAACCCTTTGCATGATATCGATGCTAAAAGGTTTTGTGTTCCCGGTGACTTATTGTTTTCTATGGTATTAGAAAAATATGGTGTAAGTCGTAAAATGAATTTTACTTTTTCAGGGATGTTAGGTCATGGTGTTACTCTGAGTTTTCCTGAAACACAAGATGATCATTTTGAAGTAGAAGGGAGTAATGATAAAACGATACTTAAAGTAGATCGTAGTGGTGAAATTAATAAAGATGAATCTATGATTAGTGATTTAGTTCGAAATTATGTTTCTTTTTCTGGTCAAAACTTCCCCTATATTCTTGTTCCATTAATGGCAAAACAAAATGTGATGATTAACTTAACTAGGCCGCTGGTAATGTATGACAGTATGTCATTATATTTTGAGAGGTTGAACTTTACTGATCCAAAAGTGGAAATGTTAGAGCCTGAATTAAATGTGAATGGTAAACGAGGCAATGCATTTTTTCATTTTCAAATTAAATCTGGTGATAATGTTGTAGGTAAAGGGTTTAAAAAAATTATTATTAGTGGGATGCGTGAATATGAAGAAGAACCTATGCAAGCATTTGTTGATAATTATTTAGCTAGTAAGGAAGCTTATTTAAATTCGCGAGGAATTGATCTTAGTTAATCAGTATTTAAACGAGGAACTTTTTAAGATTAATTATTTTTGTTTTTAAAAAAATGGTTAAGAACAAAATCGGCAATTACAATAGGGTTGTTTAAGTCTAAAACGGGTGGCGTTTTTAATAAGAGAATTTGTTCGTTGCTTAATTTAGAGTTGTGAGTTGTTATTTTGATTTCCGCATCACTTGCAATAGCAATAATATTAGGATCTTTTGGAAAAATAAGTGTTTCCTTTAAAGAAGAGCGATGAAGTTCAATTTTAGGAAATTCTTCTGCTTTGAATCCCTCTACTAGAATTAAATCTAATTCAGTGTAATCAAAAAACTTTAGTTGGTCTTTTAGTCTTGGTATTGAAATATCATCAAACTCTGTAATCATCGCGCGTCTTTTGTTTGAGATTAGCATGATGGGTGATGCACCTGCTTTTCTAAGTTGGTAACTATCTTTGCCGGGCTTGTCAATTTCAAAATTATGGTGACTATGCTTTATCACTCCAATCCGTAAACCTGATTTTTTTAATAGAGGAATCAGTTTTGTGAGTAATGTGGTTTTACCCGTTCCACTTGCAGCAGCAAACCCTAAAAGAGGGGGTGTGTGTTTTTTCATTAATTTTAGTGTTTATTAATTCTAGAAGCCTTGTATTCTAAGGTATTATTGATCTAAACAAAATCAGTTATACTCAGTAGTTTAGAAAAGTGATTTAGGAGCCAACTTTGATCAGATTATTATTGTTATTTATGATTATATGTTTGGTATTTTGGGGGATTAGTAGGTTATTAACGATTCAAACTGAAAAAAAACCTATAATTGTTAAAAAAATTAGTTTCTTATTGTTTTTGACAACTATAATTTTATTAACTGTAGCTGGAAAATTAAATTGGTTGTTTGCACTACTGGGAATCTTTATAGCATTTGTTATGAAACAACTTCCTTATATTATGCGTTATATTCCTCAGTTACATGGATTATGGGTGGTATTCAAGAGAAATAAACATCAATCCTCCAAACCAAAGAGTAATAAATATACCGGAAGAATGACTAAAGATGAAGCATATGATATTTTGGGGCTAACGTCTTCAGCATCAAAGGAGCAGATTATTATGGCGCATCGTAAATTAATGTTAAAGGTGCATCCAGATAAAGGAGGATCTGATTATCTTGCTGCAAAAATCAATCTGGCAAAATCAATATTATTAGATTAGGTGCAGGGTAAATGAGTTTTGGCACAATTTATTAATACATTTCATAACATCGCTTTTATTCATTCTATAAAAAGGTTTGATCCGTTGGTATTAGACAGACTACAAAATCTAAATAAGTCTGGTAAGGGACAAAGGTTTATTGTATTAACAATGTTCTTTCTTGTAATAATAGGCTTGTTCAATACGAGTTGCACAACAAGTAAAAACTACGCCCCGGTTAGGTCTTCTTCAAAGGGCTTGAGTAAAGTATCAGAGCGAGCTTATAAAGCTGTACAGAAAAATTATAAGGTGGCAGGGCAAGATTATATTGTTAGAGGTGGAGATACTTTATATTCCATTAGTCTGCAATCTGAATTAAGTTATCAACAACTGGCAAGTTTAAATAATATTCCGCCTCCTTATTTATTAAAGAAAGGGCAAAGGATAAAATTATATAAGCTAAAAAAAGTATCTAAAAAACAGGGAGTAAGAAAAAAAACTACTCCTACTTTGGCCAAAAAGAGAGATTCATCACAGAACACATCAAGAGTTGAGAGAAGTTCATCACAAAAAAAGTCAACAAATTCAAACGATAATAAAAAAGTGTTAAAGTTTGTTTGGCAGTGGCCTGTTGTTGGAAAAGTAATTAAAAAATTTTCTCAAACAGGTAATACAGGAATAGATATTAACGGAAAGACAGGACAAAAAGTCAGGTCTTCTGCTTCAGGAAAAGTTGTATATAGTGGCTCGGGACTTAAGACTTATGGTAAATTAATTATCATAAAACATAATTATTTGTACTTAAGTGCCTATGCTAACAATTCTAAACTATTTGTTGAAGAAGGACAGGATGTTAAAAAAGGACAGGTTATTGCTGAAATGGGGGGGGTAGGGCTTAAAAAAGCTTTGCTACATTTCGAAATTAGAAAAAATGGAACTCCTGTAGATCCATTTGACTATTTACCAAAAAAATAATTTAACGGCTTTTTGCCACCTGACTTGGATGAATGATTATGACTGAAGCACTATTAGATATAGATTCGATAAATACTGTTGACAATACTAGTAACAGTGCTGATAACAATAATTCTTTATCAGCAGAACCTGGGCTAGATACTGTTGTTATAGAAGAAGAGGCGCAAAATACACCAACTATAGATGCAACCAGAGTTTATTTTAATGAACTGGGTAAATCTAAATTACTTACCGCTGATGAAGAAAAAATTTATGGTAAACGTGTTTTAAAGGGAGATGAAGAGGCACGTAGAATCATGATTGAAAGCAACTTACGTTTAGTTGTTAAAATTTCTCGTCGATATTTAAATCGTGGTTTACCACTTTTAGATTTAATTGAAGAAGGTAATTTAGGTTTGATCAGAGCAGTTGAGAAATTTGATCCTGATAGAGGTTTTCGGTTTTCAACTTATGCTACATGGTGGATTAGACAGACGATTGAACGTGCAATAATGAATCAAACAAGAACGATTCGTTTACCTATTCATGTTGTAAAAGAAATGAATGTGTATATTAAAGCGCAGAGGCTTTTAACACAAACGTTGGATCATGAACCTACCGCTGAAGATATTGCTGAATATTTAGATAAGCCAGTGAAAACTGTTTCGAAAATGCTGAAATTGAATGAGCGTGTTTCCTCTGTTGATGTCCCTATGGGAAAAGAAAATGATAAGCCTTTAGTTGATTCTATTTCAGATGATGATAGGCATTCACCTGAAGAACAACTACAAGAAGACAATATAAAAGAAAATATTACGGAATGGGTCTATCAATTAGCTGATAAACAAAGAGAGGTTATTTGTAGACGTTATGGATTATGTGGTTATGAAAACTCAACTTTAGAGCAAGTAGCTCAAGAATTAGGTGTCACTAGAGAGCGTGTTAGACAAATTCAAATGGATGGTTTAAAAAGATTAAAAGAAATTTTAGAAGTAGGTGGTTTTTCATTTGAAGCAATTTTTCAATAAAACATACAGTTTCTGATATTTATTAATTATGCAATATATAAGGTTGAAAATAGAACGGACTTTTGTCCGCTCCTCATAAATAGACAACGTTTCACTGTTATTTATAGCGGGCAGACGCCCGCTTTAAAATATGCGTTAATTATTGTTGATGAGGATAGACCTATTTTTTCTAAAATAAATTATACAAAGAGCTATTGTTGCGCCTAAAGTGTCAGCAAACCAATCTAAAATATCAGCATCCCGCCCAGGGACAAAAGATTGGTGCCACTCATCTGTCAGACCATATAAGCTACAAAAACTTAAGCTGATTAAGCTTATTATTAGTGGATTTAGAAAAATACCATTAAAAAATCGCCAAGCCAAGACCCCCATAATGAAATATGCACCCATATGATGAATTTTATCTTGATGCTCAAAAAGCATAGGGGTTGGAATGGTATTTCTTGAAGAAAGCCAGTAAATAAAACTGCAATATATTATTAAAAAGGTTACATTTACAAATTTAAGCATCTTTATTTTTGAAAGTGGAAAATATTTTTACTATTGCTGAGTTGTGTTTGCATCAGTCAGATATTACTCAAAAGGTTGAAGAAACCCATCGAGCTAGAAAGCTTTTTACAAACGGATTGTTGTCTTTCGAATCCTCGTCTCTTGTATTACCCATCACTAAAACAAAGTTTCCAGATAAACCTCAGTTATTAAACCCTAAAGATATGCCGAGGCGAAGAATAAACTCTACTGAAGGAAAGCGTGCATTTTTCCATGCTTTAGCCCATATTGAATTTATTGCTATTTCTTTAGCCTGGGATATTTTGTACCGATTTAGAGGTTTACCTGATAAGTTTTATCAAGATTGGTTACAAGTTGCAGATGAAGAAGCTCAGCATTTTACGCTAATTCGAGATCACTTGTTAGAAATGGGTATAAATTATGGTGATCTGCCTGCTCATCATGGGTTATGGGAGCATTCAGAAGATACGCAAGGTGATGTATTGGCAAGACTGGCAATTGTGCCACGATGTATGGAAGCTCGAGGTTTAGATGTAACGCCACAAATGATCAATAAATTTAAGGCAAAAAATGATCAAAAAAGTGTAAAACTATTAACACGCATATTAGATGACGAAGTAGGGCATGTGAAAATAGGTTCTTACTGGTTTAAGAAAATCTGTGAGCAAAATGGTTTTAATCATGAAGAAAAGTATAAAGAATTAATTACTAAGTTTTTTAAAGGAAAACCAAAAGGCCCTTTTAACAGAGAATTGCGTATAATTGCAGGTTTTACAACTGCTGAAATTAATTGGCTGGAAGAGAGAGCATGAGTAAACAAAATTTAGAATTTCCATTTTTTGCCCTAGGGTTTAGAGCATTTTTTGTTTTAGCAGGCTTATTTGCTCTGCTTTCTATTGTCTTATGGAGGTCTATTTTTAATGGAACATTGATGGTAGATATTTACTACCCTAATATCTATTGGCATGGACATGAAATGTTATTAGGCTATTCAGTAGCTGTTATTGCTGGTTTTTTATTAACGGCGGTAAAAAATTGGACAGGTGTTCAAACATTGCAGGGAAGTAAATTAGCTGCTCTCTGTATGTTGTGGGTTTATGGTCGATTAGTGCCTTTTTATTCAGGCGTCATTCCTGATGAACTAATAGCACTTATAGATTTTTCATTTTTACCTACCTTGGCGTTTTTTTTAGCCAAGCCAATTCTTAAAGCTGGAAATTTGAAAAATCTATTTTTTGTTGGCTTATTGTTATTGATGGCACTAGGAAATGGGTTGATTCATGCGGAAATTTTGGATTTTAACGAAAGTTCGGCAGAAACAGGGCTTGATTTGGTTATAGCCATTATCATTATGATAATTCTTACTATTGCAGGAAGAATCTTTCCTTTTTTTACAGAAAAAGGTTTAAAAGGTGTAATTGCTATTCGTAACCCATTGTTAGATGTTTTATCCATAGTAAGCAGTGCTGCTGTTTTTTTATTACTTATTTTTGATATAAACGGGTGGTTTTTAACCCTGTGTTCTATTTTAGCTCTTATAGCCAATATGCAGCGAGTGTCTGGTTGGTATATTCAAAAAATATGGTATGTGCCTTTGTTATGGGTGCTTTATATGGGCTACGGATGGATTATGTTAGGGTTTATTTTTGTTGCTTTATCATCACTTTCAATAATCCCAGCTTCTTTAGCAACCCATGCATTTACAGTGGGTGGAATAGGCGTATTAACACTAGGGATGATGGCAAGAGTCTCTTTAGGCCATACTGGAAGAGTGTTAAAAGCATCAAATACCATTGCCATAGCCTTTGTATTGATTAATTTGGCTGCCTTATTCAGAGTAATAATGCCAGCAATGATGCCTAGTGGCTATACTGGTTTTTTGATGATTTCAACTTATTGTTGGTTAGCTGCATTTTCATTGTTTATTTATGTGTATTCACCCATTTTAAGTACGGCTAGAATTGATGGTAAGGCTGGGTAAAAGGTTGAAATGGAAGCTAAATTAGTTTTTCTGGAGTAATTAAAAGGAATTATCCTTACGGAATTCCAGGAGAAAGTAATGATTAAGTGTGTAGTTTCACTACGTTGTACCATGATTTTTTAAAAGGTCAGCCCGAAACATATCGGGTGATTTTTTGAAAATGTCAGGGTCTATTCTATACCAGCATTCGAAAGCATCAAAGGGCGTTCTAACCTTTAATTCTCTTTTTAAACCACTATGCCTTCGGTTAAGATTGTAATAGACTAAAAACTTATCTAAATCGGCTTTTAATTCTGTCTCATTTTCATACGGTAGAACTTTGACCGTGGAATCCTTGATTGTTCCGTTAACTCGTTCAACCATTCCATTGGTTTTTGGTGTGAAGGGAGCGGTTAACCGATGGTCAATATTACCCTCGATACAAGCTATGTCAAAGTCATGATTTCCACTCGCTTTATTCTTTCTACAGGTAAATTTATCTGTAAACTCAGCTCCATTATCAGTTAATACATGACTAATATAAAATGGAAAGTAAGATTTACACTCTTTTAAAAAATCGACAGCATTACTGCCCGTTTTATTTTTATACACTTTGAAATACATCAATCGGGTTGCTCTATCAATAGCGACATAAAGATAATATTTGATCCCGTTTAGTTTCGGCAAATAAGAGACATCAATGTGTAAATACCCCGGCTCATATTCTTTAAACTTCTTAGCTTGTTCTTTCTTTTCTTCTGGGACTCTGTTTACACCAAAAAATGTGAGTGTTCGATAGACATTGCTTCTATTAGCTTTCTCTATGGTAGGTAATACACTATCGACTAAGTCATCAAGCTCCATCCACGTTAATGTTCTCACAACCCTAATAATTTCTCTTTCAAGGTCTGTTAAAGAGCGTTTAATGGTGTGTGGTCGCGAACTTTTATCTACAGCTTCTGTTCTGTTTTTCCATTTGGATACGGTCTTTTCATTAATTTCAAAGCGCTTTGATAGCTCAATATTCGTGAGACTCGATTGTTGTATAATTGCTCTCGAATGTGAATTAGTTTTTGCATTCGTGTGATAGCCTTGGCTCATATTAATTCCTTTGTGGTGAAAGTTTTAATATGTTATCAGGGCTGTCCTTTTGTTTTTTTAAATCAGGTATAACGTGGTGAAACTACACAATTAAGTGTATTATATTCGACAATGATGGGACGCTAGTAGATAGTGAATATTTATGCAATTTAGGCTTAAAAATTAAACTAAAAGAGTTAGGAATTGAAGAATCTGCATCAGATATGATGGTGAAATATAGAGGAGCTAAGCTTGCGAGAATTGTTAAATCACTCGAAGAAAAACACCAAATAGTTTTAGACGATAATTTTATTCTCTCCTATAGAACACTTGTAGAAGAACTTTTTGAAGAAAATTTGAAGCCAATTGAAGGCGTAATTAAAGTACTTGAGAATATAAACTTGTCTATTTGTGTCGCATCCAGTAGGCCAATAAAGAAGGTCGAGCAGACTTTATCTCTTACTGGGTTAAAAAGCTTCTTTAATGGTAATCTATTTAGCTCCTACGAAGTTGGTTCATGGAAGCCAGAACCAGATTTATTTCTTCACGTTGCAAAAGAAATGGGTTTTAGTCCTAAAGAATGTGCAGTTGTTGAAGGCAGCCCTTTAGGGATAGAGGCTGCATTAGCAGCAAAGATGTATCCAATATTTTACAATCCAAAAAGTTTCTATAAGTCTATCAGAGGCTCAACCACAATTAAGCATATGGGAGAGCTTCAGCATGTTATCACCTAACAATTGTTTGAAAGGGTTGTTTGAGTGACACAAGTCTTGTTATTTACTAAAATTGTGTCACTCAAGCGGCAGATGAAATAGATGTAAGAAATAACTCTATTGCTAGTCCTCTATTTATTTTGTTCCATAGAATTTATAAAGTTGTTCGCTTCATCAATTGATGATTCCATCGCATCAATCAGTGAAGAAACATCTGATTGTATGCCGCTTAGTTCATTTTTAAGAGAGGAAATAGCACGGGCATTTAGGTTATGCTTTAAATATAAAACCTGGTCTTTAAAAACAGTTAAAACAGGGTCTAATTTGGACTCGGCCGATTCCATTGCATTAATGAGTTGTCTGTATTGACGTTGAGTTTCAGATAACTGAGTTTTACTGCTACGTTTTAATGACGCGCTACTAAACTCTTCAATTTCCTCTTCCCATTCTTCAAACAAAGCAGCTGAAACATCTTTAATATCATCAATACGTTTCCTAACTGTCTCAGCCTGATCTACACTAGCTTCATATTCGTCATTAAGCTGGTTATAAACAACTTCTAAATCACCGCCATCAAAATTAGTAACAGCCGTAAATTGTTCAAGGGCTGTTTTAAACTGTTCTTTAGTTTCTTCTTGCGTATCTCGTGCTTTCTCAACACGATGAACCATAAGTTCTCGTTTTGGGATTCCTGCTGACTCTAAAGCACCATAATACATACTGGAACATGCAGTTAGAGATAAAAGTAAAGCTGCAAAAATAGGGCGTAAAATGTAAGTCATTATTCTTCCTTATGAAATTGATTTATCTATTATATTAGAAACACTCGGAAAAATGTAATCAGTTATAAATTACAAAATTTTACCTAATTAAACTATTTGTAACATACCAGATTTACTTGGTTGTCATATTGACTCCATATGCCATAGTTTGTAATGCTAAAGCGCATGAAGCAGGTACAAAATTTGTGTTTAGACTCAGATTATATTTGAAAGTCCCCATTAAGTAATCCCCAGTGTTTTTTAAGAGCTTCTTTGTGTTCTTCATCCATAGGAAGATCTATAAGCGCGTTTGGCCACAAAGCGCGGGCTTTTTCAATAGTGCTTTCCAAGTGGGGCTTAATCGCTCGCCATGGAATGTCTGACTTTTTAGACCATGCCTCAAAATGAGATATATTGACTTCATACCATCTCTTGGTTTTTCCCATATTTAAAGCAACTTCTTTTTCATCGTCCATATACACACGTGTCGTCACAATATCGTATGCAGGGGAAAGCTCTGGTGTTATTTGATCTTCGTATAACAAGCTCCAATTTTTGAGGTGAGCATCCCCATTGGCAAGTAAAATATTAATGAGTAGACGTTTTGCGAATTGCTGAGCATTGACTAGCCCGTCACCGGTATATTGATAGATGATTTTTCCAATTTGCTCATAATTTGCAGAGTTATACTTTTCGTGTGGGTACTTTATAAGGACTTGGGCAAAATCCTCCATGTGAATACGTTGTGACTCTGCGCGATCAAACCGTTTAATAGCAAAAGCATATTTTTCTTTAGGGAGATTAATGGATGGAAGATTATCAAGCTTGCCCATCTCAATTAATCGAATGTCAGGAATGTTAATACCTGCAAGTTGCGCAAGCGTCATAGCCGTGTATTCATTTAGGGGCACATTTTTATGCTTTGTTGACGGTGTTTTTATGATCCAGTCACCCAGCTCCCCTGATCTGGAAACTTGATAACGCCTCCCCATTTCCTTCATGGAGAATTTCATTTGAACACCAGCAAGAGAAAACTTACTTTCTAAACTGAGGTTTTCAATTTTAATAGGTTGTATCCCGCCATATTTTGCGAAGAGATGATGCGGTATTTCGTCTGGCAACATGGGCGTTGCAATCAACGCACCAGGCAAGTCGTGACCAAGATGTGATAAAAGCTGAAATTCATTATCTTGGTGTGTCTTTAGTTCTTGAACGAGTAATTCCCTAAGAGCACCTTCGGGTAGTAGGTTTGAAAGAATAGGGTGTAGCCTTTGGTTCTTCGCCCATGGCTCAGAAATATGCTTATCGACATTAGGAAAGTCAGGGTGTGTTGTTAGGCTGAAAGTAGGGCGGTTAGTATCCGCAATAAACGCTGGTGCAAAAGTGAGCATATTACGACCATTTTGAAAGCCCACTAAATAGCCAACAAGCCTATCATGCAGGGTTAGTTTTAAAACTTGTACTTGGTTGTTATCTGGCATCATTAATCCTCTAATAAATCTTTCCAAGGATCGCTTTCTTTTTTGACTTGTTCTTGCGGTAGAGTTGTATGCGCGGGTGCGCTGTCCAAGATATTTTTAATGGCTCTTACCTTATCTTTAGGGATTAACATAAGCTCCATTTTCAACCCTTTGGCAATTAATTCCAATGTATCAAGCCTAGGGTTTCCCTTGGATTCTAATCTTTGGTATTGTTGCCTTGCCATTCCAATAAGGTTTGCCATATCTTCTTGGTTGAAACCAAGCTCTTTGCGTCGCTTTTTTATTTGATCGTGTAAACTGTTCATTTCACTTCCTAAAGAAATCTATATATTTCTATTTTCCCCATAGAAATATATTAGTTGCTTCTGGTGTATTAAGCAATAAAAAAGTTGCTATAATGGCTTTTGAGGGTAATGTCTCACAAAAGCAATGTATCTATTGCTTTTGTGTCAAAGGGATTAGTAGGTAAAAGCATATAACTTTCGTT
This sequence comes from Methylococcales bacterium, assembly GCA_965224575.1. Lineage (GTDB taxonomy): Bacteria > Pseudomonadota > Gammaproteobacteria > Methylococcales > Methylomonadaceae > QPIN01. The sequence goes on along the minus strand of CBDCZQ010000006.1, from coordinate 199,407 downwards.
AGAAAGTCACAGCAGATTGCTCTAGGGTGGATAAGGGCATGAGAACCAAATTATTGGCCTTGAAGGAAGGTGGGTAATATTTTAAGATGACAAAGAAAAATGTATGTCGTTTGGTAGTTGAAGGTAAACTGCTAGGCTTTAAAGTGGGTGGTAGCTGGCGATTTAAAGAATTAGATATTGAAAATTGGATAGAAGAGAAGAGAAGAAGACCAAGGTGTAGGAATTGTTGTCGAATGTTAGATTTTGAAAGTGTAAAACAAGTTACTGTCGGGATGAATGTATGACAAAAGAGCAACAGATAGAAGCGGGGTTAATTGCCAAGCTAGAAGATCTCAAATACACCTACCGCCCTGATATTCGCGACAAGGTAGCACTTGAGCAAAATTTCCGCAAGAAGTTCGAAGCGCTAAACTGTGTAAGCCTCACCGATGCCGAATTTTACCGCCTGCGAGATGAAATTGTCACCGCCGATGTATTTACCGCAGCCCAAACCCTGCGCGGGCAAGGCTACTTCCAGCGTGAAGATGGCACACCGCTGCATTACACTCTAGTCAACATCAAAGATTGGTGTAAAAACGAGTTTGAGATTGTTAACCAGCTACGCATTAATACTGATAACAGTCACCACCGTTACGATGTCATCTTGCTCATCAATGGTGTACCTGTAGTGCAAATTGAATTAAAAAGCCACCAAATCGTTACTCGCCGTGCCATGGAACAAATCGTTAACTACAAAAATGATTCTGGCAACGGCTATGACAATAGCCTTATGTGCTTTATGCAGCTGTTTATTGTCAGTAACGAATACAGCACTTACTATTTTGCCAACAACCGCAACGAACACTTTAGCTTTAATGCCGATGAACGTTTTCTACCTATTTACCAGTTGGCAGATAAAGATAATAAAAAAATTGCTCACCTACATGACTTTGCCAAAGGATTTTTAGCCAAATGTACTTTAGGGCAGATGATCAGCCACTACATGGTACTGGTGCAGTCTGAGCAAAAGCTGATGATGATGCGCCCGTATCAAATCTATGCGGTTAAAGCCATAGTTGACTGCATTCATCAAAACCGTGGCAACGGCTATATCTGGCACACCACAGGATCAGGTAAAACACTAACCTCCTTTAAAGCCTCCACGTTACTCAAAGATAATCCTGATATTGAAAAATGCCTGTTCGTGGTTGATCGTAAAGACCTAGATCGCCAAACCCGTGAAGAATTTAATAAGTTCCAAGATGGTTGTGTCGAAGAAAATACCAATACTGAAACGCTTGTTCGCCGCATGCTATCTGAAGATTACGCCGATAAGGTCATCGTTACGACCATTCAAAAACTGGGGTTAGCACTGGACGAAAACAGCAAGCGCAATCAAAGCAAGCTTAAAGAGGGCAAACAAACCTACAAAGAACGCTTAGACCCCCTGCGAGACAAGCGGGTCGTGTTTATCTTTGACGAATGTCACCGTTCTCAATTCGGTGAAAACCATAAATCCATTAAAAATTTCTTCCCCAAAGCACAGCTGTTTGGATTTACTGGAACGCCCATTTTTGATGACAACTCAAGCTACACTCAAGTGGACGGCACAGTAGGCTCCTTTAAAACTACCAAAGATATTTTTGAAAAAGAACTGCACGCCTATACCATTACCAATGCCATTGACGATAGAAACGTACTCAGCTTTCATATTGATTATTTTGGCAAAGAAAAGAATGGTAAAAAACCAAAGAAAGGCGCTGTTAATAAAAAAGACATGCCACCCCCCGAAGCCGTGGTAAAAGAGATACTGGCAAAGCACGATGCAGCAACCAATCACCGCCGCTTTAATGCAGTACTGGCAACAGCCTCTATTAACCACGCGATAGACTATGTTGAACAATTCAAAATTCAACAAGAACAGCAGCAAGCCGAAGACCAGGACTTTACCCCTCTGAATATTACCTGCGTCTTCTCGCCACCCGCACAAGCCGTAGCAAAAGATAAAACCAGTTCAGATAGCCCTGTAGATAATAAGAGCGCGGATAAAAACAGCCAAGACATTAAACAACTGCAAGAAGATTTACCTCAAGAAAAGGCCGACAACCAAGTAGAGCCAGAAAAGAAAAAAGCCGCACTTAAAACTATTATTGCCAACTTCAACCAGCAGTATGACACTAACCATAAAATTAACGAATTTGACCTCTACTACCAAGATGTACAGCAACGCATTAAAGACCAAAAATACAGCAATGCCGATTACCCCCACAAGAACAAAATCGATATTGTCATTGTGGTGGATATGTTACTAACGGGCTTTGACTCCAAATTTCTCAATACGTTATATGTGGATAAAAACTTAAAGTACCACGGTTTAATTCAGGCCTTCTCACGCACCAATCGTGTATTAAATGACAGTAAACCTTGGGGTAATATTCTCGATTTTCGTGGGCAAGAAACCGAAGTTAACGCCGCCATCGAGCTTTTCTCAGGTGCAGCCAAAAACCGTGCTAAAGAAATATGGTTAGTAGACTCTGCCCCTGTAGCAGTCGAAAATTACAAAAAGGCCGTCGAAAAACTCGACACCTTTATGCAAAGCAAAGGGCTGGATTGCACCCCATCGGAAGTGGGCAATTTAAAAGGTGACAGTGCCAAAGCTGAGTTTATTAACCACTTTAAAGAAGTGCAGAAGCTCAAAACCCAAATTGAGCAATACACCGAGCTGAGCGATGAGCAACAGCAAAGCGTAGAACAAACCCTGCCTATCGATAACTTGCGCGGTTTTAAAGGTGTCTATTTAGAAATTGCCCAAGAGTTCAAGCGCAAGCAAGATCAAGACGGTGAAGGCATTGATGTCAAAGTCCAGCAATTAGATTTTGAATTTGTGCTCTTTGCCTCGGCGGTGATTGATTACGATTTCATCATGGGGTTAATCGCTAAATCTACCCAAGGCAGCAATAAAGAAAAAATGACCCGCCAAGAGCTGATCGACATGATCAGCAGCCAAGCCAACCTAATGGAAGAGCGCGACGATATTATTGATTACATCAACAGCCTTGCAGTAGGCGAAGCACTGGACGAAAAACAAATCCGCACGGGCTATCAAACCTTTAAAGCGGAAAAGTCCGGCAACGAGCTAAATAACATGGCGATAAAACATGAGCTGGAGCCGCAAAACCTGCAAGCCTTTGTCGAAGTTATTATGAACCGTATGATCTTTGATGGTGAGCAACTAAGCGATTTAATGGCACCGCTGGAATTGGGTTGGAAAGTCCGTACTAAAAAAGAGTTGGCGTTAATGGAAGACTTAGTGCCACATCTGCATAAGCTTGCGCAAGGGCGAAAAATTTCGGGGTTGGCGGCGTATGAGTAAGCAGGAGAAAAAGGGGGGGATGCCAGCGTTGAGGTTTCCTGAATTTCGGGATAAGGGGGTGTGGAAAGAAAAGCAGCTTCAAAAAGTAACTGAGATAGTTATGGGGTCATCACCCAAGTCAGCTTCATATAACGAAAATGGAATTGGATTGCCACTATTGCAAGGAAATGCGGACATTAAAAACAGAATGTCCGCACCTAGAATATTTACTTCTCAAATCACTAAAGAATGCCTTGTTGAAGATATTTTATTAAGTGTGCGTGCTCCAGTGGGTACGGTGGCTAAATCTATTCATCGAGCTTGCATTGGTAGAGGGATTTCTGCAGTAAGAGCTTGCGATGATAACATTCAGGAGTATCTATATCAGTGGTTGTTATCATTTGAGCCTTATTGGAAAAACATATCTCAGGGCGGAACTTTTGACGCAGTTAATAGCGATGATATTAGGCAATTGTTGGCTCCTGTTCCAGATGAAAGAGAACAACAAAAAATCGCCGATTGCCTATCCTCCATCGACGAGCTAATCACCGTGCAAAGCCAAAAACTCGAAGCTCTAAAAGCCCATAAAAACGGCCTGATGCAAAAACTCTTCCCCGCCGAAGGCGAAACCGTCCCCAAACTTCGTTTTCCTGAGTTTAGGGATGCAGGAGAGTGGGAGGAGAAGTTATTTGGAAAAATCATAAAGATAAATTCAGGAAAAGGGTTTAAAGCTTTGGAATATTCTAATATTGGCATTCGCCTACTACAAATTGAAAATGTTGGATATGGTGTAACAAAATGGAATAAAAATACAATCTTTCTTCCAAATAGCTATGTTGCCGAATATCCAGAGTTAGTCTTGCAAAAGGGAGATATAGTACTTGCGCTAAATCGTCCAGTTACTAATAACGAGTTGAAAATTGCACGAATTCAAAAAGATGACGCCCCATCCATCTTGTACCAGCGAGTTGGAAAAATTTCGTTAATAGATGGTTTTTTAGCTATAGATTTTTTATTTCAATTTTGTAAGCAGTTTATTAAAGATTTCGTAATCAAGAAGTCTATTGGTAGTGACCAGCCATTTATTTCACTAAGAGACTTATACGCTCAGAATATTCTAATTCCCAAACCTGATGAACAACAAAAAATAGCCGACTGCCTATCTTCCATAGACGAACTCATCACAGCACAAAGCCAAAAAATTGAATCACTCAAATCCCATAAAAAAGGTCTGATGCAGCAGCTCTTTCCATCTATGGATGAGGTGGGTATATGAATCTAGAGGAAATAGCAAATCAACTTATTGATATGGATGAGAATATTATTCTTATCTATGCTTTCAATGGTACGGGTAAAACACAGTTATCTATTGCCTATAAAAATGCAACGAAAGAAGCTAATAATGGCCAGCACGCTGGTGTGTATTACAATGCTTTTAGCGAAGATTTATTCGTTTGGGATAACGACGAAGAAAATGATGGGGCTAATGTAAAGCTTAATATACTGCCAAGCAGTTTGAATCAGTTTCATAGCTTTTTATTCGAAGATAATCAGGCCATTATGGATAAGTTGGCTGCGTATAATCCCAAATATCGTTTTCGGTTTAACTTATATGACAATCTAGAGAAGGGTATTCAGTCGGTTACCTTTTTTATTGAAGGGGGTGAAGATGTCCCCATCAAAATATCCCGGGGTGAAGAACGTATTTTTGTGTGGTGTTTTTATCTTGCGCTCTTAGATGTGGATGGTTGGTCTAATGAGCAAGACGCTCATATTTTTATTGATGATCCTGTATCAAGCCTTGATGAGCATAATATCTTTATAACCGCTAATACCTTGTTTCAGCAAATTGAAGCCCATTACCAGAAAAAACGGATTATTATCACTACACACCATATCGGGTTACTTTCTATTTTATCTAACCGCCTTACTAAAGGTGAAAAAAGTGGCCGCTATAAAAATCTGACAAGCATACAGATCTTGAAGCGGGAGGGAGAAGAATTAAAGCTTGAGCCTTTAAAGCGTAATGTTTTTCTTTATCACCTGCACTTGTTACAGGTTTTAGATGAGGATAGAAAAGAGCAACTATACACCTATCATTTTGCATTGTTAAGGCAGCTCCTAGAATATGTTGCTTCATTCTTAGGGTCTGGCAGGACTGGGCACACATTAAGCCAAATAGGTATTGAAAATGTTGATGATGTGGTGACTGTAATAAATACACACTCCCATAAGAATGTGTATTACGACCAGACAGAAATGATGAACGAAACAGAGCAGGCCTACTTTAACGATGTATTTGGAAAGCTCATTGAAAAGTATCAATTTTCATATCAAGCGAAAAAATAATGACCCAACAAGAATTAAATAAATTAGGCAAAACCCTCTGGGATATTGCCAACAGCCTACGCGGTGCGATGAATGCTGATGACTTCCGCGACTATATGTTGTCGTTTCTGTTTTTACGCTATTTATCCGATAATTTTGAAGCTGCCGCAAAGAAAGAGCTGGGTTCGGATTATCCAGATATTACAGAATATATATTAAGAGATACTGATGCAACAACGCCTTTAGAGGTTTGGTACGAGGAGAACTCAGATGATATTGCTGAATTCGAAAAACAAATGCGCCGTAAACTTCACTATGTGATTGAACCAAAGCACTTGTGGAGCAGTATCGCCGAAATGGCACGAAAGCAGGACGATGAATTACTACAAACCTTAGAGGCTGGTTTTAAATATATTGAAAATCACAGTTTTGAAAGCAGCTTTCAAGGTCTGTTCTCGGAGATTAACCTTAACTCTGAAAAGCTTGGCAAAAAACCTTCTGATCGCAACGCTAAACTCTGCACAATTATTCAAAAGGTCTCCGAAGGGATTGCTCAGTTTTCTACTGATACCGATATTCTGGGTGATGCTTACGAGTATCTTATCGGGGAATTCGCGGCTGGTTCAGGTAAAAAAGCAGGCGAGTTCTACACCCCACAACCGATTTCAAATATTCTTTCCCAAATCGTAACCCTTGATAGCCAAGAACCTGCGACGGGTAAAAAGAAGAAACTCACCAATGTGTTAGATTTCGCCTGTGGTTCTGGTTCGTTGTTGCTTAATGTGCGTAAGCAATTAGGGGGCGATGGTATTGGTAAAATTTACGGCCAAGAAAAAAACATCACCACCTACAACCTTGCACGTATGAATATGCTGCTGCATGGGGTGAAAGATTCCGAGTTTGAAATTTTTCATGGTGATACGCTCACAAATGATTGGGATTTGCTTAATGAAATGAACCCCGCCAAAAAGCTGCAATGTGATGCTGTAGTAGCTAACCCACCCTTCAGCTACCGTTGGGAGCCAACTGAAGCCTTAGGGGAAGATTTTCGTTTTAAAAGCCACGGCTTAGCCCCTAAATCTGCTGCTGACTTCGCCTTTTTATTGCACGGTTTTCATTTTTTAAGCGACGAAGGCACAATGGCGATTATCTTGCCTCACGGCGTGTTATTTCGTGGTGGTTCAGAAAGCCGTATTCGTAGCAAGCTACTCAGAGATGGCCATGTTGATACTGTCATTGGTCTACCTGCTAACCTGTTTTTCTCAACGGGTATTCCTGTTTGTATTTTAGTGCTTAAAAAGTGCAAAAAATATGACGATGTATTATTTATCAATGCCAATGAGCATTTTGAAAAAGGAAAGCGCCAAAACCGTTTGCGTGATGGTAAAAATGGCGAGCCAAATGATATTAAAAAAATAGTCGAATGCTATCAGCACAGGACTGAAGAAGCGCGATATTCCCGCCGTGTACCCATGGAGGAAATTGAAAAAAATGATTTCAATTTAAATATTTCTCGTTACGTAAGTACTGCCATGCCAGAAGAGAAGGTCGACATACAAGCGGTAAATGATGAGTTGGTATGTTTCGAGAAAAATATTATTTCTGCTACCAACACACATAATGCGTTTCTTGAAGAGCTTGGGTTGCCTCCGTTGCCATCTGGCGAAAGCTAGCTTGAAAAACGCGGTTAATGAGAGACAATAACTGTCTAACAGTGAGATGTTCATAATGGATCAAGCTCGAAAAAATAAAGTTTATACCAAAGAATTTAAAAGAAGAATCAGTTGCCTTGGTTAATAATCAAGGATATTCAGCTGCAGAGGACGCTAAATCACTGTCCAGTGAAGAGCTTAAAAAATTGTGTAAAGAAGTGAAGTAAAATATCAACCCAAGGGTGGGTCAATTATGGACGCTCATTGACATGATTTTTCTAAATTATTAGAATTTGTCGGTACGTAAGATTTTTGATCAGGTAAAATAACACGCTTTTCGGGCATTTCATTTGTTTGAAAAGGTAAATTAACAAACAATACAAATTTAAGTACAACACGGATTTTAATGGTATGGCAGATAGCAATTTTATTAGTGAACTTAATAGGCGACGTACGTTTGCTATCATCTCTCACCCAGATGCGGGGAAGACCACTATTACAGAAAAATTATTACTTTTTGGCGGTGCTATTCAGCTTGCTGGGTCTGTAAAAGGACGAAAAGCAGCAAGGCATGCAACATCTGACTGGATGGAAATGGAAAAAGAAAGAGGGATTTCTGTGACGACTTCTGTCATGCAATTTGAGCATAATGACTGTGTTTTAAATTTACTAGATACACCAGGCCATGAAGACTTCTCTGAAGATACTTACAGAACATTAACAGCGGTTGACTCAGCGTTGATGGTAATAGATGTTGCTAAAGGGGTTGAAGCAAGAACCATAAAATTAATGGAAGTTTGTCGATTAAGGACTACGCCGATTCTAACGTTTATTAATAAATTAGATAGGGAAGGGAAAGAGCCTATTGAATTGTTAGATGAAGTCGAGACGGTCTTGGAAATTAAGTGTGCGCCAATGACCTGGCCTATCGGTATGGGTAAGCGATTTAAAGGGGTTTATCAACTTTATAAAGATGAAGTGCTGTTATTTAGTGCGCAACATGGTGGAAAAATTGTTGAAGCAGAGGTAATTAAAGGGTTAGATAATCCGAAGTTAGATGAATTATTAGGTGATCAGGCTGCAGAACTTAGAGAAGAAATTGAATTAGTACAAGGTGCGAGCCACCAATTTGATTTAGATGACTATTTAGATGGAACATTGACTCCGGTATTTTTTGGCTCTGCAATTAATAATTTTGGCATTATTGAGTTATTAGATGCTTTTGCAGAATATGCTCCCGCACCTCAACCTAGAAAAGCTGAACAGAGGGAGGTTTTACCGGAAGAAGACAAATTCACAGGATTTGTTTTTAAAGTACAAGCTAATATGGACCCAGCACATAGGGATAGAATTGCTTTTATGCGAATTTGTTCTGGAATTTTTGATAAAGGGATGAAGCTGAATCATGTGCGCTTAGAAAAAAGTATCCAACTAAGTAAAGCAATTACTTTTCAGGCAGATTCACGAAAAAGTGTAGAGATCGCATACCCCGGAGATATAATCGGCTTGCATAATCACGGTACTATTACTGTTGGGGATACTTTTACGCAGGGAGAAACGCTCAAATTGGTGGAATACCTTATTTTGCCCCAGAATTATTTAGACGTGTTGTACTTAAAGATCCATTGCGAGCAAAAGCCTTGCAAAAAGGCTTGGTTCAATTAACGGAAGAGGGAGCAACTCAATTATTTAAACCGTTAAAAAATAATAATCTGATTTTAGGGGCTGTTGGGGTATTACAGTTCGATGTGACGGCTCATCGACTTAAAAATGAATACAATGTTGAATGTGTTTATGACAATATCAGTATTAATACCGTGCGTTGGGTAAGCGCAGATGACCCAAAAAAATTAGAAGAGTTTAAAAAGAAAGCTTATGAAAACTTGGCAGAAGATGGTGGCGGTTATTTAGTTTATCTGGCAACCAGTAGGGTTAATTTGCAACTGACTGAAGAACGTTGGTCTGAAATTGAGTTTAGTGCGACTAGAGAGTTGTAGGTTTTTAGTTTTTTAAATAATTAATAGTGATGGCTTGAATGAGTTACAAAACTAGTTTAGTAAAAATGGCATTGAGTAATACGCCAAAAAGTATGGTCTTATGGGCAGCTAATAAAAAGCTTAAAGGAGTGGCTCAATTAATGGATTATTCTTATAATTCCGAAGATCGAAAGTTATATACTCAAATGGTACTAGATGGGGAAGAAGAACCTGTTGATGTATTTCTTGAAGGATTTACTATTTTGGTTGATGAGGGTATTTATAAATTAGTTTTTCAACAAGCCCGGTCGAGCAGGTCGTGGATAGATGTTCTATTGAACAAAGTTTTATTGAGTCGGGAGTGGAAAATTCCAGAGAGTAAAATTGAATTTGTTCAAGAATTATTTGAAGTTGATGGTTCAGAGAGTAATAGCGAATCCTAACGGGTGCGATTAAAAGTGAAGTAAAGCTAAAGTATTTATTTTTTTAAGAAGCAGCTCACCAACTCTTGTGTAGGTTAGGCTAACAGCTCTATCGTTAACCTAACATTTTTAGCATATCGTTTGTTGGGTTGCCAAATAGACGGCAGCCCAACCTGCATATGTGTAGGTTTACTTCACTTTTAATTACACCGAATCCTAACTGAAAAATGTATTCGTTAGCGAATGTCTTTGAACGAGCGTATCCAAGGTGATGTCTGTTTGAAGAGTTGACTTTCCTTTTTTGCTTTTTGATGAGTAGAGTAATAACCGTAGATGACTACATATTGATTTTTTAGATTTTGAAAAATAGCGTAGTTACCTGTTACTTTATGGTGTTGAATGAAATTAGTTGCCGCCTGTTTTGCGCTAAATACACCAAGTTGTAGAGTGAAATAGCTTTTATTCTGTTTGTTTATCCAGGATTTGCTATGGATGATTGTTTTGTTTGAAGTAATAGGTTCTTTTAATGATTGTTCAGTAGGGGTAGCTGGTTTTTTGTGGGATTGAAGTTTTGGCTTACTTATTATTCCACTATGACCTAAGCATTTAGCCACGGATAATTCTTTTCCTTGTTTGACCTTTAAGTATTTCTCATAAAAGACTTTATCAATTTTTTTTAATGCTTGAGGTGCTTTACTATTTCGGTAGCGTGAGGATTGTGATGGGCCTCCGTTATATGCAGAATAGGTAGACCGGGCAAGGTTATCAATACCTCCTTCTTGTCTATGTTCGGCATTTTTAATTGCGTACCGAGTCATATAATTGAGTAAGATGTCACTGCCAGTTTGAGCATTGTATGCTATATCCCAGCGTAGTTTATGGAGATCTACAAAGCCGCGCCACACTCTTTCATTTATCTGCATGATTCCAGTATCACCCGTTGATGAACTTAAGGGGGCGATTTTTTGTTCTTTAACTTCGTACTGTTGCCAGCAACTTTCCTGCCATGCTGTGGTCATGACCATTTTTTTAAAAATATCTTTTTGTTCTGCTGTTAGTGATGATTTTTTTAGCGATTGCCGTGCTGATTTAAGAAGAAGGTATCTTACTCTTGGTAGATAAGCATCAAGTTCATTGGTATTAGGAACCCAAGTATCTAAGGGTTTTGTAGCAGCTGTTGCTGAATTGATCGGCCAGAAATTTAAGGGTTGCTGAAAACTACTATTATTTGCTGAATTTAATTGAAGCAGACGAAGCAGTTCGGGGTCTAGTGTTTTATTATATTTTAACGGATCTATAGACTGGGAGTGGTTGAGCATTCTCGCTAATCTTCTAAGACCATTAATTGAAATATCTAAGCCGATAGTTGGGCCTAGTTTATCTAATGCCTGTAAAGCATCTGCCGAAGTGACTAAGGTCATTAATGCCAACGAAGTGTGATTAGGGCTTTTTACGCTGATTTTTTTTAACACAGGAATGAGTCTAGACCAACTATTAATAAACCAATGTCTAACAGGATCTGTTGCGAGGTCTCCCTTTAGTAGATCGGCCAGCTGATAGCGGGCATCTAGAAGAATATCTAAAAGTTCTAGTTTAAGGTATTTTAGATCCGTTTTTGCTGCGTATTGTTTAATAGTATGCGTTAGTAAGGCATCCATGCTTTGCCAGTTTTGTTGCCATTGTTTCTGTTCCTGTTCAGTAAAAGGTTGTTCTGCCGCCTTTTTCGTTGGAATAGATTCTATTTCTAAGAGGATATTGCTTTGAATACCATCTGCATTTACCTGCATATCTTTAAGTTCCAGTGATGTTAGCATTTTATCTAACTGAGTGGAGGTATGTTTAGGTAAATAGAGGGGGAGAAATGATTTTAGCTCATCAATGGATGGGGTGAGATCCATATGGAACTGACCTATAAAGGGATGAATATATTTTCTTGCTTTCTCCCATAAAGCGCCAGATGTTAAGTGCTCGTTATCTTGAGTGATTAAATGGGATTCTAAGACCTGTAAATAAATTTGTCGTGGGTTATCAGGTTTGACAACTGGATCACTGATAATTTGGATGTGTCCATTCCAAGGGAGTAGTTCTATACATTTATCAAGTAATTTGACACCTAATTTAGCACTAAGGTGGGCATTAATTTTTAAATGCTGGTTAAATTCGGTTAATTTTGGTTCAGATAATATTATTTCGCTACATTTGCCAGGGTCGTTTAAAATCTCAGTTGAAAGTGAATCATCAGAAAATAATTGTGTTTCAACTAGTTGTTGCAGTAGGGGGAAGTCTACTTTGATGGGTATGTTAATAGTTTCAGCTTGTAATTGCTGTAAAGGCAGTATCAAAAGTAGTACAGCTATTATGTGATGAAACAATTGAATTCTGATTTTATCAAACATAATGTAAATTTTATTGAAGTGCTTAGGCAGTCTGACGAAATAAAACTACCTTACTTTAATAACTTTGTCTTAGTCTCAATAATTATAAAATACAATTTAGGTTAACGTTGGACAAACTTTAAGCGGTAAGTATTAGCAAAGAAAATTTTCTAGTACGAATAAGAAAAAGTTATAATTTTATTAGGTAATAATATTATAAATAATAAATAGTTAGAAGTACTATTTCATAATACAGGTAAATTAGATGAAAAAACTTTTTATTTTGATTTTTATCTTTATAGCAGGGTGTTCTACAAATCGTGTTCAATTTCAACCTCAGTTGGCAGGTAACCAAACAGTTACCTATGCAAGAGGTAGCAGTAAATTAAATTCTCAATCACTCTTGAACCCAGAGGTAATGATTCTTGAATATTCTTTTGATCAAATAGTTATAGGTCTTTCAGTCACAAATACAACGACTCAATCCATTCTATTTTCCAAAAATAATTTAGCCGTTGAGCTTATATCTCCAGATGAAACGTACAAAGGAGTTATTTATAGTTATGAAGAATTAGTTGAGGAGGCTGCAGATAGAGGGTATAAAACAGCTGCTCAAGTGGGTAATACAGCAGTTGGTATTGGTGCTGGGTTTATACCTTTTGGCAGTATAGTGTATTCAGTTGGACGTTTATTTTATTCTATAGGTAGTCAAGGCTTAGAGTCACATCAAGAACGTGTCGATAAATTAACTTTTTCAAAATTAAATAAAAATTATCTGCGGTTACAGACAATTGAGCCCGGAGGACAGTATTCTGGAATTGTTAAAATAGGTTTCGAGACTGATCTTGAGGCTGGAGACATTGTTGTTTTTAGTCTTTCAGTTAATGATGAAATTGAAAAATTTAAATATACTTGTGAAGAAGGACTCAAAGAAAAATAAGAGAAAATACTTGAAAATAGGTCTTCTTTTTAAGAATCTGTTCAAGGATCGTTACGAACCGCTGTCAGTTATGTGCGGACGGAGCGCAGAAACCGACGGTTGCAGGAAGTAAATGAGGGTTTTGGGTGCCACCCGCCCAAGCATAAACTGGCAATGATGCAGTAGATCTTGAACAGGTTCCAAGGAATGAGGATTTAATAATATCCGAAACTTGACTTGCCTTTTTGTCCGTCTTCTGCGTTGTAGAATCAGTTGCGTAGCCTGCTATGCGCCTGTTTCTACGCCTTGAACACGAACAAAAATTCTGCGTCAAACTTTTGGATATTATTAAATCCCCGTTCCTAAGGTCAAAAAGGAATGTCATCATCAAAGTCTTCATACGCAGCCGGAGGTGGGCCTTCTGGTGTTTGTTGGCTGGGTGGTGGTGTGTTTGGATTATTAGTGGGCGTGGGTGCTGCAGTGTTTTGTTGCGGTGCGCTATAAGCAGTGTTGGGTGCCTGGTCATTATTAAAGTTGCTAGTCCCACCACTTTTGCTATCAAGCATTTGCATCTGTTCAGCGATAATTTCAGTTGTATACCGATCCTGACCATTTTGGTCTTGCCATTTACGAGTACGGATACGACCTTCAATATAGACAAGACTACCTTTTCTTAAATATTCACCCGCAATTTCTGCGATTCGGTTAAAGAAGGTAACGCGGTGCCATTCAGTTTCATCTCGGCGTTCTCCGGTTTGTCTATCTTTCCATCTACGCGTTGTGGCTAATCCAACATTTGTCACAGCTCCGCCACTTGGCATATATTTAACTTCCGGGTCTGCCCCTAATCTTCCTATTAATGTAACTTTGTTAAGCATTGCTTGTCCTGTATATAAGCAGTTAATTGATTGTAATTCTAAATCAATCAGCTTAAGCTGTCACTTTAAAATATTAGACTCGGTCTCAAGTGATGTCTATGTCAGGTTTTAAATTGCCCAACAGTTTGCTTGAGCTGTTCAGCTAACTCCGAAAGAACTTTACAAGCATCAGATGTATCTTTTGCACCAATAGATGTTTCATTTGAAATAGAACTGATATTTGTCACATTACGGTTGATTTCTTCTGCAACAGCCGTTTGTTCCTCCGCTGCTCCAGCAATCTGAATGTTCATTTCATTGATAGTATCTATTCGTTCACTAATCGTGTTAATTGATTCTCCTGCAGAAGCAGCTTGATCTACGCTTAATATAGCTTGTTTCCTGCCATTTTCCATTACATTAACGGCTTCTTTGGCATGGTGTTGCAAACGGTCAATGGTTTGTTGAATTTCAAATGTTGAATTTTGTGTTCGGCTAGCCAATGTTCTAACTTCGTCAGCAACAACGGCAAAACCTCGTCCTTGTTCACCTGCACGAGCGGCTTCAATGGCAGCATTTAGAGCAAGTAAATTAGTTTGTTCGGCAATTCCTTGAATAACGCTAAGAACTTCACCAATACTATTGCTATCATTTTCCAGTTTGTGAATAACACTAGCTGCATTTTCAACTTCAGATGCAAGAATATTGATTTCAGCAACAGCTTGAGTAATAATTGTTTTTCCATTATTTGATTCAGCATCTGCTGTAGATGCAGCTTCTGAAGCGTTAATTGCGCTACGTGCAACCTCTTGAACTGTAGCTGTCATTTCATCCATGGCTGTTGCTACTTCCACTGTTTGAGTGAGTTGTCTATCAACTCCTTGTTCAGTTGATTTAGTAATACTGGCAAGTTGGTGTGAAGCTGTTGCTAATTGCTCACTGGTAGAACTGATGCTAATAACAGTTTTACTGATTTTCTTAACAAATCTATTGAAGCTACCGGCAATCCAGGCAAACTCAGCTTTACTATTTGCAGCATCAAGGCGTGCAGTCAAGTCTCCATTTCCACCACTTATTGCTTGAAGTTTTAAGGCTATATCTGTTAATGGTGTGATGATTAACTGATTCATTGTGAAATATCCAGTTCCTGCAATAACAATTAAGCCTACTATCACAAAGCCAATTGCGGTCCAAATGTCTTTTTGTAATTCTGCAAAGCCAGCTGCAAGAGGGGTGATAATTTCAAAAGCACCATGTAAATCACCTGCACGTTTATTTTCCATTGGATAGCCGAGGATATCAGTCCCCTGGGTATTTCCCCAAAGTTGTTGAGATGTATTAGGGTTTCCATGACAAACTTCACATTGTTTTTCTAATCTGACAGGTCTGAAATAACGAGTTTCTTCATTTTCCTCATCAATATACCTGTATTCACTAGCCGAGGGATTGTTTTGAAAATAGCTTAATGCTTCGCGCTCAATTTCATCCGGTTCATTTTTTGGGTTTCGTGCACCAACTCTTGGTGCTTTAAAGCGAAAATTTCCTTCTTTTGCTTTTTCCTGAACCACATTCCAGGCTGTGGCAACAGGGATTGTAGCTACAACAAGAGATTTGGTTTCAGAAGAGCTTTTATTTTCAATTATTTGTCTAAGGTGTTTCGTGCTGAAAACACCTTGATTCCATTTCTCGATAGTATTACTTCGGACGGATTCAGAGACCAGTAGTAGCTGTTTGGCTGAAGTAATGCTGGAGTCTATAACTTTTTGTTTTTCATTATTTGCATAAGCAAATAGCAAAGCAATTGATATTACAGTTAATGCTGACATAGTCAGTGCAATAACCTTAACCCCAACTGACTGTAAGTTCATCATCGCCATGAAAAAATGCTCCAAAAAATGTTTTTGTCTATTTGTTTAAAATAGTTTTATTATTAATATTTTTACAAATAGAAATGAAAAGGATAGTTAATATATAATGGTAGTCCACATATATAAAAGGGCAATAAAAAAGAGGTTATTTTTTTATTGTGTTGTTAAATCAAAATGTTATACGTATGAGTCCATATGAAAAAAACTAAGATTCTCTTTATTTGCATGGGAAATATTTGTCGTTCACCAACAGCAGAAGGGGTGTTTGTTTCTTTAATTGAAAAAGAAGGGATGGACAAACAGTTTGATATTGAATCGGCTGGGACGCATGCTTATCATGTTGGGGAAGCTCCAGACTTGAGGGCGCAAAAAGCGGCGGAAGACAGGGGTGTTAACTTATCTAAAATAAGAGCCAGAAAAGTTATCTATGGTGATTTTGAAGATTATGATTATCTATTGGCCATGGATGAAGATAATTATGAGACTTTAATGGAATCATGCCCAGAACAATACAAAGATAAAGTTAAGTTTTTTTTAGAGTATGCGCCACACCTTACTACACGTGAAGTACCTGACCCCTATTATGGTGGAAAATATGGTTTTGAGCGCGTGTTAGACTTGGTAGAAGAGGCATCTATTGGTTTTTTAAATACATTAAAACTATCTGGAGAGATCTTATGAAAAAGACTTTAATTTTATTGCAATTAGTATTGTTTGGGTGTTTATCTTCTCAAGCGAATTTAGTTTTAGCAAAAGAAAATAAAAAAGTCACGCATGTGGTGATGGTCTGGTTAAAAGAGCCAGGAAATACACAGCAAAGAGAAGCATTTATTAAGGCAAGTGAGCAATTAAATGATTTGCCAGGGATTGTTAATCGCCATGTGGGTGTCGTGTTGCCTAGTGATAGAAAGATTGTCGATGATACTTTTGATGTGGCAGTGAGTGTGACAATGGAAAGTGAAGAAGCATTGAAAGCTTACTTAAAAAACCCTAAGCATAAAAAGATTCTTCATGACAAGATAAAACCATTGATCAATAGAACAGTTGCCTATGATTTTATTAGTCAATAGGAGGAAGTGATATGGCAATAATTTCAAATACAGTTGGTTATCTAGATGGGGATGTATTGCTGGAAGGTTTTTTTGCCTATAACGATGCTATAGAAGGACAGCGACCGACTGTTATGATTAATCATACCTGGCTTGGTCGAAATGATTTTGTTGCAGAAAAGGCGATAAAGTTAGCTGAACTTGGTTATTTTGCTTTTGCTGTGGATATGTATGGTAAAGATGTTCTGGGTCAAAACAAGGAAGAAGGCGCGGAATTAATGCAACCTTTTATGGATGATCGTAAATTGGTCTTGCGTAGAATGGAGGCTGCTTTATATGCTGTAAAACTTTTGCCTTGGGTTGATGATAAAAAGATTGCCGCAATAGGTTTTTGTTTTGGAGGCTTATGTGTGCTTGATCTGGCTCGGTCGGGTATGGATATTAAAGGCGTGGTTTCCTTTCATGGGTTGTTGAATGCACCAGAAAACGATCAGGCGAGAAAAATAAAGGCTAAAGTACTGGTGTTACATGGAAATGATGATCCTATGGCTACTGCTGACCAAGTCAGCGCTTTACAGAAAGAATTTACCGATGCAGAGGCAGACTGGCAGTTTCATAATTTTGGGCATACGATGCATGCTTTTACAAATCTAGGTGCTAATGACCCAGATTTTGGCACTGTTTATCAAGCTAATTCGGATAAACGTTCCTGGATTAGTATGCAAAATTTTTTAACGGAGATTTTTGAATAGCTTTGGTGGCAGTTGCAGGCATTGCTCTTTAACCTAGAAAAATGAGTTGAACGCTAAATTTCGCCCAAACCGATGAATATCAAGCTTAATCAGGTTTGTAAGTACTCTCACATTTGATTAAACAAAAATCGCTCCATGGTTTTGTGAAGAAATCTGGACAAAAAATTCTGCAGAATTACTTTATGATAAGGGCTATGGTCATTATCGGCGAGTGATTATTTATACTAAAAGCATAAGAATCGCTAAAGCTTTTCTAATCTTTTTTGCCCCGATTTTCTACAAAACCCATGTCTAACTAATTTTTCTAGGTTCAATATGATTTAATCTTAAGGGTACCTCTATTAATTGTGGATGAGAAAATTGAGAACCAAAATGTTCAAGATCAAGACGAAATCCGCACGTAATAGCAGGCTATTGCGAAGGATTTCAACGCAGAAATTGGATATTTTGGACTCAATTTTTCCATTCATCAATTAATAGAGGTGCCCTTAATTCTTGTTTTTACTCTAAAACCTTTCACCTTTTGTCTTTGTATTTTTGTTATAATAATCCATTTGTCCATGGAGTAATATTGCTGGATTTAATAGGGTGTTAATATTTACAGTATTTTTGCCTACACAATAGACAGTCTTAGGACTTAGGATTTAATAAAATACAAACAACGGATCATGTCAGAATTCGCTAAAGAAATTATACCGGTTAATCTCGAAGACGAGATGAAACAATCTTATCTTGACTATGCAATGAGTGTGATTGTAGGTCGAGCATTGCCTGATGTTCGGGATGGACTTAAGCCTGTGCATCGTCGTGTTCTATACGCAATGAGCGTTTTGGGCAATGACTGGAATAAACCGTATAAAAAATCGGCGCGTGTTGTCGGGGATGTTATCGGTAAATATCACCCGCATGGTGACACGGCAGTTTATGACACCATTGTCCGCATGGCGCAGCCTTTTTCAATGCGCTACATGTTGATTGATGGACAGGGGAATTTTGGTTCTGTTGATGGTGACTCGCCAGCGGCTATGCGGTATACAGAAGTGCGTATGTCAAAAATTGCGCATCATATTTTGGCCGATCTTGATAAAGAAACGGTTGATTTTGTTGCTAATTATGATGAGTCAGAGTCAGAACCATCGGTAATGCCAACAAGGATACCCACGTTATTAATTAATGGTTCTTCTGGTATTGCGGTTGGAATGGCGACAAACATCCCGCCTCATAATATTAATGAAGTTATTGGTGCATGTTTAGCAATAATAAACAACCCTGAAAGTACCATTGAAGAGTTGATGCAGCATATTCCAGGACCTGATTTTCCAACTGCAGGCTTTATAAATGGTGCGTCCGGTATTTATGAAGCTTATGCCACGGGAAGAGGGCGGATTCATTTGCGTTCACGTTGTCACTTTGAAGACAGAGGTGAGGGGGGGAAACAGTCAATTATTGTGACCGAATTACCTTATCAGGTAAATAAAGCTCGGTTGATTGAAAAAATAGCTGAATTAATTAAAGACGGTAAAATTGAAGGAATTACCGCTTTACGAGATGAGTCTGACAAAGATGGTATGCGCATGGTAATTGAATTGCGTAGAGGTGAAGTTGCCGAGGTTATGTTAAATAATCTTTATAAGCAAACTCAGTTACAGACTGTATTTGGTATCAATATGGTGGCTATTCGCGAAGGCCGTCCTTATTGTATGAGCCTTAAAGATATTCTTTCTGCATTTATTGATCATCGACGCGAAATAGTCACTCGAAGAACGATTTATAATTTGCGTAAAGCACGTGAAAGAGCCCATGTTTTAGAAGGCTTAGCTATTGCGTTGGCAAATATTGATGAGATGATTGAATTAATCAAAAATTCAAAAACGCCAGCAGAAGCGAAGCAAGGTCTATTAGCTAAAAATTGGGATCTGGGTCTGGTTTCGGCATTATTAGAAGGTTCCGACCCAGAACGTACTAGACCTGAAAGTTTGTCTGTTGAATTTGGTGCGCATGATGATGTTTATAAATTATCAGAAGCACAAGCTCAAGCAATACTTGATTTACGCTTACATCGCTTAACAGGGTTAGAGCAAGAAAAAATCGTTAAGGAATATAAGCTACTGCTTGAATCAATTGATGATCTATTAGATATTCTAGGTAGTGACATTCGGTTAATGAATGTTATTCGTGAAGAATTAGAAGAAATTAGAGAGCTTTATGCAGACGAACGCCGTACCGAGATAATACAAGATCATTTGAATTTATCTGCTGAGGATTTAATTACCGAAGAAGATATGGTTGTGACTATGTCACATGAAGGCTATGTCAAATCACAACCTTTAGGGGATTATCAAGCTCAGCGTAGAGGCGGTCGTGGTAAATCAGCAACCAAAACAAAGGAAGAAGATTTTGTAGAAAAGCTGATTATTGCAAATACTCACGATACTATTTTATGTTTTTCATCGTTAGGAAAAGTATACTGGTTAAAAGTCTTTCATTTACCTGTTGCAGGTCGAGGTTCTCGTGGCAAACCTTTTGTTAATTTACTATCGCTGGATAAAGGCGAAAAAATTAACGCGATGCTGACTGTGCGCGATTACGCTGATGATAAATTTATTTTTATGGCAACGGCTGCAGGTACTGTTAAGAAAACACCATTAAAAGAATTTGAAAGACAAAGAGCAAATGGAAAGATAGCGATAGATTTGAGAGCAAATGATGAGTTGGTCGGTGTTGATGTAACCGATGGAAAGCAAAATGTATTACTGTTTAGTAGTGCGGGTAAAGCCAATTGTTTTAATGAAAGTGACGTTCGCTCTATGGGAAGAACAGCGATGGGGGTACGAGGTATTAGATTATCAGAAGGACAAAAAGTAATTTCTTTGATTATTACCACTGAAGGCGCGGTATTAAATATTACCGAAAATGGTTACGGAAAAAGAACGAAGCTTGAAGAATTTACTCAGCATAAGCGTGGTGGACAAGGAATGATTTCTATAAAAACATCTGAGCGTAATGGTGCAGTTGTTGGTGCATTATTAGTCAGCGAAACGGATGAAATTATGTTGATTACTAGTGGTGGTGTGTTAGTTAGAACAAGAGTGAGTGAAATTTCTATCGTAGGGCGTAATACTCAAGGTGTCAGAGTGATTCGTCTTGATAAAGGTGAAAAAGTGGTAGGTGTAGATCGTGTGGATGGTTTGTCTGAAGAGGAAGAGGCAGAAGAAGGTTCAGGAGAACTAGATACGAGTGAAAATGTACAAACAGATCAGACAGAAAATAATAATTCAGAAGAAGATAATTCCGGAGAAGAGACAGAATAATGAGTAGAATTTTTAATTTTAGTGCAGGCCCCTCTACATTACCAGAATCAGTTTTGTTAAAAGCACAGGAAGAAATGCTTGATTGGCGTGGTACCGGTATGTCGGTGATGGAAATGAGTCATCGAGGTAAAGAATTTATGTCGATTGCAGAGGAGTTAAAAAGTGATTTAATTGAAATCCTCAATATTCCAGCTAATTATAAGGTTTTGTTTCTACAAGGTGGAGCAACTGGCCAGTTTGCTTTTATTCCACAAAATATTTTAAAAGATAAAAACAAAGCTTGTTATGTCAATACAGGCGCTTGGTCAGGCAAAGCAATAAAAGAAGCTCAGAAATATTGTGATGTAATCGTTTCTGCAAATGCTGAAACATCTGAATTTACCGATATTCCTGCTTATTCTGACTGGAATGTAGATCAGCAAGCAGCCTATTTACACTACACAGATAATGAGACTATTCATGGTGTAGAGTTTCCAGATACCCCTGAATTTGGTGATATCCCTTTGGTTTGTGATATGTCGTCCAATATTTTGTCACGGTCAATTGATGTGAGTAAATTTGGTATTATTTATGCCGGTTCACAAAAAAATATGGGGCCAGCTGGTGTTACTATTGTGATAGTAAGGGATGATTTGATTGGGCATGCTGATAAAAATATTCCTTCTGTTTTTAATTATGCCCAGCAAGTTAAAAATGATTCTATGTTGAATACGCCTGCAACTTATAACTGGTATTTAGTTGGACTGGTTTTGAAGTGGGTAAAAGAAATGGGTGGGATTTCAGCAATGGAAAAGAATAACCAGAAAAAATCTGAAAGTTTATATCAAGCCATTGAGCAGTCATCGTTATACACTAATCCAGTAAAAAAAGAATTTCGTTCTAGAATGAATGTGCCTTTCGTTTTAGCAAATGCTGAACTGGATAAAACATTTTTAAATCTTGCCACAGAAAAAGGATTAAGCTCATTAAAAGGTCATCGGTCAGTCGGTGGTATACGCGCAAGTATATATAATGCAATGCCTGAAAAAGGTGTGACGGCTTTAATTGATTTTATGAAAGAATTTGAAAGAACCCATGGATAAAAATGGAACTGGAATGTTTTTCAATACTTCTTTATAGAAAAATGCGATGGCAGATATAATCCCACTTTCAGAGCTAAGAGATAGAATAGATGCTATTGATAGTGAAATACTTCAATTGATAAATCAACGCGCATCTTGTGCGCTAGAAGTTGCTCGAACTAAAATTTCTGAGGGAGAGACAGGTTCATTTTATCGGCCTGATCGAGAGGCATTGGTTTTGCGCAGTATTAAAGAAAAAAATCTTGGTCCATTGTCAAATGATACAGCGGCCCGATTTTTTAGAGAACTAATGTCAGCTTGTTTAGCTTTAGAAAAGCCAATGGATATAGCTTTTTTAGGGCCAGAAGGAACTTTTACTCAACAAGCCGCTTTTAAGCATTTTGGTCAAACAGTCAATACGATGCCAGTGACTACGATTAATGATATTTTTACAGAAGTAGAAAATCAGCATTGTCAGTTTGGTGTGGTGCCAGTAGAAAATTCGACAGAAGGTGTGATTACCCATACTTTAGATAGATTTGTTTCTTCATCACTTAAAATTTGTGGTGAAGTGGAAATCAGAGTTCATCAAAATCTTATGGGGCCTGTCAAAAAGTTAAGTGATGTGAAAGAAGTTTTTTCTCATCAGCAATCTTTAGCGCAATGTCGTCAATGGTTAGATACTCATTTACCTCATGCAGAACGAATAGCGGTTAGTAGTAATGCAGAAGCAGCACGATTAGTTTCTGAAAGTCAGGATAAAATGGCGATTGCAGGTGAAGTTGCAGCAAATATTTATAAACTCAATATTCTAGAAAAGAATATTGAAGATGAATCTAATAATACGACACGTTTTATCATCATTGGTCAGCAGGCTCCTGCAGCTACAGGGTTAGATAAAACCTCCCTTTTGGTATCTACTGGTAATCGAGCAGGGTCATTGCAAAATATATTAGAACCTTTTGCAAAACATGGGATTAGTATGTCGCATATTGAATCCAGACCCTCTAAACAAGCACTTTGGGATTATGTTTTTTTTATAGATATTCTTGGTCATAAAGATGATGAAAATGTAAGTAGAGCATTAGCGTCATTAAAAGAACATGTTAACTGGTTAAATATATTAGGTTCATATCCTAAAGCTGTTATTTAAATATTATGAGCAATACTACTAAAATTTGTGACCTTGCGGTTCAAGGTGTGCAGAAACTCATCCCTTATACACCAGGAAAACCTATTGATGAGCTAGAAAGGGAGCTTGGTTTAACTCAAATCGTCAAATTGGCATCCAATGAAAACCCTTTAGGCCCAGGGAAAAAAGCGTTACAAGCGATTCAAAAAACATTGCCGGAACTTGCTCGTTATCCAGATGGTAATGGTTTTGCATTAAAACAAGCATTAGCTAAAAAACTGAATGTTTCAACAAGTCAAATTACTTTAGGGAATGGTTCAAATGAGATTTTAGAATTAGTTGCACGTACTTTTTTAACACCTGATTCTGAAGTTATTTTTTCTCAACATGCGTTTGCGGTTTATCCATTGGTGACCCAAGCTGCGGGTGCAATTGCTAGAGTAGCACCGGCATTGAATTTTGGACATGATTTAGATGCAATGCTTGCTAAGGTAAATCCAAAAACACGGTTAGTGTTTATTGCAAATCCAAATAACCCAACAGGTACTTTATTAAGAAAAGAAGAATTGCAAGGTTTTTTTAATGCATTACCTGAAACTGTAGTTTGTATACTTGATGAAGCTTATTTTGAATTTGTTAACCCAACATTAAGAATAGACTCAATAGAATGGTTAAATAAATATCCAAACCTAATTATTACTCGTACTTTTTCAAAAGCCTTTGGATTGGCAGGTCTGCGAGTGGGTTATGGCTTATCATCAATTGATCTTGCCGATTTGTTTAATCGTGTACGACAACCTTTTAACAATAATATGTTGGCTTTAGCCGCCGCAGAAGCTGCATTACTTGATGAAGATTATCTTGCAGAGGCAATTGCTAATAATAATCAAGGGATGCAATTTTTGACAGAAGAGTTTTCGGCGCTAGGTTTGCATTGGATTCCTTCTCACGGTAATTTTATATCTGTAGACTTACAGCAATCATCAATGCCTATTTATCAAGCTTTGTTAAAAAAAGGAGTGATTGTTCGCCCTGTCGAAAATTATGAAATGCCTCATCATTTAAGGATAAGTATAGGGACGAAGCTGGAAAACCAGTTTTTTATAGAGGCATTTAAAAAAGTTTTGGCTTAATGTTTAATAAAATTTGTATTGTTGGTGTGGGGTTGATTGGCGGCTCCATTGCAAGAGCTGCGCGAGAACAAGGTCTATGTCATCATATTGTTGCTTTTGGGCGAGAAAAAGGGATAGAAAATCTGCGTACAGCGAAAAGATTAGGGGTGGTCGATGAGTATTACTTTGATATAGAGCCAGCTGTTAAAAATGCTGATTGTGTCATTATTTGTACGCCTGTTGGTGTTATAGAGCAAGTTTTTAAGAAGCTACAGCCGTTTTGGAATAAACAGACTATTTATACGGATGCTGGTAGCACAAAAGGCAGTGTTATTGAAGCGGCTCGAACAGTATTTTCTAAAGTTCCGAATAATTTTATACCCGCACATCCTATAGCAGGAGCAGAAAATAGTGGGGTTGAGGCTTCGCAAGTAGATTTGTTTAAAAACAAACGTTTAATTGTTACTCCTATCCATTCGTCCTGTCCCCAGGCTTTAAGTAAAGTTGTCAAATTTTGGAAGAAAATTGGTTCCAATGTTTCAGTGATGGATGTTGATCATCATGATGCTGTTTTAGCGGCTACAAGTCATTTACCCCACGTTATTGCATTTGCATTAGTTAATTTGTTGGGAAAAAAAGATCAACAAGGCGATGTTTTTAAATACGCAGCGGGGGGCTTTAAAGATTTTACACGCATAGCGTCTAGCGACCCAACCATGTGGCTGGATATTTGCCATGCTAATAAAAAGGAAATTATCCCTTTAATTCAGCAAATGCAAGTGGAGCTAAAAAATATAGAACAGATGTTGGATAATAATGAAAGCCAGCAACTTTTAGAAACCTTTACGCATGCCAAACAAGCACGGCAGCGTTTTCTTAATCAATTTGATAATCATATGTCGCAATCTATTACATTTAATGTTCAACCAGGGGGGCGTTTACGGGGAGAAATTCGAGTACCTGGAGATAAATCAATGTCTCACCGATCAATTATGCTAGGTTCGTTGGCAGAAGGTATAACTCATGTGACCGGCTTTTTAAATGCAGAAGACGCATTAGCTACATTACAAGCTTTTCGGGCTATGGGTGTGGAAATTGAAGGGCCAGAAAATGGCAATATCACTATACATGGAGTAGGTAAGCATGGCTTAAAAGAACCGAAAGACCCTTTGTATTTGGGTAATTCAGGAACATCAATGCGCTTGTTGAGTGGCTTATTAGCTGGGCAAGCATTCAATTCTGTCTTGACAGGAGATAAGTCTTTATCGTCAAGGCCTATGAAAAGAGTGACGGACCCTTTACTAACAATGGGTGCTAATATAAAAACTCAGACTGATGGAACTGCTCCGCTGAAAATCACTGGAACGGGCAATTTAAAAGGAATTGATTATAAAATGCCGATGGCGAGTGCTCAGGTTAAATCGTGCTTATTATTAGCAGGAATGTATGCGAAAGGCGATACTGTGGTAACAGAGCCAGCGCCGACAAGAGATCATACTGAAAGAATGTTGAATGGTTTTTCATACCCAGTAACACGAGACGGGGATAAAGCCAGTATCAATTCAGAGGGAACATTGCTTGCTGTTGATATTGATGTGCCAAGTGATATATCTTCCGCAGCTTTCTTTTTAGTCGGTGCATCTATTGCTCCAGATTCTGATGTTACATTAAAACATGTAGGCGTTAACCCAACTCGAACCGGTATTATAGAAATATTACGTTTAATGGGTGCAAAAATAGAAGTTCTAAATGAAAGGACAGTGGGTGGTGAGCCAGTAGCAGATCTACGAGTTGTTTCCAGTCAATTAAAAGGGATTGATATTCCAGAAGAATTGGTGCCCTTGGCGATTGATGAATTTCCTGTGTTATTTGTAGCAGCCGCTTGTGCAGAAGGGCAGACAAAATTAACGGGAGCCAAAGAATTACGCGTTAAAGAGTGTGATCGTATTCAGGTGATGGCTGATGGGTTGAAAATATTAGGTGTAGATGCGCTAGCCAGAGAGGATGGTATGATAATCCAAGGTAAGCCTATTGATTCAATTGGTGGTGGTGAAGTAGATTCTCATGATGATCATCGAATCGCTATGTCTTTTTCTATTGCAGGCCTAAAAGCCACTGCTCCGATTACCATTAATGATTGTGAAAATGTAAATACATCGTTTCCTGAGTTTCGAGAATTGGCAATACAATTAGGGTTGAAGTTAAAATGAGTGTGCCGGTATTAACCATTGATGGCCCTAGTGGCGCAGGTAAAGGTACTGTAAGTAGAGCCGTAGCGAAAAAAATGGGTTGGAATTATTTAGACAGCGGCTCTATTTATCGTTCCTTGGCTATTGCTGTGCTGCAAAAAAAATGTGATATTGCCGATGTAAAATCAGTAGTGCAGATTGCAAAAACAATGGTACTGGAGTTCGAATGTGGTGATGAGCTTATTGTAAAGCTTAATGGACTGGATATAACTCCAGAACTTCCTTCTCAAATGACGGCTAATACTGCGTCGATAGTCGCAGCATACCCAGAAGTAAGGGCGGTGTTACTGCAGAAACAAAGAGACTTCCAAAAAGCCCCAGGGCTTGTTGCTGATGGCCGGGATATGGGGACAGTCGTTTTTCCTAGTGCTTTAAAAAAGGCATATTTAACAGCTAGCGCGGAAGAAAGAGGGAAAAGAAGATACAAACAGTTGTTAGAAAAAGGAATTAATGCTAATCTAGCAGAAATAACTAAAGAAATTGAGATTCGTGATCGTAGAGATCAAGAACGCTCAACTGCACCGTTAAAAAAAGCGGATGATGCTCTTTATATAGATTCTTCTGAGTTGCCGATTGAAAAGGTTATTGAAGAAGTGTTGAATCTGGTTCGTTAGAACCTTTTGGTGGCTATTGATATTATTAGAAAATAGCTTTATTTTTAACTTTAATAAATGAGACTTGCTTGTACTTTTTGATAAAACAGCATACAACATAACAATGTATGGTGAACTATTGATGTATATATAAAGCAAGTATGGGAAAGAAAAATGGGCGAAAGCTTTGCTGAATTATTTGAAGAAAGTCTAATCCGGACTGAAATGCGTCCAGGCGCAATGTTAATTGGTACTGTTATTGATATTGACAATGATTTTGTTATTGTCAGTGCGCAAGCAAAATCTGAAGGTGTTATACCAAAATGGCAGTTTTTAACGCCTGATGGTGAGCTGGAAGTCGATATTGGTGATGAAGTCGAGGTCGCTCTTGACTTATTCGAAGATGGATTAGGAGCTACTCTTCTTTCTCGTGATAAAGCTAAGAAAAATAGAGCTTGGGGTGAACTTGAAAAAGCTTTTGAAGCCGAAGAAACTATTGTTGGTCGCATTAATGGAAAAGTGCGTGGTGGTTTTACTGTTGCTGTAGGTGCTTTGCGTGCCTTTTTACCAGGTTCATTAGTTGATGTGCGCCCAATTAGAGATACGACTTTCCTTGAAGGTCGTGACCTTGAATTTAAAGTTATAAAGATTGACCAGAAGCGTAACAACGTTGTTCTTTCACGCCGTGCAGTAGTAGAAAAAGAATACAGTGCAGAAAGAGAAGAGTTAATGAAAACTCTTGAAGATGGCGCAGTTGTTAAAGGTATCGTTAAAAACTTAACTGATTATGGTGCGTTTATTGATTTAGGTGGCATTGATGGATTGTTACACATTACAGATATGGCTTGGCGTCGTGTTCGTCATCCTTCCGAATGTGTAGAAATTGGTGAAGAAATTGAAGTTAAAGTTCTAAAATTTGATAAGGAAAAAACCCGTGTTTCATTAGGTATGAAGCAAATGGGTGAGGATCCATGGAAAGAAATAGCAAATCGTTATCCTGCAGGAACACGCGTTTCTGGTAAAGTGAATAATTTAACTGATTATGGTTGCTTTATTGAAATTGAAGAAGGTGTTGAAGGGTTGGTTCATGTTTCAGAAATGGACTGGACTAATAAAAACGTTAACCCATCTAAAGTTGTTCAATTAGGTGATGCTGTTGAAGTGATGGTTTTAGAAATAGACGAGGAACGTCGTCGTATTTCGTTAGGTATGAAACAATGTCGAACTAACCCATGGGATGAGTTTGCTGCAACGCATAACAAAGGTGACAAGATTTCTGGGAAAATCAAATCAATTACAGACTTTGGTGTGTTTATTGGTCTGGATGGTGGTATTGATGGCTTGGTTCATACCTCTGATATTACCTGGAATGAAGCAGATAAGGAAACTATCCGTAACTACAAAAAAGGTGATGAAGTTGAAACAATCATCTTGGCGGTCGATTCTGAACGTGAGCGTATTTCTTTAGGTATTAAGCAGCTAGAACAAGACCCATTCCAGAACTTTATTGGATTACATGAAAAAAGTAGTTTGGTAAAAGGTATTGTTAAATCTGTTGATGCAAAAGGAGCTGTTATTGAGTTATCTGATAATGTTGAAGGTTATTTACGAGCATCAGAAATTCAGCGTGATCGGGTCGAGGACGCGCGGACATTATTGAATGAAGGCGATGAGATTGAAGCCAAATTTATTGGTGTTGATAAAAAGACAAAATCTATTTCATTGTCAATAAAAGCTAAAGATAATGACGAAGAAGCTACTGTTATAAAAGACTTTAGCAAGCAAAGTGGCACTGGTTCTGCAACATTAGGCGATATCTTTAAACAATTAGATAAGTAATATCTATAAGGAGCTTGTACACGTCTATGAGTTCCTTTAAATTTTTTAAATGCTAGAGTTTATAGGAGAAAGTGAAAGGTTAAATGCAAACAGAAATGTTTGTTGTAGTATTAGTTACACGAATATAAGCAGGAGAAAGTCATAGGAACTTCTTATTTTTCAAATAAAGTCAACTATTTTTTGAATTAAAGTTGTTTTTTTTATCATTTTGACTAGGGTTATAGTTATAGTAAATAGCTATGAACTAATCAGTTTAGGTTAATATAAGTTATAACTTCAAATAAGTTATGCCTAATTATTCCTGAGAACTCCTTTTTATATTAGTAGGATCGAACGTGACTAAATCAGAATTAATTGAATCTTTAGCGCGCCAACTTTCTCATCTTGCGATAAAAGATGTTGAATTGGCTGTAAAGTGTGTAGTAGAACATATGAGCGAAACATTGTCTTTAGGTGAAAGAATAGAGATAAGAGGTTTTGGAAGTTTTTCTCTACATCATAGAGCTCCTCGCATGGGACGAAACCCAAAAACAGGAGAGTCAGTTTCATTAACTGCAAAATATGTCCCTCATTTTAAACCAGGGAAGGAATTACGAGACAGAGTGAATGGTTCTCGTGAACAATGTAGAATTATTGATTAAATACAAATTCTAATGCAATAACAAGAGTTTCTTAATGAAGTTAATTATATTAATATTATTTTTAGTGATTTTTGTTGTTGCACTGATTTTTTCAGTTATGAACTTTCATTTAGTACAAATAAACCTAGGTTTTGGGTCTATTTCATTGCCTTTAACTGTTGCTTTAACGATAGAATTGTTTGCTGGAATAGCAATAGGTTTGTTAGTGGCATGGTTCCAAGCGCTAAAGTTAAAAGCAGACTATGCGCAGCTGAATAAACAGTTAAAAAATAAACGAAATAGCTAAGCGATTAAACTAAGTGATATCAAGACTACGCCCGTAGTACTATAAGCTAAAAAAGTTGAGCTAGAAATAGGCATCATTTCACAAATTTCTTCACTGTTATATCATTAAACTCAAATAGCACAAATAATTACGCCATTTTCTGGTGGCAATCTCAAATGGTACGCTCTAACATACTTCGCTAGTTCGTGCTTAGCCAGTTTATAGGTAAGCTATTTCCTCGGTCACTATTTCACCCATTCTTCTTTTTCTTTCACATCAATAATACTTTTAATCCATCCTAAGAGACCATTTTTGCAGACAGTTTCGTGTTATGAATAATTGATAATATTAGCTATTCAATCCTTCAAAATAAAAATGATAGTTTTGACATCATCTAAAATTATAATTTCAACATTTTAAAGCTCGGTTACTCTGAAAATACTAGGACTTAATCTTTCAAAAATATAGGGGGTATGCTATAGTTTATCTAAATGAGAATTGTTCTCAATATATTTTGTTTTAATGGGTTTTGATACGAGTAAATTAATGGAAATTAGTATGAAAATGCTTGCCGTAGGTGATCAAGGAAAAATTATAGGTTTTGAAAAGTCGGGTAAAGCTTATCGAAAACGTTTGCTTGCAATGGGCTTAACACCAGGAACTGAATTTGTTGTGACACGGTTTGCTCCTCTTGGTGATCCCGTAGAAATAAAAATACGTGGATTTTCGTTAACTTTACGAAAAAACGAAGCGGCTGTTTTATTAATCGATAAAATATGAATAATCAGTTAACAATTGGTGTGGTAGGCAATCCAAATTGTGGAAAAACGACTTTATTTAATGTACTAACTGGGTCGAGGCAGCAAGTTGGAAATTGGCCGGGTGTCACTGTTGAAAAAAAGACAGGCGAGTATTTCTTTGCTAACAAAAAGATAAATGTGGTTGATCTGCCAGGTACTTATTCACTGGAAGCAGCTGATGACCAAGTCTCTTTAGATGAAAAGGTTGCGAGAGACTATGTTGCATCAAAAGAAGCCGATTTAATTATCAATATACTAGATGCATCTAATATAGAAAGAAATTTATATTTGACATCCCAGCTAGTTGAAATGCGTGTTCCCATGATATTAGTTCTTAATATGATGGATGCAGTTAAACAACGTGGAATTAAAATTGATATAGATTTTTTATCCAAAAAACTAGTTTGTCCAGTGGTTGGTATTTCTGCAACAACCGGTATGGGGATTGATCGGCTTAAAACTGTTATTGATCAAGCTTATAAAGAATTATTAATACCAGTAATAGAAATTAAGTATTCTCCTGCATTAGAACAAGCAATTTCTAATTTAGCACCGTTGTTACAGGAACAGGCAAGGGAAAGCCAATCTGATTTACGGTGGCTTACTTTACGGTTATTAGAGGATGATACTCTAGCAAAAGAAATAGCTGGAAATAGTGTTGCGGAGACTGTCAAGAAACTTCAGCAACAGGTTGAAATCGAAGCGGATGATGAAATAGATATATTAGCAGCAGATGCACGTTATGGCTTTGTTAATGAATTAACGCAACAAAGTGTTTGCAGGTTGAATGAGGTTTCAAGGCACGCATCAGATAAAATTGATCAAATTGTTTTAAATCGATTTTTAGGTATTCCTATCTTTTTATTGGTGATGTATGCGATGTTTATGTTTACTATCAATATTGGTAGTGCATTTATAGATTTTTTTGATCAAGCAGTAGGCGCTATTTTTGTTGATGGACTAAGTGCCATATTGACAGAGATAAACTTACCTGAATGGCTTGTTGTTTTAATTGCTAATGGGATAGGAGGTGGTATACAAGTTGTGGCTACATTCATTCCTATCGTAGGTTTTTTGTTTATATTTTTATCAGCACTTGAAGATTCTGGCTATATGTCTAGAGCTGCATTTGTAATGGATCGATTAATGTTGATGATTGGTTTACCTGGCAAATCGTTTGTGCCTATGATTGTTGGTTTTGGATGTAATGTTCCCGCCATTATGGCGACACGAACCCTAGATAATGAAAAAGATAGAATACTGACTAATTTGATGAACCCTTTCATGTCCTGTGGAGCAAGGTTGCCTGTCTATGCTTTATTTGCAGCTGCATTTTTTCCGGTTGGTGGACAGAATTTAGTATTTGGTCTTTATCTTCTAGGTATTGTCGTTGCAGTATTGACTGGGCTAATCATGCGACATACCTTGTTTAAAGGCAAAGCGACTCCATTTATCATGGAGCTGCCAACTTATCATATGCCAACGATTAAAGGTGTTTATATCAAAACTTGGGATAGGCTTAAAAGTTTTATATTTAATGCTGGGAAAGTTATTGTACCCATGGTGTTGGTTTTAAATTTTCTGAATGCATTAGGAACTGATGGCAGTTTTGGTCAAGAGAATAGTCAAAAATCAGTACTAAGTGAAATTGGTCGATTCTTAACGCCAGCATTTAAACCGATGGGAATAGAAGAAGATAATTGGCCAGCTACCGTCGGTATTTTTACCGGCGTATTAGCTAAAGAAGCGGTTGTTGGAACGTTAGATGCGTTGTATAGTCAAATGGCAACAGGTGGTATAACAGAAGAAAAGGATTTTAATTTACAACAGTCATTAATTGATGCTTGTGCAACTATTCCAGAAAATTTAATAGCCGTAGCAGATAATTTGTTGGATCCATTAGGGTTAAACATTGGTGATGTGACTAGTCTTGATGCAGCAGCAGAAAGCCAGGAAGTGACAAGTAGAACTTTTGGCGCGATGCGTTCAAGTTTTGATGGTCAAGCGGGAGCGTTTGCCTATTTATTATTTATTTTATTATATGCGCCTTGTGTTGCAGCAACAACGGCAATATATCGTGAAACAAATGTTAATTGGGCACTATTTGTTGTTTTTTGGACCACAGGTTTAGCCTATATGACCGCGACTATGTATTATCAAATAGTGACTTATTCACAACACCCGGGCTACTCAATACAGTGGATAGTAGGGCTTATAGTAGCTTTTATGTTTGTTATATCTGGCTTATGGATTTATGGAAAATCAGGTCAAATAAATAGTATAGAGCAAGGAGAAAAGAATGATTTTATCTGAACTTAGAAACTATATTAAAGAAAAAAAAAGAGTGACACTAAATGAGCTCGTTATTCATTTTAATGTAGAAGCGGATGCTCTTAGAGGAATGATAAGTAAATGGATGAGCAAAGGAAAAATACGTCAGCTGCCAGTTGGCGACGGTTGTGGGAGTACATGCAGTAAATGTGATCCAACTTTAACGGAATTTTATGAGTGGGTTGGGTGATAAAAAATATACAAGGTGAAAAGTTGTATGATTTTTTGTAGGTTGGGCTAACGGCTTTATCGTTAACCCAACATTTCAGTACCCATAATCGGACTGCTAAAAAAAGACAGCAGCCGAACAATAACCATTTAACTTAATGCAGGGACGTAAAATGCATATCATTTTCTCCATCACATTATATATAATGCTGGATAACGCTATCGCTCTTATCCAGCTTACGACTCATCTGCCTTACGGATTCCAAATAGGCTCAATATTACTTGGGCCAGCTCCGACGAAAAAATCATCATGAATACTTACGTTTAAAACATCCCAGCCACTTAAATCTTGATTGGTGAAATTTGTGGCATAATTAAACATACTCTCCATATTGGTTACATTACTGACATTCCAAGTGCTTAAATCCTGGTTGAAAGATTCTGCAAAACGAAACATTTCACTCATATTGGATACATTGCTAACATCCCAATTACTTAAATCCTGATTGAAAGAACTTGTTCCTCCAAACATTTGACTCATATTGGTGACATTGCCAACATTCCAATTGCTTAAGTCTTGATTGAAAGAATATGTTGGAGCAAACATAGCACGCATATTGGTGACATTGCTGACATCCCAATTACTTAAGTCTTGATTGAAAGAATCTGCAAAAGTAAACATAGCACGCATATTGGTGACATTGCTGACATCCCAATTACTTAGGTCTTGATTGAAAGAATTGGCTGTATCAAACATATGACTCATATTAGTAACATTGCTGACATCCCAATTGCTTATATCTTGAATGAAGTCAGTTCTACCCAAAAACAGCCCACTCATATCTGTAATTTGAGAGGTATTAACTTGAGTTACATCCTCTCCGAATTCTATCATTTGTCGCAATTGATCTCTTGTTAGAGGAGCTAGAGGAGATGGGAATAATAATTTGGGCGCTGGACTATTTGAAGCTGCCGGTAAAGTTGATACCCAAAAACCAGTCCAAGGTGAAATTATTTGGTTGTGTATTTCGTCATAAGCTGGAGCTGCACTATTGTAATTGTAGTGCCATAACTGATGTGAAAAAATATCTTCAGCCTCGGATTCTTCCAGTGTTAACCCTGTTTCTAAACCACTATTGATGCGTAAAGCTCCTCCAACAATAGAGACATCAAAGGGAGAGGAGAGCATTTGATATTGAACGTTCCCTGGATTGGCGACTACGGTTGTTTCAAAACAGCCTTCTGCAAACAAACATTGTGTGGAGATTTGTATACTCACGGGTTGGCTACCTAGTGGCATATCCAGCGTGGCTGGTTGATTAAAACTAATAAGCCAATAGCCTTTTCCTACCTCTACAATATCTGTAAGGGCTAGTTTTTTATACGCATTTATTGTTGGGTTATAAGAATATAGAACCCAGTCAGTGTCATAAGCGCCAGAAATATCATCACTAAAAATATCGACTACCGTGTTTTGCCCTGCAGGTGCATCACAGGGTATTCCAATTTGAGTCCATTGGTTTTC
Organism: Methylococcales bacterium; assembly: GCA_965224575.1. Classification (GTDB taxonomy): domain Bacteria; phylum Pseudomonadota; class Gammaproteobacteria; order Methylococcales; family Methylomonadaceae; genus QPIN01. Next base: position 164,851 of record CBDCZQ010000006.1, on the reverse strand, counting down.
TTGTATTGCTTTAGTCACGATGCATTCAATGGGTGCAGCGGTAATGGCGATTGCATTTGAAAAGGGAAGAAAAGTCAGTAAAAAGAAGGATAGTAAGTAGCTAATTTTAAACATGCTGGTCTCCTCATAAATAATGATTCTAAACTATATATTATATTATTTAATTAAAGTCCAGATTAATTGTTGATTTTTGTGAGATAAGTCGCGTAATTAAGTGCTCATGCAAAATTAATTTAACCTTTCTCTCACCGTATTCGATGGGAGCGCATATCACAGCATATCTTAGATAGGTATGTACTCCCACGTAAAGCAATACTGCCATTAAGTTAAGAGATTGTCGATGTAGGTTGGGCTGCCGTCTTTTTGGCAACCCAACAATTATGGATGCTAAAATTGTTGGGTTAACGATAAAGCTGTTAGCCCAACCTACAAAAACTCACGTATTTTTCTTAACTTAATGGCAGTGAGGTAAAGAAAACGAGGAAATTATTGAATCTCTTAAATAGAAAAATACCTCTGTAAGCAAAGATTAAATCCTTATTCCTTAGGTGCCTACCTGTAAATGGTAATTTTTCACAGACATCAATGACCAATATTTGTATTGTAATCAGTACCTCTTCATGCTCATAAAAAAAGGTGAAAAAAAATATGTTTAAAATAAATCGTTTCACATGATCAAATCAGGGTATAACAAATCATTCAGGGAATAGAAATTAAAGGGTATTTAATTAATGGTATAAAAATAGTCAAAGCTTCAAAGAGAGGGTTATTATGAAATCAATACTAAGAAACTTTATTACGTTATTATTGTTGACACTTGTCACTTATGGGTGTGATACAGGCTCAAAATCAGTATCTAAGGTTGCTGTTGCTAAAAATTCTGATTCAAAAACACCAGCAATTCAACAATCCAAACTTCCCCCTGGCGAGTCTTTCAACCGGATGACTGAAGGGTTTAGAGAGACTAAAATTACAATGGATACAAAACTAGATCTTCTTCGCCGGCAAGGTCTATGGGTTTTTGCTACTCCTTTTAATAAACATGATGGTTTAGGTGATGGGCCGGTAAATCCAAATAATAAAATTCAACCAGGTGGAAGATTGACTCTTCCAGCTTTTCCAGCTATTGATGGCAAACCAGCAGAAGGTAATGGGTTTTTTCTGCGTGTTAATGGGCTGGATTCTCAAGCCTGTGTGGAATGTCATTTTATTGTCAAAAATAATGTGGTACCTGCCAAATTTGGTGTGGGTGGTATAGGTGGTGCAGCTGCTACAGCTTTTCCTGCTACTACTCGATTTTTACCTTCATCTCAAGGACCAAAAAGTGCTACGGCAGCTAATTTTAATGGTCGTGTCATTAACCCTCCATTTATTTTTGGTTCTGGTGGTATTGAGTTATTAGCAAAAGAGATGACCAAAAATTTACATCAACAGCTACGAAATGCTTCTAATCCTCCTGAAATAGGTAAGCGAATTGTTTTAAAAACTCATGGAGTGGATTTTGGTTTTGTAGCCTGGACACAAACTGGAGGGAATAATTCTCAAGAAGAAATCCCTGATACAGTCACTAACTGTGATGTTATGGATAAAAAAAGTAAGAAAATGGTTGAGCTTGAGCATTTTATAGCCATTTCACCTGCACCTAAATTATATGCCTGGAAAGGGAGTAGTGATTACGGAACTAAAGCTGAGGTTAAAAGCTCTGAAATGTCATCAAAACATAGTGGAGAAACCCCTGGATTAGAATTAGATATTTCAAATTTGAAAGGAGTCGATGGTGATTTAGTGATTAAACCTTTTGGACGCAAAGGGAATAATGTAACTACACGTGATTTTGATTGTGGTGCATTAAGGTTTCACATGGGAATGGAACCAGTAGAGATTGTCGGAAAAGATAATGATCATGATAAGGATGGTGTTGTTAACGAAATTACAATTTCAGAATTATCAGCATTGGCTATATTTAATACAACATCACCGAGACCTCATCAAGGCAAATATAAAGGCATTGGAGCAAAAGTTTTCGAAGATACTGGCTGTAGTGGCTGTCATGTTCCTGTTATGAAAACTGAAGGGCATATACTTCCTTATCAACAACCAGAACAACCGCAGCATCCATTTAGCGATAGCAATAAATATTATGAAGTGGATTTAAGAAAATCTTCAGCGAATTTTGAGATTGATCCTGATAATAGTAAGGGAATGTTAGTTAAATTATTTTCAGATCTTAAGCGTTATGATATGGGATCAAAACTGCAAGAATCTTTGACATCAGCAAGCCCAGAGGAGAATCGAACTTTTGTAACGGCTCGTTTATGGGGTGTTGCAGATACTGCCCCGTATATGCATGATGGACGGGCAACTACGTTAACGGAGGCGATTAAATGGCATGGAGGGGATGCAGAAGCCGCTAAAAATAAATTTGTTGCTTTAAATGATGATAAAAAAGTTGCTTTGTTGAAATACCTGCGCAGTTTACATACTCCACGACCAGAAGATTTAGAAATCAATTAGTTTTTTAGAGTTTCACAGGGTTGCAAATAACTATTTGTAATCCTGTGAAGTATAAGAAAAACTCTGGTTTAGGTAGAAAAATTTTCCAGAATATTATTTATTTTATCAATCATTGTTTGGTGATTAAGGTAATCAATAGTAATTAAAAACTGCTGTTCATTATAAAGTAAACATAAGGAAGGGTAGGAGCGTATCCCCAAACTTCTTGTTAATTTAATCTCCTTCTGCAACTCGTTTTCTATTTCTATACTGTCAAGGTCTTTTATAAATTTAATTGAATTTACTCCTGCTTCTATGGCGCATTCTTGAAGTGTTGTTTGCAATGATGGATTTTTGGCGTGTTGATAATACGCTTTTTGAATAGCATGTATTATTTTAGTTTCAAATCTGGAATCTTGTTTTCTGGCAGCTAAAATTGCTCTGCAGGCAGGAAAAGTCGAACGAAAAGGGGTGTTTAATTTCCAAAAATCGTAATTAAACTGGATGTTGGGAACAGTGTATTCTATCTGTCGCCAAATTTTTTGAATGGTTTTTTGTAAATCTATTGGCATAGGCTCTGTTGTATCAGCTGCTAAACCGCCAAGTAAATATTGAATGCGAACAGAGGAGGGGAGGTTCTTGTGTAATTGAGTTAAGCTAGAATTAAAGGCATAACACCAGCTACACATTGGGTCGTGAATATAAAATAGACGGGGCTTAGGCATAAGTGATAATCTGTTGAAGTTAATAATTTACAGAGATAATACGCTATCTGTGTTTATTTCAGATAAAGAGTCACTTTCAATAAAAGAGTATTATTGTAGGTTGACCTTCCATTTCTTTGGCGGCGTTTTCAAGGTAGTTGTCGCCACTTCAAGCTGACAATAAATCTACCAGCCGGGCAATCTCAGTGTCTTTACTTTCTACTTCAGTCTGACGAAATAGTCTTACCGTTTGATACCAGGGACTGGTTTCGCCTTTGTCCTGCCAGACCCAGGATGAATTGCTATCCAGTAGTACCCAGGTTTGTTTTCCCAAAGAAGCAGATAAATGTGCCAGAGAGTTTTCAACACTGATAAGCAGATCTAGTTGTTCAATCAAGCCTCCCACGTGGGCATAGCTGACCAGTTCACTTTCAAGATTGACTATATTATTTTTTTTCAGTACTACCAGCTCCTCTTTAGTAACTGGGGTTTGCAAACTAAAAAAGGTGATGTCACTGTTCGTAATTAATGGTAAAAAGGTGTTTAAATCATAAGTGGGTTTGCTGGTAGTGCGTTGAGTGGGATCTTCATTCCACACCAGCCCAACTTTTAAACGCTTATCGCTTTGCAAACTAGGTACTGCAACTTCGGTTGGTATTTTCCAGTAGGATGTCGGGGTATGTAGAGATTCAAGCGTAACTCCCAGGACACCTGCCAACGAGATAACGGGAATAAATACATCAAAAGATTCTTTTTGGACTTGCCCGGGCAAACGGACCTCGTCCACACCCTCTATGCTTTTAAAGAAAAGCCGCAAGGGTTCTGGGCACATGACTATCACGCATTTACATCGTTTAGCCAGGGCGGGTATAAAACGCGCAAACTGAATCGAATCGCCGTTTGCCTGTTCGGTATGGACAAGAATGGTTTTATCGCTGATGTCTTCACCTTTCCATTGAGATTGAGAACAATCCAGTGGTTTGTTACCCATGACTTTCCAACGCCATTCAAGTTCCTGCCAGCCTTCTTCATACTGCTCTTGATTGAGTAATACCAGCGCACGACTATAGTGTGCAATCGCATGCTGTCGGTCTATTTTAATAACTGCATCGTAACTAGCAATTGCATTTTTCCATTCCCTTAAACCGGCCCATGCTTTACCCAAACTGTGGTGTACATCTGCATTACCAGAGTCTTTTTGTACCGCCCGCTCTAGTGTCTCAACCGCATTTTTCCATTGTTTTAATTCCAGAAAAGCCAGGCCTAAATGGATCGTAGCCATGGAGTTGTCAGGGAAATCTTTATTAATTTTTTTATAAGCGATAATTGCCTCATCAAGCTTACCCTGGCTAAACAATATATTGGCTTCCTGAAGAAGTGTTTGTTCTGGACGAGGCTTGCTAAAACTTTTTAAAGCCTTATCAGCAAGTGAGTAGGATGTGCGTATTAGAGGGTCATCCATCGACAACATTGCAGGAAAGCTTGAAGGTAAAATCTGTACTGAAAATATCTCCTGTACCTCACCAGAAAATACCATAAAACCAAGCACCTGTTTTGCGATGATATCAACGATATAGACGCCGCACTGACGCTCCTGGGTACGCTCAGTTAAAGGCAGACCTGCGAATACAGCAGTCTCACGTACCTGAGATAAACCGATGACTGCATAGCGCCCTATAAAATCAATGCCACGGGTAAAACCGGGTAGTTCAACAATGGTGGTCAGTTTTCCTGTCTCAATATCAACCGTTGCTAAAGACCCCGCACCTGATTCAAGTACCCACAATTTGCCCTGATACCAGCGTGGGGAATGCGGCATGGATAGGCCTGAGGCAATCATTTTATTATCACGAATATCCATTAACATACCACCGGCTGCTTTATTTTCTCGCCAGCCTCCTGGGGTATCTGTCGTTCCTAGAGCGCTTACATAGGCCGGTTGCCCATCTTTAATCGCCAAGCCATTTAAATGGCAACGATCGGTTAAGTCATAACCACTAATAAAAGCTGGGTGCCATTGTGGGCTGATACTATGTTCAGGCGTTACTGTACACAAACACGACATTTTGGTATTCACCAACCACAGCTCGCCATTATCAGTAAAGCCCATTTCGTGTATATCAATATCTCCTGTGATATGCGTTTCACGGGGGATATAGCAGGCATTGTGTGTATCCAGTGGTTCAATCTTGAGCCCCACATCTGGCATATTATAATAATGTATAAGTTGGTGACTTGTACCCACAGCCAAATGTGGCTCTTGTAAGGCAATCCCCATAGGTTTTTCTATATCAATAAAATGTGTATTTAAAACACCTTTTTGTTGACGCAGCATGATCAGCTTGCCTGCCTGATAGGTTGAAACCAATAAGCTGATGCTCGCTTGAGTAAGGAACTCGGGAAATGTCTGGGTATGTTGACTACTAAATTCTTCTGCCATTGATAAGGGTCTATTTTTTATAAATGATCTGACGAAAATATAGGCTAATGCCTGCGTTTACTTCATTTTTAATCACAACCGCTTATATTTAATAAAAAACAGAGTGAGGCAACAGTATTAGTTTAGATCTTTAAGATGTAGCTGGTTCTGGTGTAGGTTAGGCTAACAGCTCTATCCTTAACCTGACATTTTTAGCATATCGATTGTTGGGTTGTCAAAGAGACGACAGCCCAACCTACTAAAGATGTTAAATATTTTCGGAAAAATAGATATAGGTGAGCACCCAAGAATTTTGGCGGGCGCCCACCTTACTTTTTATTCCAGTGGATGAGGGTGTCAATGGAATATCAATTTTTCGGAATCAGCAGTTTGACTGGCTCCGCAGTCTCAGCAGCTATCAACGTCGAAAACCAGTAGCCCATCCAGGGGTTCAGATTAGTGGATGTATTGATGGAGGTATACACGCCATCGTCATAGATCCAGACTTTGTTGTTAACAAATTGGTTGGCTTCGGCCTCATCCAGAGTACACCCACTACTGTTATCACATGTGGTAGCGGCAGTTGTAACTCTGGCATCACCCAGGCTACGCACAGTGGCAAATGGATAACCGATCAAGTTCCACTGAACTGTGCTTGTTTGCGTGGCCAACGGAATCTCGAAGCAGCCTACCGCACCTGTCAGGCAAGCGGTGGGGTTGGTTGTTGGTGTCGGGGTACTATCCGCAGGCATATCCAGACTCTTCGCGCTGTCACTGTGCTGTATTATCCAGTAGCCGACACCCTGCAAAAGCGTGTCACCTAAGCCAGGATTCACATAGGAGTTCGTCGCCGAGTCGTAAGCCCAAAGTATCCAGTCGGTACCATAATCTCCGAGTCCGTCATCACCGAAGATGTCCCCTGCCGTATTGTTTGCAACTGGGGGTGTGCAGGGTAGGCTGATCTGGCGCCATTGATTATTTAGCAGCGTATAACTGGCTGCGCACTCTTTCAGCTCAAACGCACCACTGTCACAATTTGATACTCCCGTTCCGCCGTCAACTGGCCGTGTTTCACCGCGTTGATCCTGTGTTGTGGCACAACTGGCTGCGGGCACTGCATCAACGGCAGGGCTGCCAGCTACCAGCGCATGGGTCTGGGTGGAACCGCCGTTATCGGCCAGGGTGGTATTAAGGATATTGGTGAGGGCAGTAGGAGTAGTGCCATCACTGGTGGCGGTGATGTCAGTGGAACCGGGAGAAAAGCCATCGAATGCTCGGGTATTACTCTGGGTGCTGTGGCCAAAGATGTTATAGTCATTTGCAGAGATAATGCCGAAAATCTCATTGGCACTGTTCGTCGCGCTGTTGCCACTAATAAGGCTGTGGACGAGAGTGGCGCTACCGCCTCTACCGCCGCTATTGAAGAGTCCTCCCCCGTAGTTGGCATAATTGCCGCTGATCGTACTGTTTGTGATAGTGATGGTTCCTCCATTGAAGAATCCTCCCCCGGACTTGGCATAATTGCCGCTGATCGTACTGTTTGTGATAGTGGTGGTTCCTCCATTGAAGAATCCTCCTCCTTCCGTTCCCCCGAATTCCTCGAGGTCCCCGAAGCCGGAGGCAGAATTGTTGCTGACCGTACTATTTGTGAGAGTTGCGGTTCCACTATTGTAGAGTCCTCCTCCTCCCGATAACCCGTACCTAGAGGAGGTAATATTGCTGCTGATCGTACTGTTTGTAAGAGTGACTATTCCTTGATTGTCGAGTCCCCCCCCCGAGCCGGAGGAGGTATTGCCGCTGATTGTGCTGTTTATTAAGGTTAAGGTGGCAGCTCCACTATTGAAGAGTCCCCCTCCTCCCAAGTAGGCGGTATTGCCACTGATTGTACTGTTTATTAAGGTGGCGGTTCCTCCATTGAAGAGTCCCCCCCCTATGTCGTTGACGTAATTGCCGCTGACCGTACTATTTGTTAGGGTGAGGTTACCGTAGTTGTAGAGTCCTCCGCCATGCCCCGCTCGTTGCAGGCTTCCTCCAGATACAGTGGTTTTATCAAGTGTAAGGTCACCGGTATTGCGGATGTAAAACAAGCGAAAATATTCTCTCCCTGCACCTTGGATAATGGCGCCATTTCCTTGAATGCTGATAGTACTGGTAATTTGCGGTAAGCCGTTGGTGTCGTCAAGAACTTGATTATCAGCTACCAACAGACTGTAAGTATTAGCGCTGAGAATAATCGTATCAGCCCCGCTGCCTGCAGGACAATCAGCATGGGTTGCAACGTCATCATTAGCGTTATTGATCGCTTCAATCAATGAACATTGCGTATCGGTATTAATGGCTGGATTAGTCGTGTTTACGGTAATAGTCGCTGCTCTGGCCTGTGGGCTGTGGCTCAGAACCAGAGCCACTGCTACGCTGATAAGGGTGGTTTTGAATTGCCGCGGCAAACGCTGCCTGTAGGAGTGGGGAAGGCTTTGCAATTGCTGGTAACCGTTGTTTAACTGTATGTGATCATGAATTACTAAAGATTGTGAGTGCTGTTTTGTATGATTCATATATTTTTCTCAATCTTAATAAAGGCTTAGTGAACCATCATAGGCATATTTATAGAACAAAGTAAAGTGCTTATATTGGGTGCGATTAAAAAGTGAAGTATTTATCATTTTCTCTTCTACCACATGATTAAAAATTAGCTCACCAACTCTCATGTAGGTTAGGCTAACAGCTCTATCGTTAACCTAACATTTTTAGCATACCGATTGTTGGTTTGCCAAAGAGAGACGGAGCCCAACCTTGTATATTATCCGCATCTCGTAAACACAAAAAAATTATAGTGATAACTGATTTTCTGAGGAAGCCTTCCTAACATTAAGCTTGTGTTGATAGGCTTTCTACCCTCGGCATCCAGCCGTGGAGTATCTGAGGTCTGTAGCATAGCCTCTGAGCCTGTATTTACAAGGGCGGTAGGTGAAGTGGCAGGGTTGGGAAACCAGATGTATCATAACAAAACTAACCCTTGGCACTACTTAACTCTGTCCTAATGATAGGAACATAAGGGGCATAATTTCATCTTTTACTTAACTTAATAGCAGTGAGATAAAGAGTGGCTGGAGTTGTTTATAACCTAGGGCAGATTCTTAGCTTTCTTCAATGATCAGTCTTTGACCAGGTTGTAATGCTGTTGTTAAAGAAATATTATTCCAGTGCGCAATATCTTTACTAAGTACAGAAAATTGGCGGGCAATATCCCAGAATGTATCACCTTTTTTAACAATATAGGTTTGCCTGTTTAGTTTTGCAGTATTGTCTGATGAGTTAGGGATAAGTATCATTTGTCCCGCTTTAATAATACCTTTACGTGACAACTGATTGTTTTGGCGTAAAGCAACAACAGAAGTATTATATTTTTTTGCAATAATACTCAAGTTTTCGCCTGATTTTATTTTATGGCGATGTGCTTGTTTTATTCGGTCTTTTTTAGGTGTAATGGCTAATCTATTTTTGAAGTTTTCAGCTTTGTCCGCATGGACTAGTAAATGATAAATACCTTCTTTATCAATAGATGATCGTTTAAATGCTGGATTTAAATTAAAGAAAGCATCGGATGGCATATCTGCCATTTTAGCGGCAATATTTAAATCAAATGGGGACTGAATATCTACTTTAGAAAAATAGGGTTTATTTGGAATATCGAGTAAAGGAATATTATATTTTTCAGCATTGGCAAAAATTTTAGCAATTGCCATTAACTTAGGGACATAATGCATGGTTTCTTTATATAAAGGTAGAGACCAATAGTCCGTTGGTTTATTTCTTCGCTTGTTTTTTCTAATTACTTTATTAATATACCCTTTTCCAGCATTATATGAAGCAAGTGCTAAAGCCCAGTCATTATTGTTTGATTTACTTAATTGTTTTAGATAGGTTGTTGCTGCTCGAGTAGACTTATAAATGTCTTTACGGCCGTCATACCACCAGTTTTGTTTTAGGCCAAATAATCGTCCTGTTGCAGGCATAAATTGCCAAAGGCCGAGTGCGTTACTTCTGGATTTGGCATTTGGTATAAACGCGCTTTCTACTACTGGAAGTAAAGCAAGCTCTCCAGGTATTTGTTTTGCCTCTATTTCATCAAGAATAAAATACAGATAAGGAGCTGCTCGTTGTTGGATTTTAGTAATAAATTTAGGGTGTTTAAGGTATTTTTTAATTTCTCGCTCAATACGGGCATTATGAATTTCTGGTAAAGCATAGAGTGAAAGTAACCGATCCCAGACTGTTTTATGCACACTCTTAGTTACTTTGGGTAACGGTTTAGCTTTAGTTAAAGCAACGGTAGGTTCGGGTTCTATTGAAGCAGAAAATATATCAGCAATGTGATTTGGATATGATGTTTCTGGCTGAATACGGAATGATTCTGTATAAAGTTGTTGGTTAACAGAAGGGGGTGTCTCGTTGAAAAAAACATGTTTTGTTGTTTTTTCGGTACATCCAGTTGTGATAAGAATAATCAAATACAGTAAATAGCCAGCTGACCTGATAGAATTAGATTTGGGCATTACCTATAACTGGATTTATTAAATATTTTTATGATATTTCAAGTGTATATCAAAATTCATTAATTTTCTTAGTATTTAATCTATGAAACGAAAGTTTTTATTTTCTTTTTTTGAAACGCCACAAGGTAAATTATTATTGGTACAAGAAAAGAAATACCTTATTCATTCAATATCAGTGGGTTGCAAGCAAACTATTCTACAGTTAGGTGGATTAGGATGGGAGAAAGATTTTATAGACTGTACCTTATATAAAAATTATAGCATTCTTGATGCTAAAGGAAAGGGGTGTGAGGAAGGCCAAAAAATTTGTGCAAACTCTTTCAGGTTGCCTATTCAAAGTGAGAGTGTTGATTTAGTTCTTGTTCCTCATTTAATTGAATTTGATGTTAATCGTTTTCAAACGATGAGAGAAATTGAACGGGTACTTAAACCTGGAGGTGATGTTATAATTTTATGTTTTAACCCTTGTAACATCTGGGTTCGTATGCAATCGTTGTGGAATAAAAAAATGTCAGATTCATGGCGTAGCTATTTTGTTTCACGAACTAGAATTGCTGATTGGCTTAAGCTATTAAACTTTGAAATAAAAATAACTTCTGAATTCAGCATAGACTCTACTATTAATACGCCTGAAAAATTTAGTGTAGGTAGGATGAGTTTTTTTTCAATGGCATATGCTGTTAAAGCAGTTAAAAGACAATATACTTTGATACCGTTAACCCCTATTAAGGCTAAGCCTTCAAGGCTTGTTTCTGCTACAGTCGGATTAAAATCAACAACACATAGGAAAAATGAAAATGACTGACTTAGTCACTGTTTATACGGATGGCGCGTGTAAAGGAAACCCTGGGCTGGGTGGATGGGGAGTATTTATGGAATATAAGTCGAATGAAAAAGAAATGTATGGTGGAGAGCAAGAAACCACCAATAACCGAATGGAGTTAATGGCTGCTATTATGGCGCTTGAATCCTTAAATACAAGTTGTCAGGTTGCATTGTATACAGATTCTAAATATGTATTGCAAGGTATTACCGAGTGGATGGATAACTGGAAGAAAAGAGGGTGGAAGACAGCGGCAAAAAAATCAGTAAAAAATGAAGATTTATGGCGGAGGTTAGATGCAGCAATTAAAAAACATAAGATAGATTGGGTGTGGGTAAAAGGTCATTCAGGTGATGAAGGGAATGATAAAGCGGATATGTTAGCAAATAAGGGTGTGCCTGGATAAACAAAAAAATTCTGAGTAATAAATATCCAACCATAAATATTTTAACATTTTACTTGTACTAAAGGCATAAGAACTGCTGAAGCTTTTCTAATCTTTTTTATCATCTGCGGTGTTGCATAAATAGTTACTTAGCTTGCTATGCGCCTCGGTAATTGTTCCTGCATTACTCTACCTACACACATCCATGTGTTAGTTGAAGATGAAAAAAACCCCTGCGTAAAATATTTATGGTCGAGTACTTAAAATACAAAAAGTGAATAAAAAGTTGGATAGTTATTTATCCATCCATCCATCCATCCATCCATCCAATACTCATGGTTTCTCAGATTTAAAAAACATGTATCAAGACTTTATAGTACAAAAATGGAGTGTTTGGCCCCCATTAGAAGGACAAGAGAGCGATAGTTTAACTCAAAATGAGTTACTTTCTTTTGTCCCCAGAATGTTAAAACGACGTTTAAGTCCTTTGGCTCGAATCGTCTTTTGTGCGGCGAGTCAATGTGTTGATCAAAAAACGCATCTTCCTGCTGTTTTTAGTTCAACCCATGGTGAGTTAGCTAAATCATTTAAAATGATGGAAATGATTGAGCAAGGAGAAGAAATTTCACCCACTGCTTTTAGTCTTTCTGTCCATAATTCAATAGCAGGTTTATTTGCTATGGCCTATAAAAATAAACGACAGTGCGTTGTAGTGGCACCAGGAGAAGAAGGGCTGGCTGCTGCTTTTATAGAAGCAATAGGATTACTTCAAGAGGGGGCTGATGAAGTATTAGTGGTTTTGTATGATGAACCTTTAGAAGCTTTTTATCCTTCATCACCTTATAAATTATCTATGCCTACTAGTTGTGCAATAGCATTGCGTATTGGAAAAACGGGTTCTGGTACAACTCTTCGGCTAAGTGTCCAGTCAAAAGCTGGGGATGATGGTGAACAACCTTTGCAAGTTCCCTTGATGATACAGTTTTTGTCTGGAAAACAAGAAAAATTAATTTTACAAACACCTCGGCACAGTTGGTGTTGGGAAAAAAGATGATAAACGCCTTTAATTATTATTGGCGTTTGATTGCAACAGGGTTTAGTTTTTTTGCTTTTGGGGTGGGAGGAATTATTCTTCGGGTGCTGGTTTTTCCTCTGCTTAATATTTTACCCGTTAAAGATAATCAAAAAAATCGACGGGGGCAATTAGGCGTGCATTATAGTTTTTATATATTTATAGGCTTAATGCATAGATTAGGAGTGATGACCTATGAAATTGATGGATTGGAAAAGTTAAATAGACCCGGACAGTTGATTTTGGCTAATCATCCAACACTGATTGATATTGTTTTTCTAATCAGCAGAATTCCAGCTGCCAACTGCATAGTGAAGGAAAGTTTATGGCAAAACCCTTTTATTAAAGGAGCAGTGACTAATGCTGGTTATATTAGCAATGGTGATTCTGAAAAAATGGTTAGTGAATGTGTGGCTTATTTAAAATCAGGCGGTACGCTTGTTATTTTTCCAGAAGGCACAAGAACTGTGCTTAATCGACCGTATAAATTTCAACGAGGTGCAGCACATATTGCATTACAGGCAAATGTTATTGTGACTCCAGTTATAATATCCTGTAATCCAAGCACTTTAACTAAGCAGGAAAAATGGTATCAGATTCCAAATCGGCGTTTTCATTTGTCGATGAGAGTAGGAGATGATATGGTACTCGACAATTTTTTAAAAATAGAACCAAAAACGATTGCCGTGCGGCGATTTAACCAATATTTACAGGACTATTTTAGTCAACAAAGAGAAAATGAGACGTATGGAAAATGAACTAAAACAATTGATTATCACTTCGCTTGACTTGGAGGATATGAGTGTTGAAGATATAGATAGTCAGGAAGCATTGTTTAATGAAGGCTTAGGTCTGGATTCAATTGATGCTTTGGAGTTAGGCTTAGCAATTAGAAAAAAATATGATGTACGTATCGATGCTGAAAAAGATGACGTGGTTAAAATATTTGCTTCAGTAGCATCTCTAACTGAGTATATTGAATCTGAACAGGCGAAAAAGTAATGAATAATCGTGATGATATTTTGCAAGTCATCAAGCAAATTATGCTGGAAATGTTTGAGATTGAAGAAGAATTAGTGACTTTAGATGCCAGGTTGAGTGAAGACCTTGATTTCGATAGTATTGATGCTGTTGATATGATCGTTAAACTTAAAGAAGTAACGGGTAAAGCTGTGAAGGCTGAAGATTTTAAAAATGCCAGAACAATAAATGACGTAGTTGAGGCAGTGTATCAACTGATTAATGATTGATAAGCGTAATCTAGTCCGTCAAATTATTGGTTTGTTGACAATGTTATATCCAATCGCTGTTTATTTCGGAATTCAGCATTTTGGGCTTGTGACTCTTGAGCCATGGAAAATTGCAGTTTTTTTATTATTTCTAGTTTTATTACAATCAATTTTAACTAAAACTAAAGAAAGTTGGAGTTATTTATTGCTAGTGATTGGAGTTATTTATTGCAGTTTTGCAATATGGAATAATAATCTTATCACCCTACGTTTTTATCCTGTATTAATCAATTTAAGTTTTTTTGTTGTCTTTGCAGGAAGCCTCTTTTCCCCACCACCTATTATTGAACGTATTGCTAGAATACAACATCCTGATTTGCCAGAGCAAGGCGTTCGCTATACCCGTAAAGTCACAAAAATCTGGTGTTTATTTTTTATAATGAATGGGTTGATTGCAACGGCAACAGCACTATGGAGCAGTTTTGCCTGGTGGAGCTTATATAATGGATTTATCTCTTATTTATTAATGGGTTTATTAATGGCTGTTGAGTACACTATCAGAATTAGGACACAACCACATGTGCGCTAGTCTAACCCCTCTTTCTCATTGTGCGCTGAGTTCAAATGAGCATCAATCAATTGCTAATTATAAGGGCAAAATTATTGATGGCAATCAATTTTTCTCTGATGTAAAAGCGTTATCAGCTAAATTATCTAGCCAAAATACAGATCAATTTGCTTTGTATTATGAGGAAGCTTATCCCTTTTGTGTCAGCTTATTTGCTTTACTACACAGTTCTAAAAAAGTTTGGGTTGCTGGGAATAATAAACAAATAGCAGCTGAGCAATTAATTGAAAAAGGATGCATATTATTAGGCGACTGGGAAGGGAAGGAAGTATCAATTATTCCCGACCTTAATAGTTCTATAGAATTGAAACCCATTGACAGTATTAACACTCAGATTACTATTTTTACATCAGGATCTAGTGGAAAACCTAAAGCTATCCAAAAGTCTTTACAACAATTCCAATGTGAAATTGAGGTCTTGGAACAATATTGGGGGCAAAGATTAGGAGATAGCCAGGCTTTTGGTACGGTCAGTCACCAACATATTTATGGATTGTTATTTCGAGTGTTGTGGCCTTTGTCGGCAGGACGTTGTTTTTATAGTGAAATGTTTCTTAGTCCTGAGCCTTTATTAATAAAAGCAAAGCATTTGTCTGCCTACTGGGTTTCAAGTCCTGCGCAATTAAAAAGACTAGATGAATTAACGCCTTGGCAAGAATTGGCAAAATTAACGACCATTTTTAGTTCGGGGGGAGCTTTATCCATAGAGGTAGCAAAACAGATAGATTTGAATTGTGAACATAAAGTTTTGGAAATTTATGGCAGCTCGGAAACCGGTGGAATTGCCTGCAGACAGAGTGTAGAGGATACTTTGTGGGAGTTATTTAAGGGTGTTTGTCTTACTGTCGATGAGAAGGGCTTTCATCATCTGTCTTCACCTTTCATACAACAAGCAACCTTAATTCTTGATGATAAAATTCAAATAATTGAAGATGGGCGATTTAAGTTATTAGGTAGGATGGATCGAATTGTAAAAGTAGAAGAAAAACGTCTGTCGCTTGATAGTTTAGAAAGTAGATTGAACTGTTCAAATTATGTACAGCAATCACATGCTATGTTACTAGATGGAAAAAGAGAAATAATAGCAGTGACCTTGGTTTTAACAGATTTGGGAAAAGAAATTCTTAGTCAACAAGGTCGAGGTGCATTGGTTAAGCAACTAAGAAAGGAATTAATGAGTGAATTTGAAACGGTTGTATTACCAAGAAAATGGTTGTTTTTCTCTTCTTTACCACTCACCGTACAAGATAAAATAAATCAAGACTGTCTAATTCAATTGTTATCACTAAAAAATACACATGCTCCTCAGATAATAAACTGTGATTATCAAGACGAAAGAGTTGAATTACAGTTACAGATATTATCAGGCTTGGTTTATTTTAATGGACATTTTCCAGATCAACCAATTTTACCCGGTGTTACTCAGCTGGCTTGGGTTGAACAATTTGGCAAAATTTTTTTTGATATTGGTCTGCCTTTTTTACGGATGGAAGTGATTAAGTTTAAAAAAGTTATTCGTCCCAATGAATTGATCAAGATGGAACTTAACTGGAAAGCTGAAACAGGTAAATTATATTTTAAATTGACCTCAATGGATAATGACCATAGTTCCGGTCGTATAGTCTATGGAGAGCAGGAATGAAAACTTGTATCATCATTCCTGTCTATAATCATCAAGAGGCGATTGAATTTGTTGTTAAAAGGTTAAAACCCTTTGGATTGCACTGCTTTTTAATAAATGATGCTAGTTTGCCGGAATGCTCAAAAATTTTAAAAAAAATAGCATTACAGGAAAAGGAGTGGGTAACCTTAAGCGAAAGAGAAATAAATGGAGGTAAAGGTGCTGCTGTTATTGATGGATTTGAATTAGCTATTGATCAAGGGTTTACCTATGCAATTCAAGTCGATGCGGACGGACAACATAAATTAGAGGATGTTAATCTTTTTTTGGATGCTAGTAAGCAATCACCAGAAAAGTTGATAATAGGTCAACCTATATTTGATCAATCGGTGCCAAAAAAAAGATTATATGGGCGACAATTTACTAATTTATGGATTTGGGTCAATACCTTATCATTTTCCATAGTAGATGGAATGTGTGGTTTTCGATGCTATCCTTTAGCATCAGTTGATGAATTGTTAAAAATAACGTCGATTGGTCAACGGATGGATTTTGATATAGATATGGTTGTCAGATTGTACTGGCAGGGAGTAGATATTATAAACTTACCCACAAAGGTGCATTACCCTATAGATGGAGTTTCTCATTTTAATATGTTTAAAGACAACCTGTTAATTTCTAAAAAGCATGCACAATTGTTTTTTGGTATGTTAATCCGTTTTCCTAAATTACTATTGAGGCATTTTCAATGAAAAGGCATTGGGCTCAAATAGAAGAACGAGGCATTGTTTGGGGAATGGATCTTTTGTTAAAAATTTATCTTATTTTTGGACGTAAACTACTTCAGTTTTTTTTATACCCGGTTGTTAGTTATTATTGGTTAATCAATAGTAAGGCAAGAGGAGCAAGTCGGCAATATTTAAACAAAGTATCAACCTATCTGAATGATTCACAGATTAATGGTGGACTTAAATGTAGCTATTTTCATTTTATTAGTTTTGCCAATGCGTTAATAGATAAGTTAGCAGCCTGGAGTGGTACCTTAACCCTAAAAGATGTTGAATATAAAGGTCGCGAAGCAGTCATTAGCCATATTGACAAAGGTCAGGGTGTTTTATTACTTGGATCTCACTTAGGTAATTTAGAAATTTGTCAGGTTATTGCAAAATTAAGGAATAAAGTTATCATCAATGTGTTGGTTCATACTAAACATACGGAAAAATTTAATTCTTTGCTGAATAAATATGCTGACTCTGGCAAAGTAAACCTAATACAAGTAACCAGTGTCAATGCTGCAACAGCTATGGTATTGCAAGATAAAATAGAAGCAGGGGAAATAGTTATTATCGCTGCTGATAGAACGCCAGTAGTTGGTCAAGGGCAGGGACGAACAGCACAAGCTAAATTTTTAGGACAAATGGCTTCCTTTCCTCAAGGCCCATTTATTATCGCTTTATTGCTAAAATGTCCAGTGTATACCATGTTTTGTTTGAAGCAACAGGATAAATATACTATTTATTTTGATCACTTTAGTGATGGAATAACGTTTTCAAGAAAAGAGCGGACTGCTGCAATCCAACAGTATGTAGAAGACTATGCGAGTAGATTACAGAGTTATTGTTTAACAGCACCCATGCAATGGTTTAATTTTTATGATTTTTGGCAGGTTGAAGATGAATAAACAGGCTATTGTCATCAATGGGCGAGCTCTGACTATTGAAGAGGTTTGTGCTCTTGCGGAGCAAAATCAATCAATTCAGTTAAGCAATAATACAGATTTTATTAAGCGAATTGATAAAGGTGCCGAGTTTATTGATAAGTTGTTACAAGAGGAGGGTTGTGTTTATGGAGTAACCACAGGATATGGCGACTCTTGTACTACCTCAATTCCATTGAAAAATGTAGATGATTTACCTAAACATCTCTATACTTTTCATGGTTGTGGACTGGGAAAGCATTTTGATAATCAACAAACCAGAGCGATTTTAGTTGTTCGATTAAACAGTTTAGCTCAAGGCTTTTCCGGCGTACGTTATCAATTATTACAACAAATTACTCTTCTACTTCAACAAGATATTTTGCCATTAATCCCAGAAGAAGGATCAGTCGGTGCCAGTGGTGATTTAACCCCATTATCCTATTTAGCTGCTGCTTTAGCAGGAGAAAGAGACGTCTTTTATCAGAATAAAAAACAGTTGACTGAAGAAGTTTTTAGTCAGTTAAATATCGTGCCACTCACCTTAAAGCCAAAAGAAGGTTTAGCGATTATGAATGGAACCGCTGTAATGACAGCCGTTGCATGTTTAGCCTTTCAGAGAGCCGAGTATTTATCTCGGTTATGCACACGTATTACTAGTTTAGCTTCAATCGCCTTAAAAGGAAATGCTTATCATTTTGATGAAAAGTTATTTTCAGTAAAGCCACATAATGGGCAAATAACAGTCGCAAAGCGAATTAGAGAAGATTTGCAACTAGCTTCAGAAGCACCTCGTAATGATAGTCGATTACAAGATCGTTATTCTTTACGGTGTGCTCCTCATGTCATTGGTGTGATGGAAGATACATTACCTTGGTTTAGGCAGTTTATAGAAAATGAGTTAAATAGTGCTAACGATAATCCAATTATAGATGCCGAAGGTGAGCATGTTTTGCATGGTGGACATTTTTATGGAGGGCATATCGCTTTTGCCATGGACAGTATGAAAATAGCTGTAGCCAATTTAGCAGATTTAATGGACCGACAAATGGCGCAATTAATGGATACCAAATTTAACCATGGGTTACCGGCTAATTTATCCGGTGCAAAAAAGGATCAGGCCATGTTAAATCATGGTTTTAAAGCTATTCAGATAGCAGTTTCTGCCTGGACCGCAGAAGCTTTAAAAAATACGATGCCGGCCAGTGTATTTTCTCGTTCAACCGAATGCCATAATCAGGATAAGGTTAGTATGGGTACTATTGCCGCCAGAGATTGTGTGCGGATTTTGGAATTAACTGAGCAAGTTGCTGCTGCTACTTTGATTGCAGTTGTTCAAGGCGTCGAGTTACGGGGGCAACAAGAAATATTAAGCCCAAATTTACAAAAAACAATTAAACAAGTTAGAGATAAAATTAATTTTTTAGAAACTGATAGGGCAATGGAACAGGAATTGAGGTTGTGTATTCAGTTGATTAGAAAACGTCACTGGAGCTTATATGACTAAAGCTGTTGTGATTTGTGAAGTAGAAGTTGATGTACCGTTTTTTGATGTGGATTTAATGGAAATTGTCTGGCATGGTCATTATCTGAAATATTTTGAAATTGCCCGCTGTGTTTTGTTGGATAAGATTGACTATGGATATATGAAAATGCGTGAATCTGGTTATACCTGGCCAATCATTGATGTACGCATTCGTTACGCAAAATCAGCCAGGTTTGGACAAAAAATTATTATTCATGCGGGCATTGTAGAGTGGGAAAATCGCTTGAAAATGAATTACCAGATTGTAGATAAGGAAACAGGAAATCGCTTAGTACGAGGCTATACCTGTCAAGTTGCTGTCGATATGGCAACTGAGGAAATGTGTTATGACTCACCTACAATTTTATGGGAAAAACTGGGGCTTACCAAACCGTGAAACAATATGATGTTATTGTTATTGGTAGTGGAATGGGGGGATTAACAGCTGCTGCATTATTGGCAAAAGCAGGAAAATCAGTCTTAGTACTAGAAGCACATGACCGCCCAGGTGGATATGCACATGGATTTAAGAGAAAGAAATACCAATTTGATTCAGGTGTTCATTTAATCAGTGGTTGTGGTGAACAAGGTTATTCTGGGGGGCAGGTTATTTATAAAACTTTGCAAGCTTTAGAGTTGCTTGATGAAGTTGAATTTATTAATATCAATCCTTTTAGCCATGCAATATACCCAGGGCTTAGTATAGGATTACCTCAGACGATTGAACATTTCGTTAATGTATTAGCTGAACAGTTTCCTGATGAACGAGAAGGGTTAAAATTACTAACTGAATTGTGTTTACAATTAGCTGAAGAAATAACCACAGCTGATGAACTAATGGTGGACGTTAATATAGAACAAGCACAGAAATTAATGCCTGCTTTGTTTAAATATAGAAAGTCTACTTTAGCAGAAGTTGCCAATCAGTTTATAAAAGATCCAAAATTACTTGGTGTGTTTGCTAGTAACTGGCCTTATCTAGGGCTGCCTCCCTCACAAGTATCCTTTGTTTATTGGAGTACCATGCTCATCGGTTATATGGTGGATGGATCTTACTATTGTAAAGGTGGTTTTCAAAAATTAGCAAATACCCTAGTTAAAGGGATACAGCAAAATAATGGAGAAATTAAATACAAATCATCGGTAGAAAAAATTATTATAGAAAATGAGCAGGTAGCAGGTATTATTGTTAACAATAAACGAATAGATTCACCTGTTGTTATTTCTAATGCTGACCTTCGGCAAACAATCTATCAAATGGTTGGTGAACAATATTTCCCTACTCGTTATCTACAGCGACTAAAAAAAATGCAGCATTCGCTGTCCATTTTTGTCGTATATATTGCGACAGATTTAGATTTAACTACCATGGATATTAGTCATGAATCATTTTATTACCATGACTATAATCATGATGAGAATTTTTTGAAAACTCAACAAGGTGATATATCATGGCTTAGCATTACAGCACCAACCTTGGTAGACCCAGGCTTGGCTCCAGAAGAAGAGCATATATTAATGCTTACTACATTACTACCATACGATGTAGTTGAATCATGGAAGCAAGCAAAACCAAAATATATGCAAATTTTGTTAAAAATGGCAGGGGAAATTATCCCTGATCTGGGAAATCATTTGTTATATATAGAAGGTGGGTCGCCCAAAACAATGCAGCGGTACACCCAAAATTATCAAGGATCAGCATATGGATGGGATGTTTTGCCAAGCCAGGTCGGGCCAGCAAGAACCCAAAACAAATCTCCGATAAAAGGACTTTACTTTTCAGGACATTGGACTTCACCTGGTGGAGGTGTTTATGGCGTTAGTGTTTCTGGAATTAAAACAGCACAGAAAATTTTAGAAATTAATAAGCAGTCTGATTTTTGGCGTTTGGTTCAGATAAGTTAATTTTTCTAAGGATGTGAAAACCTAAAAGTATTCTGAAACGTTTTCAAGTATTCGATAGAGCAATTTTTTATGAAAATGAAGAGCTATTATTGAGAGTAGATGAAATATGGATAAGAAACGATTAACTCATCTTTAAGCACTTTTTTCGATCCCAAGGCATTGATACTTTGTAGGTTTCGAATGTTTAATAAAAAAACCTTTAAAAGCAATGGTACTTTTTTAGGTTGCTGATGTGAAACAGCATCAACTGGTTTCTGAA
Organism: Methylococcales bacterium; assembly: GCA_965224575.1. Lineage (GTDB taxonomy): Bacteria > Pseudomonadota > Gammaproteobacteria > Methylococcales > Methylomonadaceae > QPIN01. Next base: position 143,533 of record CBDCZQ010000006.1, on the reverse strand, counting down.
TTAGTTATTTTTTTAGTTTTCTATAGCAGGTAAGTGACATTTTATTACACAAATAATTCACACCATGCTTGACTAATAGACTATATTATCAATTGTTTAAAATTATATGCTCATTCGTATTTTGAATGGAGTGAAAATTTAATTTACAGATTCAAATTTAATTGATAGAGTTAGCCAACCTACTTTAAGGTTATTTGTATTAATATTCAATGCTTTTGTTAATATCAAGTTATATGAGTAGGTTTTTATAAAGTCGTATAGCGTTTTTGGTTAAGTACTTAAAGTTAAGTTATTAATAATAATAATATTTGGAGAATATAATAATGAAAAAACAATATAGAATTATAGCTGCTAGCATGGTTGTTATGCTGGGGGTTTTCTCGACCTCTTTAAAAGCGGCAACTGTAGATCTTCAGTTGTCTCTTTTAGTAGATGTATCAGGTAGTGTCAGTAGTTCTGAATATGATCTACAAATGGATGGTTATGGAGCAGCATTTAAGGATTCAGCTGTTATTGATGCAATTTTGGGCAATAATGGTGTTGGCAGCATAGCCATAAATTTAGTGCAGTGGTCTAGTTCAAGCAGCCAGGCGGAAGTTATAGGCTGGACTCAAATTGATAGTGCGGCCTCTTCTATGGCTTTTGGTTCTCTTTTAGAGAATGCTGGTCGTGCTTTCCGTGGGGGTACTAGTCCTCAGCCTGCATTACAGTATGGAACCGATTTATTTGCAACAAATGGATTTACTTCAAATCGGTCAGTAATAGATGTTTCTGGAGATGGGACAGGGTCTGGTGGAACTGCAGGTCGAGACTATGCTTTAGCTAATCAGATTGATACTATTAATGGATTAGTTATTGGGGGGTCACAATCAGTTGCTGATTATTATACTAATAATATAATAGGTGGTGCTGGTAGCTTTCTAATTGCAGCCGCTACCTTCTCTGATTTTAGTGGAGCAGTCAAAACCAAACTTTTAAGAGAAATAGGAACTCCTGGCCCAACAGGTCCAACAACACCTAGTGCAGTTCCCCTTCCTGCAGCAGTTTGGTTGTTTATAAGTGGTCTTATTGGATTTCTACCTTTAGCAAGAAAACAAGGTAATTCAAAATTAGTAGCGGCTTAGTAGATTCCACTTTTTTATTCTGAAACATTGATAGGCAGTCCCTGGGGAAACCGAGGGGTTGCCGGTCATGGCTCTCTCTGTTCACTGTTTGCTTGATTTCTTCCCTAGTTCTAAGTTTATGTAGGTTGCACTGCTTAAATTCAGAAGGCCTACTATATTATATCTGGTTCCTTTTCAAAAAATCGCGGGTTAGGATTAGTTTTTTTCAACTTCAATATGGGTGTAGTCAATACAAAACCCCAAGAACTTTGTATTATTTTTAAAATATTTACTACAGTGAATAAAGAATTGTATACTATATGACGAAAATTCATTGTATTGTTGAAGTGCCTGTTTTAATTTATTTGCGGTTAAACCTAAAAACGTAGTCACTCAAGTTTTCTAGTACAAACTATTCTTCGTTCAACTTTCGTAAAACATCGTCATTTTTTTAAAGTCGCGTTTAAAGCGTACTGTGAGTTTCCCCTCGGCTGGTTACTTACGAGTGGTAAAGACTTTGGGTTTGCTCATTATTAATTTTACTAAAGGAAGGGAGATAAGGTGAAAAGAGTAAGAAGTTTTATTCCCTTTCACCTTGAGCCAATTTTTGTTATTTCGCTGTTGAACGATAATATTCAATAGCTGCGGCAACCCCACTGCCAGGATTAATATCAAAACCATTATCTAGCATTGCCATTTCAACACCGGCAATACATCCTAATAAAGAGACATCATTCATGTCACCTATATGCCCGATGCGGAAGACTTTACCTGCAACTTCGGTTAAGCCTGCGCCCAAAGAGATGTTGTATTTGGTAAAAGCGGTGCTGATCACATCTTTGGCATCTTTTCCTTCTGGTACCACAATTGCTGAAACAGTATCAGATTCAAAACCTGGTTGAGCACATAACTTTAATCCCCAAGCTGCAATGGCTTTACGTACACCTTCAGCTAAACGGAAGTGACGAGCGTAAACATTTTCCATCCCTTCTTCTAATAAAAGTTCCAATGATTTACGTAAACCGTAGATCATAGGTGTCGCAGCTGTATAAGGGGTGTAACCCAACGCATTCTGAGCCATTTGATCTTTAAGGTCTAAAAAACAGCGAGGGAAAGTGGCTGTTTCTGTCAGTTTTAGTGCTTTTTGGCTAAAGGCAAGCACGGCTAAACCTGCAGGAAGCATAAAGCCTTTTTGTGAACCACTAATTGCTCCATCTACACCCCAGTCTTCCATACGAAATTCAATGCTAGCGATAGAACTTACCCCATCAACAAATAATAAGGCAGGATGACTGGAAGAATCCATTGCTTTACGAATTCCAGCTATATCGCTAGTAACCCCTGTCGATGTTTCATTATGTGTAGCTAACACCGCTTTAATTTCGTGGTTACTGTCTTTTTTTAATCGTGCTTCCAAAACATCTAAAGGGATACCTTTTCCCCATTCTACTTCGTGCATCTCCACATCTAGCCCTAAACGTTGAGCCATATTCATCCATAGATGGCTGAATTGACCAAACCGATAAATTAATACTTTATCACCAGGGTTTAATGTATTGGTTAAAGCGACTTCCCAGCCTGCTGTTCCTGTTGCAGGAAAGATAAAGGCTTGTCCAGTCTCTGTCCTGAAAACTTTTTTCAAGTCTTCTAATACTGGTTTGAGTAACTTAGGAAAAATGGGAGATCGATGGTCTTCCATGGGGACATGCATTGCACTTAGAATTTCGTGTGGTGTATTGGTTGGACCAGGAATGAATAAGTGATTACGACCTGCCATTATTTGCCTCGAATTGTTTATAATTAAAGAAGAAATGATGCCTTAAATTTTGCTTAAAGAAATAAAATTAAAGACAATCAAACGCGTTATCATCCCATATTAAAATAGGATCATCAAGAAGAAGGCTAGGTTATTTATTGCTGATTCTCTAAGGTAGCTCTATTAATTGATGAATGGAAAATTGAGTCTTAAATACTCAATCTCTGCACTGAAACCCTCCGCAATTGCTTGCTATTATGTGTGGATTTCACCTTGATCTTGAATATTTTGGTTTTCAATTTTTACATCTATAATTAATGGAGGTGTCCTTAAAATAGTGTTTTTGCCAATTCTCGTGTTTTCTCAAAGTTTTTAGAAAGTTGTTGAAAAACACTTTCTTGGCTTGATGCATCTATTCCTAATAATTCTAAACGAGTACTAGTTAATAAATTATCTGACTGCTTATGTAATGCAGCTACCATATCAGCTGCGAGACCTACAAGCAAGGCAGTTTCCCATGATATGCTTTGATAATTATTTGTATGATGGTATTTTATTGCAATATTTAATACTTCTGGGAATTTCATTTGTTTTCCAACCCAATCACCTGCTTCATAATAATCCGTTCCCGTGTGTTGTTTTAACGAATTACTGAGAGGCATTAAGGGGGCTTCACGGACACTCTGAAATGCTTTTTCTGTTTCATCTGGTAAGTTGTCAGCTAACCATAATAACCCTAAGTTATGTAATAAGCCCGCAGTGTATGCTGTATTTTTAAAATCAACAGAAGTTATACTATTCGGTAGTGAGGATGCTAATAATCCAGCTCCTTCTGCAACTAGAATAGAGGTTGTCCAGAAGTGTTCTGTTTTAAAACTTGGGCATTTTTGGGTATCAAAAGATGCGGAAATGGAAATGGCAATACTGAGACTTTTTACTATTGATGTACCTAGTCTGGCACAAGCTTGCTCAATACATGTAATAGGTGTTATGGGAGCAGACCAAGGTGAGTTAGTCAGAAATATTAAACGAGCTGAAACTACGGGGTATTGTTTAATTACTTCGGTCAATTGACGATAAGTTAGTTCATCGTCTTCTAATGCTTGCATTAAAACAGGTATGTTCTTAGCTAAAGAAGGTAGCTGAATTTTACCTGAATTTTTTTGTTGGAAAGGGTTCATGTTATTGATTAATACAAGGTGATTGGTATTAACGTACTGGCTCTGTTTCAATTTGATGTAAGAAGTCAAAATTTATTAATTTAGGGATTTCATCACTTGAAACAGGTCGACCAAAAAGATAACCTTGTATGATATGGCAGCCTAAGCCATGCATGACTAAGGCTTGTTCATTATTTTCAACACCTTCAGCAACTATTTTATAGTCTAATGCATTAGCCAGACCAATAATTGTACCTAAAAGTAGGGCTGTGTGGTGGTTTGTTAGCATGTCATCAATAAATACCTTGTCGATTTTTAGACTATCAAAAGGTAACTGTTTTAATGACGCCAGACAGGAATAACCGGTTCCAAAATCATCAATGGCAATTTTTATTCCGACCTCTCTTAGTTGCGTGATAATGCTTAGACATTCTTCTGCATGCATTGCACTTTCCGTGACCTCTAATTCGAGGTATTCAGCGGGCACGCCCGTTGTAGCTAAAATATCTTTTACTGTACTAAGTAAAGAGGCATCTTGAAAATGTAGCGCAGAAATATTAACTGCTACATGAATAAACGGGAACCCTGATTGATGCCAGCTTGCCATTTGTTCACAGGCAGTTTTAAGAACCCACTCGCCTAATTGAGCAACTAGACCTAATTGTTCTATTTCAGGAATAAACTCATCAGGAGGTATCATGCCTTCAGTTGGGTGTTTCCATCTAACTAAAGCTTCAACGCCTACCATACGGCCAGTTTGCATTGATATTTGAGGTTGAAAATGGAGCATAAATTGCTCGTCTTCAAATGCTTCTAATAACATTTGTTCTTTTTCTAAACGAGAAACAGCTTGAAGAGCCATATCTTGGGTATAGAAAGTAAAACATTGTTTTCCGGCATTTTTAGCTGCATACATTGCTGTATCAGCAGATTTCATTATTTCGTGTTCATTGCCTCCATCACGAGGATAAATAGCGATACCAATACTTACTCGTGGCCTTATCTGCTGTTGACTTAATGTTAATGGTTTATTAATTTGATCTAAACAACGACAGGCAACTTCAGCTACTGATTCGTCATCAATAATACCGCTTAAAAGAATACAAAATTCATCTCCTCCTAATCGAGCTGCAAAATCTACATCTCGGATTTCATTTTGTATTCTGGCTGCAATAATTTTTAGTAGCTCATCTCCTTGGTTATGCCCTAGGCTGTCATTGATATCTTTAAAACCATCTAAATCAAGAAATAAAAAAGCAAATTTTTCTTCCCGTCTGTCAGCTGTTTGAATAAATGACTGGATACGCTCATGATAATAAGTTCTACTAGCAAGCCCTGTTAGAGTATCGAAATAGGCAAGATGATGAATTTGTTGTTCAGAGGCTTTTCGTTGGCTAATATCTTGAACAGTCCCAGTGATGATAAGTTTTCCATTTGTATTTTTTCTAACGACTTCTTGATGGACAAAAATAGATTTGGCGTTAGTGACTTGTAAACGATGTTCGATAGATTGAACGCTATCACTAAAGGATGCTTCTTGGAGTCTGTTTTTAACTATTTTAAGATCATCTGGTTCTATTAAGCGTAGAAACCCTTCCAATGTTTGGTCAAATTTTATTAAATTTATATTGCATAAATCAGCTAGCTGTTCAGATATTTTAAAGATATTTTTCTTTACATTCCAAGTCCAATAACCTAATCGAGCCATAGCTTGAACGGTTGAGAGTTGTAAATTATTATTTCTAAGTTCGGTAGAATCTTGAGCAGAACGTAAAATAAACCTTAAGTTATATAAAACCGTGCTGTATTTAAGAGGTTTAACGAGGAAATCAGTTGCTCCTGAATCAAATGCGCTTTGCAGAGAGTTAATATCATCAAGCTCTACAGTAACAATAATAGGTACATCTGTCATGGCTGGGTTAGAGTGTAATAACCGACAGGTATCAAAAACATCAAGATTACCCCTTTGTACTTCCAATATGACTAAGGCAGGCCTGTGTTGCTTGATTTTTTCTAGTGCTTGCAAATAGTTTTTGGCTTCATCGACAATAAATGAAGATGTGCTTAACGCTGTTTTTGTAATTAAACGAAAACTATCATTATTATCAATCAATAATATCCGGCTTTGCTTCTCTTTGGAAGCTACTGGTAATATTGATTTTGTCACATCCAAAACATTAGTCATTGAGCGGAGAAACCCCTAAAGCAATTTGTCAGATTTGTTGAGCAGTTACACGCTGCATTAAATATAGTTTAAAGTGTAGTTAAAAAATGAAATAAAGCACGATGAATTTAATTTAACTTTTGATTTGTTTATTGTTCTTTTGTTATTAATTGTTTAAATCTAGCTAATACAAGTAGATGCAATAATGCAGATGACCTTTTATCGGTTAGCTATATCCATCAAACCAATGATGATTGAGTATTAGTGATTTGTAAGATTTTTTCTCGGCTTTATTTATGAATTTTAAAAATTTGACTTTAAATCTTCTAAAAGTAAAATGGTGGGTTAATTTATGTTCAGGTTTTCCTGAAATAATCATCCCAGTGCTAAAAAATAGCGCTACTAAAATTAGGTATCTTAATGAGTCATACGTTATATGAAGCTAACGTTCAGCGTGTTCAACGTTGTGAATTAGCCGTTCCAGGATCAAATCCCGGCATGTTTGAAAAAGCAATGAAAAGCGGTGTTGATTTTATTTTTCTTGATCTAGAAGATGCTGTTGCCCCTGATGATAAATTACAGGCTAGAAAAAATATTATTGAAGCTATTAATGATATGGATTGGGAAGGACATGGTGTCACCATTTCAGTTCGCATAAATGGCTTAGATACCCAGTATATGGTTCGTGATGTAGTTGATTTGATGGAACAATGTGGTGATAAATTAAAAACCATTTTGATTCCTAAAGTAGGGGTTTATGCCGATGTCTATATGGTTGAGGCAATGGTTAATCAACTAGAAATGCAACAAGGTTTAAAAAATAGAATTGGTATTGAGTGTTTAATTGAAACTGCTTTAGGTATGGCCAATGTAGAGGACATTGCTAAACAGGGTGCGCTGGGTGGCAGAATGGAAGCCTTACATTTTGGAGTGGCCGATTATGCAGCGAGTAATCGTGCAAGAACGACTAATATTGGTGGTTTAAATCCAGATTATCCAGGAGATCAGTGGCATGCTGCAATTAGTCGTATGACAGTTGCTTGCCGTGCTTATGGCTTACGTCCTATTGATGGGCCGTTTGGTGATATTAAAGATCCTGAAGGTTATAAATTAGCAGCTAAACGTGCAGCAGCATTAGGTTGTGAAGGTAAATGGGCTATTCATCCCTCACAAGTCGAATTAGCTAATGAAGTATTTACACCACCAGCTGCAGAAATAGACAAAGCTCATCGTATTTTAGCTGCATTAAAAGAAGCCGCAGCTCAAGGTAAAGGTGCAGCTGCTTTAGATGGCCGATTAATTGATGCAGCATCTGAGAAGATGGCTCAAAACGTGGTGAAGGCTGCTGAAGCGATTGCCGCAAAATTAAAATAACAATTTGGCAGAATAGATTATGACTTACTTCAATCTGCAATATAAAAAACGGAAAGGGTTTATGCACCTTGCAAAAACTTTTTTAGTCTAGAAAATTTAAATTAGGAATAGTATGGATATTCATGAGTATCAGGCAAAAGAAATTTTGGCTGGATATGGGGTAAGAGTCGCTGATGGTGGATTAGCTTACAGCCCAGAAGATGCAGTGCAACGTGCGAGAGAAATTGGTGGAGATGTTTGGGCTGTTAAAGCACAAATTCATTCAGGTGCGCGTGGTAAGGCGGGTGGTGTTAAGATCTGTAAATCTCATGAAGAAGTGGAAGCAGCAGCTGAATCTATGTTGGGTAAACGTTTGGTTACGCATCAAACAGGTCCTGCCGGTAAAGTTTGTTTAAGACTTTATATTGAAGCGGGGACTAATATAGCCAAAGAATTATACTTTAGTCTTTTGGTTGACAGAACACATGAAAGCATCATTATGGTCGGTTCGGCAGAAGGTGGTGTAGATATTGAAGATCTGGCAGAAAATAGCCCTGAAAAAATCAAAAAAATTCAAATTGATCCAGCCGTAGGCTTATTGGATTTTCAGGCAAGAGAAATGGCTTTTGCCTTGGGATTAGAACCTTCACAAATAAGCCCAGCTGTTAAATTAATTACGGGTTGCTATCGTGCAATGCGTGATTTAGATGCCAATATGATTGAAATTAATCCGTTGATTGTCACGGGTGGAAGCGGCAAATTAATGATTATGGATGCAAAAATGGGATTTGATGATAATGCCATGTTTCGTCGTCAAAAAGTGGCCGAATTACGTGATAAAACTCAGGAAGATAAACGTGAAACTGCAGCAGCAGATAGAGGGTTAAGTTATGTTGGGCTAGAGGGTGACATTGGTTGTATGATCAATGGTGCTGGTCTTGCTATGGCAACAATGGATATGATTAAGCTGGCTGGCGGTGAACCAGCAAATTTCCTTGATGTAGGGGGTGGCGCTTCTGCCGAGCGTACTGAAAAAGCGTTTCGTCTAGTTTTAGCTGATGGAGGTGTGAAAGCTATGCTAGTTAATATTTTTGCTGGAATTAATCGCTGCGACTGGATTGCAGAAGGTGTGGTTCAAGCAGTTAAGAAAATTGATTTAAAAATTCCTTTGATTGTTCGTCTATCAGGCACTAACGTTGAAGAAGGTCGAAGAATTATTGCTGAGAGTGGATTGCCCATTATTACCGCTTCATCTTTAGCAGAAGCCGCTGAAAAAGCAGTTCAGGCACGAAATGAACAAGTTGCAAAAGAAGCAACAGAAGGAGTGGCGTAAATGGCTATTTTAATTGATAAAGAAACACGCATCGTTGTGCAGGGGTTTACCGGTAAAATTGGTACTTTTCATGCTCAGGATATGATCAATTATGGTTCTAATGTTGTAGGTGGTATTACACCTGGCAAAGGTGGGCAAACACATTTGGATAAACCTGTTTTTAATACGGTAAGAGAATCAGTTGAACAAGAAAGTGCTGAAGCCAGTATTATTTTTGTTCCACCCGCATTTGCGGCGGATTCAATTATGGAAGCAGCAGAAGCAGGCATTAAATATTGTGTAGCCATTACTGATGGAATTCCTACACAAGATATGATGAAAGTTAAACAGTTTTTGCGTAAATTTCCTAAAAAAGAGCGGATGGTGCTGACTGGGCCAAATTGCGCAGGAACAATTAGTCCTGGAAAATCTATGCTAGGTATTATGCCAGGGCATATCTATCAACAAGGGGAAGTTGGTATCGTAGGTCGTTCTGGAACGTTGGGTTATGAAGCAGCTGACCAATTAAAAGAGCTTGGTATAGGTATTTCAACCTCGGTTGGTATTGGTGGTGATCCGATTAACGGCAGCTCACATCGTGATATTTTTGAGAAATTTGAACAGGATGATGAAACTAAAGTTGTGATGATGATTGGTGAGATAGGTGGGCCTCAAGAAGTCGAAGCAGGGATTTATGCAAGTCAAAATATGAAAAAACCAGTTATAGCTTATATTGCAGGACTAACAGCGCCTAAAGGTCGTCGTATGGGCCATGCGGGAGCGATTATTTCATCAGCAGGTGAGTCAGCGGCAGAAAAAGTAGAAATGCTAAAAGACTTAGGCGTTACCATTTCACCTACACCTTCTGCAATGGGTGAAACAGTTGCTAAAATTTTAGCAAAGCTATAATCCTAGAATAATCAGTTGGATCACGGGTTCTAGCACAAGCTATTGATCCCACAGCACTTCAAAAAAATACCCGCTTAAAATAATGGGTGAAGCTAAGATTTTTTCAAAGCGCTGTGAAGCCAATAGCTCGCACTATAATTCCGTGGTCAACTGATTTTTCTAGGATAATCTTAGAAAAACCGATTGGGTTAGAGTTTATAGCACAAGCTATTGATTTAACTCTTACTGACCTTTCTAAAACAAATATTTTTGAAACAGACCCAAAACCATATTTGCCCTATGTTGAATATGGTTTTTTTATTTATACTATTTTTGTAAAATACCTCATTATTTAGTTTTAACAAAGAATCTTTATGTTTATCTATTCTTTACCGATTTTATTTAGTTATATTCAACTGGGAACGGTACAAGAATATTTTGGGACAATTTTATTTTTATTAATACTATTATTTATCGCAACGCCTTTTGACTCATCTTATAAAGAGATTGAATGGGGGAAAGTATCAGAGCTTACACTGTATAGATATTTATTAGACTCATGGAATGGACAGGTAAAACTATGGCTGGTTTTTTGGCCCTTTTTTATTATTTTAAATTTAAGTTTATATTTTATTGATAATTTAGCAAGAACTGGAAGTTTTACCGTTTCTAGTTGGGATGAAATTCATTTTATTTTATTAACACCTACAATTTTTTGGACAATTATAGTTTGGCAAAATTCGATAAATACGAGTTCTCGCTATTGGGCTGTTATAGCGCGATTTATAACACTTGCTGTGTTTTTTGAATACGGTTTAAAATTAGTTATACGGATAGACTATCCACGGATTTTTTTTCAATGTCAGGAAGCTGTACTAGATTATGCTTCCTGTTTTTAGTCATTTTTTGTTCCTTGCATCAAGCTTGGGGATTTCACGAGCAATAAATAAAGCAGGGTCTACAGGAACTTTGTTTAAATAAACAATCCAGTGTAAATGTGGTCCAGTCACTCGCCCGGTTGCTCCAACAGTACCTAATGTGTCTCCTTGTTTAACTATTTGACCTGGTTTTACACTAATTTCATTCATATGAAGGTATGCGCTTAATAAGCCCTGACCATGGTCCAAGAAAACAGTATTTCCATTAAAGTAGTAATTTCCTGTATCAATAACTTTAGCCGTTGCAGGGGCTAGGATTGGAGTTCCAGTTACTGCTGCAATATCAAGCCCATTATGCGGACGCTTTGGAATATCATTAAAGAATCTTTTTAAACCAAATAAACTACTTAACCGACCATCTACAGGGGCAATAAAATCAGCATCAAAGTCCTGTTCTGTCCAGACCTTTTTTGCTTTAGACATCGCTATTTTATCTGCATTTATTTTTTTAAGATCTTCCTTGGTAAACCCTGTCACCATGCGGGTCTTTTTAATGGTTAGATATTGAGCTGGATAGTCTTTATTGATAACGGTAAATGTTTTTTTCTGGGTTTTAGTTTTTGTCTTAATGGTGATTTCATGTTCGCCAATTTTTGCAGAAAGGGGAATGCCAACTAATGCTACCCAATGCGTCTCATTTGCGGTAACCAGTGTTCTAATACCATTAAAAAATACAGTGGGTGGTATTTGCTTAATTTCAGCGACAGGTATTTTTATAATGCCGCCAGGAACAGTCAATTGGTCAGGAAGTATACTAGCCCAGCATAATTGAGAATAAAATAGAGAACTTAGTAATAAAGATAATAGTTTTTTAATCATGATTGATTTCCATAACCTGACTAATTAAATCACCATCAGCTAAACGGGTTTTAATTTTGTCATTAATTGAGAGTTTTTGAGTAGAGCTTATGATTGTTGATGATTTTGGATCGCTAACAATAGCGTAACCCCGGCCTAGTGTTGCTAAAGGACTCACAGCATGTAAAGTTTGATTAAGAGAGAGGTGTTTTTTTTGTAATCTTTCCAGTTGATATTGAATTGAACTGTTTAGTCGGCTACTTAAAAAATGGAGTTGTTCTTTATAGCGATCTATTTTTATGTTTGGTTTGTATTGCTGAAAAATTGAGACTTGATTTTTAACTAATTGATTATTATGCTTGATTTTGTTTTGTATTGCACGAATCATGCGAGCCTCAGCAAGGTCAATTGCTTGAGCATGGCGTTGTAATTTTTCCCCAGGATGTTGCTGCTGCAACCGCTTACCAAGCCAATTTGTTGATTGTTGATAAAGTGAAAGTTGACGTTGAATATTTTTCTTTAGATTATTTTCAATAGACTCAAATCTGGATGTCCAAGTAACCTGACTAGGAACAGCATTTTCCGCAGCAACTGATGGTGTGGGCGCGCGAAGATCGGCAACAAAATCTGCAATAGTAAAATCAACATCATGACCAACACCAGAAATAATAGGGATTTTGCTTTTTGCAATGGCTCTGGCAACACACTCTTCATTAAAAGCCCAAAGGTCTTCTATCGATCCACCACCACGGGCTAAAATAAGTACATCGACTTGTTTTTGTTTATTTGCTTCTTCCAAAGCAGCAGAAATTTCAGATTTAGCTAAATCACCTTGTACGGATGTTGGGTAAATAATAATAGGAATGGCTGGAAACCTTCTTTTCAAGACGCTTAAAATATCGTGAATTGCTGCTCCGCTGGGGGAGGTGATAACACCAATTTGAGAAGGTATTTCAGGAATCTCCTGCTTAAGACTTGAATCAAACAAACCTTCATTTTTTAATTTGTTTTTTAATAGATCAAAGGCAATTTGTAAGTTACCTTCACCTGCTTCCTGCATTTTATCAACAATTAATTGATAGTCTCCACGAGCTTCATACAAACTAACCTGAGCAGAAATAATGATTTGTTTGCCATTTTCGGGTTTAAATTTTAGTCGTCGTTGCTGTGATTTAAACATGGCGCAACGGATTTGTGCCTTTTTATCTTTGAGAGAAAAATAGATATGTCCTGATGAGGGGCGGCTTAAATTAGATATTTCGCCTTCAACTTGTATCGAAGCAAAGTGGTCAGATAATAAATTTTTTGTTTCTCTATTGAGTTCAGAAACGCTATAAATTTTTTTTTCTAAAATGGGTGAATTAAACATGTTGGTTATATTTAGCCTAAGGTATGTTTTATTTCACGTTCAATCGCTTGTGTGTAGCGCAAGAAAGAAGATTCATCGGCTGGAGAGAGATCTATAAAACGACAGCCAATTCGTTGGCTTTTTAATGGGTTTTCAGGGTTTACAGGAAACTTTCTTTGAACGATAAAAGAAATATCATAGGTTTCCATGCCATCAAGAATTAATAGACTATTGTGAAATTCAGATGAAGGAAGTAGTTGTTCAGCTTCCTCTGCTGTATCACACATAATAGAAAAACCAGAAGCACTTAAGTCAAAGAGTTGGAAATTAAGTGTCTCTTTATCACCATCAGAGGTATAAAAAGAGATAGAGCAATAACTATTTTTTGATAAAGGTGACCTGACCCTATAGGATTTACGTCTTTGAATCCAATAGATTGTTTCAGGCATTTTCATGGTTAAAGCGGGTTGCGACATCTTTCCTGCTTTTATAATACCGTGGCCTCTAAATAGAACTTTAACTCCATCAACCTCGCTTTTAAAATCGACAATATTTAGACTCAGTAATTCTCTATTAAGGTATTCTTTAGGGCCGCAATCAATCGTTATTAATTGTTTTTTTTCATCAATATCGATAATAGCTGTAATAAAAGAGTGTTTGTCACCAAAACTAGCTGATATCAGACATTTATTAGCTATCATTGTTTTAAAATGAGCTAAAATTTTCTTTGGGTTTTTGACTATATATTGAGATAGGTCTTCCATGGACGAATAGGGTTCAACTATTAATTAATTCTTATTATATACTTTGATCTACTATACTGTTGATTTTTGATGATAAAGTGCATTGCTTTACTTTTTGATAAGAACCCTATGTTATTGTCGAAATTAAATAACCCTAAAAATTGTTTGAACAGGGGTTTTTGGATTGTTTATATTTGTTTTTGTTTTATTTCTCGATCAATATTTTGCATATAACGAATGATTATAGATTCCATTCTAGATGTAATATTAGTAATATAGCAGCCAATATAAACGCCTGCCTGAATTTTGTTAGGGTTTATTGGCGTAGCGTGTTTAACTTCAAATGAAATTGGTTGATCCTCTTCATTTTCAAGCTTAAGAATACAATTTTCAAATTTTGAAGAAGGACTAAACATCTCAGAAAGTTCCTCTGATTCATTAATCAAGGAAAATCCAGATCCACTGATGTCATGCAATGGCAATTCAACTGTTATTTCTTCTTCTGTTTCTGGTTTATAAAAAGAGACAATGCAAGAACTTTTCTTGGATAATGGCGATTTTACCCTGTAAAATTGGCGTCTTTGAAGCCAATAAATTGAATTTGGAATAGGAATAATAAAGGACGGCTGACTAGAGTCTCCAGATTTTTTAACTTTTCTTCCTTCAAACCGAACTTTGATGCCTTGATATTTTGTTGAAAATTTAATAACGGCACTGGATTGTAGTCTTTTGTTTAGATATTCCTTTGGGCCGCAATCGATTGTAAGGTTTTGTTTTTTTTCATCAATCTCTATGATAGCAGTTAAAAAAGTATCTTTTTCACCGACACCAAAAGCTGCAGAGATTAAGCATCTTTCCTTTAATAAAATTTTTAGATAGGAAAGAACTCTTTTAGGATTGTAGTCAAGGTACTTAGAAATATCTGGCATAGAAGTATTGATTGAATATTATATTTATCCCATGTTGATTGTTGCTGGTTTCCTTTTCGTAACGTCCTTTTAATTATTAAATTGTCCTTATTAAGTAAGGTAGTATAGTGTAAGTTTCAAAAAAAGCTATTTTAGCCGAGTGTGATTAAAAGTGAAGTAATAATGGGAGGTTGGGCTAACAGCTCTATCGTTAACCCAACACCCTTAGCAAAGTAGAGGTGGATTGCCAAAAAGACGGCAGCACCTACAATACTCCACTTTTAATTGCACCCTACTCAGCTGACAAAGCTCTCAGGATTTTTTTATCATGTTACATTTAATTTTTCAATCAACTTTTGATAGCTCTCTTTTAAATCGTTTTGAAAGCAGTGATGATGTTGTATTCTTTGAAAGTGCTATTTTTCGCCTTATTAAAGGTAGTATATTAAATGATGAATTACAGAAAATGCATAAATCTACAATCAATTTATATGTCTTAAAGTGTGATATTGAAACAAGAGGAATTCTTAGAAATGAATTATTTTTTGGTGTTGAAGCTATTGATTATCCTGATTTAGTTACAATGACAGAAAAAAATAGGGTGATTCGAACATGGAGTTGATTGTTGATGGAGCAGTTCTAAAAACAACTGATGAAGGGTTTTTAGTTAACAAAGATGACTGGAACGAAATTGTTGCATTGCAAATAGCTAAACTAAATGAACTTGAGTTAACTCAATTACATTGGGAAATATTGTTTTTTATAAGACATTACTATTTAACATTTAAGCATTTGCCTAATGCTAGGGTGTTTACTAAAGCGATTAAAAAAGAGTTTGGGGAAGACAAAGGAAATAGTCGTTATTTGCATAAATTATTCCCTCAAGGTCCTTTGAAATATGCCAGCAAAATTGCTGGTTTACCTAAGCCACCTACTTGTTTATAAAACTTTTAACCTTGTTTGAAGCGATGTATTTGGCGTCTCTGTTTTTTATTGGGTCTATGTTCACGTTCTGAGTAAGGTAATATAGCTCGCTGTTCTTTTTCCTGAATTTTTTGTTGTTGTCTTTTATCAATACTCGCCTGGTCTTCTTGATAAAGCAAAATAGCTTCTTTTGCTGGGCGGCGATGGGAATTGATAGCGACTATAACTAGTTCCCATTGATAGGAGCCTTTAGAAATAGAAAGCTCTACCCCCTGTTTTACTTCTTTTGATGGTTTGCAACGTTGCCCATTTAGATGAACCTTGCCACCAGATACTGCTTCAGTTGCTAATTTACGTGTTTTGAAGAAGCGTGCAGTCCATAACCATTTATCAATACGAATGGATTCTAATTCTGGCATAGGGGTGAAAAGAGAGTGGTTGAAAATTATATAAAAGTCATATTAGCAATATATAAGATAAAAGCTAGTTTTTATTTTTGTAAATAATATTAAGGGCACCTCTGATCAAGTCCAATTATTTTTAGCTTGCTAAAACTGCCGATATTTTCCACGAAGATCGGTGCAATAGAGTGACTATTACGTCTCACTTCGTGAAAAATAGCGACAGTTTTTTCTGCGCTAAATTCTAATCGACTTAATCAGAGGTCCCTTAAGTAAATAGGTGTTTTTTTTAAGCTTATAAAAAATTGATGTTTCATAGCTTAGTTTATAGGTAAAATAGAAGACTATAAAGTAACTTGTTGAATGAGTCTGTCTGTTAGGTTTTTGAATTATCAAATATGGAGAATAGAATATGAATCTTGAGAAAGTCATTTTTGGTTTTTTTGTAGTATTGGCTTTAACACTGAATTTTGGTTTTTTTTTAGGTGAATTTGATAATCCTGCACACCATAATGAATTTGAATTATTTGCAGTGATCGTTGTAAACCTAATCGCTACCGCATTAAAGTTTGGGGATAGGTCACAAATAGGAGCAGTTTTATTTGCAACAAGTTTGGTTGCAGATTTAGAGTTGTTAGCAGCGGCTGGATTTTGGACTTTTGCCGTTCATATTACAGGAACAGGTCTTACACCCGAAGTAATGAGTAGTATTATGTCGTTAGCTGGTGGTGCTTTATTAGCTAATGTTATTTCAACTGTTATTCTTGTTTCTGAAACATTGTTTAACCGGTTATAAGATTTACTCTTATTGCTCAGTTTTTTAGTTTTATTTCAGAAAACCAACATGATTAAAAACCTGTTAGGGAGCTAATATGGCGGCAGCCGTTGATTTAAGTCGCATTACCTTTATTGTAATGCGTGAAATGCGTAGTCCATTGATTGCTTTGCTTTTGGTCTATTCATTTTCTATTTTGGGAATGGTCTTTATACCTGGAATAAAAGTTGAAGGTGAAACTCAGTATATGAGTATTTTTCATGCCTTTTACTTTATGACTTACACTGCGACAACCACTGGTTTTGGAGAATATCCTTTAGTTTTCAGTAATGCACAGCGTTTTTGGGCAATTATCTGCCTTTATTTAAGTGTCGTTACCTGGTTTTACGCAGTGGGTTCGATTATTCGCTTACTCCAAAACCCATTTTTTGTAAGAGCACTTTCAGAATGGCGATTTTCAAGACACGTTCAGCGAATACAAGCTCCCTTCGTTATTATTTGTGGCTTTGGTGACACGGGTAGCGTGTTAACTCGTGGATTGAGTGATTACGGGATGCGCGCCGTAATAATTGATAATGATGAAGAAAGAATTAAAGCATTGCAGTTACGAAATTATACAGTAGCAATGCCGGGTTTATGTGGTGATGCAGGTGTACCTAAACATTTAATTGAAGCGGGTTTGCGGCGAAGAAACTGTAAGGCGGTTATCGCAACGACGAATAGCGAAGAAATTAATTTAAAAATTTCTGCTTTAGCACGACTGTTAAATCCAAAGGTTGGAATTATCAGTATGTCTAAAGTAGAAGTTTTTGAAGAAACCTTAGCTACCTTGGGTGGTGAAGTACATGTTGTTGATCCTTTTAAAACTTTTGCCAAAGTGTTAGCAGCTTCCATAAACAACCCTGGTTTTTATTCCTTTAATAATTGGTTGGTTAGGGATAGGGGGGCAACGCTTGAGCGCTATATTACGCCGCCTAAAGGAAAGTGGGTTATTTGTGGCTATGGACGAATGGGGCATGAAGTCAATTGGGTTTTAAGTAAATATAATATTAAAACAGTCATCATTGACCCGCATGACCAAAAGAAAGATGACTATGTTGACCAATATATCGTTGGTAGAACAACAGCAATAACGTTAGCTAGAGCAGGCATTGAAGATGCTGTGGGTATTTTATCAGGGACGAATGATGACGGACATAATTTAGGGATTTTGCTTAATGCCCGATATTTTAACACCAAGCTATTTACTATTGTTCGACAAAACCGACATGAGAATGAAATAGCATTTCGTGAAACAAACGTAGATATGATTATGCAACCAACCTTAGTTGCAGCCAGGAAGATATTATTTATCTTGATAGCACCTTTACTAAAAACCTTTTTTAGATATTTGTTAGATAATAAACCAGGGCGGAAAGAAGAAATGGAAACAATTATTCATCGCTTACGTGAAAAGGTGGGTGACCAAGTTCCTCATCTTGTTACCATTAATTTTACAAGAGATAAAAGTAAGGCCGTTATTGATGTATTGGATGCAGGAGAGGTTGTCCATTTAGGGGATTTGATTATGGATCCAAGGGATAGAGAAAGAAAATTGGATTTGGTTGTATTTGTAATAAAGTCAGGTGAACAAGAAATTGTTTTGCCAGCGACAAATTATGAAATACAAGAAAATGATCAGCTTTTATTTTGTGGAACCAGTCTGGCTCACCGCTTGTTTAATGCAACGATCAATAGTGAATATAAATTGTTTTATGTTCAAAAAGGAGTCTATAAACCCCGAAGTCATTTGGCTAAGTGGATTGTTAAAAAAATGAATAAAGTGGGTGTATAATCGCCATAAGTACTAAAACTTTAATGAAAGGACTGTAAAACCTCTGGGTTGTCAATTATAAGTGCTAATGCTATGCCTACAAGAAGCATTGCTCCATCGGCTGTAACTGTTATTGGTGAAACTAAAATTTTTCCTGTTTTAATAAGTTGTGATGGTTCTTCTTCGACAGTAATGTAATAGGTTTTTTTAAATTTATAATTTGATTTATTTATTTTTTTTGCAATATAACGTTTCCCGACTATCGAACTATTTGTGTCTGAATATTTTAGTATTTCTTTATGATGATTTTTTTTGGCTAAATCTTCTTTTTTAAGCGGAGGGATATTATTTTTGTTTTGATTGGTATGATTTAGCGTTCGGTACTTCCCTGTTATATTATTGTTTTTATCAACTTTGAATGAATGAAATAAGGGGTTAATGAATTGACTCTTTGATAGTAGTATCTTCTTCAGTTCACTGGTTATAGGGACTATATAATGATATTTTTCACCAATGATGGCTAGTTTTTTACCATCTTCCGTAATAAAATAACTTTCAATTATCTCTTCATAACTGGGGTTTTCCCACAGACGCTTAGTTGTACATGAGCTTAGAAGAAAAATATAAATTAAAATAGTTATTGTTTTAATTATTCTATTATTTAGCAAGTTATTTTTCATACTACTAGTCATAGTGTCTTGTTATTGATAAAAATCAATTCGGAACTGAGCTAAGTATGATGAAGTTGTTAAACAAGAAAAGTTGTGTCATTATCATATTAACTCTTGCATATTAAGGTCGTTATTGATGAATGAAGTAATCCCTGAAAACAAAGAGCAGGAAAAAGAAAATAAAATTCCAATAATTATTGGTGGTATTTTGCTTACCGTCCTTTTATCAGTTGGCATAACATTATGGATTGTTAATCATTATATTTTCCCGAATAAATTTGATCCTGTTGTACTTAGTCAGAGAGAAGACAATAAGCTTAGTTCAAAATTAGATCAGTTTAGTTGGATTAACAATACTAATTCAAACGCTAAAACTAATAAAAATATGGAGCCAGAAAAATATTCTGAAAAAGGAGCTAAAAGAGAAATTACTCTTAGTGAGCGTGAGTTAAATGCCCTTTTGGCAAAAAATACCGACTTGGCAAATAAATTAGCGATAGATTTATCAGAAAACTTGGCAAGTGGTAAGCTTTTAGTGCCTATGGATGAGGATTTTCCTGTGTTAGGTGGTAAAACACTTAAAATTTCTGCTGGTATAGAGCTTTCTTTTGCAAATGAAAGGCCCATTGTTAAATTGAAAGGGGTGAGTGTTATGGGAATTCCTGTTCCAAACGCTTGGTTAGGAGGGATGAAGAATGTTGACCTTATTAATGAGTTTGGTCAGGATGAGGGTTTTTGGAAAGCATTCGCAGATGGAGTTGATAATATACAGGTGGAAGATAGTCGTTTAGTTATTAAGTTAAAAGAATAATTTTATTACAATACTTAAAAGAGGTGAAATATGAGCACAAAAAATGAATTGTTAGAAAGAGTTCAAGCAACAATAGATGCCCAGCAGGGTAAATTGGAAAAATTAAAAGAAACAGCCTTGGATGAGTCTAATGAAGCTATTGATGATATTAAGGAAGCGATTAGCAGTCTGGAGCCAAAGTTAGACTTGGCAATAGAAAAAGCTAAGGAAATTGCTGATGCGGCAGATGATAATTGGGATGACCTAAAAGATTCTTTAGAGGCCGGATGGGATGAAGCGGGCAATTCAATTGAAGAAGGGTGGGATAATCTAACGGATTCTATTAAAAATATGTTTTCCTAAGAAATTTAAAATTTTATTAAGGAAATAATTTAATAATGAGTAATGTATTTAGTTTTACTGGAACAGTTGGTCGGGATGCAGAGGTTAGAGTAACTCCTTCTGGCCAATCGGTTCTTAATTTTACCGTTGCTAATAATATTGGTTTTGGGGATAGACAACAAACTTTATGGATTAGAGTTGCTTTGTGGGGGAAGCGAGCAGAAGGCTCGTTACAAAATTATCTAAAAAAAGGTCAGCAGGTTTTTGTATCAGGTGAATTGACGCAACGCGAATATCAGGCAAATGATGGGACAACTAAAACCAGTTTAGAGCTCAATGCAAATATTGTTGATTTAGTGGGTAAGCGTAATGAGCAAAGCCAACAACCTCAACAACAAAGTAATCAGCAGCCTTCTCAACCCAGTAGTCTGGATGACTTTGATGACGTGCCTTTTTAAAATAGAAACACAAGGTTAGGTTATATAAAAATATTTTAAAGCTTCTGTTTTTACA
The DNA here is from genome assembly GCA_965224575.1 of Methylococcales bacterium. Lineage (GTDB taxonomy): Bacteria > Pseudomonadota > Gammaproteobacteria > Methylococcales > Methylomonadaceae > QPIN01. The sequence goes on along the minus strand of CBDCZQ010000006.1, from coordinate 122,833 downwards.
GAGGTTTTTTTTTGAATGAACATTCAAATGGGAGTTATAACAAATGATTTACACTACACCTAACCAACCTGATAGTAAAGTAAGCTTTAAAACCCGTTATGAAAATTTTATTGGTGGTGATTGGGTAGCTCCCGTTGATGGCGAATATTTTGGAAATATAAGCCCTGTTACTGGCAAGGTTTTTTGTGAAATTCCACGTTCAACCTTTAAAGATGTTGAGCTTGCATTAGATGCAGCTCATTTAGTAAAAGATGAATGGGGAAAAACTTCGGTAACAGCAAGATCTAATATCTTATTAAAAATTGCTGACCGTATCGAAGAGAACCTGGAAAAATTAGCCGTTGCAGAAGCTTGGGATAACGGTAAAGCAATTCGAGAAACCTTGGCGGCTGATGTGCCATTGGCTGCAGATCATTTTCGTTATTTTGCTGGATGTATTCGCGCTCAAGAAGGTTCTATTGGAGAAATTGACGAAAATACAGTTGCTTACCATTTTCATGAGCCTTTAGGTGTGGTTGGACAAATTATTCCATGGAATTTTCCATTATTAATGGCTTGCTGGAAATTAGCTCCAGCATTAGCGACAGGTAACTGTGTTGTGATGAAGCCTGCTGAGCAAACCCCTGCATCTATTTTAATTTTGATGGAAATCATTGGTGATTTGTTACCAGCTGGTGTTTTAAATGTGGTTAATGGTTACGGTAAAGAAGCGGGGCAAGCCTTAGCAACTAGTACACGTATTGCAAAAATCGCTTTCACAGGATCAACACCTGTTGGGTCTCATATTATGAAGTGTGCAGCTGAAAATATTATTCCATCAACGGTAGAGCTGGGAGGTAAATCACCTAATATCTTCTTTGAGGACGTGATGGAGCAGGAAGAAGAATTTATTAGTAAATGTATAGAAGGAGCGGTACTAGCTTTTTTTAATCAAGGTGAGGTTTGTACCTGTCCATCAAGATTATTAATTCAAGAATCAATCTATGATGAATTTATAGCAAAAGTGATTGAACGAGCCAGCCAAATTAAACGTGGAAATCCGTTAGATACTGAAACAATGGTCGGCGCCCAAGCTTCAAAACAACAATTCGATAAAATTATGGAATATATCGAAATTGGTAAAAAGGAAGGAGCTGAAGTATTAATTGGTGGAGAAGTAGAATCATTAAAAGATGAATTTGGTGAAGGATACTACATTCAACCCACGGTGATGAAAGGTGATAATAAAATGCGAATTTTTCAGGAAGAAATATTTGGCCCAGTGATTTCAGCCACTACCTTTAAAGATGAAGCAGAAGCTTTAGAAATTGCTAACGATAGTGAATTTGGCTTAGGTGCAGGACTTTGGACGCGAGATATGAACCGATCTTATCGTATGGGGCGTGCTATTCAAGCAGGGCGGGTATGGACGAATTGTTATCATCATTATCCTGCTCATGCTGCTTTTGGCGGTTATAAAAAATCGGGAGTAGGTCGTGAAAATCATAAAATGATGTTAGATCATTATCAGCAAACTAAAAATATGTTGGTTAGCTATGATATTAATCCATTAGGATTTTTCTGATTTAAAACAAAACCTTACATCTATGTGGCGTAGGTTGGGCTGCCGTATTTTTGGCAACCCAACTATATGCTAACAAAATGTTGGGTTAACGAAAGAGCCGTTAGCCCAACCTACATTCTCTATTTATTTGCAATATTTAACGCTTCAACTGTCAATCGTTTAATCTCATCCCAGTTTTCTGCATCTACAAGATTGGCAGGTGCCATCCATGAGCCACCCACACAAGCTACATTTTTTAAAGCCAGATAATCAGCGGCATTTTTTGGGCTAACGCCTCCTGTTGGACAAAAAGTCACTTGAGGTAATGGGCCTCCAATTGATTTTACCATTGGGATGCCGCCAGCAGCTTCAGCAGGGAAAAATTTCATTTCAGTAATACCTTTTTCTAGCAAGTTCATTACTTCGCTTGGTGTTACGATACCAGGAAGAATAGGCGTACCAGATTTTAATGCAGCATCTATCAACTCGTCTGTTACGCCTGGGCTAACTATAAATTCAGAGCCAGCATCAATTACTTGATTTAAAGTTTCTAAATTAATGACAGTCCCTGCGCCAACGATTGCATTAGGAACTTCTGCTTTAATTTTTTTTATAGCATCTAAAGCTACTGGTGTGCGTAGTGTAATTTCTAAAACTTTTAAACCTCCTTCAACCAAGGCATTGGCTAATGGTACGGCATGTTCTAATTTGTTAATAACCATAACCGGAATCACCGGTGATGTGTTCATTATGTCTTTAATTGCAGTCATTATGATTCTCTATAAGAGTTATTGGATTGGTCGGAAAATATCTAATCAACAGGGAATAAATTAGAAGCCCCTGTCTCAGCAGTAGAAGCGCCTAAACGGAAGCCACCAAACATTTCGCGTCCCATACCATAATGGTGGTTATTGGCTCGATTAGGGATTGGCTCACGCGCCTCAAATTCTTTCTCATCAACTAATGCATTTACATCGCCTGTTTGTATATTTAAAGAAATAATATCGCCATCTAATACTTTTGCTAACGGGCCACCCATTTCGCATTCTGGACATAAATGGATAGCAGAAGGGACTTTTCCTGATGCACCTGACATGCGTCCATCCGTGACTAAGGCAACTTTAAATCCTTTATCTTGTAAAACGCCTAATGGGGGGGTGAGTTTATGTAATTCAGGCATTCCATTGGCTCTTGGCCCTTGAAAACGGATGACTGCAATAAAGTCTTTTTCTAACTCACCTCGTTGAAAGGCTGTAATAAAATCTTCCTGGTCATCAAAAACTACGGCAGGTGCTTCAACAATTTGATGTTTTTTTGCAACGGCTGAAAGTTTGGATACACCTCGCCCCAGGTTTCCTCGCATAACATGCAGACCACCTTCTTTAGAGAAAGGAGTGTCGACTGTGCTTAAAACTTCTGTATCTAATGACGTTTCAGGACAAGCTTCCCATGTTAACTCGCCATTATTTAGCTTGGGCTCTTGAGTATAATTATTCATTCCTTTGTTATCAGCAACAGTCAAAATATCCTCGTGTAACAAACCATGCTTTAATAACTCAGCAATCATCACGCCCATACCTCCTGCAGCATGAAAGTGATTTACGTCAGCAGGCCCATTAGGATAAATTTTTGTTAATTGTGGGATTGCTTTGGAAAGGTTGTCAAAGTCATCCCAGTTTAAAGTAATGCCAGAAGCACGGGCAATAGCAATTAAGTGCATCGTATGATTTGTTGAACCACCGGTTGCTAGAAGACCTATCACTGCATTGATAATAGCTTTTTCATCAATTGCATGGGCTACGGGGCGATAATCATCACCTAATGCAGTAAATTTTAAGACTTGTCTTGCAGCCTTGCGTGTTAACTCATCTCGCAAAGGTGTGTATGGATTGACAAAAGAACTACCAGGTAAATGCAACCCCATAATTTCCATCATCATTTGGTTACTATTAGCTGTACCATAAAACGTACAAGTCCCTGCTGAATGATAGGATGCTGATTCAGACTCCAACAACTCTTTACGTCCAATTTTTCCGACTGCATAGGCTTGGCGAGCGCGAGCTTTTTCTTTGTTGGTGATTCCGCTAGGCATTGGGCCGGCAGGAATAAAGATCGCTGGTAAATGACCAAAACTTAATGCACCAATCAGTAGGCCAGGGACAATCTTGTCACAGACACCTAAATATAATGCTCCATCAAACATATTGTGACTCATGCCGATAGCGGTAGTCATGGCTATTAAATCACGACTGAATAAGGATAATTCCATACCTGGTTGGCCTTGAGTAATACCATCACACATAGCCGGAACCCCGCCAGCAAATTGGGCAACACCTCCAGCTTCACGTATTGCCTCTTTAATTAAATCTGGTGCGTCTTTATAAGGCTGATGAGCTGACAACATATCATTGTATGAGGAAATGATTGCAATATTAGCTTTTATTTCGCGGGTTAAGTCGGATTTTTCAGAACTGCTACAGGCTGCAAAACCATGTGCTAAGTTGCCACAGGCAAGTTTGGAACGAATCGGCCCTTCTTTTGCTAGGCCATCTATATATTTCAGATAGGCAGATCGAGATTCATGGCTACGATCTATAACTTCTTGCGTTACTTTTTCTATAATGGGATGCATATGGTTTCCTCTATTCTTTTGATACTTTTCTCGAATGGGCTGGTGATAATGTACCACTCCATTATTTATATTGGTTTGCTAGGTAATTCTATATTGTATTTAGATAAGATATTATCGTAGGTTGGGAGCTGTCTCTTTGGTAACCCAATATAATATTGGGTTAAAGAAACGTTGGGTTAACGATGGAGCTGTTAGCCCAACCTACGACTGGTTCTGGTTATTCTTCCCAAGCTCGTCCATCACGAGCTAAAAGAGCAACTGATGCAACTGGCCCCCAGCTTCCTGCAGGATAGGGTTTTGGTGATTCATTCTGGTGTTCCCATGCATTTCTTATGGAATCAATCCAGGTCCAGGCCTGTTCAATTTCTTCTCGGCTTAAAAATAAGGTCGGGTTACCGCGCATGGCTTCCAGGATGAGCCTTTCATATCCACCAAATACTTTTTTATCTTTAAATGTTTCAGAAAAACTTAAATCCAGTTTGGTTTTTTGTAATTTAATACTGCCACCAATCCCTGGGACTTTGTTAAGCATTTGTATATCAATGCCTTCTTTTGGCTGTAGATGAATCACTAGTTTATTGGCAGGTAGGTCAATAAAACTGTCTTTAAATATATTATGTGGTAATTGTTTAAAATTAATGACAATTTCAGTCCTTTTATTATGCATTCGTTTACCTGTGCGTAAATAGAAAGGCACATCAGCCCAGCGCCAATTATCTATATCAACGCGTAATGCAACAAAGCTTTCAGTGGTACTGTCAATATTGGCATCATCTTCTTCTAAATAGCCAGGGACTTCATGTCCTTTTAAAAAACCTGAGGAATATTGCCCTCTAACCGTTGTTTTAGCAACATTTTCTACCGTAATGGGGCGAAGTGCTTCAAGAATTTTAATTTTTTCTCTGCGGATACTTTTTGCTTCCAGATTGACTGGAGGTTCCATTGCAATAAATGTCAAAATTTGAAGTAAATGATTTTGCAACATATCGCGGGTTTGACCGGTTTGATCAAAATATTCCCAGCGACCTTCAATACCCACTTCTTCAGCGACGGTGATTTGTATTGAATCAATTGTATTATGATCCCAATTGCTGGTAAAAATAGAATTAGCAAAACGTAAAGCTAATAGATTAAGTACGGTTTCTTTTCCAAGATAATGATCTATCCGAAAGATTTGATCTTCGTTAAAAACTTCGGCAAAGGCATCATTAATTTCTTGTGATGATTTCAGGTCATGACCTAATGGTTTTTCCATGACAACTTTTGCATCTTTAGTCAGAACTCCAGATTGAGCAAGTCCTTGGCAAATATGTTTGAATAAAAAGGGGGCAACAGAAAAGTAATTGATCAATACTCTTTGTTTTGAATCAATGACTGTTTTTAGTTTTTTATATTGATCCATTTGGGTTAGATCAATTTGTAAGTAATTGAGTCTTGAAGAAAATTTCTCCCAGATATTTTTATCAATATCTTCCTTTAAAAATTCTTTTAAGCTAACTTGCGCAACTTTAACAAACCCTTTGTTTTCTTTTTTATGTAAATCTACACCAATAATTTGAGTTTCATCTTCTAATAACCCAGCTTTTTCAAGACGGTATAAAGAAATAAGCAGCTTGCGAGTTGATAAATCGCCTAATGCGCCATAAATCACAAGGTCACAGGGTTTAAATGTTTCGTTTTTTTGCATGTGCTATTGAAAATTTAAGGGTTTATCAAAGGTTGATAGGTTGATAAAGGTAATTAATAAAGGGGTATTATACTTAGATTTTTTTAGGAAAGAGTAAAACAGGTTTGGAGTGGTTTTTGATAGATTAGATGGAGAATTTTAGTAATTCTTTGATTTTGTATTGAAGGCTGGGTTGTTGTTTCTTTGGCAACCCAGTTTAACGTATGTTGTTGGGTTAACGATAGAGCCGTTAGCCCAACCTACAAAATAATATATTTCTTTAAAATATTGGGTGCCAGCTAATATGCGGCATCAGTCATGGTTGATGCAATTATGCCATAGGCTGTAGTCCAAGCTGTTTTAACTTCATCAGTAAAATCATTGCCTAAGCCTTGTTCTAGAGTCCATAATAAAGCACCACCAACAGTATCGTAATGTTCTGCTTTTACGCCATAATCTAGGTGACGCCTACCCATGTCTTGTAACGCTGGGACGACATGATCTAATTTGTTAAGAGAATTGACAACTAGGTTTATAGAGGTAACCAGTTTATCTCCCTGAGCTTTCATATCGCCTTTGAATAACGGTTTTATTTCTGGGTCCATTTGAAATAATTTACGATAAAATAATTCTGCAGTTTGGTCTTTGACTGGAACAATCATTTTCCAGGTAGATTGAACTAGGTTGATTTGGTCTTCAGATATAGGGGGTTCAGCATTCTCAGCGACTTCTTGCTCTAATGCTTCAGCTTCAGACTGTTCCTGAACAACCTTTTCTTCTTCAAGCTTTTCCTGCTCAATTCTTTCTTGTTCAAGACGTTCTTCTTCAAGCTTTTCCTGCTCAATTCTTTCTTGTTCAAGACGTTCTTCCTCAAGCCTTTCCTGCTCGATTCTTTCTTGTTCAAGGCGTTCTTCTTCGAGTCTTTCCTGCTCGATTCTTTCTTGTTCAAGGCGTTCTTCTTCGAGTCTTTCTTGCTCGATTCTTTCTTGTTCAAGGCGTTCTTCTTCGAGTCTTTCCTGCTCGATTCTTTCTTGTTCAAGGCGTTCTTCTTCAAGCCTTTCCTGCTCGATTCTTTCTTGTTCAAGGCGTTCTTCTTCGAGTCTCTCCTGCTCGATTCTTTCTTGTTCAAGGCGTTCTTCTTCGAGTCTTTCCTGCTCGATTCTTTCTCGTTCAAGGCGTTCTTCTTCGAGTCTCTCCTGCTCGATTCTTTCTTGTTCAAGGCGTTCTTCTTCGAGTCTTTCCTGCTCGATTCTTTCTCGTTCAAGGCGTTCTTCTTCGAGCCTTTCCTGCTCGATTCTTTCTTGTTCAAGCTGTTCTTCTTCAAGTCTTGCTTGTTCAATTCTTTCCTGTTCGACTCGTTCTGCTTCAAGTCTTGATTCAATCTCTTCCTGGCTAGATTTCACCTGAGATTCCTGCCTACTTAGCTCTTCAGCTCTCGATTCAAGATCATACTGAGTGGATCTGGTTTCTTGTTCTTGCTGAGTTAGTTTTTCTTCTTGGGCTGAGAGTTCTTCCTGAAGGGATTGAAGTTGTTGTTCTTGACGGACAAGTTGAGATTCCCTATGATCGTGGCCTTCTTGAGATTCTCTTACAGCCCTTGTTTCTTGATCAACACTCTCTTTTTGAGATTCTAGTTCTTGTTGAAAAGTGCTGGAGTCTAATTCGGCTTGATTTAGACGGTTTGTTCGTTCATCCAGTTCTTCTTGTAAAAATTGTAAATCGCGCTCCATACGGGAGACATTGGCTTCACGGTCAGCTACATCTTCTTGAGCAACTCTTGCTTCTCTTTGTTGCTGCATTTCAAGCTCTTCCTGAGCATTAATTTCTTCTCTTCTACGTTGCGCTTCGTATTCTTCTCGATCAAATTCTTGATCATTATCCAGATCAATTGTTTCTAGCGAATTTATATCCCCTTTTTTAGGCAGTAGAACATAAGCTAAAACAGCTATGATTAAACCAGCTAAGATTACCATTTCCATAAAATTATCCTCATATTTCTTATAGTTATTAGTATGGTGACTATGTTTTTAAATATTGACCTAACAAATAAAAGTCAAATCAGGGAAAAAACACGAAACACTTTGTTCGATATTATCACAAGATAAATGATTTTGTGTCGATACTTAACAGATTGCTTAAAGAATGATAAGTTGTATATTTTATAAATAATAAAAATATGGGCATTAATATGCAATTTACACCAGAGATATTACCTGATTTGATAAAAGCAGTTGCTGAAGTTATAGAAAAAAATGCTGTAGAGGTCACAGCTTTAGATCAGGCGATTGGTGATGGTGATCATGTGACTAATTTACAAAGAGGGATTGATGCACTTTTAAAGCAAGATTCGGAGATAGCGAAGTTAGAATGGACGCAAGCGATTAAACAAATTGGAATGACCTTATTATCAACCATGGGTGGAGCTTCTGGCTCATTGTTTGGTACGTTGTTTATTAGTATGGCAAAAGCAATTAATGATAAAAATATTTTAAATCAAAAAGAGTTTTCAGATATTTATGCTCAAGGCGTTGAGGCGGTTAAAAAGAGAGGGAAATCTGATGCAGGTGAAAAAACTATGCTGGATGTATTAATTCCAGTAGCAGAATGTATCAAGAGAGATGTTAATGCATCGGTAGAGTTCTCCAAACTATTAGAAAATATCTGCAAAACTGCTGAAAAAGGAATGGAATCAACTAGAGATATGGTCGCAACAAAAGGGCGTGCTTCTTACATGGAAGAAAAAAGTCGTGGGCATATTGATGCAGGTGCAAGAACAAGTCAGTTAATGATTTGTGCGATTGCTGATGCCTTAGGCAATTAATCATCGAGCACGGGTAAAGATGCTCCCATTATTTTACGACTTTTCAGCAACCCCAGCGTAAATTTGCAGTATTTACAGGAGCATCCCATAGTTCAATCATTTCATCATCAAGTAAAGTTAGAGTGATTGAGCAGCCTGTCATGTCTAAAGAGGTTGTATAGTTACCTACTAGCGAGCGATAAATCTCTATGCCTTGTTTCTCCCAATATTGCGCAGCAAGATTATAAATTAAATGTAGCTCCATTAAAGGAGTAGAACCTAGTCCATTAACATGTAACAATGCCTTTTGAGATTTTTTTGGATTAAGGTCAGCATCAATTGCAGTAGCTATTATTTTCACAATTTCTGTTGCACTCATCATGTTAATTGTATCGTGACCACGTTCACCATGGATACCAACCCCCATTTCAATCTTATCAGCAGCTAGTTCAAACGTGGGTTTCCCTAAAGCAGGGACAGTACAGCAATTTAATGCAACGCCCATAGTGGCTGTCATTTGATTAACTCTGTCTCCTAGGGATTTGCAGTCAGCTAAGTTCATACCCTTTTCTGCGGCGGCACCAACAATTTTTTCTACAATTAATGTCCCCGCCACTCCTCGGCGCCCTGTGCTATGCGTTTTTGGTAACGATACATCGTCATCAATTAATATTGTTTTATAAGGGCAGTCTAGCATTTCGGCTGCAATCTCAAAGTTCATCACATCACCAGCATAGTTTTTGACAATAAATAGAACGCCAGCCCCATTATTGACTGATTCAGCAGCAGCGATCATTTGGTCAGGGGTAGGGGAGGTAAAAATTTGACCAGGGCAAGCTGCGTCTAACATGCCTGAACCAACAAATCCTGTATGTAACGGCTCGTGACCTGACCCACCCCCAGAAATAAGGGCGACTTTATTACTGGGTGTCGGTTTGTTTCGGCTAATAAACAGTGGTTGCTCATTAAGTTTAATAATATCAGAATGGGCTTTGGCAAAACCCTGCAAGCTTTCTTCCAATAAATCGTCTATGTTGTTGAGAAATTTTTTCATCGAGAGAACTCCACTTTAATTTAAATCACTACCTGATTTCGGCCATTTAATTTTGCTTGATAAAGATTGTTATCACTACATTTCATCCAGCCTTTCCAATCGTTGTCAGGTAGAAGCATTGCTGCACCAATACTTATAGTCACTGAGCAGTCTGGTAAGAGAGGAATAAGAGCCAACTGGTTGCGTAAATTGTCAGCAATACTTTTACAGTTATTAGTATCAGTATTAAATAACAGAACGAGAAATTCTTCACCACCAATTCGGAATACGGTATCAGAATTTCGAAAAAACTTTCGAAGAAATATCCCGAAATTCCTTAAGACAATGTCTCCTGTTTCGTGTCCAAAGGAATCATTGATTGATTTAAAGTTATCAATGTCAATCATGATAAGTGCCATAGGCGTGTTAGTGCGATGGTTTTGCTGAATCGCGTTCTCAAGAGTACTTTGGAGTTGTGATCGGTTTAACAGGCCAGTTAGGGAGTCAGTAATGGCTAGTTTTTCTAACTTATTTTGGTGTGCGGTAATAATGCGAACAAAGATAAATGAGATTGCACAAATTCCAATCAGTGATGTTACATATCTAATGGGGAGAGGAGGCTCCAGAAGAACCCAGGCTTGAGGAGCAATCACGATAAAAAAAATTGTGCTTGCTATCCATGCTAGTTTTTCAGGAAGTATTAAATAGAAAGATAGTATGGCTAAATAACTCCAAAAGGCTGCTATTACAGCTTGTTCTCTAAATGCAAGGCTAAGGAGTAAAATGATGGATGGAGTAATAAAAAAAAAATTGATCGAAATGTAATAATAACCATGTCTACAGAACCAGGCATTGATAGCAAAAAGTGCCATAACAACTAAGATCCCCATTCCTAGCAGAGATCGGCCTTCGATAAAGTTGATAATGCTAGAAGGCGCTAGAAGTAATAGGGCTATTATCGAAAGTCTCTGAGATGACTTTAAAAGGAAATCATTTTGTTTGAATTGATATGGAAATGAATTCTTTATCATTTTTAGAGGAAAGAAATTCTCCACTGATTTAGTTTGAGTAAGTTAAGGGTACCTCTATTAATTGTGGATGAGAAAATTGAGAACCAAAATGTTCAAGATCAAGGCAAAATCCGCACGTAATAGCAGGCTATTGCGAAGGGTTTTAACGCAGAAATTGGATATTTTGGGCTCAGTTTTTCCATTTATCAATTAATAGAGGTGCCCTTAAGCATACCAAAAAATTGATATGTATATTGTTTTTATGGAGTTTTTTTGTATGGACTATCATGAGGAATTGAAATATTTAAAAATGTTAATCAGGGTTAATTTTATTCCTAAATAGTCTTTTTTTTAAAATAACTTAAAGTGGTCTATTTATTGCTCGCTTTCTTGTTTAGTATTAACACACGAGTCTTAGCTTTTTTGATAGTAATAAAACTTGAATTTTTAATGACATAATTATGGAGCAACCGATGAGTAAATCCTCTCGACGAAATTTTCTACTTACTTCTTCAGGTGCTCTTGCTGGAACACTTATTTCACCAGCTTTTGTACAAGCTGAGACTCAAAATCAAAAAAACTCTGAGACTAAAGATTTTTTTTCACAAAGTGGATTAGTTACAGGTAAGAAAAAACCAATTAATTACCAATCCATTCCTGGTTTTCTTAGTGCAGAACAATTATCACCACATTTTGAGGCACACTATGGTGGGGCGTTAAAGGGTTATATGGCTGCTGATGATAAGCTACAATCTAGCATTGTCAGTGGAGAGGAAATGGATTCAAGTAGTTATGGGGCGCTCCAGCGAGCAAGGACTACAAAAAGTAATAGTGTTGTTTTGCATGAATTGTATTTTGAAGGTATGAGTGAAAACTCGTGTAATTTGATGCCAGAAGTTAAAAGTGCACTAGAAAAACGTTTTGGAACTGTAGATAAATGGGCTGCTGATTTTCAAGCCAGCGCAAAGGCTTCTTCAGGCTGGGCAGTACTTGCTTTTCACCCTGTTAACGGCAAGCTTTATAATGTAATAAGTGATGCACATGCTACGGGGGTGAACTGGATGGCTACACCACTTGTTGTTATTGATGTCTATGAGCATGCTTATTATGTAGATTACAAAAATAAGAAAACAGACTATATCGAAAAGTTTATGGAACACATTGATTGTGAAGAAGTTAATCGACGATATAAAATGGCCTATATGTGAGTATACTTCGCATCCGTGACCGCGCGAAGTATAATCTTAAGAATGCGCTAATGCTTCTGTCACTGCGCAAATATCAGGCATAATCCAGGTAGGTTTATAGTCTATTGATTTTAAATCTGCTTTATTGGATATTCCGGTTAAAACCATAATGCTTCGGAGTCCCGTGTTAACAGCCCCTAAAATATCTGTATTTAACCTATCGCCGATGGCAATTGTATTTTCAGGCGTAATGCCTAAAATTTTAATAGCTTGCTGATACATAATTGGTTCAGGTTTACCAATAATAGTAGGTGATACTTTCGTTGTTGCTTGTAAGGCGGCTAGGATAGCACCATTACCAACAACAGGGCCTTTTTCTGTAGGCAAGGTAGTATCAGCATTTGTGGCAATAAATTTTGCACCTGCATGAAGGTGTAATGAAGCATTAGCAAGCTTTTCCCAGGTTAACTTTCTGTCTAAACCACAAATAACATATTCAGCCGGTGATTCCGCATTAAATGAATCAATTAAAGTAAAACCTTGTTCTATCAAGGGTTGACGAAGCCCTTCTTCACCAATAATAAAGGCTCGATTCGAGTTTGGTATTGAGTGTTCATTCAAATAATGTGCTGTTGCCATGCTAGACGTTAGTATTTCTTTGTGGGAGACGGCCACGCCCATTGTTTTTAATTTAGAAACATATTGTTCTTGAGTGAGACTGGCATTGTTGGTTGCAAGCACAAAAGGAAGTGATTTTTTCCTTAGAAGTTGAAAAAAATCTATAAGTCCAGGCAGAGCACGGTTTCCTTCCCATAAAACTCCATCCATATCAATGATGAGGGCGTGAATATTTGTAAGAGAATGCATGAGGGGTATGAAAAGAAAGGAGTGAAGTAGGTATGTTTTATAAGTACGTTAATTATATCATCTGTACGAATCTAGATTTTTGTTAATTAGAAGAAAGGGAGGTGCTCTGAAAAAAATTAATCAATGTTATATAGCCTGTTTTTTCATGTCATTTAACGTTTTTCAGGGAGTAAGCTAAGGAAGAGTATGAATGAAAATTGTAAGGTATTATTTTTTAATGAAATAATTAAGCTAATAACGGAGTAATAAATGGCTTGATTATTGCTTTTTTCCTCTGGGCTAGATGTGTTTTTGTTTGTTGTGGATTAAAATTATGTTGGTTTTTTCTTACTGATATTGAAAGTTAGCCGTCGAAATCAGAGGGGGTTTTATGTATCACAAAAGACATTGGAGTATTATTTTTATCGTTTCGATTTTTGTCATGAATTCTTTTAAAGCAACTACTTATACATCATTTCAAAGATGGTGTTAGAGTTGAAAATCTTTACCATAACAGTAGGAAATGCGTTAAAATTGCTACAAAGAACTATTGATAATCTTTGAGCTATTAGAAAGAGAAATTAAATTTTGATTATAAAGGGTGTATTATGAAAATAACTAAAATTCTACGACTGCTATTTTTTTGTGGAACTTTTGTATTCTCCTCTTGGGTTCAAGCAGCCCAAGGTGATGGAACGGGTGGAGGTGGGGGTGATGGTGTTACTCCTGGTCCAGATGCACCTCCAGGTGCTCAGGATGCCCCGGGTCCCGGCCTTGGAATAGGTCCAATTGAAATGACTGAAGCCAAGATGGATGCTTTGTTTGATTGGGCAGAAAATACTTATCCGGATTTTTTTCCTACTCATCAAACTTCTATGATGATCGAAGGCTATTATGCGCGTTATTACCCTTCAAAAAATATTTTTTTAGGTGCTAAAGATAAGCAAGTTTTTGTCTATGGTGCGCCCTTTGGTGGTCTGTTGAATGCGGGGACATTTAAAGCATTAGTTCATTCCTCAGGCATATAAAAATATAAGCGAAAGAAAAGTTATAAAAATTTTAGCTGGTATTCAAGATTCAACATCCATGTCTTTGTGAGGCATGGGTATTGAATTAACCTTATGCGTATACAAAAGCTATGGATAGGAATTCTAAGAACCTGTTCAAGATCTACTGTGTCACTGCCAGTTGTGCTTGGGCGGTGCTCGAAATCCTCATTTACTCTGTGTAAACTCCGGTTTCTCCGCTCCGTCCGCACACAACTGACAGCGGCTCGTTACGATCTTGAACAGGTTCTAAGGTACTTTTTTTTAGTAAAACGAGATAAAAGCTAATTGGGAAATGGAAGTTAGAACCGTAAAATCCGAGAGAACGATTGATTCACTATTTGATAAGGTGAAAATTGAGCTAAATCTATGTGGACTTGGGAGTATGACAATAACTTTTAAGCGTTTTTAGCAATAACTTATAAAGTTGCTTCTCTTTCTCTAAGTAGAGTTACCGAAAAAGGCTAAAGCCTGTGCAAAAAAGATGTTGTTTGATGTGATTTTTTGATCGTTTCCATGATGAAATTAAATAAGCCACCATGAAAACGAACAAATAAGAGGGGTTTAAAACTGTTTTAGTTACTTAGCTTTATATCGTCAATTCCAATATCAGCATTAATTGCTGCGCCACTATTCCAGCCGGTGAAAGGTGCATCATCACCCGCATGACCCTGTCCTGTTACTACACCTAAGGTTCCCTGGGTAAATCTAACAGATTTAACATTCCCAAGTGTTTCTTGTGCCGAGAAAGTCGCGTTTGATTTACCATGACCGCCTAATGGAACCATCTGTACATCAGAAAGCGAGAAAGAAGCATCATGCCATTCGCCATCTGCTGGAATTTCAACACCTGTTATAACAACATAACGAGATCTTAAGTCTGCTAATGTGTTGCCAAAAGCAGCGTGCATTTCAATTGTTTCAGTCCCCATGTTTTTAAAGCGAGCTGATATAGTGGTTGCACCTTTTGCGTTATAGTTACCACGCCAAGCCCCAGTCGAGTTATGAAGAGTGATTTTTATATCTTTGTCTTCAGTGTCCGCATTTCCTCCATTTGATATAAATTTTATATATTTATTACCGTCTGCTTCAGTTTCAATAGTTACGGGATTAGTTGCTGCCGTACCTTTTCCCCAACCTTCGGTTGTTCCATCAGAAAAATCATTGTGTATTATATCGGCAGCAGTCACATTGGCACAGGTTAATACTGAAGCCAAAGCAATTAAGGGTGAAAAAACTTTTTTCATGTTGTTCTCCAAACTTTACCCTAAATGGGTATTATTTTTTGTGAAATATATTCAAGTTGATCTTGTTAAGAAAACCAACTCAGTATTCGTTAAATAAAAATTATCTTTGGCTTATAATTGGATTCTATAGGCTCTAGATGCGCTTTTATCTTCAGCTTTGTCTGTCCAAAAACGTCCACGACCTACAACAACGCCATCATCACTGATGCTGTATGCTTCACGTAGTTCTTTCCAGTTTTCTTGGTCTGCTGCTGGTATCATTTTGTAGAGATCCATTAAATGACCATCTTTATATACAAAAGCGTGTCTGTTGTCTTCTTCATCTCTTGCGCTACCCACTATATGGCCATGTGTATTAATGTCATACGCCTGAGTATCACCACCAAGCCCTGGAAGTTCAGTCATTGTAGTTCCATCATGCATAAAAGCAGCGTATTTACCATTGGTTGTTAATGACCAACCGGTAGTTTCACCTTTATCATTGATAGCTCTTGCTTCTGAATAGCCCGAATCATCAAGTGACCCTAATTCTGTAGTAACACCGTCTTTATAGACAAATGCAATTGCTGATCCATCCGCTTTGGTAGCAACACCGGCGATTTGGTTGTTATCATTGATATCAAAAGCGAAAGAGCGTTTACCACCAAGAATTTCGCCTTCTAAAGGTTTTAAAACTGGCGTGCCAGAACTTGCGTCAGTCATAAAAGCGACGTGATCAGAGTTATCAGCTTTACTTGCAGACCAGCCAACTAACATGTCTTTATTATTCATACCTAAGGCTCTTGAGTCAGTTCCACCCAAAGTGCCAAGGTTAACTAATTCTGCTCCACTTTTGTTATAAAATGCATTGTAAATACGAGGTGCGCCATCCTCAGTCTTTAATGTTCCATAGCCTGCAATTGCTCCACTATTATTTACAGCAGTTGGTCGAGGCCGACCTCCGCCCAAGTCAACTAACGTTTCTATGTTTCCCTGAGTATAATCAAATATAGCAGGAAAACTTTTTCTATCAGCATCTCTAACTTTGCCCGCAATGACGGTACCATCTTCACTGACGGCGTATGCATAAGAATCTTTACCACCTTCAAGTACACCTAAATCTGTAAATGATTTAACAGTACCCATAGGCATGGTTTCTGTTATACCCGTTGCCTGAAATTCTGTGTCACTTATTGCTGTAACATTCGCTTTATAAAGTTTATTACTTACAGCGATTTCTGAAAGTGAGAACTTTAAGTCTTTTGAAACCATAACTGCCGGGTTCATAGGCATGCTAGTAATAGGTGTTGCAGTTTGTAAAAGAAGCCTGTCAGGGGCTTGAAATTTCATTTTGACGTCATACATCATTCCTCCATACATAACGTGAGGGATGTGCAATGTGTCGCCAGACAAAGTTGAGTCACTGGCTGCATTAGCGAGAGAACAACAGAGTGCTAATGAGGTAAACATTAAACCAGAGTGTTTCATAAATTTCACCTAAGGTGTAGTTGTTGATATAGAGTATTTAGATAAGGCATATTGAAAATAGCTATCTACATATGTTTAACGATTTTGTTTTTCTTATTTTTAAAATTATTCTTAAGTTTTAAAGAAGCAGAAGTCAATCGCTCAAGTAAACAGTGCAAAATATGTGCCTAAACTAGGATGGGCGAGATGTTTAATACATAGCTTTTTGAATTAAATAAAGAATATTGAAAAATTCGAGCAATAGCAAACTAATGCTTGTTAAAGAAGATAACAAAGAGGAATATGGAAAGATGAATGTTTCGTATTAGACAACGGATAGCTTAGTTTGCATAGAGTCTAAGGTATTTTGTTAACAAAAAGTAAAGATATTAATGTCAATTTTAGGACTAGAAGGAATGTATTTTAGGTAAAGGCAAGAATTTACTTAATTAAACTGTGTTAAATAGCTATTTATTTTGAGCTATCTAACGCTTTTGATGTGGTTTCAATAAAACCAATTGAGTTATTCTGTTTTGCCAAGAAAAGAAAAGGATTGAGCTTTGATTAAGCAATAAATATCTTCGTTTTCACTCAGTGCTAAATCAGAAAAAGCTTTAGGTGTTATGTCAACCGTCAGGGGTGTATCACCAATATTAATATGAAGTGAAACGCATGATGCATTTTTTATCCACGAAATAATCTTGCCCTTAATCTGGTTTTGAATAGAAATTTGAGAAATATATTGTTTAGCAATGGCAATTTCACTAGAACGTATTGAGAGATAGCACGAATCACCGATAGAAAATCTATCTGTTAGTGGTAACAATAATATTTTCCCCTTTACTTCTGCAATGGTGTGGCCTGAAGCAATATCATGGGAAATAATAGTGGCAGTAATAATGTTTTCTAATCCCATTGAATTAGCAACATTCTGGACACGGTCGGCTTTGATTACATCGTAAAAATGACCCGTTCCTAGAATACGACCTTGATTGATGACGACTAACTGGTCAGTTAAATGTAAGATTTCTTCGATGGAATGACTGATATAAATCATCGGTAAATCCAGCTCATTTTTTACTCGCTTTAAAAAGGGTAATATTTGCCCTTTTAAACCTTGATCTAACGATGCTAAAGGTTCATCCAATAATAAAAACCGTGGAGAAGCCAGTAAAGCTCTACCCAATCCTACTCGCTGTTTTTCTCCGCCAGAAAGTTGAACCGGTCTTTTTTTCAATAAGTGGCCTATTTCTAGTAAATCTATAATTTCATTTTCTTCAAACCGGCGTTGCTTTTTTGCTATGCGTTTATATCCATAAAGCAGGTTTTTATTTACAGATAAGTGTGGAAACAGTTGGCTATCTTGAAACACAACCCCAACTTCACGCTGATTAGGCGAAAGGTTGATGTTTTTTGCACTATGAAATAAATGTTTATTACCTAGTTTTAGCCAGCCATTATCAGGGTGAGCCAAACCTGCAATTAAGTTTAGCAGTGTACTTTTACCCGACCCAGATGAGCCGAATAAGCCTGTGACTGGTTTATCCAGCGCAAAATTTGCTTCTAGATTAAAAGTGCCTCGTTGTAATTGAACATCAAGAGAAAGCATTATTTTCCTCCTAGCCAGTGTGCTGTACGTTGTTCAATGAAGCCACTGAATAACAAGGCGCCGAGTGCAAGGATAACTGAGATAATCAATAATCTTTGTGCTGATTCTGCACCATCAGGCACTTGAATATAGGTAAAAATGGCTAAAGGTAAAGTACGTGTTTCATCTTCTATATTACCTACAAAGGTAATGGTTGCTCCAAACTCACCAAGACTTCTGGCAAAAGAAAGGATTGAGCCGGTGATAATGCCAGGAATCGCCAGAGGTAAAGTTATGGTAAAAAAAGAATTTAATGCGCTAGCGCCAAGGCTTCGGGAAACTTGTTCTAATTTTACATCTATATTTGAAATAGACAGGCGAATAGAACGCACCATTAATGGAAAGCTCATTAAGGCGGTAGCTAATACTGCACCGCGCCAGCTAAAAGCAAGTGAAATTTCAAATTGTTGATAAAGCCACTTGCCTATGTAACCTTGTCTTCCTAGTGCTAATAATAATAAATAGCCTGTTACTACTGGAGGCAAAACTAAGGGTAGGTGCAATATTCCATCAAGCAAAGATTTGCCGATAAAATCATAGCGGGCTAATAGCCAGCCTGTAAAAATACCGGGAATAAGAATAATCCCGACACTCCATAAACTTACTTTTAAAGAGAGCATCATGGTTGAATATTCTTCTGGAGAAAGATCGAACATAAATTCCTTACTATTGTGTATTAAAACCGTATTTTTTAAAGATAGCCAAAGCTTGTGGAGAGCTTAAATAGGTTAAAAAGCTATCAGAGGATTTATTAGCAGAAGCTAGTTTGGCTACTGGGTAAACGATCGCGTTATGACTATCTGCTGGAAATTCAGCCGCTAACTCTACCTTTTCAGATTTATTAGCATCTGTTGAATAAACAATACCCGCATCACATTCAGCTAATTCTACAAATGCCAAGGCTGCGCGTACATCCTTTGTTCCTACAATATGAGGTTTAAGTTCTCCCCACCAGCCCATTGACTCTAATGCTTGCTTAGCATATATTCCAACAGGCACATGACTAGGGTCACCTATGCAAAGTTTCCCTTCTAAATGAGTGGCCAAATTATAAGTTTTGTTCATTTCAACAGCTATCGGTTTTCCTTTTGGCGTTATCAAGACGATTTTGTTGCTGAGAAGATTTTTCCGTGATTGCTTAACGATCAGATTTCGGTCTTGTAAATAATCCATCCAGTCAGGGCTAGCTGAAATAAAAACTTGTGCGGGCGCACCGGCTTCAATTTGCTTTGCTAATGTTGAAGATGAGGCAAAAGAGGCTTTAACTTTACTATCAGGTGATATTTGATTAAATTGCTTAATAATTTCGCTGACGGCATTACTGGTACTGGCGGCTGCATAAACCAATACTTTTTCTGCTGCTGTAGCAGAGTGAGTGAATAGAAAAAAAGCAATTCCAAATAGATAATGTTTCATAAATTTAATTCAATTGCGTTGATCGAAGCGTAACGGTAGATAATATAAAGAGGATTGTTGCCATAATTATCAGGGGTAAAATGCTAGATTTTAGTAAAGGAGTTTCTGCAAATAATAAGGCAGCCCTACAGTTATTCACCACTAATGAAAGTGGGTTGTACTGAGCAATTGTCGCTAACCATTCAGGCATTTGCTTGCTAGGTACTAAAGCAGTGCTAGTAAATAACATGGGCATATTAACTAAATGTACAAATGTTGCCATATTTTCTTGCGAGCGAGCTTTTAATGCAATCCAGCAAGAAAGGCTACAAAAAGCAATGCCGAATAATAGTAGACTAGCTATCATATGAAATAAAGGCTCAATCGAAAATTTTAATTTTGCACCCAATGCCAGACCTAAAAGTAACACTAATAGGGCCTGAATGATTAGCCGCGAAACATCAGCTGATATTTTTCCAGCAATAATCATTACTTTTGAGGCAGGCGTTGATAATACTCGACCTAAAAATTGGTTTTGCATATCTCTGATGAATTCTATACCTGATTGTGAAGCGCCAAACAAAACAGTCATTGCACAGATGCCCGGCACCAAAAAATCTAAATAGCGGATACCTGTTGGCAAGTCATTCAAAGCATATCGCTGAAATAAAAAACCAAAAAATAGCATCCACATTAAGGGTTGTACTAAGGAAAAAGTCAACGCCACAGGGCGTCTTAAGGTTTTTATCCATGTCCGTTTAAAAACGGCTAAAGCGATAGAAAAATGATGAAAATTCACCGGCGTTTCCTTTGTCCCTTTTTACTGTTTTTTAGAATAGGTGGTGGAACAATTGTTTCCCCAGTTAATTTAAAATACGCATTTTCCAGGCTAGGTTCTTCCCAGCGACATTCAACAGCTGAATATTGTTGTTCTTCAAAAGCCTGTAGAGCCAAGCTTAGGGTTTTAGCTTTGTTTAATTCAGAGCTTTGGTTAATTTCCAACCTGGCTGATTGATTTTTAAATTGAATAGCTATCGTAGAAATAGTTTGCTGCAATAATTGTTTTAGACTTTCTGTGTTTTTTAAAACGGTTGTGGTTTTAATATGAAGCACTGGTTTGGCATGTGCTTGAATAATGTTATCCGCTGTATCATTTTCAATTAATTTACCTTTATCAAGTAATAACACGCGAGAACAGTGCTGGCGTATATTTTCCAATTCATGACTGATAATAATGATGGTATTCCCTTGTTGTTGATACGCCTTAAGAAACGCCCAAAAAAAGGCTTTACCCTTTGGGTCTAAAGCACTGGTTGGTTCATCAAGTAATAATAATTTTGGTCGATGAAGAATGCCTATTGCTATATGTAAACGCTGAGCCTGCCCGCCCGAATAACTATGGGTTCTCCTGCTAATAAAAGGGTTTAATTCAAAGGTATTGATTAACTTATTAATTCTTTGTTTTGCTGTTTCGCCAGATAAACCATAAAGGGCTGAAAAATAGTGTAACAATTCCATCCCTGTCATTTCTGGGTCTAATGCCCTGTCTTGGCTGATATAGCTGATTAGTTTTTTTAGCTGTTCAGCTTTTATTTGAGCATTTAATTGAAATATGTTGATAGACCCTTGCTCTGGTTTTAAGCTTCCTGCAATGATCTTTAAAAGTGTAGATTTTCCAGATCCATTTGCACCGACTATAGCTATCATCTCTTGCTCAACAATACTTAGATTGATTTCTTTGAGTGCAATGATACCCTTAGGGTAGACTTTGCTGATTTGTTGAAGATTAGCTATGGTGGTTGAGTGCATATGTTTTTATTTTAGAACTATTTATTTATGTCCATATGTAGGTTGGGCTGCCGTCTTTTTGGCAACCCAACATCTCTTTTTCTTAGAACCTGTTCAAGATCTACTGCGCTCCGTCCGCACGCAACTGACAGCAGCTCGTAACGATCTTGAACAGGTCCTTAAAGATGTTGGGTTAACGATAGAGCTGTTAGCCCAACCTACCCATTCGTTTAATCATCAGCACGAACAATGGTTCCAACATGCTCACCCCTAACCGCTGCTTTTATTAATTCAGGTTTTGTGCCATTAATGACCTGGAATGATTTTACCAATCTGGATGTTTTCAATATATCAGGTAAGACCTCATCAAAAGGTAAGGTTTCAAATTGACGCTCTTTTATTTCAGAAACAGTAATTTCTGGAATAAATTCTGCGTCAGGATTAGTTTTTGGGTCTTTATCATATAAACCATCAACATCCTTAACCAAGGTTACTGTTTTACAACCAAAACATTCAGCAAGAATTAAACAGCCAGCATCCGTTCTGTGAGGAGGAATACGACCAATACCCGGAGGATGCTCCCAAAGAGAATAGGGGGGGACACCATTAAAAATAACCCCGGGTGCAGATCGGATAAATAAAGGTAATAAATGTCCGAAAATTTCAGGTGGAATGGCAACCACTCCATAAGGAGAAAGCAATGCGCCTAGCATATGTGCATTACCTAATGCGTCAGTCACAGAAATCTGGGCCAGTGCGCCAGTTGGCAACCCTAAATCACAGCCTATAGAAAATACATGCTTGCTGCGGAGACCGCCGCCAACACCTAGGATTAACTTTTCTTTTTCAAGTAGTTCACCTAAAACCTCTACAACAGGGTAAGTAAGTTCTTTGCCTTGGTCAATAATAGAGCTAGAGCCGATTTTAATCACATGGCTCTTAGGAAGCATGCGTATAACGGGAGTTTCAACTTCAGTTGAAGCCATCACTTTTTTGTCTATAAGGCTTTCGCGCATCAGCACAGAGTTGAGATGATGGCGTTTATCAGTTTGATTAGTCATATTTTTTTGTAAGTTAACTTTAGTACAATTTGGATTCTATAATTCTTATTTAGCTTAGAATCTCTAGAAATAATTAAATGCTTGGTTTAATCAGCACTAATGATCGTTCCTACTTGTTCACCATTAAGTGCTTTTGTAATGTTGCCGGGAACCAAGCCATTAATAATTTGAATGTCACGTCTAACTTCTGCATTTTTCATAAACTCAAGTACGGGAGGTTCTACAACTGAATCAGGTAAATCTAAAGCATTAAGTTCGTCAACTGTGATTTTAGGAATGAATGTCGCATGCTTGTCCTTTTTGGGGTCAGCAGTATATAAACCATTTTCATCTTTAATATAAATCATTGAGCGAGTACCAAACATCTCACTAATTAAATAAGAACCACTGTCTGTTCTATGAGCGGGTAATCGTCCAATTTCCGGGTTACGTTGCCAAAAAACATAAGGAGGCATACCAAAAAAAATGACGGCCTGACGTTCTGCAAGATATAAAGGTAATTGTGGAAACTGGATAGGTTCAATAAAAGGGATACCATGTTTAGCCATCAAAAAATGAATCATTCGAGCATTTTGCATACTCACAAAAGTACCTAAAACACTTAGAACACCTGTTGGCATACCTAGATCAATGCCTACACTGTAAGCGTGTCTGGCCCTGGTTCCAGCGCCAGTGCCGATAATCATTTTATGGTGTGGTAAGTTTTCTATTATTTCATCTAAAATGGGTAAAACAGCGGCACGGCCGCGATCAATAATGCTTTGGCCGCCAATTTTAATGACATTGGCATTAGGAAGTACTTTAAAAACGGGTTGTTCTGAAGTTTTGGCTAAAAGTGATTTGTCTGTTAGATTGCCATTGATTAAAGAGGCACCCAATTCTGTTAGTAAGTCGTCGTTACTCATGTTTTTTTATAGTTATCGTTTAGGTATATAAGTCGAATAAATTTGACAGCTAATACTGACTTTTATCAGTATTCCAAACGTGCATATCGAACAATACAAGGTTATTAACAGAGGTGCTCTATAGATGCTGAAAGGAATAAAAGATGTTAGTTGTAGTTGTCTGAATTATTTTGTATTTCTTGGTTATATGGAAGTTTAATTGCGTTTAGCTCATAGGTTTCTTCAGTCTCCAATGCTATATTTAAATCAGTAAATTTTTCTTTAGCTCTTAAAATAAGAGAATCAAGGATTTTAGTTTTTAGTTTTTGATCAATTGTTTGACCTGCAATACCATCGACGTTTTTCCAAGACTCAATAGAATCTATTGGCGCATGACTCACTAGCCAGCGAGCAGCAGTAACAGAAGGAAGTATTTCTCCGCCTTGTTGTTCTATGGCATCAAACAATAGCTTGCGATTGCTTTGTCCACTTTTCTCCTTAAGCCCAAAATTATTTAAAACGCTATGCATTTCTTTACGCATGATTGTTTTGGTGGAGGTTTTGTTCCTTTTTACATTGCCGAGAATTAACAGGGATGAAGCCGGTACAGCTAATTTTTTTAGTTGTTTTAGCACATGCTCATGATCAAGCTGGTGCATGGCTCGAGAGCTAAAAAATACGGAAACTGAACCATTTTGTAGTGGCCATGTAGTGTTGCCATCCATCTGGATTAGCTGAGGACTATTTTCTTGTTCTTTAAATCGTTGCCGGTAAATATCTAACATTCCGTTAGATAGGTCAATACCAATATAAGGGATGGATAAATCTTGCAGAAAATAGCCGATTTCACCTGTGCCGGCGCCTATTTCTAGAAACTGACCTTTTAGGTAAGGTTTGATCATTTGATTTACAGTGGTAGCAATTTTTTGAGCTGTTTTTTCACCCAGTCCGGTGCGTTTGTCGTAGATGTCGGCTTGATCGTCAAATTGCATTGGTTATTATTTTTGTTAGGAGCAAGTTGTAGCTTTTTAAACAAGTACAGCAGCAAATTTAATGCCAATAAAGAGGGGGGTTATTTTAGAAGGGTAAATAAAAGTGAAGTAAATAAAAATAGTGTAGGTTTGGCTACCCTCTTTTTGACAGCGCAACACTATATTTTTGCTAAAAATGTTGGGTTAACGATAGAGCTGTTAGCCCAACCTAGCCATTCTTTACTTCACTTTTAATCATACCTGATTTTGATTGGATCTTTTTACTACCCTTATAAAAAATAAAGTGGCATATAACCTACTTTTCCGAGATAAGTAAATTTATATAACATAGTTATTTAACTGGATTTGTTTTTCTTCTGATTTGTTAGCTTAATCAAGTTTGAAAGTATGGTTAAGATTCACTATAATCGCCGCCATTGTAAAAATTTTCTTCGTCAAATTTCTAAATACTTTTAGAGTCGTGCTCTGAACTGTACATTAAATAACTAAGTTTAATTAATGTGAGTGAATTTTATGCACTCTTTTAGCTATAGGTGCCCTATAGATTTTGGAATTTATTTTTTTCGTTCTATTTCCCGGTAAACCCAAGTTTATGTCTGTATTAACTCGTACTCTTTTGCTTTTAGTTGTTTCAAATTTTTTTATGCTATCAGCATGGTACTTACATTTAAAATACCTGGATCATAAGCCATGGTATATTGCCGCGATTGTTAGTTGGGGGATTGCATTTTTTGAATATGCAGTTCATATACCTGCTAACCGAATTGGTAATACTGCATTATCATTGTTTCAGCTACAAATAATACAAGTAGGAATGTCATTACTGATGTTTATTCCTTTCGCAATATTTGTTATGAACCAGCCCTTTAAAACTGATTATTATTGGGCTGCACTTTGTATGTCTGCCGGTGCCTATTTTATTTTTCGTTCTTAATGCGCGATGAAAATGTAGAAAATTACAGAGTAAACTTTGTTGTTAAATCAACAACTTTATAGCGGACAGATTGATCAAATATTCGAACACCACCTCCCTCTGCTGCAGTTTGAAAAAGAAGTTCATCATCTACCACATCAACGCCTACTAAATAATCAATACCAAATTCAGATAACTCTGTTAACCAGGGAGTGCTTGGCCCCATTAATACCGTTTTAGCATTTGATGCCAATTCTATTAGTCTTGCAAATGTTTTATTGGCAAGCGAAGTTGCAGTAATGAAAACCCAGTTTGCTTCAGGTATTAAAAACTCTGCAGCAGAATCAGGATAATCTTTATCTACCGGTTGACGCTCGATAACTTTAAGATTGTACTGAGAGTAATAACGCTCAATGCCAGGATAGTGACCAATCACAACAATATTGCTGTCTTTTATCTGAGGAAAGAAATAGTCAAAAACAGCTAAATTAGCTTTTCCTGGTTCAGGTTCTAATCGTTTTCCAAGAAGTGGTGTGCGCTGGTTAAGGGAGCTGTTAATAGCTGATAAACCAACGGTTGCCTTAAACAAGTCCCAGTGAGTAATCCAAGAAGTTAATTCCGTTAGTGATTTGCCTTGCAATGTACCAGCCCAAGGTAATGTTCTAGTGGCAAGGGGTGGGCTCATTGCTAAGCCTGAATGGTTAGCTTGACAGACCGTCCAGACTTGGCCAATAACGAGTCGATCAATTGTTTGTTTGCTGCTGGATGCATCTAATAATAATTCATAAACATGGTGTGGATTTTGCACTTTTGAATGTCCTTTAGTTATTTTTATTAAAAAATTTTAAAATAATTGTGTAATTAATTTTTGTTTATACGTTTGACAAAAGTGTTGATACTTTATGGCTTCTCAGTTTTTATAAGACGCTTGATATAACTAAACAATGTTATATAGCTTAAATATCGTATGTTATTTAACGTATGTTGTGCTGTTGTCGAAAACGATGTAAAGATAGATGAGGTAACACATTGTTTTTAATTTATAAAGAAAATATAGATGAATTATAAAAGCTGGCTTATTTTTTGCTTTGCTCTCTTGGTTAACTGTGATTTTGTAAGTTGTGGATAAAAAATATATTATTTTATTTTTTTAAAAACAACTATTTAAGTCATACAATTTAAGGCACTAGGAAATTTAATGCATTCAGTCAAAGATAATGAAAAGCAGAAGTGGTTCATAACACTATGTTGCTTATTTATGCTTTTCATATTCTCTAATTCAAAAGCTGCTGTCAATGCATTTGATAAAGCGATTGACCACCCTGAGATTCCTTTGTTGGATGAGCAAGGTGTTCACGTTTTGGAGTCAACTAATCCTTATAGTCCGAAAAAAAGTTGTGAAGGCAGTGGTTGTCATGATTATGAAGCCATTACAAAGGCCTATCATTTTCAAATGGGTCGTGATGAAGCTAGTGATGATTACGGTACCAAAAGAGGTCTACCTCATTTAGTCTCTCCTGGTTATTATGGCGGATACACTTGTATGGGTGGGGATAATCCGCAAGTTTTAGCCAAAAAAAATAATTCTGGTGGTATCAATGACTTTGCTGACTTTGGATCAGCAGGCTATGTTAAAACCTGCATGAGTTGTCACGCTGGAGGTGGTTGGGCAGAAAAGGATAGGGAAGGTATTCGTTATGATGAAAAAAATATTGCTGATATTAAGTTTGGTGATGGCGATTATTATGAACGTGGTGTCATGGATGGGAAAAAACAACTTGTGCTTCATGATTGGAAGAAAAGTGGCGTAGGTGAAGCTGATTGTCTATTTTGCCATATAGATTTTTCTACTTTGAAATTGCCAGCAGATAGCGGGTTGGGAGCACATAAAGGAGCAAGAAGCGCTCGACAGGCATTTTCTAACAAAGGTATGTTTCGTCAGGCAGCAACTGGCCTAATGGAGCTTGTCGTTAACAAAGATGGTGCTAATTTAGTCACAATTAAGCGTGCTCCCAAAGGTGATTCTGTAGGGCTAGTAAAAGATGAGAATGATAATCCAATCTTTAACTGGAATAAGGCCGCTTTTGATGAAAACGGTCGAGTCATTATCCCGATGCTCCGTTTTCCGGCAAATGAAAACTGTATGGAGTGTCATCGTACCAGTAATAGTCGGCGTGGTTTTTACGGTTTCGGAGAGGATGCTTCAGCAACACTTGAAGGTGAAGATGCGGATACTTTATTACAGGATGATTATAAGGATGATGTTCATAAAGGAAAAATCTATGTTGAAAATAATGGCCAGTCACGAGTCATTGACAATTGTAATGCTTGTCACTCTAAACAGTATTATAAATCAAACAGAGCCAGTATTGATTTAGATGCCAATCATGATTTTCCTAAAGGAAATTCAGATATGGATGTGCGTAGTGATTTAGATTACGCACCCAATGTCAAGTCCTGTGAAGAATGTCATATCAAATCAAATCAGCCAATTATTCCCTCAGGACATGATACTTTGCTAGCTGCTCATCTTGAGCTTTGGAAAGGCAATGGCGATATGGCGGGTTATCACAAGGAAAGTCTGACAAAGATAACAAAAACTCATTTTGATGTCGTTGCTTGTCAATCATGTCATATTACAGATAAAAAGGATAAAAGTGGCGAGTCTCTTAATATGCTGTATCGGTATAGAGCAGCTGAAGATGGAAAATTAAAAATAGTACCGTATCAGCCTTCCCATCGATCGCTCTGGAGGGATAAAGTTTCTGGATATGTTTTAAGTAAAGTTGAGAAAAGAATAGCTAATAGTGATCCAAAAACATACGAAGAATTTATACAGGTGAAAACAGCCTTTGATGGAATGTTGCAAGAAAAGGGATTTGCTAACCCTGATACAGCATTGTATCTATCAGAAGCAAATGAATATATTATTTCGCATAACACTCGCCCTTCGCCAGATTCTGTTCCGTGTGGAGAGTGTCATGAGCGTAAACAAAATGGAGCATTTAGCTCACTAGTTTCTCCTAATGGAATATTTGGGACAAAGGAAATTGAAGCTAAAGGACGATCAAGTATTCCTGATCCACGTCTAGTCAAAGAAGGCCATATTATTTTGGATATGAAATATACCAAAATGAAAGAAAATGGCAGTCTTGTTCAAACGGTAGATGACATTTTATTTGAAACTAAAATTGATCCGTTTATGTCATTGCTGAGAAATTCCAGTGCTTCTGAAATTATTGGTAAATTTAGAAAGGTATCTAAAAATGATATTTTAGCATCTGTTGGGTCTGTATTAGCTTCTAAAATGGCACCTGATTTACCAAGTAATGATGGCTATTTCTTTTCTGTAAATAAAGGTGATTTTAGTTTAAGAAATATGGCAGCACTGATTGATGGGAATACAGTTAATAGTCTTTTATTTCCAACTTATCGTGGAGTTTTGGGATTGCTTAAAGATGCTATTCCAGCCGCTAATGGTATTTTAGAAACCCGTGGATATGGGCATTTACGTTCTGATGTATTTTATTTTGAAGTCCGTGATTCTGCCAGGAAACATGTTGAATCCTTCAACAATGCATCCATGTTTGTTTTGGCGACTTACAAAGGAACAAAAACAAACCTTAATGATATTAATGTGGTTGTTGCAAACTGGGCGTTAACTTCTATTGAGGCTATCCCTATGTCTGAATTAGTGGAAATACAGCCAGCAATAGATGGTAATGATGGCTATGTAATTTTTAAAATGAAAGAGCCAGGCTATTTTATAGTTGCTGATAAGTAACTAAGTTAGTCTGGACTCTATTGGGAGTGATAATTAAGTACCCAAGCAAAATTATTTTGACTGTTTTATGTAGGATTTTTTATTCTATTCAAGGCGTAAAAATAGGCGCATAGCTAGCTACGTAACTATTTTTACAACGAAGAAGGGGATAAAAAAGACAAATAAAATCGTTAAAATAATTTTGCTTGGGTACTTTAGTTATCGTTCCCATTTTTGCGTTTAGGAGGTTAAAAAATGTCAAAAAAAATAAGTGAATTAATTGTTGATGATTCAGAGAACACTCAGCAGACAAATGAGCTTGCTGCAAAAACTCTACCTTGGTTATTTGGTGCGGGTATTGCGGGAGGCCACTTGCTTACAGCCTCAAGCTGTACTATTCCTCAAACGGGGAAATGTGCTGTTTGTGGTGGTTGTGTGGTTGCATTAGGGTCTTTGGTTGCCTGGGCTATGATCAAAAAGAAGAACGGTGATGATTTTTATAGTCAGATTGATGATGACTAGTTAATTGATGAAGAAATTAAAAATTCTTGTGAGTGGAATATTCCTTTTTTTCTTGAGTAATGAGAGTTACGCATGGAATTGGAGCGGTGTTTTAAAATCAAAAACACAAATAGATAACCGAAACCCGGATGACTCGGAGTTCTTTAGTAAAGTATGGGGTAGTCTGGAAGTTTTTGACAATAAAAGCTGGCATGGAGGGTTAGATTTTGTCTCTAGACTGAGTGATGGTAAGAGAGACTTTGAGGCCGATATTTATCAATTATATGTACAGAAAGAATTTAAAGATTATGGTTCGACGATAAAAGGTGGACGATTTCAGCGAGCAGATAGTTTAGGTTACTACGCCGTTGATGGGGTTAATTATCAATACGATAATTATGATGACAATGGAAAAAATGGTTATTCCTTGCAGTTTTATGCGGGTGTACCAAGGCGTTTAGAAGATGTGCGTTCTGTTAGTGGTAATTGGCTTTATGGAATAGAAGCACAGTGGAATAAAAATATTGCATGGAAAAGTGAAAACATCACACTTGATGATGTGTATTTTCGAGGTGGGTTTCAGCAATTTGCTGATGATGATGTCTCAACACGATTAAGTATGTCATCAACGGTAGCAGGTAGTTTCCCGAAAAAATATCTACATGGTTATGAACTGTCATTAATGGGGACGTATGAAACTAGCACCTCAACTTTTGAAGATTTTATGGTCAGTGCCATGCTGGATTTAACTGAGGATATCAGGATTCGAACATCCTATGAGTTATACCACCCAAGAAACCCTTACACGACTTTTAGGGAAAAATTTTATAGCGAATATTCATTTGGGCGACAGGATTTACTTAGGGTTAGTGTTAATAATCAGCTGAATGATTATTTTGAATATCATTTTGGCTTTAAGCGGGCAAGACGAAGTGAGGGTGATTTTATTGGCTATGGAGGAAATGCTGGTTTTAGTTACGACTATATACGTGATTTGTCATTAGCGGCAGAAGTTGATTTTCTGGAATTGGGTGAAGAAAAAAGTGAAAATTTGTATTTATCAGCTGACTATACGGTAAATGCAGATTTAAAAGCAGGGCTAAATATCGCTTTAGCAAATAATAAAAGACAGCTTTATGGCAATAATGAGTCAGTGGGTATTGAGCTGAACACACAATATCGAATTTATAATTCTTTATTTTTAAAATTATCAGGTAGTCATATCTGGTATTCAGAAATAGAGAATGAATACTTAGGAGCTGTACAGGTGACATGGTATTTAGATCGTTTTATCCCAAAGGCTGAAAAATAATGCATAGGTTAATAAATACACTATTACTATTATGTAGTTTAGTCGCAGTGACAGGCATTGCAGGAGAAGTTGAATCTGTTAAACCAGAAAAGGAAAAAGAGAAAGAAAAAACATGGTATCAAAAACGGGATGTTAGACCGGATATTTTTTATCCACATGAAGCGCATTATAAAACCATGGAAGAAGAAGGCGACAGCTGTATGTTATGTCATTCCTTTCAAAAAAATACAGAGCATGATGAGAAAAAAAGAAAAAAGGTCAATATTATTGCCAATGAAGCATTAGAAGCAATATGTCACGACTGTCATGTAAAAGAAGTGAAAGCACCTTGGCGTTGTGATGTTTGTCATAACGACCCTAAAGCAATTTGGCCGGCTGACCATAACTCTGGCTATATTGAGAATCATGGAGAAGATGCAAAGCAAAATGAAAAACAATGTAAAACCTGCCATTTGGATACTAAATTTTGTAGTGATTGCCATTTCCGTAGAGATACTTCAGGGAAGGGTTACCATCCATTAGGCTACAGATCTAAACATGGCTTAGAAGCCAAAATGATGCCTGCTAATTGCAGTCGTTGCCATAACGTATTTTATTGTCAAGATTGTCATGAGCAATAGTTTGAAAGTTTTTTCTTTGCTTTTTTTAGTGTTTTCTCAAACCATTTGGGCAGTAAATACAATTGATGTTTCTTTGGAAAAAGGACAGCTTTTGTTAATGCCAACTCATGGAGGTGACGGTAGTGCATGGGGAAAAGAAAATTGTGTGGCATGCCATTTTAAAAATAGAATTCATAAAGAAGCACCCAAGATAAAAGATATTGTGATTGAAGTCGGATTCAGTAGTTGTACTGGCTGTCACGGACAAAATGGCACCAATGTAGAGCGGCAATGTACTGTTTGTCATAATGAGCAAAGGCTACCTAAGTCGCCCTTGCAAAAAGGCAGTGAAAAGCATGATTTTACTGTACAGGAAAGTTTAGATCTAAAAGATAAGGACTGTTTAACCTGCCATCATAATTCTGATATGGATGGAAAATTTGAGGCTGAAACAGACTTAACATCTCTACCAGGCTCTCCTTCGAGTGCAGAGATACCTTATAAAAACGGGACGGAATTTTGTCTTCGGTGTCATAACAAATCGCATCAACAACCTGGATTTGAAATGAAAGCCCGCTTTAAACGAGATCCTTTGGTGAATATTGCAGAAAGTTATCAATTTATGGATATGCATGGTTATTTGCGTGGCTCTGGTGAGCGAACTTATGCTGGGTTAAGGGATGGGGATTATCGTTATGGCGATCTAGTGGAATGTACTGATTGTCATGCTATGCATGGTACACACAATCCAAAATTGATTGTTGATCGAACTGATGCAGGAATGAGTAAGCTAGCTGCACCGGTTAGAGATCTCCCCGTTTTAATCAATATTGTTGATGGAGATTATTCTCAGTTATGTGTTAGCTGTCATTCAATGAATGATTTGGTGGAGCAGGGAGATGAGGAAACTGGCAATGGTTTAACGGGTGTCCATCAGGTCGGGACAGATTGTCGAGTGTGCCATGTCCATGGTTTAGCGGCTACAACAGGTTTATGAAAAAACTAGCGATATTTTTATTGTTGTTGAGTTCTGCAGTCAATGCTGAAAAAAAAATTGAAGCTGGTGAAGATAAACCAGAATTACCACCTTTTCATCATGTTGTGGAGGTTAAGCCTTCAAAAGATAGAAAAATTGATGAGAAACTGGAGCTGGGTGAAAAAGGTGAGTTGGTGTGCAGTACCTGTCATGGGCTGGAAGATATTGATAAAACGCCAGTAGAGGATGTAGATACAGAAGCCGAAGATTTTTTGCATGGTGGGCCATATAAGCCATTAACTGACTTTTGTTATCGCTGCCACAACGAAAAAGCCAATACACGTGAAAATATTCATATTCTTCTGGATGATAAAGGCGAGATAAAAAAAGAAAAATGTGAATATTGCCATAAGGAAGTTCCAGACAGGGAAAAGAAACTGGAATTAAAAGATTTAAAGTTAAGAATGCCAATGGAAACCATTTGTTATGGCTGCCACTTGAAATCTCCTCATTTTAATGCAGTGGAACACCAAGTTAAGCCAGAAAGTGAAGATATGGTGAAGCATTTAAAAAAAATGCGGGAAAAGCAGGCTATTTTTATCCCGCTAAGTGAAAAAGGTGAAGTGATGTGCATTAGTTGCCACACGCCACATCAACGAGGTGTGATTGATGTAAAAAAACCAGCAGGAAAGCAGGTTGAAATTGATGATCTAGAAAAAGGAATTAGCTATAAGGAGCATCCATGGGCAGAGGTTTATCAAGCTGACAAAGTTGACCGCTTGGATGAGTTGAACAAAAAATTAAAATCAAATTATAAAGTGAGTTACCAACGAATAGAAAATGAGGCACTGCTAAGGTTGCCTGCAAAAAATGGGAAGTTGTGTTTGACCTGCCATTACTTTGATAAATGAGAGGTTTGTTATGAGAATACTAGACAATATAAAAGCCATTCCTGCGATGCAAAAATATCGTTATACCATGATATTTATTGCTAGTGCCTGCTTAATAGGACCATTAGCATTTTTACCCCAATTAGTGGGAACAGATGATTTGTGTGGTGTGCTTTGTATGCGAAGATTCTATCTATATTTCCCCGGGATGACATGGGAAGATTTTTTTGTTCATGTCAACGCAGCATCCATTGGAGTGATGGCCTTTTCAGCCATAATGCTCACCACTTTTTTCTATGGCAGAATCTGGTGTGGCTACTTATGCCCAGTCGGTGGGTTGGCTGAATTAGGTTCGCGAATGATGAATGATCGTTGGAAAATTGAATTTCGTTC
This sequence comes from Methylococcales bacterium, assembly GCA_965224575.1. Classification (GTDB taxonomy): domain Bacteria; phylum Pseudomonadota; class Gammaproteobacteria; order Methylococcales; family Methylomonadaceae; genus QPIN01. Next base: position 89,262 of record CBDCZQ010000006.1, on the reverse strand, counting down.
ATTACCTCAAGTTCAAATCCGTTACGGTTATTTTGGATTCTTTTTAGTCGCCATGCCAGCCTTAGGGATTAGTGCATGTACTTTATGTAATTTTATTACTATCCCTCGATTAGTTGAAGCGTTAAGTGGGGAATATCGAGGGATGGTGTATCTGGTTTCCAGTGTCGGGCTAGTGAATTTAGGGCTACTATTAATACTTGGTTTTTTTGCCAGTAAAGGGCGAGCTTATTGCCAATTTATGTGTCCAATTGGAGCAGCGGATGGGTTGGTTAATCGACTGGGGTCAAAACTTAAATTTACCCGCAGAATTCGTATTGAAAAAGAGCGTTGTACTGGTTGTAATGTTTGCGCTAGAGACTGTATGTGTGGCGCAATCACCATGGTCGATAAAATTGCTGTAATTGACCAATTGTCATGTATGTCCTGTCATGAGTGTGTCGATGTCTGTGACTGGAATGCCTTGCAATGGACAACAGTACAAGATAACTCAGAACCAAAAAGAATTAAAAAAGGGGTAGAGATTCATCCTCAACCCGATTGGCAAGTACTGACTTTTACACCCAATAAAGCGGATGCTCAAGCTGCAACTTTTAAGCCGCATAGTTGGGCAAGAATGGTTAATGCTTTTATATTATTGTCGGTATTGTCTGTCGTAATAGTTGGGTCATTTGTCTTATAAAAATGGTGACTGGGCTGCCGTTTCTTCGGCAACACAGCAAATGAATATTAATAAATGTTGGGTTAACGATAGAGCTGTTAGTCCAACCTACAGAAACCCTATATGTTAAAAGTCTTTTTAATTTTTTTCAGTCTTTTTATACTCTCTCCCGGGCAATCTGCACCACGGTATAGTGATCCTGATGGATGTATGTCATGCCATGCAATAGAAGGGCTGTCTTTTATTGATGAGGAAGGAGTTACCCGTAGTATCTCAATAGATCGAAGTCATTATTACAGCTCATTACATGGCAGTGTCCCTTGTAAAGATTGTCATCGAAAAATTGTTGATTATCCTCATAAGGTAGAAAATGGTTATGCCGATTGCACAGAATCCTGTCATGTAGAAGAACCCTCAGATGGAAAGCCTTATACCCATAAACCCATTCATAAGGAAATGGAAAAATCTGTGCATGGTGACGGCTGGTTTAAAAAATTTGCCGGTGGAAATAGATTAGAAGAAATTGAAACAGAGCAAGACCCTTCATGTCGTCGTTGCCATAGCAATACGCTATATATTTTGGAATCTCAGATAGAAAATTTTAAAGAAGCGTTTGACCATGCAGAAACAGAATGTGGAACATGCCACGAAGGTAAAGCTTGGATGGGGCAATTTGGCGGCCATATATTGCGCCGTTTTATTGGGTCACGCTGGGTAAAAAGTGAAAACAATAAGTTGTGTATTGATTGTCATGGTGATGTTGAAAAAATGCGCAATGTAGAAATTGAAGACCCAGATACAAAAGAAAAACATCCGCCCAGTGAACGCTTTGTCCATGCGGTAGAAACCTACAAAAAAACATTACACGGTCGATTATTGGTTGCTGGCTCTGAATATGGAGCAGCCTGTCTTGATTGTCATGCTCCCTCAGGTTGGAAACATGATATAGGGCATTATGAGGATGAAAAATCTGCAAGTCATATTGATGAATTAAAAAATACTTGTGGGCAGTCTGATTGCCATGGTTATGCTAAAAAACCAGGGAATGCCGGGTTTGTAGAAACAGATATGCATGATATGGCGATGATCAATGTAGGCAAAATTGGTAATCCTCTGAAGCATGAACTGTTAAAAGCATCTGCCTGGTTCTGGAGTGTATGGCCATTTTTGTTAGGAGCTGTCGCCTTAATGGTGGGTAGTTTAATTTGGTGGTTGTTTTATCGACATAATAAAAAAATCATTCCTATTTTTGGCGGTGAACGTTTTGAAAAAGTGATGATCGGTCGTAAACCAAGAAAAAAAAGAATAGTAAAAAAGAAACCTGTAGCTCCAAAAGATAGTGATGAAACAGGGACTGAGAAAAATAACAATGATAATAAAGGGGAGTAATATGAGAAAGGGTATATTGATAGTTCTCTGTTTCTACCTATTAAATGGGTCAATAGCCCATGCAGAAAGTTACTATTTACAAGCAGTAAAGTCGACCGAAATCAGTGCTGAAAAATTACAGAAATCAAGAGATAAAGTTAAAGAGTATAAAGATATAAAAGTAAAAGATGAACTTGAGATTCCTCCTTTTCACAAACGAGACGAATGGGAAAAAGATTCGTTAAGTTTAACTTTCTGCACAGGCTGTCATTTGTCCCCTCCGCATACAAAAAATCTTCGAGCTAGAGCCTTTTTGAATATGCATACCGAGTTTATTGCTTGTGAAACGTGTCATCTTCGTCCCGAGAATGTGAAGTTTAACTATCAATGGCTGGATTATCGAAGCAAGCAAGCGGTTGAACCGGCAAATGAACTATTTCGACAATATATTAGTATGAATGATATTCCTAAGGCTGCTGAGGAGAAAGTTAGAAAAACAGATGTAATGATTAAAATCGTCCCTTTTTATAATAATGAGCTTGCTTTAATTTTGCGAGATCATGACTTTTCTCAAAAATCACTAGCTGTTTGGAAAGAGGGAGAATTTGAAGAGAAAGTAACTCAACGGGCTAAAATCCATGCCCCTTTAAAAGAAAAAGGACCAGAATGCAAAGCTTGTCATCAGACAGAACAACCAATGCTAGATTTAAAAGCCTTGGGAGCAAATAAACGGCAGGCGAGAAGCATGCAAAAGCATATTATTCCACAGTTTTTTAAACGCTACACAGAAGATGATCAGAAAATTAAAATTGATAGATTGCTGAAATGATTAAGCAAATAAGTCTTTTTCTATTTGGACTACTTTTTTCCATTGGAGGTTGGTCTGAAGAAATACAACTCCCTTTTGTAGCCCAGCAAAGTTTATTTAAAGCAGACTTTGATCAACCGACTGCAATTGCATCGTCATTAGATGGGCGAGTGTTTGTATTAGATGGAATGAAAAGTCGAATTGTTATTTTTTCAGCTGAGGGAAAGCAATTATCAATCATTTCTTCTGACGAAAAAATACCTGACTTTACTAAATCCGTGGGCTTAACTTGGTCGAATGGGCAATTATATATAGCAGATACAGTCAATAATCGAATTTTAATATTGACAGATCAGGGACAATTAAATCGTATTATTAATTTACCTGTAACTGTTCCAGAACGGCATTGGCCAGAACCAGTAGCAGTCAGTGTGGTGAATGAAACTTTAGTCTACAGTGATCGCCGACATCATCGGTTATGTTTACTTAGTTTAGATGAAAATTCTAGTCAACAAATCAAGCCAAAATGTGTGGGTCAAAGAGGCGAGCAGGCAGGGAATTTTCAATTTCCATCTCAGATAGCTATAGATAAAGATGATTATTTACATGTAGTGGATGTGATTAATGGGCGCGTACAAGTCTTTAATTCACGGGGGCAATATTTTTCTCAAGAAGGTGAATTTGCGGTTGATGTGTTGTATCGACCTAATGGAATTGCGATTGATGCCTTAGGTTATCAATATGTTAGTGATGCTTATTTAGGCACAATTGCTGTGTTTGAAAAAGGGCGCTATCGTGGTGTATTGAAAGATGTCGAAGGACAAGCCATTAAGTTTTCTACACCAGTTGGCTTATGGGCAGATACAAAAGGACTGTATGTTGTCGATGCTGCAACGAATAATGCCTATAAATTGCAATTAGGTTATCAAATACATCAGGAAGAAACCTTAAAACTATCTCGACAATCGTCTGATGTCTCCCGTAAGAACTGTGTGGCCTGTCATTTTTCCTGGGGATTTACTGATGACCGTAAACTACAAGATAAACAAGGGGCTGACCCCGTTGCTTCAATAGATATGTGTTACAGCTGCCATCATGGTCTGGTCTTTGAATCACGTCAGGCTATTCAGCCGATTTACGATGGAGGACAACATCCCACGGTTTATGATTCAGAAGAGGAAAAGAAAAAACGACAAAAAGACTTACCTAGGGATAATGATATTTCAATAGACCATCCATTATTAGCTGATGGGGAAATGCAATGTACCTCTTGTCATACACCACATAATCCAGAAAAAGAACAACCTACTTTGTATGAAGATAATACAAATTCATGGATGCGTATTATTAATGATGACAGCGATATGTGTGAAAACTGTCATGAAAGTAATGAGGAAACATCAAGAGAGCGGGATGAACAGATTCGTGGCTCAAATCATCCTTTAGGTTTTATTTTAGCTAAACCTCCAAAAGAAGATAAGTCAGGTAATTATTCCAAAGACCCGCATTTACAAAAAGGCTTGCCAAAAAGTTTTGTTGAAGCAGGGGCAACGTTGGGGGAAGAGGGTGAAATGGTTTGCCAAAGTTGCCATCAGGTTCATAGTGGGGAAGGTGATAACCTTGTTGCTGTCAATAATGAAAACGGTGAAATGTGTGGTGAATGTCATCAACGTCAATCTCGAGAAGGTAAAAAAGGCGCGCGAAAAGCAGGTGTCCATCCTGTGAATGTGAAATTGGAAGAGCCTGTTAAATTAAGAGGGAAAAAGACAAAAAAAGTAACATGCCAAAGCTGCCATAGCGTTCATGATGGAACGCAAGGAACATTTTTATTTCCTGAAAAAATCAAACAAGCAGAAAAACTATGCGTAGATTGTCACGAACGTCAACATGCAAAAGATCCTGACGATGCCAGAAAAAAAGGTATCCACCAAGTGAATGAAGAGCTAGAGGAAGAAGTTAAAATTGGTGATAAAAAAGTCAAACAAATGGGCTGTTTAAGTTGTCATTCAATTCATAATGGCAAGCCGAATACGCCGGCCTTATTAGTCGATCATAAAAATGGTGCGCTCTGTGAAAACTGTCACGAAGACAAACAGCGTGTGATAGGGAGCAATCATGATTTTAGAGTAACCGCTAAAAAATCTGAAAATCAATTTGAAGAATCGCCTCATCAATCAGGAGCCTGTGGGTCATGCCATAGTATGCATAGAGGAAAAGAAAAACAGCCTTATCTAAATGCAGCGATAGTGGTTAATAAAAAAGACAGAGATGATACTGCACCAAAATTAGCGGTAGATGAAATGTGTCTAAATTGTCATCAGGATGAAGAAAAAGCGATAGCAAAAGAAAAACCAATTAAGCATTATGGACACCCTTTTAAGGACATGATCTTACGGTCTGATCCAGAAAAAATGCCTTTGCTTGACAAGAAAACAGAAAAGGTTGATGAAGAAACGAAGATGGGTGTTATGGCCTGTATTACTTGCCATGAACCGCATAGTTGGAAGCCGATGGGAGAACATGGGAAAAAAGAATACAAAGTTCTTGATCATAAAAAACAAGAGAATATAGAAGGTAACGCATTAAATAGTTTCTTGCGGCATAAAGGGGTAAAAGATACTTTATGTGTAGATTGTCATAATCTTGAAGCTATGCCTAAGTATAAATATTTTCATCATGAAGATAAGGTGAGGGATATTGGAGTGGATTATTTACATTAGTCTGGCTCAATTTACCGGCAGCCCGTACGAAAATAATCTATCCATACCGATGTATTAACAAGAACCTTCATTAAGATCTATTTTCCACAGCGCATAAAAAACAGATAGTTTTACAATACCGAGCCAGCAATTATAAAGGTAGGTTGGCGGTGAGGGACGAACCCAAACATTTTCCATATTCAAAACAATATACCAAATTGGATAAAGTATAGGTTAATTTATCCCAAGAGAAGGGTGTTGGGGTTCGTCCCTCACCCCAACCTACCATGCTATGTAAAATCAAGAGACCTTAAGTTGTTTTATATAGAAATAACCCGCTAATGAAGTAACAAAAATAACGAGGCCAAAAATCATTACCCCTTTAAATAAAGCGCCTGTTACCATGCCAGAAGAAAATAATATTAAATATTTATACTTCATAATATTGTCCTTTTATTTTTGATGTTATCACGCCCGCTGTTAATATTCCTAGTACGGAAACAAAGCTGACTATGGGTGATATTTCTAGTCCTGTTATTCCCGCTAAAAGTAATTTAGCAGAAATACAAACCAATACAATAATAACGGCTAATTCAAAGTATTCTAAGTTTCTTGTTAAGGCTGACAATACAAAATACATTGAGCGTAACCCCAGTATTGCAAACATCATAGATGAATAAACTAAAAATGGATCTTTAGTGACAGATATGATGGTAGGGACACTATCAAAAGCAAAAATAATATCACTAATTTCTATAGCGATTAATGCAAATAAAAATACCGTTGCCTTTCCATTAATAAAAAACAAATCCTTTTTTGTTTCCTCCGTGACGGGTAGCCATTTTTTAGTCAGGTTTATATACCATTTATGACTATAGTCTGGCTCATCATCGTCATCTGAGGCGTACATTAACCATGCAGTGTATAGAATGATAAGACCGAATAATATGTCAGATACTGAACCAAACATATCAGATATGCCAATCCCAATCGAGACAAAAAGTAACCTAAGTATAATGGCACCTAATACTCCAAAATAGAGGACTTTATGCTGATATTTATCTTTAATTCCAAAGCATGAGAAAATAGCAGAAAATACCACTAGGTTATCTATTGCCAGTACTTTCTCTAACCCCCAGCCCGTCAGAAATAATATGGATGAGTCTAGCCCCATTCTAAAATAGATAAAACAGGCAAAAGCTAGAGAGACTCCAATATAAAACAAAACCCATAGAGTTGATTCTTTTACCGATATTTCTCTAGGTTTTTTATGATGGTAAAAATCAAAGATAAGTGCGCCAGTCAATATCAATACAAAAACAGTGATATTAAAAACATCCACCTTAAAGTCCATAAATAGCCGCGGACAACCCCATTTGTTCGCAAATTTGCTTAGCTACTTTCCGCTCATCTTGATCAAAATCTCCATCAGCTGCACCGATGTAACACGCTGTTCTAACGATAAGAGCAGCATCTTCACCTTCTGCCTTTCCAATCTCTTCTAATAATTCCATAACACCAAAAGTTTCATCAAATGTTATTTTCTTAGTTGCTTCACTTAATACCTCTAATATGTCAGCTAGTTTAAATTGAGGAAAATCCTTAGCAATCAAATCACCTAATGCTTGTTTTTCATCTGCATCAAAATCACCATCAGCTCTGGCAATTAAAAAAGAAGCATAAACAACACGTTTAAATGTAGGTTTATCTTTAATTTGAGAAAAAAATGTTTCAGCTTGGTTTGCTACACTTTCTAGCATTTCTTTAAAATTTGTTAACATAATAACCTCTTAAAAAGCATAATTAAATCGAGTAGACTGATATAGAAATCAGTCCACACCACAGTAAATATCATTATTCGTATAATCTTGCAAAGCCTTCAATCGCTGCTTTATGAGAGCCTTTATTATAAAAATCACCTACGTTTGTTAAAACCCATCCATTAGTTGTTTTCTCTAATTTAAAAGCAACTAAGACAGTATCTCCAGAGACACTTGCACCGGCTTTAATATCAGCAATTTGTTCAGAATCTTCTAAGCTACCATCACAAGCTCTAAAATGAGGATTAGGTGCATTAGAAAAATCAGCACCTGCATAAGCAGCTAACCCGATTACAATGCTATTAATACTGTCATTTAATTTGGAAGTTGAAATAACAATGGATTCATCATCACCTTCTCCTTCACCCGTCGTATTATCTTCAGATAGTTGAACACCGGGTGCCGTACGATTACCAAAGTAAATCAGATCCTTTTGCTGGTTAAGTTTTCCATTTGTCAGTAAGACACAAACAATATCAAGATCTACTGGTCCATTTGGATTATCCCAACCGGCTCCAAAGTAAAATTGTTTATTTGAAGATTGATTTTTAGATGCAATATCTAAATTAATTGAACTACCTTTTTCTACTATATTAATATCCATAATGTCTACTCTTTAACAAACTCTATTCTGATTGTAGAAATAGAGTGACTAAGTGCTTTGCTACAACAAAGTTTTGTATTCTATTGTCTTTCTAGTAAAACCAATTTCCTGTTCACTGGATGACGGATCCATTATTAAGGTTTAATGAATCGTTTTACATTCTTAAACTGTTTAGTTGCCGTATAGTCATTTCAAGTGGGTGATTTTTTTGGGTGAGAGGTTTGGGGTTATCTGAGATTCAAAGTTAAAAAATTGCATTTATGAACGAATGCCTCAAAACAATAATGTAAATTTGAATTTTATAGATCGTGTAAAAAATGGATACTAGGGAACCGAAGCTAGACAACATTGTTAAGCAACCGATGACATTCAATTCTAAAGGTTATGTGAATACTGTCTATCAGACGTAGTGTTCTTGATCATAAAAAACAGGAGAATATTGAAGGTAGCGCATTAAATAGTTTCTTATGGCATAAAAATGTGAAAGATACTTTATGTGTAGATCGTCATAACCTTGAAGCTATGCCTAAGTATAAATATTTTCATCATGAAGATAAGGTGAGGGATATTGGGGTAGATTATTTGCATTGGTCTGATATATCCCATGTTAGCCACTACAATCACCGTGCTGTGGATAACAGTATGTTTTATCAGCATAATTATGTATACTTTTATGTTTTACAGTTTGTTCGTATGTTATAAAAGATAAATTGATCAGGAGACAATTGCCTTGAAGAAACAAATAATATTTTCAATTCTAATCTTATTGTTATCAGGTTGCGCAACAAAAAAACACGTACCAGAAGCTGAATTCTTTGCACCTATATTTAATCAGGTAAATGTTCCCAATCCCCCTACTTACCCTAATAGCTTACTTTCTGACAATGTTACAAAAGTGCCAAAGGATGTACCTGTTATGGGACAGGCTATTTGGTATGAAGATAATTTAATTGCATTTACTGGGACAAGACCAAGGCGTACTTATATACACACTTATACTTTTAATACGAAAAGCAAAGAGTTTATTGAAATCACTGATCCGATAATTAAAGCTGAAATAAACAATCGGTTTAAAAACACTAAGCTAGAATGGGCTGAAGACATGACAGCTTCCAGAACTGCTTCAAATATATCAATGAATATTTTGGAAGTTTTGACTGCTAGTGTTTTTACTATTGGAGATCCTGATCATTACTCAAAATCAAAAGTTTATGTTGCTAATTGTTCAAATATAGAAGGTACAAATAAAATTAAGTTGACAAAGATTGAGTCCAAAACGGGATATTCGAGAATGTCTGGAGCAAGCTACGATATTGATGAAAATGAAATATCAGCTAGTTTATTAGGAGATAGTCCCTATCTTAGTGCCGATAGCTCAAAAATTATATCCGGCACCCAGACTGAGGATGGAAATGGGTTTATATCAGGCGTTCAAGTTATTGATGTAAAAACAGGAGAGGTGCAAAGCACAATGCCGATTGTTACTCTAAATGAAAAAAGCAGTTCTCCTCGGCTTGAAAAATATTTTTTGAATCCAAGTTTATCAAAATTACTTTTAATTTATCAAGATAATAAAAGTAATGGACCGTTGTCGTATTCTATTGATATAGTTGACTATATTAATAAGTAAACTATGTTGCATCTATTGCCGTAGGCTAATAATCGCTTGTACGCGGACTGCTATAAGGACCGCTGGTGAAGCTAGAGATAGAAAATTTATATGTCAAAGTATACAGTAGCTGTCTATATTACAGGACATGGCCTTGGCCATTTGTCGCAGACCATAGAGGTAATCATTGCTTTATATCAACAAGAGAAAGAAGTTCAGTTCAAAATAATTACCTCAATTCCCGAAAACATTGTTACTACCCGAATAGCTAATAAAATCCCTGCATTACAATTTTGTTATATACATGATAAAACAAATACTGATATTGGAATGCCAATGATTGATGCGATGCAGGTTGATCAGGAAAAAGCAATTACCTCTTATAAAAATATACACAGTAACTGGGTGAATCATCTTAATGTTGAAGAGCAAAGAATTAAAGCTCTTAAAGCAGATTTAGTGCTGAGTAATGTGAGCTATATACCGTTACAAGCTGCTTCCAATCTTGGAATTTCTGCTGTGGCAGTATGTTCATTGGATTGGGCATCAATTTGGCAGGTTTTTGGCAGTCAGGATAAAGCAGGGGAAGATATTTTTAATCAAATGGTTTCAGCCTATCAGTCGGCTAATCTATTTTTACAAATGACTCCTCATTTACCCATGTTGTTTTTGGATAATACAGTGAGTGTGCCTTTTGTGGTTAGGCAAGGTAAGTCAAAACGCCAGGTTCTAGAGAATGATTATCCTCATTTTATAGGCAAAAAACTTATTTTAATTTCTATGGGAGGAATGGATGCAGAGATAACTTTTGATCAATGGCCACAGATTGATCAAGTGATTTATATAGTGACAGGGAATAATCCTTTACCTGAAGGATATTATCATGCAGATACAATTGGTCTGGATTTTTCAGATATTATGGCATCAGTAGATATTGTTTTAACAAAAACAGGCTATGGTATGGTCGTCGAAAGTGTCGTTAATCAAACCCCATTATTTTATGTTGCAAGGGCAGATTGGCCAGAACATGACATTATGCTTAAATGGTGTAAAGACAATAACAATGTTTTAGAAATTGATCGCGTAGAATTTGAACGGGGGTTGACGGAAGATAAAATTGATATGCTGTTATCTCAACCCACTATGAATAAGACTTTTGAGGTGGAAAAGGGTGTTGAAATTTGTGCAAATCATATTCAATCTTTAATGTAAATTTAGTGCAATAAGGAATAGGTTTTAAATGAAAAAAAATATTTTTAGACAAGTTCTTTTTAGTATTATGATTTTATATGCTTCCATAGGCTGTGCTAGGAAAGTACCTTGGTATGAAGGGTATTATTTTGATGCAAAAATTAATGGATTAGAGGTTGTAAAAATTGAGAATAAATCTTCTATTGCAAGTCTAAAAGGCTTCTCCAGATATAGAAATGTAAAGTGGATGGTTAAAGGGAAGGCTGAAGGTGATTTAGATGTAGTAGTTGAAGATAATAAAATTTCGAATGATTTTATTGGTCATGTAGATGATGAACAGGAAGCAGATGTCTATGTTTATGCCCTGGATGACCAAAATTTAGATTCAACAAATGAATTAACTGTTTCAAAAGATGTCATCATTAATGGTGCAGGAGCCGTTAAAAATGAAGAGTTTTTAACAAGTGACTTTATACCTTCTGGTGCTTACGTCATTAGTATTAAAACGTTTGGGACAGAAAACTGGGATAGAAAATATGTTTATGTTGAGTTTAAATAGATTTTTATTAACGGTTAGAACATAAATGACTAATCCTTTATTTCAATCTGCACTAAAAAAAACTCTTTTAAGCTTCTTTATATTAATTATAACTTTCACAAATGCATGGTCGGCAGAACGCAAAGTTTTGCATTTGGAAGTTAATACTGAGAAAGTACCGCTGCCCCAAATTACCCTCTCATGGGATAAGCAGCAACCTAACTCTATTATTGTGATATATCGTCGTGTTTTAGACGATAAGAAACTCTCTAATTGGGGTGAGCCTATTGCATTAGTTCGCCCTCCATACCGGATCTACAAAGATATTGATGTTAAAGTAGGTGTCGTTTATGAGTATAAAATATACAGGCCTAAAAGCGATAAAAAGTATGAGAGTGTCAGTATGTATATTACATCAGGCATGGAAGCTCCTTTGATAGATAACAGAGGAAAAATTCTTCTTGTTGTTGATAATACCATTGCGAAACCACTTTCAGTTCAACTGGAACGTTTAGAACAAGATCTTGCTGGAGATGGCTGGACAGTTATTCGTCATGACTCACCTCGTCATGGACGAGGTATAGCCGAAAGCCTTAAAAGCTGGATTGTCAAAAAATATAAAGAAGATACGCTCAACACCAAAATGCTTTTTTTATTTGGTCATTTGCCTGTTGTAAAAAGTGGTCTTCAAGCACCGGATGGACATAACCCTCAGCCCCATGCGACAGATCTTTTTTATAGCGACGTAAATGGCAAATGGACTGATTCAACTTTGAATATCCCTAAAGTTAATGTGCCTAGTGATGGTATTTATGATCAAAATATACCTTCTGATTTTACAGTAGAACTTCAAGTCGGAAGAGTCGATTTTGCCGATATGCCAGCCTGGAATAAAAGCGAAGTAGAATTGTTAGAAAATTATTTACGAAAAGACCATTTCTGGAGACACGGCTTAGTTAAAGACACTCGTAATGCCATTATTGCAAAATCGACTATGGTAAGTTCGTTATCTATGGAACATGGTATTTTACATTCTTTATACCATACTAAAGATATAAATGAGGTTGAAGCTTTATCTGAAGAAAAGTGGGTTAACTGGAATAGAGAAGCCACAAAAGCTCCTTACACATGGGGGGTGGTGTTTGGCGATTATAGTGGAAAAAACTACCCCGGCTATAATTTTAAAGTTGCATTCACAATTAATTTTGGAAGCTTAAAACAACAATGGGCATTCAATAATAATCCCATGCGAGCAATGCTAGCAATGCCTGAATATGGTCTAGTCAGTGCATGGGGATCAAGGCCTTACTGGTTTTTTCATCATATGGGAATGGGGAAAACAATTGGCTACAGTGCATTTCGCACACAAAATAACTATACAGAAGAATATTCACCAGCGGGTTCTTATTCCTTTAAAGGTCGTGTACATGTTAATTTAATGGGAGATCCTTCTTTACGTCTTTATGCTGTACCTCCAGCTAGTAAATTATTTGCATTAATAGACAAAGGTGTTACCAATTTAGAGTGGACTGCTGCTTCTGCACCAGTAGAAGGTTATCATGTTTATAAATCAAAGAATATGAAAGGGCCTTTTACACGCTTAACCTCTGCGTTAGTACAGTCAACTAATTATGTAGATAAGACTCAATCTAAGGGAGGTAGTTATTATATGGTTCGTGCGGTACGTCTTGAACAAACTCCATCAGGAACTTTTTATAACCCTAGTCAAGGTGTTTTTGTCTCTAGCTTCTCTAAATAAATTGATTAATTAGAAGTAAAGAATGGTAGGTTGGGCTAACAGCTCTATCGTTAACCCAACATCCTTAGCAAAAGGAGTGCTGGGTTGCCAAAGAGACAGCCGCCCAACCTACCTGTTTTTAATCGGTGTTATGGTTATGTCTTACAGTTTTTAGACAGTAAATTTCCCATTGATAAATCAGCGATAAGATTTATTTCCTTGAAAGATGCGATGACTTGCTCATCTTTAAGTAAGTGTAGAAAGGTTTGGATTGATTTTTTTTGTAGTTTAGAATTCGAAACCACAAAATCATAGTGCTCATCTTTAATGGGTAAAAAACCAATGTTTTTATCATCTGCAACTGATTGAATGGCAATGCCCCAGTCTGCTCTATTTTGCTGAATAGCCGCCATTACCGCTCGGTGATTACTGGTTTGGACTAGATAACCATTAGGTTTGCTTCCCTCAAGCAATTGATCAATTAAAACGCGAGTACCACTTCCTGTATTGCGGTTAATCATTAAGCATGACGGGTCATTCTTAATATTATTTATAATCTCTTCTGCATTATTACCTTGGAAACGGGGATCGTTTTTTCTAAAAAGTAAGCCTTGTTGTCGGCGATAGCCTCGAATTAAACTTAAGCCGTCGCTAATAAATGGGTGGTTATAAGTTTTGCTATCTGGATCAAACAGGTGTACACCTGCAATATCACATTGGCCTCTTTTTACAGCATTTAGCCCTGCTGAAGAACCTACTGACATAAAACGAGTATTAATACCTTTGGTTTTAAGCAAGCTGATTAGTAGATCAAGGCCAGCGCAGTGGCTTCCAATAATGACGAGGTCAGCTGGTTTTGTGTCACGACTTATCAATTGTACTTCTACTTCACTCCCTGCTTCTAATAATTCTACGTGACGATCTATACGAACAAAGCCATCAGCATGGCTAAATGTTGTTACACTCCCTGAGCCTTTTCCAATAGGGTAAGCTATTAATGATGGATGTTTTTGGTCTGATGAATCTACTGTGTTTTCCAGTAAGCGGACTAAAAGAAATTCTGTACGGCCAACATCAGAATTAACATGTACTGCAAGTTCTGCCGTTTCAATACTTTGGCTGGTGGGCGATAAGCCTGCTAACTGACGAAGGACTGGTGCGATAAATTCATGAAAAGTAAATATTGCCGAAGTAGGGAAGCCGGGTAAAACGACAACAGGTTTTCCTTTTGTTGCGGCAAGGCAGATTGGTTTTCCTGGTTTTAAAGCTACACCATGGACAATAACTCCGGGGTTGGTAAGTTCGTAAACAGCTTGGTAAGAAATATCCCCTTGACCTTTGCTTGTTCCACCAGAGAGTAAAACCATGTCAGCTGTCGTTAACGCGGTTGAAATTTTTTCTCTTAACTGAGTAAGATCATCATTGACAATGCCTAATTCAATAGGCTGACCGCCAAGTTCTTTAACCGCATCTGCAATAATGCGAGAATTTGAATCATAAACAAACCCAGGAGTCATGGATTCTCCTGGTGCAATAATTTCATTACCTGTAGAGATTATGGCTATTTTTGGACGGCTCCAGACATATATTTTAAGTTCACCAATGGCGGCTAATATTCCGGTTTCTCGGCTGGTTAATAAATCTCCTTTATAAAGTATAGTTTCACCACTTGAAACATCGGTTCCTGCAAAGGCGACGCCTGTGCCAGGGCTAACAGCTTTTAAAACCATTAATTTTTCGTCGCGAATATCTGCATTTTCTACCATTACAATAGCATCAGCACCTCTTGGTAACATACCACCTGTGGCAATAGCTGTTGCTAATCCGGATGTGATTTCATGCTTAGGTGCAGAGCCGGCTGCAACTTGTTCAGATTGTAACTTTATATAAATTGGATTGTGTTCTTCAGCGCCTACCGTATCATTTGCTTTTACAGCAAAACCGTCAAGGTTTGAGCGGTCAAAGGAGGGAACATTAACGTTGGCTATAATATCTCTGGATAGTACTCGGCCTAAAGCCAGATGCAAATCAATAAGTTCTTCTCCTAAAGGCTCTAGGGAAATAGCGGCTTCAAAACGGGATTTTGCTAAATCACGATCAATTACATTGAGGAATTGTTTTTGTTGTTCCATTTTTATTTGCTTAATTATCGTAAAGAAAAACTTCAACTTCTGTTTCAGGAGGATAGCCTTCACTATCCGCTGGAATAATCACAAAGCCATCGGCTTGGGTTGTAGAGCTAAGGATAGCGGCACCACTTATCGCAATAGGTTCAACAAAATTTTCAGACAATCGAATACGTGCATAATCAGTTCTACCAATGACTGAAACTATCTTTTGTTTTAATACTTTATGTACTGAGCGATAAGGTCCATTTTTTGTGTGTCCAGAAAGACGACGAATTAAGCTACCAGCAAAAAAATCATAAGCACACAAGCAGGCGACAGGGTTGCCTGGAAGTAAGAATACCTGTTTGTTTCCTATTGACCCCATTCCAGCTGATCTGCTGGGGCGCATTGCAACCCCATGAATAGCTAGATCTCCTAGTTCTGCCAGTAATAAAGGAGCCATGTCTTCTTCACCCACACTGGTGCCTCCTGTGATTAATAAAATATCATAATCTTCAAGCATGACTTGGCGAATTAATTCTGGATCATCAGCAACAATAGAGGATTTGATGGTAATGCCGCCATCCCTGTTACTGAGTGCTTCTAACATGGGGCCATTAGAATTTACGATTTGATAGCCTTGAGGAGGTGTGCCTATCTCAAGTATTTCATTTCCAGTCACGACAATACTAATTCGTGGTTTTCTATAGACAGACACATTTTTTTCGCCGACAGAGGCCAGAAGAGCAATATCCTGTGCTCGTAAGCGTCTTCCTTTTTTAATTATTGTGGAACCTAATGAAATGTCTTCACCTATACGACCAATATTTCGACCTTCAGCTACATTTTCCATGATAAAAATAGAATGATCATCTGCATCAACATTTTCAGCGGGTAAAACAGCATCTGCACCTTCAGGAACAGGCGCTCCTGTCATGATTCTAATCGTAGACCCAGAAACAACTTTAGCATTAGATCCTTGTCCAGGCATGGATTTACCAATAACTTTTAGTTCAAGTTGATTATAGGATGACGCACCTTGAGCATCAGATGCAACAATGGCATAACCATCCATCATTGAGCGATTAAATCCTGGAATATTAAATTGGCTAATAACATTGCTCGTAATAACTCTGCCGGCAGCTTCTTGCAAAGGGATTGTTTGTTTGGGTAAATCAAAAGTCTGCTGATCTAACCAAGCCATTACATCTTCAATTGGTGAACGTTTTTTAAACCCTCGCATTCGAACATCATCAATGGCGAGTTTTTTATTAGTAAGTTTCATTTCGGTCATATTCATAACTGCTATTTTATACGCTTAAGAATTGGAAATGAAATGTTCAGCGCCATTTTGAATTAGTTTTTATTAAATTTAGTCATAATTCTAGAGTTACGTTAAAATATCCCTAAATTAACCAAGTAATGAAGTCAAGATATGCAAATTAAACTCGCTAACCCTCGTGGATTTTGTGCTGGTGTAGACCGCGCAATAGAAATTGTTGATCAGGCTTTAGAAAGTTTTGGAGCGCCTATTTATGTACGGCATGAAGTTGTACATAATCGAACGGTTGTAGAAGGATTAAGAGATAAAGGTGCTGTATTTATAGAAGATGTGAGTGAGGTGCCGGAAGGGTCTTATTTAATCTTTAGTGCGCATGGTGTATCAAAACAAGTGCAGCAAGAGTCTAAAGATCGTAATTTAACGGTATTTGATGCAACCTGTCCACTAGTGACAAAAGTGCATATGCAAGTTGCTAAACATGCAAAAGATGGTCGTGAGGCAATACTTATAGGTCATGCTGGACATCCAGAAGTAGAAGGCACCATGGGTCAATATGAAAAAATTGCTGAAACAGGAGGGATGTATTTGGTGGAAACGCCAGAGGATGTTAAAAACTTAAAAGTTAATAATTCTAAAGATCTAGCCTATGTAACCCAGACTACTTTATCAATGACTGATACTAAAATTATGGTTGATGCGTTGCATAAATACTTTCCTGATATTCAGGAGCAGAAAAAAGATGATATTTGTTATGCTACACAAAATCGTCAGGATGCGGTACATGAATTAGCTGAAACAGCGGATGTTATTTTGGTTGTTGGGTCTCCTAATAGTTCAAATTCTAATCGTTTACGAGAAATAGCTGTGCAATTAGGCAAAACTGCTTATTTAATTGATACTGCAAAAGATATGAAGGAGTCATGGTTTAAAGATGTTTTAATTGTTGGAGTGTCAGCCGGAGCATCCGCACCAGAAGTGTTAGTACAAGAGGTTATAGATCAGCTAAAGCAATGGGGAGGAACTGGGGCTGTTGAAATTCAGGGAATCGAAGAGAAAGTTGTTTTCTCAATGCCAAAAAATCTTAAAAAAATGATTGCTGCAAGCTGATTTCAGGTTAATTTGGGAGTCAGTTTATCTTTAAAATATACTCCACTTGGTCAATTTTTCAGATAAACAGTGTTGTATCATTTCCTGTATCCATTTGATAAAGTACTCCTCCTTTCTATCTGCCTTGCTTTTAGTAAGAAAACAGATAGATAACTAAATCTGTGAACTTATACCTATAAATTTATTGGGTTTAGCCTTGAATCTTCGTTGAAAACCCCCATGTTAAAAAGCATTGTTTCAAATTGAAAATTCTGGAGTTATTAAATGAATAAAGATCAGAGGACATCAGAGCCAAAGTCCGATAGTGAGCTAATTGATGAAGTGCTTGAACAAGTCAATGAACCAGGTGATGGTGTCGATAATGAATCTGAAATGGAACAGCAACCCGAAATTGCTGAAGAAGAACTAATAGAAGAAGGTTCTTTAGAAGACTTACAAAAACAGTTGCGCCTAGCCGAAAAAAAAGCAGAAGAAAACTGGGATAAAGTGGTTAGGGCGCAAGCTGAAATGCAAAATATTAAAAGACGGACGCAAACAGATTTAGAAAATGCACATAAATATGGTTTGGAAAAATTTGCCAAAGAATTACTTTCGGTTATAGATAGTCTTGAATTGGGGATTCAGGCTTCAACTAGTGATAACCCTGAAGTTATTGCATTAAAGCAAGGTAGTGAATTGACAATTAAACAATTTGAAGCTGTTTTTGCAAAGTTTAATATAGAAGCACTTGAGCCGATAGGACAACCTTTTAACCCTGAGTTACATCAGGCAATGACGATGCAGCCTAGTGCAGATGTTGAGCCAAATACAGTACTTAATGTTTTTCAAAAAGGTTATATCTTGAATGGTCGTTTGATTCGTCCAGCCATGGTTGTAGTGTCGCAAGCGGCTAAGCCAACTGATGAACCGAATGCTGGTTCAATAAATTTAGATGAGCAGGCTTGAAATCAATTTTAACAACCTCATATCTACAACATACAAATTAAACTAAAAGTCTGGAGATTTTAATGGCTAAAATAATTGGAATAGATTTAGGAACCACAAATTCATGTGTGGCGGTCTTAGAAAACGGAAAATCCCGAGTAATCGAAAATAGTGAAGGTGCTCGTACTACACCTTCTATTGTGGCATTTACAGGTGATGATGAAGTGTTAGTGGGGCAATCTGCAAAGCGTCAAGCTGTGACTAACCCTGAAAATACATTATTTGCAATCAAGCGTTTAATCGGTCGTCGTTTTAAAGATGATGTAGTGCAAAAAGACATCAAAATGGTGCCTTACAATATTGTCGAGGCCGATAATGGTGATGCTTGGGTAGAGTGTCATGGTAAAAAAATGGCTGCACCAGAGGTTTCATCTCGTATTTTGATGAAGTTAAAAAAAGATGCAGAAGCCTTTTTAGGTGAAGAAGTTAACGAAGCTGTTATTACTGTTCCTGCATATTTTAATGATTCACAGCGTCAAGCAACTAAAGATGCGGGGCGTATTGCAGGCTTAGAGGTTAAACGTATTATTAATGAGCCAACAGCAGCTGCATTGGCCTTTGGTATGGATAAGCCAAAAGGTGATACTACAATTGCCGTCTATGACTTGGGTGGTGGTACTTTTGATGTATCTATTATTGAAATTGCAGAAATTGAAGGTGAGCATCAATTTGAAGTATTGGCAACAAATGGCGATACTTTCTTAGGCGGTGAAGATTTTGATTTGAGAATTATCGACTTTTTAGTTGATGAATTCAAAAAAGACAATGGGATTGATTTACACAATGATCCATTAGCTTTGCAACGCTTAAAAGAAGCAGCAGAAAAAGCAAAAATTGAACTATCATCAACAGAACAAACAGATATTAATCTGCCATATGTTACTGCTGATGCGGCAGGTCCTAAGCACTTAAATGTCAAGTTAACTCGTGCAAAACTAGAGTCGTTAGTTGCTGATTTAATTGAAAGAACTAAAGGTCCATGTGAGACGGCATTGAAAGATGCTGGATTGTCGGCTTCTGAAATTAATGATGTGATTTTGGTGGGTGGTCAAAGCCGCATGCCGAAAGTTCAGGAAACAGTGGAAGCTATTTTCGGCAAAGAGCCTCGTAAAGATGTTAATCCTGATGAAGCGGTAGCACTGGGTGCTGCGATTCAAGCAGGTGTGTTGGGTGGTGATGTTAAAGATGTCTTGTTGTTAGATGTTACTCCTTTGTCCTTAGGTATTGAGACCATGGGCGGAGTCATGACTAAACTGATTGATAAAAATACTACGATTCCAACGAATGCATCTCAAGTTTTCTCAACAGCAGAAGACAATCAAGGTGCTGTGACAGTTCATGTTTTACAAGGTGAGCGAGAAGTTGCTGCTGGAAATAAATCATTAGGACGTTTTGACTTATCTGATATACCTCCTGCCCCAAGAGGAATTCCACAAATTGAAGTGGCGTTTGATATTGATGCTAATGGAATATTGAATGTATCTGCAAAAGATAAGGCGACAAGTAAAGAGCAATCTATCATTATTAAAGCCTCAAGTGGTTTATCGGATGATGAAGTCGATCGTATGATTAAGGATGCAGAAGCTCATGCTGATGAAGATAAGAAAATAACTGAACTGGTTTCGTCAAGAAATTCTGCAGAAAGCATGATTAATGCAACTAAGAAAACTATGGAAGACTTAGGTGATCAGGTGACGGAAGAGGAAAAAACAGCAATTGAAGCTGCTACTTCTGAAGTAGAAGAAGCTGTTAAAGCAGATGATAAGGAAATTATTGATACAAAAACAGCAACTTTGACTGAGCTATCAGGGAAATTGGCAGAACGTGTTTATGCACAAAAAGCTGAAGCTGAAGGTTCTGCTGATGAAGGTTCTGATTCAACAGAGTCTTCTGCAACAGCGGATGATGTAGTTGATGCTGAATTTGAAGAAGTTAAGGATGATGATAAAAAATAAATTGTTCTTAGTGTAGAGAGGGTGTGTGGTGAGGTAGCTATTACGCACTCCACAAGACTTGTTTTCCTGATATAGGACTTTATAAAAACCGCCGGTTTTGCTGGCGGTTATTTACGTTATGGCAAAAGAAGATTTTTATAAATTACTTGGGGTTAATAAAAACGCAAGTGAAGCTGAAATAAAGAAAAGTTATCGCAAAATGGCGATGAAGTTTCATCCTGATAGAAACACAGACGATTCTGAGAAGGCAGAAAAAAAATTTAAGGCAGTTAAAGAAGCTTATGAGGTTTTATCTGACCAAAAAAAACGTTCTGCCTATGATCAGTTTGGGCATGCAGGTGTTGATCAATCAATGGGAGGGGGTGGTCACGGCGCAGAAAATTTTAGTGATATTTTTGGCGATGTTTTTGGTGATATTTTTGGCGGTGGCGGCGGTGGCGGCGGCCGGAGAAGAAGTAATGTTCAGGCAGGGTCTGATTTACGCTATAACCTTGATCTGACATTAGAAGAAGCGGTTGGAGGAACTGAGGCAACAGTTAAAGTACCCGTATTAGTTTCCTGTGAAGAATGTAAAGGGTCAGGTGCGAAAAAAGGTTCGAGTCCAGTCACTTGTACTAGCTGTCAAGGGCATGGGCAAGTTAGGATGCAACAAGGCTTTTTTTCTGTGCAACAAACCTGTCCAACTTGTTCAGGAACAGGAAAACAAATAAAAGATCCGTGCCGAAAATGTCATGGGCAGGGACGTGTTCAAGAAAACAAAACATTATCAGTTAAAGTGCCAGCAGGTGTGGACACAGGGGATCGTATTCGTTTGGCTGGTGAAGGCGAAGCCGGTCTCAATGGCGGTCCATCTGGAGACTTGTATGTTCAAGTCCAGGTTAAAGAGCATCCTATTTTTACCCGGGATGGAGCTAATTTATATTGTGAAATGCCTATAGGTTTTCCAACAGCGTGTTTGGGTGGAGAGTTAGAAGTCCCCACTCTCAATGGTAAAGTAAAACTTAAAATTCCGTCAGAAACTCAAACCGGCAAAATGTTTAGATTGAGAGGGAAGGGGGTTAAGCCAGTTCGAGGTGGTGCAGTAGGTGATTTACTCTGTAAAGTACAAATAGAAACTCCGGTTCGCTTAACCAAGGAGCAAAAAACATTGGTTGAGCAGCTTAGAACGTCATTAACTGGGGGTGGAAAGCAACACAGCCCACAAGAACATTCATGGACTGATGGGGTAAAAAGCTTTTTTGATAAGCTGACGGGTTAAATCATGATTAGAGTTGCTGTTGTTGGAGCCTCAGGGCGGATGGGTTTGTGTCTGGTTAAAGCTGCAGATTTATCAAAAAATACTGAATTAACTATTGCTGTTTCCAGAGATGGAAGTGATTCAGTTGGCAACGATGTAGGAGAGCTTGCAGGTATTGGTAAAACTGAAATTATAGTAATAGATGACTTAAGGGCAGTTCTTGATCAATTTGACTTGTTGATAGACTTTACTCGGCCTGAGCCGTCAATGGAATATATAGAAATTTGTCGCCAGGCGGGGAAAAAAATTGTTATTGGCACGACTGGATATAGTGAAGAACAAAAAAGAATTATTAATCAGGCTGCAAAAGATATTGCCATAGTATTAGCACCAAATATGAGCGTAGGGGTTAATTTATCGCTTAAATTACTAGAAATGACTGCAAAAGTGATGGGTGAATATACTGATATAGAGGTGATTGAGGCTCATCATAGACATAAAGTTGATGCTCCCTCTGGTACAGCGTTACGGATGGGAGAAGTTATTGCTGATACCTTGGGGCGTGATTTGAAAGATTGTGCCATATATGGGCGTGAAGGAGATACAGGTGAAAGGGATAGAAAGACGATTGGTTTTTCTACTATTCGTGCAGGTGATATTGTTGGCGAACATACGGTTATGTTTGCGGATGAAGGTGAGCGATTAGAAATTACACATAAAGCAAGTAGCCGAATGACTTTTGCAAATGGTGCAATAAGAGCGGCTAGTTGGTTAAAAAATAAAGACAAAGGGCTTTATGATATGCAAGATGTTTTAGAACTTAAAAATTCTTGATGACCTACGACGTATAATTCCGTAGAATTAACCTAATGTTTTTGTAACTTCTTAGAACGGGATGAGTCTTATAGGCTTATCCCGTTTTGTACATAATAAGGTGACTGATCTTGAATAACCCTGCTTTACTATTATTAGAAGATGGAACGGTTTTTAATGGTGTATCAATAGGTATTGATGGTTGTTCTGTTGGTGAAGTTGTTTTTAACACGTCGTTAACTGGCTATCAAGAAATCCTTAGTGACCCATCCTATGCCCGTCAAATTATTACCCTAACCTATCCACATATTGGTAATGTGGGTACAAATAGCGAAGATGATGAATCTTCCACAGTTTTTGCTAGTGGTTTGGTGATTCGTGATTTGCCACTTCAGTTAAGTAACTGGCGTAGTGAAAAGCCATTACAAGAGTATTTAGCAGAGAATAAAGTTGTCGCCATTGCTGATATTGATACTCGCAAATTAACACGGATTTTGCGAGATAAAGGTGCGCAACGCGGTGCTATTGTTGCTGGTGAAAGTGTCGATAGCGAAGTAGCAAAAAAAGCGATTGCAGGTTTTTCTGGATTAAAAGGCCTGGATTTAGCGAAAGAAGTGACTGTGTCAGAACAGTATGACTGGACTCAGGATGTTTGGTCGTTAACAGAGGGGCATACAGAGGCAAAAAACCTAACTAAGCATGTCGTAGCTTATGATTTTGGTGTTAAAAGGAATATTCTTCGGCTACTAGCAAATAGAGGCTGTAGAGTGACAGTCGTTCCAGCAACAACACCTGCAAACCAAGTTTTAGCAATGAATCCCGATGGTGTTTTTCTATCCAATGGGCCGGGCGATCCTGAACCATGTGATTATGCTATTTCAGCCATTAAAACTATTTTAGAGAAAAAAATTCCTGTTTTTGGGATTTGTTTAGGGCATCAATTACTAGCTTTAGCGAGTGGTGCAAAAACAGAAAAGATGAAGTTTGGCCATCATGGGGCAAACCACCCTGTTCAAAATAAGGAAACAGGAAGAGTCGTTATCAGTAGTCAAAATCATGGGTTTGCAGTAGATGAGAAATCACTTCCCAGCCATGTAAAACCTACTTATCATTCGTTGTTTGATGGAAGTTTGCAAGGGATTGAACGAACAGATTGCCCTGCAATGAGTTTTCAAGGACATCCAGAGGCAAGTCCTGGGCCACATGATGTGGAATTTTTATTTGATCAATTCATCTTGATGATGGACGAACATTCAGCTAACCAATAATTTAGTAGATTTAGTAAATATGCCAAAAAGAACCGATTTAAAATCGATTTTATTATTAGGTGCAGGGCCTATTGTGATAGGTCAAGCTTGTGAATTTGATTATTCTGGAACGCAAGCATGTAAAGCATTGCGAGAAGAAGGGTATCGCGTAGTTCTGGTTAATTCTAATCCAGCAACGATTATGACAGATCCAGATATGGCTGATGCGATTTATATTGAGCCTATTGATTGGCAAACAGTAGAAAAAATTATAGAAAAAGAACGGCCTGATGCTGTATTACCCACAATGGGTGGGCAAACTGCATTAAATTGCGCATTAGATTTGGATAAGCATGGTGTGCTTAAAAAATACAATGTGGAAATGATCGGTGCAACAAAAGAAGCCATTGATATGGCTGAAGATAGGGATTTATTTAATCAGGCGATGGGACGGTTAGGTTTTGAAGTTGCACGATCTAAAACTGCTCATAATATGGAAGAGGCATTTGTTGCACAGGCAGAAGTAGGTTATCCAACTGTGATTCGGCCTTCATTTACCATGGGGGGAAGTGGTGGCGGTATTGCTTATAACAAAGAAGAATTCATTGAAATTTGCGAGCGTGGGTTGTATTTATCTCCAACTGATGAATTACTGGTTGAAGAGTCCGTTTTAGGCTGGAAAGAATATGAAATGGAAGTGGTGCGAGATACAAATGATAATTGTATTATCATTTGTTCCATAGAAAATTTTGACCCTATGGGTGTGCATACAGGTGATTCTATTACCGTTGCGCCAGCACAAACGTTAACAGATAAAGAATACCAGATTTTACGAAATGTATCTCTAGCCGTTTTGCGTGAAATTGGTGTTGATACCGGTGGTTCAAATGTACAAGTTGCGATTAATCCAGAAGATGGGCGGATGGTCGTTATCGAAATGAATCCTCGTGTATCTCGCTCATCTGCATTAGCGTCAAAAGCAACAGGTTTTCCTATTGCTAAAGTCGCTGCAAAGCTGGCGGTAGGGTATACGTTAGATGAATTGAAAAATGAAATTACTGGTGGTGCGACCCCTGCATCTTTTGAGCCATCTATTGATTATGTTGTTACCAAAGTCCCTCGCTTTACCTTTGAAAAATTCCCACAGGCTGATGATCGACTAACAACTCAGATGAAATCAGTAGGAGAGGTGATGGCAATAGGCAGAACCTTTCAGGAATCACTACAAAAAGCATTAAGAGGTCTAGAAGTTGGAGTTTGTGGTCTGGATGAAATTGTCGATTTAAAAGATGATCATGTTCAAGATAAAATTCAGCGGGAATTACGCCATCCTGGATCAGAAAGATTATGGTATGTAGCTGATGCATTTCGTAGTGGCTTGAGTATAGAGGATGTGCATGAGGCAAGTAAAATTGACCCCTGGTTTTTAGCTCAAGTTGAAGATCTGGTTCTAACGGAAAAAACATTAGCAACAAAAACTTTAGCAACACTGAAAGAAGGTGAGTTATACCGTTTGAAACGGAAAGGTTTTTCTGATGAGCGATTGGCAAAACTGTTGGATACTAAAGAGTCTGATGTTAGGAATGTACGTCATAAACAAGGTATTCGTCCCGTTTATAAACGGATAGATTCATGTGCGGCTGAATTTTCATCAGATACTGCCTACTTGTATTCTACTTATGAAGAGGAATGCGAAGCAAAGGTAACGGATAAAGATAAAATTATTATTTTAGGGGGCGGACCAAATCGAATAGGGCAAGGGATTGAGTTCGACTATTGCTGTGTCCATGCTGCTTTAGCTTTACGAGAAAATGGTTTTGAAACCATTATGATTAATTGTAATCCAGAGACAGTATCAACTGATTTTGATACCTCTGATCGATTATATTTTGAACCTTTAACGCTAGAAGATGTGCTTGAAATTATTGCACTCGAAAAACCAAAAGGTGTCATTGTTCAATATGGTGGACAAACACCTTTAAAGTTGGCTCGTGCTCTTGAAGCATCCGGAGCACCTATTATTGGAACATCACCTGATTCAATAGATTTGGCAGAGGATAGGGAGCGATTCCAAAAGTTAATAGAACGATTAGATTTAAAACAGCCTCCCAATGCAACGGCACGATCAATTGAGCAGGCAGTTAATCAAGCTAAAGAGTTAGGTTATCCTTTGGTAGTAAGGCCTTCTTATGTATTAGGTGGTCGTGGGATGGAAATTGTGATTAACGAAGAAGGATTGCGCCATTATATGAAAGAAGCTGTCACAGTTTCGAATGATGCACCTGTCTTATTGGATAGATTCCTTGATGATGCTGTTGAAATGGATGTGGATGCAATTTATGATGGTGAAACTCTTCTGATTGGCGGATTAATGGAACATATTGAGCAAGCTGGTGTCCACTCAGGTGATTCAGCTTGTTCTATTCCTCCTTATGAATTATCGGAGCACCTTCAAGATCAACTTAGAGAACAAGTTGCAAAAATGGCTGAGGCTCTAGGTGTAAGGGGGTTGATGAATACTCAATTTGCCATTCAAGGTGAAGCTATTTATGTGTTAGAGGTTAATCCAAGAGCATCAAGAACAGCACCTTTTGTATCAAAAGCAACGGGTTATCCTTTGGCTAAAATTGCAGCTTTATGTATGGCAGGTATCTCTTTAAAGGAACAAGGTTATACAAAAGAACGTATCCCAAGCTATTATTCAGTAAAAGAAGCCGTTTTCCCTTTTGTTAAATTCCCTGGCGTTGATCCTTTGCTAGGGCCGGAAATGAAGTCAACGGGTGAAGTTATGGGGGTAGGGAAAACCTTTGGTGAGGCTTTTGCTAAAGCCCAACGTGCTGCAGGTGTAGACTTAAGTCATACAGGAAAAGTGTTAATTAGTGTGCGAGAAGCGGATAGAAAAAAAGCCCCTGAAATTGCTAAAATGCTGATAGATAAAAGTTATGAGATTGTAGCAACTAAAGGAACGGCGGCTGTACTTAAAGAAGCGGGTATCGTTTGTGAGGTAGTACATAAGGTGAATGAAGGTCGTCCAAATACGGTTGATATGATTAAAAACGACCAAATCCAACTTATTGTTAATACTACGGATGGAGTTAAAGCAATTAATGATTCATTTACTATGCGACGCGAAGCATTACAGCATCATGTCACTTATTACACCACAATGGCAGGGGCGAAAGCGGCATGTTATGCATTGGGTGAACTGGATGCAGGAGATGTTAATTGTTTGCAAGATTTGCATAATAGCTTGGATTAGTATAGCTTGATTTATTACTAAAAATTTGAAAAGGCTGGCTTTTGTCAGCCTTTATTGTTTATTTGTTCATAAAATGGACAGAGATGTTTGGAGATTCAAATGGTAGATAAAGTACCTCTTACTGTAGTGGGCGCAGATAAATTGCGTGAAGAATTAAAAGAATTAAAAAATGTAGTTAGACCTAGAATTGTTACGGCAATTTCAGAAGCCAGAGCTCATGGTGATTTAAAAGAAAATGCTGAATATCATGCAGCAAAAGAGCAGCAAAGCTTTACTGAAGGACGTATTGCTGATATCGAAGGCAAATTATCGAATGCTCAAATAATTGACATTACTTCAATAGATGCTGGAGGGAAGGTGATTTTTGGTTCGACAGTAGAAATTGAAGATATTGATTCAGAAGATGTTGTAACTTACCAGATTGTTGGCGTGGATGAAGCAGATATTAAAGAAAGGAGAATATCAATTAATTCTCCTATCGCTAGAGCATTAATAGGCAAGGAAGTTGAAGATGTAGTCACTGTTAAAACACCGGGTGGTAATAAAGAATATGAAATTCTTTCAATTGAATACATATAGGCGCCCTATAATTAAAGCAGGTGAAATTATAAAATTTCCACCTGCTTTTTATTTTTCTGGGTTTTGTCTATAAACAACGATAATCTGTCCAATTGATTGGATTAGCTCAGCTCGGGTAGCTTCAATGATTTGAGCTGAAATTTGAATTCGATCTTCTTTTTCAGCGCGAATTTTAATTTTTATCAGCTCATGAGTATTTAAGGTTACTTCGATTTCGTCTAATACTGATTTTGTTAGACCTGATTGACCCACCATAATAACTGGTTTTAACAAATGAGCTTGAGACTTTAGTTGTTTGATTTTAGCTGGTGTCACTCTATTTACCCTTTAATAAAAACGTTTAATTCTACACTACAAATACTATGGCGCGTAGCAAAAGCAGTAATCAATGGATGCAAGAGCATGTTGATGATGAATATGTAAAAAAAGCCAAAGCAATGGGGTATCGCTCTCGGTCTACTTTTAAATTAATTGAAATTCAGCAAAAGGATAAGATCATTAAGCCGGGAATGAATGTGATTGATTTAGGTGCTGCACCAGGTGGATGGTCTGAATATGCCCGAAAAATTGTAGGAAAAAAAAATAAAGTGATAGCTCTGGATTTATTGGAAATTGATCCTATTGATGGTGTAGATTTTATTCAAGGCGACTTTAGAAAAAATGAAGTACTTGATGAACTTTATCAAGTGCTAAATGGTGCGCCTATTGATTTGGTGATGTCAGATATGGCACCTAATATAAGTGGAAACAAAGGGATGGATCAACCTAGATCAATTTATTTAGCCGAATTAGCATTAGATACTGCGCAGACTGTCTTATCAAAAGGAGGAACTTTTTTGATTAAAATGTTCCAAGGGGTAGGGTTTGAAGAATATAAAAAGGAGGTTGCTGGCTGTTTTACTAAAGTAGTGATTAGAAAGCCGAATGCCTCAAGAGCAAGAAGTAAAGAAGTATATATTTTAGCTAAAGGGTTTAAATAACAAGATTTGGCTATATACTACTATAATAGTGGCAAAGCGAAGTTTAAGTGCCCAAACAAAGTTGTTAAATTAATTTTACTTGGGTACTTATCACTGTAATTATGCGAAATAGATTTGAATTTGAGTGATTGTGTTGATTTAAAGCATAAGAAAATAAAGAGTTGTTAAGCACTACCAACGATTGATGATTAGGATTTTAAATCATGTGATCACTAAAGTAACAAAGCAATTAAGTATTTGGAAATAAAAATTTTGCTTGATTTTTGGTATAATTTTCATAGTTTTTTTTAAATTAGGCTCTTTTGGGTCTTGGAGCGTATAGCTTGAACGATATGGTTAAAAATATAATCTTGTGGGTTGTCATCGCTGTTGTATTGATGTCAGTCTTTAATAATTTTGGTGCGAGATCTAGTCGTGTCGATAACTCACTGTCTTATTCTCAGTTTCTTGATTCTGTAAAAGCGGGGCAAGTTCAGCAGGTTGTTATTGATGAGCATCACATAAAAGGAAAAATGCAAACGGGTGAAAAGTTTAGAACTTATGCACCTAATGACTTACATTTAGTTGATGATTTATTAGCCAATGGTGTTGAGGTTAAAGCTCAGCCGCCAGAAGAGCCATCAATGTTGATGACTCTGCTAATGTCATTTGGCCCGATTCTATTATTAATTGCTGTTTGGGTGTTTTTTATGCGCCAAATGCAAGGTGGTGCTGGTGGTGGACGCGGTGGTGCAATGGGCTTTGGTAAAAGTAAAGCTCGGATGCTTGAACAAGACCAAAATAAAGTGACTTTTGCTGATGTTGCCGGTTGTGATGAGGCAAAAGAAGAAGTCGAAGAAATGGTCGATTTTCTAAAAGACCCTGCAAAATACCAAAAGTTAGGCGGAAAAGTTCCACGGGGAGCTTTAATGGTTGGCCCTCCAGGAACAGGTAAAACTTTATTAGCTCGCGCTATTGCAGGTGAAGCTAAAGTTCCTTTCTTTACAATTTCTGGATCAGATTTTGTAGAAATGTTTGTTGGTGTCGGAGCCTCTCGTGTTCGTGATATGTTTGAACAAGCAAAAAAACATGCGCCTTGTATTATATTTATAGATGAGATTGATGCAGTAGGTCGTTCTCGTGGTGCTGGATTAGGTGGTGGTAATGATGAAAGAGAGCAAACATTAAATCAACTCTTGGTTGAGATGGATGGTTTTGAAGGTCATGAAGGTATTATTGTTATAGCCGCAACAAACCGTGCTGATGTATTAGATACTGCATTATTGCGTCCAGGTCGTTTTGATAGACAAGTAAATGTTGGTTTACCAGATATCAGAGGTAGAGAACAAATACTTAATGTACATATGAAGAAAGTTCCTGCTGCTGATGATGTCATCGTTAAATATATAGCGCAGGGAACACCGGGATTTTCAGGTGCTGATTTAGCTAACTTAATTAACGAAGCAGCTTTGTTTGCTGCACGTGAAAATAAGCGTTTAGTGAGCATGGCTGACTTGGAAAAAGCAAAAGACAAGTTAATTATGGGGGTTGAAAAACACTCCATGGTCATGGATGAAAAAGAGAAAAAAATGACGGCTTATCACGAAGCAGGCCATGCTATTGTGGGTAAGTTAGTGCCGGAACATGACCCTGTTTATAAGGTGAGTATTATGCCGCGAGGACGTGCTTTGGGTGTGACGATGTTTTTACCTGAAAAAGATCAGTACAGTGCCAGTAAGCAGAAATTAGATAGTATGATTTCTAGCTTGTATGGTGGACGAATTGCTGAGGAGCAAATCTTTGGATGGGAACAGGTTTCTACAGGAGCATCAAATGATATTGAAAGAGCAACTGAACTTGCCAGAAATATGGTCACTAAATGGGGGTTGTCTCGTCGATTAGGGCCATTGGCTTATGGAGAAGAAGACGGCGAAGTATTTCTTGGACATTCGGTGACACAAAATAAATCAATTGCTGAAGGAACAGCTGTGACGATTAATGAAGAAATAAGAAAAATTATTGATCAAAATTATAAGCGAGCAGAACAACTTCTTAAGGATAATGAGGATATTTTGCATACAATGTCTGATGCATTGATGAAATATGAGACGATCGATAAATATCAGATTGAAGATTTAATGGACAGAAAACCTGTTAGAGAGCCACAGGGATGGGATGATGCGCCTCCTCCATCTAATGATGGTCTTAAAGCTGATGATAAAGATGGTAAAGTGAGTAATAAAAAAGATGGGCCATCAATCGGTGGGACTGCCGAGCAAAATTAAAAACATAAGCTAAAATTTAAAAGGAGAGGTGTAATGCCTCTCCTTTTTTTTTAGAAAAAAATAAGTTAATTTTCATGCACATGCATTGGGTAAAAAAATGAAAAAAAAATATTTTGGTACAGACGGTATTCGAGGTGAAGTAGGTAAATATCCAATAACACCTGATTTTATGCTGAAATTAGGCTGGGCAACAGGCAGGGTCTTTGCCGAAGAAGGAAACGGATTTGTAATAGTAGGAAAGGATACACGGATTTCTGGTTATATGTTTGAATCAGCTCTCGAAGCTGGCTTGTCAGCTGCTGGTGTTGATACTAAATTATTGGGACCAATGCCAACTCCAGCAATAGCGTACTTAACCAGAACATTGAGAGCAAAGGCGGGAATTGTCATCAGTGCTTCTCATAACCCATATTACGATAATGGTATAAAGTTTTTTTCAACAGAAGGTACAAAGTTACCCGATGAACTAGAGCATAAAATAGAGCATTATATTGATTCACCTATGTCTACAGTAGAATCCGCAAAGCTAGGAAAAGCTAGTCGTCTCAAGGATGCGGGTGGTAGATATATTGAATTTTGCAAGTCTACAGTTCCTAATACTATAGATTTTAGTGGTTTAAGGATTGTTGTTGATTGCGCGCATGGTGCGACCTACCATGTGGCTCCCTGTGTCTTTGATGAAATAGGCGCTGATGTTATTTCCGTTGGAGTGGAGCCAAATGGACTTAATATTAATGATAAATGTGGTGCAACAAAACCTAAGTTTTTAGCTGAAAAAGTTATTGAATTTCGTGCTGATTTAGGTATAGCAATTGATGGAGATGGAGATCGGCTTATTATGGTTGATCACAAGGGTGAAATTGTTGATGGTGACGAATTAATTTATATTATTGCAAAATCCAATCAAAAAATTGGAAAATTAAAAGGTGATGTGGTTGGGACATTAATGTCTAATCTTGGGATGGAACATGCGCTTAAAAAATTGGGTATTAATCTACTTAGAGCAAATGTAGGTGATCGTTATGTTATGGAAATGCTTAAAAAAAATAAAGCAATTATAGGTGGTGAAAGTTCAGGTCATATAATTTGTTTGGATAAAACTACAACTGGAGATGCAACAGTAGCAGCTTTGCAAGTTTTGGCTGAAATTCAGCAGACTGGAAAAAGCTTATTTGAGCTTAAGTCAGGGATGCAAAAATACCCACAAG
The DNA here is from genome assembly GCA_965224575.1 of Methylococcales bacterium. GTDB lineage: Bacteria > Pseudomonadota > Gammaproteobacteria > Methylococcales > Methylomonadaceae > QPIN01. The sequence continues at coordinate 57,206 of CBDCZQ010000006.1, read as the reverse complement.
TTTTGCTTAACGTAAGAATTAATAAAAAAGTGAATATTGATGAAGTGGACGAAGTCACAAAAGCTGTTAAAGCGGTAGAGAAAAAAATGGGTGAAAAAGGCCGGGTGCTGTTAAGATCATCGGGTACAGAGCCATTGATTCGTGTTATGGTAGAAGGCGAAAACGAAAGTGACGTGAATAAATATGCCAATGAGTTAGCTGAAGTAGTGAAGAAAGCAATCTAAGCTTGAACTTGTTGCTCTTACCTTATATGATAGGCTGTTTAGTTTTTCTTGGAGTTATGTAATGCGTCAATCTCTTGTAATGGGTAATTGGAAAATGAACGGTTCACGTTCAGATGGTTTAGCATTAGCAAATGCAATTGCTGCTGGCTTAAACGACGGAGACCAAGGAATCGCAGTTTGCGTTCCTTATGTTTATTTATCTGATGTGCATGATGCAATAAAAAATACTCCTTTGGTATTAGGTGGTCAAAACATAGCAGACCAAGAATCAGGAGCCTATACAGGTGAAATTTCAGGTGCAATGCTTAAAGAATGTGGCTGTACTTATGCTTTAGTTGGGCACTCAGAAAGACGTTCTTACTATGGTGACACGGATGAATCAGTTGCTATACGTTTTTGTCAGGCACAAAAACAAAATATTATTCCCGTGCTTTGTGTTGGAGAGACATTAGAAGAGCGTGAAAGTAATAAAACATTTGCTGTTATTGATAGACAATTAAATGCAGTTATTGATATGGCTGGTATTGATGCGATTGCAGATTCAGTAATAGCATATGAGCCCGTCTGGGCAATTGGGACAGGAAAAACAGCAACTGATGACCAAGCTCAAGAAGTTCATAAATATATTCGTGAACAAATAGCAGCTAAAAGTCAAACAGTAGCAGAAAAAGTCCAAATATTATATGGTGGTAGCGTAAAGCCTGAAAATGCTAAGGCAATTTTTGCTAAACCCGATATAGATGGAGGATTAATTGGTGGCGCTTCATTAGATGCTGCGTCTTTTTTAGCGATTTATCAAGCGATTTAATTTAGTAATAGATATGTATCAAGCAATCATAATTATTCATGTATTGCTAGGCTTAGGAGTTGTAGGTCTAGTTCTTTTGCAACATGGTAAAGGAGCTGATGCAGGGGCTGCATTTGGTAGTGCTTCATCAGGTTCTGTTTTTGGAGCGCAAGGTGCTTCGTCTTTTTTGTCTAGATCAACTGCAATTTTGGCAGCCTTGTTTTTTTCAACAAGTTTAGGCTTAGCTGTATTAAGTGGACATCAGGGAGATGGGCCGACAGATTTGATGGATACTCCTGATGCCGAAGAGGTATTTACTGATCTTCCCTCAGTTAATGATAACGCACCTATAAAAGCAATTCCGATGAAGAAGGATAATGATGTTCCTACAACATCTATTGTGCCTGAAGGAGTATCTAATTCTGTAGATAAAGCTAAAGAAGGTTTTAATAGTGTAATTGATTCAGTAGATAATAAAGCTGAAACTGCGATTGAGAATACAAAGGAAGGAATCTCTAATGTTGGAGATGCAGTTAAGGAGGGGGCTAATACTGTAGTCGATTCAGTAGAAAATAAAGCCGAAACTGTTATTGATAAGACCAAAACTATTGGTTCGGAAAAGCTTGGTGACGCAGTAAAAAACAAATGATTTCTTGATTAAAATGCCGATGTGGTGGAATTGGTAGACACGCTATCTTGAGGGGGTAGTGGCGTAAGTCGTGCCGGTTCAAGTCCGGCCATCGGCACCATTTATTTTTTGCCTCCTTTCAAGTCCTCAGGAGTAGTTCATAACCTTGTTTTTTCATCTGAGGTAAGCGTGTAGTTATAATATAATAAGCATGTCTACTTATAGAGTAGTTTATCAATATCAGTTTTTTAAAAAAACCAGAGAGAATTCATTCTGCAAGTGACTATATATTTTCTCCTTAGGTTGCAGAAAACAGCAAGAACTTGAGTAATCTTGTTGTCATGAAAAGTGTTGACACATTAACCAAACTAATACTCTAAAATACATTTTTAATGTTTTTCCAAATAGTTTTTTAAAGTATTAAACCACTTATTAGCAATTTTATCCTCGCCTAATGTATTCGGGTGAAAGTTATCATGATTATCTAAAAATGGTTCATAACCAAGATACTGGTCTACAATAATTACAGGAGCTTCTTGCGCATTTTTAGTATTAACTAAAGCTTCTATATCTTGGTTAATACTAAAGGTATCCTTATTTTTCATTGGAATAATTTTAGCAATTAATATAATAACCGCAGAATTATCTTTTCGTAGCTTATCAATAATACTTGCTAACTCCTGTATCGTACTACTAATACTTTGCTCTCGACCAAAGTCATTGGTACCCGCATGTAATAAAACAATATCGGGTGTATAGTCTTCTAACCAATCGTTTAGTTTTTTATTTAGCTCACCAGCCTCCCAGCCCCAATGCCCCTCATGGTCAAGGTCAAAGTTTTTTAAGTCATCAGCCACATCACCACTAAAGTCATTTTGGCTGCCTATAAAATCTACTTTATACCCAGCATCTTGCAGTAAAAACCATAAGCTACGTCGATAACTAGCAAAGCCCCTTCCTCCTTGTGTAATTGAATCTCCAAGTGGTAATATTTTAATCGAAGTTGATGGTGGTATAGATGTTGACGAAATATTAGTTCTTGAAAGCTCTGAAGCTTTATCTTCACAAGCAAAGACCAAGAGGGAAGATAAAATAACAATTAGGAATTTTTTACTAATTCTAATTCGGGGATTCATAATGGGGGAAATTTTAACGTGTTTTTTCATACAATGAAATACTTACTTTGAATTTGAGGAATAGATATAACAGAGATAGGGAAATTATGATAGAAATAAACAAGATTTAGAGAATGGCAATGTTCGGTTGATCATTAGATGACAAGACAAGAAGCATGTCTATGCTGGTTCCATGACAGTCCTTGGAATAATGTCTGGAAATTGAATCCACAAAGTTCTTACCTGCAGGAACGTGCACAAAATAACTTCAAAAATGCCCTCATTTTTTGTCTGTTTCTGCATTGTGGCAATATTTTCGTAGCTCGCTATATGCCTGATAGTATGGCTTGAAGACATACGAAAAAAGTATCTGTTGTCGAACTTATTCTGGTTGCTGTACTAGAAGTTTTCCGAAATGTCTTTTCAAGGACGAATTCCTATGTTTTCAAAAGAGATATTTTCAAATCCATCAATTTGAAATATAGGTGAATCAGGGTGGAGTCTAAAATCTCCAATTGATTCATTAATATATAAAATATCTACATTATCCAGATTATCAGACACGTTTTGGTATTTATTAAAAACACCTGTTCCATCATAGTTTCCTTCTCGGAAAAATTTTGTATTTCCGAATCCTACATTGTGTTGGATAATTGATCCGCTTGGATACCTCCAATCACTTTCTATAATTTGATTCCATGTTTTGGGGATTGCTGCTGCTTCTGGGTAAGAGCTTGCCCAAGGCTCTTCTTGATAGGGCATATTAATAAGGTGATCAAGAATTGTTGGTTTTGTATGAATACCTGCCATGTCTGCAGATATGGCAATGCCGTTGTTTGTGAGAACATTATTTTGAATAATTGTATCTCTCCCACCTCGTGCATTGATTGCACGACCTTGTACTTTATTGATTATATTGCCAAAAACTAGTACTCCAGCAATGGAGTCATCAAGATAAATGCCATGTACACCATGTTTCTCAATAAATCCAGTCTGGATGTCGTGAATAAAGTTGTAGCGAATTATATTGCCACGCCAATCCCAGCGCCGACCTGTATAAATAGCTCCGCCATCGCCACTCCAGCGATTAGTATCATGTATATCATTGTACTCAATGATATTATTGTTTCCTCCAAAACCGATTGCATTATAGTTGGTATTGTAGATGTGGTTATTAGCAATTGTGACACCTACAGTCTCTTCCATACGAATTGCTCCTATAGAGGCCCAGGACCAATAGCCGACATCATGGATATGACTATTGCGAACAAAGTTCTCAGTATTGATGAGTTTTCGGCGGTTTCCTCCAGAAAGGATAATACCAACATTCCCAATATCGGTAACTTCGCATCGTTCGAGGCCATTATGTTTTCCACCAGAAATAATAACTCCATCTATACCACCGTGAAGCAATCTACTGTTTTTGATGACATTGTAGGATCCTCCTTTTATTTCCACTAAAAATGAACGATTCATTTCAAAATTTAAGTTTTCAAACTCAATGTGGGATGTATTCGTAAGTTTAACAAGAGGCTGGTCTAACAAGGAAACCATGATTTCTGAAGTAGAGTTAAGTGGCTCTATAGGCCATACGTACAATATCCCAGTATCACGGTTTAGATACCACTCTCCAGGAACAGTTATTTCTTCCAAGAGGTTTTGGACATAGTATGGTTGCCCTTCGCCGAGACCATAATAGGGGCTTTTGGGTTTAGCAAATGTTATGCTATTTGAAGATGTATCCAAACTGGTGATCAAGACATGTTTATCGGACCAGTACCACCGCCAAAGGCCATGCATCCAAATTTCTTCTGCTTTGCTCCAGCGATTGGGCCGATTTCCAGAGTACTTGAATTGATATTGTTTCTCATTAACGCTACCTGTAATGATAAAAGGGAACTTCTCATTTTCATCGGGCCAGCGAGCAAGTGTCATACGCTTTTTGTTAACAAAAAGTTCAAGGGCTGCAACCTCGCCCCTAGCCTTGGAACCACCACGTGAAACTAATTTTCCATAGTTCGTTGTGTACTTAGACAGCTCTATTTGCATAAGGTGTCCGTATGTTACTGGGTCAATGCGATTGTATATATTGGGCAATGTGGTGGTGGCTGTCACCTTAGAGAAATCGTCACCAGCAAGGGTGATTGCTCCCGTAATACGGGCAGTCTCTCCATTGAGACTTCGATAGACAACGGGTTTTCCTTCTTCTCCAGAGTCTTCTGAAGTGAGTTCAAAACTCTTATTTCGTTCATAAATGTCACCAACTAGACAAACATTGACTCCTCCTTCTGGTAAGCCACTATTGTTTTTTAGGTATCTAATAGCTGTTCGGGCGCGTTCAAGAGTGGCAAAGGGCGTAATTTTGCTTGTACCATCCATTGCATCATCTCCATCAAGCGCAATGAAGAAGTTACAAGTAGCAGGCTCGTTTATGATTATATCTTGGTTATTATCTTCTGGATTTCTTGTTCCTTCACAGGCACTCAAAAGAATAAGGGCACTAATGACAATAGGTTGAAATTTATTCATTTAATAATACTTATTGAGTAAATGGATAGGTCTAAATTCTTTGTTAATCATTCAAATTAGAAAATTTTCCATACCGTAGTAACATACTAGGTAGAAGCAATAAATTTAGAATAGTAGATGAAGCTAATCCACCAATAATAATAGCGGCCATTGGTCCCATAATCTCTTTACCAGGATTATCGCTATTAATTGCGATGGGGAGCATGGCTAAAGCAGTTACTAATGCGGTCATTAAAATAGAAGGTAACCTTTCTTGAGCACCAAGTATCACTGTATCAATATTCCATGTTTTTCCTTCAACTTCTACCAGATGTTGATAGTGAGACAGTAGCATAATACTATTACGAACCGTAATTCCGAATAAAGTAATAAAGCCTACGATGGAGCCAATGGATAAAGTTGCGCCTGTTAAAATTACAGCCACTAAGCCCCCAATTAATGAAAAAGGGATATTTACTAGTGTGAGTAATGTATGACGCATATTGCCTATAGCAATATAAATAAAAATAAGCATGCCCATTGCAGCCATTAATGAGCGTAAAATTAGATCATTTTTAGCTTCAGCTTGCTCTATCGCAGCACCTGTAAATTCGGGGTAACTATTTGCTGAAAAAGAAACCTCGTTTAAAACCCTGCTTTTTAGTTCTTTCACAAAGCTATCCATATCTCGATCTATAACATCACTGGTGACAGTTTGCTTTCGTTGTGCATTTTGATGAAGAATATTATAACGCCCCTCAGAATGTCTAATATCAGCGACTTGGGATAAATTAATTAGTTTGCCATCTTCTGTTCGAATAGGTAAATTTTCTATGGCTTGAGGCTGATCTCTTAATTCAGGGGCTAACGCAACAGCAACATTATAAATTCGATTTCCTTGGATGTTTTTTCCGGTGATATGGCTTTGATAAGCTGTTTGTAGAGTGCTGATGACTTGTTCTGGTTTAAGCCCCCATAATTGAAGTTTATCTAAATCTAAATGGATTTGTAGTAATGGTGTTCCTGGTGGAGATCTTAGCTGTACATCAGATGCTCCAGGAATACTACGCATGATATGTGCGACCTTTTTTGCTTTACTGTCCAGCATGTTTAAGTCATCACCGTAGATATTTACTACGACTGGGGATGTATATCCTGAAATTGTTTCATCAATGCGTTCAGTTAAAAATGTGTTGGCTTCGTACAAAATGCCAGGGAAATTTTGTAGAATGTCTCTTAATTGATCCAGTACCTTTTGTTGTTTTGCACCGGAGAGAGGCGTTAGTCGAACTTCATATTCACTATAATGGCTGCCATAGGTGTCGGCTCCACGCTCTGCTCGTCCCGCCCATTGGGAAACAGATTCTATGTTGGGGATGTTAAGAAATTGTTCGGTTAATTTAGAGCCGATACGAATAGATTCTTGCAATGATGTGCCAGGAATACTGCTGGTATGAACAATATAATGACCTTCTCGTAATTCTGGGAGAAATTTATGGTCAAGATTAAAAGACGTGAGTAATCCTACAATGCAAAGAAAAAGACTGCCGCTTATCACCCATTTAAAATGATCGCTAACCCAAAGGAGAAGATGGTGATAATGTGGTTTTAGCCAGCGAATTAAGGGTGGGTCTTGTTCATCGTTAAGCGAAGTAGGTTGTTTGCCAAGTAGGACGTAGCACAGGGCTGGAGTTAGAGTTAAGGCAACAATTAAAGACACTGAAATGGCAAGAATATAGGAAACGCCCAAAGGTGAAAATAATCGTCCAGCAACCCCTGATAAAGTTAGCAAAGGGACGAAGGCTAATGCAACAATAAAGCTGGCATAAACCACAGAACTTCTGACTTCTATAGAAGCCTCGTAAACGACAGTAGCAACAGCTTTAGGTTGGTCAAGCAAGCGGTTTTCTCGTAGTCTACGGAAAATGTTTTCGGTATCAATAATTGCATCATCAACTACTTCGCCTAAGGCAATGGCAAGTCCACCCAAGACCATAATATTCAAGTTAACTCCATTTTCTAGTAAAATAAGGATGGCAGTTATAAGTGATACTGGGATTGCCGTTGCGGAAATAAAGGCTGTACGAAAATTAAATAAAAATAGATATAGAATTAACACGACAAAAAAACAGCCAATTAATAAATGTCCAGAAAGGTTTTTTAAAGAGGTTTCAATATAATCAGCAGGGCGAAATAAATGAGCGTAAAAATTAATATCTTCTTTTTTGAAAAGCTTATCAAACTCGGTGAGAGCAGTTTCTACCTCTTTGGAAACTGAAAGTGTATTGGCGCCATATTGACCAACCACCATCATTACAACTCCTTGTTTACCTCCAATTTGAGCAGCGCCAATAGGGGGTTCAGGAGCATATTTTATTGTTGTTACATCACCTAAGGTAATATTTACGTCTGATTGCCGTTTGACGATAATTTTGTTAAATTGTTCTGGTGTATTGGGTTGCCCTGAAATTTGGATGGTGAAACGTTGGTTAGCATTTTCAATAAATCCACCACCTTGAATATTGCCTGCTTGTTTAGCTGCATTAACAATATCTTCGATAGCTAGGTTAAAACGATGTAATTGTGTTGGATTAATTTGAATTTGTAATTGCCTAATTTCACCGCCAAAAATATTAACATCTGCAACGCCAGGTACGGCTAGTAAACGTGGTACGAGCATCCAATCTACAATATCACGTAGATCCATCAGGTTTTTTGAATCAGAGTTTAAACCAATAGTCAGAACGGTAGCAGAAGAGGAGGATAGGGGGACTGGAATAGGTGGGGAAACACCAGCAGGTAATTTATCGCCTAGACTAGTTAATCGTTCGCTGACTTGTTGTCTATTGCGATAAATATCACTACTTTCTTTGAAAGTAGCCGTAACAATGGACAAGCCTTGTATGGACTCAGAACGAATAGATTCAAGGCCAATGAGTCCACTAATACTGGTTTCTATTTGTTGTGTTACTAGAATTTCAACTTGTTCCGATGATAGGCCAGGGGATTCAGTTTGAATAATGACTTGTTTCGGCGAAAATTCGGGAAAGATATCTAAACCAGCTTTAGAAAAGCGATGGCTTCCATAAAAAAGCAATAAGACTGAAAGCAAAATTACTACACCGTAAAACCGAATTGAGAGACGAACTAAGGTTGATAGCATAGTGGAGTAATAGAAATCGGGAGTTTCTAGAGTATTTTTATCTTATTTTTTAATACCCTTCATTTTCATTACTATATTGATTGCTAGTAAATTATGCAAGTTAGTTAGTGAAAATCAAATACTGACTAAGAGTTGTATAGAGTCACTTAATGAGGAAACCAAAAGTGTTATCCGAACTTGTGAGGGTTTCTTGGGAAAAACTACTTCTGAGCCGAAAAAGAGTTCAGAGGTAAAACTTTATTCTTAGCTGTGACAGAGCCTAATTGAGCAATTCTAGAATGGTTGGAGCCCAGTGCCGATTTATGCACTATATTTTCGATGGGTTTGCTTTTAAGGTAGCAAACCCATCAAAAAATATCACTATGGCATAATCTTGCCAAATAACTGAGAAATTTCAGTTAACTGAGCAAGATTATTTATGGCTTAGGTAGCAATAGCGTGACTGGAGTTGCACCGTGAGAACCAAGGAGTGTCTTTACCCAGTAACCTCTCCATGGATTTAGGTTATCGCCTGTTGTGATTTGTGTATAGCTAGTTCCGTTGTAGGTTAACAGTATGTTATGGACGATGTTGTCTTCTTCAGCTACATCCAGGGTACAGGCAGGGGTATTACAATTAGTTGAGTTGGCGACTACTATTGCTTCCCCTAAACTGCTGGGAAGGGTATAAGGGAACCCAATCATATTCCATTGATTTTCGCCGTTTTGTGTAGCAAGGGGGATATCAAAACAGTTTTTTCCAGTGGGGCAACCGGCTGGTTGGCTAACAGTTGCTGGTATGCTACCAGCGGGCATGTCCAAGGTTTTTTCCTCACCAGTATTCTGAATGATCCAATAGCCCACGCCCTGCTGAATAACACCGTTAAGTCCCACATTATCGTAACTATTAGTGCTGGAGTTGTAGGCCCATAGGATCCAGTTCGTGCCATAAGTTCCTAACCCATCATCACCGAAAATGTCTGCAGCGGTGATAGCATCATCAGGATTACAAGGTAGGCTGATTTGCCTCCATTGGTTACTGGGGAGCAAATAGGTTGTTCCACAGGCGTTCTTTGTATAATCCAGTAATACGCTACTTTCGTTGATGATAACGGTGCGATTGATATTCTGACCCAGCTCGCTTCCTGAAAAATTGACCTGATAACTACCTGCTTGGGTAATGGGGATAGCATAGCCACCGCTCTCGGAAGTTATTGCAAAATAAATACCGTTATCGGGCATTACGGTTACGTCTGATATACCCTCACCTGGATCATACAATTCATTATTATTTTGGTCTTCCCAAACCGTACCCACTAGAAAGCGGTTGTAATGATTTGGGTTATTTGTTTGTGCAGTAGCAAAGTTACCCGTAGTAACCCATGGCCCCACGCTTGTACTAGAATCTGTTTCGAGAATTGACGCAATGCCTACGTTGGTATAGTTGGCGTCCAGAGATTGAAGTGCTTGTCTATGTCCACGACCGGGTTGCATATTACCCGGCCCTGTGCCCCAATCAATATTAAATGCAGCATGGGCATTGAGACCACTTTTCGCATAGGAAAAAACATTGCCTCGTGCAAAACCATAACTGAAGCCTTCTGCAGAAACCCGTGCAAATTGTCCATTGTGGTCTTGTGCATTCCGGCTAATCAGATCTAGAGAGTGGTTATAGGCGGCACGGTACAGACGTACATCAAACGCAGCGGGTGGTTTGGCTTGGTAGGAGGAAAACTCACTTTGTAGCATATTTACATCAACATTAAAAAAGTTTCTGCCACCGGCAATATCAGACAGAGGTGAAGTCGCCAGCCAGATACCCTCGGCTGTAGGGTTTTGTCGTCCTCGGTTTAAGAACCAGAGCTGAGCTTGTTCTTCTCCATTGGGATGCTGGTTATCAGTAGTTTTGTGTAATAGCCATTCGGTAGTGGGAATCGCTTCGGATGTTATTGTTGCTCTAGGAATCTCGTTGAGGATTTTTGCTTGGTTTATAAACGGCGGATTCAGCGCTGGGGAAAAATGTACAGGTTCTGCATGGCTGTATAGAGGTAGAGCAAGCAGGGTAAGTGTTAAGGTTTTATAAATGATGGTTACATTTTTAGAGTTCATAAGCAGTGATCTTATCTTATTGGTGTTGACAATGAATGGAATACGCTTTTAGTGTCATAATTTTACATGATTATTTAACAACGCACAGGTTTCTTGTTCACACCTGCCTTCGGTCGCTGTCATGTAATTTTATCAATCCCAAATTGAATCATTAAGTGCACACTTAATGATTAAAGACGAATCAATAAGGGGTGTTTCCTTATTACTGGAACACCGAAAATGTGACTGCACAGAGTATAATTCATCAATTCTGAATCGTTGATTAATTTTAGCTTAAAATAGGCATTAAGATATAGTGATTCTAACGCACTTTCTTTATATTAAGAAAATAATTAATTATTATGGTTTAGGCTATGCAGAGGGGAGCTCTAATAAGTTTTGTTGAAACGACATAGCCTTTCCTTATGTTGGAGAGAGGAACGAATCCCAACATCTTCAAATTCAAGCCAAAGAAATGCAATATCGACGAGCTAATAAAAGGAGGAACTTATTTTTTTATGGTCAATTTAGCTGAGCGAAATAAACATTATTAACAGATGAAATTGATGTATTACGGAATGTTTTGAATAAGGAGAAAAAGCTACAAATGGTTGTTTTCCTGACTTCCTTCAAGCTATCTACCTTTTGCCACTAAAGGGGGAACGTGGCATTGGCAACGTCAATATTGGGAACATCTTATCCCGTGATGACCTGGGTTATGAAAATCATATGAGTTAATCAAGGTGAATGTATTGTCAAAATTGAATTTGGGAAGAAGATTTGATGGTTCTTGTTGGAGTTCCTATAGTCACCCTAATCAACTAAGTTGTCCAGACAATCTCGAATCATTCGAAAGAATGATGCTATGATTTAGCGAACCTCTGAATAAGTTGATTTATAAAAATTTACGCCCAATTAATTCAATAAGCTATCTTCTATTAATCGTTATTTTAAGACTTAATCAGAGGTTCCTTAGGAGATACAGTCCGACCAGAAACAAAATATTATAGTTACCTAAGAACACTCTTCATTAATAAGGTGAGTAACAAAGAACCTAAATGGTTTGTTAGTTTTTTTAATTAGTACTGTTACAGATGGATAAGTCAATTGCTGAAGAAATCTAAAACAATCAGACCCAGGCTCAATATTAATTACGTGTACATCTATCGTATTTTCAAGTTCACTTACGCTTTCGACTGATAAAGTGTAGCCAGAAGAAGGTTTAACACCGAGGCCTCCGGCTAACACTTGATACTTTTCAAAATCAAATTCTGGGGCAATAGGTGCTTGCGATTGTTCGTATTGAACACGAGATGTTCTAGCATAGAAAAATGTCTCCCAGTCTTCTTGATTATTAATTGTTTGAGTCCATGTTTCTTCATTTTGAGGATCATCAGGTAACAGGATGACCGTGTGAGAGATTAAGTCTGAGGCATGAGTAACAGATATTGTTACTAACATGAATGTAACTAAAGCTATTTTTTTACAAATTAAATTTTTCATTTTTTATTCCTTTATTAATTGAGTACTTAAGAAACTGAAGTTTCCCAATGATTAAAACGGTGTAGTCCATGGATAAATCAAGATTCAATTTCAGATTAAAAACTATGTGTTTGGTAAAAGTAACTGTCATTGGCTTCTGTCTATCTCACCGTACAAATAATTGAAAAACTTCAGTAAGGTAACTATAGCGATACTTTAATTTTTCATCTGTTGATGATTTGTAAAGAAGATAGCTAATATTGTAGGAAACACTCACATTTTTTTAGTTTTATAATTATAAGTGGCTGTATTATATGTGTTTAAGTTTTTTCTTAAGAAGATTATGCTACTGTTGAACCTCTTTTCTTTACATTTTTTAACAATTTACCCACAAATTGATTACACTCTTGGTACGCTATATCTGTCTTAATACTATCTGTTTCAAATTAAATACAAATCAAAGAATGATTCAGAAGCTAATAACTATTTTTCTGCTTGGATTTAGTTGCTATACAACATCAATGGCCGCGCCATCCCAAGCTATTGATGATGAAGAAATTCAGAAAGCAATAGATGCGTATGAAGAAAGACCTTGGGAATTAGGTTTGGCTGCGGGTTATGGTGTCCGCACAAATCCGTTGATTAATTCTGATGATATACCCATGTATGTAGTGCTTAACATAGCCTGGTTTGGGGATTACTTGTTTTTTGATAATGGTGATGTAGGGCTTTCAATTCATGAAACTGACGAGCTATCGGTGAATTTTATTGCTCATATTAATAACGAAAGAGAAATTTTTGAGTGGCTCAATAATTCACAATTAGGTATACAATTTAATGGTTCAACTAGCGGTTTTTCTCATGTTATACCCGCTAAACCCGTGGAAGTCCCCGACAGAAATCTTGCTGTAGATGGTGGGTTAGAAATAATTTATGCTGATGATTGGGGCGATATTCAGTTACAAGTTTTAGGTGATCTAACAAATACTCATAAGGGTTTTGAAGTCTGGGCTTCTTATGCATTTCCATGGAGGCATGGAAATTGGAACATTGTTCCATCTGTGGGGCTTAATTGGAAAAGTAGTCACCTGCTTGATTATTACTACGGTATTCGAGATTCTGAGGTTGAAGTAAATCGTCCTGCATACAAGGCAAATAGTGGGTTTAATAGTTTTGCACGGCTATCTGTTGCTTACCATATTAATGATAACTGGGGGGTTACAGGTATTGCAGAATATGAAACACTCAGTCGTAGTATCAGACATAGCCCTATCGTTGATGAAGACGGAATAGGAACCCTTTTTATCGGCTTAATGTATAACTTTTGATGAAAAAACAAACAGCATTTATAAAACGGTTTGGACTAATTTTATCTCTGATTATAGTGTGTTGTCATACTCCATCGCTTTTAGCTGACCCTTCTAGTAACAAACAAGAGGTTAATTCATGGAAGTTATGGGCAAAGCCTCATATCTGTGTTTTACCCTCAGAGCGCCGCTTATGCAAAATGGAAACGGATATTATTTGGCTAGGCAAAAATGAAGACGATATTTGTTTGTTATCGTCACAAAATAATGCCATTTTACACTGCTGGACGAATGCTTCGTCTGGGCAAGTAGTACAGGAGATTAACAGTGACAAACAAATTACTTATTGGTTAACACGCGAAGGTGAAAATAAAGTATTAGTTAAAACTATCATTCATATCGTCAATTTTCCTCAGAGACGAGTAAGACGTCGCAGACGCCATGTATGGAGTTTATTATGACGGATAAAAAAATAAAATTACTGTTAATTGAAGATGATATACGTTTAGCTGAATTAATCCGTGATTATATTGAGCAGCAAGGTTTTTATGTGAAAATGCAGCATCGGGGGGATCGAGCAGTAGCAGAGTTTAACCCACAGAAAACAGATATTATTATTCTTGATTTGATGTTGCCTGGGTTAGATGGTCTACAGGTTTGTCAGCAGATAAGACAAAATTTTGATGGCCCTATTTTAATTCTGACGGCTAAAAATAGTGATATTGATCATGTGATGGGACTAGAACTTGGAGCTGATGATTTTGTAACCAAACCAATAGAACCTCCAGTGCTTTTGGCTCGCCTCCGGGCATTAATGCGTCGCTATCAGCAAGGGACAAATTTGGTTAAAAAAACAGGGCAAATCGACGAATTACATTTTGGTGCTTTGTCTCTTAACCGAAACGCACAACAAGTTTCTTTAGACCACCAAATTATTGAGCTGACAACTCAAGAGTTTTCTTTACTTTGGTTGCTTGCAAAAAATGCGGGAGAAATTTTGAGTCGGGATCATATTTTTACTAATCTTCGTGGTATTGAATATGATGGTTTTGACCGAAGCGTAGATGTTCGGATTTCTCACTTGCGTAAAAAATTAAAGGATCATACAGAGCAACCTAAACGACTAAAAACAGTCTGGGGTAAAGGTTATTTATTTGTTGCAGATGCCTGGGGCTAATCATGTCAAAGTGGTTGTTTATTCGTAGTTATTTAGTGATTGTTTTGTTTATCCTGCTGGTTGGTCTGGGTCTGGACAGAATAATGTCTTATTACGCTTCGAAAGACAATATAACAATAGAAAAAAACTTACTACAGGGTAGTTTTCTTTATATAGAAAGTCAGCTTAAAGAAAAATTGTTCAAAGAAAGTGAGCATAAGACTTCGATTGCCTGGCCTAAAATTCATACTGCTATTCAATCAGAATTAGGCTATCCGATAGCACTTTATCAGTTTGGTGATTTTTCTAATCAAGAACAGATGATGACATTTTTACGATCAGGGAAAATCATGGTGATGGTCGATGAAAATGATAGTCCTATTTATTATCGACAATTACAAAACACAGATTATATTATTTCTTTAGGCCCTTTAGCTAACAAAAATGATACGGCTTATATTGATGACATTATTATTGTAATTTATTACTTACTCGTTGCTGCTGCGCTATTTTTATGGCTTTGGCCTTTATCACAGGACTTACACGAACTACGCAAGGCCGCAATTAACTTTGGAGAAGAAAACTTTAAGACACGGGTTAAATTAAGAAAAAAATCCAGTATTGCTCCAGTAGCCGATGCATTTAATTTTATGACTCATCGGATTGAAGATTTAGTCGTTGCACATAAAGATTTAACTCATGCTGTATCCCATGAATTGAAAACCCCGTTGGCTCGATTTAAATTTAGTCTGGAAATTATTAATTCTCATGACGATGCAGCAGAGAGACATAAGTACATTCAAGCAATGAAAGAGGATGTGCGGGAGTTAGATGACTTAATTGAAGAAATGCTCAGGTATGCAAAACTTAGTGCCAATAACCTAAAATTAGATTTAGAAAAAATTCATGCAAAAAAATGGATGCAGAGCATAATTAGCCAATATGATCAGGAAAATATTAAAATTCATTTTCAATTTTTGGCAGCTTCGTCTGAAGCTGAAAAAGAAATTATTATTGACCCTTATTTAATGAGCCGAGCCATCAACAATTTAATTCGTAATGGTTTGCGTTATGCTAAAAGTCAGCTAAAGATTAGTTTGGAATTAATCAATCATCAAGTTAAATTAAGGATTGACGATGATGGCTTAGGCATTCCAGAACAAGATCTTGAACATATTTTTCAACCTTTTACTCGTCTGGATGCTAGTCGAGATCGACAGTCTGGTGGCTATGGCTTGGGGCTTGCGATTACTCGAAAAATTGTAGAGCAACATGGAGGATATATTGTTGCAGATAAATCTGCTCTTGGAGGCGCTGGGTTTCAGTTAAATTGGATGGCTATTGAAATTTTGAGGTGAAGATATTAGCTTGATCCTAAAAAATGCAGTTGCTCACTAAAATCTCACGTTCAACTGTGTTTTTAGGATGATCAAGTTTTCGGCAAAAATCAACTGATAGAAAACCGAAAACTTGATTGCGTGGAGAATATTAACGGGTAATTAATGCTCCAGTACTAACAGCCTCAAATGCACTACCTGGCACATTATGTAGCTTGCTTAAGTTATCAACGCTCCAGCGTGGATCTGGAGATCCAGAAATAAACCAGTTACCACCATTATCGGCAAGTAACATACCATATTTTTTCAGAGCTTTAAGAATAACCTGCACTTCTTCAGGAAAGCCTGAAATATCAAAGCTCGCTTTTAAACGTACTCTTAATCCCATTGGAGGTAGGTTTTGATCAGTGGAACTAGATGCAAAGTGTGTGGCGGGGTGAATAAATGCTCTTTGAGATTTTTTGACCGTAAAACGCAAAGCATGACGAATTTCTTTTTGTACCATAACCTCATCATACTTTACTAATCCTGGGTAAACTGGTAGTCCTGCTGCATCAGCACTGGTCCAAAAATCAGGGCGTAAGTTATTTGTTGTTAGATCAAATATCGCACCTGAGCCTGCATACCAACTATCAGAAAATGGATTTTCACTCGCACCGGGGGGGAAGGATCCAAACAATTCGTATAACTTACAAGCACTGCGATCTACCATGATAATATGACGATCTCCAGTTCCATCAGGCCCTCCTTCAATAGGTGGGGTATCTGGAATTGGGTAAGGTTGGTGATCACTTTCACTGGAGTATTTAAATTCCACGTTTCGGCGTGGGGTATCAGCTTGTACATCAACAACGGGTATACCGTTTGGTGCTCCATTCCATACAGTACCAAAATCAGGATGGAGACGACCTCCCAAGCCAATTGATGCCATATATGCACCAGATTTAGGGTGAACAGGTAGTGATGAAATATCCTTGTTCCAAGGATTATCAGCAGGAAAAATTGAGCATTCTTCTGGTTTAGGAATAACTAATGAAGGAGACTTACCATCTGCATTATTCTCAGTATTTGCCCAGTAACCTAACCAAGGTTTTAAGCTACCAGTAGTGGCATTAATAGTTTTGTAGGTTGAGCCATTATAACTCAAGAGTTGGTTCTGGATAATGCCTTCATCTTTGGCTTCTTCTATTGTACAACCTGAACTACAAATAGGAGAAGTTGTATCTACTCTAGTTTTGCTTAATAACTCCTCAGAACTAAATGGGTAACCTAGCATATTCCATTGGCTAGTACCTGGTTTGGTTGCTAACGGAATTTTAAAGCAGTTGTCTGTAGAGCAAGCAGCAGTATTTGTAGTAGGTGTACTATTTTTAGGCATATCTAGTTTTTTATCACTGTCCGTATACTGGATAATCCAATATCCAACACCTTGACTAAGCGTATCAGTTAATCTTGGTTTAATGTATTTATTTGTGGCTGTGTTATAACTGTATATAACCCAATCTGAATCGTAGACTCCTAAGCCATCATCGCCGAAGATGTCATTAATTGTATTGTTTGTGCCAGGGCTGTAAGGCAGGCTAATTAGGTGCCACTGGTTGTCAGGTAAAGTATGACTGGTTACTTCTCCCGCTTGGACTATCAATAGTGGGTTTAATAGGCATAAAGTCGATAAAGTTAGAATGACCTTATGTAGTATGTTGCTAATTTTCATAAACATCCTTCAAATTTGGTTTGAATTTCTTTTGGAAGTGCGAGTTGTTATAGAATTACTGCACATATAACTGGTATCCGATACCATTTACGGGGAAAAGTTCCCGTATTAAAGAAAGTTTAGTTGAAAATTTATAAAATCATAGAAACATCAATCAATTAACTTTTGAGAATCTCAATTTATTGTTTTTTAGATTACAAGGGATAGGGGAATATACTAATTGTATAGTGACCTAGGCTAAAAATTTATTAAGAATAGCCCAAGAGCGATTTATTTAGGTTTATGTTAGCCTTAATATTTAGTTTGGAGGGAGAATGTTAAGATGTTGATAGAGTTTAAGGTGAGGAACTAAGTTTTGTTATATGGCATCACAAAACTGTTATGAGGCATGTGAAGATGTTAGTAAGTAATAAAAATATTAGGAGTATACTTTGCATAGTCACGGATTTCTATCGGTAAAAATCAACCGATAGAAATCCGCATTCGAGACAGTGTGACGTAAATTACTCTCCTTTACAGCTAAAAACTCATCCATAGTAATGAGAGTATTCTAGCTATGTTCAGTACTTAAATTATTTATTAGCTCGATTTTTAATTATATCGTCAACCACAGTGGGGTCTGCTAAAGTTGAAGTGTCACCGAGGTTATCAATCTCATTCGCAGCTACTTTACGTAAAATACGACGCATGATTTTACCAGATCGGGTTTTAGGTAAGCCTGGTGCCCATTGAATAACGTCAGGGCTGGCTATTGGGCCTATTTCGTTACGAACTAATTGAATTAGTTCTTTTTTCAGTGATTCTGACGGTTCCATACCGATATTTAATGTGACGTAGGCGTATATTCCCTGGCCTTTAATTTCATGAGGATAGCCTACGACGGCCGCTTCTGCTACATGTTTATTCAAAACTAATGCACTTTCTACTTCTGCAGTACCCATTCTGTGACCTGATACATTGATTACATCGTCAATTCGTCCAGTAATCCAGAAATAGCCATCTTTATCACGACGAGCACCATCACCTGCAAAATAATAGCCTGGATAAGTTGAGAAGTAAGTGTCAATAAAACGTTGATGATCGCCATAAAGCGAACGCGCTTGAGATGGCCATGGGCGATCGAAGACTAAAATACCTTCAGCTTCGCCTTCTAAGACATTACCTTCGTTATCAATAATATCGGGTTTGACTCCAAAGAAAGGCAATGTTGCTGACCCCGGCTTTAAATCAGTGGCACCAGGTAATGGTGTGATTAAAATTGATCCAGTTTCTGTTTGCCACCAGGTGTCTACAAGCGCACATTGACTCTTACCTACAACATGGTAATACCATTCCCATGCTTCTGGGTTGATAGGCTCTCCAACACTGCCTAAAATACGTAAGCTGTCACGATTGGTACGGTTTACAAACTCATCTCCTTGTGCCATTAACGCTCTTATCGCAGTAGGAGCAGTATAGAATATATTAACTTGGTGCTTGTCTATAATTTGCCAGAAACGATCAGCTTCTGGATAAGTGGGAATACCTTCGAACATTAGGGTTGTTGCACCATTGCATAATGGACCATAAATAATAT
The DNA here is from genome assembly GCA_965224575.1 of Methylococcales bacterium. Lineage (GTDB taxonomy): Bacteria > Pseudomonadota > Gammaproteobacteria > Methylococcales > Methylomonadaceae > QPIN01. Next base: position 38,143 of record CBDCZQ010000006.1, on the reverse strand, counting down.
ATGAGTGGCCCGTGACCCAGCCAATATCAGCAGTACACCAATATATATCACCATCATGATAATCAAAGACAAATTTATGAGTCATCGCGGCCATTAATAAATAGCCACCTGTGGTATGTAGAACACCTTTAGGTTTTCCTGTGGAGCCGGACGTATAAAGAATAAATAACGGGTCTTCCGCATCCATTTCTTCGGCAGGACAGGTTTCTGATGCTTCTTCCATGGCCTGCTGATACCAAATATCTCGATCTGGATTCCATGCTACATCGTTGCCACTATTTTTAATAACAATGACTTTTTTTAGATTAGGACAGCTTTCGGCTGCTTTATCAGCATTAACTTTGATGGCTGTGGTTTTACCTCCGCGATAGCCTTCGTCAGCACAAATTAGATATTTGCAATCGGAATCTAGAATGCGATCTTTCAATGCCTCTGCAGAAAAACCTCCAAAGACAATTGAATGAACTGCTCCAATTCGGGTACAACCTAGAATAACTGTTGCAGCCTCGGCAATCATGGGTAAATAAATACAGACACGATCCCCTTTTTTTACACCTTGGGATTTTAATACATTGGCAAATTTACAAACTTGTTGGTGTAATTCTCTATAAGTAATTTTTTTATCATTATCTGGGTTATCTCCCTCCCAAATAATAGCTGTCTGGTTGCCACGGGTAGTTAAATGTCTATCTAAACAATTAACACTGACATTTAGTTCCCCCCCTTTAAACCAACTGATTTTACCTTTTGGGTAATCAAAGTCTAAGGTAGTATCCCAAGGTTTATCCCATTGCAAAAAATTATGGGCTTGTTCTGACCAAAACTGTTCTGGATCATTTATCGATTGTTGATAGAGTGTTTGATAAATTTCAGCGGTAATATGTGCATTTTTGGCTATTTCTGGTTTAACTGGATAGATTTTTTCGTCAGACATGCTTTTATCCCTGCGTATATAAAAATGTAAATTGATACTACCTTAGTTAATCTAATATTTAATTGCACGTGTTTTTTTTAATGGCTGGGAATTCCAATGTTCGGCTGCCCAATTGAGAATATCTTGTACAGATGCTGTTTTTAATTGATGTGGTGGGTTTTGTTTTAAAAGCTCTAGCAATAAATACAATGTTTTTTGTGGTTTTTTTGTTGATACCTTTTCAGCAAAAGTTTGCTTGCTTAATTTATCACCTTTTTGATCGGTAATCACGGGAATATGACAATAATTTGGAGTTGGGTAACCAAGTAAGGTTTGTAAATAAATTTGTTTAGGGGTTGAATCGAGAAGATCATACCCCCTGATCACATGACTGATTTTTTGTTGATAATCGTCTATTACGACAGCAAGTTGATAGGCAGTAATATTGTCTTTTCTTTTTATTATAAAATCGCCATGTTGGCTAGCAATATTATGATTAAGGCTACCCTGTAATTCATCATCAAATGTAATTGCAGTATTATCTGATTTAATGCGTAAAGAGTGAGGGTTATTATTATTTTTTGTTTTTCGACAAATACCAGGGTAGACAGAAAATTCAGCTAAAGCTTTTCGAGTACAAGTACAAGGATAGACTAATGCATGCTGAGTAAGTTTAGAAATAATTGTTTTATATACTTCAAGGTTTTGACTTTGATAGTAGATGGAGCCATGCCAGTTAAGGCCATGAACCTGTAATGTTTCAATAATGCTTTCGACTGCTCCATTAACATTTCGGGGGGCATCTAAATCATCAATGCGTAAGATCCAGTTACCATGATGGGCTTTAGCATCTAAAAAACTAGCAAGGGCTGTATATAGAGAGCCTAAGTGCAAGGGGCCGGAAGGGGATGGCGCAAACCGGCCAATATATTCAGAGTTAAGGGCGTTACTCAGAATTTAGCCCATTTGTTTTTCTCGAATTTCATCCAGTGTTTTACAGTCTATACATAATACAGCTGTAGGGCGCGCTTCTAGACGCCTGATGCCTATTTCGACGCCACAAGATTCGCAATATCCAAAATCTTCATTTTGTAAATTTGTTAGAGATTCATCAATTTTTTTGATTAGTTTACGTTCTCTATCTCTGGTCCTTAACTCCAAACTGAATTCTGACTCTTGTGTTGCGCGGTCATTAGGATCAGGGAAACTGGCTGCATCATCCTGCATGTGATGTACAGTACGATCGACTTCTGACATTAATTCAGCTTTCCACGTATTAAGAATATTCTCAAAATGTTCTGTTTGAGCTTCATTCATGTACTCTTCACCTTCCTTTTCTGGGTACGGTGTAAAACTGAAGGTTGAATCGTCAGGTTTAGAATCTGTCATCCATTAACTCCTAAGCTAAATTTTAAAAACTGCGCATTTTTACCAGAATGAGGGGCGGATGGCAAGATATTTATTGTTATTTTACAATAAAGTTTTCTTTGGGATCAACTTGAAGAAAAGGATGTTAATTAGGTTGTATGGCGCAAGTTATTGGTTTAAATGCATTTAAAATATTTATCTTTAGTTGAATGGCTTAAGTAAGGAATAAGAAGATATTTTTTATAAAGAATAAATTGACAAAAACCTAAGTTCATTAAATTTGGACAAATGGAGTTTTAACTGCATAACATTTTATAAAAAACAGTTGTTGCTTGGGAATATTAATTGTCTAAAAATTTTTTGCTCCTTATTTTTTTCTAAAAAAGGAAAAAAGTAGGGGAATGAGCTTTTTATTTGGTAAAACTAAGGAACGCTCAAGAAATAACTAAAACAACTGACTTGTACTAAAGCTTTTCTAAACTTTTTGTCCGTTATCAGTTTTGTTCCAGCAGCTGCGTAGCCAGTATGCGTCTGTCGGAGTGTATGGAGGCATTACTTTAATACACGCCATCCATGGTGTAAATACGCCATTTTCTCTAGCTATTCCTTACGCGCTCTTGGTTCCTTAACTTTTCATTAGCTTCTATATTGCATAGAATTATTGGTATTTTTTAGCTAAACCTTTTAAATAATCCAAAAAGTCATCTTTTAGTTCACTGTGAAGAAGACCGTGCTCTACAGTTGCAATTAAAAAACCAAGTTTTGATCCGCAGTCATAACGAGTTCCTTCAAACTCATATGCAAGAACAGTTTCATCGTTTAACAAGTCAGCGATTGCATCAGTTAATTGAATTTCTCCGCCAGCACCTTTGCCTGTTTGTTCTATTTTTGCAAAAATTGCGGATGATAAAATATAACGGCCAACAACAGCAAGGTTTGATGGAGCAACATCCGGGTTGGGTTTTTCTACAATAACATCAATTTTAGCCGAGGATTCAGAAGATTCACTAGTTTTAACGATTCCGTATTTATCAGTTTCTGAAGGGTCAACTCGTTCTACACCAAGGATAGAACATTGTTTTTCATTGTATAGATTGACCATTTGAGCGATACAGCCGCGTTCAGCATCTTCAATTAAGTCATCTGCAAGAATAACGGCAAAAGGTTCATTACCCACAACTGGCTTTGCACAAAGGACAGCATGGCCCAAACCTAATGCTTCTGATTGCCTGATAAAGACACAAGAAACATGAGGAGGAATAATATTTTTAATTATATCTAGCGTTTCTTGTTTCCCTTTGGCTTCAAGCTCACATTCAAGTTCATAAGCTTTATCAAAATGATTTGGAATAGCCATTTTATTTCGGCCAGTAACAAAAATCATGGTGTCAATGCCCGCGGCTACTGCTTCTTCAACGGCATATTGAATAAGAGGTTTATCAACAATGGGAAGCATTTCTTTGGGACTGGCTTTTGTGGCTGGAAGAAATCTAGTACCTAATCCAGCAACAGGGAATACTGCCTTTGTGATCTTTTGTGTCATTTTATGTCCTTTTTGAAATTGGAAAAAATTAAATTTGCAGAAAATTAGAAATTATCAGATAGATTTTATCTGAAGAAGGGTGCGATTAAAAGTGAAGCATTTATCTTTAAGACGCAGCTAATCAACTCTTACGTAGGTTAGGCTAACAGCTCCATCGTTAACCTAACATACTTAGCATACCATTTGTTGGGTTGCCAAAGAGACGGCAGCCCAACCTACAAATATCTACCGTTTTTTCAATTTTAAATCACACCCTCAGAAGAAAGATAATAAAATCACCTAAAAAATAGGACTGTTTTTTAAATGAATAGTTTAATCCATCCTACAAAGCTATTCTACAGATTATAACCTTGCGGATTATTAGTTTGCCAACGCCAAGTATCTTTTACCATTTCATCTAAGGTTTTCTCAGTCTTCCAGCCCAGTTCTTTTAATGCAAGGGCTGGATTGGCATAGTTTTCAGCTATATCACCGGTCCGTCTAGCGACACATTTATATTTTATTTTTTTACCTGTAATTCTTTCAAAAGTCTGGATAATTTCTAATACACTATAACCTTGTCCTGCACCTAAATTATATGCTTTACACTCCCCAGAATCAAAAGCTTTTGATTCTAATGCTTGGAGTGCTTTAAGGTGTCCTTTGACTAGGTCAACAACATGAATATAATCTCTCACTCCTGTTCCATCACGAGTCGGGTAATCATTTCCAAAAACAGAAAGCTGGTCTAATTTGCCGACTGCGACTTGGGATACATAGGGAATTAAGTTATTAGGGATGCCGTTAGGGTCTTCGCCAATTGTTCCACTTTTGTGGGCACCAATTGGATTAAAATAGCGTAATAAGGCTATTTTCCAAGGTGATGAAGATTTTGTTATTTTATCGGCAGCTGATAAATCTCTTAAGATTTCTTCGACCATCGCTTTGGATTTACCATAAGGATTAGTTGCACCATATATAGGCAGGTCTTCAGAATATTGTACAGTGTCAGGTTCGCCATAAACTGTTGCAGAAGAACTGAAAATTAAATTTTTAACATTAGCCTCTTCCATCACTTCAGTAAGAATTAAGGAACCATAAACATTGTTTTGATAATATTTTAAAGGTAGCTCGCAAGATTCACCCACGGCTTTAAGGCCTGCAAAATGCATAACAGCAGAAATTTTATGTTTTGCAAATATGTCAGCTAAAGCAGATTTATCACGAATATCAACCTCGTAAAGAAGTAATGACTTGTCTGTTATACTTTTAACTCGGTTAAGTGACTCGGCTTTACTATTAGATAAGTTATCAACGACGATGACTTCATAACCAGCGTTTAATAATTCTACACAAGCGTGGCTACCGATGTAGCCAGCACCACCGGTGACTAAAATTGTTTTGTTGTTTTTCATATATTTTATTGGGTTAAAATGTAGTTGATTTTGGGTTGTCGTAACGGATTGATTAAGCTTACTTTTTGATTGTAATTTGCAAAGTGGATTCTAACATTTGATAATAGTCTATGCAGAATATCAGTTTTAGACTGAATTTAAGCTGTAGAAGGTATAGAAAATAATTTTTTCATAAGAAGTGAGGATAGTGTTAACCTCTAGCTTTTTTAAAGTATAGCTTCATTATTATCTTTTTACAGAGTCACGTTAATAATAAAGGAACAAAAATGCATAAAGGTATTATCCTTGCAGGCGGTAGTGGTACTCGCTTGTATCCACTTACGCAAGTTGTCAGTAAACAGCTGATGCCTGTTTATGATAAACCCATGATTTATTATCCACTTTCAACTTTAATGCAAGCAGGCATACAAGATATATTGGTTATCTCTACACCTGAGGAAATTCATTTATTTGAGGCATTATTAGGTAAAGGTGATCAATTTGGGGTGAGAATTTCTTATGCTGTTCAACCTAATCCTGATGGATTAGCGCAAGCTTTTTTGATAGCAGAAGATTTTTTAGCCGGTAGTGGAGCTGCTCTTGTGCTTGGGGATAATATGTTTTATGGGCATAATTTGGTGGATACATTAAAATTAGCCAATAATCGTTCAAAAGGGGGGACTGTATTTGGCTACCATGTGAGTAATCCTACATCCTATGGAGTGGTTGAATTTGATACGACAGGTAAAGCGATTTCTATAGAAGAAAAGCCTGAACAACCAAAATCTAATTATGCAGTCCCAGGCTTATATTTTTTTGATGAACGTGTTGTTGAAATTGCCAAAAATGTAAAGCCATCCCCAAGAGGTGAATTGGAAATTACTGACGTGATTGAGCAATATCTAGAATTAGGTGATTTGCAAGTTGAAATTATGGGACGAGGCACTGCATGGTTGGATACTGGAACGCATGATGATTTGCTGGATGCAGCTCAGTTTATTGCTATGATAGATAAAAGACAAGGCTTAAAAGTGAATTGTCCCGAAGAAGTTGGCTATAGAAATGGCTGGATTACAGCCGATAAATTACGTGAAATAGCTGAACCTTTAAAGAAAAGTGGGTATGGGGAATATTTATTAAATTGTTTGGATGAGACAGTATTTTAATGAAGTATATAGAAACAGCAATACCGGATGTAAAAATCTTAGAGCCAAAAGTATTTGGCGATGAACGAGGTTTTTTTATGGAAACTTTTCGGGTAGATGAATTTAATCAGCAATGTGCAGAAAGGGAGTTTGTACAAGATAATCATAGCAAATCAGCTCAAGGTATTTTAAGGGGTTTGCATTACCAACTGACTAAGACGCAAGGTAAATTAGTGAGAGTGGTTTCAGGTGAGGTTTATGATGTGGCAGTTGATATGCGTCAATCATCAGCTACTTTTGGACAACATGTAGGAGTCGTGCTATCGGCTGAAAATAAACGTATGCTCTGGGTGCCAGAAGGTTTTGCGCATGGTTTTTATGTGATAAGTGAATCTGCTGAGTTTGTCTATAAATGTACTGATTATTATGCACCTGAGCATGAAGCATCATTATTATGGAATGATCCAGCATTAAATATACAATGGCCATTGGTGAAGAATAGTCTACCGTCCTTATCAGCAAAAGATCAAGAAGGACATCGGTTTAAAGATGCACCCTATTTTGATTGAGGTGAACTGATAGCATGAAGATTGTTGTAATAGGACAAAGTGGTCAACTGGCTTGGGAATTAGATAGGCTTAAAAATGATCAAGTTGAAATTGTTTGTTTAAGCCGAAAACAGATTGATATAACGGATAAAATATCGCTAAAAGAAACGATATTACACTATGCACCACAAGCAGTAATTAATGCATCCGCATATACAGCGGTTGACCTGGCAGAAACTGAGCAAGAGCAGGCTTTTCTGATTAATAAGACTGCTGTTGGAAATTTAGCCGAAGTTTGCTTGCAACTATCTTTACATTTAGTGCATGTGTCAACTGATTTTGTTTTTGGTGGAGACAGTGGTGTGCCATACCTACCTAATGAGCCTTATGTGCCCCTAGGTGTTTATGGAGAGAGTAAAGCAGAAGGTGAAAAATTACTTACTCAAATATTGCCAGAGCAGAGTTGTATACTTCGTACTTCCTGGGTTTATTCTAGCCATGGGAATAATTTTGTTAAAACTATGTTGAGGTTAATGGCAGAAAAGACTGAATTAGGAGTGATAAGTGATCAGATTGGCTCACCTACCTATGCTAAAGGTTTAGCTAAAGCTTGTTTAACGGCTGCTGTTAATAAAGTCACAGGGATTCATCATTGGTCTGATGCAGGGGTTGCTAGTTGGTATGATTTTGCCGTGGCCATCCAAGAACTTGGTTTGTCTCATCATCTACTGGATAAAGCAATTCCTATTAAACCTATTTCTACAAAGGACTATCCTACACCCGCTAAAAGGCCTAGTTATAGTGTGTTAGATAAAACAAGTCTGGCTAGCACATTTCCTGAATTGTCACTTGTTCATTGGCGAGTGCATTTGAATGAAATGTTGAGTGAATTAAAAACAAATGAATAACAAATATTTTTAAAAAAATGAAAACTTTATTAGTCACAGGTGGTGCAGGGTTTATTGGTGCAAACTTTATCCATTATTGGTTAAAAAAATATCCCGAAGATCAGCTTATTGCTCTGGATGCCTTAACCTACGCAGGGAATATGGAAAATTTAGCCTCAGTTCAAGACAATCCACATTTCACTTTTATCCATGGCAACATAGGTGATCAGCCTTTAATTGAATCTTTACTAGAAAAACATAAAGTGACTACGCTGGTTCATTTTGCTGCTGAATCACATGTAGACCGTTCTATTAGCGGTCCTGATGAATTTATAGAAACAAATATCATAGGGACATACTCATTACTTAAAGCAGCAAAACAAGCCTGGATTGACACACCTGTAAGTAAAGGAGAAGAGCCTATCGCTCACCGTTTTCATCATGTTTCTACTGATGAAGTCTACGGCACTTTATCAGCAACTGATCCTGCTTTTACAGAACAAACAGCCTACGCACCAAATTCACCTTATTCTGCCAGTAAAGCCGCCTCTGATCATTTAGTGAGAGCCTATCATCATACCTATGGTTTATCGGTAACAACCAGCAATTGTTCTAATAATTATGGGCCTTATCATTTTCCTGAAAAATTGATTCCTTTAGTCATTATTAATATTTTACATAACAAAGCATTGCCTATTTATGGGGATGGAATGCAAATTAGAGACTGGTTGTATGTAGAGGATCATGCTTACGGTATAGATTTAGTGATAAATAAAGGGCAGGTAGGGGAAACATATAATATTGGTGGGAATAATGAATGGGCGAATATTAATATTGTAAAAGCAGTACGACAGCTGATTGAACAAGCCTTTATAGAAGATCCGGCGTTAGCAAAAAAGTACCCTGATGCTCAAGCAGCCATTGCTAAAAATACTGAATCATTAATTACTTATGTCACTGATCGACCTGGGCATGATAGGCGATATGCTATAAATGCCACTAAAACTCGAGATGAATTAGGTTATGAACCAAGAGAATCTTTTGAAACAGGGATTGCAAAAACTGTGCGTTGGTATTTGAACAATGAAGCCTGGTGGCAAGCTGTTATGGACGGTTCTTATCAAGATTGGCTTGAAAAGCAATATGTAAGCAACTGAGTTAAAGAATGATTCCAATAAGAGACAATATATTTTGCAAAAATAGGCCCTATGTAAGCTGGGGAATTATGGCTATTTGTATAGCTATTTTTCTCTTAATGAAGTTGATGCCACTTGAGGTGCAGCGTCAATTAACTTATCTATATGGCATGGTGCCTATTCGATATTCAAACCCGGAATGGGCTGTGGCTTTTGGATTGCCTTCCGATAATTTTTTATCATTTTTAACTAATTTGTTCTTGCATGGCGGTTGGGTGCATCTTATTTTTAATATGTGGTTTATATGGATTTTTGCCAATAGTATAGAAAATAGAATGGGGCATATCAGGTTTTTGTTTTTTTATTTAATCTGTGGATTTATTGCAACTTTTGCTCAATGGTATTTTGATCAACAAGCAGTCATTCCAGTTGTCGGTGCATCAGGTGCAATTGCAGGCGTTTTAGGAGCTTATTTTTTTCTTTATCCTTATGCAAGAATTGTCATTTGGTTGCCGTTGTTATTTTTACCTATTTTTTTTGAATTACCTGCCATTTCTTTTTTAGGTTTCTGGGTTATCATGCAAATGTATAAGGCATCAACAGCCTTAGTGTTTGAAGGTGTTACCACAGATGTTGCCTGGTGGGCTCATTTGGGTGGTTTTGTAGCAGGAAGCTTTTTATATCCCTTGTTTTTGAAAGGAGAAGAGAAGAATGAGGGATAACGGATAGATTATAAATGTTAAAAAGGCGATAAGAAATAAGATATAATACTAAGATTCAGATTCGTTTCTAAAAGTTGCTCATTCGATAATGACTTTTATATTACAGCAGGAAGGATTTACATAATTATGAATAAAGTTAATGTTGCCTTGGTAAGGTTACTTCAATTTGTTGTTTTTTGTCTTTTTACCTTTATGGTATTGGCTTATTTTGGTGCCATGATTTTAGTACCACTAGATTTAGTGGTATTGCTAACAAAAATATTAGGTGTCATCGGTATTAGTGGGATTTTTGGTGCGGTTATTGCCGTTCCAGTGGTTGGATACTTAGGGTTGATGGTTTATAAAACACCTGGGTTAGTCGACATAATTGTTAATACAGGACTGGACTTGGTTAAAACAGGGAAAGATCGTGTAGAAGCATTTAATAAAATTGCTGAAAGTGTTAAGGCTTAACTGTATATTTCAAGGAGCACACAAGGAATAAGTAGAGTGACTGGCACGGGTTTTTGTTCGTATTCAACTATACATAAATGTGTAGGTAGAGTAGCAAGAGCAATTTTCGAGGCGATCTAGCTAGCTCTACGAAACTGCTGTGGAGCAACAATTAATAGAGGTGTCCTTGAGTACAAGTCAGTTGTTTTAGTTATTTTTTGCACGTTCCAAAGTAAGTTAAAAAAGGGTGTTTTATCATAAACACCCTTTTTTTATGACTGTAATATTTATATATTAGGTAGGGGCAGTTGGACTTATGTCTCTTTAGTAATCCAACTTTTTATGTTAAAAAATTGAATTAATAATAGAACGGTTGGCCTAATAAGTATCTTGTTAGCAATGGTATTATCAGAAAAATAACTAATGGAAACTATATCAGGTGACCACCTGGAGTTTATCTGTAGAGCATCCCCAATAATTATCTATAAAAATTTTCAACGGTCGGGGGCGCTAAAACCCTATCTGAGGTAGAATGTTACAAGGCTATTATAAATACCCTAATAAAACTGTTAAAATAATTTTACTTGGATGCTTTATAGACTTAAAAAGTTGGACTAAATAGAGCCAACTTATGGAGCAATAAAAATACGCAGGATACTATTTATAGGAGAGCTGTCATGAAATGTTTTTATTATCTTACTTCCACACTTGAAAATACTCGTAAAATTATTGATGAGTTACATAAAGCAGGTGTTGATGACTGGTTTATACATGTTCTGAGTAAGGATGAAGCTGGACTCAAAAAAGTTAAAATACACGCAAGTAATTACCTAGAAAGACTTGATATTTTGCGATATGGAATTCTTGGTGCGATTACGGGGTTAATTGTGGGGATAATTGCAGCTTCTTTAGTCAATTCAACAAATTTATTTGGGCAAGAAGATCTACCTAATGTTGCTTACTATGCAATTATTGGTTTTTTTACATTGTTTGGGACATGGGAAGGTGGTTTTATCGGTATTGCCACTGAAAATAAAAAAATATCACTGTTTCATGATGAGCTGGAAGCTGGGAGTTATCTGATTTTGATTTATACCAAGGAAGTGTCAGAAGAGGTGGTTAAATCTGTGATGCAAAAACGGAGCAAGGAAGTTAAATTGGTTGCTATTGATGAAAATTTTTATAATCCGTTAGTCGGTCTAAAGAGGATTTAAAAAGGTTGTATACCCTAAGGATGAGACTCTTGTTTAAGGGTTACAATAGTGGATTAAAGCACCAGTTCTTGCGTAGGTTAGGCTAACAGCTCTATCGTTAACCTAACATTTTTCATACCGTTTGTTGGGTTGCCAAAGAGAGGGCAGCCAAACCTACAAGTGTACTTCATTTGTAATCATGCCCCCGTTTAAGACAAAACTTGTCTTTTTCTTTAAGTTATTGTCTTTTAAAACGGGAATCTTGTTTTTTTGAAAAATAGTTTTAATTAGCCAACAATTATTTCATCATTTCCATTGCACCATCTTTTAATTTATCGCCGCATTTTCCTTCGCCACATTTACCTTCTTTGGTTTTTTCCATTTTTTCCATTGAAGTATCTTTTAATTTGTCGCCACATTTCCCTTCACCGCATTTGCCTTCTTTAGTTTTCTCCATTGCTGCATCTTTTAATTTATCGCCGCATTTTCCTTCACCACATTTACCGTCAAGACCTTTTTCCATTCCTTCGGCTAACTGAATGGTATTCGTTACTTTCTGCATAGCAAACGGATTTTCAGAAGCTTGTACTATGGGTGCGGATAATAATGAAATTGCAACTGTACCGCCTAATGATGAAATTAGTTTAGTTTTTGTCATGATGTTAAACTCCAGATTTATGAGTAAAAAATTATTATATTTGTAATTAGTAAGTAGTCTATATATAACTTACTGTGATTAGTCGATGATAAGGATAAATCCTTACCAATATATCTAAATATTTTTTGAACAGTTATTTATATTAATACTCCTATGAAAAAAATAATCTTCCATAAATGCATTTTCATTGCTTTGACTTTAAATCATTCATGGCATAAAGTTAGATTTCTCCTGTCATTTTAATAGATTGCTTGAGTGAGACAAATTAATTCATTGCATGTTCCCGTCTTGTTAAAATGTGAAAATTAAGAGATAAAATTTTATGAATGAACCGATTGTTATTATTGGTATTGGAGAGTTGGCAAGTGTGTTCGCCCATGGGTTTCTACGATGTGGTCATCCTGTTTATCCAATTACACGAGATATGAATATATCTCAAGAATATCAAAAAATTACTTTACCCAAACTAGTTTTAGTAACCGTACCAGAAAATGAACTTTATTTGGTTTTGGATAACATGCCCAAGGCTTGGTGTAATAAAATTGGATTAGTACAAAATGAGTTATTACCACGAGATTGGCAAACCCACTCTATAGAAAACCCAACAGTCACAGTAGTTTGGTTTGAAAAGAAAAAAGGGATGGAGCTAACAAATATTCTTCAATCACCTTGTTTTGGACCTAATGCTTCAATAATATCTAAAGCCCTTCAGGCGGTAGATGTTCCTGCTCCTATCTTAAGTAATAAACAAGATTTATTATATGAATTGGTGCGAAAGACAGTTTATATATTGACGATCAATATTGCTGGGTTAGTAGACAATTGCACAGTGAATGAATTATGGCTAGAGCATCAATCGTTAGCAAGAGAAATAGCGAAGGAAGTGATTCTTATTCAAGAATCATTAACAGGACAACAGCTTCCTTATGAAAAACTGATTGATGGAATGGTTGAAGGAATTAAAGATTGTCCTAATCGTTTTTGTCTTGGTCGGAGTGCATTGTCGCGCTTAAAACGTGCCATAAAACATGCTGAGAAAGCTAATTTAAAAACACCAAAATTGCTAGAAATAGCAGAACTATAAAATAGAACTAAAGTGAAGCTATATCAATGGCTTGATTAAGATTAATCTCCTTTTTAAACTTAGAAAAATCGAAACTTTTCTAAGCTCAGTCTCTCTTTTTTGATTTTGAATATTGGATCTCAACCTTTCTCACCCATAATTAATAAAGGTGCCCTTAACTTATTTTTTAAGTTAGTGGTAGTGAGAGCGAGAACCCAGTATTTTGTTCGTATTACATTACATTAAGCCCTTACTTAGGCAACTGGAAGCAAATAATCCACCCATCTCACTTGCACTAAAGCATAAGAATCGCTAAAGATTTTCTAACCTTTTTGTTCGTAAAATGGGTGGATTATTTATTTCCAGCTACCTAATTACTATCTGTTTTGAGAATTTTTAGATTGAATTCAAATAAAAAACAAACTTAGTTCATAGTTATTAACATCTGAAATTGTCTGTTCTTAAACTGGGAACAGGTTCAAATACAATCAACATTTTTGTCAGTAAGATCACTCCCACGTTATCAAAACACGTTTATTTTAACTAATTACAGAACCGACAATATGAAAATAAATAAATCACTCCAATGTTTTACTATTGCAGTATCTTGCCTGTTGACAACATCTGCTTTAGCAAAGCCACCGTTAAATCATAAAGGTCAGGGTAATTCGGCACGAGCTTCTAATTTGATAAAAATTAGTAAGCATGTGATTAATTTGGAACGATGTGACAGTGAAGACTTGAGTATTAAAGTAAAGCTTCCACGAAAATATAAAGATTTTTGGGATGAGACAGCCGATGCTCATTTAGTTGCTGCTTTTCCATCTGATGAACAGACAGGATCATCAGAATATCAGTCTTGGAATTTAAGAGAAACTCTGAAAAATGACTCTGGGTCGAGTGATAGTGAATATCCTTTATTTCAACTAAATTGTGATTTTTTACAATCGTTACCGACAGGTACTTATCAATTATCATTGATTATGACTATTGCTGGTGGTGACCCAACTGATTTATTAGATTGGCATCATGCGTTTAAAGGGCTATTAGCAACATCTAGGATTAAAATAAGTGAGACTCAAGATGAGTCTGATCAAGATGGAGATGGAGAGGTTGATGGTGATTTAGATTTTGATGGGGAATTAGATGATGACGAAATTGAAGATGATGATCTTGTAGAAAATATTGATAATGAAGAGAAAAACGATGAAGGAGATACTACTATAGAAGAAAAAACTAGCTTTAAATAATTTATTAAACTTTTTAAAAAGAAAAAAGGGGGCGTTGACTAATACAACTAAATTATATTTGAGCCAAGCGTGCAGATACTTATTTTTCCAGGATCAATAGAATATTCATATTGATGAATCTATTGATCCTGGAAAGGATTTTTTTTGTAGAATTACTCTTTTATTAGGTTAAATATTAAAAACTATATTCTTTTTCTAACAATTTTGCATGTGCAGCAGCTAGTCTGGCAATAGGTATACGTGGGGCTGAACAAGACACATAATTTAATTTAATATGATGGCAGAAGCGTATTGATTTTGGGTGTCCTCCTTGTTCGCCACAGATTCCGATACGAATATCAGGTCGAGTTTTATGAGCCAGATCGGTTGTCATTTTCATTAGCTCTCCAACACCTTTAACATCCAGTATTTCAAAAGGATTGTCTTGTAATAAACCAGATTCATTATATAAAGGTAAAAATTTATTTTCAGCATCTTCTCTAGAAAATGAGAAAGTTGCTTGTGTCAAATCATTGGTACCAAAAGAGAAAAATTCAGCAACCTGGGCCAGATCACTTGCTCTTGTGCATGCGCGGACAGTCTCAACCATTGAGCCAAATTTAAATTTCAGTTCAATTCCATAAGACTCTTCCACTTCCTGTTGGACTTGGTTAACTATTTCTTTAACTTTTTCAAGCTCTTGTAAGGTAATTACTTGTGGTACCATAATTTCTGGTTGTGTCACTATTTTGCTTTTGACGCACAATGCTGTAGCTTCCATAATGGAACGGATTTGCATCCGGTATATTTCCGGATAACTCATCCCCAGGCGCACACCTCGATGACCTAACATTGGATTGACTTCGTAAAGATCACGAACTTTTTTAAGCATTAATCGTTTTTTAGTAATCGCTTCATTAACCACCTCATTGTTTAATTGATCAAAAGGGGAGGGCAATGATTGTTGAAAACTTAGTGTCTCCAATGTTACTTTTTGACCCAAAATAATTTTTTCATATTCTCTTAATGCTTCAATTTCCTCTAGTAACTGATGTTCACTGGGTAAAAACTCATGCATAGGTGGGTCTAGCAATCGAACTGTAACTGGATTGGGTGACATTGCTTCAAATAATTTTTGAAAATCGTCACGCTGAATTGGAAACAGTTTTTCCAATGCAGTTTCTCTGTCTTCAATATTATCGGCAAGAATCATATCAATCACTAATGGTAACCGGTCAGAAGCGTTAAACATTCGTTCTGTTCGACATAAACCTATCCCTGCCGCTCCGTAACTGGCAGCCTGTATTGCACCATCAGGTGTGTCTGCGTTAGCGTGAACCTTAATTTCTGCAACTTCATCTGCCCAAGCTAGCAAAGTTTGTAATTCCTCAGAAAATGTAGGTTCAATGGTGGGTATGCGACCTAAATAAATATCACCTGTGCTACCATCAATGGTGATTAAATCACCTTCTCTGATATGCACATCACCCACTAAAGCCATACGTGAATTTACATCAACAGCAATATCTTCTGCACCAGCAACACAGGCTTTACCCATACCTCGAGCAACTACAGCAGCATGTGAGGTTTTACCACCACGGCTGGTCAAAATACCTTGAGCTGCAAAAAAACCATGAATATCTTCTGGTTTGGTTTCTTCCCTAAGTAGAATGATGTCTTCGCCTGCATGACCTAATCGTTCAGCAGTGTCTGCATCAAAAACACATTTACCGCAAGCTGCCCCCGGTGAAGCGGGCAAACCTTTTGCCAATGAAGGGGTATTATGGCCTGGTGCCAGTTGTGGGTGCAGTAATTGTTCTAGCAACTCTGGATCGATGCGTAATAAGGCTTGTTCTTTATTAATCAGTCTTTCATTAACCATTTCCACAGAAGTTCTGACCATGGCGGCAGCATTCATTTTGCCATTGCGAGTTTGCAGGCAGTACAAAATACCGTGTTCTATGGTGTATTCATAATCTTGTACTTCTTTATAGTGTATTTCCAGATTATTACGCAAAACGACCAATTGCTGGTAAAGATCCGGCATTTCATTAGCCAGTTCATTGACTGGTTTAGGTGTTCTAATACCAGCTACAACGTCTTCACCTTGTGCATTAACCAGATATTCACCATACATTTCATTTTTACCAGTACCTGGGTTACGAGTAAAACCGACCCCCGTCGCACAATCATCACCCATATTGCCAAATACCATCGTGACAATGTTGATTGCAGTGCCACTCGCCATATCGGCAGTAATGTTAAATTCACGACGATAATCTATCGCACGTTTTCCCATCCATGAATTAAAGACGGCTTTGATTGATAGTTCTAATTGTTCATAAACATCTTCTGGAAAGGGGTGGCCTGTTTCTTCATAGACAACTTGCAAGAATAGCTCGCTAATTTCCTTTAGTTGATCACTAGTTAAAGCAACATCTGCCTTGATACCTGCCTGTTGTTTTATGTGATTAAAATGAACATCAAATTTTTCATCATCTATATTTAATGCAACTTTACCAAATAGCTGAATAAAACGGCGATAAGCATCGTAAGCAAAACGTGGGTCACCAGTTAGTTCTATCAAACCGTTCAGAGTTTGTTTGTTAAGACCCAGATTGAGGATTGTATCCATCATGCCTGGCATGGACATAGCGGCTCCAGAACGAACAGAGACTAATAATGGGGAACTGATTCCACCAAACTGTTTGCCGTTTTGTTTTTCAATTTCCTGGATTTGAAAACGAACTTCATCAAGTAAACCATCAGGTAGCTCTCCTTGGTCAAGATATTTTAAACAGGTCTCTGTGGTTATCACAAAGCCTGAAGGTACATTCAGGCCAATTTGTGTCATTTCACATAAATTAGCACCTTTTCCGCCTAGTAGTGCTTTATTTTTACCGTCACCTTTGTAAAATGAATAACTGTATTGAGTGGTCATTTTAATCACCTTTTTTGAAGTGGTATTGATTTGAATGAAAGTTACCTTCGATTCTTAAATTTCTTTTTGTTTTTCTCCATTTTTTTGTGGATTCAGATACAATACGGAAGAGACAAAAACCATAATTTTAATAGGAGATATAGAATTGTTAAACGAAAAACATGATTTGGTGCATGAATTACCAGAACACCGTGATGCAATACATAATCTAAAAATATCCAACCGCCATTTTGTGCGTTTATTTGATGAATACCATGAAACTGATGATGAAGTACATCATATTGAAACAGGTATAAAAACAACCTCTGATGATTATCTGGATAGTAAAAAGAAACAACGATTACATCTTAAGGATGAGCTGTTAAAAATGATCCACAAAGCCTAATTTTTTACAGCCACAATCACTGATATTTCAACCAATAACTCAGCGCGTGCAAGGCTTGCTTCTACGCATGCACGCGCAGGGGAATAACCTTCTATTACCCATGCATCCCATACTGCATTCATTTCTGCAAAGTCCTTCATCTCTTTAATATAAATAGTGGCGGAAAGGATATGTTTTCTATCACTACCTGCCAGCTCTAATAAATCATCTACTTTATCGAGCATAGTCTGTGTTTGCTCTTTAATATCAGCGTTAGAATCTTTAGCAACCTGCCCGCAAAGATAGATTGTATTATTGTGAATGACACATTTACTCATGCGCCGTCTTTCGGTACCTAAGCGAGTGATACTCATTTTTTCTCCTGGGAAAATCGGTTAATAGAAAAGGGTTCAATTGGAAGCTCCGATTCACCATCCAAAATCAACTGAGACATAATACGCCCAACAATGGGTGATAACTGAAAACCATGTGCTGAAAAACCAAAGGCATGGTAAGCATTTTTAACAGTCTGTGAAGCACTAATAACGGGTATGTTATCTGGCATATAAGCCTCAATACCTGCCCAGACTCTGACTATTCTTACATTATTAAGTTGGGGAAAAAAATCAACCACTGTACTGGCACTTTTAGCGAGTTGTTGCCAATCCAGTTCCGTTTTTTGCTGTTCAAAATCCAGCTTGGCAACTAAAGCACCACCAATGATTAAGGTACCATTCTGCATTTGTTTAAAAGATAGTTTGCGACTAGCTGCGCCCATAACTGGATCAACAAAATGAGGTAATCGTTCAGTCACCATCAGCATCAATGCTTTGGGTGTTAATGGAACAGATTCGTTCATCAATGCCGCAATCTGACCTGACCATGCGCCTGCACAATTTACTAGAATGTCACTGTTAAAAACTTTTTGCGAGGTACGCACATGCCAGCCTTCACCTTCTTGTTCAATGTTCAGAACCTCGGTTGATGAGTGATAAGTCACGCCTAACGATTCTGCTTTATGACGAAATGCAGTTAATGCGTGATAAGGCCGACCATAGCCATCGCTCCGACAAATCAATCCACCTACACAATGAGGTGACAATGCCGGGACTATTTTATAGAGTTCTTTTTTACCAATGATTTCTTCATGTTGGTAACCCATCGCTCTAACCATGTCGGCGCGTTGCTCCAGTTTTTTCATATCTGAGCGATTTTCTGCCACGCGTAACTGTCCTGAAAAATGTGCATCACAGTCAGAGTCAACTAAATCTTCAATCGAATGCCACATTTTTGCAGCTTCTACTGTCAATGGAATTTCAGCAGGGTCACGGTTTAATTGACGTAAACCACCTGCATTGGAGCCAGATGCATGCCGCCCAGGACTTGCTTTGTCTATAACAGTACATTGGCAACCTCGTATTGCCAGTTGTAACGCGATTGATGAACCCATCAATCCACCACCAATAATTAATACATTTGGTTTCATAAGGATTCCTCCTCATTCAAATCAGCCAATTGCCTTAATGTTAATGGAGTAACAGGGGGGCGACCTCTAAAATGGCTTTGCTCAGATATTGCTTGCCCACCGGCATCAGCAACAATATGGGCAACTGCATTGGAGCATTGCCGACCTTGGCAAGCTCCCATACCACAACGCGTTATAAATTTAACGTGATTACTATCTTGATGCCCGCTTTCAACTGCTTTTCGAATTTGACCTGCGGTAATTTCTTCACAACGACAAATAATTGTTTCATTATCCGGTGTAGCCAACATAGTTTGTGGAATCGCAAAATAGGCTTCAAGAAAAGGCCTGATATGTCGCTCATCCTTCATCCATTGTCGATCATCAATAGATTGTTGATCCCGTTCTATCTGTGAGATAACTCCCAGTGCAAAAAGAGTCTGTAAACCAGCCAAACGTCCCGCATGTTCAGCTGAACGAGCACCGTTTATCCCTGCTCCATCTCCAGCCACTATAATTCCGTCTATACTGGTGTTCCCCCATTCATCATGCTCAGGTCGCCAACATTGTTGACTATCATCCCATTGATGTTTACAGCCAGCAGCTTGTGTTAATGCTATCTGTGGAATGACCCCAAAGTGGGTTAATAATAGGTCTGTTTTAATTGTGTGATCTCGCCCAAAATGACGATAGCGAACAGTTTCTAAACAGTCATCCCCTTCCGCTTGCAATAAACTGGCACCTATTTTTGTACTGACCCCTGCACGTTTCAAATCCCTTTGGTAAACAAGCCCTTTTGTTAGATAATGATGTGCCAGTAAGGCTCTGGGTAATTTAGGTAAAGCCAATAAATGATTACTCAGCGGGGTAACATCTAATATCGCTTTAATATCAACACCTACATTCATATATTGCCAAGCTAGTAACAATAATAATGGTCCAGATCCAGCTAGAACAACACCATCACTAGGGACAATACCTGATGATTTAAATAAAATTTGTCCTGCTCCTGCTTGCATTACACCAGGCAATGTCCACCCTGGAAACGGAACAGGTCGTTCCATTGCTCCGCTGGCAACCAGAATTTGGTCAGCAGTGATAATATTACTTTTACCTTTATGCAAAATACCCACTTCACGCTGACTACTTAATGACCAGACCTGTGTTTCAGGAAAGTACTCTGCCTTGCATTTACGGAATGCAGCAGCGAGTTCTTTTCCGCGCAAATATTCTGTGCCTAATTGCTCGGCACGTTGCTCTGGGACTGATTCGATAGAGCGGTAAATTTGTCCACCCAGTTCAGCTTGTTCATCAAGCAAAGCACACGTAATTCCTTGATTTGAAGCTATCGTTGCAGCGGCAAGACCTGCTGGTCCACCACCGATGATAAGTAATTGATAGTGATCCTTCACTCTGCTTCTCCAAGTGAGGGTCCCACGCCCTGTTGAGTTTCGATCTGCATTCCTTTTTTAATGTAAGTCGCGCATGCACGTTGATTAGCTTTGCCATCAATAACCATTAGACAATCATAGCAAACGCCCATCATGCAGAAAGGTGAGCGTTTACTGTCTGATACAGACGTAGTTCGGGTATAACGTAAACTTTGAGTTAATGCCATTGCAGCCACAGTCATACCTTGCGAAACCTGAATTTTCTGACCATTTAACGTGACTTCAACCGTTTCAACTGGGCTGTTAGAAATTTGTTTAAACATCCTCTTACATCCTTATTCTACTGATAATATCCTTATGCTCAAAAACCATGGTTTCTTGTAAATCAAGCTGTTGACCAATATGTGAAGATTCTGCCCGCTTAAACATTGCCAATGCGATAGCAATATCAACATAAGCTAATCCAACGGCGTTAAAATAAGTACGCTCATCATCTGATTCTCGCCCAGGCTTATCTCCTGAAACAAGTTCGTGAAGATCAGCATAAATATCATTATGTGAAAGAAGACCTTCTGCATACATTTTACTTAAAGTCTGAGTACGATGAGTCACTGTTTCCCAGTCATCACAGACAATCTTGTCACATTGTAGTGCCACCTTATATTCATCTTCCCAGCCCCCGATATGACTATAAAAAGCACCAGGTTTCATCCATTCAGCTTTAAGCAAAGGAGCTTGGGCGCTAGTCGCAGTGACTAAAATATCAGCACCATTCATTGCGTCACGGGCAACTGTTTTTGCGCTAACAAAAGTCATATCGGTTAATAAGGGTGATAGCTCCTTAATAAACTGTTCTTCCTCTTCAACCGTTTTTGCAGAAATACGGCATTCTTTCAAACTAGGTCGAACAATTTTCATTGCCAGTAAATGCATTTTTGCCTGTTCACCTGCACCAATAAAACCAATGCTTTCACTGTCTTTCCGTGACAAGTGTTTTGCAGCAATGCCGCCCATAGCGGCAACGCGCATATTAGATGCCAGCGTACCTTCCATCACTGCGATAGGAAACCCTTTTTCGATTTCAGATAAAACGAAAAATTGCCGATAAATTTTGTACATCATGTAACTTTGGGTTTCGAGGGAAAACAGAGACCCATTTAGCACCACATATTTTTTCATCTAACAAAGTAGCAGGGAGACAGTTAATACGATCTTGTGCTACTGGATCAAAAATTTGCACAATTTTCTCAGGAAACAAAATACGGTGGTCTTCATAAGCCAGCATGGTTTTTTCAGCCACTTCCATAGCCATTCGTAAATCAAAACAGCCTGCCTCTAATAAATCTTCTTGGGAAAGGTAGGTAAAACTGACGCGATGAGAAGCCACTCTATTACTCCTATTTTTTTATGGTTAAACTAAATTTAGTTTACCAAAAAATTATTGCTTACCAATGAGTATTATCATTTCTTAAAGAAATAAACATAATTATTTATTTTCAAAAAAAAGGTCATTTAAAATACTATTCAGAATTCGTAAAAATATTATTCGCTTGGTGGTCATTTAGTACATCGCCTATGTTATTTTGACGGATATTGAGCGGAAAAATGGTTCTTACTCTCACATCCCCTGTAATTTTCTTCTTCCTTGCAAAATATTATTGATTTGTATATGAAATAATACCCCAATTCAGCGGTATTAATACCTACGGAATGAGGTTATTTGTTAGGCAATTTATAATATACTGAACTCTACATTTCTTTCCATCAAGATTGATTTAATTGAGGTAAACTCTCAATAAAAAAACTGGTATTTATTTAGCAGAATTAATCAGGAGTATGTTATGAAATTTACAGCACAGTCATTATTATCAGGCTTCATTTTATTAATTGTTTCCGCATGTAGCGGAGAGAAGCCACTTATACCTTTAATGACGTGCAGTATTTCGCAAACATCTGATGAATGTTCTGCAACTCCCACTCTTGAACAAGGGAAACTAAAAATTCTACCAGGTGAAAAGTTTACATTAGATGCTCGGTATCAAGCCTGTTTCCATCAGGAAACTGTGGTTATTCAAGGTAAATATAAAGGTGCATCATTCAACAAGGGTTTAACTATTGAATTGCTTGCTACCAAAATTAAGGGTCTCAAGTCTTCTGAGTTTCCTACAACTATAGCTGTAGTGACATTAGAAAAATCGACCCTTAAAGGTATTATTAATGATGTATGGGCAAATATTAGATCTTCTACACAATCCGATGGAAAGCATGTTGCTGAAATTACTTGCAAAACATATTAAGTTGCAAGTAACTCTTTCACCTTATGATAGATTTATTTAACTATCAAATCACTAGGTGGTTACTAAGGAATGGGAATTGAATATGTTTGCGATTCGTTTTTTCAGAAACTGAGGAGAATTTGATTATGGCTAAAATAAAAGAAACTTTTGATAATTGTGAAATCATTATAGAAGATGATGACACACTATCCATTAACGGTAAATCTATCGTTTATGAGAAAAATGCTGATACCGGGAAATGGTTATCCCGATATTTACCCTATACGGAATATGACAGTTTGCTTGATTTAGCTAAGGCTATTGTGCGCGACACTGTTGAATTTACCCACGTAAATCCATAGGAGAGTTGATTATGGCTATCAGAAAAGATGCAAATACCTTATCTAATGCTGAACGACTTGAGTTAAGCAATGCAATTTTGGAATTGAAAAGGCGTGGAATTTATGATCAATTTGTTTTAAGACATGCGAATGCAAATGCAAGTGCCATCCATCGCTCGCCTGCTTTTTTACCTTGGCATCGGCGCTTTATTTGGGATTTTGAAAGTGAACTACAACGTGTTTCTGGTAATCCAGACTTAGGCTTACCTTATTGGAACTGGCCTGAGGGTGGTGCAAATGCATCCATGTGGGATGATAATTTGCTGGGTGGTGATGGTAACCCTGTCACGCAGGTGGTAAATAATGGTCCTTTTAGAAGCGGAGAGTGGACAGTCATTAATTCAAGTGGTCAACAAGCAGGGCCTTTAACTCGTGCCTTTGGTCGAGAGTCATGGGCAACGTCTTTACCAACCTTACAACAAATTCAGAACGTCTTATTGATTACACCTTACGATGCAGCCAATTGGAATGCAAACGTAAACCAAAGTTTTCGTAATCAACTTGAAGGTTTTAGAGGGCCTAACTTGCACAATCGAGGACATGGATGGGTGGGGGGATCAATGCTACCAATGACATCCCCAAATGATCCTATCTTTTTTATGCACCATTGTATGGTTGATAAACTTTGGTATGAATGGCAATTGCGTTTTCCTGGACAAGGTTACTTACCTGTTAATAACGGTCCATTCGGACAGAATGAATCTGACCCTATGGATAGTACACCTGCAAGCCCAATTGGTGTACGACCGCTTGATGTACTAGACAGTAGAGAACTCAACATTGAATATGACCAATTATTACCAGGAACACCTGCCCCCGGTACAGGTAATGATACAAGCAGCACCGAGTTGATTGTTAATGCTACAGCAACTAATGCACAAATCAGTGCGCAGGGTGAAGAGGATAAATACCATTTTGATGTATCAGAATTTAGTCCATTTAATATTGAAACTAGTGGCGCTTCTGATACGACTTTAACCTTGTTTGGGCCAGATAATGAGACGGATCAAATAGCATTTGATGACGATGGCGGCAATAACTTCAACTCTCTTATCAGTCGTTCATTGCCATCCGGTCGCTATTTTATGTCTGTCAGACTATTTAACGTAGCTGCAACGGGGAGTTATCAAATATCAGTTACTTCACCAGAAGGAACTGGTTCAGGGACTACAATCCCAGAGATTTCAGTCAATGGAACAGCTTTAAATTCGGAAATTACAAATGCAGAAGAAATTGACATATTTAGCTTTACTGCCTCAACACAAGGTTTGTATGCCATAGAAACGACGGGAACTACAGACACATATATGAATCTGTTTGGCCCCAATTCACAATCACTGCCGATTACTGAAAATGACGATAGTGGAATTAATAGAAACTCGCGCGTACAGGTACAATTAACAGCAGGGGAATATTTTGTCCGAATACGCCATTTTTCTCCGACAGGAGTTGGGGCATATCAGATTAGAGTCAGCGTATGATGATAAGGCTACAGTAGGGTGGAATAGCGATAGCGTTTTCCACCGCAGGATGCAAGGATAATTACCGTAAATGTCGGAAAACGCCGTGCTATTTAACCTACACTGCTAATCATAGAGTAAGAATAAGTCATGACACCTGATAACAATATCTTGATTAAGAAAGTGAAAGACTGTACCTTGTGTGTCCCACATTTGCCGTTAGGTGCCAATCCGGTTGTTCAAGTTAATTCGAAAGCTAAAATTCTAATTGCTGGACAGGCACCTGGCAAAAAAGTCCATGAAACTGGTATTCCATTTGATGACCCTAGTGGACGACGGTTAAGGGAATGGATGGGTATTGACTCAGAACTATTTTATAACTCTGAAAAAATAGCCATATTACCAATGGGATTTTGCTACCCGGGAACAGGGAAGTCAGGTGATTTACCTCCTCGACATGAATGTGCTGAACAATGGCGAAAAACATTGCTAGAGTTGTTGGGAGATATTCAACTTACGTTAGTCATCGGTAAATATGCACAAGACTGGCATCTTGGCACAGGCAAAAAAAACAATCTAACAGAAACCGTTAAAGCCTGGAAAGAATATTGGCCAGCCGTATTACCCTTGCCGCATCCAAGCCCTCGAAATAATATCTGGTTAAAAAAAAATTTATGGTTTGAGAGTGAGGTGTTGCCGGTTTTGAAATTAAAAATTGCTGACATTATTTATCCTGTGAAATAAGCCACAAATAAGAAATAGCGTAGTCACTGTGCATTCACATTATTGAACCTAGAATAATCGGTTTAATGCGGAATTTTAGTGCAAGCTACTGGTTTCACAGTGCTTTCAAAAAATCTTAGTTTCACCCATAGGTTAAACGAGCATTTTTTGGAAGTGCTGTGGAATCAGTAGTTTGTGCTAGAAACTGTATTCAACTGATTATTCTAGGTTGAAGCCAGCTGGATTTTTTTGTTAGGTTTTCTCAAGCAAGTACATTTTTTCATACAGTCCTTCTGAATGAATTACCTGTGTTTTATACTGATCACTCCATAGCCACCTTTCTTTAATAAACAAATTTGTCATTGCTTGCGTATCACAGTGAAATGGTGGACCGCTATCTTGCTCGGTTTGCATGAATTGAGCGAATAACTTGCCTTTTGGCTTTAACCAGTTATACAAACATTTTTCGTAGCTCTTCCATTCATTAGGGTGTAATGCACATAAACTGGTTTGCTCATAAACAGCATCAAAGGTTTTTTCAAATTCCCATGTAAAAAAATCTGTCTGTATTAATTCTGCGGTTAACTGCTTAGTCTTGAGTATCTTTCTAATATTTTCAATGGGTGTTGGTGCGATATCAATAGCTACAACATCAAATTCTTTTTCTGCAAGTGCTAAGACTTCATATCCGTTGCCACAACCTGGAACAAGAATACGACACGGATTCAAGAATTTATGCTCTATCCAGTAGAGTAAATTGGGGCTAACGTTACCTCTATCCCATCCAGTTTGTCCTAGTCGATAGCGGTTTTCCCATTCATCAGAACTTTTCATAGGCTTAAAATTGACTGTTTGATCTTACAGTATGCGATAGTTGGGGTGGCCATTCCTATTTCTCCTAGTATTATTATGCTTTTTTTAGAATACTTATTTTCTATACTGTTAATGCTTCAATAGTTTGATGTGCAGCCTCTACTTTATTTGCACCATCCTGAGAAAATAGTCCATCAGCCACAATTAATTGAATATTTTTAATACCGATAAAGCCAAGAAAAATTTTTAACCACGGCGTCATAAAATCTATTTCACTATCGACTTCTGTGCCACCCGACACCGCGACTAAATAAACTTTTTTATTCTCTAACAATCCGACAGGGCCATTTTCGGAATAATTAAACGTTGTTCCTGCTCTTGCTACCAAATCAGCCCATGCTTTTAAACTAGCAGGTGGGCCAAAATTATAAATAGGAGCGCCTATTACAATAGTATCTGCCTGTAGTAGCTCCTTAACCCATCTTCGTGACTTAATTTACTAAAACTATAAGAATCAATGACTTGTTATTTTAGATGGCACTACAAATTAAAAACCTAAAAATTTAACGTTGACCTAGAATAATTATCATGAAATCATTACAAATTATTGATAAACAATATTAATATAAATATGTAGTGCCAACTGAGGCCAGATAAATATTATAACTTATTGAAATATTAGAAAATTGTAAATATTAGTCACGAAGATGGGTAATCATCGTATCAGCTAGCTTTGCAAGTTTTTTTTGTTCAATATTTCTTTCTTCTGATCTAGTACTTAGGTAACTCGCAATAAATAACCCACCCATATTACGCAGAATTTTTGTTTGTCGTTGCCGTTGTAGTAACGGGCGCATTGCTAGTTACGTAACTGTTACTACAACGGCAAAGACGGACAAAAAGACAAGTAAGATGGGTGGGGTATTTGTTGCGAGTTGCCTTACTGCATTTAGACTAGCTTCACTAACGAAATGTATTTCTTGGGTTAAGTCTCTCTCAATAATATGATCAGATGACTCTTTAATTTTTTCTACCACCATATCAACTAATTGGCGAGAAACAGAATCTTGATAACGTGCGCTAGCATTGATTTTTAAAATGGTTTTCATGATTTTCCTAAATAAACATTTGATTTTTTTGTCGATTTTTATCGTCTAAAAACGACCGTTTTGAAAGTCTGTAAATGCCTGAGTTATTTCTTCTTTGGTATTCATTACAAATGGGCCTCCGCGAGCGACTTCTTCATTCAAAGGGTGCGCGGCTATTAACAAAAAGCGGGTAAATTTAGTAGCCGTAACAGACACCTGCTCACCTTCGTATAAAACGCCCATTTGACGAGAACCTATTTCCTTTTTTGAATTGCCAATAGATAAACCACCTTCAATCACAAAGATAAATACATTATGCTGGGCGTTTATAATTTGTATAAATTCCTCACTTTTTGGCAAAAAAACATCCATATAAGTGGGTGCAACAGTTTTATTAACAATAGATCCTGTCACACCATTATTAGTCGTTCCTGCTATGACTCGAACTTCAGTGCCACTATCTAAATAGTCCACTGCAATTTTATTAGCTGGAAACTCCTGGTAAACAGGGTCTTGCATTTTTTCACTGGCGGGTAAGTTGAGCCAAAGTTGAAACCCTTGCAATAAGCCCTTTTCCTGTTCTGGCATTTCTGAATGTACAATACCCTTTCCAGCTGTCATCCATTGCACACCTCCTGCCTCGATTACACCTTCATGGCCTGTATTGTCTTTATGCCGCATTCGTCCCGCTAACAGATAGGTAACTGTTTCAAATCCGCGATGGGGGTGATCCGGAAAGCCTCCAATATAATCTTTAGCTTCATTAGACTCAAAGACATCAAATAATAAAAATGGATCTAACATATTGAGTTCAGATGACCCAATCAAACGCGTTAATTTTACGCCGTTACCATCAGTGGTTGGTATGCCAGATAGTAATAATCGCAATTCACGAATTTTAGTTTTCATATTTCCCCCATCACTTAATTGATAAATACCAAAGTATTATTATTTAATCTTGAGTTTGGCGAATACCTTCCATAGAAAACTCCAGAAACAATTCTGCGGAA
Organism: Methylococcales bacterium; assembly: GCA_965224575.1. GTDB lineage: Bacteria > Pseudomonadota > Gammaproteobacteria > Methylococcales > Methylomonadaceae > QPIN01. The sequence goes on along the minus strand of CBDCZQ010000006.1, from coordinate 10,001 downwards.
TGAGGGCCTAGTTTATCCATTCCTTTTAGTCCAAACTCCGCAGGGTTAATGCTTGTAGTGCCATAAAAACCACGACGATAACCACCCCAAGGATCTTTACCATGACCCATGTGTTCAATGTTTATGGTGATATTTTTTGTTATACCATGAAAAGTAAGATCACCTTGCAAGATTGCTTTACCCTTGCCAGTTTCCTTAAATGAAGTCGATAGAAACGTGGAGGTTGGAAATTTTTTTACATCCAGAAATTCTTCTCCACGTAAATGTTTATCCCGTTTGGCATGATTTGAATCCAAACTTTTCGTATCAATAGTAATGCTCACTTTTGAAGCCGAAGGATTCGATTCATCGTAATTGAAATTACCAGAAAAATGGTTGAATTGACCATACAACCAACTAAACCCAAGATGTTTTATCTTGAAATTAATAAAGGCATGAGTCCCTTCAATATCTAACGCATAATATTCGGCTTGTGCAACCTTTATGTTTACTAGGCTCATTAGCCCTACTAAAAAAATGATTAATAATTTACTCATAATACTTTCTCCTAAATTTACATTAAAGACCTAACATTCGTTTTAAGGTGCTGTCCTTATCAACAAAATGATGCTTAAGTGCAGCAAATACGTGTCCACCTGACAGAATGATCAGAATCCATGCCAGTATTGCGTGAATTTCACCTGCCCTATCAGCCTGATTGGAAATACTACTCAGGCTGGCAGGAATACTGAATAAATTAAACACACTTAGTGAATCTCCCGTTGCTGTTACTATTAAATAACCACTGATCGAAATGACTAATAACAAGATATTTAGTAGGCTCTGTGTTAAACGAGCCCCTATTTTTTCCCACTGCTTATAACTGCTAAGTGATTGAGGTGTTGGAGTATTCCTTACCCACCATATTCTTAGTAGGAGAAGTATAAAAAGTAATATGCCAAATCCTTCATGTAATGCTGGTGCTTTCTGATACCAAGCATCGTAATAACCAAGGCTCACCATCCACAAACCTAAGCCAAAGAGTCCGTATGTCAGTAAGGCTATTAACCAATGCAAAACAATAGCGATAAGACCGTAATTTAGTTGATCATTATTAAGTTTCATTAAGCTTCCTTAATTCTTAAAAATAAGCGTTTAGGACTGAAGATTTAATGACTTCCGGATTTTGACTTGCCTTATGATTCCACAGAAGTGCCAATAAAAGAGTTACGTAGCCTGCTATGCTCCTATTTTATTGACACTCCCGTGAAACCATAATTCTGCGCCAAACTTCCGGAAGTTATTAAATCCCCAGTCCTTATAGCTTTTTGACGAAACTATTTTCGTCTTATGCTATTTTTTCTTTTCTAATTTTGTATTTACGACAAAGTTTACATGTTGCCTTTACAGGGATAAACACTGACAATGGCAAATCATTATTCATATTTATGGAACAATAGAAATGGGACAGCTAGAAGACATGCACATATTCATCCGTATCGTAGAGGCGGGAGGAATTAGCCGAGCAGCTGATCAATTAGGGATGGCAAAGTCTGCTGTTAGTCGTCGATTAGTTGCTTTAGAAGCGCGTATAGGCGTGCGATTGTTAAACCGAACCACTCGCACATCGAGTTTGACCGACATTGGTAAAAACTATTATGAACGAGCCATTAAAGTAGTTGATGATGTTGTAGAACTTAATGCATTAGCTATAGACACCAATACCTCGCTTACAGGTGTTATAAACCTTGCAGCACCTTTATCATTTGGACTGAGTCATCTATCCCCTGCAATCAGTGACTTTATAAACCTACACCCTGAGTTGACAATAAATATTAATTTTTCTGATCGGCAAGTGGATTTGGTTGAAGAGGGGCTTGATTTTGCCTTTCGTATAGCGGACTTAAAAGATTCAACCTTAATTGCTCGAAAAGTTTCTCCTATAAATCATGTTCTTTGTGCAAGCTCCAAGTACCTTAAAAAACATAGTATTCCGCATACACCAGACGACTTAAAAAATCACCAATTATTGCATTACAGTATGAGTGGAACCAACACATGGCGATTAACAGACAAGAAAGGAAAACTATATACCGTTAATATCAAAGCAAAAATGATAGCTAATAATGGGGACTTTTTAAAAGATATGGCCATTGCAGGACGAGTTATAGTCAATTCTGGTGTTTAAGAATTAGCTAATATTCTGTTTTTATTATCCTTGGTTTCTATTTCTTCTTTCTTACCATTGATAAATTCCACTCCATCAATGACATCACCTAGAAGTTTAAATCCTCTGATTTTTCTCCAACGGTTTTCTGCACTTTGTGTTAATTTGAAAACCATGGATAAAATGGTTGTTCGAGACACAGCGTTTCTTGTTTTAACGGTTCTAAGCCTCACGGTGGCAAAGGTTGATTCTATCGGGTTGCTTGTTCTAATATGTTGCCAATGAGCGGCTGGATAATCATAAAAAGCCAGCATTTGTTCTTTGTCTTTGGTCAAGCAATTTATTGCACCAGGATATTTGTCGCCAAACCGTTTTACTGCACTATCGAACGCTTTATAAGCATTGTCTCGTGTTTCAGCCATCCATATTTCATGTAAGGCTTCTTTTACTTTGGGCTGAACTGATTTAGGTAATTTATTCAGCACATTTGCGGTTTTATGTACCCAGCAACGCTGATGTCTTGTTTCTGGATAGACCTTACGAATTGCTTTCCAAAATCCTAAAGCACCATCACCAACAGCCAGTTTTGGAGCGATAACCAATCCTCTGTGGCGAATACCTTCCAATAATTCTGTCCAGCTCTGCGTGGATTCACGATAACCTTCTTCTATCGCAATCAGTTCTTTTTTTCCAAATTCATTAACACCAATAATAACCAGTATGCATTGTTTGGCTTCTTCACTACGAACATTAAAATAAACGCCATCAGCCCAGATATAGACGTACTTTTTCAGACTTAAATCTCGTTGAGACCAACTTTTATGTTCTTCTTGCCATTGTTGTTTTAATCGACTTATTGTTCCTGCTGACAAGCCTTTTGCATTTTCTCCTAGCAGGGATTTCAAGGCTTCTGAAAAATCGCCAGTTGAAATGCCTTTTAAATATAAGACAGGTAATAATTCTTCAATACTTTCGGTTCTTTTTAAATAGGGTGGTATCAATAAAGAGTTAAATTTTATTCCTTGATGACTCTTATCTCTCACTTTGGGCACTTGAACATCAACATCACCCAATCCTGTTTGTACTGTGCGTTTGGGAAGATAGCCATTACGAATAACCGCTTGTTTTCCATCAATCTTCTTTTCTGAATGATGAGCTAAGAGTTCTTCTAGTTCAGCATTAACTGCTTGACTAATAAGTTCCTTGGCTCCATTTCTCAAAAGCTCTGTTAGTCCATCTATGCTATTTTCTTCTGGCTGTTTTAAGGGAATAATATTATTATTGTTCATGGCGTGTTCCTTGTTGTAAATTTATCTTGCAGGATAGTTTGCAACAGAATACGTCAGCTTTTATTTTTGTCAAACACCAGATCTAATCATAACTCTTGCAGGACACGGGGTATTATTTAGCCCTACTTTTATTGCTTGGAAGGCAATTGAAGCGGGTAAGCTAGTACCAATATTGACAGACTGCAAACTGTCATCTCTCAATGCTTACGTGGTTTATCCGCAAGCACGTTATTTATCTCAACGATCACGAATACTGATAGATTATTTCATAAAACGATTTGGTGACACACCTTATTGGGATCAGGCTATTGATTTTGGCAAGAATGAAACAAATCAAAGTAAGGTGAGAATCTAACAATTGTTTTTTATGTGCTGGTTATAGCCTTCTGCGAAGGTAAGAAGTGGAAAATAAATCTGTTATTGAAAGAGCAATAAATGAGTACTGTAACTCAAGGTTCGATGTGAAAAAGCTAACGCAGATGTGTAAAACATAAGAAGGAAAGAGAGTTAACAATTTACCACATACCACCTTATTCACCGGAGTTAAATATTATCCTGATTAGCAAGGATCTTCCGCCAAACGCAACCAAGCCTCGGTTCGAGGTTCAGTGCCCACGGCAGCGATCAGCAGACGCTCAGGTAAAGTCTTGAGAATAAATCGCCGATTGAACCGATAGGCAATAGCGGCCAAATAACGGTGGGCATACTTGCTGAAATCAAAGGCATGATAAGCGCCGTTGAGGCCGGTCTTGACGTTACCCAGCACAGTGTTCACCCAATTAAATTCAGGTAACTCATTGGGTTTTCGGCCTCCTGCAATGACTGGAGTGTGCTGGTATCCGGCAGCACTCACACCGTTGAAACAGGCTAGCCCATCAGAAAGTACTGTGCAGTCAGAACTGAGATGATTTTTCGACCAGTCTGTTATTGCCTTGAGAGTGAAGCCAGGTACAGGCGTCAGTTTTACACGGAGAGGATGACCTTCATCATCCACCGAGACAGCCGCTACGAAAGGGATTTTATTTTCCGATCCACGCCCTGCCTTGCCACCGCTACGCTCTCCGCCTAGATAGGCATCATCCATTTGCACAGAGCCGGAAAGAAGATAATGATCTTCACGTTCCGCCATTGCTTGCATCAGTTTGTGCTGCATTAACCACGCCGTTGGATAACTAACGCCCAAATGTCGCTTCAGAGCCAAGGCAGATAGTCCCGTTTTAGCCTGACTAATAAAATAAATCGCTAGAAACCAAGTTGTCAAAGGCAGGTTTGTCCCTTGAAACAGAGTGCCTGCAATTAGAGAGGTCTGCTGGTGGCAGGCATTGCACTGGAATGTAAGCCGTTTTTTGCCATGAAGAACACAATGACCTCCATGACCACATTTTGGACAGCAAAATCCTTGAGGCCAATGGATTTTCACTAATGCTTCCTCGCATTGGGCTTCAGTCCCATACTGCTGAATAAATTCTGGCATTGATAGTCCAGGTTGAAATTGTATGTGATTCATTCGACATGGCTCGCCTCCTGATGAATTATTTACCAGTGTACTCCTGTCCGTGTCCTGTAGGAAATTTAGCGGAAGATTCTTGCTAATCAGGAATATTATTGAATATTGTATGGCGTAAAATAAAATATGAGTGGTTGCCTTTTTCAGCCTATGAACCCTTCTTTTCCCTGAAGAAAAAATTATTTGATGTATTTTCCAAAATCGGGAAAATTTACAATATTGAGTTTTCTAGAAAAGTTAAATTAATTTAACATGGGTACTTAGTTAGGTAACTCGCAACAAATAACCCACCCAACTTGCTTGTCTTTTTGCCCGTCTTTGCTGTTGTAGAAAGTTGCGTAGCAGAAGGCTACGCAACTATTTCAGCAACGTAAGCCTATCGACAAAAATCAACCGATAGAAAACTGCATCGTGACCGCTCGAAGTATAATATCAATATCACCTAATTTAAAGGGGAAATATGTCAACCCAACTTGAAATTAAAGACTCAAGTATTTTGTATATTGAAGATGATGATATTACAAGAGAACAGCTGTCACAGTTTCTACAATCACAATGCAAAGTTCTATATACCGCTACTGATGGACAAGAGGGTTTAACATTATACAAACAATTCGAACCGGATATTGTTATTACAGATATTGAGATGCCAGTTCTAAATGGGCTGGAGATGGCAAAAGAAATCAGAAAAACATCTTTATCAACGCAAATCATTATTATTACTGCCTATACAAAACCTGAATATTTAATGGAAGCGGTTAATTTACAGCTAATTCAATACCTCGTTAAGCCAATAAGCCTTAAAAAAATAACACATGCTCTCAAATTGGCTTCGTGTACTTTAAAGAAGGAAACGTCTAGCCCCCAAAAAATGATGAGTGAGGAAATCTATTACGATACTTGCACAAAACAGCTAATGAGTAAAAATAAAATTGTCAATTTATCAAAGTATGAAAGGGCTTTAATCGAATTATTGATAGCTAAATATCCAGCATCTGTTTCGTATGAGTCTATTGATGAACGTATATATGAGTATAGAGGCAATAAAAATGCAACCAAGCTATTAGTTAGATCATTAAGGGGTAAAATCAAAAAGCAATCTATTCTCAATGTGCCCGGATATGGATATAAATTAAATCTTATGGATGATCAATAATGGAGCTGTATTTAGGGTTTTTTTTTGGTGTTTTATTAATGGTAGCCCTATATAATTTTCATTGGTATACGGTTACTAAAGAAAAAAGCTATCTGTATTACGCTATTTATAAGCTATTTATTATACTGATATACCTTCAGAATACCCAAACAATAGTCACCAATGAATTTGCCATTATTTTAAATGCAAATATTATATTTATCTCTATTTTGTTATTTACCAAGGAGTTCCTGGCACTAAATGTAAATAATAAAAAGATGGCTGTTGTCATTAATTATACTATGGGGTTTTTAGTGCTATATTTTACGTACAGTACTATCACGGGTGACTATTCACACTACACTTTACCCTATTCTTTAGTGCTATCCCCATTATTTCTGTTGGGATTTTTCATATACCTAAGAGGCTATGAGCCAGCAAAATATTATGCACTTGGATGGGGGCTTTCTCTGCCAATTATCGGGTTGACTGAGATAAATACTTTCAACATTTTCGATTTCTATCCTGATATTCCGTTTAGTCTTATTGCTAATATCATCGAGTCTATTATTCTGTCTTATGCCATTTCCGAAAAAACCAACCTAATGGTAAAAGAGCAAGAACTACAGAGAGGTATTCTTATACATCAGGCGAAACTTGCCTCAATGGGACAAATGCTGGAAAATATTTCTCATCAATGGCGACAGCCCTTAAATAGAATTTCTACTTTCATTATTAATATGCAAAAGCATATTGATGATAAATACAAAGAAGAAGACTATTTGATCAATACACTCAATCAATCGCAGCTACAGCTTGAGTACATGTCAAATACCATCAATGATTTTACCGATTTTAATCAACAAACCAAACACAAGGAAACTTTTTCAGCCTCATCAGTTTTCGATAGTGTTAGAGTAATCGTTGATCAAACTCTGGAAAAGAATAACATTCAATTTGAGATGATTTGCCATCAAGATTTTTCAATCGTTTCATATCCAAGTGAATTGTCCCAGGTTGTATTAAATTTAATTCAGAATGCGCAGGATGCATTGCTAAAAAGACAGGTCGTTCACCCTGTCATTAAAGTAATCATCGATAATAATAAAATATCTGTACAAGACAATGCAGGGGGGATTGAGGCTACATTAATTGACCGTATCTTTGAACCCTATTTCACCACCAAAAGCAAAACCTCATCAATGGGGTTAGGTTTATATATGTGCAAAATAATTTTGGAAAAACATTTCAGCGCCAAAATAGAATTTGAGCAAATCAAACAAACTACCTCATTCAATATTGTTTTTCCCGCCTAAGGACTGAAGATTTAATAACTTCCGGAAACATTCGGAGCAGGGACTTTAGTCCCTCCAAATACGGGGCTAAAGCCCCGTCTCCAAGGTGAACTAGCTTTAACTCGAAGACAGGTAAGCCACTAATTTGACTAGTGAGACTCTCAAGGCTTGGCCGTCCGATTTAGTGTTGAAGAAAATACTGACATGTGGAATGCTTCCTTTTAGCTTGGCGGCTCATAAAAGAGGAAACAAACACATGTCATATCAAAGCTTAAGTCATTCAAAATGGGATTGCAAATATCACTTGGTTTTTATTCCCAAGTGTCGAAGGAAAAAATTGTATGGAAAGATAAGGAATTATTTAGGACCAATTTTTCACGAATTGGCAAATCAAAGGAATTGTCGGATAGTTGAAGGTCATATGGTTCAGGATCATGTCCATATGCTTATAGAAATACCTCCGAAATATGCTGTGTCAGAGATAGTGGGTTATTTGAAAGGTAAAAGTGCGATAGCCGTTGCTCGACAATTTAGTGGAAGGAAAAGGAATTTTAATGGAGAAGCGTTATGGGCGAGAGGCTATGCGGTGTCAACGGTAGGTTTTGAAGAAGTACAGATTAAGCACTACATTCAAAACCAAGAGCAACTAGATGGTAAGGGTTCAGATGAAGATGGCGAATTTTAGCTACAACATTTAAAGAATCTACCGAACTTTAACATTGGCAGCCCTTGGGACTGCTCACAGTCGTCAAGCCTCCCGCTCTGCGGGAGCGTTATGACTTATGGCAGTGAGCCTGCTATGCGCCGTGTTATTGACACGCCTCTGAAATCTTAATTCTGCGCTAAACTTCCAGAAGTTATTAGATCCTCAGTCCTAAGAAAACTCTCTCCTAATTCAATAAAAAAGTAAGCTTTCAACAATTTTTTGTTGCCTGATTAGATTTGCACACCGAAAAGACACTTTGTTTTGGTACAGTGTTCAGGTTTATTCGCCTTTCATAATGGCTTTACATTTATCATTTAGCGGTATTAACAAGGAAAACCAAATGCGAACTACTCCCCCAGCTTTAGCTGTTTTTATGACCTTCGTGCTTGTGGCCTGTGATTCAGGAAATCCACCACCTGAGAAAAAAACAGAAGCGCTAGTGCGACCTGCAAAACTGATAGAAGTGGGTCAAGCAAACAATAATGATTTCCTGAATTACCCTGCGGTTATTCAATCAGGACAACGTTCGGTTTTGAGCTTTGAAGTGAGCGGGATGTTAAAAGAATTAATGGTGATAGAAGCGCAGAAGGTTAACAAAGGGGACGTACTGGCAAAATTGGATCAACGCGATTTGCTGGCGAAACTAACATCAGCGCGCGCGCAGTTTAAAAATACCAATATTGAATATCAGCGTGCATTACGCTTGATTAAACAAGATGCTATTTCCAGCAGCAAGCTTGAAGAACGAAAATCTAAGAGAGATGTCAATAAATCTCAGCTTGAAATTGCAAAAAAAGCACTACAAGATTCAGTACTTATTGCCCCCTTTTCTGGCGCTATCGCTAAAGTTTCGATTAAAAAACGGCAAATCATTCAATTGGGAGAGCCAGCCATTACCATTCTCGGTAAAGCGGGACTAGAAGCTAAAATTAATCTGCCTTCCAGTATTCTTGCCAAGGCAGGCAGACAAGAAAAGCCAGCAACGGATTCATATCTTGTGTTGGATGCTGCACCTGATCGCCAAATCCCTGTCATGTTCAAAGAAGCCTCTTTAGAAGCTGATGAGGCCACACAAACTTATGCAGTCACATTTGCTTTTGATACACCAGAGGGCTTGATTTTATTGCCCGGGATGAATGCTGTCGTCTGGTTTAAAGACCCCAGTAAATCAAACGCAAATCTCAGCAAGTTATCAGTTCCACTGACGGCAATTGCGATTGATGGCGAGCAAAAATATGTTTGGCTGGTGGATAAAGATTCAATGAAGGTCTCCAGAAGAGACATTATAATTGAGGCAGGGGTTGGCGTTAACTTGAATATCACAAGCGGTCTGCAATCAGGTGAAATGATTGTTGCAGCAGGCGTTTCTTCTTTGTCAGAAGGGATGAAAGTTCGTTCTTGGTCTAAGGATTAAATGATGAATCTTGCAGAATTTGCCATTAAGAATCAGGTTTTAAGTGTCATTTTAATTTTGTTGGCACTGTTTGGCGGTTGGAATGCTTATCAAACTATGTCCAGATTTGAAGACCCTGAATTTACCATTAGAACAGCGATAATTTTTACCGAATATCCAGGTGCCAGCCCTGAGGAAGTCGCTAGAGAAGTTTCTGCGCCAATAGAAACAGCCTTGCAGCAAATGCAGGAGGTTAAAGAAATAAAAACAAAATCTTCTGCGGGTCTGTCTGAAATTACGGTTGATATTAAATTTAATTTCTCAAAATCAAAAGAAGATCTACAGATTATCTGGACTAAATTACGCAACAAGGTTAAAGATGCAGAACGGTCATTGCCACCAGATGCACAGTCACCCATTGTTAATGATGATTTTGGTGACCTTTATGGTCTATCCTATTTTGTCACAGGTGATGATTACAGCCCAGCTGAATTAAGGCGTTATGCCAAACAATTGCAAAAGGAAATTTT
>CBDCZQ010000005.1:0-6504 GCA_965224575.1 Methylococcales bacterium | reverse complement strand
GACTTAAGAAAGACCCAGCGTTTTGCTGGTTTTGCGCCTCGAATAATTCCCTGTTTTGCTTTGTATCGTAGGGCAGAAGGAGACATCTTAAGGAAATTAGCAGCAGCAATAAGATCGAGTGTTTCATCACTATTTTCCATCACTCTGTTCTCTATAGGCATCGGCTACAGCTTTATCAGCAGGATGAATTTCCGTGTCTGTTGGTTGATTTAATCCACTGTTATAACTTTTAACTTTGAGAGCGATTTTTTGCTCAACATAATCGTCAAAGGTGATGCCAGTGTAATGCTCACGGTTGTCATGGTACTTACGAGCGGCCTGAAAAAAAGCGTGAGCACCATCTGATGGATTAACAATACCCTCCCTTGCCATGAATGAGGTATAGGCGCTAATACCATTAACAAAAAGCGTTTTATCACTGGGTGGACGTCCTTTTTTAACAGGGATTCGTAATAATTCTGAATCACCTGTCCAATTAATTAACTGTAGTATTTCCCATAAATCAGTATTTTTCCAACGGCTTTGTGTTTTATCATTTGGATTAGGGATAGCTAACCGTAGCCAGTCATGTGTGGCGTATTTCCAAAGTCCTGAAAGATGCTGGAGTAAACTTTCAACAGATATAACACAAAATTCACGTAGCACTTCACGTCTTAGTTCGAATTCTAAACGCCATACAGGTTGAACTCCATCCCATCCTGCTTTCTTCCATAAATGTTCAAGGTAGGGGCGAGGTTTTTTTTTCATTTCTAGTGTTTTGTCATAGAGCCGAGCAGACATTTTTTTTCGTGTACCAATACTCCATCCTGAAAACTGACGCTCGACAATATGACGATGCATTTCTTTAGCTTTAGTGACCCAATCAGATTCAGTGATTTTATCTAATGGGTAATCAGTGATGAAATCCACGCAGAGATCAACGCGGCTGACATTGGGCGAACCTGTGGTATTACCTAATGATTGAACGATAGATGAAAGATTACTGGTAGCTATATCGACGCCTTCCAGTGTTAATACTTCACTAGAAATTTGAGCATAGGCGAGAGGCGTTCTTGTGTTACCGAGTTTTGCAAAACTGATTCGATACCAGTTATCCCGTAGGACATATGCAAATGGATTACTGCCTTTATCACTTACATCAAAAATGTGACTGCCTTTTTTATATTGAGCAAGAGCGACTTTGCGAGGATCTTCTGATTGCGCAAGTTGCTTCAACTCGGTTAGTTTAATTGAGCCTTCAAGTAATAGTTCACCATGATAAGAAAGATAAAGGCTGTCAATTCCATTTCGTAAAACTTTTGTGTTGTATTGATTATTGCAGTTAGAGGGTACTGTATTACTAGACGGCGTACCCTTTGAAGTAGAAATAGGACGCTGCGCGAGTGGCCGACTCGAACCCTCGCTGGCCAAACGCGCGGCGTCTTTATTTGTCTTACGTTCTTGTTGTGATGGTTTTTCTTGCATAATTATTATCCGTTATTTTGCAAGTCAGACTGTCTGACCTGCTTCGGATACTTAAACTATGCCTATTTTTTACTTTAATGAAGGAAGTCAAAAACTTTTTCACTTTGTTGACATTTTTGATTTTTTATATTTATTAAGTTGATATGTGATTGTACTGACATCATCTATGCCATTTTCTTTTCCAGTCACACCAATCTCTTCGCAGACATCTCGAAGTTTTCTATGAGGAAGGTCAAAAAGAATATTCATGTCGTCTAGTAAAACAAAGATGAGTGTTAATGTTCGATATTGTATTTTTGATTGCAGTATAGGTGTGCGTATTCTTGAGGATAATTTATCTAAAAAATCGACATCATAAGTAAATTGAGATTTTAGTAATCGCTGCTGAAAATAGGGAAGTTGCAATACAGTTCTATCTATTTGAACAGCTAAGCAAAAAGCTTCGTCATCACCATCCTTAGCATCACTAATCAATTGACACATGGATCGACGATGTATCATTAAAGCTAGAATATCAAAAAAACTTGCCATTTCGAGTGATTGAGGGTCATCAATGGGCTGATCTTTCAATGCCGCAGATTCTTCAAGAACGTTATTGAGTAACTCATCGTTAACTTCTTCTTTGCCAAAACATTCTTCAAAGGCGATTTTTTTCAAGTGATCTTTTTCCTCGTAAAGCGTACACCAAGGAGGATCCAGCTCCAATAAAGAGTTAATGCCTTCGTCTTTTAATGGCATCCACCCTTCATTCTTTTCTAGTAATTCAAAGAGTTCGTTGTAAATTGATATTATATTTTTTAAAAAATTAACGATTTTTTGTAATTCTTTTTTAGTGAGATTATTTTTTTTGAAAGTGTCCATACATGAAAAATGAAGGTTATAAAAAAGTAAGGTTTAATAATAAAAACTGAATGCCAGCTTTGTTTTGATTGCAAATATAAAAAAGCACCCGCTATCCTTATAGGGGTGCTGGCAGCCTGACTTCCGGTTCTTGATGCTATCCGTGCATCGGCTATTATGAATGATACGCGTAGACTTACCTTGTGTATGTAGGGAGTTTCTGACAATGTTGTAAGGAAGGACGACGCCTGTCTATGTAGTTATTTTTATTAAACATGCTTGAGCGCCTTATTAGTTCTTTTTATTTCTTTTGATAAACTCGCTTACTGCATGCTCAATTAGCTCGATCACATGTCTTTGCTTTATGACTATGCCTAATCCAAGTATTTGCTGAACGCCAACATCCGGTAATGCGCTTGGCAAGGTTTGCAGTTTTGAATTACGAATCATTGTCTCGGAAACAACTCCTAGTAAAACAGCCTTGTTATCTATTGAAACGAAAACAGGGCTACCACTTGATCCCTGAAAAACTTGGGCATCAATAACAAACTGCCCTTTACCATTAAAATCAATCTCTGGTACAGATGCTATAAAGCCTTTACGAATTAGAGGCAAATTATTAACTTTGTCATAACGGTTTTCTGGATACCCCACAAAAGTTATTTCACTACCTGGGTGTATTTTGTCGTAATCAATTTCTTTTAAAACCTCATGGTCCATGCATTTATAATATAGATCTTCGTACGTCATTTCAGATACATTAATACAGGCAAGGTCAACGTCATTGTCTGGGTGTGCATAATACGCATTTTCAAAACCATTACCACCAACTGTTCTCACATTTCCATAGTCTGGATTGCCGTCAGCACCTGTTTTATTAAACTCCATACTAATTTTTCCTTTAGGGTCAATAAACACATGCTTATTTGATATCAGTAAAGAAATATAGCCATCTTTACCATCATCTAATTCAGCTTTATAAAGAAACCCTGTACCTATGGAGGTATTGGCATTAGACATCTCTATACTGATTCTCGCTGTTATAAAAGCTATCTCGTTGTAAAAATATTTTTTTGGCACTTAGAACCTCTAACAATCGACTTAATGCATATTAATATACTACAGAATTTTTTTTATTAAGGGGGGGGGGAATGGGTCTACTAAAAAGAGAGAGAGTAGCCTACTTGTATATATTGTCCATTCGCTTCCACCCGAGCTAAGTTAGCTTTGGGGGTTAAATCTAAATGTGATAAACCAAATGAAATAAAAAGAAAATTCTTCCCTTTCTCAGCATTAATTCTTATGCCAGCTTTATTTAATTGACCCTCTGCTTCAATATTTGTAATGTCCATACCACCTTCTACTACTATTTTTGTTCCAATATCAAGATTTTCATGTGAAATTTCTAATTGGTACGAAAAAAAACTTGGAAAATAATACAATCGTGGAGATCGAATGCCAAATGTCATGCTCCCAATAGTGTCAAATTCATTAATTTTTAACCTATTATGGATGTTTAACCCTATATATCCATCAATGTAATTAGTGCTAAAGCCTATATTTAATACTGTTGCTTGTGAGTTATATTTAGACTCATTGAAAAAATTTGAGATATAACCGAACTCTACATTAAATATAAAGTACTTTAGATCTTCGAAATTAGAAACGTCACTGAATTTAAGCTTTAAATTTCTTTTGATTATTTGGCTTTTAGGTGTGGATTGTGCATCTTGATTTATATCAGGTTCGTCTATAATTAAATACCCTGTTATCAAATTTTCTTCTATCGCATGTTCCAGCTGTGTATTTATAGTATTTGTAAAAAAGGCGTATAAAAAACTTTTTACTGAATCAGTTGAAGCTCTCAAGGCTTTCAAAGCATGCTGTGAACATGTTGAGTTAATGTTCGTTATTTTTAAGTCTTTAGATTTAAAGAGGCCAATTGAATACAGTTTAAAAAAATGTAAAATCTTAAAATCTTTGTTAGGTATGAATTCAATATCTATGTACGTGTTGTCGTGTGTAGCGTTTTTCACTATAACCTTCTTTTCTTCAGTTAATAGTCTGCCGTCCCCAAATGTTATCCATACATCTCCTAATCCATTAGTCACAAGCTTTCCATCTTCGTTTCCTTTGTCATGGAGGTAATGTGATATAGCTGGGGACGCACTTACTCTATTTATTCCTATGTGTCCAGAAGAGAAAGAGTCATGTAGGAAATGATCGCTAAATGCATTTGCATATAATGACTTTAAAAATCGCTGCTTTTTCTCGATCGTTAATTCGGGGTGAGTGTGATGGTTTGATGTGCTTTGAGATCCCCATTCCGTTTCATTTTTTACGGCTAATTTTAATGCAGCTAAGTGATACTTTCTCCAAGCACTTTTAACAGATGGATGAAAATGCTCCTCATTTTTTAAAGCCAGTAATGCAAAGTTTAAAAAATCATTTGTATTGTTTAGGCCCAAAACTACGTTAGAGGAAAATTCGTCTGGAGATTTTAAGTAATCACCTGATAATGCAGTAAACCTTCCATATCTTTGTGATAAAAATAAATTTTTGTTACAAGCCAGCTTTTCCAGTTGGTTTTTCTGTAAGAAAGTAAGCTCGTGTCCATTCATTAACTCATTACATGCAGCTTTATATGAAGCGCTCCCTAAGTATTCATGCTCAACAGTCTTCCAGCTGTACGAACAAGGAGAATATATACAGATGATAAATGATATAAATTTTACTTGTAGTTTATAGATAATTGAGTTTTTTATGAAGCTTCCTCGCAAATTGTTATGGTGAAATATGTAACAAAAACAACAATCATTACCCTTAAGATACCAGATTATGAGTTATCGAAAAAGCATAAACTATGAGCCTGTTACAGCTCGTGATAATGGTATCGAATCAGTCAAGAAAAATGCACCTGATGCTAAAGTGGGTGAGACTACAACCGCATAAAGTAATTCATCTGATAAAAATACTAAGCCTAAGCCTTGTTTTATACAGGGCTTCTTATTGTTTGAAAAAGCGTTTAGATTCGTCACTAAGAGTGTCGTCGAGCTTAACCTTTCAAAACACATGAATTTTAGGTGCACCAGCCAGCTATAGAAAGACATAGTCCAGTTACACGTTCAAAGATAATTAGTGGTAGGCTTAAAATGAATCCAATTGTATAAAAGATCATACAAGCAAGAACCCAAGGTGCAAACAGGATTAGACCTAGCATGTCCAGCGAACTTGCGAACTCTGATTGAGGATTTCCTGTTTTAGCAATCAATATAAATATTTGCCCTATTACAGAAATTCCAACAAAAAAAAGAATCACTGAAAGTGCCAGTCCAAATAATGATGACACTAGTGTAATTATTTGAGTTACTACTCGACTAGGCAGGCTTAGTAAGCTGGTGTTTGCTTTCAAAGGTGTGGAGTTCGATGAAGGGCTGTATAAATAACCTGATGATTTGCCAGATGAATCAATCTCGTTATCAGGGGTCTGTCCATTGTTGAGTTTATTGTCTGCGGTGGTTTCATGATTATCCTCATCATCGAGAGAAAACAAAACATCTACAAAGTCTGGCAGCTCACTTCGGCTACCGTTCTGATAATAGTCATTCACTCCCGCATTGTATCCAGCTTTGTAAGCTTTGGTTTGTCCGATTCCAAGAAACCTATCAACTGTACCGCCGCCGTCCCTTCCGTGATCATAGCCAGCCTGATACCTTTCATCATGTTCTTCGCTCATTTTCAGATTCCTGAATGAATACGTACTGTCAACTTAACTGATATCCATACTACCTTTCAAGCATGAAGACATATAAGCGCTATAGATACTCAAAACAAATTATTAGCCAAGTAGTTTGGCTATATCACCGGCTCACATTAAGCTTCAGAATATTTTGGGTCAAAGTAAAAGCTATTAATGACGGCTTCGTGGTGCGGTTGTTGCCATTTAGAAACAAACACCTCAGAATATCAAATGTGAGTTAACGGGTTCACATCAGGCGAATTGTGAGCGGTTGCTTAGGGTCGTAAGCTGATGTTTAATATTAAACGATAATTACTAGTCATTCTGCTAATTATGCACAACAGAGCGTGTGCCAGATTTGTGCCAATTTAGTGTTATTTTGCTGCTATTTATAGTCAATTATAGGCGGGCAAGCGCTGTAAGTAATTGATTAATAAGGAGGTGTAGTTCTCAGGTTGATT
>CBDCZQ010000004.1:0-185816 GCA_965224575.1 Methylococcales bacterium | reverse complement strand
CGAAATATAGGGCTAGATTTTGGCGGTCAGCTTGTTAGTTTTCTCTGCTCATGATTACCCAAATAACGAAAGCCTAATATAACCAGTAACATGATAACGGTAGCAGCGATTACCCAAGCTATTGATTGGCTTGGGTGTTGGCTAAAGTTAGCCAGTTGGTAGAACAGCGTTGCGGTAAGATAAGCTATCCCTGTTGCCCAGACAACCATAAATAAAGCCCAGCCTGAGCTGGATTCCTTATAGGCTGTTGAGGTGGTTGCAATGCAGGGAAAATAAAGCAGCACAAATAACAGATAGGCATAAGCACCTATTTGTCCATGAAAATTATTATGCAGAGCAGTAAAAAAAGGGCTTTTTGATAAGTCTTGTTTTGTGGAAGTATTGATCCCCAGCATTTTTTTAATCCCCATAGGAATAGTCATAAAAGATTTTTTAATACCACCCCAGAAATCAAAGTTTTTTTCTGCTTTTTGGTTTGTATGGTTTGATGCTGCATAGATGGTTTTTAAGGTGCTAATAACCACAACTTTATGTAATATTCCCGTAAAAACAGCAACTGTTGCTGGCCAGTTTTCTTGGTCTATACCCATTGGTTTTAGTAGCGGTGTCAGGGTGCGACCAGCAGTACTTAATACAGAGTTTTCAATATTGTTCTCCTTAAAGGAACCGTCCGTTCCTAAGCTGCTGAGTATATGCAAAATCAACACCATAGTGACGATGATTTTCCCTACTCTAATAATAAAAGCTTTAACCCGTGTCCAGGTATTGATCCACACATTTTTCAGTTTCGGAATATGGTAGCTGGGGATTTCCATAATCACTAACGAGAATTCTTCTTTAAGAAAGGTATGTTTTAGCAGCATAGCAGTTAAAAATGCTGCACAGACACCAATCATATAAAGGCTAAAAACAACCAGTCCTCCATTTTCAGGAAAAAATGCAGCTGCAAATAGGGTGAAAACCGCTAACCGTGCGCCGCAGGTCATAAATGGGTTTAACAGAATATTTAATAAACGGTCACGAGGCTTTTCCAATGTGCGTGTTGCCATCATTGCTGGTACATTACAGCCAAAACCCAGTATTAATGGTACAAAGGCTTTACCTGGTAGCCCCAATACACGCATAAAACGATCCATGGCAAAAGTTGCACGCGCCATGTAGCCAGACTCTTCTAATATTGAAATAAATAAATATAAAAATCCCAAGATGGGTACAAAGGCTAGTACCTCACGGATACCATTACCAATTCCACCGGAAATAAGGGTAATCAGCCATTGTGGACTGTTGATTAGGTTTAACAGATATTCTGAGCCATCGATAAATATAGTCTGAGCAAAGTCTTTAAAGAAAGGCTTAAATGCCCGACCTAATTTGATAGTAAAGGTGAACATCAAATACATCACACCGAAGAAGATGGGGATACTTAAAAAACGATTTAAGATAACCTTGTCTATGTTATCTGATAATTTTTTCCCTACCTCCGATTGCTGTATTAATGTATCTTGGGTTAATGTATTGATAAAACTGTAGCGACTAGCGACTATCGACAATTAAAATATCAGCTTCTTCTCCTGTTTTTTTTTCGATAGCTTGATAGTGATCATCAGCTGAATTTAGTAATGCTTCATTCGCTAGATTCATGGCAAAACCATCTTTTTCTAGCAGTTTTACTGCAACCCATTTTGGATTGATAGATTTGTCATCTAATTGTTGCTCAATTAGTGGCGTTAATTGATCAATAGCAAATTCAATTTCTTTTGGGTATTTAACGGGTGTAGATGATAGCTTCTTTGTTTCCACTAGTTGATTGATTGTCGATTTTAGTTCGTTCAGATCCTTTGTTTGTGTTGCGACTAAAGAAACTAGGGGACACATTAACCTTCGAGCTATTTCATCAGTATCAATTTTAATATCTCGACCTGTTGCATCGTCCATATTATTAAGTACAACAACCATAGGAATACGCATTTCAAGCAATTGCATGGTGAGGTAGAGATTATGCTCAAGATGGGTCGTATCAACAATATTGATGATCAAGTCAGCTTTTTGTGAAAGCATAAAATCTCTTGCGACTTTTTCATCCAGAGACGTTGAATGGTCGTTAACATCAAGGCTATAGATACCCGGTAAATCAACAATTTTGATCACTTTATTATCATAACGATATTGTCCTGTTTTTTGTTCTACGGTGACCCCTGCCCAGTTACCAACATGTTGTCTGGAGCCTGTTAGTCCATTAAATAATGTTGTTTTACCGCAATTGGGATTGCCAATTACCGCAACTGTTACTTCCTCTATAAATGAATCAGTTTTTTGAGTTTCAGCTTGGCGCTCTAATCGTTCTATCTGTATTGCAGAAACTTCATTTTGGCGGAGGCTTAGGTCAGTTCCACGTACCCTAATCTCAATTGGATCACCTAAAGGAGCAATGCGGATAACTATAAATTCAGTTCCCGGTGTCAGCCCCATCGCCAGTATTTTTTGTCGATAAGGTAAGAAACTTTTATCAAACCCAACGACACGGCCTGTGTCACCAACATTCATATCTTTTAAGTTAATTTTCATTTAGACATCCTATCGCCTTGTATTTTGGTGTTCGCCATCTATTGGAGCGGGGGGTATTTAGAAATCCACATCCGTGATCGCGCGCAGTATATTAGTAGGTTATTGCAAATTTAGTTATATTCAATTGACTAATATCAAAAATCCCATTAATTAAGCGCGGCATATTGTCGCGGCGACTGTTTTTTCTAGGTTAATGGGGAGGCTATTTTTTATTTGCAAGGTGTTTAGATTTGTTGATATGAAAGTACGAATCTATCTGCTATTATTTTGGGCAGGTCATATATAACCTTGATATTCCAAACATAAATTATACTTTTCCCCCTTTATTTGTATCCTTAAGCTATTAAAAATAATGTAGCCTCCTGTATACTTTATTCAATTATTTCTTACAGTAGGAAAAAACGTGTCTGAATCATCGGCTAATCTACCTATTATTCCTTTAGATCTAAAGATTAAAACCCAAAAGGGTAGGGAGCAATTAAGAGAAATAATTAAGGGTGAACTAGGGAAATACGATAAACAAAAAATAGTTGCTTTTGCCACTAGAACAGCATTAAGAACAGCCTGGTCTTTAGAAAAACATTTATTCAAAAATAAATCTAAGCGAGATACTTTTTATTTTTATTGGTTGAGAGCTTTAACTGCGGCTGTAACTGTTAACTTTATTAAGACTGAAAAAAGTAAAAAAGTTGCCGCCGCCGCCTTCACCACCACTGCCACCGCCACTGCCACCGCCTTCGCCACCGCCACCGCCACCGCCACCGCCACCGCCGCCTTCGCCGCCGCCGCCGCCGCCACTGCTACCGCCACCGCCACCGCCACCGCCACCGCCACCGCCACCGCCACCGCCACCGCCACCGCCACTGCTACCGCCACCGCCACCGCCACCGCCACCGCTACCTACGCCTACGCCGCCGCAGTAATAAAACAGTTGGATGCTGATTTTTTAGAACTTGTAAAAAATGATTCTATAATTCATACGCCTCTTTGGCTAGATGAATTTAAAATTGACACAAACCCTAAACTATTTGTATTAAATTCCTTTTGGAATACCTATCTTTTTTCTCCTAGCATTAACGGAAGTCTATTTAAAACAGATAAAGACAAACTATTTTTTGAAGGTTTTTTAGCCTTACCGGAAGAAATTCTTGCAACTAAGTCAGCCGAGGCAATGCAAGAATTTATCGAAAATTATATTGAAGAAAATGGCAAACTTAAAACGACCCAAAGCGCACGTTTAATTTTATTAGGTAATGGTGGGGCTGGTAAAACCAGTCTGGTTAAAAAGCTCTTCAATGAACCGTTGGTATCTTATGAAAAATCTACACCCTGTATTCAGGTAAGAGATTTAGCCATTAAAGATGAGCAAGGCGATCATATTGATTTAAGTCTATGGGATTTTGGTGGGCAAGTGATTATGCACAGCACCCATAGTTTTTTTATTAGCTCTCGTTCAACCTATATTATTGCCTGTAATCAACGAGCTAATGAACAGCCAGATCCATGGTTGAAACTTTTACAGGGTAGAATCAGGCAGAAGCAGCTTATGACAGTGCTGATTGTTTATACACATTGTGATACAGCGGAACACTATGGGAAAACAGGGAAAGGTGATATGCCTGCCCCTTGGCGAAGAGATAATACCTTGAAACGACAATTTAAAGACAATTTTCAGTTAGTTTTTTTTAATGTTGATTTAATACCCGATAAAGATAAGTCGCCTGGTTTTTCTCCGTTACAAGAAGAAATAGAAAACGTGCAAGAGTAGAGTCAAAAAAACCAATGACCAAGGGTGTTAATGCGGTCAAAGAAATTTCAGAGCAATTAGAAAAAGATCAACAACCTTTTATTACTCATCAACAGTTAGTTTCAGAGCTACAAGATGTTTTTTTGGCTGAGGATAGTGTCCGTATTTTTAGAATTGCTAATAATTACGGTTACATTTTTCCCGAACGTCCATTAAAAGACAATGAAGACGTTGAGGATGATTTTATCTGGATAAACCAGAAGCACTGGCTCACTTATGGGGTGTATCGGTTAATTAATAATTATTCCGCTGTTAATAATCACGGAGTATTAACACAGGACATTATTGAGAAGGCATTGTCGATAGGTGAGCCACACTTTATTGACGAGCAGGGCGAAATAAAAAAGGGAGAATCAGCTGATAAAGAGGGATTGTTATATACCAGCAAAGGGGCGGAAGTATTAAAACGGATTTTAATTAATTATCGTTGGGCAATGCCTTATCATAAACGTCATGATGAATTGTTATTGCCCTTAGCAACCCGTCTGGATGAGCCAGAAGAATTAGTCTTATTGTCTAATGAATACGATCATTTATTGCAAAGTGATAATAAAGCCACGTTATTAATTGAAGTAGAATTGGTTAATAAACCCAGTGATTTTTTCTTTAAGTTAGCCACCTATCTTGAACCACATTTATTAAAAACACAGAATTTATGGCGCACTGGGGCAGTTTTACATTTTTATGGCAATAATGAAACCCAAGCCATAATTGAAATGCCTAATAATATTTTGAGCTTAAAAGTTATGGGTAGAGACAGGGAAAGTTTTCAACAATTGTTACTGATTAATATAAAGGAAACGTTGAAGGCGTATGACAATATCAGCGCACACTCCTCAGAACGTATTTGGCTGGAAGACGGTAAAAGTGAAATGCTGAGTTCTGATGTTATTACCAGTTTAACCAGTGACTCGGATATAGTACAGCGAATTAAAGAGCAATTAATAGAGAGGGGTAGAAGTATGACAACGATTAATATTAATGGAAATGTAACGGGAAATGTGGGTGATAGGAATGAGTTTAAAAATAAAGGGGGGATTCATAATCAGACCAATAATTTTGATGCTTTGGGCAAAGAATTGATTTCTGAATTACTAAAACTGTCTGCTGCTTTGCCTGAAGCTACACCCGAAAAACAGGCGATCAATGAATCAATTGCAGTGCTTGAACAGGCAGGCGACGAAATCGAAAAAGCTGAAAAACAAAGTATGTATAAGAAGGGAATTGAACTGGCTAAGGATGCGTTGGTATGGATAAAATAGTTGAGATTGGTGCGAAATCTATACCTTTAATAAGGTCGCTTTTGAATAATTTTTTTTAATGTAAACCATTTTAAGTGGGGAATAATTAGGATGTGCTGCCATATCTTTTTTCTTTAAGAATCTGCTGACCAACTTTCTCGTAGATTAGGCTAACAGCTCTACCGTTAACCTAACATTTTTAGCATACCGTTTGTTGGGTTGCCAAAGAGACGGCAGCCCAACCTACATCAATAATCTCTTAACTTAATGGCAGTGGGTCATCAACGTGAAAAAATATTTAGAATCATCAAAATACATCAATTGGGACAATCCAGAAATTAAAGCATTGGCTAAATCTTTATCAACAGATTATTCTTTAGATGAAGACGTAGCTAAAAACTGTTTTGAATGGGTGAGAGATAATATAAAACATAGTTCAGATTACAAATTAAACCCTGTAACTTGCAAAGCATCTGATGTATTAATTCACAAAACTGGTTATTGTTATGCTAAAAGCCATCTTTTAGCAGCTTTACTTAGAGCCAATAATATTCCAGCTGGTTTATGTTATCAGAGATTAAGTGTTGAGGGTGATAGTGATGCACCCTTTTGTTTGCATGGCTTAAATGCAGTATTCCTTAAAAATCATGGTTGGTATCGTATTGATGCTCGGGGAAATAAAGAGGGAGTGGATGCTCAATTTACACCACCAGAAGAACAATTAGCTTTTTCTATCAATTTAGAAGGTGAAGCTGATTTACCAGAAATATGGCCAGAACCATTAGCCATCATTGTTTCTGTCTTAGAAAAATATAACTCTTATGACGATGTTTATTATAATCTTCCAGATATTAATTTAATAAACCAATAGTGAAAAATGGATAATAACTCATCCCCTATAAAAGTTGATGTTCTCTGTGTGGGGCATGCTTGTTATGACTTGGTTTTCTCTGTTGAAAAACACCCAAAAAGTGATGAAAAGATTTTTGCTGATAATTTAACTGCCTGTGGCGGAGGGCCTGCTGCTAATGCAGCTATTGCAGTATCAAGACTGGGGTTTAGTTCTGCTTTTGCAGGCTATCTTGGAAAGGATCTTTATGGACAAATGCATTTACAAGAATTTATTGATGAAAATGTGGATACGGGTCTTATTGTAAGAGATAGTTTACCAACGCCGTTATCAACTGTCTTAGTTAAACCGAATGGAGAAAGAGCTTTAATTAATTATAAAGGCTCTACAAAACCTTTAGTGGCTGATGCAATAGATTTTTTTTCTGTTCAAGCAAAAGCTATTTTGTTGGATGGGCATGAGCCAAAATTATCCTTAGCATTAGTCGAATTAGCAAAAAAAAATGGAATACCGACAATATTGGATGCTGGGTCTATGCATGAAGGTACCTCTCAATTATGGGATAAGGTGGATTATTTAGTGGCTTCAGAGAAATTTGCCCTGCAATTTTCTGATGATGTACAGTCAGCTTTGAATCGACTTTCAGAAAATTCACCAACTGTAGTTATTACCTTGGGTGAAAAAGGATTAATTTGGCAACGGGGGCAACAAACAGGCGACGTTGCTAGTTTTCCAATTAAAGCAATAGATACAACCGGGGCTGGGGATGCTTTTCATGGTGCATTTGCAGCAGCTTTATCTGATGGATTAGATTGGTTATCTATTTTAGAGTATTCCTCTGCTGCCGGGGCTTTATGTTGCACTAATCTTGGTGCAAGGCAAGGACTGCCTTGGAAAAAAGACCATGATGAACTAATGGGTATTAAAAATTAAATAATTCAGCATTCCTTATTTTAACAGGCGGTTGAATTAAGTTAGAAAAAGTCTCTAAAGTATGCCTGTTTTGTAAAGCCACTTCGCTGTATTGCAGAACAACGGACGAGATAATCCCGTAAATCCACGCCCAACTGATCTTTCAAAATAAAATTAGTTGTAAATAAACAGTTTGATCTAAACATAACTGTTTGAGTGAATCATTAATAGATTCCAAAATTCATATTCTACTTACATACTGCGAAAACTTAATGAATTACTGGTAACAGTAAGAATAATAAATACTTTTTAAGTAGATTAATATTTTATTTGCTTTAGATTTCAAAAAAAATGTGATACAGTCCACAAAAAAGATGTGACGCAGTACTCACTTTTATTAAATGGTATCCGAATTAATCTATTTTCTTAATGATAAATGATTAAGAGAGATCGTTATCGTTCGCACCCTTGCTTCACCGCCATTAAGTTGTAGGTTAGGCTAACGGCTCTATTGTTAACCTAACATTTTTAGCATACGTTATGTTGGGTTGCCAAAGAGACGGCAGTCCAACCTACAGAATAATCACTTAACTTGATGTTATCGTTAACTTTAAGGTGTAGAAATATCTATTAAAATTAAATAATGACTGATCGCATTACTGACACTAATGACCCACGTTATGGACCAATTGGTGCTTCTACAACAGGGGAAGATAATGCAGAAGCATGGAATGTTCTTGAATCTGTTCTAACACTTTGTTTAGAGGCTGCAAATCGTAACTAAAAATTGTAGTTTTTAGATGTGTGCTGTAACCGGACTTTATATTAAAGTTCAGTTACACGACAAGAAAGAAAGTAATTAATAGAAAAACAGAATATCAATTCTTTCTATTGACACTGAGCAGAGACAAAGTAGAAGGAATTCCATTTCCAAGTTTTGTTAACAATGTAACCGTTGTGATCTAATGGGTGATAGGTTTCGTCGAGAAGATAAAATCATCGAAATCAATCGTCTCGTTTCGGGTGGGTGCCCACTGAGATCCTTCGCCACCGAAGAAAGTACTGAAGTAAAATCCATCAATGGCAAAACTATTTACATGACGGTATCGCATATTGCGTTTGTCTAATTCTAGTACACCATTATACCAGCCTTGCAGTATGCCATTTTTATCGCCGGGTGAGTTCATTACGATGCGTTGTTCGACTTGTACCCATTCGTTAGCAGGGAATAGAATGGTTTCATCTTTGCCCCAGACACTGTCATCGCCCCAAGTGTTCTTCATATCAGCATGGTAGACATAAAAGAGAGCTACTGTTCTGGCACGCCACATCATACGGGCACTCCAGCCATCGTAACCAGTAGATTTTTTTCCACCGCCATTACCAGTACCTCCCCACATGCCAGGTAGTTTTCCACCTTTTACTGGATTGAAGCCTTTAGCGAAGCGTACTTTGTAAGAAATGTAGAGTTCATCGTAGGTTGTGCCGAATGCATTGGAGAAATCGATTTTCCATTGAGCTCCTCCATTTTCTGGTCCTACTCCTCCTTTTGGGTATTTTACGCGGATAAAACGGTTGTCCGATTCCTCAACAACTTTGACTCGGTCGAACGCTTCAGACCAGCGTACGCCAGGCCAATCACGTTTGATGTCTGAATGAGTATAATTCCCAAGAGGACTTTTCGAGAAGTTAAGATGAAAGATGCTTTGATCTGTCGGTTCTGGGCTGGGGTTGGTATTGTTTTCAGGGCCAGGAAAAAGAAGCGTAGGTTTGTGATCACTACTTGCTGAATCAAGAGTTTTTATCCATATCCCCATCCAAGGAGAAATCTCTTTTCCTTTTAATGTTATATATTTTTTACCATCGTAATACAGCCCCTGGTTCTCCACAAAGCGAGCTGTTTCCATATCTTCCAGTGTGCAACCAACACCGTCATTGCAAGTACTATCATTTGTAGCTACTTTGCCGCGCAATGCTGACCAACTAAATGAATGATGGAAAGGGTTGGCAATTAGCTGCAATTGGTTTGTGTTATTACCGATGAGTGTCTTTTCAAAACATGTGGAACGAGTACATTGTGTTGATTCTTTTTGAGAGGCTGGTTTACTGCCAGCAGGCATATCTAACAAGGTTTGATCTGAAAAATTAATAATCCAGTATCCTGTTCCAATCTCTAGTACATCCTGTAAATCAACATCATCATAGCTATTTTTGCTTGGGTTATAGCTTATTAGCTTCCAGTCGATACCATAATTACCCGTGATATCATCTGCAAAAATAGCCTCAACTGTATTGGCACTAGCTGGTGCTTTACAAGGAATACCTATGAGCTGCCATTGGTTTGAGTTTAAAGGGGTCGTTATCTTGCAATCATTGCCCTCAGTATTAGCATAGAGATTAGTTGCGATTAGTAATAGAGCAAGTCCATGAAAAATATTATATTTCTTGAGCATTTTATTAGTTTAGTTTTATAAAAGGGAGGAGCAATGTATTTAGAACGCTGCATTGTCAAAACATAACGGGTAATGACACAGTTATGCTTGAACTGGATTTTAGTTACCCTTTGGGATATGGTTTTGTAGAAAGTCCTAGTAAAAAAATTTACGTATATAAATATTAAGATTAGTAGGCTAAATATTCAATAATTAAACTTATCTTATTTTTCAGTCTTTTAAAAAATCGAAGCCTGAATATGTGTTTTTTTTAAGCATATTTTATGCCAGAAAAATTATTAAGCTTAATAGCAAACAAGTATAAAGAAATAAAGAAAAATATTTAGACCTTTAAGAAATCTAAATATAATATTTAAGAGCTAGCTTATGTAAAGCGTCTCCATTTAAAGACGACGATAGAACAATATTTTTAACTTTTATAATTTTCTCTGAAAATAATTTATTTATTATCCTGGCTCTGTTTCAATACAAAAAACTATAAGAAACTGATATATAAACTAAATATAATTATAAATCCAGTGCGCTTAATATAATATTTTAAGAGCTTGAAAAAGGGTTTTTAGCTAAAATTAAAAAATCCCTGTCAAACCTGTACTAAGGCTGAATATAGCAAATTATTTATTAATATGTTCATTGTCTTTCAGTAATTTATTTTATAAAAGTCTCAAATTAGCAACAATTTTTTTAGAAAAGAGTGTTTTTTCTAATTTCCACTCAATATATCTAATGATATGGATATTATTGCACAGGAAAATATTTCATAATTTCAAAGAGATGATTTTCATTTCTTGGGTTATGATACAGTTTTAGATGTTAGCTTAAATCCTCGCCCCTTAAAGGGAATTCTGGTCAGGGTATGGATTTGCAAGTAATTTCTCTAGCCTAACCACTTCTCAACTCCTATACCCGTTAAAACAACATTGACGGAGCACTAGGTTATTATGTTCGGATTTTAATTCGGATTGGAGCTTTGGACTCAAAATCTCCATTCATTAATTATTTGGGGTGTCCTTAACTATAGGTTTTCATTAGAATCAGTGCTTAAAGATCATCACATAGTTATTATTGCAAATTCTGGGCGTATGATAGCTCAGATGGCAAAAAAATCGGGATATAATGTGATTGTCATTGACTGTTTTTCTGATACAGATACACAAGCATTTTCTGTAGAATGTATTAAAGTTGATAGCTTAGCTTTAGAGCATTTAAAACCAGCTATCAGTATTTTACAATCACGGTTTGGGTTATTGTTTGCAATTATTGGTAGCGGGTTTGAATGTTATCTTCCTAGTTTAAATTATCTTCATCAAAAGCTTAAAGTTCTTGGTAATAAACCAAATGTATTTTCAGCTGTCCAAAATAAACTCCATTTTTTTTCTACATTAGAGCAGCTAAAAATTCCATATCCAGAAACCTCTTTTCAGAGACCAGAATTAAAGGATGATTGGTTAGTAAAACCAATGCAAGGGGAGGGTGGAAAAGGAATTAAGAAAATTAAGGGGGTGATGAAAAAAAATGAAAGCTGTTATTGGCAATATTTTATAGATGGAATGCCGCTATCGGTTTTGTTTATAGCTAATAGCACTAATTTTACAGTTTGTGGTTTTCATAAACAGCAAGTTACTAGTATAAGTAATAATGAGTTTATTTTTTCTGGGATTATTAGTTACCCAGAAATAAGTGATGAAATTAAGAAACAATTAAACCGCTGGATTTCTAGTTTGGTAAAGGCGTTTGGGTTAGTTGGGCTTAATTCTGTTGATTTTATGCTAGAAAATAACCAGTGCTATGTTCTTGAAGTTAATCCTAGACCATCTGCCAGTATGCAACTATATGATAATGAGTTGATTGATGGACATATTAAGAGTTGTTTAAATAAGTTACTGGATATAAAAATAAATCTGGAGGAATATAGTGCATATCAGATTATTTTTGCTGAAACAAATTTGATCATAAAAAAAAATATTCAATGGCCTAAATGGACAGCAGACATTCCGCAAGAAGGGGTATTAATTAACACAGGAATGCCAATTTGCAGTATCATTGCTCGCGGAAAAAGCGAACAGCAGGTTTTAGACAAGTTGCTGTTAAAGCAACAATTAGTTAAAAAACTTATAAAATAAGGTGGCACAACATGCAATACTCAGCGAGTGTTAATAAATTAACTCAGCCTCTAGTACAGGATCTGATTGATAATGCTGATAAATATAGATTAGGCATACAAAAATTAGAAAATGGCTGCACTATTATTGATGCGGGTATTGATGCGCCTGGCGGCTTAGAAGCCGGTCGAATAATAACTGAGATTTGCATGGGTGGGATGGGAACAGTTTCGCTTTCGCAAAGTACCTATACCGATAACTGGCCCTTAACGATTAATGTGCATTCAACAAATCCAGTTTTAGCTTGTTTAGGCAGTCAATATGCTGGTTGGAGTATGTCCCATGAAAAATATTATGCTTTGGGTTCAGGTCCTGCACGAGCAATGGCAAGAAAAGAAAAAGATGGTGTTGATGTACCTGTAGAAGAATTATATAAAGAATTAGATTATTCAGACAGTGCTGATTCTACCGCTTTAGTGATAGAAAATGACAAAATCCCCCCCGTAGAAATTATAGAAAAAGTTGCCTCTGCTTGTGGTGTGTCAGCAGATAAATTAACTATTATAGTGACCCCAACAAGTAGTTTGGCAGGTGCAGTGCAAGTTGTTGGACGAGTGCTTGAAGTGGCCATGCATAAAGCCCATGAGTTACATTTTCCGTTAGAAAATATTGTTGACGGAAGTGGGAATGCTCCAGTTTGTCCACCACATCCAGATTTTGTTAAAGCAATGGGGCGTACAAATGATGCAATTTTGTTTGCGGGACAAGTACATGTTTTTGTAAAAGGTAGTGACGAGGCGGCAGAAAAATTAGCAAAAGAATTACCAAGCTCAACATCAAAAGACTATGGGAAACCTTTTGCAGAAATTTTCAAAGCTTATGAATATGATTTTTTTAAAGTTGATGGTATGTTGTTTAGCCCAGCAAGTGTGATTGTTACAGCAATTGAATCAGGCAAGAGTTTTCGTGCAGGTAAGCTGGATAATGCATTATTAGACCAGTCATTTGGTGCATAATAATCTGTGGGACGTATAGCAATTTTTACTGACGACCCTGGTTGGCATGGTAAACAATTATGTCTGGCTTTTGCTAGTAGAGGCTTTACTGGGGTTTATGTTTCTTTGACAGAGTGCAGTATTAAGCTTGATTCAGCAAGGCTTCCTATTCAGATACCTGGATTTGAGAGCGAGCTTCCCGATGCGGTTTTTGTCAGAGGTGTCCCTGGTGGTTCTTTGCAGGAAGTGGTTTTTTATCTGGACATATTACATGCACTAAAAATTTTAGGTATTCCGGTTTATAACGATGGCTACTCAATAGAAAAAAGCGTAGACAAGGGAATGACAAGTTTTTTGCTTAATAATGCAGGTTTAAATACTCCTTTAACCTGGGTGCTTAAAGATAGATTGGAGGCATTGGCTATTGCGGAACAGGAATTAGCGCTAGGCCATAAATTGATTAGTAAACCCCTGTTTGGCTCACAAGGAGAAGGGGTCAGACGACTTGAGAAAACCACGGATTTACTCTGGTTAACCAGTAGTAATGGAATCTATTATTTACAACGTTTTGTGGAATGTAAAGGGCAGGGCTATTCAGATATTCGTGTCTTTGTTGTGTACGGTAAAGCTATTGCTGCAATGCGTCGATGTGGTAAATCGTGGTTAAATAATGTGGCGCGTGGTGCAAAATGTGAAGCAATAGAATTAGATGAAGAATTAAACACTCTGGCTATTCAGGCAGCTAAAGCCTTATCAATGGATTATGCCGGTGTTGATATTATTAAAGATAAGAATGGGCAATACAGTATTATTGAAGTGAATAGTATCCCCGCATGGAAAGGTTTAGAAACAGTTTGTAAATATAATATTGCCGAGATTTTAGCAGATGATTTAATTGGGCGATATTTAAACAGTAATAACTCGGCTTTAAAAATCGCCGCGGCATGTTAAATCGAGAGCAAATGATAGATGCTTATATAAAAGCATGTATCTGTGATGTGGAAGCATTTAAACCTGGAAATGTTAGTGTTTACAATGCAGGACATGATATGAGTGTGGCTGATTTTCTACTCAGTGCAGAAGTTAGTGCCGAGCCGATCACTAATCCTGATTATTCTTTAGGTGAAAAAATATATTATGCGGTTAAAGCAACAAGAGATGCGGTTGGGTGTAATACAAATTTAGGTATTCTTTTGCTTTGTGCGCCAGTGATTCAAGCTGGACAACAAGTGCAAGAAAAACAAAGTTTACGCGATGCCTTACGTTATGTTTTAGAAAATACTTCAGTCAAAGATACTGATTGGGTCTTTAAAGCGATTTCCTTGGCAAGTCCTGGAGGGTTGGGGGTATCAGAAGATCAGGATGTAAGTGAACGTCCTGACGTTACCTTGTTTCAGGCAATGGGAATTGCGCAAAATAAAGATAGAATTGCAAAACAATATGTAACAAATTATAAAGATATTTTTAATTTTTCTATTTTAAGGTACAATGACGGACTAAATCGTTTTGAAAATCAGGAATGGGCGGCAGTCTTTGTTTTTACTGGGCTTTTAAGTAAATTTCCTGATAGTCATATAGAACGAAAATATGGAAATGAGCATTCAGGATGGGTGCTTAAGAAAATTATTGCAGTCGACGATGCTTTGTTAAATACACAAGATCCTAAACAGTTAATACCTATGCTACATGAGGTGGATAGGGAGTTTAAGGCAAAGAGTATTAATCCAGGCACTACGGCCGACCTGACGGTGGCGACAGTATTTGTAGTAATAATGGAAGCATTTTCTGTTAGGTGTACTAGATAATGCATTCAAGGATAGGTAAACTTACTTGGTTTGGCATATTTATGTCAATTAATACTTCACTTTTTTATAATAGGATCTAGCTCAATGGCTAAAATAAATAACTTACGCGTAGGCGAATCTTTAAATGGCGACGGAAACGAAGTTGCTCATATCGACTTAATGATTGGACCTCGTGGTTCAGCTGCAGAATCTGCTTTCGCAAACTGCTTAACTAACAACAAAGATGGTTTTTCTAGTTTATTAGCTGTTGTTGCTCCTAACCTTTTGGTTAAGCCTGCAACTGTTATGTTCAACAAAGTAACAATCAAAGGTTCTAAGCAAGCAGTTCAAATGTTTGGCCCAGCTCAACGTGGTGTTGCAATGGCTGTTGCTGATTGTGTTGAAGATGGAACAATCCCAGCTGACGAAGCTGATGATTTATTCATTTCTGTTGGTGTTTTCATTCACTGGTTAGCAGAAGATGATGTAGCTATTGAAAAAAATAACTATGATGCTGTTAAACAGTCTATCAAAAATGCAATTGCTGGCACTCCAACAGCTGCTGAAGTTGTTGCTAAGAAAGGTTCTGCAGAGCATCCATTTGCAGCAAACAAAGTATAATTAATCACTACGATTAATTTTGTTTGAAAAACACCCCAGTTAATCTTTAACTGGGGTATTTTTTTGTCTAGAGTTTTTTTATTGTTTCAGCAGTAATTGCACCAGAATGGAGAGCACTAGCAATAAGGGCGAAATGAATGCCTATTTTTTTTAATGCCAATAAATCCTTTTTATTTCGTACGCCTCCAGCAGCAATAAAATTCTTTTCAGGGTGTTTTTGATAAAAAACTTCCAGTCTTTTTAAATCAGGTCCCGCATTTTTTCCAACAAATTCTAAACTCATAATAATAATATTCTTAGGCCATATTTTTGAGTTATTGAGTAACTCTTTTGGTCCGGTGTAACCTTGGCTGGGGAAAAAATCTAATGAAAGAATATTGTTTTGTAAAAGTTGGCTTGTATTATACGAAATTTTTTCATTTTGATATTCAGACCCAATCACTGATTTCTGATTTATATATTGAGACTTTGATAGTTTTTCTATTTTTTTACCATCATCAATCCAAAATTCAATATCAAGATGTTTACTGATAACTTGATTAATCAAGTTATGGTTGCTACCTGTATTTGTAATGGCATTTAAGTCTGCAATATATACTATGTTGAAAGGATAAATAGATAAAAAACCATTGAGAACGTCCTGAATAGAATTTGAAAAACATAAAGTTGACTTTATCGGTTGATAGCTTTCACGTTTTCCCTGCTGGGCAGAAACGACTAATCCATTTTTTAAGTCAATGACAGGGATTATTTTCATTAAGGTGTTAAAGTTAGGTGGTGTAGTGTAGGTTAAAAGCATAATAGCATTAGAGAAATGAAAATATTAATTTTTGAATTTATAACAGGAGGTGGACTAGCTCAAAAAGAAATACCAGAATCATTATTTAATGAAGGGCAAATAATGTTAAAAGCTTTATTACCTGACCTTATTTCTTTGCCGCATATTCAATTAACTCTATTACTAGATTGTCGTAATAGTGAGTTAGATATTCCAGAAAAAATTAACGTTGTCTGGGTTTCTAATGAACAAAATATTGATCAGTTATTACCTGAATTAATCGAAGCTTCTGATTTTGTATGGCCGGTTGCACCAGAAATGGGTTTAGAGTTGTACAAAGTGTCAGCATTAGTTGAAAGCAAAGCTAAACGGCTACTTAATTCCTCATCTCAAGCAGTTGCAATTTGTAGCGATAAATTATTGACTGCTCAAAGGTTAAAAAAAAATGGCCTGGCGGTTGTCGAAACGCATCTATTAGATGGCTTTTCACAGATAATAGAGGGTGGGGGGGCATGGGTAATAAAGCCGAAAGATGGTGTGGGTTGTTTAAATACCTATTTAGTTTCAAGCCAAAATGAGTTAGATAGGGTAAATAGTCAGATTGAAGATAAAAGCCACTATATTATTCAACCCTATATAACTGGAGAGCCTCTTAGCCTTTCATGTCTGTTTAAGAATGGGAAAGCCTGGTTAATATGTTGTAATAGACAGCACGTTGCAATTAAACAAAACAAATTTGAGCTTGAAGCTTGTGAAGTTAATATATCAAATAATAAGCGTGAACTTTATCAGCAGATAATTGAAAAAACAGCTCAATCAATTTCTGGTTTATGGGGTTATGTAGGGATAGATATTATTCAACCTGAATTTGATATGCCTTTAATTCTGGAAATAAATCCTCGTCTGACGACCTCTTTTGCTGGAATAAATAAGGCAACAGGGTTAAATATAGGAAAAGAAGTGATTAACCTGGTTGATAACAAACCTGCAATTCAACATACTCACAATAAACAAGTCATAATTCAATTATAAGGAATAATAATGCAACAAAGCATTATAGGCTGGGATATAGGCGGTGCTCATATTAAAGCCGTTGTACTTGAGCCAAACGGAATGTTCTCTCAAATACGTCAAACACCTTGCCCTTTATGGAAAGGCATAGACTATCTAAACCAATCGATAAAACAAATATTGTCAGAATTTCCGCTTGGAGAATATCTTCATGTTATTACCATGACAGGTGAACTAGTTGATTTATTCGAAAGTAGAGACCAAGGTGTTGAGAAAATTATACAAGTGATGCAATCTGTTCTTTCAGAGCAGTTGCTGCTTATTTACGCAGGAATTGACGGCTTTTTAAAGCCCGACCAAATCAAAACACATCATTATAATTCCATTGCATCTGCTAATTGGTTAGCAAGTGCATCTTTAGTAGCAAGTAAGCTAAGTAATGGATTATTTATAGATATTGGGAGTACAACAACAGACATTTTAGTATTATCAGACCACGAGGTAAAAGCCATTGGTTTAACTGATTTTGAGCGGATGCGTTCTGATGAACTTGTCTATACCGGCATTATTAGAACAGCAGTGATGGCAGTTGCTCAATCCGCCAATTTTCAAGGACAGAAAATGGGTTTAATGGCGGAGTATTTTGCGACGATGGCCGATGTTTATCGTTTAACAGAAGAGTTGAATGAAAATCATGATCAAACTGATACAGCAGATGGAGCTGAAAAATCAGTAGCTGCTAGTGCAAAAAGGTTATCCAGGATGACTGGGTATGAATATACAGAGGAAAAATTATTTTTATGGAAACAGTTTGCTCAAGAAATAAAATCTCAGCAAAAAGATAAAATAAAAAGGGCGTGTGAGAGGCAACTTTCTCGATGTGTTATTTCAAACAAAGATTATTTTATAGGTGCTGGGGTAGGGCGGTTTTTGGTGAAACAAATTGCGGAAGAGTTAGGTTATCCTTATTTGGATTTTACTGATTGTTTAAAAAGTAATCATCAGGATTTAGTCTTATCTATTGCAGACTGTGCACCTGCTGCTTCGGTAGCTATGTTAGTTTTTTTGCAGATGGAGACTCAATGACGTATTTTTTATCCAATTTTTAACTTGCTTGCGACTCAATCTGTCCTAGAGTTAAGGAACCTCTGATCAAATCCTATTATTTTTAGCTTGCTAAAACTGCCGATATTTTCCACGAAGCTTGGTGCAATAGAGCGACTATTACGACTCACTCCGTGAAAAATAGTGACCGTTTTTTCTGTGCTAAATTCTAACTAACTTAATCAGAGGCTCCTTAAACTTACTGGTTACTGTACTAGATGGGAAATAATATGCTCCTAATTGTAATAAAAAATAATAATAAAATTTAGGGAAATGTTCAATGTACACTCAAAAATTATTCCAGTTATTCGTCATGATGTTTCTGATCTTGGCTACTGGTTGTACTGCTATGCGCGATAAGCTATCCAAATCAGAATGGGGAAATGGCACATTAAAGAGTTATGATTGGTCAGTTAGCAAGGTGCAACTAGGTTTTGATTATACTAGAGAAAAAGCAACTGATTTGTTGAATAAATCTGACCAGGATTGGCTCGACAACATGATCGGTTCGATTGGTGTCCATGTAGATGAAAGTGATGCTGTACCTGCTAAATTTACTGGGCAAATAATCTGGCCTGTTAAGGCTGGAAAAGGGATCGCGTTAACGTCTCTATATGGATCTCGTTGGGGGAAAAAACACCGAGGTATTGATTTGGGAGCTCCAACAGGGACGCCCGTATATGCAATTGCATCAGGAAGGGTTCTTTATGCTACAGATGGAAAAAATGGTTTTGGTAAATTAGTTATTATTCAACACAAAGGAACAATATCGTCTTATTATGCACATAACAGCAGGCTGAAAGTAAAAAAAGGGACTAAAGTACGGCAAGGTCAATTAATTTCATGGATTGGTTCAACAGGACGTTCAACGGGGTCACATTTGCATTTTGAAATCCGTCATGGACGAAATTCACTTGATCCATGTGATAGATTGCCTAAGCATTCAACTTTTGAATGTTAAGAAGCTTTTTATGATAAAAATACAGGATAGGACAAAATAAAAAATTATACCAGTAACTATACAAATGATTCTATCCTCATATTTATTTAGATAATAGCTTTCAAAATTTTACATGACTGTAACAAACCACAGGTTTCTCATTCCCACCGTCCTCGGTGGGAATGCATACCGAGCTGTTTCAGTAGGTTTGTATGAATTTCCACGCAGGAGCATGGAAACCAGATGAGCTAATTATTTAGATAACCTGTGTTTTGTTAATAGCCATGAAATTTTAAGAATTGAAAAAAACTGATTCAAATATCAAAAATTATAGCTATACTTATAAGATATTAATTTTAAACATTATTTATCTAATAAAATATGAGAAAAATATTTTTTACCATTGTCTTATGTTCTTGTTTGGTTGTTTCCACACCCGCTTCAGCTGAATTTAGAAAAGATTTGGCGTTACATGCTGGAATATCTTTAGTTGTTAGTACCGCGTCATATCATTTTTATCGTCAAACCCTTGAATTAACACCAACTCAGTCGAGAATTGCTGCATTTTTTACAACGCTTGCTGTAGGTGCTATTAAAGAAGCGACTGATGATAAATTTAGTGGTTCTGATATGGCTGCAAATGCTGGAGGGGCAGCTTTAGGAGTGGCTATTGCTTTTGATTTTTAACAAATACCCCTGAGTTTTTTAATATAAAGGCGGTAGTATTGCTGTTTTAAAGGTTTGTTATTGATAAGGCTTTATACTTCGCGCGGGCACGGATGCGGATTTCTATCGGTCGATTTTTGCCGATAGACTGTGTGTTCCTGAAATGGTTGCGTAGCTTGCTATGCGTCCATTTCAGCGCCTTGTTATCGACAAAAATCAACTCGCTATAAATTCCGTACCCGTAACTGCGTGAAGTATAATGACGTAAAGCATACAAACCCAAGAAAAATTATATTTTACTTCACTTTTAATCACACCCTTTTACAGTTTATTGAACTCGTAATTTTACGTGATTTTAAATTGAGTAATTAAATTGGTGAGTGTTCCTGCTAAAGCTTCCAGTTGCTGACTGGCATGGTGGTTTTTTTCAGCGTACTGCGATGTAATATCTGTTAATTGATTAATTGACTCAATAGTTTGATTCATCTTCTGAGCTGACTGAGATTGCTGTTGAGTTATCTCAGTTATTTCAGAATTAATTTGGCTTACTTCGTCAATACTTGTGTTGATGGTATTAATTGTATCGACTGTATGACTTGCTGATTTAACCACTTCGGATGTTTGGGTTTGATTGGCGCTCATTACTTTTACGACTGCTGACGAACCTGACTGTAAACTTTCTATCATTTCTTGTATTTCTGCTGTTGATTCTTGAGTTCGGCTAGCCAGAGTTCTAACTTCATCAGCAACAACTGCAAATCCACGGCCTTGTTCTCCTGCTCTTGCCGCTTCAATAGCAGCGTTAAGAGCCAATAAATTTGTTTGCTCAGCAATACTTTTAATCACATCTATTACTCCACCAATAGAATCAGTATCTTGCTCTAGTTTGTGGATCATGTCTGAGGCTGAAGAAACATCGGATTCTAATTTATTAATTGTTGAGATAGTTTGATCAACAACAGCTAATGCATTATTAGATTTTTCAGTGGTTAAAATTACTGCTTTATTTCCTCTTGCGGTGTTATCTACAATAAATTGAACCGTTCCATCTAAAGCTTGCATCACTTGACTAATGTTATTAACCTCTAATTGTTGTTGTTTAATATTATGAGATGTATTTTCAGCAGTTTGAGTTAGAGTGGTTGAAGAACCAGAAAGTTGAGTAATTGCTTGCTCAACCTCAAGTAAGGCGGACTGAAATTTTTCAAGCATACGATCAAAGGCGTGCGAAACATCTGATAACTCATCATTCGAAGTGAGTTCAATTCGTTTTGTAAAGTCTGAATTTTTCTCAATATAATCAATATTTTCTTTCAGGTGCTGCAAAGGCATTAATATGCTTTTGGCAAAGAGTAAAGTAAATGTAGTCAGCACTATGACAGAAATTAGCATAGTAATAGCTGTATAAAGTTGAGTTTGTGAAATAGTATTTTCAGTTTGTAGTGTTATTTGTTTTTTTAATTGCTTTTCTAATTTGATTAACTCTTTAAAACTTTCCCTGGCTTTGTTGGCAATTGGCGATGCAGTTGCTTTATAATCCTTCCAGGCATTGTTTCTTATTTCTTGAGAGCGATCGGTTTTATTTAAATTATTCATACGCCTTAGACCATCATTAAGAAAAGCCATTGTGTCTGTTTCAGATTGTTCTATTGACTTTATTAATGTATTTCGTTGTGCTAAATCTAATGATGAAACAGAGTTTTTTAGGTGACTGAAGCTGCTTTTTATGTCTTCAATACGTTGTAATAATTTTTTATAATTTTTGTCAAAATTATCACCCAGCATAATGCTGCGTGTTAAGCGAGAGCAATAGTTCATATCTCGGCTAATTTGCAAAGAATTTACTTCCCCCATCACGGCAGCTTGCTGGTATGTTTTAAAACTTTGATTAATAGTAGATAATCTATTATATTGCCATAAGCCAAGGAAAATACTTGATAAAATAATGAGTGATAATAAAATAAAAAGACGTTTCTTGATGGAAATATTTTTTAACATGTTTTTTGTGAAGCGATAATGTTTCAGGATAGATTTAGTGAGTATAGTAGAGGATAGTAAATTTGCTTATTATATTAATAATAAATAATATAATGATATTAAAATATAAAGGTTGTTCAGTTTTACCTTATGGTTTTAGGCGTGTGTACACCAAAAACGGTTATCTTCTTAATTAATAGGTATAATCTGTTTTCACGTATGTTTCACTAGTATTAAATGACGCTCGCAAAACAAAAAAAACATCAGTTACCTTATTTTGAGGATAGCCGACGATTATTTTCTTCCTTAGCCGATAAAAAATGGTCGATCTTTCTTGATAGTGGTTTCCCTTATAGCGATCAGGGGAGATATGATATTATTGCTACAGACCCAGCTACTACACTGATTACAACAGGGCAACGAACCACAATTATTCAGCAAAATAAAACTAGTTTTTCATCTGAAGATCCCTTCGTCTTAGTAAAAAACCATCTAAAACTTGACTATCCTGCATTTAAAGATATTCCCTTTAATGGAGGGGCGATGGGATATTTTTCTTATGATTTGGCGAGGCGTTTAGAAAAATTACCTGTCATTGCAAAAGATGAAGAAAATATTGCTGAAATGGCTGTTGGGATTTATTGCTGGGCTGTTGTTGTTGATCATGTTAAAAAAGAAAGCTGGTTAATTGGTAATGAGAGTCATCATTATGACTGGGAAGGCCTGGTTGAGCAATTCAGTAGTTTGCCGGTTGAGTCATCCTCAAATCCTTTTACTGTATTAGAACCTCCCAAGTCTAATATGAATAAAGCAACATATCGACTAGCTTTTGAGAAAATCAAAGACTATCTGAAAGAAGGGGATTGTTATCAGATTAATTTGGCACAACGTTTTTTTAGCCCTTGTTCTGGTAATTCATGGGCGGCTTACCAAGTATTAAGAGAAATCAATCCTGCACCTTTTAGTGCTTATCTAAACCTTCCTGATGTACAGATTTTAAGTTCTTCTCCTGAACGATTTCTTAAATTAACCAATGGCGAGGTCGAAACTAAACCGATTAAGGGGACTCGGCCTAGATTTAAAGATCAATTTGAGGATAAAAAGCAAATAGCTGATTTAATGTCTAGTAAAAAAGATCAGGCGGAAAATGTGATGATTGTTGATTTACTAAGAAATGATATAAGTAAAAATTGCAAAGAAGGTTCGGTTAAAGTTCCTAAGTTATTTGATGTTGAAAGTTTTGCTACTGTTCATCATTTGGTCAGTACGGTGACGGGTATTTTGGCAGAGGGGCATCATGCTTTAGATTTATTGAGAAACTGTTTCCCTGGTGGATCAATTACAGGCGCACCTAAAATAAGGGCGATGGAAATTATTGAGGAGCTAGAACCTAATCGACGCGGCATTTATTGTGGGGCTATTGGATATATTGGTTTTGATGGCAATATGGATACTAATATTGCGATTCGAACGCTTGTTCATTCAGACAACACGATTCGTTTTTGGGCGGGCGGCGGAATTGTCTATGATTCAGTGATGGAAGATGAATATCAAGAAAGTTATGATAAGGCAGCTGCATTATTAGATTTATTGGAGCGATTTAAACGCGATGAAAGTCGTTAAACTAGGGGGTAGTTTACTGGATGATCCCAACGCTTTAACTCAATGCTTAAGTGCTATAGAAAAAGCTAAAGAGAAAATTGTGATTGTTCCTGGTGGAGGGTTGTTTGCTGATCAAGTTAGGGCTACTCAAGAGCAATGGAATTTTGATGAGGTTGTCGCTCATGAGATGGCTATTTTAGCGATGAAACAAATGGCGCTATTGTTTAACGGTATTAAACCAGACTTTGTATTAGCAGAGACAATGCCTTCTATTGATCAAGAATTAACTAGGCAGTTGGTTGTTATTTGGTCGCCAGATGTTAAAGTACTGGCTGCATCAAAAATTGAAGCAAGTTGGAATGTTACTTCTGATAGTCTTGCTGGCTGGCTGGCAGGCCAATTAAATGCAACTGAATTAATTGTGGTAAAGTCTGCTGAAATCCAACAGAATTTGACTGTGCAACAAATGCAAGATCAAGGGTTGGTTGATAAGGCTTTTTCTCGTTTTACTAAAAACACTGACTTTAACATTATCTTAATCAATAAATACCGGTTGAATGAATACCTCCTTACTTAGTCAATTGACTACTTTTTTTCAAAAAATACGAGACAGTATTTATTACCTAAGCCGAGAGTCATTTCTTGGTCATCATAAACGTGATCTGGTTGTTATCCATGTTGATCAGACGTGTAATAGACTTAAAAGCACAAAAGATCAGTTTGAAGATGCTTTGGAGCAATTCAAAAACATTGTGAATGTGGAAGAAAACTCGCTTGAGCAGCGCTATAAACTATTGATAAAACAATTTCAATTTTGTAAAGCTAAATCAGATAATGTCAGTAGTGGAATCAATATTATAGAAGAGGTAACTGAATCCTTATTTAAGGAGTGGGAGGAAGAGTTAAATCAATACAGTAACCGTGCTCTACGTTCTAAAAGTCGGCAGCAATTGAAATCATCTAAACAACAATATTCTCGATTGATTAAAACCATGCGTAAAGCTGAAAGCCGGATTCATCCTGTTTTATCTGCTTTTAAAGATCAAGTGCTTTTTTTAAAGCATAACTTAAATGCTCAAGCGATTGCCGCTTTACAACATGAGTTTGTTGAAATAAGCATTGATATATCGCAGTTAATTGAGGTGATGGAAAGAACGATTAATGAAGCGAGTCAATTTGTTTCGACTTTGGTAGATCAAAAAGCATTACCGTCATCTTAAATTAGATATGCGAATTCATTCTCTTCCTACTCAGTTAGTTAATCAAATCGCTGCGGGTGAAGTCGTTGAAAGACCTTCTTCTGTGGTTAAAGAATTAGTTGAAAATTGTTTTGATGCTGGGGCAACACAAATTATTATTGATATAGAGCAAGGTGGAATTCGGATTATCAAAATTCGTGATAATGGCTGCGGTATTTATAAAGAAGATTTACCCCTGGCTTTATCTCGGCATGCAACCAGTAAAATAGCAAGTTTGCAGGATTTGGAACATGTTTCCAGTATGGGGTTTCGTGGAGAGGCTTTGCCTAGTATTAGCTCTGTTGCAAAATTAACATTAATTTCCCGAACCAGTGATGAAGAGTGTGCATGGAAAGTCAGTGCTGATGGGTCAGAAACCGATTTTGATCCTCAACCTGATCCACATCCAGCGGGTACAACGATAGA
The DNA here is from genome assembly GCA_965224575.1 of Methylococcales bacterium. GTDB lineage: Bacteria > Pseudomonadota > Gammaproteobacteria > Methylococcales > Methylomonadaceae > QPIN01. Next base: position 160,744 of record CBDCZQ010000004.1, on the reverse strand, counting down.
TGTAAGGGATTTGTTTTACAACACACCCGCAAGACGAAAGTTTTTAAAAACTGAAAAAACAGAATTCTCCCATATTGAAAATTTGATTAAGAAAATGGCACTAAGCCGTTTTGATATAGGGTTTACTCTAAATCATAATCTACGAGAAGTTATTAATCTAAAACCAGTAGAATCAGAAAGTGATAAAGAAAAGAGAATTGCTAGTATTTGTGGCTCATCTTTTATAGAAAACTCAATAAAAATTGATTTTGAAGCATCTGGTCTACAGTTATCGGGTTGGGTTGGGTTACCTACATTTTCTCGTAGCCAGCAGGATATGCAATTTTTTTATGTTAATGGTCGATTAATTAAAGATAGGCTAGTAACACATGCCGTAAAACAGGCTTATCAAGATGTGCTGTTTCATGGTCGGCATCCGGTTTATGTTTTGTATTTAACTTTAGATCCCGCTTTAGTCGATGTGAATGCGCATCCAGCAAAACTGGAAGTGAGGTTTAGAGAAGGACGGTTAGTCCATGATTTTTTATATAGAGCGTTGCACCGTTCTTTGGCAGATGTAAGACCGGGTGATCAGGATGCGGGCAGTACAAAAATTGAAGAGTTTACGCCCATTCAATCTAATAGGGAAGAGGCTCCAATTCCACTGAAAAACAGGTCATATAGTTCGAATGCTTCCCCTTCAATTCAATCATCATTACCGATGCATGTGGCTGAAGAAATACAAGCCTATGCCTCTTTGTATCCTAAGCAGGAAAATAATTCTGAAAAAGATTTGAATCAATCTATTGAGAATGTTGATCAACAAGAGCACCCCTTAGGTTATGCAATAGCTCATTTACATAGTATTTTTGTTTTATCAGAAACCAAAAAAGGGATTATTTTAGTTGATGCACATGCAGCTCATGAGCGAGTTAGTTACGAGCGATTAAAAAAACAATATCATGCTGGAAACGTTCCAGGTCAACCTTTATTATTACCCCTTAAAATACAAGTCAGTAACGCTGAGGCTGATTTAGTAGAACAAGAGCAAGGTTTTTTTACAGGGTTAGGGTTTGAGATAAACCGGTCTGGACCAGAAACTATAGTATTGCGATCAACACCTGCCTTGTTAGGTCGAGAAAACATGGATGTATTAATAAAAGATATTCTAGCTGATTTAGTGACACATGGCATGAGCCAACGTGCATTGGAAAAATCTAATGAAATTTTAGGCACTATGGCTTGCCATGGTGCAGTTAGAGCCAAGCGTAAATTAACGATTGATGAAATGAATGCGTTGTTGAGGGATATGGAAAAAACCGAAAGGATAGGGCAGTGTAATCATGGTAGACCAACTTGGATTGAATTGAGTACATCAGATTTAGATAAATTCTTTTTGCGTGGGCAATAAAGGTGGATAAGGATTCCTTCCCTCCTGCAATTTTTCTTATGGGGCCAACCGCGTCGGGAAAAACAGAATTAGCCGTTCAGTTGGCACAAAAGCTGGATGCAGAAATTATCAGTGTTGATTCTGCTCTAGTTTATAAGGGTCTGGATATTGGAACTGCCAAGCCAACAATGGAAGAACGAAAAGGTATTCCTCATCACCTAATTGATATTCTTGACCCTGCGGAAGTATATTCTACCGGGCGTTTTAGAAAATCAGCACTACAATTAATGGATGAAATTTCAACGCGGGGGAAAATACCTATCTTGACAGGAGGCACTATGTTGTATTTTAATACATTATTCAATGGATTAGCTTCGTTGCCAGATGCAAGTCCTGCTATTCGCAAGAAGCTAGATGAGGCGTTGGTAGAGTACGGTAAAGAAGCCTTGCATTTAAGGCTTGAAAAAATAGATCCAGAATCAGCAAAAAGAATTCACCCGAATGACCCACAAAGAATTCAACGTGCGCTTGAGGTCTATGAATTGAGTGGAAAGCCTATTAGCCAGTTTTTTCGAGAAGCACAAGATGATCAAATTCCATTTAAACAAATTAAACTAATTGTTGCGCCAGAAGATAGAAAATTGTTACATGAAAAGATAGCACGTAGATTTCGATTAATGGTAGATTCAGGGCTTATAGAAGAAGTAAAAACTTTGTATCAACGTGGAGATTTAACAGAACAGTTGCCTGCTATTAGAGCCGTTGGGTATCGCCAGACTTGGAGTCATCTTCAAGGAAAATATGATCTGGAAACAATGATAGAAAAAGGAATTATAGCAACCAGGCAGTTGGCAAAAAGACAATTTACTTGGCTGCGACGAGAAAAAGATGCCTTAAAATTTATATCTTTTGAATCAGGCCTAGTAAATAAAGTTATAAAAAGCATTGAGTTATAGTTTTAGCGAATTATTTTTATTCTTGTCTGGAACTTGAATTTTAAAGAATTGTCACTATATCTGAATTAAATTTATTGTGGTTTGGGAATAATAATAAAGGAGAAATAGGATGTCAAAAAGTCAAAATTTACAGGATAATTTTCTAAATACATTAAGAAAAGAGCATACGCCTGTCTCTATTTTCTTAGTCAATGGAATTAAACTTCAAGGCAGAGTAGATTCATTTGATCAATATGTGATTATGTTGAAAAACACAGTGAGTCAAATGGTCTATAAGCATGCGATTTCGACTATAGTTCCAGGTAAACCAGTTAAGTTACCAAGGGATGGCGATTCTGTAGAAGAAAAAATAGAGTAAGCTTTAGATGAAAAAAAACTATACAGGAGCTGTATTTGTTTGATCGCCCTCAATCGGGTGAGCGAGCGATACTCGTTCATCTAACGCTTCAGGTAGGTCAAGAAGATTTACATGAATTAAAAGAATTAGCGAAGTCTGCTGGTGCAACCTCTGTTCATGTCGTGACAGGCAGTCGGCAGCGTCCAGATCCGAAGTACTTTGTAGGTAAAGGAAAGCTAGAGGAAATAAAGTCCGAAATAGCTTTTCATGAGGCTGATATTGTTTTATTTAACCATCCGTTAACGCCAAGCCAGGAAAGAAATTTAGAGCAAGCGCTTGAAGTGCGAGTTGTTGATAGAAATGGCCTTATTCTTGATATTTTTGCATTAAGAGCTCAAACCTTTGAAGGGAAATTACAAGTTGAGCTTGCCCAGTTAAGGCATTTATCTACTCGGTTAATCAGAGGCTGGACTCACCTTGAGCGCCAAAAGGGTGGGATTGGTATGCGCGGCCCTGGTGAAACGCAGCTTGAAACAGATAGACGTTTATTGAGTAACCGAATTAAGCTAATCCAACGACGTTTAGAAAAAGTTGCTAAACAGCGAGGCCAAGGAAGAAGTAAAAGAAAAAAATCTGAAATTCCTTCCGTTTCACTGGTGGGATATACCAATGCAGGGAAATCTACTTTATTTAATTCACTTACTGGTGCTGATATTTATGTGGCCGACCAACTTTTTGCAACATTAGACCCTACATTGCGTAACTGTTTTTTAGAAAATGGGACTGAAGTTGTACTTGCCGATACAGTTGGGTTTATTCGTCATTTGCCGCATGAATTAGTTGCAGCATTTAAATCTACATTACAAGAAGCGAGCGAAGCAGATTTATTATTACATGTTGTAGATGCTAATGCCGAAGACAGAGACGAAACTATATTTCAAGTTAATCAAGTATTAGAAGATATTGATGCGCATGAGATTCAACAATTAGTAGTTTTTAATAAAATTGATCTATTAGATAATATTGAGCCTCATATTGATTATGACGATACTGGAAAGCCAGTAAGAGTCTGGGTTTCTTCTTTAACAGGTGCAGGGGTAACCTTGTTGCTTCAAGCATTAGCCAAGATATTTTCTAGTACAAAAGTAAAAAGAAAGTGTTTTTTACTACCAAGTCAGGGAGGAGTTAGAGCAAATCTTTTTAGTTATGCGAAAATAATTGATGAAAAGGTTACTGATGTAGGTGGCTGGAACTTATTAATAGAAATAGATAAAAAGCATTTGGGCTTACTTAAAACAGTTAAGATGGAAGAGATAACCTAATTATAAAGTAGCAATTCTTCTGAAGGAATTGCTTTTTTTCAATTATCATAGAGGTGCCCTAAAGAAAATAATTAGGGATAGAACCTAATTTAATTTATCAGAAAATAGTAATTTGCGATAGAATGATCAAGTTTGGCTAAATAGCCTGTTTTGAACTACTTATAAAATTTTAGAGTAGTTATTTAAATCCAATTGGAGCAGTGTAGATGTCCTGGAATGAGCCCGGTGGCGGTAAAAAAGACCCTTGGAGTGGTCGTAAAGATGAGAATGGTCCTCCTGATTTAGACGAAGTTATTCGTTCATTTCAAGAGAAAATAGGTGGTATTTTTGGTGGTAGCTCCGGTGGTGGCAACTCGGAAGGTGGATCATTAAAAGGCTTAGGTTTCCTTGCAATAGGTGCTCTGGTTCTATGGGGTTTAAGTGGTTTTTATATAGTTGATGAAGGTAAACGTGGTGTTGAAACACGATTTGGTGCCTATACAGCAACGACTGAACCAGGTTTGAATTGGCGTTTTCCTTCACCTATTGATCAGGTTGATGTTGTGGATGTTCAAAATATCCAGGTTGTTGAAGTTGGTTATCGATCAGGAGGTCGTCAAGGTGCAGGTTCTGTTCCTAGGGAAGCCTTGATGTTAACAAAGGATGAAAACATTGTAGATATACGTTTAGCTGTACAGTATCAAGTTAAAGATGCTAAAGATTATGTTTTTAATGTGCTTAATCCTGGTGCAACTTTGAAGCAAGTAACTGAAGGTGCTTTGCGTGGTGTGATTGGTCATAGTAAAATGGATTTTGTATTGACTGAAGGACGTAGCGAGATTGTTGCTGAAATTCAGACAGAAATTCAAAAAGTACTAGATACCTATACTGCTGGAATTATGATTACCTCTGTAAACCTTCAAGATGCACAGCCACCTGAACAAGTTCAGGGTGCTTTTGAAGACGCAATTAAAGCACGTGAAGATAAAGAACGGTATATCAATGAAGCACATGCGTATGCGAATGAAGTAGTTCCTGTTGCACGTGGTGCGGCTTCAAGAAAGACTCAGGAAGCAGAAGCTTATAAAGAACGAGTGATTGCCAGATCAACAGGTGAAGTGAGCCGTTTTTCTCAATTACTAACAGAATATAAAAAAGCACCTAAAGTCACTAGACAAAGAATGTATTTAGAGTCTATGGAAGAGGTGTTAAGTAAAACTTCTACGGTAATGGTTGATGTAAAAGGGGGTAACAATTTGCTTTATCTACCTTTAGATAAACTAGGGAATCGTGCCAAAATAACTGATACTACAAATTCTTCAGTTAACTCACGTCCTATTAAGATTCCTCAAAGGACGACTAATAATAACAGTATACGAACCTCGGCTCGTGGACGTGATATGAGGGGGCGTTAAGATGGGTCAAAATAAATTTATAGTTGCTGCAGGTATTTTGTTTTTTATTCTATCTACTGCTGTATTTACAGTATCAGAGACAGAAAGAGCGATTAAATTCCGTTTAGGGGAAGTTATTAAAACTGACTTTAAACCTGGAATACATTTTAAAATGCCTTTTATCAATAATGTTAAGAAATTTGATGCGCGAATATTAACATTAGATTCAAAACCAGAACGTTTTTTAACCTCTGAAAAGAAAAATGTAATTGTTGATTCTTTTGTTAAATGGAAAATTGCCGATGTTAGAACTTTTTATACCGCTGTTGCGGGTGATATTGGCCAAGCTAATATCCGGCTAGATCAAATTATAAAAGATGCATTTCGGAGTGAATTTAGTAGACGAAATATTCAACAATTGGTTTCTAGTGATCGACAGGTCATTAGAGAAGCATTAATTACCAGATCATCAGCCGTTGCACTAAGATTAGGTATGGAAATTGTTGATGTTCAAGTACAACGTATAGATTTGCCTAGCGATGTTAGTTCTTCAGTTTATAGTAGAATGGAAGCAGAGCGTGAAAGAGTGGCTAGAGAGTTCCGTTCACAAGGTAAGGAGGCTGCTGAGAGAATCAAAGCTGGCGCCGATAAACAACGTGAAATTATAATGGCTAATGCTTTTCGTGATGCGGAAGTGTTACGAGGTGAAGGTGATGCGATTGCTGCTGATACTTATGCAAAAGCTTATGGAAAAGATGTTGAGTTTTTCTCTTTTTACCGAAGTATGAATGCTTATAAGAAAACGTTTAAGAGTGAAGGGGATATGTTAGTCGTAGAGCCTAACTCTGATTTCTTTAAATACTTTAAGAAACAAAAGTAAGGCGATTAATAATAAATTTTTATTGTTTTCAGTTGCCTTATGTAAGTTAGCCTGATTTTTAACTTGCTAATTATAGTAAAACTAAAACGCTCCGTTATTTTATGGGGCGTTTTGTTTGAGTGGACATAAAAAATATATGCGAAAAAAAGATTCTTGGCTATTACCCCAAGGAATAGAAGAGGTCTTACCTGATGATGCCAAGCAATTAGAGTTTTTACGTCGGCAATTACTGGATGTATTTGCTTGCTGGGGGTATGAGCTGGTTATTCCGCCGGTGGTTGATTTTCTGGATTCGTTGTTAACAGGATCTGGGCGAGGTCTTGATCTCCAAACATTTAAATTCACTGATCAAGTATCAGGTGAAATGTTAGGCATACGTGCAGATATGACGCCACAAGTTGCACGTATTGATGCTCATAATCTAAAACACAATAGACCGACAAGACTTTGTTATGTAGGAACTATACTACGAGCATTAGGTGATGGCCTGGAAAAAAACAGAAGCCCTATGCAAATTGGTGCAGAGATTTATGGGCATTCTGGGTTAGAAAGTGATTTTGAAGTTATTCAGTTAATGCTTGAAATGCTGACGGTTACTGGTATTCAAAATGTACATTTAGATTTAGGCCATGTTGGTATTTATCGTGCATTGTCTGAGCAAGCAGGACTAACACAGCAACAAGAGTCAGAATTATTCGATGTTTTACAGCGCAAAGCAATAACAGAACTCAATGAATTAGTAGCAAGCTTTACTATTGAAGAAAAGTTTAAATATATTTTTATAGCATTGCCCTCATTAAATGGTGGTCGTGATGTGTTAGATAAAGCAAGGGAAATTCTTGCAGAAACTAATAAAACAGTTACTCTGGCTTTAGATGAACTACAAAGTATTTCTGCTAAACTAAGTTTGATTTTTCCATCATTAGCAGTGAGTTTTGATTTATCTGAATTACGTGGGTATCACTATCATACTGGGATTGTATTCGCTGCATTTACCCCAGATATTGGGCGAGAAATTGCTCGAGGTGGTCGATACGATAATATAGGGCAGTTTTTTGGTCGATCTCGTGCTGCAACAGGTTTTAGCGCTGATCTTAAATTATTATCATCTTTAGGCCATAACTCAAGCCAAGAGAATAAAGAACAAGTAGTTTATGCACCAGATATTGATGACCAGGCATTAAGAGAATTGGTTCGAGATCTTAGGGCAAAGGGAATCACAGTAATTCTGCAGTTACCTGGACACCCTGATGAAATAAGACAGCTTGATTGTACTGGGGTTTTAGAAAAAGAAAATCAAAAGTGGGTTGTTAAACCTTTAGGTTAAATGGAATAAATATGGGTAAAAATGTTGTAGTCATCGGTACGCAATGGGGTGATGAGGGTAAAGGGAAATTAGTTGATCTATTAACAGATCAAGCAGAAGCAGTTGTGCGCTTTCAAGGTGGGCATAATGCCGGCCATACTCTTGTTATCAATGGTGAAACAACCATCTTGCATCTTATTCCTTCTGGCGTACTTAGAAAAGAAGTGCAATGTATGATAGGAAATGGTGTTGTCTTATCCTTAGAGGCTTTGATAGAGGAAATTGAAACACTTGAGAGCGCGGGTATTCCAGTAAGAAATCGTTTAAAAATCAGCGAAGCTTGTACACTGATTTTACCTGTTCATATTGCAATTGATAAAGCAAGGGAAATTGCTCGTGGAAAAAAAGCGATAGGAACGACAGGAAGAGGAATAGGACCTGCTTATGAAGATAAAGTAGCAAGAAGAGGGCTACGTGCGGGTGATTTATTAAACCCTGAAGAGTTTGCGCTTAGATTAAAGGCATTGGCTGAATATCATAATTTTATGTTAGCTAATTACTATAAAGCGGAAATTATTGATTATCAAGAAATGTTAGACACTACTTTAAAATTGGCAGAACAAATAAGACCAATGTTAACGGATGTTGGAGAAGAGTTACAAAACTGTCTACGAGATAATAAAAATATACTTTTTGAGGGAGCACAAGGTGCTTTATTAGATATAGATCATGGAACTTATCCTTACGTCACTTCATCTAATACAACAGCAGGTGGTGCAGCAACAGGAACTGGAATTGGGCCATTAGATCTTGATTATGTTTTAGGAATTACCAAGGCTTATTCAACTAGAGTTGGTAATGGCCCCTTTCCAACAGAATTGTTTGATGACTATGGAGAGCATTTAGGCGTCAAAGGCCATGAGTTTGGGGCAACAACAGGACGTAAGCGTAGAACAGGCTGGTTTGATGCAGTTTCTATGCGAAAGTCTGCACAAATGAATAGTTTAACCGGAATTTGTTTAACTAAGCTGGATGTACTAGATGGCCTAGATAAAATAGGTATATGCACTGCATATAAGATAAATGGCAAATTAACTGAAATTGCACCGCTTGGTGCTGATCAATATGATGCTTGTGAAGTTGTCATTGAAGAAATGTCTGGATGGACAGATACAACAGCAGGCATAACCGATTTTGATAAATTACCGGCTAATGCAAAAGCCTATATTGAGCGTATAGAACAATTAGTAGGTATTAAAATTGCTATTTTATCAACGGGGCCAGATCGTGATGAAACAATTATGCTCACTAACCCATTTGCTTGAAATAGATTTAGTAGCAAGGATATTATTAAATCTTTGTTCCTAAGTAAAAGATAAAATAAATAATAAGGGGAAACCAAAGCCAGTAATGGCTTTGGTTTTTTTTTGCTTATAGAAAACTTAGGTTTATTGAAAATATGGGGGTGAAGTCACAATTTTAACGACTTAATTAACTATACTTTAATTTAGGATTAACTGAGATAAGTACTCAAGTAAAATTAATTTAACAATTTTACGCAGAATTTTTTTCATTTCAGGTGCTAAATAAATAGGCGCATAGCAAGCTACGGAAGTATTTATTCAGTGCCTGAAATGGTAAAAAAGACAAGTAAAAGGTTGAATTAATTTTACTTGGGTACTTAATAACAGGATAAAGACAAATATTTTAACTGGAGATCAATGTGCTAATTGAAGATGTTTACTTAATGATGGTGTGGGAAATGACGCTGAATGCTTATATGCAACTAGATAACGATTTTAATATTAATGAAATTGTAATGAATGACTAGATGATAGTTTAACTTATCTTTTTGACAGGCGAACCTAAAGCTTATAGTTTTAAATAGTAAATTCAATATTGTAATAACAATAATTATTTTCTTATTTGATTGTTGTATTTTAAAAAAGATGGAAAATAATTTAAATAAGTATGAACATTTTGGGTTTACATTACTTGAACTAATGGTAACAGTTGCTATTGCAGGAATATTAAGCGTGGTTGCAGTTCCAAGTTTTAGCCAAACAATAAGAAATAGTCGATTAACTACAAATATTAATAGATTGGTGGCATCTTTAAATTTTGCTAGAAGTGAAGCGATAAAAAGAAATCATGCTGTTTCAGTAAGAAAAAATGGAACCTATTGGGAATCAGGTTGGTTTATATTTGCAGACATTAATGGTAATGGTGTGCAGAATGCTGGTGATACTTTGCTTAGAGAATATGATCCTATGCCAAAAAATTTCACCTTAAGAGCTACAGGGATTAATAGAGTGACATATAGAGCATCAGGCATTAGTGGAAATAGCAGTTTTGTTCTTTGTGATAATAATGATGGAAATAATATCCCTGAGTCTAATACATCTAAGCTGATGATTATCAATACCGTTGGTAGAGTCAGAATGGGGACTGATAATGACAAAAATGGTATTCAGGAAAAGTTTGATGGCACTGAAATAATCTCTTGTACGACTTCTCCGTTTACATAGAACCCCACATCCGTGAGAACTAAATTATATAAGAAAAAGGTTATTCGAATAGCCTTGACTGGCCATAATGAAGATAGCCTAAGCAATAAAAGATAGGACTAGTATTGGTTGTCAGTTCATTTTGGAAGATCCTAAATAACAAGCAGTAACTCAATTTTTTCTAGAATTTGAGATCAAGTTCAAAAGCCCAGATTAAGCGCAAGGTTAACTTCACAGTTTTTTTTTAATTTATAACTATACTCTAATTTAACTTCGAATAGATATAAGTTAGAAACTCACATGCCAGTACACAAAGAAATACAAATCGATTACCAACAAGGTTTTAGTTTGCTTGAATTGATGGTAACACTTGCAATTGCAAGCGTTCTAATGATGATTGCTATTCCTAGTTTTAATGAATCAATAAAAAGTGATCGGTTAACTACAAATATTAATGGATTATTTACCTCTCTTAATCTTGCCAGAAGTGAAGCGATTAAAAGGAATATACCCGTTACTGTAAAAAAATCGGGTACACAGTGGGAATCAGGGTGGACTGTATTTACTGATAATACAGGAGTGGCAGGTGTTCAGGATGGAAGCGACGAACTGATCAGAAGTTATGATGCAATACCGGCTGGATATACCTTAAGGGCTACTTATACAAATTTTATTACCTATCAGCCAACAGGAATAAGCACTAATGGCAGCTTTGTTCTATGTCAAAACGGTACTAGCAGTGCCCCGACAGCAAATACTTCCAAAGTGGTTAATGTCAATTCAGTTGGAAGAGCTGCATTAGGCGGGGATACTGATAATGATGGTGTACCTGATATTAATGATGGAACAGAAATTACCTCTTGTACAACATCACCTTTTACTAGTTAAAGATAATGAAACTTAATAATGGATTTACCTTAATTGAAGTGTTAATTGCCTTGATTATTCTAGCAGGAGGCATGTTAGGAATGGCAGCGATGCAGGCAATGGGGTTAAAAAATAATGTGAGTGCCTACCAAAGAAGCCAGGCAACACAATTAGCCTACAACATGGCAGATAGAATGCGAGCAAATCTAAATGCCGCAGGAACTTATGCCACAGCTGCAACAACTGCTTCTGCAACACAGGGTCATTCTGTTCAAGCTTCCTGTTTAACAACGGCAGGATGTTCCGTTGCTAATATGGCTGCAAATGATATTTATGAGTGGAACGCGAAAGTAAGTAGTGTTTTACCCAGTGGAGAAGCCACTATCACATTTTCTGACCCTATCTATACCATAACCATTAAGTGGGATGATGATCGCGATAGCACAACAAATAAATTAAGTTTCCCAATGAGTTTTACGTTATGAGTAAATCTGTATTAAAAGCCAATCAACAAGGCATGACCTTAATAGAAATAATGATCGCAATGTTGTTAGGATTATTCTTAATAGCCAGTGTGATGAAAATTTATATTGGTAGTAAACAAAGCTCTAGAATGCTGGATAATTTGTCAAGAATGCAAGAAAACGGACGGTTTGCAATGGATTTTATTAGTCGGGATATTCGAGAAGCAGACTATTGGGGGTGCTTAAGAAATGGCTTGGATGATGTTACTAATAATACTAAAGTTATTTACGATATTGCTAACGGTCTTATTGGAGTAGAGGGTGCTGGAGGTATTCCAGATGGAATTGCGATGATAGGTGGTAAAGGTGTAAGCATTGCGGTTCAATCACAAGCTTCTGCTAACACAAATATTACTATTACCGCTGCTGCTACAGGAAATGAACTTCAAGTAGGAGAAGCTGTATTAATTACTGATTGTGGCGGAGGGGTTGGGGATATATTTACGGTGGCTGGAGTAGCAGGGGGAACTGTTGTTTCACAAGATATAACCGGTGGACAAGATATTTCCAAAGCTTATGGTGTTGGTGCATCAATACATCATCTTGTAGCGTCGATTTACTTTATTCAAGGCGGAGCACTTCAGCGAACAATAAATGGTACGACCACTGAATTGGTTGAAGGCATAGAGGATATGCAAATTTTGTATGGTGAAGATACTGATAATGACTTTACTCCTAATTATTATGTCGATGCTGGCAATGTAGTGAATATAGATAACGTAGTCAGTGTTCGGGTTAATCTATTGGCAGTTTCAGCCGATAACAATTTAGCTACTGTACCTGTTGATTATACATTTAATGGAAGTACGACTTCTCCTGCTGCTGGAGACCGCAGGCTACGACGTGAGTTTTCTTCTACCATTGCTGTGCGTAACAGACTTCCATAACTAAAAGTGATTGTGATGATAAAAACAAATGTAAAAATAGCAAAACAATCGGGTGTGGTACTAGTTGTGAGTTTAATTGTGTTGCTTCTACTTACCTTAATTGGTGTGTCAGGGATGCAAACAACAGCACTTGAAGAAAAAATGGCAAGTAATAGTCGAGACCAGAATATTGCCTTTCAAGCAGCTGAAGCCGCATTAAGAGCAGGTGAGATATTTATAGAAGATGCGGTTTCAAGTGATAGAACCAACTTTACAACAAGCCCTTCTAATGCAAATGGATTACATTTGAAAACAGAAAATCTTGATTATAAGGCTACTACTACATGGGGTAATGATGAGTCTGTTGAATATGCAGATACCATTCCTTTAGTTGCTGCTAAGCCACGTTATTATATTGAATATATAAATGATATAGCCCCCAATTCCTATTTTCGTGTAACAGCGAGAGGAACGGGCAGACAAAGTACTTCACATGTGTATTTACGATCATATTATGGCAAGAAATTTTAAATTTATACCCTGAGTTTACTTATTTTGAAACAGTTTTTTTATTCCAATACTCTACGGAGCAAGCTTAATGTTTAGTCACAAATTAAATCGTACTTTAGGATTAATCATCTTATTTACTGGTGCTTTGCTTTGGACTAGTTCCATTCAATCAGCACCGGGTAGTCTTGCTACTAGCCCAATATTTACTAACAGTAATGTTCCACCTAATGTATTTTTTGAGGTGGATGATTCAGGGTCTATGGATTTTGAGGTGATGACTAGCTCTCATTGGTCGTATTGTGCTTATGATAGAGATGCAACAGGTAATGCAGGGAATGGTGATTGTGGTTATCGTGTTATATCAGGGCATAGTAGTATAAGTACAACTAATTTTGATGAGGAAGATTGGCAATCAGAAGTGCTGAATATTTTTGATGAACCCGATAATCTTTATTACGATCTATGTATTAATACACTTGATAACTGTAGTAATACTGAAACAATGGTTGATTGGCGTCTTTATTCAACAGATTTAAATACTGTTTATTACGACCCTAGTATTGAATATAAGCCTTGGTATGGAGCTAGCTTTAGTAATGCCAGTTTTATAAGTGCTCTTAGCAATCCGCAACCGGGTAGCAATGGATATGCAGATAGTGGGGGTACTCCTATCACTAGAAATTTATCAAATGGTATAACCACAGGGGCTAACACAGGATTTATCTATGAGATTTGGCAAGATACTCATGGATACTCCGGGACTAGACCAAGACGTGGGAGTAATATAAACAGAAATACGACCAGCAATAACGAAGTTGATTTGTGGGACAACCATACACGTTATTATGTTCAATTAAGTCAAATTGTAGAGCAAAGCATTAGCTATACAGTTAGTTCAACTGGAACATTGACAGAAAATATTGTCTCTACAACTACATATAGCGGCTCAGATACGCTTAATGGCAGAACAATAGCAGAAGTACAACAAAATATAGCAAATTGGTATCAATATTCCAGACGTCGTTCTTTTGTGACAAAAGGAGCATTAGGTAAAGTCATTACTGAAAACCCTGAAAATCGTTATGGCTTAAATTTTATAAACAATTCCAGTTTTGATTATAATAGTGGGAGTAGTTCATTTATAAATGTGCCAACTGGATTATCAGGGTTCTCCAGTCATAATAATTCTTTATTACAAGGTTTGTATGATCTTGAGTGGGCTGCGCTAAGTACTCCCTTGAGGGACGGGTTAGACAGAGCTGGGCAATACTTTGACGATAGCTCATCTAGTGCTCCAATTGAATATGAGTGTCAGCAAAACTTTGCTGTGTTATTAACGGATGGTTATTGGAATGGCACTAAACAGAGTACTTCTATTGGCAATCAGGATGGTGATAGTCATAGTGATACTATCGCTGATATCGCAAAATATTATTATGACGAAGATTTAAGTACTAAACCAAATAACGTCCCCCCTAATTCTGAAGATTTAAAGACAACGCAACATTTGGTGACCTTTCCTGTTGCCTTTGGTGTTAATGGTTTATTACCTGATGCTGATAATGATGGTTGGCCAGAGGATTCATCCTCAGTCAAACTTACAGAAAGTGGCGACTGGGGTGACCCAGAAAGTTCTGATACTACACCAGAAAAAATTGATGACTTATGGCATGCAGCTTTTAATAGTAAAGGTCGTTTTGCATCAGCATCAACACCAGTAGAGTTAGAAAATGCATTAGCTAATGCTATTGGTAGTGCAGGAAGTTTACGGGGTAGTGTGGCGGCAGTAAACTTTAATACAACGTCTTTATCTAGTGATACGGATGTCTATGTTGCAGAGTTTGACAAAACGGATAATCTATGGGCTGGTGACCTTACGTCATATGATCTTGATCCGACATCAGGTGCTATTGCAACGTCATCAAACTGGACGGCAGCCACTCAATTAGATGCATTAGCTACTCCAGTCAGTTCTCGAAAAATTATTACTTATAATAATGCAACGGGTAATGGTATTCCATTTCAGTGGACTAATTTAACAACTAATCAAAAGGATGATTTAAAAAAGGAGCCCAATGGTTCATCATCAGATATTACAAAAGCTCAGGCAAAATTAAATTTTTTACGAGGTGATCGAAGTAATGAGCAGTTAAACCCAGGGAGTTATACTTTTCGTAATAGGGCAAGTTTATTGGGCGATATAGTTAACTCAGCCCCCGCCTTTGTTAAACTTCCAGATGATGATTGGCCTGCTATTTCACCTTTTCCCTCAACTACTGGGGAAAAATACAGTGATTTTCAATCTACACAGTCAGCTAGAGACGGGGTAATCTATGTAGGAGCCAATGATGGCATGTTGCACGGTTTCTCAGAAGCAACGGGAGAAGAATTAATCTCTTATATTCCCAATTATTCCTTTTCTGATACCACGTCTTCAGAAGGACTTCACTTTTTAACAGATCTAAATTATCAACACAGGTTTTATGTAGATTTAAGTCCTATCGTTTCAGATGTGTATATTGATAAGGTTACTAGTGGCGGCAGTAATAAACATTGGGTTAGTCTTCTTGTTGGGGGGAGTCGAGCTGGAGGGAAAGGTATTTTTGCCCTGGATGTAACTAACCCTGGCTCATTTAGCGAAGCCAATGCTGCTGATATTGTGTTGTGGGAATTTAGTGATGCCGATGATGTTGATTTAGGCTTTATCTTTAGTCCACCTACCATTGCAATGATGAATAATGGGCGTTGGGCAGCAATATTTGGTAACGGCTATAACAATAAAGGGGATGGTAAAGCAAAGCTATTTATTGTATTTCTGGATGGAGGGGTTGATGGTGTATGGACGCCAACAACTGATTATATAGAGATAGATACAGGGGTAGGTACAATTGTTAGTAATGATTGTTTAGATTCCGGTAGTGATTGTAATGGCTTATCTATTCCTGAGGCTGTAGATCTTGACGGTAATCACACGATTGATCGCGTTTATGCTGGGGATATAAAAGGTAATCTTTGGGCGTTTGATTTATCAGATGCTACAGCATCAAATTGGGGTTCTGCTTATCCTACCAGTGGTGGAACAGCAAAGCCTCTATTTATTGCATCTTCAAATCAACCTATTATGGACAAACCAATTACTGTTAAACATCCAGATATTGCAGATAGTAGTAGTCCATCCAATGCACCGAATCGATTAGTTTTTTTTGGCACAGGTCAATATCTGTCAAATTCTGATGTAACTACTGTTCCAGGGACGCAATCATTTTATGGTGTTTGGGATCATGGGACTAAAGAAATAACGCCAGCTAATTTATTTGAACAACATTTTGATACCAGTACTACTTTTTTTGATAATGAAGATGATTGTGCTACGGCAACGGGTCCTTGTACAGATACGGATAATAATCTTACTAATTCAATCAGGGTATTTAATAATGATTTAAATTCTAATGGAACTATTGAAGCAAATGAAATGATTGATTATCTAGGAACACCTCAACATCAAGGATGGAAAATTAATCTTACCCTTTTAGCTGGAGAGAGGGTTATTTATAATCCACGTGTTTATGATGGACTGGTCATTTTTGAGACAATTATTCCAGAAGCAATAGCGTGTAGTACAGGAGGGTCAGGTTACTTGATGGTAGTTAATCAAAAGGATGGTGGGGCACCAGATATTAATGATCCTGCATTTGACTTAAGCGGAGATGGTGACGTTGATAGTGATGATTTGGTAAAAGATTCTACTAATAACACATCATCTGTAGTAGGGAAAAGGCGTGAGCATGGTATGGGAGGGCAGTCTAATATGCAAGATGATAAGCTTTACACCTCCATCACTGATGGAGGTGTTGAAATAGATAGTTTTAGAGTATCTAGTAACTTAGGACGGTTATCTTGGCAGGAGCTTAGGTAACAGTTAGGAAATTTTACATTCAAGTTGGGTTCTTTTAGAACGTTGAATTAAAGTTTACCAGTTTTAACTTTTAACCCTTCTTTAAAAACAGAAAAGATTTAAAAAATATGAAATATAAATTATTAACAGTATTTATTCTTACTTTGTCAGTTGTCAATTTATCGGTTGCTGGGGAAAAAAGAAAAAGCAATTATTTTGGTGATGATAATTATCATGCCGGAGAAATTAAGAAGAAATTAAAAAACAATTTAAACCATCAATCAAAGCGGTTGGAGTCAGGAAAAAAACAAAGTAAACGACCTCGCCGACTTAAACTAAAAACAGATAAACGTTAAACTTTATTATGCAAAAAAAAATATTTTTAAAAAAAGCAGGGTTCACATTAGTTGAGCTAATGATCGTAGTTGCCATTATTGGTATTTTAACCAGTATTGCTTATCCAAGTTATCAAGAATCTATAGCAAAATCACGCCGATCAGATGCAACAGGGGCATTACTAGTTTTTGCAAATGCAATGGAAAGGCATTTTACTGTTAATAATACATATGAGGATGCTGCTGGAACCGATGGTACACCGACAAATACTGGCCTTCCTAGACCTGGCGTGTTCGGTCACCAGCAAAGTCCATTAGATAGTGGTACAGCTTTATATAACTTAAAAATAAATGCTGCAAACGATACCACTTATACGCTTTATGCTGAACGGACTGGTGCCCAAACGAATGATGGTTGTGGGACTTTGATATATACCAATACAGGTGTAAAAAGTGTGGCTAGTAATTCAGGTGGGCATACAGCTGCTAGTTGCTGGTAAGCAAAAGTGCTGATCAAGCACAAGAGGATAAGTAGCCCATTTGTGGTATATCTACAGGGTATTTTTAATGCCTGGTTTCACCATTATTCTAGGTTAATAGAGGAGCCCTAAAGATTAGACTTTTCAAAAGCAAGCAACCATTTTTTTCGATGCAAACCTCCACCATAACCCACTAGGCTGCCATTAGAACCAATCACTCTATGGCAGGGGATAATGATGCTGACACGATTGTGTCCATTAGCTGATGCCACGGCACGTATAGCTTTGGGGTTATTTAAAGCAAGAGCTTGTTGTTTGTATGACCGTGTTTCACCATAAGTTATGTTTTTTAATATTTTCCAGACAGATTGCTGAAAATCTGTACCCGGTGTATCCAGTGGCACGGTAAAGTTTTTTCTTTCTCCTGAAAAATATTCTGCTAATTCTGCTTGAACATGATCTAAATGGGGATTAGTTCCAGGCAAGATAACCGCCTTAAGCCGTTTACATAAGTCCTTAAATTCAGTTTCTAGCATTCTTCTGTCAGTAAAATCGAGCAGACATATTCCACGAGTACTGGCACAGGAAAACATGGGGCCGATGGGAGTAGTAAATCGAGCAATATTAATAATGGATTTTTCATCAGAATGTGTTGCTGAATCACCAAAAATGGAACGGTAACTTTCATTAAATCCACTTAGTGAGTCATAACCGCTGTCAAAGGCCGAATTTGTAATGCTTTCACCTTGTTTTATGCTATTAAAGGCTGAGTTAATACGTAACATTCTTTGATAGCTATGAAAGGTCATATTATGATGTTTTTTAAACCAACGTCTAATCTGGCTAGGCTCAATCTTTCTTAGCCTTAAATCCTCATCCTTTATTCTCAAATAAGGGCTTTCATGTAACTCTTTGATGATATCTTTGATATATTTAGGTGTTTCATCCATTTTTTCCATAGGTTTACAAAGCTTGCAGGGTCTATAGCCATTTTGTAATGCCTCTTGAGCTGTATCGTAAAAAACTACATTTTCGGCTTTTGGTTTTCTTGCTCTACAAGAGGGACGACAAAAAATACCAGTGGTTTTAACTGCGGTGATAAAAACGCCTTCATAGAAAGAGTCATTTCTCCCATAAGCATCATACTTTTCTTCAAATGTTAGCGTTTTTTTCATTCTTAATTATGACCTTGATGAATAACATAAATCAATAATCTTTATACTTCGACAATTTCATTTTTAAAGCTGGAAAGAAACGCGACTACCTCATCGCATTCTTTCTGAGAAGCTTGCACGGTTTCCATAGTTGCAGCACAATGTCCAATGAGTATCGACCAATCACGTTCACTAATTTTCATCCCTTTATGTGCTGATTTCATATCTCGACCCGTGTAGTACATTGAGCCACCTGAATTTGAACACAAAAAATCAATCAGTAATTGATTTTCTCTTGCAACCCCATCATCTCCTCGGTTTTTCCAGAAACGCCCCAATTGGGAATCCACTTTAAGTCGTGACATAAATTCATCGACTATCGCAGTAATTCCCTCATATCTACCAAGACGTTCATAAAGTGATTTCTGATTCATAACATTTCTCCTCTGTTTAAAAGCTACATTAGCAAATGTAGATGGAGAGTAAATTCTAACGTGATGATATTTTCTTACTACCGAAAAATTAACAAGTATATTTTTTTTGTTCTCTCCCTTCAATTATTTCAACTAATAATTTACTGTTTGTTATTTCATTTTTAGCAAGTAAACTTAGGTGTTTGTAGGTTGGGCTGCCGTTTCTTTGGCAACCCAACAAACGGTATACTAAAAATATTAGGTTAACGATAGAGCTGTTAGCCTAACCTACGTGAGAGTTGGCAAGCTGATTTATAATATTGCAGCACAAGAAAAAATGATGTGTCAACAATTTTTTGAAGGATTAAGCTTGTTTTTTTCTCCGTGATTGAGCAATGTTTAAAATAAGGTTCAGGGTGATTGACCTGTTTCGATAATAATGAAGGACAAGAAAATGACAAAAACAACTCAAACATACTGGAATCCATTAAGGTCAGAAAATAAGGGTCAATGGCAACCCATTGAGGGTATGGAAGGTTTTGCTGAAGAGTTAACTCTAAGCATTGATAATGAAACAGGTGAATACACACGCTTAACCCGGTTTCAACCGGGTGCAGATACGGCATCTTTTGGTGCTAAAAGCCATACCTATCCAGAAGAAATTTTTGTTGTCAGTGGTCGGCTCTATGATGAAGCATTTGATATGTGGTTGGAAAAGGGGCATTACGCAAGCAGGCCGCCAGGCGAAATACATGGCCCTTTTAAAACAGAGAAAGGCTGTGTAGTACTTGAGATCTCTTTTCCTAATAAAGTTGATTAAGGCAACTGGAAGCAAATAACCCACCCATCTTACTTGCCTTTTTGTCCGTATTCGATCTTGTTACTTCGGTTGCATAGCCTGCTATGCGCCCTACGCAACAAGATCGAATACAAACAAGAACTCTTCGTAAAATGGGTGGGTTATTTATTTCCAGCTGCCTAAGGAGCACGTACGAAATAAATTACATTCCCACTTTGTTTTCATAACTTTTTAATCAACGGGTTTGTAATGAATTGAATTAATAACCCATTCTTTTTTTCCTTCTGGCGTATTGACGACAACTTCATCATCTACTGCTTTGCCAATAAGTGCTTTAGCCATTGGGGAGTTTATACTAATTGCATTTTTGTGAGGATCAAATTCGTCTGATCCAACAATCCGGTAATGAACAATTTCCTTGTCTTCATTTTCAAGCTCAACCCATGCCCCAAAAAAAACTTTACCTTCTTGTTGAGGAGAATAGTAGACGATTTCTAAAACATCCAATCGTTTTCTCAGAAAACGAATTCGTCTATCAATTTCTCTTAGACGTCGTTTCCCTTCTTTATATTCAGCATTTTCTGATCGGTCGCCATGAGCTGCTGCTTCAGTTACAGATTGTGTGACAGCTCTACGTTCCGTTCGCCAAAGATAATCAAGCTCATTTTCTAATTTGCTTCTGCCTTCGCGGGTTATCAAGTGTTTTGATGATTTCATTATTTGTCCTTTGATACGAAGCAATCAGATTGCTGAACTCAATCCCTACTATTATTATGATATGTCGATTTCGACAATTATTATATACAATTTTAGTGTTTTTTATGAAGCCAGCCGTAGCTGTTGTATATATTAGGGTTGAAACTTAACTGTTATTAATTAACTTCAAATAACTAATGGTAGTATAGCGTTCAACTGGTTTTTTCAGGATAAAACTTCCGATAAAGTTATGGGTTGCTATTTTACGAGTTAAGCGGTCAAGATACGAATTTCTATCGGTCAATTTTCACCGATAGAATGCTCATAAAACGGTTTTAAAAAGAATAATCTTTCGATTGATTCAAATTGGTGCTTTATATTAATAATAAAAGGAGAAAAATATGATCGAATTATATAGTTTTGCCTCTGGTTTTGGTGTTGTTGATCCAAGTCCATTCGTTCTAAAAGTTGATGCTTACATGCGATTGGCAAATATTGAATATGAGAGTTTCCCAAGTGTTGATAACTTAAAGAAAGCACCCAAAGGTAAACTACCTTTTATTATGGATGGTGAGAAAAAAATTGCAGATTCGGAATTTATAATTTCTTACTTAAAAGAAAAATTTAAAGTCAATTTAGATTCAAATTTATCTGTCGAACAAAAAAGTATGGCTTACCTTATTGGTAAATCACTGGATGAAAACCTTTATTGGTGTTTAGTTTATTCACGATGGGTAAAAGATGAAACCTGGGTTCAAGTAAAGAAAGCATTTTTTGGCTCCATGCCTTTTCCATTAAAGTTTATTGTTCCGCCTATTGCTCGTAAAGGCGTGACTAGTGCTTTATATAAACAAGGCTTAGGGCGTCATTCAGATGAAGAAATTAAAATAATTTCGGATAGAACTTTTCAGTCGTTATCTGACCTATTAGGTGATAAAACCTATTTTTTTGGTGATAGTCCTTGTACTTTTGATGCGACTGCTTTTGGTTTTTTAGCCCAATTTATTAGTGTTTCACTTAATAATGAAATCAATGACCTTGCACGTCAGTACAGTAATTTAGTTGATTATTGTAGTTATATAAATGCGACCTATTATAACTAACCTTATAGTTTATGGATTTGCAAGAAATCTTAAAAAAACGGGAGGGAATAGTTAACTCAGAGTAAGGTAGAAAATAAGGAATGGAAAATAATTAACATTAATTAATATTTAACATTTCTTCAGCATGAGCAAGGGTATTTTCTGTTATATCAACGCCACCTAACATACGAGCGACTTCTTCAATGCGTTCCTTAGGTTGTAATAATTCAACAGTAGAAGATGTCATTTCTGTTTGATTGGTTTTTTTAACGTATAAATGCTGATGGGCTTGCGAGGCGACTTGGGGTAAATGGGTTACACACAACACTTGCCGATTATGACTTAAGCTGCGTAATTTTTTTCCTACTATTTCAGCTATTCCTCCGCCAATACCCGAATCAACTTCATCAAAAATCATAGTCGGAGTAGTTTTGTCTGTGCTGGTAGTGACTTGTATGGCTAGGCTGATTCTTGATAATTCACCTCCTGAAGCAACTTTAGCCAAAGGTTTTGCAGGTAGACCCAGATTGGCACTGACTAAAAAATCAATTTTATCGTTACCATTTAGTTTAGGTATTTCGTCTTCATTATTTTCCACTTGAACGACAAAATCACCTTGAGGCATGCCTAATTCTTTAATCATTTCTGAAATCTTAATTTGCAGTTTCCTCCCGTTTTGACTGCGATTTTCAGATAATTTTTTGCTCAGTTCCTGATAGGTAGATAGAAACTTTTGTGTATCTTGAGTTAATTCTTCAATTCTTTCACTACTATGGGTGATGACATCAAGTTCTTGTTCTAAATTTAAGGCTACTTGGGGTAGTTCCTCTGGGGTAATTTGGTGTTTACGGCTAATATCCTGAATAATACCAATTTGATTTTCTAGCCAGGTTAATCGTTGTGGATCAGCTTCCTGGCTTTCTAAATAACGTCGAAGTTGTTGTGATGCTTCTTCAATTTGAATTTGTGCTTCTGAAAGCATCTCATTAATTTCACCTATTTCAGGAGAGAATTGTGCTAAATCAGTTAATGAGATTAAGCAGTGCGCTAACATTTGATTGACTGATTGCTGTTCATTTTCATATAAAACATCTAATTGTTGCTGACCTTCGGCTAGTATTTGTCCTAAATTAGCGCGCTTATTATGTTCTTCAGAAAGGGAAGGGTAGTTAAAATCTTCCAGATCAAGTTGTTGCAGTTCATTTAATTGATAACGGAGTAATTCTTCTCGTTCAACTTGATCTGTACTTGCTTTGATTAATTTGTTTAATTCACTATTAGATTTTTTCCAGGACTGGTACACGACATTTACTTCATCTAGCAATTTTTGGTTATTGGAAAAAGTATCTAATAATTGCCGTTGTTGCTCTGGATCAAGCAGTGTTAAGTGTGCGTGTTGACCATGTATTTCAACCAATAAACTGCTGAGTTGTTTTAATGATTGTAGAGTGGTTGGACGGTTATTAATGTAGGCTTTTGAACCCCCATCCTGATTAACTATACGACGAATAACACATTGTTCTTCATCATCAAGGTCATTTTCTTCTAGCCATTTTTTTGCTACAGGCGCATCGGATAAATCAAAATCAAGATTTATTTCTGCGCGTTTTGCATTAGGTCTAACATAGCCAGAATCTGCTCTATCACCTAAAGCAAGACCTAGTGCGGTTAGTAAAATGGATTTTCCAGCACCTGTCTCACCGGTTAAAACCGACATGCCTTTATCAAGATCTAAGTCGAGTGATTTAACAACAGCCAGATCATTAATATTGAGATTTAATAACATAATTTAAATATGATAGCCGGTACTCCAGCTTAGTTTCTCTCGAAGAATATGAAAAAAATCATGGTCTTCAGGATGAAAAATAGTAATAGGGTCGGGTAATTTTCTAATTAAAATTTTATCATTAATAGAAATTTTAGGTATTTCAAGATGATCGCAGGTGACTAATGCGCTAATTTGTTTAGACTGTTTAAAGCTTATCTCAATTTCCGAAGAATCATCAACTACAATCGGACGGTTAGACAAAGTGTGTGCATTTAATGGCACCAAAACAAGGGCGTGTAGGGAAGGGTGCAGTATAGGGCCACCCGCAGAAAGAGAATAAGCCGTTGAACCTGTAGGAGTAGAAATAATGAGCCCATCAGATCGCTGGGAGTTTAAGAAAACACCATCTATATGGGTCACAATCTCAAGCATACTGGGGGTAACCCAGCGGTGAACAACCACTTCATTAACTGCAGTTTCTTGATGAATCGTTTCTCCATCGCGAATAATTTTAGTATGTAATAAATAGCGTTTTTCTTCTAAATAGTTGCCTGCCAAAATACGGCTTAATTTTAAACTGATATGTTCTGGTGAAATATCCACCAAAAACCCAAGACGGCCTAGGTTAATACCAATTAATGGTGTGTTATCTTTAACTGAAGCACGTGCAGCTGATAGAAAAGTTCCATCACCTCCAATAGCAATAATTAAATCACATTTAGCACCTAATAATTCAATTTCGCATGCTGCTACTGTATTCGGTGATAGAAGAGCGGCACTTTTTGAATCAACAACTACCTTATAACCATTTTTTTGAAGGAAACTCAATACTTCAAGAATAGTGTTTGCAATACGGGAGTCGCTATATTTACCAATAATACCGATAGTTTTAAATAATTTTTGCATTGCAGAAATAGATTAAGTCAGGATGATAAGTGGATTATACAAAATAATCAGGTGATCGGAAGGTGATTTTTTGCATAGAAATATTTTTTTTGAGAGGCCGATCTACATACTGTAATTGAATAAAGCTAATTACTCATCTATCTTTTAATGTACGTATGTTAATTAGGACTGATTATTTGGGTGCGATTAAAAGTGAAGTAAATAAAATTTTGTAGGTTGGGCTGCCGTTTTTTTTCAACCCAAAACTACTTTTGCTAAAGATGTTGGGTTAACGATAGAGCTGTTAGCCCAACCTACGATTTCCTTAGCTTGCGAAACTGTTTTGGAAAGCTAATTAATTATAAATGTATGCGCACAAGGGTTTTAAGGTGCGTAAAAACAACAAGACTAAAAAGACAAGGGTAATTTTGATTCATAAACTGAGTTGGGTAGCTAGGCTATTTAAACGATCAACAGGACAGGTATCATTAAATCAGTCTGAGAAAAATGCTCGGTTTATTGTTGAAGAAATGGAACCGCGTAAGTTATTTTCTGCCGATCCCCTTGGTGGATTACTTGAATCCGATAATTTTGAACTTCCTCAAGTAGAGACATTAATAGTCGATCATGTGAGTGAGTCATACAACAATAACTCAATCAGTTCCATTCCAGACGATATATCTTCAACTGATATAGAAATTCGACATGAATTAGTCTTTGTTGATTCTGGTGTAGGAAACTATGAGCAATTGATTGATGATTTAAATTCTCAAGGTAATGGCTCCAGAATTTTTTCAGTTTTTGTACTGGACAGTGGAAAAAATGGGATTGAGCAAATTACTGATGAATTACAAAATCATGAAGATGTAGATGCCATCCATATTCTCTCCCATGGAGCACTAGGTTCAGTTTCCTTAGGTAATATTCAACTTAATTCAGCTAATTTAAGCCAATATGATAGGCAAATTTCTCTATGGCAAAATGCATTAGATCAAAATGCCGATATTTTAATTTATGGTTGTGAATTGGTCGGTAATGAAGAAGGAGAAGAATTAACAACTGAATTGAGTCTATTGACAGGTGCTGATGTTGCCGCCAGTACAGATAAAACCGGTAGCTCACAACAGGGGGGTGATTGGGAGTTAGAATTTTCTACCGGTGTGATTGAAACCGAAATTGCTATTAGTCGGCAGACTCAGCAATCATGGAATGGATTGCTGGCTTTTCATACTTATCGAGATGAATTTGATGCTATACGTTTTGATAATAGTGATGGTTCAATTGACTGGACAATAAGTCCTTGGCAAGAAATTGGTGAAACTAATGGTGCGAGTACAGGGAAGTTATCAGTTTCTGAGGAACTAGGAGAGAGAGGGCTCAGTATTAGTAACTCTAATAATGGCGCTATGAGAGAAGTCAATTTATCATCTGCAAATAATGCTTTTTTAAATTTTGATTATGCAAGGATTGGCCTTGATGATCCCACTGATTCAGTGACGCTGGAAATATACGATAATATAGGTAATTCTTGGGTTTCACTTGATAGCTGGAGTGGAGCTGCCAATGATACTTCTTTAACTAATATCAGTTATGATATTTCTAATTATATTGCCAGTGATACACAAATTCGATTTGTTTCATCGGGTTTAACCAATGGAGGGGATAAATTCTTTATTGATAATTTTCAAGTTGCATATTCATCTGACTTGAGTGCCAAGGCAGAATTTCTGGTTAACCAAAATAATACAACAGGTGTACAAGAAACCAGTGGTCAAGATAGAGGTAGTCATCAATCAGTTTCAGTTGCTGCTAATGGTGATTATGTGGTGGTGTGGACTGAGGTTGAAAGTACGGGTGATTTTTCGGATGTATTTGCACAACAATATTATGCTAATGGAGATATTAAAAAAGCTGCTTTTCAAGTCAATACCGAACAAACAGATGAACAACAATGGGCAAGTGTCGCATCTGATGCCTCAGGGCGATTTGTAGTTACATGGACAAGTGAAGGACAAGATGGAAATGGGGAAGGAGTTTATTTAAGGCGATTTGAAGCAGATGGAACGGCCATAGACACAAGTGATGTTCGTGTGAATGAATCAAACACACAAGGAGACCAAAATAATGTTGCTGTAGCTGTCAACAGTCAAGGAGAAATGGTAATTACATGGCAAAGTGGAGAATCAGGGAATGAAGGTATCTTTGCCAGACAATTTCATATGGCTCCTGGTGTGGATATTAGTAATTCTGCATTGACTACACAATTAATTACTGTAGATAAAAGTACAGGTAATGCAACACCTGCTGTGGATATTAATACAGAAGGTAAATTTGTGATTACGTGGGAGAAGGGTGGCTATCTAACCTACTTTAGTATATTTGACTCAGATAGAGCAGTTCAAGCCGATAAAATTTTAACTAACACGGTGATTCTTAGTTTTACAGTTCCTTCTAGATACCAAGATGTTGTAATACAAGAGTCTGGTGATATTGTAATAGCAGACTGGTCTGATGGCGTTGGAGAGGTAGGTCAGGGGATTTATCTCACAAGTTATGAAAATGATGGAGTCAAAATAGGCTCCACTGGCTTGCTCAGTGGAAGTACTCATATAAAACCTTCAATAGCAAAGGATTTAGGTGGAAATATTAGTCTTGTTTATGAAGGGGATGGTGATGGCAATGGGAGCGCTGTTATTGGACAGAGATATGATTCGAGTCTAAACACTTTAGGAGGAACGTTTCTAGTTAACGAGACAATAATCGGTGACCAGCATATGGCATCTGTTGCCATGCTTGATCTTAACCATTTTGTAGTAGCTTGGAGTGGAAATGGAACAGGTGATGCAGATGGCGTTTTTGTCAGACAAATTAATACCTTTAATAACCCTCCAACATTAACCACTTTTAGTAGTGAAATTAAAAATACTGATAAGAATACTGAAGTAGAAATCACCTTTTCTGAATTGGAAACTAAAGGGAATGAAACAGATTCAGATGGAGCAGTTGATGCTTTTGTCGTAAAAAATGTTATCAGTGGCACGCTTACAATAGGGAATAGTGCAGGCACAGCAAGTGCTTGGGTGGCTGGCACAAATGATACCATAGATAGTATT
Source organism: Methylococcales bacterium (assembly GCA_965224575.1). Taxonomy (GTDB): domain Bacteria; phylum Pseudomonadota; class Gammaproteobacteria; order Methylococcales; family Methylomonadaceae; genus QPIN01. The sequence continues at coordinate 133,308 of CBDCZQ010000004.1, read as the reverse complement.
AATCATGCCTACTGGACTCCGGTACTGAATACTAGTGGGTTGCAAAATGTTTTTACTTTGGTCGCTAAAGATAATCTAGATAAAGAATCATTAGAGCCAGTGACTGCTCAAATAATAGTCAATACTGCCACTTCTCCTTTAATTACCAAGTCTGACTTTTTAGTTAATCAAACCACGGCTGGGGTACAGGAAACCAGTATGGAAAATCGAGGTAGTCCTCAGGCTGTTGCCATCGCCAGTAATGGCGACTATGTTGTTGTGTGGACTGAAGTTGAAGGCTCAGGTGATTATTCAGATATATTTGCTCGACAATATAATGCGGATGGCACAGCAAAGGGAAATGCTTTTCAAGTTAATGATTACAACGCTGGTGAACAACAATGGGCAACAGTTGCATCTGATGCATCGGGACGGTTTGTGATTACCTGGACTAGTGAAAGTCAAGATGGAAATGGACAAGGCGTTTATCTTAAACGGTTTAATGCGGATGGTATTGCAATTGATAATGCTGATATTTTAGTCAATACAGGAAATACTATTGGAAACCAGAGTAACTCAGCTGTTGCAGTTAATAGCTTGGGAAAAATGGTTATTACATGGCAAGATGATAGTGGTATTTTTGCCGCACAGTTTGATATGGATGCAACTACAACAGGAGACCAGTTATCAGTTCTACCCATTACTGTCGATACGGGAAGTAACATTTATACGCCAGGAGTAGACATCAATACCGATGGTAAATTTGTTATTACCTGGGGGATTGGTAATGATACATACTTACGGACATTCAGTTCAGATGGAAATGCTCGAATTCCTGTAAAAAAAGTTAATGAAAACGGTGATTTTAGATACCAGGCAATAGCAATTCAAGAATCAGGGAAGTTTATTATAGCCGATTGGTCTACGGGTTTAGATACAGGCAATGGGTCTATGATCAAGGGTGTTTGGGTTGCCCTCTATAATGAAGATGGGACTTTTTCTAAAGAACATAAGGTAAGTGGTACAGGCCATAAGAAAGCTTCAATAGCAAAAGATTCGGATGGAAACGTTATTATTGTTTATCAAGGAAATGGTGATGGTGATGGAAAAGGAGTTTTTGCTCAGAAATATGATTCGAACCTGAATGCTGTCGATGGTGAATTTTTAATTAACAATACAACAGATGGATACCAATACAAAGCATCAATTGCAATGCTTGATCTTGATCATTTTGTTGTTGTTTGGAGTGGTAATGGAGTAGGTGATAGTAATGGGGTCTTTACACGCCAATTTGGCACAAGTCCTCCTAACTCGCCACCCTCTGCAGATGCTAGTGCAGGTTCCCCCTATTCTATATACGAAGGAGAATCATTAACGCTAAATGCTGCAAATTCATCAGACCCTGATTCTGATACCCTTACTTATTTATGGGATCTTGATAATGATTTGGTCTATGGAGATGCTGTAGGTGAAAATCCAACAATCAATTGGGCTACTTTGCAAAGTAATAATATTAATGATGATGGTATTTATACTATCGGATTAAAAGTAGACGATGGTCATGGTGGAATTGGTATCACAACAGCTGAAATTACAGTTAATAATATAATGCCGATTTTAAGCACAACGGGGTTTTCAAGCGTTGCTCTGGGGGATCTTTATACGTTAAATCTATCGGTAGTTGATCCGGGGGCAGACACCATTACCGAGTGGACAATCAATTGGGGTGATGGAACAATTGAAACTTTTGCAGGGAATCCTTCGGTGGTCACACATACCTACACCAATGGTGGATTTACAAATAATATCCTAGCATCAGCAACTGATGAGGATGGGACTTATCTGCAAAATGAATTATTGGTAGTCGATTTTAATCGCGAAAGTATATTTCGTTTTGCGCCAACGACGGGAGAGTTTATTAGTGAATTTGGTATGGCAAATTTACCTAGTGAACCTGGATTTAAAGATCCCATTGATATAAAGATTGGCCCAGATGGTTTTTTGTATGTTAGTAGTGAAGTATCAAAAGACATTCTTCGTTTTAATGCAACGACAGGTGCTTATCATGATACTTTTATAAGTGCAGGGTCAATACCTGAATTACAAAGTGTAGAGGGGTTTGATTTTGGTCCAGATGGAAACCTTTATGTTGCGGACTGGTCGGCTAACAAGGTAATACAATTTAATATAGCTGATGGCTCATATATGAGTGATTTTGTATCAGTGGGTAATGCTGGAGGAAATGGTGGGCTAACTCAACCTTACGGGGTGGTTTTTGGTTCTGATGGATATCTTTATGTTAATAGCTACAATGGAAATCAGATCATTCGCTATGGTGCTGAAGATGGCATTTTTGATAAAGTTTTTGTTACGGAAGATACTGCTCTTTTAGAGACGCCCGAAGAAATGGTGTTTGGACCAGATGGCAAACTATATGTTGTTAGTTTAAAAACGGGTAGTGTTGTTAGGTATGACAGTTTGGGTGTAGGCGAAGTGTTTATTGCTCCTAATAGTGGCTCTCTTGTAGAACCGGCAGGCATAGCCTTTGGCCCTGATGGTGATGTTTACGTATCTGATTTTGCCGATGGTAAAATTATACGTTATAACTCAGATGGTACGTTTTCAGGCACAGATTATGTTGTTAAGGGTGATAGTAATCTTAAAGCTCCTGTATTTATAGAGTTTATACCTGGACAGCAAGTTACAGTTGTTAGTACAAATCAAACCCCCGTTATTACCGGTCAATCATTTTCGCTCCCAGAAAACAGTCCTGATGGAAATACTGTTGGCACTGTTGTCGCTACAGACCCTGATTTAGGGGATAACCTAAGTTATACCATCACGGCAGGCAACGATTTGAATGCCTTTACCATGAGTAATACTGGCGTGATTACGATTGCGGATAGTAATCAACTGGATTTTGAAACCAATCCAACCTTTAGTCTGACGGTTCAAGTGATGGATGATGGAACAGGGACTTTAAGCAGTACCGCAACAGTTAGTATTAATTTAAACCCGGTGAATGAAGCACCTGTTATTACCGATCAACCCTTTACACTGCCAGAAAATAGTCTGGATGGAATCACCGTTGGTACAGTGACTGCCACAGACCCTGATGTAGGTGATAACCTAAGTTATACCATCACGGCAGGTAATGATTTGAATGCCTTTGCCATAAGTAACGCTGGCGTGCTTACGGTTGCAGATAGCAGTCAATTGGATTTTGAAATCAACTCAACATTTAGCCTGACGGTTCAAGTGATGGATGATGGAACAGGGACTTTAAGCAATACCGCAACGATCAGTATTAATTTAAGTCAGGTGAATGAAGCCCCTGTCATCACCAGTCAAACTTTTACACTGCCAGAAAACAGCCTAGATGGAATCACCGTTGGTACAGTGACTGCCACAGATCCTGATGTAGGTGATAATTTAAGCTATACGATCACAGCCGGCAACGACTTGAGTGCCTTTGCTATGAGTAATGCTGGTGTGCTTACGGTTGCAGATAGCAGCCAACTGGATTTTGAAACCAATCCAACCTTTAGCCTGACGGTTCAAGTGATGGATGATGGGACAGGGACTTTAAGCAGTAGCGCAATAATCAGTATTAATTTAAGTCAGGTGAATGAAGCACCAGTTATTACCAACCAATCTTTTAACCTGCCAGAAAACAGCCTGGATGGAATCACCGTTGGTACAGTGACTGCCACAGATCCTGATGTAGGGGATAACCTAAGTTATATCATCATGGCAGGCAACGACTTGAATGCCTTTGCTATGAGTAATGCTGGTGTGCTTACAGTTGCAGATAACAGCCAACTGGATTTTGAAACCAACTCAACATTTAACCTGACGATTCAAGTGATGGATGATGGAACAGGGACTTTAAGCAGTACCGCAACAGTTAGTATTAATTTAAGTCAGGTGAATGAAGCACCAGTTATTACCAACCAATCTTTTAACCTGCCAGAAAACAGCCTGGATGGAATCACCGTTGGTACAGTGACTTCCACAGATCCTGATGTAGGTGATAACCTAAGTTATACCATCACGGCAGGTAATGATTTGAATGCCTTTGCCATAAGTAACGCTGGCGTGCTTACGGTTGCAGATAGCAGTCAACTAGATTTTGAAACTAACCCGATATTTAATCTAACCGTTCAAGTGAGTGATGGCAGCTTAACTGATACCGCCGCAATCAGCATTAATTTAACAGAAACTAATGAGCTCTCTAATTCTATTTCTTTGTCCAATAATCGAATTGATGAGCATGTTGATTCTAGTACTGGTATCACAATAGGGTTGCTAACTTCTTCTGACGAAAACGCTCATAGTTATCAAATTAATGGTGGTGCTGACCAAGATAAGTTTTTTATTGGAGGCAATGCTAACAATGAGTTGTTTCTTAAAGATGGGGTGCTTGATTTTGAAAAGCAGTCGTCTTATCAAGTAACAGTTAGCGCAATCGATTCAAAAGGAACAGGTCATAATGAAACCTTTATTGTTAATGTTAATAATCTAAATGAACTGCCAGTCATTACATCAAGTAATTCATTTACGCTTGAAGAAAATATTAGCAGTATAGCAACGGTTATTGCAGAAGATGCAGATCAACCAGTTCAAAAATTAAGCTTTTCTCTTTCTGGGGGAACAGATAGTGAATTATTTTTATTAGATAGTGACACGGGAGATCTATCATTTAAAACAGCACCTGATTTTGAAAATCCTGATGACTCCACTGCTGAAAATATTTACATAGTCGAGATTACTGTTGATGACGGAAATGGAGGTACCTATACTCAATCCGTATCTATTCAAATTGAAAATGCAGCAGAAGCACCCGATTTGTCAGATCAATCTGTTGCTATTGAAGAGCAAAGTAATGTGGGGTCATTAGTTACAACTTTAGTTGCTAATGACCCCGACGCTAATGAAACTTTTTCTTATAGCATTGTAGAGGGTAATTTATCAGATGCTTTTAGTATTGATAATACTGGGCAGTTAATTGTTAGCAATCCAGAATTACTCATTAATCAGGATAATTCCATTGTTTCTGTTGTGATTCAAGTAACTGATAGTCAAGGGCTTACCGATACATCTGTTGTACGAATAGATATTCAAAGCATTCTGCCAGATACTTCAATATCAGAAACAGAGTCAGAACTTGAAAAACAAGATGAGTTTGTCTTTTCAGTTTTAACGGAAATACCTTTAGAAGATGTTACAAATTTAACAAAGAATGAAACGGCTTCTATCCCTGTGCTTAATGAAACTGAAACGATAGAGCAAGCCAAAACAGAAGATAATACGGTAATTGAAAATACGGAAAATATAGGTGTTGATGCAGGGCAAGGTGCTGTAGAGAGTGGAAATATAGGAATAGAGGCGGAAACAATACGAGAAAAATTTTCTGTCTCTACTCAGGAATATAGTGGAAACAAAGAAGATAATAGTTGGACGTCTAAAAATATTTTAATTAAAGCTAAAGCTCTAATGATAGACAATGCTCTATCACCTCAATTTTCATATTTTGATATTGAAACAAATGCGCTGAAAACCTTAATGCAGGAGAGTGGTTTGTCCGAAAGGTTAGATGAGCTTCGTGAGCAAATACAGGAAAATACTCATTTCGAAAAAACAATCGTTGGTTCAAGTATCACGCTAACGACCGGGTTATCTATTGGCTATGTTATTTGGTTGGTGCGTGGGGGTGTTCTTTTAAGTAGTGTACTTTCAACATTGCCCGCCTGGAGAATGATTGACCCACTTCCTGTCATTTCCAGTCTTAATGGATCGCTGGGCGATGATGATAAAAATGCTGATTCACTCGCATCTTTAATCAAAAAAGGAAGCGCAGTTGTTAAAGCTAAAGTTCAAGCCTCCAAACCACCAAGTGATTAAAATGAGAATGATTTATTTTACTAAAAAGGACATAGAATGAAAGGCTTGTCAGCAAAATTTCATATAGCAATGGGACAGGCATTTATTGTTGTTAGTTTATTGCTATCTGCTTTATATTTAGAACTAATTCCAGATCAAACTGCAGAGATTAGAAGCAGTCGTGCATCACTGGCTGAAGCAATTGCTGTAAATAGTTCAGCTTTAATTTCTCAGAAGGATCTTCATCGTTTAAAAGGGAATTTAGAAATGATTGTTACCCGAAATGATGATGTTCAATCAGCCGCTATCAGATATAAAACTGGAAAATTAATTGTTTCAATTAATAATCATGAGCAACTTTGGGAGAAATTAGAGGATGAATATTCAACAGATTCACAGCTACTTGTTCCTCTTTGGGCAGGTAAGAAAAAATGGGGCGTGATAGAGCTTAAATATAGAGAGCTTTCAGGAAAAGGTTGGCGCGGCGTAGTTTTTTCTAATAAATTTCAATTAATTGCTTTTATAGCCATCAGTAGTTTTATTTCTTTTTATTTTTATCTTTCCAAAATGTTGAGGCAACTGGACCCATCTCGTGCTGTACCTGGTCGTGTACGTTCAGCATTAGATACATTGACTGAAGGGTTGCTTGTTGTCGATCCTAATGAATATATTGTGTTAGCAAATGAGGCGTTTGCTAATGTGGTCGGAAAAACACCTGACGAGCTTGTTGGCCAAAGCGCAACAACTTTAAACTGGTCAAAAAATGATAAAGAAGATGATCAGGCGATTAGTTTTCCTTGGTTAGATGCGATTAAACAGAATATTGATATTAGAAATCGCATGATTTATTTAATGGATGCTCAGGGAATAAAACGAACCTTTATTGTCAACTGTTCTTTGGTGTTAAGTGATGGCAATAAAAGTAATGGTGTTTTAATTAGTTTTCAGGATGTAACAGAGCTTGAAAAAAAGGAAATTGAGTTACGAAAATCCAAAAATCAGGCAGAATCAGCTAACCGAGCCAAAAGTGAATTTCTTGCCAATATGAGTCATGAAATTCGTACCCCAATGAATGCAATTCTCGGTTTTACCGAAGTATTACAACGAGGATATGGTGGTGATAAAACAGACTCAAAAAAGCATTTGGAAACGATTCATTCAAGTGGTCAGCATCTTTTAGGTTTAATTAACGACATTCTTGATTTGTCAAAGGTAGAAGCCGGGCATCTTGAAGTTGAAACAATTGAGTGTGTGCCACAAGAAGTGATTAGTGATGTGGTCAATGTGTTGTCCGTTCGTGCAAGAGAAAAAGATATTTATTTGGATTTTAAAGTAGAAGGGGCTATTCCAGAGACAATCCAATCCGATCCTTCTCGGTTGCGTCAAATTGTAACTAACCTTATTGGAAATGCGATTAAATTTACGGATAAAGGGGGGGTAACCGTTTGTATTAAAGCCTTGGTAGAAGATGAGCCAAAAATCAGGATTGATATTACTGATACCGGGATTGGGATGAAAAAAGCATGTCTTGGCTCTATTTTTGATCCCTTTGTTCAGGCAGATAGTACGGTTACTAGACGGTTTGGAGGTACAGGCTTAGGACTTGCAATCAGTAATAAATTTGCTAAAGCACTGGGTGGTGATATTTCTGTGACCAGTGAACCTGGAAAGGGTAGTGTTTTTTCTGTGTTTATTAATGCAGGGTCACTTGCAGGTGTACAGTTTATAGAGCCGGAAGTCGTTCTTAATAATGTGAAGAAAACCAACCAACAGATTCAAAAATTTTGGGAGTTTCCTGCTTCTCAGGTTTTGGTTGTTGATGATGGTAATGAAAATAGGGAATTGCTGGAGTTAGTCTTAAATGATATTGGACTTAATGTAGAAACCGCCATTAATGGAAAAGAAGCATTAGATAAAGCATTAGAAACATCTTTTGATATTATTTTAATGGATGTGCAAATGCCGGTTATGGATGGTTTTACAGCGGTTAAAAAAATGCGGGAAGGTGGCTTGAAATGTCCGGTTGTAGCTTTAACGGCTCACGCCATGAAAGGGTTTGAGGAAGAATGTTTTGCCGCTGGTTATTCTGGTTATCAAGCTAAACCGATAGAAATCGATAAACTTATTGATCTACTGGCAGAAGAATTAGGTGCCAAACAATGTGATCAAAAACCAAATAGTGTAAATGAGCCGCTGCATGGGGAGTTATCTGTCGATGATAAAAACATGTCAAGCCCGGACAAAATTGAACCCATTTATTCTAGACTGGGGGCTATTCCAAAATTTCATCCAGTCATTGCAAAGTTTATATCGCGTGTTGAGGAGCAAGTATCAGCAATGCATAAGGCACTACATGAAAAAGATTTTGATGCCTTAATCAACCTAGGACATTGGTTAAAAGGTGCAGGTGGAACAGTAGGCTATGATGTTTTTACTGAGCCAGCAGCTTCCTTAGAAGATTTTGCCAGGGAAGAAAGCAGAAATGGTTGTGATGAGGTGATTATTAATATACAGCAATTGAGTGAAAGACTCGTTATTGCTGAAAATATAGATTAAATCAGGCATAAAATAAATAGCCAGCTACAATTAATAGTGAAACTTTATTTTTTTGGCACTGTTTACTTAAAAATAACAGCTTATAGCTATTACTGATGCATAAGCTGATAAATAAACTTTAAAGAAAAGAAAGATAAATTTGTATGAATGCACTCCCTAATAATCTTGATCCAGCTGAAATGGATCAGAAAGGATTTTCTGCTGAACAAGAAAGCCAGTTTGATAATTTAACTGGTGCTAAAATCATGATGATTGATGATGAGCCTATTAACTCTGAAATGGTTAAAATATTTCTGGAGGAAGTAGGATATGAGCATTTTATTACCGTTGATGATTCGGTAAAAGCATTCGACTTAATCGCTTCTGAAAAGCCCGATGTTGTTTTGCTTGATCTAATGATGCCAGAAGTTAGTGGCTTTGATATTTTAAAGCAAGTCCGAGCGGATAAAAAACTAAAATATACCCCCATTATTATTTTGACATCTTCTACAGATGCAGAAACTAAAATGAAGGCATTGCGCTTAGGCGCTAATGATTTTTTAGGCAAACCTGTAGATCCAAGTGAGTTGGTGTTACGAATTAGAAATACACTGGCTGCAAAAGTTTATCAGGACAGGTTGGCACATTTTGATGTTTTAACTGACTTACCTAATCGACAAACTTTTATTAGTCATTTGGATTGGGCTTTACATAAGTCAAAGAAAGAACAAATTTCAGGGTCAGTTTTAAAATTAGATTTAGATCGATTCAAAGAGATTAACGATACACTAGGGCCAGAAGTTGGCGATGTGTTGTTACAAGAAGTGGCACGGCGCTTAATAGAATGTCTCAGATATGGGGATACAGTCGGTAGGTTTGGACAGGATTTATCTCAAACTGGTTTGTCTAGAATTGGAGGTAATGAATTTGCAGTGTTATTACCAAGTATAAGACAACTTGATGATATTTTGCCTATAGCAGAGAGAGTTTTACAATCACTAGTGCCTGCATTCCATCCTCAACAACATGAGTTGTATATTACATGTAGTGTTGGAATAGCTGTTTTTCCTCGAGATGGACATGAAATAAATACTTTACTTAAGCATGCCGATATTGCTTTATCACATGCTAAACAGAAAGGCGGTAATTGTTATCAATTTTATGCTGATGGACTAAATACTAAGTCAGTAGCTCGTTTAAAAATGGCAAATGATTTACGCAAAGCTGCTGAGCGAGGTGAGTTAGAAATGTTTTATCAACCAAAAGTCAATGTTCATACGGGGCAACTTATTGGGGGCGAGGCATTGATGCGATGGAATCATCCTAAATTAGGGCTGGTCTCGCCTGGTATTTTTATTCCATTGGCCGAGGATATTAATCTATTACCTGAGATAGATGAATGGGCTTTTTTAACCACTTGTGAGCAATTAGTTGAATGGCAAAAAATGGGTAAAAAAATTGTTCCTGTTTCAATTAATATTACAAGTCAAAGTTTTCGGCAAGGAAGAGTGGTAGGAACGGTTAGAAATGTTCTTAACAAATCGGGACTGGCTCCTAAGCACGTAAAATTAGAGCTGACAGAAAGTGCTATTATGGAAAATGCAAAAGAAAATATAGAAGTCTTGTATAGATTAAAGGAAGAAGGGATAAAACTTTCAATTGATGACTTTGGGACAGGTTATTCATCTTTAAGTTATCTAAATCGTTTTCCTATTGATGAATTAAAAATTGATCAATCTTTTATTGGTAGTATTCTTACAGAGCCAAGTAATTTGGCTATCGTTAAAGCAATTCTTGCGATGGCAGGTAGCCTTGATTTACATGTTGTAGCAGAAGGTGTTGAAACAAAAGAACAGCTAATGATGCTACAAAGTCTTAATTGTCTTGAATATCAAGGTTATTATTTTAGTAAGCCTGTCCCGGCAAAATATTTTTTAGAGTTGTTAAGTTAAGTTTTCTTCCCTTAATATAAAATCCTATCACAATCTCTTGCATGCAAATAATAAAGGAATCAGTACTTTTACTTAGCAATTAATAGAGATGTCCAAAATTTTATCTCACAAAGCCTTTTAAACCTAAAAAAATCAGTTGACCGCTAAATTTTCACACAAGCCATTGAATATCACGTGCAACCAGGTTTGTTAGCCCTCACCCATTGGGTGAGGGAGAAATCGCTCCATGGTTTTGTGAAAAAATCTGGACGAAAAATTCTGCAGAATCACTCTTGATAGGACTACGGCCATTATCTTACGAGTGATTATTTGTCTTTTCCGCCCAGATTTTCCACAAATTCCATGTTCAACCGATTTTTCTAGGTCAAAATAATAAAGTAGTGATCTGCTGACTTCTTTAATTCCCAAAATGCTATAAAATAACCTAAAACTGTATTTTTTATGATACAGCTGTCAATTGTCCATTTGCTAGGTTTTATTAACGCAAGCTTAGTATTTAGTCTTAAAAATAGTTTTACAAATTAAAGAAATAAATTATAATGTGGGGTTCAATAGGGTTTTTAACTCTATCCTTGCTTTACTACTTTGATTGGCAAAGTGGAAGGCTTAACCGAAAGGAGAAAAGATGCGACATTATGAAATAATCTTTTTAGTACATCCTGACCAAAGCTCTCAGGTTCAAGGGATGATTGATCGTTATAAAACAATTATAGAAGGTGCTTCTGGTAAAATTCATCGTCTAGAGGACTGGGGACGTAGGCATTTAGCATATCCGATCAAAAAAATTCATAAAGCACATTATGTGTTGATGAATATTGAGTGTGATCAGCCAACTCTTGAAGAACTTGAAAGTGGTTTTCGCTTTAATGATGCGATTTTACGTAGCATGACTTTAGCTAAAAAAGAAGCGGTTACCGATGTTTCTTTAATTGCTTCTGCAAATGCAGAAGAGCAGAAAAAAGAAGCTGAGTCTAAAAAAGTAGAAGTTGAATCTAAAAAAGTTGATGCTGAAAAGGCTAAAGTTGAAGAAAAAGTGGCAGAAACTGAAGAAAAAACGACTGAAGAAAAAGTAGTGGTTGAGAGTGAATCAGTTAATGAAACAGAAGATGCTGCAAAAAATTCTGAATAACGATAGATAGGATTATTAAAGAGGATTATCATGGCAAATAACATGAAACGTAATAAAAAGGGTCAGTTTGGGACTGAAGGTTCTCCAGAGATTGATTATAAAAATCTGGATTTGTTAAGTGAATATATTTCAGAAACAGGAAAAATTGTTCCTAGCCGTATTACTTATACGCCTGCGAAGTATCAAAGACAATTAGCTGCAGCAATTAAACAAGCAAGATATGTAGCTTTGTTACCTTTTTGTGACGCACATAAGTAAGTTTTTAGGGTAGGTTAAAGTGAACTTTTTAGCTGCTTATATTATGAAGGGCAGAATGCAAGCGATTATAGTTGCATCTTCCTTAGCAGTATTGTCTATACTTTTACCTCCCATAAGTATCGTAAGTTCAGCTACTGTAGCATTAGTTACTCTAAGGCACGGAGGATATGAAGGACTTTATGTTCTTTTTAGCGCCTGTTTATCTGCAGCTATTTTAGGTTTTTTTCTTTTTGGAAATTTTCAATTTGCTTTGCTTTATGGTTTAGTCTTATGGCTACCTATATGGCTTATTTCTATTGTACTAAGAGAAGGAAAACACCTATCTGTTGCTGTCAATATCGCTGTATTAATAGGTGTTGTTGCAGTAATAGGATTCTATTTGTATGCGAGTGATCCTGCTGCATCGTGGTATGGAGTTTTAGTTCAAATGATTCAGCCAATGGTTGAGTCAGGTAATGCTGAGCTACCCATTGAGAAGATTAATAAATCAGTACAAGTGTTTTCACACTTTATGACGGGTGGTATCGCTGCAGGAAGTGTTTATGGATTGTTGTTTGGTCTTTTTTTGGCTAGATGGTGGCAATCTACACTATATAACCCGGAAGGGTTTAAAAAAGAATATTTAGAACTCAGGGCATATCCGTTAGTTGCATTGATTAGTCTTTTTGTTATATTGATTGCCTGGTTTACAACGGGTATTGTTTCAGAAGCATGCTGGAATATAGCTATTCTTTTTGTTGTGTTATATACATTTGTTGGCTCTGCAATATTACATACGGCTTTTTCTCTATTGAAAGCGAAGCGCTTTATGGTGCCGTTTTTGTATATAACATTAGTGTTGGTTCCTCATATGATAGCAATTGTTGTCATTATTGGGTTCATTGATACTTGGCTGGACTTACGTAGTAAAATTTTAAATAAATCTGGAACTCAATAGTTCTTGTAGTTCGATATAGGGGTATAAATAAGATGGAAGTTATTCTTCTTGAAAAAATTGCTAACTTAGGTGGTTTAGGTGACAAAGTTAGTATTAAATCTGGTTACGGTAGAAATTATCTTGTTCCGCAAGGTAAAGCAGTTGCTGCCACAGCAGAAAAAATTAAAGAATTTGAAGCACGCCGAGCAGAGTTGGAAAAAATAGCGGCTGAAAAATTAGCAGCTGCTCAAACGCGTGGAAATGCATTAAGTAAATTGGATATTGTAATTAGTCATAAAGCAGGTGATGAAGGCAAATTATTTGGTTCTGTAGGAACGCAAAACATTGCTGATGCAATGACAGAGGCTGGTGTTAAAATTGAGAAGCATGAGGTGAGAATGCCAGAAGGTGTTATTCGTCAAATTGGTAGTTATGATATTGATATTAATCTACACTCAGATGTGGTTATTACAAAATCAATCGAAATTGCTGCTGAAGATTAATTAATCAATGATCATCGTAACCGGAGGTGCTGGTTTTATAGGCAGTAATCTTGTGCTGGGTCTAAACCAGCGAGGTTACGATGATATTTTAGTCGTTGACAATCTAACCAATGGAATTAAGTATAAAAATTTAGTTAATTGTCGAATAGCCGATTACTTAGATAAAAAAAATTTTATAGAAAAAATACAGCAAGGTTTTTTTCTAGATAAAGCAATAGACGCTATTTATCATCAAGGTGCGTGTTCCGCTACCACTGAGTGGGATGGACGTTACATGATGGATAATAATTATGAATATACTAAAATTATATTCCACTATTGTCAGAGCCATAAAATCCCTCTGATTTATGCGTCCAGTGCTGCCGTGTATGGTGCAGATACTAACTTTAAAGAACAGCTTAAATATGAAGGGCCATTAAATGTCTATGGTTATTCAAAATTCCAGTTTGATCAATACCTTCGGCAGTACCAATCAAAATTAGCCGCTCAAGTAGTTGGTTTACGATATTTTAATGTTTATGGTCCACATGAAGAGCATAAAGGCAGTATGGCTAGTGTAGCTTTTCATCTAAACAATCAATTGTTAGATTCGGGTGTTGTTCGGCTTTTTGAAGGTTGTGATGGCTATGGTAATGGTGATCAACAACGTGACTTTGTTTATGTTAGTGATGTGGTTGATATTAATTTATGGTTTTTAGATAACCCTAAAATATCTGGTATCTATAATGTGGGGACAGGTAGGAGTCAATCTTTTAATGATGTGGCTAATGCCGTTTTGAATTATCATAAAAAAGGTAAGCTTGAATATATTCCATTTCCGGAGCATTTAAAGGGTTGTTATCAAAGCTATACTGAGGCAAATTTAGAACAATTACGATCCTCTGGCTGTGAACATCAGTTTAAATCAGTAGAAGATGGCGTCGGCCTTTATATGGAATGGTTAAATAAATAGAGACAATTTTTAAATATATGCGATATATTTATACTACTCTGTTTTATCTATTAACTCCTCTGATTTTATTACGTCTTTATTGGCGTGGATTTAAAGCATCTGAATATCGAAAACGTTGGAAAGAACGTCTAGCTGTTTATAACAAAAAATATCCTGGTAATGTCATCTGGATTCATGCGGTTTCTGTTGGTGAATCTGTCGCTGTTTTTCCGTTAATCAAACTGTTGCAGCAACGATATCCTACAGATAATTTTCTTGTCACCACAACAACGCCGACTGGATCTGCAAGAGTTAAGGATGGGTTAGCTTCTTCCGTATCACATGTTTATTTGCCTTATGATTTACCTATTGTAATTAAGCGTTTTTTGACTATTTTTCGGCCAAAAATTGCAATTATTATGGAGAAAGAAATATGGCCGAACCTTTATCATCAATGTAATCAAAATAATATTCCACTGACAATAATCAACGCTAGACTTTCGGCTAAATCTGCGAAGGCATATAAAAAAATACCCGGTCTGGTTATCCCTGCATTAGAAAATATTTCATTCATAGCAACTCAAACAGAAGAAGATAAAAAAAGGTTTATAGAGATTGGAGCAAAGGCAGATTATATTGAAGTGACTGGAAATTTAAAATTTGATGTCAAAATAAACGAAGAGCTTATTCAACAAGCAAAAAGTATTAAAGCACAATTATTTAAAGACCGTTTTATCTGGATAATTGCAAGTACACATCAGGGTGAGGAAATAATTTTTTATGAACTTTATCTTCTATTAAAAAAACGAATACCTGAATTACTTCTATTAGTTGTACCTAGGCATCCTGAACGATTTAAAGATGTAAAACAGTTGGCTGAAAAAATGCGACTGAAAACATGCATGAGAAGCAGTAAAAAATTGATTAAGACAGATACAGATGTTTATATTGCTGATACCATGGGTGAATTAACATTGTTATATGGTGCGGCTGATATAAGTTTCGTTGGAGGCAGTCTGGTTCCAGTTGGAGGACATAATATTCTCGAACCTGCAGCAATGAATATACCTATAATTTTTGGGCCTCATATGTTTAATTCAAAAGAAATAGCTAAGGGTGTAGTTTCATTGGGTGCTGCGATAGAATGTATGAATAAAGAGGGGGTTATGGAGAATGTTATACACTTGTATGAAAACCAGGAAGAAAGAAGAAAAATGGTGTTTACAATGTCTCAATTTTTAAAAAATAATCAAGGCGCTACTGAAACAACAGAAAAGCTAATATCAAGGCTATTATCAAATAATTAAAGTTTAGCTATTGTGAATGGTACACATTAAAACTAACTTTTTTGTAGATTTAATAGAAATTATCAAGAATTAATTTCATTTTTTCTATAGAATCATTAATCATCATTAATACTTTAAATTTACCTGCTCTCTATGGATTTAAAATTTCTAGACTTTGAACAACCAATCGCTGAACTCGAAGCGAAAATTGAAGAACTTCGGAAGGTGGAGTTTGATAATGAAATAAATATTTCTGACACACTTAAACAATTAGAAGAAAAAAGTGAGCAGTTAACTGAATCAATTTTTGCAAAATTATCGGATTGGCAGATTTCACAATTATCTAGACACCCTAGACGGCCGTATACGCTAGATTATATAAATCATATGTTTACTGATTTTCATGAGTTACATGGTGATAGAGCTTTTGCAGACGATTCGGCTATTGTATGTGGGCTAGCTAAGCTAGAGGGGCAGCCAGTCATGGTTATTGGGCATCAAAAAGGTCGTGATACAAAAGAAAAAGTTTATCGTAACTTTGGTATGCCAAGGCCTGAAGGTTATCGTAAAGCTCTGAGAATGATGAAAATGGCAGAACGATTTCATATTCCTATTATTTGTTTGATTGATACCCCTGGTGCTTATCCTGGAATTGGTGCTGAAGAGCGTGGACAAAGTGAGGCGATTGCTACAAATTTATTTGAGATGTCTAAACTAAGAACACCTATCATTTGTACTGTGATTGGTGAGGGTGGTTCTGGCGGAGCATTAGCTATTGGGGTGGGGGATAGGTTAATCATGCTGGAATATAGTACCTATTCAGTGATTTCTCCCGAAGGGTGTGCTTCTATTCTGTGGAAAAGTGCGGATAAATCTAAATTAGCCGCAGAAGCGATGGGAATAACTTCAGATAGAGTTCGGGAGCAAGGTTTTTTAGATGAAGTGGTTCGGGAGCCATTAGGTGGAGGCCATAGAAATCATCATAAAATTGCTTTAAATTTACGTAAAACCTTGATTAAATTTCTTGATGAACTTAATAAGGAAGATCTGGAGCAAATGTTGGAAAAGCGTTTTCAACGTATTATGGATTACGGCTCATTTTCAGAGGATATTATTTAATAAAATATAAAATCATTTTTTTATGATTTTTTTTAAAGACCGGCTTATGCCGGTCTTTTTCGTTCAATATGCTTACACAACAAACAGTTATCTCTATATTACCAGCTGAAACTGGAAAGGTTTTTATTGCTTATAGTGGAGGAGTCGATTCGCATGTGCTACTTCACTTGGTTTGCTCGGTGGAGCAGCTAAAGTTAAAAACTACTGCCGTTTATATAAACCATGGATTACAACAAGAAGCTGAACAATGGGCATTACATTGCGAAGAAGTTTCTTTAGATTTAGGCGTGAAATTTCAGTGCATCAATGTAAATGCACAAAAGGCTATTGGAAAAAGTCTTGAGGAAATAGCACGAGAAGCTCGATATACCGCTTTTAAATCCTTATTAGATAAACAGGATATTCTGCTTTTAGCTCAACATCGTGAAGATCAAATGGAAACAGTTTTATTACAGCTCTTCCGTGGTGCAGGAGTAAAAGGTCTTTCTGGAATGCCTTTGTCAGCTGTGTTTGGTGCAGGGAAAATGTTACGCCCTTTTTTAGATGTTTCAAAAAATGAAATTATTTGCTATGCAGAGGAAAATAAGTTGCAATGGATTGAAGATCCAAGCAATAAAAGTGATATATTTGACCGAAATTTTTTACGTAATCAGATTATTCCTCAGTTAAAAAACCGGTGGCCAGCACTAGATAAAACTATCGCTCGTTCTGCGCGACACTGTGCAAAAAGTGAGTATATATCACAAGAATTAGCAACACAGTTGCTGAATGGAGTTTTTAACGAAAGTGACCAAACGCTAGATATTACTAAGTTACTTGATTTAGATACTGATCAACAGCGATTAGTGATTAGACAATGGTTTCAGGTTATGAAGTTAAGAATGTTATCTGAAAAGAGATTAGACATTATTTTAAATGAGATTGTTCTGTCTAAAGCAGCTGCTAACCCTGAGTTACAAGGCCAAGGCTATCGTATTAGGCGTTATAGGAATAAGTTATATTGTCTGGACCAAGTAGCTAGTTACCAGGCGATAGTGAATAAAATTTGGCCTACAGGAACTAGACATATACAGCTTGATCATAGTTTTAGCTTAATAAGGGTTGATTCTTTCAAAGGAATTCCTAAGGCCTTATGGAATCAGTCTGAAGTTAGAATAAAATTTCGAGAGGGGTCAGAAAAAATAAAATTGCCAGGGAGAAAAGGTCATCATTCTCTTAAAAACTTATTTCAGGAAAAAGCAATTCCTCCATGGGAGCGATCGCAGATACCTTTAGTTTATTTAAATGATCGGTTAGCTGCCATTTCTGATCTATGGATTAGTGCAGATTTTTATAGTGTAGATAAAGTTGAATGCTATCAACTTAATTACTATGGAAATAAATTAAAATAAAGTATTAGATAATATATTATAGGTTGAAGAATAAACTTGGTGGGTCACGCAACTCATTAAATTATTTTACCAACTGAATACTGAGCTACTCTTAAAGATAGATATGTGTGGTTGCTAAGAAAGGAGATGGATAAAGTTAATATGGCGGAGAGGCAGGGATTCGAACCCTGGGAGGGCTACAAACCCTCAACGGTTTTCAAGACCGCCGCCTTCGGCCGCTCAGCCACCTCTCCTAAAGATCCGGTATGATACTACAAGTTATTTTTTATATCTAGCCTAAAATTTTATTTTTCTTAGGTAAAGGTGTTTTTTAGTTTTTCAAAGCTTCTTTGTTATTTCAGATTTTACTCATTAAAGTAATCAAAATTTTACTTTCTAAAATTAGCATATAGAACATATGTTTATAATAAAAAAAGCCGCTTGGATGCTTCTAAACGATTAGGATACCATATTAAGTAATTGATATTAAATCTAATATCTTTTTGTCTAGAAGACCAAGCGGTTAGTACTATCTCCAATTAAATTATATACCATTTAAAAGAATTTTTTGTTTGGTTGGGGTTTATAAAATATAAACTTAAAGTTTATTTATAATAGTGTGATAGACATCAATAATGAAACAATAAAATAGTTAATTAAAATGGGTGGATTATCTACTTCTAGTTGCCTTAGAACTTGTTCAAAATTTACTGCACCACTACCGATTATGCTTGGACGGTGCCGGAAAGCCTCATTTATTCCATGTAAACTCTGGTTTTTGCGTTCCGTCCGCGTGCAACAGACAGTGGTTTATAACGATCTTGAACAGATTCTTAGTACATTTATCACTAAATAAGGATAGCTTTAACTAAAAATAGAATTGAAATAATAGCTGTGGAGATAAAAAAATAGACTACTGAGGTGTTCGTCAAAGACATTGAAGATATTTTTTGTTATTAATACAGTTAATACTTATATAATTTATCTCTGTACACGACAAAAAATCAGCATCTAACTGATCCTCCATAAATTCTATTACCTGACAAAGCAGGACGGAGTAAAGACAGTATTTTCTTCACCTGTTTTTTCGATTGTGAAAAAATATTAAACAGCTCGGAACGAATACAATCTAAACCATACCTAAAGATGCTTTGTGCTAAACGTTGATGTGTTTTGGTTTTTATCGGTAAAACACAATCGTCTTTCCATTCGCCTACTTTATGAGACCAGCAAAAAGCAATAACAGGTAATACAAATAACTTTTTCATGCGGAGATAACCCACAACGCGCGTATCTTCAAGGTTAAACCCTCGGCCTTTTAAACACCCAAACAAGGTTTCAATTTCCCAACGCAGGCCATATTCTTCAATCGCATTCGGATTAAGGCTAGCATTAGCAACGATTAATAATTTCCCATCACTCAAGCGGAGGCCACTTAAATAGACTGAGCAAGCACCTAAAAGTCTTGCTTCATTAATATTAAGCCTCTCGCCGGGCTTTAATCCACGAAATAAATGGTCAACACGTAGACGATCACCCCGACTATTTACGGTATAACTATTATTACGAATCCGAATATTGAAAGGTATTTTTTCTTCAATGAGCCACCCCATCCATTTATCACCTATAAATTCACGATCCGCTAACAGCCCCTTAATCCTGTCCTGCCAAACTGGCTAATAAACCGTTTCATTAGCACGATTCTTTCTCGCCAATTAGAATTGCCCCGCTTATTCAAGAGTAGCCAATACACGGGAATGGCTGCGCCTTTATAGACAACGGCCAGCACTAATAAATTAATGTTGGTTTTACCCCATTTCCAGTTGGTTCTATCCAATGACAAATAAAAGTCATTTTCGGTAAAACCAAATAACTTCATGATAAAACGAGCGATTTCATTGTAATCAAGCCAATGTTCACTAAAAAACCGTTGTATGCGCCTGTATCGTGATGAAACCAATGCCTTGCTAGGAAAAAATAGAGCCAATTGTGTCAGGTTTACTGTGCCTACAACCATTATGGCTATTAGCATTCCTACAAAACATCCCATTCTTGCCTTGTTCCAATGAAAATGCTCGTTTAATATAGCGGTTAGTTCGTTGGTCTGTAATTGTCCGTTATTCATGTTTGCCAAAACAAAAACCCGGTATTTAATTACATTTCAACGGGCTACATCAACCTTTTAAAATTTTTGTCATGTACAGAGATAATTTATTTACTTTATTTTACCTATATAACAAATAAACTTATGGATACAAAAATGATTTTTTCTACTACACCTGATGTTCCCGGAAGAGAAATTAGTGAAAACCTTGGCGTTGTTGCAGGCAATATAGTTCAGTCAAAACATGTTGGGCGAGATTTTATGGCTGGATTAAAGGGGATTATCGGGGGTGAAATTGCAGGGTACACAGAAATGTTGGCTGATGCTCGTGATAAAGCGATTGAAAGAATGGTTGATGAGGCACAGAAAAGAGATGCAGATGCCGTTGTGAACATTCGATTTACAACGAGTGCAATTATGTCAAATGCTTCTGAAATGCTTGCTTACGGCACAGCAGTCAAGCTAAAACCATAGAGAGTTATGGGTTTTTGTTGATTGAAAGAATCAGCATTATTTATCTGGACTGTACAACGAATACGATTGTTTTTGAATAATAAAGCTTATGACAATAAACACTAATTTGAAAACAGTGGCGAATGGTGGCTTATTAGATCGTCGGTTTTTTCTTAAAAAAGGGATTGCTTTTTCTGTTGCTACACTGGCTTCTGACTCATTACTTGCGGAAACAGAAAAATATCGCCAGCCATGGATGGAAAAACCAGGTGACTCTTTTAGTAATTATGGTCAACCTTCTGTTTATGAAAAAGAAGCTATTCGCTGGACGATGGCTAATAATGCTGCTACGGGAAATGGTGTTTCCTGGACGCCTTTACAAAATTTAGAAGGGACAATAACACCCAATGGGTTGCATTTTGAGCGGCATCATAATGGCGTCCCACAAATTGACCCAAAGAAACACCAATTGCTCATTCATGGCGAGGTAAAAAATCCTTTAGTTTTTGATATGGATTCTTTGCAGCGTTATCCTATGGTTTCACGACAGTGTTTTATAGAATGTGGTGGTAACAGTAATGCTGGATGGAGAGATAAGCCAATACAAACGGCCGTAGGCTATTTTCACGGCATGGTCTCTTGCAGTGAATGGACAGGTGTTCCTTTAAAAATTTTACTCAATGAAGCAAAAATAACATCTCGCGCAAAGTGGGTGATCGTTGAAGGGGGTGATGCTTCAATAATGAATGTGAGCATTCCTTTAGAAAAAATTATGGATGATTGCTTTTTGGCTATTTACCAGAATGGGGAGCGAATCAGACCTGAAAATGGTTATCCGTTACGATTGATTGCACCAGGGTGGGAAGGGGTGGTAAACGTAAAATGGTTGCGCCGATTACATTTAAGTAATAGACCCACTATGTCAAGAAATGAAACATCTAAATATACTGAATTATTACCATCTGGTAAGGCTAGGCAATTTACCTTTGTGATGGAGGCAAAGTCTTTAATTACTAATCCATCTTACGGTCATAAATTAGATAAAACTGGTTTTTACCAAATTAGTGGTTTAGCTTGGAGTGGTCGAGGAAAAATTGTAAAAGTTGAGGTTTCAGTTGATGGTGGACAAACCTGGGGAGAGGCTGAATTACAAGAACCCGTACTTTCAAAGTGTTTTACCCGTTTTCGGATTCCATGGCGTTGGACAGGGGAGAAAGCGTTACTAAAAAGCCGGGCAACTGATGAAACAGGTTATGTGCAGCCTGAGCGAGAAAAATTGATAGCAGAAAGAGGTAAAAATGCTTATTTCCACTACAATGCTATTGTAAGTTGGGAAATAACTAACAAAGGTGAAATATCGCATGTATATGCGTAAATTTACTTTTTTCTTGTTTTTCTGTCTGAGTAGTAATTTATTAGCGGTAGATAATCAACCGAATTTAGGGCAATATGCCCCAAAAAACTTGATTAAACAATGGGATATAGATATATTTGTTGATGGTAAAGGGTTGCCAAAAGGGCAGGGAACAGCTCATAAAGGAAAAGAAGTGTATGAAAAATACTGTTTGTCCTGTCACGGTGTTGATGGTTCGGGGGATAGCGCAGATGAATTGGCAGGCGCGATGCATTCTTTAACCGATAACTCGCCTGATAAAATTATTGGAACATACTGGCCTTATGCAACGACAATTTTTGACTTTACACGTCGATCCATGCCCCTTGATGCACCAGGTATTTTAAATAATAATCAATTGTATGCGGTAACGGCCTATCTTTTATATTTAAACGGAATCATTAAACGAGATAAGATCATTAATTCAAGCTCTTTACCAAAAGTCAACATGCCCAATAGAAGAGGGTTTATCAATATTTATCAACAGGAAATAGAAAATGACTAAAATTCTCGCTTTTTCAGGTAGTAGCCGGAAACAGTCAGTTAATCAAAAATTGGTTAAAATTGCTGCATTAGCTGCAGAAAATCAAGGTGCTAGCGTAACAGTGATAGATTTAATTGATTTTCCTATGCCACTATTTAATCAGGATTTGGAGACTGAACAGGGAATGCCTGCAAAAGCCCACGAATTTAAAAAGCTTTTAGTAGAACATGATGGGTTTCTTATAGCATCACCCGAGTATAACAGTGCATTCAGCCCTTTATTAAAAAATGTGATTGATTGGGCATCTCGTGCAGAGTCTGATGATGAACCTCCTTTACTGGCCTATAGGGGAAAAGTTGCTTCTATTATGGCTGCATCTCCAGGTGGGTTAGGGGGAATAAGAGGGTTGGTGTTTTTAAGAATGCTTTTAAATAATATAGGCGTGACAGTTTTGCCAGAGCAACAGGCCATACCAATGGCATTTAAAGCCTTTGGAGAGGATGGTAAGTTAGCAGATAAAAAACAGCAACAAGCTGTAGAAAAGTTAGGTCTTAATTTAGTTAACCTTTTAGATAAGTTAAAAGCTTAATTATTTAATTTTTTGGAAATATAAATGACAGAAAACACTCAAGTTCATATATCAGACCTATCAATTTTACTAATTGAGCCTTCAAGAACGCAGTTAAAAGTCATTAAGAACCATTTGATTGAAGAAGGTATAGTCAACATAGATTGTGTGACTTCTGGTATAGAAGCTATAGAGGCAATTTCAAGCTATCAATCTGATCTAATTATTAGCAGTATGTATTTGGCTGATATGACTGCGGTAGATTTGATTGGAAAAATAAAAAAAATTGATAAAGCTAAAAACATCCCTTTCATGTTGATTTCTAGTGAGCTAAGGCTCTCAGCTTTAGAGCCAATCCGTCAAGCAGGTGTTGTTGCTATCCTACCGAAACCGTTTAATCATGATAACTTAAAACGTGCATTAAGAACAACCATTGAATATATAGACCCTAGTGAATTGATGCTTGAAAGTTTTGAAATTGAAGATTTACGGGTATTAGTCGTTGATGATAGTTTAACGGCTAGAAAACATATCATGCGCGTTTTGAATGGTATGGGTATTATACAAATCACTCAAGCAGAAAATGGGCGAGATGGTGTAGATATTTTTAGTCAATCAGAAAGAGGGTTTGATTTAATTGTGACAGACTTAAATATGCCTGAAATGGATGGTATAGAGCTGACAGAAACGATTAGAACTGAATTAGATAATCCGTATATTCCGATTTTAATGGTGACTAGTGAGCATAACGAAGCACGATTAAATAATGTGCATCAAGCTGGTATCACAGGGATTTTCGATAAACCTTTTGATCCTCACACAGTAAAAGAAGTATTAAAACGAGTACTGGATGAAATTTGATTTCAGTTATATCTTAAAGGTGCCCTAAATTAAAAACTATATTTTAATATGAGTATTTCTAATAAAATTCATATATCCGAATTATCTATTTTACTTGTTGAGCCCTCAAAAACTCAGTTAAAAATTATTACAAAACATTTGGCAGATGAGGATATTCTAAATATAGAATGCGCAACTTCAGGTGAGCAAGTTTTAAAGGCACTGAAAAAATATCAACCTGATTTAATCATTAGTAGCATGTATTTAGCTGATATGACTGCAACAGAGCTAGTGAAAGAAATTAAAAGCTCTGCTAAACATACTGAAATACCCTTTATGTTAATTTCAAGTGAAGTTCGTTTCTCTGCATTAGACCCTATTCGCCAAGCGGGAGTGATTGCTATTTTGCCCAAACCTTTTAGTCATGAAGATTTAAAAAGAGCATTGAGAACAACGATTGATTATATAGATCCAGAAGAACTAGCTCTTGAGCATTATGATATTGAGGATGTAAGAGTGCTTGTGGTTGATGATAGTTTAATGGCTAGAAAACATATTACACGGGTTCTAAATAGCATGGGTATTACACAAATAACTCATGCAAAAGATGGAAAAGAAGGCGTAGAAGTTTTTAGTCAATCTGAAGATGCATTTGATTTAATCGTGACAGATTTTAATATGCCTGAAATGGATGGACAGCAGTTAACAGAAACGATTAGAAATGTATTGAATAACCCTTATATTCCCATCTTGATGGTAACTAGTGAGGAGAATGAAGCACGATTAAGTAATGTTCAGCAAGCTGGAATATCTGGAATTTGTGATAAACCCTTTGAGCCTGAAACGGTAAAAGAAATATTGTGTAGAGTTTTGGACCAGCAATAGCTGAATAATGAGATTGTTTTGTAAGCAAAAAAACGAGTTGTGTTTTATCATGTAGAATGCTATAAAAACCAAGTGGCTTGAATGTTAAGGACACCTCCATTCATCAATTAATAAAATAGCCAGATTTTAAATCTAAAAAACAAATTTAAATGCCCCCCCAATCAGACGAACCAAACGATTTTACTCAAACCAAAGATCCATATGCTCAGCGTGAAGCTGAAAAATATGACAACCCAATCCCTAGTCGAGAACTTATTCTTCAATTAATTGAAGAAATAGGCAAGCCCTTACGTCGGCAACAAATTGCTCAACAATTTGGTCTTGAATCTGCTGATAACCTTGAAGCATTGCGGCGACGTTTGCGAGCAATGGAACGGGATGGACAATTATTATTTAATCGCAGGCAAAAATACTGCCTTGTTAACAGTAAAGATTTAATCGCAGGAAGAGTCTTGGGTCATGCGGATGGGTTTGGTTTTGTTAAGCCAGATAATGGTTCGGATGATCTATTTTTATCACCCAGAGAAATGAAATCTCTTATGCACAACGACAGAGTTGTTGTTAGGGTTGCAGGGTTAGATAGAAAAGGACGTAGAGAGGGCGCGTTGGTTGAAATACTTGAACGCAATACAAATCAGGTTGTGGGGCGCTTATTTAAAGAAAAAGGTGTTATTTTTGTTGTCGCTGACAATAAAAAAATAACGCAAAACATATCCATACCTAAGGATGAAGTTGGCAAGGCAAAGAAAGGACAAATTGTTGTTGCAGAAATTATTCAGCATCCGAGTAATCATCGTCCAGCAATAGGGCGAATTGTCGAAATACTGGGCAAGCATATGGCGCCAGGTATGGAAATAGAAATGGCACTTCGTTCACATGATTTGCCTTTTCAATGGCCTAATGAAGTCATTGCAGAAACCAAACCTTTAACTAAGGAAGTGCCAGAGGCCGCAAAAGAAAATCGTGTTGATATTCGCGATTTACCACTAGTCACTATAGATGGTGAAGATGCACGAGATTTTGATGATGCGGTTTATTGTAAAAAAACTACAAAAGGCTGGAAGCTATTAGTAGCTATTGCTGATGTTTCTCATTATGTACAGGTTAATACTGCCCTTGATGCTGAAGCAAAAAATCGAAGTACCTCGGTTTATTTTCCGGAACAAGTAATTCCCATGTTGCCGGAAATATTATCGAATGGCTTATGCTCCATCAATCCAGATGTTGATCGACTGTGCATGGTTTGCGAGTTGACTATTAATCAAGAAGGTAAAGTCGTTCGTTCAGGTTTTTTTAATGCTGTGATGCGTTCTCATGCACGATTAACTTATACCAATGTTGCCAAGATTTTAGTTAAAAAAGATAAAACACTGATTAAAAAATATTCTGCATTAGTTCCAGACCTTAACGAGCTTTATAGCCTTTATAAAGTGATGCGTAAGCAGCGTGAATTACGAGGCGCAATGGATTTTGATACGCAGGAAACTCAAATTGTTTTTGCGAAAGATAGAAAAATAGAGAAAATTGTTCCAACCGAAAGAAATGATGCACATAAATTAATTGAAGAATTTATGATTACTGCCAATAACGCAGCGGCTCGTTTTCTTATTCGTAAAAAAATGCCACATTTGTTACGTGTGCATGAAGGGCCAGGGACAGAAAAATTACTGACGCTGAAAACCTTTTTAAATGAATTGGGTTTAATGCTAGGTGGCGGTGATAAACCAACACCATTGGATTATATGCACTTGCTTGCTTCAGTTAAGGACAGAGATGATGCACATTTAATTCAAACTGTTTTGTTGCGGTCTATGTCTCAGGCAGTTTATAGCCCTGAGAAAAAAGGTCATTTTGGTTTGGCTTTAGATGCCTATGCACATTTTACGTCACCCATTAGGCGTTATCCTGATTTATTAGTGCACCGGGCGATTAAACATTGTATAGATAATAAACCTGCATCCAGTTTTTTTTATGGACTACCGGATATGGTGGTTTTGGGAGAGCATTGTTCCGCCAATGAACGTAGAGCAGACGAGGCAACGAGAGACGTTGTTAATTGGCTTAAATGCGAATATATGATGGATAAAATAGGCGAAGAATATAAAGGCATTATCACTGCAGTTACAGGGTTTGGTTTTTTTGTAGAGCTAGAAAATATTTTTGTCGAAGGTCTTGTTCATATCACAAATTTACCCCAAGATTATTTTCATTTTGATGCTAAAACACATCAATTAAAGGGAGAGCGAACAGGCATAAACTATAGATTAGGTGATAAGGTTGAAGTGCGTGTGGCCAGAGTTGATTTGGACGATAAAAAAATTGACTTTGATTTAACGAATCTACCCAGACGTAAGCCGGCTAAGAAAAAAGCAGATAGAAAAAAAGACAAATCAAAAGTCTCTAAAACAAAAGTGGATAGAAAAAAAGGTGGGAATAAAAAAACAATAAAATCGAAAACATCTAAAGAAAAAGTGACAAAAAAAGAGTCGAATAAGAAAAAATCAAGCAATCGAGGGTCTGGAAAAACGAAAAAATCGACAAAAAGAACAGCAAACAAACCATGAATGTCAGCAAAATTTATGGTATTCACTCTGTGCAAGCTGCGTTAGACTATTCTGCTGATAAGATTTATAAAGTCTGGTTTGATAGCCAAAGAAAAGATAAGAAACACCTGGCTTTGATCAATCAAATTCAAAAGCTAGGTTGTGGCGTAGAAAAAAGTGATAGAAAACGTCTAGATAAAATGACAGATGGAAAAAACCATCAGGGAATTGTTATTGAGGTTGAAATTCCAAGTGTTCATTCAGAGAATGAACTAAAACACAAAGTGCAAACAATGACAGAAGTACCTTTGTTTTTGGTTTTAGATCAAGTGCAAGATCCTCATAATCTGGGAGCATGTCTAAGAACGGCTGATGCTGCGGGTGTCCATGGGATTATTATTAGTAAAGATAATTCTTCAGGAATAACAGCAACAGTCTGTAAAGTAGCCAGTGGCGCGGCAGAAACAGTGCCTGTTTATCAGGTGACAAATCTTGCAAGAATATTACGTTGGTTAAAAGAGCAAAATATCTGGATTATGGGGACATCAGGTAATACCAAAGAATCAATTTTTTCAGCCGATTTAACAATTCCTTTAGCATTAGTCATGGGAACGGAGGGAACTGGAATGAGGCGATTAACTGAACAGCAATGCGATTTTCTAGTAAAAATTCCCATGGTAGGGCAGGTTGAAAGTCTAAATGTATCGGTTGCAGCTGGGATTATGATTTATGAAGTTTTCAAGCAGAGGTTAAAATAGTTTTTTAAAGTGTATAATGGTCGCCTTTTATTTAATTTTTAAAGGTTTTTTATGCAAATCACAGACAAATTGGCTGTTTCTATTCATTATATATTGACGGATAGTACTGGAAAACAATTAGACAGTTCAAGAGATGAAGACCCTATGGTTTATTTACATGGTTCGGGTCAAATTATTTCAGGTTTAGAAAATGCACTGCTAGGAAAAAAGGCCGGCGATAAATTTAAAACAACAATAGCCCCCGCAGATGCTTATGGAGAAAAAAGAGAAGATATGCTTCAAGTTGTTCCTATGACAATGTTTGAAGGCATGGATAAAGTTGAAGAGGGCATGCAGTTTCATGCAGATGCAAGCCAAGGCGTTAATGTTGTCACTGTGACGAAAGTAGACGGTGATGAAGTGACGATTGATGGTAATCATCCCTTAGCGGGAGAAACCTTAACTTTTGATGTTGAAGTTATTGATATAAGACCTGCTACAGAGGATGAGTTAAACCATAAACATATTCATGGTGAAGGGTGTAATCATTAGTTTTTATAATTTTTAATTATCAACGTAAGAAAACATGCCGCAGATAGGCCAGATGATGCAAACAACATACACATCACCATAATCTGGTATCTTGCGGCAATAAAAGGCGATACGCCTGATAAAATCTGCCCTGTCATCATGCCGGGCAGGGAAACCAGACCGACAGCAAAAAGGGTATTAATGGTCGGAATTAATGAGGCATTAAAAGCAATGTTTCTAGCCTGGATGCTATCGTTATGGTTGTGAATTTCTGAGATAAAACGCTCAGCAGCCAAACTAATACTATTCATACAATTAACTAAAATCATCCCCCCCAGTGGGATAATATACCTAGGTTGATACCATGGATCCAATTCTAAAACCCCCACAACAATAATTGAAAGGGTAATCCCGCAAGCGACGATTAATGACAAAATTGCTTTAATAAAAAAATCTCTGCGTTTTTGTTTAACAGTACCTAAAGCAATCCAGCCTGAAAATAGCAACATGACAGAAAGTATAGATAGCGTGATTTGAGCTGAGTCTGATGCAAAGATTGCATTTAAAAAATAACCAACGACTAGCAATTGAAGTAACATACGACTCATTGCGTAAAGTGCATGTGCTGTTTTTAGTTTCCATTTAAAAAGAATAACTAATACCAAAAACACAGGGATAAGTGTATAAGCTAAATTTGTTAAAGAAATAGTCTCAATATTATTCATAAGTCTGGAGTGTCGGTGCGTTATCTTATTTTACTATGTCTTCTAAATCCAATTGTTACATTTGCTGAAACTTCTTTATGGCGAGTAAGCAAAGATGGTTCTGAATTGTTTATCGGTGGCACTGTTCACGTATTAAGTCAGAGTGATTATCCATTACCTATTGAGTTTGAAAAAGCTTATAAAAAGGCAGAGATGATCGTTTTCGAGACGGACATACAAGCTTTGGCATTGCCAGAAAATCAGCAAAAATTATTACAACGGGTCATGTATAAAGATGATAAAACAGTTAAAGATGACTTGAGCGCAAAAACCTATAAAGTTTTGACCGACTATTTATCATCAAAGGGTTTAAAGATAGAGCAATTAAAGCGATATAAACCACCCATGATTATGATCACTCTAGTTTTTGCTGAATTACAACGGTTAGGGTTGGCAGAGACGGGGGTAGATAAATATTTTAATCAAAAAGCACTGGCTGATGGTAAAGCTTTAGGTGAGTTAGAATCATTTCAAGTACAACTTTCAGTGATAGAAAATTTGGGTAAAGGTCATGAGGATGAAATGATTTTGAGTACTATCGCTGATATGGAAAAATTATCCGTAGTGATGAAAGGGATGAAAGAATCATGGCGGAATGGTGATATTAAGAGCATAGAAAAATTAGGTATTCTGCCAATGAAATCAGAATACCCAGAATTATATCAGCTTCTATTAGTCAAACGGAATAATGCCTGGATACCAAAAATTGAAGCATTTCTTAATACACCAGAAGTTGAATTAGTTTTGGTTGGTGCGTTACATTTAGTCGGGAGTGATGGCGTATTTTCAAAACTACAAGCCTTGGGCTATAAAGTAGAGTTATTTGAACAATAATTTCAAAACTTTGCACCTTACTCCTTTTTCAGTTTATTTATATAAGAAATGTTAGGTTAACGATAGAGCCGTTAGCCTAACCTACAAAATAATCTTAATGGCTGTATTAAACGTTCATTACCAATAGAAATACACTATGTCTCAATTAAACTTTACCCTCACCCTTTATCTGGACATGCACAGAGCTGAATTTTATAGAGTGGAAGTGCTAAGTTGAGTTAGCCATTAGTTTCTAGAAACGCTTGTTTGAGTTGTTTATAAAACTCAACACCTTTTTCAACATGAGTTTTAGCAGTTTCTAAATCATCTTTTTTTGCTGCTTTTCTCGCTTTCTTCATTTGCGTTCCAGCCTTACTTTTGAAAACGGCTGCACGACGTGTTGCATGAATTTCTTTTGCCATTTGTTTAGTATCAGAAAGAAGGCCAAGAACAGTTTCTTTGTCCGCACCATTTTCTATGGCGGCAAGTGTCTTTTCTGATCGTTCAATTGTGGTGTCTATTGAAGCTTTAATCTCTCCTAATGTTGCATTTTCAATTTTTCCAGCTGCAAGAGTCGTGTTAGAAACTGTGATGGTAAAGATTAAGAAAAAGGCTAGTATAATTTTTTTTATTAGATTCATAGTTAAATAATCCTCAGTTGTTTGTTAAGTACAAAACGTACACTATGGAGTTCTTTCATGCTGAGAAAGTGATTGCATAAAGTTTACATTTTACATTTTTCTCATTTAAAATTTCAAATTTCCTACTTAGAGCATTACTGCCATTAGGTTAAGATATTATTGTAGGTTGATGCCATCTCTATGGCAACCCAACAACATGGACTCTAAAAATGTTGGGTTAACAAAAGAGCCGTTAGCCCAACCTACAAAAACCTTACTTCTTTTTCTGACTTAATGGAAATAGTCATAGGTGTTTACTTTTTGGTATAAAATTACTCAACTGAATAACCCAATATTTTACTAAGATGTGTATAAGGTAATTGAGTTTCTTTATGCCAATCATTAAATGCCGTTTGAATCAATTGCATATCTTTCATTGAGGTTGCTGATCCATAAAGGCCTATATCTGCCTGATGCAAGGATTTAAGTACATCATGGCTTAATATAAAACTATCCATTCCAATCAGCCTCAATACCCGTTGTCCGGTATTTCCGCCTAAACGAGCACCTCTTTTTTTGAGTAGTATAAATAACTCAATGGCATTAGAACTTGGCCATTGGCTTATAAATTTTGCAAAATTACCATGCTCTACAGCTATCTCATTAATCCATTGTGCATTTTTAGGCACAGTCACAATTTTTTGCATACTGCGGATAATACGCCTGTCTTTGGCTAAGGCTTCCAAATCCTCGGCAGATAATAACTCAAGTATTTTCGGGTTGAATTGTTGAAATACTGTCTCAAATTCAGGCCATTTGTTATCAACCACTTTCCATCGAATCCCAGCCTGAAAAATACACTGGGTCATTATTGATAAAATTCGGTCATCAGCTTGTGAACAGATTTGTTTTTTTGTTTTTATGGATGGCAAAAGTAATTGCAGTTGTGCTTTACCGCCTTTTCTATTGGCTGCCCGTTGAAAAAATTGATCAAAGTTTTTCATTTTACCTTACCTTACCTTACCTTACCTTACCTTACCTTACCTTACCTTACCTTACCTTACCTTACCTGTAATAAAGAGGCCTTTCTCCTGCACCTGCTTGTTCCAGCAACTGACATTAACTTCTGTCATACTATTAATTTTTTTAACAATCATTTATTTCTATAAAATGACAAAACCATTCTCCCAGTCTTGTGTAGTCATAAACAACCTATTCTACCGTTAATCCAGACTGAAAAAGAGTTGCAAATCAACAGAAACCTCTTTAATAGGGTAATGAGGCTGTTAATAATAAAGCAGAATAAATATGAGTGAAGATAACTTTAGAGAGCAAGTAAAAGAAGAGTTAGAGAACCTTAATCGCCAGCAGAAAGTAGAATTTTCATGGCGTTGCGCTGTACGAGCATTACCTTTTTTGGGGGGAAGGAAAGGGTCATTTAATTTTTGGGATAAAGATAAAAGACAAACCCACCTTTATAGTATTTTTTATGCTTTAGATAATGCTATTAGTGCTGCTGTCACCGCTAACGTCGTCAACGCCGCCAACGCCGCCAACGCCGCCAACACCACCTATATCGTCACCAACGCCGCCGACAACGCCACCGCTGCCTACGCCGCTAACGCCGCTGCCTACGCCGCTAACGCCGCTGCCTACGCCGCCTACGCCGCTACCAACGCATACGCCTTCTCCTCTATCAATGTCAATACTCACGCCGCCTCCGCCAACGCTGCTGTCCCTGCTGATGCATACTCCGCTGCCAACGCAGCCTCAACTGCCGCTGCTAGAAATAATTTGAATCTAGAACTTCTGATTCTTAATGATCTACAGGCTAACAAAGAAGATAAATTAGATTCAATCAGTTTCTATGGTGAAATTTGGGCAAATTTTCAAAAAGCACTTGAGGCAGAAGATTGTGCTTATTGGGGGCGACTCTATAAACACATTTTTGAAAGCGACTTTAAATTAGACCAAAAAGCCCTTAAAAGGCGAATCAATGTCCCCAAAGAAATTCGAGGCCAAGGGGCTGCGATGGTGGCAAGTTATTTAGAAGAATTAGAAAAAGGCGCTGATTATCTTAATGAAGCACGCATTATCATTTTAGGTGATAAGGGCGCAGGTAAAACCTGTATAGCAAGACGGTTGATTAATCCTAAAGCGCTCATGACGACGGATGATGAGAGTACGGCGGGTGTAGATACGCTGCTTTGGACATCAAAACCGGAAAATATTAAGATAAGAATTTGGGATTTTGCTGGACACACCGTAACTCATGCTGTGCATCAGTTTTTTTTGTCAGAGCGTTGTCTTTATCTGATGGTGTATAACGGTCGCACGGAAGAAAAAAATAGCCTGGAATATTGGCTTAATCATATGAAAAACTATGGGGGTGATTCTAAAGCGATAATTTTGGTTAACGAGCGTGACCAACATGGCGCGAATATTAAAGCTAACTTTTTAAAAGAGAATTATCCCATTATTGGAATTTTTCATTTTTCCATTAGAGATGATGCAGAAAAGTTGCAATCATTTCGCGAAGATGTTGCAGGCTATATAAAAACAAACCCTTCTTGGGAAAATCAAATCATACCTCGCAATTACTATCAAGTAAAAGAAGAGCTAGAGGGACTTTTTTATAAGGATGAAAAACACATAGCACAGGAACATATCAGCAGAGATAAATTTAACCGGATAGCTGAGCGATATGAGGTGGAAGATAAAGAACATCTATTGCAAGCACTACATTGTTTAGGTGTTAGTCTGTGGTATAAAAACATGGAGGGTTATGATACCTTGGTATTAAATCCTGAGTGGATAAGTCATGGGGTTTATAAAATTATTAATTGGGTGCATAAAGCTAAAAAATATTCCTTAACATTGGCGGATTTTACTGCGGTTTTTGAACAGGATGCAGACCGCTACCCAGAAGATAAGCATAAGTTTCTGTTTGAGTTGATGATGCATTATGAGTTGGCTTATGAAACAGAAGAGGGCAATCATTTAATCATTCCTCATTTATTAAATGAAGATCGTCCAGTAATGCTGCCTGATTTTTCCATTGGTAAAAGTTTGATGTTGCGCTATAAGGCAGAACAACCATTACCACCTCATACCATTTCACGTTTTATTGTTCGCCATAATAAGCAAATCAAAAAAGACCATCAGGAAAATTCAGTATGGCGTTATGGCGTGATTCTGGAAGATGGTAAGGGGAGCTTGGCACTGGTGCGAGAAGAGGATCGAACCATTAGTGTTTCAGTTAAGGGGAAAGATAAAACAAGCTATATTTCTGTGCTGCGAGCAACACTGAATGATATTTTTAATAGCTATAAAAGTGAGCAGCCAGAATTACAGTATCGGATAGAACGCTTTGGAGAAATTCCTGATGAATTAGAGGCAAAGTATCCTGTCTGGTTGTCTGATAGACAAGTTTTAAATCAATCCAATGATAATGTACCTTATTATGATGATATTACAAGGCAAAATCTTGATTTGAATCAGGCTGTTAATTTTCACCAGATAAAGACCGATAATTTAATAATAGGAGGACAAGAAAATCAGATTTTGATGGATCACTCTACACATACAACCTTTAATTTTTACGATTGCAATATTGGCTTACAAGGTGATTTGAATGAATTGGCTCAACTATTAATAGAAACAGGGAAAAAACAGGAAGCGAAAGAGTTGGAAAATGTAGCTAAAGCTTTAGAACAACTTGAGCAATGTAAGAGTAAAGACGAGGTTAAAAAGAAAGGGCTGGCAAACAGGTTGCGACGATTAGTAGAGAATCTGGGCGATAAAGATTCTAAATTAGGTAAAACTGTGAAAGGCATTGAAAATGG
Source organism: Methylococcales bacterium (assembly GCA_965224575.1). GTDB lineage: Bacteria > Pseudomonadota > Gammaproteobacteria > Methylococcales > Methylomonadaceae > QPIN01. Next base: position 98,867 of record CBDCZQ010000004.1, on the reverse strand, counting down.
TATTAAAATTACCCAAGATATTGCCAAAAGGTATAACCAAATTGCCGAGTGGGTGGGGTTTCCACAAGTACCCAAACCGTTTTTATAGTATATTTGTTACTATAAAATTAATTATAAATTCAAATTCTTATATTTGATTTGATTTGATTTGATTTGATTTGATTTGATTTGATTTGATGGTATTATTTTTATAATGCAGATTTTCATACCGTTTCAATTACTAATTCAGGCTCAAAAAATTATAGAATATTCCCAGTTATTTAATTTTACGTGATATCTTTCCGCAATGGGCCGTTGATCAAGGATTAATTAAAAAAAGGTCTTTTTAGAAAGATACTGGGACTAGACGGTAAAGTTGTCTATATGGTAAAAGAACTTCCAATTTTCGGTAGCTGATGCTACTCAGACAATATTGGGTAACAATTAATTTATTTTAGAATTGAGAAAGTAATAATACTTTACTTTTTGAAGTAAAGGTACTATTACCTTGTTATAACAAAAATATGAAGTAATATTAAACTAACGTTAATGTTTTAACTAAATTGTTAGGAGAAGGCCTATTAATCATCATATTTTATTAGTATCTAATGATAGTTATATTATAGGTTTAGTTGAGGGCTATTGCGTTGCTAATATTTTATCATTAGAAGTTTGTTCCATTGACAAAGCTTTGAGGGCAGATGAAATAAAAAATAATGATCTGATCATTATTGATGCGAGTAAACTAGATTCTAAATTATCAGAGTTAAACCTTAGAATATTAGAGCAAATCAGTTCTGATTGTCATATTCAAGTTTGTGCTATTAGTAGTCACAAAAATGATGATTTAAGTTATTTAAGTTCTTGGGTCGATTGTTTTTTTAAAGAACCTATATTGGAACAATTGGATAATTACTTCAGAATTCGATATAAATATAATCCTCATTCTTTTCCTGATAGAAGATACCAAGAAAGAAGGTCTAGTCAAAGAAGAAATGAGATTGAGGTGTATCGTGTTATTGATTCAGTTCTGCCAACGCCACCTTATCGTATTGATGATCCTATCCCTACTACTCCTACAGCAGTTACTAGCTATAATGTGGGGCCATTTAATATAGATACTAATTGTAATGCTGTTTCGTTTAAGGGTAAAGATTTATGCTTGACAGATAAAGAATTTAAACTCTTCAGTTTGCTTGCCACTAATGTTGATAGAGTATTTAGCGCAGATGAAATTATTGAACACCTTTGGCCTGCAACATATCGAGCTAATAAATCTGATCTATATCAATATATGCATTTATTACGTAAAAAAATCGAAAAAGACCCTGACCATCCTCATTGGATTTTGACTATTAAACGGGTTGGTTATAGACTTAATTTATCAACTGTTTCAATGAGTTAAATAAATTATCAATTGAGTGTTGTATTTGCAACTTACTGTTGAAAGTTGGTTTCAAGCAATTATTCAACAGCTCTGAAATTTTTATCATCCAGCTTAGGTTTCTGACAAATTAAGCTATCTCCAATAATACTTTCGGTTACTGATGCGGATTTTTATCGCTCCGTTTTTACCTATAAACCTTGTTGCTAAAACTGTTGTTTAGCAAACTATGCATCTGTTTCAGTGGCTTGCTATCGGAAAAAACAAACTGATATAAATTCCGCATTCGTGATCGAGTAAAGTATAATAAAAAATTTTTAATAGTTAGAGTATTAGGACGTTATGTCAGGAATTGATAAGGTTGTTTTGGCTTATTCTGGTGGATTGGATACATCTGTAATTTTAAAATGGTTAGAAGATGTGTATTCTTGTGAAGTGGTTACATTTACTGCTGATATAGGTCAAGGAGGAGAAGTAGAGCCAGCTAGAGCTAAGGCCGAGGCGATGGGTATTAAAGAAATTTACATTGAGGATATGCGTGAAGAATTTGCCAAGGATTATATTTTTCCGATGTTTCGTGCTAACGCTATTTATGAAGGGGAATATTTGTTAGGGACGTCTATTGCTAGACCCCTAATTGCCAAAAGGTTGATTGAAATTGCAAATGAAACAGGTGCGCAGGCTATCTCTCATGGTGCGACAGGGAAAGGTAATGATCAAGTTAGATTTGAGCTAGGTGCCTATGCTTTGCGACCTGATATTCACATTATTGCTCCTTGGCGAGAATGGGATCTAAACTCTCGACAATCATTGTTAGCTTATGCTGATAAACACGGAATTGCAATTGAAATGAAAAAAGGAAAAGCCTCACCTTATTCAATGGATGCGAATTCATTACATATTTCATATGAAGGTGGAATTCTTGAAGATCCTTGGGCAGAACCTGAAGACGATATGTGGCTCTGGAGCGTTTCACCTGAAAATGCGCCTGATCAACCTACGTATTTGGAGTTAAGCTATATCAAGGGTGATATTACCGCTATTGATGGTATACCACATAGTCCTGCTGAGGTGATGGAAAAATTGAATCAATTGGGTGGAAATAATGGAATTGGACGAGATGATATCGTTGAGAATCGATATGTGGGCATGAAGTCCAGAGGATGTTATGAAACACCGGCGGGGACTATTATGCTAAAAGCGCATCGAGCGATTGAATCTTTAACATTGGATAGAGAAGTTGCTCATTTAAAAGATGAGCTAATGCCTCGCTATGCTACTTTGATTTATAACGGCTATTGGTGGAGTCCCGAACGTAAAATGTTACAAGGGATGATTGATGATTCGCAGATCTCGGTCAATGGAAAAGTCAGGGTAAAACTCTATAAAGGAAATGTTTCTGTTGTTGGTAGGGTGTCAGAAACTGATAGCTTATTTGATGAGAGTATTGCAACGTTTGAAGACGATGAGGGAGCATATAATCAAAAAGATGCGGAAGGTTTTATTAAATTAAATGCTTTAAGGATGAGGATTGCGGCAAAAATGAAACAAGCTGGTTAAAATAGTGAGTCTGTTGAGACTACTAAGAACGGGGGAATGCTAGATATAATATAGTAATTGTTGAGTTTTAATGAGGGGTTCTGTGTGCCAATGGAAAGTGGATCTTTAGTATTTCTGAAATTATTAGGGCATATTCTTTATAAGCTTGTATAATGAGAAAATGTGTCTATTACAATTCCCATTGATGGGGGAATAACAATAATAATGAGTGTAATATGCGTGAATTAAAATCAGAATTAGTTAATGCCGAGGAGCAACGAGACATAGTAATTCTGCAAAATATTCCACAACACCAAGATTTGGTTAAGGCGAACAGGTTTTTATTATTGTTGGCATCTTCATTGATGGTGATTGTTTTTATTTTGGGCTTTTTATTAATACCCACAGGTAATATGTTAGATAAATTTACGTCTGGCAGACAAGTGGAAGCTTCGGCTGTCTATACTATTGAAAACCCAGTATTATCAGCAGAAATTAAAGCTTTGAAAAGTCAGTTTGTTGGATTGATAAGTGGCTCTATAGAAAGTAAGTTGAGAATGCTAGAAGAAAGCATACGTAAAGGTAGTATTATTACTTCGTTGGATACTGTGGAAGACTTAAGGGCTGATGTTAAGGTTTTACAGGCTTATTCTGTGCCGCTTCCAGTGTCCGGAAAAAGGAATATAAAAAATCAGGGGAATGCAGAAATATTGAAAGAAGTTTCGCAATTAAAAACTTTGATTTATCTTACTTTAACTTCATGTGGGTTAATGATTGCAGCAATATGTGGTTTTTGGGTTAGAAGGCACTTTAGACTTGACCAGCCTGATTCTTCATCAGTGAAAGTTGGCTTAGTAAAAAAGGGTTAAATCAAAGAAAAATAAACAGAAGGAAAGCACAAAAAAAGCCGCTTTTTAAAAGCGGCTTTTTTTGTCAAATTTTACTAACTTAAGAAAATATTTTATATATATATATATTTAACTTATTTACTTAAGAATTTGTAAACAGCATCAATTGCCTGGTCTTCAGAATAGCCTGCTTTCTTAACTGGGCCAACTGCCATAATTGCAGCCATTGCTTTTGGCATGCCATTTTTACCATTTTTTAAGGTATCAGAGAAACTTGCTTTATCAAGCTCTCCAGCTTTGATTAAAGCTGCTAGTTGTGGGTTAGACGCAATATCATGACATGCCCCACAGCCACGACCGAAAGCGCGATCATAGATTTTTTGCCCTACTTTTGTTTCTTCGTCAGCTATTGCTTGTCCACTTAAACCGATTAAAGCAATACCTGCTAATGCACCTAATATTTTTTTCATACTTCCTCTCTCATTGTGATTAAAATTACTAACTTAAAGAGTTGTAAAAGTTAGTTCAAACAAATTAGTAAACTCTGAAAGGATATTATATTTTAAAGTAAAATTCAATCTAATTATAAATAAATTGAGTGGTATATACTTCTTAGTTAAATATCATTTGGACAGAATGTTAACTAAATTATGGTTTGATTCGCCATTTTTGTAAAAAGCCATTTGTAGCAATACTTGAAAATTTCTTGTTATTTTCATTAAAGTCTAAGGATAGAATTGTTGCCGCAGTTGGCCTCCAATTCTCTTCTTTTTTAGGTCGCCAGTATTGTTTTTGTTTACCTGATCTAACTTTCCAAAGTTCAATACGCTGGCTTGTGTGTCCAAGGAGCAAAAACTTATCGTTGCTTGAAAATTCAGCAGTAGAATAAGTAATTAGTTTAGGACCAATTTTTTTATGTAGTTTTCCATTTGAAATTTTCCATAATTGGCTTTGGCTTAATGCGCCATTGGTAAAAACATATTTATTATCATGGCTAATGGCTACGGTTGAAAGTTTATTTTGATGTTTCCATGTATATTTTATTTCACCAGTTGATAAGTTCCAAAGTTTTACAGTTTGGTCATCTGATCCGGTTATTGCGTATTTTCCGTTACTTGATATATCAATGGTAGAGACTCTGTCATCGTGTTTGAAAGCATACTGGGTTTGGCCTGATTGTAGATATAAGTAGATAGCCTTATCTGACAAACCAATTAATGCGAATTGGCCGTCAGGAGAAATTTTAATATAATGAATATCGGGCAGGCTCCAAACGGATAATAATGTACCATTTTCTATTTGCCACCAAGCAATAGAGTTTTTTTCAGCGGTAATCGCAAACTCTTCGTTAGGTGATATGTCTGTAGAAATAATACCGCTATCATTTTCTGTGTGTTTCCATTTATGAATGAGTGATGGCTTACCTTTTGTTTTCCATAATTCACCATAACCTTCCATAGTGCCTAATAGAGCATAATTCTCTGATAGAGTCGCAGAAAAGACACCATTTTTTGCTAATGAAATAGTTTTCTTTGGAGAAGGGGATTGATCACATGCAACTAGAATAGTTGTTAGGACCATAAATAGTAGCTTTAATATTTTAAGCATATGATTATAAAAGATAATTGATTAATTTTGTTCTACTTTAAACCAGTGTAATTTATCATGTAAAGTGACTACTGACCCAACAATAATCAATGTTGGTGCTTTTATATTTTTAGCAGAAGCAAGTTGAGGTAAAGTTTCTAGAGTTCCAGTGACCACACGCTGGTTAGCCGTTGTACCCTGTTGAATAATCGCAATTGGATGATTGCTTGAGCAACCATTATCTATAAGGGATTGGCAAATTTCCCCCAGGCTAGAAAGCCCCATATAAAAAACAACTGTTTGGTTAGATGCAGTTAATTGCTTCCAATTTAAATTAATTGTACCGTCTTTAAGATGCCCCGTTACAAAGATACAGGACTGAGCATGATCTCTATGAGTTAATGGGATGCCTGCATAAGTTGCACAACCTGAAGCAGCAGTAATTCCGGGTACCACTTGAAAATTGATATTCTGGTCTAACAGAGTTTCAATTTCTTCTCCTCCCCGTCCAAAAATAAAAGGATCTCCACCCTTTAAGCGAACAACACGTTTGCCTTTTTTTGCTAGAGAAGCCAATAATTCATTGATTGAGTCTTGCGGCACACTATGATTTTGTTTTTGTTTTCCAACATATATTTTCTCTGAATCCCTACGTGTTAAATCGAGTATTTCGGGAGACACAAGACGGTCATAAACGACTACATCGGCTTGTTGCATAAGTCTCAATGCTCTGAATGTAAGCAAATCAGGATCACCAGGTCCTGCACCTACTAGATAAACTTCTCCTATATCATCATTGTTTTCTGAATTTGATATTAGTTTTTTAAGTAGGCTCTCTGCTTCTGGTTGTCTTCCCGCAAAAATAAGTTCTGATATTTTTCCTTGTAATGCAGATTCCCATAAAATTCTTCGTTGAGCGGGTTGTTTTATTTGTTTTTTTACAGTGTTTCTAAATTTTTCTGCAAATAGAGCAAGCTGACCATAAGCTGGGGGAATGATGCTTTCAATTTTAGCACGTAATAATCGAGCTAAAACAGGTGATGCCCCTCCTGATGAAACTGCTACTATGAGAGGAGATCGGTCAATAATTGCAGGGAAGATAAAACTGCAAAGTTCTGGGTTATCGACAACATTGACGGGAATGTTGAGTTCAGTTGCAGATTGAGAAACTAGCTGGTTAGTTGCCGAGTTATTTGTAGCAGAAACAATTAAACTAAAACCTTTTACATCAGATATTTCAAATTCTTTTTCTTTTATTATTAGTTTGTGCGATTTTTGCATGTGGGTAATCGTAGGGCTAACATCTTTAGCAATCACTGTAATGACAGCACCTGCTCTTGATAATAGCTCGATTTTACGGGTTGCAATTGTTCCTGCTCCCACAACTAAACAGCTTTGTTTTTTTAATTTTAAAAAAAGTGGAAAATAATCCATTGTTAACTTTGATTTTAGAATTCTTTTGAGAATGATATTATAAGGTAGTGTTAAGATGATTTAGAAAACAAAATTTATGATTGAAGTTGATTTAGAAGTTGATGCTAGTGGGTTAAATTGTCCTTTACCTTTATTGCGCTTAAAAAAAGGTTTGATGGAAATAAAGGGTGGAGCAATAGTTAAAATTATTGCCACAGATCCAGCTGCCCATTTGGATATTGGCGTTTATATTGAACAAACTGGACACACTATAATAGAGTTTCTAAAAGACCAAGGGACACAGGTTTTTTATATTAAGAAGAAAGAAGCTACTTAGGCAACTGGAAACAAATAACCCACGCATCTTGCTTACACTAAAGCATAAGAATCGCTAAAAGCTTTTCTAACCTTTTTGTCCGTCTTAGATCTTGAGAATTACGCATGTTTCATAAGACGTTCTTTATCGCGTTGCCAATCTTTGTCTTTTGACACTGAGCGTTTGTCATGTAATTTTTTACCTTTAGCTAAACCTATTTTAAGTTTTGCACGGCCTCTTATCCAGTACATTGATAGAGGAACAATGGTATACCCTTTGCGCTCAACTCCACCAATTAATTTACTTAATTCATAGTCATGGAGTAGTAATTTTTTTTTTCGAATAGTATCAGGGACAATATGCGTAGATGCTGACAATAATGGAGAAATATGAGCACTTAAAAGCCAGGCTTCTCCTTTATGGATGCTGATATGACTCTCTTTTAGCTGGATTCGACCCTCTCGTAAACTTTTAACTTCCCATCCTTCTAAGACAAGGCCAGCTTCAAATTGCTCTTCAATAAAAAACTCATGACTTGCCTGTCTATTTACGGCAATCGTATTATCTGTTTGTTTGTTCTTTTTTTTGGATTTTTTACCAGCCATAACGACGAAAATTATTTTTAAACTGACGAAATAGGATTATTCTGGTATTTTACTCTATTTAGCGAAGGGATGGATGTGGATTTTATAGCAATTAACTGAAACACATCTGAAACCAGACCTGCGGGAATATAAATTTGCCGCTAACGAACGTAATTATTTGGAGCACTAGGTAAAACAATGGCAAACAAAAAATCAATACACGGAGAATGGTCATCTCGATTCGCTTATATTCTAGCAGCGACGGGGTCAGCAGTTGGCTTAGGTAATATTTGGAAATTTCCCTACATCACCGGCGAAAATGGAGGAGGAGCCTTCGTTATCGTCTATTTGGCCTGTATTGTTGCCATAGGAATTCCCATTATGATCGCAGAAAGTATGATGGGCAGAAGAGGGCGGCAAAGCCCTATTAATACCTTGGAAATGCTATCAACAGAAGCAAATGCAAATAAAAATTGGCATTACCTCGGCTGGATGGGAGTTACTGCGGGTGTTTTGATTTTATCCTATTACAGTGTTATAGCGGGTTGGGCTAGTGCCTATGTATTTAAAGCATTTTTTGGTGGATTTTCATCAGATGCAACGGTAGTTAAAGAAACTTTTGATAATTTACTTGCCAGTCCCGTCCAGTTGGTCTTTTGGCATACTGCTTTTTTGGTTGCCACCATGAGTGTTGTAATGCGAGGTGTTAAAGGTGGACTAGAGAAAGCAGTGCGGTTTTTTATGCCAGTATTATTTGCATTATTAGTTCTATTAGTCGGTTATGCTATGAGCACAGGAGAAGCCTATTTTAAAGGGATGAGGTTTCTTTTTAGTCCAGATTTTAGCGAAATTGATAGTGATGCGGTCTTAACCGCTATGGGGCATGCTTTTTTTACTTTAGGGTTAGGTATGGGGGCCATTATGGTTTATGGATCTTATTTGCCAAAGGGTATTTCTATTGCTAAAACCAGTTTGTATATTGCAGGGGCAGATACTGTGGTAGCTATGTTAGCAGGTATTGCTATTTTTCCGCTTGTCTTTGCTAATGGACTAGAACCTAGTGCCGGCCCAGGACTGATTTTTCAATCGTTACCTATTGCATTTGGAAATATGACAGGAGGCTGGTTGTTTGGTGTCTTGTTTTTTGTTTTATTGGTTTTTGCAGCATTAACCTCTGCAATTTCATTGATTGAGCCTCTTGTTGCATGGCTTGTAGAAAATAAAAACTTTACTCGTACTAAAGCTAGTATTGTAAGTGGATTGGGTGTCTGGGTATTGGGAGTGAGTGTTGCATTATCATTTAATATTTGGTCAGGATTTAAACTTTTTGATAAAACAATTTTTGATTTACTGGATTATTTAACTGCAAATCTAATGCTACCTATTGGCGGCCTTGGTATAGCAATATTTTCTGGGTGGGTAATGCATAAGAAGCATGTGAGTGCTGAATTAGACCTTCCCTATTTTCCATTTAAGGTATGGGGTATTCTCATTAGATATATTGCACCTGGCGCAGTATTTTTAGTGCTTTTAGATGTGATAGGCATAATTTAATATGACTCAAGTAAAAAAAAGTGCCTTAGTCAAGGTTTCAGCTAAACAGATGTTTGACTTAGTCAGAGATATAGAATCATACCCAGAGTTTTTACCGTGGTGTAGCGGAAGTAAAATTCTAAAAAAAGAAGGGGATATTGTTGAAGCTGAATTAAAAATATCTAAAGCTGGTTTTAATAAATCATTTTCAACAAGTAATCGGAGTGTAGGAAATGAACAGTTATTTATGAGTTTGTTAGACGGCCCTTTTTCATCACTTGATGGTGTTTGGAACTTTCTCCCTTTACGAGAAGATGCTAGTAAAATTTCATTAGATTTAGATTTTGAAATTAATGGCAGATTTACTAGTCTAGCATTTGGAGTCGTTTTCAATCAAATATGTAATACCATGGTAAGCTCTTTTACTGATCGGGCTAAGCAATTATATAATTGATCATGGATATTGAAGTGGCTTTTGCAACTCCTGATAAGCAAGTATGCATCCCTATTAAGTTGAAAGAAGTTATTTGTGTACAAGAGGCCATTGTTTTATCGGGGATAAAAGATCAATTCTCTGAAATTGATCTTTCTAAAATGAAAGTTGGAATTTTTGGGAAAGTGTGTGATTCGAAAAAAATGGTTTCTCAAGGAGATAGAGTAGAGATCTATCGTTCGTTATTATGTCATCCAATGGATGCAAGACGAAACCGGGCGCTTAAGGAACCTCTGAGCAAGTCCAATTGTTTTTAGCTTGCTAAAGCTGCCGATTTTTCCACGAAGATCGGTGCAATAGAGTGACTATTACGCCTCACTTCGTGAAAAATAGCGACAGTTTTTTCTGCGCTAAATTCTAACTGACTTAATCAGAGGTTCTTTAAATAACAAACAAGATTTTACCTCAAAATATTTTTTGTAGTATTTTAGAATTCATTGTCATTGATACCCTCCAGACTAGTATTTCTATTACGGATAGTTTTTTTAGCATCTTTTGATAAAGCTTTATCGTCATCTTTAGATCTATTTTTGGGTTCTGTAGAGGAAAAAACTGATGTTATTTTTTCCCAAAGTGTTTTGTCTAGGTCACGGGGAGGCACATTAACCGTCGTTTCTTTTGATTTTTTATTGGCATTTAAGCTGCTTGGCCTAAAATCACCTTTTATGCCTGATAGTTTTTCATCTTTAAAAAACAAAGAAAGTCTTTTTTGTTTTCTTTGCTCGCCATCGAGTTGTTCAGAATAAATATAATCCCAGCGTTGTTCATGAAAAACATCAACCAGCATAGAGGAGCCCATAACATATAAAACCTGTCGTTTAGTCATGTCGGGTTTGAGTTGATCAATCATATCTTGATTAATTACATTACCCTGCTGAATATCTAAAGTATAGACACCAGGAAGATTTTCCATAATGGTCGTGCAAGAAGATAACGTAATACTTAAAAATATAAGAGTAGGGTAAATAGATTTTCTCATGTTTTTTTGAAATTAAATGACAGAGATTGGTCGTATAGGGAAAATGATACCGTATGTTTGAAAAATAATCCCATAAAAGTATCAACAGCATGCATCAAAAAAAGTTACAATTGATTATTTTTTGTGATTATGCGGATAACTATTGATGAATTTTCAGTTTAAGTGACGTTGGATTTACTTTAATGATAATTTGCTTTTTTTAGAAATAAAACTTCACGAATTGGCGATGGAACTGTTTAAACCATACAGTGTCTATGATTCAATAAATTGATAATCTATAAGTAATTATGCGTAATATATTTATGTTTATAAAGGAGGGTCTTGTTCTTGGAAAGTAATGATTTAAGAAATGCAGGGCTTAAAGTTACACTACCTCGAGTAAAAATTCTGGAGATTTTGGAGCAGCAGACTGATCAGAAGCATTTGTCTGCCGAGAAAGTCTATAAAATTTTGTTGAGCCAAGATGAAGAAATTGGATTGGCAACAGTTTATCGTGTTTTGACACAATTTGAACTTGCTGGCTTAGTTTCTAGACATCATTTTGAAGGTGGAAATTCGGTTTTTGAGCTTAATAGAGGGGTTCATCATGACCATATTGTGTGTATGAAATGTGGACGAGTCGATGAATTTACCGATAGTGTTATCGAAGAACGACAAAGGGATATTGCCAAAAAATTAGGTTATCAATTAACAGACCATAGTTTATATCTTTATGGTTTTTGTTCTCAATGTAAAGAAAACCAATAAACAAACGCTATGTTCAAACCGCTTATTTTTTATATAGGTATGCGCTATACGCGTGCCAAACAACGGACTCAATTTATCTCATTTATCACTCTAACTTCAGTCTTAGGTATAGCTTTAGGGGTAACAGCTTTAATTGCTGTTCTCTCTGTGATGAATGGCTTTGAATCAGAATTACGTGAACGTATTTTAGGGATGACTGCCCATACTACAATTACAGGCAGAACGGGTCGCTTACAAAACTGGCAAGAATTAGAAAATAAAGTTATTAATACTCCTCATGTTGAAGGGTCAGCCCCTTTTGTGAGTGGGCAAGTGATGATTAGTGCGGGTAGGCAAGTGAGTGGTACATTATTGCGAGGAGTATTTCCTGAACATGAGCCTAAAGTTTCTGAAGTTGCCAGTAAAATGAAAGTAGGTGAGTTATCTGATTTGGTGGATGGAGAGTTTAGTATTGTTTTAGGTGCTGAATTAGCAAATTATTTAGGTGTGATGACGGGGGATAAGGTCACAATTATTAGTCCTCAAGTCAATTCAACACCTGCGGGAATCTTACCTCGGTTAAAACGTTTTACAGTCGTGGGCGTATTCCAGGTAGGAATGTATGAGTATGACAGGAACATGGCTATTACTCATATTAATGATGCAGGGAAATTATTTCGACTAGAGGGTGCTGTTAGTGGTTTACGGTTAAAGTTAGATGATTTGTTTAATGCACCAAAAATTACTAAATCGTTAGCCAATCAATTATTTCAAAAATTTATTGTTAGCGACTGGACAAAAGCCCATAGCAATTTTTTTAGAGCGATTAAAACAGAAAAACGAGTGATGTTTATTATTTTACTGCTAATAGTTGCAGTTGCTGCATTTAATATAGTATCAACCCTAGTGATGGTCGTTACTGATAAACGAGGAGATATTGCAATTTTAAAAACACAAGGTTTGTCAAATATGTCTGTTATGGGTATTTTTATAGTATTGGGCGGTATCATTGGTGTTATTGGAACAGCTTTAGGTACATTGGGGGGAGTGCTTTTGGCATTGAATATAGAAACAATAATCCCGGCTGTTGAAAATTTTTTCGGTGTTCAGTTTATGGCAGCAGATGTTTATTATATAAGTGATGTACCTTCAAAATTAGTTTGGGCCGATGTTTATGTGATAGCAAGTATTGCATTTATTTTATCTTTATTAGCGACTTTATACCCAGCGTGGCAAGCGTCTAAAGTAAATCCTGCTGAGGTACTAAGATATGAATAAGTCTGAAATATTGCAATGCCAACAACTGACTAAGCGATATCAACAAGGGGATTTAGACGTAGAAGTTTTGAAGGGTGTTGACTTGACGATTAGCACAGGTGAGCGTGTCGCCATAATGGGAGCTTCTGGCTCAGGAAAAAGCACCTTACTGCATTTGTTAGGTGGTTTGGAAAAACCTACACAGGGTAAAGTCATTTTAGTGGGTGAGAATCTTAAGACTATTAGTTCATCAAAACTGAGTAAGCTAAGAAATGATTCATTGGGGTTTATTTATCAATTCCATCATTTACTAGGAGAATTTTCAATACTAGAAAATGTTGCTATGCCCGTATTAATCTCAGGTCAATCAACTAAACAGGCGCGTAAAGAAGCGATAGAAATGTTAGGGCGAGTTGGTTTGGGACATAGAATTGAGCATAAACCAGGCGAATTATCAGGGGGTGAACGGCAACGTGCAGCGGTGGCGAGAGCATTAATCAATAAGCCAAAGTGTGTTTTGGCAGATGAGCCGACCGGTAATTTGGATAGTAAGACTGCTGAACAGATTTATCAGTTAATGCTGGAATTAAATCAGGAATTACAAGTCAGTTTTTTGGTAGTGACTCATGATCCTGATCTTGCAGAAAGAATGGATCGAGTGTTACATATGGAAGACGGATTGATTGTATAACCCAAAATATTTTTTGATCCCTAAAGTAAAGGGTTGGAAAATATAAAGAGTTATTATTCTTGATCTTCTCTATTGGACTTTCTTGTTTGCCATTGTTTGTTCACATAATATCGCCAAAATGTGCGGATGCCAAAATATCCCGCTGCTGCGGAGATTATGCCTAAAATTAAGCAACCAAATAGAAAAGGGCCTCCAATATCACCTAAACTCGACATAATACTGTCTAAATTGAATTCAAAGTTTACATCAGGCGTATCTTTACCTAATAAACTTAAACCAACAACATAAGCAAAATAAAACATCGGTGGCATAGTGATAGGGTTCGTTAACCAGACTAATGCAACAGAGATAGGAAGATTAGCTCTAAAATAAAAAGCAGCGGCTGCAGCAATGACCATTTGTCCGGGGGTCGGTATCCATGCCACAAATAAACCAACAGCAAAGGCAAGGGAAACTGATCGGCGATTTAAGTGCCAGAGATTAGGTTCATGAAGTCTGTCACCAAGAAATTGAAGGCTTTTTTGCTGTTTTAGTTTCTCCGGGTCAGGCATAAACCTTTGAATTATTTTTTTTGGCATGATGCTGTGTTTCGAAATATTTTAAATTACCTCTAAGTTTATCAGGTTTAAGTTAGATAGGGGAGGCAATATCCAATTCATTTATACTCCAAAATAAAGCAGTAAAATATATTTTGAGCGTTACTCTTGGTAAGAAATTACTCCGAAATATTCCCTTTAGTTTTTTTAAATGAGCCGATATAGATAGTATAAATTTAGTTTTAGTCGAGAGGGGATTATGCAGCAAGTTACTAACAACAACTCAAGAGTAAATTCAGACTCTGCTTTGAAGAGCAGGAGTAATAATATATCTAGTCAGGTTGAAAATAAAGAAACAGTAAAAATAACTGCTCTATCAGTAGAGCAAGTAAAAAAGCAATATAACCAGTCTATTTTGGAGTCAAATTTAACAGTTAGTCTAAGTATAGGCAATGAATCCATGGCTTTACTTTATAGAACTGCTATTGATGAGGTCAATATAGCTTTAGAGGGTGAGCTTGGAGAAAATGCGATACAAGAAGCTTATGATTCAGGTCTTGATATAACGCCAGAAGCAACAGCAGAGAGAATTATTTCTATGAGTACTGCTTTTTTCTCAGGGTATAGAGATCAAAACCCTGAAATGTCTGAAAGTGAAGCAGTTAATAAATTTTCTGAAATAATTGCTGGTGGTATTGAAACAGGTTTTTCGCAAGCTAGAGGTGTATTAGATGGGCTTAAAGTTTTGGAAGGCGATATAGCAGATAATATTGATGTAACTTATGGGCTTGTTCAACAGGGGTTACAAGCTTTTGTTGAAAGTTTTTTGGAAGCAGCAAAAACTGAGTCAAGTGAAGAAGAGTCTGCTTGAATAAGTAAGTGTTTTTTTATGTCCTGCCATTCGTAGTAGGCATCCTCGTTGTTCAACAATTATCTGAGCTGCCTTCAATATTATGGTTAATAGTCCTTTTTATAATAGCGTTATTACTTGCTTTTTTTCGATATTGGCGATTACTTTTTTTTATTGTTGGAATAATTTGGGCGAGTAGTTTTTCCTCAGTGCGTTTGGCAAATAGATTACCCGAATCACTACAAGGGCAAACCATTGAAGTAGAAGGGCAGGTGATTGGATTACCGCATTACGATGAGCGAAAAGTTAGATTTGATTTTGCAGTATCGAAACCTGCATATAATTTTCCTAAAAAAATACGTTTAAGCTGGTATTTCCCAAAGCAAAAAATAAAAACAGGTCAGTTCTGGATCTTGTCAGTAAAACTAAAAAAGCCTCATGGACGATTTAACCCAGGTGGATTTGATTATGAAAAATGGTTGTTTGAACAAAATATAGGAGCAACAGGTTATGTAAGAACTAACCCAGAACCCTTGCTCAATAGATTCAAATCAACAAACAAAAGTTTTTCAAATCTACGTCAGACAATTTCAGATAATCTGGATGAATTACTTAAAGACAGTGACAATAAAGGTCTTGTTAAAGCATTAATGATAGGGGAAAGGAATGAAATAAATCAGCAACAATGGGATGTTTTTAGAAAAACAGGAACAGTACATTTATTGGCAATATCCGGTCTACATATTGGCTTGGTTTCGGGGTTGATGTACTTTTTGGTACTACAAATAAGCATTAGATTTTCAACAATTTCCCCTCAAAAATATGCTGCTATTGCTGCGTTACTATTGGCATTATTCTATTCAGCTTTGGCCGGTTTTTCATTGCCGACTCAAAGGTCATTAATGATGTTGATAATTGCCATGATAGCACTTGTTTGGCAACGCAAAATTACAGCGAGCAATACAGTCTCTCTTACTCTTTTTACTGTGTTAATTGTTGATCCTCTAGCAGTTTTATCTATTGGATTTTGGTTATCCTTTTTAGCCGTTATTGTCATTATTTATAGCTTGGCAGGGCGATTAGGTCGCATAGGCTATTGGCACAGTGCTATTAAAATTCACTGTGTTACTGCAATTGGTTTGGCTCCGTTATTAATTTATTCTTTTCAACAAATATCAGTTATTTCACCTATTGCTAATTTTATTTCGGTACCGGTGATCAGTTTTTTAGTGGTTCCCTTATGCTTGCTTTCAGTCGTATTTATGTTTATCTCGCCGTTGATTACTGAGCAGTGTTTAACTGTGGTCGATACATTATTACAAGGGTTATATGACATTTTGTTGATAATGGCTGATCTGCCTTATGCTGCACTAAATACAGAAAAAGCATCTATTTTTACAATACCATTAACATTACTAGCAGTGTTAATTTTAATAGCACCTAAAGGCTTCCCTGCAAGGTGGCTAGGATTGGTATTTTTAATACCTTCTTTGTTTATTAATCATGAAAAACTAAAGCAAGGCGAAATAACAACAACATTGTTAGATGTGGGGCAAGGGTTGTCAGCTGTTATAGAAACAGCTAATCATGTTTTAGTTTTTGATACGGGTGCAAAATACTCAAATAAATTTAACATGGGTGATGCAGTTGTTATTCCATTTCTTGAAAGTAAAGGAATAGAAATTGTTGACACCTTATTGATTAGTCATGGCGACAATGATCATAGTGGGGGTGCATTATCACTTATTAAACAGAAAAATGTTTCGAATATTCTTACCAGTGTCCCTAATTTATTTGAGCAATATTCACCTGTGTTTTGTTTACGAGGTCAAAATTGGGAATGGGATCAGGTTCGGTTTGAGATTCTTTCTCCTTCAGAAGGTTTTATAGAGGGCGAAAATAATAACTCATGTGTCCTTAAGGTCAGTTCAATTTATGGAACATTATTATTAACAGGTGATATAGAAAAACCTGCTGAAGACTGGTTAGTTACTAATTCTGCAAATCAGTTAGAGAGTGACATACTTATTGCTCCACATCATGGCAGTAAAACCTCATCTTCTATCTCTTTATTAGAACAAGTATCGCCTAAGATGATTCTAATTCCTGTCGGTTATCGAAACCGGTTTTTTTTCCCTCATCAGGAGATAGTAGAACGATATAAAAAATTAAGTATTCCTTGGATAAGTACGGCGGATAAGGGGGCAGTGGTAGTTCAAATGAAACATAATTCAATTCTTGTACATTCAACAAGAGATGGTCAAAGTAAATACTGGAATAAGTAATTTTTTCTGCTATTTTTTAAGTAAGCAGTTTTTTCCAATATTATGTTGAGAGATTATTAATTATGAAATGTTTGGTTGTAGATGACAGTAAAATGTCTCGGATGATGATAAAGAAAATTATTAACACTGCACACCCTGACTGGGCTATCGTAGAAGCATGTGATGGACAAGATGCTATTGATAAGGCAAAAGGGAAGGACTTGGATTTAATTTTACTTGATTACAATATGCCCGTTATGGAAGGAGGAGAGGCTGCAAAAGTATTAAGACCACAGTTTCCTAATGCCAAAATAGCATTTTTAACAGCCAATATTCAAGAAGCTATAAAAAAATTAGCGATTCAACTTAAAGTTGATTTTATACCAAAGCCTATCACAGAAGAAAAAATATTAAAATATGTTGGATAAATCTCCCGTTTTAGATGAGTTCTTTGTTGATGCAGTTGCCGAAGTGCTTAATATTGCAATGGGGAATGCTGCTGCTTCCCTAAGTGAAATGATCAATGAAGAAGTTCAATTAAGTGTGCCCGGTGTGCAATTTGTTAGCCGAACAGATGCTGCTTTAATTATTGGTAAAAAAACAAAAACTGATGTCAGTGGAGTGCTTCAACCTTTTCATGGAGCTTTTGGTGGCGAAGCCATGCTTTTGTTTCCTGAAAAACAAAGTCTTGAATTAGTTAGAGCAGTTTTACAGCAAGACGATCTGACTTTAGAAGATCTAACTGATATGGAACAAGAGGCGATGACGGAAATCGGAAATGTCATTTTAAATGCTTGTTTATGTAGTATTGCTGACATGTTTAGCCAGGAAATGTTTGGAGAAATTCCAGAGTTTATCCAAGGCTCATTGAATAAAGTTTTTGAGATAGAAAATGATGTGGATAGTTCTGATGCTATTGTTATGTTGCTAAATATGGATTTTTCAGTTGAAAAAAAGAAAATTCAAGGTTACGTAACATTTCTAATGGATGTGAATTCAGTTGCCCAATTTAAAGCTAATATTGAAAATTTTTTGGGAGTAGAATAGAAAATGAGTAATGCTAGCATAGATTATTGTTCTGTAGTCTCTGGTACTGATAAGGATACCATTTGTAAAAAAGTTTTTTTAAGCAGTGAAACAGGATTGATTTTATTAGACAGTGAGTGCTGTGTCGATAGATGGAATCCATGGTTTACTAAATATTGCGGAATTGATTTAAATAAAGTTATAGGTAAAAAATTACTTGAAATATTTCCCATTTTGGAAAAAAGTAGTATTGAGAGAGCCGTGAATGCTTCGATAAATAATGGGATGTCTTCTATTATTTCTCAAACCTTAAATCGTAATCCATTTCCTTTAAAACATAGTTCTGGACAGTTTTTAGAACAACAAATAATAGTTAAGCCAATTGCTTTGGAGAATCATGAACATTTTTGTTTGATTCAAATCACTGATGTAACTGCTGCAGTAAATCGCGAAAAACAATTAGTAGAACAAGCAAAAACAACACGTGCTTTTTCAGGGAAATTAGCAAGAGAAAAAGAGAGAGCGCAAATAACGTTGGCGGCAATTGCAGATGCTGTGATTACTACGGATAAAACAGGTGCTGTTTTATCTATGAATCCTGTTGCAGAAATTTTAACTGGTGTTTTTGAAGATGAAGCACTGGATAAAAATGTTGATCAGGTTTTTAAATTAATTAATGAGGAAACGCAAGAGCCAATTCTTTGTCCGGTAATGCAATGTCTTGATAGGAAAGATGTTGTGGTGAATGATGTAAATCATATGTTACAGGGTGTTGAAACTCTTTTTTCTGTTACTGATTCTGTCGCCCCTATTTTTGATGAAGATGAAAATATGTTAGGCACTATTTTAGTGTTTAGGGATGTGTCTCAATCAAGGGCTTTATCTGCGGAGTTAAATTGGCAAGCGTTGCATGACCCATTAACAGGTTTGGCTAATCGACGAAAATTTGAAGCAGAGATGAAGAAACTGCTGATAAAAGCTAGATCAGATGATGTAAAACACCATCTTTTATATCTGGATTTAGATCAATTTAAAGTGGTTAATGATACCTGCGGACATGATGCAGGGGATGAGTTGTTGAAACAAATCACTGATATTCTAGATAAAAAAACACGTAAAACTGATTTGCTAGCACGTTTGGGAGGGGATGAATTTGGTCTTTTATTAGAAAGTTGTGATGCCGAACATGCGCTAGTGGTTGCCAATAATTTACGTCAAGCTGTAGAGGATTTTAGATTTGGCTGGCAAACACAATCTTTTAAAATTGGTGTGAGCATTGGTATTGCAGAAATAACAGGGACAGAAGCCAAGGACTCAGAAATCTTAAGTGCTGCTGATGCAGCTTGTTATGTTGCAAAAGAAAGTGGGCGTAATCGCGTTCATTTTCATCAAATTAATAGTTCTGCCTCTGCGGTGCATCAGAAAGAAATGCAATGGATTTCTCGATTACAAGGAGCTTTAGATAATGATAATTTTGAGCTTTATCTACAACGTATTCAAGATGCTGAGACTCTTTCCGTTGCATCAAATCATTATGAGGTTTTATTGAGGATGATCGGAGACGAAGGTGAAATTATTCCTCCCGGTGCATTTTTACCCGCAGCAGAAAGATTCAATCTTATTGGAAGTATAGATCGGTGGGTAATAGAAAATGTATTCAAAAAAATAAAAAATATCAAACAGAGTGATCAAAATACAGATAATTTAACTTTATCAATTAATTTATCGGGTGTATCAATGGGGGACGTTGAATTACTTGATAGGATCTGTCAGTTATTGAGTGAATCAAGTTTTCCAGCAGAAAGCTTTTGCTTTGAAATTACTGAAACAGCAGCCATTGCAAATTTAAAGCATGCACAAATCTTTTTAACTAAATTACAGTCTAAAGGTTGCAAGATAGCACTAGATGATTTTGGTAGTGGGTTATCATCATTTGCCTATTTAAAATCATTACCTGTAGATGTGATTAAAATTGATGGCTATTTTGTAAAAGATATAGCAAATGATAATGTAGATAAGGTGTTTGTTGAATCTATTAACAAAATGAGCCAGGTGATGGGCTTAACAACTGTTGCTGAATTTGTAGAAAATGAGGATATTTTAAAAGTATTAACAGAAATTGGTGTAAATTATGCCCAAGGGTTTGGTATTCATAAACCATGTCCTTTCGATGAAGCTATTTTTCACTAAGTGTTTACTCCTAAAGAATCAGTCTCATCTATTTCGAATATTTCAATATCGCTGATATGATTAACCTGATCTAAAATTGAAGCAACAGCATTATAATAGACTACTTTATTGCGCCCTGTTTCTTTGGCATAATATAAGGCTTGGTCAGCTTGGTCTAACAAAACATTAGGTGATTGAATGGTATCAAGAAAAATGTAGCCAGTGCTCACTGTGATCTTGCCAACTTGGGGGAACATATAGTTTTCTATTATTTTTCTAAATCTGTTTAAAGCTATCTCAGCACCTTTTCTATCACAACCGGTTAGAACAATTATAAATTCTTCGCCGCCAAATCTGAATAGAATGTCTGAATATCGGAATGTAGATAACATAAAACGTGAAAATAATAATAAAACTTCATCTCCCATAAGATGTCCGTATCGGTCATTTACCTGTTTGAAATGATCTATATCAAGTATTGCAATCCATGAGTTTTTATCATTATTACGAGCTTTCTTAGATTGTTGTTTTGAATGATTAATAATATTTTCAAGATTGTTATCAAAGGTATGTCTATTTAATAAACCAGTTAATTGGTCTCGATCTTTTTCATCAATAATTTTTAATAAGTTACTATAAACCTTCAATAAACTAAGGATATAAGTCCAGTTTTCGGGGTGGATATTTTGCCAATCAATAACTAAAGTTCTTTGCACATTAGCTATATTATGAATAGGAAAAACTGTTTGCTGAATATCATTTCCCAATAAATCTTGGTAATCTTTATTTTTTATTTGCTCAGAAGGCGAGTATTGGTTAACCCTTTGATAAAATGGAATGGGTGTGCTCAATATATCTAAAACATCTTTTAACAATAGTTTGTTAGTAGATTTATTATCCGGATTCTCATAAACCTCATAAAGGTTAACACTATTTATTCCCTGGATTTTTTTCAGACATTCAAGAAATGCATGAGTAAGTAGAAAGTAGTCTTTATTGCCTGTTAGATCAACAATTGACATTAATCTAGTCTCATTATCAATTAGGTCAGTTTGCTTGTTTTTAGTTGTTATCATATTATTATAAGAAATTTTAAATATTGAAAATTTCTATAAAAGGGCTTGGTTTACTATAGTGATAACCTTGGGCATAATCGACGCCAATTTCTTTTAAAATATCTACAATCTTCTGGTCTTCAACAAACTCTGCAATGGTTTTTTTACCCATCACCTGACCAATTTCATTAATAGATTTAACCATTGCTCTATCAATAGGATCTTTTTCAATATCTTTAACAAACATACCGTCAATTTTAAGAAATTCCACAGGTAGATTTTTTAAATATGCAAAGGATGATAATCCACTGCCAAAATCATCTAGTGAAAACCGTACACCAATTTTCTGTAAACCAGAGATAAGAGATTGTGCTTGAGATAAATTATTAATAGCAGATGTTTCAGTTATTTCAAAAACCAGTTTGTCGGTTGGGAATTTTAATCTGTTAATCAGTTTTATAATAAAAGGAAGTAGACTTGCATCTGCCAGGCTTTGCCCCGAAAGGTTAATACTAAAGCTCTCTAATTCATCCAGAATAGCTTTATGTTCATTAAACCAAAGTAATGTGTGTTCTATTACCCAGCAATCAATTTTAGTGGCTAAATTAAATCGTTCTGCTGCGGGCAAAAATACACCAGGAGGTATAATAGATTTATCTTTATCAACTAAGCGTAGTAAAACTTCATACTTTGGTATACTGAAAGCAGGGTCTAATGACACGATTTTTTGTGCATAGAGTGCAAATTGATTTGAAACTAAGGCATCTTCAATTTTAGTTAGCCATTGACGTTCCTCTGTCTTTTTATTGAGGTATTTGTCATCTTTACGAAACAAATAAACTTTATTTCTACCCGTATTTTTTGCTGCATAACAAGCAGTGTCAGCTAATTTTAATACTTGCGATGCCTGGTCACCCTTTTTTATGGTGACGACACCTATACTCGAACCTACTTTTAAAGTTTTTTTGTCCCAAACAAGTTGAAATTCACTTATACTCTGCCGTAAAACTTCTGCTATTTGGAGTGCTTTCGCTTGTTCGCAATGTGGCAAAACAAGAGCAAATTCATCACCACCTAAACGAGCCAGTTTGTCATGTTTTCTTCCAACTTGTTTCATCAAGCTGCTTAATTGACGTAATAACTCATCACCTGCTAAGTGTCCTGCTGTATCATTAACATTTTTAAAATGATCTAAATCAATAAAACATAAAGCATGCGTTTCACGTTCTTCTGTGCTTCTTAACAATGCATCCAGATGAAGTTCAAATTCATAGCGATTAATTAAACCTGTTAATGGGTCATGCGAAGCTCGGTAAGCATTATCTTTTGCGATTTTTCTTTCTTCAGTTATATCTTCTTGAGTAGAGATAAAATGAGTGGCCAGACCAACTTCATCATTAATAGGTGTAATGGTTTCTCTGACCCAGTATAACTCCCCATTTTTCTTCTTATTTTGTAAGGAACCATTCCATGCTCTACCTTGTTTTAATTGCTCCCATACTTCAGGATGATCAGTTAGGGAATTGAGGCTTGATCGTAATAAGGAAATATGTTTTCCAATAAGTTCTTCTTTTTTATAGCCGGTTATTTTTTCAACTTGGGGATTTATATATTCTACAAGACCCTCAATATTAGTCATTACAACAAGGTTGGGGCTTTGTTTAACAGCAGTTGAGAGCTTATTTAATTCCTTTTGTTTTTTTATTCGCTCAGAAATATCTCTTAAAAAACATGAAAAAAACTGTTGATGATTTGATCTCCAGGTAGAAAGTGAAAGCTCTACAGGGAAAATAGTCCCATTTTTCTTCATACCTTTAGCTTGAAGGGGTTGATTGAAGAGCTTAGGATTTTTAGTTGCATTGGCTCGTGCAAACCCTTGTAAATGCTTATTTAGGTATTCATCAGGAATCAGTTTGTTAATTGAATGGCCTAAAATTTCATTTTCTGTATAGCCAAAAACCACGCTTGCTGCGCGATTCCAAAATATTATTTCACCTAAATGATTAGCCGTAACTATGGCATCATTTGCTGATTCTGCAATGGCTTGAAATTTAGATTCAGATTCTCGTAATGATTTTTCTGCAGTAATCTTCTGTATTAAGACCTTTAAACGATGTTCTAATAAATTCCAATTAACAGGTTTTTGAATATAATCTTCTGCACCTGCACTAAATGTCTTATCAATAACTGACTGATCATCTAATGCTGTAACAATAATAATAGGAATTGTATTTATTTGAGGGTTTGAATGGTTTTTTAACTGACGGCAAGCTTCAAACCCATCAAGGTCAGGCATAGATGCATCCATTAACACAAGCTGTGGTTGTTCTTTACAACATGCTTCAACAGCTTGAGTGCCAGTAGTGGTAGTCATTACTAAATAACCCGCATTTTCTAATCTTTTAGCTAAAATAGCAGAGGTGACTTTGTCGTCTTCTGCGATTAAAATTAAGGGTTTAGATTGATCTATAGACATGTTTTTTTTCTCCCCCTTAAGATAATTCAATAATAGTTTGTTCAGTGAGGTTTTCTAACTGCGAGACTAAATCTTCTTCAGGTTTTATATTATCTTTGCCTTGTTTTTCTATCATCCCTAAAATATCAAATAATGCATCTGCACCCATCGTGCCGGATGCTCCTTTAATTTTATGTGCAACTTTTGCTAATTCTTTTAAATTATTTTTCTGTGATAAATCTTTAAGTTGTTGAACAGAATCAGATAACGATTGAAGATAAGCTTGCACAATATCATCAAAACAATCACCTACCGCTTCTTTTTGATCCGCTAGGTATTTTTTATTAATAATAGGGCGCTGTTCAGTCTCTGATTCTGTAGCCTTAGGTTCTATGGCTCTATTTTGTTTATTAGAACTTTTAACCCATTTTAAAATTATTTTTGACAGATTAACGCCTTTGAAAGGCTTGGGTAAAAAATCATTCATTCCTACTTCTAAACATCTATCCTGATCCTCTTTCATTGCATCTGCTGTCACTGCAATGATGGGTATGTCTGCATCATTGGATTTTCTTGCTCGAATAGCGAGTGTTGTTTTAAACCCATCCATTTCAGGCATATGACAGTCCATTAAAACCAAATCATATTGTTGTTGATCTAGCTCTTCAAGAACCAACAAGCCATTTTCTACACACTTAACAGTTGCTCCCATTTGTTCAAGCATGTTGACAATCACCGCCTGGTTGATGGAATAATCCTCAGCGACTAACAAATTTATTCCGCTTAATACTTTCTCTTTTTCAATTGATACAATTGAATTGTTTGTTTGTTGTTCTACGGTGTTAGAGAAAACACCCTGGCAAGCGTTAAACAGCACGGATTGTTTAACTGGTTTTGGTAAAACCTGAATAATATTAGGCAGCTTTGCTTGCTGAATTTCTGTACTGTCATACCAGGAGGACAGAATGATAATTGGTATTTTCTTTAACAAGTCATTATTTGCCATTGTTTTAGCAACAGTTAAACCATTCATATCAGGCATCATATAATCTAACAGCACCAGGTCTACAGGGGTTTCAGTTTTTTGCGCTTTTTCAATATAGACTAAGCCTTCTTCTCCACTACTTTTGGAATGAACAATAAATGCTTTCTGTTGTAACTGACCTTCAATAATACTTAGAGTTATGGGGTTATCATCTATCACTAAAATTTGTTTTCCAGAGCTAAAGTCTGCTGTGTCTAAAGGTAGATCTGTATTTTTTTGATCTTCTTGCTTTTCTAGCTGTAATTCAACCCAAAAACAAGAGCCCTGTCCAAACTCACTGTTAACCCCAATATTACCTTCCATTAATCCAACTAAGCGTTGAACAATGGACAAGCCTAGTCCACTACCTCCATATTTGCGTGTTGTTGACCCATCTGCCTGAATAAAAGGTTTGAATAAATCTGTCATTGCTTCTTGTTTAATACCAATGCCGGTATCGTTTATTTCAATCCGTAAATTGACGTGATTTTCTTCCTCATTGACACAGATTATTTTAACTTCTATATGTCCATTTTCAGTAAATTTAACAGCATTACCTATCAAGTTAACCAAAATTTGTCGTAATCTAACAGGGTCTCCTCTAAATGATAGGGGTTGTGTTGGAGGAGAAAAATGGGCAAGTAATTCAACCCCTTTTTGATGAGCTAAAGGAGCGAAGGCTTCAATAGTGTCAAACAAAATGTTTTCAAAATTTAAATCCAAAATTTCCAGGGAAACTTTTCCAGATTCAATTTTAGATAAATCCAGAATATCATTTAAGATTTGTAATAATGCATCGCCAGAGCGATAAATAGTTTCTGCATAATTTTTTTGTTGTTCATCTAAATTGCCCTGTAATAATAATTCTGTCATGCCTAGTACACCATTCATAGGCGTACGGATTTCATGACTCATTGTTGCTAAAAACTCGGATTTATAACGACTGGCTTGTTCTAGTTCTTGAGCTTTTTCTTCAATTTGTTTTTGTGTTTTTTGTAACGTTTTATTTTTTTCTTCAATCTCCTGTTTCTGTTGCTCCATTTCATAAGCGCGTTTAGCTATTTCATTATGGCTTTGTTGTAATTCTTGCTTTTGATGTTCTAATTCACTCGTTTGTTGTTGTGTTTGTTCTAATAAAATTCGAGTATGCGTTCTATTTTCAGCTGTCAATAAACTGATAGCAACAGATGATGCGATTGTTTTTAAATATTGAACCTGAATATCAGAAAAATCAGAGACTGAGCCAAGTTCAATAACCGCAATGACCTTATGAACATGAATTAAAGGAATAACAATAAGACTTTGTGGTGCATGTTCACCTAAACCAGAAGTAATTTGAATATAATCTTTCGGTACATGATTAAAGCGAATCACTTTCTTTTCTAATGCAGCTTGACCAATAATGCCTTCCCCGAATTTGAAAGTGTTTTCAATGCGTTTCCTGCTTTCAAAAGCATAACTACCCGATAGACGTAAGTCATTATTCTTGTCTGTAATATAGATAGCTCCGATTTGTGCATTCAAATAATGACAGATAAAGAAAATTGCTTTTTCAGCAACCACTTCTGTGCTTAAGTCACCTTGTATATACTCATTCAGTTCTGCCTGACCCTTCTGAAACCAGTTTTGAGTAGTCGATTCTTCTGTCACTTCGCGTAAGGAATCCGTCATTTTTTTAATAGCTGATCCCAACGATGTTTTTCTTAAAATCTCTGGTAGTTCTGCTTGTGAGAAATCCCCTTCAGCAATCTTAAAGGCTTTATCTATCACTAATTGTGTAGTGTTTTCAGAAGTGCGAAGTGCATCAGTCATTTCATTGATTGCAGTGCCTAATTGATCATCAGGGGATTGGATAACAATATTATTAGAATAATTCCCCTGAGCGATTAATGCAGCATGTTCTATAGTTAATTGTATGTTTTCCATCAAGCTTTTTGATGAATGAACAATTTCACTTACTTCATCTTTTGCTTTGTATTCAATTTTCTCATTAGTTG
Organism: Methylococcales bacterium; assembly: GCA_965224575.1. GTDB lineage: Bacteria > Pseudomonadota > Gammaproteobacteria > Methylococcales > Methylomonadaceae > QPIN01. The sequence continues at coordinate 72,162 of CBDCZQ010000004.1, read as the reverse complement.
CTTGACCGTGTGCAAGCCGTTTTAATTGAACTGATACGGCAGATAGAGTTGAAGTCACTCTGTCGATAAAACGCCAGGTAAATAACACAACAAAGAGTAATGCAAATAAAACAGCTGCAATAAAATAACTGGTGAAGTTAGCTAATGGAGCAAGAGCTACTTTTTTATTATGATAAACAAATAGCTTCCAGATTCGTTGCTCATTACCGGGTAAAACTGAAAGTTTTTTATAAGTAATAATATTGTTTTTAGTTTTAAAAACACCTTGAACTTTATTTTTAACCTGCTCAAAGATGGAGGGGTTGTCTATTTCTAAAGAGCCTGGCTTGGCAGATAACCCAACAAAGGTTTTATTCTGATCAGGGTGAAATAAGTATTCCCCTTTTTCATTAGTCAATATAATTTTATGTTGGGAATCTGTCATATCTTTAATAGACCGAATAACATCTAATAAAGTATCACCATACATATTTAAAATTAAAATGCCTCGCCTTACACCATCTTGGTCGATAATGGGCGTTGCTACTCGAATAACCAGTGTTAAAGGCTTACTTGGTTTTCCATTTTCTTTATTTAAATCTAAATCCGAGAAATAAATATCACCTTTGTTTAAGGCTAATGTTTGTTTAAAATAATAACGACTGGATTTATCTTGCAATTCATCATGGCTAATAATATTGCTTGTTCCTATTCTATTGTTATAATCCACGCGAATGACTTCCTTACCTTTTTCATCTATCAGGCGAATGGCTTTATAGCTTTGTTTTGATTCAAGAAAAGACACGAAGGCATCGGTCATTCTGTTTTCCCAGAGGGACTTTTTTTTTGTCTCATTCATCTTACTCCACTGTAGATACCGTTCCATGATGTAGAATTCAGATAAAAAATTTAAATCGTCAGGTGCTTGTTGTAACTTAATATGAATTTGGTCTGACAAACTATCCGATTCGTTGTGCTGATTCTGGATTGCATTATTGTATAAACTTTCTGCCGCTGTACTATATCCATAGTAGCCAACCACGGACAGGGGCGTGATAATTGCAAAACAGAACAGCAAGCTAAACTTAAACCGTAAGGTGTCTATTTTAAAATTGAATAATCGTTTCATATTTCGATTTAATTTAGCGTTCGGATTTTTTTTATCTTACGTAAAGCCCAACCTATTAGTTGCAAAACATCTGCAGGACGTTTGTCATGATATATATCGGCAGCGGGTGTCACCTTGCTTATTCTTAAATAAGCTTTGATTGGCTGTAATTCTGAGAGAATCAACCCAGTCAAATTAAATACATCTTTAGGGGCAATGTTTGTTTTATGAAAAGAACTCAGGTCAATAGATTCAACACCTGCTATTCTTTGTAAGCGTTTAACTTCATTTAGCATTTCTAAAGAAACTTTAAAAACATCTTTCGGTTCTGCATTCTCATCTCTGTTTGGCGGTCCCGTTCGTTCGCGAATATTTAATTCCGCTAATAGAGTATTAATTTCCTCCAGGATCCGCATGTTTTGAGCAAAAACAAAAGAAGGTGTAAAACTTTTGCCAATAATGCCGTCTAATTGATTTGAAATAGCTTCAAGCAGATGATAATTATCACTGACGGTTTTTCTAAATTGTTTTTCCACGGGTTGAATCTGACCATTAATACCTATGCGATCTTTAACGATGGTTAGTTCAGATAAAATTCTTATCATTTGCTCATAGACCAAACTAGGATCAAAGTCTTTTAAAGGCTGTAAAGCCACTTCTGCAACTCTGGGGAGTTGATTGTTTGCTCTTAAAATATTAATTTTGACTAAAATCTCATAGCTTTTTAGCCACGTGTTACGTGGCCTCATAAATATACCTGATCGGTTGGGTTCTAATGTTTTAGGGGAATTAAAATGTTTTCTGATTAACTCAACTTCTCTGGAAATTTCTACTGTTTTTCTATAAACATCAGAGGGTGTTATCTCTGTAAGTGCTTGAGATGCAGAACTAAATACAAGTAATAAGCTTAATGTGAAAAGATAAAAATTATTTTTTGGCATGATTGTCGAGTGAAAGTCTTTTAATACAGTCGCTTTAGAGTATAGACCAGTCCGAAATTTTTATATTTTACGAGGTTAAAATAACCAAGTACTTTACTCAGCCATTAAATAGGACTAAAATAGTCCTCATTGAATCGGAGAAGTAATGTTAAAGCTGAGTAAGTTAACTGATTATGCAACGGTCATTTTAAGTTATATGGCAAAAGAGCAAAACGTTCTACATGCTGCTCAAGAAATATCTGAGGTAACCGGTATTACATTGCCAACGGTGAGTAAAGTTCTAAAAATTTTGGTTAGATCAAAGGTGTTAACCTCTATAAGAGGTGCAAAAGGTGGGTATTTATTGGCCAGGGCACCGGAAAAAATTACCGTGGCAACTGTTATTAATGCTCTAGAAGGGCCTATTGCTTTAACAGAGTGCAGTGCTTCACATAGAGATTGTGGTCATGCTTCGGGTTGTGATATTCAAGGTAACTGGGGATTGATTAATCAAAAGGTTTTTAATGCCTTAGAGTCAGTTACGCTTGCCGATATGTTGTTGCCAGTAAAACAGCCCGAAGAAATATTAATTCCTGTTAGTAGCTTATATAAATAGAGTATTTTATGTCAACAAGTGCAGAAGAAATTGAACAGCTAATTTCCCAAGAGTATAAGCAAGGGTTTGTGACTGAGTTGGAAGTGGAGACATTTCCTCCAGGTTTAGATGAAGAGGTTATTGCTAAATTATCTAAAATTAAAAATGAACCTGACTTTATGCTGGAATATCGCTTAAAGGCATTTCGTCATTGGCAAACAATGAAAGAACCTGATTGGGCGCAATTGAATATTGAACCGATAGATTACCAGGCAATTAGTTATTATTCTGCGCCTAAAAGAAAAGAAGATGGGCCACAGAGTTTAGACGAGGTTGATCCTGAATTGTTGGAAACCTATAAAAAACTAGGCATTCCTTTAGATGAGCAGGAGCGTTTGGCAGGTGTAGCTGTTGATGCTGTTTTTGACAGTGTTTCTGTTGCCACAACCTTTAAGGGGAAGTTAAAAGATGCAGGGGTTATTTTTTGTCCGATTTCTGAAGCGTTACAAGAATACCCTGAACTGGTAAAACAATATTTAGGAACGGTTGTTCCAGAAACAGATAATTTTTTCGCGGCTTTAAATGCAGCTGTCTTTACCGATGGTTCATTTGTTTATATCCCAAAAGGCGTACGCTGCCCGATGGAATTATCAACTTATTTCAGGATTAACGCAGCCAATACTGGACAGTTTGAACGTACATTGATTATTGCTGATGAAGGCAGTCATGTTAGTTATCTAGAAGGTTGTACAGCTCCAATGCGAGATGAAAACCAATTACATGCCGCAGTGGTTGAATTGATCGTTATGGATAATGCCGAAATTAAATACTCTACTGTTCAAAACTGGTATCCAGGTGATGAAAATGGCGTAGGCGGTATTTATAATTTTGTCACTAAACGTGCAGAATGTAGAGGCCATGATTCTAAAGTATCCTGGACGCAAGTTGAAACGGGTTCTGCAATCACCTGGAAATATCCTAGCTGTGTGCTTTTAGGTGATAATTCAATCGGTGAATTTTATTCTGTTGCATTAACTAATAATTATCAGCAAGCCGATACTGGTACAAAAATGATTCACATTGGTAAAAATACCAGTAGTACTATTATTTCTAAAGGAATTTCAGCAGGTAAAGCTCAAAACACTTATCGAGGTTTAGTTAAAGTGGGAAAAGGGGCTGAAAACGCACGTAATTTTACCCAGTGTGATTCTTTATTAGTGGGTGACAAATGTGGGGCACATACTTTTCCTTATGTAGAAGTTAAACAACCATCGGCTCAAATAGAACATGAAGCAACCACTTCAAAAATTAGTGAAGACCAGTTGTTCTTTTGTCAACAACGTGGGCTTTCAGCAGAAGATGCTGTTTCCATGATTGTTAATGGTTTTTGTAAAGAAGTGTTTAAAGAACTGCCAATGGAGTTTGCAGTAGAGGCACAGGCTTTATTAGGGATTAGCCTGGAAGGCTCTTCCGTAGGATAGAAGTTATGTAGGTTGGGCTAACGGCTTTATCGTTAACCCAACATTTTTTGGCATATCTTTGTTCGGTTGCCAAAGAGACGGCAGCCCAACCTACGAATCTCAAGAGTAATATGTAGGGCAGGGTGTAACGGAAGAAAACCTTGTATATTCATTAAAATGATAATCAGGTAAGTATAGTAAAATGCTCAGTATAAAAAATCTCCATGTTAGCGTGGGTGATAAACCCATTCTTAAAGGTGTTAATTTAGAGATTAACCCAAGTGAAGTTCATGCAATCATGGGGCCAAATGGTGCCGGAAAAAGCACGTTGGCACATGTTCTTTCAGGTAAAGCTGGTTATACCATAACAGAAGGGTCAGTTACTTTTAGAGGACAAGATTTACTTGAACTGTCTCCTGAAATAAGGGCGCGTGAAGGTGTGTTTTTAGCTTTCCAATATCCTGTAGAAATCCCTGGTGTCAGTAATATTTATTTACTGAAAGCGGCACTCAACTCAATTCGTAAACATAAGGGTTTGGATGAGGTTGATGCGATGGATTTTTTGATTTTAGTCAAAGATAAAATCAAACTGTTGCAAATGGATGAAAAGTTTTTGTATCGTGCCGTTAATGAAGGTTTTTCTGGCGGTGAAAAAAAACGCAATGAAATATTACAGGCGGCTATTCTTGAACCTGCATTATGCGTGCTAGATGAAACAGATTCCGGTTTAGATATTGATGCCTTAAAAATTGTTGCCGATGGAGTGAACTCTTTACGATCACCAGAGCGTTCATTTTTAATGATTACCCACTATCAGCGTTTATTAGATTATATAAAGCCTGATTTTGTTCATGTATTAGCTGACGGACAAATTGTTAAATCAGGTGGGCCTGAATTGGCACTAGAGCTAGAAGCTAAAGGATATCAGTGGATTGAAGAGAAGGCTGCATAATGGCTAGTCATTACAGTACCGAATATGAGCAGATTGTTGATTCATTACCCGGGGAGTCTTTAACATGGTTAAAAGCGTTAAGAGCAGATGCTTTTGATTCTTTTTCAGACAAAGGGTTTCCTTCGTTAAGAGAAGAAGAATGGCGATATACTAATGTTGCTGCAATAGAAAAAAAGTTATTTTCTCCACAGCTAGAGATTGGAACGAATGATATTGATAAAGAATGGTTAACTAATTATTCTTTAAAAGATGCCTACACAGTAGTTTTAGTCAATGGTCGGCTTTCTTTGGAATATTCTACTTTAGATGGTTTGCCAGATAATGTGTGTGTTCTTGGATTGGCCGATGCTTTAGAGAAACAACCTGAATTGGTCGAAAAATATCTAACACAAGCAGTCAGTAATAACGAACATAGTTTTGTAGCTTTTAATACGGCATGGTTTAGTGATGGCTTATTTGTTCATATTCCTGCCAAGCAAATTGTTGACAAGCCAATCCAGTTACTTCATTTCGTAACGCAGGCTGATTTATTAGCGACAACACGGAATATTCTAGTTGTTGATGAAATGGCTGAAGTCTCAATAATTGAGACTTATGTAGGAATTGATGATGCTTATTTATCGGCGGCAGTTTCAGAAGTATTTGTGGGTAAAAATGCTGAGTTAAATTTATATAAGGTGCAAAGTGAAGGTGAAAAAGCTTATCATTTTGGTGGCACTTATGTAAAACAAGAACGAGATAGTCGTTTTAACCATCATAACTTTGCTTTTGGTGGCTTGCTAGCTAGAAATGATATTCATACTGACTTAGATATTGCCTCAGAATGTAATTTGAATGGTTTGTTTTTAGGTGCTAAACGGCAACATATTGATAACCATACTCGAATCATTCATTCTCAGCCTCATGCTATTAGCCGTGAATTATATAAAGGTATTTTAAATCAGCGTGCTAGAGGTGTATTTCAAGGGCGAGTTATTGTTGCTGAGGATGCTCAAAAAACAGATTCAGAAATGAATAATAATAATCTTTTATTATCTAATGATGCAGAAGTGGATACTAAGCCACAGCTAGAAATTTATGCTGATGATGTCAAATGTGGACATGGTGTTACAGTAGGACAATTAGATGAAAAATCAATTTTTTATATGCAATCTCGTTGTGTTGATGAAGAAACGGCTAGAAATATTTTGACCTTTGCTTTTGCGAATGAAATGGTGGATAAGGTAACAATAGAAAGTTTACGTGAAAAATTATTAGAGCAATTATTAGAGCGGTTTCCACAGGCTGGTATAGAAAAATCCTGGTTGTAGGTTGGGCTGCCGTCTTTTTGGCAACCCAACAAAGGTATGCTAAAAAGTCGAGTTTACGTAAAGCCGTTGGCCCTATGAAGTTAATGCTATAAAATATCAGCTATTTTAATACTGATATTTTGTAGTTGGGATAATGTGATTTTATCACCAGATTGCAATGTTGTTTTTTCTTCATACAAGCCATTTTTAGGTTGGCGGTATACTTCAACACAAGCATCATTAACATTGAGCAACCAGTATTCAGCAATATTATGCATTGCATACAAACGTAATTTTGTATTTTGATCATAGGCTAACGATTTGTCAGCAATTTCTATTAATAAAAAAACATCCTTATTAGTAGGGTGTGTTTCATAATAAAAATCTGACCGTGGATGTAGCAACATAAAGTCAGGTTCAGGTTCTGATAAGTCGCCAAGTTGCAATGGGTCTTGGACTGAAATAAGAGCTGATTGTTGAATCAAACCTGAAAATAAATTATTTAGGCGTTTAAGAAGGCCTGCATGATGGGAGCCAATAGGTGCCATTTCAATAATTTCTCCATTAATTAATTCAAGATGGCTTTCAGCTGGAAAAATACCCGCCTCTCCCATTTTTTGCCATTCAACTATATCCGTTAAATGTTTTTTAAAAAAGATTTCATTAGGTTTTGACATCACAAGATCAACATTAGATTAACTTAAATTTAAATATAATACGCTATTATCAATTAAGCAACTATTTCAGAAATAACACAAAGAAGATGACAACATTTCCTGTAGATAAAATTCGTACTGACTTTCCTATTTTAAAAGAAAAAATTCGGAATAAACCTTTGGTTTATTTGGATAATGCTGCGACTTGTCAAAAACCACAAGCTGTCATTGATAGCATTTCACACCTTTATAGCCATGAATACGCCAATGTTCATCGAGGCGTGCATACACTAAGCATAAAAGCAACAGACCGTTACGAAGGTGCAAGAGAAAAAGTTAAAGACTTTATTAATGCCGCGAGTACTAAAGAAATTATTTTTGTTAGAGGTGCTACCGAGGCGATAAACCTAGTGGCCCAGACTTTTGGTAAAGCGAATATCAAAAAGGATGACGAAATTATCATTACAGCAATGGAACACCATTCTAATATTGTGCCGTGGCAAATGCTGTGTAAAGAAACCGGCGCAGTGTTAAAAGTAGCCCCAATTAATTTACAGGGTGAACTTATTTATCCAGAGTTTGAAAAGCTTATCAATGATAAAACTAAACTAATCTCTGTAGTGCATATGTCTAATGCGCTAGGCACTGTTAATCCAGTTAAAGAAATTATTGCAGTCGCGAAAGCTAAAAACATCCCCGTTTTACTAGATGGTGCTCAAGCTATCCCCCATCTATCAGTAGATGTTCAGGCGTTGGATTGTGATTTTTATGTATTTTCAGGACACAAGCTTTATGCTCCCTCGGGTATAGGAGTCTTGTATGGTAAACAAGCCTTATTAGAAGCTATGCCTCCCTATCAAGGCGGCGGTGATATGATTCGAAAAGTGACGTTTGAAGAAACTGAATACAATACACTTCCCTATAAATTTGAAGCAGGTACACCCAGTATTGCCGATGTAGTTGGCTTAGGCGCTGCGATTGATTATCTAACAGAAATAGGCATGGATAATATTGCCGCTTATGAGGCTGAGTTATTAAGCTATGCGACTAAAAAAGCACAACAAGTTAAAGGCTTAAAAATTATTGGAGAAGCGGCTGATAAAGGTGCAATTTTATCCTTTGTTTTAGATAAAATCCATCCACATGATATTGGCACTATGCTCGATAGTTTAGGTATTGCTGTTAGAGCAGGGCATCATTGTGCGATGCCGGTGATGGATTTTTTTGAGGTTCCTGCCACCGCAAGAGCATCATTTGCCATGTATAATACAAAACAAGAAATTGACGTTTTAATTGATGGAATTGAACAACTTATAGAGGTATTTGGCTAATGTTTGATGATTTACGTGATCTTTACCAAGAAGTTATTTTTGATCATAATAGAAATCCACGTAATTTTAGGGTGATGGAAAATGCTGACCGCCAAGTAGAAGGATTTAACCCTTTATGTGGAGACCGCTTGACCTTATTTTTAAAAATGGAAGGTGATAAAATTATTGATGCTAGTTTTCAAGGTTCTGGCTGTGCAATTTCAACGGCATCTGTTTCATTAATGACTGAAATTGTAAAAGGAAAAACAGAAGCTGAGGCAGAAAAGCTATTTAAAGAATTTCATGAAATGACAACAGGTAAAGAGGACGATGTTGATCTAGAAGCAATTGGAAAATTAGCTGTACTTGCAGGCGTTAGGGAATACCCTGCTCGAGTCAAATGCGCTACTTTAGCTTGGCATACATTAGATGCAGCATTGAAAAATAAAGAAGACTCAATTTCAACCGAATAATTTTAGTGATTAGTTCTTTCTACGATGGAAAACTTGCCGTTTTTTACCAAGGACAAGGTGAATTTAATCAATATATCAGATTGGCTGAAAGACTTAAAACTCCTCTCTATCAATCTATAGACGCAGATACTCCTGAGTTGTTTTTTTTAACGTGGCGTGATGATTGTTTAAAATTACTCGATCGAGAACATCTGAAAAAAGGGGGCTTAATGGTTGAAATAGCTCCCCGGCCTGGTGAACAGCATTCTTGGCCTGCACCCAAAAAAGGTGCATTGGCACAAGCGTTAGGACGAAAAACGACGACTGTTGTGGATGCAACGACAGGCTGGGGTCAGGATGGTTTACATATTTTTCGAATGGGTTATGGTCTGAGATGTATAGAAAGATCCCCAATTATGATTGAATTATTAAACGATGGTTTTAAGCGGTTGTCAGAACAGGAATGGGTAAAAAAACGCTTACTTAAAGTGCCTGAGTTAATTTTTGGTAATGCAATTGAAGAGTTTTCAAAATTAGTTGAAAAGCCAGAATGTATCTATATAGACCCGATGTTTCCAGCTAAACGAAAAAAATCAGCACTAGCTAAAAAATCAATGACTGTTTTGCGTGATTTATTAGGTAATGATGAGGATAAAGAACAACTTTTTACTAAGGCATTTCAAACAGCAACAAAAAGAGTCGTTGTTAAAAGCCCTAATTATGCTGAGCCATTAGCAGGTAAACCAAGTGATAGTTTCAGCGGAAAATTACTTAGATATGATGTTTATTTAAAAAACTAAAATGACAGATTGGATTGATGTTTGTGATGCTAATGCATTGGCAAATAAAGAAAATATTATAGTAGATGTTGACGGAACAGAAGTTGCCATTTTTAAAATTGATGAACAATTTTACGCGATTGAAGATGTTTGTACCCATGACGGTGCTGAAATTGCCAGTGGCGAGCTGGATGGAGATGAAATAATTTGCCCAAGGCATGGCGCTAGATTTTGTGTGAAAACAGGGGAAGTAAAATGTGCCCCTGCTTATGAAAATGTTGACGTTTTCCCAATACGCATTGAAAATGGACGTTTACAAGTTAGAGATAACCGATGGGATTAAACCTTTAATCCTAAGCTATTTCGAATATAGGTTGGGCTAACTGCTCCACCGTTAACCCAACAGAACTATCAAAATATTAAGGAATTTTTATGTCTGCAACAGGTTCTAAATCTGCAATTTGGGCTGCTTTAATTGGAAACTCGTTAGTCGCAATAACCAAGTTTATTGCCGCTACTTTAACAGGAAGCTCCGCCATGTTTTCTGAAGGAATCCATTCACTTGTAGACACAGGAAACCAAGTATTATTACTTTATGGATTAAAGCGTGCTAGTAAACCCGCAGACGAAAACTTTCCTTTTGGCTATGGCAAGGAAGTCTATTTCTGGAGTTTTATTGTTGCAATATTAATCTTTGCAGTAGGGGCTGGTGTTTCATTTTATGAAGGAATCCATACCATTTTTCACCCCAAGCCAATAGAAAACCCAATGATTAACTATGTTGTCTTAATCTTGGCAATCATATTTGAAGGTGCTTCCTTTACAATAGCATTTAAACAATTTGTTAAGGTAAAAGGAAATTGGGGTTATTTTGAAGCCATACAACAAAGCAAAGACCCTTCTTTATTTGTTGTTTTGTTTGAGGATTTTGCAGCAACCATTGGCTTGTTTGTTGCGTTATTAGGCGTTTATCTTTCCCAGTCAACGGGCATTTTAGAATTTGATGGTATTGCTTCCGTTATTATTGGCTGTATTTTGGCGGGAACAGCAGTTTGGTTAGCGATAGAAACTAAAGGTTTACTTATTGGCGAAGGAGCTAATCAGGCGACTAATAATAAAATTAAAAAAATTGCCATATCCAATAGTAAAATTCAACATGTTAACGAAGTCCTAACGATGCACATGGGGCCTGATTATATTTTATTAAACCTGAGTGCGACTTTCGTCGATTCTGCAAAAGCAGATGATATTGAACAAGTGATAGAACAGCTATCTAAAAAAATTAAGGCTCAGTTTCCAAGTGTTAAACGAATTTTTATCGAAGCAGAGGCAAAGCATTCAATACTTACAAAGTTAGGTAAATAATTGCAGCCTCCTGCTCTTTTTAAAGAAAGGCAAGTCTGGTTACCCACTTTTTTTGGTTTTTGTGTTATAGCTGTAGTTCTAACGATATTTTCCTTTTTTGTAATCAGAAATGTTGCTGCATTTTTAGCTGAGAACAAACCTATCGCTGGTAGATACTTGGTTGTAGAAGGTTGGGTTGACCCCATCAGTCTATTACATGCTTTGAATATTTATAAAAAAGGTAATTATGAAGCACTTATTACTACGGGAGGGCCTATTATAGGTCAGCTCAAATCAGACTATAAAACTCATGCTGAATCAGCTGCGGCTTTTATACGGACACTAGGATTTGATAATTCTCAGCTTAATGTAGTTCCTGCACCGGCATCAGCACAAAACCGTACATTTTTAAGTGCAGTGATGGTTCGTGAATGGTTTGCCGCTAATCAAAAAGGCTTAGTATCTATGGACGTGTTTTCTGATCATGTACATGCACGAAGGACACATTTACTCTATAAAATGGCTTTTTCTGATCAAGTTAAAATCGGCATTATTTCGGCTCCTCCTAATGGATTTAAATTACGACAGTGGTGGAAAACTAGTATTGGTGCAAGAGTTGTATTTTCTGAACTTTTAGGATTTGTGAGGGCAAAATATTTTTTTTATCCTGGAGAGCTTGGTTCGCATCAAGAAAAGTGGGGGATTTATTAAGCTTCTAAATTTTAGGCAGAATATTTCAAAGAATTCATAGTTATCGGTTTGTTAGAAGAGAGCCAAATCCAGAGTAGTTTTATTTCAGTCTGAAAATTAGCAGAGTAGGGGGCACTATGGATAAGGCAACAATAGTTTTTTCATGACTGGAAAATATTGTTTTAGCAGAAGAATCCGTCTGTAAAACCTTGGCTGTGGTAGCATAAAGCTTTAATAATTTTAAAGGTGAATATGTGGGGCTTTCAGCGGAACAAAGAAAACATTGTGCAGATATTTATTATGATTTGTCAGGTGGGGACAATGAGATGCCTGACTATAGATGGAATGAAAAAGCTGCGGTTCAGCTATATCATTTGATGGCAGATGTCAGAAACTGCTCATTAGGTGTAGCTTTCATCACAACACTACCAACTAGTCCTTTTGGGGCATTTAAAGCTGCAATAAAGTATATATCGGAAATGGCTCTGAATAAGTATAAAATAAGTAACTCATCATCAAGTAAAGCAATGAATTCCTCTTGCCTATCTGCTAGAGGTCTTCAGCATATTAGCCTTATAAAGGCAGCGAGTCGGGGGTTTTAATATGTATTTTATAGCTAATTATTTAACCATAGCTTTAGTTGTATTTTCAGTACAATCTATAGCTGATACTCCTCGAGTGGATACTGCTACTAGTACGGATACAACAATAACTGAGCATGGAGGTAAAGCGATCCTAACAACGAATAAAGTAGAATATACTTTCAAAGTTCCTAAAGACTCAATTGTTAAACATAGTTTTGTAACTCGAGATTTTGTAGGGGTTATAAATGCTAATCAAGTACCTTTGTTAGTTGTTGATGAGGAAAATAAGCTTGCATATGATCCTGAATTATATAAGTTACCAACTAAGCGTGATATTCTTCTTGCCATTTATGATAAGAATATAACCAATAATTCTCAAGTCAATGAATGGAGGAAATCAATTAAAGAATTTGGAGGGCATAATCTAAAAATATACAATCGTGGCGAGGTAATATTTTTTAGATATGATCTTAACGAAAATGAAAAGATTAAGACTTTAGTTACTGTTTCATCACCAATTGAAGATGAGGTGTTAAGAGTAGATTTTTATAAAGCCAGCAATGAAGTTATAGTTATGGATTTTATAAATTCATTTTCACTAAAACGCAAAAAATAATTCTAACAATAGCTTCCAACGGACTACCATAAGGCGCAGTCCGCTGAGGCTAGCGATATAAACTAATAACATTTCAATATAGCTTTAAGCCTTGCTGGTTTTAGCTTTAGATCAATAGATAAAATCATTTTATGCAAGAAATCAATCCAATAAAAAACGCTATTCTCGATTTAACTCAAAGAGGAAAGGCACTTAAAGATTATCTTGATTTTGAAATAAAAAACGAACGTCTTATTGAAGTTTTAAGAGAACTTGAAGACCCTGAAGTATGGAATGCTCCTGACAGAGCACAAGCCCTAGGAAAAGAACGTGGAATTTTAGAAGGTATCGTCAATACGATTAACAATTTAGAGTCCGGCTTATCAGATGCGTCTGAATTGCTGGAAATGGCCGTTGAAGAAAATGATGATGAATCTGTGGACTCAGTCGCTGAGGACACCCAAAACTTTGAAAAGCAGGTGGCTGAATTAGAATTTAGACGTATGTTTTCTGGTGAAATGGATGCCAATAATGCCTTTCTGGATGTTCAATCAGGATCGGGTGGTACTGAAGCCCAAGACTGGGCTTCAATGATTGAGCGAATGTATTTACGCTGGGGTGAAAGTAATGGGTTTAAAACTGAGTTATTAGAAGAATCGCAAGGCGAAGTTGCAGGGATCAAAAGTGCAACAATAAAATTTGAAGGCGATTATGCCTATGGATGGTTGCGCACAGAAACCGGAGTCCATCGTTTGGTAAGAAAGTCACCTTTCGATTCAGGTAGCAGAAGACACACTTCTTTTGCCTCTGTTTTTGTTAGCCCTGAAATAGATGATGATATTGAGATAGATATTAATCCAGCTGACTTAAGAACCGATGTTTATCGTGCTAGTGGTGCAGGCGGACAGCACGTTAATAAAACAGAATCAGCCGTACGAATTACACATGAGCCTACGGGAATAGTTGTTCAATGCCAAAATGATCGCTCTCAGCACAAAAATAAAGCATCCTGCATGAAACAATTAAAATCAAAATTATATGAATTGGAATTATCTAAACGCTCAGAATCACAACAATCAGTTGAAGATAGTAAATCTGATATAGGCTGGGGTAGTCAAATCAGATCTTATGTACTTGACCAGTCCAGAATTAAAGATTTAAGAACCAATGTAGAAACAGGCAATACCCAAGCCGTATTAGATGGCGACCTAAACCAGTTTATGGAAGCTAGTCTAAAAAGTGGGTTGTAAAACTATAAACCGTTAACAGATTATAAAAACCTTAATTTAAGAATCAATATACAAAAACATGTCAGAAAACCAGCAAGACGAACAAGAACAAATTAAACAACGCCGCAGCAAGCTTGATGCAATACGCGAAAATGGAATTGCATTTCCAACCGACTTTCGTCGTAATGTGGTGAGTGGGGAGCTGTTAGCAGAATATGGAGAAAAGACCACTGAAGAATTAGAGGAACAGCCTGCTCGGGTTAAAATTGCTGGTCGAATAATGACCAGAAGAATTATGGGTAAAGCTAGTTTTTGTCATATTCAGGATATGTCTGGCAAAATTCAGCTTTATGTTACACGGGATACTTTGGCAGAAGGCTTCTATAACGAACAATTTAAAAAATGGGATATTGGCGATATTATTGGTGCAGAAGGTATATTGTTTAAAACTAAAGTAGGAGAACTTAGTGTTAGAGTTGATGATATTAGACTATTAACTAAAGCCTTACGACCTTTGCCAGAAAAATTCCATGGTGTAGTCGATCAAGAAATTAAATACAGACAGCGTTATCTGGATTTAATCATGAATGATGAGTCGCGTAAGACTTTTTTAATTCGATCTCAAATTGTTGCTTACATTCGTCAATTTTTGACAGAAAGAAAGTTTTTAGAAGTTGAAACCCCGATGATGCAAGCAATTCCGGGTGGTGCTACGGCACGTCCTTTTGAAACGCACCATAACGCTTTAGATATGGGATTATACCTTCGTATTGCACCAGAACTTTATTTAAAGCGCCTAGTTGTCGGTGGTTTTGAACGTGTGTTTGAAATTAACCGAAACTTTCGTAACGAAGGCTTATCTTCACGTCACAATCCTGAATTCACCATGCTAGAGTTTTATCAGGCTTATGCAGAATATGGAGAGTTAATGGACTTAACTGAAGCGATGTTAAAAGGACTAGCTGAAGAGGTTGTTGGGAATACGGTTGTAAAATACCAAGAGTATGAATTTGATTTTGGAAAACCCTTTGACAGAATGACCGTAGTTGAATCCATTTTGCGCTTCAATACAGATTTATCTATCAATGATATTGATAATCGTGATTCTGCTGTTAAAGTCGCAGAAAATTTACACATACCAATAAAAGAGGGATATGGTTTGGGTAAAGTTCAAATCGAAATTTTTGAAAAAACAGTTGAGCATCGTTTAATCAATCCAACTTTTATCACTGCTTATCCTGTAGAAGTCTCGCCTTTAGCAAAAAGAAATAATGATGACCCTCATGTGACTGATCGCTTTGAATTCTTTGTCGGTGGCCGTGAAATAGCTAATGGCTTTACAGAGCTGAATGACGCGGAAGACCAGGCAGAACGTTTCCAAAAACAAGTCGAAGAAAAAGAAGCTGGTGATGATGAAGCTATGCATTTTGATGCAGATTATATTGTCGCATTAGAACATGGAATGCCTCCTACCGCTGGCGAAGGGATAGGGGTTGATCGATTGGTTATGTTGTTTACTGATGCTCCATCAATCAGAGATGTTCTACTTTTTCCTCAGATGAGACCTAAAAACTAGGTTGCCGTTTGTAATTTAAGCCGTAGGTTGGGCTGCCTCTTTTTGGTAACCCAACAGACTCAGAAGGTAAATGTAAATGCTGGAAATCATACAATTACCCGTTTTAAGCGATAATTACATTTATATTATCCACGAGCCAAATTCTAAGGAAACAGCGGTTGTAGATCCTGCTATCGCCCAACCAGTGATTGATCTATTAAATGGCAAAGGCTGGAATCTAAACTATATCCTCAATACACATCACCATTCTGATCATGTTGGGGCAAATTTAGAATTAAAAAAACAAACAGGCTGCCAAATAATAGGTTTTGGTCAAGATGCACAAAGAATACCTGGAATTGATATAACGCTTAAACAAGGGGATGAAGTAAAATTAGGCAATCAAATTGCAAAAGTGATTGCAACGCCGGGTCACACGCTTGGGCATATAGTCTATTATTTTGCTGAAAGTCTTGCTTTATTTTGTGGTGATACTTTGTTTTCAATGGGCTGTGGTCGATTATTTGAAGGTACAGCAGAACAAATGTGGCACTCATTACAGTTATTAAAAAACCTCCCAAAACAAACAAAAATATACTGCGCACATGAGTATACACAGGATAATAGTAAGTTTGCCTTAACGCTCGAGCCAGATAATAAACAGCTGATCAAAAGAATTGAAGAAGTTAACAGTCTTCGAACGGCTAACAAAACAACGATACCAAGTTCATTAGAACAGGAGTTAATGACGAATCCATTCTTAAGAGAAGATAGCCTTGCTCTACAAGAGTCAATTGATATGGTTAGTATGCCTGCAGTAGAAGTTTTTAGAAAAATTCGCAAATTGAAAGATAATTTTTAGCGAGGAGATTGTGGTGCAGGCTAAATTCCTTGTGGATAAGTCTGTTTATAATTGTCCGGCAAGCTGTTATAACTCTAAGTTATAGTAAGTCGTAGTATTTTTAGATGTTTTTAGTTGTTCATTTAAAAACAATATGTTAATAGCTAATTTTTTAATAAAAACATACTCTTTTGCTTTAGTAAAGTTATTTTTAAGTTGAAGAGTAAGTTGTGTATAAGTAACTTAGTTTTGCTTGGCCTATGTATATATTCCTTCTGATAAACTTATTTCTGGGTTTTTATCTCAAGAGCAATGGTTCTGTTATTTCGTTGTTCCAGTCAGATTATTTTCTATATGCTGGCGTTTGCTTACTAACGGTGAGTCAGTCTAAAAGAATTTCTTTTAACTTGCAGTATGATTTGTTTGCCGTGGGTTCAATCCTAGTCTGGCTTTCATATTGGCCTCCTTTTTTTAGAGAAGAATCCCCCGTATTTTATGTGTTTTTATTATATTTTGCCTTTATTACGGCATTTTTTTCTTTATTGTTTAAAACTCAAAAAAATAAGATGAGTAGCGATGAAATTAAAAACCTACAAATGCTTTCCAGTTTTGTAATATCCAACCCTTTGTTTGTTATGGTTGCAGTCTTAATTTCGCTTGCTTTTCCTGGACATTTCTTATTGTTTCCTCTCTCCATTACTTTGTTGATTATTAGGTTTTCTTTAGCGTATTGCCTGGATAATTAGTAGATTAAACACTCGACTGCTGACAAGCTAAGTTATCAGTTATAATACTCTAATTAATAAAACAAACTTTTATTTGAAAGTAATGATGGTGTCCACCTCCTTAATTCTTTCAGGTGAATGGTGAATTAAGGAGAGTATTGTGAAAAAAGTTTCATTTTTTAGTTTTTTACTTTTAACTGCATGTGTCACTATAAATATTTACTTTCCTGCTGCTGCTGCAGAAAAAGTTGCGGATGAGATTATTAAGGGTATTCAAACAGAAGAGGGGGCATACACAGAACCTCAAGAAGATGTGACTCCCCAGTCAAAAATAAATGATTTAGAATTGAAATATATCGCATATCAGGTGATTGATAGTGTTTTAAATATAATTGTCTCTAATGCCCATGCAGAAGCCGCTAATTTATCTGTTAATACCAGTGAAGTTTCTAATTTACGATCTGCCATGCAAGGTCGATTTTCTGCTTTAAAATCATTTTATGCAAATGGGGTGGTGGGAATAAAATCCGATGGTTTTATTGTTGGAAGAGGGTCTATTCCTTTAAGAGATAGAAATAAAGTAAAGAAATTAATTTCTGCCGAAAATGCAGATAGACAACGTCTTTACCAAGCAATTGCTAATGCAAATGGGCATCCTGAATGGGCAAATCAAATAAAATCAACTTTTGCGACTCGTTGGATTAGTAATGCCCAATCAGGCTGGTGGTATCAATCTTCAAATGGAAGTTGGAAGCAAAAATAAATATGGCACGAAGAAGATCTAGAAAGAAAAAATTACCCGAAGCACCGGTTAAAGTCACTATTGAAGCTTTAGCACATGATGGGCGAGGAATTACTCATGTTGATGGTAAGGTTATTTTTATTGATGAAGCATTACCCGGAGAACAATTAGAGTTTATTTATACAGATAGTCGTAGAGATTATGCGGAAGGGAAGGTTGATAAATTAATTACCCGATCAGAACAACGGGTAGAATCTGAATGCCCTCATTTTGGGAGATGTGGGGGATGTAGTTTTCAACATGTAAAAGATGAGGCACAAATCCAGATTAAAGAGGGGTTGTTAAAAGAGCAGTTTAGTGGAATAGGTAAAGTGGAGATTCCACAATTATGGGCGCCATTAACAGGACCTCATTGGGGATACCGTAGAAAAGCTCGAATGGGTGTTAAATATGTCGAAAAAAAAGGCCGTGTTCTAGTTGGTTTTAGAGAGCGGAGAAACCCTTTTCTGGCTGAAATAGAAAGTTGTAAAGTGATGCATCCATCAGTGGGTGAAAAACTAATGGATTTATCTGAAATGATCGGTGGGTTAACTATTAAAGATAAAATTCCTCAAATAGAAGTGGCAATTGGTGATAATGATTGTGTGCTGGCTTTTAGAGTTTTAGAACCACCTACAATTGATGATAAAGAACGGATGCGAGCCTTTGGGCATCAGCATAATATGAGTATTTGTTTGCAATCTAAAGGGCCGGATACGATTGTACCTATTGAAGGTGAGCCAGAAATAATACCTACTTATGCTTTACCTGAGCAAAAATTAGAATTTAAATTTAAACCCGCTATGTTTACTCAGGTTAATTATGAGATAAATAAAAAAATGGTGACTCGCGTTATTGAAGCTTTTGATTTAAATGAACAGGATAATGTTTTAGATTTATTCTGTGGTTTGGGTAATTTTACGCTACCAATGGCAACTAAAGCGGGACATGTGGTTGGAGTAGAAGGTGATCAGCCTTTAGTTAACCATGCAAAAGAAAACGCAAAACACAATGGCATAACTAATGTTGAGTTTTATGCTGCTGACTTGACTAAGGATGTAAGCAAGCAAGCTTGGGCAAAACAAAAATTTAATAAAGTCATGTTAGATCCGTCTAGAGCAGGTGCATCTGAAGTATTGCATAATTTAAAGCACTGGAATCCTGAACAAATTATTTATGTATCTTGTAATCCTTCAACCTTAGCAAGGGATGCCGGCATTTTAGTCAATGAAATGGGCTATAAGTTGATTAAAGCAGGGGTAATGGATATGTTTCCCCAAACAGGTCATGTCGAGTCAATTGCCTTGTTTGAAAGAGCAAAAAAATAATGACTCGACCAGAACAGTATTTACATATATCAATTGCCAGGCAGCAGTTAGCCTTTATAAAACAAGGTGAAGTAATAAAAACGTATTCTGTTTCTACTGCTAAAAATGGGCCAGGTGAATCAATGGGTAGCGAATGCACTCCAACTGGCTGGCATAAGGTTAGGGCAAAAATTGGAAAGGATCGACCTTTAAATGCTGTGTTTATTAGTCGTAGACCAACAGGTGAAATTTACACGCCCGCGTTAAGCAATGAATATCCTCAACGAGACTGGGTATTATCCAGGATAATATGGCTAGGGGGATTAGAAACAGGAAAAAATCGCTATGGTTCAGTTGATTCAACCTGGCGCTATATTTATATTCATGGTTGTCCAGATGAATTGATGACGGGGACACCTGAATCACATGGTTGTATAAGAATGAAAAATTTAGATGTGACTGATTTATTTAATCAAATTAGTGTTGGTTTAAAAGTCTTAATAGATTGATTAGAATTAATGAGTTTAGAATTTCTAGAGTACTTATTTGGCGGAGCATTGTACTTAGTATCAGAAAATTTTCGTGAAAAGAAAAAGCTGCAATGGTCGAAACTAGGTCAAATGTACGAAATTGGAATGTGGGTTTCTATCCCTTTTATTAGTGTTCTTGTTATAACTATTGCTTTAGTAACTTAACAGGGATATATAATTGTTACTAATGAATATAATTAAACATGGCTAGAATTGTATTGGGCGTAGAATACGATGGCAGTATTTTTTCCGGTTGGCAGTTTCAAAATCAACGACGAACGGTTCAAGATGAGTTAGAAAAAGCACTAAGCAAAGTAGCAGACCAGGCAATCAGAGTTCAATGTGCAGGAAGAACTGATTCCGGTGTGCACGCTTTAGAACAAGTCATTCATTTTGATACGGATGCAAGCCGTACAATGAGTAGCTGGGTCATGGGTGGCAATATCAATTTGCCAGAGGATGTGCGAATACTTTGGGCAAAAGAGGCTATAGATGATTTTCATGCTCGTTTTAGTGCCATAGCGCGGTTTTATCGCTATGTTATTTTAAATCGTAAGATGAAATCGGCATTAAAACGCAATCAAGTGACTTGGTTTTATGACACACTTGATGAGGTTAAAATGCATCAAGCTGCTCAAGCCTTGGTTGGACAGCATGATTTTACATCATTTAGGGCATTAAGATGCCAGTCGCATAGTCCTTGTAGATTAATGCATTTTATCAATGTCTACCGTGAGGATGAAACAGTCATCATTGAATTATCTGCAAATGCTTTTTTGCATCATATGGTTAGGAATATTGCAGGTGTACTGATGGCAATAGGGTCTGGGAAACAGGCTATTACCTGGGTTGAAGAATTGCTTATTATTAATGATAGAAGGCGAGCAGGAATAACTGCACCACCTTATGGTTTATACTTAGAGGGAGTTTATTATCCCGAAAAATACGGTATTAATAAACATCCGGTATTTGATTTATTAGCTCCTGAAGTTCAACGATTTAAGCATTAATTAAAATTTTTACTTTTTGATATATTATGATTGATACAAATAATTTTTTACCCTTTCAAGTACATGGTTCTGCTGGTGGTCATAAAGCTGGGGAGGGCATTACTGCCAATGTTGAAGAATTTTTAACTTTTTTGGAAAGCTTGATAGGGCTTTCACCTACAGAAGTGTTTTCAACAATTCTGCCAGGCATATTCTCAATGGCAAATATTCATCCTTTAATTGTCCATTTTCCTATTGCTTTGCTCATTGCTTTTTTTCTTGTAGATTTGTTTGGCTCAATTTTTAAAAATAGAAGCTGGAGGCGTTTTGCTGGAAAGTTACTTTATTTGGGAGCTGCAGCGGCAGCTGCAGCTGTTGCTGCTGGATTAAGTGCAGAAGCATCAGTAGAGCACGGCGAAAATGTTCATCAGATATTAGCACGACATGGAACTATAGGTATTTCAATATTATGTTTATCAGTTGTGCTTTTGGTTTGGCGATTATTGAATGGAGGGGCTATAAAAGGCGTATTAAATATAATTTATCTTTTTATGTCTTTTATCTTGTTTGTCTTAATCATATTTGGAGCCGATTTAGGCGGTTTGATGGTCTATAAATATGGTGTGGCTGTTGATGCAGTTAAAGTTGAGAGTATTGATTATTTTCAGGAACATACCCATTCTCACTAACTAGATGGCTTAAACCTGAAAATATCAGTAAGGTCTCATTAATCCCACAGAACTTTAAAATAATTCGCATCTAACTTAATCAGAGATTCCTTAAAGATGGGGATGATGAAAAACAATTAACTTACACTAGAAATCCGTGATTCAGCTGATCAACTTAGGTCATAGATAACAAATGTAAACTGAGCACAGGAAATATATCTTTTCTGAATTATTTAACTATACTCAAAATATCGTTAATAATTACAGAGAATATTCATGGCTCAAAAAATGCTCTACATTCTAAACCCTGGTGATAATATAAGTCCGTTTGATGTTTCTATGGCGGCTGATGCTGGTTATGATCACATTATGGCTTTTCCCCATGTTCAACCGGAAAATGTCACTGCAATGGTACAAGATGCCATTTTTGCCCGTCCACCTAAGCGTTTTAATGACACATGCATGTTTATTGGTGGGCGAGATGTTCACTTGGCGGCAGATATGTTTGAAAATGCTAAAAAAGCAATGGTTGGTCCATTTCAAGTGGGCGTTTTTGCAGATCCTAATGGCGCATACACAACCTCAGCAAGTGTCCTTGCTCTTGTTCAAAAAGCATTAAAAGATACGCATAAAACAAGTCTAAAAGGATTGACAGTTGCTATTTTTGGCACAGGTCCAGTTGGACTATGTACTGCAATTATTGCTGCTCAAGAAGGTGCTTCTACACGTTTATGCGGTTTAACGGCGGATGATGATAAAAATGTAGCCATGCGTTTTTGTGATCGTTACGATGTCTCAGTTGATTGGGTTTCCGCCTTGACCAGTGAAGAAAAAATTGTTGCACTCAACAATGTAGATGTAGTCATTTGTGTTGCTAAAGCAGGTGTTAGAATCTTGGAACAAAAAGAACTAGATTCAGTTAGTAATTTGCTTGTTGTTGCAGATACCAATGCTGTTCCTCCTAGTGGTGCAGCCGGCGTTGGAATGCAAGATCTAGATACTTCTATAGAATATGCAGGGGGCGTGTTTAGTGGAATTGGACCGCTAGCTATTGGTAATATAAAATCACAAACAGAAATTGGTTTGTTTAAATATGTGCAGGAATCTGAAAAGGCTGCATTAATTGATTTTCCAGATGCTTATAAATTTGCTTTATCTTTAGTCAATAAATAAACTTGGTTGTTTATACTTCACACGGTCTATGATACGCCTCGCTATCGGTAAAAATTAACTCAATATAAATTTAAGGACACCTCTATTAATTGTGAATGAGAAAATTAATAGAGGTACCCTTAACATCTATGACCCTGTATCGTATTTTCTATTTTAGAAAGTTAATTATTAATTCGGTTAATGATTTATTTTGAGATGTTTTAAAAATATGCTGTGCGTGAGCTTTTCCTTCAAGTAAGTGAATTTTCTTTGGTGCAGAGGTCTTTTTGAATAAGTCTTTGATATTATTTGTAATAGTTTCATTTTTACTGGCAATATAGAAAGTATTACTTTTTATTTTTTCTGGTTCTCTAAAAGCTGCAGGAGATAATAAAATCAGATGTTTGATATCTCCTGTCTTAGAATGGATAGAGGCTTGAGCCGCCGCTGATCCACCCATACTGGCACCTAATACAGAAACATGAGTAATTTCTGGTTTTTTATTGAGAAAATGCACACCTGCTAAAATATCTTCATATTTATCAATAGGTCTTTTACCTGCCGTTGATTGACCATAACCACGAAAATCAATAGATAAAACTGAAATATTATTTTTAAGTAAGTTTTCTATCAATCCTTGCCAACTTTCTTTGTTAAAAATGGCACCATGAGCCAAAACAACAGCTTTTGGTCCTGTATGAAAGTAGTTGGCATGAATTTCCCCTCCATCAGTAGTAACAAAAGAGACAGGTTGTTGCTCTTGTGCATTGATGATTGAGGCGAATAAGGCTATAAATAATAAGGTGACGAGTTTCATGTTTTTAGGTGGGATGTGAAGAAGGGAGTTTGAAAATATCAAAAAAACATTAATCTAATAGTCCGTCTAGCCCTGACTCAAGAGCAATCATTTTAGGGAGAATTTTAGTTATATCATTAATTTCTAAACCTAACTGTTGCCACTCTTTCGAGGGAAAATTAAGCAGTATTTCTTCATTATTCATTTTTGATTTATAGGATTCACTTATATATTTTGAAATAAATACAGCACAAGCGGGTAAAGATAATTTTTTAAACCCTAAGGGGTTTTCCGATTGAGAAACTATGTTAATTAATTCTTCAGAAAAATGCCAGCGTCTGCAAAGTTCAGCGCAGACTTCCTGGCTGGTAAAACCTAAGTGTTTACGTTCCTGATCAGGTCTATTTTTGCCCGCTTCTACTTGTTGATCAATTTTTGATGCCGTTTTAGCATCACTGAGATAAAGTAAAACTATACCTAAGCCATTGATTAATCCTGCTGTATAAGCAATATCACTATTATCAAGCTTGATTTTATCAACTAACCATTTTGAGTATGTTGCTGTACGAAAGCTATCAGACCAAAATTCTTTAATATTAAAATTAGGAATAGCAGGTATTGAGCTGACGATGCCTGAGGCAATAACTAATGTTTTAAGTTTTTTTAGACCTAACATAATGACGGCTTCGTCAATTGAGCCTATTTTTTTTGGCAGACCAAAATGGGCTGAGTTTACTAATTTTAATACTTTTAATGAAATAACTTGTTCCTTTTCAACATTTTTGGCAATATCATTAAAATTTGTGTTTGGGTCATTTAATTGAGTAATTAAGGTTCTCACTACTTCGGGAACTTGAGGTACTTTATGGATTTGTTTAAAGAGTTGCTCTATTTTTAACTTCATTTGAATGACTATTAAGTTCTAGTTAAGATTTGTGCATGGAATAATTTTTATGCGCATTTATTAATTTACCGTTAGGTTTAAACTAGAAGCGATAAGGTTTTCTGCATCTTTCGGATCAATAGCAACATTTAATAAAAATACTCTATCTGATGCTATTTCTTTAGTTGATAAATGTTTGGCAATCGCTTGTGCTCTGGCAACAGCAAGTTTTTCTAATCGTTGAGTATTAGGCTTGATTAATGATGCCATTTTACTTTGAGCCACTTCATGAAAATCATCCTCAGAGTCAATAAGACGAGGTGTGCCAAACAAAGAGAGGTCTGCTTTAGTAGGAAATTTTTTGATATACAAATCAGCAAGTAAGCGTTGGTTTTCTTCTTTTGAGTATTTTAGATGTTCCGGTAAAACTGTTTTTTCGCTTTCTTTGCTTAATTCTTCAGCTCGCATTTTTAAGAGTTTTTTATCAAGTGCTTCTGCTTGAAGATGTGGCCAGTCTTCTTTTGAAAAAGCAGCACCTTTAATTTCAAGTTTTAATGCTGGGCGGTCGGCAAGGGCAGTTGATAAACTGTCTAATTTTTCTTTTTGTTTGTCATCTAGTAATGATTCACCAGGTGAAAATGTGATTTTACTTATGTCTTCATCACTCCCAATTAAAGATGCAACAGCATTAAAGGGAGATGAAATAATTTTAGTTAATACATTGACCAACGTATCGAAAATGAGTCCAGATACACTAAACTGAGGATCATCAAGGCTACCTGTAATAGGCATATCAAGTTTTATTTTTCCATCTGCATCGGCTAATAACGCGATCGCTAAGTCTAAAGGCAAAGAGACTGCATCTGGGTTTTCTACCGAATCACCTAAAACTAGTTGATCAATTAAGAGGTTGTTAGATGCGGTTAGTTTTTTGTTCTGAATATTATATTTTAAGCTTAAGGACATATTGCCTTTTTCAATTTTACGGCCAGCAAATTCGGCCATATAAGGCGTCATTAGCGGTAACGGCATACTTTTAAAATCAAGCGTTACATCAGAATTTCCTAGCTCAGGGCTAATAGTACCCTTAATATTTACAGGTGCCAAATTAGAGACTTTTCCCGTTAAACCAACTTTTATAACTGCATTTTTATCGGATGAAATACCCTTTACTGAACCTTTTAATTTATTGATATGTGCAGAAAATGGCAAAATAAGAGACATATCTGAAAAATCAGAAACACTATCAGTTAAAGTAAAGTGTGCAATTTTAAACGTGGATTTAACTTCATCTTTATTAGCAGGTTTAGCTTGTTCATTTTTTTCTGGTTCTTTTTTCTCTTTATTAACGAGAACGTCTGTCACGTTAATACTTTTGTTTTTTCTTATCAAAACACGAGAGTAGAGCTTGTTTATTTTTACAGAATCAATAAGGTAACTATTAGCTGCTAGATCAACATCTATTTTTTCAATATTTAGTTTGTTCCATTTCAGAAAGTCTTTATTAGAAACTTGATCTCTGGTCACAAATTCTGTGATATGACTATCGCCTGTAAATTTTAGTCCAAAAGGTTTATTTTCTTCCTGAAGCATGGATATGTTGGCATTAACATTAAACAATCCAGAAATTAGGTCTAGGCGTGCAACAGTATTTAAATAAGGCTGAAAATCCTTTAGAGCAATGCTATCAGCATTGATTTGCATATCGCTTGAAAATGGGGCTGAGACTAAAGAACCATCAATATTTAATGTACCCGCGTTATTTATTTTCACACCTAGCTTAAATGGAAGTTTTGCACCTGGCTTATTACTTAATTCTGTAGCACTAAGATTAATAGAGCTTAAATCAATTATTGCAGGCGTTGGTGCTAATGATTTATCAGTAAAATTAAAAGCAAAATTATTCATCTCAAGAAGATTTAGTTTGACGTTCCAAGGTGTTTCTTCTTTTTCAGTAACTGCTGTTTTTTGTGTTGATTGGTTTTCTTTAGAATTTGAGTTAAAAAGAGTCTGATAATTTATGATGCCTTCAGAATTTAGCCATGCTTTAAACTGAGCATTAGCGGAAGATACTTTATTTATGACGACATCTTTTTTAAGTAGATCCATGGTGATCCCTGATATTTTGAAATTAGGGATGTTAATAAGTGAATCGGTTTTTCCTTTTTCAGAAATTTGTAATTCATTTATGTCAAGATGAGCATCTTTGATGAAAAATTGTAGACCTTTCTTTGTATCATTTAAGTGATAGTCAATTTCTACGACTTCTGATCCTTTTAAAATTTCAAAATTAACAGAATCTTGTAAAAAAAGCTCCCAAACTTTTTTGAAATTAACTTTATGCAGTTTTATTTTTCCAATTGAGTTTAATGGTGTTAATACTAAATCTCCTTTCCAGTTAAGTTCACCACCGGATGCTAAGGCTAATGTAAACTCCATTTGGGATTGATCGTTAATTTTGGTGGAAAATTGATCCAGAGTTAAATCTAGAGGGTAGATGGTTTCTTTTTGGGGGTGAGAATAAAAATCATCTTCCCAGCTTAATTTAGCTTTAGAAATAACTGTTTTTACGATGATAATGGGAAAAGGACTATCATCTTTTTCCTCTTTATTTTCTGCTTCTTCAGTGTTTAGCAGGTCGGTAAAATTAAAATCACCTTTCTTATATCGTTGTATTAATGTGTTGGGTTGATCAAGACTTATTTGATCTAGCGTTAAAGTTAAATTTCCTATTGATTTTAAAAATGCCACATTGACATTCAATTTTTTGAAACTGAAAAAACTGCTTTTATCAAGGTTTTTAAGATCAAAGTCATGAAGATTAAGTTCCAATGAAAAAGGATTAAACTCAATATCTTTAATTTGAGCTACTCGGTTCAATTGTTCATTTGCTATTTTAGGTATTTGATTTTTTAAAACGGCAGGAATTATCAGAAACCCTATTAGTGAATAGATAACTAATGCTACTGTAATATAAAGCAATACCGTTTTAGTTTTTGCTGAAACGATTAACTCTTTCATTTTTATCTCTCATGAATATAGAGGTAGATGAAGTCTTTTTCTACCATTAAAAAATTATGACATCTTAAACTTAGGGGAAAGTTTGTTAGATTATTACATTTTCTAAGGAGTTATGAGGCTAATTAAGAAATATATCTCTATGTATATTGTACCTGAGTACAATATACATAGAGATAAGTTTTACTTTAAGCTATAGGATTGAGGATTTAATGAATTTATGCGCAAGCTTCAGGAGTTTTTAAGCTCTTGCTCCTTAACGTAATTTTTCTAGGTTAAAACATTGGAAATTAATTTTTATGAAACAACCCCTTATTTGTTCAAATGATTTGTTAAGAAGGCAGGGAGAAAAAGATCGAAGAACTTTAAGTTTTAAGTCTTTTTTTAGTTCTTTCAGTATAGGACGGCGAATTAATGCAAGAAGAACACAGGAACTAAAACAAGGTTATTATACTGATAGGTATGAAAAATGGGTTAGCTGGAGTGCAATTGCCATTGTATTATTGAGTACATTAGATGGTTTTTTTACATTGAATATACTTGAAAAGGGAGGGACTGAGGTTAACCCTCTTATGCAAGCTTTGCTTGAATATGATACTCAAGTTTTTCTGTTAAGTAAGTTAGTGATTACTGTCACTTGCGTACTATTTTGTCTTGTGCATATTAATTTTCATATGTTCAGGGTTCTTTCAATGAAAATAATGATAAAAAGTATTTTAGCTATTTATCTTGCTTTGATTGGGTATGAAATATTCTTATTGGTAATTATATAGCGATCTCTTTCATTATCTTTATTGTGAAGAGTTTGGTACATATAAGTTGAGAAAGGATAGGAAAAACAATCTTTTCCTACCCATTCTTGAATGATATATAACTTATAAAGCTATTTTTTATTTAGTTAAAACTTTGAAAAGCACTCTACGGTTGTGAGCGCGTCCAGCTTCAGTATCATTCGATGCAACGGGGCTTGATTCACCGAATCCTTGGGTTGATAAGCGAGATGCATCAATACCATTTTTAACTAGATATTGTTTTACTGAATTTGCTCTTCGCTCAGATAGCCCTTTGTTGTACTCATCACTTCCTACACTATCGGTATGACCTTGGACTTCAATAGTTAAGGTTGGATTGTCATTTAGAACAGCGATGGAGTTTTTAAAAATATGTTCCATTTCTGGTTTTATCTCATATTTATCGAAATCAAAATATGCGCCTCTGAATGACCAGCAACCATCTTTATCAGCAATTGCATTTTTAGGTGTATCAGGACACTTATCTATCTCATCAGGGACATCATCGCCATCAGAATTAATAAGAGGTGCTGGCGCAGGTGGAGTAACTTGGTTAAAAAAGACATTTTTCACAAAACCAGCCATGCCATCCGTTGTTGCTAGCTCGCTTGCTGTTGCAGAATAGCCACAACCTGATATACCAGATATTTCCTCTAATGAAACTTGACCATCACTATCAACTTCGTTACCGACCCAGATAGTAGAGATACATAATTTATCACCATATTGATCTTTTAGAGCTTGAACTGATGGATTAGGTGTGCCATCGTAGTTATGTCCATCGCTTAAAAGAATGAGTGCAATATTTCCTGGTGCAGATGATAGGTCAGCACTTGCTGCATTAAATGCTCTGTCTATAGTTGTTCCACCACTGGAACATTCAAGTGTAGAAAGAGCGCTTGTAAATGATGCTGAAGAATAACTTTGAACGGGTTGGTTAAGTTTTGTAAACCCCCAGGAAAGACAAGGCCCATAGCCAAAACTACTTAAACCCGAAGAGAGGGTGATGTTAGGGATGGATTTGTTCATTCGAGCTAATAATTCTCTCTCTACAGAAAACTTAGTCGGTTCAGATTGCCCTGGAAACCCTTCACCTAAGTATATTTCACTCATTGAAGAGGAAGAGTCGTTAATAACAAAGAAAGTATCCGTTTTTTGTTGTAGATAACCTTCATTCATCAGAGCATTCAAATCAGTAGTCTGATAAGGTTGAAAGGTGCTGATGGGCGTTGTTCCACAGCCAGATAAAGCAAAGCTTGCTATTGTTGTAGTGAGGAGTAGTTTTTTCATAGTATGTTTTTATTTATGTGAAAGAAGATTTTCGTTATAAATATTAAAAATTTTACACACTATTTATAATAATATCATTTATGAGACTAATCAAATTAATGTTGTTTTTTTTCCAATAAGTAAACAAATAACTTGTTTGTTTGTCAGATTATTTTAATTAGCCGACCTGTTTTTATTGATTCCAGTGTAGCATTAATAACTTGACAATTAAGCTTCGCATCATCTAAAGATAAAGCTGGTTTAATGGAGTTTAATACGCAATGGCTAAAATGCTCTACTTCTAGACGAAAGTGATTGGCTAGAGCTAATGTTTCTTGGCATTGTTGTCCTGATTCAGTCCACCATGAGATAACCGGGGTTTCTTCCTGTTTCGCCCAAACATTATGACATTTCAACCCACCTTTAGTCCCAATAACTTCATATTCAGCACGTCTGGCGTGTTCAAATCCGAAATCAAAATGGGCATATTTACCTTCACCAAAGTCAATAATTCCATTGCAACTAATATCTGCTCCTGTGTCGATATGTTTTGCCATTGCTGACACTGCAATCGGTAAATCATTATAAAAAGGAAGACGGGCAGCATGTATAGCATAGCAACCTATATCCCACATAGCACCACCGCCATTTTTTATGTTATTTTCGATACGGTATAAGCGAGCAGGTTGCATCATATAGGAGAAGCAAGATCTAACAGAGCGAACATCTCCAATTAAACCAGAATCAATAATTTCTTTAACTCTTACATGTTGAGGATGAAATCGGTACATAAAACCCTCCATTACATAGACGTTTTTCTCAAGTGCAGCTGTTTTTATAGTATCTATGTCAGTAGCATTTAATGCCATAGGTTTTTCACATAAAACATGCTTTCCTTGTTTTATTGCCTGTAAAACCCATTCAGCATGTTCGTTGTTAGCTAAGGGGATATAAACTGCTTGAATGCTTTGATCATTCAATAATTCATCAGGAGAACTGTAGATCGTTACATTTTTTTCTTGAGGAGCATATTTGGTAAGGGTTTCGGCTGCTGCTCCCGAGCGTCTGCTGGAAATTGCTACGAGTTCACTGTTTTCTGCACTTGTTATTGCAGGCATCAATTGTTGGTTAATTCTAGCTGCACCAAGAATTCCCCAGCGAATTTTTATGTTGTTGTTCATGGCTTTCCCTCAATGGTTGAAACTACTCTTATGATTGAATTAACTAAGGTATCTAAATCTTCTGGATTAATTATATAAGGTGGCATAAGATAGATTAAGTTATTGAAAGGACGTATCCAAACTCCTGCCTCTACAAATAAGGGTTGAATATTTTTGATATCAACTGCTTGGTGTAGTTCTACGACCCCAATAGCACCAATGACTCGAACATCTTTGACTGGGGGATAGGCGAGACAAGGCTCAAGACCTTCTTTTAAAGTGGTTTCTATAAATTCTACTCTTTTTTTCCAGGGAGATTTTAATAGTAATTTTAAACTACTAATGCCTGCAACACAGGCTAAAGGATTTGCCATAAAGGTTGGGCCATGCATAAATAAGCCAGGCTCGCCTTTGCTTATTACTTGTGCAATATGCTGAGTTGTAAGGGTTGCTGCCAAGGTTAAGTAGCCGCCTGTTAAGGCTTTGCCGACGCACATAATATCTGGTTCAATCGAAGCATGCTCACAGGCGAACATTTTTCCAGTACGGCCAAAACCTGTAGCAATTTCATCAAGAATTAATAATACATCATACTGATTACAAAGTTCGCGGACTTGCTGTAAATATTCAGGGGAATAAATATGCATTCCTCCTGCACTTTGTACAATGGGTTCAAAGATAACGGCTGCAATATTTGGGTGATGGTTAATTAATTGTGTTTTAAAGGAAATAATATCTGATTCTAAACAAGGTTGATCAAATTTACAGGAAGGCGCATCGGCAAAAAATTGTTGAATTAGCATTTCGGAGAATAGTTTGTGCATCCCGTTTTCAGGATCGCTGACAGACATAGCGCCGAAGGTATCACCATGATAACCATGGCGAATTGTTAATATTTTTTGTTTTTTATGGTATTTTTTTGATTGCCAATACTGAATTGCCATTTTTAAAGCGGCTTCAACAGCAACTGAGCCAGAATCGACAAAAAATACAGTTTTTAAAGATTTTGGGGTTAGCTTAATTAATTGGCTTGCTAAGTCAATTGCAGGTTGGTGAGTTAAGCCTCCAAACATAATATGAGACATATCTTGTAATTGGCTACTTAGTGCTTGATTCATCCCTTGATGATTGTAACCATGAATTGCACTCCACCAAGATGACATACCATCAATGAGTTCAGTTCCATCAAAAAGCTTAATGCGAACGCCCTTGGCTGATTTGACTAAATACATAGGAGAGTCTGCTCCTATAGCACTATAAGGGTGCCATACGCATTCACGGTCCAGTTCAAGAAGTCGTGAAAAGTGTGTCATGATTTTTTTATTTATTGTTCATTACTGAAAATTTGAATTTATTTTACATTACATCAATGAAATAAAGAGTTTTTGTTTATCAAAAATATAATTATTTTGATTAAACTTTGATGTTTTTTTGGAAAGTCTTTGTTTAATTTGAGACCAAAAAAAGGTGTTATCAGTATTCAAGATGCGGATGCTGTGTGGTATAGTTAGCACTTATTTACGGCTTTTTAGTTAAAAATAGTAAGTTAATTTTTCACTATCTTGTTAATTTAAACCGGAATAAATCAGTTGAGCACAGCGTTTGTGGAAAATCTAGCTGGAAAATATAAAAATAGCTCGAAGTTGATGATGAACATAATCTTTTATTTAAGTGTTATTTTGCAGGATTTTTCGTTCGTTTTTTTACATAGCTATGAAATGAAGAGATTTAATCTATGCTGTTGAAAAAAATTGATTAAAAAATTAACAAGTTACATTCGAACATGGCGCTGAACTGACTTTATTGTAGGGTTAAAGAGAAGTTCGTATTGAATGCTTTTATTTTTATGTAATGAGACTAATCTTACTATTTATACTGCTTATGAAAATCAACAAGATAATTTGTTTACATTTAGGCTCTGTTTGATGAATAGTAATAATGTTTTAATTCAACACCACAATTTTGGGTTTATAGGAAATGTTCTCCATTTTTTAATTGGTTTTACTAAATTGGCTGTTGTTTTTTATTTTGTTTGTGGCGAAGTATATGCTGATCTTAATACAATGCCTCCTTTCGCAATACAGAAAGAAGACCCGGCTCCAAATCAAAAGAAAATTGAAAATTTGCTTGTAAAAGCACGTCAAGCTTTTAAGAAAAATCGTTTTACGGTACCAAAAAATGATAATGCTGTTTATTTTCTTGAGAAAATACTGTCATTATCTCCCAAAGATAAAAATGCTTTAGGTCTTTTTTCTGAAGTTTATAAAACTTATATTGCATTAGCGTATAAAAGACTTGTCAATAATGATATTAAAATAGCGCAAAAATATCATAAAAAGGCAGAAGAAATTTCTCATAGGCGGAATATTAATATCAATTTAAAAAAATTAACAGATCTACAGAATGCAATTATTAAAAAGCGGTCAAAATTAAAGGCGACCTTAATAAATAATCGTGTTGGAAAACAAGAGCTAGCTAAAAGAGAATTGGCAATAAGAATAGAGCAAAAAAAGCAAATGATGAACGATTTAGCAGATTTTCAGAAAGAAATTGCTGAAGGGTGGACAGAGTTGGATCGGTTTGATTCGGAACTGAAAATAAAAGAGACACAAAAAGCTGAAATGAAGAGTAAAGAAAAAGCCTTTTCTATTGTTGAGGATAAAGCAATTCAATTAGAGGCTCCTACACCTTTGAGTCCATTTTTGAGCCCACCTTGAGTGACAATGAAAATTTGGAATAGGATTGAATGAATTTGCAAAAATAGAACTATTAACAATATAGTGTGTCAGATATACTTCACGCGGTCATGGCTGTAAATTTCTATTGGTCGATTTTTTCCCGATAGGCTGCATTGCTAAAATGGTTGAATAGTTTGCTTTGCGCTCATTTCAGCGCTTTTCTTTCGAAAGAAGTTAACTGGCTATAAATTCCGCATGCTTGACCGTGCGTAGTATATTCTATAATAACCGAGTGGTATAATGATTGGTAAAGTAAGTGAAAAAACAGAACTTGAATCTATAAATATTATGTTAGAAATTGAACGTAACTGAGTTTTATGGAGATAAATCAGTTGGAAGCTGAATCAGATCAGTTTGCCATGAATTTTGAAATAAAGGAATTAGACCCTTATCTTGAAGAATTTGAAATAATCTTGCCGGATCTGCCAATAACACCGTTTACTCAGTTTCGTGTTTTGGTCAAAGCAAGTGGTTCAGATTTACCTTGTGATGGCAAGTGGTTTAGGATTTCAGTGGCTGGACTGGAACTATCTGATGCAACAATAATATCGCAACCGCAAGGAAAAACAATTGGTTTTGGAATGACAGGGGAATGGTCTGTTGAATTACAAGCACCGATGGATGTGGGTGAATACTGGTTACATACTTCTATGGAATCTGTTGAAACTGACCGAGCAATTGTTAAAACCCCTTTCAGGGTAGAGCATAATTCTGATAGTAAAACAACTCCTCTTTTACTGAGCCCATTATTTTTTTCGGTAACAGTTCTAGGAGCAGTATTTGGTATCACTTGGCTGTTATTTTCTACTGAAATGAAAATTGCCTACAAAGATTGGAAGGGAAATGCGCTTAATGAATCGACTACATCTGCTCTTGTTTTAAAAAGAGATGAAAATTTATTAAAAAGAGATGGAATTTCAAAAAGAGTTATAACGGGTGGCAAAAAACAAACATTTGAACAATTAAAAACAAAAGCAATTATTGATGAGTTACTTGAGAAAAGTTTTAATGACATTAGCGTAACCAAACGGCAAAAAACATGGAAGAAAGTTTCTCAATTTATTGATTCGCAAATTGATGTAAATAATCCTTATGTTCAAGAAATTCAACAAAAAAGAACTGAGCATAAATTACAGATGGAAAAATGGCTAGCATCAAATGAAAATCCTCAAGAATTACTTAAACGTCTGCTTGTACTAGCCTTTGTTGATGATGATGAGAATGCCCAGCGCTGGCTAGGGAATTATTACGCGTCTGAGAAAAATATAGCTAAGGACTTAGGTAAAACTTGGCGCTGGTATCAGCGAGCTGCAAACAAAGGAAGTGTTAAATCACAAAAATTATTAGATGAACTTGAGTTACAGGCGGATCAATTACTAAAGTCTTCAAACCCAGATGAGCGAATTAAAGGCTACGAAATTACAGAAGCGGTCGCTTCAGCAGGTGGTGTAAATGCACAATTATGGATGGGTTATCGCTATGAGTCAGGTGATGGAGTTTCAAAGAATTTAAATGTTGCTGCCAACTGGTATCGTAAAGCTGCTGAGCAGGGGGATTCTTTTGCAGGTAAAAAGCTTGAGAAGGTATTAAGTTTGATTGCTAAGGAACACGTAAGAAATAACTAGAGCAATTTCCGTGCGAGCAACAACAGGCGCATAGCTGGCAAATGAAACAACACTATAGACGGACAAAAAAAATTAGAAAAGCTTTAGTGATTCTTATACTGTAATACAAGGCAGTTGTTTTTAGTTATTTCCTGTTCGTCCATAATGGATCTGGAAATAAATAATCATCTAATCTTGCTGGTCTTTTTGTCCATTTTGTGAAAACTTATTTATAATGCTTGATTTTATTGATGAATATAGAGTGATTCCTATTCGGGGATTAGACCTAAAAAAGGTGGGTTTATGTGTTGGAGTGGAGAGGCGTCGGCAGGTTAGCATTGGCTGGGTTTGCTAGTACTGCTTATTTTTATCACAAAGGCAAATCAAAAGTATTGTGTAGTGCATTAGCTTATTTTTCCTGATGGAGTTATTGCAAGTGTACACCTATACAGTCATTGATAAGTGTCATAATCCTAATAATCAAGTTGCAACCTTTTTAGGATATATGCACATAGCTTTTCAGCCTTTTTTTGTTAATGCTGTGGCAATGCATTTCATCCCAAAAAATATACGACTACGGATTAGCTCAACAGTCTATGTGTTTTATTTTTCTGCTTCGGTCATTTTTATGATGCGCATTTATCCTTTTGAGTGGGCTAGTTTTTGTTTCGACAAAAAATATCAGTTTCTTCTTATGCCTGATATTAAATTTACAATGCCTTTTTGTGGGGAGCAAATTTGCTCAACTTCAGGTGATTGGAATATAGCCTGGGAGATTCCTGCCAGTGGTAGTTATGCTATGGCAAGTAGCTATATGTATGCTGTATTCTTGTTACCTCTGTTATATGGGAGTTGGAAATTAGTGTTTTACCATTTGATTTCAGGCCCTTTATTATCTTATTTAACTACTAGTGATATGAATGAATGGGCAGCTATGTGGTGTCTATATTCCATTGGTTTAATAGTATTAGTGATTAAAACACCTATTCGGAGATATTTGTATGTAAACAGTTGGTATGGTTTGAAGATTAAGGAAGAGGAGTAACTGAGGTTATCAAAAAAGCAGCATTAATCGGTCAATTGACGGTGTGCTGCTGAAGGGAATAGTTTTGAAATATGAAGAATCAATTGTTTTCTAAGTATTCATTATCAGATGAGATTGTCTCTATTGTCAGAGGTGTTGCTGCTGATGTTATATATAAAAATATAATTACTGCAAAGAAGAGGAAAATCCCCGTTAAATTAAAAAACGTTTTTCTAGTCATTAGTTTATGCCTTTTTGATAAACTTGGTATAGGTATTGTTGTGGATTTCTAATCGTTGTTTTTTGTCTTGGTTTTTTTTGTTGCTCTAAAAGTATGTACATTTCAAATATGCTATTACTATTTCTGATAAAAGAAATTAACTTGGAAAATTATAAGTAGTTTTAATAGAGGTGCTCTTAAATATATTCCATATCTTGTTTTTTGTAAGGATACTGTTTTTTTTGTGATGAAACTGTGATGAGAGTCTCCTTAAGTCTTTTTATAAAGACTTAAGGTTATAGTCGCTTATTTTATTTTTTTCCTCTAAGTAGGCTTTGATGCTGGTTTAATAATAAGACGAACATTTTGTATTTTCGCCTACTTAACTTCTAAAATTGCCCGCTCTTCTTTTTTTCTGATTGATTTTTTGATCGAAAAGGTATGATTGTAGAGCAATATTAATTTCAATATGGAGTTTACATGAGTAAAAAAATGTCTATAACTACAAAAATACTTATTGCTATGGGTATTGGGCTAATCGTTGGTAGCTCACTAAATAGTTTTGCTTCGGATAGTGATTTTGTGCAAACTTATCTAGTGGGGGGGGCTTTCCATGTAATAGGAAGCATGTTTATTAATGCTTTAAAAATGTTAGTTGTGCCATTGGTGACATTTTCATTAATATGCGGTGTTTGTGGAATTGGTGATGTAGGAATGTTAGGACGCGTAGGGCTAAAATCATTTTTGTTGTATATGTTAACAACAGCGATGGCAATCAGTCTTGCTTTAACAGTGGCTATTCTGGTTGGTCCTGGAAAAGACGGAGATACAGCCATTATAGAAAATACAGGTTTTACAGCAAAAGATGCTCCGCCTTTAACCGATGTTTTTATTAATATTGTTCCTAGTAATCCTATTAACGCTTTTGCTAATGGTGAAATGTTACAAATTATTTTCTTTGTGATTTTATTTTCTATAGCAATGTTGTTAAGTGGTGATGCTGGAAAAAGCCTGGCCAAAGGGGTGGAAAAGCTTAATGAAGTGATGATGAAAGTCGTTACTTTAGTCATGGATTTTGCACCTATTGGTGTGTTTTGTTTAATGGCTAAAACATTTTCTGAACAAGGGCTTGGGCTAATTCTGCCGATGATAAGTTACTTTTCAGTTGTTATTATTTGTTTACTATTGCATGCCTTTGGTACTTTGAATCTGTTATTGGTGTCAATGGCAAAGCTTAGTCCATTAGTGTTCTTTAAAAAAATACGTTCTGCGCAGATATTTGCTTTTAGTACAGCTAGTTCTAATGCTACTATTCCAATCACTTTACAGGCTGTAGAAAAGCGGATGGGAGTACATAACTCAATTGCTTCTTTTACTGTACCATTTGGTGCAACAATTAATATGGATGGAACCGCAATAATGCAGGGTGTTGCAACCGTATTTATTGCTAATGTTTATGGGATTGATTTAGTCTTAAATCAGTACTTAACTATTATTGGCATGTCTGTACTGGCATCGATCGGGACAGCGGGTGTGCCAGGTGTTGGGTTGATTATGTTGGCTATGGTTTTTAACCAGGTGGGCTTGCCAGTAGAAGGTATTGGTTTAATTCTAGGAGTTGATCGACTGCTAGATATGGTGCGTACTGCTGTTAATGTAACAGGTGATGCTACTGTGAGTTGTATTGTTGCTGCGGGAGAAAATGAAATTGATATGGCAGTTTTTAACGATCCTGAAGCCGGTGTTATTACAGATGTGCCGTTACCACATAAGAATTAATAGAGCATTAGGGAATCTCTGATCAAGTCACAAAACAACAGTTTTATAGCATCTAAGTTATTGAAATTATTACACCTAATTTTTTAAAAACTGACTTATTCAGAGATTCCTTAGGAAGTATAGATAAAAGTTAACTTATATTTTATAAAAGTAAATTACATTGTATAGAGAATGATTTAGATTGAGCAGAGTTTAATGGATAAGATAAATAATATGAAGGTGTTTTGTCGTAGTGTTGAGTTAGGCACTTTTGCGGCTGTTGCCAAAGAAATGAATTTATCTGCAATGATGATCAGTAAATATGTTGCTCAACTTGAACGTTCTTTGGGTGTCATCTTATTGAATCGAACAACACGTAGTTTAAATTTAACTGAAGTAGGACAAAATTATTACGAAAAAAGTAAGCATATCCTGCAAGAACTGACCGAATTAGATGATTCAACTTCTCAAATGGGGGGTAGTGTAAAAGGGGTGCTTAAAATTAGTGCACCAATTGATTTCGGTGGTATTTATATGGTGCCAGTTATTGAAGCTTATCAGCGCCAATGTCCTGATGTAAAAATTTTGATGACGCTTGATAATAAATATCAAAATTTAAGAGATGGCTTGTTTGATGTAGTGATTTTAGTAACAGATAACTTAGATCTAGGCGTTGTAGCTAGAAAAATTACGGAAACAGAGTTAGGGACATATGCATCCCCAGGCTACCTTAAAAAAAATGGTTGTCCTGAAACGTTAAACGAATTGACTCATCATCAGTGTCTTCATTATGTGAATACACCTCATGGTGAATATTGGATTTTTTATAATCAAGGTAAGATAGAAAAGGTAAAGAACGATTGGTATTTTGCTACCAATAATGGAAGGGCATTGTCACAAGCTGCAGCGCTGGGAATGGGAATAATTCGAGCGCCTAAATTATCCGTGAGTGAATATTTGGATAAAGGGGCGTTAGTTGAAATATTGGCAGAATATCGGATGCCTGCTTTATCAATCTATACAACTTATCTTCAAAAACGCTTTTACCCAGCGAAACTTTCCTCATTTGTAGATTTTTTATTAAACTATTTTAGGCAGTCTAAGGGATAGGATCTATAATTATACAGATCGTAAAACTGGTTGTCCGTTAGATAATTTAACTGATGATATGCTTCTTTTCAGTGACACAAGTTAACAATAGATAGCTGTTTCAGGTTACTTCTATGTCTTGAATTAATATAGTATAAAGAATTTTTAACTAGTAGATGTTCCACTTCTTTTGTAGTTATTGGGTGTAGTTAATCTTGGTGGAAAAAATATATTGTTGAATGCTGTAATTATTCCTTACTTAGTTTTATGAGGATTTTAGGTTAATTGAATTTTAAGAGAGTTTTTTTTAGTATGTTTATATGTGTTGATTTTGATGGTACCATTGTGGATCATGCTTATCCCCAGATTGGAAAGCCAGTGCCTTATGCAATAGAATGGTTACAAAGATTTAATAGTCATGGTGCTGATATAATTCTTTTTACAATGCGCTCTGACATAAAAAAACAAGGTTTGCTTTTAACTGAAGCAGTTAATTATTTACAAAATAATAACGTTATGTTGTATGGGGTTAATGAAAACAAGTCACAAAGTTCCTGGACAAAAAGTCCCAAGGCTTTTGGCGATTTTTATATAGATGATTCAGCAGTGGGTTGTCCTTTGATTCACCCTAAAGGGTTTATCAGGCCATGTGTCGATTGGAAAAAAGTTGGGAAATACATAGAGTCAGCATCAAGATAAGTAATTATTTAAATGACCTTAGATATTTAATAAATATATTTATTAAAGTTGCATAAGATAATAGACTTGCTATAATACGAAGGTTGAACTTTAAGACCATAGGCGCGTAGCTCAGTTGGTTAGAGCACCACCTTGACATGGTGGGGGTCGGCGGTTCGAATCCACTCGTGCCTACCAGATTATAAAGCATCGCATCGCGGTGCTTTTTTTATTGTGAAAATTGCGAAAAAAGATTAAGAACAAAAAATGCTAGTTATTACCCTTCCTGATGGATCTAAACGAGAGTTTGAAAAAGCTGTATTAGTTATGGATGTTGCTCAATCTATTGGATCAGGTTTAGCAAAAGCAACATTAGCTGGTAAAATTAACGGGCAATTGGTTGATGCTAGTTATCTGATAGAGAAGGATGTTGAGTTACAGATTGTTACAGCTAAAGATGATGAAGGAATTGATATTATTCGTCATTCAACAGCTCATTTGTTAGCTCAGGCAGTCAAACAGTTATTTTCTGACGCCCAAGTCACAATAGGACCCGTTATTGAAAATGGTTTTTTTTATGATTTTTCTTATGAAAGGCCTTTTACACCTGAAGATTTAAAAGCAATTGAAAAAAAAATGCAGCAATTGGTTTCAGAAAATATTGAGATCAAACGATCTGTTCTTTCCAGAGATGAAGCCGTCATTTTTTTTAAGCAACAAGGTGAGGATTATAAAGCTGAAATTATTGAATCAATTCCGGCAAATGAAGCACTGTCGCTTTATACCCAAGGTGATTTTACAGATTTGTGCCGTGGACCTCATGTGCCAAGCACAAATAAACTAAAAGCATTTAAATTAATGAAGATTGCTGGTGCATATTGGCGTGGTGATTCAAATAATGAGATGCTACAGCGTATTTATGGTACTGCATGGACTGATAAAAAAGAATTAAAAGCCTATCTACACCGATTAGAAGAGGCAGAAAAAAGAGATCATCGTAAATTAGCTAAAACACTTGACTTGTTTCATACTCAGGAAGAAGCGCCAGGCATGGTTTTTTGGCATGAAAAAGGCTGGACGATCTATCAACAGATAGAACAATATATACGAGAAAAATTACGCGTTAACGGCTATGCAGAAATTAAAACGCCACAACTAGTTGATCGTTCATTATGGGAAAAATCAGGGCACTGGGATAAATTTGGTGATATGATTTTTACAACTCATTCTGAACACAGAGATTATGCTGTTAAACCCATGAATTGTCCTTGTCATATTCAGGTTTATAATCAAGGTTTAAAGAGTTATAGAGATTTACCACTTCGAATGGCTGAGTTTGGCTCTTGTCATCGAAATGAACCATCAGGAACTTTACATGGTTTAATGCGGGTACGAAATTTTGTGCAGGATGATGCGCATATCTTTTGTACCGAAGAACAGATTCAAGATGAAGTTTCAAACTTTATCGATTTACTTTTTGACGTCTATAAAGATTTTGGTTTTGATCATATTCTAGTTAAACTATCAACACGCCCTGAGAATAGAGTAGGTAGTGATGGTGAATGGGATAAGGCTGAAAAAGCATTAGAGATTGCATTAAATCATAAAAAACTGGATTGGGAGTTACAACCTGGCGAAGGTGCTTTTTACGGCCCTAAAATAGAGTTTTCATTAAAAGATTGTCTTGAACGTGTTTGGCAATGTGGAACAATTCAAGTTGATTTTTCTATGCCAGGTCGTTTGGATGCGACTTATATTGCAGAAGATGGGTCAAAGCAAGTGCCTGTTATGTTGCATAGGGCAATATTAGGATCATTAGAACGGTTTATTGGAATCTTGATTGAGCAACATGCTGGAACATTCCCTCTCTGGCTGTCTCCAGTACAAGTTGTGGTGATGAATATTGCAAGTCGGCATGAAGAATACGCCGAACAAGTGAGGCAAGAATTAGAAAAATATGGCTATAGAGTAAAAATAGACTTGAGAAATGAGAAGATAGGCTTTAAAATTCGCGAGCATTCTATGCAGAGAACACCGTATCTT
Source organism: Methylococcales bacterium (assembly GCA_965224575.1). Taxonomy (GTDB): domain Bacteria; phylum Pseudomonadota; class Gammaproteobacteria; order Methylococcales; family Methylomonadaceae; genus QPIN01. The sequence goes on along the minus strand of CBDCZQ010000004.1, from coordinate 30,601 downwards.
CTAATTATCGGTGATAAAGAATTAAATGATCAAACCATTGCAGTAAGGACGCAAAAAGGTGATGATTTAGGTAGTTTGCTATTTGTTGATTTAGTTGAAAGACTAAGCAAAGAGATTGCAGATAAAAAATAATAAGTAACTGGAGGATAAAGCATCGCTTCTAAAAGAGATAATACGCGCCTAAACAACGATATTACTGCTAGACGAGTACGTGCTGTTGGTGCGGATGGGGATAAGGTTGGTGTTATAACACTGGCTGAAGCTAAACAACTTGCATATGATGCAAATATGGATTTAGTGGAAATATCACCGAATGCAGACCCTCCGGTTTGTAAAGTAATGGATTACGGTAAATATCAGTTTGAACAGAATAAAAAATTACAAGCTTCAAAAAAGAAACAAAAACAGGTTCAAATAAAAGAAATCAAGTTTAGACCTGGAACTGAAGAAGGTGATTATCAGGTTAAGCTAAGAAACCTGAATAAGTTTTTGGAAGAAGGGAATAAAACTAAAATTACCGTGCGTTTTCGTGGTCGAGAAATGGCTCATAGAGAAATCGGGTTGGAGTTGCTTAAGCGAGTAGAAAAGGATTTGGATGAGCTCGCAAATGTAGAACAATTTCCGAAGGTTGAGGGGCGTCAGATGGTTATGGTTATGGCACCTAAAAAGAAGAAATAAAGATTTACTGGTTAAATTTAATTTAACCAATTTAAATTCTAACGATTTAGGAGATAATCGTTAAATGCATCATTAAGGAGTAAGGTTTTAATAACTTCCGAATTTTGACTTGCCTTTTGGCTCCAAGAAGCACCAATAAAATAGTTGCGTAGCCCTGCTATGCGCCTATTTTATTGGTGCTTCTGTGAAACCAAAAACCTTTGCTAAACTTCCGGAAGTTATTAAATCCTCACTCCTAAAGATGTGAAAAATTCAGTAGGGCCATGCATTTTGCCTTGCCGGGTTTGTATTTCATGGATGATTATGTTCAATTAAATTAAAGTGGAGAAAACAAATGCCAAAAATGAAAACCCATAGTGGTACTGCTAAACGGTTTAAGAAAACCAAAAATGGTTTTAAATGTGCTCAAGCACATCGACGTCATATATTGACTAAGAAAACGACTAAAAGAAAAAGACAGTTGCGTAAAGCAGCCAGTATTCATCCATCCGATGTGCCAATGGTTGCACGTTTATTACCCTACAGTTAATTAAAAGGAAAGAATCATGGCTAGAGTAAAACGCGGCGTAACTGCCAGAGCAAGACATAAGAAAATATTAAAGCAAGCGAAAGGGTATTACGGCGCACGTAGTAGAGTCTATCGTGTTGCAAAACAAGCGGTTATAAAAGCGGGTCAATATGCATACCGTGATCGTAAACAAAGAAAACGTCAGTTTCGTGCGTTATGGATTGTTCGTATCAATGCTGCGGCACGGTTATGTGGAATGTCATATAGTCGCTTTATTAATGGTTTGACTAAAGCGAATGTAGCAATTGATCGTAAAGTATTAGCTGATATTGCGGTACGTGATATGGATGCTTTTGCTGAAATAGCTAAAATAGCTAAAGCTAATCAAAGTCAACCATAGTTATACTAAAGAGTGTCTTATTTAATTGATATTATAGAGACTCTTTTAAATTTACTCTCTCTATTTTTTTAGAGAGAGTAAATATTCTTCTGTTAGATAAGAATAAGTTACTAGTTAATAAATTTTAACTTAATATTTCTGCTTTTTCGAATCTTCTGTCCCGATTAATTCCTATTATAAAGTGAGCTGAGCAGTGTCGGCTAACCTCGAAAAAATTCTTATGCAAGGCATGCAAGCACTTGCAGAAACAAAAGACCTAAATCAACTAGATCAAGTAAGAGTTACTTATTTAGGAAAAAAAGGTGCTTTTACTCTACAAATGAAGGAGCTAGGTAAGCTAGATCCTGAACAACGACGTGCTGTAGGGCAAGTTATCAATGAAGCCAAAGGGAAATTTCAGCAAAAACTGGAAGAAACTCGAGCAGCAATGCAACAAGCATTACTTGAAGCTAGATTGGCTAGTGAATCTGTTGATATAACTTTACCTGGAAGAGGGCAGTCAGTTGCTGGGTTACATCCAGTTACAATTACTTTGAGAAGAATATCAAAGATATTTGCTAATGTTGGATTTAAAGTTGTTGAAGGGCCTGAAATTGAAGATGATTATCACAATTTTGAGGCATTGAATATACCTGCTCATCACCCTGCAAGAGCGATGCATGATACTTTTTATTTTGATGCACATACCGTATTAAGAACGCATACTTCACCTGTACAAATTAGAGCGATGGAGGCTCAGAAACCTCCTTTAAGAGTGATAGCACCAGGACGTGTTTATAGATGTGATTCAGATGTAACTCATACCCCAATGTTTCACCAAGTAGAAGGTTTTTTGGTTGATACTGATGTTAGTTTTGCTGATTTAAAAGGTGTGGTATTTGAATTTCTACGCGCATTTTTTGAAAAAGACATTCAGGTTCGTTTTAGACCTTCCTATTTTCCTTTTACAGAACCATCCGCAGAAGTTGATATTGAATGTGTTATGTGTGAAGGAAAAGGCTGTCGGATTTGTGGTCATACAGGATGGCTTGAAGTTATGGGTTGTGGAATGATCCATCCAGAGGTTTTTAAATCAGTAGAAATTAATAGCGACGAATATACTGGTTTTGCATTTGGAATGGGAGTGGAGCGATTAGCAATGCTACGTTATGGAATTAATGATTTAAGAATGTTTTTTGATAATGATCTTAAGTTTTTAGAGCAATTTAATTAAGGTGAGATTGGAATTATGCAAATTAGTGAAGCTTGGTTAAGAGAGCTAGTTAATCCACCAGTAGCAACAAAAGAACTTGTAGATCAATTAACAATGGCAGGCTTGGAAGTTGATTCAGTAGAGCCTGCAGCAGCTGAATTTACTGGTGTAGTCGTTGCAGAAGTTCTTTCGATAGAGCAGCATTCAAATGCAGATAAATTAAAAATATGTAAAGTAACTGTTGGAGAAGCAGAACCATTACAAATTGTTTGTGGAGCCAGTAACGTTCGAGTAGGACTAAAAGTACCTGCTGCATTAATTGGAGCAGAATTGCCTAATGATTTTAAAATCAAGAAATCAAAATTACGCGGTGAACTTTCATTTGGAATGTTATGTTCTGATAAAGAATTGGGCTTAGCATCAGAAGCTGATGGCTTAATGGAATTATCAGTAGATGCTCCTGTAGGTACAGATATTCGAGAATACTTATCACTAAATGATTCAATTATTGAATTAGATTTAACGCCTAATAGAGCAGACTGTTTAAGTGTTGAGGGTGTTGCCAGAGAAGTGGCTGTGTTGAATAAAATGAGCAGTTCAGCTGTGGAATTTATTCCTGTTGAAGTTAACCATGATTCAGTCATTGATGTAACAGTAGAAGCTAAAGAAGAATGTCCTCGATATTTAGGGCGATTAATCAAGAACGTGAATTCTACTGCTGAAACGCCATTATGGATGCAGGAACGACTTCGGCGATCTGGTTTAAGAAGTTTAGGACCTATCGTTGATGTTACAAACTATGTGTTATTAGAGTTAGGGCAACCTCTACATGCATTTGATGCAGAAAAAATAACTGGATCTATCACTGTACGAGTTAGTGATAAAAATGAAGAACTAGCTTTATTAAATGATCAAACAATTAAGTTAGATGGCGTTGCCTTGGTTATAGCCGATGATAAACAGCCTTTAGCCTTAGCTGGTGTTATGGGCGGTAAACCATCTTCAGTTACTGACAAAACAAAGGATGTTTTTTTGGAATGTGCTTTTTTCAAGCCGGTAAAGATTGCAGGTAAAGCCCGTCAATTTGGGTTACACACTGATTCTTCACATCGTTTTGAGCGAGGGGTTGATTTTACTTTGCAAGAACGAGCGATTGAAAGAGCGACTCAGCTGATTGTGGATATTGTAGGTGGTAGCGCTGGCCCAATTTCTAAGGTTTCAACTGAAGAGACTTTACCAAAAATACAGCCAGTCGATTTGAGGTTGAAACGAATAGAAAAAGTTTTGGGCATTAGCATGGCTAATGAGGAAGTTATCAGAATTTTTGAAGGCTTGGGAATGCACGTAGAAGCAGTATCAAATGGCTGGCGTATTACTCCACCAGGATATAGGTTTGATATTACTATAGAAGCAGATTTGTTGGAAGAAATTGGCCGGATCTATGGTTACAATAATTTGCCTAATAGTAGTTTATTGATGCGTTCTGAACTGGGCAAAGCTGAAGAGGCTTTACTTCCGTTAGATAGAATTCAAGATATATTGGTTGATAGAGGCTATCAAGAAGCAATTACTTATAGTTTTGTAGATGAAAAGATACAGCAAGCGATAGTTCCTGATGACGAATTAATTCGTCTTAAGAATCCAATTTCCTCTGAATTATCAGTTATGCGGACTACCTTATGGTGTGGGTTACTAAATGCAGCACTCTATAATACAAAGCGGCAGCAGAGTAGGGTAAGGTTATTTGAAACAGGGTTACGTTTTCTAAACAAAAACAATGAAATGATTCAACAAAAAATGATTTCAGGTTTGGTGCTAGGAAATAGATATTCTGAAAAGTGGTCTGAACGTACCAAGAAGGTTGATTTTTTTGATCTGAAAGGCGATTTAGAAGCTTTATTTGATTTAACTAGTTGTAAAGTGCAACTTTCGACAGTAAAACACTCTGCTTTACATCCTGGGCAAAGTGCTGAAATTTTTACCGAAGAAGGTGACAAAGTTGGGGTTTTAGGAATGTTGCACCCAACTTTGGAAAAAAAGTTAGGATTTGAGACTCAGGTCTATCTTTTTGAATTAGATCAAGATTTGGCTTGTAAGAAACAAGTTCCCAAATTTCAAGTATTGTCAAAATTTCCTTCAGTTCGAAGGGATATGGCTCTGATAGTTAAAGAAAAAATTACAATAGATGATATAATGAATTGTATCCATTCTTGTAAAGAAGATAAGATTAAAGATATTCTTGTTTTTGATGTCTACCGAGGAGAAGGGGTTGAAAAGGGCTATAAAAGCGTAGCATTAGGCTTGATCCTGCAAGATATGGTACAGACATTAACGGAAACTGAAATTGATGCTATATTTACCAATGTGTTAGAAAGGTTAAATATTAATATCAAAGCAAAATTGAGAGAGTGATAAAATGGCATTAACAAAAGCAGACTTCGCTGAGAGATTATTTGATGAACTTGGGTTAAACAAACGCGAAGCAAAAGAAATGATTGAACTTTTTTTTGAAGAAATTAAAGGTTCTTTAGATAAAGGTGAACAAGTTAAAATTTCTGGATTTGGGAAATTTGAGTTAAGAGATAAAAGTAGTCGCCCTGGACGAAATCCAAAAACTGGAGAAGAAATACCCATTTCTGCTCGCCGTGTGGTAACATTCAGGTCTGGTCAAAAACTTAAAGCTAGAGTAGAACAATATGCTGGAGCCGAGTAATAATAATGAATTGCCTGCAATACCGGCAAAAAGATATTTCACTATAGGTGAGGTAAGTGAATTATGTGGGGTTAAACCCCACGTATTACGCTATTGGGAACAAGAATTTACAGATCTTAACCCAGTTAAGAGACGTGGTAACAGGCGTTATTATCAACGTCATGATGTCTTAATGATTCGGCAAATTAGATCTCTTCTCTATGAGAAAGGCTATACTATTGGTGGCGCAAGAGTACACTTAGCCAGTGATGATGCGAAAGAAGATTCAACTAGATCCAAACAATTAGTTCACCAAATGATCGGTGAGTTAGAAGATATTCTAGAATTGTTGAAAGTTTAATTACAGATAATAATATATTTTCTTAATAGAATAGGAATTGATAACTAATCTTATCATTGCTATCTCCATTAAGAATTTATAATCGGGGCGTAGCGCAGTTTGGTAGCGCACTATACTGGGGGTGTAGGGGTCGTGGGTTCGAATCCCGCCGTCCCGACCAATATAATCAATAGCTTGGGGTTGTTTTTTTAAAACTCTGGGTGAAACGATATTCAGTTACAACGTAAAATATTTCATTAAAATAGTCAATTTCCCCCCTCACCATTCAATGTGATTTTTTATCGTCTAGCTTTCTTAGCTAGTAAAAGCATAATAAAAAATATTTATTCTACTTAACTTTTATTCTAAGGCCTTTTCCCAGCAGTAAAGATCCAGATCTGATTAAGTTTTATGAGAAGTCCTTGTACTTTTTATTTGGTTTTTTTATGTCGTTAGCTTAATTGTTTGTCTGAGTATTAAATTTTTTATGACCTAATAGGCAATAAACTAATTGAATTCAACAAGTAAGACTGAGGTAACAGCCGCTGCTCGCAAGGCATTGATTCTAGCTGATCCGTTGTATTATTCCTGGCCTGAAAAGAAGCAGGAAAAATTTCGAGTAACTATGGATGAGAAGACTCGTCAGAAGGTAGAGATGTTTTTACTGGATAGTTTATTGGATATTCAATGTAGCCCTGAAGAACTTAGTGATGTCTGGTCGAATATTTCTCTTGAAAAATTGAATATTATAAATTGGGCTCTGTTACTAACAAGGGGAATAGGAGAAGATACAATTTATCTTAATGAGTATCTTGCTGATGATAAAAGTTTGCTTGATTTTACGACATTATATGATTATGACTATGCCGATTTTTTGTTTCAGGAGGAAACTAAAAAAAAGGAGTTTAAGAATTATAAAGAGACCAATTATTTTGCATTTCGTTGGCCACCCTGGATTAGATTATTAATTGAAGAGGAGTTTTACTATGCAACATTTACCTCGGTTGCTACTTATCTTTATGATGATATTGAAGAGGCTGGAAGAGAATATATTGAGAAGTTGATTCCGCATAATTTGATTGAAGGAAAAAATCATGGAAAACATGAAAAGGAAGGTGTTCTTTGGGATTTAAAAGAGGATGCTAATGGACAGGAAGAACAACTAAAAGAGCTACAATATCGATGGTATCCATATTTACAGGAACGTTGGTTAATAATTAGTCAATCTAGTTCAAAGCTTAAACCTGCTATTTATATTAAAGACTTTGATTGCGATGATGATCTACAACGTAGTTTTATTTTTACTAATGAAGAAACCTTGAAGAAAATTCGCTGGCGATATTTATTATCTGATAATCAGCCATTAATGGCTGATTATTCTATTATTGAAGAACAGCTAGAAGAAGAAATAGGCAAGGCTAAACTTTTTTTGGATGATAATTATCAAAATATTGTAGAAAACTTTGATCCTAAAATCGTCAAGTTAAGAAAGAAAAGAAAAATTATTTTGTCATCTGGTTTTTTTGATGATTAAGGCTACATAAAACAGAAGTTTAGTGTAGAAAGTAGCATCTAAATTCAATAAGTCATTGTAAAATATTCAATAAATCCTGGGCATATTGGACTGGAATTGCATAACTGATCCCCGAGGGGTTTGTTAGGGCGGACTCCTTTGTCCCTTTGACATACACGCTGTTAAGAATACCTACAACCATCCCTGTATCTATTTGGTATACAGGGCTTCCACTGTTTCCGGGATATGCAATTGCATCTAATTGATAGACATTGAAGGGAGTTTTCATCCTTTTGATCATTTTTGCTGTGAGTTGCTTTGCCGAATGGGCCGGTATTACAATTGGCGATTTTGCGGAAATTATACCTTTATGGGTAACTGGAAAGAGGCCTAGAACCATACCGATAGGAAATCCAGTAAAAGCAACTTCGGTTCCTTCTCTCAAATTGCTTGAAACGTCCAATTTTACAGCGGGAAGGCTTTCCCCTAAAATTTTCAATAAGACTAAATCGTGATCTGTATCTGACTTTAAGATTACTGCAACCCTTCCTTTTGCAGAATTTCCACTTCCTGTAAAAACAGTGAGACGTTCATTTTTAGTGTAGTCAAACTCTTTGGGTATTACATGTAAATTGGTAATCACTTGGTTACCATTTCCAACAACAAATCCAGTTCCGGTGAAACTTAGTTGTGGCCTTTTTATTCCCTTTGTAGTGCCAATAGCAACGATACTTTTCCTTAACTGGTCTATGGTGTCTGGTAAATCTTGCGATAAAGAGACTTTAGGGAAAAGTAACAAAACTATAAGACTAAGTATGAATTTTATTTTCATCATCATTTTCTATTAATTGTTTAATAAATTCTGCATGCGTGATCGACTGTGAGAAGAAGATTTAATTTGAATTAATCAATTCCATTTATTAATTTAAACCTGTTATTATCACTATACACATATATTTTTATAAAAAATCAACAAATTCAAGTAAGTAATAGTTTCTCGGAAATGTTATTTTAATAACAGAGCGATTGGGTCATTATCTCTGAATATAATGATGATTATCAAGTTAGTTAAGTCACAAATTAAGCAATTGTTTTCTTCAACTAAAAAGCAATGGTCGGCATTGATTATAGTGGTGGTCACATTAATTCTTATTACACCGTTATGTGGTTTTTTATTTCAATGTGGATGTGACTGGCCTTGGTCAGGACTTGATTCTAACTGTAATTATTATAAACTTATTGCAAAACATCGGTGTCCTTGGTGTGCATCAATGATCTCCGGTATAGTTTCAACAGGAGTTGCAATTATAGGTGGACTCTTGGCAACTATTACTACTTTTTCGACATTTTGTTTTACAAAATATCTTTCATTAAATGAAGTTGTATATAGAGCTTTGGTTGGAATTGCTACTTTTTTCCTAATAGCGATACTTACTGCGAGTATTTCGGCAATTTATCAGAATTATCCCTTAGGCCTGGGAAGATTTTTCTTTTATTGACTAATATTCTTCGCATTCGTAACCACGAGAAGTATATTATTTAATCCGCGCTTCCTATAAATTCAACAAGAATTCATTTATGGCAATTAATTCAACAGTCAATAAAGTTTCTATTAATATTGCTAATATGGATCAGCATTATTATCAAAACCATGAATTAACAGTGGCGCAGCATCCTTCTGAAACAAATTTTCGTTTTATGGTGCGTTTAATAGCCTTTATGATAAATGGCAATGAACAGCTTTATTTTACTAAAGGACTGTGCAGTGATGAAGAGCCTGAGCTCTGGCAAAAAATGCTCACTGGTGATATTGAACTGTGGATTGATTTAGGTCAAGTTGATGAAAAAAGAATTCGTAAAGCCTGTGGACGTGCTAAACGAGTGATTATCTACACTTATCATGAACGTAAAGCAAAGGTCTGGTGGCAACAACAGCAAGAAAAATATCAGCGTTTTAATAATCTTAGCGTATTTCATATTCATGCAGAAGGAGTGGAAGCCATGGTTAATCGATCAATGAAGTTGCAATGTAATATTCAAGATGGAGAGATTCATCTAAGTGATGATAATTTAAGCTTTACCATAACAATGGATAGGCTTTAGTCATTTAAATTTTTTTACATATTTATTAAGAAAAAATGGTCAATTCAAAAGTCTATCTTAATGTTCCTTATGCAGAAAAAGATGCAGCAAAAGCACTGGGTGCAAAATGGGATGCAGCTAAGAAAAAGTGGTATGTGCCAATGGGAACAGATGTGAGTTCATTTTCAAAATGGAATACTGAAGCTATCACTACAAGGGGAAAAACTAAATCAGAAAATTCTAATAATAACTCATTATCTGGCATAACTACCTATCCAAAAGATAAGGGTTTTATTGCCTATAGTGGAGAATTACCACCTTGGGATTAATGATTATTTATGTATGTTTTTAGAAATTGAAAGGTTATTTTATTTTGCCAAAAGGATCTAGCAAGAGTATTTTTATCGCGTAATGTTTTATAAGGTATAAGTCAATGAAGATAAAGGAAAATAGAGTTAATAATTCATTTTAGGAGTTAAGTATGATCGTTAAAATTGGTGTTATGCTGAGTTTTTTATATTTGTCAGCTTGTGCAAGAATTGTAAGTAATAATGTTTACCCAGTAGTTGTCGGTAGTTCTCCTTCTGAAGTTCCTTTTATAATTAAAAATCAGGCTGGGATACAGGTTGAGAGTGGTGTGACTCCGCAGCAGGTTACGTTGAAAGCTAATGTTGGGTATTTTGATGCTGAATCTTATGAGGTTAGCTTTAATAAGAAAGGGTTTCAATCAGGACCTTTTATTTTGGACGCATCTTTAGATGGCTGGTATTTCGGAAATCTTCTTTTTGGTGGGTTTATTGGAATGCTAATAGTGGATCCGCTAACTGGCGCTATGTGGGAACTACCAGAAAAATTTTCTGTAGAGTTTAAAAAGAAAGGTGCAACTAACTCTGAATAAGGAATGCGCAAGGAAGTAGTTAAGGTTCCTGATTATAAAGAATCATCAGCCAAACGCTGAGAACACTTTAAAAAATCAACCTTAGCTGTATAACAGTTGAACTCTTACCTAACGAAGAAAGTAAAACTTCGCAGAATAAATAGCCTAGAAACCCATTTAATGGTTTTGGTTGGTAATTAGAGTCTGCTCAGTAAATCAGCACGAGTTTTTTACAAAACTGGCCAAAAAATTGAAAAATTCTCTGCATCTGACAACATAATATTTTTTCAATTTGTTTTAACAACAATATATCTCTGATTTGACTGCTTTTACGACAGGCAAAAAAGATCCTTTCCAGGATCAATAGGTTCATCACCAAGAATATGCTATTGATCCATGCCAGTGAGGTATCTGCACGCTTGGCTCTAATATAATTCAGTCGATAGCCATTCTTGCCTTGGCCAAATTTGCCTTCAATGGGTATCCGTTGTAGATAATCTGCTCTTCGTTGTGCTTTGAGTTGTTTGAGTTCTTCCCGGTTGTCTTCTGTCTCTTTCTTGGGTCGACCGAGTGGTTTTCCCGCAAAGTGGATGCCTTTGCTTTTAAGATAATTCCGGTTTTCTCGCGTGCCATAAAGTGGGTCTGCCAAGATCTTTTCTGGGTAATAGCCCGTTCGCTGATGATAGTGTTCAACTTGTGATGTTAAATCCAACCCTTCATGAAAAGCATCCCAGCGCAAATGATCTACACGAGAAAACCCATCATCTGTTAGGCTGACACTGAGTTTAGCGCCAAATTCAACCACCTTGTTTTGTTTGCCTCGAATGATGGGGCGTACATAAGGTTGGCTGATACTGACGATTCTATTATCACAACGACGAGTTTTAGTGGTATACATTGCCCATTGCTGTTCATAGAGGTGTTGAATCACCCAGTAGCGATAGAGTAACCAGCGAGGTAATGGAAGTTCTGTGCCTTCAGGCCAGTATGTCAGGAGTTGTTCAATATGTCTCAGGTTACGGCGAAGATATTGCAGTTGTTGTTTTATTCCTCGGCGTAGTTTTTTCCTGCCAGGACGTTTTTGTTTGACGATCGATAAAAAAGCAGATCGTGCCTTTTCTCGATAGGTACGTGGCTTCTTATCCAGCGTTGTTTCTAAATAAAGGAAATCAATGATTTTCTCACTGAACTCACGCGCTTCATTGAGTAGGTTAAGGTCTGTTGGATAACGGATGGCTTGCTCAACCACAGTGGCATCAAGAATCAGTTTGCCTTGATGTGTGTCAATTTCTTTTGAATTTCCTATTTCTATTTCTTGTGAATCAGATTTCGCTTCGTCTTCTACGTTTCCTTGCAATGAATCATCTTCGTTTTCTTTGCTATTGATCTGCGATGAGGGGTCTGATTCTAGGTCTGCTTTAGCCTGACTTTTTTCCTTTTCGCCATCATGTGCGTTAATAATCGCTTGCTCGAATACTTCAAAAACGGATGCTCCCATGCGTTTTCTAATATCAACGAGTAATGAAGGCGCAAAGGGTGGTTCCGCCTGAAAACTGGCAAATCCTACAAAAAATTGCATATAAGGGTTTTCTTGAATTTGCTGAACCGTTTCAATATCAGAAAAGCTTAGCTTGTGTTTTATGATCACTGCACCGATGACGCAGCGTGCATCCTTGGCTGGACGCCCTGTGTCTGCCGAAAGCCCTTGATAATAACCCTCTGCTAAGTCATCCCAGGGAATGCATTGACTCATTTTTACCCAGCGATTGTGTTTATCTAGAGCCGTGTCAAAAGGCCAGTCAAATTCTGCTAGAGTGAGTTGTTTCGAGCTACAGGTTCGGATCATAGGTGCACAGGTTTTGAGTCGTTTATCTGTTTTTCCGTGCACTATTTTATCATAAATAGACTAATATATTAATATTATCAATGCGTTGTGGTTTCTGAGTAGACTCTAATTATTGAGTCACAGCCAAACTTTCGGAAGTTATTAAATCCTCAGTCCTTAAGTTATTCTGCTAGAATTTCTAAGATTCCATTTAACTGGTTTTCTGATATTGAATCTAGTTTGGTCTTAATTATCATATTTTCAATAGTAGTATCTTTTCGGGTTTTACAGCCCACTTTTAAATAGTTTGGCGTGTACCCAAAGACCAGAGTGTGGTCATTATCGACTTCTTGTTTTTGCCCTTCCCATAACACAGAAAATTCTTGTCCTATATTTTTAGTAATAAACTTTTGTTTCATGGTTTCTGCTAAGGCATGTAATTGTTTGCTGCGATGTTTTTTCGTATCATTTTTTACTTGATTAGGTAAGGTCGCAGCTTTTGTACCTTCTCGACTTGAGTATGTAAAAATATGGATATGTCCAAAACCAATTGTTTTTATAAATTCAAAACTTTCTTGCCACTCCTCTTCCGTTTCTCCTGGAAAACCGACGATAATATCAGTGGTAATATTAAAATTTTTAATTTGCTTACGTGCTTGTTTAACAATTTCAGCAAACTCTTCTGTCTTACAGCGTCTTGCCATTCTTTTTAATACAGTGTTTGATCCGCTTTGCAGAGGCAAGTGTAAGTGGGGCATAAGTCTTAGGTTTGCAAATAAACCAAAAAAATTAGAGGGTAATTCCCAAGGTTCTAAAGAGCCTAGTCTTAATCTTGGGATTTTTGTCTGGTTCAAAATAGCTTGAATCAAGTCAGTTAAATTGCTATTAACATCATTGCCATAACCCCCTAAGTGAACACCCGTGAGAATTACTTCATTAATACCTTGTTGGTGCAGGTTGTTAATTTCATCAATAATATTTTGCAAGGGGCGGCTTATTTCTTCACCCCTAGCAACCGTTACAATACAAAAGGTACAGCGATACCGACAGCCATCTTGTACTTTGACAAAAGCGCGTTGCCGGCCTCGGCTAAATAATGAGATCGCGCCGGGCTCAGTTGACATGGCAGGCATCGTCTCTACATTAAGTGATGATAGGGTTTTCTCAACTAACTGTTCTTTATCTTTATTACTAACGACTAAATCTACGCCCATTAATTGAGCTGCTTCGTCTTCATTTAAAGTGGCATAACATCCACTTACAACTAATTTGGTAGAGGGATTTTCTCTATGTAGACGACGTATTAATTGCCTTGATTTTCGCGCGGCATCAGCTGTTACAGCACAAGAGTTTATGATGGTAATATGTGCATCACTTAGGTTACGAGTGATTTGATGGCCTGCTTGTTGGAAAGCTTGAGCCCATGTTTCCAACTCGGCTTCATTTAAACGACAACCGAGTGTTTTTAGATGAATTAACATTAACCGAAAAACCAATAAGCAATAAAAATAGCGGCAATAATACCCGCTAAATCCGCAATTATCCCACAGCCTGCAGCATGACGAATGTTTTTAATTCCTACTGAACCAAAATAGACAGCTAAGACATAAAATGTAGTTTCTGTACTGCCTTGTACAATTGATGCCAAACGACCGGCAAATGAATCAGCACCATGGGTTTGCATAGTATCTACCATCATTGCTCTTGCACCACTCCCACTAAATGGTTTCATTAATGCGGTGGGTAAAGCATCAATAAAACGTGGATCCAATCCTGCTAGATGAACAAGATAGCGAATAAAATCGGTGATTAAATCCAATGCACCACTGGCTCTGAATACACCTATCGCAACTAACATAGCAACAAGATAAGGAATGAGGGTGATAGCTGTTTCAAAGCCTTCTTTAGCTCCCTCGATAAAGGCCTCATAAGCATTGATACGTTTACGAACAGCCCCTAATATAAAAGTAATTACCAGAGAGAAAAGAATGACGTTGCTGATAAGTGCTGACTGAGACAACATATCTTCTTGGCTTAATTGAGAAAAATAGCCAAGCAAAGTAATAATTAAAAGGGTAAATCCAGATAAATAAGATAAAATTACTTTATCTAATAAATTAATTTTTTGTACAGAGGCTACGGCTAATAACCCAGCCATAGTTGATGCGTAAGTTGCTATTAAAATAGGGATAAAAACATCAGTTGGGCTTTGCGCTCCAAATTGCGCTCGATAAGTAAAAATAGTAACAGGGAAGAGGGTGACTGCGGATGTGTTAATGACTAAAAATAAGATTTGTGCATTGCTTGCTGTTTCTGGGTTTGGGTTTAAGGTTTGTAGCTCCTTCATTGCTTTAATGCCTAAGGGAGTTGCTGCATTATCTAAACCTAAAGCATTGGCTGAAATATTCATCACCATTGCTGCTAGAGCAGGGTGGTTTTTAGGAACTTCTGGCATTAATCGACTGAAAAAAGGGGCGAGTGCTTGAGTCAGTAAATTAATAAACCCACTTTTTTCACCAATACGCATAATCCCTAACCACAAAGCAAGTACGCCAGTTAAGCCCAAGGATATTTCAAATGCTGTTTTTGAGAGCGCAAACATGGCGGTCATTAATTGGGTAAAAACTTGTTGGTCACCCAAAAATAGTAGTTTAAACAGAGCAGTAACGAAGGCGGAAATGAAAAAGAAGATCCAGATTAGGTTGAGCACAGAAATTAATTTTTGATAAATAGAGAACTGTTATTTTAGGTAGCTTATGATAAATAATCCAGTCGTTTTATTTTAATCGTATGAGGGAAAAGGAAAGAGGCATTTATTGAGGGTAATCAAGAAGGTTTTTGCAAAAAAAAGGCTATGTCATAGACATAGCCTTGAAGTATGGGTTATCGAAGGAGTAGAGAGAGAAAAGAAACAAAATCAATAACCTCGGACATATTATTCCAAATATAAAAAGATGAAACTGGGGTATTGATCACAATTCTAGTGACTTATTCAATTTCTTTAGCTAATTTTTCTGCATAGCCAATATAACTACGTGGAGTTAGTTGTTTTAAAGCCACTTTTGCCTCTGATGGAATTTCAAGTTTCTCAATAAATAAACTAAGGTCTTCTTGTGTAATACGGTTGCCTCGAGTCAATTCTTTTAACTTTTCATAAGGTTTCTCAATTCCATAACGTCGCATAACGGTTTGAATAGGTTCAGCTAAGACTTCCCAATTATTATCCAAGTCAGATTCTATAGCATCAGAATTAATCTTTAATTTAGAGATTCCTTTTAAGCAGGACTGGATAGCAATACTGGTGTGGGCTATACCTACACCAATATTTCGTAAAACAGTTGAGTCGGTTAAATCTCTTTGCCAACGAGAAATAGGTAGTTTTTCGCTTAGGAATGAAAATAAGGCATTGGCCAATCCTAAGTTACCCTCAGAATTTTCAAAATCAATAGGGTTGACTTTATGGGGCATAGTAGAAGATCCCACTTCGCCTGCAATGGTTTTTTGTTTGAAATAACCTAAAGAAATATAGCCCCAAATATCTCTGTTAAAATCAATTAATATGGTATTAAAACGAGATAAAGCATGGAAATATTCTGCAATATAATCATGTGGCTCAATTTGAATAGTGTAAGTATTCCAGAATAAACCGAGTGATTCTACAAAAGATTTAGCAAACTCTTCCCAGTCAACTTCAGGGTAAGCAATACTATGGGCATTATAATTACCTACTGCACCATTGATTTTACCCATTATTTCAACACTTTCTAATTGCTCTTTTTGACGTAATAATCGAGCAACAGTATTGGCAAACTCTTTACCTGTGGTTGTTGGGCTAGCTGTTTGACCATGGGTTCTGGACATCATAGGTTGGCTTGCTGTTTCCAAGGCTACTTTTTTAATTGCTGAAATGCACTCGGTTATTTGAGGAAGAAGTGTCTCTCGCCCATCTCTTAACATTAAGGCATAAGATAGATTATTAATATCCTCAGAAGTGCAGGCGAAATGGATAAACTCATTAACTTTATGTAACTCTTCGTTCTCTGCAATTTTTTCTTTTAGAAAGTATTCAACGGCTTTAACATCGTGATTGGTTGTTTTTTCAATGTCTTTAATACGTTGAGCATCATCTTCTGAAAAGTGACTCACTATATTATTTAATAGTTCAGTTGCAACATCACTTAATTTAGGTACTTCAATAATTTGAGGATGTTTTGCTAAAGCTTGTAACCACCGCACTTCAACTTCAACACGATAACGAATAAGGCCGAATTCGCTAAAAATAGGCTGAAAATCTTCTACTTTACTAGCATATCGTCCATCAATAGGTGAAATTGCAGTCAGAGCAAAATTAGTCATAGGGGTTTATATCCTGCTTAAAAAGTTATTTGTTATATTTTAGTTCAATAATTCCGCCACCTAAACAGATATTACCGTCATAAAAAACCACAGACTGTCCTGGCGTGATAGCTCTTTGTGGAGTTTCAAAACTAACTTTATATCGGTTATTACTGAGTGGTTCAACTAAACAGGATTGATCACTCTGTCGGTAACGTGTTTTTGCCTTGCAATTGATTGATTCGGTTAAAGGTGTGCTGCTACACCAATCCAGTTGTCCTGCCTCTAGTGTATTATGTAGCATTAATGGATGGTCATGTCCTTGACCAACAATTAAAATATTATTATCAAGATCTTTTTCTAAAACATACCAAGGTTCATCCGGTGCATTTTTTACACCACCAATGCCTAACCCTTGTCTTTGTCCTAGAGTGTAATACATTAAGCCTTGGTGCTCAGCGATATATTGTCCCTCGGGTGTCTGCATTTTTCCTGGTTGTGTAGGTAAATATCGTTGCAGAAATTCTGTGAATTTTCTTTCCCCGATAAAACAAATGCCGGTGCTATCTTTTTTTTTATGATTTTCAAAGCCAGCTTGTTTAGCGAATGCTCTCAATTCTGGTTTATACATTTCACCAATAGGAAAAAGAGTTTTAGATAAGGCTTTTTGTCCAAGAGTATATAGAAAATAGCTTTGTTCTTTGTTTGGGTCTAGACCTTTCAACAAAGAATATTCTCCGTTAGCTTCTTTTACTCGCGCATAATGTCCTGTAGCAATATATTCAGCCCCTAAGTCTTCAATGGCGTAATTTAAAAAAGCTTTAAACTTTACGTGTTTATTGCAAAGTATATCTGGGTTTGGAGTTCTTCCTGCTTTGAATTCAGATAAAAATACCTCAAAAACTTCATCCCAGTATTCAGTGGCAAAATTAACTGTTTTTAATTCTATGTTTAATTTATCACAAACTTGTTGGGCATCAGCAAGATCTTCCATAGCAGTACAAAACTCGGTGCCATCATCTTCTTCCCAGTTTTTCATAAACAAACCAGTGACTTGATGGCCTTGCTCTAAAAGTTTTAGTGCGGTTACGGAAGAATCAACTCCACCTGACATACCGACAATAATGTTTTTACTCATACTCTAAATCTAAATAAGATTTTAATAGTGATAAAGGATAATGCTCACCAATTAAATAGGCGTCGATTGATTTCAATACTAGAGGGCTACGTAATTTAGTTTTTTTTTCAGAAATTTCATTTCGAGTGAGCCAATGCGTTGAAATAATCTCATCATCAAGTACTTGGTCTGTATTAAAAGAATGAACATTACCTGCAAAACAGACTCTAATAAAGCTAGGGAAATCAGGGTTTTTTCGCCAAAGTTGAATGGCGATAATATGCACGGGTTCAAACTTCCATGCAGTTTCTTCATTAACTTCACGTTTAACAGCCGTTATAATGTTTTCGCCTTCCTCCAGATGCCCAGCAGGTTGATTAAATGCAATGCCATTACTGGTATTTTCTTCTACCAATAAAAATTTTTCATTTTTTTCAATCACTGCAGCAACAGTGACATGGGGTTTCCAAACCATATTGAGTTTAATATATATTTAAAATAAGATAATAATGAGACGAATTTAATGGATAATATTTCTAAGCTATTTATACTATTATGATATTAAACTTTGCTCCATTTTAAATGGGGTATTTTACAAGAAATGGGTTAGCTTTTATGTGCAAAGATTGAAATATACAATTGTAGGCACTATGTTACACTTTATATCAATTAAAAAAATATTTATAGTATGTCTGATATTGATCCAAATGATGATGAAAATGGAATTGGAATTGCTATACAAGAAGCCAAACCAAAATTAAAGCGACCTCCGCTGTATAAAGTAGTATTATTGAATGATGATTTTACACCCATGGATTTTGTGATTGAAATTTTGACTGAATATTTTTATATGAGCGAAGAAAAAGCAACTCAAGTCATGCTTCAAGTTCATACCCAAGGTATCGGTGTTTGTGGAGTATTTACAAAGGATGTTGCTGAAACTAAAGTACAAATTGTTAATGAATACTCACGGGAAAACCATCATCCATTGATGTGTTCGATGGAAGAAGAGTAACCAATATAGAGAACAGCATTATGCTAAGCAAAGAAATAGAGAGCACTTTAAATCAGGCGTTTACCAATGCACATAGTAAACGACACGAATTTATCACCGTTGAGCATTTACTTCTTGCTCTTCTTGACAATGCCACAGTAAAACCAGTTCTTCAAGCATGTGGATGTGATTCAATGGCTTTGCGGGGAGAGTTAAGTCAGTTTATAGATGAAACTGTTTCTTTAATTGCTAAAAATACGAAACGTGAAACTCAGCCTACACTTGGTTTTCAACGTGTTCTACAACGTGCAGTCTTTCATGTTCAGGCATCTGACAAAAAAGAAGTGATTGGTGCAAACCTCTTTGTTGCACTGTTTAGTGAACAAGATTCTCATGCTGTCTATATCTTAAATAAATATGAGATCACTCGTTTAGATGTGGTTAATTACTTGGCACACGGTATTTCTAAGGCAGATCAAGAAAAAGAAGAACAAATAGCAGAAGGTACAGTAGATGCAGAAGCAGCAGGAACAAAGCCTGTAGAAACTACAGCATTAGAAAAATACACAACAAATCTTAATGAAGAAGCTATTCAAGGAAGGATAGACCCTCTCATTGGAAGAGAGCAAGAAGTTGATAGAACAATACAGGTGCTCTGTCGAAGAAGAAAGAACAATCCACTCTTGGTTGGTGAGTCTGGGGTTGGGAAAACAGCCATTGCCGAAGGATTAGCTAAGCGAATTATTGAAGAGGACGTTCCTGAAGTATTACTTGATAATACTATTTATTCACTAGATTTAGGAGCCTTGGTTGCGGGTACAAAATATCGGGGTGATTTTGAAAAGCGTTTAAAAGCACTGGTTAACCAACTAAAAAAAGAGCCTAAAGCTATTTTGTTTATTGATGAAATTCATACTATTATTGGTGCAGGTTCCGCATCAGGCGGGGTAATGGATGCTTCAAATTTGATAAAACCTGTTCTAGCCTCTGGGCAGTTGCGGTGTATTGGTGCAACAACTTATCAAGAATATCGTGGTATTTTTGAAAAAGATCACGCCTTAGCTAGACGTTTTCAAAAAATTGATATAGTGGAACCATCCGTTGAAGATACGATTAAAATATTGACAGGGCTTCGTTCTCGTTTTGAGGAACATCATGAACTAAAATATACACAAGATGCTTTACAGTTAGCGGCTGAACTTTCGGATCGTTTTATTACAGACCGTTTTTTACCAGATAAAGCAATTGATGTGATTGATGAAGCTGGAGCAAGGCAGCGCCTTTTTAAAGAGGCTGATCGAAAAGAAGTGATAGATATTTTAGAAATTGAAGAGATTATTGCAAAAATTGCTAGAATTCCAGAAAAATCAGTTTCAAGTAGTGATAAAGATAAATTAGAAACGCTGGAAAAAAACCTGAAAATGTTAGTTTTTGGGCAGGATGAAGCAATTGCAGAGTTGGCTTCTGCAATTAAGCTCTCACGTGCCGGCTTAAGAGATACTTCTAAAACAATAGGTTCATTTTTATTTTTAGGGCCAACAGGGGTTGGGAAAACAGAAGTAACGAAACAATTAGCAAAAGTGATGGGTGTTGAGCTGATTCGTTTTGATATGTCAGAATATATGGAACGTCACACTGTATCACGTTTGATTGGAGCTCCTCCTGGTTATGTTGGGTATGACCAAGGTGGTTTGTTAACTGAAGCAGTGAATAAGCATCCTCATGCGGTTTTATTGCTTGATGAAATTGAAAAAGCTCACCCAGATGTTTTTAATTTACTTTTGCAAGTGATGGATCATGGTTCATTAACTGATAACAATGGGCGTAAAGCTGATTTTCGCAATATTATTTTAGTGATGACAACCAATGCTGGAGCAGAAGAGGGAAGTAGAGCATCCATTGGATTTTCTCAGCAAGATCATTCTTCGGATAGCTTAAAGGCGATAGAAAAGAATTTTTCGCCTGAGTTTAGAAATAGATTGGATGCGATTGTCCAATTTAAGCCTTTAGATATTTCAATTGTAGGCAGTGTTGTTGATAAGTTTATTTTTGAGCTTGAACATTTACTGACTGAAAAAAATGTGACTTTAGCACTGGATTCTGAAGCCAGATTATGGCTTGCTGAGCATGGATGTGACCCGAAAATGGGGGCTAGACCCATGGCACGTTTAATTCAGGATAAAATCAAAAAGCCGTTAGCTAATGATTTATTATTTGGAAAATTAGCAAAGGGCGGGCATGTGAGAATATATGTTGAAGGTGAGGAACTTGCTTTTACTATAGAGGGAAAAGAACTGATCGTTACAGAAAATGATTAAATCTTAGGCTTTGTTCCCGCTGACCTTGTATTGGATCAGAGGGAAAGAGTTTAGCGCATACGAAATGTTATACGACCTTTTGTTAAATCATAGGGTGTCATTTCAACTTTTACACTATCACCAGTTAAAATACGAATATAATGCTTACGCATTTTTCCTGAGATATGTGCAGTCACGACGTGACCATTTTCTAACTCCACACGAAACATGGTATTAGGAAGTGTATCAATTACTTTTCCATCCATTTCAATTTGGTCTTCTTTTGCCATTCTACTAAGTCCTATCTATTTAAATCAGCCCATAATAGCATAGCTTGTCAAATAGCAATAGAGTCGTTTTCTTTTTTTAGAATATCCATAATTGTTTGAGGATTTTTTAACAGCTCAGTTATTTCTTCCGCTGGAATGGGTTTGCTCAACATATATCCTTGAATTTCATCACAAGAATACTGATTTAACAAGTCAAATTGGTCTCTTTCTTCAACACCTTCAGCTACAACTTTCATATCCATGGAATGAGCCATGGAAATCAATGTCTTGACAATTTTTTTGTCATTTTCATCCTGGCAGATATCTTTAATAAAAGATCTATCTATCTTTAGTGTATTAATCGGAAGGTTTTTTAAATAGCCTAGTGAGGAATATCCCGTGCCAAAATCATCTATAGCTATACTTATGCCTCTTGCATTTAGCTTTCTTAAAGATTCTATTGCTGTTGCTAAGTTATCCATAAGGGTAGTTTCAGTGATTTCCAATTCAAGTAAGCGAGGAGGGACTGAATAGGTTTCTAGGATATTAAAGATATTTTTTGCAATATTACTTTGCATGAGTTGTACACTGGACAAGTTGACCGCAATTTTACAATCAAAAATACCTTGATCTATCCATTCCTTAATTTGTATACAAGCTTGTTTCAAAACCCAATTACCGATAGGAATTATTAATCCGCGTTGTTCTGCAAAATCAATAAATTCAAAAGGAGAAAGAATACCCCGTTGAGGATGGTTCCAGCGGATTAAAGCCTCAACGCCAACAATTTTATTTTGTTTAATATCCCATTTTAGTTGGTAAAAAAGTATCCAATGTTCATTTTCAATAGCATGTCTTATTTCTTTATCTAATTGTAAATGTTTAATAGATACATCCTGCATTTGATGGTCATAGAATTGGTAATCATAATCTGCTTTAACAGTTTTGCAGTATTGTTTTGCTGTCATTGCATTATTTAAAAGATCATCTGCTGTACTGGCATCGGTTGGATACAAGCTGATGCCAACACTACTGGACATATTAATGGTATTTTCTTCAATGACAATGGGTATGTTGATTTCATCTAATAATCTTTTTACTGCCCAGGTAACTTGTTCCCTATCAGATAAATCTGTTAATAAAATTGCAAATTCATCACCAACAACACGTGATATTGATAAACGAGAAATATTGTCGCACTTACGAAAAATAGTTTCTAAGCGTTCAGCTACATGTTTTAATAATTTATCTCCAGTGGATCGGCCAAAGTTGGTGTTAATTTGACTAAACATTCCAATATCAAAAATAAGTACTGCAGCTAATTGGTCATGTCTATATCCTCGTTCAATAGCTTGAGAAACACGATCAAAGAATAAAATTTGGTTGGGTAGTCCAGTTAAAGTATCATAGCTTTTGTTATATTCCAGTTCGGCAGAAAATTGTGTGGCGAGATCTTCAAGTTGAACAATTCGGTTTTGTAATTTAGTGACATTTGTTGGCTCAACAACATCTACAAGTTGTTCATTTTCGGGAGTATGCATAGCCGTATTTTCAGCTTTCCAGATAGAAACACAATTTCGTCCTGATTCCTTAGCGGTATAAAGAGCTTCATCAGCAAAATTGTTTAAATTAGCTGGTGTTTCTGGGTTATCAAAAATGCTTGCTACGCCAATACTTGCAGTTACTTTTGGTCCCTGTGAAAATCGTTTTATAGATTCATCTTTCATTCGAATCCTAATACGTTCTGCCACAACAAAAGCTTCTTTAGAGGATAACCCGGGGAAAACAACACAAAACTCCTCGCCACCATAGCGTCCAACCAAATCAATTTTACGAGTATTTGAATGTAATATTTCAGCTAATAATTTAATAACTTCATCGCCTTTAGCATGTCCATAATTATCATTCACAGACTTGAAATGATCAAGATCAGCCATTATGCAACTAAGTTCCAGGTTTTGTTCGCGGGCTGTAGTAAATAATTTTTCAAATAATTCTGAAAAAGCTCTTCGGTTTAAACAACCCGTCATAGGGTCTCTTGTTGCAAGGTAGTGTAGCTCTTTGTTTTGTTGTTTAACCTGGGCATGCGTATCTTCTAATTGTTTTACTATCGTTTGTAATTCAGTGTTTCTTTCTTCTATCTGTGTAATATCATCTAATGTAATTAAAACACCTTGTGATGATTCTTCATTACCACTAATTGGAGAGACATTGAGAACAAATTTGATTATTTTATTATCAGAATTTTTAAATACAAGTTGAGAACCTACCGAATTGATACCATTCTTCAAAACTTGAGTCCAAGGATATTTAGTTCCAGATTGATGTTTTGAAATGTTTGTCCAATTAAGTTCAGACATTTTAATGCCTAAAAGAGAACTAACTGAACGCCCTGTTTTTTCGCTGAAAGCTTTATTTGCAAGTACAATTTGTTCTTTTTCATCAAGAATGACAAGCCCTTCGGAGAGAGTATCAAAAGCAGCATTAACTCTTTCTGGAATAACTGCGGAAGGGTCAAGTTGTCTAAGTGTTCTAAGCATAAACACTAGATAGGAAAAGAAACCTATTAATAGGACAAAAGCACTCATTTTAAAAATAGGACGTTTAAAAAAACCTTGAAATGAATCCTGGTCAAGCTCACTATATCTCAATTCTACATTAGCCCATAAGCGTCCGTTTTGGATGATAGGAACGAGAACATGAGTTGAAGTTGATTTATGTTCATCATAACCTTTCCATAATAATTTATGATTCCCTGAGTGAAAAGTCAGATTTCCCGAGCTTGATCGAATGCCAGCAGATAATATTTCTGGATTACGTTTGACAATATAGCGAATAAGTTTTTGTATTTGTTTAATATCTCGGTCAGAAGCAAGCATAGTGAATTGAATTGCTAATGCTTCACTAACTTGCTTTCGAGAATCTAGAATGTATTTTACTTCGTTGGGGGTAAATCCAAGTAAATCAGCACCCAGTAAAATGCAAGTGGTTAATAAAACCATTGCAAAACTGATACGCATGGCTGGGAATATAGCGCCAATTGATTTTTTCAGAACATTCATTTATAAAAGTGGTATAGCATTAATTTAGGTTGGTATCTTGTGCTTAATAGATTATTAAATTTATAAAGGCATCCCTGTAATTGTAGTTGAAACTACTAAATAACTAAGGGTGGATACAAAAAAAAATATTTAAGTACGTCGCAGAATAATGAATGGATGATTAGATACAGAGTAAAAGGCAGTAACTAAGATTTAATCACTGAAAAACTTCAGGTTCAAAGATATTACTTAGTAAGGTGTGCGTATTGGCAGATCATACTATGCCCTATTCTTGATAAGGAATCTTGTTCTTTAAGGATAATCTAAATTTATATAATCGTTAGGCCTATTTTTTTCTATTAAAAAATTTTCTTAGTTTCCTGTTGTCATCGGAAGGTTTTTTATTTTTATCATTATTATCAAAAATAGGTTGTTTTTTTGATCGACGTGATTTCAGAATAGGTAATGGATCAAAACGATTCATAAATGGCATGGTAGACATTAGACTAGTAAGTAAAGCCCCTCCACGTAAAAACCAGCTAACAAAACCTGCTGTTAAACTGATAGAAGTACCTAATACAATTTGAACATCAATATTATCTTCTGAGGAAGTAATACTATCATCCATTTGATGCCGTATTCTATCGATCCTATCCCAAAGTGCTTGTTCCTCTTCAGTATCAAAATCATTTTCTGTGTCAATGTTAAAATCAAATATGCTTTTGTTTGATAGTTGGTCTAAAAGTATTTGTATTTGCTTCGGTTTATGCACTTTTTTCTGTTGAACAATTTCATCCTGTATTACCGATTCAGTTTTTTTAATTGATTTTTCTAATTCTAAATGAAATTTATTTTCCGAGAAATTAACCAGTAATGGGGTACTTTCGTCAGGAACAATTGAGGATATTTTGTGTAGACTATTAGCCAAACTTGCAGTCGGATTTAAGGAATTAAGATCTGTATTTTTATTTGAAATATTTTCAAAGTCAGAAGTGTAAAAACCAAAAAGGCTTGTCTTGTCATTTTCAGAAAAAGGGGATGAAACTTCTACATCTTCAGGTCCTTTAAGCGTAATAATTACATCGTGACGAGTTCCATTATTTGTAGATATTGTAAAGGTATCTAAAATACTTTCTCCAACACCTAATTGTTGAATAGTTGCCTGACTGTTTAGCCTATAGTTCCAATTGCCGGAAGCATCAATAGTCAAAAAGCCATATTTTCCAATGATGGTCTCAGCGATAAAGCTAGGAGTACTTGAGTGAGGGTCTGTAGACGGTAAATTATCAGAAATTTTGAGACTACCAGATACTCCAGTGGTGTCTTCCGTGACAGAACCTCTGTCGGTACCATTAATTTCGTTGATATTAATGTTTGTTTTCACAGTTAAAGTGAAATGTTCAATGACTGAAGTTGACTCATCAGAAGCGGTGATTTTAATATTCAACAAGCCTAGATCATTATTGACAGGTGTTCCAGAAAACGTACGACTTGCAGCATTAAAAGTTAGCCAAGTAGGTAAAGGGTCTCCATTACTTATGGATGCCGAGTAGGTTAGAGTATCCGAAACATCTACATCGTTAAAAGTTGTAGTAGCAAAGGTAAATTGAAATAAATTATCTATAGTTGCAGTTTGATCGCCAATAGGTGAGGTAAGTGTTGGTGTGTCTTCTGCCCCATTAATGGTGATCACAATATTATGGGATGAGCCATCAGCTGTAGAAATAGTTAAGGTTTCAATCAGGCTTTCACCGTTATCTAATTGCTGGATAGCTAACTGGGAATTGTTTGCACTGTAAACCCAATTGCCTATTGTATCAATAGTTAGGCTACCGTAGTTTCCAACAATAGTATCAGCAATAAAACTTGACTCTCCTAAATCTGGGTCAGTAATAGTTAAACTATTTGAAACAATTAAATTACCTGTAATAATAGATATATCTTCTGTTATAGAACCTCTATCTACCCCAGAAATAAGGGGAGCATCAATGATATTTAGAACATCGGCGGTCTGAGCCGAGGTTAACGGACCTTCGGGATTACTCTGACCATCAGTATAACTAACCTGAACTGAAATCTTGGTGCCGACATCGGTATCGCCTAAGGTATAGCTAGAGGCTGTCGCCCCAGTAATCGCAACGCCATCACGTAACCATTGATAACTGAATGTCCCCAGACCATCATTATCTGAAATACCGCTAGTCACCGCGGTCAATAGCTGATCTTCAGTGACCGTGCCACTAATCGTGGGTATACCGACAGGATTATCATTAACATTCAAAACCGCCGCGGTTTCAATCGACGTTAACGGACCTTCAGCGGTTCCGTTTCCATCAGTATAACTAACCTGAACTGAAATCTTGGTGCCGACATCGGTATCGTCTAAGGTATAGCTAGAGGCTGTCTCCCCACTAATCGCCACGCCATCACGTAACCATTGATAACTGAATGTCCCCAGACCATCATTATCTGAAATACCGCTAGTGTCTGCGGTTAATATCTGATCTTCAGTGACCGTCCCGCTAATCGTGGGTAAACCGGCAGGGGTGTCATTGATATTTAGAACATCAGCGGTCTGAACCGAGGTTAAAGGACCTTCGGGGTTACTCTGACCATCAGTATAACTAACCTGAACTGAAATCTTTGTGCCGACATCGGCATCGCCTAAGGTATAGCTAGAGGCTGTCGCCCCAGTAATCGCCACGCCACCACGTAACCATTGATAACTGAATGTCCCTAGACCATCATTATCTGAAATACCGCTAGTCACCGCGGTCAATAGCTGATCTTCAGTGACCGTGCCACTAATCGTAGGTATACCGACAGGATTATCATTAACATTCAAAACCGCCGCGGTTTCAATCGACGTTAACGGACCTTCAGCGGTTCCGTTTCCATCAGTATAATTGACCTGAACTGAAATCTTGGTGCCGACATCGGTATCGTCTAAGGTATAGCTAGAGGCTGTCTCCCCACTAATCGCCACGCCATCACGTAACCATTGATAACTGAATGTCCCCAGACCATCATTATCTGAAATACCGCTAGTGTCTGCGGTTAATATCTGATCTTCAGTGACCGTCCCGCTAATCGTGGGTAAACCGGCAGGGGTGTCATTGATATTTAGAACATCAGCGGTCTGAACCGAGGTTAAAGGACCTTCGGGGTTACTCTGACCATCAGTATAACTAACCTGAACTGAAATCTTTGTGCCGACATCGGCATCGCCTAAGGTATAGCTAGAGGCTGTCGCCCCAGTAATCGCCACGCCACCACGTAACCATTGATAACTGAATGTCCCTAGACCATCATTATCTGAAATACCGCTAGTCACCGCGGTCAATAGCTGATCTTCAGTGACCGTGCCACTAATCGTAGGTATACCGACAGGATTATCATTAACATTCAAAACCGCCGCGGTTTCAATCGACGTTAACGGACCTTCGGAATGACTCTGACCATCAGTATAACTAACCTGAACTGAAATTTTGGTGCCGACATCGGTATCGTCTAAGGTATAGCTAGAGGCTGTCACCCCACTAATTGCAACGCCATCACGTAACCATTGATAACTGAATGTCCCTAGACCATCATTATCTGAAATACCGCTAGTCACCGCGGTCAATAGCTGATCTTCAGTGACCGTGCCACTAATCGTAGGTATACCGACAGGATTATCATTAACATTCAAAACCGCCGCGGTTTCAATCGACGTTAACGGACCTTCAGCGGTTCCGTTTCCATCAGTATAACTAACCTGTACTGAAATCTTGGTGCCGACATCGGCATCGCCTAAGGTATAGCTAGAGGCTGTCGCCCCAGTAATCGCCACGCCACCACGTAACCATTGATAACTGAATGTCCCTAGACCATCATTATCTGAAATACCGCTAGTCACCGCGGTCAATAGCTGATCTTCAGTGACCGTGCCACTAATCGTAGGTATACCGACAGGATTATCATTAACATTCAAAACCGCCGCGGTTTCAATCGACGTTAACGGACCTTCGGAATGACTCTGACCATCAGTATAACTAACCTGAACTGAAATTTTGGTGCCGACATCGGTATCGTCTAAGGTATAGCTAGAGGCTGTCGCCCCACTAATTGCAACGCCATCACGTAACCATTGATAACTGAATGTCCCTAGACCATCATTATCTGAAATACCGCTAGTCACCGCGGTCAATAGCTGATCTTCAGTGACCGTGCCACTAATCGTAGGTATACCGACAGGATTATCATTAACATTCAAAACCGCCGCGGTTTCAATCGACGTTAACGGACCTTCGGAATGACTCTGACCATCAGTATAACTAACCTGAACTGAAATTTTGGTGCCGACATCGGTATCGTCTAAGGTATAGCTAGAGGCTGTCGCCCCACTAATGGCAACGCCATCACGTAACCATTGATAACTGAATGTCCCTAGACCATCATTATCTGAAATACCGCTAGTCACCGCGGTCAATAGCTGATCTTCAGTGACCGTGCCACTAATCGTAGGTATACCGACAGGATTATCATTAACATTCAAAACCGCCGCGGTTTCAATCGACGTTAACGGACCTTCAGCGGTTCCGTTTCCATCAGTATAATTGACCTGAACTGAAATCTTGGTGCCGACATCGGTATCGTCTAAGGTATAGCTAGAGGCTGTCGCCCCAGTAATTGCAACGCCATCACGTAACCATTGATAACTGAATGTCCCTAGACCATCATTATCTGAAATACCGCTAGTCACCGCGGTTAGTATCTGATCTTCAGTGACCGTGCCACTAATCGTAGGTATACCGACAGGATTATCATTAACATTCAAAACCGCCGCGGTTTCAATCGACGTTAACGGACCTTCAGCGGTTCCGTTTCCATCAGTATAACTAACCTGTACTGAAATCTTGGTGCCGACATCGGCATCGCCTAAGGTATAGCTAGAGGCGGTCGCCCCACTAATGGCAACGCCATCACGTAACCATTGATAACTGAATGAGCCCAGACCATCATTATCAGAAATACCGCTAGTCACCGCGGTTAGTATCTGATCTTCAGTGACCGTGCCACTAATCGTAGGTATACCGACAGGATTATCATTAACATTCAAAACCGCCGCGGTTTCAATCGACGTTAACGGACCTTCAGCGGTTCCGTTTCCATCAGTATAATTGACCTGAACTGAAATCTTGGTGCCGACATCGGTATCGTCTAAGGTATAGCTAGAGGCTGTCGCCCCAGTAATTGCAACGCCATCACGTAACCATTGATAACTGAATGTCCCTAGACCATCATTATCTGAAATACCGCTAGTGTCTGCGGTCAATAGCTGATCTTCAGTGACCGTGCCACTAATCGTAGGTATACCGACAGGATTATCATTAACATTCAAAACCGCCGCGGTTTCAATCGACGTTAACGGCCCTTCAGCCGTTCCGTTTCCATCAGTATAACTAACCTGAACTGAAATCTTGGTGCCGACATCGGTATCGCTTAAGGTATAGCTAGAGGCTGTCGCCCCAGTAATTGCAACGCCATCACGTAACCATTGATAACTGAATGTCCCTAGACCATCATTATCTGAAATACCGCTAGTGTCTGCGGTTAATATCTGATCTTCAGTGACCGTGCCACTAATCGTAGGTATACCGACAGGATTATCATTAACATTCAAAACCGCCGCGGTTTCAATCGACGTTAACGGACCTTCAGCGGTTCCGTTTCCATCAGTATAATTGACCTGAACTGAAATCTTGGTGCCGACATCGGTATCGTCTAAGGTATAGCTAGAGGCTGTCGCCCCAGTAATTGCAACGCCATCACGTAACCATTGATAACTGAATGTCCCCAGACCATCATTATCTGAAATACCGCTAGTCACTGCGGTTAGTATCTGATCTTCAGTGACCGTGCCGCTAATCGTGGGTAAACCGGTAGGCACATCATTGATATTGACTACAGTAGAGGTCTCAGTTGATGTTAACGGCCCTTCAGCCGTTCCGTTTCCATCAGTATAACTAACCTGTACTGAAATCTTGGTGCCGACATCGGCATCGCCTAAGGTATAGCTAGAGGCGGTCGCCCCACTAATGGCAACGCCATCACGTAACCATTGATAACTGAATGAGCCCAGACCATCATTATCAGAAATACCGCTAGTCACCGCGGTTAGTATCTGATCTTCAGTGACCGTGCCACTAATCGTAGGTATACCGACAGGATTATCATTAACATTCAAAACCGCCGCGGTTTCAATCGACGTTAACGGACCTTCAGCGGTTCCGTTTCCATCAGTATAATTGACCTGAACTGAAATCTTGGTGCCGACATCGGTATCGTCTAAGGTATAGCTAGAGGCTGTCGCCCCAGTAATTGCAACGCCATCACGTAACCATTGATAACTGAATGTCCCCAGACCATCATTATCTGAAATACCGCTAGTCACCGCGG
>CBDCZQ010000003.1:0-363811 GCA_965224575.1 Methylococcales bacterium | reverse complement strand
AAAATTCACCATTGCCAGATTTCTTTATAGGGGCACATGCGTCTGTTTCAAATTTAGATTTAATTACAAGAGATTCAGCAAAGTATAAAACCTATTTCCCTCATGTTAAACTTATCCATCCTGATAATTTTTGAAGATTTTATTGTTTTCGAGGTAAAATCATATTTGAAGTTGGAAGTATTTAGACTGGCGCGCCATCCTCGCTATATATCACCTTGGGACATCCATGTCCAAAGATTCATTCCGCTCGGGCGACTTAATCGAGTGCCACAGTACGTCCTGCGTCCAGTTTCAACTCCGCACAAAAGCCGCTCCGTTAAAACTTACCTCACTGACTTGACGGCTTATCGGGAAAAAATTTTTGCTTCTCTCGCGTGCTATCGCACACGTCGAATCTGCAAATTTCCCTGTTGCCTACTGCGGACTAAAAATCATCACTTCGCTATCGCTCCGTTTCCCTGATTTTCAGCGGTCGTTGGCTTAGCAAATGATTCTAACAATAGCTTCCAGCGGACTACCATAAGCGTCATTTTTTTTGCGAAGCAAAAAAACCGCCCCTTATGGTAGCCGCTGAAGCTGGCGTTATGCTTCTGGAGCTTCCATTCAGAAAGCAAGTGCATCGTTTATAATTCTATAATATATAGAGGAGACGATGCATTGGGACAAAATTACAGTCAATTAAATCAAAAAAAGCGAGATCAAATAGCGATCTATCGATCAAAAGGCCACTCATTTTCAGAGATAGGGGAGATGTTAGGGCGAAAAGGCAGTACTATTTCACGAGAATACAATTGAAACATAACAGAGGAAGGGAGCTATCTACCCTCAGAAGCGCAAAAGCAATCCTTGATGAGGAAAAGCCAAGCAGCAGAAACGAAATCAAAATGTGAAGCGTATGAAAGTGAAATATATTCACGCCTCTGTGAAGGGTGGACACCTGAACAAGTTGCAGGTCGACTGAGTGAAAAGGAAAAAAACTTCTCAGTCAGTTATGAGACAATTTATTGTTTTATCCATGGGTGTTCCCTTTAAAACATAAAGTTGTAATGAAACACGCAGCGAACTGGCACTCTAAAGCCCACTAAGACACGTATTTTCGTATTTTAAAAAAAATGCTGCCAGCGATAGAAAAGATGAGGGTTTAAAACATCGAACATGGGAAATTAAATAAAAAAAGACTTGTAATTACAAAGAATTTTTTTGAGATTTTACGTTTTTTACCCTAAAACGGAAAACTCGCATGATTACTGACCTCTCTTTGAATGATTACCTCCTGACACATTGCAACGAAAGCATGGAGCAAGCATTAGCAGCAGAACGCTACCCTGTCTGGCAAAGATCATGTCCTGAAATGAGTGATATTGACTTCATTCGTCTCGGACTATTGCGCTGTATTAGCCCCGTTGATAGCGGTCACCACTTTATACAAACAACTGAAGAAGTTCATGGAGAACTCCTCCCTCCCTCGACCTACTTTAAATCCCTGAAGTCTTCAAGACGCACCCGCATGCTTGAAGCCATCGAAGGCCAAAGCTATAAAATTCTCTGTGATCATTTAGCCGCCTCAGATATTGATTACCTTAAATCATTTCCTGAACTTGATGACTATACGGTAGAAGCGGCTGACGGACATTTTATTGATCATGCCTGCCATACCCCAAGAGGGGGTAATGGAAAAGTCTACGCCACTGGGTTTATTTACGCCATCATATTGATCACCAAAATAGCCAGTGTAGACAGCTAGAAAACAATCTCTATGTCTATGACAAAGCGGTGACAGACTTTTCTTGGTGGGCAAAGCAGAAAGCCCACCAAAATTATATGATATCTGTTCTAAAAGAAAATTCAGTGGCTACATGGATCGAATCCATAGCCTTTGATGCCAACAATCCTATTAACACAGGTATCGAAGACTACCGCATTGTTGAAAACCAAGGGGTAAGATTTAATGTCATACATTACCGCGACCCCGAAACCCAAAAGTTACACCACTTTGTCTCGACATTACCAAAATCAATAAATCCAGGCACCATTGCGATTCTGTACTACAAACGCTGGACCATTGAAAATGGCCTACAATAACAGCAAAAGTAATATGAAAGAAAAACTGGCGCGCCATCCTCGCTATATATCACCTTGGGACATCCATGTCCAAAGATTCATTCCGCTCGGGCGACTTAATCGAGTGCCACAGTACGTCCTGCGTCCAGTTTCAACTCCGCACAAAAGCCGCTCCGTTAAAACTTACCTCACTGACTTGACGGCTTATCGGGAAAAAATTTTTGCTTCTCTCGCGTGCTATCGCACACGTCGAATCTGCAAATTTCCCTGTTGCCTACTGCGGACTAAAAATCATCACTTCGCTATCGCTCCGTTTCCCTGATTTTCAGCGAAAGCCTGGTCTTCTTCGATTAAGTCACTCAACAATCAAATGCGTCTTACCACCATGGCTTATAATTTAATGCGCGTTTGTGAAGAAATTTCAAAAATACAAGATCCCGAGTTGATTCATCCTTCGGATAAAAAATATAACCAAGCGCTTGAAGAAAGACAAAGAAGAGCCCAGAAAAATGGCGGTTTTGTTAATCCATTATTATTTCTGGAAAGAATTGTACGTATTAGCTCCTATACCATTCGAGCCGTTCAAAATGCAATAATCTCAGGAAAGCCTCTGGCTGATCTTATGTCTGCTCTGGTGGCTCGATTAGTTCCTGGGTAAGAGTGATATGGGAACAATGATGATTTTATCTATAAATACCAGTCCTGACTGGATCAAGCTATTACCTAGAAAGCTCGTAGTACGGTGGTTTAAAGGGATGGGGAAGAAACGCTCACAGCGAGAGATGATTACTGATCAAGTAGGTGTAGATAAGCGTCCAAAAAAAATTAATAATAAAATGGAATTTGGGCATTTCATTCTGAATTATTATTTCTACTGGCGCGCCATCCTCGCTATATATCACCTTGGGACATCCATGTCCAAAGATTCATTCTGCTCGGGCGACTTAATCGAGTGCCACAGTACGTCCTGCGTCCAGTTTCAACTCCGCACAAAAGCCGCTCCGTTAAAACTTACCTCACTGACTTGACGGCTTATCGGGAAAAAATTTTTGCTTCTCTCGCGTGCTATCGCACACGTCGAATCTGCAAATTTCCCTGTTGCCTACTGCGGACTAAAAATCATCACTTCGCTATCGCTCCGTTTCCCTGATTTTCAGCGTAAGCTCTTTAAGCTTATTATTTTCGTTGTGGGTAAATTGACAATTTGCATTTATATAAACCTTGAGAGGTATAAAATCCCAGTACTTGCTAGTGATGTGATCATTCCTGATAAGTTGGAGAACTTTATATCAGACAATAATCATCCCATGCTAATCCTGTGGAGTAATCATCAGCTCCATTGAAATTTAGACCAAGAACTAAGATGGTCGGTTTCCCATCAACCAAGCCTAATTGTCTGCCTTCCAACATTTTTTTTCAATCTTTCTTATTACTTGCTTCTTCTCTTCTTCAATGGAAACAAAAATAGCTTCATCTTTGGGAATTTCGAATAATTCTTCGGTAGTATACGTAACTTCAACATATATTTCTCTTCCACCTAACGGAATTAGCCCATCAATAGTACTTTCATTCGTACCAACGGGAGCTTCAATATTAACTAAAAGCCCTTTCTCAGCAAAAGCACCAAGAACCATCAATTCAAATAAATAATTTCTATATGTAAGAGAAAACCGATTATGTTTTAGATTATCAATTTTTACTTGTAATTCATTCTGAATATCAGGAATAGCATGCAAGACTTGAAAGTCTTCTTTCAATACGGTGTATTCGCTCATGATTTTTCCTTAATTGAAAAAACGGTAGTGGGTCGAACCTGTAATTATGCATGGATGTCTCGTCCAAATTCCATTTTATTAATGAGTAAGCCAATCACAATATCATGCATTATTTCCAACTTAGAAAAGCAGATTGTTCGACGTGTTAAGCGTTTAATCCAGGTTCTAAAATTAAGATTCTTGCGTTCAATTTTTTGTGTGTTTGTTTTGCCAATTTCATGCGTCTCTGGTTCGAGATGGCGCTCATATGCGCCCCAATCATCGGTGTAATAACGACCAATATTGAATGGTGCAAGCAATGCTTTCAATTCTTGAAAAACAGTGTCTTTGCGTTTGCCAAACACATAAGCGAGCACTGTATTGGTTGCATGATCAACGGCATGCCATAACCAACGTTGATTTGACTTGTTACCCACAAACGACCACTGCTCATCCAATTCAGCCGCGTCGCAAACCAGTTCCAGCCTAACATCTAGCGGGGTTTCCGTGTTCAAGGTATGAAATAAGGGGTTTACCTGGACGATGCAATTCTGCTTTTTTTTAAAATACGGATGACTGTGTTTTTATTAATCTTGAGAACGCGTGCAGTATCTCGAATACCACTGCTATTGATTGCCATGTCAACGATTTTCTCTTTGATACCTGGTTCGTACGCTTTATAACGATATTCCTGCATAAACGTTTTGGTCGAACAATCCTGCTGTTGGCAACGATAGCGTTGGATATCCAGCACACTCCGTCCTGATTTCATAATGTTGTTGCTGCCACAAGCTGGACAGCTGACTTCTTGATAACATGCCATCTGATATTACCGCAAAATCATTACTTTAACACAGTATCCTCAGGTTAAATAACAAGTTAGACCCACTACCCGATATTGTTCTCTTTTTTTATTAGTAATTTTCATTCAATACTAAAAGTTCAAAACATAAAATTATTGAAACTTCTCTGCCCTTTTAATGAGCTGTTCCAAATTGGGTTCATCAAGATTCCATGGTGTTCCTGGATGAATGATCACAGCAGTACATTTTTCAGCAGAACGTACAATATCTTCAAAAGTACCTTTAGTGGGGTCTATAACAATGGCTTTTTTCTCTTCATTGTATTGAAACATTGAAGGCGCAATATCAACACATTCATCACAGGTTGTGCAGTCTGGAGTTTCTATCCAGACTGGTTCGTGTGCTGTTTTTCTTTTATCATCAGGCTTTTTAGCTGCTGGTTCTGCTTTTAGTTTTTCTACTGGTTTTGGAGTAGGTTTTTGTTCTTCTATTTTGGGTTTTTCTTTGGTTTCAGGTGAAATGCTGCTTTTAGATGAAACAGCAGGTACTTCTGATAATATGCGAGTTAAAGCACTCGCATCACCACCGACCATGCTCATTAAACCTTCAGTAATCGTTTGTGCCATTTCGGCTTTGGCTTGATCTGCAATGGCTTGGGTATCTATTTCAACTCTACTGTCACCACTTAAGCCTTTTAGGGTATGCCAAAATTTTTTTTGTTCTTGTGTTGCTTTAACTATTGCTGCAGATATGACAATTTTTAATAAATGATTGCTTTGCGGGTGAACTGCCCAAATAAAAGGAATGTTATTAGCTTGTCCGTGACTATCCATTTCAAGATAATCAGTTAACAACACCATGTTATTTGAATTAGCATCGGCAGGTACAGCTTTAAAATGCTGGGCAAAAGTGGATTCAGTTAATGCCCAGTCAGCATAGGTGAGTGGAACATCCATAGAGAATTTATTACCATATTCATCGGTGTAATCTAAAGAATAAGTGATCCAGTCTTGATCTATATCAGGATTACCAAGCAGGCTAATACATTCCTCCCAGGATTTACCTAATCTGGGGTCAAATGTCATCAGTGGATAAGCACGCGATTCAACAGCAATTCGACTTTGTAGGGTTAGAGAATTATTAGCCATTCCATTTTCTGGCTGACTAGATGCATAAATAGACCATAAGGCTGGCCCTCTATAGTTTAATCCATCAATAAAACCTGTTAAACAATGAGTTGAATTAGACAGTGAACTTTGATGGACATAAGCAGTACGATGAGCCATCGTGATAAGTCCTAGTTCTTTATGCAGGCTAGTAGTATTTTCTGATGGTTGATTGTCTAGCACTAGTACTTTGATCGGTAGTCCAGACATCAAACTAGAAGATAAGCTTTGCAATCCAGAGTTAAAGCTTGTTCCTTCTGAACTTAATGTAACCAGGGGAGGGCAGAGTAAGTATTCCTCTTCACTGAATTGGTGCCAATCAAAATGTGCAAAAAAATTGTCATGTTCAGATTTATCGTATTTGCCTTTAATTTCTAGTTCTGCCGTACGGATAGCTTTAAATCCTTCCGACATTTTTACCATGTGGCCTTCAAAAAGCCCCATAGCTAATGAAGGTGCATCTTGCGTTAAATGACGAGCCCAAGGAAAAGGGTAGGGATTGAATGGAAAAGTAGCTGTCCATGCTGCATCTGAGCAACTTCCACTGGTTATACCTAAGCTTGCACGGCCTTCTCCAGATGGCCCTTGTTTATAACTCCAGCGTAAATGTTTTAATTTTTCGACTAATTGTAGTGCCCAGCGTAACCATTTTGGATCAATAGGTTGAGTGGCTCTGTCTTTATCAAGTGTGCCGGTTAATCGGGATAATGTAAGGTCTACATTTTGATTTTGGTCAATGGCTGTTTCTAAAGCATCTATATCACTAATATCAACGGTTTCAACCAGCTTTAGTCGAATATGTTTTTCCAGTTCAATGATCAGCTGGTCAATTTGTTTAATATGTTTTTCAATACGCGGCTGCATTAATGCAGTAACTGAACTGGAAAACAGATGAATAACCGTTTTTTCACCACTACCCGCTCGTGTGCTGTCACTATTCTGCATACTGTTGTGGTTTTTCTTATCGAGCAATAAGGTGTTTAAAACGCCATTTTTAGCTTGCAGATCATCAATACGGCTATATTTTTTATTTGAAGTGGGTAAATCTAGCCAGTAAGCCCAGTTATCACGCAGTGTTAGAATGGATTCTGGCGTTTGATCAACAACGGTTAATGCATCAGTCTCACACACTGAAACGCATTCCATACAGCCCTTACAACTGTTTGGGTTAATAGTAATGGAAAATAAGCCGCCATTTCTAGGCATGTGGCTGTTCATATCATCATGATAAGGTTCAGTCAGAGCAAATTTGAATGAACCTATTTTCTCTTTAAACCATTCAAACTCTTGTGTAACTTCTTCTTGATCAGGTTCTGGGTATTCTTTTATAGTATCGCCAATCGCCTTGGCAAAAATAGGATCTAAAGTTGTACCTACAGATTTCCCAACCGTTAATTCATGATACTTTTTTTCTACTGTACGAATCGCACGGCGTAAGTGTTTAACAATATGGCCTGATTTTTCAATACGTTTAATATTAGTTTCAAAGACTTCACTTACCGTATTAATCAAGCCTGGAATTGCGCTATCAGGGCAGGAGATATAGCAGTTTCCACAGGCAGTACAGTTTTCTGGTATCCATTGGGGATGTTGTAAACGATTTGCAGTCATATCACCAAAAATACCCGTTGCAGCAGGGACTACACCTAAGGCAGCAAAAGGCCCAGCAAGATTCTCTTTTACAATTTTTTTATTGCTGTATTGACTGCCCGTTTGATTCCAAAAACGATGAATATTTGCAATAGTTGATTCATTGGTTGGTTTTTGTTGTAGCAATAAGGGTGCTGTTGGTTCTCTTGTGATAGATGAAGTTGTTTCGCCTACATTCATTTCTGCAACAATAATTTCTTGTAGGCTAGTATAGCTACGCTGAATCAGGTCTGGATTATCACCAATAAAAGACTGAATTTGTTCTTCACTTTTATCAGAATCCTTAATAATGTCAGTGGTTTTAAAAAAGGCCGATTTAAAGATTATGTTTTGAAAATCGAAGAGAGAGCTAATAACACAACTTTCTTTATTAAGCTCTTCTTGTGCCAAATTAGTAGCATCAATAAAAAAGACGCTGATATTTTTATCCGATAGTATTTTCTGAGCACTTGTTGGAAAACTATGCCATACATCGTTTGCTTCACTCTGCTGACTCTGGATAATAAATACTCCGTTTTCAACAAGTCCTGCTAATGGATCGCTATGAGAAAACACATTAGGGTCAAGAGCTAATACTGTATTAACAGTGCTATATTCATCATTCAGGTGAAATGGCTTTGAAGCAGTCGTCAAATAAAAAGTAGTGGGTTGGCCTTTTTTTTCAGCTTTGTAGAAAGGCAGGGCTTTAACTTCTAAATTAAAATGATCAAACAAAGTTTGAGCAAGGTCTTGACCTAGAAGATAATTTTTCCATCCACCTAAAGAATGAATACGAATAGATTTTGCATCTTTGGGAAGTAAACTTGGGTTTTCATTACTGGTTAAAGTAAGATTATTGATCTCTGGATAGGCTTCAATAACAGAATGATGCTGTATTTCCTGTTGCGGAGACAGGTTTTTATTACTGATAAAGTTTATTCCAAGGTAGGCAAATTTGAGTTGTTTAGCTTCTGGAAGCATATTGTCAACAGCACCGATAATATCGCTGACTTTTATGTTACGTCCACCCAATCCAAAACAGGCTGAATATAAAGGAGAAATATCAGTTGTTTTTGCATAGCTGGCGTAATTAGCAAAAGCGACTCCTTTTGCCCTTCCATTATCAATTGCTTTACTAACACAACTGCGTATCTCAGTAATAATCGGTAAGTCTTCTGCCATTGGCTGGTCTGTTCTTTCGAGAACAAGGACACCTTTTTTTCCTTTAACAATATGACTGAGCAAGTCACCAGGAAAAGGCCGGAAGACAGTTAAGTTAACAACACCAACTTTGAGTTTACGAGAACTGCGCAAATAATCAGCCGTTATTTTTGCATTGTTGATAATGCTACCTTGAGCAATAATCAAGTAATCCGCATCTTTGCAACAATATTGATTGATTCGACGATAACGACGACCGGTTAACTCAAACCATTCTTCCATGCATTGATTTGTAATATCAGTAACATGGTCAAAGAAATAGGGTCGCTGTCCTGCAACTGTTTGCATATAGCTATCTGGATTTTGACTTCCACCCGTTTGTGTAGACTGGTCAACTGACCATGTTTCTGGAACTCGTCGGCGAGTTTTACCAAATAAAATATTTTGAGCCGCTGTGGGTGCCGTAATAATATCGTCTGGTAATCCCACAAATTCTTCAATAAGCTCGCGTTCTGGAAGATTCAGCGGTTCTATTAAATCAGAAGTTAAAAAACCATCTTGAGCAACGGCTACCGGATTTAAACTG
Source organism: Methylococcales bacterium (assembly GCA_965224575.1). GTDB lineage: Bacteria > Pseudomonadota > Gammaproteobacteria > Methylococcales > Methylomonadaceae > QPIN01. The sequence goes on along the minus strand of CBDCZQ010000003.1, from coordinate 354,651 downwards.
AGTTCAGCTATTTTTCTGCCAATAAGATTAAGGTCAGCAGCAGATTGATTATTATGCGCAAAAAATTGAATGAAGCCAGTATCGTCTATGCTGTGATAATCATCATGGCTACAATAATGGTTTGAAGTGGCTTTGGTTGTTGCAGTACAAACTATATTTAATACATAAGGGAGCCTTTTGCCTACGGCTGCATATAAGGACTCATGCATGGATGCAATGCTTTGTGATGAAGAGCTAAAGTGCGTGGCTCTTAAACCGGAAAGTGAGAGTCCAGCGGTAGTTGTTAAAGCAGTTTGAGCATTTTCAGAATCAATAGAAATTAGTGTTCTATTGGATATATTTAGGTGGCCTTTGTTTTTTTCTTGAGTCCAAAATTTAGACATGTCAGAGGTGGGTGTTGATAGATTAACACTTGCTGCATCACTGGATTCTCTTTCACACATTACAACGGCAGATACGCCATTCATTATTTTGCGTATGCCGGGATATTTGGAAATTTTGTCTTGTTTTTTCTTACCAAAAAGAGCCATTGTTTACCTTTGATATTTTATGCTTTATGTCTTGAGTGTGATTGGGGTGATAAATATATAATGTAGACTCAATTGTTGGGTTAACGATAGAGCCGTTAGCCCAACCTACATTAATGATAACTATGCTTGAGGCAATGATTCTGTTCGCATAGATTTTTTGGCTGCTTTTCCTACATTAGATCGTGTGGTGCCTAGTTTGCTATCAATCCAGACGATTGCACCTGTTGGGCAGCGTTCAATAGGCGTTCTATCAACTAAAATTTCATCATATTTTTTAAAATCAATAACTGCCAGGTTATCTTTTATTTCAATTAAACCTTTAGGTGCATCAGCTGCACATTTTTCACATCCTGTGCAGGCGACTTCACATTCTTCTAGTGCTTTATCGCCTTTCTCAAGACTTTTGCAAGCCACAAATAATTTATGGCTGACTGGTTGTAATGAGAATAAATCTTTAGGACAAACTACAATGCAGTCATTACAAGCAGTACATTTGTCTTCAACTACAATGGGTAGCCCATGTTTATCCATGTAGATGGCATCAAAATCACAAACTTCGGCGCAGTCAGCAAGCCCTAAACATCCCCAGTTGCAACCTTTTCCACCACCAGAAACAGCAGCGGCTGCCTGGCATGATTGTAATCCTTTATATTTAGCTCTGGTGTAAGCAACATGAGTACCTCCAGCGCAAGCAAGGCGAGCAACGACTTTTTCAGTTTCACCCATATTGACACCTATAAAAGCGGCAATTTCCGCATTTCCTTCTGGTGTATTGACTGTACAAGCTGATGGATTTTTTTCTCTACTGACAACCGCTTCGGCAAACGGGCGGCACCCTGGAACACCACATGCTCCACACTGAGCTTGTGGCAACATATTATCTACTTCTTCAATGCGAGGGTCTTCGTAGACATATAGTTTTTTATTGGCTATAGCTAAAATGATAGCCAGAATAACGCCAAGGACTACCATAAATAAAGCGGCAGTCAATATGCTGGAAATCATGTGAGTTTAAAAAACAATAAAATCATCTGTAGTCTTAAAATAGGGTATAAGTTTTTTAATATAGCCCAGTATTATACACAAAACTGTCTTTTTTGAGGGCTAAGAAAGGTTTTTAGTCGGGATAATTATCGGAGGTTTTATTATGATTACCTTGATTTTTTTGATTAAGTTTTGCTAAAAATTGATATTGAATATGTATGTTACTTTTTATTATTGAATAATAATTGTTAAGTTATTCAAATCTTAATGCTTTTCTTTTAATAGTCTATGATGAAGGTTAGGAGTGCAGACTGTCTGAGATAAATAGTTCTTATAGGTGGTTTGGTTGTGTGAAAGACTAAAGATGCTAGAAATAGTTGTTTAATCAAATTAATAATAAAAGAGAATAAAATAATGATATAAAAATATAAAGAAAAAATCTAATCTTTAGTGCAATAATTGGTGTTTGTGTATCTTCGATTGCAAATTCAGCTCCATCACCTTCTGAAATTGCAAATTACTCTTCGTTTACATCGGTAATTTCAATTCCTTATGCAAAAGCGAACGGGAGTCTATTATATAAAAACGTTGAACTATTTTTGAATTTTAGTACAAATCAGTTTGAAATAAGAAATCTAGAAGATGTAGTATCAAATGACATAATTAAAATTGATGAAAAATATCTCTAGCTCAAGATGGTTCAAAGGAATTTATATTCACTGGTTTTATAAAAGTTCCCATATTAATTGCAGCCTTCAGATGATGTGTTTACTGTACGCGTTGATGGAATATCTGGGGCTGGTGAATTAAGTATTGAAGGGACTGTTCTAATACCTGGAGGAATAAGTCTGCGAAATCAAATTCAATCTATTAATATGAATGAAGGGAAAGGTGGAGTTTTAGCAGAGAACGCTTTTGATGAGTATTTGTTTAAAGGGGCAAAAAATAGTCCTATTATTATCAGAACGCAAAGTATAAAGGGAGCATTAAATTATTCAGTTAAGGCTTTTGATTCAGTTGGTACACAAATAGAGTCAGTGAATATTTTTTTTAACGCAGGGGTTAATGAAATTCCAATTACTTCAGATAGGGATGGTGAATCAACTACCACGCTTATAAAACGTGGTTTGAATTCGACCTAGAAGGCCGTCCTCAGCAAAACCCCATGGGGCCTTGCTGAAATAAGATCAAGTTGCTCCCGATATTTCAGTGGTTATTTTTTATCCTGGAACTTAACATACTTCCTTATCATTTCTGCATCCATACCTACGGTATCAACACAATATCCAGCTGACCAGAAATGGTTCCCCCAGTATTTCTTTGTCCGTAAACTCGGGAATTTCTGGAAAGCTTGAATCGCTGTCTTTCCTTTCACTTTCCCAACTAATTCTGATATTGAAATCTTTGGTGGAACTTTTACAAGCAAATGGACATGATCTGGCTGAACATTTAATTCGATGACTTCACACCCCGATCTCTCTGTATGTGCATAAATACTCTGGTAAACAAACTTCCCTATATCCCCTTTTAAAATTCGATAACGATACTTTGCTACAAAAACAATATGGTATTGGCAAAACCATATAACATATGATAACTTTTTAAATCTGCTCATTTGTCTCTCCTAGTTAAATTGCGGGAACAACTTAACTAATTGATACTCTTGAGCAGACTTTTACGCAAAGCTTTTCTTACCCCCGCCCACAGGGCGCGGTTATCTAAGTTGTAATATAAAATTCGAATTGAGGGAATAGGTCATTCTGGGGAATATGTAATACGTATAATAAACTTACAAAATTTTCTTTAAAGACTAATTGAAACTAAAAATGATTGGTCAGTTTAAATAGACTAAAAATTCTATTTAAACTGACCATAGAAAATATCATTTTGTTCGTCTTCCTTCTAAAACTTCTTGTGCTTCCCGCGCTTCTCTTTCATCTTCTTTCTCATTACCAATCATTCTGACAATAGAAAAACCTACCATACCGCCAACTAAACAAGCCATAAGTAAAGGCATGGCAAATGGTACTTCATGGGTATCTCTCATATTTATTTGAAACATCACAGAAAAAATATCTAACATAAAATTAATCATTTTAAAGTCCTCTAAGTTTTATTATGGGTTTATATTAATTTAAGCTTTTACAAATGGTTTGAAGGAGTAACTAAAAACCAAAAGAATAAAAATTAATATAGTAAGTATATTAGTAGATAATAAAATTATTGTCTGTGATCAAGTCACATAAGACCAAGTATTTTACTTGGTTATTTTAAAATAATTAAAAATAGAAGATTTCTTAGAACCTGTTCAAGATCTATTGAGTAAAAATTTGAATAAATACAAGAACCACCCCGTGCAAGCTAGAATTCATGAGCCTTTCACAGTTTTTCCAGAGTCGGCGACATTTTCCAGCCAGGCAAAGCTTCGTTCAGCTACCCTGCGCTGGAGAATCAATGTAAAGTATGAAGTTCAATGCGATTAGCAAGCCCAATAAGCTCTTTAACGCCTTCTGCAAAAGGTTTTCCAGTATATCCTCCATCTGCCAGAACTACACTCGCTTGATTTAAATCTCTCTTATGATTTTCAATTTCCTGTAATGCGTCTTTGCGATCCGTTTCATTCGCAGTGGTAATTTTAATAAAATGAAGAAGGCCTTGTGTGTCAATGTCGATATGTCTTTTTATACCTGATACTTTTTTCCCTTGCTCGGTTTAGTCCTTTTTCTTGCTAACTTAAGAATAGGTTTGATCTTTTCAAACCGCTCTCGGCTAATATCACTGGGATATCTTTTGTTTCCCATCTTTCTAATAGTTATATAATATTCCTAATGTAAGATCTTGAACAGGTTCTAATGAAGCTGAGAATGATTTACTAGAAATCTATCGTTATGGTTTTATTAACTACGGTAAGCTTAAGGAGCCTCTGATTAAGTCCAATTATTTTTAGCTTGCTAAAACTGCCGATATTTTCCACGAAGACCGGTGCAATAGAGTGACTATTACGCCTCACTTTGTGAAAAATAGCGATAGTTTTTTCTGCGCTAAATTCTAATCGACTTAATCAGAGGTTCCTTAATATTGAGCAGTAGATAGAAGGACTAAAAGATAATTTTTTTTGGGTATTTTTTAAGTTTTTTTTAGAGTAAAAAGTATTTTCAATCAAACAGGATAGTTAATGACTAAGCATGGAAACAGTCTTTTTGGTGATGGTAATGATGCTATTGCTTGGTCTGCACAAGATGCTTCCGTTAATTATATTTCCCACTACCCCGGCTCACCGGTTAATCGTGTTATTGATGTATTATCCGCTAATAAAAACAAACATGAATATCTTATCAATCATGCCTTAAATGAACATATTGCGGCATTGTCGGTAATGGGCGCTAGTTTATGTGGTGCGCGGTCCTTATTGGTGATGAAGCATGTGGGATTAAATATTGCGGCTGATCCGCTGAACTATTCTGCTGTGTGCAAGATTAAAGGTGGAATGGTGATTGTGGTAGGTACAGATCCTGGGGCGCGTACCAGTACGGGGGAAGAAGATGTTCATTGGTATGCACCTCAATTTAATTTACCATTGCTTGAACCAGCAACCGTGCAAGGTGTTTATCATTCTGTTAAGCAAGCTTTTGTTATTTCGGAACAGAGCGAGCTGCCCGTTCTTGTTTTTGTACCTGGGCGAATTGCCTATCAATCAAGTCTTATTTCTCGTCAAAAAGAATCACTTCCTCCACGAAATTTTTCATTTAAAAAAGACCCTGAAAACCTTATTAATGTCGGTGCACGAGCAGTAAGAAATCATCAAGACCATCTACTACGTTTACAAAAATTTCAGCAAGAGTGTCACTGTTTCTTCACTACATATTTTAACCCTCAAGCCAGCTTTGGTGTTGTAACTCGTGGTGCAAGTTTTAGTGTCTGTTATGAAGTTATTGAATCTCTACATTTACAAGACAAGGTTCATTTAATTAATATTGAGTTAACCTATCCATTAAATATTAGTAGTTTTCTTGAGTTTGCGTTGGATAAACAGAAGATTATTGTTGTTGAAGATCAAGATGGTTTTCTGGAAACCATGGTTAAGCGTGAAGCGTTTGGCAAAATTAAATGTGAGGTACTAGGCAAAGATATTTTTCCAGCTTGGGGAGAATTAACAGACACTCAAATAAGAAGTTTTTTCAGCAAAGAATTTAACTGTGTAGCAAGTACAAATAAGATATCTATTTTTTCAACCCTTATTGATTGCCCTGAACGACCGGGTACTTTTTGTGAAGGCTGTTCACATCGTGCATCTTTTTACGGTATTGATCAAGCATTTGAAGAAATTGTAAATACTCAAATAACAAAAGCTACGGATTTTAAAGGTATTATAGGTGGTGATATTGGTTGCTCGTCTTTACCTCCTCATCGTACTGACTGGTTATTATGCATGAATGCAGGTATTGGAATTTCACAAGGGATTGCTCATTTATTACCCGATCAACCCTTGGTTTCAACCGGTGGAGAAGGTAGTTTTTTTCATGGGGGCTTAATCTCACTTCAAAGTGCGGTAGAAAATAATATTAACTTAACCCATATTGTTTTTGATAATCGGAGTGTTGCTATGACAGGGCATCAAGAGTCACCCACATCTTCAGATAAGGTTGATCTAGGAAAGCTGCTTGAAGCTATTGGCGTTAAGCATATTTTTGAAGTGAATGCTTTTTTGTCCTCAGAACTAACAAAAGCAATTAAGGAAGCGAATAAGTTAGACGGGGTTAAGGTGATTTGGTCTTACGGGAATTGTGCTTTACAGCCGAATGAGGAGTCTCTTAGAAGGCTCAAAGAGCGCAGTTTATTTATTCATAATGAACAATGTAAAGGCTGTACTTTATGTTATGAAAAACTACAATGTCCTGCGATAGTAAAAAATGAAGAAAGCCAATTACATGTCGATTTAAACCGGTGTAGGCGTTGCGCAGCTTGCCTGGATGTTTGTCCTAATCATGCGATTGAGGTGATTGAAGACCATGCAGAATAATGTGATTAATCTTATAATTGCAGGCATTGGTGGACAAGGCATTAACAGTCTTGCGATTGTTCTGGCAGAATTTATTGTGGAGTCAGGTTATCAATGCCAATTTACTGCTCACAAAGGAGGAGCTCAATCTTTAGGTAGTGTTTATGCTGAATTTAGAATCAGCCATCAAAACTTAACCACGTTAGGGCAAGGCATACCTCAAGGGCAATTAGATGTTTTGATAGCTCTTGAACCTTGGGAAGCATTGCGACATTTACCTCTAGCGCATAGCAAAACTTTACTTTGGGTTGAAGTTGAGCAGATGCCGTTATTTGTGGAAAGATCATCTGAACGAATCATTGAGTCGCCTCAAACACAGCTTAAGGCATTACCTGTAACAATTCATTGGCAATCTTATCGAGAAATGGCTCAACAACAAACAGGGACAACAAAAATGGCAAATTATTTTGCTGGGCTTGATTGTATTAATGCTCTCAATCAGGTTTTTAAAGACACATCCAGTCATTTAGAGCAGCAACTTTTTAAAGTACACTTTTTTAAGCGGATTAAAAAAGCCAGGAAATTATGATGCAAAGTAGAGTTGCACAGCACTGGAAACCTTTCAAAACAGATCGAGCTGAATGCCATTTATGTCCAAGGCATTGTCGTCCAAAAAATAATAAAATGGGTTTTTGTGGTGTGCGCGGAACAGTTGACGGAAAAATTCATACCTTTAATTACGGGCAATCACTGGCGGCAACGGAAGAAATAATCGAAACAGAAGCTATCAATCATTTTAGCCCTGGGGCGCGTATTTTAAGTATGGGCAATGTCGGTTGCATGATGGCATGTTCATTCTGTCAAAACTGGGAAACCTCTCAGATTAAACATCTTGACCGAAAAATAGTTCGACATTACATGCCAGAGCAGTTAGTGGAAATCTGCTTACAAAACAAAATTCCTATTATCTCTTGGACTTATAATGACCCCGTAGTTTGGCATGAATTTGTTATTGAAACGTCCAGGTTAGCACAAAAAAATGGTATTAAAATCCTCTATAAGTCTGCGTTTTATATTGAAGAGGAGCCAGTTAAGGAGCTGATCGAATGTATTGATATTTTTAGTTTGTCATTAAAATCATTGAATGAAGAATTTTATCAAAAACAAACAAAAGCAAAACTACAACCCGTACTGGATAGAATTAAACAAGTTGCCGCTTCTGGTAATCATCTGGAGTTGAGTCAATTAGTGATACCTGAATTAAATGATTCTGATGAAGATATAAAACAAACCATTAATTGGGTGATAGAGCATGTGGGGGTTGATGTTCCCTTGCACTTTGTGGCATTCCACCCTGCCTATCAATATACTCATGTTGGTAGAACCAATATAGATGCATTAATACGCGCACGATTTCTTGCTCAGGCAAAAGGAATGAAATATATTTATTTAGGTAATACTTATGAGCAGGGGATAAATAACACTTCTTGTCAGATATGTGGAGTTATTCTAATAGAACGGTATGGTTTGCACTCCACTAACCATAATCTTGATGAGCTATCTTGTTGTACTCAATGTGGTGCTTTATCACCGATTATCGAACCGATTACTACAGAAAAAAAATCACTTTCGATAGACAAAATTTCAGAGAAACAGATTGAAATCCTCTGGGATGGGGAGGTACAAAGTGCCCATGTATTTCAGCTTAAAAACCATGGTAAAAAAGATACCTTGTTTATTCGTTCGATTGGCACTGATGATAGGATGATAAAAGAATTGTCATTTGGACTGGATCGTTTTATCGTTTCTCGGCGCTCTCCAGATGAACAAGGGGTTCTTATTAGTTGGGATTCTGAATGTGAATACCAAAATTTAGCGGTATTAGATCGCGCTCATTACCCAACAAGTCCAACTAAAGACATTTCATTTTCATGACTAAAAAGCACCCAGAAACAGCTGCCTTACATTTTCGAATTAATAATGCAGAAACTCACCCTGTTGCAACCCCTATTTATCAAAATAGTGCGTTTACCTCTGACTCTCCTTATTTTTACACACGTAAAAGTAACCCTAACAGCGTAGAGCTTGAAGGTGCATTGGCTCTGTTAGAAAAATCAAAACATGTGATTAGTACAACAACGGGCATGTCTGCCATTATGCTGGTTTTACAACAGCTTCGCCCGGGTGATCATCTTGTTATTAATCAGTATATTTATGGCTGTAGTTATAAGCTTTTTCAGCGTTATGCCGAGCAGATTGGATTAAAACTTTCTATTCTAGATTTATCAGAAGCAGAAGGGCGTGAAGCAATTCCTAATGGCGTTGCAATGGTGATTTTTGAGACACCGACCAATCCATTTTTAAAAACAATTCCGATTAAAGAAATTGCAGAAATAATCGCAAAAAAAAAACCTGATGCCTTGGTTGTTGTAGATAATACCTGGGCAACCCCTTTATTTCAAAACCCACTGGAAATAGGTGCGCATATCTCTTTGGCAAGTGCGACTAAATATTTATCTGGCCATAGTGATGTGATGGGCGGTGTGATTGCCGTTAATGATGATAAATTAGCGGATGAGTTGTTGCAGACGCGCTTTTATTCAGGTGCAATTATGGATCCGAATAGTGCCTGGTTATTACGCCGTAGTTTGCATACATTTCCTATTCGTATGCGTGAACATGTCCGTATAACGCAGAGCTTGTATGATTTTTTAAAAACGCGCAATGAAATAGAAAGAATCTATTTACCAGAAACCTCAACACAACAGTTACGAGACTATGGAGGTATTTTATTTTTTGAATTTAAGGGTGATTATCAACAAAGCTATTCTCAATTTATCCAATCCCTAACCCTATTTGATACTGGCACAGGGATGGCCTGTGTTAGTTCTATGGTCGCCCAGCCATGGACGGGGAGCCATGCATCCCTTTCTGATTCTGAAAAAATTGCAATGGGAATAGATACTGGGCTAGTAAGACTATGTTTTGGTTTAGAAAACGGAGATGATTTAATCGCTGATTTAGAAATTGCATTTTTATCACTGAGTTCTGTTTAAAAAGCCATGTGTAACTTGGATAATAAACCATTTCCATGGAAGCTCAGTATTTTTCCTTTTTTAGAATTGATTTTTTTTATCTTTGCTAATTTAGCCAGTGATTTTTTTTTATCATTTTTATTAATCATTATTGCGAGTGTATTTCTAAGTTTTAGTATTCATGTTTTCTTTCATGAATGTGTTCACTCCAGAGATAATTTTTCTTTTGCAATCAATATTATTAATACGTTACTTTTAGGGCTTCCTTTTGATGGTTATCGTATTCATCATTTTAATCATCATACCTATGCTAATGGCTCAAGAGATTTTTCTTCCACCTGGAAGATGGAAAACGGTAAAAAAAAAGCATACACCCCAAACCAATATATGTTTGGATGGTTACATCAATTATCGCTTGCGACTTATGAAACCGATCCATTTGATAAAACGTTAGGGGATATGGATAAAATAAAACCTCGTACACATGTTCAAAAATTAGCTATTTTTCTGTTTTTAATTGTACTGTTATTAATCGGTACAAAGTCTCTGGTCTTATATTTTATACTGGTTTATTTTGGTTGGGCTTTTTCTGCACTGCATAATTATGGACAGCATCCACCGATTAAGGATGAGCCAGTCTGCACTTATGCCAATAAATTTTATAATTCTTTATTCTTTAACAATGGTTTACACTGGGAACACCACGAAAAGACATGGTTAGGATGGCAACAGCTAAAATTAGATAAAAAAAGTCCTCGTATTGCCTATGCTCATTTGATTAATCCTTTTTGTACTGCGAGAAAATATGACAAAAGAAGATAATGAATTAAGCAATAATAAAAATGAATGGAATGATCTCGATACTTTCGATAAAAAAGAACCAATGGGGTGTTTGGGTCAATTTTTTTTAGGTATCTTTTTCATTATTGCAATCTGTATTGCTGTTATATGGGTTGTTTGTAGTAATAATAGTTTGCAATTTTAGATTAGAACTATGCATTATTAAGCGAAGTAAAAAATATGGTAGATAAAGACTCCGAACCAGATGATGAAAGTAATAAAAATGATTACCAAACGAATAAGGTATTCAATTCAGGTGAACAGAAACCGAAAAGTATACTTTGGAATTTTCTTGGGATAATTGGAGGGCTTTTAGGATATTGGCTTTTATCTATTTTAATAGCCGCGGTACTCGCTTTTGTGGCTATTTATATTGCTTGTGGTGGAGAGTTTGGAATAAAGTGGTAGATAACCAACCAGTCAAGGTAAAGGAATGACAGAGAAAAAACCTGAATCAAATGGTAGAACGAGTAAGCATGAACATATTAGAATTTATGCTGAAGGACTAAAGCCAAAAAAACATGACCCAAGCAAGGGAGATGAACCTCAAACAAAACCAAGAACAAAGTCGTTTTTTATTTTAGGCGTGTTAGAAGGATTCATGAGGCTGCTGTCCTTTATATTTGTTTTTGCTATCGTTGCTAGCCTTATTATTTTTGTCATATTTTTTATTTCATGCTCAAATGGAGGAATGTGGACATAAGTAGCCTCCCTGCAATACTTTTGATACCCTATAAAATGAATACTGAACTCATCCACCATCACGAAATTATTAACTCAGGTAGCCGCCTTATTTATCAACTCTTTGTAATAGTTGCAATGTTAGTAGGAGGCTGGTTAATCAGAGAAGATTCTAAAAAATGGACTCTTTCTCCGATACTGCGCTGGAGTATTCTTGGTGTTGCTTTTATTGGTGCGATGATTGGCTCAGCAATTCCTGCTTTTTTTTCAGGCGGGCTAGTGGAAGAATTAGCCTGGACTGTGGCCATCACACCGAAAACAGTGATGGGAGGTATTCTGGCTTCTTTTTTGTTTGTTGCCGTGTTCAAAAAAATCACTAAAAATACGTTAGATACCAGTGATGGTTTTGCCAGAGGTGCAATTGCTATGATGGCTATTGGTAGGATTGGTTGTATTTTTCAACACTGTTGTTATGGAAAAGAAGCCTCATGGGGTTTAGATTTTGGCGATGGCTTATTACGCATACCCGTACAATATTTTGAAGCAGTGGGATTATTTAGTATCTTGTTTTTAATTCAGCACTTCCATAAAAACAAGTTATTTGTAGGCCGAAGACTTTTTATTGTTTTTACACTTTATGGAGTGCTCCGTTTTGGCTTGGAGTTCTGGCGCGAACAAATAGCAGATATTTATTTTGGTATCGGTTTTTACCAATGGATAGCTATATTGATTTTTATGACGGGTGTTTGGCAGATTATTCGCCGTTCTTCAAATTTTCAAGTCATACGATAGGTAAGTGAGCTTTTTTCAAGATACGATTTGCCAAGGTCTACAGCATCGACGGCTACTATGCCAAGACGTAAAAAAAGCCCATACAAAAATACTTTCCCTTGCTAATAAGAAGAGAGTTGAAAACTGGAAAATAAAGCTAGGTGATAATTTAATTTTTGATTTGGCAGGTTTGCAAGCCATTAAAGAGGTTATTCAATCCTACCAAGGAAAAGCTACTAAGTTAAATTTCACACTTCAACTTTCATCCCAAGCCATTCGTGATTATTATAGCCACAGTATTTATCTTGATACCGGAGGATTAATAAATCTACCTATTTATGCAGTAAAAAACAAAGGAAAGCCATACAAACAAGAGACCTTGCCTATTAGGTTGAAAGAATTAATTACAACAATAAATTACCCTGTTTCTTTGACTAAACCGGATGTTAATAAAACGCCCCTTGCTCTTTTAATGCCATATAGTTGTGATCACGATTGTTTGTTTGCCAATCAAATTGCGATTTTTTCAATGCTTAATTATCAGCTCCAACGGTCGCCTTTGAGTTGGTTTCGAGGTGTTTTCTTTAACAGAAAAATAAGTTTTAAGCAACGTACCTCTCTTGTCTGGAAGCAAGTCCATTCAAGTACAAATATTCACCCAACTGCTGTTATTGAAGGCTCCGTTCTTGGGGAAGGATGCCGGATTGGTGCATACTGTGTGGTGAGGTATAGCATATTAGGTAAAAATGTTCAGTTACATGATGGCGCTAAAGTAGAATATTCAGTGGTAGATGATAACAGTTGGCTGATGCATGATTTAGTTTTATATCGAAGCCTTGTTGAAAGTGATGTATTTCTTATTCATGGGCCTTATCAATTTTCATTCTTCCAGAAACAAAGTGCTGCTTTTGCAAGTATTATGATGGATTATCGGCCTGATAATAAGTCTATACGCATTAATACATCCCAAGGTGTGCGCGATTATCAGGGTAGGTTTTTAGGTGCATTGTTAGAAGAAAAGGCAAAAGTCTTTGGAGGGACTCTAACCTCACCAGGTATTACTATTCCAAAAGATCAGCAAATTACTAGTCATATTGACAATATCACTACGGCAAAAAGTTTGATAAAAGTGAATTAAAGAATGGGTAGGTTGGGCTAACAGCTCTATCGTTAACCCAACATTTTTAGCAAAAGTAGTGCTGGGATGCTATAAATCCAGCAGCCCAATCTAAAAGACTTTTAATTACTCGTTCTTATAAATTACATTATAAATTTTAAATCCAAGAATGGATGTAGATAATATAAGCGTTATACCGTTGGCAAAAATGATGGCATAATCAGCTTTTTGTATGCCATAAATGAGCCATAGAAATACACCAATAGTGAATAAGGAATACATGCTAAGTGAAAGAGAGCTAGTATCTCTGGTTTTTAATGTCAACATAGCTTGTGGTAAAAAAGATGCTGTGGTTAAAAATGCTGCAACATAGCCTAATATTTCAGTGTGACTCATATTGTTTTTATTTAGCTGGGGTAAGGATAAAATCGTAGGTTATTTTTAACTATTTTTTCAGAAAAGGAAAGAGGGAAGGAACCTTTTTATAGAGAATTTAGTCGCATTCAATTATACGAAATATAACCGAAGAAAAAAATCCTAATAATAATGAAAAATAATATCCAAAAAATAATGGTACTAGTTCTTTTCAGCACACTGTTTTTTTCAACAGCATATGCAAAACCCAAACCACCCATACCCGTAGTACCAAAAGGCACAATTACACAACAGACCCCAACCTATAAATGGAAGGCTGTTTCGGGTGCCACCTATTATTACTTATGGAGTCTTGATAGTTCAGAAAACCTCCTTTTCAAAGGTGTTTCTGCATCAAAAGCGGGTTGTGAAAAATCTAATGAATGTTCATATAAACATTCAAAAAAACTTTCTTATGGTAAAGGTAGATGGCATGTAATCGCTTGGGATAAAGAGTGGGGTTCTTGGAGTTCAGCTTCTCATTATGATGTGAAAAAGAAACCAAAAGACGAACTTGCCTTTAATAAAGAGCAGCGTCTTATTGCCGATCAATTTATTAGTATTTTTGAAAATGGCACAACAGAAATTAAATACGATTATGCTAAAGATATTGATGATGGCCGAGGAATAACGGCTGGTAGAGCTGGCTTTACCTCAGCAACTGGAGATATGCTAATAGTTATAGAGAAGTACACTGAGCTAAAGCCTGACAATTCATTAGCTCAATATCAAGATGAATTAAGAAAGTTAGAAAAGCTTCGTTATGATAGCGATGGCGAAACAGATGATGAAAGAGAAAAAGATAGAATAGCAAGTGGTTCAACTGAAAATCTAGATGGATTAATAGAAGAATGGAAAGATAATGCCCAATATCAAGATTTTAGAGATATTCAAGACCAGGTTGTTAGTAAACTCTATTATAAGCCTGCTCTAAAAAAGGCTAAAGATTTAGGGCTTAAGTTACCATTGAGTCTGTTAAGTTTATATGATTCAAATATTATGCATGGTGAAAGTGGTCTTGATGATTTGATTAAAGAAGCAACTAAAATGACTGACGACCTCACTCCTAAAGAAGGCGCTGATGAAATTACCTGGCTAATAAATTTTAACCACAATCGCAGAGATGTGCTAATTGAAGCTGGTTCTCCTTGGGATGAAGCAGTAGAAAGAATTACAGAATTAGAAGATTTAATTGAGGAAGAAAATACTCGCTTAGCTCCTTTTGAAATGATTATTGAAGCGTATGGTGATGAAAAACATGTACTTCCTACTCTTCCTAATGAGGATTCTGATTAAAGGGAAAGATAGTCTTTGTTGTGCATACCTGCATTTTTTAGGCTTTAATTTAGTTTTTTAAACTGTGTAAAAAGTAAAGGGGAGGGGGGAACTTAAAGTCTTTGTTATTCCTCCCTTTTATTTTTCTCTATACAAGTCACAGGTTTAAGGTCATTGATAACATCAATTATTATAAAATTGGAGCGTTCTTGAGGGAGGAGGGATTTTAGCCGTGATTTTTTCAGTTTAGTTGTAGGTTGTAATTTATTTTGTGTCATGGCTTATAATTAAAGTCTAATATGGAATATAATGAATTAAATTTATTCTGAACCTGATTATTTCTTACTTTTTATATTAACCTAGAAAAATTAGTTGCCCACGGTTTCTAGTACATAGTGCTTCTAAAAAATATCCACTTAAGCTATGAGTGAAGCTTCCGCATCCTGCTCTCGCCCTTCATCTACATCCGCGCAGGTGAAGCTAAATTTTTAAAGTACTGTTGAATTAGTGTTTTACACTATAATTGTGCGTTCAACCGATTTTTATAAAATTAAGGAACGGCACGAAATAATTAGAATATTTGACTTGTTATGCCCGTCTTCTCGACAATTTCTCCTAGATTATTCTACCTACAAACATACATTTATGTATTTAGTTGAAGTCTGACAAAAACCCTGGGTCTATTGTTCAAGTTATTCCATGCGCATTCCTAAAGGATTAAATGAAAAACAACTAAAGACTGTTAGTCCAAGTCACTTTTTTTTCTGGGACAATGGCATCTCCAAGGCCGTATTGAGTTAACGAGTTTTCACGAGCTTGAATGATAATATAGAGTAATGACTCATTTGAATTATTACGCCAAGTTCTTTCTCCATTGGGTGAAATACGTATAATTGTGCCTTCTTGTACTTCAATCACTTCGTTATCAACCTGAACTTGTCCTTTTCCTTGGATAAAGATATAAACTTCTTCATTTTGTTTATGTTGGTGATAAATTGGCATATCTGCACCAGGAGCCATTGAGTTGACCGATATTTCACAACCTGTAAAGCTTAACTCATCCTTAAGGAAGAGTTTGCCAGGAATTTCTCCTAAGCCTGGAAGCTCAACTTTATGTTCTGGCCATTTTTTAAGAGAGCCACTTTCATAAGCAGTAAAATTTGATCCTTTTTTGATTTTGTAGTCTGACATTTTATGTTCCTTTACCTACTAGTAGGTAGTTTATTGAGCTAAAAAAGAGGTTAGCCTTTCCTCATTAAACTTGTCATTATGGATATCACGGTTTGCTCAAACGTATCAGCATTCCCAGTTGCTCGAGAGATTAGCAAAGCACCCTGTAACGCTGATAAAAGCATACGTGCATGATCAGCTGCTGAGCCGCCCAGAATAAATAACTTTTGTGATTGTCCTTCTATAAGGATTTCAGTTAGCCATTCGGTATTACGAGCGAAAAAACGTTTAAGACTTGGCAACATGATTGGGTCTAGAGTCAGTGCTTCAGATGCGAGCATCCCTCCTAGACACATTCTTTCTGCATCAAGTGTGCCGCGATAAAGAGCAATATACTCGGATAATTTATCATTAGCAGGCATGGAAGAGGCACTAAGACTTCTTAGAACACTATCCAATTGCTCTGAGTATATTTTGATAAGAGATAGACCCAAGTCCACTTTAGTTGGGAAGTGGTGGTGTAAACTGGCTTTGCGAATACCGACTTCGTTTGCAATATCGGCATAGCTAAAGCCATTAAAGCCGCGTTGTTGTACCAGCCGTTGAGCACATGTAAGAATTTTATCTTTCATTTCCATGAGCAGATAGTAGCCTACCAAGTAGTAGGGTGTCAATCTAAAATTGGGATTACCGTATAATTAATTGTGTAATGTTATAGAAAACGGGTAGGCAATATTTTTTTGCTCACCGTTTCTACTGAAGTTATTAAAGGGAATTCAAGAGAGTGGTAAAATGAGCCTTTTTTAATTCAGATAGAAGTGTTAACAGACAGTTACTCTTGGAAAAGTGGGATGACTGAGAAAGGATATTGATCATCTTCTCCCTCACTTTGTGACATATGATAAAGCGAGGGGACGACTTAGAAGTTTCCGTAAATTTCTCTTTTTTTTAAAATTCGGGATTTGTCATTTGAACATACTGCTTGCTAACTAACTTGCTACCAATCCAGCAATATTATAACCACCATCAACATAAGTAATTTCACCTGTAACGCCAGACGCCAAATCAGAACACATAAAAGCAGCTACATTTCCTACTTCTTCAATAGATACATTTTTCTTCATAGGTGCTGTATCAGCAGCTTTACTCAACATGGATTTAAAATTATTAATACCTGCTGATGCCAGCGTTCTAATAGGCCCAGCAGAAATAGCATTAACACGAGTGCCTTCCGCACCCAAAGCCGCAGCCATATAGCGGACATTAGCTTCAAGACTGGCTTTAGCAACACCCATCACGTTATAGTTAGGAATAGCTCTTTCTGCGCCAAGATAAGTTAAAGTGATTAAAGAACCATTACGGCCTTTCATCATTTCTCTGCCTGCTTTTGCTAATGCAGTAAAGCTGTAAGAACTAATGTCATGTGCAACCGAAAAATTATCTCGTGTTGTAGCATCAACATAATCCCCGTCTAAAGCTTCTCTCGGGGCAAAAGCAACAGAGTGAACAATACAGTCAAGTCCGTCCCAGTGTTTACCTAACTCGGTAAATACATTGGTAATTTGCTCATCAGTTGAAACATCAAGTTCCATATTAATGCTGGAATCACATTCGCCTGCCATTTTAGCCACACGATCTTTCAATCTTTCGTTTTGATAAGTAAATGCTAGTTCTGCCCCTTCACGGTGCATGGCTTGTGCAATCCCCCATGCAATTGATTTGTTACTGGCTAAACCTACAATTAAAACGCGCTTGCCTTGCATGAACCCCATTTTTATCTCCTGACCTGATTGTTTGTTAGAATAGGGAAAGTATACCTTGCTCAGTCATTTAATTCGATAATTAAATCCTCATCAATATGCATATAATTTTTTTATTTATTTTCAGTTTGTTATTAATTAGTTGTGATGTCTCTCAGCTAAATAATCCCTATTCAGAAACTGATCCAAATTTATCTATTTTATATTCTTCTTTCTCAGAAAGACCAAAAAGGCTAGATCCAGCGGTATCTTATAGTACCAGTGAGAATACCTTTCTTGCGCAGATATATGAGCCTCCTTATCAATATAGTTACCTTAAAAGACCTTATCAGCTTGAACCCTTAAGTGCTGAAAAATTACCAGTTATTAGCTATTTTAATGCTCAAGGCGAGCCACTAAGCGGAGAGATTTTAGCTAATCAGGTTGCCTTTTCAGAGTATATTATCGAAATTAAACAAGGAATAAAATTTCAACCTCATCCTGCTTTTATTGAGGCAAACCGGAATCTTTCACCAAGCCGAATTGAAGAACTAACGAAATTAAAAGATTTTACTGAACTAGGAACCAGAGAACTAATTGCCGAGGATTATGTTTATCAAATAAAACGATTGGCTGATCCGAAGATTCAATCGCCAATTGCTGAGTTTATGAAGGAGTATATTGTTGGCTTCGACAAATTTTCTAAGCAAGTTAAAGATAAGAAAAGAACAGAAATAAAATCACATCCTCTTTCTGGGGTTACAGTTTTAAGCCGTTATAAATATAAAATTAGAATTAAAGGTAAGTATCCGCAATTTAAGTTTTGGTTGGCGATGAACTTTTTTGCCCCCATGCCTTGGGAAGCAAATGAGTTTTATCTGCAAAAAGGGCTGGGGGATAAAAACATATCTTTGAATTGGTATCCTGTAGGAACAGGACCTTTCTTCTTAGAGGAAAATAACCCTAACCAAAGAATTGTTTTAACAAAAAATCCAAATTATTATAAAACGTTTTATCCCAACGAGGGAGAGCCGATTGATAAAGAAAAAGGACTGCTTAAGGACGCAGGAGAACAATTGCCTTTTATAGATAAAGTTATTTATATTTTGGAAAAAGAAACGATTCCCTATTGGAGTAAGTTTTTGCAAGGTTTTTATGATGCGTCGGGTATTTCATCAGATAGTTTTGACCAAGCGGTTCAGTTTTCAGCATCAGGTAATGCTCAGTTGACTGAAACAATGCAAGAGCAGGGAATTGAGTTACAAACATCAATATCCACCTCAATTTTTTATATGGGATTCAATATGCTGGATTCAGTGATCGGTGGTGATTCTGAACGCGCTAGAAAACTTCGCCTGGCTATCTCGATAGCGTTGGATTATGAGGAATATATCGCTATTTTTATGAATGGTCGAGGCATACCGGCGCAAGGTGTTTTACCCCCTGAAATATTTGGCAATTTAGATAAAAAAGAAGGGATGAATCCCTATGTTTATCATTGGAAGAATGGTCGTTATCAGCGTAAATCCATTGAAATAGCAGAACAATTAATGAGTGATGCAGGGTATAAATCAGGTGTCGATCCAAAAACGGGGGAAGCGCTGGTTCTTTATTTTGATACAACCTCTGTAGGAGCAGGTGCTAGGGCAATGATGAACTGGTACCGTAAACAGTTTGAAAAAATAGGGATTAAATTAGTCATTCGTCCGACAGATTACAACCGCTTTCAAGATAAAATGCGTGATGGCAGTGGACAGATTTTTACCTGGGGCTGGAATGCTGATTATCCAGACCCGGAAAATTTCTTTTTTTTACTTTATGGGCCGAATGGAAAAGTAAAGTTTAAAGGAGAAAATGCCGTAAATTATCAAAACTCAACATTCGATCAACTTTTTGAACAAATGAGAAGTATGGATGATACAGAACAGCGGAACCAGATTATCCAACAAATGCAAGAAATAGTCCGTCATGATGTGCCTTGGGTATTCGGTTATCATCCCAAACGCTTTTCTTTATATCATCAATGGTTTAAAAATATAAAGCCTAGTTTTATGTCGCATAAGGAATTAAAGTATTTACGAATAGATGCGGCTTTAAGAGAGCAAAAAAGGGAGCAATGGAATCAGGCTGTTTTCTGGCCATTACTTGTTGCTTTTATTGCTTTTATATTATTGCTAATACCAGCTGTTAAAGCATTTAAGCGGCGTTTAAAAGAGACGGTGCAGTAAAATACTTCATGCGGTATCGGATGAGAGAATTTATAGCGAGGTAGGTTGGGCTGCCGTCTCTTTGGCAACCCAACAAAGATAGACATAACAAATGTTAGGTTAACGATAGAGCCGTTAGCCTAACCTACAAATAATTTTTTAATGTCGACACGGAAGAATGGGAATAAGAATTGATTAAAAATAATCATTAGAAGTATATTAGCATCAACCACCCATTGATAACCCTGGTTTCGTAATAGCTCAATTCTGGCAACCGCCTGTTTAACAGAACGGCCTTTACGATAAGCAAAGCTAATATCCTCAAACTCGGCTTCAAACAAGGGCGTTAAAACCATCGAAACAGCGGTTTGTAATAGCCTATCAAGCACATAAGGAATCGCTAAAACTCGCGTTCCACCAGATTTTTTATCTATTTCTACCCTTAAGGAACCTCTGATCAAGTCCAATTATTTTTAGCTTGCTAAAACTGCCGATATTTCCCACGAAGATCGGTGCAATAGAGTGACTATTACGCCTCACTTCGTGAAAAATAGCGACAGTTTTTTCTGCGCTAAATTCTAATCGACTTAATCAGAGGTTCCTTAATAAAGGTTTGGGTTGATAAGTATTATATCTAAGCTCATTTGCTAAAGTTTCCAGCTTATCTCATAGCCCATTGGAAAAATCATCCAGACTAACGCCATCAATACCAGCACAACCTTGATTTTCTCTAACTTTTATCCAGGCATTGTAAAGGTTTGTATCAGAAAGAACATCAACAAGGCCAGGCATTATTTTATCCTTTTATTGATAGGTTTTTATTCACAAAAATTCTATTTCATCCTGTTCATAAAGTTAAGAGATTATTATCGTAGGTTGGGCTGCCGTCTTTTTGGCAACCCAACATAAAAAATGGTAAAAATGTTGGGTTAACGATAAAGCTGTTAGCCCAACCTACTAGAAACCATACATGTTTTCTTAACTTAATGGCAGTGGTTCATAAAGTCCGGTCATTTCACCAGTACCCTTGCAAGCCTTTGATTTTAAAAGTCAAAAAAGGCGGTTTGCGGCGCACTCGTAATATTTTCACAATGTCTCCCAATAATTACTCCCAAAACAGGTGTTTTCTCTTTAAAATCAACGCTCTGCGCACTTTTTGTTTGATACTTAATAAACTTTAATTATTTCAATGGCTTACATAAGCATTCAAATAATCATGCTTCGCTCTGAATCTTGCGCCGCATTTATCAATAATAAAAAATCCACAAAACTTTGATTTCAATTTGATTTTATCTTGTGTTTACTTTTTTTTCAACAGTAATAAGCTATTGAATTTTTATTTAAAAGAGGTAACTAATGATAAAATGAATGTTAAGTTTAAAATAGTGACCAAAGATGGTGGGAACCAGAAAATAAGAGATAATTTTTATCCTTTTTACTTTTATACTAAATCCATGACAAACGATAAAGTTCTATATTCAAATGATGATCACCTTCTGGTGTTATTAAATATTAGCGAGCCAGGTGAAGAAAATGGTATTCCATCTAACCAATACCTTATTTTAAATAAAGGGAAAGGTATTCTTTTGGACCCAGGCGGATTTGGCGTTATGCCTCAGGTGCTTCATCATTTAATGAAATACCTTGAGCCAAAAGATTTGGTGGGTATTGTTTTGTCTCATCAAGACCCTGATATAGTCGGTAGTTTAAGCAGCTGGATGGAGATGACTGAGGCTAAAATTTATGTTTCAAAAATTTGGCTACGTTTTTTACCTCACTATGGGATTAAAGATATGCATCGTTTTGTTGGGATAGAGGATGAGGGCGATGATTTGGTTTTAAATGATGTTGTTTTAAAATTTCTTCCCGCTCATTTTTTGCATTCACCAGGACAACTGAATGTGTATGATCCCTTATCAAAAATTCTTTTTACAAGCGATATAGGTGCAGCAGAATACCAAGGCGAAGATTTTAGTGAAATTTTTGTAGATGATTTTTCTAAACACCAAGGACATATTGAATATTTTCATCGTAGATATATGTCTTCAAATCGTGCATTACGATATTGGCTACAGACGATTAAACCTTATGATATTGAAATTATTGCTCCACAGCATGGCTATTTATATAAGGGTGAAGCAAAAACAGGTTTGTTGCAATGGTTAGAAACACTTGAATGCGGTTCGGATCTTTTGAATATTGATTAAATCAGTGGGTTTCAGTTTATGCAGAAAAGATCAAATATTGAGCAATTCCATACTTATCTTAATACCGTTTTAACTGAGTTATTAGAAAATCAAATTAAAACCAGATCATTTATTACTGGCGTTCAACAATACAAAAATAAGGTATTAGATAAGAATTCAATACAACTTATCGAAGATAGTCAGCGCGATCAGCTAGCACTTTCAAAATCTAATGATCAACTGATTAAGTTGGGGGCTTTAAACTGGGAACGGAGTATTAAGCAAATAAAAAACTTACTTGTTAAGTGTGATTATTTGGTTAGAGATTTACATAAGGCATTGATTGACAGAGAGTTATACGAGCATCAAGGGCGTGTTCTGCAAGGGATTATCTTATCCCACGAAAAGATTGAGAATTGGGAAGAATTTGTTCAATCTATATTATGTGAGTTTCATAGTATTTTTACATTTAATTTTTTTAGTATCGCATTTAACTCTTATGAAGGTATTGATCTATATCTTTATTATATGGGTGAATTTACCACTGCAGATAAGGTTGAAGCAAAGAAAATACTCTCTGCCAATATGACCTCTAAGTTAAAGAAAACTAAAAAACTGAGCATTAAAGAGTATCAAGTCCTTGATCATAAACTGACGAACATTGATATTAATCAAATGCATTCAGTGACTATTGATGTTGATGGAAAACTTGATAATCTGGGCGGACTACTTGAAATGGGGTATTTCTCATCTATTCCATTGGGAATAGATGAGAAATCTATTATTAGATCAATTTTATCAGTGATGGTTATGGTCATTGGTTCTAGCAGGACGCTTAAGAAAACATTGAAAGAACTTGATTTTCACGCAAAGCAAGATCCACTTACCGGTGTATTCAATCGGCGTTATTTTAATGATTTTTTAGAGAAAGAAATAGAACGTTCTAAACGTTATAATCACGAATTTTGTATTCTTATGCTGGATCTTGACAATTTTAAAGATATTAACGATTCGTATGGTCATTTATTGGGTGATGATGTATTGATAGATGTTGCCAGAGTTTTAAAACAAAAAACCCGTCTAGGCGATATAGTTACTCGTTTGGGGGGTGATGAGTTTGCTATTATTCTTCCAGAAACAGATAGTGCTGGAGCTCATCTTGTAGCTGAAGAAATAAAAATGGCTATCAGTAAACATAGTTTTTCTGCTGAACATAACTTCCAGATGACAACATCAATTGGAGTGATCTCCTTTCCGACACAGGGGGTATCCATTAAAGAGTTATTGTCTAATGTTGATTTAGCCTTGTACAAGGCTAAAGCAAAAGGTCGAAATATTGTTTGTGATTATAAGCCTGGGGGTGATGAATAGAGTCCCCTTAAAATGTTTCAAACAAAAAAACAAGGTAAAGTATAACAATGAAAGTCTATAAATTTTACTCTTTAAACTTATGATTCAATATATCCTCCGCCGAGTTTTATACGCCTTTCCCTTGTTAATGGGGGTTAATATACTTTCATTTATTCTGTTCTTTGTAGTCAATAGTCCAGATGATATGGCTCGTATGCAATTAGGACAAAAACATGTTACAGAGCAAGCAATCCAAAATTGGAAACATCAGCATGGCTATGATTTACCCATGTTATGGAATCAACAGGAAAGTGCGAGTAAAAAAATTACAGAGACTATTTTTTACAAAAAATCATTAGGGTTGTTTCTATTTGATTTTGGTGTTTCAGATAGTGGAAGAAATATAGGTGAAGATATTAAGCAGAGGATGTGGCCGAGTTTGAGTATTGCTTTGCCTTCTTTGATTGTTGGATTATTGGTGAATATATCCGTTGCTTTAATGATGGTGCTATTCCGAAATACTTATCTGGAATTTAGTAGTATCGTTTTATGTGTCATTTTAATGTCAATTTCATCTCTATTTTACATTATAGGTGGGCAGTTTTTTATTGGTAAATTACTTAAGTTGGTACCTATTTCTGGCTATGATACGGGGTTTTCTGCGATAAAGTTTTTGGTTCTGCCTGTCGTAATTAGTATTGTTTCAGGTATTGGTGCGGGCGCTAGATGGTATCGTACTTTATTTTTGGAAGAAGTTGAAAAAGACTATGTAAGAACAGCTAGGGCAAAAGGCTTAACTGAGACACAAGTATTATTTAAGCATGTGCTTAAAAATGCCATGATTCCTATTTTAACCGGTGTGGTCGTTGTATTACCTCTCTTGTTTATGGGTAGCCTGATTATGGAATCATTTTTTAGTATTCCTGGGTTGGGTAGTTACACGATTGATGCAATTAATAGCCAGGATTTTGCCATTGTAAGGGCCATGGTTTTTTTAGGGTCTGTACTTTATATCTTTGGTTTAATATTAACTGATATTTCCTACACCCTTGTTGATCCAAGAGTTAGATTGACATGATTATTCTATGGACTGATGCGCTGATCTATCTATTGGTGACAGCTTTAACGGTAGTTGGGTTTGTTATAAGTAGGCAACCACAAATGAGAAGACCCTTAAAAAAAATAGGGGCGAGTAAAACGGGGATGGTTTCCCTGTTAATATTGGTGTTTTTTGTCATTATTGGCTTATTGGATTCTGTTCATTTTAAATCGAAAGATACACGGACTCATGAAATTATCAGCTTGTTGGATTACTGGGCGAAACCTCTAAGAGAGCGAGATGAAAAAACCTATTCAGCACCTTTTGCTACTCATTTATATAGTAAAGAAGCAATAACCTTGGATAATGGCTCAACACAATGGGGTAATCCACGGCTCAAATATGGTGGATCTCATCTGCAAAACCCAGAAGCCGAAAGAAGGGTGGATATATTAGGTAAAGCAGTCGTTGGTTTTTCTAAAGGTGCGGGCTTAATGGTTTTAGTGTTAATTGTGGTGTGGGGAGCATTACATAAAAAACACAAACCGTTGTTGACTCATTCAAGTTCTAAAGCACTTTTCCTGGTTATGTTTTTATTAATTTCAATTGCTTATATGCTGATTGATTTGTCAGCCTATTACCATGTGTTTGGGACAGATAAAGTGGGGGAAGATGTTTTTTATCAGGCTATAAAAAGTATTCGTACTGGACTGGTGATTGGCTCATTAACCACCATGATTATGCTGCCACTAGCAATTATTTTTGGCATAATGGCGGGGTTTTTTAGAGGCTGGGTTGATGATGTGATTCAGTATGTTTATACCACTCTAAACTCTATACCCAGTGTCTTGTTAATAGCCGCCTCTATTCTAATGGTGCAGGTCTATATGTCGAATCATGCTGAAGAATTTAATAGCTTGATTGTCAGATCTGATATGCGTTTATTATTTTTGTGCTTGATTCTTGGTGTAACTAGTTGGACAGGGCTATGCAGAATGTTACGCGCAGAAACCCTTAAGCTAAGAGAAATGGAATATGTGCAGGCAGCACAGGCTTTAGGCGTTAGACGATGGGTGATTTTAATCAGACATATCTTGCCTAATGTTATGCATATTGTACTGATCTCTGTCGTGCTGGATTTTAGCGGACTTGTTTTGGCAGAAGCGGTATTATCTTATATCAATATAGGGGTTGACCCAACAACCTATAGCTGGGGGAATATGATTAATGGTGCGCGTTTGGAAATGGCGCGAGACCCTGTCGTTTGGTGGTCACTATTAGCCTCATTTGTGTTTATGTTTAGTTTAGTCTTAGCCGCTAATTTATTTGCAGATACAGTGCGAAATGCATTTGACCCAAGAAGAGCAGAATAGGGAGAATTAATTGGAAAAATTACTGGAAGTAAAAGGACTAGCCGTTGCTTTTAAAGAAGATAAGGTGGTTAATGATATTAGCTTTGATGTTTATGCAGGTGAAACGTTTGCTTTAGTTGGAGAATCTGGGTCTGGTAAATCAATTACAGCTCTATCTGTGCTTCGCCTATTACCAAACAATGCTAAAGTAATGGCAAATTCTGTGCAACTTGGTAATGAGAATTTATTGAGCATACCGGAATATGATTTTTGTAAAATTAGGGGCAAGAGAATAGGTTTGATTTTTCAGGACCCGATGTCCTCATTAAACCCGGTAATGACGATAGGTGAACAAATCGCTGAAGTCATGCAGATTCACTTTAATTATGCTGAAAAAGAGCTTAATCTGGCAGTTCATGAGCTATTAGAGCAGGTAGAAATACCAGAGCCTGAAAGAAGGATCAACGAATATCCTCATCAATTGTCAGGAGGCCAACGGCAAAGAGTGATGATTGCTATTGCCTTGGCTGGGAAACCGGAATTATTGATCGCAGATGAGCCAACGACTGCATTAGATGTAACCATTCAAGCGCAAATACTGAAATTACTAAAAACAATCCAGAAAAAAAGGGGTATGTCACTTTGGTTAATCAGCCATGATCTTGCACTGGTTTCTACCATGGCAGATAGAATAGCCGTGATGCAACAAGGGAAAATTGTTGAAATAGGAACTGCCAAACAATTTTTTAAGCAAGCAAAGCACCCATACAGTCTTAAATTGTTGGCCGCATTACCTTCAATGAATAGTAGTCTGGATAAACATACCAAAGAATCAAAAGAAACCCCTCTATTAAAAGTAGAATCTTTTAAAGTTTATTATCCCATTCGAAAAGGTTTTTTTAAGAGAATAGTTGATCATGTCCGCGCTGTGGATGGTGTCAGTTTTGAATTAAAGCGTGGGAGAACACTTGCTTTAGTTGGGGAATCTGGTTGTGGAAAAACAACCTTGGGTAAAGGGTTAATTAATCTAATCCCAAGCACTGCTGGGCGTGTATGGCTAGAAGGAATTGAGTTAAGCAAGTTAACAGGGAATGAGTTACGCCAAAAACGATCTGAAATTCAAATTGTTTTTCAGGACCCCTTTGCATCCATGAACCCCAGAATGTTAGTAGGCGATATTATTGCTGAAGGGTTAAAAGCCTTACATTCCGAGATGCCTTTGACAGATAGACAGAAAAGAGTGTCCAGCTTACTAAAGCAGGTTGAATTACCTGAATCATCAGCATTACGTTATCCACATGAGTTTTCAGGGGGGCAGCGGCAGAGAATCTGTATTGCCAGAGCCTTGGCTGTTGAGCCAAAATTAATTGTCTGTGATGAGCCCACTAGTGCACTAGATGTCTCTGTACAAGCGCAGATTATTGATCTTTTAAAAAACTTGCAGAAAGAGCAGGGTGTAAGCTACTTATTTATTACCCACAATCTGGCTGTTGTAGCTGAAATTGCAGATGAAGTTGCAGTTATGTATAAAGGTAAGATTGTAGAGCATGGTTCAGTTGAACAAGTATTGAATCAACCTCTTCATTCTTATACTAAAACTCTTTTAGATGCAGTGCCAGAGATTGTTAATTAATAAATAGTTTCTGTCAGGAAATTTAAATTTTAGAGATTGCACTTAAATTTTTAAGGTTAAATTGATGGTTGTAGCCTGATTTAAACGTTATTATATTAGTTACTGTTAGATGTAATAAAGATTTAAATACGAGAGTTTTATGCAAAATAAATTTGTTTTGTGCGTAAATCATTAATGGTAAAACTAAAAATTATTTTTAAGGACAAAGGATTTATTATGATCAAATTTAAACTCACTCATTTTATATATTTATGTTTTCTTTTTTTTCCAATTTCTGGCTATTCTTCAATGTATGAAAATTTAACTATTGACGAGGTCGTTAGTGACTCAGAACTGGTTTTTGAAGGAAAAGTTGTTAATCTTGAATATAAAACACCATCAGATCGAAATCGGGTTTATACCTATGTTACTTTTGAAATTATCGATGTTATCAAAGGTGATTATATTGATAAAACGATTGAAATTCGATACCCGGGTGGTAAAAAAGGAGATCAAGTTTCATCAGTCACTGATATGGTCATTCCTCAGGTAGGAGAAGAAGGAATTTATTTTATAAAAAGCCTTACAAAGCATTATATTCATCCATTAACAGGCTGGGCTCAAGGTCAAATGAATATTGTTACAGATAAAGCAGGTAAAAAACGAGTTTTTTCTGTTTCTGGTGAGTCCATTTCCCATGTAAATCGTTTAGAGCCTAAGAAGAAAGGTGTCGAACAAAACTTATCAGCTGATGTTGCCTCTGGTGTACAGACAAGTAAGCAAAAAGATCAGGCGATGTTATTAGATGAAGTAAAAAGCCAATTGAAAAAAATTGTAGATATGGAATGAGGGGAATAATAATGAATATTACAAACAAAGTTATAAAAATTTTCTTATGCTTAACTCTTGTTTCTGAAAGTATATTTGCTTATGAATTAAGTGGGACTCGCTGGCCTAGTACAGAGATTACAATGACGGTAGATGTGGCAGGTGCTGGTGGGTTATGGAATGAGACCTTTGAAACAGCAATGGCTAGATGGAATGAGGTAACTGACTTTAGTTTTTTTATTGTTCGAGAGTTTTCTGCTCCTTGCGATGATAATGATGAGAGAAATGGTGTAGGTTTTACGACAACAGACTGTGGAGATGAATTTGGAAGCGCCTTAGCGGTTACTCATAGTCTTTTTAGTCGTACTACAGGGATAAAAGTTCAGGCCGATATAACTTTTAATATCAATAAAAGCTGGAATGTATATGAAGGGCCTGGGAGAACTGCGGTAGGAGGAGAGTCATTACAAGATTTTCGTCGCGTTGCCATACATGAATTAGGTCATGTTCTAGGGTTAGATCATACTCCTCAGGGGTCTAATTCAATCATGGGTCCATTTGTTGCTAGTGTGGATAGCTTAAGGCAAGATGATGTGAATGGAGCAAAAGGTGTGAATAATATACTTTTTATGGGCAAATGCATCAATAATTTCAGACAATATGTGGGTGTAAAGTCTGGGAAAGGGTATCAATGTAGTGATAATTTTACTTGTCAAGATACGACTGGAGGCTCAAGATTGAAGGTATTAAGTCTTGCTTTACCTCATGGCGCAGAGCCAAACGATACCTTGTGGTACTTTACAAATAATAATGGATGGCAAACAATAAGTTTTACCGAGCTAGGGTTCTGTAATTAATCAAATTTGTATTTTTAGTTTTATATATACATGAGCATAGTGGTGCCCCCTTAAGGAAAACTTCGTAAGGTTGGGCTAACGGCTTTATCGTTAACCCAGTCTTTTTGACATACCTTTGTTGGATTGCGAAAAAGACGGCAGCCTAACTAATACAGTAGTAACTTCTTAAGCTAATAGAAATGACGGTGTCTAGAAGGCTTATTTATTTCAATTCTATTGCGTAACTCTAAAGCATCAGCTTGTCTGGAAGATTGTATTGCATTGAGGTAGCTAGCGTTAGCGATTTTTTCATTAGTTTGCATTGAACGCTCTTTATTATAGTTTTCTTTAGAGATCTGTTCCGTTTTCGCTCTTTCTATCAGCTCTAGTTTAAGTTTTTTTAAGGCAATTTGATGTTGTTCAGAACTTATATCTTGATTGAGCCTAAATTTTACCCCTTTGTTATTTTTACAGGGATCTGATTGGTAAGATATTTTCTCAATATGCTGACATTTGTATATGTCTGCATAAGTAGGTGTAATAACTATAATTGCACTTAACAATAAAATGATTTTCATTTCTTCTCCCCCTTGTTGTTTGAGTTTTTTGCTAGATACTTAGCCCTAGAAAAAACGTAAAGTGACTTCCTTTCAGCAAATGGGAGATAGATAATAAAACCAGACACATGTGATATGTAATAACATTCACAAATCTAGTGTTCCACAGAATTTTCTAGGGTAATTCAAGAGAGCGAGCAATTGTTATACGAATTCAGGAATTATTAATATAGCAAACTATCTAAAGGATAAAATTAAGTTAGTTTGAATAGAGAATAGCAAGAAATAAAAAGAAGTGGGTTCAGAAAGGAGCAACATTTGAACCCAAGATGATCAAACTTAGGTGTTAACGACGACCTCGACGACCTCCTGCTTTAGGTGTCTCAAAATTAACCTTTAATGATTTACCTTTAAAATCTTTACCATCTAGACCAGCAATAGCTGCTCTTGCTTCATGACCTTCCATTTCGATAAAACCAAAACCTTTGCATTGACCAGAAAAAACATCAGTTACAAGTTTTGAACCACGCACTTTACCAAATTCTGAAAATAGGTCTTCAAGTTCTTGCTCGGAAGTGTCGGCAGGTAGGTTGCCAATAAATAGTTTTTTCAATAGAATTTCCCGTTTGGAATATGGATACTTTAAGTTCTTGAGTTAAGCTAACTAAAACGCAGAACATTTACCTAATGATAGAGCTCTGCGTTTAAGGTCTTTAACTTATGCAGGAGTGACACTTGTTGCTTGCGGACCTTTAGGGCCATCTTCAACTTCATAAGTAACTGCTTGACCTTCATTTAGAGTTTTGAAACCATCACCCTGAATAGCACTAAAATGTACGAAAACATCGGATTCACCATCATCTTGGGAAATAAAACCAAAACCTTTAGATTCGTTAAACCATTTAACTGTACCTGTAGACATAAAAATTCACCTGTAAAAAAAATAAAAAAGTAATGCGTACAGGTAATGAAACATGAAACTTTAGTTAGGAATAATCCTGTGTGGAACAACCTATTTGCCAATAACAAAATCTGTAGCTTTGCATACTATAGATGAATCTGGCTTGTATTGACAGAAATATAATTTAGGGGTACATATAGGATAACAAGCTTAATCTATGTAAAGTATTGATAAAAAACATATATCACTTAATTTAATGGGCTGATTACTATCTTCTTAAATTATGTAGACTTGCACTTTTATGTTTAAAATATATATTTTTTTAAAAATTTTAGTTGAATATTCCAGCTGTAATCCCTTATATCTGGCTTTTATAAAATTTAGATTCTTTTTGAAAAGATTTCACAACAAAATATATTTGCTGGTTACTAATTTATCAAAATAAACTTATTAAACTCAATAAGTGCTGGGTAAGGCTAGGTTTGGATAAAAGGTGTTAAAAATGCTATTCTTAACAGCTTTTACATTTGATGAAAAAAAAGGTGTTAAAAAACCGTGCTATTTTTGAATAAAAAAATAAAATCCAGAGGTAAAGCCAGTGACAACAATAACTGAAGTACCCAGTCCTTTTTGCGGAATAGGCTCGGATGATTTGACCATTCAGGTCAATGGTGTATCAATAAAGGTCACTGAAAATGGGTGTGCTGTTAATACACCCGCATTTGAGGAAGCAATTGCCGATATAGATCCTAGAGTTGATGGTAAAGTGGTTTCTCTTGGCGTTGCTGTTAATAGAGCTGCTAAAATTTTTAAAAAATCTAATCAACCCGTAATAGGTGGCTGTGCTACTGATGTAAACGGTATGCGCGCACTGATGGCTTTAGCAGACCGCAATGGCGCAGTGGTTGATAATATGAATTTTACAGGGGCTAAACGTAACTTTTTAGCCATGCAGGATTCAGGCTGGATGAATACCACACTGGCTGAGATAAAAAACCGCTGTGATTTATTTATCGTAGTTGGCTGTGATTTAGAAGCCTTCTCGCCTCAGTTTTACCAGCGGTATCTTTGGAATAAAGAGTCCATGTTTCTTAAAGATACCGGCAAGCGAGAAGTTATTTATATTGGTAAAAAACCGTCAGGTAAAGCATCTACTTCACCTAAAAAAACCAAAGCCAAAGTACTAGAATGTGCAGATGCTGATTTACCAGAAGTGATGGCGGTATTAAGAGCCTTAGTTAAAGACCACCTTGTTTTAGTGGAACAAGTGGCGGGTATAAAGGTAGCCGATCTAAAAAAAGTCGCTGATAAATTAAAAAAAGCAACGTATGGTGTGGTGACTTGGGCTGCAGGGGCGTTAGATTATTCTCAAGCAGAATTAACCGTGCAAATGCTTTGTGAAATGGTAAAAGATGTTAATGCCTCTGGTGTTAGATGCTCTGGTTTTCCTTTAGGCGGAAAAGAGGGCGACCAAACAGCAAACCAAGTCTGTGGTTGGCAAACAGGCTATCCTGCCAGAATGCGTTTTTCCAGTGATATTCCAGAATATGACCCCTTTTTATACGATATAAATACCATGTTTGATAATGGTGAAGTGGATGCTTTTTTATGGGTACAAGCTTTTAATACCAGTGCCGTTCCACCTTGTGGCGGAAAAATCCCAACCATTGTTGTTGCACGTTCAGGGATGGAGTTTGAAGAAGAGCCAGAAGTGTTTATCCCCATTGGGACGCCAGGCATAGATCATTCAGGCCATGCTTATCGTTTAGATAATGTGGTCGCCATCCGGTTAAAAAAATTAAGAGATTCTGGGCTGCCCAGTACGGCAGAAGTATTGACAGCGATTGAACAGGCATTGGTGAGTTAACATGTTAACAAAATTAACGGGCGGTATTGTCTATGATCCTGCCAATAAAATAAATGGCAAACAAAAAGACATTTATATTAAAGATGGCAAAATTGTAAATAAGCCAAGAAATGCTCAGCCTGATAAAGAATACAATATCAAAGGCAAAGTAGTCATGGCGGGCGCGATTGATTTGCATACCCATATTGGCGGTGGCAAAGGCAATATTGCGCGGATGTTAATGCCAGAAAATCATCGGATTGATCCAGTTGCCCATACCGATATTAAACGGGCGGGGACAGGCCATGCGATGCCAAGTACCTTTGTAACAGGCTATCGCTATGCAGAAATGGGCTATACCGCAGCCTTTGAGCCAGCTGTATTGCCAGTCAATGCCAGACAAGCACACATGGAAATGGGCGATGTACCGATGCTGGATAAAGGCGGTTATGTGATGCTGGGGAGTGATGATTACTTCCTGCGTATGATGACAGCTAAAAAAGATCAGCAAGCGATTAATGATTATGTGGCTTGGACTTTACGAGCGGCGCAAGGTGTGGGGATTAAAGTTGTAAACCCAGGTGGAATTAGTGCCTTTAAATTTAATCAGCGTCAGCTGGATTTAGATGAAAAAAATGTTCATTATAATGTTACGCCAAGAGATATTTTAAAATCACTGGCAACCGCGATTAAAGAGCTGGGT
This sequence comes from Methylococcales bacterium, assembly GCA_965224575.1. Taxonomy (GTDB): domain Bacteria; phylum Pseudomonadota; class Gammaproteobacteria; order Methylococcales; family Methylomonadaceae; genus QPIN01. The sequence continues at coordinate 321,679 of CBDCZQ010000003.1, read as the reverse complement.
ATATCGCATCCTTTACACGTACATGGCAGTAATTTAGGTGTACCTGGCAATATTCAAACAACCTTAGATTCAATTGCAGGGGTTGATGGCTTACCGGTACATTTAACTCATGTACAGTTTCATAGCTATGGCACAGAAGGTGACTTTAAGTTCTCTTCAGGCGCAGCACAAATTGCAGAGTCTATTAATAAGAATAAAAACATGTCGGTTGATGTCGGGCAGATTATGTTTGGTCAAACGGTTACAGCATCGGGTGATAATCAGCGTCAATATGCCAATCATGGTATTGCCAGCCCCAATAAATGGGTGTGCATGGATATTGAATGTGATGCGGGCTGTGGCTTAGTGCCATTCAAATACAGAGATCAGAATTTTGTAAACGCATTGCAATGGGCGATAGGCTTAGAAATTTTCTTATTGGTGGATGATCCTTGGCGGATCTTTTTAACCACAGATCACCCCAATGGCGCACCGTTCACTTCTTATCCGCATTTGATTCGCTTATTGATGGATAAAAGTTTCCGTAACGATATGTTGGTGACCATTCACCCAGAAGCGCAAAAAATGAGCACATTGGCTTCGATTGATCGTGAATATACCATGCAGGAAATTGCAATTCTGACTCGTGCAGGCGCAGCTAAAATTACGGGCTTAGTAGGGCGCGGTGCTTTAGGCAAAGATGATTGGGCAGATATAACGGTATACACCGAAAATGAAAACCGAGAGAAAATGTTTGAAAAGCCAGATTATGTATTTAAAAATGGTGAAGAGGTTGTTAAAGATGGCGAAATAGTCAAAACCGTTTGGGGTACAACGCATGTGGTCAGACCTGAATATGATAAGTCAGTCGAAAAAGATTTGAAGAAATATTTTGATAAATATATGACCATGAAAATGGGTAACTTCACCATCAGTGATGATGAGATTACAGAAGATGGGCGCGGCAGTATTACGGTGCATCCGACAGTAGGGGAAAAAGTATGATTATCAATGGTGTAACAATTGATGAGACTTTTGCCGAAGCCTTTGGGATGAAAGCAACACGCGTCATTATTACCGCATTAAATGCAAAATGGGCGATGATTTCAGCGCAAGCGATGACAGGCTTTGCAACCTCAGTGATTGCATGTGGCTGTGAAGCAGGTATAGAAAAAGTGCTAGACCCATCAGAAACGCCAGATGGCAGACCCGGTGTAGCTATTTTACTTTTTGCAATGGGTGGAAAAAGTTTAGCCAAGCAATTAGAAACTAGAGCAGGACAGTGTGTATTAACTTCACCTACCTCTGCTTTATTTGCAGGGCTTGATAGTGATGTACAAATTCCATTAGGTAAAAACCTACGTTATTTTGGTGATGGTTTTCAAATCTCAAAAAAAATAATGGGCAAGCGTTATTGGCGTATTCCTGTCATGGATGGTGAGTTTTTAACCGAAGAAACCACAGGGCGTGTTGAAGCCGTTGGTGGCGGTAACTTTTTAGTATTAGCTCAATCACAAGAACAAGCGTTAGCTGCTTGTGAAGCGGCAATTGAAGAAATGCGCAAAATACCCAATGTGATTATGCCGTTTCCAGGGGGTGTGGTTAGGTCTGGTTCTAAAGTGGGTTCAAAATACCCTGCCTTGGGCGCATCCAGTAACGATGCATTTTGTCCTACATTAAAAGGTATGACAAAAACTGAACTGTCTATGGATTGTGAATCGGTAATGGAAATTGTGATTGACGGCTTAACGAAAGAAGATATTGATAAATCAATGCGTGTAGGAATACAAGCAGTTTGTGATTTAGGTAAAGAAAATGGAATTTTACGAATCAGCGCAGGAAACTACGGCGGTAAATTAGGGCCATTCCACTTTCATTTGCAGGAGATTATGGCATGAGTGCATTAACATTTGTAATGAAACAGCGCTTAGATCAACGCGTGGATATGTCACCTTTGGTGTGTAATTTACTCGAAGGGTTAACCCCTGCAGAAATTGCCAAAATTGAATTACAGAATGGCAAAAGAAAAATTCGTGTAGATGAGCTGTTTAAAATTAAAGGGTCTGATGCTCAAAATATTGTAATTGAAGGTAGTTTTGCGAAATTAGATTTTATTGGAAAACAATTAGAAGGTGGTTCAATTACCATTCACGGTGATGTTGGAGCTTATTTAGGCATGGAAATGCAGGCTGGAACAATAAAAGTGGATGGTAATACAGGAATATACACTGCGTGCGAAATGAAAGACGGTTACTTAGAAATTAATGGCAATGCAGGTGATTTCTTAGCGGCAGCCTTGCCTGGAAATAGACAAGGGATGAAAGGTGGTCTGGTTTTAGTTAAAGGCAATGTCGGAGAACGTGCAGGAGACCATATGCGTAGAGGCGTGTTGCTGGTAGAAGGCAATGCGGGCGATTATTGTGGATCAAGAATGGTTGCCGGCACAATTGCTGTTATGGGAACAACAGGGCGGTATTTAGGTTACGCTATGCGTCGAGGAACTTTTTTATTATGGAATCAACCTGAATTGTCAGCCACTTTTAATGACTGCGGCAAGCATACCCTGTCATTTTTACCAATGATATTTTCATCTTTTAAAAATCTTAACTCAAAGTTTGCTAAAGACTCAGCTCGGTTTAATCGGGTTCAACGTTATGGTGGAGATATGGCAGAAATGGGGCGAGGGGAAGTATTAGTTAAAATTTAGAATTTGGAAGAGTAATAGAGTTTAATTTACTTTTAAATCATTTAGCTTCGATTCTTAAAATAATAAAATGAGTGAAAATAAAATAATAGACATTTCAAACTTAAGAGGTGACTTCTTTGGTGGTTTAACAGCAGGTGTGGTCGCATTACCTTTGGCATTAGCCTTTGGTCTTCAATCGGGCATGGGAGCGATTGCCGGGCTTTATGGCGCAATTGCTATTGGAATGATTGCTGCCTGGTTTGGTGGTACGCCGACCCAAATCAGCGGTCCAACGGGTCCTATGACAGTGGTTTCAGCAGTTGTTATTTCAACTGCAATAGAATCGCATGGCGGTAGCCTTGAAACAGCACTGGGAACGATTATTGCAATTTTTCTACTTTCGGGTGTTTTTCAAATCTTACTTGGTATTTTTAAGATAGGGCAATATATTCGATATATGCCATACCCAGTAGTTTCAGGGTTTATGAGTGGGATAGGCGTCATTATTATTGTGTTACAGATATTCCCTTTTTTAGGCCATACTTCACCGAAGAAGATTCTGGATATTTTTTCACAACTTCCTTCCATCATAAATGATATTAATCTTGCATCAGTTTCTTTGGCTTTAGCAACGATTGCAACCATCTATTTATTTCCTCGAATAACAAAGCTTATTCCCAGTGCTCTTGTAGCACTTATTGCTTTAACAATCGTTTCCACAATAATGGGGCTAGATGTTAAAATTATTGGGGATATTCCAGAAGGTTTACCTGTTTTACAAATTGGAACTTTAAGCAGTGTGAATTGGAGTAACCCAATGTTACTTATTATTCCTGCGTTAACATTGGCAGCATTGGGGACAATTGATTCCCTATTGACCTCTATTGTTGCAGATAATATGACTAAAACTCAGCACAACAGTAATAAAGAGTTAATAGGGCAAGGTTTAGGAAATATGGGTGCTGCTTTAATTGGTGGTATTCCTGGGGCAGGTGCCACAATGCGAACGGTAGTGAATATTAATTCAGGAGGTAAAACCCGGTTGTCGGGTGTTATTCATGGAGTCGCATTATTATTGGTTTTATTAGGAGCTGGTGCCTATGCTAAATTGATTCCGCTTCCTGTTTTAGCAGGCATTTTGATTACTGTGGGAATTGGAATTATTGACTATAAAGGCATCAAACATATACCGCATGTTCCTAAAGCAGATTCAATCATTATGCTGGTAGTATTAACCATGACTGTTTTTGTAGATTTGCTTCAAGCTGTTGCTGTTGGCATGGTTCTGGCGTCAGTGCTTTTTATGAAGAAAATGAGTGACATTGTAGAGCAAAAATCAAGTGTAGATTCGGTTGCTAATTTAGTAAAAGAAGATGCATGGGATGATGAATTAAATTTATCCGAAGAAATACAAAGACAGATTTATATTAAACATTTTGATGGGCCAATATTTTTTGGTTTTGCCTCAAAATTTCAGGAAATGGCAAGATCTTTACCAGAAGTGACGGTAGTTATAATGCGGATGAATTTAGTCCCTTATATAGATCAATCGGGTATTTATGCAATAGAAGATGCAGTGATGGCTCTTAAAGAGAAAGGAGTTATTGTGTTGATTGTCGGGATTCAGGAACAACCAAAAGATATGTTGCAAAATATTGGGTTAATTTCTGGATTGATACCAGATGAACATGTTTTTTTAACGTTTTCTGAGTGCATTTCAGCATTGGAAGCTAGAACAGTTAAACCTGACTCTGAAAATTTAAAAAGTATTGCCTGGAATTTGAATTGATTTTTCTTAATCAATAGCAGAATACGTGCTATTTTTGATTAAAAATGAGGTGGGCATAGCAGTCTACCAATAAATTATGCATTTTTTTGTCTTGATACTAATAAATAAATAGCTCAAGACTATACTTGCTAAGTATATTTTAACGATTAAGAAAGCCTCGTTTTACGAGGTTTTTTTTTCTTGAAAAAACATATGAAGCAAATAAATTTTGATGTAGAGCATAAACTACAGCTTGAAGAAGTATTGGACTGGCTAGTCAAAGATAAATTGATCTCAAAAATTGAAGATCATGCAATCAAACAATATGCCTTGCGCTGGGAAAATAGAGAAAAAGATCTAATTAATCTTATTTGTGATTATCAAGTTGGTAAAGACAGTAGCTTAGGTAAAAAAATATCCTATAGTAATCTAACTAAATGGTTATCTGTAAAAGTTGGACTGCCTTTGTATCATATTGATCCATTAAAAATTGATGCAGTCTCAATTACTGCAATTTGTACCCAACCTTATGCTGAACGTTTTAATATTCTTCCTGTAAAAGTTGAGAATGATGTTATAACGATCGCTGTTTCTGAGCCTTTTATTCGGGAATGGGAGCAAGATTTACATCATTTGCATAAAAAGAAATTTAAGCGTGTTCTTGCGAATGCAAAGGATATCAGTCGATATATTAATGAGCTATATGCTTTTTCTAAATCTGTAAAACACGCCTCAGATCGTCAGGAAGATAGTGCAGGTGGTCAGCTAACTAATTTGGAGCAATTACTTGAGCTGGGTGAAAAAAGTAATTTAGAAGCTAATAATCAACATATTATTAATTTAGTGAATTGGTTGTTGCAATATGCTTTTGACCAACGTGCTAGTGATATTCATCTGGAACCTAGGCGTGAAGAAAGCCATGTTCGCTTCCGTATTGACGGTGTAATGCATCAAGTCTATAAAATTCCTACGCCTGTGATGGGAGCCGTTATTAGTAGGATTAAAACCTTAGGGCGTATGGATATCGCGGAAAAAAGACGGCCTCAGGATGGAAGGCTTAAAACCAGGAATGATAAAGGAGAAGTCGAACTAAGATTATCAACTATGCCTACGGCTTTTGGTGAAAAGGTTGTGATGCGTATATTTGATCCAGAAATTCTACTAAGAAATTTCTCTGCACTGGGTTTTAATCAACGGGAAAAACAATTATGGGGTGATATGAGTCGTCAGGCTCATGGGATTATATTGGTTACAGGCCCTACAGGATCAGGTAAAACCACAACTTTATATTCAACTCTCAAGCAATTAGCTACACCGGAAGTAAATTTATGTACTGTGGAAGATCCTATTGAATTAATTGAACCAGGTTTTAATCAAATGCAGGTGGATAATAAAATTGGATTAGATTTTTCATCAGGGATTAGAACATTAATGCGTCAAGATCCAGATATTATTATGGTAGGAGAAATCAGAGATCTGGAAACGGCTGAAATGGCTATTCAGGCATCTTTGACAGGTCATCTTGTCTTGTCAACGCTTCACACTAATAATGCAGCTTCAGCCGTCACACGTTTGCTAGAAATAGGTGTAAAATCTTATTTAGTTAAATTAACTTTGTTAGGGGTGATGGCGCAAAGATTGATTAGAACCTTATGTTCAAATTGTAAAATTGAACATATCGTCACCGATGATGAATGGGAATCACTGGTAGCTCCTTTTTTAATAAAAAAATCAGCCAAAGTGTATCAAGCGAAAGGATGTTCTGAATGTCGAAATACTGGGTATACTGGCAGAGTTGGTATCTATGAAATATTTAAAAATACAACCTCAATACAAAAACTAATTACTCCAGATTGTGATGCTAACAACATAACTAAATTAGCTTTAAAAGATGGGATGAAAACGTTACGGATCAGTGGTGTAGAAAAAATACTTGCAGGGGTAACTTCAATTGAAGAAGTTCTACGTGTAGCACCAGAGAATTTAGAAGCCTAATAAGACTAGGAATACAAAATACTGGGTAAAACGGGTGCGATTAAAAGAGAAATAAAGAAGTAGTAGGTTGGGCTAACAGCTCTATCGTTAACCCAACATCTTTAACAAAAGTGGTGTTGGGTTGTTAAAGAGACGCAGCCCAAGCTACGAAAGATTAGGATAACGATGATTAAATCTTACCGTCTAATCCCATTTGAAAATATTTATGAACAATCTTATCTTGATTATCCAGTAACCAATCAATATCAGGTGTGTTAGTCATTGCTTTATGAATGGCTTGAGCCATTGCTTTACGATGAATATCAAATAAAATCTGGTGGTCAAGTTCACCGTCAGTTGCAACACTTGGGTTTAACCAAACAGAACAGATGATACCTAAATCATTGGCTTTTTCTTTTGGAATATCACCAGCACGAACTGCGTCCAAAACCCCATTTGCAATAGCTGCCTGGACAGTACCCATTAAGATATTGGTGTAACGGGTGCTTTTAACAGTAACTTTACTAACCATTAAAGTTACAGGGCGAACCTGAATATCTGTATTTAAAATAGCAAAGACTTTTGAATGCCCGCTTGCTTGATCACCGGTTAATGTAGCAATTGCAGTTCCAACAGGCCCATCTAATTCGCCAATTACAATTTCAGGTTCAGCCGCAGTACCAGGGGGGCCACCAGCTACCAAAGATTCACCAGTCCGCATAATAATTCTTTCGCTCATTAATCTCTCCAAAATAAATATATATAAATAGGGTTAACCGTTAGAATAACATGAAAACGTATTATCCTTAATAGCCATGAAACAAAAGTTAACAACAATTGATCACAATAGAGACGTAGCAGGCTTAAAGTATGTTTATCCTGTTATTTCCAGAAGAGCAGGTGGTTTATCAATCGGTATTAATGTGAATACCAATAATGCCTGTAACTGGCGATGTATTTATTGCCAAGTACCGGATTTGATCAGGGGTGCTGCACCAGAAATGGATTTTTTGTTACTAGAAAGTGAGTTAAGGTTTTTTCTTAGGGAGGTTTTGCAAGGAGATTTTTTTGATAAATTTAATGTCTCGCAATCACTACGAGTTATTAAAGATATTGCTATTTCTGGTAATGGTGAACCTACCAGTTTAAAAGAGTTTGATAAAGTAATCGAATTGGTAGGAAAAGTTGCTTTGGAAATGGGTGTATTTCCTAAAAGTAATTTTGTATTAATAAGTAATGGTAGTTTAATTAATCAAGCCAATGTTCAAGCAAGTCTAAAAATCTTAAACGATTATCAGGGTGAAGTGTGGTTTAAGTTAGATAGTGCGACAGAATTTGGAAGACGACACATCAATGGTAGCAAGCAAACAACTGAAAAAATGTTAAATAATTTAAACATTTCTACTCGTCTATGCGCAACTAGTCTGCAAACTTTTATGATTGATTATTTAACCGAGGATGAGGCGAAGATTGAGAGGGAAGCTTATATTGAGTTACTAAAAAAAATTAAGCAGCAACAGATAACGATAAAGAAAATTATGCTATATACTTTAGCGAGGCCTTCTTTTCAACCAGAAGCAGGACAGATCAAAAAACTAGATGCCAAGCAAATGGAAAAGTTTGCTGCACAAATAAGAGAATTGGATTGTTTTGATGTTAGTATTAGTTTTTAGGCTATTGCATCAAATAGAGAGCCGAGGGTCTTTTGATCGGTTTCTAAAAGTTTAACGCCAGCAGATGTTTCAATTTCTGCCTCTTTTAAGCTTAGAATAGGGTTGATTAGATTACTGGAATTAAACTCTGTACTCCCAACTTCATTTTTTTCCATTGGTAACTTAGCAATTGTTTGGGCAGCAGTAGAAGCTTTATAGTGAGCATTAGTAATCAAGTTAGCTGCGCTTGATATGGTACTGGTAATCATAAAACTCCCCTTGTCCCAAAAAACAAAATGTCTTATTTACACTATAGGGTATATTGAAAGAGAGTTGTATAAATATTAAGCTGAAATGTGAACCTAGCCCCAAAATAGTTAGGGTTGTGAGATATATTTCAAAATTTCAACAATTTGATTGGGTGTTTCTGCAACAGCAAATGCAGCTGCATCAACTTCTTTTAACGGATGAGTCAAATCAGGTTGGTGAAGAATTATTGTAGGTATACCCAAGCCAGCTGCAATGCCAGCATCAAAAGCTGCATTCCACTGTTTGTATTTATCTCCAAACTTTATAATAACTATATCTGCTCTACTAATATAACTATTGCTGCGAAGTGCATTGATTTTAGCTGATTTATGATCTTTCCAGAAATCATTCTGTTCAGACCCTAAAATTTTTGAGCCAACATTATCACTATTATCATGATTAGTGATAGGGGCTAACACCTCAATATCCAGTTTATTTTTAAGAACCCCTTGTTTGATCTGTTCACGCCAGTCAGAATGAATTTCGCCAGATAGATAAATTGTAAAGGACATATATTTTTAACCGTAATGTTTAAGGCCAACTCTATTAATTGATGAATGAAAAATTGAGTCCAAAATATCCAATCTCTGCGTTGAAATTCTTCGCAATAGCCTGCTATTACGTGCGGATTTCGCCTTGACCTTGAATATTTTGGCTCTCAATTTTCTCATCCACAATTAATAGACGTGCCCTTAAGTTTGTAATTAGCGTTACAATATAACACTGAAATCAGTTTATTTTAGCTTGATAAAAGGTGCTATGTCAGAAAAACATATTTATAAAGTTGTCTTCGTTAATAGAGAACAAGTCTATGAGGTTTATGCGAAAAGCGTATATCAAGGTGATATGTATGGCTTTGTGATTGTTGAAGGCTTTATATTTGGTGAGAAAAGCACCATTGTTTTAGATCCTGGAGAGGAAAAAATAAAAGCAGAGTTTGATGGGGTAAAACGATCCTTTATTCCAATGCATGAAATTATTCGTATTGATCAGGTTGAAAGAAAAGGAGTGGCTAAAGTCTTTCCTGCTAAAGAACAATCAAAATCGAATGTATCTTCTCTTTATGTGCCTGAGAAATAATATGTTTCATTACTTCTCAAAGATTTGGGTTGATGTGGGAGGAGCGTGCTTTAGCCGCAGTTTTATTGCTAAATTAATCGCAGCTAAAGCACGCTCCTACAGGGACTGATAAAAAAAGTTTGTTTAGCTTTGAGGAATTAATTTTTTCCTTTTTGAACCTAAAAATCCTATTGCAGCAATTGCAGATAACATTAATGGAAATGCTGCTGGTAAAGGGACGGTTGAAACTTTTGGGCCTTGTGCAAATTCCACGTGATAGTTTTCAGATTCTATTGAAACACCATCAAGTGTAGCAGAGGTTATATTTAAAATAGTGTCAAAATTTAATACTGAGGTGACTATATCAAACTCAGCAATAAGTGATGGCATTGGGTTATCCGGATTATACTCGCCACTATATGTAATTGCTCCATCAGTATTGAAATCTATTGATATTAAATTACTATCATACTCTATAGTGACTTCATAATGAGCACCTTGGGCTATTTCATTTGTTGTGTCGAAAATATGAAGATCGAAGCCTCTAAAATAGTCTCCATCATTAAACTCCATCCAGTCATTTACAGGGATCATAATCACTGTAGGCGCAGCTTGTACAGTAAAAAATGCACTCCCTATAAGTAGAACGGTTATTTGGCAGAGTTTAAGAAGTATAGGGTTTTTATTTTTGTAAGGGTTGGTTTTCATTGTATCTCCTCTTTAATTATTATTATATTACTACTGCTTTCTTTTTTATGGTAGATGTAAAAAAATTAATTAGTTTACAATAGACCATAAAGAGAATCTGGCTATAGATAATAAACAGCTTGGCTAAATGATATGTGAATATTTTGATAGGAAGTTATGCAGCTCACAGCATATAAATCGGATAAATAAAGGAGCAGAGCTAACAGGTCGGTAACCTAATATTTTATATGCTGTATCGAAATGCTAGGCAGTAGAGTAGATCGAGTTAAATTTTTAAGCTTTTGTAAGGAATTCTTATTTTATTTAACTACGCGCAGCTGGGGTCTCGTATGTTTTTTTTCTGGAGTTGAGGGTGGTGTGTCGTTATCAGATTCTTCTGGGTCAAAAACCATGCCTTTACCATTTTCTTTAGCGTAAATAGCAAGCACTGCAGTTGTCGGCGTAATGATGTGGATTGACTCCCCTGAGAAGCGAGCATGAAACTGAATTTCATTATTACCTAATAATAGGTCTTGTATTGCTTCGGGACGCATATTTAAAACAATTTTTCCGTTTTCAATAAAGTCTGTAGGTAAAACTGCATCAGGGTTTTCTGCATCGACTAAAAGGTGGGGGGTGAGTTGATTATCTATTATCCATTCGTAGATTGATCGTATTAAATAAGGTTTTAAGGGTGTCATTTGCTGCGTGGTACCATTTCTTTTTCTTCTTCACTGAGGCTTAATTGAAAAGCTTCTCTTGAAAACAACCGATTTGCATAGCTAACTATAGCAGGGCTTAAAGAATTAATGTCAATCCCTAAGCTTGGTAAACGCCATAATAATGGTGCCATTGTGCAATCAATTAAAGAATACTCAGGGCTCATAAAGTATGGTTGAGCTTCAAAAATAGGTGTTGCCGAGATAAGACTTTCTCTAAGCATTTTTTTTGCTTTGGCTGATTTTTTTTCACCCGAAGTCAAATATTCATCTAATAGTTGATACCAGTCTTGGTCAATCCGCTTGATAATCATCCTGGCATTAGCCCGAGATACTGGATCCATTTGGTGTAGTGGAGGGTGTGGAAACCTTTCATCCAGATATTCAGCAATAATTCGCGCGTCATATAAGACTAGATCTCGTTCTATTAATGTGGGAGAAATGCCTGTTGGATTAAGTTCAAGTAAATCTTCAGGTGGATTTGATGGGTCGAAAAATTCAATGTCTGCAGTGACACCTTTTTCATGTAATACAAGACGCGCACAATGACTTAGAGCGCATGTTGATGTTGTGAAAAGTGTCATCACTGATTTTCGAGTAGTGATATTTGTCACAGAACGGAACCCCTTAATAGAAAGCGATTAAAACTAAAGCAATGGCATTATATCATAGCTAAAGAGTTTTAATTAGAATGCTGATCTTTTGAAAAAAACACCTTTATATTTAGGAATATAAAGGTGTTTTTAAAAAGACATTATACTCTGATTTAAGTGAGTATTTGCTAATGAATGTCTTTCCAGTATTCCTTTTTAAGGAAATAAGCAATAACTCCAAACAACAATAGATAAAATAAAACATATTTACCCATTTGCCGTCTTTCTAATTGAACAGGTTCACCTACATAAACAAGAAAATTGACTAGTTCAGTCACCATTTGATCAAATGCAGCACGCGACATTGTTCCTGGCTCTTTAAGCTCTAAGTAAGAAATAACCTCTTCACCTTTGACGTTTCTAATCACAGGGGATTGTATACCTTGTAATTTCCATAGAACGTTTGGCATTCCTACGTCTTTAAAAATAGTATTATTGACACCTAAGGGTTTGCTTTTATCAACATAAAAACCTCTAAGGTAACTATATAGCCAATCTCCTCCTCTAGATCGAGCAATTAAGGATAAGTCAGGGGGCATGACTCCAAACCATTTTTTTGAGTCATGCTCATTCATTGCGGTGTGCATTTGATCATAAATCCTGGCACCTTCAGGAGCAATCTCTTCCAGAACAACATCTTCATCAATTTCAAGGTCTAAGGCAATACGTTTATAACGCATATATTTAGTAGAATGGCAACCAAGACAGTAATTTACATAATGCTTGGCGCCTTTTTGTATTGCTTTAAAATCAGATAGATCTATGTCAACTCTTTGTAAGTTTACTGTACCTGCAGCAGCGAGAGTTCCAAGTGGTAATAAAAATAACAAAGTATATATAATTTTTTTCATAATTAATCCAGGCTCGCTTTTATTTTTTTTAATAACCCAGTTGCTACTTCAATAATACCTGATTTGTTCGGTTTTATTGAAAATGATGGGCCGCCCCAGCTAGTTTTGTCGGTCGGTTCTTCTTTTATAGTCATCTTATCGAATGCTTCGACTAGCTTTGCATATTTTTCTTCTGCATCAGGTTCATGCGTCACACTTGTAGGCACTGGTTTAGTTTTTTCCCATCGAGTATAAATTGGCATCAGTAAGAAAAACCCAAAATAGATAACAGTAAATACCCGAGCAAGCATAGTGTAGCCTGCTGTTGCTGGTTGTGTACCTAAATAACCTAATGCGATAAAACTAATGACAAATAGAACAAGTGCTTTTTTGAAAATACCGCCTCGATAGCGAATTGATTTTACTTTACAGCGGTCTAGCCATGGTAATAGAAATAAAACGACAATAGCACCGCCCATTGCTATAACACCTGCAAATTTGTCAGGTACAGCTCTTAAAATGGCGTAAAAAGGGGTGAAATACCATAAAGGAGCAATATGTTCAGGTGTTGCTAATGGGTCAGCTGGAATAAAATTAGCATGTTCTAAGAAATATCCGCCAAATTCGGGCATGTAAAAAATAACGGTTGCAAAGAAGAAGAGAAAGACTGCAACACCAACAATATCTTTGACTGTATAGTATGGATGAAATGGAATTCCATCGACTGGGTGACCCCATGGATCTTTAGATTCTTTGATTTCAATGCCATCAGGGTTGTTTGATCCTACTTCATGCAAGGCAATAATATGTAAAAAAACCAAGATGAGCAATGCTAAAGGAACGGCTATAACGTGGAAAGCAAAGAAGCGATTAAGTGTTGCATCGGAGATAACATAATCTCCACGAATCCAGAGTGATAATTCTTCTCCAACTATTGGAATAGCACTGAAAAGTGAGATGATAACTTGTGCACCCCAATAAGACATTTGTCCCCAAGGTAACAAGTAGCCCATAAATGCTTCGGCCATTAAACAAACAAAGAGTAGCATGCCGAAAATCCAGATTAATTCTCTAGGTTTTTTGTAAGAACCGTAGATCATGCCTCTGAACATATGTAAGTAGATGACAATAAAAAAGGCTGATGCGCCGGTAGAGTGCATGTAACGAATTAACCATCCCCAGTTTACATCTCTCATGATGTATTCAACAGAGTCAAAAGCCAATTCTGCATCAGGCTTGTAGTTCATTGTTAACAATATACCTGTCACAAATTGGTTGACTAGAACAAGTAGGGCAAGAGAGCCAAAGAAGTACCAGAAATTGAAGTTTTTAGGCGCATAATACTGAGCCATATGCTCATTCCACAATTTTGACATTGGGAAACGTTCAAGTACCCAATTAGTGCATTCATTTATTTTATTTTTCATGCAACTGCCTCCGTAGTATCTTCACCAACTATGATTAGTGTGTCTGTAATGTAGCGATAAGGGGGGATTGTTAAATTTGTTGGAGCTGGAACTGATCTGTATACACGGCCGGCTAGATCAAAGCCAGAGCCATGACATGGACAGAAAAAGCCTCCTTTCCAATCTGGTCCTAAATCATTAGGTGCAGTTTCAGGTCTGAACGTTGGGGAGCAACCTAGGTGAGTACAAAGGCCAACAGCAACAAGAATTTCGGGTTTAATAGAGCGAAAAGGATTATCGCTAGATTCTGGTTGTTCGGATTCGTGTGAATTTGGATCAGCTAACTTGTCTGTCTCTGTTTCTAAAATTTCTAAAACTTCGGGGGTTCTTGATAATATCCAGACTGGTTTGCCTCTCCAGGCTACTCGTATGAGTTGTCCGGATTCTATTTTGCTGATATCAATTTCTACAGGTGCCCCAGCGGCCATTGCTTTTGCGCTAGGTTGCATCTGAGAAATAAAAGGAACTGCCAAATATCCAGTACCAACTGCACCAACAACTGTCAAAGCAGTTGTTAGCAATTGGCGTTTGGACTGATCGACGCCTTCATTAGCCATATGTAACGCTCCTCATTTATAGGATGTATTTAAGTACATCAATTATTATATTTTTGGCTTAATATACCAGTTTCGTTTAACTTTTGTATGAGTTGTTTGTTAAATCTCCTTGCATAGTTGTTTAAAATAAACATTAAAATTTTTAATAAGCTACTGTTTTTATAGACTTAATAAGTCTTGCCTCTTAAGTGGTATTTATTTATTATTAATTTCTTTAGCTTTCTTTCTTACTCGTAAAAAGCTTGCAAATTTAGGTATTCCTCTGTTTGTTTTTCCATGATAAGTGTAAGTAATCAGTGAGCCAATAGAAGGAGGTAAGCGTCTTTCTTTATTGCTAAAGCCTGTCCCTATCCGAAAATTTATACCATCAGATGTTGTGACAAAAAGTGAGCCTAGCATACCAAGGAATTTACCTTTTCCTGGAATATGGGCGATAACAGTAGCTTCTGCATCTTGGTAGGGTTTGACTTTAAGAATATTGTTATTGCGCCCAGCTTGATAAAGTGAATCTTTTCGATGCAACATCAAGCCTTCTCCTCCAACAGCAATTATTCGGTTTAGATCATCTTTTAAAGCTTGTTCGTCTTTAAGTTTATATTGATGAACAACAGTCAAGTAAGGGTTTTTTGATCGAGGAATAAGTTGACGAAGTATTTCTAGGCGTTCAGTAAAAAGTAGGTTTTTTACAGGCAAATCAAATACAGCATACACAACCTTACTCCACTCCTCATCAATTGGGTGGTTTTTACTGACTATGCTGAGTAATGATTGAAAAAGCCCTCTGCCTAGCCAGAGCTCACCATCTAAAGCTTGGTCTGGAAAATCTTTGGTAAACCAGGCCGGCACTATGTAAGTGTTGCCTTGTTTAGAAATTAGTTTCTGTCCATCCCAATAAGCACGAACACCATCAAGTTTTTCGCTTACCAAATATTGAGATAGTTCTATTTTTCCTTTGTATGTTTTAGCTAGCATTAGTGCTGGTGCTGAATTTTGTTCAGCATAACTAGAAAGACTAGTGCAATAAAGGCTTAGCAATAACACTAAGAAAATATACATATATTGAGTGTTCTAGCTGTTGAGGTTTTTAGTGATAATATGGATAATTGGTTAGCAATCCATAAAAATTTAATTTTGGGGAGTCGCCTCTTTATTTTTTTGATTTGTATTTTGTTGCTGATCTGGTTTTGCCATATGCATTTTTTTTCCAATGCCAGTGGGTTCTATTAAGCCAGTGACATAAGAGATATAAAGAGCTAGAAATAAAAGGATTGAAAGCCCGATTCTAAAGGTGAGTGCTTTAACTGTTTTTTTTGAGTCTTCTTGATCTTTATGTTTTGCTAAGCTAAATAAGGCAGACCCTAAACTAATGAGAATAGATATAAAAATGATGATGAAAACTACTTTTATTGGCATGTGAATGGTCTTGTATGAAAAGTTTCTTTGATTTTAAAGTAAAAATTTCGATAGATATAGATAAATATGAAAATAACTGTATTGAGGTCAGTCTATAAATTTAATCTGGTTTCAGGCTTGCTTTTTTTACTTGTTTTAACTTTTTTAGTTTTATTAGGGTTTTGGCAGTTAGGACGAGCAGATGAAAAAAGGTCTTTTTTGGGACAACAAAAGCTATCTTCTAATAAAGAAGAAGTTGAATTGTTATCTCTACTACCTAATAGTCTAGAAAGTTTACGTTATAGAAAGGTTAAAATAGCAGGGTACTATGATCAAGATCATCAATTTTTGATTGATAATCAAATTGTTAATGGGCGAGCTGGATATTTTGTGATGACTCCTTTAGTGCTTGCAGGAATGAATAAAGCTGTGTTGGTGAATAGAGGGTGGGTTCCGTTAAATAAAGATAGGAATATTTTACCTGATATAACAATCGAATCTGAAGCTAAGATGACCCTAACGGGTAGAATCAATAACTTTCCAGTGGTTGGGATGAAATTAGCGGGTGCTGAAATTCCTACTGAAAGTTGGCCGTCAGTTGTTCAGTTGGTTGATATTAATATTTTGTCAACAAAAATAGGCATTCCTTTGTTTCCCTTTCAGGTAGAGTTGAATCCAGCTTTGAGCGAGGGTTTTTTACGAGACTGGAAAACAAATTCAATAATTTCACCAGAAAAACATGTTGCATATGCCGTACAATGGTTTGGTTTGGCAATGACCTTAACCATTTTATTTATTAGATTAAGCCGTAAAAGTAAATGAACCAACAACAGAAAAAAAATAGACGAACAATAATTCTACTATTTTCTATGTCAATTATTCCTTTTTGTATTGCCTGGTATTTAGCTGGCAATGTGAGTTGGATAGGGAATGGGACAAATAATGGAAAATTAATTATACCAGCCATAACAACTGAAAGAAATGAATTAGTCGGGTTTGATGAGTTTTCAAAGCTCAATATGACCGAATTAAATGGGCATTGGGTTCTTGTTAATGTGATACCCAATAAAGGCTGTAATGAGCTATGTATTGAAGCAATACATAAAACAAAGCAATTACGATTAATGATGAATAAAGACTTAGTCAGAATTCGTCGAGTTGTTATTGTTTTTCCTGAAGTTAAGGATGATCTAGCTCAGACTTGGTGGAAAGATGATTTGAGATTATTAAGAGCCAAACCAACACAAACGTTGGTTCAAAAGCTTAAAAAAATAAGAAATGCTGCTATTCCAGAAGGCATGCTTTTTTTAATGGATCCCTTAGGTAATTTAATGATGCAGTATGACCCAGGGTTTGATCCATATAAAGTAAAAAAAGATTTAGGTAAATTATTAAGAATTTCACAGATTGGTTGATTAAATGTTTAGAAAAGGCATCTTATTTACACTTGTTATAACACTAATTATTATTGTTTTATCTTCCTATGTGCGGTTGTCTGATGTGCCAGGAGGAGGATGTCCTGATTGGTCTGGTTGGCCAGGGTGTTACGCTAAATCAAAAGCTCTAGTTAGTGGCGGCTTTACGGATGCAAGCTTTGTCAAAAAGCTGTTTGACGATTTAACAAATTTTGAGGGTGGCTTAAAACAAAATAGTTATTTGTTTTCTGTTGGTTTATTAGGTGCTTTAGTTTGTATTTTCGCATTAGCAGGTTTGAGACAAAAACAGGGTCGCTTGTCGAGAATAACTACTCTTGGTCTTTTATTGATGCTGATCGCATTAGAAGTAGTTATCGGTTTATGGGGTGTAGAATTAAAAATAATGCCTGTGGTTGTCTCTGGGCATCTGCTGATTGGGTTTGTGGTTTTTTGGCTATTGTTTTGGCTTTATTTAAGGGCAAACCAAGTAGACAAAATTGTACGAAAAACAACATCTTTAGGACTTGGGTTATTAACACACTTTGCAATGTTTGTTTTATTGTTGCAAATTATTTTTGGTTTTTGGGTCAGTACAAATAATGCAGGGCTAGCTTGTGTGGATTTCCCTCAATGCAATGGGCAATGGGTTCCAAATGTAGACTTTGTAAGCGCGCTAAACTTATTTTCTGGGCTAGATAGTGGGTATAACGGTACCTTATCGTTCAATGGGCAGGTTGCTGTCCAGTGGTGGCATAGAGTTGGGACGGTTATTTGTTTTTTTCTACTAACTTTAGTAATGCTAGTAGCAACGGCAGAGGCGTACCCAAAATATGTGCGGAAATCTGGAGTTGTTTTAAGTATCCTGTTATTAGGGCAAGTCTTATTAGGTATTTTCAGTATCAAATTAGAACTGCCGTTAATCATTACACTAGCTCATAACGCTTTAGCCGCAATATTAATGTTGCCACTCATTGCGATTAATTATTACAGAAAATACGCTTTTGAAGATCAGCTTGAGTCAATTGATGATGTTGTATTAGTTGATGCGGTTGATACTACTACAGGTGCCTCGTTAGATACTAGCGTAGTAGAAGTAGAAAAAGACGTTTATGTAGAACCTACTGCAGAGTCTTTATACCTACGGTTAAAAACACAGCTGAAGAAAACACGCTCAGGCTTAGGTTTTGTCTTATCTGGCATTTCTCTAGGTCAAAAAGGAATTGATGAAGATTTATTGGAAGAAATTGAATCCAGTCTATTAATAGCAGATGTTGGTGTTGATTTAACAACAGAGATTATTTCTCAATTAACGGAGACCATAGACAGTCATCAGTTAAATGATGGTGAAGCATTAGAAACTACATTAAAACAAATATTGCTGGAAATATTAGAGCCTTGCAGTGAGCCACTTGCAATTCCCCAACAAGACACACCTTATGTTATTTTAGTTGTTGGTATTAATGGTGTGGGCAAAACTACGACCATTGGTAAATTAGCAAAACGATTGCAAGTTCAAGGACATAGTGTCATGCTTGCAGCTGGAGATACATTTAGAGCTGCTGCAGTTGAACAATTACAAACCTGGGGAGAGCGAAATGAAATTCATGTCGTTGCCCAGCACACAGGGGCAGATTCTGCTTCAGTCATTTTTGATGGTGTCCAGTCAGCACAAGCAAAAGGAATTGATGTTTTAATTGCAGATACTGCGGGGCGATTGCATACTAAATCTAACTTAATGGAAGAGCTAAGTAAAATAAAAAGAATCATGGGGAAAGTTGATGCTGCTGCACCACATGAGGTTTTGTTAGTGCTTGATGCAGGGACAGGACAAAATGCACTTTCGCAAACTAAAGTATTTAATGAGACGGTTAAATTGACGGGATTAGCACTGACTAAGTTGGATGGTACGGCAAAAGGGGGTGTAATTTTTGCTTTAGCTAAACAGTTTGGACTGCCAATACGATACATAGGTGTGGGTGAAGGTATAGATGATCTCCAGGATTTTAATGCACAAGCTTTTGTTGATGCCTTATTTGTAAAAGATTAACTTATGCTGAAATTTGATCATGTAAGTAAACGATACCCTGATGCTGGTGATGCATTAAAAGATGTAAGTTTCCATCTGAAACAAGGTGAAATAGCTTTTTTAACAGGGCATTCCGGCGCAGGAAAAAGTACATTGCTCAAGTTAATTGCAATGATGGAGCTTTGTAGCCGTGGACATATTTTATTGGATGGTCAAAATTTAAATAAAGTAAAAGAAAAGCAAATTCCCTTTGTTCGTAGAAATTTAGGGTTAATATTTCAAGATAATAAATTATTAAATGATAGAACTGTGTTTGATAATGTGGCACTACCCTTGATTGTCTCTGGTTATGGGATTCAAGAAACTGGAAAACGAGTAAGAGCTGTTTTAGATAAAGTGGGTTTGTCAGGTAAAGAAAAAAAATTCCCTTTGGCTTTGTCAGGAGGGGAGCAACAACGAGTGGGTATTGCCCGTGCTTTTGTGAACAAGCCAAAGTTAATTTTGGCGGATGAACCTACAGGTAATTTAGACCCGGAATTGTCAACTGAAATAATGAGTGTTTTTGAACAATTCCAAAAAGTCGGGGTGAGTGTGTTGATTGCAAGCCATAATGAAAGTTTGGTGAATAAAATGGGGCACCGGGTTTTAGCGCTGGATCATGGACAGTTGATTGCGAGTTAATAATGAATCATAAAACTAATTCACCAAGAAATAGAGTTGATAATGATTTTTATGGAAGAGTGCAGTCATATCTCCATATCCATGCACATGCTTTATTTTCAAGTCTTGGCCGCTTAGTTAAAACGCCTTTAACTTCTTTTATGGCTATTGCTGTGATGGCAATAGCGATGACATTAGCAGCAGTTTTTTATCTGTTTGTTGAAAACATGCAGGGTTTGACAGGAAATTTGGAATCGACAAATCAAATATCTTTATATTTAAAATCTGATCTTAGCCATATGGAAAGTAAAAAACTGGCTGAAGAAATTAAAAAAAATAGTCTTGTTGAGGATCTTATCCTAATATCCAAAGACCAGGCAATGGCAGAATTTAAAAGTTATAGTGGTTTTGGGGATACCTTAGAAATGCTGGAAACTAACCCATTGCCCATCGTTATACAAGTCCAACCTAAAAATAGTCTTGATGACATCCTAGGAATAGAAAGGTTGATGATGGATTTTTCAAATTATCCTCAGATAGATTTTGTCAAAATGGATATGCAATGGATAAAGCGACTACAATCAATTATGCAAATAGTACAGCGGAGTGTGTTTTTATTAACCGCTTTGTTGGGCGTTGCGGTAATTTTCATCACAGGAAACACAATCAGGCTTGAATTACAAAGCAGACGAGAGGAGGTTTTAGTCGCTAAATTAGTAGGAGCAACTCACTCTTTTATCCAGAGGCCTTTTTTATATACAGGATTTTGGTTAGGATTTATCTCAGGTGTGTTTTCATGGATCTTGGTCACGCTAATTGTAGTAATATTACAGGGGCCAATTGACAGGCTGGCAATGCTTTACGATGGTTCTTTTGAAGTGAGGTTTTTAAGTTTTATGGATACCATTGGGTTGCTATTTTTTGCTTCTTTACTAAGTATAATCGGCGCGTGGGTCGTGTTAAGTTATCAAGTATCACAAATAAAACCAAAATAAGTCTAATTTTTTGTGAATTAAAAGTAAACCTCTTGATTATATTGAAAATTAAAAGAAAAAAGGTAAGTTGAACTTTTAAAATTATTAGCACTCTGACTAATAGAATGCTAGACTTTATAGTTGATTTTCTAATTAAAGAGGTTTTATGAACAAAACAACGGCTTTACCTACTATATCAGTTGGGACGTTTGATTCATATTTGAGTACTGTGAGTCATATGCCTCAACTAACGCCAGAACAAGAGAAAGAACTAGCTGTTCTCTATAGAGAGCAGGGTGATCTTGAAGCTGCGCGTAAATTAGTCATGTCAAATCTTCGTTTTGTTGCACATGTTGCGAGAGGCTACAATGGGTATGGGTTGCCTTTAGCAGATATTATGCAAGAAGGTAATGTGGGTTTAATGAAAGCAGTCAAACGTTTTGACCCAGAAGTGGGTGTACGTTTAGTCTCTTTTGCTATTCACTGGATTAGAGCAGAAATCCATGAATATGTGATAAAAAACTGGAGAATTGTTAAGGTCGCGACTACAAAAGCACAGCGTAAGTTATTCTTTAATTTAAGAAAATCAAAGAAAGGTTTGGGTTGGCTTTCAAAAGAAGACGCGGAAGCAATAGCTGAAAACCTTGATATTGATTTGAAGATTGTTTATGAGATGGAAGTGCGTCTTGACGGCCGTGATATGTCATTTGATTTGCCGGTGGATGATTCTTCAGAGGACAGTATTTCAGTTCCTGCTAATTATTTGGAACAACATGAAGGAGATCCAGCTCTTTTGCTTGAAAAATCCGACTGGAAAGGGCATGAGGAAGGCTTGTTGTCGCAAGCGTTATCAGAATTAGATGAGCGTAGTCAGGATATTTTAAAGAGTCGTTGGTTATCTGAAAAAAAAGTAACCTTACATGAATTAGCTGATCGTTACGGTGTTTCTGCTGAAAGAATTAGGCAGCTAGAAAAAAATGCAATGAAAAAACTGAAAGTTGCGGTTGTTTTAGAAGCATAGAATTTAAATTTCAATGGCATTATAATTTATAATTAATTATAATAGACGATTGTGCCGGGGTGGCGAAACTGGTAGACGCGTTGGATTCAAAATCCAATTTCTTCGGAAGTGTCGGTTCGATTCCGACCCTCGGTACCACAGAATAAAATTAAGTAATTTTAAAACCTTTGAAGTGTATTGACTTCAAAGGTTTTTTTATGTCCGTAGAATTAATAGAGGAGCCCTTAACTTTGATAAATCTGGAATTGCTAAAATATTTTTAGCAATAAGTGCCAATTATGGGGAAGTTTTTTCAATATTTATCTCCATAGAATAAGCAGTATTTTTTAAAGTTTTACAATTATTTAGCTTCGTTATACCCTTGTTACTCTAGCTCTAATCATTCAATTTTTGCTTAAGCTTATTTTTAGCTTAAGTCTAGTTTTTATATTATAGAATTAAGTAAAGATAAAAAATATTTGACGAATATTCTGTTTCTGTGCCTATATAATTTGTTCATACTAGATAAATTGAAGTGTGAATTCATACATAATTATAAAAAAAGAGGTGTTATATGGATTTAGTTACAACAAAAATCGGTTTAGAAATGCTATTGAGATGGGGTCATTTTATGGCGGGTGTTACATGGATTGGGCTGCTATATTATTTTAATTTTGTTCAAACTGAATATTTTAAGGAAGCAGATGCCGGCGCAAAATCTGATGCTGTGCAAAAGTTAGTTCCACGAGCGTTAGATTGGTTTCGTTGGGGGGCGGTGTTTACATTAGGAACAGGGCTTGGAATATTTGCCTTACGGGGTGGAGGGCTATCTATAGATATTTATGTGGGTGCTTTACTTGGTATTTTTATGTTTTTAAATGTTTGGTTTATTATTTTACCTAATCAAAAAACAGTTATTGCATCAGCGACACAAGTTGCAGGTGGTGGTAAAGCTATACCTGAGGCGGTAGATGCGTTAGCTGCTGCTGGATTGGCATCAAGAACTAATACATTATTTTCTATCCCAATGTTATTTTTCATGGGAGCATCATCCCACTATCCACACAGCTTTAGTTTAGTGGCATTTATTCTTGCTGTTATAGTCATATTAGCGCTTGAATTTAATGGAGCTTACCCCGCAATAAAACATATCGACGCTTTTAAAAAACTACCCGAAGGTGGGAAATTAAAATTATATGCGAGTGTTAAGGGTGTTATTCATTGTGGGCTAGGGCTGACCCTTGTCTTGTTTCTTATTTTAGATTATTTATAAAAAAATATTTCTAATGAAATAAAACGAAGAAGCCCTCAATAAACGAGAGTTATTGAGGGTTTTTTGTAAACTAAGGAAAGAACATAATCAGCTCAAGATAAAATTATCTATCCTTAAAAACTAACACCAGCCTCTAACCAAAAGTTTTGAGCATCAAATCGTCCATTATCGCCATCAAAATAAGCATATTTTGCGAGTAAGGTATAGTGGTCAGCAAATTTTTTAACCACTAGAAAATCATATTCTTTACCGTAACTGGTATTGCTAGAGTCATCATCAAATTCATGATAAACCCCCATTAACTTTACACCCATAACCTTTGTGCTTAACGATGCGTAAATATCACGTAGACCATTTTCAGGGGTAGTTAAAAACTGGTCAGACCAACCATTAAAAGCGTGAAGTGTAGCCAAAGGAGTTTGAAAGACTTTTCCTGCACCATTACCACCTAACTGCTCCATTCCAGCTTTGAGTGTGATTGCATATGCTTTAGCTCCAGCCATAACATGATAATAATCAGCATTATAATCATTTGGGTTTTGTTCATGGTCTTTCTGATAAGCATATTCAAGCCGGTAAAGTGCTTTTATATCATCTGTTATTTTTTTACCTCCATCAAAACTAACGCCGTAGGTTTGATTTGAAGCCTTATGTGCTTCGTTATTATCAAGAAAATAACCATATCCGGTTAATTTCCCATAGCCTTTAAAATCATATGAAGCATTAACAAAAGGTGTCTGCATTGCTTGCACAAAGGAATGTATTGTTTGTCTTTGATTAATATAACCAACTTTAACCGTTGTATTGGGGAGTGATTGGTTGGTTAATAGTACTGCATCATAGGTTTGCTCCAGTTGACGCCAGCCAACATTACCGATAAACCGGTCATTATCTATTTTAATTCTTTGTCTACCTACTTTAACTTCAGTATCAGGAATTCCTTTAAAGCTAATCCATAATTGATTTAATTCATGTTCTTGTGGGTCAACAATTGTTTCAAATTCTTTTTTTCCATTTCTTGCGCTGTTGTAGGTGTTAGCACCAAAATCCTGATTGGTTTCGTATTCCGCATAGCCCTGTATGCTAAAGCCCTGAGAGCTACGAAATTCAGGTGTTAAATATCCTAAACGCATGCGGATTGTTGATGCATCACCATATTCTTTGGCAGGGTTTTTAGTGTCATCTTGTTCAAAGCGATAACGTAAGTTTAACTTAAATTGTCCATATTTTTCATCATCTTGTCCAAATTTAAGGGCACTCTCTATTGTGTCGTTTATATCAGCAGATGCAGATTGGATAATTGACAAGGCTAACAAAGCCAAGACAAAAATCGATAAGCTGAATCGCTTATTTTTAGTTAAAGTGTTAGGTAGAGACATAAATGTATTCTTCTGAAAAATAATGTTTTAATTAAAAAAGTCTAGATAGATAAATTTATCATAATAAGCATAAAATTAATAATGATATTTATCAGGTTAAACGAGTTTATAGCAAAATAATTTTTTATTTATTTTTATTAGCGTTGCGCACTTTTATATCAAAACAGTTCTAAAGAGTGTGCTAAATTAATCATTGTTGCACCATTTTGGATTAATTATTCAATATATTAATTTCCGACAATTATTTTAAATCAAGGTTTTATATTATACGGTATAGAATATGCTAGATTTTTAAGTGTTAATTGAAACAAATACGATTAAAAAGCAAAGAGTAGTTGTTAGCCAATACAAAATTTTACATGTCTCTAAGTAAAGGAAAGGATTGAATGGCAAAATTTTTAAATACGAGTGCAACCAATTATTTTTTGGAAGAACTCATAAAAACAGCACAGGATAGGCTCATATTAATTAGTCCATTTCTAAAATTAAACGACCGAATCAAAGAATTACTAGAAGATAAAAATCGGTTGAAAATTGATGTCCGAATTATCTATGGAAAAAATGAACTTCATAATGATGAAATTAGTTGGTTAAGTGGACTAACATTCATCAGAACAAGTTTTTGTAAAAATCTTCATGCAAAATGCTATTTGAACGAAGAGAGCTGTATTATTACCAGTCTAAATTTATATGAGTTTAGCCAAGTAAATAATAATGAAATGGGTGTTGCTGTTTCTCGAGCAGAAGATTCAGAATTGTATAGAGATGCTTATGATGAAGCCCAAAGGATTATCCGAATTAGTGATGAAGTAAGAATTTCTCTGGAAAAAGTCACACCTGAACCAGAAGAGAATGAGAAAA
Organism: Methylococcales bacterium; assembly: GCA_965224575.1. Taxonomy (GTDB): domain Bacteria; phylum Pseudomonadota; class Gammaproteobacteria; order Methylococcales; family Methylomonadaceae; genus QPIN01. The sequence continues at coordinate 296,360 of CBDCZQ010000003.1, read as the reverse complement.
AGACCCCAGAGATAAAAAAAGAGAATTACAGCAAGCTAACGACCTCGAAGTTAGCAAAAAAACTCGGTAAAACAACAGACCAACTTACCGATAAATTGGTATCTAAAGGATATTTGGAAATTAAAGATGAACAAGAAGAGCTCACGGAAAAAGGTAAACAAGCTGGCGGTGAGAGTAAAAAAGGACGATTTGGAGCTTACTTTTTATGGAATGAGAATTTAAGTGTATAGTTACAAAATGGCTAACAATCGCATGCACAGAGACTGTCGTAAGGATCATGGTTTTTGCAAAAAGAAGCAAAAACCGCGCTACTCACAGTAGCCCGTGATGCGGACGCATAGGTAATGGTTTGGTGAGTTGTGATAAAAAACTTGAATTTTGGATATGCTGTGGATAAATGACAATGGACTTCAGCTTAGATAGAAAGCAAGCAAGAGGGAGCCTAGTTATTTAAAATAAAAAAAATAATGGTTTTGATGTTTTGTTTATAGAAACAAAACAGTTGATAATATGGGGTTTGTAATAGACGTAGAGGCAATTCGCCTAAACAATATAGAATAACATAAACGTAACACTTTAAGATTTTGGAGGAAATTTAGTGAGCCAGTGGGTTAATGTATGTAGTGAAGATGATTTGCAACCTGATTCGGGTATTTGTGCCTTGGTTGAGGATAAACAGGTAGCAATTTTTTACTTAGCCAGAGATAAAGAGGTTTACGCCATCAATAATTATGACCCCTTTGGAAAGGCTAATGTTTTGTCAAGAGGTTTAATCGGAGATATAAAAGGCGAACCAATGGTTTCTTCTCCGTTATATAAGCAACATTTTAGTTTGAAAACGGGTGTCTGTTTTGATGATGATAGCATTGTAGTAGAGACTTATGGTGTTCGCATAGAAAAAAATCAAGTTGAAGTTAACATTAAGGTGTCATCAAATGAAATATAAATATTATATGGCTGATATTTTTACCCATCATGTTTTTGGTGGGGCGCAAGTGGCTGTATTTCCAGATGCGGAAGGATTAAATAATCAGCAGATGGCCTTGGTTGCCAAAGAATTGAATTTGTCTGAAACGGTGTTTTTATTTGCGAATGAAGTTAAAGCAAGTTGGAAGATGAAAATTTTTTCTTCACTTGGAGAAATTAATTATGCAGGGCATCCCATTGTTGCTGCTGCTTATGTTTTGGCAAGTATTGGACAGATTAAAAAGCAGGATCCGTATTCATCGTTAGAATTTGTTCAAAATTCTGGGGCTTTGAATGTAAGTGTGAGTTGGAAAGGGGATGCGCCTGTTTTTGTCCAATATTCTACTAAAGTCTCATCAACCGTGGATTACTATACGCCAACGGAAACTGAAATGGCTAGTTTTCTTGGCTTTGACTCTAGCCATATTGATCAAAAAAAATATCAGGCGCGACTTGTTTCCAGTGGTTTCCCTTATCTGGTGGTTCCACTTCTGTATTATGATGTAGTAAGAAAAGCCAAGTTTAATTATTCTGCCTGGAGTCAATCTGTCGCACCTCAGACAGCTGCTCAAGAGATTTTGTTGTTTTCTAATAGAACACCAAATTCAGATTCGGATTTTTCAGTTCGTTTACTAGGGCCAAATGTTAGTCGGCATGATGACCCTCCAGTTGGTACGGCGTTGTCAGCTTTTGCTTCTTACCTTTGTTCATTTGATCATTTGCAAAAAGGAACATACACTTTTGCTGTAGAAAGGGGGGAAGAGGCTACTCGACGGAGTGTGATAAATCTGGAAATGGATCACAAAGGTGAGGATGAGCTAACTTTAAGAATAGGTGGGGAAGCGGTCATGATGGCTGAAGGAGTTATGGATATTCCTGATTTATAGTACATGCAGATATATTCGGAAAGTAATAGTTCAAAAATAGTCGCAAACAATTCTAGCTAAACCAGCCTCCAAGCGTATTTTTGACCCGGCTGGTTAAACTTTTTTCCATTGGTAGCACTGTTGTGCCTCGAGCAAGGCCATTTTCAAGTTCAAAGGCAAGATCCATTGCATTAACAAACCCTTTCTCCGGGTTGATGGCTCGAGCTAATAAAACCTCCAGCCATGCGGGTAAATCTGGTCGGTATTGACCTAGCGGAACTGACTTTTTGAAGCTAGGACGTGTGAAAGGTTCAACTTCACCATAAGGATAGTGACCATGACTAAACATCCGATATATTGTTACTCCTAGCGCATATAAGTCTGATTGCTCATCTCCTCGACTGCCTTGAAATAATTCTGGTGACATGTAGCTCGGTGTGCCTGGAGCAGTGCTTTCTAATTCATCATCTAAGCCTGGAAGGCGAGCTACACCAAGATCCAATAATTTTAGCCCACCAGTGGTAAGTAAAATGACATTATCAGGTTTAATGTCTCGATGAACTACTTTTTCCTTGTGTAGTGAGTAGACAGCTTTGCATAACAGTAAACTGATTTTAATGCCTAAATCGAATGAGATATCTTCTTTTAATAAGCAGTGTTCAAGTGTTTCTCCTTCATAATAAGGCATAACAGTGTAGAGGCGAGTTTGTCTAGAGGATTCTAGTTCAACTTGTTCGGCAATCCAGGGGTTGTGTACATGGGAGGTGATCCAGTTTTCTCGGATAAATGCTTGGCGATAGATAGTTTCGGAATTAGCTTCTGGTTTAGGGAATTTAATAACAACTTGTCCATGGTTTGATTTTTCGTCAATCGCGAGGAAGAGTTGAGTATAACGACTATCAGATATTTTTTTTGTTAGCAGAAACCCGTCAAGCTGATCATTTTCTTTGGGCAAAGTTGTCATCATCGGTAAGTTATCAACAGTTGCTTCCAGGAGTGATTTGTCGGGAGGAGGTAGTTTAAGTATATCAATAACTAATGCGCTGACATTATCATGAGAGCCTGCTTGTAAGGCTTCTCCAACAAGGTTTCGTGCATGGTCTTGAGGGGACTGGTTTTGAGATAATAGCTGCTGAATTTTTTGGTCACGCAAGGCTGTATGAACACCATCACAACACAATAAAAAACGATCATGCAGGTTTAGATTATGTTGTGAGAAATCAATATGTAATGTTTCCTCTATTCCTAAAGCACGCGTTAGAACATGTTGTAAATCAGGGTGTTGGTGAACATGATCAGATGTGAGGCATTGTAGGCGATTGTTTCTAAGGCGATAAATTCGAGTATCGCCTAAATGAACTAGGTGTGCTTGGCTGTTTAGCAAAATTAAAGCGCTAAATGTTGTGCCCATCCCTTTGAGTGTTGAGTCTTTGTGGGCTTGAGAATAGATCCAGCGATTGATAGATAGCAGTGCATTTTCGGCCATTCTTTTAATGCCCAAGGTTTTTTTTTGCTCGTAATAGGCATCAATAAATTCTCGTACAGCCAGTTCTGATGCGCATCTACCTCCCCCCGTTCCTCCGATGCCATCAGCAATAATCGCTGCACTTCCATAGATAGCACGTTCATCTTCAGTACCCAAATAAAAAGCAACAAAATCTTCATTAGTTTCTCGCTTGCCGGTTTCACTGGCAAAACCACATTGTGTTTCTAGGAGTACAGACATTGAGACTTCCTATTGATGAGAGGGTTATTGGATGCACCTACTTGCGCACCATTAGCGCGCGATTTTATAGTGACCACGCACTGTTATGAGGCGGGAATAAACAAAAAAACTTAAAGATGACTTTAATTAATATAATCTTTTTCAGCATGCTAATGCAATAAAAACATACTATGAATGCGGTTTATATGATTTGTGAATGACTTCACGTTTTAGGCATGATGTTTGCTTAATTATTTTTAGTTCTGTTTAATTTTAATGCCTTATGTCTATTTCAAAATTTTTACAAAGTGGTCACAGAAACACCTTAATCAGTGCTTTTATTTATTCGGATATGAGCTTTATGGTTTGGGTGATGATGGGGCCGTTGGTGATCTATATTGCTCAGGATTTAAATCTGACAGAAGCCCAACAATATACACTGGTAACCATTCCTCTATTGGCTGGTGTACTATTTCGTATTCCCGTTGGTATTTTGGTTGATCGTTTTGCCCCAAAGCGTACAGGATTGATTGCCCAAATTATTGTTATTTTTACATTATTAATTGCTTTTCTTAGTAATATCAGTTCTATTAACGGAATTTATTTGGTTGCTATAGTTTTGGGTTTGGCGGGGACTAGCATTTCTGTTGCATTGCCTCTGTGTAGCCGCTGGTATCCCGATGAATATCAAGGGCTAGTGATGGGGATTGCCGGCGCTGCTAGTAGTGGTACTGTTTTTACAGCAGCATTAGCTCCAATGCTTGCAGAAAGTTTTGGCTGGAGATCTGTTTTTGGATTTGCCACCTTGCCTCTAATTGCTACAGTTATCTTTTTTTATCTTAAGGCCAAAGATGATAATTATCAGCCAGATAAAAAACCACTCTCTGATTACATGAAAGTGCTTAAAGAAATTGATGTCTGGTGGTTTATGCTTTTTTACAGCTTGAGTTTTGGTGGTGTGATCGCTTTATCCAGTGTGATGGTCTTGTATTTTCATCAAGAATATACTCTTGAACCAGTATCTGCTGGTTACTACACTGCTATATGTATACTGGCAGGAACAGCTTTACGTCCTGTCGGTGGTTGGATGGCAGATAAATTTGGTGGTATTCGTACCATGCAGCGATTATTTGTTGTTACAGCAGTTTGTATGTTGTTAGTCAGCTTTTCTCTTCCTCTTTGGTTAGCTATTTTGTTTTTGATAATAGGCTCTGGTTCCTTAGGGATGAGCAGTGGTGCTGTTTTTCAATTAGTTCCCCTCAGGTTTAGAAAAAATGTGGGTGCAGTCACAGGGATGATTGGAGCTGCAGGTGGCTTAGGGGGCTTTGTTTTAGCATGGTTTCTTGGTCAATCCAAACAAATGACTGATGGCTTTGGCTTAGGCTTCTTTATTTTTACTATTTTGGCATTGCTTAGTTTTTATGGAATTAACAAAGTTAAATCACGTTGGCGTACTACTTGGGGAGCTGGTGAAGTAACCAGCGCGCGAGTTTAAGATTATTAGCAATTAAGATACAAATTATTTTTGGGAAAGGATAAATAATAATGAGCAATAAATACTACCCATTGTGGGTTTCAACTCTGTTTATCATGATGCTTGTGATAAGTTTTCAGTTATACAGTCCTGATTCTTTTGCAGCTACCTGGACTACTGTAAAAGATCCAGAAACAGGAGAAATGGTAACGCTTAGGAAAGGCGAGACGCTTGAACAATACCGTTTAGAGAAAAGCACTACAAAATTCCAGACCCCCTCAGATCGTAAAACCGAATCAGTTAAAAAAAAATGGGTGGACGTTACACGTGAAGAGAAAGCCAAAATACTTAAACCTTTTAAAAATCTGAGCAAAGAGAGTGCTACCTGTGCATCGTGTCATAAAAATGAACACCCTGGTATCTATCAACAATGGGGTAAATCAAAACATTACGGTGCTAATGTTGGTTGTTATGAATGCCATAAAGCGGATAAGGAAGACCCTGATGCAATTCGCCATAAGGATTTCTTTATTTCTGTGATTGTATCCCCTAAAGATTGTGGCGAGTGTCATAATGTTGAAAGAAAACAATTTGAAAAAAGTCATCATGCCAAAGCTGCTCAAATTATTGGTTCATTAGATAATACTTTAGCCGAAGTGGTTGAAGGAAAAATGAGTTTTCATGGCAAATCACCTGTTGCAGTAGCGGGTTGCTGGCAATGTCATGGTACTGATGTAAAAGTATTGCCCAATGGCGATCTTGATCCAACGACGTGGCCAAACACAGGGATTGGACGAATCAACCCTGATGGTTCTAAAGGAGCTTGTAGTGCTTGTCATCAACGCCACCTATTCTCTGCGGCTCAAGCAAGACGCCCTGAAACTTGTGGTAAATGTCATTTAGGTCCTGATCATCCACAAAAAGAAATCTATGAAGAATCTAAACACGGTATCGGTTTTTACTCCAATGTCGATAAAATGAACCTGGATTCAAGCAAATGGATTGCTGGTGAGGATTATGATGCAGCTCCGACTTGTGCCACTTGCCACATGTCAGCAACTCGAAATCAGCCTATTACTCATGATGTAGGTGATCGTATTTCCTGGACATTGCGCCCAGCCATCTCAGAAAAAATTGACGCACGAGATGAGAAAAAAGGGTTAAAAGTTAAACCTTGGGAATTGCGCCGCGATGATATGAAAGACGTTTGTAGCAGTTGTCACGGTAAAAAAATGATCGAGAGTTTTTACGAGCAATTTGACGGCGTGGTTGAAATGTATAATGAAAAATATGCGATACCTACCACTAAAATGATGAAACTGTTGCTTGATGAAGGTCTGCGTACAGAGACTCCATTTGATGAAGAAATTGAGTGGAACTATTATTTCTTATGGCACCATGAAGGCAGAAGAGCACGTCACGGTGCAGCCATGATGGCGCCAGACTATGTGCAATGGCATGGTATGTATGAAGTTGCCCACCGTTTCTATATGGAATGGGTACCTAGCATTAAGGAAATTATTGAAAAAGCTGAAAAAGCAGGTAAACATAAACAAGCCAAAAAAATTAAGGATTACCTTGAAAATGAAATCATGACCCTTGATGGTCATGAATGGTTTGTCGGAAAAATGCCTAAAGCGTTAGCTGATCAACGTAAAAAGGATCGGGAAGCCTTTAATGGTCGTTATTTGCAAGATATGAAGAAATAACACAGAGGTAAATAATAATGATCATGCGCCGCCTTTCTCTGGGCGGCGCAGTTGTGTTGAGACTGCTGTTCATATTTTTTTCAGCGACTCTCTCGGCAGAAACTGCGCCTACCCCAATGGATCCAATTTCTGTCACCAGCGATACTGATATTGAGACCTGCCTTGACTGTCATGGTTTTCAGGGTTTTGCAGTGCCCACAGGCAAAACAGGGGAAACACCAAAACGTGGTTTACATGTAAAATCAAAAGCGTTTAACAAAAGTGTTCACGCAAAAGTTAAATGCGTCGAATGCCATGTGGACATTGAACAAATGCCGCACAAGGATGATGTAAAGCGTACTGTTGACTGTGTAGGTTGCCATAAAGAGCTCATCAAAAAGGACAGAGAAGAGGCACAAATTGATATGCATACGGTCAGAAACCTGACCCATACGATGTCTGGCTTACCATCAACTGTTCCTCTGGTAGAAAAAAGAAAGCTGGGAGCGAATGCAGATCATTATTTAGGCTCAATTCATGCGCAAGCTAATAAAGATCATCCCGATCAGCTAAATGCAACCTGCTGGGACTGTCATGGTACGCATGAAATTTTCCCTATGGAAGGTAATACCAAGGACAGTTTTCGGATAAACAGTCCAGAGCTTTGCGGTGGGTGCCATAAAGACCAATTAAAGGAATATACCCAGTCCGTTCATGGTGCACCTGTTAAACGCTATGGGGAATTGGAGCCTGCTGTTTGTAGTGATTGTCATACTGCACATAAAATTTCTGTGGTTGAAGAAGATCCTGCAAAATTGGCTATTACTGAAAATTGTGGCTCATGCCACGAAGAGTATCTAAAATCCTATCGAGAAACCTATCATGGGCAAATTGTAAATTTGGGATACACCCATACCGCTAAATGTCATGACTGCCATGATCCACATGATCCACATAAAGCAGATAATCCTAAATCGATGGTTCATCCTGATAATATTATGGAAACCTGCAAGGAATGCCATAAAGATGCTTCAGAAGGGTTTTTAACCTTTCATCCGCATGGTACTACGCATGATTATGAGCGTTTTCCAGAAATGTGGATCGTCTCCAAATTTATGATTAGCTTGCTATTCGCTGTTTTTCTATTCTTTTGGGCGCACTCGTTATTATGGTATTTTCGTGAGAAAAAAGAGTTTGAAAACGGAGAGCATCTAGTTATTCGCCTTGAGGAAAATGGTGATCCTCTAAAACAAGGTCAATATGTTACTCGTTTTACCAAAGGATGGATGATTGCTCATTTAGTTCTGGCTATCGCTGTGATGACTCTGGTTATTACCGGTACAACTGTACTTTTTGCCAATAGTTTCTGGGCTCCTTTTGTAATGACTTTACTTGGAGGAGCTAAAGTGGCGGCCATTATTCATCGCATTGCTGCCGTGACTTTTGCCAGTATATTCTTCGGTCATTTATATGTTATTTTCCGTAAGATTTATACTGACAATAGAGATCACGGTATCAAATTTGAATGGTTTGGTCCTCACTCACTGATTCCACGCTTACAAGATGGACGCGATTTTATCGCCATGTGTAAATGGTTCTTTGAAAAAGGCCCTCGTCCCGTATTTGACCGCTGGACTTACTGGGAAAAATTCGATTATTGGGCTCCTTTCTGGGGTATGTTCATTATCGGCTGCTCAGGTTTATTGCTATGGTTCCCTGACTTTTTTGGTGGTTTCTTGCCTGGGTGGGCATTTAATGTTGCTACTATTATTCATGGAGAAGAAGCCTTTTTAGCCGCAGTATTCTTATTTACAGTGCATTTTTTCAACTGTCATTTCAGACCAGAAAAATTTCCTGTTGATGTGGTTATGTTTACCGGTAGTATGCCATTGGAAGAATTTAAGCATGAACGTAAAGTTGAATATGATCGATTGGTTGAAAATGGCGAACTGGATCAATATTTAGTTGGCGCACCTTCACCTAAACTCAATCAATATTCCAGAATACTTGGATTTACATTGATTGCTGTAGGAGTCATTGAACTCATACTGGTTCTATTAGGGTTTATACAGGATATATTAGTCTAATAATTGAGGCGTGATAATTACCACGGTCTCCATTATTGCCATTAAGTTAAGAAAATTAGATTATTTTGGGGCGCTGGCTTGAGCCTGTAATACCTAGTAAAAAAGCAGGCTAAAGCCAGCGCCTCACTAACGAATTACATTTCCACGCTCGACAAAGGATAGTGCGTAGTAGAACAACGAAGGAGTAGTTGTCGAGAGCATGGGAACCATAATAATAAACTATACAAAGGATATTTATGTACTCAGACACTATTAATCACTTTGCAAAAGTTGCTAAAACAAAAACAGCATTATTAAAAAATAATCCACTTTCATTTTTTATTGGTGCCTTAATGGCAGGTGCCTATCTGGGCATGGGGATCGTTTTAGTCTTTACCGTTGCAGGACAACTAGACCCATCCGTTCGGCCTATGGTTATGGGAATGTCGTTTGGTATTGCTTTGACTTTGGTTATTTTTGCAGGATCAGAATTATTCACAGGCCACACTATGTATATGACCATAGGCTGGTTAAAAGATACTGTTACCAGTACAGATGTGTTTAAAGCGTGGGGCGCATCTTGGTCAGGGAATCTAGCGGGGGCCATGCTATTTGGTGTTATGGTTGCCATTGGAGATGGTGCCTTATATAACGGAAGTGCTGAGTTATTAAATAATGTTGCAAGCGCCAAGATGAATAAAGGTCCCTTTCAATTATTCTTTTTAGCTATTTTATGCAACTGGTTAGTTTGTTTAGCTATCTGGACTTCAGCACGAACAGAGAATGATGCGGCCAAATGTATTTTGATCTTTTGGTGTCTATATGCTTTTTTTGCAAGTGGCTTTGAGCATAGCGTTGCTAACATGGCTGTTTTTTCTTTTGCTCTACTTGGTAATCACCCTGAATCAGTCTCTTTAGGCGGAATGTTTTACAACCTGTTTTTCGTTACATTAGGAAACCTTGTTTCTGGAAGCCTGTTTATGGGTATAGGGTACTGGGCGGCATCTCCTAAAGCTTTTAAAGACTCATCTGAACCGGCAAAAAAAATACTAATTATTTTAAATGGTTTTTTTGGCTTACTTGTTGCCATATACGAGTTCGTAAAAGGCTCTATTTTAATTGGTGTTGAAAAAGCTAATAAAAAACTTGAAGAAAATAAAAAACAAAAAGAAACTTAGGAGTAAGGGTTTAATAATATACGGATATTATTAAACCCTTACTCCTAAGTAGAAACCCCTAATAAAATAGAGAAAAATTATGTCTTATTTAGAACCCACAGAATTTGTTACAAAAATGGTTGACGCTGGTGAAGCTAAAGTTTATATGTCAACAAAAGATACTTTGATTCGTGCATTCATGGCAGGTGCTACTCTGGCTCTTGCAGCTGTGTTTGCAATTACAGTTACGGTTAAAACAGGGTCACCTTTATTAGGTGCTGTACTTTTTCCTGTTGGGTTTATTATGCTATATCTCATGAAGTTTGACTTGTTAACAGGTGTTTTTACACTGGTACCACTTGCTTTTTTTGATAAAAGACCGGGTGTAACTATAGGCCAAGTATTAAGAAACTGGGGGTTAGTCTTTATTGGTAATTTTGCAGGAGCTTTAGCTGTTGCTTTTATGATGTCCTATATTTTGACTTATGGATATAACACTGATGGAGGGGCTATCGCAGAAAAAGTAGGAAAAATTGGTGAGGCTAGAACCTTAGGCTATAAAGCTCATGGTATTGGAGGATGGCTAACGATTTTTATTCGTGGTATGTTGTGTAACTGGATGGTTTCAATGGGTGTTGTGGGTGCAATGATTTCGACATCTGCAACAGGGAAAATGATGGCAATGTGGATGCCAATTATGCTTTTCTTTTATATGGCCTTTGAGCATTCAATTGTCAATATGTTTTTATTTCCATTCTCAATGATTATGGGGGGTGGATTTACTATAGCAGACTATTTAATCTGGAATGAGTTGCCAACTGTACTGGGCAATATGGTGGGTGGTTTAGTCTTTGTTGGATTGCCATTATATTATACCCACGTGAGAATGAGTCCAGATCGTAATTTGAAATAGGATTTTTTCATCGATTTACTTGCCCCTCTTAATCATCTTTTTGGGAAAGGCTTTACATTTTTGTAGGGTGGATGAGTGATAGCGTAATTCACCATTTTTAAAGAATTGTCGGATTACGCTACCATTTTCCAACCTACATATTGCTTAGGCCATCAAATGTTTTTTGCTATCAAAGACTCCAGCATAAATGCCAAGTCAACTGAAAATATCCATAGGACAATATTCCGATAAAGGACGTAAGAGTATTAATCAAGATTTTTACGGCGTTTTTATACCTGAAGAACCTCAATTAACCTCAAAAGGAATTACCATCGCATTGGCTGATGGAATTAGTAGTAGTGATGTCGGACAGGTAGCAAGTGAAGCGACTGTTACTGGTTTTCTTGAAGATTATTATTGTACCTCTGAAGCCTGGTCTGTAAAAAAATCTGCACAGCAGGTTTTGAGTGCAACTAATTCCTGGTTATATTCACAAACTCAGCAAGGACAACATCGTTTCAACAAAGATAAAGGCTATGTCTGCACATTAAGTGCAATGATTATTAAATCTACCACTGCACATTTTTTTCATTTAGGCGATTCACGGATCTACCGCTTGCGGGGCAATGCACTAGAACAATTAACAGAGGATCATAGACTTTGGGTTTCTCAAGATAAAAGTTATCTCAGTCGAGCGATGGGAATTAATGCACGGCTTGAAATAGATTATGATTCGTTTCAAGTAGATTGGGGTGATATATTTTTATTCGTAACTGATGGTATCTATGAATCTGTCGATTCAGGTTTCATGTTAAAGGCAATAAATGATCATAAAGATGATTTAGATAGTGCGGCAAAATTTATTTCAGAACAAGCTTATGAACAAGGTAGTACGGATAATTTAACCACCCAGATTATTAGGGTAGAAGAGCTGCCTAGTCTAGATATTAATGAAATTAATCAGCAATTAACCAAACTTCCATTTCCGCCTATATTAGAAGCAAGAATGGATTTTGATGGTTATAACATTATAAGAAAGATATACGGCAGCAGTCGTAGCCATGTTTATTTGGCAGTTGATAATGATACTGGTATGCAGGTTGTGATGAAAACACTATCAATTGATAAACAAGGTGACTCAGCTTATCTAGAAAGATTTTTAATGGAAGAATGGATTGCTCGACGTATCAACAGTCCTTATGTTCTAAAACCCTATGTACAGAATCGGCAACGCCATTATATGTACATTATTATGGAATTTATCGAAGGACAGACATTAACCCAATGGATGACAGACAATCCAAAACCTGATTTGGAAACAGTACGCGGAATAGTCGAACAAATTGCTAAAGGATTACGTGCTTTTCATCGATTAGAAATGCTACATCAAGATTTAAGACCAGAAAATATTATGATTGATACTTCTGGCACAGTAAAAATTATAGATTTTGGCTCAACAAAAGTAGCTGGCATTATGGAAATTACTAATCCTATTGAGCAAGCGAATCTATTAGGTACCGCACAATACACAGCACCAGAGTATTTACTTGGAGAAATGGGCTCGCCACTTTCAGATCTTTTTTCTTTGGCAATTATTACTTATCAAATGATAACGGGGAAATTACCTTATGGTACCAAGGTAGTACAAGCTACCAACAGAGCTGCTCAAAATAAATTAAATTATCATCCTATACATCATGATGAACGTCAGATTCCTCTTTGGGTTGACGGAGCACTTAAGAAGGCGTTAAATCCAAATCCTTTAAAACGATATGAAGAAATATCTGAATTTATATTTGACTTGCGTCATCCAAACAAAATATTTATAAATCAGACCCGCCCACCTTTATTAGAACGAGATCCTGTTGTTTTCTGGAAAAGTGTTTCTTTTATTCTGGCTATCATTATTTTTGCAATGTTATTAAATTCCAATGAGTAATTCTAACTTAAATATCATTACCTTTTCAGGCAAAACTAAGATTTTGCATCTGACATGGATGGCTTTTTTTGTTACTTTCTTGGTTTGGTTTAGCCATGCGCCGTTATTAATTACGATACAGGATGCATTTGGCTTATCTGATCAGCAAGTTAAAACCTTATTGATTCTAAACGTTGCGTTGACTATACCTGCCCGTATTGTTATTGGCATGTTGGTGGATGTTTTTGGGCCTCGTAAAACCTTTTCTGTTTTACTTTTTATCACTGCACTTTTATGCTTTGCATTTGCTTTGGCAGATAGTTTTGAAATGCTGGCCTTAACACGGTTTCTATTAGGTTTTGCTGGAGCAGGTTTTGTCATAGGTATTCGAATGATTAGTGAATGGTTTCCAGCAAAACAAATGGGGCTTGCTGAAGGTATTTACAAAGGCATGGGGAATGTTGGTTCTGCAGTCGCAGCGATAACTTTACCAACGCTTGCTTTAATCATTGGTGGTGATGATGGTTGGCGTTACGCTACTGCAAGTACCGGTGTAATTGCCTTGGTTTTTTCTATCATCTATTACAATACAGTGACGGATACACCCGTAGGATCAACATATTTCAAGCCAAACAAAACTGGTGGTTTAGAAGTGACCAGTAAAATGGATTATTACTTCTATTTGTTAATGAATATCCCAATGTATGGAGCTCTTGCCGTATTAACCTGGAAAGTTACACAGCTAGGATTGTTAACAGAAATGGAAACTTCGGTGATATACGCAGCTCTCATTACCCTTTATCTTTTTCAATGTACACAAATTTACAAGGTAAATGCTGATATTTTTGTGAAATCAGTGGATGAAGTCATGCAATACAAATTCAAACAAGTGGCTATTTTAAGTATCGCTTATGCAGTCACATTTGGTGTTGAGCTATCGGTTGTCTCAATGCTACCGCTGTTCTTTAAAGAAACCTTTGCTGTTCCTGTATCAATAGCCGGTATGCTGGGTGCTTGTTTTGCTACTGTTGATGTAATTTCTTGTCCTTCGGGTGGCTGGATTAGTGATAAATTTGGTCGAAAGATGTCATTAGTTGTTTTGTTGGCAGGCGCATCATTGGGGTTCTTCCTTATGTCACAAATTAATTCTGAGTGGCCGATTTCTCTTGCAGTTATTGTTATGATGGGATGTTCATTTTTTACGGGCTCTGCTGCAGGTTGTGTATTTGCGGTTGTGCCACTGATAAAACGCCGTCTTACCGGTCAAATTGCTGGTATGGTTGGAGCTTATGGTAATATTGGTGCAGTATTTTTTCTCACCGTATTTTCCTTTGTAACTCCATCAGTGTTCTTTTTGACTATTGCTATTGGAGTGGCAATCGCTGCTGTGATTTGTTTGTTACTGGATGAACCTAAGGGTGCAATGGCCGAAGTATTACCAGATGGAACTGTGCAGATGATTGATGTTCACTAAGAACGTGCACGAAAAATCCTACGCAAGTTATCGAACTTATTCCGTACACGTTCCTAAGAAATATATTTCTAGTAAAGTAGAGATAAATCAAATTAATAAAGGGAGGCTTTGCCTCCTTTTTTATAGAAGTATTTTGATGAGTAAATAAATGTTAAAAGTAAGTGTTGGTGCATCGAGTGATAAAGGGACAAAAGAAGAAAATGAGGACAGTTATGGAGCAATTCTTGCTGAAGAGCCTCAGTTAACCCATAAAGGCGTTGCTGTTATTATTGCTGATGGAATGAGTGGTAGCGATGCGGGTAAAGAGGCTAGTAGTTGCTGTGTCAGTAGTTTTTTAAATGATTATTACAGTACCCCAGAATCGTGGTCGGTAAAAACAGCAGGTCAAAAAATTATTTCTGCAACCAATTCATGGCTTTATAGTCAAGGTCAACTACGATATGGGTCGACAAAAGGAATGGTTAGTACTCTAAGTGTATTGGTCTGTAAGTCAACTTCAGGGTATATTTTTCATATTGGTGATTCCCGAATATATCGTTTAAGAAAAGGAAACTTAGAGTTGATGACGCGTGATCATTGTATTCATGTTTCGGATGAAAAAAGCTATTTGAATAGAGCGATGGGGATTGAGCCAAGATTGGATGTTGACTATAAATCTTTCCCTTTGGAAAAAGGTGATTTGTTCATCATGACGACTGATGGAGTTCATGAATTTATAGCTGAAAAAACATTAAAAAATATTGCTCTGGAAGAGGGGAGTTTAGAGAAAAAAGCACAAAAAATAGTACAACTAGCAATTGATAATAATAGCGATGATAACTTGACTTGTCAGTTGTTTAGCGTCGATGATTTACCACAAGCTAACGAAGATGAAATTATGCGACGTTATGCTAATTTACCTTTTCCTCCTTTGTTAGATGCAGGGATGATCCTTGATGGTTACCGTATTGAAGAAGAATTACATTCCAGTAAACGGACTCAAATTTATCGAGCTTTTGATACATTGACTGAAACACAGGTGATTTTAAAAACACCATCAATTTTATATGAGGACGATGCGCTTTACATTGAACATTTTTTGCAGGAAGAGTGGGCAGGAAAGCGAATTAATCACCAGAATGTATTAAAAGTACTAAGTACAGACCGTAGGAAAACCTGTATTTATTATGTAATTGAATATCTTGAAGGACAAACATTAAGGCACTGGATGGATAGTCATCCAAAGCCTTATATAAGAGAGGTTCGAGAAATAATTGAGCAAATTGCCAAAGGGTTAAGAGCGTTCCATCGGATGGAAATGCTCCATCAAGATTTAAAACCTGAGAACATCATTATTAAAAAAAATGGCATAGTCACTATTATTGATTTTGGTTCCGTCAAAATTGCAGGTATTGCAGAAATTTCTCCGCTAGATACAAATGAAGACAATGTACTTGGTACCTTAAACTACACAGCGCCAGAATATCACTTAGGTCAAAGGGGTACAGTCAAGTCTGATATTTATTCGTTAGGCGTAATTGCTTATGAAATGATCAATAAAGCCCTTCCTTTTGGTCAAGATATGCCGGAAAAACCTAATAAGATAAGTCTGGCAAAACTAAATTATGTGCCTAGTTTTCATAAAAATGATATGGTGCCACAATGGATAGATGGAGCATTAAAAAAAGCCACATCAATTATGCCTCAAACAAGGTATGAAGAGCTTTCTGAGTTTATTTATGACTTATCAAAACCCAATAAGGAATTTCTCAAATCAGCAGATTCGATGCCTCTAATTGAACGGAACCCTTTGATGGTTTGGAAAATAATTTCCGCTTTACTTTTATTGGGTAATTTAGTGCAACTATATTTTATGTCGCTCTGATTTGTTAAAAGTATAACTTAGCAAATTTGAACAGACTTGGCTCGTAAAGCACTGCAATGGTGCAAAGATGTAGTTAAAAGTAAAGCTAAGTTTTTTGCCCCACTAAAGTATTTTGTTAACCCAAGTAGGTTAGGCTAACGGCTTTATCGTTAACCTAACATTTAAGCATACCTTATGTTCACTCTACCTTTAAGTTCTTCCATAGTGCTAAGGTAATAGGCTTGTATATTTATTCATTAAGCTGACTAAAGAATTGTTTTATTTGTTTGGCACATTAAATGCTTAACCTCTATTTTACCTCTTATTTTGAAAAGGACCATTAATGGCCAGTAGTCAATTTAATCTATTTGCATTAAAAAAACCTGAAATTAGAACGTTGCATCTTACTTGGTTTGCATTTTTTCTCAGTTTTATGGTCTGGTTTTCACATGCGCCTTTGATGGTTGTAATACGTGAATCCATGCACTTATCAGAGCAAGAAGTAAAAATACTCTTTATTCTTAATATTGCGCTTACTATTCCTGCACGAATCATTGTAGGTATGCTCGTTGATAAATACGGGCCTAGACAATTATTTTCATCCATATTAATCCTCGGTGGATTAATTAGTATAGGTTTCGCAAATACACAGACTTATCAACAAATGGCGATCGTTCGCTTTTTGTTAGGATTTGTTGGTGCTGGGTTTGTGGTGGGTATTCGGATGATTTCTGAATGGTTTCCAGCACGACAAACAGGTATAGCCCAAGGAATTTATGGCGGCTGGGGTAATTTTGGTTCTGCGGGAGCGGCACTAATTTTGCCTTCTTTAGCACTTTATTATGGGGCAGAAAATGGTTGGCGGTATGCGATAGGTATTACAGGTGTTATCGCAATTATTTATGGATGTATTTATTTTTTTAGTGTTTCCAATACACCCAAAGGCTCTACCTATTTTAAACCTAAAAAAATGGGTGCAATGGAAGTAACAAGTAAAATGGATTTGCTGCTATATATCATCATGAATGCGCCTATGTATGTAGCATTAAGCGTGTTGACCTGGAAGCTATCAGAAAAAATGCAGTGGTTTGATCACAACGTAGCTATGACTATATATATAGGGCTAATTTCTTTATATTTATTTCAGGTTTATAAAATAATAGATGTTAATAAATCAATATTTAGTGAAGAAGTGCCAGAAATACAACGGTATTCTTTTAAGCAAGTGGCTATTCTAAATTTAGCCTATGGACTTACTTTTGGTGCAGAATTGGCTGTGGTTTCAATGTTGCCATTGTATTATGTTGATACTTTTAATGTTGAACCCGTTTTAGCAGGTATTTTGGCAGGTATTTACCCTTTTATCAATCTCTTTGCTCGGCCTGCTGGTGGTTGGTTAAGTGATAAAATTGGTCGTAAGATTACATTGGGTATTGTTTCTTTTGGTGCGGCAATAAGCTTTTTTATTTTAAGTCAAGTCACTTCAGAATGGACTTTATGGTTAGTGGTAGCAGCTACAATTCTGGCAGGTGTTTTTTCCAAGGCTGGGTCGGGGGCAGTTTATGCAATGGTTCCATTGATTCAACGTCGTATGACAGGACAATTTGCAGGTATGGTTGGAGCCTTTGGTAATGTAGGTGGATTAGCTTTTCTTACCGTCTTATCTTTTGTTTCAACTGATATGTTTTTTATGGTGATAGCAGTAACTGCGGCATTTGTTTTTTTCGCAATTGTTATTTTCCTAGATGAACCTAAAGGTCATATGGTTGAAGTACTAGAAGATGGAACAGTTGAAATGATTGATGTTAAATGATTTTTAATGCGCTTGCTATATAAGTTTGTTTTGGGATAAAGTGTTCTTTCGATAAGCTAATAAAGGATAGGCGAATGTTGACTCGTGTAGGGCTGTTTGTAGTAACGAATTTTGCAGTATTGTTCGTATTAAATTTGTTAATTACTGTTTTAGGGTTAAATCAACCGGGGATGAATTGGATGCCAATGTTGTTGATGGCTGGTGTGATGGGCTTTGCTGGCTCTTTTATTTCATTATTTATGTCTAAATCAGCTGCAAAGCGATCATCTGGCGCCGTGGTGATTGAAGTGCCACAGAATGATACTGAACAATGGTTAGTCAGCACAATATCTCGGCAAGCAGAAAAAGTTGGCATTGATATGCCAGAAGTAGCAGTTTTTCAGTCATCTGCGCCAAATGCTTTCGCAACTGGGGCTAATAAAAACAAATCATTAGTTGCTGTAAGTACTGGATTGTTGGATGCGATGACAGAGGATGAGATTGAGGCTGTTTTAGCGCATGAAATGAGTCATGTTGCAAATGGAGATATGGTTACTTTATCCTTGATTCAAGGCGTGGTTAATACCTTTGTAATTGTGTTATCTCAATTGGTTTCATCAGTTATGGATAGGCGAAGTAATAGTGGTTATAACCAAAGTGGCTATGGCTATGGGCGTGGTTTTGGCTATCGAATGACTTATATGGCTGCACAATTTGTATTTGGTTTTTTGGCAACACTGATTGTTCGGTGGTTTAGCCGCTGGCGTGAATATCGAGCTGATGCTGGAGGTGCAAATTTGGCTGGAACTGAGAAGATGATTCATGCTTTAGAAAAATTACAGTCTTTACAGCAGCCTGCTCAGTTACCCGTACAAATGCAAGCATTAGGAATTAATGGTGGGTTGTTAGGTGCAATGGGACTTAAGAAATTAACAATGACTCACCCTCCATTAGAAGAACGGATACAGGCTCTACGTGATAGCCGCTAGAGGTTCCTTAAGGTAACTCGCGCGCGCAATATTGCTTGTATCCCGTTACCTTAACCAAAACTATCTTGGGTAATACTAGCGAGCCATTGTCTTGAATAATTTGCCTCTAGAGAAAGTGATTTATTATCTGTGTTTTGCGTGACGCCACCAGCCCCGGTCACTTTATTTAATTTTCCATTTTTGCCAAGCTTATAAATCATTGAAACTGAGATTCCATGCTCTGGAGTGATCAAGCTATAACAAGTGTTTGTCCAAGTTGGTTTAATAATTTCATGTCTATTGAGTAAACTAACAACTGCAAAAGCACAAACTTTTGCTTCAGAATTAGCAGCAAAAGCTGACTTTGGTAATGGACTGTAATTTGAAGCATCACCAATCACATGAATATCTGGAAGCAGGGTAGATTCACTGCTGTTGTGTGTCACGGGGCACCAGCCACTCTGATCACAAAGCCCTGTTTTTTCAGCTATATGTGCGGCTTTTTGTGCTGGAATATAGTTTAAAACATCCGCTTTAAATTTGTCTCCAAAATCAGTTTCTACTATTTTGTTGCTTACATCAATGTTGATAACAGGGTTATCCGGAATTGATTGCCACTCAATCATGCTGTTATTACTTCCAAATCCATAGTGTTTTTCCCAGCCTTGAATAAATAAACCTTGTTTTGAAAATTTACTCTTCGGATCAAGAATTAGTATTTTTGATTTAGGTTTATGCTTTTTTAAATAATAGGCAATCATACTTGCCCGTTCATATGGGCCGGGTGGGCATTTGAATGGGTTGGGTGGTGCACAAATAATGACGGTGCCACCATTTTTCATAGCTCTGAGTTGATTGTTAAGTAACGTTGTTTGGCTACCAGCTTTCCATGCATGGGGAATTAAATCAGTACTGGATTCATTATGACCCTCTATAGTATCCCAACGAAAATCAATGCCTGGCGAAACAATTAATCGGTCATAACGTATTTTCTGACGATCACTCAGAGTAACAAGATGTTTTTCAGGGTCAATAGACGTGACCTTTTGATGAACAAGATTAACATCGTAATGATTTGATAAAGACTGGTAGTTAAGGCTAAGTGAAGCTATGTTTTTTATGCCGCCAAATACCCAGTTGCTTCCTGGGCAAGTGGTATATTGACTTTTTGGGTCAATTAAAGTGACTTGAATAGTCGGATCTAGCTTCCGAATATATTTTGCTGCTGTTGCACCGCCAAATCCGCCGCCAATAATAACGACATGTGCTGAAGTATTTTTTGTTGTTGGTTTTACGTTACAAGCAGTTACTAATAATCCAGCAGAACTACTGGCTAATTTAATAAAGTGTCGTCTGGAAAGCATTTAATTCTCCACTGTAGTCAAAAAAGTAGCGACTGATTCAAGTTCATTATCACTAAAGCCTTTACTGATTCTATTCATCATTGTGGATTCTTTTTTATCATATTTAAAGTCCATCAAAATTTGAGTTAGCTGAACTTTTGATATTTTTTTAGATGGATAAAGATTTATTAACTGTTCTCCATGGCAACTATAACAATTATAGGCAATTATTTTACCCGAAACATCAGCTATTAAAAGGGGAGAGCGTAGAATGATTAGTACAGCCAATAACGTAAAGAAATTTTTCATATCAAATACCTAAGGAATGATGTCTACCAGTTATTTAGTTCTTTGTTTAAGATAACATGGAGTTTGTTAGTAATGATGTCATTGTCACGTAATTCTTTTAAAGTATCTGTCTGGACAGTTTGTAATAGATTAATAGCGGATTGTTCATTTAATTGATTCAGCATTTCCTGATTGGATTCAATTTCCTTTTCCATTTGCTGCTCAGTCACTTTTTTTAATTGTTGATAAATTGTGATCACATTTTGTATTGCTTTTGGATCGTTAAAAATCTCACTTAAATGTGAATTTTTAAACTGATACATTTCATCCAGAACTTTGGAAATAAGAAGATATTGTGTTTGGTAATAAAGATAAAGTTCTACCGGATCATCTTTTCTTTCTGGTAAGATAAATATTTTACGAAAAAAGTCATTAAAAACACCTGCCCAGTTAGTTAAATAAGCATTAAGTGATGTTAGTTTAGAGCTGTCTTGTTCAACTCGTTCAGTTTGTGTTTCTAGAATGTTGAGGTTCTTTTTATAAATATTCTCACTGATTTCGTTATGTTTAAATAACGCTTTCAGCTCCTTTTTCTGGATACTTAAGGTGTAGATTCTAAGCATGTTTTCCACAACATGACTGGAATCCATATTGAGCTCTCGGCATTGTTTACAAATTTTTTCATACAACCGTTGATAATATTCAGTAAATTTCTGATTTTGTTCTGCGCTGATATGATGGTTGTCATAGAGTTCTTTACTTCGATGGATTATATCCATGTATATGAGTGCTTTGCTTTTGAAATAACTCAATTGTTCATAAGGTAATAAGGCATCAATTTTTAACCAGCGCACCATTTTTCCAATCGTATTGGCTTTGACCAGTAGCGTAAAATAAATACTGCCAATCGTGATGGCGATAATGAAATCCTTGATTGAAAAGTCATAAGGCCAATTAGGTAAAGCAATGTCATCAGGAATTAATAACACCATGATAACGGCTAATGAACCACGTAAACTTCCCCAAGCCATTAAGTGTTGCCAGTTTAGTGGGATGTTTTCTTCTGATTTAAACTGATTGGCAATACCTATAGAAACATAAATAGAGATTGCTCGGGCAAGCACCACCACAAGAATGATTGTTAAAATGGGTAGCCAGGCAATATTCATGGAGATTGTAAGACTAGTAAACAATAAACCCATTAAAAGAAAGACTAGGGAATTAGAAACAAAAGCAAAATATCCCCAAAACTTATCCATGTATTCTTCTACACCACTCGACATCTTGAAACGGCCAAAATTACCTAAAACCATTGATGAAACCAAGGTAGCAATAATGGAAGATAAGTGAATGGCATGGCCATTAATAACCCAATGCTCAGAAATAACTTCGGCTAATAAAAAAGTGAAATGTGCGACTAATAGAGTCAACGTTATTTCCAGGTTTTCATGGCCTTTGACCCATTCGATTAATTTAGAGAATAGAAAACCCATAAATAAACCAAAAAGTGTGCCTCCTATAATCATCGTGCTAAAAGTAAAAAGGCCTTGTATTAGCGTCGAATAACCATGATAGCCATGATTTATAATATCTAGTAATACTAGAAAAATTGCGAAAGCAGTTCCGTCATTAAATAGACTTTCTCCTTCAAAAATCAAGGTTAACCGATGAGGGGCACCAAATTCTTTAAATAAAGCCAAAACAGCCACAGGGTCTGTTGCAGATATAATTGCGCCAAATAATAAGGTCACCAGCAAAGGTATTTGAAAGCCAAGAAATTGGAAACTCCAATAGCCGACATAGCCGATAAAAATGGTTGAAACTAGTAAGCCGACAATGGCTAATAAACCAATAGCTATTTTGTTGTCCCTGATATTGCGAATTTTTATATTGTAAGCTGATTCAAAAATTAACACGGGTAGAAAAACAAAAAACAAAAGTTCAGGTGTTAATTGAAAGCTGGTGATAAAAGAAAAATACTTGATTTTAGATAGTGGCACTAAGAGTGATCCGGCAATCACTAAAAGTACGGTATAGGGAATACGAAGCTTTAAGGCAAGAACATTAACTCCCAGAGAAATAAACATGAGAGTAAAAATGGAAAGATATACATCTAGTGTCATAGCAGACCTGTAATCTTGTTTAATACAAGTATTTAATATACAGATTACTTTCTATAACTACTAGTCTAAGACTTTATTTGTTGTTTTAGAAAAAATGAAAAGAGGTGGTCGTGGTTTTAACTAAAGCATAACTATTTTCTAAGAATAATCATGAACTTTTTGGTTTCTTTAATGTCGTTTATCATGTTGATTTAATGCAAAAAAACCTGTAATGTTAAGTTGGGTGTCTAAAATTATTTTAGTGCCCTTGGGGAACACGATCTTATCTTATGTGTTTTTTAGTCGATTTGGAGAATATTACTCTTGTTAAGGACTTTTGGTGTGTATAAATCAATTCTAATAAACACCTGTTTGTTTGTTTGTATAGCAACTGTGCAAGCAAATGAAGTAAATACAGTAGAGCAACTGGAAGTCGTTGATTTACAACTTAATTGGTTTCATCAATTCCAATTTGCAGGATATTATGCAGCAAAAGAGCAAGGTTTTTACGCGGAAGAAGGGTTGGATGTTAATTTTCGCAAGTTAGAGAAAAATAAAAAAGTAGTAAAACAAGTTATTTTAGGTTCTTCGAATTATGGTATTGGTGATGCTGGCATTGTTTTTAACTATGCTAAAGGTGATCCAATAAAAGCAATGGCAGCAATCTTTCAACATAATCCTCTTGTTTTTATTAGTAAGAAATCAAGTGAAATTATCAGTCCATTTGAAATGATTGGTAAACGTATTATGATGGAATCAAGTGAAACAGATGAAGCCATATTAAATGTAATAATGGCTGATGCAGAAATACCTGATCAGAATTATATTCCAGTTAAGCAAAGCAATAGAATTGATGACTTTATTTCAGGAAAAGTGGATGTAATTTCTGGACTGATTACTCAGACTCCTTTTGAAATAAAACAACGTGGTGTGGAAATTAATATCATTAACCCCCAAAGTTATGGTGTCGATTTTTATGGTGATATTTTATTTACCAGTAATCAAGAAATTGTTCAACATCCTGGTAGAGCAAAGCGTTTTCTGAGAGCGTCTTTGAAAGGGTGGGGTTATGCTTTTAACCATCAGGAAGAATTAATACAATTAATAAAAAGTAAATATCATAGTCAATTGAGTATTGATCAATTAAGGCATGAGGCGGATGAAATCCGCAAACTGGTTTTGCCTGAAACCATTCCTCTTGGTCAAATAACAGAAACTCGCTTACGAAATATAGCAGATATATATAGTCGTCTAAATTCTGTTGAAGCATTGTCTGAGAAAGAACTAGCAGAGTTTTTGTTTATTAAAACGAATAAGCTGAACTTAAACGAACAAGAATTATCGTGGCTACAACAACATCCCATCATTAAACTTGGAGTAGCACAAAACTTTAGACCTTACCAATGGATAACAGAAGAAGGCGAATTTGATGGTATTTCTGCTGATTATATAAAGTTACTGGAACAGCGGTTGGGTGTGAAATTTGAAATTAGCAAGGGAAAAAATACTTGGCCTGATGTTTTAGAAGCTGCAAATCAAGGTGAAATAGATATGCTTGCTTGTGTGGTTAAAACACCGATTCGAGAAACCTATCTAAATTTTAGTAAACCCTATCTTAATAGCCCAGCAGTCATTATTAGTGAGCAGTCAAATGGATATATAGGAACATTAAGTCAATTAGCGGATAGACATATCGCTATTCAAAAGGGAAGTTATATTCAGGAACTTTTGGCTCGTGACTATCCAAAAATTAAGGTAACAAAAACCGATACTATAAAAGACGCATTAACGATGGTGTCAGAGGGGCAAGCATTTGCTTATGTAGGTGATGTTACCGCCGCAAGCCATATGATGAAAAAAGAAGGTTTTCTGAATTTGTTACTTTCTGGTTCTACTCCTTATGAAAGTAAGTTCAGTTTTGCAACAAATATAGACATGCCGATATTAACAACGATTATGAATAAAGGCTTGGCCTCAATTAGTGAAGATGAAAGAAATGATATTTATAATCATTGGCGAGCACTCAAAGTTACTCAGGGTATTGATATAAAAACCCTTGTTAAATATGCATTGGGGGTTTTTAGTTTATTTTTGATGTTTGCTTATTGGGTTTATCGTCTACGACAATCTGAATCAGCCTTAAAAAGGAGTGAAGCTAAACTTCAACTTATTTTAGATACTGAGCCTGAATGTGTCAAAGTGGTTGATGCAGAAGGGTTTATTGTGCAAATGAACCAGGCTGGGTTAACGATGCTGGGTATTGACAATGTAAAAGATATTGTGGGTCGGCCTGTTGATTGTTTTATTGCTGATGAGTATAAAGAAGCTTATAGGAATTTATTAACTCGTGTACTAAAAGGGGAGTCTAATTCTTTAGAGTATAAGGTTAATGGGTTTGATGGGGTTGTTCGATGGATGGGGGCACAGGCTGTCCCATTGGTTGATCCTACAACGAAGAGTATTTCTATTCTTTCCGTCACCAGTGATATAACGGAAAGAAAAAAAATTGAAGAAGCACAAAAAATAGCTACCTCGGTCTACCAGAATAGTAGTGAAGCAATGATGGTTTTAGATAAACTGAATTTAATTATTGCTATTAACCCTGCTTTTAGTAAAACAACAGGGTATGAGTTTGTAGAAGTGGAGGGCATGGCGCCTAAACTTTTATTCTCTAATGAAAATGAGAGTTTAGATGAGGAAATGAAAGACTCAATTAAGGAAAGTGGGCATTGGCATGGCGAAACTTACATTAAACATAAAAATGGTGAATTGTTTCCGATAAGAATTACAATAAATACTATTTTTACTGATCAAAATAAGGTTGATCAACGCGTTGCTTTATTTTCTGATATTACAGAACAAAAGGAAACTGAAAGACTTATTTGGGATCAGGCAAACTATGATCAGTTAACAGGGTTACCTAACCGGAATATGCTTCTAGATCACTTAAAGCTAGATATTAAAATAGTGAATCGTTCAGAAAAACGTTTAGCGGTGGTATTTCTGGATCTAGATCATTTTAAAGAAGTTAATGATACTTTCGGTCATGAAGTTGGAGATGAATTGTTATGTGAGGCTGCCACTCGCCTGAAATCGTGTCTGCGTAAATCAGATATGGTGGCTCGCTTAGGTGGTGATGAATTTATAATAATTTTAGCTAACCTTAATGAAGCACATAATATTGACAGAGTTGCTCTAGATCTTATTCATCAGCTCTCAAAGCCTTTTAAAATAAATGATGAAGAGATCTATGTTTCCGCTAGTTTGGGTATTTCACTTTATCCTAACGATACCGATTCTGCTGAAGGACTGATTAAATATGCAGACCAGGCAATGTATCTTTCAAAACAGAGAGGTCGAGGGTGTTTTAGTTATTTTACCCAGTCTATGCAAGAGCAGGCTAAATCACGGATGAAGATATTAAGCTTGTTGCGTCAGGCAATTGATGAAAACCAGTTTGAGCTTTATTATCAACCCATTGTAAATTTAAATACAAGTGAAATAGTGAAAGCAGAAGCGCTTATACGCTGGAATCATCCTCATGAAGGATTAGTAGGTCCTTTGGATTTTATTGCTATAGCCGAAGATTCAGGGTTGATTATAGAAATTGGTAATTGGGTCTTTAAAGAAGCAGCGCAACAGGTTAAGAGATGGAGAAAAAAGTATAATAAAGATTTTCAGATTACTATCAATAAATCCCCTCTTCAATTTAGGGCAGCAACTAATCGTGACGACTGGTTAAATTATCTTAAAGAAATTGGCTTAACAGGTGATGCGATAGGTATAGAAATTACTGAAGGCTTGTTAATGGATAGTTCATCAAATATTACTTATCAATTATTACAATACAGAGACGCAGGCATACAGGTTTCTCTGGATGACTTTGGCACAGGATATTCTGCTTTGTCTTATCTGAATAAATTTGATATTGACACCTTAAAAATTGATCGTTCATTTATTTATAATTTAGCACCTGGGTCTAGTGATATGGCATTATCTGAAGCCATTATTGTAATGTCACTTAAGTTGGGCTTGAAAGTTGTTGCTGAAGGAATAGAAACGGAAGAGCAGTGCCGATTATTAACTGAAGCAGGCTGTGATTTTGGTCAAGGTTATTTATTTTCCAAGCCTATTCCAGTTGAAGAATTTGAAAAATTATTTAAAAATAAAAGTTTAGTTCCAAAGCAAGTTGTAAGTTTATTGAGTTGATAGTGAAGTGTTAAGGGCATCTCTATTCATCAATTAATAGAGGTGCTCTTAAAATATTGCGCATGTAACCCCCAGTTTCAATTATAAGCAGGGATAATTAAGAAAAACAACGTAAATATTTGAAAAATATTGTTTTATACAGATAAATTGTATCCTGAATGGTCTTAATACTCATCAAGTAATTCTTGACCTAAACAAATAATCATTTATAATCCATCACCTTCTTTTTGGTGCCTGCAGATAATTCTGTAGCTTAATAGGGAAGTCGGTTCGTTTTAAGGGTGTCTCTATTAATTCTGGCTGAGCAGATATGCGTTTAATATGTTTGAGAACATGGCGAAGATCGCAGTTAATAAGTACCCAAGTAAAAGGTTGAATTAATTTTACTTGGGTACTTAGCAGGTTATTGACAAGATTTTCAACGAAGATATCGAATATTTTAAGCGTATAGTTGCCAGTCATGAATTAATAGAGGTGCCCTTAAAACTATTCCGACGCTGCCCCCGCAACGGTAGATAAGTTATTAGTTGTCAAATACCACTGTATCAATTGATATGGGAAGGTGATTGCTAAGGCGAAAGCCACTTATAAGCCCGGAGACCTGCCTGAAAGATTTTCGTGCAGCGGAGGGCTAAGAACGATATCGATAGATAACTCTATGACATTTAGTTTTCTTTGTCCTCATCTGCTTTTTTATACCATTTACGCGGGACGGCGTAGAGGACTTTATTCGATGAAAATTCTTTTCAGCTTTTTGTTATTTTTAGGGGTTGTCAGCCAGATTGTGATGGCAGAACCTCAAATTTTATCCCCTTTAGTTATTACTTCCACACGAACCAATCAGGATACACGTCTGATTTCATCAACCCTGATTAGTCGCGATGATATAGAGAGGTTGCAGGCAAGAACTGTTGAAGATGCTCTTCGTGGCTTGGCTGGTGTTAATATTGTTAATAATGGAGGACTAGGAAAATCTACTTCTATTTTTTTACGTGGTACAAATTCAGATCATATCCTAGTATTAATAGATGGAGTGCGAGCTGGTTCTGCCACGCTAGGTAGCACAGCATTTCAACATTTACCTATCAGTGAAATTGATAGTATTGAGGTAATCCGGGGGCCACGATCTAGCTTGTACGGTTCAGAAGCATTAGGTGGCGTTATTCATATTCATACCCGAAAAGGTGCTGATGTTATCGCCAAACCAACCTTAAGTTTTGGTATTGGAAGCCATGATCATTACCAAGCTAGTGTTGGGGTTTCTGGTAGTTTTAAAAATAGTTGGTATAACCTTAATCTTGGCCATGAAAAAAGTAATGGCTTTAACTCTTGCTCTGGAAGTTCCACTGAATTTTTTGGTTGTTTTACTGAGGAGCCCGATGCCGATGGGTATCGAAATGAGTCTGGATCACTTCGTTTAGGTCACCAGTTTGGTGATTGGTTAACATTAGATGGCCATGCACTATATTCTGATGGTGATAACCATTTTGATGGAAGCTTTGAAAACCAGTCAGATTTTGTGCAACAAGTATTTGGTGGACGAGCTAAAATAAAGGCAACTGATTTTTGGACTTTAACCTTAAATGGTGGCGAAAGCCGTGACAGGTCAATAAGTGCTCTAGATGGTGTAGAAACTGATTCTTTTAATACACAAAGAATTTCATTTTCCGCTCAAAATGATCTTACCCTTTTTGAAGATCAAATTCTGACCTTAGGTTATGACTATTTAATCGATAAGATAGATGGTTCTACTGCTTATGAGGAATCATCACGTGATGATCATGCTTTTTATACTCAGTACCAAGGCCAATATCAACAACATGAGCTGATTCTAGGATTTCGCCAAGATTATAATCAGCAGTTTGGTGGACATTCAACATGGAATGCAGCATGGGGCTATCAGTTTACTAATGGTACAGTATTTTCTGCATCCTATGGCACTGCATATAAAGCGCCTACTTTCAATCAATTGTATTTTCCAGGCTTTGGCAATTCTGCATTAGACCCTGAGCGTTCAAGAAGTTATGAAATTGGCCTTAATGGACAGCATCCATGGGGGAATTGGTCAATGAACGGCTATATAACTTATATTAGTAATTTAATCGCTTTTGACAGTGATTTAAATGCACCAAACAATGTAGATAAAGCTCGTATTATAGGTCTGGAATTGACAGCTGATACTCGAATTTATGAGTTTGATATTCGTGCTAATTTGACATTACAAAACCCTGAAAATCATGGTGGTGGTGTAAATAATGGAAACCTCTTAGCACGTCGAGCGGAAGAAATATTTCGGCTTGATGTTGATCGTCGTTGGGGAGATTTTAGTTTTGGTACGACTGTAACCGCTGAGGGTAGGCGTTTTGACAATTTATCAAATAGCCGTAGAACCGGTGGTTTTGTTACCTTGGATCTTCGTGCTGAATATGAATTTTTTGAGCAAGTACGCCTTCAGGCAAAAGTTAGTAATGTATTAAATAAGCATTATCAAACCGCATCGGGTTATAATCAGGACGAATTGAATTTATTTTTCACACTAATTTATAGCCCAAAAATAGATATATAAACTTAAAGGGCACCTCTATTAATTGATGAAGGGAAAATTGAGTCCAAAATATCCAATCTCTGTGTTGAAATTCTTCGCAATAGCCTGCTATTACGTGCGGATTTTGGCTTGATCTTAAATATTTTGGTTCTCAATTTTCTCACCTACAATTAATAGAGGTACCCTTAATTTATTGAGGAATTTTATAATGACCAATATACTATCCGCACAAATAAAAATAGGCGCAGTTGCTTTAATGGTCTTAATGGCGGCAACTCGTTTTCATCATTTTGGTAACAGCTTTTCATTACCAGATGCTTCCTTGGCAGTATTTTTTCTGGCGGGTTTATGGTTTGGTGGGATTTTTTTGTTTGTCGCCCTATTACTGGAAGCAGGTTTGATTGATTATATTGCCATCAGTCAGTTTAGTGTTAGTGATTTTTGTATTTCTCCTGCCTATGTTTTTTTAATACCGACTTACTCGGCAGTCTGGTTTGGTGGTCGTTTTTGCAAGCGGTTTACTGGCCATAAAATTTCTCATCTGGCTGCACAATTCGGTATATTGATTGCGACTGTATCGTTTGCGTTTCTAATTTCAAATGGTAGTTTTTATCTGTTATCTGACAAATATCCTGATATTAGTTGGATGGAATATAGCACTCGTTTTATCCAGTATTACCCATCGTATATTAAGTACGCTGTGTTTTATTCAGTAACAATCTATGGATTGATACAACTGGTTCAGCAAATGAAATTTCTTAATTCTAGAGCAGAGCTGCCTAAGATATAATTACTATCAAATTAGCTAAGAAACTTTCTGTTCTTAGATCAAAAAACTTTACTCAGGAATTCCGTTTCTGAGTAAAGTTCCATTTATATTAAATACTTTATTTTAGATCAGATAGTTATCTAAATAGTATTTTTTTCTTTAATTGGCATAATATTTATCAATGTCTTCAAATTATACTTCGCGCGGTTACGGATGCGGATTTTATAGCGAGTTGATTTTTGTCGATAGCTAGGCGCTGAAATTGGCGCATAGCTGGCTACGCAACCATTTCAGCAACGTAGCCTATCGGCAAAAAGCAACCGATAGAAAACCGCATCCGTGACCGCGCGAAGTATAATAGATAAAAGAAATGAATTATTTTTTTTATACTCGGTCATAGAACAAATACTACTTTGAGGAATGTGGACTAAATGAGTTGGAGAGAGAAAAACCAAGAGAAAACTTATTCTGATCAGGAAATAGAGCATCGTTTAAAAGATGAGTTACCTCATTGGTATCTAGAAAAAGGCTGGATTCGTCGTAAATATAAAACCAGTGGCTGGAAAGGTTCATTAATGGTTGTGAATACTGTGGGACATTTATCAGAAGTTGCTTTTCATCACCCAGATTTAGCAGTGTCTTATGGCTTTGTTATTGTGAAATTAATGAATCATGCTGCAAAGGGGATTACAGATAAGGATTTTGAGCTTGCTCATAAAATTGAAGAAGTCGTCATGTGGCAACCCGCTAATGAAAATGGTTCTTTGGTTGGAACACCGGATGATCCACGTTTTAAATACATCAAATATGACTAATGTTTCATTAAATCGTTTCAATGCTATTAGTACAGATTGATGGATGGATGTTTATGAAATTAATAACCTGAGAATATATGAACCTAAAAGATTTTAACTATTTAATTGCAGTTGCAGATTTACGGAGTTTTGTTAAAGCTGCCGAGCAGTGCTGTATTAGCCAACCAACGCTTAGTACGCAAATTAAAAAGATGGAAGATAGTTTGGGTGTAAAGATTTTTGAACGAAGTAATAAAAAAGTTTTTCCAACTGAGTTAGGCGAACAGATTATTGATACTGCTCGACGAGTTCAGAGTGAAGTCAAACAAATTAAAGAAATAGCTTCAATGGGAAAGGATCCTTTGGCTGGTAATTTTAGATTAGGTGCTTTTCCAACCTTATCGACTTATATTTTTCCTGATTTAATCCCTGTTATTAAGAAAAAATTGCCAAAAATTCGTTTGATTTTGATTGAAGAAAAAACTGAGCAGCTTATTCATCAGTTAAAAAAGGGGCAAATTGATGCAGCTTTTTTAGCATTACCCATTCAAGAAGAAACATTAGTCTCTGAACATTTGTTTGATGATGATTTTCAGTTAGCGGTTGCTCCAGACAACCCTTTAGCTAAAAAGAAAACGATTAAACAGTCTGATTTATCAGGCTATCAAATATTATTGCTTGATGAAGGACACTGTTTACGTGGACAGGCTCTACAAGTGTGTCAATTAAATGGGGTAGAAGAACAGCAAGATGTAAGGGCAACGGGGTTAGAAACGCTCAGACAAATGGTTAAGGCCGGCACAGGTATTACTTTTATTCCTGAAATTGCAATCAATCAAGCAGAGTCTGGGATATGTTATATTCCTTTTTCTACCCCAGCTCCTAGGCGGAGTATTGCATTGGTTTGGCGTAAAACGAGTGTTAGAAACGAGTTGATAAGTTTTTTGATTGAATTGATAAAAAACACGAATGATTTTAAGTAGGGTGTATTGATAATATCAATCGTTAATATATAAACAATCAATTTTTCATTTTAATAAGTATTCGATAGACTATTGCTGTACTAAACGAGAAGTAAAACTCCTCTTGTTTAGAAAATATTGTCTTAGGAGAAATAAAATGACTAAAATTGTACCTAATGTAATTTTTAAAACTCGTGTCCGTGATGAGAGCATCGGTGGCGATAATCCATTTCGCTGGCAGGATGTGAGTACCCGAGCTATTTTTGAAAATAAAAAAATTGTTATTCTTGCATTGCCAGGGGCTTTTACTCCAACCTGTTCTAGCACTCATTTACCAGGCTTTGAAAAAAAATACCAGGAAATTATAGACCAAGGTGTTGATGAGGTGTATTGCCTTAGTGTTAATGATGCCTTTACCATGTTTCAATGGAGTAAACATTTAGGGGTAAATAAAGTTAAAATGTTACCCGATGGTAATGCAGACTTTACCCGAGGTATGGGAATGATGGTTAAAAAGGAAAACCTGGGGTTTGGATACCGTTCATGGCGTTATTCTATGCTGGTTGAAGATCAAGCTATTGTTAAATTGTTTAGCGAGCCAGGAAAATCAGATAATTATTCTGAGGATCCTTTTACTGTGAGCGATGTAGATACCATGCTTGAATATTTAAAGCAGCAGTAAAAATTACAAATAGATTGGGCAAAATTATAATTGCTCAATCTATTGATTTTAAACTATGGATAATCCTAAAAACGCAGTTGCTCACTATAAATCCGTTCAACTACGTTATTTAAGATAATGAGAAAATCAATGAAACATTATGATTATGATCTTTTTGTGATTGGTGCTGGCTCTGGTGGCGTAAGAGCTGCCCGTATGGCGGCAAGTTTAGGTGTTAGAGTTGCAACTGCTGAGGATCGCTATTTAGGGGGCACTTGTGTCAATGTCGGTTGCGTACCTAAAAAATTATTTGTTTATGCCTCTCACTTTCGTGAAGAATTTATTGCTGCACGTGGATTTGGTTGGTCTACTACCGAAGCACAGTTCGATTGGTCACGCTTACTCGCCCAAAAAAATCAGGAAATAGAGCGTTTGCAAGGAGTTTATGAGAATTTATTAGTTAATTCAGGAGTAACTGTAATAGAAGGTCAGGCACGTTTAGTTGATGCTCACACAGTCCGAGTCGGTGAAAAAAATTATAGTTGTGAGCGGATACTGATTGCTACAGGTGGCTGGCCTTCAGTTCCTGATATTCCAGGCAAAGAATTTATAGTTACATCAAATGAAATGTTTGTATTAGAACAATTACCAAAGCGAATTTTAGTTGTTGGTGGAGGTTATATTGCAGTGGAATTTGCTGGGATTATGAATGGTTTAGGCGTTGAAACAACACTATGTTACCGGGGTGATAAATTGCTGCGCGGCTTTGATGAATCTATTAGAACGTTTGCAGCAGAAGAAATGCAAAAAAAAGGTGTCAATATTTTATTTAATACGCAAATCAATGCTATTGAACAATATAGCAAAGGTTTTATCGCGCAGTGTGGGCAAGATCAGAAAATTGAATCCGATCTGGTTTTATATGCAACAGGCCGCACTCCTAATATTACAGGTTTAGGGCTTGAAAAGCTGGGAGTAGAGATAAATAAAGCGGGTGCGATAAAGGTTAATAATGATTATCAAACTAACCTTCCTTCAATATATGCCTTAGGCGATGTAACACATCGGGTTAATTTAACACCCGTAGCAACGGCTGAAGCAATGGCATTTGTTAACAGCCTCTATAATGGAAAACAAACACCTGTTGATTATGACAATATTCCCACTGCTGTTTTTTGTCAGCCAAATATCGGTACCGTTGGCTTAACAGAAACTGAGGCGAAAACACGATATACGGATGTTGATATTTATCAGTCTGTGTTTAAACCGATGAAGCATACACTTTCTGGACTTGATGAAAAAACTTTGATGAAAATGATCGTCAGACGTAGTTCTGACCAAGTCTTAGGCATACATATGATTGGTTCTGATGCAGGAGAAATAATTCAGGGTATGGCTGTTGCAATAAGAGCTGGAGCAACCAAAGCTATTTTTGATTCAACAATAGGTATTCATCCTACCGCAGCAGAGGAGTTTGTTACCATGAGGACGCCAATAGAATAATGTAATAATTTATACAGTCGAAGACATGGTTTTTCTTGATTGGTTTTATCTATAAAGGCGTCTAAATCAGCCATTTAAAATTAGAGTGTTATGGCTAAGTCTTTTTAGGTGTTTTTTAAGGAACATCTGATTAAGTCGATTAGAATTTAGCGCAGAAAAAACTGTCGCTACTTTTCACGAAGTAAGACGTAATAGTCAATCTATTGCACCGATCTTCGTGGAAAATATCGGCAGTTTTAGCAAGCTAAAAATAATTGGACTTGATCAGAGGTTCCTTAGGTTTGGAAGCTCTAATTTTAAGATGCACAATCTATTGTTAAATAAGTAGGTACGTGATAAGTTCTTTCTTTGTACTAAAAAATTGCTTAATATGAAATTTCTTCTTACGTTTAACTTTTTTTTATCTAGAAGAGCTGTTCTTTTCAAAATAGTTCTTTGTTCATCTTTATTGTATTGTAACCAGAGTGTTGCTGAAACGAATTCACCTTCATCTAGTGGTTTAGAGCTATATAAAATGCTTTTTTTACAACAACAAAAGGCATTTGAAAAACAGCAAAAAATTATTGAACAGCAAGGTAAAGAAATAGAAAAATTAAAATTTCGAGTAGATTCTTTATCTTCAAATAAAGCAAAAGTAAAAACAACTTCACCAATTAGTAAACCGAAACCAACTTCTTCGATCAAGACTGCCAAACAAAACTCACCAAAACTACCGGATAAACCCGTCGGAAAAGCACCACCTAAAACTGAGGAAGAAAAGCGACCGCCTGAAATACCAAGGGTGAGTAGCAACGTTGGCGGTGTTTTAACTAAGAAAGGGAAATTGGCTATAGAACCTTCTTTGCAATATTCATATACAGATAATAATCGTGTTTTTCTTGATGCATTTACTTTTATTCCAGCCATTGCTGTCGGTGTCATTGATATTCGAGAAATAAAAAGGCATAGTTTTATCGGTAGTTTAACTGCACGTTACGGTGTTACTGAACGATTAGAAATGGAGTTTAGAGTTCCCTATGTATATAGAAATGATAGTCAACGTTCTCGAGCTGTTAGTGTAGGTGTTGGTCAAGATGAAATTTTCAATGCGGATGGTAATGATATTGGGGATTTAGAGTTGTCTGCACGTTATCAATTGAATGAAGGGTCGAGTGGGTGGCCTATTTTTGTAGGTAATTTCACCACTACTTTTCCAACAGGGAAGAGTCCCTTTGATATTAACTTTGTCCAATCAACCGCTGGCGCTGTATTTCCTACTGAATTGCCTACGGGCAGTGGTTATTATAGTTTTCAACCTAGTATTTCAGCTCTGTATCCCACGGATCCTGGCGTGTTTTTTGGTAATTTAAGTTATAACTATAGTCTTGAGACTAATGAAAATGTTGGGAGGGTTGATCCTGGTGATGCTATTGGTGCTAGTTTTGGTATGGGGTTTGCTTTAAATGATCGATCATCATTTAGCTTAGGTTATTCTCATAAACATGTATTTGATTCAAAAATTAATGGGAATAATGTGACAGGAAGTACATTAGATATTGGTCAGTTTTTAATTGGTTTTTCATATAAAGCATCACCAGAGACTAATATTAATTTTTCTATTGGAATAGGCGCGACGGATGATGCACAAGATGTTAGGTTAAATTTTAGACTTCCAATGACATTCGATTTATTTTCTGATGTTTCAGGACAGTAAGATTGGGGTAAATAAAGTACTGAGTTATAAGAGGTGTAGGCTATTTCTAATAATAGAGCAAAGCTTTGATATAAGTCTTAGGAATCTATGTGACATGATAAACCTGCCTGTAGGGGCAGGGCAATCGGGTTTAAATTATGCCAATAATCTTGAGTAAATAATCATCTGTTACACGGACAGAACGCGTTTCAATTCGCCCATGATCGCCAGTGATGGTTTCTACGGTTACATCTGGCGATAAAGCAGATGTAAAATAAGTTTCTACATCTCCAAAATACCGTTAATTCACGATATTTAGTGAATACTAATTATTATTTCCCCTTTCCTTCCCTATCAGAAATCAGTTCAAGTTATTGTTTTAATAACTGTTAATTCAATTATATAAATTTTGGCACAGCTCCTGCAATGGTTACATTGTAATTAAGTAAAACAGGAAAAGAAAATGTCAGAATTTACCATTCATACACCGGATACAGCACCACAAGCATCCAGACAAATACTACAAAATACAGAGAAGCAATTAGGCTTTATTCCTAATCTATATGGTGTTTTTTCCGAATCACCCAACACACTAGAAGCCTACCAGGAATTAACTGCGTTATTCGACAAAACAGCTTTCACGGTTACGGAACGAAATTTAGTCCTGCTCAGTATTAGCCGTTATCGTAATTGTAGTTATTGCCTGGCAGCACATGGCACAGTGGCGAAAATGCAGAAAGTATCTACAGAAATTATTCATACCGTGTATTACAACCAGCCCTTGTCCGATACCAAGCTAGAAGCACTGCGTACTTTTATCCGTGTAGTGCTAGAAGCTGAGGGCTGGGTTAAGCAAGATGCTTTACAAGCCTTTTATCAGGCTGGCTATCAGAAACAACATGTGTTGGAAGTAGTGTTAGGGATTAGTTTTAAAACACTGAGCAATTACGTTAATCATATTAACGATACACCGATTGATGCGAATTTTTTATCGGGTATTCCTGATAATCAAAATACTGCCATGGCATAGGAATAACTTAATAAAAGGAGATGAAGATGAAAAATAGACCACCACACCCCCCGTTTACGCTAGAAACGGCAACACAAAAAGTACAATTGGCTGAGGACGGATGGAATAGTAAAGACCCCGTAAAAGTAGCTAGTGCTTATACCGTTGACTGTCAATGGCGGAATCGGGCAGAAATATTTTCTGGTCGAGAAAAGATCATCGAGTTTCTAACCCGAAAATGGGAAAAGGAGTTGGAATATAGACTGGAGAAAGAACTTTGGTGTTTTTCCGACAACCGTATCGCGGTGACTTTTCGCTATGAATGGCATGACGATTCTGGGCAATGGCACCGTTCCTACGGCAATGAACTATGGGAATTTGCAGAAAATGGTCTGATGCAACGGCGTATTGCCAGTATTAATGACAAGCCGATCAACACATCGGAACGAGACTTCCATTAATTTTTTTAACAATCAGGAGATTCAAATGACTCAAGTAACAATGCTAACCAGTCCAACTTGTGGCTATTGTCATGCGGCTAAAAATCTGTTGCAGGATCAAGGTATCACTTATGAAGAAGTTGATTTAATCAAAGATGGCGAGCAAGCGCAACGGCTTTTAATTAAAAGCGGACAACGCACCGTACCACAAATATTTATTAACGAAAAACCAATAGGAGGATTCACCGAATTATCCAAACTTGTTAGAGAGGATGAATTTAATCTAACTATTGGGACCTCTATTACTAAATCTTTAAATTAATTTTATCGTTCCCACGAGAGTGTCACGGTCATACAATTAAAGAAATAAGTATGATTTTTTGTAGGTTGGGCTAACGGCTCTATCGTTAACCCAACATTTTTAGCATACATAATATTGTTGGGTTGCCAAAGAGACGGCAGCCCAACCTACAATAATAATCTCTTAACTTAATGGCAATGATGCAGAACATAGGAATGATAAATTTAGGAGAATAATCATGAACAATCAACTTACAAAAATTATAAAGGCTCTTATAATCAGTCTGATCTTTAACTTAGGGTTTGCGGCAACTTCTTATGCTGCACAATCTATCAATCGTGTTAGCTATAAAACAGTTAACATTGATGGCTTAGATATCTTTTACCGTGAAGCAGGTAATCCAAAGAACCCAACCATTTTGCTATTACATGGATTTCCCACATCTTCACATATGTTTCGCGATTTGATTCCGGCATTAGCTGATCGCTTTCATCTAATCGCGCCAGATTATCCAGGCTTTGGCTACAGTTCAATGCCTGCCGTCGATAAGTTTGACTATAGCTTTGATAACTTTGCCAACGTAGTCGAACAATTTATCGATCAAGTGGGGTTGAAGAAATATAGCTTGTACTTGATGGATTATGGCGCACCGATTGGTTTTCGACTCGCAACGAAATATCCAGAACGCATTGAATCGCTAATTATTCAGAATGGCAATGCCTATGTTGAAGGGATTGATAATAACTTCTGGGAGCCTATTAAAGCTTACTGGAAAGATCGTAAAGCAGTCAATCAAGGACTGGATAATGATTGGTGGAAAAATGTTAAAGCAAGCTACAAGAAACCAAATATGACAAATGATGAAGCATTGCGATTTCTATTTACATTGGGGGCAACTAAATGGCAATACACCAATGGTGTACGCAATGTTGAAAGCATTAATCCTGATAGCTGGAATCATGTACAGCCACTCTTAGATCGTGAAGGTAATAACGCCATTCAACTTCAGCTTTTCTATAGTTATGGGTCGAATCCACCACTCTATCCACAATGGCAAGCCTATTTGCGCAAACATCAACCGCCTACTTTGATTGTATGGGGGAAAAACGATGAGATATTTCCAGCAGCAGGAGCCGATCCTTACAAACGGGATTTAAAACAGGTTGATTTTCATCTTCTGGATACTGGGCATTTTGCTCTGGAAGAGGATAGTGAGGTAATTGCGGAGCATATTCGACACTTTCTTAATGTTGTGAAAATAGGAGTAGTCACTGAGAATCCTTAAGACATCATTTACCCTCTATTTTTCAACAGGTCGTCGAAAAAAAACATTACCGGAATCGACGACCTAAATGACTGAAGTCGGGAGAATATTATGAAACAGTATACAAGTGATATAGCATTTACAGAGAGTGTTAAAGCGATACAAACACGTCATGGCTCAAGGCATTCTTACGCGAGAGTTGAGAAAGACTGGTGGCCAGATCGCATTACAGCAGAGTTGCCCCGTTTTATTTCAGTGTGGCTAGCTTTTAAAATAAATCACTGTGAGACCCTATTCTAGCTAATTGAGGGTCAGAAATGTTTTTCTTGTAGATAAGGAGTAAATCAGGTTTTATGTGGCACTCACGAAAGCTAGACCAGTTGCCAATTAACTCGTGATCCTTATATTTAGCATCAAGAGTAGCTTCTTGCTCTAAAGTAGAAATTACCTCAAATATAAGTTTCAAGTCAGGTAATGGTAACTTTCTTGCTTTTTTGAATTGGCTTGAGTAGGTGATTTCAAGCATTTTTTAGTTTAACTTGAAGATCATCAAATAGTTCTGAAGTCCCTTTAACTGTATGCTCTTTTCCTTCTTCAAGTTCTGATGTGTCAACACCTTTCATTTTAGTTTGTACCCGCCTCAGTATTTACTTGTTGTCAGTCTAATTTGAGTGTATGCTGGCGCGAAAATATCTACAATGTAAATTACAAAACAAAATAAACTTAATGAAAACACGTATTCTTACTATTTTATTTCTCTTATTAATGAGTGTAGCCAGCTTTTTGCCATTTCCAACGACTACTTTGCTTTGTCTGTTTGCAGCTATTTTTCGACCACACTGGTTTAAAAGAGTCATCGATGAAGTATATAAAAGTAAAAAAATGATCAGTCACTAGAGTGCTCGTGCAGAAAGAACAGTTTTTAGTTCTTTGTCTGCTTTTTGCCATACAATATTATTTTTAAATTCAATATACCCTGTCTCTTCTGAGACAGGTTCATTTTCGTTTTCGTACCTATCAGATATTTCAAACGATTCCTCGCAGACTAACAATTTTTTTCTTCGGCTCATAAGTGAGCATGCATGTTTTCTAGCTCTTTAGTCGATATTATTTTTACTTTTCTCGGCATAAGTTTATTTACATATAACGCCTGCTTACGGCAGTCTGTGCGCAAGCAAGTGTTAGAGTTATTTCATTCATAAACATGAGCTTACTATAACCTACCCTCCATTATTTAAACAAATAAATTTCCTTATTCATGATGATAAGCCTGATGTTGTAGACATAGCGTTGGGTGGTAATAAGGAAGGCAATATTTACTCATCTGCGGAATACGAACTTGCCAAAATATCAGAAGCAGTTATTGTGGGAATAATGGAAGTGAACTTAATTCATGATTGATTTAGTGAAATTTAATAATATTTTCAAACGGTTAAAAGTACATTTCACAATGTTACCACCGCTGTGTTTGAAGCGCTTTTTAAGTGCTTTCTTCACTTCCCAAGTACCTTTATAGCCTAATGGAAATACCACTAAGTCACCAGCTTTGAAAGTGGTTGAAGAGCCTCCATCTTCAGGTGTCATTTCACATTCACCTTCTAAAATAAGTGCTGTTTCTGTAGTAACGAATTCCCATGGGAATACAGATACTTCTTTTTCCCATGTTGGCCAGTAAGCAGCACCCATTTTTTTTAAAAGTGCTTCACTTGGATTGCTATCAACTGTAATTTCTTTCATATTATTCCTAAAATTTAGATTAATGCCCAGAATCAGAATGACTTGGGGTGCTCCATAGTATGTTGTTTCCCCTATTTTACCTAGAAGAATCTATTCCTCTAACGCTTTATAATATGAGGAACATGACTAAAAGGAACATCAAGGAGTGATTAGCCTGAAACTCAACCACTATGGACTTAAAAGTCCATAGGTTGTTTTAAAACGACTGAAAGTCGTTCCCGTATATTCCTTATTTACAAATCATCAAGATACTGTAAATTTCAACTTTAAATCAAAACAAACAAAGATTAAACCCTCAATCATTTAATCATTCTTTTTTTCCTAATTTTCTCACCACCCATAAAAAAATGAGTAGCAGCTAAAGCCTTGCACTAAAAGTTCATAGTTTTAACTAGCGGTTTGAGACAATAAATAGACTTGTCTCATTAAAATGAAAGCATACGAAACCAAATAACCCTTAACAAACAACAAATATTAGAATATAATTATATAGATATTTTGATACACACATTACTTACCAGCTTTCTATATAATATGGAACAAGACCTGAACCCGTCAAATTCAGCGCAACATACTTGGCTGGATAATCTAGTTGCCTATTCTTTAAAGGGTGGTTTACCTATCCTGTTTTTTGTACTCTCTTTTGCTTTAGGTGCTATTGCACTGGTTTATACCCCTAGAGAAGAAGAGCCTCAGATTGTTGTACCTATGGCTGATGTTATTATTTCTGCCCCGGGTTTGTCGGCAAAACAAATTGAAAAACAGGTGACTTTACCGTTAGAAAAACTACTCTCTCAAATTACTGGAGTTGAACATATTTATTCACGTTCTGGCCCTGGTCAAGCCGTTGTCACTCTGCGTTATTTTGTAGGGGAAGATCGTGAAGATGCTTTGCTCAATGCCTACACAAAGCTCCATTCTAATATTGATAAAATCCCGGCAACTGTTAGCAACTGGATTATTAAACCTTTAGAAGTGGATGATGTGCCTACGGTAATGCTAGGTTTATGGAGTAGCCAGCCCGATTTATATAGTGATTTTGATTTAAGGCGCTTTGCTGATGAAATGACCACTTCTTTACAGCAAATTGAAAATACCAATCAGGTTAATATCGTCGGTGGCAGAGCCAGAAATATTAATGTTCAGTTTAATCCGCAAAGCATGGCGGCTAGAAAAACGACAGTTAGCGAGATTATCGGCGCAATAGGCGTTTCTAATCAATTACATTCAGCCGGTATTGTCTCGGCTAACAATCAATCCGTTGTTTTAGAAGCGGGTGATTTTATTCGCTCTTTAGATCAATTAAAAACCTTAGTCATTAATGTAGTGGATGGTTTGCCTGTTTATTTGCAAGATGTTGCGACAATTACAGATGGGCCAGCAGAGGTCAATAAATATAGCTGGATTGAGTTTGCACCTGGGCATCCATCATCCAAAGAATTTGATCAGCAATACCCCATGGTAACCTTGGCTATCGCAAAAAAACGAGGATCAAATGCTGTCTGGTTAGCTGAAAATATTCATCAGCATATTGAAAAGTTACAACAAGAATTATTACCTCCCGAAATACATGTAGAAGTTTTACGTGATTATGGAAAAACAGCCGATGAAAAAGTCTCTAATTTAACCACAAGCCTTGCTTTTGCTATTTTTACCGTAGTTGTTTTTATTGCTGTCTTTCTAGGTTGGAGAGCAGCTCTTGTTGTCGGACTGGCCATTCCGATTTGTTACGGCCTGACCTTAATGATTGATATGGCATTTGGCTATACGATCAATAGAGTGACTTTATTTGCGTTGATTTTATCCTTAGGTTTACTAGTTGATGATCCCATTACAGGGATTGATAATATCGAACGATTTATGCGTAAAGGTGTGGGCGATTCTCAAGAGCGAATTATTCAGGCAATGGCAGAAATTCGTTCTGCTTTGTTAATGTCCACCGTCACTATTATGCTTGCCTTTATTCCCCTTGCCTTTATTACCGGCATGATGGGGCCTTATATGGCACCCATGGCTTTTAATGTACCCATTGCTGTTATGATTTCTACTCTGGTTGCCTTTATGGTTACACCTTGGTTATCCAGTAAGGCATTAAAACCATCGGAAGCAGCAGAAACTTCCGAGGGTTTGCTAACCATTTATCGTAAATTGGTGGGTCCTTTTATTGCTTCCCGTAAAAAAGCCTGGATATTAATTATTGTTTTTGTCAGTCTTTTTGCAATTACCGCAAGTTTACCTGTCTTTCGAATGGTTCCACTTAAATTATTACCATTCGATAATAAAGATGAAATACAAATTTTAATTGATTTACCCGAAGGTAGCACTTTGGAG
Organism: Methylococcales bacterium; assembly: GCA_965224575.1. GTDB lineage: Bacteria > Pseudomonadota > Gammaproteobacteria > Methylococcales > Methylomonadaceae > QPIN01. The sequence goes on along the minus strand of CBDCZQ010000003.1, from coordinate 253,621 downwards.
CAAACAGCTGCTATTGCACAAAAAACAGCTTTAATTACCAAGCAATTGCCTGAAATAAAAGCCATTGCCAGTTATGTAGGAACACCGTCCCCTATTGATTTTAATGGTTTGGTCAGACAATATTATTATCGTCAAGCACCTCAATTAGCTGACTTACGCATAACACTCGCGCCAAGACAAGAACGTGAGCATAATTCTCACGCTGTTTTATTACGCTTACGCAAATTACTAAAGCCACTTAATGTGGATGGTGCTTCTATTAAGGTTGTTGAAGTCCCTCCTGGGCCACCAGTATTAAGCACGCTAGTTGCTGAAATTTATGGCGACCCGTTGACTGATTACCAAAAACAAAGGGATGCCGCAACTTTAGTTATGGACAGGCTAAAACAAGAGCCGTTTGTGGTAGAAATTGATTCTACGGTTGAAGCTGATCAAACCCGTTGGCGTTTTCAAACCGATAAAGAAAAGGCCATGTTATCTGGCATTTCCACTCAAGATATTGCATTAAACCTCCAAATTGCCAATCAAGGACAGGTTACTGGTTTCTTTAACCTTGAAAGAGAAGCAAATCCTTTGCCGATTATTTTACGCTTAAATAAAGAAATGCGTACCAGCCAAAGTGATTTGGCGGTATTACCGCTTAAAGGTCAATCTGCCGACAACACCTCACCCTTAATATCGCTAGGTGAATTAGGCGAATTTGTTGAGTTATCTGCTGATAAAGCTATTTATCATAAAGACCTAAAACCAGTGGTTTATGTCACCGCAGAACTGGAAGGGCGAACACCGGTTGAAATTGTTTTAGATGTAAAAGCAGATTTGGAAGACCATGAAATAAGCCCACAGGATTGGCAAAATCGTAGTTTCTTAAATTCTGGTGGAGGTATTCCTTGGCAAGTTCCAGATGATATCACCGTCGTTTGGGATGGAGAAGGCGAATGGGATACTACCATTCGAGTTTTTCGAGATATGGGTTTAGCCTTTGCTTTTGCACTTATCGGTATTTATTTTGTCATGCGTTTGCAAACAGGCTCAACTGCATTATCGTTGATTATCATGTCGTCTATTCCAATGACAGTGATTGGCATTATGCCTGGTTTTTGGCTGTTAAATCAGTTTGGTGAACGCTTTATTGGCAACAGCCCAGACCCTGTTTTATTTACCGCAACTGCGATGATCGGCATGATTGCCTTGGCAGGTATTGTGATCCGTAATGCGCTTATTCTGATTGAATTTATTGTTCAAGCAAGAAAAAATGGGATGGAATTAGAAGATGCATTATTACAAGCTGGAGCAATACGCATGCGTCCCGTTTTATTAACAGCAGGAACAACATTACTGGGTAACTTAATTATTACCTTAGACCCGGTTTTTAGTGGCTTAGCCATCGCCATTATTTTTGGTATTTTAGCCTCCACCTTATTTACACTACTGGTGATTCCAGTCGTTTATTATTTGGTTTATTCGCCCTCTGACAAACATGCTGAAACGATATAGGACATCATTAATGAATACGATAAAAAAATTTGCAGTTCCTTTACTGACCATCGCAGGGCTTTTGCTGGCTATTACATGGATGGCAGGCGCATTTGATACCAAAATTGAACCGGGACAAATAGCAACGAAGACCTCTTATAGTGGTGAATCGTTAACTATCCAAAATGCCCAATCACAATTGCATGAAGATGTCCCCGCAACGGTCAGATCAAAACAAACCACCAATATTGCTGCCAGAGTCTTAGCGCGTATCAAAGCTATTCATGTTAAAGCAGGCGATACAGTAAAAAAAGGTGACTTATTAATTGAGTTAGACAATAGAAATAATCGTTCAAGTGTTGCCCAGTCGAAAGCAAATATCAATTCTATTAGAGCGCAATTGACGCAAGCTAAATCTCACTACAACCGGACTAAAAGCCTGTTTAGTAAAGAAAGTGTCACTAAAGCCCAGCTTGAACAAGCCAGTGCAGCGTATAGTAGCCTAAAAGCACAATTATCCAGCGCAAAACAAATACTGCGATCATCTCAAACAACATTAAGTTACAGTAAGATTAAAGCCCAATTTTCAGCAAGAGTAATTGATAGGTTTGCTGAACCCGGTGATTTAGCATCACCCGGGGTAAAGTTATTAACCTTATATGATCCTGCATCATTACGTATTGATGCCAATGTACGTGAATCTTTAGCACTAACATTAAAGATAGGTCAACAGCTAAAAACAGAAATCCCTGCATTGCATAAATCAATTATGGCGACTATTGAAGAAATTGTTCCTGCTGCCAACCCAGGGTCTCGTAGTTTTTTAATCAAAGCTAAAATAGAACACAATGGTGAGTTGCTCCCTGGCATGTTTGCCAGAATTCGTATTCCATTAGGTGAAAAAGAACAGTTACACATCCCAACCGCTTATATTAAACAAATGGGACAATTAGATGTGGTCTGGGTTTTAGAAAATGGTGCAGCTATTCGCCGCTTTATCCGAGTAGGGCAAAAAACAGGTGATAAAATCTTAGTTATTTCCGGTTTATCCGTTGGGGAAAAGCTGATTTTGCCCAGTCAATTAAAGGCTAAATAATATGATGAATAAATTTCGCGTTAGGCAATTACTTGCCACAATATTATTGCTTCATTCAGTTATATTATTCGCCACTGAAAGTCATTCTTATAACCTATCTCAAGCCATAGACCATGCATTGATCAACAATCCTGATCTTCAAATTATGGAAGATAGAATTGCTCAAGCAGAATCTCAAGTAGGCATTGCCCTTTCTAGTTTTTATCCTAATATAAAAACTGGATTATTTTATGAGCATACCGATAATCCATCCCGTGCTTTTGGGATGATCATCGCCCAACGCCGACTAGATTTCTCACCCACCACAGACTTTAATCACCCCGGTGGCACCGATAATTATCGTCCAGAAATCAGCGCCAAACTTTCATTATTTAGAGGCGGACAAGATTACTTTCAAACTAAAGCCGCTCAACTGGGTGTGGAGGCAGCCACATTAGAAAAATCTGCCGCGCGTAATTATTTGATTCAAACCGTCAGTTCTGCATTTTATGCCTTCCTTGCAGCAACAGAAGCCGATAAGGTCGCCAGCAGATCAATTAACGCAGTAGAGAATGAATTAAGACAAAGTAAAAACAGTTATGAGGCTGGGTCAACCTTACGCTCCGATGTATTGTCATTAGAAGTTCAACTTGCAGAAGCACAAGATAAAAAAATCCAGACAGCTAATGCGATTGAGATGGCAAAAACCGGGCTAAAAAGTTTGCTAGGACTAGTTGCAAATGAACCCTTTAAAATTGATGCTTCGAGTGAATGGGCTTTGCCTAAAAGCGAGCGTTCATTTGATGAGCTACTGACTTTAGCCATGAGCCAACGCCCAGAAACAGAAAGAGCTAGTAAACAAATAGACATGGCTGAGCAACAACTAAAGGCTGCCCGTGGAGCGTATTTACCCACAGCCAATGCCTATGTATCTTATGGCTCAGACAGTAAAGATATAGACTTCAGCACTAACCGTGACAATGTCACAGCTGGCGTCATGGTAGAACTGGATATTTTTTCTGGTTTTCGAGATAGTGAAAAAGTTAAAAAAGCCGAACACCAAGTGGCTATTGCCAAGAAAATGGCAAAACAAAATCAGTTACAAATTGAAAGTGCTGTTAAAAAATCACATTTAAAATTAAAAGAAGCTTTAGCGCGCGTGAATGTTACTTCTTCTTCAGTAACCGCAGCAAACGAAGCTTTTCGTCTGGTGAGTGAACAACGTAAAGCTGGAACAGTGACTGTGACTCGCTATATTGAAGCCGAAGTGGCTAGAGACAAATCACATTCAAGAAATATTGCTGCCCATTTTGATGCATTGCGTGCAGAGGCTGAATTAAATCAGGCGATAGGGTATTGGAAATAAAGAATGGGGAGATAATAAGCTGAGCATTATCCTAGAAAATCACAATTGTTTAGAATTTATAAGTACCAACTAATGATTGAAGCTCAGAAGCAATTGAATTCATTTCAGTACTTGATTGTCTTGCTCTATTTGATTGGTTAGCGGTTTCTTTAGCCATTTCATTAATACTTAAAATACTTTTACTAATATTATTTGAAATAGCATTTTGCTCCTCTGAGGCAGTTGCAATACTAGCATTTAACTCAAAAATATGACTAACTGAACTACTAATTTCATCAAGCACCTGAGTTGCGTTAGAAGCACTCTCGGCAGTTGATGAAGCCCCTGTTGATCCTTCTTGCATTACGTTGACTGTAGTCTTTACATTTTTCTGAAGACTTTCAATTAACGCTTGTATTTGAGTTGTTGAGTCCTGAGTACGACCAGCCAAGGTTCTCACTTCATCAGCTACAACTGCAAAGCCACGACCCTGCTCACCAGCTCTTGCTGCCTCAATAGCAGCATTAAGTGCAAGTAAGTTGGTTTGCTCTGCAATGCCTCGAATAACATCCAGTACAGTGCTAATATTATTACTATTTTCCTCTAATTTCTTTGTTACTTCAGCTGATGTTTGTAATTTGTTAGCTAATGAGTTGATTGACAAACTGACATCTTGAATGACTTGCTTACCTTTTAATACCGCCTCATCTGCCTCTTCTGCAGAACCAGCCGCTATATGAATATTCCTTGTGATTTCTTCAGTGGCAGACACCATTTGTTGAACCGATTCAGCTATTTCACTAGATTCCTTTTGTTGAGAAGTCGCTAATTGATGTGTCTGTTCTGAAACAGAGTTATTTAGGCTGGATTCTTTTTCTAGGTTATCTGAATATATAGGTATTTGGCTAAAAGTCATCTTAAAGTTTGCAATAAACTGATTAAATATTTCATTTATACTCGCCACTTCATCCTTACCTGACACTTGAAGCAATACCGATAAATCACCTGGCTTTAAGGCGAGATTATTAAAATAGGTTTGGAGATAGTCAAGACGAATACTGATTGAGTGGGCGATGAATAATACGCTTCCTACGATTAGGACTAGCATAACACCTGTTATCAATAATAATTTGGTATAAATATTATTGCTCTGTGAAGTAATGATGCTTGATAGGTTATTGGTTAAAGTGCTAAAAATATCCTCAGTTTTATGAACTGTAGAGCGCATTTCACCCTGCAAACCTTCTTTTGGGGTAAGACCGAGCTGATTGTAACCTTGGCTCAAATTCATGAGCGTAGAACGATAAGAGGTCATATTCGATGCAATATCAGTCTTTGTTGAATCACTCAGTGTTGATTCCTTTAAATGCTGATTAAAAATAGCATAGTTGTGATCAAACTTATCAATGTATTTACTAAGTCTTCGCAACATAAAATCTTTTTCATTACGACGTAGCATTAACATATCAGCCGTTAATTGAATTGAGTTTGACTGCTTTAATCGTTTTTCAGCGTTGTGGACTGCCGTCCGTAACTTACCGCGCAAGCCTGAATTATGATCAAATCCAATCTTTTGGTGTAACGTGACAATTTTATTAAAAGATACATGATAAGTTTGTAGGTATTTGACAAGATTGCTTAGTTTTTTTTCTTGCTCTAATTCAATGGTTTCAATATTATTTTTAACTTGATTGATGTCATTCATTAAAATATCAAAATTGTTTTTAAATTTCTGTTGATATTTAATATCTAAACGAGCCAAAAAATCTTTTTCATTTCTACGGAGGGTTAGCATATTTGATTTGCTAACTTCTACTATCAGTAGGGTTTTATTTAAATTTTTTATACTAGAAAAAGAAGTGAGGGCTATCACTGACAAGATAGCCAAGCATACTATCACTAAACCAGCTAATCCATAGAGTTTGAGTTTTATTGTTAGGTTATTCATGTGTATCGGACACCAAAATTAATACTTCATTATTCAATAAAGTCTAGTCATGGATCGGAGAATTTCAATACTTCTTTGAATTATATTGAAATTTGAAATGATAATGACATCTCAATTCGACGATTAGCTGTCGGTGCCCGTAGCTCAGTGGGAGGGTGGCGAGGGCTAATCATTTGGCTGTGTCGGGTGTGATTAAAAGTGAAGGAAACGTAGGTATTTGTAGGTTGGGCTGCCGTCTCTTTAGCAACCCAAAAAATGATATGCTAAAAATGTTAGGTTAACGATAAAGCTGTTAGCCTAACCTACGCGAGAGTTGGCAAGTTGATTTTTAATATTGCGGGACAAGAAAAAATGATAAATACTTCTGCTTTACTTCACTTTTAATCGCACCCGGTTCTGGAAACCAACTATTCCTCACGAGAAGTATCGTTGGTTCATTAGTATTAAAAATGATAGAGTTCGAAGAAAAAAATCTAAGAAAACTGTATCAAATCACCTTGCTTGTCAAAAGCTAAATATTTAGATAAATCGCCACCATTTTGTACAGCTTGTTCCATTAATTTTAGTGGCTCCTCTGCTGCTTCAGAGGTAGGGAAATTACCATTTTTTCCAGAAAGGCAAGCGACTAAAACTATGCTCCATTCTTGTTCCATTTGTTTTGACTCTGTGACTAAATCAGCAAAGTTTGTCAAATCAGATAAATTTTTATCAACACACATAATGGCCTTTAATTCACCGCCTTGTCCTGACTGAAATTGTTTTTTATCTTCGTCATTATGATCGTCAGATAAAAATGCTTGTAGAAATACAAAAAGAAACCGCTGTGGATCGCTTTGTTGTCTGCCTACGGTTAATAAACTTTTATAGTCAGTTATTTTAATCATATCTTTTGGTCACATTTATTTAATTTGTATTACTTAGCAAAGAGCCTTGCAACCTTTTTATCCATGGATGTTCAGCTAACGGGTCTACATCAAAAGCTAGTGTTTCAGGTTTGTGTAATAAGCCTATTGCCCCTGACGCATTAGGATTTAGCTGTCTTTTTTCTACAAAATCTACCATGCGTCGCATGTTATAAATGACCAAAACACGGTTGCCATATTGACTGTTATAAATTAAATAAGACAGGTTGGTTTCTTCAAAAATAGGGTTTCTGTTTATTAATGATTTAATATCTGTTTGATTATCAGTGGATAGTTTTTTTAAGATTGAATCTTCATGGTTATGAATTAGCTTGGTTAAATGGCCTTTAAGTGTTTTGGATAGCTGATGCTGTTGTAGATTTTGGACTTCCAGATCAGTTAATAAAAAACTTTCTGCTACTAAATAATGGCGGTCTTTTTCTCCGTCATTGGCAAACAGTGAAATTTTTTCTAAATGTTGATGTTCAAGTGCTTGTAAAAACTGTAACGGCGCTCTGATATGTTTATCAACAGTTACTACCCAAGGTAAGGCTCTTCCTGTTTGCTCGTAACGCATTTTAACGCTAGAGATAACATCAGATCGCATCAGTTCAGATTCACGGCCTTTTGGTTTGATGATAAACGCATCGACAGCTGTGATTTGGGTTTTAAACCCTGATGCTTTAAATTGTTCAACAATTTTTTGGTAGCGTGGACTATAGGGGATTGAAGTGCCATCATAAAGAATATTGATGTGTGACTTTTTGGCATGATCGGCAACCATTTGTCTTAGTCGGTTGGCAAAGGGTTCAACGTAGTTATAATCATCACTATGGTGATCAGCTGCGGTTAGTACGGTGTATAAATCGCTGATTTTACGAAACTCATCCAATGAAGCGATAACAAAATTATCACCACAATGGGCTTCGGCAATTTCTTCTACTGCAGATTTTCCTGCACCTGCACCTCCCATGCTCATAAACAACATAGGGTGAGTGACAGCTTTTTTGCCGATGAAAATTTCTTCTAAGGCCTTATCTAGTTTTTCGCTGATTTTGCTTAATCGGGTGTATGCTATTTCTACTGATCGAATTAGCCGTTCATCTCCGTTTGCGGCATTTAATAACTTTGTTTTAAGTTCCTTATTATTAGCAAGGGTAAAAATAAGGTATTTATCATCACCTTCACATTGTTGAATGAGTTCTAAAAGTTCGGTATGACTGGGAGAGCGAAGGCTAGTGAGTACATTTACATCAAGGCAGAATAGGGGAGGGGTTTGTTCTGGGCTGACACTAATGCCATCAATTTCAGTTTTTTCTGGCGATCTTAATGCTTCTGTATTCGGTAAATAACCAATAATATGTCGTGTGGCATCAACGGGGTTGTCTGCAAATTGTTTTCCTGCTACAAAAATTTTGTCTTTAATCGTTTCAAGAGGAACTAAGCCTCCATCGACTAAAACTAAACATAAAGTACCTTGTTCGGTGGTATGAGATAAAAAGGGCACGCCAGAAATAAAAACTTTATTTTCAGGCCATGTTCCGTAAGCATTAGCTTCATTTTCTAAAACTTTGGTTCGTGATGGATCAAGGGCATGTTCAAAAGCAGTAGTCACTGCTTGGTAATGGCTGTCAAGATCATGTAAAGCAGAGGTGTCAGCAGCCTCCAACCTTCTAAAATCTATGCCTTGTTCATGCACGCTTTTAAATGCCGGTAATTTGCCTAAAGCGGTGAGAAAAAAGTCCAGAGTAATTCTATTGCCATAAGAAAAAGGCCTGACTTGACGCATTTTTTGATAAAAATCAGCTAACCTTTCAGCAATGTTATTTGTATGGATAACAAAACCATTATTATCAAAAATAGCGGTGTCACGATTATTTTCACCATCAAGAACCAACTGTTCAACGATTAAGCGAAATGCTTTACGTTTTTTAGCATATTTCATAGTGCCAGGACGATGGTCTACCGTGGCTTGATTTCTCCAATCATGGAATATTTCACGGTGAATACGGGAGAAAAGCTCAGTTAAGTAGGTGACACGTTTTGATTGATCATGAGACACAGTATCTTCGGATTCTTGCCGCAAGGTAGAAAACAACTTTGTCCCTTGGGAAATTGCTAAAGCAGTTCGTAATTTAGTGAGGTGTTCAAATTCTGAAAAATCAGAGATTTCTTGGTTGCTCATAACTTGGAGTTAATCATTTTTGCGTTAATCATTTAAAGAGTGCATATGTCGAAATATTTTTGTATCACTGACCTCCGTATCAAGCTCTTTTAATAATCCATTATTAATTGAGTAAATCCAGCCATGGACTGATAAATCCTGGTTGGCATTCCATGCATCTTGTACGATAGTGGTATGGCAAACATTTGAGACTTGTTCAATAACATTTTTTTCGCAGAGTAAGTCTATTTTTTCTTCTTTAGTAGGTTTTGCATCAATCTCTTGTTTATGTAGGCGATAAATATCTTTAATATGGCCTAGCCAATTATCAATCAAGCCATGTCTTTTACCATCTAAAGCTGCTTTAACCCCACCACAACCATAATGTCCACAGACAATAATATGTTTTACTTTAAGTACTTCTACAGCAAATTGCAGCACAGATAAGCAATTTAAATCAGAATGTACAACAACATTGGCAATGTTTCTATGGACAAATACCTCACCTGGCTCAAGATCAACTACTTGGTTTGCAGGTACGCGGCTATCCGCGCAACCAATCCATAAGTAATCAGGGCTCTGCTGTTTGGATAAATGGTTAAAAAAATCGGGATTTTTTTCCGTCATTCCTTTGGCCCAGGCTTTATTTCTAGCAAATAAGTCTTTTAGTTTTCTGCGTTCAATCTGATTCATAATAGTTTATGTTGTTGCAAAAGTAGGTGGCTATACTTTGAGATGTATTTTTAGAGGCGGAATCAATATTAAATTGATTGTGTCAGTAGTCAGGTATTGTAATTGGGACAGAATACAAACTAACCCATTAAGCTAAAGAAGTTTTGCACTTTAAGCATACGATATGTTGGGTTGCCAAAGAGATGGCAGCCCAACCTACAATAATAATCTAGCGACCCGTGACTGAGTAAAGTATCAATCTAAATAGTGAGGATTATATCCCTAAAATGTGTTTTCAATAACAATTTCATTAAGAGCTAATTGACCTGCACGTGGAGCGGCTTCCGTTAGACTTTTACCAATAGCGACATACATGGCGATAACGTGGTCATCAGGTAAATTGATAAGTTTGGCGGTAGCTGAAAAATCAAAACCATCCATTGGGCAAGAATCATAACCCATGGATTTTGCAGTTAACATAAGTGTTTGGGCTGCAATCCCACAAGAACGCATGGCTTCATCTCGTTGAACCTGATCTTTATCACGATAATAACCATCAATAGCTGGCAAAATAAAATCTTGCACTTCTTGAACTGCATTTTTCCAGTATCGACTGGGTGTTTTTTCCCATGCCTTTAAGTCAGCACAAAGAATAATCAACAGAGAGCTGTCAGTCACCTGAGCTTGATCCCATGAAACTTTGCGAATTTCATCTCTTAAATCAGGGTCTTTAACTACAACAAAACGCCAATGTTGAATATTAAATGCAGTAGGGGAAAGGGCTGCAACGCTTAATATTTTTGTCACTTCATCTTCTAGTATTTGATGGTTAGCATCAAAATGTTTAACAGAACGACGAGCCTTTATTGCATCTATAGTTTCCATGATGATTCTTACAAATTAAGAAGGTGCTTGGATTTTTTTAATCACACTTTTACTGATTGCGGCAGTAAACTCTTCAATATTTTCGTAGTCTTGTTGCTGGGCAAAATTGACAATACTCATCACTAAAGCTTTTGTTTCAGTAATTTCTTTATGCGACCGACCACACCCTTCGCAATGAGTGCCTTCGTATGTACATAGATCGTTGCAAGGGATAAATTTCATCTGTTTTCTCCTTTGAATAGAATATTTACTGGGTGTATTTTAACCTTGTTTGAATTTAGTTGCTTAGGTTCTTATAGAATTGTACAAACTAAGGGGAGAGCAAATGGTAACAAACAAAGAACTCACTTTGATCCACTGGAACATTTTGTTTGCCAAAATTAACAAGGAGAACATAGTTTGTTTTCAGAAAGAATTTTAGCTGAGGATCAATATCAATAATATGGGTCTATATTCTTTCAAATCGAAAATTTTGTATAACCTAAATATGCCATTTTAATCACCATACCTAGCCACAGGGATAAGATGCTCAGAAGTTATCACTATTAATATAGAAGATTACAACACAAGAAATGGTTTGCTTAATATCCAGTCAGGTCAAGGCAATAAACAGCGTACAGTCTACCCCAACACAGAAAGCAGAAAAGTGTTAATGAAATGGCTGATAGCAAGAGGGAAACAACAAGGCATATTATTTAATCCAATAACTAAAACAGGTCGTATTCAAAATCGACAACTATCAAGCCAAGCCATCTATGGAATCATAAGACAACGAGCAGAACAGGCACAGATTGGAGTCTGTAGACCACATGACCTAAGGCACACTTTTGTGCCCCAGTTGCTAGAAGCTGGTATTGATATTAATACCACTAGACAATTAGCAGGGCATACGGAGATACAAACAACAGCACGTTATGATTTACGAGATGAGAAATCACAGAAGAAAGCCCTAAAACAATTACATGGTTCGCAATAGAACTAATAATTCATCGGTAAAAATAACTTTAAAGGTTTCTCAGTAAAAGGTATAAAGCCAAAGGATTGATAAAATTCAGTAACGGATAAATTTAAGGCTTCAACGACAATGGCATAAACAGCTAAAATTTCACTGGCTTGTTCAACACGCTGAATAGCATCAGCCAACAAAACATGACCTAATCGTTGTCCTTGGTATTGTTTATCAACAGCAAGTCGTCCCAGCAAAGCAATAGGAACAGGATATTGTGGCAACCGACGTTTTTGTTCGGGTGGTAAGTCATTAACACTCATACTACCCGCACTCAGCGTATAGTAACCCATAATTGTTTTATCAGAATCAATTGGCATTGCGACAAATACTTTATTAATTCTATGTTTTATATTCTGACGGGCATATTGCCTCAAGTAAGTGTTCAAGCTAGGCTCACCACAATCGAAGGTTTTACGCAAATGACCAGTATTGAGTGAAGCAATAGTTAGTTGCATTATTACCGAATTACCGATCTTTTATGTAGAGCTATAGCTTCTTTAAGTTTGGTGTTTTTGGCGGGAGGGTTTTCTAAAGCATCTAAAAAAAGCTCCCAATCGTTAGTAGAAAGCGTTAACTGCTCATGTTCGCTAATAATATTTTCAGCGGCGGCCAATGATTGAGAAAGCACAAATTCAGATAGTTTTTTATGGCTATAACTGGCTGCTTTTTCGAGTTTTTGTTTTGAGAGTATGTCAAGGCGAATGTGCATTCGCTCTTGTTTAATGGTTTCAGTTGTAGGCATAAGAGTCTCCAATAAGTATCTCTATTGTACGCCATTTGTACAGCACATGTTAATGATGTATTTTTTAATTTGAATTATAATTTACGGGGAAAGCCAACGAAGAGAGTACCCTATCTTGTTGACAACAATAAATAAGGGGTAATCCCTTATCTCCTCTTCTTACAATACGTCGTGTTTTAGTATTGACTAAAATATTAATCCACAGATTTTAGCCAACATATTTACCTAGTGTTAAAAACACAATGTTTTGTAGTAGAAGGTTCTAAGGGATTATTTCAGTTACCCAAACCAATAGCTTATAGATATGGTGTAGGGACAATCTTCTACATCCGCAGAATGTATTGCCACGTTTTAACCGAGTTGTTAGTCTAAAATGAATTTAAACCTATGATTAAAAATCTACCTCTTGAAATTTTACGAAATGGCTTTCCCCATCAAGTATAAATAATAAACTTAGCTGAGAAAAATTGACAGCAAGAGTAGATAAATTTTCAAATTTTATTGTGGCATTTGTCGGTAAATCAGCAACTAATGCTTGATCTAGCCAAAATGAAGATCCTTCTGCATTAGCTATACTTAGTTTAGTAGCGAGATATTCATTTCCTTTATTATCGAAAGCAGTACTTTCACCAGCACTTCCATTCCGCCTAAAGCTAATTTCTCTATCAAATTCATTACTAGTCAGCAATAAATGACACGTTACGCTTCTATCTTTAGAAACACACCCACGCAAACCAACACTTAATCCACCTGCGTTCAGGGTTTCAATAGCCTGTGCCGGAATGCTATTATCAGATGGTGTTGACCCAAGAATTTTAAAAGTTGAATTACTAAAATCAAATTCAACATTCACGTTATTGAATGTTTTTACACCACCTATATAAAGTTCTTCTATCGTAAGCATCCCTTTATTATTTTGACTAGGTGTATATACAGGATTATCGATAGCAAACGCTTGTTGAACTAGACAACTTAAAACTAAAACAGATAAAGTGATTAATCGATTAAGTAATTTCATTATTTTCCCTTATTTTTATTTTTCAAAGATAACAAATTTGATACTTCATACATAGAGTACCAAGGCAATTTATACAGAGTTATAGTTTTTATGTATACTATTTTTGTACATTTTTAGGATGTTTTCTACTTGTAAATTAACTCCAAAAGAGGAGTTTAACTTTTACTTTATTGTCTAGAACAATCGTATGTTTTTCTGTAACCACCCTGTTATTGTAGATTTTTAGCCAAAAATTATTGCATTGGGTCTGCTCTTAAAATAGACCAAGTGTTATTTGAATTTAATAATAAATCTACATTATATGTTTTATTATTATCTACAATGATTCTTGGAAAATAAACAATATTTGATAAAGAGTTGAGATTAGGAATTAGTTCATCCTGATTTGATTTAGCCACAGACTCTTTAAATGCTAATATCGTCCAAGTTGAATCGACTTTTAGTACTAATTTGACATTAGTATATACCTTCTTACTATTTACCGTTACTCTCGGAAAAAACACAACACGTGAAGACGTGTCAAAATTAGGAATGGCTGAATAAGAGGAGCGTTTAATACAAGCTCCAGGAGGGACGCGGATTAGATAATCAGCAGAAGAGAGCCTTACCCCTTCATTATTACATTTAAAATCGACTGACCCAGGGTGAATATAACCACATTGGTATGGCGATAAGCCCCTACAAATTGTCCAATCACACTTTTTTTTCCACCAATAGCCAGTAGAGCTATATGAGCCTAGAATTGCATTTGGAGCATGAGTGTCTTTTTGTATTTTGCATGCCGATTGAGGGGCATCTGTACATGCTTCATTATATCCATTTATTCCACCTGGTTTTCGCCCTGTAACTGTACACCAGCCTTTTTCTCCAGCTGCAATTGTCATTGGAGAATATAGGGTTGTTGTTATGAGTAATAAAAATCCGAATATTGTTATTATTTTTTTCATGTTTACCCACTTAATGGTAATTGACTATTTTAGTTTTTATCCTCTTCGTTTCACTTTATTTACTTTTAAATGGTGGAATTTTTATTATCAAGTTTTAAATAATGCAAAATTGAAGCTCCTCCCTAAGCGCCATTTTTCTCTAATGCTTTATTGATAAGGTCAATTAACAATTTTGTATCTTAATTGGGGGCAATAAAAATAATTAAAGTAAATTGCTGGTTGGATATGAATAAAAACTTCTCTCACTTAGAATGAAAATATTAAAGTGCCACCAGCACTAATCGTTAGAGTGCCAGCTTCACTTGAAACTCTTTCTAATACAAGGTCTTCAGTAATTTTTAATGTAGTAAAGTCTAATTTGGCTCCCTTTAGAGGTGTATTATCTGAATTTGATAGAGACCATTGATCAGTTGCATTATTAGAACCTTCTATTTCTCTATTTAAAGTTAAACTGAGAATAGAGCTATCTGCTATATTAAAAATAACCGTTAAAATACATTTCTCTGGGGCTGCCGTTACTACCCATTCAACAGTAGAGGTCTGGCTGTCTGCTTTAAGTAATTTGCCATTACCGGGGCTAAAAATGGAAGGTATTATCCCTGAGCTAATGGGTGTGCCAGATAAATTAAGGATGCCATTGTTTGATGCAGCCATAGTTGCCATAATATCTTCAACAGAACCTATTGGAATAGTTTCTCCATCTATTAGAACATCCAGATTGCCCTCTTTAATGCCTATATAACTATCACTATCAGGAAAGTAGGTATAACGATATCCAAGAGCCGAAAGAGGCCCCTCATAGTTATTTAAAAATAGATTTGAATATTCTATAGTCGCCCAATTTGTTAATGCTACTATTTTTTCCTTATCCTCATTAGCAAATGCAGGGTTCTGAAAAGAAATTGTTATTAAAGCTAAAATGATAATAGAAGTAACTTTTTGTTTTTTCCAGTGATTTAATTTTGTAATGAAAATATTCATAGTTTTTCTTTATTATTTTTATGATAAATATTTATTGAAATGGTCAAGCAAAATGTTTTGTCTGCATTGCTGCTTGAGATAAATGATCTATAATGACTCACAATTGTGACTATAACATTCCAGTGAAAATGAGGGCGAAAAGCTAAATTGGAGTTGCTTTATTATCTACGTTAATATTGATTAATACAAGTAACGCTCAAATTAAGTCTATGTGTGGTCGATTCAATTTAATAGCAACGCCAAAACAAGTAATCGAAACATTCCATCTGCACAGATTACTACGCTATGAAACCAGCTACAATATTCCTCCAGGGCAAAATATATTAACGGTGGTACAGCTGGATGATGGTAGCTATAAAGCAGTTTACTTGCACTGGGGGTTAATTCCTCATTGGTCAAAAGATAACAAGATTAGTCATCACTTGATCAACGCACGAGCAGAAACACTGGCAGAAAAACCTGCTTTTAAATCAGCTTATCAACAAAGGCGTTGTTTGATACCTGCAACTGGTTTTTATGAATGGCAGAAAAAAGAGCAAGGTAAACAAGCTTTTTGTATTGGTCATAAAAGTAATCGACTCTTTGCTTTTGCAGGTCTTTGGGAATACTGGGAACATAATACTGAAACTATTTATAGCTGTACCATTATCACCACGGGTTCAAATGAATTAATTAATCCCATTCATCAACGTATGCCCGTTATCATTGATGCACAAAACTATGATCAATGGTTGAATAAACAATCATCAGCAGAATTAACACAACAATTATTAGCAAACGATGCTTATCAAGGGATGGTGTTAAACCAGATAAGTGATTGGGTAAATAATCCACAACATAATGATGAAAACTGCTTGAATTAATGGTATTTCACTAAGGCAAGTTCATTCCAATTAGTTGTAAGTACCCGACCATAAGTATTTTAACATTTTACTTGTCTTTTTTATCATCTTCGGCGTTGCATAAACAGTTTCGTAGCTCGCTATGTGCCTGTTTATGCGCCTTGAATATGATAAAAAATCCCATCTAAAATTGTTAAAATATTTATGGTCGGGTACTTATAGTGCTGAGATAAAAACTTAACAGATGTTTGCCAGCGATCGCAATGTGTGCCTTCGTAAGTACATAGATCGTTGCAAGGGATAATTTTATCTGTTTTCTCCTTTTGGTCCACTGGAATGTTTTGTTTGCCAAAATTATCAAGGAGAACATGGTTCTTTTTCAGAAATAATTTAGGTGAGGATCAATCTCAAGAATATACGGTCTATATTTTTTCGAATCGAAAATTTTGTATAACCTAAAGGTTTTCTTTTTTAAATTGCCCTTGATTGCCCTGAGGATGCAGCACTTCGATTTGTAACCAGGTTGTATAAATTTTGTTACCATTTGTTAAAATTAGGATTGCTATAGTTCGCTTATAGTAATTATAAAACAATTGCTTATCTTGTTGTTGCCAAGGGTGCATATAGTGTAAAACACTAATATTTTAACAAAACTTTACAGATACATTTGTAATAAATGATTAAAGTTAATGTACCTTTTGCAATATAAAAAATTCTTATCTATTACCTAACATTTTTTTAATTATTATGGAATACTTAAACTGATGAAACATTTATACAAAAAAACAATGATGATTGCCCTAATGATGGTGACAATAACAGTAGCCCATGCATCCGATGCTTTTTCCCATACGGTTTTATTACTTCTTGATAACCCTCAAAACAAAGAGACTTGGAGCCAGACAATTACTAGCCAGGAAGAATGGGAAACATTTTATTATGCCCCTCTTATGTATATGTCCCCTGTAGTAGGGTCAGGGTATGAGCGGCCTATTGCACCAAAATTTGATTTCGAAAAATACCAGATACTAACAGGTGGGTTAGGTGTAAAGTTTGCCGAAAATTTAGGCGCTGAACATACCTTATCTGTTGAGAAAGTTATAGAAGAAGAAAACGAAATCGTTGTTTTTGTCCTTAGTATCAGCCCAGATTTGAATTGTCTTTCATCTTCGGACGAAATTGATGGTTTTCCAAGCTATCCTACTGCTACTGTACTTGTAAAAAAAACGGATAAACCCTTTAAAATTAAAGTTTCAAAACTTATTGAAACCGAATGCCCGTAATATTTTTACTTTCAAAGGCATTTTGATAGAACAAAATAAATTATAAAGTTGAAAACTAAACAAGACAAATAATCTTTTGGGTGACAGCAATGAAGGTATTCCCTAATAAAGGTACAGGGACTTTTTATTATTTTCAATGGGTTATGACTTAAGTAAGTGCCATTCGTATCTGGCCCTGATTACCTTTTGATACGTGAGAGTGGCAACGCTGAATTGATTCACTTTGGCAGGTTCCAGTGTATCTATTCTAAAGCTATATTATCTTATTTTTAGGGTGGACTTAATCAGAGGTTCCTTAAGAGTTGCCCTATTTATTTGATGAATGAGTATCTTGGAATAAGAGGTGTCTTCAAAAATAATGGGCAGCACCGATCAGTGGTGTATTGGGGTTTAAAGATAGTTTAATTGACATATTACTTAATAGGCTTTGAAACCGACCCTTGGCTATAAAAGAACGTATAAAATTTTCATTTTCAAGAGCAGATCGGATTTTAGGGCCAATGCCCC
The DNA here is from genome assembly GCA_965224575.1 of Methylococcales bacterium. Classification (GTDB taxonomy): domain Bacteria; phylum Pseudomonadota; class Gammaproteobacteria; order Methylococcales; family Methylomonadaceae; genus QPIN01. Next base: position 235,825 of record CBDCZQ010000003.1, on the reverse strand, counting down.
CACCAATAAAAATGCCTCCTGTAGATAAACAATTAAGAGCTAAATTACCCGCTTCTGCTGCATAAAGTTCTGCAAACAAGCGTACTGCCTCGATACATACTGGATCTTCATTATTAATCCCTAAACCAGAAATAACTGCATTTCGGTCAAGTTTAGACGAATTGTTTTTATCTATAGAAGGTACAGATGGACAAGCTGGAGCAAAACCACTTATCACAAGAAAGTCATAAATATAACCGAATCCATCACCTGAAAGTATTCGCTCCCAACTGACATGACCTTTAAATTTCTGACGTAAGTAAACTAGAAACTGGTCTTGTTGTTCTGTTTGTGGTGCAAAATCACTATGACCGCCTTCGGTTGCAATAGGATGATGATGTTTGCCATCCCAAAAAAGAATAGCTTCACCTAATCCAGTCCCAGCAGCAATAACTGCGATGTTTCCATCTTGAGTTTGAGCATTAGGGTTGAGTTCGATCAAATCATCAGAAGAACTATGTAATATACCCAAAGCCATTGCTTCTAGGTCATTTAATAGTTTGATTTTATCAGTTCCTAGTTTTAAAGATAGTTCTTGAGCATCAATTATCCAGGGCAAATTAGTGGTTTGGCAACGTTGATTAACAATAGGACCTGCAATTCCAAAACATGCGGATTCAATGACCATATCTGCTTGTATGAAAATTGATATTATATCGTAGAACTGAGGGTAATCAGCACTAACAAAAGATTGCATAAATTCACAATGTAAATTACCTTTGCTACTTATTGTATATAAGGCAAGGTTTGTTTTGGTACCACCAATATCACCAGCTAATAACATCAATCAACACCATCTGTTTTATTTTTGAAAGTTTGAGGAGGGTAGGGAGTAGAGCCTTTGAATTATCCACCACAGCAGCTGCCTTTTTTATTACCTGAATCATCAAGTTGAATGGGTGGACAAGGAACTGAACCGTATGAACAAAAGACACAGCAATCACCAGACTTTGGCTTCAATAATTTGTTACATTGTTCGCATTCATAAAACCACTGGCAAGCATCAGTAGGCATTGTTTCTATTTTTTTATAACCACATTCTGGGCAGGTTAGTTCCGATGTTAATATGGCTTTTTTTTTCATTGTTTTACCTAGAATTTTCAGTGGAGTTAAGAGTTTAATGATAACGTCTTTTCCTGGCGCGTTTTTAATGGTTCATTGCAAAAAATATAAAAATGATAAAAAATATTTCAAAAGAGAGAAATTTTCCTTGAAGTTCAAAAGCTGTTTTTTTAGATGAAAGATGAAGTTTATTAACATCTAGCTCACAATAAATAATTCCAACAAGTCCAAGTAGAATTAAAAAATAGGTAAAGTGATAAAGGTGTTCTAAATGGTGAAATAATAAATCAGAAAGCAAATGAGAAATAACAAAAGCTAAAAAGCAAGTGCTACCGAGCCATAAACTAAGTTCCATAGGGTAAAATTTTATATGAAAAACCTCTTTTTCTTTTTTATGATGTAGAATATTTATTCTGGATGAGGCATATAAAACAGGTAAGTAGACATAGAAAAGGATTGCACTCAGAGGATACATTATTGCAGAAATGTGTTTAGTGAAAGATAAAGCAAAAGCAATAAATATGACTGAAAATAAAATGATGGATCTCATTTAACTATTGTTGGGGGCTGTTGACTTGGTTGAATAATTTGCTCATTATAAGCTAAAAAAGTGAGTTTTCTGAAATAGCCCTCACTTTGAGCCATGTTAAATAATTTGAATAGGTTGGTAATGAGTCGTGTTTTACTAAAAAATATCGTTTTAATTTTTTTCTGGTCAATAAATTTTTCTTTTGCAAATGATAAACAAGTTATAAAAATTGTTTATATTAGTCAAGAATTGAAACTTTCATCGGCTTTATCAAACTTAGATCCTTTTATTCAACATAAAGGTTTGGTCGGGGCAGAACTTGCTATTAAGGAAAATAATACAACAGGCGAGTTTACAGGCCAGAAATATGAAATGCAAAAGGTTTTAGTACCTGTTTCTGCGGATATTGTTGAGCTATATCACCAACAAGTTGGAAAAAATGTAGTTTTTGTAGTGGCTAATTTACCTGCTGAACAATTAAAAAAATTGGTTAAGCTTAAAAGTAGCAAAGAAAAACTGTTTTTTGATGCAACAACTGTAGACGATGCTTTAAGAAATCAACAGTGCTTAGATAATGTTTTTCATCTTTTACCCAGTAGAGCAATGAGGGCAGATGCCTTGGCTCAGTATATGATGAAAAAAAGATGGAATAAATGGTTTTTAGTGACAGGCCCTTCCCAGGCTGATAAGGACTATGCCTCAGCAATTAAACGAGCAGCAACTCGTTTTGGAATAAAAATAATCGTAGAAAAACAGTGGACACATACCTATGACGCACGTAGAACTGCACAATCGGACGTTCCAGTTTTTACTCAAGGAGATGAATATGATGTATTAGTGGTTGCTGATGAGCAAGGATTATTTGGTGAGTATTTTGATTATCGTACCTGGACACCTCGACCAGTTATTGGTACACAAGGGTTAGTTTCTACTTCATGGCATAGAACACATGAGCAATGGGGAGCGGTACAAATTCAGAACCGATTTAAAGAACAGGCAGGTCGTTGGATGGAAGAGGAGGATTACGGGGCATACTTGGCGGTCAGGTCAATAGGAGAGGCATCCGTACGAACAAAATCTAATAAGATGCAAATAATAAAGGATTATTTATTAGGGGATGAATTCGCTTTACAAGGTTATAAGGGCAAACCTTTATCCTTTAGAGCATGGAATGGACAACTAAGACAACCTGTTTTATTAGCTGCAGCAAGATCTTTAGTTTCAGTGGCTCCGATAGAAGGTTTTTTGCATCCTAAATCAGAATTAGACACCTTAGGGTTTGATCAATCAGAATCAAGTTGCAATAACTCTTCAGATAAGAATAATACGGTTTTACCCGCAGAAATTAAGGATGAAAAATCCGAAGATGAATGGGACAAGCTGATTAAACAAGTCATGGGTAAATTTAAGCAAGTCATTGATAAATTAAAGTGATTAAAATGGATGTAAAAATTAAACAACAAGTTTTTTCTCTCGGCTTAAAATCTATTATAGTTTTAGGTCTATCTACTCTAACTTTAACTCTCCAGGCAGAAACAGTTTTTGTGACATTGGAAAAAGATAATGCGTTGGCCGTTGTTGATCCTGTTAAAGGTGAGTTAATAAAAACAATAAATATAGGTCAGCGTCCTAGGGGGATAGCAATTAGCCCTGATAATAAACACTTGTATGTCGCTACTAGCGATGATAATACTGTGAAAATAATTGATGCAGAAACTTATAAAGAAATAGGTCAGTTACCTTCAGGTGAAGACCCTGAAACCTTTGCATTAAATTCAGCAGGTGATCGTTTATATGTGTCAAATGAGGATGATAATTTAGTGACAGTTATTGATATTATCAATAAAAAGGATATTGCTCATATAAAAGTGGGAGTTGAGCCAGAGGGTATTGCGGTGAGTTCCAATAATCAATGGATAATTAGTGCGTCAGAAACGACTAATATGATCCATTGGATTGATGTTAAAACCAACAAAATAACAGACAATACGTTGGTTGACCCTAGGCCAAGGGCTGCCAGTTTTACGGCTGATAATACTCAGTTATGGGTAACTTCTGAAATAGCAGGGACACTAATGATTTTAGATGTAACTAGCAAGCAGATTATTAAAAAAATTCGGCTTGATATACCAGGTGTTACCGCTGATAAAATTCAGCCAGTAGGTGTTGTTATTGATAAGGAGCAAAAATGGGGCTATGTTGCTATCGGGCCAGCTAATAGAGTAGCTGTTATTAATGCTCAAAATTTTGAAGTTGAAAAGTTTTTATTAGTGGGGCAACGAGTATGGAATTTAGCATTTTCTCCTGATCAGAAAAGACTATATACCACTAATGGACGGAGTAACGATATTTCAATTATTGACCTTGAAAGTCATAAAGTTGTTAAATCAATAGGGGTAGGACGTTTTCCTTGGGGTATAGTTTCTAAGCCATGAGTGGAGACAATTCAAATCAGTCTGCTTCTTTAGAGGTTGAAAATTTAAGTTTTTCTTATGGAAGAAAAAAAGCGCTTGACCAAGTGAGTTTTTCTATTGATCCATCAGAATGTACTATTTTATTAGGGCCTAATGGCGCAGGAAAAAGTACATTGTTTTCGTTAATCACCCGCTTGTATGATTCTCAGGGTGGAAAAATTAAGCTCTGTGGTTTTGATGTAAAAAAACAAACTCGGCAAGCACTCTCCAGACTAGGCGTCGTCTTTCAGCAGACAACTTTAGATATGGATTTGACGGTGATGCAAAATTTATATTATCACAGCGCACTTCATGGAATGGGGCGAAAATTGGCTAAGCAACGAATTCAAGAAGAGCTAGAACGTTTAAATATGTATGAAAGGCGTTCCGAAAGAGTTAGACAGTTAAATGGAGGACATAAGCGGCGTGTGGAAATAGCTAGAGCATTATTGCATAAGCCATCATTATTGTTATTGGATGAGCCAACTGTTGGTCTGGATGTGTCGAGTAGGCAGTCAATAGTTGAACACGTTCATCGACTAGTTTCAGATTATGACTTAGCAGTTCTTTGGGCGACTCATTTGATTGATGAGATTTATCCTGAAGACCAATTAATTATGCTTCATCAAGGGAAAATAAAGGAAAAAGGCTCGGTAGATGCCGTGTTAAAAGCGACTAATACGTCATTGGTTACTGAGGCTTTTAAACAAATAACACAGGGAGAGGTATGAACTTACTTCATTATTGGCGGGCAATGTGGGGGGTTATTGGTCGGGAGTTATGGCGTTTTGTTCGGCAAAAAGAACGTTTTGTCTCAGCTTTAGTCCGCCCTTTAGTTTGGTTGTTTATTTTTGCAGCAGGGTTTAGGGCTGCTTTAGGGTTAGCTATTACTCCGCCTTATGAAACTTATATTCTCTATGAAGTTTATATTACGCCTGGATTAATGGGTATGATTCAGCTTTTTAATGGTATGCAGAGTTCATTGTCCATGGTTTATGATAGAGAAATGGGTAGTATGCGTATATTAATGGTGTGTCCATTGCCTCGGTGGTTTCTATTAATGAGTAAGCTAGTAGCTGGCGTGTCTGTTTCAATATTACAGGTCTATGTATTTTTGATTATAGCCTGGTTTTATGATATTCAAGTTTCTTGGGAAGGTTATTTATGGGTGCTGCCCGCATTGATACTTTCTGGCTTGATGTTAGGTGCATTAGGGTTGTTATTATCTTCTTTTATTAAACAATTAGAAAACTTTGCAGGGGTGATGAATTTTGTTATTTTTCCTATGTTTTTTATGTCTACAGCTTTGTATCCTTTGTGGAAAATGAAGGAATCTAGTGAACTTTTACATAATCTTGCATCGTTTAATCCTTTTTCTCAGGCGGTTGAGTTAATCAGGTTTGCTCTGTATGGCGAGTTTAATCAATATGCGTTTCTATATACACTCAGTGCTTTTATTATTTTTATCTTGGTGGCTTTTTGGGGATATAACCCCTCAAAAGGAATGATGACAAAAAAAGGAGCCAAGTAATGCAATTAGTTGAAATACTCAATTTTAATTCCTTGAATATAGTCTAAACTATTTTAATTGAAGCAATTAACTATTGGCTAATCAGTGAAAAACTCATTTTATCTGGTCATTCCGGAGCAAAATAAAAATAATGAATTTTTATTATCTTACGATAAGGCTTCAGTGAACCAGTGGGTCTCTTCCTTACCAATAGCGAATCCTGGCTTGGTAGCACAATTATTCTATGACTTTGTAAAAAAACTTAACGCTACTGAAATCTCACTGCAACAAAGATTACAAGTAATAGAGTTACTTAGGCCTTGTTTTTTTAAAATCAAAAGATCACTTTGCTCGCAATTAATCGGATCTGGCTTCCCCAAAGGAGATGATGAGAAAAATGTTTTCGAGCTACTGGTTTCTATTGAAAGAGAATTTACTCTTGGGTATTGGCTAGTTGTCCGTGAGATAACACATCGAAATATAAATTGGTTGCAGGGTAAAAATGCAGCTTTGGCAATTCAAAGAACTATCAAAGGATTAGCTGGAATTGTGACTAGTTACTCATTGATGTTTTTACCTGTTCCAGATTGGGTCTGGATTGATTTGCATTCACTTTATAAGTTGAGTGTCAAGATTAAGAAGGAAAACACAAAAGTACCTGATGAAGCGACTTTATTAGGAAAAAGTACTTCTGCTGAAGACTCGTATATTCAAGTTCTATTGTTTAGCCTTTCTGATCCATCCGGTTTGATGCAAAGAGAAATGCATAAAGTTATAAATTTAATTGATAGTGTCAGTCAATGCGTTAGTATAGAAAAACGGCCTGTCAGTGATCATAATATTCAATGTGTTGTGTTAATTGATGAAGATAGAAAGCCTTATTTTAATACTGATAAAAGCCAAATAAATGCTTCTTCTATTTTTCTAAACTTGACCAAGCTACTTAGTAATCTTAGTCAGTCCAATAAGTTTAGTAGTAAACAACAAACCAGATTTGGTGTAACAGGCCTTACAAAAAAAGAATCAAAAAAAATCTCAGAAGAGTTGTTAATTTATCTTAGAGAGCGTTGGAGTGGCATTGATTTAAAAGGAGATTCACTTTTTTCTGATAGATTGGATAAATATGTTGCTGTGGGGATGAGTGATACTTACTCATTGTTATCATCAAATAACAACTTGAAACATGAGGAGTTAGCAAAATCTTTTTCAGAAACACAATTGACATGTCAATTTTCTAGAGAAGGAGCTTTATCAGTTGGCAGTCTGGTTAGCTATAGACAAACAACAGCACCAGAGCATAAACGTTATTTAGGGTTGGTCAACAAAATCAAGATGCCAAAACTTAAAGGGAAAATTATTTTTGAGATTTTTAGCTTATCACGACAAATATATACAGTTAGCTATATGGACATGGAGGATGGTTTTAATTCTAAAAGTGAACACTATAAAGCTTTACTTTATAGAGTAAAAACAGACTCTAAAGAAAAAACATATATTTTAATGGCTTCAGGAGCTTATAAAAATGGAGATATTGTTCGTATGTTTATGAAAGACAAATATTTCCCCATTATGCTTGGAGGAGGGGATAATATTGGTCAAGGGTATTGGCAATTTGAATGTCGACGCATTGATGAAGAAAAAAAATCTCAATTTTCAAAGAAATAAATAATTTACTATTTTAGAGATTAATCTACTTGTTCTTGGGCAGAAATTAGGTTTTATTGGACTTTTTGAAAGGCAATTTTCAGTTAGTTTATACTTCAAGCGGGCACGGACTTAGATATCTGTCGGTCAATTCTCCCCGATAGAGAGCACTTCTAAAATCGTTGCTTAGCTCTCTATGCGATAGTTTTAGTGCCTCACTATTGATATAAATAATAAGGTGTGAATATCTTCTGTAACACGTTTGTAATGTCTATGCAAAGGTAAATTTTTTGGAATATTTTCAGTGAAACTAAATGATAACTTGAAAAGATTTGTCAGCGTGGTACCTTTATCCGTTCAATTATAATTATAAGAAGAATATGTTCTAAATACCTTAATAATATATGGTGAATTGATGTTTTTGAAATAGTTCTCAACTATTTATAATAGAATAAGCAATTTATGGATGTTTTTTTGTATTTTAAATATGTTCTGAAGGCTTTGATAAAAGAGGAAAAAAATGAGTAATGATGAAAAAGAAAACGCAAATGAGACTGAAAATAAAATTGAAAATGTTGTGGAGCAAGCAGAAGAAATTGTGAAGGACGTTGTCGATCAAGCAGAAGAAATAATGGATGATGCTGTTGAAACAGTCTCTGAAGGTACAGAAAATATAGCTTCAAAAGTAATGGCTTTAAAGGAATCTAACCCTAAAGTATTATATGGGGCAATTGGTGTTTTAGCATTTGTTGTTCTTGGGCTTATGATGATGGGTGGGGGAGACAATAAGCCGTCTCTTCCTGTAGCTAAAGTTATGAATTTGGCTATCGGCCAAACCTATGCTTTAAAAGGTGTTAATACTTATGATCCGAATGCAACTGTTAGGTTGGTTGCTGTTCCTGGTTCAATTGCCGCTTATGATGACACTGAAGAGAAAGATCGAAAAGGAGAATGTAAGCATATGCCTCAAGGAACAAAAGTAAAAATTTCACAAATACAAGAAGCTTTTGGAAAAGTAAAGTTTGTTGAAGTAGAAATGCTTGATGGTGAGTGTGCAGGGAAAAAAGGCTGGACTGCTTCTAATAATTTAGATTAAATGATTGACGAAACAAGATTGTTCGTTATAATAGTCCGATAAATAGCACTGCGGGAATAGCTCAGCTGGTAGAGCACAACCTTGCCAAGGTTGGGGTCGCGAGTTCGAATCTCGTTTCCCGCTCCAATGAATTCAAAAAGCCGCGAAATACGCGGCTTTTTTGTTTTTTCTTTTTTGTTTTCTTCAAGGCTGCGTAGCAAAGTGGTTATGCAGTGGCCTGCAAAGCCATCTACACCGGTTCGATTCCGGTCGCAGCCTCCATTAGCTCTTCTCGAATCATCCGTAAACGTCTACAGACCGCTAATTAGCTGCTATATTATCATCTTCTTATTCCCAGTAAGTCTAACTAAATACAGTAACTTCTTGCATTATTTACAGTAACTCTATTTACTGCAAAAAAGTTACTGCATTTATGGCGAATAATAAATTACCCGAAACGACTATACGAAGTGCCAAGCCTAAAGATAAACCTTATCGGCTCACAGACGGAAATGGCTTATATCTGCTAATAAATCCCAATGGGACAAAATATTGGCGACTGGATTACACATTCCAACAACGTCGCAAAACTCTTTCATTAGGAACTTATCCAATAATTACCCTAAGTAATGCAAGAGATCAAAAACTCGAAGCCAAGCAAAACATTAAAAAAGGAATTGACCCTAGTTCCTTGCGAAAAACTGAAAAACAGCAAATTAAACATAATAACGAAAAAGAACAACGATTAGCTGATGGAATACCCATGCAAGGTAGCTTTGAGGAAATAGCTCGGCAATGGGGCAAGCTGGAAGTGAAAGGCTGGGATAACAAGAACGAACGAACAAAAAGGCTTTTAAAGAGAAATATATTCCCGACTCTAGGTCATAGACCTATTACCGAAATTAAGCCAGCAGAACTTAGAGAAGCCCTCTACGTTATGAGAGACACTGGCATTTTAGAATCTGCAAACAGAACTTTGAGAATCTGTGCAAGGATTTACAGGTATGCCGTTATGAATGAGTTTTGCATGATGGATATTACTTTATCTCTGAAAGGAATTCTAAACCCAGCTCAAGTTAATCATTTTTCAGCAGTAACAGAGCCTAAAGAAGTTAGAAAGTTATTGCAATCCATAGATGAATACGAGGGCAGTTTCATTGTTAAATGCGCCCTACAGCTTGCCCCTTTGGTGTTTGTTAGACCTAACGAGTTGCGGTCAATGGAGTGGAAGCATATCAATTCTGAAACAAACGAGTGGCGGTATCTGGTATCAAAAACTAAAACACAGCACATTGTCCCACTCTCAAAACAGGCAGTAGCTATTCTTGAATCACTCAAACCGCTCACAGGGCAAAGCAGGTATGTATTTCCCTCACTACGAACGCCCAACGGTGATAGATGTATTAGTGAGAATACGCTAAATGCAGGGTTGAGGCGCATGGATTGGAGCAAAGAGCAAATGACAGCGCACGGTTTCAGAGCTTTGGCGCGAACTCTACTTGATGAAGCACTCAAAGTCAGACCAGGTTTTATTGAACATCAATTGGCTCACCGTGTGATAGATGCCAACGGCAGAGCCTATAACAGAACTTCATTCCTCCCTGAAAGACGGGAAATGATGCAGAAGTGGGCTGATTATCTGGACGATTTGAAAGATAAACAAAACAACGGCTAATTCAGAGTGACCAATTATACAATTAGCATTCTTTGTTCGTTTGCTTCGCAGTTAAGCAAGAAGGAGGCTATCAGGTTGGACGAATTGCATCAATCCTTTGTGGAGGGTGATAGATAGGCTCTTATGCTTGCTGTGCTACTTTGTGCTAAAAGCAAGAGGGTTATGCCTGAATGGGTGGCTGAGGAGCTAGGAGGCATGGATGATAAGCTCAATGCTGATTTTGAACTAACACTTGATGATTATTTTGGATTAGATCGAGAAAACAAGCAGACATTTAACAAAAACAGGCAAGCACAAGATAGAGAAAAAGAAATAGTCATGCTTTTGGCTAATCATCGTATTGCAGAGAGTAATTTTAAAACCGATGATTTAAAAGAGATTGCTAGGGAAAGTAAGTTTAGCTTTGGGGAGATTAAAGTCATTTATGAAAAACACAACCAATTGTTGGACTCATTAAACGCTCAATCTTCTGCGGAATACGGCAAAGGGTGCTTTTCTAAGGTGTTGTTTTATAACATAACTGAGAATAAGTGAAAAATAAATAAAACGCTACAAGGCTTGGTATATATGCTGGGGACTAGCAGAGGGGCAGGTAGTCCCGACTTTTACGAAAAAATGTGAATAATAGGTTTCCTTTATTTCAAAACATAGAGGAAACAAAAATGAATACCCCTCAAGTACGCTATCGCATCTCATCCACTGAATTTGCCAGACAAGCTGGTCTATCAAAAATGTCCATCCACAACCGGTCAAAGAAGGACGCGAATTTCCCTAAGCCCGTCTACATCGGTCGAAATAAGCTTTGGTATCAAGATGAAATAGATGCTTGGTTTAAAGAGGTTGAATCTGATACAAGCTTGGGTTGCTATGTAAATCTAAAAAGGAAGGCTTGATATGACAAATATTATTTTAAAGCTCCCAGCAACCCTAGATCGAACTGGATTAACAAGATCAGCGTTGTACGTTCTGATTGCAGAAGGTAAATTCCCTAAGTCAATTAAATTGAATAAGAGATCATGCTGCTGGATTGAACATGAGGTTCAAGAATGGATTGATGAAAGAATTGCCGAACGGGATGAAGGTCTTGAAGCATTCAGCAAGATTACAGTGTAGGGAGCTAAAGGATGAAAAAAGGAAAAGCTGTATTAAAAATCAAAGATATTGGAGCAGGGAGGCGGGTAGATGACTAGAAAGAAAACAGCGACACCAGCCGCTTCTACTTCGACTGATGCCCTTAAAAATACACCTGATGTGCAGAGTGATTATATCACAGTCTATACATCTGCCCAGCCTTGTAACAAAGTGTATGTAGTAGAAAACGGCAAGATTGAGAAAGTAGAAAAACAACCCTCTTACTGGGGAGGAACAGCTGAAAAAAAGCATATCCCTACGTTAGAAGCTCTTGCGAGAATTATCCAAGAAATATCGGAGAATCCAAATCAGTGTTGGGGCGCAGGCTTTCATCCAGCCATGACAGTTGATTATCCCTACAAAATCATGTCAATAGCCGAAGTTGAATCGGGTGTAAAAGATGGCAGTCTGATAGAAAACGGTGTTCTTCATAAAGAGGTTTCTACAAAGCATATAGTGACTACTAGATCAAAGGCAGGAATGTCATTCGGTAGCTATATTCTCTTTGACAAAGACGATGGAAATAGCGATGAAGGGCAATGGATTACTGATATGGCTAGTTTCATTCCTGATTTTAATCTAGTCGATAAGATTATCGTCCCCAGCAATTCATCGAGAGTGGGACTAAAAAACAATAAATGGCACTGTTATGTGAAAATTAAAGACTCTATGGACTTAGAAGACTTTGGGGGTAGATTGCTTTCAGCTGGCAATTCAAAAGGGCATGACGTTGATAAAATTGATAAAAATGGTAAACCACTAGCCCGCATCATAACTGACTGTGCTGTTTATAGCTCTGAACGCGTCATTTTCGATGGTAAGCCCACCGTAACTGATATTAAAGGAAATGATGTAACTGATACGATTGTTAAGACTAAGCTAGTGGTAGAAGTGAATAAATACCCAAACTTTATTGATAACAGGGGTGAAGTTAATGCCTTAGATACCACTAAAGTCAAAGTGGTTAAAGGCTTTGGTAAATTCAAAAGACAAGTCGTCAAAATGCTTGATGCAAAAGGCAAACGGGTTAAAAGAACTAAAAGCCTACAAGAAATCACATACAACTACGACAAGCTGAAAATGGACACGCAAGTGAAAATGAAGCTAGGCAGGGAGGTTGTTACTAAAACCATGAAGGAAGTGGTTGATGAAAATCTTATTGAGGAATATGGTCAGAAGACCTACAGCAGTGAGGAGGGTCATGGTAAAAAGCTTCGATGTCAGTCCACTTTTGATAACAGGAATAGCAAAAGCTGGAATGGAATATTAACCCTGGATAAAGGCACAGGAAGACCGCAACTTTTTGATAATGGTTGTCCAAATCGTACCATGTATCGCACCCCAATATTTACCGAAAGGTTTACCGAATCTAAGGGTAGAGTTGGTACTAATGAGATGGCTAATGCTGGGCGTATTGATGGCGGTGCTGGAATAGAAGGTTCAATAGTAGAGCCTGATTTTATGCAAATTGATATTTTAGATAATTTCAACGGCGACCATTCCCACAGTGATATAGCAGAACTGGTTGGTGAAGTCTATTTCTTTAAGAATGCGAGGTATGTTCATTTATACGATAAGTGGTTTTTATGGACTGGTAAATTTTGGGCTGTAGATGAAACTCTAAAGCATTTATCTTTGATTCAGGAGGTTCTTAAAAGAAGAGCTAGTAATGTAATAAAAAACGCTGAGTTAAGAACGGATTTAAAAGAAGCTGAATACGACAAGCACTTAAAGTGGGCTGATAATGAGGCTAAGACTTTAAAATCAGCACCTTTTAAGATGAACATCGCATCAACTATCAAAGCAGACCGTCAATGTGCCGTTTTGCCTGTTATTTTTGATTCAAATCTTAAAACGATAGGAACGCCAAACGGTACTGTTAATTTAGTTTCTGGGGCTACCATACCTGCGCTAAGGGAAGAATACATATCTAAGCAAACTAGAATTGGTGCTAACTTCAACCAACCTATGGTATTTCTTAAATTCCTTGATAGGATATTCAACGGTGATGCTGTCCTTATTGCGTTTATTCAAAGAATATTCGGTTATTCGCTTACTGGTCTAGTATCAGAAGAGAAATTGTTTTTCCTACACGGCAAAGGATCAAACGGTAAATCTAAACTTTTAGAAATAATTTTTGATGTATTAGGTGATTACGCAAGACGCGCCCCTTCCAGTATGTTTGGTGAGAAGAGTTTTGAGAATCATCCTACTGAACTAGCAGGGCTTAAAGGAGCTAGGCTTGTTGTTTGTTCAGAGTTACCAGACAAAATGACTTGGAACGAACGGTAATTAAAGATTTAACAGGTGGTGATGTCATTACAGCTAGATTAATGAGGCAAGATTACTTTGATTTTAAGCCACAATTTACAATCATAGTATCAGGCAATCATAAGCCACGCTTGAGGAACGTTGATGAGGCTATAGCTCGTAGAATGGTTCTAATTCCTTTCAATGTAACCATTCCCAAGGAGGAGCGTGATCTGCAAATGATCAATAAATTTAAGGTTGAGGCTGGTTCAATTTTAAATTAGGGTATACAAGGTGCGGTTGATTACTTTAGCCGTGGTTTGAAAATTCCTGAATCTGTTTCGATAGCCTCTAAAGAATATTTAGAAAGTGTAGATCAAACAGGGGAATTTATCAAAGTACCAGCCTTCTCCAATACGAAATGAGTCTGAAACTACCCTCGGATTCCAGTATAAAATGAGTCTAAGCTGACAAAATCAGACAATCTGTTCATGATGGAGCAATGAAAGCTATCATGAATCTTAAAGCCTTAAAAAACACCGAAGAGTTACAAACTTTTTTAGACGGATCACAAGCCATTGTATTTAGTGTGCCTGGTAATAAAACAGCACGCTATGTTTTATCCAGTCGGTACTAAAACAGTTCCACTACAGAGCGTTAACTAAACGACAAAAAGGCATTGTGATACGCTTTTTGCTGCAAGTAACCGCCTATTCTCGCCAACAACTAACCCGTCTCATCCATCAATACCTGAGAGCAGGTGTTATACAACAACGTACTCCTCATAAGCCAGCAGGGTTTAAACAAAAATACACAGCAACAGATATTGCTTTATTGGCAAAAATGGACGAACGGTATGATACGCCAAGTGGTGCAGTCATTAAAAAACTTTGTGAACGTGCCTTTTCAGTCTTTGATGAAACAGAATATGAAAATATTGCTCACATTTCAGTGTCTCATCTCTACAATATTCGCGGCTCTACAGGCTATCAAAAACAGCGAAGAACGTTTGAGAAAACCAAGTCTAGACAGGTAGCTATTGGTGAAAGACGTCAACCCAATGCGGAAGGGAAACCTGGCTATATTCGGGTAGACACTGTTCATCAAGGTGATCAAGATGGAGTGAAGGGGGTTTATCATATCAATGCGGTGGATGAAGTCACTCAATATGAAGTGGTGCTGTCTTGTAGCCGAATCAGTGAACAGTTTTTGATCCCTGTCTTAACAGAAATGCTTGAAACCTTTCCTTTCGACATTAGCGGATTCCATGCGGATAATGGCTCGGAATATATTAATCATCAAGTGGCTAAACTGCTGAATAAACTGCATATTGAACTCATTAAATCTCGCTCAAGGCAGAGCAATGATAATGCATTGGCAGAAAGTAAAAATGCTTCAGTCGTCCGTAAAACCTTTGGCTATAGCCATATAGAACAGCATTGGGCAGATGAACTTAATGTCTTTAATAGAGAATATCTCAACCCTTTTCTCAATGACCACCGCCCTTGCTATTTCCCAACCATTGTCACGGATGAAAAAGGAAAACAAAGGAAGAAATATCGCTATGATAAGATGATGACGCCTTATGAAAAGCTAAAATCGCTGGAACAGGCTAAAAACTATCTAAAAGAATCTCTATCCTTTGAGCAATTAGATAAAAATGCTTATGAGATGAGTGATAATAAATTTACTGACCAAATGAACCTTGCTAAAAAGCAACTTTTTAAACAAATTAATGAACAGAAAAAAGCCTGATTTTTAGATCTGGATTAAATGGACTGTTCAGACTCATTTGTTAATTGGAAAATACTGTACGCCTTAAAAAAATACCCCATAAAAAAGAGTTATTTTCAGCTGTCTTTTTATCATATAAAACGTGGATGAAATCACAAGGTTTTGAGTTTATAAAAACTGAGCCAGTGTTAAAAAAAGAATTGAAAGAAAGAGGTTTTGATATGAGTAGATCAAATAATTTATATTATTTGAAAGGGTATTTGCTTATTTCAGACCCAAAAATCCCTGTTGCCGCTTCTATTTTTTAGCCATGACGTTTGGGCTGGTCATACTAAATTCATGGTTTGTGAATAATGAGTAAATTCATAAGCTTATGTGAAATCAGTCAGGTTAGTCACCTTTTACACTTATCGACCGTCATATTCTAAAAAAGGGGTATATTCCCTAGACGGGTGATAAGAGGAAAAAGTGACTGAGGTGACTGATTTCATGAGCCATGCGAAAAAAACAACTATTTTCCTGCAATTTCTGTTAATTCACAGCATGTGAATTAATACCATTATAAATATTAATGTTATTTCCAATTGATGTCTACCACTACACATCAATTAGATAGACATGCGATTAAAGACTTCAATATGACTGCAATGAAAACCCTATGAAAATGACAAAAAACAGGCTATTAATCCTAAGATTTTTAGATGAAGAAATGGAAGAATCGATGCCGCCCCATTCAGTAGGTTCAATCCATTATTCTCTTGAAGCTATGGTTCAATTTAAATGGACTGGTTATCCGAAATTATCCTCAGTTCCAGATAAACGAAATATCAATCGAACTTGTGTTGATTTGCTCAATGCTGGCTTGATCGTTGTATCGAGGGTTAAGAACAAATGAAGACAAAAAAGCGAAAAATAACAGAAGCGATTTAAAAAATGAGAACTAGAAGTGATAAATTTAAAAATAGTAGAACAAACTAACTCTAAAGTGGAAAAGAAAATGGAAACGAACAATGAAGCATTGGCAAAGCCAAAGCTCGCTCACACACAACAACCAGATTCATCAAGCAATCCATTTTCAAGTAATCAGTTAAGATATTACAAGCTCCCTCAGTTTTTATTAAATAAGCTAAACCAACGAAAGAAGTAAAGCAGCGATCAGCAAAAGAGCCGATAAAGAAAATAAAAAAGCGATGGCTGAAAGACAATAATGGAAAGAAACGAGAGTCGATTCACAAAACGGGCAACATCTTGCCCGATAGGGTCTAAAATCAGACCTTATAAAACAATTGCTTACACAAAACGGGCAACATCTTGCTCGAAACGGGCAAGATGTTGCCCGTTTTTTTATGTAAAAGAGAGAGGGGTATGTCCGCAAAGCCCTAAAAACCTAGGCTTTTCATTCTGGCATCATTTTTGCATTGTTGATTAACCAGTAAGGAAGACCATTGTCGATAGACCACTCTATCCCCTCTGTCAACTTTGCTTTAACTCATCACCCTTGTTTCTCAATGAAACAAGTTTTGGTTTTTATTAAAATTATTTAGGAGTAAACCATGCCTACCGCTGGATTTATAAAAATTATAGGATCAACCTCTGCCAATATGACAGAAGGTTCTCTATCAACTGCATCAATGGGTAACAAGCACGTTGCTAACCATGATTCAGAAATGATCGTTCATGAAGTGAAACACACAGTAACCGTACCGACTGATCCTTTATCATGTCAACCGTCAGGTCAAAGAATACACAAGCCGTTTATTGTGACTTTCCCACTGTGTAAAGCGATTCCTTTACTTTATAACGCACTGGCATCCGGTGAGTTATTAACAGAAGTTGTTTATACCTGGTGGCGTACCTCTGATAAAGGCGTACAAGAAGACTTCTTTACCACGACATTGACTGATGCTGTTATTGTGGATATGACTCTGACTATGCCTCACGTAGAAGATACGCCTAGCAGTGACAACTTTACGCAGTTAATCGATGTGAGCATGAGTTATCGTAAAATTGATTGGGCACATACCAAAGCAAGCTCTGTCGGGTCTGACGATTGGAGAGAGCCGATTGTTTAATCGGGCTTGATATAAGATCGAGTACAAGAAAGCCTCGAAAGGGGCTTTTTTTAAGGTTACTTCTATTAATTCTGTCTGAGCAGATATTATTTGAGAACAAACCATCAGCGAAGGTTTTCGATAGAATCAGATAACCCCTTAACTAGCTCAATATTTTTCTCTTAATTAAGAGGCGCTTAAGTAATGGCAAGCTGCAAAAATATAACTTCGAATAAAAATAGCTCAAATAGTTGGTATGGAGACTACTATGATAAAGTAACCGACTATGTTGGAGGTCATTCTAGGTCTATTCTGATTAGTGTTATTGATTTATTACCGATAAAACCAGAATCACCATTTTCAACAGCTTTATTAAAGCATTACCTAGAAAAAAGTGGTCGCCAGTTAAACTTATCGGATATTGCAGATATTCCAAAAGAATGGAAAGATTTTATCGTTAACACTACACGTGGGCAACTAGGGGCTCATAAAATAAACCCCTACAATTCGGGTTTTTTCGATTTAAGAAATTCCTTAGGTCACTTTGATGTGCATGTTACAAGAACCTCAAAGAACCAAAGTCACTATAATATTTCAGATTATTATGCTTTCGGCTATTTTAAAAATGATACGGCTCAAAAAGGACGTCACGGCTTTCCCTTGGGAAACCTTCCAGAAGACCAGATATCAGTGTTGAGAGGCATTTTGCCAGACGAAACCTATTGTAACCCTGGTGGCTTCTATGAAAAATGGGAAATAACCCATAATGGCTCAGAAACAATATTATATATCCCTCAAGAATATTTAACGGAGGCGGGTAAACCCTATAATGTTATTGGAAGCTTTACACAATAATGTTTATTAAGATCTGGGGGATTATAAATGTTCTATTGTCAGTCATAATAATGCCGAGCTTAATAAAAAAAGCATTAACATTGTTAAGTATCACCAAAACCAGTTTATCTTCAGCAGCTTCCCCAGAATCATTCAGCATCGGTTTTTTGTTTATGGGTTCCTTTTTCATGCTATTTTGTGGAGCATTGATTCTTTTATGTATTAGTATAATCGTTCAGGTTTATCAATTAAAAACCATAAAAAACCATAAGAAATTAAAAAAAATTATTATTCAATTTACTATTAGCTTAATAGTTGTGGTTATATTTTTTTACATGCCCCAAACAAACTAAAAAAATGATTATGAAACCCATTCAGTCCGATTATAGGTTTACTTTTACCAGTGTAGCTGGGGAATTTGATGTCATACTTTTTAAACTTAAGGAAGGGTTATCACAAACATTTCACATTAAATTACATTTGTCCCGAATGAAAGAAGAGCCTGTCAGCTTTTCAGATATATTGGACAACCCTGGTACATTGATTTTCTGGAAAGGACTTGAGCCAATCCGCTATCTTAATGGAGTTGTAAGTTATTTTCATCGAGGGGGAACTGGCCACCGTCGCACAAATTATACCGCCGTCATCACCCCTACCTATAGCCGTACCCAGTTATACAGTAACCTCAGAATCTATCAGGAAAAAACCGTCCCTGATATTATGAAAATCATTCTCGGTACCGATGGCATCGCCCCCGTACGATTTGATCTGGAAGGTGACTATCTGCCACGGGAATTTTGTGTGCAATACCGAGAGACAGACAAAAACTTTATCGAACGCCTCGCAGCAGAAGAAGGCATCTTTTATTATTTTGAACATGACAAAACCAGCCATACCCTGGTTTTTACAGATAATGTAGGCACACTAGCCTCACTGGGTGAGGTTTATCACAACCCGAATATCAGTGGAGCCAGAACCGAGCCTTCCCTGTGGTTTTTTGAATATCAGGAAACTGTCGCCACAGCAAAGTATAAAATGCGAGACCGGTTTTTTGAAAAACCGGACTATGACCTGGAACAAAAGAAAACCGGACAAAACCTGGACAACCAGAAAACCAGTTATGAACGCTATGACTATCCAGGTCGTTATAAAGAAGATGCAGCAGGCAAACCCTTTACTGATTTCCGATTAGAATATGAACGTCGAGAGACACAGGTTGCCACCGCCGTCAGTGATGAATTAAAACTGATTGCAGGAAAACATATTACCCTGAGCCAGGCACCGACTGCCAATCAACAAACCAACTGGTTAATCGTCAGTGCCATCCATACAGGCACCCAGCCACAAAGTCAGGAAGAAGACTCAGCCGGCGGTGGAGGCAGTACCTATGACAACCGGCTACAGCTTATCCCTGAAGGCCTGCCCTGGCGAGCCGAACAACAACCGAAACCAAGAGTAGACGGACCGCAGATTGCAGAAATCTCAGGCCCCCCGGGTGAAGAGATCTATTGTGATGAATACGGACGGGTTAAAGTTAAATTCCTCTGGGACTTAGAAGGCCCCAGTGATGACAAATCCAGTTGCTGGATCAGAGTCAGCCAATACTGGGCAAGCACCAAATGGGGAGGAATGGCGATTCCCCGTATCGGTCAGGAAGTGATTGTCAGCTTTTTAGAAGGCGACCCCGACCAACCGATAGTCACAGGGCGAACCTATAACGCCAACAATATGCCGCCGTATGATCTACCGGCAAATAAAACCAAAATGACGATTAAATCCAGAACCCACAAGGGTGAAGGCTTTAATGAATTTCGGTTTGAGGATGAAGCAGGAAAAGAGGAAATCTTTATTCATGCTCAGCTTGATCAAAACAACGTGGTACGCAATGACGAGACTACCGATGTGGGGCGAGACCGCACGGAACACATCAAGCATAACGAAACCATCACCATCGACAACGACCGGCTGGAAAACGTCAAACACAATGAAACCATCACCATTGATAATGACCGCACCGAAACCGTTAAAAACGATGAACGAATTACCATCGACAATGACCGGATAGAACTGGTTAAAAATGATGAAACCGTCACCATAAAAAACGACCAGCACACACACATCAAAAACAACCAGTATGAAGATGTGGATGGCGATAAGCACAACAAAGTCAAAGGCGACCGGTTAGAAAAGATTACCGGTAGCAGTCATTTAAAAATCACCGGCAGTCAGAACGAAGAGATTACCCAGTCTGTCTCGCGTGATACAAAAATGAGTGTACAGGAAAAGATGGGGCTTAAATATGCGGTGGATGCGGGGACGGAAGTGCATCTAAAAGCGGGACTTAGCGCAGTCATAGAAGCCACCGCCAGTATTACTCTACAAGTCGGTGAAAGTGTGATTAATATTAATCCGGCAGGGGTGTTTATTGATGGTCCGATTGTGCTGATTAAAAGTGGTGCATTAGCTGTGCCGGGTACGGGCAGTAACCCTGATGGGGCAGACAGCGCAGAGGCAGCTAATAGAGCGGTCGCCAATAACAACCCGAATACCGAAGATATTGAGTATGACGGCACAGTGGGCGGTGATAATGCACGGCATCCACTGGAAACCGAAGCCGCACCGCCTGAGATTGCGGGGGATGATGCGATTGATTTTGCGGTTAAGGAGAAAGAACCAGAGCCTGTTGTAGCCGAAGTTGATGATGGGTTTGGAGTGGATGATGGTGTTAGTATGGGGCTTGATTTTATTCCTTTTGTGGGAGCAGGGAAAAGTATTGCTCAGTTGATTTCTGGTACAGATTTAATCACGGGCGAATCAACCCCTCGTTGGATTGAAGCTGTGGGTATTCTCGCGGGTGTTTTTGGTGCTGCTGGTATCGCAAAAGGTATTTTGAAAGGTGGTTCTTCTGTTCTCAAACATGGGGATGAAGTGGCTGATGTTGCAGAAGCTGCGGTAAAAAAAGCAGATGACGATTATGGCGTGGCCTTTTTTGGAGAAGATAATCTTGCTTATTACACTCGTGAAAATGCCACTATAGGACGTGAAGGAAAATCTTTTTTCCTCATGCCCCTTGAAGATTCAGCGATTGTTAAAAATGCTTCTGATGCGGCTCGTTATACAGGGCGTGCTCCATCCGCTGAAAAGGCATATCTGGAAGGGGGAGATGTTTTTGGCTTAAGCTTTCCAACTAAAGGTATGAAGACTTCAAAACCAACAGTAGAAGATGCTGGAGGTTGGCCTCATTTTCTTGAAGGTGGACATACCGCCGTCAAAACAGGTGATGGAGCTAATGCCGGATATTTAGTTAATCCCACGAGAGAATTTGTCACTCCAGGTGGAAAATCCGTTCCAGAAGGTTCAACACTATTCAAACTTGGAGTCGATGGAGAATGGCTTCCCATCAAGAAGTTTTGATGATTATTAAATGGGAAGAAAAAGGATGCGATGTTTGCCGAAAGCTTTGGGAGTCTGGCAAACGACCACCTGAATTAGCAATTAATTACGACCTACATACACGCTTACATAAGTGCTCAGCTTGTGGTACATATTGGGAGCAATTAGAGAGGTATGCAGATATAATTAGTGAAAGTAATGCGAGAAATTTATTTCCCGACGCTTTTCAAAAAATGGTAAAGAATAATGGTTGAAAAATTGATCCCAGAAAATGAGCTGGAAGAAATGTTGGTCAAAGCACAAGAAAATAAAATTAATTTTGAGGATTTTATTGAATATTTTTTAAACGCTGATATATCCATACCTAGTGAATCTGAAGTTATGCCTGATGGCACAGGTTTATCACCTCTGTTATTTGAAAAAAATGGAGTTCAAATGCTGAGTGTATTTACGGCACTTTCTAGAGTTAATTTATTTAAAGATAAAACATCCTATTGCTTATCAATGAAAGGGCGAGAATTTCTTGCACGCATACCACCAGAGTTTGGTTTGGTTGTAAACCCAGGATTTGACAAAGGATTTGACATTCCTCCCTCAGGATTAAAAAAATTAACCCGTAAGGTGCACACCCCGTAAGTTGGAATAGCGACAGCGTTTTCCGACATGATAAATAGGCTGGTTTATCTGCTGCTGATAACTTGGCGGAATGCGTACCTTTTCCGCCCTACGAAATACAATTAACATAAATTCAATGTACACAATAGAAGAAGGACAACTCACGATCCCAGACGACTGGAAAGACGAATCAGTCAATGTCTTAACTTCCAGCAAGGACGGCAAGCCAGCGTTTAGTCTGGTGATGACCCGTGATGATATTGCTGAGGGAATGAGTTTTGAAGATTATGCCAAGGTTGAAGTAATTAATATCACGGCTAATCTGCCAGAATTTAAGATGCTGGAAGAACAAGCGAATTACAAAATAGATAATCAACCAGCCCATCGTATTGAGTACAGCTGGCAATCTTCTGAGGGTATGTTACATCAAATTGTTTGCTTTACTGCACAAGCACAAAGAGCCTTAGTGTTTACAGCATCCGCTCCTGATGCTTTGACCGATCCTCAAAAAAAAGAGACTGAGGAGATGGTGCAGAGTTTTCGATTTTCTGCTGAATCTAATTAAATCACTGATTCATTATTTAATATTAAAAAAATGAAATGATCCCCGCCTTATTTGAACTTGTATTCAAAACATGCCCAACTCGAATACAAATACCAAGGCGCATTGAAACTACCTCAGAAAACCAAACCCTAACCAAAATAAATCAACACAATGGCTAATATCAAGTCAAGGCAGTCGATTCTAAAAGCCTCTTAAACCGACTCTAAGCGACTTTAAAGGGGTTCTGGTAGCTTATCCAAATCAGATTGATTATTGGTTAGAGCAATTACGATTCCATGCTTGAATATAGACTCTAGGAAATCCTGATAGCGTTCGTATTCTTCATCGGTTGGGTGACAGCCCCAAGTCGTATCAACGAGTCTAGCAAGCTGGCTTTTATCCTTAAAAATCACTTTGCCTAGCCACAAGAACTCCCCAGCTTCATTCGATTCACAGCCATCCATGATTTTCTCCATGAAATCGAAATAATCCAATGAAGGGAAACGGTTTTCTAGTTCTGATTCGATCAGCACTAGCCTTTTATCCTCGTAAATCCTCCATTCCTGATATTTAATTTGAGCCAATTCACTGACTTCTCTAAATTTATCTGCTTGTTTCTGTTTCATATTTATTCAAACCTGTTATTTCAATTGAAAGATTGCATATTTTAACATGTAACAATACTTTTTAGTTAATATAAACGGTACTTTTAATATCCTATATAAGCTTAATTAACTACGATTAAAGAATAATAAAAGATACTTATAAATAAACTAAAGCAATACTTATCAATAAACCTACAAACAAGATATAATATTAATTTAACCATCAATATAAACCCTAAAAGTACCGCTATGACTATGCAAGTTACGGTAGAATCCACTATAAACAAGCTAGCTGGCGCGCCATCCTCGCTATATATCACCTTGGGACATCCATGTCCAAAGATTCATTCCGCTCGGGCGACTTAATCGAGTGCCACAGTACGTCCTGCGTCCAGTTTCAACTCCGCACAAAAGCCGCTCCGTTAAAACTTACCTCACTGACTTGACGGCTTATCGGGAAAAAATTTTTGCTTCTCTCGCGTGCTATCGCACACGTCGAATCTGCAAATTTCCCTGTTGCCTACTGCGGACTAAAAATCATCACTTCGCTATCGCTCCGTTTCCCTGATTTTCAGCGTAGGACGTGATAAACCCTATAGGTATACCGTTGCAGAAAATTTATACTTGTTAATCAAACCATCAAGCAGGAAGTATTGGAGATTTGATTACAAATTCCAAGGCAAACGGAACACGATTTCAATCGGAGTTTTCCCAAAAGTTTCTTTATTCGAAGCTGTCATAAAAGCCAATGACATAATATGTCAACTGAGGCAAGGCTTTGACCCAGCACCACGCAAAAAAACTCAGATACCTACTTTTCGTGAAGTGACTATGAAGTACGGGGCAACCAGAGGGGTTAGTTGGAATCAAAAAAACGGGAGGAATATGAGCCTTTTTAAGAATTATCTCTTTCCAGAGTTAGGCGATAAACCGATTGATGCAATAGAACCTGACGAGCTTCTTAAAATAATCAATAAGATTTCAGAAACAGGAAAGGACAAAGCAACCAGAATCTTAAATTCTTGTTTAAGCATTTACATCTACGGGATTAAAGAGAAAATGTGCAAAATCAACGTAGCTCTACAAACCAAAGAAATACGAAACCAAAAGAATTAAACCAACACTGGCTAATATGATGAATGAAATAGAATGTTGCGACCCTCAGCCTCAAAACTCAACAACCCAAACTAAAGTCAATTCTGAATTACTGGCTCACTTGCACACTGGCGCGTCAAACCCTGAGGCTATAGCCAGATATGAGGCTGAGTTATTGGAAATATCCAATCGTGTTGTTAGCGGAGATTTGTCAGATATGGAAGCTATACTTTCATCTCAAGTGGTAAGTCTGAATGACCTTTCTGCTAGATTTTTCATCAATGCAGATGTACATGCGGTAGAAGGTCATGTAAATGAGGCTGAGAAATATGCACGAATGGCTAATAATTGTGTTGATCGCACAATAAAAGCTATCGCACAATTGCAAAAATTGAAAGCACCAAAAAAAGGATCGGTTTATATCAGAACTCTCAATCAGCAAAATATCCAAACTAATAACAGCAAAACTCCAAGACAATTTTAAACCCACATTGGCTAATTCTAAACATCCCAAACAGGCATTAACTCATTCCAAGTATGATTAAATGCTATAATGTCCCAGAACAAACAGGGGGGTTTAATTCAAGCTGTCAAAAAATCGCCATCAAAAACTAAATACAGTAACTTTTACAGTAACTCTGTTTTGTGAATAGGCATGTTTTCAAGTATAGCTAGTCTACAGAGGACGATGTGAAGGAGGCCGCAGCCTCCACTTCTTATATAATTTAGATTATTAAATCTATTTTATTTCTTAAAGGTTTTTCTGAATTAATTTATTAAGTTATTGTTAAGTATAGTAATGGTACGTTATGATTCGTTAAGGAATCTCTGATTAAGTTGATTAGAATTTAGCGCAGAAAAAACTGTCGCTATTTTTCACGAAGTGAGATGAAATAGTTACTCTATTACACTGATCTTCGTGGAAAATATCGGTAGTTTTAGCAAGCTAAAAATAATTGAACTTGACCAGAGGTTCCTGTAAGTACTTTAGTAAAATGCTCTTGATGGCTTAGGTAAAATTAATGTTTTATGTAAAAATTAATGATTAAAGTTATGTGAAACAAACTAGGGTTTTAATTTATAAGAACTTTATAATTAAATGTGACAATGGAGTCATACTGGTTAAAATTAGAAATCAATGAATCAAAAAAGTCGAGTTAAAAAAAAATATAAAAAAAAAGGTAAGAAAAAGAAAATAAAAAAAATTATTTCTTACCTTACTGTTTTGTTAGTCTTGTCGGTTTCTGTTTATTTATATTTTAAGGTTACAGAACCAGGCTTAGCTAGAGAATGGTCAGAAGTTGAAGTGGCAAAGATTAAAACAGTTGTTTTACCAAAAGATGATGGACATCATTCTGACGGGATGGAGTGGTGGTATTATAATGGTCATTTAGTGACAGAATCTGGGAAGGAATTTAGCTTTCATTTTACTACGTTTCTACTCAATAATATAACTACGCATACGGTATTTCATAGCTCATTAACTGATCATCAATCAGGTTATCATCTTACCGATCAAACTCGAGTTGGTGGAAATATATCTTCGGAATTTGAAAATAAATTTAATTTTAGACATGTATATTGGGTTATGCAAGGTGGTAATGGAAGTGATGTCTTAAAAGTAGCAAATGAAAAATTTGCTTTTGATCTAAATCTGGAAAGCACTCTGCCTATTGTACTTCATGGTAATCATGGGATTTTACCTCTTGGTTCCTTTGGGGAAAGTTATTATTATTCCCGCACTCGGATGAATATATCTGGAGTATTGGATGCTGGAGGGGTAAAAGAGTCAGTCAAAGGAGAGGCTTGGTTTGATCATCAATGGGGTGATTTTTATACAGATAAAATGTCTTGGGTTTGGTTTAGTATACAACTAGAAAATGGCATGGATCTGATGCTCTATCAGATTAGTGATAAATATGGAAGTCCAGTAAGTTATAATGGCAGTATTTCAAAAAATGGAAAAACCGAGATATTAAATCAGGATGATTTTATTTTAGTGCCTAAAAAAAATTGGGTAAGTGCTAAAACAAAGAAAAGTTATCCTGTTGAATGGGTTGTTAAAGTACCACAAAAAGAAATAGATTTAGTAGTTAAAAGTGTTATTAAAAATAGTGAGTTTGATGCTAAATTAACAACTTACCTTGTTTATTGGGAAGGTGCAATAAAGGTTAATGGAAGCCATAAAGGGAAAGGGTTTTTAGAATTAAATGGATATGATGATTTAGAAAATATTAAAACAGATTGATTTTGATGAAAACTAGGGAAATTTAAACTTGTTTAATAATATACTTGTTGTTTGTGTAGGTAATATCTGTAGAAGCCCAATGGCAGAGGCGATATTAAAAAAAGAATTAGTGGAAAGTGGTAAAGAGAATTGTTTTGTTAGCTCCGCTGGAATTGGTGCATTGGTCGGACATAAGCCAGATCCAATTGCAATACAGCTTATGCAAGATAAGGATATTGATATTTCAAATTATTGTGGAGTACAATTAAATCAAACTTTAATTAGAAAGTCTGATTTAATTTTGGTGATGGAGTCAGGGCACAAAACATATATAGAAAATAAAGAAGCTAGTGCTAAAGGAAAAGTTTTTAAATTAGGTGAGTGGGGAGACTTTGAAATACCAGATCCTTACAAAAAAGAAAAAATAGAATTTGAAAATGCTCTGCAGTTAATAGAAAAAGGTGTCACGGAATGGCTGAAAAGAATTTGATTCTTAATTTCTTTTTACTTAGCTTATTTTGATCCTTTTTATCAAAGGTACTATACTATTCTAATCTGTTACATTAAAAACACTCTTTTTGACGTTGAAGTTTGAATTAAAAGTAAATCGAAATTTGTTGTATTTTCCAGAATATAATAGGGTGTGAAGCTGGCACTTTCTATTATGGAATTTGACTAGATAATATTCAGCGGATGAAGCAGTTCTGTAAAATAATTAATAATTAATAATTATATATAAGATATAGGGTAAAAAATGAAGATTAACTATTTGATATTTGTATTTGTTTCCATGTTGCTGTCAGGTTGCTCTCTTATTCCTGGGATGCATATGAGTCCTTTTTCTGATGAGTCAAGTACTGAAATGCCAGTGACAGAAAATGACAAAACAGCTATGCGAGCACTTAATATCCAGACAATTACCGCTCAAATGATTGTTGATATTGAAAAAGATTTTAATAATCGTAGTTTAGGGCCAGACAATGTATCAAACCACTATTTCGATTATCGTATTGGCTCAAAAACTATTAAGGGCACTCCGGTAAAAGAAAGTTATGATCAATATAAAGTTGGGCCTCGAGACATATTAAATATTACAGTGTGGGAACATCCAGAACTAACTATCCCAGCTGGAGAATTTCGGTCTTCAGAAAGTGCAGGTAACGGTAATGTTGTTGGAGAAGATGGGAATATTTTCTTTCCATATGCAGGTATAGTCAAAGCAGGAGGAAGAACAGTAGAAGAAATTAGAACAGAATTGACTCGTAAGTTATCAAAGTATATAGAGCGTGTACAATTAGATGTTCGAGTAGCTTCATACCGAAGTCAGAGAGTTTATGTTGTTGGCGAAGTCAAAAAGCCTGGAATACAACTCGTACAAGACATTCCATTAACTGTACTAGAAGCTATAAATAATGCAGGAGGAGTAACCTCAGAATCTGATAGACGTAACATTACCCTTACCAGAGAGAATAAATCATATAGTATAAATTTGTTGGCTTTGTATGAGGGAGGCGATACAAGCCAAAATGTTATGCTTCAAAATGGCGATGTTTTGAATGTTCCTGATAGGCAGTTTAATAAAATATTTGTACTGGGTGAGACAGCTGGTTCAGGATCAGGTTCTGCAAGATCACGAACACTTTTTATGAATAAGGGAAGAATGACGTTGACTGAGGCTATTAGTGATGGTGGTGGTACTGATCAAGATGAATCTGACCCAGCTAGAATATTTGTTTTTAGAGGAGGACTTGGGAAGTCTCAAATTTTCCATTTAGATGCTAAATCACCTGATGCACTAATTTTAGCAGATCGTTTTCCTTTACAGCCACGAGATGTTGTCTATATTGATCGTCAAGAAGGTAGGCGTTGGAATCAAATTATTGATCAGATTAGACCTACTGTTGATCTGTTGAATGTGTTTGATGCATCACCAACTTTATCGCCTATTATAAAATAGTTAGGTAAATGAAAATAGTATTAATCATCCCTTAAGTATTCTCAGTATAAGATATGTTCTGTCTGTCAGAGTCTAAGTACAAGAATTAAGGGTTGATTAATAATTATTCAATATAATAAATAAACTGAACTATAATTTGGTTTTTATATAGTAATTTATTTTAGGGTGAGTAGAGAAAATGCTTTATATCACCAAGCTCACATCCGTATTGAATTAATCATCTTGTTCCAAAAAAAAATAATAAGATTTTCTGAGTTTCTTTGGTTCGCCTTTGAGCTTGACGTCAGGTTTTTTCCATTTTGGAAATTAGAAAAATCTTAAGCGGTTGCTATATTTAAATTTAAAGTTCTGCATTTTAACAACACAAATACCTAAAAAAAGTTTTTTAACAATTGTCTGTTGAGAAAAGTTTTCTATGTTGTTAAGCAGGTAATTATTTCAAAGTTTTAATGCAAATTTAAGGTAGCTAAAATGCTTAAATATTTATGTAAGGGTTATTCTTATTCAATAAAAATGGGTAAAAGAGGATCAAGTTTTTTTGATTTTACTCAACTAACTTCTAAATATAAGCTAAGCAAATGACTGACAAATTATCAACTATTAATCAAATTAATGATAACTATCAAAATCGAGATGATGATGAGTTAGATTTAAGACAAATACTTGGGACGTTACTTGATAGTAAATGGTTGATTGGTACTGTACTTGTATCATCAATTCTTTTAGGGCTAGCAAAAGCATTACTAAGTTCGCCAATTTATATGGCTGATGCTATGTTGCAAATAGAAGAATCATCGCAACCTTTAGGTGCTTTGGAACCAATGGAAACATTATTGGGAGGAGGTAAGGCTCCTGTAGAGGCAGAAATAGAAATTGTTAAATCAAGAAAAGTTTTAGGGGAAGTTGTTAAAAATTTAAATTTAGAAATTACTGCTGAGCCGAGGTTTTTTCCAGTTTTTGGTAAATCTATTGCTAGAAACTTTCAATTACGAAATATAAATAAAATTTCTGCTCCATTGTTCGGATATTTGGAGAACGCTTGGGGAGGGGAGTTAATTAAAATTGAAACTTTTAATGTGCCCTTTGGTTTTATAGGTAAAGAATTAACCTTAATTTCTGGTAAAAATGGGTTATTTAAATTATTTGACGAGAACCAACAATTTATTTTAGAAGGCAGAGTAGGAAATCAAGTTACCAAAAAAAACAATGGGGAGGAGGGTGAGTTTCAGTTATTTATCTCATTGTTGAAAGCAAGGCCTGGTACTGCTTTTAACCTATCTCGAAAATCTCATCTTGATGCTATTGATGATATTTTTGAAAATTTATCTGTTGCTGAAAAGGGAAAGTTAACAGGGATTCTTGATCTTAAAATGGAATCTGAATCCCCCTTTTTTGCAATGAAAATACTTAATG
Organism: Methylococcales bacterium; assembly: GCA_965224575.1. GTDB lineage: Bacteria > Pseudomonadota > Gammaproteobacteria > Methylococcales > Methylomonadaceae > QPIN01. Next base: position 205,989 of record CBDCZQ010000003.1, on the reverse strand, counting down.
AAATTGCTAATATTTATGTACAGATGAATGTTGAGCAAAAATCTTCAGAAGCCCAAAATACATTAGAATTTTTGGATAAGCAACTTCCAATGATTAAAAATCAGTTAGAAGCTGCAACTACAGCGTTGAATGAATATAGGTTGCAAAAAGGCTCAGTAGATTTAAATATCGAAACACAAGGTGTACTACAAGGAGTAGTGGAAAAAAGAACTCAAATAACCCTTTTACAGCAAAAGAGAGATGAATTACGTCGTGGTTTTACCTCATCTCATCCAACAGTGGTTGCTATTGATAAGCAGATTAATAGATTAGAAGATCAGATGAAGTCGGATAATAAAAAAATCACTGAACTTCCAGAAACACAACAAGTTATTTTGAGATTGTCTAGAGATGTCCAAGTTAATTCAGAGTTATATACAACATTGCTTAATCATTTACAAACAATTAAAGTTGCTAAAGCCGGTACTGTTGGTGATGTAAGGGTAATAGATCATGCTGTCTTGCCTAGATTACCTGTAAGACCTAGAAAAGTACTTATTGTTGCAATTTCAATGATTTTAGGGCTAATATTGGGTATAGTGCTGGCTCTTGTTCGTAAAGCCATGAGTCGTGGTGTTGAAGATCCAGATATAATAGAAAAACATCTTAATGTTCCTGTCTATGCAACTGTTCCTCATAGCAATATTCAAAAAAAATTAAGCGTTCGAAAAGGTAAAAATAATGCAGAGGAATTTTCAGTATTAGCCGTTGAAGATATTGAAGATATGGCAATAGAAAGTTTAAGAAGCCTACGTACAACTTTACATTTTGCATTTTTAGAAGCAAAAAATAATATTATTATGATTACTGGTCCAAGTCCAGGTATTGGGAAATCATTTATATCTACAAATTTAGCTTTTGTTTTAGCAAACACTGGAAAGAAAATATTGTTAATAGATGGAGATTTACGGAAAGGATATATTAATAAGACTTTGGGCTTAAAACGTGAAAATGGCTTGTCGGATTTAATTTCAAATAATATTTCAATTGAAGAAGCCATTAGAACAATAGAAACAACTGAGGGAAGCATAGATTTTATTCCTACTGGGGACTTTCCGCCAAATCCGTCTGAGCTTTTGTTACATGAACGGTTCGATAGTTTATTAGAGCATCTGAGTGACCAATACGATCAAATTATAATTGACTCTCCTCCTATATTAGCAGTAACTGATTCCTGTATAATTGGGCGTTTAGCTAGTGTAACTTTGATGGTTGTTAAAGCAGGTGTGCACCCACTAAGAGAGTTAGAGCAAAGTGTAAAACGGTTAAAACAAAATGATGTGAATATTAAAGGGATAGTCTTTAATGATCTATCAGCAAGTGCATCTGCATATGGGTACGGAGGCTATGTTTATCAATATAGTTATCAAAAATAAATTATTGAGTTTAAAGGAATTTAGTTTTGATCGCGAAGCAAAACTTGGAGGCTTGCCTCCGGCACATTCGTCGGAAAGATTGAAAACCAATAGTTTTCAAATTAAATCAGCCAGAGCTTTATCAAACTCGGTTGCTTGCGACCGATTTTTGATATTTAAGGATGACTATCAACCCTGCTCAGGCCACCTTTTAAATTTATTGTTTCTGGTTTAGTTTTCAAAGAAGTAATCAAGAAATTTTGAGAACAAGAGGTATGATTCATAATTCCAATGGCAAAAGAAGTCTATTATCAAAAAACTTGTAGTTTGTTAATCACCATGTAAATTTCATGATTTCAAAAGAGAAAAAAGGATTGTAAGGAAATATATTTCAATTGTACGAATGATTTTGTAAATTTGAATTATATAACAAATAGTATTGCTAGTATAAGAGAGGAAAGTTGAAAATTTCTATTGTTGGAAGTGGATATGTTGGGTTAGTAAGCGGTGCTTGTTTTGCACAGATGGGTAATCAAGTTATCTGTATTGATATTGATGAATTAAAGGTTGAAAACCTTAAACAAGGGATTGTTCCAATTTATGAACCTGGCCTTGAAGAGATGGTCAAGGAAAATATTAATAAAGGTGCATTAGATTTTTCTACAGATATTCAACAGGCTATTGCAAACTCTCTGATTGCTTTTATTGCTGTTGGTACCCCCATGGGAGAAGATGGGGCCGCCGATTTACAATATGTATTACTTGTAGCCAAAAGTATAGGGCAATACATGCAGGACTATATGGTAATTGTTGATAAATCAACAGTACCAGTTGGTACGGCAGATAAAGTTAGAGAAACAATTCAACAGGAACTTGAAAAGCGCGGTGTAAATATTGAATTTGATGTTGTATCTAATCCTGAGTTTTTAAAAGAGGGGGCGGCTATTAATGACTTTATGCATCCTGATCGAGTTGTTATTGGTGCAGATAATAATAAAGCAATGCAGATTATGCATGACTTATATTCACCTTTTATGAAAACACGGGACCGCTTTGTTGGAATGGACATCAAAAGTGCTGAGATGACTAAGTATGCTGCCAATGCTATGTTAGCCACTAAAATTTCTTTTATGAATGAAATTTCTAATATTTGTGAAAAAGTTGGGGCGGATGTAAATAAAGTAAGAGATGGAATAGGTTCTGATTCACGTATTGGTTATAGTTTTATCTATCCAGGATGTGGTTACGGGGGAAGTTGTTTCCCAAAAGATGTGCAAGCTTTAGCAAAAACAGCAAAAGATTTTGGTTATACGCCTCGAATATTGGATGCTGTAGAGCTAGTTAACTATGATCAAAAAAAGGTGGTAGCCAATAAGGTGATAAAACGGTTTGGTGAAAATCTTGATGGTTTTGTTTTTGCTGTTTGGGGGCTTTCTTTTAAGCCGGAAACTGATGATATGCGTGAGGCAACATCAATCACCATTATTGAAGAGCTAACATCTCGAGGTGCAAAGATTAATGCTTATGACCCAAAAGCTCGACATGAAGCGGAAACTCACTATTTAAAAAATAATAAAAATATAACTTATGTTGATGGTAAATATGATGCGGTTAAAGGAGCAGATGCTGTTATTTTAGTGACTGAATGGCAGGAATTTAGAAGTCCAGATTTTGACGAGATAAAAAAAATGTTAAAACAAGCTGTATTTTTTGATGGGCGCAACCAGTTTAACAAAGAACGGATGGAAGAAATGGGGTTTGAATACATTCAAATTGGAGTTAGGTCCTAAATTGTGGAAGAAGTTGGATGATTTATAATGGATACTGTGCTTAATAAATTGCCTGATTAGAAAGAATCTTCAGTCGATAATAAATGCAATGTATAAAAAGACTACAGAGCAAAACGTTAAAAAAACTTTCTAGACAACGAATTTCGCTAAATTTAACCTTATCTAATCAGTCAAGCGGTTCACAGTTATAATTCTGAGGTCGACTTTTAGAAGATTTCTACGTACGGCTGAAGGTTCTCTTTCTAACTAGAAAAATTGTTGGTTTAGGGCGTAATTGTACGAAATAACGCTAAGTTTTCAAGTTTTAGTAAAAATGAACTATAGTTTATATTGGAATTCCTAGGCTGTATTTTACACGGTCTGAACATTGAAAAATTTAAATAGGATAATAATGAAAAACAAAATTTGTATAGTTGGTTTAGGCTATGTAGGTCTCCCGTTAGCTGTCGAGTTTGGAAAAAAATATCCAACTATTGGTTTTGATATTACTAAACGACGTATTGATGAGTTAACCAGAGGGCATGATAGAACTCTGGAAATTTCTGATCAGTATTTAACTGATGTTGTTCAAAATCATCAGCTTACTTTTACTACAAATATTCAAGAAACCAAAAATTGCAACATATATATAGTAACAGTCCCTACTCCTATAGATAAAAATAAACGTCCAGACCTTACACCTCTTATTAAAGCTAGTGAATCAATTGGTAGTGTACTAAAGTTAGGCGATATTGTTATTTATGAATCCACAGTTTATCCTGGAGCCACTGAAGAAGATTGTGTTCCAGTTCTAGAAAAAATTAGTGGGTTAGTCTTTAATAAAGACTTTTTTTGTGGCTATTCGCCTGAACGAATAAATCCTGGTGATAAAGAACACACGGTCACAAAAATTCTTAAGGTTACATCAGGTTCAACTCCAGAAATAGCAAAAACAGTAGATGATTTGTATAAAAGTATTATTACGGCTGGTACGCATTTAGCGCCCAGTATTAAAGTAGCAGAAGCAGCTAAGGTTATTGAAAATTCCCAGCGAGATATAAATATTGCCTTTGTTAACGAACTCGCTATGATATTTAATAAGCTTAATATTGATACAGAGGCAGTTTTAGATGCTGCAGGAACTAAATGGAATTTCCTACCTTTTAAACCTGGTCTTGTTGGAGGTCACTGCATTGGTGTTGATCCTTATTACCTGACACACAAAGCTCAAGAAATTGGATATAACCCAGAAATTATATTAGCTGGTCGCCGCATTAATGATGGTATGGGTAGTTATGTGGGGCAACAAATTATAAAATTAATGATAAAAAAAGGGATTTCAATTTCAGAATCTAAAGTATTGGTGTTAGGAATAACATTTAAGGAAAACTGTCCAGATATTCGTAACTCAAGAGTTGTTGACGTTATCCAAGAGCTTAAGGAATATGGGGTCCAGCTAGATGTATATGATCCATGGGCCGATAAAATAGAAGTGGAAAAAGAATATAATGTTTCTCTGATTGATAACCTTGAACTTAATGACTACGATTCACTAGTTTTGGCTGTTGCTCATGATGAGTTTAAAAGTTTAGACTTAAGATCTAATGATCAACGAGTTGTTTTTGATATTAAATCAATTATTGACAAACAATTTGTTGATGGGCGTTTATAAAATGACCACATTTGAGCAACTTCTTGATACTTTTAAAATAGAACAAAAAACCTGGTTAGTAACTGGTAATGCTGGTTTTATTGGCTCAAATCTGACTGAGTTTTTACTATTACATAATCAAAAAGTAGTAGGACTCGATAATTTTTCTACCGGTTTTAAACATAATATAGATGATGTACTTATATCTGTAGGTGAGAAAGCAGCAAAGAACTTTATTTTTATTGAGGGTGATGTCGCTGATTTTAAAATCTGTCAAAAAGCTTGTGAAGATGTAGATATAGTTCTTCATCAAGCTGCTTTAGGGTCAGTTCCTCGCTCAATTGCTGACCCCGTTACATCTAATCGATCGAATATTACTGGTTTTTTGAATATGTTAACTGCAGCTAAAGATTCTGAGGTCAAACGTTTTGTTTATGCTAGCTCTAGTTCAGTCTATGGTGATTCAAAAGAACTTCCAAAAGTAGAAGAACGAACAGGGAATCTTCTTTCACCATATGCAACCATGAAAATGGCTAATGAACTATATGCTGGTGTTTTTACCAAAACTTATGGTATAGAGACTATCGGTTTACGCTATTTTAATGTTTTTGGTCGTCGTCAGGATCCTAATGGAGCATATGCGGCAGTTATTCCAAAATGGGTGGATTCTTTGCTAGCAAAAGAAGATGTTTTTATTTATGGAGATGGTGAAACAAGCCGTGATTTTACCTATATTGATAATGTTATCCAAATGAACCTACTTGCGGGAACAACAATAAATACGGATGCTTTTGGAAAAGCTTTTAATGTTGCTGTAGGTGGTAGAAATACTTTAAATGAATTGTATGCACTGATCAATAAGGAACTTAGTACCCGTGTTCAAGGTTTTCAGAAACAGGAAGCGAAGTATCAAGATTTTAGAATAGGTGATATTCGCCATTCTAATGCGGATATTTCAAAAGCACAAAAATTGGTAGGCTATGAACCTACGCATACTATTTACCAGGGGATGGAAGAAGCGATTGATTGGTATATTGCTGATATCAAATCTACTTTATAGTAATTTCATGATAAAACCAGCGCGCCATTGATCACTTTTTGAATTATGGGAACGTCCTGTCCCCAGAATGCAAAAAATGATCAGCGAATAGGTAAGCCCCGGTACGCCCTGCGTCCGGCCCAACTCCGCACAAAAGCCGCTCCGTTAAGCCTACCTCACTGGCTTGACGGCTGTCGGTAAAAAATTTTAGCTTCCCGAGCGCGCTATCGCGCACTTCGGGTCAGCAAATTTCCCTGTCGCCTACCGCGGACTAAAAATCATCACTCCGCTATCGCTCCGTTTCTCTGATTTTCAGCGGGAGTGGGGGTCTTGGTCTTCTCCAATACTTACTTGAGACTAAAAACTACTTTGTATTCTAAAATAAGTCTAATCATTTAAATCAGAATTTCTGTTTGTGATTAAGATATGAAGTCCATCATGAATTTTAAAGGTTTAGTAGTTAGGTTTGTTTTAATGCTAGTTTCTTGTACTTGATAACTGTGCCTTTGATTACCTAGATAAGTTAAATTTCGCGTGATGCGAAGTCTGTAGTCTTTTATACCATATTTATTTTGGAAAATATTTTGGTGGAAGAATCGTTCTAATTTTGATGTTGCCTTATTTTTGGAGTCTCAGGTTTTTTGTGTATCTTTCTAGCATTCATTTTGATGAGATGATATGAATGAATTACTTGGCTGAAAGTATTTTTTGATTTTTTTAGTTTAAAATAGAATATTGAAGTAAATAAAAGACGAAGGTATTTTAAATAATGGAAACAAATATCATATGGCATTTACATCATGTCACTAAAGACGAACGAGCAAAGCAAAAACAACAAAGGCCTTGTGTACTCTGGTTTACAGGGCTTAGTGGTTCAGGTAAATCAACAATAGCTGGGGCTGTAGAACAAAAATTATTTGAATTAAGGCACCATACTTATTTATTAGACGGTGATAACGTCCGACATGGTCTGAATAAAGATCTTGCTTTTACAGATAATGATAGAATAGAAAATATCCGCCGAATAGGTGAACTTTCAAAATTAATGATTGATGCAGGCTTGTTAGTTATGACAGCTTTTATTTCTCCTTTCAGAGAAGATAGGCGAATGGTTAGGAGTCTAGTTCAAAATCATGAGTTTATTGAGATTTATATGGATACTCCCATTGATGAATGTGAGCGGCGTGACCCCAAAGGTCTATATAAAAAAGCACGGAAAGGTGAAATCAAAAACTTTACAGGTGTAGATTCTGATTATGAGATACCCGAAGTACCTGAGGTAGTTATAAATACTGTTGATTTGAGCATTGAAGAATGTGCTGACCAAATCATTAATTATCTTAAAGATAATAGAATTATAAATTGAGATAATTTAATGACTAAACAGTTTATTGATATATTCAATGGTGATGCTGATGGTATTTGTGCTTTGGTTCAATTGCGAAGAGAGAATCCACAACCTGCTGAACTGATAACAGGCATTAAACGTGATATTAATTTATTAAAACGAGTTGAGAGTGGGGAGGAGAAACATCTTACAGTACTTGATGTTTCTTTTGAAAAGAATGAAAAAGATATTAAGCGTCTACTTGAGCAAGGTGCAACAATAGATTATTTTGATCACCATAAAACAGGTGAATTAGTTTCTCATGAAAGACTTAAAGTCAATATTAATTTGTCTAAGGATACCTGTACTTCATTAATTGTAGATAAGAAGTTACAGGGTAGGTACCGTGCTTGGGCTATAACTGGAGCATTTGGCGATAATTTAATAAATCAAGCTCAGGCACTAGGGCTAGAGGCAAGGTTTAGTGAAAGTGAATTAAGTTTATTGCAGCAATTAGGAACATATCTAAATTATAATGGTTATGGTTCAAGTCTTGAAGATCTTTTCTTTGATCCAAAAATACTATATAAAAAAATACAGTCTTTTAATACCCCCTTTGATTTTTTAAATAAAGACACTGAAACCTTTAATACCTTAGCAACTGGATACCAACAAGACATGAGTAAGGCAGATCAAATGCCGCTGTTATTGAATACTAATGACGTTGCTATCATATTGTTACCTAATGAACAATGGGCACGTCGTGTCAGTGGTGTCTTTGGTAATGATCTAGCAAATAAGTTTCCAAATAGAGCGCATGCCATTGTTACCGAAAAAAATAATGGAAACTATCTTGTAAGTATACGGGCACCAATTAATAGGAAAAATGGTGCTGATCAATTAGCAAGTCAATTCCCCTCTGGCGGAGGTAGAAAAGCTGCAGCAGGCATAAATGATCTACCTAAAGACCAGTTGGAAATATTTATAGCTACAATGCAAAGCCAGTTTAAGGTGAATGGATAGTCCTTTTCAATGAATTAATAAGATACAATATTTATTGGTTGATCTAACGCAGAACAAATAGTCTCATTAACTTAATGACAGTGATGTAAGGGGAAACTATATTAAAGGACTAATATTATCAAAACTGTCTTCTCTTTTGTATCACCAATAATAGTTTATAATTTTAGTAGTAGCAAAAATGATAGATAAAAAAAGAATAACCCATCTTAAACAGCTTGAAGCAGAGTCTGTTCATATTTTACGTGAAGTTGCCGCTGAATTTACTAATCCAGTCATGATGTATTCAGTAGGTAAGGATTCATCGGTTATGTTACACCTAGCCATGAAGGCATTTGCGCCTAGCAAACTACCTTTCCCATTATTACATGTTGATACTCTTTGGAAATTTAAAGAAATGATAGAGTTTCGTGACCAAAGGGCGAAAGACTTAGGCTTTAATCTAATTGTTCATTCGAACCCTGAGGGAATTGAGATGAATATTTCTCCCTTTGAGCAGGGGAGTAAAGTGCATACTGATATTATGAAAACAGAGGCACTAAAGCAAGCGCTTAATAAAGGGGGTTACGATGCTATTATCGGAGGTGCGCGTCGAGATGAGGAAAAAAGTCGTGCAAAAGAACGAATATTTTCATTTCGTGATAAAAATCATCGCTGGGATCCTAAAAACCAACGACCAGAACTTTGGAATATCTACAATACAGCAATTCAAAAAGGGGAAAGTGTTCGTGTATTTCCAATTTCTAATTGGACTGAACTAGATGTATGGCAATATATTTATTTAGAGGATATACCCATTCCTTCGCTTTATTTTGCAAGAGAACATCCTGTTGTTGAGATAGATGGTGTCAAAATTATGGTTGATGATGAACGAATGCCAAAAGAAATTCGTGATACAGCAACAATGGAAAAAGTTCGATTTAGAACTTTAGGTTGTTACCCACTAACAGGTGCAATTAACTCAACAGCAACAACCTTACCTGAAATTATTAAAGAAATGCTTCTTTCAAAAAGTAGTGAGCGTGAAGGGCGTGTTATTGATAAAGACCAGGAAGGTGCGATGGAATTAAAAAAAATTGAAGGATACTTTTAATGGATATTGAGGCTTATTTAAAAGAACATGAAAATAAAGATATGCTCCGATTTTTAACTTGTGGGAGTGTAGATGATGGTAAAAGTACCTTAATTGGACGTATGCTTTTTGATTCTAAAATGGTTTTTGAAGATCAGCTTGTAGCGGCAGAAAGTGAAAGTAAGAAGTATGGGACAACCGGTGAAACGATTGATATGGCGCTCTTGGTTGACGGCCTTCAAAGTGAACGTGAGCAAGGTATTACAATTGATGTTGCCTATCGTTTTTTTACTACAGAAAACCGTAAATTTATTATTGCTGATACGCCCGGGCATGAACAGTATACTCGCAATATGGTGACTGGTGCTTCAACAGCAGATGTTGCAATTATTTTAATTGATGCACGTAAAAGTATTTTGACCCAAACACGTCGCCATAGTTTTATTGTTAGTCTGTTGGGTATTGAACATGTTATTGTTGCTATTAATAAAATGGATTTAGTAAGCTTTAGCGAAGAAGTCTATAATGAAATATCACAAGCTTATGGCGTATTGGCAGAAGAATTAGGAATAAAGAATACTTATTATATTCCTGTAAGTGCGCTAAATGGAGATAATGTTGTTAATAAAAGTGAACACACTTCATGGTTTAAAGGCGAACCATTGCTTAGTTTACTAAGTAGTATGGATGTGTCCAAAGAAGAAAAGGCAGAGAATTTTCGCTTTCCCGTACAGTATGTTAATAGGCCAAACCTGGATTTCAGGGGTTTTTGTGGTACTGTCGTTGCTGGAAGTGTGAAGGTGGGAGATGAAATAACCGTATTACCTACGGGAAAAAGGACAAAGGTAAAAAGCATCATAAACGTAAAAGATATTACGGAAGAAAATAGAAGTACTACTACCCAGGAAGCAAGTACATCAATGGCAATAACGATAACAACTGACGACGAAGTTGATATTAGCCGTGGAGATATGATTGTCCATACAAATAGTCTACCAGTAGTATCAAACAACATAGAGGTTATGCTTGTTTGGATGGATGAAAAGCCAATGAATAGGGAAAGAAGCTATGATATCAAACGAGCGACATCCGTAGTTTCAGGAAAATTTACATCTATTTCATACAAGGTTGATGTTAATACCTATGAAAAAACTCAAGTGACGGAATTAGAGTTAAATGATATTGCATCTTGCACAATGGGATTAACTCGTTCAATAGCGTTGGATGAATATAAAAATAATCGATTAACAGGTAGTTTTATAGTAGTTGATCGAATTAGTAACAATACTGTTGGTGCAGGAATGATTGTTAATAGTCATGCTGAACATGGTTCCACTCTTTTCAGTAGTAAAGAATATACAAAAGCTGAAGTTGCATTAAATGTATATATTAGAGATAATTTTCCAGAATGGAACTGTAAGAAAATCTAATGTATAAAGAAACAAATAAAAGGTCAATTGTTAAAGGTATAAGTTGGAGAGCGATTGCAACTACAACTACAATTATTATTGTCTATTTCTTTTTTGGACGACTTGATCTTGCCATTGCAGCAGGTATGATTGAGACAGTTTTGAAAATAGGTTTATTTTGGGGGCACGAAAGAATTTGGCATAAAGTTAGATGGGGGCAAAAGAAAATTGATCCCTTTAGTCTCTGGTTTACAGGCTTGCCACTTTCTGGAAAAACGACAATTGCAGATAAAGTATATGAAGAATTAGAAAAGCTACATATGCCTATAGAACGAATTGACTCAAAAGATATTAGAGAGCTTATCCCAGACATTGGGTTTAGCCGCGAGGATAGAAATCGTCATCTGAAGCGTATTGGTCATTTGATAAAAACCTTACAGAACAACTCAATTTCTACAGTTGCTTCCTTTGTTAGTCCTTACCAGGAATCAAGAGAGGGAATTAGTAAAATGGTAGAAGATAATATTATTATTTATATTAAAACAGATATTGAAATCTGTAAGACAAGAGATATTGATGGAAAATACGAAAAAGCAATAAAAGGAGAATATAAGAATTTCACTGGAGTTAATGATATATATGAAGAGCCAAAAAATGCTGATATAGTTGTAGAAACTGCTATAACAGGGGTAGAAGAAGCGGCAGATCTCATTGTTAAATTTGTGAAAAAAAAATACATTAAGTGAATTTCAGTTTGTGAGAATTAGATCACTGTCATTAAATTACTTTAGTTGTAAACTTTGTCAGTCAAAAAATTGAACAGAGGATAATTCTAATTGAAAAGTCAGGTTAATTAAAACAAGGTTGCGTTGTGAGAATTATGATAGTATGAATTTAGATATCACAGTCAAGTATAATAAGGCCATCGACTTAGTTGTAAGACTTCCTTTTAAAATACAGTTCGTTTAAGTGTATGGAGTCTTGTTCTATTCTCTTGAAATCTAATGGCAAAACTTTTTATAGAGATAGAGACATTATTCTCTTATAGAAGAAAACAATACTAATAAGCTTTAATTGCTAAATAATGTTCATAGGAAAGTAACAAGTCCTATTGAATTGTAATGAGCGATAAATAAACCAATAGACATTTTTATAAATAAAACTATGAAAAAAAAAGCACTTATAACAGGTGTAACAGGACAAGATGGGTCTTATCTAGCAGAGTTTTTATTAGAAAAAGGCTATGAAGTTCACGGAATAAAGCGTCGAGCTTCATCATTTAATACACAAAGAGTCGATCATATTTATCAGGATCAACATACAGATACTAACGATTTTATTCTGCATTATGGTGATTTATCTGATTCGTCAAATTTAACCCGTATTATTCAAGAGGTGCAACCTGATGAGGTTTATAATTTAGGTGCTCAGTCTCACGTGGCTGTCAGTTTTGAGTCTCCTGAATATACTGCCGATATTGATGCACTTGGTACGCTTCGATTATTAGAAGCTATTCGATTACTTGGACTAGAAAAGAAAACAAAATTTTACCAAGCCTCCACCTCAGAGTTATTTGGAGAAGTTCAAGAAATTCCTCAAAAAGAGACAACACCTTTTTATCCACGTTCTCCCTATGCAGCTGCAAAAATGTATGCCTACTGGATAGTTGTAAATTACCGTGAATCCTATGGTATGTATGCTTGTAATGGTATTTTGTTTAATCATGAGTCGCCACGCAGAGGTGAAACTTTTGTAACTCGTAAAATAACTAGAGGATTATCTAATATAGCTCAAGGTTTGGAGCAATGCTTATTTTTGGGCAATATGGATGCACTTCGTGATTGGGGGCATGCCAAGGATTATGTACGTATGCAATGGATGATGCTACAACAAGAACAGCCAGATGATTTTGTTATAGCGACTGGTGTTCAATATTCAGTGCGGCAGTTTATAGAATGGTCAGCTAAAGAATTAGGAATAACCATTCGTTTCGAAGGGACTGGTATTGAAGAAAAGGGTATTATAGATAAAATTGATGGAGATAAAGCTCCTGCACTTAAAGTCGGGGACACTATTATTCAAGTAGACCCTCGATACTTTCGACCAGCAGAAGTAGAGACTTTATTGGGTGACCCAAGTAAAGCCAAAGAAAAATTAGGATGGATTCCTGAGATTACCGTACAAGAAATGTGTGCAGAAATGGTTGTTGAAGATTTAAAAGCAGCACAACGACATGCATTACTAAAACAACATGGGCATGAGATACCTGTTTCAGTTGAAGGTTAAAATAATTGGTTCTATAATTATTGGGTGCCTTTATTAAATCATGATGGAATAATAGAGTCACCCTAATTTTACATTTTTAAGTCGAATGCAAAGTAGAATATATCTGCCTTGCAAAATGAGGGTATATTCTTGAGTAAGAAAACAATCTATATTGCAGGGCATAGAGGGATGGTTGGTTCTTCTATTGAAAAACAATTAAAAATACAAAATAATGTTCAACTGGTTACCAAAACTCATGCTGAATTAGATCTAACCAATCAAAACGAAGTACAACAATTTTTTAAGGAACAGGCAATAGATCAAGTCTATTTAGCAGCAGCAAAAGTGGGAGGTATTCATGCAAATAATGAATACCCTGCTGAATTTATTTACCAGAACTTAATGATACAAGCCAATATCATACAAGCAGCACATGATAACAATGTGCAAGAGCTTTTATTTTTAGGCTCTTCCTGTATATATCCAAAGTTAGCGATTCAACCCATGACTGAAACCGAGTTGTTAACAGGTACTTTAGAGTCGACCAACGAGCCTTATGCAATAGCAAAAATTGCAGGGATAAAGCTTTGTGAAAGTTACAATCGACAATATGGACGAGATTATCGAAGCGTTATGCCAACTAATCTTTATGGTGAAAATGATAATTTTCATCCTGAAAATTCACATGTAATTCCAGCGTTGATGAGGCGCTTTCATGAAGCTAAAATAAATAATGAACATAAAGTAACAGTATGGGGGAGTGGAAAGCCCATGCGAGAATTTTTACACGTTGATGATATGGCACAAGCTTCTATCTTTGTTATGAATTTAGACAATACGATCTATCAAATGCATACCTCACCTATGCTGTCACATATAAATGTAGGTACTGGTAAAGATTGCACCATTAAAGAAATGGCAGAAACGATGTCAACAGTAATAGGTTTTAAAGGTGAAATAGAATTTGATGCAACAAAACCGGATGGTGCGCCCAGAAAACTACTTGACGTGGCTAGGTTAGAGAAACTAGGGTGGAAAGCAAGAACTGAACTTAAAGATGGACTAACTAAAACATACAACTGGTTTTTAGAAAATCAAGATAAGTTTAGAAAATAATACTGGATCACGAAACTTTTAAAGGGATAGTTAAAAGTGAATCTTAATTAGTTTAATTAAGAAGAAAAAATGACTGGTATAGTTGTGTTAAAAGCAGATTGAGTGTATTTAACACAATTATATTGGCACATAATAATTGAAGTTAGATAGTTGATGTTTCTTGAACTATTGACAAAATGAAACTGTCACTTGATTTGCGACTAGGCAATCAAATACTATTTGATAAAATAGTAAAGGTCAACTGTAGTTGAAATTAAATTGATTAGAATGAAAAGTGATAGAGTTTTTCATTTTTTATATGGAATTATACCATCCAGTTTCTCTTTTTTCCTTCGCGTTGATTAAGTTTTTTCGTTTTACATTAATTGTTATTAAAATACTTGATAGAGGAAAAAGTAGACGTGAATAAAAAGAGAATAATAACATATGGAACATTTGATTTATTTCATATCGGGCATTTGAAGTTATTACAGAGGCTAAAAGCTTTAGGGTCAGAATTAATTGTCGCCGTTTCATCAGATGAGTTTAATGAAAAAAAAGGAAAAAAAACAGTTATATTATATAAGCAAAGGGCAGAAATAGTCGAAAATATAAAATGTGTTGATATGGTTATTCCAGAAAATAACTGGGAACAAAAAATTGAAGATATAGAGAAATATAAAATTGATATATTTGCAATAGGTAATGATTGGGAAGGTAAGTTTGATTTTCTAAAAAAATATTGTGAAGTTATTTACTTGGATAGAACAGATGGGATTTCTTCTACTCAATTAAAAAATGCCTTAAAATCTTAGAGTAGTTAAATGAAAATATCTATAGTTGGTGGGGGTAGCTTTGGTACAGCGTTAGCCCAAGTTTTGTCGTATTATAATGACATCTTATTAATAGTAAGAGATGAAGCTTTATCAGAAAATATAAACACATATAATATAAACAATAATTATTTTCCAAATTTTGTTTTAAATAAGAATATAAAGTCTTTATGTGATTATAGTGAACTTAGTAAATCAGATGTAATAATATTGGCCTTACCAGCAAAAATAATTTTAGGCGAAGTTGTTAAAATTAAAAAAAATATAAATGATAAAACCATATTAATCAATACGGCTAAAGGCTTCTCTTCTGAAAAAAAAACAATTTTGAGATCATTGAAAAAGTTACATAAAAATAGTTTTTCAATATTGGGTCCAACTTTTGCTGATAACTTGATTAAAAATGAATATTCAGCATTTACTATAGCATCAAATAAAAAGTCACATTTTTTACTTAGTAAAGAAATATTTAACAATACAAATATAATATTAGATTATTCAAAAAACTATCGGCTAATAGAAATGGCTTCTATTTTGAAAAATGTTTTTGCAATTGCTAATGGATTGTATTCGGCAATAGATGATAGTGTAAATACAAAGTATGCATTTCTTACACAATCATATAAAGAAATGAACTTTATATTGAAGTTTCTTTTTAAAGATATATCGAATGATTATTATAAAAATGGAGTTTTTGGAGATTTACTTTTAACTTCACTAAATGATCAAAGTAGAAATAAAACTTTGGGGCAACTTATTGGTAGAGGGTTTTATAATATTAATAATAATAGTAGTAGTGTGACATTAGAAGGGATAAAGTCAACTAAAATAATATATAAGATAGTTGAAAAAAATAAAATTAATACACCCATAGTTAGTTTTGTTTATAAAGTTTTAAAAGGTAATAATGTATATGAAGAGTATAAAAATTGTATGGAAAATATTAGAGGATAAATAATATGCAGAGAAACCTAAATTGTTAGACTGACTTCTTTTTTGTAGGAGTATATTCAAATTTTTTCGTATATAACCAGTTAACTATAAATGTACACGTTGGCCGTACTTTTTTATTGATTTTTAGTTTGAAGATTACTTAGCAATCGCAACAAATACACTTTCATCTTACTTTCCTTTCTGGTCTATTTTCCTTGGTAAAGCAAAGTTGACTTAGTTAACTTTGTGTCAATTTCAATACCATAGAAGTAAACGGAATCTGTCAAATATTTGGTAGTTATTTGTTATGAGCTACCAAATATAACGAATTGGATACATCACGATCACAAATGATTAGTGGAAATCTATGAAGAGAAACAAAATGTACCAAAAAATATCGATAAGTATAGATGTCAAAAATAACAGAAGATAAGAAAAGGTTATTATCAAATTTTTTTTCATTATCAGCGATACAAGGGGTAAATATGATTTTACCTCTAATAACTCTGCCTTATTTAGTAAGAGTTTTGGGTGTGGAAAATTTTGGACTTGTTAATTTTTCACTTTCAATTATTATGTATTTTAATATTTTAGTGAATTTTGGTTTTGAGCTTTCAGCAACGCGAAATATTTCAATTCATAGGGATGATGCTAAGAAAATAGGGAAAATTTTTTCAGCAGTAATGACGATCAAGATTATCTTAGCAGTGATGTCTTTTTCAATATTATCAATATTATTAGTAACTATAGATTCATTAAAAGAGAATATTCTACTTTATTATGCAACTTTTGGGATTGTGATAGGTAATGTAATATTTCCATCGTGGTTCTTTCAAGGAATGGAAAGAATGAAATATATTACTTACATCAATGTTACTTCAAGAATTGCTTTTACAATTTGTATTTTTGTTTTTGTAAAGGAAAGTACGGATTTTATTTATGTTCCTATCTTAAATTCTCTAGGGGCTATTATTGGTGGTTTTTACTCATTATGGTTAGTTTTCAAGCTATTTGATATGCAATTAGTAGTGCCAAGTAATAAAATGATTCGGTTACAACTCAAAGATAGTTACCATTTCTTTTTATCAAGAATAGCTGAGAATGGTAGTAGGTATTATGCAACTACAATTATTGGCATATACTTTGGAAATGTTGCTGTCGGATACTACGCAATGGTGGAAAAATTATTTTATGCTTTTATGGCGTTAGGTTCGGTAGTTTCACAAGTACTTTATCCATATATGAGTAGAACTAAGAATATTAATTTTTTTAAAAAAATTATTTTTATAATTACTGATATTTCAATTATTTTTTTAGTACCAATTTTATATTTAAATGAACCACTTCTCAAACTTGTATTTAATGTCCAGAGTGAAATACTATCTAAAATGTTTATAATAATTTTTAGTGGTTCAATTTTTGGAATTATTAGTACTTTGCTTGGTTATCCTCTTTTGGCTGCCTTTGGGTATGTGAAATATGCAAATAATAGTTTAATATATGCGTCAATAATTTATGCGATTTCTATAACAATATTTGCTATGGTTTTTCATGATATTTATTTGGTTTCATTTTCTATCGTAGTGTATGCTTTTGTAGGGTTGGTTTTTAGACTGTATTATGTCTATAAAACAAAAATATTACAATGAGTTATAATAAAAGCAGACCGAGAGTTTTAGAAGTAGAAAAGTTTTTAAGTACATTTAATATTCTTGAATAAACAAAATTGAGTAGGGAAAATGAAAGAAATCCAAACAAATAGTGGTATTTATGAATATGAAGAGATTAAGTTTCAAAATGGCATAAAAGTAATTAATAAAGAGATTTCTAAAAGTAACTTGTTGGCTTTAAAAAAAGAACTAGATAAAAGTAGAGTTAGGTTTGGTTTATTGTATGGTACTTTACTTGGAGCTATTAGAGAAAATGATTTTATTGAACATGATGAAGATACCGATATTTTTATCTTACAGGAAGATGAAGAGTCTTTGCTAGATACACTTTTTGAACTTAGAAAGATAGGGTTCGAAGTTGGTCGATATACGACTAAATTAATTTCAATCATTCGAAATGGTGAATATATTGATATCTATATATTTGAAAAAAAAGGAATGTATAAGCGAGTATGTGAAGGGTATATTATTAAATCTGAATTTTTAGAAAACTTGGAGGAGTATGAGTTCTTAGGTGAAATTTTTAATATTCCTCAAAAAGCAGAACAACTTTTAATTGATTTATATGGTTTAGACTGGAAAATTCCCAAAAAAAATTCACCAGCATCTAATTATGGAATTTATTTATCAATAAAATTTTTTATTAAAAATAAATCTAAAGTTTTATTTGAAATTATTAGTTGGGCTAAACATAAACTGAATGTATAAACTAGACAGTACGAATGTTCTAAAAATAATTTTATTATTTGCATTAGTTAATAGCTCTATATTTATTACTTTTCATCCGAGTGGTATCTTTAGATTGCTTATTGCATTTATGATGAATATATCGGGTGTTTTATTAGTTACTTATTTTTTTAAAATTTCAATTAGAAAATTTGATGCAAACCTGTACTTTAAAACAATATTCTCTTTACTAATTGTTTGGACTGCGTTTACAATTTTTCGAAGTTTAAGTTATGATCAAAAATCATTAATTACATTATTCGGGCATTATTTGATGGGCTGGGCTTGGCTTTGTCCCTTAGCAATTGTCTTTGGTTTTAATATTAATAATTGGCTTTTACTGTTTAACTTTTTCAGTAAATTGTTGTTTCTAGGGTCATCTTTGGCATTGGTAAGTTTTATTTATCCACAGAATGTTGCTTTTGGTCTTTTAGAATGGATGGCCTTTTTACCCGTATTGTTATTAACTTATTTCTACCAAAATAAAAATAACAAGAAAGTTGTATGGTTAACTTTACTCTCTTATGTTATTTTGACTTTTGTATGCTCCCAAAGAGTAAATGCTGTATTTTTTATATTATTAATTCTATTTTTTACATTTGAATATTATAGATTGAATACAATTAAAAAATATAATAAATTTATTCTAACTCTCGTCTTATTGGTAGGAAGTATTTATCTGGCATTTCAGTTAAGTTCATTTATTTTTACTTTATCAAAAAATACAGAAGTCAACTCAGATACTAGAACTTTTTTATTTATAGAGCTATTTTCAGATATGTCCAAAAATGAATTAATCATAGGACGCGGTGTATTGGGCACTTATTATAGTCCATATTTTTCATACACTGAAAAAAATCACCTTGAAGGAGACTCATCTACAAGAAGTGTAAGTGAGGTGGGTTATCTTGAGATGATTTTAAAAGGAGGCTTTGTTATGATGATTTTATACCTACTAATTTTATTACCCGCTGCTTTTTTAGGAATTTTCAAGTCTAAAAATATGATAGCTAGAATGAGTGGGTATTTTATTCTTTCATACCTAGTGCTTTGGTCTGTTAGTTACTATCCAGTATATTCAGCTGAATATATTTTACTTTGGATGGCGGCAGGAACAGCGTCTTCTCGTTCTGTAAGAAATATAAAAAACAGTGATATTATCATTAAAACAAATAAAAGATTTGAATTTAAATCATGATTCACATGAAAATTCAGTAAATAATTTTTATAGCTAAAATACTTATTTTTTTAAAATCATTTAGCTTAATAAAAAATAAATATATTGAATATTAGTTGCTAATTAATAAGTTATGGGTCTAATTAAAAGAGTTGTTCAAGATATACGTAATAATAATAATTTAAAAGGTAGAATTATAGTTGTTAGCTATACAATTGTGAGTTTTTTTCGACAAATGGCATCTAATAATTATTTATTTATTCTTATTTTACCAGTAATAATTTTATATAAACTAATTACAGATTTGATATTAGGTTGTGAAATTCCTGCATCCACTAAAATTGGAGATGGTTTGATTATTCATCATGGGAGAGCTTTGGTTTTGAGTTCAGGCGTTGTAATAGGTAAGAATGTTACTTTAAAACATAATACAACCATAGGAAATAAAGAAAACCTATTAGGTGAGGACTCGGGGTCTCCAAAGATTGAGGATAACGTAGTAATAGGACCAAATTCTGTTGTTATAGGGCCTATTACAATTGGGAAAATCTATTATAGGGGCTGGATCAGTCGTAGTTAAAGATGTTGAACCTTATAGTGTTGTTGCTGGTAACCCAGCAATTCTAATCAGAAAAATGAAGTCTATTTTATAAATATTTAAGTAAATATGGTTTTCCTGAATACAACGGCTTTTTAAGCATACATTGATAATTGTTCCCGTTAACAATCTATAAAATGACTGTTTTTTTATCTGGTTTTAAAATTTTCAATAGTTTTAATGCAGTCTTCTTTAGCTAAAATATATTAATCGTGTATTGTGTTTTAAAGTGAAATATAACTAGTGGTAAGTTAATAGCTATTCAAAATTATATTGAAGTTTTTATTATAATTATTTAATTGAATAGACTTTATTTATTTTTCTGAATATTTTTAATTAAAATAAACCAAATCCCTATGTTACAACATTGTTTTCTTTAGCAGGGAAAGTAAGAGCTAAAAATATAAGTTAAGGAGATATTTTGAAAACCAATTTAGATTTTCCATTAATTAGCATTATAACAGTAGTTTATAATGGTGAAAAATACTTTGAACAAACAATTCTAAGTGTAATTAATCAAACCTATAAAAACATTGAGTATATTATTATAGATGGTGGCTCAACTGATGGGTCGATTGATATAATAAAGAAATATAAAGATAATATTTCTTATTGGATTAGTGAGCCTGATAAAGGATTATATGATGCAATGAATAAAGGAATTAAAATTGCTAAAGGTGAATTAATAGGAATGATAAATAGTGATGATTGGTATGAGCAGGATGCTCTTGAGATTATGGCAAATGCATATCGAAATAATCCAGAAAAAAATATTTTTCATGCAGACAGATATGATATAGATGATTTTGGAAATAAAAAAATAAGAAAGTTCCATCCATCATCATTTAAATTTAAGTATTATGGCATGACATACAATCACCCTTCTATGTTTATTAGTAAACAAGAATATATTAAACATGTCTATAATATAAGTTTGAAGTCTTTATCTGATTATCAGTTTGTTTTAGAAGCTTTTTTAGAAAATAAAAAATCATTTTTTTATATTGATAAACCTATTGTTAATTATCGTTTAGAGGGAATTAGCGCTCAAATACTTTTATACGAATCATTACAAGAAGGTTTTTTAGCAAGAAAAAATGCTGGTATAAGTCTATTTAAAAATACCTTTTCTGTATTAATAAGATTATCCGTTTCATTGGTATATAAATTGAGGAGGGCTTTTGACAAATGATATTATAAATTGTGGACAATTTCTTGTTCCATTTTTTAAAAAACTATCTTTAAATAAAATTAATTATTGTGTTCTTCGAAATTACAGAGAACTTCCTTACTCTTTAGGAAATAGTGATCTAGATATTCTGATCGATAAAAAAGATGTAAATGATTTTTATTCGATATTAGAGCAAATACTTCACCAATCGAATGGAGAAATAATTATTCAATATGGTAAGTTAACTCCCCGTATTTGTATAGTCAGCTGTAACTCCAATTCTTGGGTAGGTATTCAGCTAGACATACACGAAGGGATACTTCCTTATCGTACGGCTAACATGTTTCCTATTGACTTTTTATTTTCTCGAATAAGTGTTCACAATGAGATATTTGTTGCCAATGATGATGATGCAGATTTAATAGCATTTTTAAAAGAAATTCTAAACAATAAAACATGTAAAGAAATATATTTTAACAAAGCAAAAAAATCATGGTTTAATAATAAACCGCTTTATGTAAATGAACTAACACGTATTTATGATGATGAGTTTCTTACGATTTTGGATACAACTTTACAAGGCGATTATAATCCTGCTACGATTTTAGCATTAGCAAAATATGGCCAGTTTTTTCTAACCAAAGATATATCAATAAAAAGAAGAAATTTAATCTCAAGTTTGAGTCGTTTTTATCGTTTTTTTAAACCTCCAGGGTTTAGTATTGCCGTGCTCGGTACTGATGGAGCCGGAAAAACAACAATTATTGATGCGATAAGAGAGCCTTTAAATGAAGCAGTTCATAATGCTTTGTTTTATGAACATATGCGACCAAACCTTATTCCTAATATCGCTCAACTGTTTGGTCATAAAAAACATTCAGGAACTGTTGTTAACCCACATGAGGCTGAACCTTCTGGCTTTATTGGGTCTGTTTTACGATTATTGTATTATTCGTCTGATTATATTTTTGGATATTGGCTCAAAATTTATCCAGTTATGGTAAAAAAATCCTCTATTTGGATATTTGACAGATATTATTATGATTATTTAATCGACCCTAAAAGGGCACGTATAAATTTACCTAGTTGGGTCATAAAGAGTGTACGTTTTTTTATACCTGAGCCTGATTTGATTTTATGTCTTGGTGCAGCCCCCGACGTTATCCATGCTCGAAAACCAGAGCTTCCTTTAAGTGAAGTAACAAAGCAAGTAAATAAACTAAAACTTTTTTGTAAAAATGAGAGCAGGGCTACGTGGATAGATACCGGAAAACCATTGGATGATACAATAAGTCAAACCCTTCAAGTTATTACAAGTAAAATGGCTTTGAGATATAGCTGAATGGATAAAATTAATTTCTTTTCTTCCAATGCTTACATTTTTTTACCTAAAAAAAATAATTATAAAGTTGCTCTTATTATTGATAACTCAGCATTGGCACAAAACGCTTTTAAGTTATACAACCCTTTTTCATCCAAGGCAAAACTATTAAAAAAAATTAGTCAGTTTTTATTTATTAATTTTAATGGCTTAGCAAAAATAGTGTGGCAGATAAAGCCGTATCAACAATCGGCATTTGTTAGTTACTTGGAGAGTAAGTTAAGACAGTCATTGGTTGCATCAGTGTATCTTTCTACTACTCAAGATAAGGTTGTAATACAATTACAGACACCTGATGCAAAAATTGTTGGTTATTTAAAATATCCTTTAAATGAGATTGGTCTTCATCACCTTGAAAACGAGAAAAAAGCTATTGAAATTTTGTCTAACAACAATATTGTTAATCAATATGTTTTATATGACATGTATGATGAAAAACCATTTTTATTGCTTGAGGCTTTAGAGGGTGAAATTGGTTTAGTTGAAAAACAATATATTGAGGTCTTATTGTTGGGTTTTTTAAGAAAAGAAACCTATTTGTTAGCTAATCATCCACGTATTACTGAGATAAAGAAAGACGTTGTTGATATTGGCTTGGAGTGTTATTTACCTCAAATAGAGAAAGTCTGCGATAACTCAAAAATGCAATATGCTCTTGTTTATGAGCATGGCGATTTTACACCTTGGAATATTGTTAATGTAAAAGGTTCATATATTCCTTTTGATTTTGAGCATTTTGTTGAAGATGGGCTTGAGTATTTTGATTTAGTCAAATATTACTATCAAATCGGTAAGCTATTAAATCAATTGGATACTGCTACATTAATCACGTTTATATCCGAGCAAATTGAGATTAAAGAAATTAAAACGATACTACAATTATTTTTAATTAAAGAAATTATTAGAAATAAAGAAGAAAATGAATCTTACGAATTTGAAGCTAATATGTTAGAAATGATGAGTAAGCAATGAATATTCTATTGGGTGTTTATGCTTGTGAACCTAATAATGGCAGTGAGCCGGAAGTGGGATGGCAAATGGTTAATCAAATGGCTAAAATAATGCCAGAGGATACTATTTATGCCATCACTAAAGCTAATAATGAAGAAGTGATAGAAAAGGAGGGGTATCCTGATAATATAAATTTTTATTATTATGCACCCCCAAAATGGCTTACTTTTTGGAAAAAAGGAGGGCGTGGAATACGAACATACTATTATCTTTGGATGATTGGTGCTGCTCTTTTTATTAAAAAACAAAAAATCACTTTTGATATTGTTCATCACGTTACTTTTGTTAATGATTGGCTACCTAGTTTTTTTTCTCTTTTAAAGAATGATAATAAATTTATTTGGGGGGCTATTGGAAGCCATGACCCAATTGAATCAAAGTTTTTAGACGGAAAGAAACGTAAAGCGGTTGAAAAAATTCGTATTGGTTTACAATTTTTTTTTAGAAGACTCGATCCTTTTTTTTATTTTTGTAAGTCTAAGGCTGATTGTGTGATTGGCATTAATGAAAATGTTAAGACGAAACTAGGCTTGAATAAATCAACCCTTTTTATCGCTGAGCCAGCCATTGGTTTAAAAAAAAATGATGTTAAAAAGATAGAGCAGTCGAAAAAAAAGGACGACACCTTTTTAGTCGTTTCAGTTGGGCGACTTTTATACATCAAAAACTTTAAGCTCACTATTTTGACGTTTGCTAAGTTTTTAGAAAACAACCCACAAGTTTCTAATGCCAAGTTACAAATTATTGGGGAGGGTAGTGATAGACGTAGTTTAGAAGCATTAGTGCTGAAACTTAAAATAAAAGAACATGTTGAGTTTATTGGAAAGATTCCATTGCAGGAAGTGAAAAAGCAATTTTCTAAAGCTGATGTTTTTTTATTTCCTACGCTCGAAAATGCGGGTTTTGTCATTCTTGAAGCAATGAGTTATTTATTACCTGTACTCGCAATGAACTATGGCGGGCCCCAACAGTTTGTTATTCATTATACCGAGGAACAATTAGTAGCATCAATTCAGTCTTATGAGGCTATTATTAATACTTTGGCATCTAATTTAGAACAGTTGTATTTTGATGAAAGTCTTCGATTAAAAATCGGCAAGCAAAATCGACAAGATGTATTAGATCATTTTACTTGGGAAGCGAAGGCACGAAAAGTGAAAGAAATTTATAAAAAATTATTAAATGAAGCCTAAACTCCTTTGTATACTCCACCGCACACCTCCCACACATGGTGCTGCTAAAGTAGGCGACTTTATCGCCTCTAGTAAAAAAATCGCAGCATCTTTTGATTGTCGATTCATTACGATAAAATCATCAGATACCATTGGTGATATTGGTAAGGTCAATTTCAAAAAGTTTTATTATGTTGCTGAACTTTTTTTTAAAGTTCTATGGGCTTTATTGATCTTTCGACCTGATAAAATCTATTTTACAGCTTCTATTAAAAGTGTTGCTCTTTATCGTGATTTACTGATTTCAACACTTTGGAAACTTTATAAAACGCGTAAATTAGTGGATGTGTACTATCACTATCATACCAAGGGTGTAAATGATTTTATTTCGATTTCAATACGAAATTTAAAATTGACGCGCTTTTTTCTTAAAGGCGTCAATCTGGTTTTGTTAAGCCCTATGCTCAAAAAGGATTTTGAAAAAGTGAAAACAGATAATAAGATTTTTTATCTTCCAAATGGTGTGGAAGATAATGTAAGAAATCTGTCTTTTAATAAATCTATTGTTTCAAAGTATGCATCTGACAAACCTCTAGAAATGCTTTTTTTGTCAAATATGATTAAATCAAAAGGATATTTCAGTGTTCTTGAGTTAGCAAATAAAACAAAAGATCAGCCAATTAATTATCATTTTGCTGGTAGTTGGCAGCATAGCAAGGATGAAAAAGAATTTTTCAATTATATTGAGAAAAATAAGCTAACTAGAAAAGTAACTTTTCATGGTTTTGTAAATGGAATTGAAAAACAGAAGCTTTTTGAAAAAGTACATTTTTTTATTTTTCCAACACGTTACCAAAATGAAGCTTTTCCTCTCTCTGTTTTAGAATCTTTGTCTTATGGTGTGCCTGTGATAGCCTCTGATGAAGGGTCTATTCCATTTATTCTTGATGAGAAAAGTGGTGTTGTTCTTCATAATATTAGTGGGCTTTCTGGTGCACTAGAACAAGCAAAACAAAAATTGCTGAATAAAGAAACAGCAATGTATTGTCGACAGCGCTATTTGGATAATTTTAGCTTAGAGCATTTTGAAGATAATTTAATAGATATATTGAATGGAAGTCAACGTGTATAAGAGCCTTAAAATTATGAGCTATAATGTTTTTGCAGAAGAACTTTCAGCAATAGCACTTAAACCCAATGAAAAACAGATTATTAATACCCTTAATCCCCATTCTTATATAACAGCTAAAAATGATAGTATCTTTGAAGAGGCATTAAGAGCATCAAACACACTTATAGCTGATGGTAGTGGGGTTGTTATTGCTGCTAAACAGATAAATGGAGTGGTCATAAATAAAATTGCTGGGGCGGATTTACATCAACATCTTCTGGGTTTACTTAATGATAGAGGTGGATCAGTTTTCTATATGGGTTCTGCCAAAAAAACACTTAACAAAATTAATGAAAGAATATCAAAAGAATATCCTAATATTCGTGTAGGAAGCTATTCTCCTCCGTTTAAACCAGAGTTTTCTGATGATGACAATACAGTGATTATCAATAAAATTAATCTTTTTAATCCTGATGTGCTTTTTGTAGGTATGACAGCACCAAAGCAAGAGAAGTGGTTGCATGCACATAAAGAAAGCTTGAATTTTCAAATTGGATCCTCTATTGGTGCTGTTTTTGATTTTTATGCGGGGACAGTTCAACGATCATCTCAGTTTTGGGTTGATCTTCACCTAGAATGGTTACCGAGATTGTTGAAAGAACCTAAAAGATTATGGAAACGTAATTTTGTTTCGACACCTTTATTTTTAGTAGATATGATTCTACATAAAATAGGAATGATGAAATAGTTGATAAAACAAATGGGAATCCAGAACAAAATAATTTAGAAACTGTTTGATTTTTAGAGTAATATATCTTGATTTTAAATATTATAGTTGTCAACCATTCTCTTCCACAAAGAAGTCACCTAAATGAATCTTTTTTCCATGAAGGTTTATGAATGAATTCCTTGCTCCAAGTAGGTAATGACCATATAAACAAATATACTAAACTAGAGAAAGTAATCCAATTGCATATTTCATCAAGTAAAAAACTAAAATAGTCACCATAACGTATATAGTCAAATAATTTAACAATTATAAAGTGCCATTGAGATAGGAGTATACTAATTATCGTAACTATTGAAATAGATGAAATATTGGTAGATAGCTTTGTCCATGAAATTAATTGAGGCAACGTAAATATAAGGAATATAAGCCGATAATCCCAGTTGTTACCAAGAAAAAATGTCCCAACAAATATACCTGTACCAACTCTAAATGCATCAATATTTAAAGAATCACTTGATTTTTCTAAAAAAGGTTGGTTTTGCAGAGGGTCAAGAAATGCAAAAGTAAAGATTAGTAGAATCGCTAGATATGAAAATGTTTTTCCTAATACACCTAGTGTCATATTGAATTTACTAAGAGCCATCCAAAAAACATTCATTCCATAGCTTATATGAATACTTCTTGGTACACCTTCCCAAATCAATAACATATCTGAGTAGCTTATAAACAAATAAAAGCCGACAAAAAATAATGAAATGATAGTGCTTAGTATAAATTTTGATTTCCCTGTCTTGAGAAAAATAGCCCACCCAAATATAGGAAAAAACTTTAGTATGAATGCAAATAATATAATTAAACCAGAGAAAATATTGGATCTTTGAGCTGCAAATATGGACAATGATGCGAGAAAAAACATAAATAAATCAATATTTGCTCGTTCAACACCTAACAGTGTGGCGGGTGATAGAACTGCAGAAAAAACCAAAACAAGTGTTTTATTATCTACATTAGGAATAATTAAGCAAACTCCAACCAAAAAGAAAAATATAATAGTCAGTCCCATAAAGGTTGTATGTGATTTGTTTATGCCGAGAGAATACAGCGTATGCCAAATACGAGGGTAGTTTAATCGTCTTTGCCAAGGATCTCCTGGATTTTCAATCATCGGATCTAATCCTTGAGAATAAGGCACTGCACCGTGTGTAATATTACGTGTATCGGCAAAATGTGGAGTCATTGTTTTTATATTCCACACTTCCCAGGTATTGTTATAGCCATAGAAATTAAAGAGTACAGTAAAAAATAATATAATAACTACACTCGAAATTATTGCTTTATAGTATGGTTTCATTGAGGTGTGACTGGCAACTGGAGAATAAAGTTTTGGTTTTTTATGACGTTTAAAATTAAAGAAGTAGCTTGACTTATTATTTTATTTATAGATGCTCGTGCAAATAATTTCAAAGAAAATTTAGTATCATAGGGTTTTAAATATTACAGCCTATAGGAAATATTTTTGAGACGGGTTACTATTTATTTATAGAAGAAAATAAAGTAGCGACTAGTATCTATTAAACAATATATGACCTGAATATTAGCTGAGTTAGATGTTTTTTAAAATGAATGATATTTAACTAAACGATAGAAAAATAATGTTATTCTTTTTTGTAAGTGACAGCCTATTTCTGCAACAATTGACATGTCTGTTCATCAATTTCTGAACGCTGGTGTCGTACATCAAGGTATACCTTATATGCTACAAGCTTTGAATAAATAGTATACCTTCGCTGATATTACTTTTCTAGCAGAAAGAGATTAATGTTATGTTATGCCAAGCGATGAAGTGATCAAAAACCTTTGAGAGCGAGTCTTTACCGTTTTTGATAAAATTTATGTTGTGATTATTTCTGTTTCTTAGCTCTACTGTAAGTGGTGAAATTTATTACATTCATATAGTTTTGTTTTTAAATAGTAATACTATGTACAATCACATTTACAACATGTAAACCCAGTAAACAAGGTAATCTGAATAAGGTTTGCATTGTTTGGGATAAACTCTATTTTTTTACTGAATTGATAGAAGCTCGGATTAAGCTTATGCTAGTCTTCGGCATAAGCTTTCCGTTCAATCACCAAGGTTTTCATATTGTCTTACCTGATTTGCTGAGGAATAATAGCTGACGTATGTAAGTGGTTTATGTTGCCTCGGAGACCATTTTCCTATCTACAGTCAATGATGGCTGGGGTGGTGAAAAGTGGAAGTATTGTAAAAATGGTACTGATCTATGTTTATTGACGAAAATAATTGAAGTTTATTCATAGTTATGTTAATTTTTTAAAAAAGATAATTGGAAGAATTAAATTTTAACGTATTCCATTAATACTGAGCTCAACTAAGTTCATTACTTCCCCCTTGATTACATGACATCAGAAGATCCGAGGAAAAAAAATAGACGAAGGGCTGAACGAAGAGCAAAAGAAAGGCGAGTCATAACCTATACTTTTGGTAGTCCAGAGTGGATAAGCGCTATTCAGAAAGATTATTTGCTCTGGCCAAAAGAAGATAGGCGAGGGAAGGATCGGCGTAATAATTCACGTCGGCAAGGAAAAAGGCGGATCAAAAATGCAGCTATTCCTGAATCTACAAATCTGATGTATAACTTGCTGACTACAGAAGAAAAACAAATGTTGAATGAGCTATCTCAGTCAAATGAAGATGATCTTTGAGTAGAGGAAAGAAGTAACCTGCTGTATTGTTAACTTAGGAGAGGGTTGGATTACTAAAAAATAGC
The DNA here is from genome assembly GCA_965224575.1 of Methylococcales bacterium. Classification (GTDB taxonomy): domain Bacteria; phylum Pseudomonadota; class Gammaproteobacteria; order Methylococcales; family Methylomonadaceae; genus QPIN01. The sequence continues at coordinate 176,643 of CBDCZQ010000003.1, read as the reverse complement.
TAACCAACCCCCTAAATATATTGTTAAAAAAGGTAAATTAGAGACTGTAGATTATTATTGGTTTCGTTCTTCTAGCATTGCTACAGCAGGTAGTTTTTTACCCTCTAAAAATTCTAGAAAAGCGCCACCACCTGTTGACGTGTAAGAAACTTTATCTTTAATATTATATTTATCAATTGCTGCTAATGTATCACCTCCACCCGCGATAGAAAAAGCAGGGCTTTCTGCAATGGCTTCTGCCATAGATTTTGTTCCATGAGCAAATTGATCAATTTCAAAAACACCTACCGGTCCATTCCAAACAATCGTTCCTGAAGTTTTTAGAATTTCAGCGTATTGTTTAGCCGTTTCTGGCCCGATGTCTAAAATCAAATCATCAGCTTCAACATCAGCAACATTTTTTACCGTGGCCTTAGCAGTATCAGAAAACTCTTTGGCACAAACAACATCAATTGGAACAGGAATATCTGATCCCGCTTTTTTTGCCGCTGCCATTAACCGGTTTGCTTCGTCTAATAAATCTTCTTCATAAAGCGATTTTCCAACTGGAAATCCGGCTGCGGCGATAAAAGTATTCGCAATACCGCCACCAACAATAAGTTGATCTACTTTGGTAGATAACGATTCTAATACGGTCAGTTTGGTAGAGACTTTTGAGCCACCCACAATTGCAACTAGTGGCTTTGCTGGTTGATTTAAGGCTTTAGCTAAAGCCTCTAATTCATTTGCTAATAAAGGTCCGGCACATGCGACTGGGGCAAATTTAGCAACACTATGAGTTGATGCTTGTGCTCTATGGGCTGTACCGAAAGCATCCATAACAAAAATGTCGCATAGTGCAGCCATTTTTTTTCCTAACTCGTCATTATTTTTCTTTTCTCCAACATTAAAACGAACGTTCTCACAAAGAACGACTTCCCCTGCATTAACGTCAATACCTTCTAACCATTTTTTTTCTAGTCGTACTGGTTTTCCAAGTAAATGAGATAACTGTTTAGCGACTGGTTTTAAACTAGAAGATTCATCAAATTCACCTTCAACAGGGCGACCTAAATGAGACATAACCATAACAGATGCACCTGCTTCTAATGCCTGTTTAATAGTAGGGATACTTGCTTGAATTCTTAAGTCACTGGTTACTTTGCCATCTTTGACAGGAACGTTTAAATCTTGGCGAATTAAAACGCGTTTACCCGATAAATCTAGGTCAACCATTTTTTTTATAGACATATTAATTTTTCCTTTATATTTAAAAGTTGGTGATTACTTGTATTATAAAGTAAGTTTAATAAACTCAGGAATAGGATTGTAATAAAATTGGCAAAGTACTAAGAAAATATAGCTTTAGGGGTATGGGAGAGAAAACCAAGTTGAATTCCAAGCCGAGATCTTTAATGCCTCGACCTGTAAAAATAGAATCTACTCTAGAAATCGTAAAATATTTTACGAAGAACTTGATAATGTTTTACACCTGCTTCAACATGTTCTTTTGCTTTGTCCATTTCATCTTTTCGAACAGCAAATTTAGCCTTCTTCATTTGTGCTGATGCTTTCATTTTTGTGGACCAAGACGAGTAACTTCTATTTCTTTTGCAATTTGTTTGGTTTTTCTAAGAAGGTTTAAAATGGTTTCTTCAGCATACTTATAGGGAAGTTCCAATGGCATAAGTTACTTCTTCCATTGTTGCTTTTCAATTTTACCTGCAGCACTGCTTGTTATTGCAACTATACTTAAAGTAGTTGCTAAAATCAGAGATAAGAGAAATTCTTTGTAAAAAACATAGTGGAACCCATCTTAATAATCGTTGTTAGATATATTTAATTTCAGTTTATTATATCTTAATATAGTGTGAAATAAAGGTCGGAAAGTTGATTTTAAATTTATAAGAAGGGAGGGGTGGTTCAATTACTCGGCATCACTTGGCTTAGTATTTGCTTGCTTCTATACTTTGCACTCGTAACTGAGCAAAGTATAAATTAACCTTTTTTATTCTCAGCTAATTAAAAGTATCCAAAAGTAATTTTTTAATGATGAAACAAAAACTAGTCCTTATCGGTAACGGTATGGCCGGCATGAGAACAGTAGATGAGCTATTAAAACTGTCGCCTGATAAATTTGATATTACCGTATTTGGTGCAGAGCCACACGGCAACTACAATCGCATTATGCTCTCTCCTGTGCTTGCTGGTGATAAAAAGCTAAGTGAAATTATCATTAATGATTTGCAATGGTATCAAGACAATAAAATCACCTTATACACAGGTAAAACCATTACTAAAATTGACCGTGTCCAGCAACAAGTGCTTGCGGATGATGGCACGGTTGCCAATTATGATCGTTTAATTATTGCCACGGGTTCAGTACCTGTGATGCTTGATATTCCTGGCCATAACCTAGAAGGAGTCATCAGTTTTCGGGATATTAATGACGTTAATGTCATGATCGAAACAGCTAAAACCCATAAAAATGCAATTGTAATCGGCGGTGGTTTGCTAGGATTAGAAGCTGCTAATGGACTGATGATACAAGGAATGAATGTTTCAGTCGTACACAGAAACAATACCTTAATGAGTCAACAGCTAGATCAGCAAGCGGCTGATTTAATGCGAGAAGAACTGGAACAAAAAGGGATGCATTTTTTGATGAATCATCATACTGAGGCTTTGTTAGGTGATGGGCGCGTTGAAAAAATACGCTTTAAAGATGGTTTGGAAGTTAAAGCTGACCTGGTGATTATGGCCATTGGGGTACGTCCTAATATTTCGCTGGCGCAAGCATCTGGCATTCAATGTGATCGTGGTATTTTGGTCGATGATACTTTACAAACCTACACCCCGACTATTTATGCAGTGGGAGAATGTGTACAGCACCGTGAAAAAACCTTTGGGCTGGTTGCTCCTTTATTTGAACAGGCTAAAGTCTGTGCTAATCATCTGGTTGATATGGCTATCGCCAGCTACGTTAGCAGTGCCACCTCGACTAAATTAAAAGTAACAGGGATTGACTTGTTTTCAGCAGGTGATTTTATCGGTGATGATAGCACTGAGGATATAGTATTTAAAGATGCAGCACGTCATATCTATAAAAAATTAGTGATTAAAAATAACTTGATTATAGGTATTGTGCTTTATGGTGAAACCACCGATGGCTTGTGGTACTTTTCGCTACTAACCGAGGGGCAAGATATTTCTGAGATACGTGAAAATATCCTTTTTGGACAGCACCATATTGAAGCACCACAGGATTAATAATTAATGACAACAACAAGTTTAACAACCTGTCCATACTGTGGTGTAGGCTGTGGGGTACAAGCAACAAAAGAACAAAATGGGACTATTTCCATTAAAGGTGATAAATCCCATCCGGCAAATTTTGGACGGTTATGCTCAAAAGGTTCAACCTTAGCCGATACCATTGGTCTGGAAGATCGTTTGCTTCATCCGCACGTCAATGGTGAGAAAACATCATGGGATAATGCATTAGATGCAGTATCTACTGGCTTAAAAGAAGTGATTAAAAAACATGGTGCCGATGCAGTAGCATTTTATGTCTCAGGGCAATTATTAACCGAAGACTATTATGTTGCTAACAAGCTGATGAAGGGCTTTATCGGCAGTGCAAATATTGATACTAACTCTCGCTTATGCATGTCATCTGCCGTTGCTGGCTATAAACGTGCTTTTGGCAGCGACTCAGTACCAGGAAATTATGAAGACTTGGAACTTGCTGATTTAATCGTTATTGAAGGCTCTAATACGGCATGGTGTCACCCTATTGTTTATCAGCGAATCGTTAAAGCGAAACAACAACGTCCTAATTTAAAAACAGTGGTGATTGATCCGAGAAAAACCGCGACATGTGATATTGCAGATCTTCATTTACCACTTAAACCTGGGTCGGATGCCAGCTTATTCAATGGACTGCTTAGCCATATCAAGCAACAGCAATGCATAGATTGGGATTTTGTTAATCAGCATACCGAAGGCTTGACAGAAGCATTAATTTCCGCAGAACAATCAATAGCAGACGCTGCTCATGCGTGTGACTTATCTGAGCAGGATGTTGAGCAATTTTTTCAGCTGTTTGTAAAGACTGAAAAAGTTGTCACTCTTTACTCTCAAGGGGTAAATCAATCTTCATCAGGTACAGATAAATCAAACAGTATTATTAATTGTCATTTAGCCACTGGGCGGATAGGCAAACCAGCAATGGGGCCTTTCTCAATTACCGGCCAACCCAATGCAATGGGTGGGCGCGAAGTGGGGGCATTAAGTAATCAATTAGCCGCTCATATGGAATTGGATAATCCAATACATCATGATTTAGTCTCTCGTTTTTGGCAAACAGATAAACTAGCATCAACAGTAGGCGCACAAGCGGTAGAGATGTTTGAAAATATAGCCAGTGGTAAAATCAAAGCTATCTGGGTGATCGCAACTAACCCCGTTGTTACCCTGCCAAATGCCGACGTAGTTCGTAGGGCAATAGAAACATGTGAATTAGTGATTGTCTCTGAATGTGAATTAAATACTGGGACTGTTGCGCGTGCCGATATTTTATTGCCCGCACTAGCTTGGGGCGAAAAATGCGGAACAGTCACCAATTCTGAGCGTCGTATTTCCCATCAACGTAACTTCTTGCCACACCCGGGTGAAGCAGAAGAAGATTGGTGGATATTATCGGAAGTTGCTAAACGAATGGGGTTTGGAGAAGCATTTAATTATCAATCATCCGCAGAAATTTTTAGAGAACATGCTGCCCTTTCCGGCTTTGAAAATAACGGTAAACGTGATTTTGATATTAGTGGTTTAGCTGAGATTAGCGATAAGCAATATGATGACCTAGTTCCTGTCCAATGGCCTGTTACAGCTGAAAAACCAAAAGGAACACCTCGGTTATTTGAAGATAAACAGTTTTTTACCGCAACAGGCAAAGCACAGTTTATTGCAATAACACCACGCGCACCAGTGAATGCAATCAGCAAAGAACATCCTTTTATTCTTAATACCGGTCGTATACGTGACCAGTGGCACACCATGACACGCACAGCTAGATCAGCAAGGCTAAATGCACATATCTCTGAGCCTATTTTACAAATTCACCCTGTTGATGCCAATGCATATGATTTAGTCGAGGGTAGTTTAGCTAGGTTAGATAGTCTATGGGGAAACATGCTGGCTAGAGTAGTTATAACTGAAGAACAGGGAGTAGGGAGCGTTTTTGTGCCTATGCACTGGAATGATTTTCTTGCCTCAAAGGGTCGGGTTAACGCACTAGTTAATCCAGTGGTTGATCCTATTTCTGGGCAGCCAGAATCAAAACATACGCCCATCAAAGTAGCGCCGTACCAGCCAGTTTGGTACGGATTCATGTTCTCCCGAACACCTTTAATACCCAGTGATTCGGAGTATTGGGTAAAGATTAAAGGCGAACAATTTTGGCGCTATGAATTAGCAGGTGAAACTAGCATCGAAGATTTTTCTTGTTGGGCAAAAAATCAACTAGGCAAAGAAGGCGAATGGTTAGAATTTTCTGATCAAAGCGCAAAGCGATTTCGTGCAGGGAAAATAATTGACAATAAACTGGAAAGCATTATTTTTATCTCTGCCAAACATGATTTACCAGCAAGATCATGGTTAAGCCAGCTTTTTTCTGAGCAAGAATTAAGCGATGAAATGCGAATAAGTTTATTAGCAGGAAAACCAGGTGCAGGGCTTCCCAATACAGGGCCAATGATTTGTGCTTGTTTTGGAGTCGGGGAAAATACGATTAAAGATGCTATTTCTTGTGGTTCAGCCAAAACGGTTGAAGAGATTGGCACTTTACTTAAAGCTGGGACAAATTGTGGTTCTTGTATCCCTGAATTAAAGAAAATTATTTCCGGTTAAAAAACGTAACTACTCAGCTTGACAAGGGTTTAGAGCAAAAATTGTAATTTTCAAAGAATTACCATCTAAGTACCCAAGTAAAATTGTTGAATTAATTTTACTTGGGTACTTATACCTCAAACCGACAGAGCATTGCCCCAGAACCGGTCAACTGCAATCTTTTTTTTAAAACACCGAGCCAGAGACATTTTCTTAATCATCTTAAATCAGCTTGCATCAAGGAAAATACGTATTATAAACCCATGTAGATAATAGATCTGTCACTCATAGTTCTACAGGTTTGTTCGTTGAAAATAGACCCCATCCAAGTTGATGATGTAATCAGTTGCGTTGGTAGGCAAATGGTTACCGCGGGTTCATATTATGATTGGCAATTTAAAAAGCTATTTGATTGGAACCTACTGCGGTATCTCAGGCCTGTACACACAAGAATATTTTGATGAGTTTTGTTACAGACTAAGTCGACGATTTAGGGAAGAGAAAACCCCAAACCGCTTATTACGAATTTGTATTACACATAAACCAGTTTTTCTCAAACCTGTGGTTTGTTAATAGCCAGGTTAGTTAATAATTTTAAAATATGAAAGCTATAGATGAAACAATCACTTTTAATCAAACCTTATTAGATAGATTATCTATTCTCGAACAGGTAGCTGGTTTATAATAGTATAAAATATAGATTAAAAGAGCATAACATTGTGGAAGTTATTGAATATATGCAACAACTTGGTCTGCAAGCTAGAAAAGCAGGTCGAGAAATAAGTAAGGCTGAGTCAGGTAAAAAAAATATGGCTTTGTTAAAAATAGCCGAGGCGATTGCCAATAATAAAGAGGCATTAGCGATTGAAAATCAAAGAGATTTAGAAGCAGGTAAAAAAAATGGTCTGGATTCCGCTTTATTGGACAGGCTTGAGTTAACACCTGCCAGAATTGATGCGATGATAGAAGGCTTAAATCAGGTGGCTGCGCTGGCTGATCCCGTGGGTGAAATTACAGACCTTAGTTATAGACCTAGTGGTATTCAGGTCGGTCAAATGCGCGTTCCTTTGGGTGTGATTGGTATTATTTATGAATCACGACCTAATGTAACCGTGGATGCAGCCGCTTTGTGCTTAAAATCGGGTAATGCCTGTATTTTAAGGGGTGGTTCTGAAGCGATTTACTCTAATCAGGCGATTGCTGCTTGTATTACTGAAGGTTTAAAATCAGCAGGCTTACCAGCGGAGGCAGTTCAGGTTGTGGAAACAACAGACCGTGCTGCAGTGGGAGAATTAATTACTATGAACCAGTATGTTGATGTGATTGTTCCTCGTGGTGGAAAAGGGTTAATTGAGAGAATTAGTCAAGATGCAACCATTTCTGTGATTAAACATTTGGATGGTATTTGCCATGTTTACATTGATGGTAAAGCGGATGTAACTAAGGCGATAGATATCGCTTTTAATGCCAAAACGCATCGTTACGGCGTTTGTAATGCGATGGAAACTTTGTTGATTGCAGAAGGTGCAGCTGGAGACGTGTTACCTTTATTGGCAGAAAAATATCAGCAAGAAGGTGTTGAGTTACGGGGGTGTCTTAAAACCTGTTCGTTAATTCCGGGCTGTATTAGAGCAACAAATGAAGATTGGGATACTGAATATTTAGCCCCCATTTTATCAATCAAAATTGTAGATGATATGGATGAGGCAATAGAGCATATTAATCAACATAGTTCTGGTCATACTGAAACGATAGTGACGGAGGACTATACCTTAGTCAGACGTTTTTTACGCGAAGTAGATTCAAGCTCGGTCATGGTGAATGCATCCACTCGTTTTGCTGATGGTTTTGAATATGGCTTGGGTGCAGAAATCGGGATTAGTACTGATAAGCTTCATGCTAGAGGACCAGTAGGCTTAAATGGATTAACTTCACTAAAATATGTGGTGCTGGGTGATGGGCAAATAAGAGTTTAAATGATAGGTATTTATGGTGGTACGTTTGATCCTGTCCATTTTGGACATTTACGTACTGCTTTGGAAGTGAAAGAACTGTTTGCTTTGGATGAAGTGCGTTTAATTCCTTGTTCACAACCGCCGCATAGAGAAACTCCCTTAACGTTCCCAGAAATGCGTTTGGCTATGTTGGAACTAGCTGTTCAGAACCAATCTGAGTTGGTGATAGACAGGCGAGAACTGGATAGGGAAGGGTATTCCTATATGATTGATACACTTAAATCATTGCAGATTGAAAAACCTGATAGGTCATTGTTGCTTATTATTGGGACGGATGCTTTTGAGGGTTTGGCAAGCTGGCATCAATGGCAGCAGTTATTTGATTATGCTCATATTGTGGTTATTACAAGACCTGGTTATATACTACAACCGCTTTCTGGTTTTTTATCGACCAAATTAGTGAAAGATAGAGAAGATTTAAAACAAGATAAATTAGGCGGTTTGTTTTTTCAATCAGTCACTCAACTAGACATATCAGCCACAGCTATTAGACTTTTGATAGAGACGGGGCAAAATCCTAGCTATTTACTACCAGATGTCATAATAAATTATATAAAGAAAAACAAACTCTACTCACGTAGGTTGGGCTAACGGCTCTATCGTTAACCCAACAAATATACTGAAAAATAGAGTAAGTCAACAATAGATTACATAAATAAAGAGACAATAAATGCAAACAAAAGAAATAGTTAAATTAATAGAAAACGTTTTAGATGATCATAAAGGGCAAGATATTACTGTTCTGGATGTTATCGGAAAAACCAGTGTTACAGACTATATGGTATTGGTTACATCAACATCAGCAAGACATTCAAAATCATTAGCCGCTTATATAGTAGAGAAAGTAAAAGAGAATAATTTAACGCTGCTAGGTGTGGAAGGAGAACAAGGCTCTGACTGGGTTTTAGTCGATTTAGGCGATATTATTCTACATATTATGACTGCGGAAGCAAGAGGTTTTTATGAGTTAGAAAAGTTATGGTCTGTTGATAGAGTGGAGGAGTTAGAAGAAATAGAAAAATAATTTAAGAATTACATTAATTGGTCGATAGATAATGAAGGTATAATTAATGGAGTCGTGGTGTGAAAGATTTAATTTTGAGAATTTTGTTGCTGGTGAGCTTAATTTCATTAACAGCATGCTCTTCTTTTGCAACTAAACAAACCAGTTTTGTCTATCAAAAAGTTCTTAGTGCTACCAGTTATAGCCAATTACCCAATAATGTAGATTTAAGTCAACCGCAAAAAAGTTCTGTTGCCGAACAGACAGCAAAACTTAACGCTTATAGAGACTTGGCTAAGCAACTGTATAAAGAAAAACTGGCTACGGGAAGAACAGTTGCTGACCAAGTGATTCAACATGAGGCGTATCGAACCTATTTAGACTTGTTTTTGCGCGAGGCAAAAGTTAAACAAGCACTTGTCTTTTCTGATCAGAAAAGAGTGGTGCTTGAATTAAATGTATCACGGCGTTTTTATTATTGTTTTTCTAGCACAGTAAATGTAGTGATTCAATGTTTGAATCAAGATAAAAAAATTGCCTTTACCCGAGTTGGATATCAACAAGTTCCTATGACTGTTGTTAATTTAGATTGTATTTCATCAGACTGTACTTCTCAATTAAGCGTATCTGGCTTTTCTAAAAAGAAAAATTCTGTTGATAGTGCTATGCTTGATTATGGGCTTTATGATAGTGAATGGACAATAAATATGACGGTCAAATCTGCATTTCGTTATTTTGGTATCACTAAAGCTAATTTTTAAATAATCTTAAAGGTTAGATAAAACTTGATGAATTTTTATCCTGTTAGAGCTTTTGTTTTTTGTAGTTTATTTTTTTTGCAGGCCTGCGCGAGTCAACAATCTACTGAAAATTCACAAGCATCCGTTACTCCGAAAAATCGTGTTGTTACCACAGAAGGCAAGGCAAAGATTCTTAAGGGTGCAAAACTTATCGCTAGAAAACAAGCGTTTAAAAATGCAATAAGTAATGCGACTATCCAGCTAAATCACCTTGTTTCTTCAAAATCATTACTAGGTAGTACCAAAGTTGTGGATGAATGGATAGATGATGAGGTTTATCATTTACAAGTATTATCAGTTATTTCTGATGGCCAGCAATGTGTCTCACCCTATCGAAAAAACATTGTTGTGACGGGGTTTCCGATTGCAACATCAGGTCAGATAAGTGGGAATGAGACGCAAGATTTATACAGCGGTATTCCCAGAGAAATAATGAATATCCTGGTTGAGACAGGTCATTTTATTGGGCACAATAATACGCATACCGTTCTGTATTCTAGACCTGATATGGCACCAGAAATGATCTCAACCACAGGGTACCAAGACTCTACTGTTGTTCAGTTAGCGCAAGAGAAGGGCGCTCAATTTGTAATGTCAGGCGTTATTAGAGATTTAGAGGTAGAATCAACTGAATATGTAAGAGGTTCAGGGTTTATGTCTCAAGTTAAATCTGCAATGAGAGATTTTGTGGCAAGACGAGGACTATCTATTGATGTCTATGTACATGACGGAATTAATGGGGCGTTATTATTTCAACATCGCTATACCGACACGATAATAGGCGATGTATGGATTCCTTCGGGTTATACGGTTGGAAGTGAACGATTTAAATCAACACCTGCCGGGCATAAAATTTCAAAAATCATCCAATTGGCAAGTAAAGATATTGGACAATTATTTGCCTGTTATCCTTTTTCTGCCGAAGTGCTTAAAGTACAAGATAATAAAATATTTTTTGCTGCCGGTGCTCAAGATAAACTAAAGCTAGGTGATAGACTGGTTGTTTATGCAGTTAATTCAAATTCTGGATTTCAAGAGAAAAGTCTGATTGGCGTGGTGAATGTGCAAGAAGTCCAGAGTAAATATTCGGTTGGTGTAATGGAGATAGTGTCGGATGCTAGAAAAGTTAAAGCTGGGGATATAGTTAAAAGCTGGTGATTCGCTTTTGAATTGTATCTTTTAGGATTAGCTTTTCGTGATAAGTAAAAAGTTAGTTAATGAAGAATTATGATCTTTTTCACTGTAATAATCTAGACTTTCTACTAAATCACCCCCTGATAAGGTAAGGGTGCGGACACCATCAGACTCATTTTTACCATCACCTTTGCTGGACTTTACATCTGGATGCCATATGGAAATTTGATCAAAGTTTTTTAAAACGGCCCATATTTTATCAATGGAAGCGTCTATTTCGATCTTTTCATCTACCTTTTGAGGTGTTGGCCCGTGTGCATTAACAATCATTGAGATAAGCGAGAGGGATATAAGGAATAGTGCACTTGTTTTCATGTTTAATCCTTGCAAAAGGATTGTATTATCAAATAACAGGCTTGGTATGTAACGGTCATTATTCCTGCTTTAACACAGGAATAATTCATTGAGTTGAAATTAATCAATTTTTCTAATGCTTCATTATTCCCAACAATACAGCAATATGTGCCAATTCAGCAATGCTAGATACCTGTAATTTCTTTTTAATCTGAGTGACATAATTAGCAATTGTTTTATACCCTAAACATAATTCGTCCGCTATTTTATGTGCCGTCAATCCTTTAGCCAATAATCTGAAAATATCAAATTCTCGTGAGGAAAATGTCTTTATTATTAGTTGATAATCATGCTCGACTGATGTTTCATCAGCCTTATTTAGCAAACCTTTTTCGATATATCGCTGCCCTTGATGAATACTTTCAATCGCTTCTGGTAAAATTTCAGGAGCACTATTTTTGGTGATGTAGCCTTTTGCTCCTGCACTCAAAGCGCGGTTAACATAAATCTGCTCATCATGCACACTAAAAACAAGGATGTTGACAATCTGGTTCCGTTGTACCATACGTTTTATGGTTTCCAGCCCGCCAATACCTGGCATAGATAAATCCAGTACGATCACATCAGGTTGATGATATTGATACAGTTGAATTGCTTGCTCACCCTTATCCGCTTCTGCAACCACCTCAATATTGGGTGCGGTTGCTAAAAGAAGTTTAAAACCAGCTCTAACTACAGCATGATCATCCACCAATAATACTTTTATCTTATTGCTCATCATAAGGGAGTTGTTGGATTAATTTGCATACCTTCATTAAGGAACCTCTGAACAAGTCCACTTATTTTTAGCTTGCTAAAACTGCCGATATTTTCCACGAAGATCGGTGCAATAGCGTGACTATTACGTCTCACTTCGTAAAAATAGCGACAGTTTTTTCTGCGCTAAATTCTAATCGACTTAATCAGTGGTTCCTTAAGAAAGGTGATTCAGGTCGTAGTTCTGTTTATCGTCAGAAAAGGTTAAATGAAGCTCATTAGAATTATTTTTATATCAAGCCTTATTGTAACGTGCTTAGCATTCGCATGGCGTACAATATTGGTTGGCTTTTCTAGGTATCCCTGAATTACAGTGGTACGATCTACCGCATCATCACAGCAAACCACTAAGTATTCGACCATAAATATTTTAACAATTTTACGCAGGTTTTTTTGTCATATTCAAGGCGCATAAAAGGAACATAGCGAGCTACACGACTGTTTATGCAACGCAGAAGATGATAAAAAAGACAAATAAAATATTAAAATATTTATGGTCGAGTACTTATACCTTATTGTAAGGTTTTTCTAGTTACAAAGTGAGAGACTTGAATAAAATGGATGTTCAAGTTTTCTTCCGCTGAAAATCAGGGAAACGGAGCGATAGCGAAGTGATGATTTTTAGTCCGCAGTAGGCAACAGGGAAATTTGCAGATTCGACGTGTGCGATAGCACGCGAGAGAAGCAAAAATTTTTTCCCGATAAGCCGTCAAGTCAGTGAGGTAAGTTTTAACGGAGCGGCTTTTGTGCGGAGTTGAAACTGGACGCAGGACGTACTGTGGCACTCGATTAAGTCGCCCGAGCGGAATGAATCTTTGGGCATGGATGTCCCAAGGTGATATATAGCGAGGATGGCGCGCCAGATATTCATATACCCATTGATTGGGATAAGCCAATCAATGCTGATTTTGACTTGTTTGAATTAACAATGGATGACATTAAAGGAAAAAAGGTACATATTCATTGTGCTGCAAACTTTCGGGCAACTGCTTTTTATGCTATTTATGCATATAGAAAAGTAGGTTGGACTAGAATAAAAGTTAATGAATTTATTCGCTCAATATGGCAGTTATCAGAGTATCCAGTTTGGGATAAGTTTGTAACAAGCTACCTAAGGAACGAGGATATTATTAAATCCTCGCTCCTAAACAGTAAAAAATTGAACATTAAGAATTTTCTATGGAAAAAAATCAGACAACTGAACAAGAAAAAGTCATCTGTACTTGTACGGGGACAACTGAAAAAAAAGTTAAACAACTTATAGCTAGTGGCGCTGATGATTTAGATAAAATAGCATCTGCAACAGGTGCTTCAACAGGATGTGGTTCCTGTGATGTTTTGATTACAGAGTTATTGGAAAATAAATAATTTAAAGGCCTCAGTCAGCAAGGGTTTCAACTACATCTATAGTTTTGAAAAACACCTTGCCTGGGCTTAAATGGTTTAGAAAATTGGTCTGTTTCAATTTATCATAAACAGGGCCTTTAACTTCCGCTAAATGAAGTAATATATTTTGTTTTTTTAAAGAATTGATAAGATTTTCTAGTGCTTCAAAAGCAGTAGTATCAATATAGCTAACCGATGAAAAAATCAAAATAACATGTTTTAATTGTGAATTGTTAGCGGCTTCATCTTCAATAAAATCAAGAATATAACTGACGTTGGCGAAACTGATATTTTCATCAATTCTTATTAATGATAAATTTTCCCATGTTTCTACTTGGTGTCGCTTAATATTTCTAAAATGTTGGGTGTCTTTTATTTTTCCTACTATTGCAATATGGGGACGGCTTGTCCGACGTAAAAAACTTAAAATTGTAATAATAACACCTAGTGCTATACCTTCTTCAATACCTAATATCAGTACACCTAGTAAAGTGATTAACTCTGCAATACCATCACTTTTGTCATATTTCCAAGTTGTTATGATTTCTCGTAATTTTACTAAGGGTAAAATTGCTATAAGAATAATCGCAGCTAAAGCTGCTTTAGGAATGTAGGTAAATTGCTCAGTGAAAAAGATAACAGCTACACTAAGGATGATAACAGCAATAATCATCGCCATTTGAGTGCGAGCGCCAGCTGAGAAATTTACCATCGTCCTGCTAAAACCTCCTGCTACAGACATGCCTCCAGAAAATGCAGTTGCCAGGTTAGCTGCACCTAAAGCAATGAGTTCTTGATTAGGGTTTATTTTTTGATTTCTTAAATTAGCAGTGACTTTGGCAATAGCGACACTTTCTACATAAGCGATAATGGCAATAAAGGATGCGCTGGGCAATAAAGCTTTCCATTGAGCCATGTTGTTGAGAAAAGAAAAACTAATTTCAGGTAAGCCGGATTGTATTTTCCCTACAATGGTAACCTGTTGATCTTCTGATAGTTGATAAAATCTAACCAGTACAGTAGTTAAAACAACAGTTAGCAAAGGGGCGCATTTACTGATGCCAGTAATAATATTTTTTTTAACTTTAAACTGATTAAGAAGAGATGCTAGTGGTGAGCCAAAAGAAAGTAAAAGGGTAAGACTAAGGAGAGCTAGCCCTGCCGTATAAGTATTGATATGTTGAAAATAACTGCTATAACATGCTAAATCAATACCACACTGGTTCTTTGATAAGCCGAGTAAGTGAGGTATTTGAGTAAGTATAATCAAAATAGCTGCACCACTTGTAAACCCCGTTAGAACAGGATGACTGATAAAATTAACAAGTCCTCCCATGCGTAGGGCAGCCATTATTAATAAAATCAAGCCACCTTCAGCTGCTAAAATGATTGCGTTTTCTACAGAGCTTCCCAATACGGTTATTTCTGGTGCGGACAAAGCACTAGCAATCATAATCGCAGCAATAGAAACGGGGCCTACGGATAAAGTCCTGCTAGTTCCTAAAAATGCGTAAATAAGAGGGGGTAAGATACTAGCATATAAGCCTACTTGAGCTGGTAGTCCAGCGAGCATTGCATATGCTATGCCTTGAGGAACTAATAAAATAGCAGTAATAATACCGGCAAAAATATCACCATTAAGGTCTTCTTTAGTGTAATTTTTCAACCAGATAGAAATTGGGAAATATTTGTTAAGCCAATTATCAGTTTGCTGTAAAGCCATGAATATCGAATGTTTTTAAAGAATTGTCTTTTAATTGTAGCTTAAAGACTGTTGAAATGTATTTAGAAGTGAGAAATTTAGTTCACAGCAAGGAACTTAAATTACATTCCCTTGTGAGAAGAGAGTGTACGAAACTTTCCTCTTCAAAAATAATATTCTTGAAAAGGAAAGTTGCTAGAGATTATTATTTAGTCTTCTTTTGTTAATTTTTCTACATAAGAAGATTTATGAGGAATATCAATACGAAGACCTTTAATCATGATATGCCAATACAACCATGGAAACCCGAATGTTTTTCCAAACCACCATAAGCGACTATTGGTTCTAGGGTCAAGAAATGGAAATGAAGGGGTCACTTTTCCACCATAAGAAAATTCAGCTAGCATAACTGTATTTAATGATGTGGTTAGTGGGCAAGATCCATAGCCATCATACCCCTCCACTAAATCCTTTTTATCTATTAACTTTAGAATATTATCAACAACAACAGGCACTTGCTTTCTAACTGCTGCTGCTGTTTTAGCATTTGGAGTTGAAGCAACATCACCTAAGCCAAAAACATTGCTGAATTTATTATGTTGTAACGTACTTTTATGGACATCAACCCAGCCACCTTCATTGGCCAAAGGACTTGATTTAATAAAATCAGGTGCGCTTTGTGGTGGTGTGACATGAATCATATCAAATTCTTTGGTGACTTTAGATTTTTTGCCATCAGCATCCGTTACTTCAAAAGTAGCTTTTTTAGCTTTTCCATCAATAGCGATTAAGTTATGGCTAAAGTTTGTTGTAATACCATAATCAGCAACTACTTTACTGAGTGCTTTAGCAAAGAAAGGTACGCCAAACATTCCAGAGCCTGCATTAAAAAATTCAACATTAACTTTGTCAGAAATCCCTTTTTTACGGAAGCGATCAGCCGCTAAGTACATGATTTTTTGTGGTGCACCTGCACATTTAATCGGCATAGGGGGTTGGGTGAATAAAACATTGCCGGACTCAATTTTTTGCAATGTTTCCCAGGTATATTCAACTTTATCGGCTGAATAATTACTGCAAACGCCATTTTTCCCAAGTGTTCCAACTAAGCCGTCGATTTTATCAAAATCTAACTGTAAACCAGGGCAGACGACTAAAAAATCGTAACTAATAACATCACCAGATTTTAATGTGACTTTGTTGGCATCTGGCTGAAAACTCTCAGCAAAGTCCTTAATCCAGTTAACGCTAGGGTGGATTAAGTCAGCCTCATTTTTGGTGGCTCTTTTAAGTGAATAAGCGCCACCGCCAATAATAGTAAACCCAGGTTGGTAATAATGTTTTTCAGAGGGTTCGATTAGTGCAATATCAATAGTTGAGTTTTTACGACGCATGTTATTTGCCGTAGAAACGCCAGCAGCACCGCCGCCAACAATAAGAATAGAATGATGTTTTTCTGACATATTTCCCTGCTCTTGGTTTTGAGAAAAATTCTTATCATTGTAGCCGGTTAAACTGCTGATTTAAAGCATTAAAAGTTTATAGTCTTTAAACGTGTTGTTTCCAAGCTTCATATCCACCAGCAATTGACAATACATTAGTATAGCCCATATTTTGCAAGGTGTCAGCTGATAAGGCTGCACGTTTTCCGCTGTGACAGTAAACGATAATTGCTGCAGATTTATCAGAAAGCTCCGGTATTGTATTGATTTTAAATTCTATTAGACCTCGTGGTAAAAGAATTGAGTCATCGATATTGCCTTTATTAAATTCGTGTTCTTCTCTTACATCAACAATAACAACCGTGCTATTGGATATGATATCTTGTGCTTTTTGTGGATGAATTTCTGTGATATTTTGCATCACTTGATTAACAAGCTCTTCCATACTTGATGTTTGACGCTTAGGGTCAGAACCTTCAACTCGTTGTTCGGCAGCTTGACTGGCTTGCTCTTCATCAATACCACAATAGCGATTTGCGGGAACAGCCATATCAATTAACTTTGGTTTTGGCAGATTCAGATTTGTCATAATATCGACAAATTCTGCTTTTGTTTTTCCTGCTATGCGAGGATTATTTATACGTTCTTGAGCGATATTACTAATCCAGCGACCGTTATAGTCATGTCCAGGGTAAACGATAGTATCATCAGGTAGAGTAAATAATCGTTGGGTAATACTATCATATTGGTCCTCAGCACTGCCTCCTTGAAAGTCAGTACGTCCACAGCCATTAACTAATAATGAATCACCTGTAAAAACTCTATCACACCATAAAAAAGATGTGCTACCTGGTGTATGGCCTGGGGTGGAAATAACTTTAATAGTTTCAGATTTTCCAAACTCAAAGACATCGCCATCTTTAATTTGAATATCGGCACTGTCTGCACCACAAAGTGAACTTACTGCTGTTTTAGCGCCTACTTTTTGTCTTAACAGGCCACTTGCGGTGACATGATCAGCATGAACATGAGTTTCAAGTGAATATTTTAAAGTAACGTTGTTGTCTTTTAATAAATCAAGATAGGTATCTATTTGTGTATCGACTGGATCAATGAAAACAGCTTCTTTAGCATCTAGATCAGCAATAAAATAAGTATAAGTACAGCTTTCTTTATCAAATAGTTGTTTAAATAGCATGGGTCTGACTCCTGATATTATGAATAATTATGGGTTGATACAAAATTAAGAGGTTGAATAACTACATATAAAATAGTGACACCTTATAATATAATAAAACTCTAATATTTAAAAATTTTTTATTACTTTTATTATAAATTTCTTTTTTATAAATAACTTGTACCTGGTCACTCCATAAAAATAGCTTTTCCTTTTCCTAAAGTACATAGTCAGCCCTAAAAAACATCCTACTCATTTGATATTAAAATAAATAACTCCAATTTAAGGTGAGAAAAACGACCCGAAATGATAAAATAAAGTCTTTATTTCTGCTCGAAAAGTTGAAAAATGCTACTCCTTGAAAACACCGCCCATCAAACCAATCTATTTGGCACAGATCTGCTCCAGCAGTTAGATTGCCTGGATCCTCTGCTTCAACTTTCTGCAATCATCCCTTGGTCAGAATTCGAACAGGCTTTTGCCAAACATTACATGCCAGATGTAGGCCGCTCAGCCAAACCTGTAATGGTCTAATAATCTTGGAAGGATATACAAACCAGCAGACAATGGAAATATCAGGAGCAGGTGACTCTGCTGTGAGGCGATGGAAAAAACAATATTTAGATGAACTCAATGGTAATACGCCTCAGGATAAGCAAGCGTTAACCCCAGAACAACAGAAAATACAGAGCCTAGAGAAGCAATTATGGCGAGCCAAAAGGGACAATGAAATCCTAAAAAAGGCCACAGCCTTCTTTGTTCGAGACAACAACAATCTGAATTGATTGTTGAAATAAAGAAGGCTTCTCCAGGCTATCAAACAACAGAGCTTTGTACGCTATTTAATATAGCTCTCAGTACACACTACTATCAGATTAATAATCAAATGAGTGATGAAAAACAAGAAACCATAGAACAAATTAAATTAATAGCCATTGAAACTCAGCATACCTATGGTAAAGAAGGACTCAGGTTGAATTAGCTAACAGAGGGATTGAAATAGGTGTTTATAAAACAGCTTCATTAATGAAAAAAGCGAATGTTATTGCCATAAAACCTAAAAAGCGACACAGCTATCCAACGGGAGAAGTCCATAAGAAAGCGGATCATTTACTTAAACGACAATTTAATCCAAGTACTATTCATACACATTGGGTAGGTGACATCACCTACATTAAAACCTATACAGGCTGGAGCTATTTAGCCTGTGTACTTGATCTTGAGTCAAGGGAAATTATGGGTTGGGCATTATCAGAAGAACCCAATGCAGAGCTTGCCAAGTCAGCATTAGAACATGCGATTAATAAATACAAGCCAGAGACTCAACAATTAATGTTTCATTCAGATCAAGGGGTTCAATATTCAGCCAATCTGTTTGTTGATTATCTTAATGATTTTCATATAACACAGAGCATGAGCCGCCGAGGCAACTGTTGGGATAATGCTGTAATAGAGAGGTTTTTTAGGAATTTAAAAACAGAGAGACTGAATTATTTGAGTTTTATTAATCATTATTCTGTAGTCAGTGCTGTGACTAGCTATATTAGCTTTTATAATTATAAAAGATTACATTCTGCTATCGATTATAAAACCCCTCATCAAAAAACGAAAGAAATGAAAAAAGCAGCTTAAAATCCTTCCAAGAAAACTTGACCATTACAGGCGCGCTGGTCTGTTTCTTTTTGGCCTGATTTTTAGACTGAAAGGAAAGCTTGGGGACGCAAAAATGAAATTTTCTCTCGCAATAAAATATAAAAACATAATTTTGGGAGGTTTTTCCAGTTTGGGAATCCAGTATTATCGACTTTTTCAGGACTGACTAAATAGCCGAGTAACATTGAAAGTGTGAATATTTCATATCTTTCCTCAAATAAGTTCTATAGAATCAGCGTTATCCTTTACCAAAAACAAGAATAGCTGGTAGGTGGTATATGAAAATAGAACTGATCATTTGTGTGCTGGATGCTGTTAAGGACGAACTAACCTTAAACGACCTTGCAAACCTGACCGCAACTGCAAAAATAGATTATATTGATGATAGTGCAGAGTTTGTGTTCCGCATTGTTTCAAGCTGTGAGGAACTGCTACAAGTTGTCAAAGATCACTTGTGTGATGCAAGAGGAGCAAATTGTGTGGTTATCTCCGATCAATTGCTTAGATATGATGCAGAAAACCAAAATCTAGAGCCGTCTTCAACGGCAGAAACGATATTCAAATTAGTTAGGGACAATGTTTCTGCTTGCGGTCTGATTGCTTTAACGCAAACAAAAACAGACCATGTGCCTGGCATAGATGCTAATGTGATTTCTGGCAGAAAAGCGCGAGATGAATTGCGCAAGGAACTGAAAACAATCACAGGCCGTCTCTGGTATAAAAGTCCCCCCAACAATTCGTTTCAGCACAGTGGCGGCGAACTCTTTTCGGTTGAAATTGCACCTGTTTCAGATAAAAGAAACTTGCTTCAAAGTTTTGAATTGCGTGGGCGAGTATATGGCGCACTGGGGTATATTGAAAAATCCTCAATAGAAATGGATGCTTATGACCTTACCTCAATACACTTTCTTGCATTGGATCGAGCTAATCAGGATAGGGTGGTCGGAGCGATGAGGCTAATTGTTCCAGGTAGTGGGATGCTTACTATGTCAGCTCGACATTACACTATTGATAATTATGAAGATTGGTCTAGAGAGATAGCTAAAGATAATGTTGACCTTCAGTGGTGGAGAACAATTAAGAAAGGAATGCCGACTGCACTTCCTGTATTGAACGCATTTAAATACTTCCAAGTCTCTGATGAAGAGATGGAGGTTGATGGAATGATCATGCCTCGCAATGTCTGTGAATTAAGCCGTGTAGTGGTGGCTCCTGAATATCGCGGGATGGGGGTTTCCAGATTATTGGTCAATCATGCTATTTCAGTTGCTAAAGAACTAGGTCGTCAATACCTTTGGATTGAATGTGCGCCACACCATATCAAAATGTATCAGAAATATGGTTTTGTGGTGAAACATCATCAAAATCAAATATTTTATGAACGTGCTCAGCGATTGGACACATGGGCGGTTGCCATGTATCTTGATCTGGAGGCTACTCAGTGTCAGACACAGGCAACATCTGCAAATGCCATTTGCTATCGGATGCAGATAGCGGAAGAGCGCGGTGGGAATTCCTCGTTACTGTTTCAATTTTCTCAGCAGAAAGCTGAGAAAATTGAACAAATTTTTGACAGTCCAATTAATCCCAATCAATTTAGTGACAGAAAAGGTGCCAGCGTTCGAGGCGTCTCAATGCCATTAAAAAAACTCATTCTTTCAACACTAAGCTGTCATGATACAGAAAACTTTATTAACTGCTTAAAGATGCTGGTGAGTAAGATCAATGTAGAAAGACTTTCTCTGCAGAGCAGTAATGGACGTACCTTCTGTTTTAATCCACATAGCATTAACTCTGGCAAACGGCAAATAATCGAATCGGGTTTACTTCAATGGTGTAGGTGATAATAATGGCTGAAAAGAAATATGGAATCTTCATAGGCAATACAGAATTCCCTGAAACAGAGGGCGCATTGCCTCCCTTACCCTCCTCAAGAAATGATGTTATTGCGATTCAGGATGTGTTGACTGACCCCCCACTGGGGCGCATTACCGACCCTTTAGCGTTAATTGATTTACCTCATCATAAGGTTATGCTGAGCATCAATGAGGTTTTTCGGGAAGCCACAAGGAATGATGAAATATTGCTTTATTATTCGGGTCATGGCCAGTTGGATGTCAGCGGCGCCTTGCACTTTGCCACCATCAACACCAATTTAAATCTTCTGCAGACCACATCAATACCCGTGGATATGCTGGCTTCAATGTTACGGGAAACCCGTTGCCGACGCATAGCCATGATATTTGACTGTTGCTATTCCTCTGCAATCGGGCGGTTATACAAGGACTTTGAAGACCCCTTCAATGCAAGTGTAGGAAATTTGAAAGCGTCAATTCCTGATGGATACGCCATCTCAATTATCGCTGCTTCCAATGCGATAAGCCAAGCATATGATTGTGACGAGAAAGCATTAGGCTGTCTTACCAATGGCATTATAAAGGGGATTACATCGGGCGATGCTGATTTGAATAATGACGGCTTGATTTCCATGGACGAGCTTTTTAGCTACGTCGAAGGAAAAATGCCTGACACCCAAAAGCCGGTTTTATTCAATTGTGGTCCAGTTGAAACTTTAATTGTTTCACGAAGCAACTCTGGACACATCTCACCAGAATTAATCGAAAAAATTAAGAATAAATTAAACCGCTTTCTTGAAAATAAGGAAATTAGCAATTTTAATTATAGTAACGCTTTTGCTATTTTAGAGCAGAATCCTGGTGATATTATCGCCTGTCATGAATCTAGCTTTAGATTATTAACCTCTTGGGCGAATGATCAGGTATCTCTGCATAATTTTATAGAACAATGGTATCAATTCAATGATACGGGGCTCCCCGAGACTAAAACAGAGGTACAAACTGACATCAAGGATCGCTGGGAAGTGGTGCGAACATGCCGAAAGCCAGCAATTGATTTAGTCAGTCCCACTTATCTTCTTGACAGGAATTTCCAATTTTTGGACTGGAACCCCATGTTTGACGAGCTGGTGGCAAAACCTTTGGCTTTAATGAGAGGCCGGCATGTTGAGGAATTTATTCTAAAACTCAATAACAAGCGTGCCGTTATAAAGCGTGGCCGAAAAATATTTGAGCTTGATCATTATCCCATCGTCGATACAGAAATATTGGAATTAAAAACACGTTATGGGCTGGTATCGTTTCGGAAAATTGCCTCACAGATTGCCGATGAGGATGGGGGTACTTTAGCCTGGGCTATTAATCTCAATATTCTGAGTGCTGAGAATGAAGAAGAGATGTGGAAAGATTTGACTGAACGTCTGGAACAGGAGGTCAATTGGTCACTCTATGCTAAATCCTATGACAGGATGCTGCTGAATTTCGACAGCTATCATCAGCTGATAGAAAAAATAGTCGACTTGTTGGGAAGTGAACCTTTAAGCGTGCTTGATTTGGCTTCTGGAACGGGAAATGCCACGATGGAAATGCTCCGTCAGTCAACAGAACGAACTATCTGGGCGTTAGAGTCCAATGAAGACATGCTGGAATACATGAGGGAAAAAATACATCAGCTGGATAGCGAGAAAAACAAACAGGTACAAATTGTTAAAGGTGACCTGCTGTTAAGTTTGCGGGAAATAGACAATGACTCCTTTGACGGTGCCATTATGATGAACGCACTTTATGCAATGCCAGACCGAGCCCGCTGTTTACAGGAAATCTTCCGCGTATTAAAACCTGGGGGTGTTTTGGTTTATTCCTCATCCACTGCCGAAACCGATGTTGAACGTTTATTTTCAGCCATTCGAGCCGATTTAGATAAGAAAGGGCATTTAGATTCCATGCGTTCTATTGTCGATAGCGCCCATGATCGACATGTACAGATGATGGATAACATTTTGAAAGATACGCATGAGGATGTTGTTAATTACGCCATACATGCTGGGTTTTCTGTGGAAGATGCAGATGTACAGCGTGGCGCATATGAAGGAGCTGTCACCTTAGTTAAGGCTGTAAAAAAAATCATGGTTCAGGCTAATCCTGTTGTGGCAGAAATTGCTGATCAAGGCGGTGATGAGCAAGGACAGGAACTAAAACTACCTTCATCGACAGATGAAAAAGTACGTGTTTTTATTAGCTATGCACACGAGAACCAGAACTGGTGTGAGCGGATAAAAGACTACTTGAACCCCCATGACGATATTGAAGTGTGGACAGACCAGAAACTAGAATATGGAGATCAGTGGCATGAGACTATCAGTGAACAGCTAGAACAGTCTGATGTAGCTATATTGCTGATTAGTACAGACTTTTTAAACTCTGCATTCATAAAAAATAGTGAGTTGCCGATTCTTTTGCATTCAGCAAAGTCGAGAGGCGTATTGATTATTCCCGTCATAATAGAGCAATGTCTATTTGAATTTGTCTCATACAAATACCCCGATCCAATAAATGGCCCTGAAAAATTAAAGCTGGTTGAATTTCAAGCTGCTGGTTCACCGACTGAATCTATGGCCATGCTTAAAAAGCCACAGCAAAACCTAATATTGTATGAGATAGCATTGCGTATTTTGTCTTTGAAGAAAAAGTAATAAATTACCGCGTTCCCACTCAAAATCATTACTGGCATTAAGTTAAGGCTAAAGCCTTGTCTTCAACTCGTTCTCCCCTTAACTTAATGCCAGTAATGATTTTGAGTGGGAATGAGAAAGTTTATTCAGTCACTCAGGAATTTAGTATGAAAGAAGATGAGTATTTGAAAGACCGCCTTGAAGATCAGCTAATTTGGTATGACCAGAAAAGTCTATATAACCAAAAATGTTTTAAGGGATTCAGGTTGCTTGAAATTATTACTGCTGCTTTAATCCCTTTTCTTTCTGGAATGCTTGACCAGTATCCTCGTGTTGCTTGGGTGATTGGTGGACTGGGTGTTGTCATTGCCGTTTCTGCCGCAACCAGTACTTTATTTAAGTTTCATGAAAATTGGATAGAATATAGAATGACTGCGGAACAATTAAGACATGAAAAATACGCATTTCTCACCGACTCGAAACCTTATGATAATGAAGATAAGTTTGGTTTATTGGTTGAAAGGGTAGAAGCTCTAATTTCTAAAGAAAACTCAGCATGGGCAACTGTCATTAGGCAACAAACTAGTGGGATAAAAAGTATTAGCCAGTAGAAGGAGTAATCAATGTCACAACATGTATTCATCGTCATGCCTTTCGGCCAAAAACAAGGCATTGATTTTAATGCCATTTATCAAGATTTAATAAAACCGGCGTTATTAAAGGCTGGCTTGGAACCGTTCCGTGCTGATGAAGAAATATTGCCGGGCGATATTCGAGCGGATATGTTTCAGGAATTATTAATGGCTGATTTGGTAATTGCAGATCTGTCTATACATAATCCTAATGCATGGTACGAATTGGGTGTTCGACATGGACTGCGGGCGTATGGCATTATTCAGGTTCGTTCTGACAAGGCAGAAAAAATTCCTTTTGATGTCTGTGTGGATAGAACGATACATTACCATTTAAAGGATGGTTTACCTGATCCTAAATTTCTTCAAAGTGATCGAGAACTACTGGGAAAAATAGCGATTGAAACTTTGCGTGCAAATTTTAAGCGTAAACCCTCTAGCCCTGTTTACCAATATTTACCCTATTTAAAGGAGCCGGACTGGAAGTCTCTTCAAGTTAAAGGTGCCGATGAATTTTGGCAAAAACATGAGCAATGGGCGGGTCTTATTGAAGTTGCCAAAAACAAGGGCAAGCCAGGTGATATTGTGGTTCTCGCTGATGAAGCGCCAACCTATGCTTTAAAGTTAGAAGGCTATCGCATAGCGGGAAATGCATTGCAAAGTTTAGGGCAGTATGACTTTGCATTGGAGCAGTTTGACAAGGCACTGGAAATCAATCCGAATGACCTAGTAAGTGCTCAAAAGAAAGGCCTGCTATTAGGACGGCCAAATAAACCAGCTTGGGCAGAACAATGCTTAAAAAGCTTATCTAAAAAATATCCTGATGATGCTGAAACTTGGGGACGGTTGGGTAGATTGAAAAAAGATCGCTGGCTAAGTTTATGGCGAGGAAAAAATAATAGTTCAAAAGAAATACTTAAAAAAGCAAAATCAGAAAGTGCTCAGCTAAATGAGGCCATTCAAGCTTATCGACAGGGTTTTATCGTGCAACCAGATAAACCTTATTCTGGAATTAATGCTCTGACCTTATGCTATCTATTAAGACATTTACAGGGGCAGTGTGAAAATGAAAGTGAATTAGAGGCGATGGTAGGAGGCGTTCGCTGGGCAACGCTTTGTGAATTAAATAAAGAAGCGGTTAACGAACCCAATTACTGGGCAAGAGTTACCTTAGCAGACCTAGAACTGCTAGTCAGTGACACCAGTATCATTGAAAAAGCATACAAATATGCTATTACCGCAGCAAGAAAAGACTGGTTTGTACTGGACTCATCCAGACAGCAATTAAAAATATTACAAGATTTAGGTTTTCGGTCTAAAAAAGTAGCAAAGGCCATCAAATTATTTGATAAGGCCATCAATAAACTAAAAAAAACAAAAGACTGGCGGCCACGTAGAGTATTTTTATTTAGTGGTCATATGATTGATTCACCAGAACGTAAAACAGCGAGATTTCCGCAAGAAAAAGAGCCATTGGCGGCTAAAGCAATACTCAAACAATTAAAAGAGCTGAATGCCTGTGCAGAAGATCTTGCCATTTGCGGTGGAGCCTGTGGCGGTGATCTGCTTTTTGCAGAAGCAGCACTTGAATTGAACCTTCATTTGGAATTACGCTTATCTTTTGATATTCCAGAATTTTTACAAAATTCAGTCAATTTTGCTGGCGATAACTGGCGAGACCGGTTTTATCAAGCTAAAGATAACCCAAATACCCGCCTGTTTATTATGCCTGATGAGCTGGGCGAATTGCCCGAAAACCGCAATCCCTATGAACGCAATAATCTTTGGCAACTTTATTCAGCACTGGCATGGGGGGGCGAAAAAGTGCATGGCATTTGCTTATGGGATGGCAAAGGCGGAGATGGTCCTGGGGGGACTCGACATATGCATGATTCTATTAAGCAACGCTCAGGACAGGTGCATGTATTAAATACCGATAAACTTTTTAAATAACACGGGAGAATAAGACCATGACTCTACAGCAAAAAATTAAATCAAACACACCCAAGAAAATATTAACTCTGGATGGCGGTGGCATCCGCGGCATGATCACCGTGGAAATACTCGGTAAAATTGAAGCATTGCTGAGGAAAGAATATAAAAATGATCAGTATGTATTAGCTGATTATTTTGACTACATTTCAGGTACCAGTACCGGAGCGATCATCGCAGCCGGTTTGTCATTAGGCTGGCCCGTTGATAAAGTCCGCAAGTTCTATATCAAAAGCGGTGCAAAAATGTTTGATAAATCTTTTATCTTAAAAAGGTTTAAATACACATATGAAGATGAAGAACTGAAGAAATTATTGCAAAAAGAATTTGGTAAAAAAACTACTTTAGGCAGTTCTAAATTAAAGACATTGCTGATGATGGTGATGCGCAATGCAACTACGGACTCGCCTTGGCCTGTCAGCAATAACCCCAAAGCTAAGTACAACAATAAAAAACGCGACGATTGCAATCTGAATCTGCCTTTATGGCAATTAGTGCGAGCTAGTACAGCAGCTCCAACATTCTTTCCGCCTGAAAAAATCACCTTAGGCGATAAAGAAAAGTATCCCTTCGTGTTTGTCGATGGGGGTATTACCATGTACAACAACCCATCGTTTCAGACCTTTTTAATGTCAACTTTAGGTTCATATAAACTTGGCTGGGAAACGGGGGCAGATAAAATGCTGATTATTTCTTTGGGAACGGGTACCTGTCCAGAAGCTAATAATGACCTAGGTGAAGATGATATGAATTTACTTTACAATGCAAAATCACTGCCCTCAGCGTTAATGTATGCAGCCCTTAATGAACAAGATATTCTTTGTCGTTCATTTGGAAAATGCTTATATGGTGATGTGATTGATAGAGAGGTTGGCGATTTGAAAGATCAAACTGCTAGTTTTCCTGTTCAGTCCAAGCTGTTTACCTATGCTCGTTATAATGCAGAACTGTCTCGTACAGGTCTAGATAGCATCGGGCTGTCGAATATTAACCCGGAGGATGTTCAAATGCTAGATTCTGTAGATCATATTAAAGAACTGCAGCAAGTTGGGAAGGCAGTAGCTGAAAATGTAAGCCGAGCACATTTTAAAGGGTTTTTATAATTTAAAAAGATGGGGTTATTTCTGGTTTCCACGCAAAAGCATGAAAAAATAATCAGCACATCCAATAAATAATTCAAAGCCAAACCATGAAACAAGTCTTTATTATTTTATTAAGCCTTTTAAGTCTGCCAACTTATGCCGAAAAAGTCCTGATTATGTTTTAGACATTATAAAACGAATATTTATCTTGCAATAAACGAGGAGTCCATATGAAGTTAATACTTTTTGAAAGCATTGTAAAATCAGTTCTTGCACTATAATTGCGTTCAACTACGTTTTCTAGGTTAAAGCAGCTCCTAGTAATTCAGCTGGGGGATTTAATAAAAATGAAGTATGTCTATAATATTACCTATCTATTATGTTAATTGCCTTACTAGCAATATTAGAGCGTAACGACAGGTCTAAATCATTGATGTTAGAGCCTGTTTTATTAAATATAGCATAGATAGTATAAGAGCCAGTAAGCCCTTCAGGAATAGTCAAGGTTAAAACTTGATGAGAAGTTTCCTCAACCTTAACTGCACTTTTGAAAACGGTGGGGGTAGAGATGAATGTGTCTTTTTTACTTAGATATAAAAACTCACCAGTGGGTAAAAGAACAGCAACCCAGAGGTCTAATTGTTTTTCTCGTTTTATTCCTGCTTCTTTAAGCGATACTTGAAGAATCTCTCCTACTGTATAGTTCGTTTGCAGTGTATTAAAAGATAATTCTCCTCTTTCTTGAGGGGTAGGCGCTATTCCCGCTGCAGGTGATTGATCTTCTTTATGACGACGAATTGATTCAATAATAACTTTTTCTCTAGGCGAACTGCCGCTAGTATCAACTGCACTTATTAAGTCAACGACATCCATACCTTCAATAACTTGACCAAACACAGCATATCCAGGTTTATTTTTGTCTTGATAATCCAAAAAATCATTATCAACACTATTGATAAAAAATTGTGCTATTGCGGAATCTGGTGCTGAAGTTCTTGCCATTGCAATAGAACCACGTATGTTTTTTAAACCATTATTGGACTCTAAAGAAATTGGTGGCAAGGTTTCCTTTTTAGTAGGATCAACAGATAGGTCAGGTTTGCCACCTTGGATCATAAAATCTTTTATAACTCGGTGAAAGAGTGTTTGATCGTAAAAACCAGTGTCTATATAATGCAAAAAATTTTCAACAGTAATGGGTGCTTCATCAGGCATTAATTCTACTTTTATAAGACCTTGATTTGTTTTTATATCTATAAATGGATCAGCAATTACAGCATTAGTCAGACATTGGATAGTTAAGAAAAATAGAGTGATGAACTTTGTTATTGTCATAATGTTAGCTGTTTTAGGTGGAAAATGAGATAGGATAGAAAGTTGTTCTACAAAATATGTTTACAGTATAGTAGGTAGTACGCCTCGTTGCTTACTATTTGATTATCTTCTTATCTCAAATAATTAACCTTCTCCGACATTATCAAGCAGAGAAGGTTATATACTTCACACGGTCACAGATGTGGATTTCTATCGGTCGATTTTTACTGATAGGCTTTGCGTTGCTAAAATGACTGCGTAGCTTACTATGCACCCATTTCAGCGCATTGCTATCGACAAAAACCAACTCGCTATAAATTCTGCATCCGAGACCGCACGAAGTATGTCTATAAGTTTGAGAAAAGCTCTCAATCTTCTTCTAACATTTCAGGCAATGGTTTAGGCCCTTTTAACTCAGGATGTAATCTCTTATCAGAGATAATAATTGCAATATGCATCCAAATTAATGAAATGGCGACAATGGCAAACAAAACCATAAAGCAGCTAGTCCATACGCCTATAAAATCATTCATGATTCCAAAGGTGATGGGTAAGATAAATCCACCTAAACCACCGACCAACCCGACTAAGCCACCCACAGAGCCTACATGGTCTGGATAGTAAACAGGAATATGTTTGTAAACAGCTGCTTTACCTAAGGACATAAAAAAACCAAGGAAAATGGTGATAATAACAAAGGGGACTAAGCCAATAGCAATACTAAACTTAATAGGTCCTTCAATCCCATGAACCAGATAATCCGTTGCTGGGTAGGATAAAAAGAACAGGCAGATTAAGCAACCAATAAAAGTAATATACATCACCGTTCTGGCACCGACTTTATCAGATACCCAACCACCTAATGCTCTAAACACACTACCTGGTAAAGCATAGGCAGCGGCTAACATACCTGCTGTTTGAATTTCTAATCCATAGACCCCCATATAATAACGAGGAAGCCATAGAGCAAGTGCGACATAACCACCAAATACGAAGAAGTAATAAGTTGCAAAACGCCAAACTCTAGCGTGTTTTAGTGGTTCCATTTGCATTAAAGCAGGTTTTACTTTTTCGCCACTTTCTTTTCTTGCTTTTGTTACTGGGTCTTCTTCGGTGGTAAACCAAAAAATAATCGCCATGACGAACAAAACCGCAGCATAAATTTTAGCTACATTCTCCCAGCCATAAGCAACCAGTAAAAAGGGTGCGCCAAAGTTTGTTATCGCGGCTCCTACGTTACCCATGCCGAAAATACCTAAGGCTGTACCTTGTTTGCTACTTTCATACCAGCGTGAGACATAGGCTATACCTACAGCAAATGAGCCGCCTGCTAAACCGACACCTAAAGCTGCGACTAAGTACATCTCATAAGTTGTCACAGTGGACAA
This sequence comes from Methylococcales bacterium, assembly GCA_965224575.1. Lineage (GTDB taxonomy): Bacteria > Pseudomonadota > Gammaproteobacteria > Methylococcales > Methylomonadaceae > QPIN01. The sequence goes on along the minus strand of CBDCZQ010000003.1, from coordinate 146,357 downwards.
TAACCAGGTAGCTATTGATGTGGTTATCATCAAACAAACTAAAACAATGCGACCACCAAATTGATCGGTCCATATACCTAAAAATATACGGCTTAGTGAGCCTGTTAAGATAGGTGTAGCAACTAATAAACCGAATTGGCTATCAGTAAGCCCCAGGTTTTGTTTGATTTTAATCCCAATGATGGAAAAAATTGTCCAAACTGCAAAGCAGACTGTAAAAGCAATGGTGCTAAGTGTTAGACTTTTTATTTGTTGACCGCTACTAACGCCATCAAGTTCGTGCATATAAATATCTCCTAAAGAGAAAATGTTAAAAATTTAATTATTTTGTGGGATATGCAGATAAAGTTAAGAACATCGTACCAGTGTGTATTGCAATGATTACATTGTTATTAATACACCATATCCCAAGAGTTATTATTTGTTATTATGTTGACGGCATTTAAATGGCAGAATACAAATCTTCGTTTTCTTTTCCAGTAACATGGATTAATCCCCAAGCACCTCGATCGACACGAGTTAATGCATGATCGACTAAAACGTAGTCACCTGGTACATCCAGTTTAAATTCAACCATCGTAGCGCCACCAGCGGGTATTAATGTAGTTTGGACATTTTCTAATGGCTGCCCAAGTGACGCTTCAGGATAGACTTTGTCGAAAATTTCGCCTATAACATGAAAAGAAGAAATTTTTGATACGCCTCCATTACCGACAAATAGACGTATTGTTTCACCGACTTTTGCTTGAATTCCTCCATTATCAACAAGTGAGGCAGTGCGTCCATTAAAGACTATATATTCAGGGCGTTCATCAAACATTTTTTGTCCATCAAAATCCTGAAATTTCCTTTCGCCAATCATGCCTTTTGTATACAACTCTCCTTGCATAACATAGAATTCTTTATCTACAGCAGGCAAGCCTGCTTTTGGCTCAACTAAAATTAGACCATACATGCCATTGGCAATATGAGTCGATGCATTTCCTGCCGCACAATGGTAAATAAAAAGGCCAGGATTAAGCGTCTTAAATAGCATAGACTTTGTTTCTCCCGCCTTAACTGTTGTTAGAGCGCCACCTCCACCGGGTCCAGTGACCGCATGCAGATCAATTGAATGCTCGTGCGAACTATTTTTATCATTTTTCAAAGTGAGCTTAATCGTATCACCCTCTCTAACTCTAAGAAAAGGACCAGGTACTGTATTATCGAAGGTCCAATAATGAAAAGAGGTGGCCGCAGCAATATCGGATATAACTTCTGTCGCGATAAGATTAATTTCTATTGTTTTAGATGTTTTTCTGTTTAAAGCAGCAGGCAAATCATCTGGGTTTTTGCTAATATCTGAAACATATTCAAATTTAGCGGGATCTATCTTTTTGTGGATATGAAATGCGTCACCCGGGCCAAAATTTGCCGTATGTTTCATCATTTTCATATCCATTGCCATGCCTTCATTCGTTCCTTTGCTGGAGATAAGCGACAGTGACCCTATGATGCCAGCTAAAAGGATGGTACAGATAATATAAAATTGCTTAGAGTTAGGATGCTCCTTAACTAAATTGATAATGGAGGTGAAAACGTTTGTTGTTTTTGTATTATTATCGTTCATGTTGACCTCTTTATTATGATTGAGTACGCATAGCGTACAAAACACTTGAGATCATCCAGTTAAATGCCTTGATTTAGCCATTTTTATCCTGCTTATTCAGCAGATAATATTTATTTCCTTAAGCTTTTCATGGCGAGAAAATTTTATCTTCCCCTATATAGTAGTGTTCTCGTCGTATCCCCTAAAATTTGGCGATTAATTGGATAAATTGATCCAAGTGATAATTGTCTCTAGTTCACTGAGTTATTCAGTCATTAAATCCTAGGACTTTCAATATTTCGTTTTCTTAAAATATATAGAAACGAGATATTCAAGCAGTTAAATGTCTTAATTCAGCCATTTTTTGTCCTGCTTGTTTTATTAATTCGGTAGTCAGTATTTTTTTGATTTGTGGTGAAAAATCCTCATCTTCACGGGTTAAATGGTCTCTTAGTGTTTTTTCAAACTCAATTGTCTGGTGTAAGAAGTAATCGAAATTAGTGATGTTTTCTGGATGACTTAGCATTTTTGCTACTCCAGCCCAAGATTCTTCGATCTCTTCATGATCCATAATTAAGCGTTCCATCATGCCGATAATCAAGCTTGATTGATCGACTAATAATGGGAATAAACCTTCTTCTTCGTCCTTATGATGTAAATTGGTAGCATGGGAGTAATGACAGTACATTTCCATACATTGATTTGCTAAATCCTCTGTCATACCTTGTTGTTTTATTTCTTTAGCTAATTCGACTAATTGAACGCCTCTGGCAAGAAAATCTTGATGGTAGTCGGTTATAACTTGTAAGCCACTAGAAAAATCTGTGGCTGGGTCGATAAATTTAAATTCCATAAACTCGCATGTATGTTCAATCGTTTCCACGTTTTCGACAACAGCTCCTGCGTTGATCTAATACATGCCATCCATGGCATAATGCGTGGGAACGATTAGGGTTATCTTTGTTTTACATATTTTGTTCTTACAATTTGGTAAGGCCTAAACATATAGCCTAAAGGCATACTCCAGACATGAACCAAACGGCTAAATGGAAATAGAAAAAATACAGACATGCCTAAAAATAAATGCAGTTTATAAATCCAATCTACCTCATCCAGTATTGACGCATTTGCATTAAGCGAAAGTGTTGCTTGCGCCCAATCTGCTAATGAAATCATGTTAGCTGTATCGCCACCAAACGAGTGGTAGATGGAGACAGGGATAGTCAATAAACCAACCGCTAATGTCACCAAAATCCAATTAAGAATAAACAGATCCATAAAGCGACTATTGGCTCTGACTCTTGGGTGATACATGCGGCGTTTCCATAAAATAACACCACCCATCATGCAGATAGAACCAAAGGCTGCACCTAATGAAATGGCAATAACTTGGTGCATCATGTCTGAAATACCCATGGATAAAAACCATGAATGTGGCGTGACTAATCCAGCAAAATGTCCCATAAATAAAGCTAGCACACCAATATGAAATAAAATACTGCCTTTTTGCAGTTGTTCTTTTTCAAATATTTGGCTGGAATCCGCTTTCCAGGTGTATTGTTCTCTATCAAATCGAATCCAACTGCCCACAAAAAAAGTGGTCAGGGCGATATAGGGATAAATCCCGAAGAGTAAATTAGATAAGTTCATAATAAGTCCTATGCTGCAATGTCTTCAACATGTCCGTGACGCTCCACTATTCTGACTAAGGGGGCGTATGGACTTTCATTTTTTTCAAGATTACTGGCGATAATTTCTGCCGCCTGTGATGTTTGTTGCAAAAATGCTTGAGCACTTGCTACATCATCCATCGTAGAGACATATTCCAGAATTAAGGGTAAATAATCGGGCAATTCACCATCACCTATTTCAAACCCTGTTGACTTGTAGAGCTCTGACAGTTGAATCAACGCTGGGCCTCTGTCTCTATCTTGCTCATCAAATAAATGATAAGTCAGATAAAGAGAGTTTTCAGCCGTCATATCAAAGTTATCAACATATTCTGCTTGAAACTTTGTGAGAGATAAGCTGGATGCCCACTGAGTAAACCCTGATAATATTTTTTTATCTTCAGCTGATAAATCAGCTAACTCATTAATAAGCTGATTCAGTTCATCCCAATGGTCAGTTAAATCCTTTTTTGGGTATTCCAACAGAACGGAAAGTATTTTGTAAATTTGGGTCATGCTTTCTCCCCATCAGAGCGTTTAGCCGCTGGGTGATAACGGACAAATTCCAGATTGTCCTCGGTCTTTTTCCGTTTATCAGGAAATAGTGATGCCTCAGGACTGATACTGCATCCATCATTACCAAAGGTAAAGCCATTTTGGCCTTGGAAGGTATGGAAATCTTCCTGACGTAGTTCTTCATGACTGGTTGGAATGACAAAGCGATCTTCGTAATTAGCAATCGCCATATAGCGATACATTTCAGTCACTTGCTCTTCACTTAACCCGACTTCTTCCAAAACTTTTAAATCCGTTTTTCCTTCAACATTTTTAGAACGATAAAAACTACGCATAGCAATCATCCGTTTTAAAGCGGCAACAATCGGTTTTTCATCCCCAGCAGTAAACATGTTAGCCAAGTATTTCATCGGCAAACGCATGGTTTCTATGCTTGGAATGGCACCATCTGACATAGTAGATAAATTACCTTGGTCAATTTGTGATTGCACAGGCGATAGAGGCGGCACATACCAAACCATCGGCATGGTACGGAATTCAGGATGTAATGGGAACGCTACTTTCCAATCTACAATTAATTTATAAATAGGTGATTGACGTGCTGCTTTCATCCATGACTCAGGAATACCATCTTCTTGTGCCTGTTTAATCACTTCTGGGTCATTAGGGTCAAGAAATAAATCAAGCTGTGCTTGATATAAGTCCTGGTCATTTTCAACTGAGGCTAGTTCTTCAATACGATCTGCATCATAAAGCATCACACCGTTGTAACGGATACGACCGACACAAGATTCTGAACAAACTGTTGGCAAACCAGATTCTACTCGTGGGTAACAACCTGTACATTTTTCTGCTTTACCTGACTCCCAGTTATAGAACATTTTTTTGTATGGGCAGGCGCTGATACACATACGCCAGCTACGACATTTGTCTTGATCGACTAATACAATACCGTCTTCTTCACGTTTATATAAAGAACCAGAAGGGCAGGCAGCTACACAAGCTGGGTTAACACAGTGGTTACACATGCGTGGCAAATACATCATGAAAGTTTGTTCAAACTCTCCATAAATTTGCTTTTCCATGTCGCTAAAGTTGACATCGACACTACGATGTTTGAATTTACCGCCCAGATCATCTTCCCAGTTAGGTCCCCATTCAATTTTCTCCATACGAGAACCGTCAACTAAAGAACGAGGTCTTGCTGTGGGAGTGGCTTCTACGAGTTCACTGTTTTGTAAAGTTGCGTAATCATAAGTAAATGGCTCGTAATAATCATCAATGGTCGGCATATTCGGGTTCATGAATATGTTCTTTAAAATATTGCGACGACTCCCTGATTTTAATTGCAGTTTGCCCTTTTCTAAAACCCAACCACCATTCCATTGCTCCTGATCTTCCCAGTTTTTGGGGTAGCCTACGCCCGGTTTAGTTTCAACATTATTGAACCAGGCATACTCAACCCCTTTACGATTCGTCCATACATTTTTGCAAGTTACTGAACAGGTATGGCAACCGATACATTTATCGAGATTCATCACCAGTGAAAAATTTGCTCTTACTTTCATTGTCTATTTCTCCGACTCATCTGTGCATGAATAAGGTGCTTGTGGCACGCCATCTGGATTCAGTTGTTTCTCTCTTTCATCCGTTAACGGTTCTTCTAGCCATTCAATATCCTGATCTTCAATTTTATGCAAGATGACATATTCATCACGTTGTGAGCCAACCGTTCCGTAATAGTTAAAACCATAACTTAACTGTGCATAGCCACCAATCATGTGGGTGGGTTTAACGGTAACACGAGTCACACTGTTTAAAATGCCGCCTCGTTTCCCTGTGGTATTTGACCCAGGAACATTGACATTTTTTTCTTGTGCGTGATACATCATCGCCATGCCATCAGGGATACGTTGGCTGACTACGGCACGGGCAATGGTTGCACCGTTAATATTTAATGCTTCCACCCAATCGTTATCTTCAATCCCAACTTTTTCAGCATCCGTTTCAGAAATCCAAAGATGTGGGCCTCCACGCGATAAGGTCAACATGCGGTGGTTATCATGATAGGTACTGTGAATCCCCCATTTACCATGTGGGGTAATCCAGTTGAGTTTTAGGTGCGGTTTTTTACCTATTTTTTTCATCATTTCAGCGGTTGATAACATATCGACAGCTGGTTTATAGGTACAAAATTCCTCACCAAAATCACGCATCCATTGATGATCCTGATAAAACTGTGCACGTCCCGTTATTGTTCTAAAAGGGATATGCTCATGGATGTTGGTATAACATGCGTTATAACTGACTTTTTCAGATTCAATTCCACTCCATGTTGGGGCTGTAATGATCTTACGTGGTTGTGCTTTAATATCACGGAAGGTGATTTTGTCATCTTCGCGTGGTAATGCTAAATGTTTATGGTCAATCCCCGTTTTCTTACCCAGAGAATCCCATGATCTAACCGCTACTTCACCATTAGTTTCAGGTGCTAAGGCTAAAATACTTTCGCAAACATGAATATCTTCTTCTAAAGAAGGCATGCCTTTGGAAACCCCTTCTTCTTTTATGGTGTAATTAATAAGCTTTAAATGCTCATATTCTTTTTCTGTCTCCCAATCAATTCCTTTAATGTTATTACCCTGCTTAGGCAACAAAGGGCCTAATGCGGTATATTTCCTATAGGTGTCGGCAAAACTGCGTTCAACAACTTTAAGGAGCGGTAAGGTTTTACCGGGGATAGGTTCACATTCCCCACGTTTCCAATCTTTAACATCCAATGCTTGAGCAATTTCAGCAGGCGTATCATGAAGAATTGGCATGGCCACTAAATCTTTTTGTGTGCCTAAATGCTTCTCTGCCAATACAGAGAATGATTTGGCGATTGTTTTAAATATCTGCCAATCAGAACGCGATTCCCAACCTGGGTCAACGGCTTGAGTTAATGGATGGATAAACGGATGCATATCAGTGGTATTCAAATCGTTTTTCTCGTACCAAGTTGCGGTTGGTAAAACGATGTCTGAATAAGCACCGGTTGAATTTAAACGGAAGTTAATATCAACCATTAAATCCAGTTTGGCTATTGGCGCATCTTTATGCCATTTAATTTCCTGACCTTCTGCTTCTGGCAATACATCCTGCATTACGCCATTTTGTGCGCCCAGCAAATGTTTAAGAAAATACTCATGGCCTTTTGCACTACAGCCAATCAAGTTGGCACGCCAAACAAACAAGTTGCGAGGGTGATTTTCTGGTGCATCAATATCTTCTGCTGCAAATTTAAGATCACCTGATTTAAGTTGTTTAACCACATAATCAGCCACGCCTTTTTCATCTTTAGCGCCTGCGGATTCTGCCTCTTTAACAATATCCATAGGGTTTTTGTTAAAGTGCGGTGCAGAAGGTAGCCAGCCTAAACGCTGAGAGACCACATTATAATCAGCTAGATTATGACCTTTATAATTTTTCTGTGCGGTTGAAGAGAGTAGGGCATCCGCTTCTAATTTTTCATAACGCCATTGGTCGGTATGGAAATAGAAATAGGTCGTTCCATTCATATGACGTGGTGGTTTTTGCCAATCCAGCGCAAACGCGATGGGTGCCCAGCCTGCTTGTGGGCGGAGTTTTTCTTGTCCCACATAATGACACCAGCCACCACCACTTTGACCAATACAACCACACATGTGGAGTAAGTTCATAATGGCGCGGTAATGCATATCATTGTGATACCAATGATTTAGACCTGCACCTAATATAACCATGGATTTACCCATGGTTTTAGCGGCATTGTCTGCAAATTCATGTCCACTACGGATAATATCTGCTTGTTTAACGCCGGTGATTTTTTCAGCCCATGCTGGTGTGTTTGGAATACTGGCATCATCAAAGCCTGATGCAATATCACCACCTAAGCCTCGGTCGAGTCCGTATTGTGCCAGTTGCAAATCAAATACTGTTGCAACCAGAACATCTTTACCATTAAGTTTTAATTTTTTAACGGGAACGTTGCGTTTCATTGGAACATCAACACCTGTTTGAAAATCAGGCGTTAATACTTCAACCACATCATCTTTATCAAAAATCAGACTTAGGCGTGGTTTGGTATTTCTTCTGCCTTTTTTAGGTAATAAGTTCCATTTTCCTTCTTCACCCCAACGAAAACCGACTGAGCCGTTTGGTGCAAGTACATCGCCAGTTTTTTCATCAATAACCACTGTTTTCCATTCAGGGTTGTTTTTCTCTCCAAGAGAATCATCAAAGTCAGAGGCACGAGCAAAACGTCCACTAATATATGATTTTTTATGCTTATCCAATATCACCAGCATCGGCATATCGGTATAAGTACGTGCGTACTCTTCAAAATATGCGTCTTGTGAATCTATATAAAACTGTTTTAAAGCAACATGTCCCATAGCCAAAAATATAGCTGCATCCGTACCTTGTTTTGCAGGCATCCATAAATCAGCAAATTTTACATATTCTGCATAATCAGGTGATATTGCAACAATTTTTGTGCCTTTATAACGTACTTCTGAATAAAAATGTGCATCAGGTGTCCGAGTCATCGGTAGGTTAGAACCTGCCACAACTATATAAGTGGAGTTATACCAATCGGCTGATTCGGGTACATCAGTTTGCTCACCCCAAGTTTGTGGTGAAGCAGGCGGCAAATCACAGTACCAGTCATAAAAAGATAAAACAGCGCCACCGATTAATGATAGATAACGACTACCTGCGGCATAACTAATCATCGACATAGCTGGAATAGGGGAAAATCCTGCGATTCTGTCTGGGCCATGTGTTTTTGCAGTATAGACATTAGAAGCAGCAATAATCTCAGCCACTTCTTCCCAGTCAACTCGAACAAAACCACCTAAGCCACGAACAGCGGTGTATTTTTTACGTTTTTCAGGATCTTCTTGAATAGCGCCCCATGCCTCAACAGGGTCTTTACCTGAATCACGTTCTTCTCTATATAAAGAGACAAGACGTTCTCGGATCAGAGGATGTTTAACACGCAATGGACTATATAAATACCAAGAAAAACTCGCACCGCGAGGACAACCACGCGGCTCATGGTTTGGCATGTCAGGTCGCGTTCGCGGATAATCGGTTGCTTGCATTTCAAATGCAACCAGACCATTTTTAACATGGATATTCCATGAGCAACTGCCGGTACAGTTAACGCCATGTGTTGAGCGAACGACCTTATCAAAACGCCAACGGTTACGATAACCATCTTCCCATTGACGGTCTTCATTAGTAACAATGCCATGTTTACCTGAAAAGGTACTTTGGACTTTTTTGAAAAAGTTTAGACGGTCTAAAAAATGACTCATCGATTTTTCTCCTGGATTTTAGTATTGAAACAATTCAGTTTGTTACAGATTGGTGCAAAAACGTAGTATTAAGCACTAATCTGGATAATATGTGGTTAAAAACAATCGGCTATGTCTGAATCTTATGTTTAACCAATTTAACTAAGCATGTTATATGCCAAAGGTGTTTCTCATTTATGGGTTATAGAATTCACCATCTTTACGCAAATAAAACCACCAGTTAATCATAATGCAAACCACGTAAAAGGAAGCAAAGCCCATTAAAGCAACTTCTGGTGTTGCATTTTTAATTTGTTCACCAAACACTTTAGGGATATAAAAAGCACCGTATGCAGCAACTGCTGATGTCCAGCCTAAAACAGGGCCTACTTGTTCCTTAGGGAAAACTTGAGAAATAGTTCTAAAAGTCGAGCCATTACCAATCCCTGTTGCAGCAAATAAAATTAAAAATAGGATTAAAAAGGGGACGAAGTATTCTTCTGGTGTTGCTGAGCCATAAGCTGCTTTCATGTAATAACCAACACCACCCGCACTTAGAACCATAATAAACGAACAAATATGTGTGACCCAAGCACCTCCAAATTTATCAGCAATCATCCCGCCAACTGGACGGATTAATGCGCCAATAAACGCCCCCATCCATGCATACATTAAAGCACTAGGACCACTGGGGTTTGGAGTGTCATGATTCATTACCCCATCTACTACCAGATGTTGATAACCAAAAATAACTTTAATAGCTAAAGGAAAGCAGGCTGCAAATCCGATGAAAGAGCCAAAGGTCATGGTATAAATAATACTCATCACCCAAGTATGTTTATTATCAAAAATTTGATATTGTCGCCCTAAACTTTCACCTATTTGACCAGGAATTATTTTTAATAATGAAACGGTCAACGCAATAACGATGAATAATGCAATTTCTTTAGGGATATTGAAACCTGAGCCATAAACAGATTCAGGTAATATCAGCCATAAACCAAAAATCGCACTGATAAAACTGATTAAAAACATTCCTGTAATCATGCTAAAGCTAAGGATTGGTCCTCTTTCAATCGGTGAAACCTCTTCGGTACGAATATTATTCATTCCAAACCAGCCAAAAACGGCAAGTGGAATTAGCAATAGCAACCAGATAAAGCCCCCATTTTGGATATAAGTTTCAGTTCCAGCGGGGATTTTTCCTACCAAAGTGCCTGATGTAGACTTTAATGTCATTGAATCTCCACCCCATGAACCAAATAATCCAAAGGTCATAGATAGGGGAATAAGGATTTGCATGGTGGTCACGCCAAAATTTCCTAATCCGGCATTAAGCCCCAAAGCTAACCCTTGTACTTTTTTAGGGAAGAAAAAACTGATATTAGACATGGAGGATGCAAAATTACCACCGCCAAAACCTGATAGCAAAGCTAATACCTGAAATACCCAAAAAGGCGTAGTTTGATCGCGTAACGCAAGTCCAGTTCCCAGAGCAGGGATCATAAGAAGAGCTGTAGTGAAAAAGATCGTATTACGCCCACCACAAAGACGAATAAAAAAACTACTTGGAATGCGAAGTGTTGCGCCTGTCAAACCGGCAATTGCCATTAAGGTAAATAATTCTGATTTTTCATAAGGAAAACCAAGGTTAAGCATTTGTACCGTAATAATGCCCCAATACAACCAAATTGCAAAACCACATAACAAGCTAGGGATAGAAATCCATAGGTTTCGGTTGGCTATTTTTTTACCTTTAGATTCCCAGAATTCGTCATTCTCGACGTCCCACTCATGTATATCAGACATATTTATATACCATTAAAATATCAATTAATTATCACAATTATTATAACGTATTTAATTACATAAAGTTATTGATATAGGTCAAGTAGGATTTAAAATTTAAATATTTATTTTCAAATTCATTAATATAATTCTATTATGTTAGAGTTAGTCTTTATCTTGTCTAGAATAATCTAGGAGTGCATACTTTTCTTGGGTTATAAAGAAGTTTTATTTATCTTGTTTGGAGAGAGAAATGTCAACTTTTAAAAAATATATATGTAAAACTTGTGATCATATTTATGATGAAGAAAAAGGTGATCCAGGTAGTGGAATTTCTCCAGGTACGATATGGAATGATGTGCCTGAAGAGTGGGAATGTCCAGAATGTGGGGCACCTAAAATATTGTTTGAAGAGGTAAGTTAATTTAGTTTGTATTGAGTCAATATCTCTTTGGAGCAGTCTCAGGTGCAGAATTTATATTAAGTTTGTTCCTGTCAATACTAAAGATGCTGAAATGGGCGCATATCTTGCTATTTATCAATAAAAGAGCTTATCGGATTAGAATAAACTGATAGGGTTTTCATCAATTATCGCGCGAAAAAAAATCTAAAAAAATACTCGTTATTGTCTTTTTTATTTAAGTTCCTTTAGTGATTAATGCCACGTTTTCTAATGAAAATAAGTAATATTTTTAAATATTTTTCAATTGATCCAGTTAATTTAAGTATTAAAGCAAAATTACTTTCTTTATTAGCCTGTTTTTGTACAATTTTTTTTATAGCGTTAATAACAAAAATCGTTTCTCCTTGGCCTGGATATCCCATGATAGTCGCGTCAATGGGCGCATCCGCGATAATTTTATTTTTTATTCCAAGTAGTCCCCTCGCACAGCCTTGGCCATTCGTTGGCGGTCAATTGATTTCAGCTGTTGTAGGTATGGTTTGTGCTCTAAATATTGGAGAAACATCTACTGCTGCTGCAACAGCGGTGGGAGGTTCAATTTTTTTGATGTTAATAATGCGTTGTCTGCATCCACCTGCAGCAGCAACAAGCTTAACACCGATTATGGCAGGGGAATCACTGACTTCTTTAGGCTATTCTTTTATTATTGTTCCCGTTGCTATTAATGTACTAACAATGCTTTGTCTGGCTATTATTATCAACCGTTGGGTGATGAAGCGAAATTATCCCAGTCCATTACCGATTAAAAAAGTAATAAATCAACGTCATCGTATTATAGAACCTAGTCACCAAGTTGGGTTTACAGAACAAGATCTTAGTTTGGCTCTAGAGAAAAATGATGTCTTTATAGATATGACGCATGCTGCATTAAGTAAACTTCTAACTCAAGTTGAAATGAATACTTTTCAGCGTATTAGAGGGACTATCTCTTGTGCTGACATTATGATTAGAGATGTTATTTTTGTTGAGTTTGGAACTGAAGTTGAGCAAGCCTGGGAAATAATGAGAAAAAACAAACTAAAAGCAATGCCAGTAATTGATAGTGCTCGACGAGTGATAGGCATTGTTACCTGGAATGATTTTTTTAAATGGATTGACTTAAATACATACGATAGCTTTCAAAATAAGTTTAGGGGTTTTATTCGCCGAACTGCTGGAATCACTGCCTCTAAACCTGAAGCAATTGGCCTTATTATGACAACATCAGTTGTTACTCTGCCTAGCTCAACACACATCGCTGACCTTATTCCATTGATGTCTTCAAAAGGAATAAGACAAATACCTATTACTAACTCTGAAAACCGCCTATCAGGAATGGTTTATCAAGCAAATCTAATAGCTGCTCTTTATAACGAACAGTTAGCAAGTAGAAGATAATTAATTATTCAATCACTTTGAATATTTATTTGAAATACAAAGATCTTTCATAACTGAAAGGAATTTCTATTAATTGATGAATAGAAATATTTTGGTTATCAATTTTTTCATCCGAATTAAGAAACCTCTGATTAAGTTGGTTATAATTTAGCGCAGAAAAAACTGTCGCTATTTTCCATGAAGTGAGACGTAATAGTCATTCTATTGCGCTGATCTTCGTGGAAAATATCGGCAGTTTTAGCAAGCTAAAAATAATTGGACTTGATCAGAGGTTCCTTAATAGAGGTGTTCTTAAAAAAACAATGAAGGACTTTATTTAAAATTTTATTAACGATGATACTTTTTATAATCTTATCTGATTGATAAAAAACAAGAAATAATCGAATTTTGCATATTTTGTTCTGGTGTGCTTAAATTTGCTCAATACTTTTGCATTGCAGAGTAAAAATGCTTGCTTTGCTTGGTGTTTTTTTTGGTTTTTGTGGTTCTACCTCACTGCAAAATCTAAATTGATAATTATTAATGAGGTGAGAATTTGGAGATTTTAATATGAATGGTCTTACTGCGCTCTCTGTGAGTATTGGTGTTTTAGCTGGGCTTGCAACCTTTTTGGCTGTAGGGCCACTTGCTGGTGTCTTTCTTATATGGGCTTTAACTATTTCCTGGGCGGCTTATTTTGCTTTAGGGGGTAATGATGAAGCTGCAAAAAATGTTGCAATATGTAGTGTATTTGGTGTTGTTATGGCTTGGTATGCTGCTGTGCAATTAACAAATATTCCTGCTGATGCTGCGTTAGGTTTCCCTTTAATGGCAGGTATTGTGGTAACAATTTCTGTTATCGTATCTTGCCTTGCTGCAAACATTAAAGTACTTTCATGTATTCCTGCAACAGTGCTTGGTTATTCAGCGACTTTTGCATACATGTTACAAACGCCTGATATATTAAGTAAAGATGTTTTGTTGGGTGTTGCCTGGAATAACCCTTTACTTGTTATTTCTTGCTCTCTTATTCTTGGTGTAGGCTTTGGTATTGCATCAGCAAAGTTAGCTGCTAAATGGACAACTATTGAAGGTTGATTGTTGTTTATTGAAGCGATTAAAAACGGTAAATAAAATTGTAGGTTGGGCTGCCGTCTCTTTGACAATCCAACGCTCTTTTTAACCAAAGATGTTGGGTTAACGATAGTGCTGTTAGCCCAACCTACGTATCCTTTTCACATCCGTTGTATCATCTCGTGCTATAAAAAATATTTGTTGGGTAAACGTAAAGCAGTTAGTCTAATAACCAACCTTTAGAAAATGATTTAATTTGCCCCATAATGAGACTCGATATAGCGCTCAACTAATTCTTGAAAATCTTCAGCTATTTTGTCACCTTTTAAAGTTACTGTTTTTACACCATCTTCATAGACTGGCGCAACAGGTGTTTCACCGGTACCTGGTAAACTGATACCAATATTTGCATTTTTACTCTCACCAGGGCCATTAACTACACAGCCCATTACTGCTACTTCCATTTCTTCTACACCTTTGAATTTTTCTTTCCATATAGGCATATGAGAACGCAAATAAGCCTGAATATCTTGTGCTAGCTTTTGAAAGTAATCACTTGTTGTCCTACCACAGCCAGGACAGGCAATAACCATGGGTGTGAAAGACCGAAACCCCATGGTTTGAAGTATTTCTTGAGCAACAATGACTTCTGTTGTTCTTGCACCACCTGGCTCAGGTGTTAAGGATATGCGAATTGTATCTCCGATTCCTTGTTGCATAAGTACGGATAATGCTGCTGAAGAAGCGACGATACCTTTAGACCCAATTCCAGCTTCTGTCAGACCTAAATGTAATGCATAATCACATCGACTGGACAAGTCTTGGTATATATTGATTAACTCTTGTACATTACTGATTTTGCAGGATAAAATAATTTTATCATTCCCCAGGCCATATTCATGAGCTTTTGCCGCACTTTCCAAAGCAGAAAGCACTATAGCTTCACGCGTTATCGCAGGAAGCTCTTGTGGATTATCTTTTAATCTATTTTCATCTAACAGGCGTGTTAGCACTGCTTGATCAAGACTACCGCCATTAACACCAATTCTGACAGGTTTATTATACTTGCAAGCAAATTCAATCATTTGTTGAAACTGAGGGTCTCTACTTTTTCCACGTCCTACATTTCCGGGGTTTATTCTATATTTAGCTAATGTTTCTGCACATCCCGGATACTTGTCTAATAATTTATGTCCATTGAAATGGAAGTCACCCACAATGGGAACAGAAAACCCCTTTTGGATTAATTGATTGTGTATTTCAGGAACAGCTTTAGCGGCCTCTTCTGTATTAACCGTTATCCTGACCATTTCAGATCCAGCATTAGAAAGTTCAATTATTTGCTTAACTGTTCCTGCAACATCAGCAGTATCAGTATTCGTCATAGATTGAACTGCAATAGGTGCGCCACCCCCCACTTTTATATTACCAACCAGGACTTGATGTGTTTTTTTTCTAGGCTTAATAGACATGATGATTTATTTTAATGACGGTATATGTTTGTATTTCAATGAAACGTTGATTCTAGTCTGTCCATTTCTTAAGGACTAGACACCAATAACTAATAATTTGTAAGGAAAAATAATATTTTCCGACGAATCAAAGGATAATAAATATAACTATTCAACTGTAAATAAGGAGTATGCAAAACTTGCTCACCGAATATTTAAGAAATTAATTATTATTTTACTCTTTACATATTGAGTAATTACAAAAAAATATTAATGGTAAGTATACTCTAGAATTTATGTAAATATACAATATACGAATTCAAGGTTTGTCTGAGCTATAGATCACAGTAAAGACAGGATAGTGGGTCTAAAATTTAAGTAGTTTATATTTAAAAATGAGGTAAAGAAAATGACTTTATCATTACAACAGTACTCAACTTTTTTTTCATGGATGAAAAAAAGTATTATATTAGATAAAACCGTCTTACGTGGCTATGATAAAAAAGGAAAGCAAGATGCTCTTTTTGCAGTGGCTGTGTTACAAAAATATAAAGCTAATGTACATGTTTTTACCGAGGACATTGTAGATTTTTGGCCTTTACCAAAGAGAGTGATGGAGCGTTATCATTTTAATGATGTAGAGCAATTGAATGAATGGCTTGATGATATGGCATAGGCTTTAATCTCTACAGAGTGCAAAGAATACTTTAGGGCACCTCTATTAATTGTGGATGAGAAAATTGAGAACCAAAATATTCAAGATCAAGGCAAACAAGCTATTGCGAAGGATTTTAACGCAGAGATTGGATGATTGGGACTCAATTTTTCATTTATCAATTAATAGAGGTGCCCTTTAGTTTGTTTTTTTAGTAAATAAGAATTAGTCCTACTAAACAGGTACCTTCATTAGTGGCTCAATCTCAGGTTAGGGTACGAAAACATTTTGTGATATTAAGCACGAACAGAACATTTTAACACTCAGTAATTTTATTATTATGTTACCTTACAATGACTTATTTAATTTATCGAGGAGGGAAATAAAAAAGTCAATTAAAGAAAAAGTCATCCATAAAAAACAAAGGGGAATTAAAATGTATCTAAAAATATCAAAGAATTTGACACTTTTGTCAATCGGTGTAGTTTTAAGCATTTTGTCTATACAAGTGTCGGCAAAAAATCCTGATAATGGTATGCCAAAGGAAATGTGCTTTCATATCGACCCTCACCCAAATCTTATTGATCCTGAAGGAGCTTACATAGAATTAGGGTTTAAAGCAGAAAGGAAAGTTAAGCTAGAAGATAAAGCAATAAAATTGGTGCGAGCCCATGGAATCGCGATAGGCCGAACACCAATATTACCTGTTGGATGGGGTGAATGGATTGGAAGTCCTATTTCTGGTACATGTCATAAACATGACAATAAATATCAATGTAGCCTTCATACAGTATCATCCATTACCACACAATTCCCACCGTCACCTATAGGTTGGGCGGTAACAACAGCTCATGGTAATTTAGCTTTAATGCATGACCTAACTACTTCTGAGACAAGTTTGTCAGAAACAGGAGCGGTAAATGTTTCGTATTTTGATCCAGCAGGAACGCCTATTCCAGATGATAGTGCAGTGCTAAGTGGACTTAGTCTAAAAACATTTAAAAAAGTTAAAAACTTTATTTATGGTTTAGATATTTATGAAGTTGAATGTGATAGTGTTCCTCATCCAGAAACAGCTCCTTTTTTCATACCTTAAAAAATTTTAAGTAGAAAAATAAAAGCTAGATGATCTACTTCTACTCTATTAGATTTATAAATTTTAACTTGAGGGAACCTCTATTTCTAATTTGAATATTTATTTTTTATTGATCATTACAAACAATAAATTAATAATAGTATATTACTAGAAATATGGTTAATAGAGGTTTTTCCTCAAACCTTTAGAAAAATAATGATGTGTCAACACTTTTTAGAATACAAAGTCACACAGCTTTTTGCTGAATTTATTGATTGCTTTTCTAAATAGGTCGTAGAGCTAGCCACCTTAACTGAAGGCGAAGTTATTGCCATTGATGGAAAATGTCTAAGACGCAGTATTGATAAAGCACTCAACAAGTCAGCGATTTATATGCTTAGCGCATGGGAACAAAAGAATAGTTTAGTTTTGGGTCAAGTCGCTATACAGCAACTCCAAAGACTAATAAAAATATACGCATATTGGTGGGGTTTTTATTGCTTGTTACCTATGAAGGTGATTTTCTTGAGTGATTCTCAATCTATAGTGCCTCTGGTACTTCAGCATATAGAGCCCTTGACACCCTTTCATGAACCCGTCCCGTTATATGGTTTTCATCAAAGAACAAATGCTCATCAAAACGCTGACCAAATTCGCAGTTGGGGTTGAAGGATTCATTAACAATACTAAAACAGGCATCAGTTGTATTTGTAAATCCTAATGCTTTTGAATTTACTAATATTTTTTGCAGATAAGAAAATAAATCAAACAATACCAAGTCTACTCCAGTACTTTTTTCAATACGTTTGATTTGATTCGCAAGTCTTTTATTGAATTGTTTGCTAAGTTTTTTTGATTGTTTGACCAAACGTTTATTTTTAGTTTGAGCAGCCAGTAGCCTGGTTTCTGGTAGTGCACCAATATTTGGGGCATTTATAACCATAATATTTTGTGCGCCAGCAGAAATTAATACAAGTAACTGTTGCTTGATTGTAGCCACTGCAGCTTTAAGCTTAGTTTTAGAATCTTTTCGAGACACATCCCGGGCAACACGTAGATCATTAGTACCAATAAACATAACGTATAATGAATTTTTCGAAGCGACTCCGGCTGTTTGTAATAGATAAGCGGCTACTTGATTACTAAGATCTATTGGTCTATCACCAGAAGCACTTGCACCAGCGACAGAAAAATTGCTACCACCAGCACCTGCTACCAAATGCATTGACGGATCAATGCTTAAATCCAGTTTTTTTGCTAAACCCTCAACTGCTACTGGACTGTTACTTACTCGGCTTGCTTCAAAAAAAGGTGAGTTTGGAAATGGACCTCTAATACTCGCAAGATTACCAGTATCAGAAAAGCTATCACCAAAGATGACTATTTCATCAAAATCGGCATGAGCATTAAGGGATAGGGTTAGAAATAAAAAAAACAGTATGCTATTAAATTTAATTAATTTAATCTTCATTATGTTCTCCGTTTTTGATTTGAGATAAATAAACAAAAAGTGTACGACATGAGTAGAGAATTCTCTAAAAATGAGCTGTTAAACCTATCAAGATCCCCATCTGCATCAATATCTATTAAAACTAATTGTTCTCCACTGATAGCACAATCATTAATCTCTAACCGATTTAATTCAAAAGTACTTCGATTACTCATAAAAACGGTTGGTTGGTCAAATTCTGGGGATGTTGGGGTTCCAGTGTTTTCTAATAACATTATATTGTCTTGAAATACTGAATATTGTCTTGAAATACTGAAAATATATCGAGATCGCCATCTTGATTAAAATCTTTTACACAAAATCCGAGTAAGTCACCGCTTGCACCGCCAAGCCATATTTCATTAGGATTGATCAGAGCCTCATCAGCCCAAACACTGGAGGTTGCAATGAATAACCCACTGAAAAATGATAGATTTTCGTATTGAATTAGTTAATGACTTTAGAATAGAGTTTTGTGAAAACATTGAATACCTGATGTGATAATAGTAGTAAAACAATTTATTCGATTGTTTCTATAACTTTCCAAATCACAGAATCTTGAATTGTAGCGCCATTGTCCAAAGTAAAGAAAGTTGTTAGTTTATATTCGCCCGCAGTCAAATTAATATTTGGGCATCGAAATGTAAGCTCTCCAGAGCTGCGTTTTCCAGGAATTAGACAGTTTTGAGCTGTGTTTGAAATATCTGAACCATTCCAAGTGGCTCGTGAAAATACGGCATTTCCAACGATAGGATCTATAGTAATAGCAACATCAAACGTTTCAGTGTCAAGAATTTCTCTAGATTGAGGCTTAATTGATATTGACTCAACCGGAGCACGACTAAAAATAAAATTGTCTAGACCAAAGCCTGATACTGAATCAGAATTGAGGGGATCAAATTCTACGGTAATGGAAGAAATATTAGTACTATCAGAAATAGCGCCAACAAATTTGCTTGTTTGTGACCTCGTTTTATAAAGTAATTTACCTGAAATATCGAAAAATTTAATAAATAGTGCTTGATCAGCATCTACTCCAGTCATGCCAACAGCACTTACCGGCGTTGAAAAACGGGCTTTAATTATTCCTTCACCAATATTTGAACCTTCCGGGAGAATATAAAGGGAGCGGCTGTTAGGGTTTTCTGCCAGAATATTTCCAGTTGAAATTTGTTTATTATCATCAACAATATTGCTACTTTCTTGTAGTGAAAAAACAACGCTAAAAGATGAGAAAGTTGCATCGTTTACTGCTCCTACACCAACATCATTAAACGATATGATTTTAGGTGATGCACCAAAGTCATTAAATTCTGCAAGACGAAAACTATTCGTATCTGCTATTACTTGAGTTACAGACAGTATGATTATTCCTAAACCAATAATTAATTTCATGATAATTTTTTTTATTATGTTGTTGAAAGCAAATTAAACAAACTCAGTTTTAACAGATAATTCAGCTAACTTGCTGATTAAATATAAATAAATTTTCTATGGTCTAATGTTGAACAGAAGCCTTATCTGATATAGCTTTGAGTATGCAATAAGATTTATGTATCTGCATAATAATTATCTAATTTGCAAAAGTCCAGCCTTATTTGAAATTAACAGAAATTGTGTTTTACTTTATGCGTGAAGTATATCTTTACGAGCAAAATTTAGTGAGGAATATTACATCAGCAAATTTTCTGTAATAGGTATGAAACGATCAGTAGAATTAACTAGACTAGGGGCTGTTAAATTTGTAACCCCGTAAACTTCGGTTTTAACTCCATAAACTTGTCTTGCTTTTTGTAATAATAAATCGAAATCACCGTCACCAGACAATAAGATGATTGTGTCTACCGTCGCCGCATATTCTATAACATCCAAAGTGATTCCAACATCCCAATCACCTTTAGCTGAACCATCTTTACGTTGAATATAAGGTTTAAGCTTTACCTGAAAGCCAATTTTCCTAAGTATATTTTGAAAGCTTTCTTGTTTGCTGTCCCCTTTATCAATAGCATAAGCAAAGGCACTAACCACCTCTTTATTAGATGTTGCCTGAGCCCAGAAAGCCCGATAGTTGAATTGTCTTTGGTAATGCTGCCGTGTTGTGTAGTAAATGTTTTGTACATCAACAAAAATTGCAATTTTTTCCATTGTTAAAGTTGTTTTAACTGAGGGTAAATTCGTTTATCTATTGAGTCTAACAGATAATTTTCAGTCAATCTTATAAAATCATAAATAAAAGTTTAAGGCTTTGTTTATGATTATATTAACCTTTATTTATTCATCTTATAAAAATATAAAGTTTCTAAAAAACAAAACCAATAATTAGATAAAATAGATGCTTTTGCAGTAATTAAAATAATCTAGCTTATGGCATCATCTGCGTTTAATGTACCTAAGGTCGCTGCTGCAATTGTAACGTACAATCATCGTGAACCTGTGTTGAAGCTTCTTGCTTCTTTAAAAAAACAAAAAATTCCAACTTTTGTGACAGAAAATAATGGGGCTGATGGTGCAGCTGATGCAATTAGAGATCAATTCCCTTCAGTTTCTTTGCTGGCTAGTGAAGCAAATCTAGGTGGATGTGGTGGTTTTAACTGTGCTGCACTAGCAGCATTATCAAGTGGGTGTGAATATCTTATTTTTATTGATGATGATGCCTTTCCTGAAGCGGATTGTATTTCTCAATTAAGCGATTTTTTAGATGAAAACCCAGACTATATTTTTGCTGCACCAGCAATTTATATCACCTCAAAACCAGATACATTACAAGAAGCAGGTGGCGATGTACATTTTAATCGTGCTCACCCAGTAGAGGCCTGGTATCGCTTTCATGTAAACCCAGAGCTACCACCAGTATTAGATATTGGCTACGCAAGCGCTTGTTGCTTAATGGTAAGGGCAGATGCATTAAGAGAAACTGGAGTGCTGGACTGGTCTTATTTTATTTTTAGTGATGAT
The DNA here is from genome assembly GCA_965224575.1 of Methylococcales bacterium. Lineage (GTDB taxonomy): Bacteria > Pseudomonadota > Gammaproteobacteria > Methylococcales > Methylomonadaceae > QPIN01. The sequence continues at coordinate 124,956 of CBDCZQ010000003.1, read as the reverse complement.
GTGGATCTTTGTCTGCGTCTTCGCCGTAAATATAATAAAAAAGGGGCTTGTGTTACTACTGCTAAAGCTTTTCATGATTTCCCCTGGGCAAAGCCATTTGCTCCTATGCGTTTATATTTTTTTCAGCGTAATGGGCTACGTTTAATTGCCAATCATAGACAGGGTGGAGGAGGGGAGTTAAAAGCACTTTTTGTTGCACTGATGCGATTGCATCGACGTATTTTTTATAGTTCTGTTATTGGTGATTATGAAATTAAACAAACATTGAAGGATGCTTTTAAAGATACATGGCGAGGGAAGTTTGGTAACTGGGATTCATGGATTGTCTTTGCCAAAGACCGGACAAAAATAGAGACCTCTTTTTTTGATGAATCATCAATCAAACGAATTCTAATTGATATTAGTATTGAAGATTTTGAAGAGCCTATCTTAGCGTTACTAAAAAAACTGAATAGTTCAGCAACCATAGATATTTTATGTGATGAAAGTAGAGTTGAACATCATCAAAAGCAAACACACTATTCTCAAGTTCTTGCAAGAAAAGTTGGGTTTATATCGCCCTTAAAAATCCTACCAACTCTAATAAAGATTGATTATGATTTAGTCATAACAGATGCCAATATGGAAGCGAGAAGACCTACGGCAATGTGTGGTGAACAGGCGGCTATTTTCCATAATGATAATTTGTATTTAGCGGCCTCTCGGCCTTATCTCGGTGCTATTGCCCACATAATATCACTACCCCTTGGTATGATGATGGCATTGTTTACAATCAATCACTTTCGAAAACCTTTCCCAGATGGAAAGCCGCCTGCCGAGGCAGAAAAGCTGCTCAAATATATAGGGATAGATCCAAAAATTGGTCAACCTTATGCACGCTTAAATAATGACTGAGCAGTATACACCTCCAGTTTTAGCACCTAAATTAGGTGAAGGTGAAGAGAGTGGTGGTTATCGAGAGTGGTGTGAATTACGCGAACAACAAGCTCCTGAAAAATATTTATTACGCAACCATTCTAGCCTTTTATTTTCTATTATTGTACCCGTTCACAATCCTCTTGATCATTGGTTACAAGAATGTATCGACTCAGTTCGTGGGCAGTTTTTTGCAGATTGGGAATTGATTTTAGCGGATGATGCATCTGGTCAGAACACCCTAGATATATTAAAAAAAAACCAGGAACTTGATAGTAGAATTAAAATTTCCCTTCAATCTAAAGCTTCGGGGATTTCAGCAACAACAAATCGAGCTGCAGATTTAGCAAAAGGAAACTTTCTGGTTTTTTTAGACCATGATGATCTTTTAGATGCATATGCATTATCCGCTTTTGCCCAAGATCTACAAAAGGAACCAAAAACAGAGTTATTATACTCAGACGAAGATCGGTTTGATGATGACTATCAGCGGTTGCAACCGGGTTTTAAACCGCAATTCTCCCTGGAAAAACTACTTTGTACAAACTATATACATCATCCCGTTGTTATTTGTCGTACTCTCTTTGCAAAAATTAGAGGACTTAATAGTCAGTACGACGGATCTCAAGACTATGATTTATTATTAAGAGCGATTGAAGAGACTACTAAAATTAGGCATATACCAGATATCCTTTATCATATGCGCATACACAGCGGCTCTTTATCCTCAGGAGCTGAAGCAAAGCCAGAAGCTCATAAAAAAGGCATAGATGCAGTCAAAGCTTATTTCAAAAGACAGCAGTTAGACGTAGTAATCAAACCAACGGTATTTGCTGGCTATCATAATATTACTTACCTCTTTAAAAAACGCCCCAAAACATCCATTCTTATTTTAGTCAATCCACAAAGCTCTATTGAAACAACTCAGCTTATTTGGCAACAGCATATAGATGATGAAATATTAATTTGTAATAACATTAGCAAAACAATTCCTGAGCGCCTTAATGACTTAGCTAAAAAAGCACAAGGAGATATTCTTGTTTTTGCAGATGGACAATTACGTCCTAAATCTAATTGTATTGATGAATTAATTGCTCAATGCAACCATGGAGATACGGGCTTAGTCACTGGGAATATAAGCTATAGCGATGGAAAACTATTTAGCTGTGGAGTAATTTTAGGGATTAAAGGCTGTGCAGGGCAATGGCATTTTTCCTGTGATGCAGATGACATTGGTTATGGTGCCTGGATGTTGATTAATCATGACGTCTCTGCTGTTCCATGGCAGCTAATGGCGGTAAAAAAAGAATTATTTAATCAAGCAGGTTTGTTTGATTGTAATTATAAAAAGCAGGGGTTTGATATAAATCTTGCTTTGAAATTAAGCGCAAATATAAATATTAAGCACAAGTTTTCTGCATTATCTAAAGCGACTTACCCCTATCCTTGTCCACATCAAGCAGAATCATGGCAACTACAAGATTTTATTCTTTTAAGGAACAACTGGAAAAGGGAGCTTGCTCAAACTGATCCTTTTTTCAATCCTAATTTGTCTATTCTCAATAACTCTATTACTTTTATGTCTGTAGCTGAGCAGTGGTATAAAAAATTCGGCACTTTTACTAGCTATGATTATTTAACTACCAAGCTTTTGTGGAAATGTTTTAATGAAGAATAAAATATACTTCGCGCGGTCACGGATGCGGAATTTATAGCGAGTTGATTTTTGTCGATAGCAAGGCGCTGAAATGGGCGCATAGCAAGCTACGCAACTATTTTAGCAACACAGTCTATCGGTAAAAATCAACCGATAGAAATTCGCATCCGTGATCACGTGAAGTATATAATAAGCTGAAAAATAGTCGAGACCAGACAACTAGTTTTATTAAAATTTAACTACAACTACAACTACAACTTGAATATAACAGAAGCTAATCAACAATTATCCTGTCTGGTTTCGTTCCTCAGCACCAACTTAGTAATTCTTTACTTCAATCACACTCAGTGGGCAGTATTTTTTACTCTATAACGGAAATTGCTGAAATAGTATCTCCATAAAACTCAAAAACCCTCAGTCTTTGATTGGGAGGTTTTTGTGTTTTATGGCTTTGTGGGGTCCAAGATTTTACTGAGCGTAATTAATTACTTGCAAAGTGATAGGGTTAGGGCTATTTAGTATTAAATCTGCTTTATATTTTTGATTCCCAATAATAACACAGGGTAGATGTAGTTTTGTTGTTTTAGTCGTATAAGTAGCACATTGTTGCTTAGAATATTGTCTGCTTATTTGTAGTTGATCAAGTTCAAACGTTAATGATGATTCATTTTTCAGATTAAGAGCTGCTTGATAAATATTGTTATCAACTTCTACACAAGGAATTTTGAGTTGTGGATTAGAAAAAGTAGCACAACTTGAAATTGTGTATTTTATAGCCAAGTCTTCATTAAACGGAGGTAAAGGAAATGTAAGGTTCCCATCGTACGATACCTGGCTTTTTAGTTTTGAATAAGGCTGGGTTGCAGATCCCTTTGTTTTCCAAAATTCTATATCGACTAACTGATTAGAATTTAACCCTTGGATTGATAGCGATGCATTATTAACTGGTCCTTGAGTTACATTCCCATCTTGTAATATATAGGATAGACCTTGTTGTTCATCACCAACACCCCAAGCATTTAGGGCATGGTTTGTACTTGATGCTTTAATTGACCCTGCCAATGTTTTTCGTTGCGTTGATATTTGATTTGAAGATACCTCATTAGAACTTAAAAACCGACTAATTGTTAACTCAACATCACGCATCGCATCAGTTACGCTATTAAAATTGTCGACCAGTTCTTCTGTCACAATACGTAAGCCTGAACCTAATTGACCACTTGCTAGTCCAGACCAGGACACAGTTCTGTATAAGGCATCATCTTCTTCTTGTGTGAAATTTGAACTATAAGTTGGTCTGTGGTTAGGCCAGGGATGTCTTGTCATTCCCCACTCAGAATTTAAAAGAGGCACATTATTAGTTTGATGTGTTAACCAATAAGTTGTTAACAAGCTATTTTCTACAGCGGGTTTTACTTTCTTATCAGTATCTGGACTATTAATTGGCTCTTCAGAGCTGGTCGTGTAAAAATGAGGTGCGAGAAAATCAAAATTATTACTTTGAAAAAGGTATCTAGCTAAGGGGCCTCGTGGGTCACGGACAGTCGTACTGGTCATAACAAGATGATCAGGGTCTTGCTGACGAATAAAATCATTTAGTTCACTGATCCACTTGATTCGACGTACCATTTCTCTTTCTCTACCAGGATCAAGCTCTCCTTCCGCATTAAGAGTCCATTCGTAAGAATCCCATTCACTTAAGGGGTCCCAAGCTAGTAAATGATCTGAATGAGGACTTTCTTTGACCCAATTAATCACAGCTTGCATTCTTGCTTTAGCCATCTCCAAGGTTTTTGGGGTCTGGAAAAAATCATCGATTGAAGCTAAAGGGCCACCATTTCCTTGATAGTAAGGTAGTTCATTCGTAAAAGTTTCATCCCATTGTCCGCTGTCAAAGGGTACGATGATTAGATAGATGTCTTGTTTTGCAGCGGCTTCTAATGCATTTAGGACATATTGCTTCATATCCGGGTTAAAATTTCCTGCTGGAAATTCAATCCAATAGCGTCCTCTTGGTTTTTCTGGATTACCTGTTTGGTCCATATCCAGAGTTTCCAGATACAAGCGAAGCGTATTGACGCTTGAATTAGCTAGAGTTACAAAATGATCTTTAGCAGTACCTTCATAAGAAGGTTCACGGAAATAGTTTTGATATTTTTTATTATTAGGATCCCAAACATCACCAGGAAAAAGATTACGAAAATAGCCCCAGCTAATACCTGCATGTTCACCTACAGGAATAAAAGGTGTTCCTTTCTCGAACACTAAACCATTATGACTGGGGGAGACAATTAATCTGCCTTTATCTGAATTATTTTTTATGTTTAAGGTTGTAATTGTTTGAGAATTTGATAAGTTACCAAGCAATCCAGAGGTTTGGTTTCTTGCCCGAACAGAAACGTAGTATGAGGTTTTTGGTTGGAGACCTGAAATCCTTAGTCTTTCTTTTAGTCCTGCTGATTTAGCATTATATCTATTAGCAAAAATAGCTGCAGAAGACCAATTTGCTTCATTATTAATTGGGTTTTTACTGTATCTAATTTCATAATAACTAGCATGGCTATTATCAGAAGAAATATTGGCAGGTGCTGTAAAGTTAAGAATAGCTCCAAATGCAGAAGGTTTCTCTATTTTAAGGTCTGGAATAGGCTTAGGTTGTAAAACAGAACCTTGTTCTACAAACATAACTTCAGCATAATTCACAGGGCCATTTAGACCCGCCTGTGTTGAATGGTAACTACTATGGCTTCCTTGAATATGATCATCAATAAATGCAGGTAGCACAAATCGTGACGCACCACTTCTGTGATCCGTTAAATCTCGATCCCCACCGGTATTATCAAATATTAAATCAAAATTCATTCCCATTGTTTGGCCATCAATAGGTGTGGACATATTTAAGGCTGCCCAGGGCAGAAAAATTTCAGTTACCCAGCCTTTGTCTTGATCAGAGCTGTTATTGACTGTGCCATTAATTTGAGTTGCCCATACCGTACCCTCAACTAATTTCCCACCTGGAACAACATCCGGTGCTCCACCATCACCAGAACCTTTAACATATTTCCAACGTCGAACGATCCCTTCTCCATTTAATGGGTCATTTAAATTAGCTAAATTAACACCAAAGGCTCTGTCATCATCTGAAAAGAATAGGTCTCGGCTATTGTTACTATCAAAATAAAACATAATTGAATCATCTGACTCTATTTCCCAGCGGTTACCTGCGCCACCACCTAATCCATCTGACCATAGATTTTTGTCATCAACATCAATAGCTAAAAAAAGCCCACCATGAGAGTACATCATTGAAATAACAGCAACCCCATCATCTCGCCAAGCCTGACTTCTGGTTATTTTATAAGCATTTGACCACTCATCTTTGTCCAGAACACCATCAATCCTTGCTGTACCTTGTGGAATAGTCCAATGTGGATGAGATAGATTTACTGGGTCAATTGATGCAGATACACTACTGATAAATAACAAACTAAAAAAAATAGTGCTGAAAGTGTTTAAAATAATATTTCTTGATTTACGACTACTTTGAAATAAAAACATTATATTTATATAGTTGATTAATACTTAAAAAATTAGGATGAGATAGAGGTCTGAACATTTATCTAACCGATTTAAATTTAGTATAGAGCTACAGATAAAAATGGTTAAAAACTTTTCTATTTTGTGACAAAGTTGTATGCAGTTTGGTCTGATTTAATCAATTAATAGAGGTGCCCTTAAGATAATAACCGAATAAAACTTCAATATACAAATCAGGTGATTTAACACAGGCAAACGTGTTAAATCACTTAAGATGATCGTTTTATGGGTCATCAAACTAGTGTAAGTCATTGAATGACCTTATAACTACCAATTGGTTCAAAGATTGCTTATCAGTCTGTGTGATTATTGTAAGTAAACTCTTAATACATCTTTTCAATAATCCAATAGACATAGAAAAAAGCATTAATCCTTCCTGCTTTTTCAAAACAAAGAATATAAAAACTTATTTCTCACATAATTTGTGATGTGGATTTTATCGTGAATTAATTTTTACAGATGCTAACTAACTACATCAATAATCGTGGAAAGTATATTTGTTTTAGTTTTGATATGTCACTTATCTTTTATCATTAATTAATTGGATAATAATAATGAATAACTTTATACCCATCAAAGGAAACTTTTACAAACCGATTAAAATTTTGGCTGGTACGATGCTGGCTACAATGTTATCTACTCAAGGCGTTAGGGCAAAAAACTTAATGTCTCCGGCTTCAAAAATAAAAAACCAGCAACATAAAGTTGATAATAAGCAAGTTATTCTTCGAAGAACAAATCATGGTGTAGTACATGTTACTGCTTCTGGTTATACCGGTATTGGTTATGGTGTGGGATATGCCTATACTGAAGATAATCGGTGTCTGCTTGCCCATCGGATTGCAGAGGTAAATGGTCGTCTTTCTGAACAATTAGGTGCAGATGCTCCGGTAACAAGCGAAGTGCATGATATAACTTATACAGGTTACAATCAGATCACTACTATAAAGGGTGGTTTAATATAGAGAAAATTCGCCGTGGGTTTGGAGAAGGTGCTTCGGAAGTTCGAGAACTAGCCAATGGCTACGCTGCTGGTGTGAATAAATTCCTTAAAGACCACACTGAACTCGAAACTTGTTCAGTCGGTTTTAAAGGTGAAATTACTGTAGATGACATCTATCGAATGTGGGTGGCAACTGCAAGTATTGCGAGTGGTGAAGTGGTAGCGGGAATTCTTCCCCATTCTGCTCCTTCTAGTTCATTAGCTAGCCTAAAAACTAGTATTACCAAAAACAAAAGTGCAAAAAAGACAATTCTTGCCGCAACGTCAATAAAGCCATTAAATGCCAAGCTCACTTCTGTGGGTAGTAATGCATGGGCGATTGGTCGTGATGGGACAAGTAAGGGTAATTCTGTTCATTTATATAATCCACATTTTCCGTGGGAAGGTATTCAACGGCAATACATGGTGCACGTTACTATTCCAGGAGAATTAAATGTAATGGGTGTTACCTTGGGTGGTTTTCCTCTTCCTTTTTCTGGTTTTACAGAAGATATAGGCCTGGGGGCTCACTTTCTCTGCGGCAGCACGTTGGTCATTAGCTGACTTAAAACTTGAAGGTCACCCTTTAACCTATAAAGTTGATGGCGAAACCAAAACAATCTCTTCTGAAATATTATCAATTCCCGTATTGGGTGAAACTGAACCTCGCCAGATTCCTTTTTATCGTGCAGGTGAAGATCCCATCATTGATGCTGACCCATTTTTTTTCGGTTGGTCTGATGACCCTAATAACCCTGGGCGTGCCTATGCAGCTCATGATGTTAATGCTGATAACACTCGAATCGTTGAACAGTTTTTACGTGTTGCACAAGCTGAAAATGTACATGAATTACAGCAGCAACTTGAAGAGATTCAAGGGGTACCCTGGTCGTATGTTATTGCCAGTGATTCACAAGGTGAAGTCTATTTTGGTGATGTTTCAGCTGTACCGAATATTTCTACTGCCGATATTGGAAGCTGTGTTGTATCCGCTGTTGGTGCGTTTCACCTTCCGCATGGAATAATTGTACTGGATGGAACTCGAAATGAATGTAACTGGACTGGATTAATGCCCGTGCCAGACTTACCTCAAACAGTACGTACAGATTATGTCGCTAATAGTAATAATACATACGAATTGCCTAATCTGGAACAACGTCTTACCGGGTTTTCTCCCATTCTGGGGAATGAAGGTGAAGCGTTGGATTTGCGCGCCAATCTAGGCCTACAAATGATTACCGATAGGTTAAATGGAAATGACAGACTTGGTAGACAGGGGTTTACACTGAAGAAGGCAAAAAAAGTATTTTTCAAGTCGCGCAATCGTGCAGGAGAATTACTAGTCGATGGTATAGTTGAGGATTGTAAAATGAATCCTTCTGGAGAATACAATGAGCAACAAGTAGATCTAAGAAAGGTATGTCGTGCTTTAAAAAAATGGAATCGTAGGAATAATACACGTAGTAGGGGAGCTGCAGTTTTTCGTGGTATGTGGCAGGCTTTATCTGATGCATTAGTGACTCATGATAAATTATTTCTAACACCTGCATCTTTAGACAATCCATTAAATACACCGTCTGGTTATACCTTAGACCCCGTTATCCGAACAGCAGTTCGCAACGCATTAGCGCGTGTGGCAGTAACTTTTAAATCAAAAGGAATTTCACCTAGAGTGCGGTGGGGTAAAGTTCATAAGGTGATAACACCTACTCGTACATTCCCAATGCCTGGAGGATTTTCTACTGAAGGGATCTTTGATTCTGTCGTAAGTTCTGATGCGTTTTATACCTTTGATGGCTGGGTCGATACCTTAGAGGGCAATAACCCCAACAATCTTTATGGTGCAAGCTATCTTCATGCCGTTTCTCTTGGATCAAAAGGTGTAAAAGCTGTGGGTGTATTGCCTTACAGTCAGGCAACTGAAACAAGTTCACCTTGGTATCTTGACCAAGTTAAAGGTTGGTCTAAAAACAGATGGTTTAAATTTCCATTTTCAGAAAAACAAATCCGTCGTCATTTGAAAGCAAAAGTTAAGAAATTGATGATGGAATAATAAAGAAGGTAGGTTGGGCTAACAGCTCCACCGTTAACCCAACAAACACATTTCCATCAAACGTTGGGTTGCCAAAGAGACGGCAGCCCAACCTACGATATTTCCATTCATAACTTAATGGAATCGCCCTAAAGATTGCTCAGAGAATATCTATTTAACAACTTCAGCTTTATTAATAATTATATTTTCCTTCGGAACATCCTGATGGCCTCCACGGTTTCCAGTTTCTTGTTTTGCCATTGCGTCTACTATATCCATTCCCTCAACAACTTCTGCAAATACAGCATAACCCCAGCCTTGAGGTGTAGGGTTTGTATAATCAAGAAATGAACTGTCTTTGTAGTTTATAAAAAATTGAGCAGTGGCAGAGTCAGGATCAGATGTACGTGCCATTGCTAAAGTACCTCTAAGGTTTTTTAAACCATTATCTGCTTCATTTTTAATTGGAGCATGAACTTCTTTTTGTTTAAAATCTGCATCAAAACCACCGCCTTGAGCCATAAAGTCAGGTATTACACGATGAAAAATAGTTCCATCGTAAAAGCCTTCTTTAACATAGGTTAAAAAATTGGCTGCTGAAACAGGCGCTTTTTCTGCATTAAGCTGAATAATAATATCGCCAAGAGAAGTGCTAAGTTTTACTTTTGTTTGTGTTTCTGACATTTTGTTTTCCGTTGCAAATGATAAGGTTGTAGTTAAAAAAAGAATAAAGAAAAGAAAAATTTTAGGCATAATTTTTTGTAGGGTAGACATAAAGAGTTAATTTTATGCGTTTTTTACTTGAAAGAGAAGCCTTGATCTTGGTAAATTGGTTAGTTAATGTTCATTTTGTTTGAAATAATAAGAGATGCTTAAAATATATAACACCTTAACGCGAAGCAAAGAAGTCTTTAAACCCCGTATAGAAAATAAGGTTGGACTTTATGTTTGTGGGATGACTGTTTATGACTATTGCCATATTGGTCATGCACGCGTTATGGTTGTGTTTGATACCGTGGCTCGTTATTTCAGGTATTCGGGTTATGATTTAACTTATGTTAGAAATGTGACCGATATTGATGACAAAATTATTCAAAGAGCCAATGAAAATAATGAAAATTTTCAAGCATTAACAAAACGATTTATTGAGGCAATGCATGAGGATGAACGTGCATTATCTGTTCTACCGCCCGATATTGAACCTAAAGCGACCGAATCAATGGACAACATCATCTTGATGATTGAAACATTGATTAGCAAAGATTTGGCTTATGTAGGCACTAATGGCGATGTCTTTTATTCTGTTTCAAAATTTGAAAATTATGGAAAATTATCGGGTAAAAAACTTGAAGATCTACAAGCTGGAGAGCGTGTTGGTGTGGATGTCGCCAAAAAAGATCCGATGGATTTTGTGTTGTGGAAAATGGCAAAACCAGAAGAGCCTTCATGGGGTTCGCCGTGGGGGAAGGGCAGACCAGGTTGGCATATTGAATGTTCTGCAATGTCTACTTGCTGCTTAGGTAATCATTTTGATATTCATGGAGGGGGGATGGATTTACAGTTCCCTCACCATGAGAATGAAATTGCACAGTCTGAGGGTGCAACGGGTGAGCAATTTGTTAATTTATGGATGCATAATGGCTTTGTCAGAGTTGACGAAGAAAAAATGTCTAAATCCTTGGGCAATTTTTTTACGGTAAGGGAGGTTTTAAAAAAATATCGTCCAGAAATAATTCGATTTTTTGTTTTGTCTAGCCATTATCGTAGCCCGTTAAATTATTCTGATGAGCAGTTAGATGATGCTAATGCTGCTTTAACAAGGTTATACACAGCTTTACGAGGTATTAAGAAAAATTCTGGTTCAATTATTGAGGAATATAAACAACGTTTTCAACAAGCAATGGATGATGATTTTAATACCCCTGTTGCGTTTTCAGTTTTGTTTGATTTAGCTAGAGACCTTAATTCTACAAAAGAGGATAAAGAAAGGGCAGGGGAGTTAGCTGCAACTTTAGTTGAGTTGGCTGGGGTTTTAGGTATTCTGCAAGATGACCCTGAGATTTTTTTGAAAGGAGTAGAAAATAATGATGGGTTTTCAGAAGATGATATTAATCTACAGATACAAGCTAGAAGCGAAGCAAAAAAAAATAAAGATTGGGCTAAAGCAGATGAGATAAGAGATTTGTTAAAACAGCAAGGAATCGTTCTTGAAGATGTTGCGGGTGGTGTAACCAGTTGGCGTCGGGAATAAATAAAAAATAGCTATTATTCAGCTGATTTTGTCAGTGTTATTTTGATTACACCTACGCCTATGAACTCCAAAATAAATTTTACCGTTTTACATATTCTTGTTATTTCAATTCCGGCATCATTAATTTTTTATTATGCATTAAATGCTGGGATGCTCGCTGATAATGATTATTGGGGATTTATTCGCCATATTCTGACAAAGGAGGGCGGGTTTTCTTTGAATTTTGGTGACTGGTTTTATCGAGAAAATGAGCATTTTTTGATTTTTCCTAAAATTATTTATGGCCTAAATATACTTATCACCTCGGGTAATAATATTGCTTTAAGTTTGTTTGCATGGTTTATGGCATTACTTCAAGTGGTTTTGTTATACCGCCTTATTCCTTATAAGCTCAATAACCATCCTATTCTGTTCACAGCTATCTTGTTTGTTATTGCTGTGTATATTTTTAGTCCTACACCTGCTCATAATTGGTTTTTAGGCATGAGTGGCGTTGCCTGGATTTCTGCAAACTTCTTCGTCTTAAGTGCTATATATTCAATCGACAGATATGCCAATACAGACGATAAAAAATTCATTGGTCTGACAGTTCTATTTAGCCTATGCGCTATGGCTACATACAGTACAAGTTTGTCAATATTTCCAACCCTTATAATAGCCAGTCTAATATTAGGGCTTAAAAGAAAAGACCAGTTGTTCTTTATTTTATTTTGCGTAATTATTCTGGGTTTATATTTTGCCACTTATCAAACGCCTAAAGCCCACCCTTCATTAAGTCAATCTGCAACAACACTCATTACTTATTTTTTTGCTTTTCTTGGATCATTGTTAACCAGAGATAAAGATGTTGCTATGTTTAGTGGTGTTTTTGGCTTAGTAAGTACCTTGGTGATGCTATTTTATATCTTTAAAAAACAGATATACTGGAAAGCGATCATTCCGTGGGGATTGATTCAAATCTATGCCTGTGGAAATGCAGCAATGGCGGCAATAGCACGCTCTGGATTTGGTATTGCACAAGTTTTTGCTTCGCGGTATGGTTCATTACCTTCGCTGTTTTGGCTGTCATGGATTGTGATAGCGAGTACCTTATGTTATCAGTTACCTCAACGTTATCGTCACTATGCTTTTATCACTTTATTTATAGTGAGCAGTGCACTTATTTTTAATACCTACCGAGTTGGTTTTCTGATTGCTGAACCTCTATTTAAACGTGCAGAATATAAGCAGTTAACACTTGCTGCTTTATATTCTTATGCTTTTGATGTTGATTTAATTGATGCCTCTATTCTGCCAAGGGGTTTTATTAAAACGATGAAACCTTTAACAAATATCTTAAAAGCCAATCAGCATATTCCTTTCAATGGTATTTTCAAAGATTGCCCAAAAATTGGTAGTCAAATTACCGAAATACATGCTCCTGTTAATGTGCAATATTATGGCCATGTAGATGTTATAAAATTAGGTGAGAATTCGGTAACTGAATTACAAGGATGGTCGAATAATAATAATCAAGCTCCTGTCTGTATTGCTTTTACAAATAATAATAATGTAGTTAAAGCGATTGCAAGTTATGGATTCAGTAGACCTGATATACCTAAGGCATTTCCTTCAATTTCATCTGTTAATACCGGATGGAGAGGGTTTGGGAAATTTGTTCATGCTGATAAAATGATAAAAGTATTTATGTTAAGTTCGTATGATAAATATTGGGTTCCATTAAAGGGTTATTATAAAATTAATCCATATCCTCCTTATTCAGAGAAAATTGAAGCACTCCCAGATTATTAGTTTTTAGGCTAAAGTAAAAATAGGTAAGGTTGAGCTGCCTATAGACGTTGGGTTAACGATAGAGATGTTAGCCCAACCTACGGTAACTTATTTAATACTTGATCAAGTATCAAATAAACTAAGTTGGTTTTAGAAATGTTAAACTAGTAGATGTGAAGGAATAATCATTAAGACGACGAATAAAATCAAAGCTAAACTTTTTTAAATGGGTGCTATTTAAAGTAATGAAAAAACAGACAAACTCTCTATTTTTAAGTTTTGTTATCCCCGTTATGGATGAGGAACAAACATTAGAAGCCCTTTATCAAGGTATTAAAAATACATTACATAAAGTGGATAACTCTATCCAATTTGAAGTGATTTTTATTGATGACGGCAGTACAGATAAATCTTGGGAGACAATGTCTCTTTTAGTAAAACAAAACCCAGGCATTGTTAAAGCAATAAAATTACGGCGTAATTTTGGTAAAGCTCACGCGTTATCCTGTGGTTTTAAAACTTGCTTAGGAGATGTGGTTTTTACCATGGATGCTGATTTACAAGATGACCCAGGTGAAATTCCTAAATTTTTAGAAAAAATTGAGCAAGGGTTTGATGTCGTATCGGGCTGGAAAAGTAATCGACAAGACCCAATATCCAAAACATTGCCTTCAAAATTATTTAATAAAATAACAGCTAAGTTAACAGGCATTCCATTACATGATTTTAACTGTGGATTTAAAGCATATAGAAAAGAAGTCTTGGATGGAATAAAAATCTATGGTGAATTACATCGCTATATCCCCGTTTTAGCACAAGAACTTGGTTTTACTAATACAGAAGTTAGTGTAAAACATAATAAGCGTGAATTTGGTGTGTCCAAATATGGCTGGGAGCGTTATACAAGGGGATTAGTTGACTTACTAACGGTACTGGCTACAACGCGTTACCTTACGAAACCAGGTCATCTATTTGGTGGCCTAGGTATTGGCGCAGGGCTGAGTGGTTCACTTATATTGGGTTATTTGGGTGTGCTTTGGTTTATGGGACTTGGGCCTATTGGAACCCGGCCTCTATTTTTTATTGGTATATTATTGATGATTCTCTCAATACAAATGATTTCACTGGGAGTATTAGCAGAGCTTATCACTCGTCATAATGATTCGGGACCAACCGATAACGTAATTTCTGAAAAACAGGGGTTTGAATAATGGCAAAAACGCCAATTGTTGAAGACGGTTTAGTCGTAGGTACAGCCTCAAATAAATACGAAAGTAAAAATCCTATATCTCAATATTTATTACGCCAATTTGATCAAAGCATTGCTGATTTAGTACAACAAGCCAAGCCAAAAACAGTTCTTGAAATAGGCTGTGGTGAAGGTCATGTGACAGATATTATACTAAAAAATTCTGACGCAACTATTCAAGCATTTGATATATCACAAACCATTGTAAATATTGCTAAAAGTTCAATAGAATCACCACGCGTTGATTTTCAACAGTTTAATATTTATGATTTAGCAGAAAAACAGACAGCGGATTTAGTTGTCTGCTGTGAAGTCTTAGAACATTTGGAAACTCCTGAAATTGCCCTACAGCGGCTTGCAGAAAAAGCGGCTCCTTATGCCATTATCAGTGTGCCAAGAGAACCTATTTGGCGGATGCTGAATTTTATTCGTGGCGTGTATGTTACAGATTTTGGTAATAGTCCTGGCCATATAAAACATTGGTCGCAAAAAGGGTTTATTAAATTTGTCGAACAACAATTTGAAATTGTTAACGTAAAAGCTCCGTTGCCATGGACAGTTTTACTCGTAAAATCTAAACAATTTAGCTGATACTTTGCTAAAGAAACTGCTCACCTATCTGGGCTCTATTATTGCAATCATTTCTCTGGTTTTTGTTGGCCAACAATTAGTTGAGAATTGGCAAAAGGTTGGCTCATTTCAATTCACGGCTAAATCAATCAGTGTTTTATTGTTAGGAATTATCAGTTACTGCACTGCTTGTTATTTGCTTTCAGCAGCATGGTATAAAATTCTGGTTTCGCTATGTTCAAACCCTTTATCTGCCCAAGGTATTAAATCTATTTATGCTCGTAGCCAGATAGCAAAATATATACCCGGTAATGTGATGCAAATTGCTGGGCGACATATTTTAACTCGTCGTTTAGGAGTAGGCCATAAGCTACTTGCCATTGCAAGCTTAACCGAAATAGTCGGTCTGGTAATGGCTTCTTGTACGTTAACTGTTATAGGGAGTGCTATTTTTGGTTTGTGGGGAAATTACATTAACCAACATCAGTTATTGGATGGAGTGTTTGCCTTATGTATTATTTTGTCACTCATGCCCATAATGCGTTATTTTATCGTTAAATTAATTCCTAAAAGTCGATACTATCTTAATAACCCCTCTTTGCTTTTGTCCTTTTTTATAGTTTATTTAAAATACGTGCTGTTTTTTATTATTGCTGGAACAATACTTGTAGGGCTTGTTTATCAAGTACATGGCGAGTTAAGTATCTACCAGATAGCTGCAATTATCGCCACTTTTTCAGTCTCATGGTTGCTTGGCTTTATTACACCAGGTGCGCCCTCTGGAATAGGGATTAGAGAAACTATTTTAGTGGTTTCTTTGGATAAAATTTTATTAGGGAGTACGGGTGTATTAATTGCAATTCTATTTAGATTAATTACTGTCGGTGGTGATGTGTTGTTTTTTAGTATTGCAGGTAGAAAGTCTATATCCCAATAATTTAATATTTTCTTTAATATGACCAAGCTGGTTCGCGTATATCATTACTTTTATATGTAAGGTTCTGTTGAATTTGTCCGTCAATAGAAATTGTTGAAAGCATGTTTTTATTTCCTTTCCCAGAGACATATAAAATCTTCTCTCCATCAGGTGAAAAACTAGGTGATTCATCCCGTTTTCCTGATGTTAATAAATTTATAGTACCGCTAGCTAAATCCATCACTGCTATTTTATAAACATTATTATTTGCATGTACCATTACTATCTTTTTTCCATCAGCAGAGAAATCAGCTCCCGCGTTATAATTCCCCTTAAAAGTTAAACGACTTGACTTACCCCCTGTACTGCGAACTTTATATAATTGAGGAGTTCCATTTTGATGAGGTATATACGATCATTGAACCATCGGGTGACCAAGTAGGTTCAGTTGCAATGCTTTTACTGTTTGTTACATTTTTTAAAGAGAGGTCTGCCAGATTTAAAACATATATATCAGGGCTACCATCTTTAGAAAGTGTAAGAGCTAATTGAGATCCATCTGGCGAAAAAGAAGGTGAGCCATTGATCCCCTTAAAAAAAGCAACTTTTGTTCTCTTTCCAGTTAACAGTGTTTGAATAAAAACTCCAGAATGTCTGTTTTCAAATGAAACATAGGCAATCTTTTTTCCATCGGGTGACCAAGCTGGAGACATGATTGGCTCAGATGAAGATGCAATCATTTTAGGATTAGTGCTATCTGCATTTGCTACAATAAGTTGATACAGTTTTTTCTTTTTTGATTTAGTCGTTGTAACAAAAACAAGATGAGAACCCTGCTTATCTTTTGTCAGTTCTGAAGTGTCTGAATAAGCATAAGTTTCTATTTCTTTATCAATTTTTTGCTTATTTTTTACTACTTTCTGTCTTTTTTCTTGTACGGAATTACACCCAATTAAAATGATAAGACTTACGGTAAAAAGTAACGCTATTTTTTTAAATCTCACAACTAAAGGCTCCTGAATATAATATATTATTTGATAAATAAAATTAGGTGTAAAGAAAAAAGACTGTCCAAAACTAAAGAATACCTTATCATATTGCTGTTGAAGAATGGGCTTAGTTTTGGTGTCTTATTCTCAAGAAATATCAAAAAATAACCGTGCGGAGCATACTAAGTGACAGAAATAAAAGAACAATCAATAGAAACCTTCCTTGATGAGCTAGCAAGTAAACAGGCAACACCAGGTGGAGGAAGTGCAGCGGCAGTGATTGGAGCACAATCAGCAGCACTTACCAGTATGGTTTGTAATTTGACTATTGGAAAGCCAAAATATGCTGAAGTAGAAGAGGAAATGAAAGCTTTATTAAAACAGTCAGAAGCATTACGACAACAGCTAACTGGCATGATTAAACTAGATGTTGATGTGTTTGATATATTAATGGCATCCTATGGCTTACCTAAAGAAAAAGATCAGGAAAAAGCAGTTAGGAGTGAAAAAATACAAACCGCTTTAAAAGAGGCGACTTTAGTCCCACTAGAGTGTGCTAAAGCCAGTGCACAAGCAATTAAATTAAGCAGAATAGCAGCAGAAAAAGGAAATATAGGTGTTATTAGTGATGCCGGCGTTGCGGCAATGGCGGGATATAGTGCATTAAAAAGTGCAGCACTCAATGTTTATATTAATGCCGGCAGTATTAAAGATAAAAAATTTGCCACTGAAAAGCTCGCAGAATTAGAGCAAATTATCAGTGGAGCAGATATTGAAGTTGAAGAAACTTATCAAATTGTTAAATCTAAATTGTAAGAGATGAGGTAGGTTGGGCTAACGGCTCTATCGTTAACCCAACATTTTTAGTATCCATATTGTTGGGTTGCCAAAGAGACGGCAGCCCAACCTACCCAATACCCAATACCCAATACCCAATAATCTCCTCAATTAATGATAGCGATTTAAAATGTACTGGTCAAGTCATAGCCTTCTCCAATACGCAATGAGTCTGAAACTACCCACGCATTCCAGTATAAAATGAGTCTAAGCTGACAAAAGCAGTCAATCTGTTCATGATGGAGCAATAAAAGCTATCATGAATCTTAAAGCCTTAAAAAATACCGAAGAATTACAAACTTTTTTAGAAGGATCACAAGCCATTGTATTTAGTGTGCCTGGTAATAAAACAGCACGCTATGGTTTTATCCAGTCGGTACTAAAACAGTTCCACTACAGAGCCGTTAACTAAACGACAAAAAGGCATTGTGATACGCTTTTTGCTGCAAGTAACCGCCTATTCTCGCCAACAACTAACCCGTCTCATCCATCAATACCTGAGAGCAGGTGTTATACAACAACGTACTCCTCATAAGCCAGCAGGGTTTAAACAAAAATACACAGCAACAGATATTGCTTTATTGGCAAAAATGGACGAACGGTATGATACGCCAAGTGGTGCAGTCATTAAAAAACTTTGTGAACGTGCCTTTTCAGTCTTTGATGAAACAGAATATGAAAATATTGCTCACATTTCAGTGTCTCATCTCTACAATATTCGCGGCTCTACAGGCTATCAAAAACAGCGAAGAACGTTTGAGAAAACCAAGTCTAGACAGGTAGCTATTGGTGAAAGACGTCAACCCAATGCGGAAGGGAAACCTGGCTATATTCGGGTAGACACTGTTCATCAAGGTGATCAAGATGGAGTGAAGGGGGTTTATCATATCAATGCGGTGGATGAAGTCACTCAATATGAAGTGGTGCTGTCTTGTAGCCGAATCAGTGAACAGTTTTTGATCCCTGTCTTAACAGAAATGCTTGAAACCTTTCCTTTCGACATTAGCGGATTCCATGCGGATAATGGCTCGGAATATATTAATCATCAAGTGGCTAAACTGCTGAATAAACTGCATATTGAACTCACTAAATCTCGCTCAAGGCAGAGCAATGATAATGCATTGGCAGAAAGTAAAAATGCTTCAGTCGTCCGTAAAACCTTTGGCTATAGCCATATAGAACAGCATTGGGCAGATGAACTTAATGTCTTTAATAGAGAATATCTCAACCCTTTTCTCAATGACCACCGCCCTTGCTATTTCCCAACCATTGTCACGGATGAAAAAGGAAAACAAAGGAAGAAATATCGCTATGATAAGATGATGACGCCTTATGAAAAGCTAAAATCGCTGGAACAGGCTAAAAACTATCTAAAAGAATCTCTATCCTTTGAGCAATTAGATAAAAATGCTTATGAGATGAGTGATAATAAATTTACTGACCAAATGAACCTTGCTAAAAAGCAACTTTTTAAACAAATTAATGAACAGAAAAAAGCCTGATTTTTAGATCTGGATTAAATGGACTGTTCAGACTCATTTGTTAATTGGAGAATACTGTCATACCGGACACTTTTTTTAGAGAATTTTCATAGTTACTTGGTGACTGATCACCATTCGTAGTATGCAGTCTTTCAAGGTTGTAATACCTCATGTAATCCGCAACATCTTTTTTCATATGCTCACGGGTGGGTTGAGCAATTTTAAATATCCAGTCATGCTTGAGACTTCCAAAAAAGCATTCAACCACGGCATTATCCCAGCAAGTTCCCACATCACCCATGCTCGCTCGTATACCATAACCCTCCAGTAACTTACGATAACGCTTGCTGGTGTACTGAGATCCTCGGTCACTATGAAACACCAGACCTTTAGGTGGCTGTCTCAAGTTATAAGCCATTATCATGGCTTTGCATATCAAGTCTGTTGTCATGCGTTTACTGATAGTCCAGCCCACTATACGGCGTGAGTATAGATCCATGACGATCGCAAAATACATCCAGCCTTCACCTGTCTTCAAATAAGTAATATCACCTGCCCATATCTGATTGGATCCGACAGGATTGAAGTTCTGATTTAACAAATTATCAGCCACGCCATCACGGTGATTTCTTTTCGTTGTTACCTTGTATGCAATGCGCTGTGTGACTTTTAAGTTCAACTTTTTCATTAAGTTGCGTACTTTGTAACGACCTATGTGAAAGCCTTCTTCACGTAATTTCTTCATCATTTCACGGCTACCCAAGCTGTTACGGCTCTGCTCAAATAACGCTTTCATACGACGATAAAGATGCAATATTTCAGCACTGATCAGCTGCCCGGGCTGCTTTCTCCAGGCATAATAAGCTGAAGTGCTTACCCGCATAACCCGGCATAAAACAGTCACCGGGAAATGCATTGTCTCACCTCTAATAAAATCAAACTTTACTTCATTTCTTTCGCGAAGAAGGCACTGGCCTTTTTTAAAATCTCTTTCTCCATGCGTAAATTCTTATTTTCTTTACGCAACCGCTTTAGCTCATCACGCTCGTCTATCGATAATGAGTTACCTTCAAGCTGTGATTCTATCTACTCCTTCCAGCGATAGAGCATATTACTGGCTATATCCAATGATTTAACGGCTTCCGGCACTGAATACCCCTGTTCTCGAACCAGGGCTATCGCTTCTTCTTTATATTCTTTAGTATACTGCTTGTATGTTCGTTTCTGTCCCATTCTGATACCTTAATAAGTGATTGTTATTATCTCTTATTAAAGTGTCCGGTGCTATTAGACCACTACAATCAATGGCAAAGCCGTTTAAATGGACATATCAAGGTAAACCGCTAGAAGCTTGAAGTTGTTAGTCTAACTTACTGGGTGATGTACTAGAATAATCAGTTGAATATGGTTTATATCACAATCTACTTATTTGATTCCTTAATTATATTTTTTTCCAGACAGCTTCATTGCGATCATATTTTTTGACAATACGGGCAGGGTTTCCAACGACTAGCGAATAGGCAGGAATATTCTTGGTTACTACACTCCCTGCCCCAACGACACATCTCTCTCCAATTTCAACACCTGGCAAAATAGTACAATTAGCCCCAATCCAGACATAATCCTGAATAATAATTGGCTTTATGGAATAGCCTTGTTCCATAAAACTTTTTTTCATATCATCAAACCGATGGTTTTCTCCGCTTAAAAAACAATTTTGAGCGATTCCAACATGGTTTCCTAAGGTAATAGGCCCGATCATAATAGTGTTAATCCCTATATGAGAGAAGCTTCCAAATCTCACATCACCGTGCCAAGTATTAACCACACATCTACTTTCAATACTGGCACCTTTTTTTAACAATAACGTGTGCAATTTATGAACCGGACTTTGAGGAAGAACATCCAGACGAGCATTAAAATGAACCCATGTTTGAGAGTCCCGTTTTATCACAAAACGAGTTTTCAATTGAATGTATCCTCGATAGATTTCTCTAATAAAATCTCTAAAGAGTAATAATAATTGCATCATCCTATATTTCGTAGATTGGGCTATCACCTCTTTGTTAATCCAACAAGGTGTTTAAAATTATCGAGCTATTAGACGATCATTCTTATAGATTCCTCACTATTAAAACCGAGACGATTCATCTCTATTCCAGTACAGTTTGTCTCCAAACCAAAACTTACATCGCCCAGCAATCTGTGAAAAAATATTAATACAAATATAATTCAAGAGAGCTGGCCATAAAGAAAGATTTTTGAACAAGGAAAAAAAACTATTCCCAACATTACTTTCAGGATACTTATTCGCTAATTCAGGAAAAACTTTCTTTAATTCATAAGCACCAAAATATTGTCGAATTCTAATTCTTAAAAGATCAGCTAAACATTTGGGAGGATAAATAGTAAAGGCAGAGTTTTTTATAACACCTCTTTCATTTGGAGAAAATAATGCTCGAACAAAGGAGTCGTCCGCCGTAATTTTCGGGAATTTATCAAACCGTTTTCGACCTGTTTCAGACAGTGCATACACACCACAACCAATAGTCCCTTGAGTAACAAAAGGTAAAAGGCACCAAATTTCGTAGAAGACTTTGACTGACCAAGGCCTCCCTTCGTACTCTACTTTCAAGACTGGGGATGCAGCAAGTAAAGTTCCATTATTAAGCCTTTCCACTAATTTTTTTATATCCTCACCGCTTATTTTAACATCAGCATCCAAGTATATCCGAGGGAACCCTTTTGCTTGTTCATCGCCTAAATTCAGGGCCTTTGCTTTTGAAGCCACAGCAGTCTTTATCAATTGAATTTCACTACCGATTGACCGAACAACCTTTGCAGTTTGATCCGTACAACCGTTACATACAACAATAATTTCAACTTCATCAGAATTTATACTCTGCAAAAGGCTCATTAAACAGCGACTGATAACTCTCTCTTCATTATGCGCAGGTATAATAATTGAGATGATATTATTATATTGTTTTGTTTTCACCCGTTACTCCCTTTTCTGATGCTAATATTAATCGTCCCATAAATTCTTACACTTAAATATACTCGATTGTTAGAGGTCTAGGAACATTTATACTGCGAATACTTTCGGGACGATTAATATCAAGAGAGGCCATGAATGATAATAATTGTAGTAGAATCTCAAAAAAACCTATTCATTTATCCCCAGGTTTCGATGTGTTTTAGAAATAGCTAAGCTCTCATTTCTTTGGTTCTAACGTTGACCAATAATTTTACGCATTAAGCCATCAACATTTTTAATAATAAAAACATTGTATAACAGCCTTAAAAACAAACCTGGTTTCCGAGGAAAAGCACGTAATGCCATGGAAAAACTCATATCATCATAAACTATATAATACCAGTATCCCGAAGGGATGTATAAGACATCTCCATGATTAAGTTCCGCATACTCCCCTTCCAAATATTTTAAAGCAGGATATTTCTCAAAGTCTGGGTTCCTGTAATCTATATCAAATAAACTACTAAATGAAAAGGGCACTCGATACAGATATTTTGTTTGTTCCGGTGAAAAAAGATAAATTCGTTTTTTACCGCCAAAATAACACAATAAAATATCTGCATAATCAATATCAAAATGCATTTGTACTGTTGCACCTTTGCCACCAACAAATAAAACAGGTAATTTTTTAAATAACTTTAACTCTATATCAGGAAAAGAAAAATCTTTTATCAAAACCGGTGACTCAGACAGAATATTGTAAAAAAATATACGCAGATCTTTTTCACCTTGTTGCAGCAAAGTAGGTAGTTTTTAAATTTCATTTTTTTTGCTGCTGCGTGCTGATGCTTTCTATTAGCCGAAGGAATACTGTCGTACAAAGGAACAACATTCCTCCCCACAACCTCCTTCATATAAGCAACGCCCCATTTTTCTCGGGCAGGCCATTCGCGAGATACTTGCGCGCCATCCTCACTACATATCACCTTGGGACATCCATGTCCAAAGATTCATTCCGCTCGGGCGACTTAATCGAGTGCCACAGTACGTCCTGCGTCCAGTTTCAACTCCGCACAAAAGCCGCTCCGTTAAAACTTACCTCACTGACTTGACGGCTTATCGGGAAAAAATTTTTGCTTCTCTCGCGTGCTATCGCACACGTCGAATCTGCAAATTTCCCTGTTGCCTACTGCGGACTAAAAATCATCACTTCGCTATCGCTCCGTTTCCCTGATTTTCAGCGGAAGTTATTTCCTACTGATGATTTGGCAAGAAAAGTAGTCTATCTTGCCGTTCAGGAAGCATCAAAAAAATGGTCAATGCCGATTAGAAATTGGAAAATGGCACTCAATCGGTTTATGATTGAATTTGAAGATCGCTTAAAAGACTATATTTAAAACCTCGGCAGTTACACAGAATTATTTATAGGGTCGATAATTGCGACGGGTTCTGTGGTTACTAAAGAGGTGCGTGCTTATGCTATTGTGGGCGGGAAGCCTGCAAAATTGATTCACTATTGATTCACTATTGATTTACTGCGGATATTATCGCCCATTGGTATAAGGAGTTTTTTTGATCAAATTTATTAGTTCGGAATTTGTCCCTAATGGAGATACGGGCTGGTTTGGATGTGTGGAGACATTAAATAGAAAAGGGGTGGTTTATGGCTGGTTAGTCAATTTAAGTTGTCCTTCAGCTATCCATAAAATTAATATTTATCTTGAAGGTAGCTTGATAGGTGCTACTCAAACGGGTCTTACTAGAGAAGATGTAGTTCAGGTTGTAAATCAACCCGTTAAACCTGGGTTTGAATTTAGTTGGGCAAATATAGCTAGCGATAATTTACCCATATTACTTTCTGCTACGCAATATAATCTAGAGTTTAAGCTTGAAGACGATAAGCTTTCAATCCCTATTTTTTCTAAGGAAAAGCTGATTTACTCAAGAATCACGCAATGGATGAAACTAGGACGATATAGCTATTATATTGATGGTTTTTATTCCCGGTGTAAAATAGCTGGCTGGTTTAAAGATGCAAAAATTACGGATAGAATTTATACCCTAGAATTAATCTATGATTCAAAAGTTATTGCCTGTACACAAACTGATTTAGCACATGAACTAGGAGGTCGTGGTCGTTTTGTGATTCGTATTCCTGATGATTTTATGGATGAATCTGTGTATCGTTTTAGCTTTAGAATCAAAGAACTCAATTGGGATTTTGAAACCAGAAGTTTTCTAATGCCCTTATTAAAACGAATACATCAGGAACAGAAATATCCTTTTCTTGATGATTCGATATGGGAAAATACACCCGCTGAAATTCAGGCTAGAAAAATTCGATTAAAGTCAGAGAGGGCTGTTAAAGGTTATGAGCAGGAAATTAAAGATCTTGAAAAACAGTTAAGCGAAATCACTAGTAATGATGATGAAAAGCAATATGAACTGATTTGTAAGATAGGCGACTTATTTGGTAAAAACTTACAACTAGAAGCCGCAGAAGCACAATTTAAAAAAGCCATAGTTTTGGATAATAAAAGCCCCCAAGCCTACTCTTTTTATAGTGATTTATTATGCTCATGTAATGACGAAACAGCTGCAATAAAGTTAATCACCAAGGCATTAAAGAAAATTCCCGGAGATTCAAGTTTATTAGAAAGATTAGATTGCTTAACTGCACCCCGACATAAAAAACACACACGATTCATTGCTTTTTATTTACCCCAGTTTCATCCTATATCTGAAAACGATCAATGGTGGGGAAAGGGTTTTACTGAATGGAATAACGTTACCACTGCTACAGAACTATTTGAAGGTCATCTGCAACCAAGAAGACCTACATCGCTAGGGTATTACGATTTGCGAGTACCTGAGTCTGTTAATGCTCAATTCGAACTAGCAAAACAATATGGGATTGATGCCTTTTGTTATTATTACTATTGGTTTGATGGGAAGCGGGTATTAGAACGGCCCCTTCAAGATTTAGTAGAGGGTAACACTGGCCCATTTCCTTTTTGTATTTGCTGGGCTAATGAAGATTGGACACGGAGTTGGGATGGGTTGTCAGGTGAAGTATTGTTGGCGCAAAAACATTCCATAGAATCTGATTTCCGTTTTATCCAGGATATTGAGCCCTTATTAAGACATCCGGATTATATCCGTCAAAATGATAAGCTGGTTTTGCTAATTTATCGAGCTGATAAATTAGCAACGCCTAAAAAAACAGTTAAAGCCTGGCGTAAATGGTGTCGTAAAGAAGGGATAGGAGAACTGCATTTATGCGCAGTACAATCATTTGGTTTTGATGACCCAAGGCCTTATGGGTTTGATGCTGCGGTTGAATTTCCACCCCATTCAGTACATGAAAAATATCCTGATACAAAATATTATCAAGAGCTGAATGAGATTCAGTTTACCGTAGAACAGTTCAAAGGCTCGGTGTTTGATTATCAAACCTACGCAGATGCATTTATAAATAGACCAAGAGAACCTTATTCATTACACAGAGGATGTTTTCTTGCTTGGGACAATACGGCCAGGCGTAAAAAATCAGCTGATATCTTCCATAATTTTTCTGTAAATCAGTATCGAAACTGGTTAAGTCAAAGTACAGCCAAGTCGGCAGTAGAAAATAAACAGGGACTTGTTTTTATTAATGCCTGGAATGAATGGGCAGAAGGTGCTGTGTTAGAACCCGATAGTTTTTTTGGGTATGAATTACTAGAAGCAACACAACAAGCAAAAGTACTAGCTCCATATTTGATGCAAAATACATACTGGAAGCAGGGCATGCCTAATTTTATTTTCAATCGTATTATCGACCAGCAGAGAATAGTTATAGTAGGGCATGATGCCCATCGAAATGGTGCTCAAATCAATATGCTCAATATGGTGAGATGTTTGAAGCAGGAGTTTCAAATAGATGTATTGATACTGCTATTGAAAGGAGGAGAACTCGTAACGGAATATGAGCATGTGGGTACTACTTTAGTTTTAGATAATGCTGAAAACTGGAAACAAAGTTTAAAAGATATTGCTATTTATTACAAATCATTAGGCACTAAAAAAGTCATTAGTAATACAGTAGTGACGGGTGAAGTCGTACAGATTTTAAAAACATTAGATTATCATGTTGTAAGTCTGATCCATGAACTTCCCTCCTTAATAGAAGCACAAAATTTACAAAAGGATTGTTGGAGTATAGCTAGAAATGCCGATAGTATTGTGTTCGCATCCAATATTGTCGCTAATGAATTTGTTAATCGATACTACCCAGAACCTAAGAAAATTCTTATTGCTCCACAAGGGATTGTTTTTAATCCTCATAGTGAACAACGACAAAAAATACGATCGAAAATTCGAGAAAAATTAGATTTTTCTGAAAATACATTGCTTATTATGGGATGTGGTTTTGGTGATAAGCGTAAAGGGATTGATCTTTTTGTACTGATGGCAGGAATTGTTAGTCGTTTATTAGCACACACCGATATTGCTTTTATTTGGGTAGGAGCTGTAGAAGATAACTTATCATCTTATATACAGGCAGATATAAAACAATTAGGGTTAGATAATAGTTTTCATATCACCGGTTTTGTTCAGGATACTAGCCGTTACTACGTTGCTGCAGATGTTTTTGCACTGACCAGTCGTGAAGACCCTTTTCCTAGTGTAGTGATGGAAGCTTTTGATGCAGGATTACCAGTTGTTGCTTTTGACGGGGGTGGGGGCTATGTTGATATTGTTAATGATAAAACAGGGGCACTGGTTCCGTATATAGATGTATCAGCAATGTCAGAAGCCATCGTCAGCTTGGTAGAGGGAACATCACGACGAAATCGTATCAGTCAATATGTCTATCAATATTGTCGTGATAATTTTGGTTACCCAGATTATCTAAAAAAATTATTGGCATTATTAGCTGGGGTTCCTCCGAAAGCAGTGATGAAAGGCATAAGTAAACCTCAGCCATGGTATGAAAATTTTGCTATACCGACCATCACAGTGATCGTTCCTAATTTTAACTACGGACGTTATTTAGAATTACGGTTACGAACTATCGTAGATCAGACTCTGTCACCGACTGAAATTATTGTATTGGATGATGCTTCTACTGACTACAGCCTGGAAGTGATTCAATTATTTTCTGATACCAGTGCAATCCCGATCAAATTGATTAAAAGTAAAAGTAATAGCGGGAATCCCTTTGTTCAATGGGCGAAAGGAATTAAGCAAGCAAAAGGTGAATTAATCTGGATCGCAGAAGCCGATGACTATTGCGAACCCAATTTATTAGCAAAGCTTGCAGAGGAGTTCATTGATAAAAATGTAGTCTTGGCATGGGCTGATTCATGTATTGTTAATGAGAAAGGCCATGGAGATGGGTTTGAGTATAAAACCTATTATGTAAAAGAACAGGGTATGTTTTGGCACCACTCTTTTAAAATGGAAGGTAAAGAATTAATAGAAAAATGTTTAGTCTCTACGAATGTAATTCCCAATGCTAGCGCAGTTGTTTTTCGGCGTAATGCTGTTGAAAAAGATTTAACCATGATTCAGCAATATGGATTCTCCGGTGACTGGTGGTTCTGGATCAGTTTGGCAGAAAAAGGTAAGGTGTCATATCTATCAGAAATATTAAATTATCACCGTCGGCACTCGCAAAGTGTCATGGGGAATGTACTACAAAAAGGTGAAAAACTAATCCTGGAGACCATGGCTTTCTATCTGCGATTAGCGCAGCATAAACCCAATATTTTCAGTAGTAAAACAAGGATAGATGTTTTTCAAAAGCTAGAAAAGATGTATCAGCTTTTTCCTAATCTAACAGAGGAACATCCTCAATTAAGAAGCAACCCGTCGTTTCAAGCACAATATCAACAATTAATAAAGCAACTAGAACCTGTTAAAGCGCTAGAAAAATTGCAACAAAAAACACCGGCGACCTTGATACTCTCTCAAGATGTATTTTCTGATAGTAATAATACATCCCGATTAATACATTGTTTTCTGAAAAAGTATGATCTTCAAATTATTTTTTTAGCAGATGATGATGCGGTTAAGTTATTTATGTTAGATGCTGAGATTGATGTAAATAACAATAGAATAATATCAATTCATTCGATGGAAGGTAATAAAAATAATAATCAGGTTTTGACTGGGATTTTAAAAAAGGAAGGTCATTTTATTAGTTTTGGTCTATCAGCTCATATAGTGATTGAACGACAATGGATTGAACCAAATAGAAACAAGTGGACGATGATAGTGAGTAATGAATTTAATATACTGCTAGGTAAATTACCAGAAGATTCAAAAATTAATTTAAAGGATCTAAAAAATGCTGTTAAACATCATACAGATTCTTACTCTATTTCAGATGAAATTCCCTATGCATTTCAAATTATGGCTCGATTTTACTCTCAAATAATTGAACGGTTGGATTTAAGCAAGGTAAATTACCCTCAAAAAAACCATACGAAAAAGAGTGATTCAACTGTTAAAGTAGTGGTCAGTTTGTCAGAAGAAAAGTGGTTAGAAGAAATTAGTTTATTGAAACAAAAGAGGAAACAAGAACAAATCAATTATCAGTTAAAGTTTTTAGTGATGGGGAATGAGATGGAATGGATGGAGCCTATAGTGAAGGATAACAGTTTTGTGGAGTTGATTTGGATTTATGAAAAACCGATAGAAAAACAGTTGCAGGAATTATTTATTGACTATATAAACTGAGAATAAATATATGACACCAATATTAATCAGAGCATTTGGACGTACGGGAACAACGCTTTTGATACAAATCCTAAATACTTCCAAAAATATTTTTGTTCCAAATGACTATCCGTTTGAGTCAAGATTTTTAAGTTATTTTACTCGTTTATCATTCTTGCCGGTTCAAGATTATGGTATGCAAACTGAGAGTTTTCATTGGGATGACAGCAATATAAATCTAGGGGTATGTCCTATTATGGCAAAAATGCCCTACGAATATTCTAATTATGTGGATACTGAAAATATGAAGTCAAGATTGTTACAAGCTATGTGGCATCAATTTTCTTCTGAAGTCAAACATAAAACGGGTAATGAATATGTGTACTATGCGGAAAAAGTAGCACTCGATATTGCCAACCATATTAATAATATTTTACCTAAAACAAAAAATATATTTTTAGTGAGAGACCCTCGAGGAGAATTAGCATCAATAATTGCCTTTAATAAAAAAAGAGGATTTAATGGCTTTGGTTGGAAAAATAATGACACTATTCAAACTTTTGCAGAAAGAATGATTGAACCAAGAAAACAGTTTTTTTCTTCAGTTTCGAAGTATTTAAACGGAAGTGAGAAATATATAGTCCTTAGATATGAAGATTTAGTTTTAACGCCAGAAGTAGAATTGAAAAAACTTGCCTCCTGGATTAATCTTGCTTTAAATTATGAGTATGTGGAGCAGAATATAGAAAATTATCAGCATCATATGACTAATCAAAATACCTATGATTCTGCACGATCATGGATGCAAAAACTACCACTAGAAATTATTGGAATGTTTGACGAATTGATGGCAGATGAATTGAAACTTTTTGGATATACTAATTCTGGGCCGATAGAAATAAATTTATGATTTATTTATTGTTAGCCTGACAGTTACTTTTACTTTTTAGGGGGTTAAGATGCCGATGTTTTCGAATATAGCTAGTGATGAGCTTGTTCCTTCTGATGATCTTATTGCTTCCCAAAGAATTGGGCAAGGAAATTTTATCGAAATAGGTGAAAACTTAGTCGATTGGTATGTTTCGAAGGGGTTTATTAGCAATAGCAGTATTATACTTGATATTGGTTGTGGACTAGGACGTATAGCACGTCCATTAATTCCTCTTTTAAAAGATATGGGAACTTATTATGGTTTTGACAATAACAAATGCTCAATCAAATGGTGCAGAGAAAAATATGCTGGGCACATCAATTTTAACTTTCAATGGATAGATGTTCATAGTAAATTTTATAATCCGGAAAGTAGCACTGATAAAAGTACTATTTTTTTTCCTTTGCCTAATGATTATGTTGATTTTATCAATCTTACCTCTGTTTTTACGCATATGAAAATTAATCACGTGAGAACTTATCTACTTGAAATTAGTAGAATGCTTAAGCCAGGAAAATATTGTTATATTACTTATTTCCTTGTTGATCAACTTGTTTCTAAACATTTTAAGGAATCTGTAAGCCTGGGTAAATGGCATCCAATAGATAGTGGTTATATGCAAGATCCCGATTGTCCTGAAAAAGTAATACTGTTGGATGAAGATGTGATTCTACAACTTTATTCAGAAGCCGGGTTGACTATAAAAAAAGTGACTTATGGAAGCTGGTGTAAAAAGGCTAGGGGTAAGTTTGATGGGGGTTACCAAGATGCGATAATAGCATTTAAGAATAATTAAGCTTATATTGTGAAAATACTGTGAGTAATTGAATTTTAACTAGGTCTTGTAGTTAATAAATCATCCATATTACTTTACACTAAACCATAAGAACTGCTAAAGCTTGTCTAATCAAGTGTAGAGCTTCGGTTAAATAGATTGTTATGTTTCATGAAGAGAAATGTATATAAGGTTTGTCGTGGATGTACCAGATTTGTTTTCAGAAAAAGAAAAGGGCTATCTACTGCAATGGTGTTCTTAAAAGAATGGAAGTATGAGCTGAAGATCACAATAAGCCAGCTGATGCAGGCGATATATGTGCCCTCCGCCTAGTATCTGCGATAATTAGAGTCTACTCAGAAACCACAACGCATTGATAATATTAATATATTAGTCTATTTATGATAAAATAGTGCACGGAAAAACAGATAAACGACTCAAAACCTGTGCACCTATGATCCGAACCTGTAGCTCGAAACAACTCACTCTAGCAGAATTTGACTGGCCTTTTGACACGGCTCTAGATAAACACAATCGCTGGGTAAAAATGAGTCAATGCATTCCCTGGGATGACTTAGCAGAGGGTTATTATCAAGGGCTTTCGGCAGACACAGGGCGTCCAGCCAAGGATGCACGCTGCGTCATCGGTGCAGTGATCATAAAACACAAGCTAAGCCTTTCTGATATTGAAACGGTTCAGCAAATTCAAGAAAACCCTTATATGCAATTTTTTGTAGGATTTGCCAGTTTTCAGGCGGAACCACCCTTTGCGCCTTCATTACTCGTTGATATTAGAAAACGCATGGGAGCATCCGTTTTTGAAGTATTCGAGCAAGCGATTATTAACGCACATGATGGCGAAAAGGAAAAAAGTCAGGCTAAAGCAGACCTAGAATCAGACCCCTCATCGCAGATCAATAGCAAAGAAAACGAAGATGATTCATTGCAAGGAAACGTAGAAGACGAAGCGAAATCTGATTCACAAGAAATAGAAATAGGAAATTCAAAAGAAATTGACACACATCAAGGCAAACTGATTCTTGATGCCACTGTGGTTGAGCAAGCCATCCGTTATCCAACAGACCTTAACCTACTCAATGAAGCGCGTGAGTTCAGTGAGAAAATCATTGATTTCCTTTATTTAGAAACAACGCTGGATAAGAAGCCACGTACCTATCGAGAAAAGGCACGATCTGCTTTTTTATCGATCGTCAAACAAAAACGTCCTGGCAGGAAAAAACTACGCCGAGGAATAAAACAACAACTGCAATATCTTCGCCGTAACCTGAGACATATTGAACAACTCCTGACATACTGGCCTGAAGGCACAGAACTTCCATTACCTCGCTGGTTACTCTATCGCTACTGGGTGATTCAACACCTCTATGAACAGCAATGGGCAATGTATACCACTAAAACTCGTCGTTGTGATAATAGAATCGTCAGTATCAGCCAACCTTATGTACGCCCCATCATTCGAGGCAAACAAAACAAGGTGGTTGAATTTGGCGCTAAACTCAGTGTCAGCCTAACAGATGATGGGTTTTCTCGTGTAGATCATTTGCGCTGGGATGCTTTTCATGAAGGGTTGGATTTAACATCACAAGTTGAACACTATCATCAGCGAACGGGCTATTACCCAGAAAAGATCTTGGCAGACCCACTTTATGGCACGCGAGAAAACCGGAATTATCTTAAAAGCAAAGGCATCCACTTTGCGGGAAAACCACTCGGTCGACCCAAGAAAGAGACAGAAGACAACCGGGAAGAACTCAAACAACTCAAAGCACAACGAAGAGCAGATTATCTACAACGGATACCCATTGAAGGCAAATTTGGCCAAGGCAAGAATGGCTATCGACTGAATTATATTAGAGCCAAGCGTGCAGATACCTCACTGGCATGGATCAATAGCATATTCTTGGTGATGAACCTATTGATCCTGGAAAGGATCTTTTTTGCCTGTCGTAAAAGCAGTCAAATCAGAGATATATTGTCGTTAAAACAAATTGAAAAAATATTATGTTGTCAGATGCAGAGAATTTTTCAATTTTTTGGCCAGTTTTGTAAAAAACTCGTGCTGATTTACTGAGCAGACTCTAATTACCTATGCACATCCATGTGCAGTTCTGGTAGATAATTTATTACTCATTTCCTTACGACTTATAGAAAGTACTCGAATTTTTAAAGAGGTCGAAACAGGAAAAATCCTGTGCAAAAGTGTTTATTCTTAGTAAAAGCTATTCTTCGGAATTTATTGAGGAGATAATTCAGTAGTTTCCTGTAATGAAAAATTAAAATTACCTTGATTGATTAAGGTAGCTCGAAAATGTTTTTGCAAAGCAAAAACATCAGGAATAGTTAATAATAAACTATTGGTATCATAAGTAGCAGGTAAATGAGGTATAGCCGAATCTGGTAATTGTGTTCCCGATGTTAAAGTAAAAATACCATTACTTTGCATTTGTAATTCTGCTTGATAAAAAATATTATCTACTACTACATAGGGTACAAATAATTGGCCTGTAGCCTCATCAAATAGAGGCAGCGTGTGTTCGATAATAACTTTCTTGGCAAGAGACTGATCTAAATTTGCATCCTTAACATAAAAGTCTATCTGATATTCCCCGGGTCTATTAAATTGATTATAATTGCCTCGGCAGATGCTTTGAGAATCACAGCTAAGTTCAATTAAGGGTAGATCACTAACCGGTTCATCACTATCTGGATGATCAAAATCAGGTCGGGTGATCAATGCCCAGGCGCTGATAATGGATTCTAAATTAGTAACCTGTAGAGAGAAATCCATCTGTGTTTTATTATTAAAAACAATGTTATCAGAGTTGGGTTCTGGAGTCAGAAGATTAACTGTCGGAGGATTGGCTGCATAAGTCGTACAGTTACCTAAACAAAAATTATCTAATACATTATAATCGCTTTGGTTCAGGATTTTATCACCATTGAAATCAAGTTGGGCACTTTGTGGTTTACCTTTAAATATATGGCTAGACATTCCTTGACGGGCGCGTTTGAATGCGGTTTGTAATGTGCCTCCACTACTGATCTCACTCCAAAAATAATAGGAAAAGGAGTTTAATCCTCCATTACTAATTACAGCCGGTTGTTCAGCATTGGAACTTGCAATAAAAGGATGTCCGGATATACTGATTGAATTTAAAAAACTGCCTGATTTGCAGGCTTCAATAATGACAGTAGTTTTACCGGGAATTTTAGATTGTAACTGACTAACCCAACTATTTAGTTGATCTGTATTCAAAATTTCTTCTGAATTAACTTGAAATTTCCCTGGTCCGCCATGATCAACTAAATAAATAACCACATTTTCTGCATCGGCTGACCATTCTGTAATTGCAAGCTCTAGATTAGCTAAACTTGCTGGTTCTAATTCATAATTTCTACTACTGTCAATATTGCCTGCGGTTAAAAACTTAATTTGATCCAGACTGTAACCTTGGATATTTAAGGCGTCAACAGCTTTATTGGTCAATAATTCAGTTGCATCCCAAATCAAATTACTATAGGTTTCGGTTGATGGTCCTCCACCTGCTAAAATAATGGCTTTGTTAAGTTTGTTACCCGTATTGTTTCCTGTGTTACTTTGGGTGCGTACAAATTTCTGTATTCGATTGTTTGCCTCTTCAGCAACATAAAAAGTATTATTATCAATATGTGCGATTGAGGATGGTTTATTTATTTGTCCTAAAGCAGAACCTGGTTCAGTAAAACTTTGAAAAAATTCACCTGTAATTCGTAAAATCTGTATTCGACTATTATTTGCATCAGCAATATACAACAATCCATCAGATGTCAAATCAAGTCCTTTGGGTTTATTGAATTCAAGCGGCCCATTCCCTAATGAACCTACTTTTCCAACAAACATATCGTCTGAAGAAAAGGCTTGTATTCTGTCATTTCTAGAATCTGCAACTATTAATAGGCCATTATTATTTATGACTAGGTCAGCTGGAAAATCAAACTCTCCATCTCCCGTTCCTTTATGTCCAAACTGTCTTAAAAACTCACCATTTTTTGTGTAAACTTGAATACGGTTGTGGTTTTGTATGGACACATAGACTTGCTGGTTGATGGGAGAAATAGCAATAGCTCTGGGGCGGCTTACTTCGGTTTCATCTAAAGTTGTTTTCCAGCTAGAAATAAACTCACCTGTTAGTGAAAATACTTGAACTCGAGCATTAATTGCATCTACTACATACATTCTATTTTCTGTATCAAAAGTAATATCAGTAGGTTGATTGAAGTCTCCAGATCCAGAACCTTTTTCACCAAAAGTACTTAAAATTTCTCCGTTTTCGTCAAAAATTTGAATCCGGTGGTTTTCTTGGTCAGTTACATATAAAAGTTTATTAGGGCCGACTGCAATATGTGGGACAACGAATTGTCCTATTGCGCTTCCTTGGCTTTGCCAACCAATAAGATAAACTCCATTTGTATCATATATTTGAATTCTATTATTGCTATTGTCCGCAACCCATACTTGTCCATTTTGTGCAACGATTCCCCAAGGATTATTCATTTTTTCATTGACAAAACCGAATCCTCCCCATTTTCGAATAAAATCTCCATTTTTACTAAAGAGTAATATCTCCTCTGTCTCAAAATCAGTAATGAATACCTGATCTTTTTCATCAATAGAGATGCCACCCAGAATTTTAAACTGTCCATTCGCAGCTTCTGGCTCGGCAAAACTACGTAAAAATGTACCTTCTTTAGAAAAAACTTGTACTCTGTGGTTATTTGAGTCTGTTACATAGAGGCTTTCCTCTGAGTCAAAAGCTACACCTTGTGGGGTTAATAGTTGCCCAGGTTCAGTTCCTTTTGTTCCCCATTGTCGAATAAATTTTCCCGAACCATTAAAAACTTGGATACGGTTATTTAATCGATCAGCTACATAAACGAGCCCAGAGCGACTTACAGCGAGAAAGTGGGGGAAGTTGAATTGTCCTGGGCCAGCCCCTTGTGATCCCCATTTAGTCAAAAAAATACCATCCGTATTAAAAACCTGAATACGGTTATTTTTTTTATCAACCACATAAACAAAACCAGACTCAGAAACGGTGATGCCAAATGGATTATTAAATTCTCCATCACCAGTGCCAAGTTTTCCCCAACTCCGAATAAACTCACCATCTTCATTGAAGACCCTTACACTATTTGTACCTTCATCTGTTACATAAATATGTCCTTGTGAATCTCTGGCCATTCCACGAGGATTATTAAAATACCACGCGTTCTGGGCAATTTTTGGCCAAATCCCGGTTGCTTGAAAAGTATCTTCTGCATAGCCGGTATTAAAGAAGAGACTCAAAATAGAGAGTAAAATGGATAAGCCAAGGCTTTTTTTTGTAATTATTATGTTCATGAGAGTGCCTTATGAAAATTTTTAAATACATGGGTTTTTGAAATTAGATAATATGCAATTAAAAACCCTTTTCTGAACCAAATATTCCACTAATGGATTCTGATTGAAAGTAAAGGAAGTTTTTTCTAAATTATTTTTTACTAGAGATGCCCTAGAGTATTCCTTATATATTCAATATTAGAATCATATCATCATACTATGAATAGAAGTTAGATAAGGAGTTTGAATTTTGTTTTGATTTGGAATAGGTTGGCTGAAAAAATACTATATTCAAACTTAAGTTAGAACTAGCAGTTTATATTTGGGGTAAAAGTCCGAATAATTAATAGAATATCTATGCTATTCAGATAGTTAATTAATATGATAGTTTTGAAATAAATTAATTGAAAAATTATATATATTTTCTCTGTACACGACAAAAAATCAGCATCTAACTGATCCTCCATAAATTCTATTACCTGACAAAGCAGGACGGAGTAAAGACAGTATTTTCTTCACCTGTTTTTTCGATTGTGAAAAAATATTAAACAGCTCGGAACGAATACAATCTAAACCATACCTAAAGATGCTTTGTGCTAAACGTTGATGTGTTTTGGTTTTTATCGGTAAAACACAATCGTCTTTCCATTCGCCCACTTTATGAGACCAGCAAAAAGCAATAACAGGTAATACAAATAACTTTTTCATGCGGAGATAACCCACAACGCGCGTATCTTCAAGGTTAAACCCTCGGCCTTTTAAACACCCAAACAAGGTTTCAATTTCCCAACGCAGGCCATATTCTTCAATCGCATTCGGATTAAGGCTAGCATTAGCAACGATTAATAATTTCCCATCACTCAAGCGGAGGCCACTTAAATAGACTGAGCAAGCACCTAAAAGTCTTGCTTCATTAATATTAAGCCTCTCGCCGGGCTTTAATCCACGAAATAAATGGTCAACACGTAGACGATCACCCCGACTATTTACGGTATAACTATTATTACGAATCCGAATATTGAAAGGTATTTTTTCTTCAATGAGCCACCCCATCCATTTATCACCTATAAATTCACGATCCGCTAACAGCCCCTTAATCCTGTCCTGACCAAACTGGCTAATAAACCGTTTCATTAGCACGATTCTTTCTCGCCAATTAGAATTGCCCCGCTTATTCAAGGGTAGCCAATACACGGGAATGGCTGCGCCTTTATAGACAACGGCCAGCACTAATAAATTAATGTTGGTTTTACCCCATTTCCAGTTGGTTCTATCCAATGACAAATAAAAGTCATTTTCGGTAAAACCAAATAACTTCATGATAAAACGAGCGATTTCATTGTAATCAAG
Source organism: Methylococcales bacterium (assembly GCA_965224575.1). Classification (GTDB taxonomy): domain Bacteria; phylum Pseudomonadota; class Gammaproteobacteria; order Methylococcales; family Methylomonadaceae; genus QPIN01. The sequence goes on along the minus strand of CBDCZQ010000003.1, from coordinate 87,592 downwards.
CCAATGTTCACTAAAAAACCGTTGTATGCGCCTGTATCGTGATGAAACCAATGCCTTGCTAGGAAAAAATAGAGCCAATTGTGTCAGGTTTACTGTACCTACAACCATTATGGCTATTAGCATTCCTACAAAACATCCCATTCTTGCCTTGTTCCAATGAAAATGCTCGTTTAATATAGCGGTTAGTTCGTTGATCTGTAATTGTCCGTTATTCATGTTTGCCAAAACAAAAACCCGGTATTTAATTACATTTCAACGGGCTACATCAACCTTTTAAAATTTTTGTCATGTACAGAGATATATTTTAATAATTGAATGGAATATATAGCTAGAAATTTATTATGACTTAGAAAACGATATCCTATGGGGTGGTCAGATCAAAAGGCTGTGCCGTTGAAATAACTTAATGTTACAACCTCTTCTTGAGTTGAGCCACCAATTCAAGAAAGAGAAAATAACAAATAGTCAATTATTCATAGTTAATTTAAGTTAAGACATTTAGAATGTTATCTGTAGGTAAACATTTATATAACCTGATATTTATAAATATTAAGGAGTAAATATGCAAAATTTAGTTTTATTTAAGAAAGTCATAAAAACCCTTTTTTTTGTTTTCCCTTTTTCTGTGATTGCTGAAACGGTGTACGAACCAAATAATACGTTTGATGATGCACAATCCATTTTTACAACAGGATTAACACAGCTCCATGCATTCGATTATGCAGGTGATGAAGACTGGCTGGTTTTTTATGCCCAAAAAGGAACACAGTATGATATTGAGATAGATAACGCTGGACAAGGAATAAATCCAGCTATTGAGTTATTTAACGAAAAGGGCGAGATTGAAGTCGGTTTGTTTGATTTTAATTTTGCAGGAGAAGGGGAGTTACTTAGTTGGAATTCATCTGCTGATGGATTTTATTATATTAGGGTGACTAATTTGGAAACAGAGTTTAGCCCAAATTCTCAATATAATATTAAAGTATTTTTACCTATTGCGCCAAATAATGGTGGTATTTCAGGTATTGTGATTGATCAATGTACTCAACTAGGTCTTGGAAAAATAGTTCTTAAAGCTGAAGGTGGCCAAATTGACCAAGTATTCAGTGCTAAGGATGGGGCGTTCGGGTTTGCGCTAAACCCAGGTGAATATAAGGTAACGACTAAATCAAATGGTTATCAGGAACAAAGTAAAACAATAACAATACCAGAAGAGGGGGCAAATGTTTCTTTAGATTTTGATATATTACCTGAGATAGGTTGTGCTACAACTAATCCTGCGCCAGAACCAGAAGACCCAGATAAGCTAGAAATATTAAAGTTACAAGCCGTTGCTATTTATGATGATTCTAGCAGGTTGCTTACAATAAAAGATATTCGAGTGGGTAACGATATATTGGCGGTTACTCTAGAAGCACAAGATGATTTTAGTTTTATTTTAGAAACGGTTGAATACCTTACAAATAGTGTTTCAAGCACACCTGCTTTCTATAGTTTAGACAGTTTATCAGCCGAAATTCCTAAAGTTTTTGCTTTTGATCAATTATTTTCAGTCCAATTAAAACAACGTATTGGAGATGGTGCATTTATTGTACAAAGTGCTGAACCGTTACCTCAATAAACATCCAGGAAATTAAATTACTAGATCAAATGGTTTTTAAAATAATTATTTTTCTAACTTGCTATTGTAGAAGAAGTGCTAGCCTAAGGTCGGAATGTGTGCTATTTCCGACCTATAAAAAAGTCATTTAATAGAGTCTACTAGATACGTTTAAAAATAAACCGCCCTAATGTGGGGGTTTCTTCATTAACTATAAACGGGGATTCTTCTAGGCGACTAATATTGCCTTGTGGTTCTGTTTTATTATTGGGAGAAAGATAAGATTGGCCATTATCAGTTCCGGCATCATAAGCATGTAGTGGGATTATAAGTTCATCAACCCACTGTCCTTTTTCAATCAAGCTTACCCCTGACACTCCTATAAACCAATCTGGGCTAGGGGCAATCATTGAAACCAGTGAAACAAAAGCATTGTTTTGAGTCACATCAAAGGTTAATAGGGTAGTGCCTGGCGAAGGATTAATGCCGTTACCAGATAATAGAAATTCAGCATTTCCATTATTAATCGCAGTATCAATTTCGTTGTTTAAGGGTGATTTACTACCCGTTTCAGCCATAGATTTAATGCCTGGGCTAGCTAGCATTCCATTTCCCCAAAGTTTAAAGTTGCTTTGATGAGTTGCTCCAATTAAACCAGATAAATGAGCTGATCCATTAGGAAATTGGTCGGGATGGGTGGCTGAACTCCAGGTGCTTTCAAATTCAACCTGATATTTTGCAGTATTTTCAATCATCATCTTTGTGGCTGATAAGACCAGGTATGTTCCATCAAGGTTAAGTTTAATGACTGCATTATAAAATTTATCATCTAGTGATAAGTTTTTTAGAGAAAGAGAGGTTTCATCAACAATTTCTGCTGTACCCGTTGTTAGGTTTAAGTTATCAGCAAAAGCTGGAGTCAAAGTGACTAGATTAACCACTAAAGTAAGGCTTAAAAGAGCAATAGATTTTTTGATATTAATCATTATTAAATATTCCTTATAAATAAAGAGTTAGTGAATCTTAGCACAAACTTTAAGGTAGTGTTTTTTGGGTACAACGATTGATATAGAGTATTAAAAGTAAGCACGGCGGCTATATTGACTAATACAGAACTAATAATTCAATAGAATCTATTAAGGATCATGCAACTGCTTTTTGCGCTAAAAATCAAGAATGAAATTACCATTATAAAATATCTATGCTGGAATGGCTTTTAACAACTCCAAAATCTTCCAAAATACAATAAAGACAAGGAATAACAAACAGCACTAGTAAAGTTGATGTTGCAATGCCAAAAATAATGCTAATAGCAAGAGGTATCAGTATCTGTGCCTGTGGACTTTGCTCAAATAATAAGGGGGTCAGCCCCGCAATAGTGGTTAGCGAGGTTAAAAATACAGCTCTAAATCGCTCATAACTGGCTTTGGCTGCGGATTCATGCGGTATCATACCTTCTCGGTTATGCTTTTTAACAAACTCTACCAGTAGGATAGAATCATTTACCACTATGCCGGCCAGGGAAACAAAACCCAGCAATGAGGGCATGGTAATATCATGTCCCATTAATAGATGTCCCCAAATGACACCTATTAACGCCAGCGGAATGTTCACCATCACAATCAAAGGTTCTGTATAGGATCTAAATTGCAGACTGAGTAGTATAAAAATGCCGGCTAAACCGAACAGCATGCTTTTTCGCATAGAGTTTCGGGTTAAATTACCTTCTTTTATTTCCCCTTCAAAATTAACGCTGATTTCTGGATAGCGGGTTTTAAAATCAGGTAAATATTGTTTCTGTAAGTCTTGTAGAATGGCCTGAGTATTGTTGATTTCTGCATCTATATCGCCATAAATAGTGACAGTGCGCTGGCCATTAATTCTTTGTATATGAGAATAGTCTCGGCTGGAAATGATTTCAGCCACATTTGATAAGGGGATAACCTGGCCAGTCTGCGGATGAATGATGGGAAAATAATCAAAATCATCAAGTTCATCTCTGGACTGCTCATCTAAAATCACCACTACTTCAAAAGTTTCCAGACCCACACTGGTTTCTAATATTTCTATGCCTTGGTAGGCTGCCCGTAATTGTATAGCGATGGTGTGTGCATCCAAACCAAGTGCATAAGCTCCTTGTTTTAAATGTAAAGTAAATTCTGGCTTTCCTGGTCTTAAATCGTCCATTAAATTGCTCACTCCAGGATAGCCCTGGAGCCAATTTTGCATTTGATGAGAGGCACTGGACAGTTGTTCTAAATCTTCGCCTTGTAACTGTATATAAATGGCTCGTCCAGCGGGACCAATGATGGGTTCTTTGATAGAAATAGTCAATGCATCAGCTATTTCTCCAGTATTTTTATGCCACTGCTCAGCAATTTCATTAATTGACAATTCTCGTAATTCAGAGGTTAGCAAATCTGCACTAACGGTTGCCACATGTGCACCTGTTTCAAATGCATCTGCATTCATACCATAACTGAGAGTAACCGCATGAACAAGATCTTCGCTATATTTTTCTTTATAGCTTTGGTTTAACTGAATTAAGCTTTTATTAAGTCGTTTGACCGTCTGTTCAGTAGCAGTAAGGGAACTACCCACTGGCATTAAAATTCTAGCCTGTAAAATATCACCCTCAATATCAGGGAAGGCTGAAAACTTAACAATGCCTGAAACTAACAAGCTGACAGATAAAAATAATAAACCGATAACAGAGCCAATAAACACATAGCGAAAACGAATCAGAAATGCGACCCAGCCATGAATATGTTCATGCAATTTATCAAAAGACAGGGTAAATTTTTCTCTGATAATAGAGACAGATTCATTGCCGGCTTTTTCTAAAGAGTGTTTTAAATGATGGGGTAGAATTAAAAAGGCTTCAACCAGTGAAACACTGATAACAGAAATTAATACTAAAGGTATATTTCTTAAATTTTGCCCTATATCGCCACTGAGAAAAAGCAGCCCCACAAAAATGCACAGTGTAGTGATAAAGGATGATAAAACGCCACGAGCAACAGCCTGTGTACCATCAATAGCAGCATCAACAGGTGATTTACCTAGGCTGATTTGATGCCCAATACTCTCGCTGATAACGATAGCATCGTCCATCAAAATACCCAAAGCCAATAGCAGGGCGACCATTGACAGCATATTGATACTGACACCCCATTGTGCGAGCAGCCAGGTACTTGCCAGAAAGGAAACGGGCAAGCCCATGACTACCCAAAAAGCATATCGACGGCCAAAGAATAGCCACATCACACCAAAAACTAAAATTAACCCTTGCCAGGCATTGCTGATCAGCAGCTGAATACGATCTTTTATACTACTGGTAAAATCCTGCGTTAAATCAAAGCCCACTTCTGCTGGTAACAGTTGACGCTGTTTTTCTATAAACAGCTCTACGGCTTCCAGTATTCTTAAACTGTCATCACGCGAATTTTTTCTGATTTTTAAAAAGGCGGCAGGTTTATCATTAAAATAAATATCGTCAGAGTTTTCATCAAACTGATCAATAATAGTGGCAATATCAGATAGACGAATTTCTGTCCCTTGCTGACTGGTGAGCACCACCAGTTCACCCAACTCTTTAACCGAACGTGCCTCATCATTAAAGCGAATCTGATATTCTCTGGATGCGGTATTAATTTCGCCTGCGGGTAAGTCCACATCTTGCCGTCCAATAATCGTTGCAATATCTTGCAGGCTGACCCCATATTGACGTAAATTAGCCTGGGATACTTGAATTTGAAATTGGCGTTTAGCAAAGCCTTCAATTGTCACTAATGGGATGCCAGGGTCTAGCAGCATTTTAGTTTTGATTTCTTCAGCCAGATCTTTTAATTCCTGTCTTTTAAGGTCGGCTGTTACAGCAACGGTCACCACATCCTGAGTACGTCCGACCTCGCTGATAATCGGCTCTTCAGATTCATCGGGAAAGCTGTCAATTTCATCAACTGCACTGTTAATATCATCCATAAATACCAGAAAATCACCTGCCTCAAACATCTTAATAATAGCAACGGCATAAGAATGATGTGCCTGACAGCTTATTTCCTCAACAAAGCTAATGCCTTCTATAGAATCTTCCAGAGGCAAGCATATTTTTTCTTCAATATCATTGGGTGTTGCGCCAGGGTAGACGATTTTAACTTCAACTTCATATTTCTTAATTTCCGGCAATGTTTCCCGTTTTAATGTAGGCAGAGTGACAAAACCGATGAACAAAAGAAATAGCATTAATAAGTTGGCTGCCGTGGGGTGCAGGGTAAAAAAGCGAATCATGGTTTAGCCTGCTGCTTTAGCCAGTCGCTAATGGCCTGTTCAGTACGTTTATCCTTAGTCAGATTCAAAGACATTCCAGGAATGGCAGGAAACAGATCAGAAACAACGATTTTTTCACCCACACTTAAACCCTCTTCAAACAAAGCCATTTTGCCTTGCAGCAGACTGGGTTTAAGAACTCTACGTTCAAGTCTGTTTTCTTTATTGACAATAAATAGCTCACCTTCGTGTATCGCATCTCTGGGAATAACAAAGAATTTTTTGGCATTACCTTTTATGGTCACTTCTGTGTACATGCCTTCTAGCAGGGGTGGTTTACTGCCTGGGATTATCTGGGCATTAGGTTTGTCTACACTGACAAATAAACCAAGCGTTCTAGTTTTAGGATCAATAGAACTGCTGATACGCTCTACTTTGGCTTGCCAACTGGCGTTAAGATTTTCACTAAGCCGAACTTTGGCGGACAAACCTAAATTAGTAAATAATTCACTGGAAAAACCGCTTTGAAATGCCTGCCTAATTAAGTCCTGTTCAACTTGAAAATCTTTAGCCAGCGTACGAAATTGTAAAAGTGGGAATTGTGCGTTAATCAAGACTTTATCAGTGGTTTGGGCGCTAAATAATAAACTGCCCTGGGTGATATATTGATTATTTTCAACATTCAATTTAGAAATTCTGGCATTAAATGGCAGAGTGATTGTTGTGCGTTCCAGGTTTCGCTGTTGACTGGATGCGGCAGCTTTGGTACTGGAAAGGTTTGCTTCCAGACTGCGCTGTTGCTGTGGAAGGGTTTTTAATCGACTATTAAGAGTTTGAACTTCCTGTTGCAGTTTTAATACATCAGCTTGTTTTGCATCTGCATTAGACTGAGAAACCAGATGTTTTTTTAACAATTCTTCTAATCGGCTGTATTCTTTTTTTGCCAATTTCAATTTGGCTTTAACCAGTTTTATCTCAGCACGGGTGTTCTGGATACTAACCTTGATCTCTTTAAGTTTAGCAAGATTGTATGCCGAGTTGGCTTGAGCCTGTTTTAAAGAAGACTGATAATCTTCTTCTTCAATGCGTATAACTACGGTATCTTTAGGAAAAACAGCACCATCTTTTAATTGCGGATGCAGAAAAATTATTTTGCCGGATACCTCGGATTTAGCTTCAAACAAAATATCCGGTTTTACGATACCAAAACCTTTAATGGCAGGTCTAACAGAATATTGATTAACGTCTATCACTTTAACGGAACTGATAAAGTCTTCCCTAGGTTCATGCTGCATGGAAGGGCGAGTTTTTACAATGATTACTGCTAATAAGATACAAGCAATAAGAGCAAGGGGTAGCGCTTTACGCTGGGTGAACCAGTTTGTTGGATTCATCGGATAAACCTTTAGAAGTGAAGGTTTAATAATAGCCGAAATTTGTTTTGGATTAAAGAAGAATATTAGCTATTACTTATGTGTTGACAATAGAACCCTCTTCATTAATAGAATCCAAAAATTTTATCGGATTTGTAATTGTAATGATTTCAGGCCCAATTTTTTGTTTGATAAGAAACGATCTATATTCGGCTAACTGGTATATTGGCACGCCTGGGTTACGATGGTGCTCCCAATGGAATTGCCCCCAATACATAGCTAACAAACGAAACCATCCAAGACCTTTAGCGTATTCCATCCGGTGAGTGACTCTATCGCCTTTATTTTTACTCAACATATCTAAACCATAATGTTCAAAATAAATACGTAAACGAAAGCTTGCCCAAAACATAGTAAACAAACCTATGAACCAGATTAAAAGAAACTCAACCAGTATTCCAGAAAGATAAAGGAATGACCCTACGATAGACCACCAAATAGCAGCACTACCAAACGCTTCAAATACTTTTCCCTTTGTCATGAATACTATAAAAAACTTTATCTCTAAAATACCCCCCATAAATAAATCTTTAACACAATTCAGCAAAAGTGCAGATGTTTTTTGAGGTGAAACATATTTTTCTCTGGTAAATTCTTTTAATGGCAGCTCAGTATCATCTTTACTTCCTACATAGATATGGTGATCGTCATGAAATTTTTTGTAGTTTCCTAGATGAACCAGTAAAGGAACACAAACAAATAAATTAGTAAGAAGTTTATTGATTTGTTTATTTTTAGTGACTAAGCCATGACTGCCATCATGTCCTAAAAATGCAAGGTGATGCTGCGCAACACCTACCACAAGAGAAAAAAGCCAGATAGATAAAATATACAAGCCAGTATTCTCAATTTTACTTGTAATAAATGAAAGTAAAAATATGATACTCCAAATAAATAAAGCAATAGCGAGCCATTTTAGAGGTTCTATTTTGATTTGAAATTCTTCTTTCATAGTGATTTATAATTTGTATTAGAAATCCAAAGGAACAATTATGTATGATACTCTTTGAGGGCAAGCTTGTACCTATTTTATTGATATGTCTAGAAAAATATTGACACCGTTCATGGTGTATATTTTGTATTCCTGATCCTATAAGTTCGAGAACCAATATTATTACCAGTTTATTGTTCCAAAATTATTCGAATACCTGAAATATTAGTCACTTAATTCGGATAAGTAAGCGACCTTTCAAGTGTGAGAAAATAATTATCTGAGTAGGTATCTGTAATGGCTTTTTCTACTGCATGTACAGGATGTTAGTAGCGGCGCACAGAGGAATATACTTATAATTTTCGCCAATTTATGTACAAATCAAACCTTTAGTTATAAATGGTTTAGAGCATTGTATCGCAAGCTCGAACAAGTATTGCTTGGGTTAATAAGTATGAGGCAGTTGTTTAGTTATTTCTTGCTCGTTCTTAAAGCTATGATAAAAATTGTAAGTAACTAAATTTATAGTTTAAATAGAATTGCAAATAATCATTATATTTAGTATATTAATATTTATTAATATTGAAAAATACGAGTATTCTTTTCCTTGCTTTTCTACTGGAGTTTCCATGTTAAATACAAAATATATGTCTCCTTTTTATGCATTATTTTTGCTGGTTTTTTTAAACAATTCAATTGGACTAGTCTCAGCAGCAGATAAAGTACCTCTGCATCATGTCTCAGCTAAAGAATGTAAAACTTGTCATGAAGAAATTTATTCTCAATGGAAAGGATCTATGCATGCTAATAGTACAGCCCTAAAAGATCCTATTCATGGCACATTTTATAAGGCTGTTATAGGTGATCCTAAAGAGGAGGGTATTAATAAAAAAGGCAAATATCCCGTTTGTTTACAATGTCATGCCCCAGCAGCTGCAATAGATGGAAAAACGGATTTGACTTCAATGGAAGTTTATAATGAAGGAATTAACTGCGTAGCTTGTCATACTATAAGTAAATTTAAAGGCACTAAAAAAGCAGGCGGTGGATTAAGATTAGGTACTCAGGCTTATGAATTTTCTGATTCATCTTTACAAGGGCCAGGTACAAATCATATTGAACCAGATTGGCAACATCCTCTATTTGAAAATTCAGCAAACCCTGAAGTTTTTAAAACAAGTGCTATCTGCATGGGTTGTCATGATCAACGGAAAAATTCAAATAAAGTAGCTCTCTGTCAAACAGGAGATGAAATTGCTTCATCAGACGGATCTAATAATTGTTTGAGTTGTCATATGCCTGTTGTTAATGGAAAAGTGGATCATAGTTTATTAGGCGGACACTCAGCCAAAATGGTGAGTAAAGGCTTGTTGATGACTATGACTACAACAAAGAAAAATAAAAAACTAAATGTAACCATTAAATTAACTAATCAATTACCCCATAGTTTTCCAACGGGTGCTCCTTTTAGAAATGTATATGTCAAGTTAACTGGCTATGATAAAAAAGGGAAAGAAGTTTGGACAAGCAGTCAATCACATCCTGTTAAAGATGATGAAAAAGCTATGTTTATGTATAGCTTAGGTGATGAAGAAGGAAACCCAGCGCCGCCACCAAAAGCTACGAAAGTATTAGGTGACACACGACTGAAACCTCATGAAACTAGAAAACTACTTTATTCTCTGCCTAAAAAGAAAATTACTAAATTAAGAGCTGTGGCATACTACGATCTACTTTTGCCACCGATGAAAAAGAAATTTTCAGAACCAGAGCATAAAGATTTAGTGACACCTAAAGTGATTGCTGTCAGTGAAAATATTATCAAGGAAGAATAAACTTTTGTAGTTAGTAAATTCATCTTAACCTTCATGGTTTTTAAAAATTTTGAGTCATTTCCCCCTATCCCTGAAGCTTGAGTGGCACCAGGGATAAGAAAGTTTTGGTCAACCTCATTAAATTTTGAGGCTTCCTAAATAAAACATCACTGACCTATTGCTGATTGTTTGATAATGCTTTCATATCATCCATTACTGCAAATTTTGTTATCTCCAACTCTTGCGAATTTCTGACCCAAAACTTGTTACACTTTCCACAAACGAGCAGAGATAGGTATGTGGTTAGGCATTAGAAAGAAACAAAGTCCTTACTTAACTTTTTCACATTTGCAACAATGCTTTGGAAAAACATTCAACATTGTCATTGTTTGGGTACTGCTATTCCAACAGAAATTGATAACTTTCATATGGAAAGCAGCTTTCTCAAGGATTTCACGAAAATCGTTTATGCTACTACCACTATATGAATTGCCATCAACGATTATAAAAGTCAAATCGTCACTTCCTTTTTGATAACGCATGTACTCAATACAACCTTTCTGACTTGCACTAGTTGCCGTCCCTACGGGACTTACACCAGAACCGATAGGAAGGATTGACCCGAGACCAGCAAGCACTAATTTACCAGCACTAGCCTTTTTTCTGTCTGCGGCAGACAGTGATATACCGGGGTTCCAATTAGCAATAACAGCCAATTGTGAGGAAATTTTAAGATTATTTTTCATGATATTCTCCAATAGATATAAAAGATAGTAAACAACATATGCATTTAACTAATGCACAAAAAAATTGTACCTATTTGACTTTTTGAATGCTGTGAAAAAATACACTGAAAATAAGTGAAAAATACCTTTATTATTAATGCCTTGATTATTTTTAAATATGGGTTCCTCTATTAATTGTGGGTGAGAAAATTGAGGACCAAAATATTCAAGATCAAGGCGAAATCCGCACGTAATAGCAGGCTATTGCGAAGGGTTTCAACGCAGAGATTGGATATTCTGGACTCATTTTTCCATTCATCAATTAATAGAGGTGCCCTTAATACATTAATTAAGAGATATCCTAAAATGTTATAGTCGAAAGTTGGATCAATTATCCCTATTTAAAGAATTTTGCTGCTCTGCAGAGTGGAAAGATAGGTTTACTTGTTATTTGAGGGTAACGAAGCGCGGTGTACCGACAAACAAAAACCTTGCTCAATATTTGAATGATTAAGATATACTGACTTACACTACAAGTGTAAAAGAAAATGATCTCAAATAAAGGATATTTTCAGTATGAATACACAAGAAATTATTGATGAATCCCTTGTTCTAGGTATTTCTGGCTTCTCTTATGCTGATCTTTATGATCCTTTAAAGCTAGAGGCATTGTTGACTGTCTTTGATAATGCTGTCAAAAAAGAAGACGCAGTTCTGTTTTCGCGGTATTTGAATTACCGAAATACTCAGGGTAAAGATCTTAAACCAGAAGAAATCTCTCATATTTTGGTGGAGATGAGTACCCATCTCGGCTGTTTTGTAGCCAAACTTTTTGGAATTGAGAAAGAAAGAGAGATCCAGATTACCTCTATTCAGAGCGAATTTGATGCTACTTTTACCTTTCGAAGCGAAATCATTGGGAAAGCGGCGAAAAAATTCAGCAAGGAAACTATTACAGCAATTGAAGCCAAACAACTACATGAAGGTATAGCGCTTTTAGTTGCAGCTACCTCTACTAAATCCAATTTCGATCAGGAGTTTTCTATTAGTAAGGTTGGAGCAGAAATTGTTCGATTATCCCAATATTTCGCAGCCATCGAGCAAGTAAAAGTATCGGAATATCCCGCTGAAGAAAAAATAAAAAAACTTAGAAAATCTCTGTCCTCCCACTCTAAAGCTTCACAGTATTTTGCTAACCTTTTGTTAATAGATGAGCCTGACGCATTTATTAGTGAACTGTACAAGAAATTGGGGCGTTGGGCGCATGCCGCTCAACAAGATCCCAATTTAAAAGCCCTGACTAAAGGCTGGATGATATTTAAGAGCCCGAAGAAAACAGACTTTACTCATCTAGTAGAGGTAGAAACCAAACAGTGTAAGGAATATTCCGCTTTAGTAGGCCCCAAAAAGACTCGTCGCCGACGTGATGGTTTTGCCCTTACCGATCCCCGATATAATGAACGAGAAGTCCTTTATGAAGTTGATCACTGTATCTACTGTCATGAACGGGATACGGATTCCTGCTCAAAAGGTATGCGTAATAAAAAAGATAATACGTTCAAAACCAATCCCCTTGATGTAACCCTCAGCGGTTGTCCGTTAGAAGAAAAAGTTTCTGAAATGCATCTGGCTAAACGGCAAGGCGACAATATAGGCGCATTGGCATTGATTATAATCGACAATCCAATGTGTCCAGGAACAGGGCATCGTATCTGTAATGATTGTATGAAAGGTTGTATTTATCAGAAAACAGAACCGGTTGATATTCCACAAATTGAAACCAATGTGCTAACCGATGTGTTATTTATGCCCTACGGTTTCGAAATATACAGTTTTTTAACGCGTTGGAATCCTCTCAACGTTAAACGTCCTTATGCGTTACCTTATAACGGTAAAAATGTATTAATCGCAGGTCTAGGGCCGGCGGGTTATACCTTGGCTCATTATCTAATTAACGAAGGTTTTGGTGTGGTTGGTATTGATGGGTTGAAAATAGAGCCTTTACCGGAAGAATTAACCGGTAGCGAAACTACTTTACCAACTCCTATTAAGGATTTTAATACCCTTTATGAAGACTTGGACAAACGCATTTTAGCTGGATTCGGCGGCGTTGCTGAATATGGTATTACCGTGCGTTGGGATAAAAATTTCCTTAAGGTTATTTATCTTACCTTAGCTCGGCGTAATGCGTTTCGTTGCTATGGCGGTATTCGATTTGGAGGAACGCTAACTATTGAAGATATTTGGGCATTGGGGTTTGATCATATCGCAGTAGCAGTTGGGGCAGGTAAACCCACAATTATTGGACTTAAAAATAATTTGGTACGAGGCATCCGAAAAGCTTCGGATTTTCTTATGGCATTACAGCTGACCGGAGCTGCCAAAGCATCATCTCTGGCCAATCTACAGGTTCGATTACCAGCGGGTGTAATTGGTGGTGGACTTACCGCGACTGACACAGCAACGGAATTGATGGCTTACTATCCAATACAAGTGGAAAAAACGTTACTGCGCTATGAAACGCTAGCTGAAAAAAAGGGTAAAGAATCAATTCTGGCACGTTACGACGAAGAGGAGCGTGGAATTCTGGAAGAATTTCTGACACATGGAAGAGCTATTCGTACTGAAAGAGAGCGGGCAAAATCAGCAAATGAACTTCCGAATTTCCAGACTCTGCTTGACGAATGGGGCGGTGTTACCTTGTTTTATCGGAAGGGTATGAAAAATGCGCCGGCTTATGTGCAAAATCATGAAGAAATTGTCAAAGCGTTGGAAGAAGGTATTAACTGGGCGGAAGGGATGAATCCAAAAGAAGCAATCACCGATGATAATCAACATCTGAGTGCTATTCGATTTGAAAAAATGGTCGGTCAGGATGGAAGCTGGGTGAGCAGTGGCGAAAAAGTTGAAGTTCCGTTACGAAATTTATATATTGCCGCAGGAACGTCACCGAATACTATTTACCAGAATGAGCACCCAGGTGCTTTCAAAATGGACAATAATTTTTTTCAACGCTACGAACCCGAGTGGATCAATAATGCCATTCCGGTTCTTCATCCGAGTCAGGATACCGAAGCACCCAAGCAAGGGCATCCAGCTCCGTTTACATCTTATGAACAGAATGGTCGTCATATTACTTTTTATGGTGATAATCACCCCGTTTATGCAGGTAATGTGGTGAAAGCAATGGCGAGTGCAAAGGATGGTTATCCTTATATCGTCAAGCTTTTTGAGGACGAGATTAATCAGCTCGACCCTAATCAGCAAGAATATCGAGATAGCAATCTCAAACAGCTATTTTCTAAATTGGATGAGAATTTGTTAGCGACTATTCATGAAGTTAAACGACTAACACCAACTATTGTTGAGGTGATTGTCAAAGCACCGATGCAAGCTAAGCATTTTGAGCCGGGTCAATTCTACCGTTTGCAAAATTTTGAAGCTCATGCGCCGACCATTAATGGAACAGTGCTGACCTCGGAAGGCCTGGCTTTGACTGGTGCATGGGTTGATAAAAAACAAGGTCTGGTTTCTTTAATCACTTTGGAAATGGGAAGTTCCTCAAAACTTTGCGCTCACTGGAAACCAGGTGATCAGGTCATTCTTATGGGCGTAACGGGCGCATCGACAGAAATTCCTAATAACAAAACCGTCATGCTTGTAGGTGGTGGACTTGGAAATGCAGTTTTATTTTCTATTGGAAAAGCCATGCGAGCTGCTGGAAACCGAGTCATCTATTTTGCAGGTTACAAGTCCAATCAAGATGTTTTTAATGTAGAAGATATTGAGAAGGCTTCCGATCTCATTGTCTGGTCGGTAGATCCTTCTCCTAATACCACGCTTATTCCTTTAACCAGACCGCAGGATAAAAATATAGTGGGTAATATTCTCCAGGCTATCGAAAGTTACGCCAAAGGGGATTTGGGAGAAGCACCTATTCCTCTCAACGAAGTTGATCGTATGATTGTGATCGGATCGGATCGTATGATGGCCGTAGTCAAAGAAGCGCGGCAAGACAGATTAAAACCCTATTTAAAACAACACAAAGCAATTGGGTCAATAAATTCTCCCATGCAATGTATGATGAAGGGTATCTGCGCGCAATGCCTGTGTAAACACATTGATCCTGAGAGTGGATCGGAATATTTCGTTTATTCTTGTGTTAATCAAGACCAAGATTTAGAAGAAGTAGATTTTCCACATCTTAATGCCAGACTGCGTCAAAATACCGTACAGGAAAAACTGTCAAACCAGTGGCTGGATTATTTAATAGAATCAAACGGTGGTCTATGATAGCTTTATAACTTTCAACCTAGAAAATGTATTCACCTGATTATTCTAGGTTCAATGTCCTACTCTATTCTAATGAGTCACCATGGCGACTCAATACTTCTAGGAAGTTTCAGATCAAATCCAGACAAAGGGGAAGGAATCCGACAATCCTCTGGCATTTAAAATTTTCTGTTGCTTTTTGGCATACCATGAAGGGTACTGGTTCTGATCCATTAGGTAGCGGTATTGAAGATTGACCCCCTTGATTTTAGAGGGGGCATTTTATTAATTCTACAAGCTAAGGCTTCGTTATGCTAGTTACTTCTGATGTAGATTTTAGCAAGCCATTTTCAGTATAACTTTCTGAAGCGATATCAATGCCTGTAACAATATCATTCCAATGAAGAGCATAGCTTCCGTTAGATTTGGTATTACGAAACCGGACAGTATTAAAAGTACCTGAGGTTACAGATTTGCTCTCGTTAACGGCTTCAACAGTATGAGTACCTAAAATATTTTCAGTTATTGTAGGTGAAGCTACACCGTCTGTTGTCTCGTTAATTGTTTGTACATAATCCCTAGTAATTGTTTGGCCTACACATGCAGGCGATTGTATGGATTGTATTTCAGGAGAGAAGCTTATCTCTTTATTTACGGTTGAATTACCAATCTGAATATTTGTTGTCAGTTTAGATGTATAAGCAAAGCCGCTATCGTGTCTAAAAGCAGTTATAATTTCTATGCTTTTAAAACCAATTGAATCGTTGATTGGGATTTGTTTTAATCTCATTGACGTGTTAGTTAATTCTTCAATGGTTACATGAAACTCTTGGGAACTCTGACTATCTGCACTAGAACCGAGCGTATATTGTGTGCCCGCAGCAGGTAACGTTACACGATCAACACAAGTGTCAGAACCTGCTGTATTGGTGGGGGATATATTTGCAACTAAATCATCTAGTCTGCCAACAAAAAGAAGCTGTGGCCATGGCCCGCCCAAAACATAAACATCTTTTTCATTAAGCACACCCGCATATACGTTTTGTTCCGGATATAAACGATACAACCAAGAACCTGCCAGTTCATTAGCGTTTTCTGCTAATTGGATGCTTTTTGTAGTCTCATGGGTCGAAAAAATAGTCGGATATGTTGATTCCGCCCAATCAAACAGAAGATTAGTGTCTGAGCTTGTATCGGCATAAGAGCTGCTGTTGATGGTTAAAACTGCACAAAATATACAAATATATTTATTCAAAATGACTTCTCCAAATTGTTTATCCTACTGGATGTGATTAAAAGTGAAGTAAACTTAGACATATGTAGGTTGGGCTGCCGTCTCTTTGGCAACCCAACAAACGGTATGCTAAAAATGTTAGGTTAACGATAGAGCTGTTAGCCTAACCTACGCGAAATTTGGTGAGCAGATTCTTAAAGAAAAAAGATAAATACTTTTTAAGCTTTACTTCACTTTTAATCGCACCCTATCCTACTCATATGTAGAGATTAATAATAAGCAGTACACAAAATAATTTACATTCTCGACCAGCCGGCGTGACTATCATAGCAGTCACACTCCTTGGGGATGAAATTATCGATTTTCAAAAGTGCCATACCAATGTCTGAGCCTTGTAGCCTTGTAGCCTTGTAGCCTTGTAGCCTTGGATTATTATCTCTTCGCTACAAGTTACATTTTTTTTAAAGTAAGTTAAATACCAAATTGCCCCCTTATAATTCAGTTGTTAATCATATAGTTTTCTATCATAGTACTAGTCAATTTGAAATTGAGTTGATCGTGTATTACATAAACGTATGGATACTAAAGTACAGTTCCACGTCCTCAGGACGTGGTTTAATTTTTAATCAATACTTGACCCTATTTTTTAACTGAATGATGTTGGACATTGTTTAATGTTCAACCCATCATATTCACGCTGAAGCCATGTTAAGACTTTGGTTGTGCTTGGGTGACTTGATATTTAAACGGCGATGAGCCAATAAGTTTTAATTGACCTTCAAACAAAGTGACTCCGTCTCCGACATTTGGCACGTTGACACAAGGTACCGTCACTGTTGCATCGGAATTGACTGTTGCAACACATTCATTTTCGATCGGTAGGCCGTTTTTAACTAAAGCAGATGTCAGTTGAAATACGATACCCTCTCCTGAAACCTGTGTTAGTAATGCTTCGTATACCGTTGACCCGCCTTGATCGTCGCTGACTCTGACACATGGAGCGGAAATAGACCCGTTGGCATGAAAGCGCCAGATACAGTCCGACGGTTTGTAATGATAAATGGCATCGTCACGGTTTAAATTATTGACTGAACCAGTAAAGACGAATTCATTATTATCGTTAATCCAACTGCCATTAGCACTGTTGGTGCTACCACCTACGACGTTTGAAAACAAGTTGAAAGTGAGCGAGTCATGTTTTTTGCCATCAATGATGGCGGGGTCACTTGACTGTACTATCGAATATAAATTCTCATTTTGGTCGCCGAACCAAATTCCAAAGGAGTTGTTAAAAGCAGAAATCGCATCTTTGATAATTCCATAGAAGGCGACGATATCTTGATCATTCAATGTCGGCGAAACAATACTATCAAAAAACCAAGTGTTAGGAAATCCAGGTGGCACTTGATTACGGTCAACAAGCGCGTTCAGTTGCGTGGATCCAGGCTCTGTAGTACTATCGAACTGGATAGTTTTTGCTTGACCAGTAAATAAACCTGAACCCACCGTGGCTCCGCTACTTTGTTTTATGCTTACCTCGCTAATCAGATTCTGGTTAGCATTACTCACTGCTGAATTAAAGAATAGTCTGTTTTGAAGATCGGGTGCCACTTGATTGTTGACCCCGACGTTAAATATCTCTCCCGTCGAATTGACCATCCAAATTCCTTCGTTATCTCCTGAAGCGAAACTGTTATCTCCTATAGACATTCTAAAAATGACGTCACTATTATCATTAATGCTTGCGGTGAGTCCGCCAGCTCTATCTCCCTTGAAGATAATATTGGCAGGCATATCAGGAACAGAGTCACCAGTAGAAATAATCTTTCTAAACTTATTATTTTTCCAACTGATGTATCCCTGTGAAGGACATTCTGCATCGCCAGTTGTGCGATAGGAGATATAAAAGAGTATTTCGCCGGATCGATTCATATCGATAGGGGTAATTTGAAATGCTGCACATCCTGGTAAAATCGTTACCAATTCATCTCCACTTGTTAGGATAAGGTTATGCTGAAAATTATTCCATAACCAAACAGCACTGCGGCCATCCGAGATCTTTGCTGAATAAGCAAATCCCGCGTCAGCAAAGAAATAGCTGGAGTCAAGAGAATTTACCGTGGTGCCTGCAGGGAAACCTTCGGCAACAGCACCATTATATGTTACCGCGTAGGTTTGATTGTCAATCGAAGCAAGAAACGCGTTTGAAGTCGGCAAAGACATTCTCGCTCTAAAACCTATCGAACCGGAATCAGTGACAATAATGGGTGTATTTAATAGCGTTTCCATAAATACCGCGTTCGAGGGGAGACCAATTGGAGACTCTCCTTCTTTAATAAGTAGCTTAAGATTATCTGCTTTTCCTCCCCATATAGCGTTGGTAAAGGGATCAGATGAGCTGATGGGAGTGTCGACAAGCCCACGAAAAGCAATATGGCTGTTTTTCCCAATACTTGGTGCGGAAACAAGTTCATATGTGACGTCAGAGGGAAATCCAACGGCAGGTTCGTTTTTTGCTGCAATTCGTGAGATGTCGGCTGCAGCTGTAATAGGCAAAAGCAAGCTACAGATTAAAAATAAAAAATTCGATTTTTTTGTGATCATTATTATTTTGTCCTATTATTATTTTGAATGGACGCGGCTGAAACCGCTTGTTTAGTAAATCAATAAAAATTGTAACA
Source organism: Methylococcales bacterium (assembly GCA_965224575.1). Lineage (GTDB taxonomy): Bacteria > Pseudomonadota > Gammaproteobacteria > Methylococcales > Methylomonadaceae > QPIN01. Next base: position 68,633 of record CBDCZQ010000003.1, on the reverse strand, counting down.
AAGGGTTAGAGTAGTTGATATTCTTGCTTAATAACTAGACTGCTACCTCATGTGATAACCAAATCAGTGATTATGCATTTTAGTCGATTGTTTCATCTCGCGTTTTCTTAAAGAATACTTACTCTTCTCTCCTTTTATAGGGGCACCCTTAGCATCAAGCATAAAAAGCGTTTCTTCATCTTCAATATGATATTTTTTTATTTTTGAAGTCTTACGCGATGTTAATGTAACAGTATTCGTTTCATCATCCCAGATATATTTGCCTTTATCAAAAAACTCCCTTGAGGAAGCTTTTGCTGGTTGGGTGACCAATAAATAATTGTTTTTATTTTTTAAAGACAGGGTTGTTTGAGTGCCATCACAATCTTCACATGGAAGATATCCGTAAAAAACACCATGAAATTGTTTCTGATTTTTATCAACTAATTTTGTGTCTTTTGAATGGTTGCCATGTTTCTGAGACTTTTCTTTAACATTTTTGACGGCTTCCTTAGTTTGCAAACCCGACTCAGCCATGGCAGGATTAAAAACAATTGTAAGACCACTGAGTAATATCAAAGTTAGTTGTTGTTTTATAGGTATTATTAATGCTTTCATTATATTTTTACTTGAAAAAAACGAGTTATTAGGGTTATGTTTACTCTATAAATATTAGGTGCTATTGTCAAACATGGTTTAAGGGGCTGTTGCAATACAAATAAAATCTACAAGTTTCATCATTAAATTGTATTGATTCGATTCTCTACTTTACAGGGTTGAAACCTAGTACACTCTCAATACAAATCTAAAAAAATGATTTTATTCTAAGGAGTCTCTATGTCAACTCAATACTTCCCTGAAGTTTCAGATCAAATCCAATACGAAGGGTCGGAATCCGATAATCCCCTGGCGTTTAAATATTACGATGCTGATCGTGTTGTTGCGGGGAAGTCAATGAAAGCACATTTAAAGTTTGCAGTTGCTTTTTGGCATACCATGAAGGGGACAGGCTCTGATCCATTTGGTGGCGGTGTGTATGATCGTCTCTGGAATAAGTCTGATTCAGAGTTGGATAATGCCCGTTATACACTGGATGCAGCTTTTGAATTTTTTACAAAACTAACCGTGCCACATTGGTGTTTTCATGATCGGGATATTGCACCGGAAGGTGCAAACATTACTGAAAGTGTAGCCAATCTACAAACCATGGTGGATCATGCAGAAGCTTTACAAAAAACGACAGATTGTTCACTGTTATGGGGCACAGCGAATCTTTTTTCACATCCTCGCTATACGCATGGTGCTGCGACCAATCCTGATCCGTTAGTCATGGCCTATGCTGCTGCACAAGTAAGACATGCTATTGATGCGACTATTCAATTAGGAGGACAGGGCTATACTTTTTGGGGTGGGCGTGAAGGCTATTGTTCTTTGATAAATACCAATATGCAACAGGAACGGGAGCAAATGGCTCGATTTCTACATATGGCGAAAGATTATTCCCGTGCCCAAGGATTTAAAGGTGCATTGTATATTGAACCTAAACCGGGTGAACCGATGACGCATCAGTATGATTATGATGCAGCGACTGTGCTGGGGTTTTTACGGGAATTTGATCTGCAAGATGATTTTAAGCTAAATATTGAGGCAAATCATTGTACCTTGGCTGGACATACCTTTGCACATGACCTGACGCTTGCTGCTTCTGCAGGAATGCTAGGCAGTGTTGATGCGAATGCCGGAGCTATTTTGGGTTGGGATACAGACGAATATCCCGGTAACCTTTATGAATGCGTTTCTGCAGTGTTGATTATTTTGAAAATGGGTGGATTTACCTCGGGTGGGTTTAATTTTGATGCCAAAGTGCGACGCGGTTCGTTTGATACATTAGATCTGTTTTATGGGCATATCAGTGGGATGGATAACTTGGCGTATGCCTTGTTAATCGCTGATAAAATCATTCAGGATGGTGAAATGGAGTCTTATTTACAACAACGTTATGCTGGCTATCAAAAAGATATAGGGGCAAAAATTATGCAAGGGTCTGCGACTTTAGTTGAGCTTGAGCAATGGGCAATCCAGCAGGGAGAGCCTAAAAAAATCAGTGGTCGTCAGGAATTACGCGAAAGTCTGTTTAATCGGTATATTACCAGCGGTTTTGTGAAATAAATGAGTCGTTATTATTTGGGACTGGACAGCAGCACCCAAAGCCTCAGTGTTATTCTGATTGATAGTGAATCGGGTGAATTGATTTATGAGCAGTCGCTGAATTATTCGACGGAATTACCCGCTTATGGCGTAACTGATGGTTTTCTTCCTTGTGAAACTCCAGATGTAGTTCATGCGCCACCTTTGATGTGGGTTGAATCATTAGATCAGCTGTTAATGCAAATGAAGGCCGAAAATTGTCCCATACACCAGATAATAGCTGTTGCCGGTGCAGCACAGCAGCATGGGTCTGTTTATGTAGGTACTGGATTTGATGCGCGTTTAAAAAGTTGCAATCCACAAACGCCATTACATAAACAATTGCAGGATTGTTTAACACGCGATACCTCACCTATATGGATGGACGCTTCGACAACGGAGCAATGTGCTGCGATCACTAAAGCATTGGGAGGAGAAGCCAACGTTAATCAGGTAACAGGCTCTATAGCTGTCGAACGATTCAGCGGCGCACAAATCAAGAAATTTGCTGATACAGAGCAAGATGCCTATGCTAATACCGCATCGATTATGTTGGTATCATCTTTTATGACATCCTTATTTGTCGGTAGACATGTGGGTATTGATTTTACCGATGCATCCGGGATGAATCTACTGGATATTCGTAATAAGAAATGGCATCCAGACGCACTCGCCTGTGTTGGAGACAAACTACAAGACAAATTAAAACAACCTATTAATCCTCAAATAATACTCGGAACCATCGCGCCGTATTTTACCCATCGCTATGGATTTAATTCAGCTTGTAAGGTTTTGCCTTGGTGTGGTGATAACCCCAGTAGTTTGATCGGTTTGGGACTAATTGAACCCGGCATGACGGCTATCAGTCTGGGCACTAGCGATACTTGTTTTGGATTGTTTAAAGATTTGCCTCAATCAATGCCCCCCTGGGCGCATACGTTTATAGCGCCTACATTGGATTATATGTCATTGTTGTGTTTTAAAAATGGCTCACTAGCTCGTGAGGCGATACGCCAACAATATCATCTGACTTGGGAGCAGTTTAGCGCCTGTTTGGATGCGACACCTCCGGGAAATCATGGAGCAATGATGTTACCTTGGTTCGATACTGAGATCGTACCTAAAGTTGAACATGCAGGTGTGCAGCGATTTTCACTGGAAAAAATGGATATGAATGCCAATTGCAGAGCGGTGATAGAAGCCCAGATGATGGCAATGAGCAACCACGCAACAACAGCCGGATTGCAGCCAACATCAGTTCGTGCCACGGGTGGTGCTTCACAAAACACAGCAATACTACAAATCATGGCAAATGTATTTTCTTGTCCCGTTAATGTTTTGCAAACCACTTCAAATAGCGCAGCTTTAGGTGCTGCATTACGCGCTGTATTTGCAATCGAAAATAAATCTTGGATTGAAACTGTACAGCCATTTGCTAAGGTGCAACAAGGCAAGCGAATTCAGCCTGATAAGGAAGCAGTGCAGATCTATCAAGCAATGAAAAAAAATTATGCTAAACATGAAACAGCTTGTTTGAGATAAAGTTTAGAAAATTGCAATAATCATTGCATATATAGGTTTACAATTTCGCAATATTCTTTTACCTTAATGACAGTTTTCTCTACCTAAAGCATTGTAAATAATAATGAATTTATCTTCTCGCTTAGCTGTTATTTTTGCTCTTATAATTTTATTGTATTTATTCAATTTAGCAGGGCACCGAACTGATACACAACACCCACCGAGTTTTTCCCAAACAAAATAAATCATCCTTACAATGAATAATATCAATTTACGAATTGAAGGCGATCAAGCAGAAAGCATCGCTACATCTCTTAAACAGTTTATTGCTGAAGAGTGGAGTATTGAGGCTTTTTTACTTCCTAAAAGCACCCAATTAGAAAGTGGCCATAAAGTAGATCTGGGTACAGGGTTGGGGCTAATCAGTATTGCATTAAGTCTACCCGGCTTTCTGGAAAGCAAAATGGTATCGAGTCTAACCCAACGCATTCAAGCCAAACAAAACCTTGAAAAACTGATTGACTGGTCATTACATAACCTACCAAAAGATAATACAAGTATCTGGGTGGAATTTGATGAAAAACCTTTTTTGTTGAGTACAGACAATCTTACTGAAATGCTCAATGCCTTGCCAGAGCCTAGCGAATGACAACATTTTTTACGCTGGAAGAAAGCGGTAATCAGCAAAATAAGCTCATCAAATTATCTGTTAAGGATGATACCGCAGATCTGAATGATTTTATTCAACTAGAAAAAGACGACCTGCACGCCTTGCAAGCTTTTCAGCTGCGTTACAAAAACCGTCCTCAAGGCAACACTCAGCAAAGAGAGTTAAAAGAACTAGGACAGGATATTTATCAATGGCTTAATAAACAGTGCTGGTTGGATACTATCATTAACACGATGCCAATAACTCCTTGGGTTGTGGAATTTCAACTTAACAGTCCGCCACAAAGTGATTTCCAAAAAGCTTTTATCAATATGCCGTGGGAGTGTCTAGCGGATGAACAAGAATTTCTTGCCGGTAAAATGGGATTAAATTACAGTCCTTTACGTCGATTGGGTAACAAGAAAAAACCTAAGAAAGCATCAGATTATCGCCTAAGCGTATTATTTATGGCTGCCTCACCTATTGGTAGTAACAGTCTAAATTATGAGGCGGAAGAAACCGCTATTCTGGATGCATCAGGTGGTATAAATCAATCGCAACTGGATTTATATGTCGAAGAAAGTGGCAATCTGCAACAGTTGGCAAATGAGTTAAAACGCATCAAAAACAGTGATGTTATACACCTGTCTTGTCATGGTGCAGAAGGCAGTGACCACAAACCATCTACTTTGGTGCTGGAAGATGGCTACGGACAAAAAGAAGAAAAAAATCCGGCTGAATTATATACCGCATTACGTAATCATATTCCTCGTTTATTGATGTTATCCGCCTGTCACAGTGCAGATTCAGTAACCGATACACTTAGTTTGTCTTTATTACAAGCAGGAATGCCTGCAGTAATTGGCATGGATGACGCGGTAAGTGACAAAGATGCAACTCAGTTTACAGCCAGACTTTATCACAACTTGGCAGAATCAGCCTCTTTGGAACATGCGTTGGGACAGGCACGTTTTGATCTGCTTAATAATGAGCAAACCGCAAATGACTGGCACATGCCACGTATGTTTTTACGTGCTGAGGGTGGCGGTGTACTTAGTGAGGGCAATCAAAGCCGATTAGGACAACAAACAGTACATGCCGAAAAAGTCTTTTTTGGTGCTAAGGAAAACCCCGTAGCAAGCCAAGATGAATTTGTAGGTCGCCGCCGACAAATACAGCATTGTCTCAGCGCATGGAGAAATGGTCATCATGGTGTGCTTATTAAAGGCATGGGGCGGCAAGGGAAATCCTCAACTGCACTACGTCTGGCATCAAGAATGCATCAACATCAATTGGTGGTTATTTATAAACACTACGATGCCGACTACATACTAAAACAAATCAAAGAGCAGGCAAACCAGCGCAATGTAACAACAATTATTGAAAGTTATGATGTAAAAAGTAATCCACAAGCATTGGCAGATTGTTTGACTGAACTACTTCAATCACCCTATAAAAATGCCAATCAGGATACTAAAGCACTGTTACTGGTGATTGATGATCTGGAACAAATACTCGAGGCAAGCGCAGGCAAACATCAAGTCATTGGGCATGAACAACAACAAACCTTAAAGGCAGTAATTCGTAGTTTTGATCAAACAGAGACCGACTCACGTTTGTTAATCACTTCCCGCTATGAATTTATCTTATCCGATCAAACAGATGTTTTGCATACAGAACATATACCGCCTATGTCTCAAGCGGATAGTCGAAAACAGGCCAGAATGCGTTCTCGCCAGGATAATGTAAAAGAACTGAAATGGTCATTAGAAGAACAATGCATTACAACAGCCAACGGTAATCCCGGGCTACAAGACTGGCTATTCGGATTGGCTTTTGATTCCCCTGAACACTGTCAAAAAGTCATCAAACAAATGCAAGTCTATAAGGAATCAGGCAAAACAGCCGATGATGAAAAGCTGAATGATTGGTTGGAAAACCTGCTGCTCACAAAATTAATTGCACTGTTAGATAATGGGCAAAAAACTTTATTGGAAGCACTAACGGTATTTGATATCCCCATCCCTGAAACTATTATTATAAAACTATTGGATACGGTTGCCTGTGATGAAAAAGCATGGCAACGGCTCCTTGGCTTGGGCTTATGTGATGCTTATTCTGAAGGTTCAGAATACAGTTATATGGTGCATCCACTGGTACGGCCTAATATTAATAAGCCCGACCCACAAAACACACAACTACTTATTGATAGTATCTTGCCCAGTTTATGGGAAAACTGGAAAACAGAGAGTAACTATTCACAAGACCTGCAATTATTAAAACTTGCTGTCACCGTTAAACAAGCAGAAATTATTGCAGCCTGTGTAGAAAATTCCTTGTTTTATCTCTTTAAACAATTAGACCAATACAATCAGGCACAGGCTCTAGCAAGCCAAAGTCTTGATATTATAGAGCAGCAAGCGATAAAGCTAGGCAGTAGAGCCCTACTGAGAATTGCTGAGGTGCTGACAACAACAGCTAATGAAAACCATCGTGCTAGTATCTGCTATCGTATGGCATTGGAGCAAGCAGAGCAGGAAGGTCTGGATGAATTTTACGTTTGCAGTATTCGCCTGAGTTATGCTGACTTATTGAAGAACCTGGGTGAAATAGAAGAAGCCCTCAAGCAACTTACTATTGCCCGAAATGGCTTTAAAAAACAAAATGCAACAAGAGATTATGCAATTACAATAGGACAAATTGCGCGAATCCGAGTAGATAAAGGCGAAGTGGAATCGGCGTTGGCGTTGCACGAGGAAAGGTTGCAAGTGTTTGAGTCACTGGGCTATCAACGCGAGCGAGCTGTGACACTAGGCGATATTGCGCAAATCCGAGCTAATAAAGGCGAAGTGGACTCGGCGTTGGCGTTGTACGAGGAGAGACTTAAAATTGCAAGATCTATGGGCGATATGGATATTATCGGAGCAAGTCAGTGGGGCTTGGCACAGATAGATTTGCAACAGAAAGAATTTGAATCTGCAGCTAAACGACTGACTGAAGCTTGGGTTATTTTTGATAAAACAGGACGTGTAGATGGTTTGGCTGCAGTTGGAAATATTTTTGGGCAATTATTATGTGCATCTGAAAAATTTGATGAAGCCCAACAGGTATTCTCGCGTACACGGGAGGCTTTAGTCATATTGGGTCGCGAGGATGATATTGTAACTATTGATGCGTTAATAGATAAGTGTCGTCAATAAGGAAGCCGTTAAAAATAGACCGTGAATACCGGTGTTTTGTATTTCGACTTAATTCAGTTTAATAAAATACAGCAAGCCATATTGTCTCTGTCTCTGGATCTGTCCATTTCACTTTATGTTTGATATGGGCTGGAATATCTAGATAGCTTCCCACTTTAAGATTAACCTCTTTATTATTCTCAAAAGAAATAACAGCCTCGCCTTTTAAAACGATAACCCATTCATTCTTATCCTGATTATACCATCCGGATTTTGGGGATGATTGACCTTTTGAAATAATACGTTCTATCTTAATCTGATTATTTTGGAGCAGAAGATCAAACACCTCTTCATCAAGGTTATCTGGAATAGAATCAAATATGTTTTCTAATTTCATAAGGTATGTATTTCGATGATAAATATTTTTGTCACTGTGTCAAAGAAGATGTAGGTTGGGCTAACGGCTCCATCGTTAACCCAACATTTTATCTATTCTGTTTCATAAACTGCAATGCTTTTTTAGCTAAATCATCAGAATCTTCCCAAAGATTACGCCAGACACAGAGGGTATTTGAAAGGTTTTGATCAACCACTTCTGAGGAAAAAGACTCGAATGTAATGGGGCCTTGGAAATTGATTTTCTTCAAAGCATTAAAAAATGCATCAAAATCCACATTGCCTGTACCAAGATAACCGCGGTGGCTTTCACCAATGTGAACATAACCCAACCGATCCTTTGCTGCCAGAACAGACTTTTCCATCCCGTCTTCTTCAATATTCATATGATAGGTATCCAGATGCAAATAGGCATTGGGGCGATTAACTTCATCCAGAAATGCTAAGCCTTCAAGCCCTGTATTGATTATATTTGTTTCGTATCTATTAACCACTTCAAGGTTGATATTAATGTCTTTTTCTGCGGCATAATCTGCCAGACGTTGCATGGCGGCAATAGAATTATTCATATTCTGTTTAGAGGCCGGGCCGGGGTATTTGCCCAGAGCACAATAAATTACCCCACAAAGTTCCTTTCCGCCAATACCTGCAAGTACATCGGTTGCTTTTCTAAGTAATTCATCACCTTTTGAAATAATCGATTTGTCCGTACTTGTCACATCGGTTGTGGACGATAAACCAAGGGATGCATGAGCGCGCAGATTAAATTCCTGTAGTAGGTCTTTAGTTAAAGCTACATCAACTTTCCATGGGTCTAACAAGGCAATTTCTATATAGTCATATCCTGCGCGAGCTGCACCACTAATGGCTTTTCGTGCACCTTCCGGTGTCCAGTCGCCTGACCAAACAAGTGCATGTCCACCGTATTCTAAAGGTTTAGTCGATGTCATAATGGAGTTCCTTTAATTGATTTAAATTGAGTTTAATTCTAAACAAGTAAATATTTTGAAGCAATGATTTTTAGTGATTCACTTTAGATTACTAATAATGAATTTTAGTTATGATTTAATGTCTATAAGAGTATGCTAATAATTAAATAATTATTTAGCTGGATAGAATTTCTGTTACTAATTTGGAGAGAAAAATGAATTTACAAAAAGAATTTGATGAGTTAACTGATAAATTGAATCAACAGCGTGATGAAATTCAATTACAACTCCATCTTGCTAGTATGGAGGCAAAAGAAGAATGGCAAGAAGCAGAAAAAGGCTGGGGGAAATTTGTTGATTCTTTAGATGTTATTTCTGATGACACTAAGGAAGCCAGTGCTGAATTAATTCAAACCACAAAAGTTATTGGTGATGAGCTTAAAGAGGCATATCAACGTATTTCTGAGCGTTTAGGAAAATAAAAAGTGTAGGTTGGGCTGCCGTCTCTATGGCAACCCAACATAAGGAAAACTAATAATTGTTGGGTTAACGATAAAGCTGTTAGCCCAACCTACCTGAGTTGTTGAATTTATATGACAATAATGATGAGGGTAGGGTGGTTAAAAGCCTCTTTCTAAACGGTTAATGTACTTTTATTTCTTTTGGAAATGGATATTGATTGAGGCGTTTTTTATCTCATTATACTAACAATGAATAAGGAGAATAACTAATGAAACTTGAATTTCATGGAGCAGATCAAAATGTGACTGGATCTTGTCATTTATTTGAAGCCGCTGGTAAAAAAATCTTAATTGATTGTGGACTCTATCAAGGTGGTCGAGAAATGGATGAAGAAAATGCCAAACCTTTTGGCTTCGACCCTGCCAGTATTGATTATCTGTTGTTAACTCATGCTCATTTAGATCATTGTGGGCGCATCCCTCTATTAGTTAAACGAGGATTTACTGGTGAAATTATTACCACCTCAGCCTCTTGTGAATTAGCTCGATTGGTATTGCTGGACTCAGCAAGTCTACAAGAAAGCGAGGCACGTTATAAATCTAAAAAAGCGGCCAGACATGGGAATAAAAAAGAGCTGTTCGAACCACTTTATAATACAGTTGATGTACTCAATTGTTTTAGTTTTTTCAAACGCACAGCAAAATATGATCAGCCTTTAGTTATTGAGGAAGGTATTCAGGCTACTTTTATTGATGCCGGCCATATCTTAGGCTCAGCTTCTATCGTATTGGAAATTGAACACAAGGGTCAGCCACGTAAAATTCTATTTTCTGGTGACTTGGGCTACAGTAATCGAGCCATCATTCAAGATCCCAAGACGCCTCCTGAAGTTGATATTGTAGTTATGGAAACTACTTATGGTGATCGTTTACATAAAATGTTGGAGCCAACATTGGAAGAGTTTTACCAAACAATTAGAACTACAATAGGCAAGGGCGGCAACATTATCATTCCAAGCTTTGCTTTGGAACGTGCTCAGGAGCTACTTTATTATTTAAGAGAAGGGGTAGAAAACGGACAATTACCCCATTACTTACCTGTTTTTCTGGATTCTCCAATGGCGATATCTGCCACCCAAATTTTTCAGCGACACCCTGAGTGTTTTGATGAGGAAACTTGTAAGGTTTTTAAATCCGGTATAGATCCATTTATGTTTGCTGGGGTACGTTTTACACGAGAAACTGCTGAATCAATGGCAATAAATACTATTGCAGGTGGTGCAGTGATTATTGCAGGTTCAGGGATGTGTACAGGCGGACGTATTAAACACCATCTAAAACATAATCTTTGGGGACGAAATAATACCATTGTTTTTGTTGGTTATGCCGCTTATGGAACATTGGCTCGCCGAATTGTAGATGGTGCAACACAAGTAAAAATATTTGGCGAAGAAATTCCTGTAAAAGCTTCCATTTTAACCATTGGCGGTTTTTCTGCTCATGCTGATCAGGCAGAATTATTGGCTTGGCATCAACAAACTGGAAATCCTAAAACGACCTTTCTGGTTCATGGGGATAAAGACGTTATGCCAATATTTGCAAAAAAACTTTCAAATACCAGGGTAGAAATACCGACATTGCACCAGAGTTATCCTTTGGAAGAATGGATGTGAGCCATTAAGGAATCTCTGATTACGTCGGAGGAGATTTTTAGGAATGCGCCAAAGTTTAAATCTATCCCTCATCTTGCTGTGCCAGCCAAGCTTGCCAAACAGCCAGTAACACAGCAAGAACGATAGGGCCAAGAAAGATACCGATGACTCCAAAAGTAGCAAGCCCACCTAATACGCCAAACATAACGACAAGAAAGGGTATCTGACTAGCACCACTAATAACCAAAGGACGAATTACATTATCAACGGTACTTACAACCAGCGTTCCCCATAAAAGTAAGCCAAGACCTTCCAAATGTGAGTTTTCTAATAATAAAGAGAGTCCTACTGGTACCCATATTAGAGTAGCGCCAAAAGGAACAAGTGCCAATATAGCTGTCGTTGCTCCTAATAAAACTGGAGCTTGCACGCCTGCAGCAGCATAACCAAGTCCAGCTAAAAAACCTTGAACCATGGCAGCGAGAACAAAACCATAAACGACGGCTTTTGTCGTCTCACCAATAGCTTGTAAATAAACATGCCGATGGTCGCCAAGAAAGCGAATTACACCTTGCTGTAGTTGTGAAAGAATAAAGTGTCCATCACGATAACAAAAAAAGACGGTAACTAATAACACGCCGGTTTTAAGAGTATAGCTACCAATTCCACCAATAAAACCGGCTAACTGACGTAACCACTGTCTACCCCATTGTACTAATTGTGCTACTAAACCCGAAGGGTCACCTGTTAATTCGTTGGTTAGATCTTGTAAATACGGCCCAAGCCAGGGAATATGGCTAATAAAATCGGGTATTGGATGATCGTCTTGAGTAAGGTAAATAGCAAGCCTTCGATAAGTGTCTACAAGTTCTCTTTGTAACAAAGAAATAAACCAGAAAATGAGAACCAGAAGAGTTAGTGCCAGAAGTACTGTCATGATGGCAGCGCTAAGGTTTTTAGGTTTGCTAATTCGACGGTTTAACCATTGATATAAAGGCCAGGTAACATAAGTAAGAATGAAGGCCCAAACTAAGGTCAAAAGAAATTCATACAGAATTAAGTAGCTTAGATATAACAGTGCAACTAATAAAAAGGTAGGGATCAAGTACTGAGATGAAATAGTAATAGTTTGTTTTTTCATTTTATACCTTGATATTTAGTCGCGTTCCTAACGCTTTTTATTCAGCACGCAAAGCATCCAAAGGATTTAACCGTGCTGCTTTCATAGCTGGGATAACGCCAGCTACAAGACCAATCAACAGGGAAACTGAAAATGCAGCCATAATATAAAGTCCAGCCAATTGCACAGGTAACTCAGGAACGATAATTTTAATAAATTGTACAATCATTATTCCCAGTAACACACCGATAGCACCACCAATAAAACTAAGAATTATCGCTTCTGATAAAAACAGCTTAAAAACCATGCCTTGTTCTGCCCCTATTGCACGTAACAACCCGACTTCAGAAATACGCTCCGAAACTGCAATGGTCATGATGGTTAAAATACCCACAGAACCCACCAATAAAGAAATACTCCCTAAAGCGGCTACCGCTAAAGTTAGTATATTTAAAATAGAATCCATACTTTTTAGCATTTGGTCTTGGGTAATAATACTGAAATCTTCTCGACCATGCCGTCTTTTTAATAATCGTATAATTTCATTTTCTATGGTTTTAACAGGTATGTTACTGTTATATAACAAATCAATTTCCATTACGCTTTCACGATCAAACATCTCTAATGCCTTTGCTGTTGGAATATAAATCGTATCATCCATATCATATCCCATCATTTGTCCTTTTTTTTCCATCACACCGAGTACTCGAAAGCGATCGCTACTAATACGAATACGCTGGCCCAGCGGATTATTGTCAGCAAATAGTTCTTCTGCCAGTTTATGCCCTAACACGGCAAAGGCTCGTGGATTGGCTTGTTCATTCACGGGTAAGAAACGACCTTTGACAGCCTTTATTTTCCATATTTCTGGTACCGCGGCTCCGACACCTAAGACAGTTGTACGCCGTTGTTTTTTACCTGCTTCTACCCGTGCATTCCCTTGAACTAAGGGTAACGATGCAATAATATTATCCAGCTTTCCTAAGCTTACCGCATCTGCAAGTGACAAGGGACGTACTGTGCTAATGGTTGCGCCAGAAAGCCCTAAGGTTGTTGTTTTACCAGGAAATACGGCAACTAAATTTGTACCAAATTGAGTAAATTCTGACAATACAAAGCCATGAATTCCTTTCCCTATTGAGGTTAAAACAATGACTGAAGCAATCCCTATAATCAGTCCTAAAGCCGTTAATATTGATCGTAATTTATGACTGATAACTGTCCGATAAGATAAATTAATGATGTCAATTAAGTGCATATTTATCTCTTATTAAGCGCAGTAACAGGATCCATAGCAGCTGCTTGCCTGGCGGGTAGTACACCAAATATCAAAGCGGTTAATAAAGAAACCGCTAAAGCAGCAAAGACCGCCCAATTAGGTAAATAAACAGGAAAATCTGGGTAATTTGCTTGCAAGACATATAAAGTAATTTTACCTAGTAACAAGCCTGTTAAAGCACCTGCGATTGATAACATCGCTGCTTCTGTCAAAAATAGCCATAATATCTGGCGCTTAGTTGCGCCTAGCGCCTTTAATAAACCAATTTCTGCGGTTCTTTGAGTTACACTGACCCACATTACATTCATCACCAATATGCCTGATACTACCAAACTAATGCTGGCAATACCGGCAACAGTTAAGGTCAGTGCAGTTAAGATATCATCAAAGGTTTTTACTACACTGTCCTGGGTAATCAAAGTGACATCATCTTCACCCTCATGACGCAATTTAATAATTTCTCTTATATCATCAACTGCTTTGTACATACCCAGCTTAGATTTGGCTTCCACTAAAATTCTAAACAGTGAATGGGTATTAAATAATGCCTGAGCTGAGGCGACAGGGACAATGACTATATCATCAAAATTAACACCAATCGATTGGCCTTCTGATGCTAATACACCAATGACTCTAAAGCGTCGATCATTTATCCGTAACCATTTTCCTAAAGCCTGTTGTTGAGCAAACAACTCATCTTTAATCGTTTGCCCTATCACACAAACTGATAGCACTTTATCAGCATCGGTTTCAGGTAAAAAACGTCCTTCAGCCAGGCTTAAATGACGAACCCGACGCAAAGCAGAAGTCGATCCAACAATTGATGTTTCTCGCTCCAGTCCTTTTGTAGAAACAGGAGCCATCCCAATAGTCAATGGGGCAATAGCCGCTATATGATGGCTTCTAAATAAAGCCTCAGCATCCGCTAATGTCAAGTCTCTGGGTGTTGCACCAAATAGCGGGGGCTGTCCGCCTGTGGTTTCAGTACGACCAGGTAAAACAATAACCAGATGTGTGCCTAATGCTTCAAATTCATTGACGATATAAAGACGAGCACTTTCCCCCAAAGCTGTTAATACGGTGACAGAAGCAATACCAATGCTCATTGCTAATATAATAAGTAATACTCTCACTGGCTGAGATTTAATCGCGACGTAAGCCTGAGTTACGGTATCATTTGGGGTCATGACTGAGTGATTTTTCCATCAATCAGCCGAATTTTACGCTGCGCTCGACGGCCTAATGCTTCATCATGGGTAATCATGATTAATAAGACTTGTTGCTGATTCAGATTTTCCAATAACTCAATAATTTCCATTCCTGATTGACTATCAAGGTTGCCTGTAGGTTCATCGGCTAATAAAATCTGCGGACGCATAATCATCGCTCTAGCAATCGCTACTCGTTGTATTTGCCCACCAGAAAGTTGATCTGGACGATGGGATGCTCGTGATTGTAAATTAACCGCTTCCAATGCTTCAGTCACTCTCTGTCTTCTTTCTTTAGCTGGAATTCCCGCTAATATCATCGGTATTTCAACATTTTTCGCTGCTGTATAGCGGGCGATTAAGTGAAAAAATTGGAATACAAAACCAATGTTTTCTCGTCTTACCTGTGCCAACTGGTCATCATTTAATTCAGTGACCACTTGATTATTTAAAATATATTTTCCAGATGATGGCTGATCTAACAGGGCAATTACATTCAGCAAAGTCGATTTTCCAGAACCTGATGGTCCCATAATGGAAACATATTCGCCCTTTTTTATCGTCAGGTTAATATCATTTAAAGCATGAACGCGCTGTTCACCCACTTGAAAAATACGATGGATATTTTCTAGCTCAATCATTGTTCTTCAAGCACATAAGCGCCTGGCTCCACACCATCACGACCTATCGAAAGAACAACAGTGTCGCCTTCTGATAAACCGGATAATATTTCGATAAAATTCCAGTTTGCTAACCCCGGCTCAAATTGGCGAGCAACTAATAACCCATCTTCAGCAACTAATAGTACACGGTTATTTTCCAACACGGCCTCGGTTGGTACTCTTAAAGCAGAGGCATGTTGCGCAATTAACACTTCAATATCTGCACTATAGCCTGGCAATAAATCGTTTAAATCTTTTTGCTCACTAAGCGTAATCTCCACCTCTACTGTACGTGCCTGCTTCTCTTTTTCTAATACATAAGGCGCAATACGCGTCACCGTGCCTGAACAACGCGGCTCTGCAAATGCATCCAGACTAACGCAGGCAGTCATCCCTTGTTTTATTTGAGTCGCATCTACCTCATCAATAGGTGCAGAAACGGTTAAACAGCTAATATCCAGAAGATCTATTGGTGGCAAAGTCGGAATACCAGGTGGTGACGGGGTAACATATTCACCTAATTCGGCATTAATTTCAGCCACAGTTCCATCAAAAGGTGCGCGTACTAAGGTGCGTTCAATCGCCTGTTCAACAACTGAAAAATTAGCCTGTGCAACTTCTATTGTTGCATGTGATGCTAAACAGGCTGAGGATAAAGCCTTGGCAGTGGTACTTGCTTTATCCACCTGATCCTCAGAAATAATATGATCTACTTTTTCCAACTTTATCAGTCGTTTAGCTTCACGCTTTGCACCTGCCGCCTCCTCACAAACCTGTCTTGCAGTAGCTTTATTTACTTTTATCTGAGCTTGTTGCAATTGAAGCTGCGCTTTTAAATCACCATTCCAAACCTCTAGTAACAATTGTTGTTGTTTAACCTTTTCGCCTTCTTTAACAAAAAGCTTAGCAACATTCCCACCCGTTGAAGGTGCCAAATAAGCACGGCGACATGCCTTTATAGTTCCAACACGGGTATTAGAAACACTAGATTTAATCTCACCTTTTGCTACTTTATGCACTGTAACGCTAATACGTTCAGGGCTTTTAGAAAAATAATATCCTGCTGCTATCAGCAAAATAATTAAACAAATAAACAAGGCTTTTTTATACATTTGTGTTGCCCCTTATATTTTATTGAGATTCTTCATTTATATATATCTTAATCTCAGTTTAAATTCTATAAATTTTTTTTATAAATAATTGAAAATACTATTAGCCCTATTTAGACTGTTTTTGCAAAATATACCTAATTACTGGAACACTTGTAAATTAAAACAGTCTTATCTATAAAGATATTTAGTATTTAAAAATATCACTTAGACACTCTAAGATAAGTAGGAGATAAAGATGATTTCAAAGAAAAAAAATACAGAAACTTTTGATAGACAGCATTACCAAGTTTCTCTAGCAGCATACTATAAAGCAGAACGTAGAGGTTTTTCTTCAGGACATGAGCTAGAAGATTGGCTTGAAGCTGAACGTGATATTTTAGGTGGCACGATAGATAATAAAAAAAGGATACGTAGATGAACAGATCAATGAATGGGCGTACCCATATATGTAATTTTACAATATCCAAGCCAACATTAAAGTGAGAAAATAACGATGAACTATCAATACATTCACTATTTTAAAAATATTACAATTGATGATATTCCTTTAGTTGGTGGCAAGAATGCTTCATTGGGGGAAATGTATCGTCAATTAACTTCTGAGGGAGTAAAAATACCCAATGGTTTTGCTATTAGTGCTCAAGCTTATCGATATGTTCTTGATCACAACGATGCATGGAGTGCATTACATGAGGCTTTGGATGGTCTTGATCCTGATGATATGGATGATCTTGCTCAACGTGGTAAACGTGCGCGAGATATTATTTATGGTGCGGAACTTCCCTATGATTTACAAACAGAAATTCTGGCAGCTTACCATGAATTAAAAACAGAATATGGTCCAACTTTAAGCCTTGCTGTGCGTAGTTCTGCAACAGCAGAAGATTTGCCAACCGCCAGTTTTGCTGGTCAGCAAGATACCTATCTGAATATTGCAGGTGACGATACTTTATTGGATGCTTGTCGGCGTTGCTTTGCCAGCTTGTTTACAGACCGTGCTATTCATTACCGTATTGATAATGGTTTTGATCATTTCAAGGTGGCATTATCCATTGGGATTATGAAAATGGTACGTTCAGACCTTTCAGCGAGTGGCGTGATGTTTTCTCTTGATACCGAATCTGGTTTTCGTGATGCTGTTTTTATTACAGGTGCTTATGGACTCGGTGAAAATGTTGTTCAAGGCACAGTTGATCCTGATGAGTTTTATGTGCATAAACCAACCTTTGAAAAAGGATATCGAACTGTTCTGCGTAGAGTGCTGGGGGCAAAAAAAATCAAAATGATTTATGCAGATGGAAATACTCGGGAAGCTGTAAAAAATATTGTGACACCCAAATCTGACCGCTCGCGTTTCTGTATTAACGATAAAGAAATTCTAACATTGGCAGACTACGCAATCAAAATCGAAAAATACTATAGCGATAAGATAGGCCATGAAAAACCGATGGATATGGAGTGGGCTAAAGATGGACTGGATGGTCAGCTCTATATCGTTCAGGCTAGACCTGAAACAGTGAGCTCTCAGCAATCAGGTAACTTACTCGAAGAATATAGCCTAAAAGGAACTGGGGAAATTATAGTCGCAGGACGCTCAGCTGGTGCAAAAATTGCCAGTGGAAAAGCTCATTTTATCAAAAGTAGCTCTCAACTGAATCAATTTAAAGCGGGGGAAGTTTTGGTCGCTGACACGACAACTCCAGACTGGGAACCGATTATGAAAATTGCGGCGGCCATTGTCACCAATCGTGGGGGTAGAACGTGTCATGCGGCAATAGTGGCTCGAGAACTAGGTATTCCTGCAGTAATAGGCACTGATCAGGCCACAGAAAAAATCCAAAATGGTGAGCAAATTACTATTTCATGTGCAGATGGTGATACGGGTAAGATTTATAGAGGTTCTATACCGTTTGAGGTGACTAAAACTGATCTTTCTACGCTTTCTCGTCCTGACACTGAGATCATGATAAATCTGGGTAATCCCGAATTGGCTTTTAAAACAAGCTTTCTTCCAAATGATGGTGTTGGTCTGGCACGGATGGAATTTATTATCAATGAATACATCAAAGCCCATCCGATGGCACTACTTCATCCCGAACAAATTATTGATGACGGTGAACGCACTAAAATTCAGCGACTTACTCAGGGATACGATAAAGCTGAGGATTATTTCGTACAACGTCTGTCAGAAGGGGTAGGGACGATAGCTGCAGCATTTTATCCTAAACCAGTGGTAGTCCGCATGTCTGACTTCAAGTCAAATGAATATGCCTCACTAGTCGGAGGTCGTGCGTTTGAGCCAGAAGAAGCCAATCCCATGATAGGTTTTCGTGGCGCATCAAGATATACACATCCCGATTATGCAGAAGGTTTTGCTTTGGAATGTGCTGCAATGAAACGAGTACGGGATGATATGGGTTTAATTAATGTTATCCTGATGATTCCTTTTTGCCGTAGGGTTACTGAAGGAAAACTGGTTTTAGAAAAAATGGCTGAATATGGGTTAAAAAGAGGTGAGAACGGTCTAAAAATATACGTTATGTGCGAGATCCCTAATAATGTGATTTTGATTGATGCATTTTCAAAATTATTTGATGGCTTTTCTATTGGATCAAATGATCTTACTCAGCTAACTTTGGGGGTCGATAGAGACTCAGAAAAAGTCGCTTTTGATTTTGATGAGAGAGATGAAGGCGTTAAGGAAATGTTACGGTTGGCAGTGGAAGGCGCAAAACGGAATGATCGTCATTCTGGAATCTGTGGTCAGGCTCCGTCAGATTACCCTGAAATAGCAGAGTTTCTGGTGGAATTAGGTATTGATTCAATCAGTTTAAATCCTGATTCAGTATTAAAAAGCACGATGCATATTTTGGAAGTTGAAAAACGTTTGTTATCTGAAGCTTCCTAAATATTAACTCTCTATAATGAAGTTAAGATTATTGTAGGGTAGACTATGGCTACAATTAAAAGTGAAATAAATAGAGTAGGTTGGGCTACCATCTCTTCGGCAACCCAACACCACTTTTGCTAAAAATGCTGGGTTAACGATAAAGCTGTTAGCCCAACCTTTCCATTTCTTTACTTCGCTTTATAATTAGACCCAGTAACCAAACCAACAACGATAAATTAAAAATACTGGTCCAACACACTCTTTTTTTATAAATAAGCAATCTAATTATGAATAATTTTTTATATCTCATCATCACTTTTATATTTGTACTAAACGGATGTTCTCAGCAATCACCCGATTATTTGAAAACCATAACAGCTACAGAATTAAATCAAGTTATGCAAAATGAGAATATTTTTCTGGTTGATGTTCACACTCCCAAGCAAAAGCATATCAAAGGAACTGATACGTTTGTTCCTTTTAACCAGATTGAATCGAATATCAATAAGTTTCCTCAGGATAAAAATACTGCCATCTATTTATATTGTGAAGGAGGCCCGATGGGAAATACAGCAGCAAAAACACTAAATAAATTAGGTTACAAAAACTTATTTAATCTAGAAGGAGGAGCTAGAGCCTGGAGAAATAAAGGCCTTGCTCTTCAATAAAATGATGTTTATTGAAAAGCCTTCGTATGCTTAGTATCTCATGTTTTTTCTAGCCCAGGGGACATCGACTAAGCGAACTTTTCCTTCGCTTGTTCTGATCCGAGGAACTGAGTAATAGAGCAGACAGGTGTGTTCAAAAAAAATCATTTGTGATAGACCAAGGTTCTGTTAATCCTAAAGCAAGTGTAAATATTTCAGAGCTATTCATCGGGGACAGTATGAAAATTTAAATTATTTTATAGGGTTTACCCATTTGATTCTTCATAGCCCCTTTTTTTTCTTATCTAGAATGAACAGGGAGCTGGTGCCCTTCTCTGGAAAGAAAAAAGACCGAATGAGTTAATTCTTCATCAGACTCTTGAGTGGGAACGTTGTACATAAAAAAATCCTGGATCGCACTTGATTCACTAGTTAATGCAATAGATTGAATAAGATTCGATTCGGCTTCTTTGCTTTGAAACTGTATCTCAACTCTACAAATATCTCTATTACATGATAATTCAGTTAAATCATTTTTAAATGGGTCGCTTTGTTTATAGAATAATTCGGTTAATTCATTTGCAAAGGACTCAGAGCGCTCATCAGTATCGCGATTATTATTGAAATGTTGTTCAAGTTTCTGATAAGTCTCTTCTAGTTGTGAAAGAGATTCAGAGCTATTTTCAGCTAATTCATCTTCTAATTCTAAGGAGTCTACAACGATTTTATTAGAATAGTCTAAGGTCAAATCTGCTTGTTGGAGATGTTGATATTTTAATTGTAATTTATCTATCTTAAATTCAAGGTCGGTAATTGTCTTATTCAGTCCCCGTTTTTTTTTATCAAGAATTTGAATGCTTTTAACTAACTTATTTTCCTGTAATATTTTAACTTTATCTTCACTTCTATCACCTGATCTATCATCAATAATGGTATATGTAAGCGCACTGCCTATAGCTAAGGCTATGATTGAGCTAAAGAGGTTTCGATTAAACATATTGATGCCCCCTAAATTTAAGTATTGAGTTACTTTATTTAAAAAATAGTTCGTAGACTAAAGTAGTTGTAGATCTCCACATGTAAAATATCATTTTATGACAATTACAATGTGAAGATATACTTTATGGTTAGGATGGAAATTGTTTTGCTTTAATAATCATGTGAGGAATGGGAGTTGAGGTGTCCCCGGGATTTGTTTTTATACAGCCTTTATTACTCCAGCCAAGCCAGGATGTTAATTTTCCATTCCAACGACCTAAACATTCAAGACCATTATTATCAAAACTTATAAAAACTGTATTTCCTTGTTTTGCACGAATTGCAGTATAATAGAAATTGCGTGAGTCGGATAGTTCCCAGCAACTTTCTGGTAATACTATTTTTGTACCTGCACTGTAAACTACATTACCTTTTGGATCTAAAACGCCTGATAACTGTGGATTCAAATTGGCAACAACACTCCAGTTTTCGGGGCCACCATATGGATATAAGCTACCATGAGTAGCTTTGGAACATTCAATTGTTATAGGCACGTTTTTATTAACTGTCCAGCTTTGTATAGGTATTGGGTCTGTCCGGTTATTAAATTCCTGCCACCAAAATGGGCTAGTCAGAAGACAACCTGAAAGAAGTCCTACCATTGATAAAGCTATACAAAATTTAAAATATTTATAGTTGCTCTTTAAAATTGCTATATTAAACATTTTCATGTTCTTCACCTTTTAATTTAGTAGACGAGAAGTAGCCTTGTGATTATTTATAAATCTGTCTTGACTTAAAATTGTCAAATTGACGGCTTTAGTATTTCAAATTAAAAGATATTTCAATAGTAACTATTACCTTTTTTGTCAAATTTTATCATTTCTGTATTTTCCTGAATCAAATCAGTAAGAGCATAACCCGTTAAATATTTATGGCAGTGGTTTATTGCAACTTAGTTTCTAGGCGCTAAAGCTTTAGTCGTTCATGTAAGGAGGGTGATTTCAGTAGAAAACACTTCGGGTGTCGTATACTAATAACGAAGCAGAAAATGTTAGTTTAGATTATGAAAGATTCAATTACAGATGCATCATGTATAAATAATTAATTGGAGGAGCTGCTATGAGTAAAATTCCTGGAAGACCAATAAATATTTTATTTGTTATTTTACTGATATTTCTTTCTTCATGTACCACAGTACCAGTTCATCCATCAGAGAATCCTTTAGCTTTTATCGTACAAAAAGATGATTCTATTGTTAGTCGATATATGCCTGTATTTGTAATAGAAAATCACAAAAATAAACATAATCTGATTGGCACAGCGAGTGCAAAAATATCAGAAGATAATGAAGAAGTAATTTATATCAATCCAGAGATAGCGACGGTTTACACCGAGGTTAGAAAATTTGAAACTATAAAAAACACATACACAAACCTGATATACCGAATACATTTTGAAAAAATACCCGACGGGTTTATACCTTTCTATATAGGGGAGGGTAACAATACTGGACTGATTGTAATCGTTACACTTAATAATCAAAATAAACCGATTTTATATACAACAGTACATACCTGTGGTTGTTATCTTGCCTTTATTCCAACATCATTTATGCCAGAAAATGGGTTTCCTAAGGATTGGGATAAAGGACGACAATCGGTTGATTCAGAAAACCTTCCTAGTATTTTAGAATATAATAATTTTTTTTCTGTTAAAGAAAAAGTAGGGTTGTTAATCAGGGATGGATCGCACAGGGTGAAAGACATCTGGTTGTTAAAGCCAAATTATTTGAAAAAACACAATACTGTTAAAGCACAAATTGAACCTCTAGGCTCTTTAAAAAAACTTTCACTAAAAGACCATAAAACAACTTCATTTTTTGAAAATCAGGGTTCGAGAGAGGGCTACGTAAAAGGTAGTTTTAAGTTCAGGGAGTGGTTATTCATGAGTTGGTGGGCTTTTGACTCAAAGATAGGAGAAGATAAAGTGTTAGGGAAAAATAAAAGTGATGGAATTAATTTTTACACCAGTATCAAACCTTGGGCTAGAGATCAGTCAGATTTACGAGATTTTAATGCTTTTTTAAGATATTGGAATTGGGATTTGTAACATATAGACACGCCCATATCAAACCTAACTACTCATTCAATATCAATAGTCTCTTTTACAATCTAATAAATATTAAGAAAGTTGTTCGGTTAACACGATAGAGTCAGCCTAAGCCTATGTCAGAAGTTTAATTTATTTCACTTATAGCTCAAGTTTTAGATTTACAGAAATAAAAACGATAGTTGTCTTATTTATCTTTATTTTTTAATCACACCCTCCTTCACTCCTCATGAGTTGATTTTTTAAAGCGAAATTGTTTTCGCTGAATATCAGTTTCATATTTAACATCCGAAGCTATCTTCGTAGTGATAAACATCCAATAACCATATAAATCAATGTCTTAATATTGGCATGAGTCGTGCAATTAGTTAATTGTAGGCAGTTATTTGTCTGAATTTAATTTTTATTAACTGGAGAGCTCAAATGCACGATATAGATAGAAATGTAATGGAAGGAGAATATGAAATGGAAACATATGATGATGAATTCGAAAACGAAGAAGAATACGAAGATGAATATGCATACGGAGAGAGCGAATACGATGATGAATTTGAATACGAAGAAGAAGACGAAGGAGAATATGAATTCGATGGATATGAAACTGTATTCAGTGAAGAAGAAGAAATGGACTTGGCATCTGAATTATTGGCGGTAACAGATGAAGCAGAATTGGATCAGTTTTTAGGGAAACTGATAAAAAGAGGCTATCGAAAAGCCAAAAAATTTGCTAAATCTTCAACAGGCCGAGCGCTTAGAAAAGTCCTGCGTAAAGTCGCTAAAAAAGCCTTACCTATTGCGGGAAGAGCTGCAGGTACTTTTTTTGGAGGTCCAGCCGGTGGAGCAATTGGCGGTAAATTAGCATCTTCGGCAGGTAAAATCTTTGGTCTGGAATTAGAAGGTTTAAGTCCTGAAGACCAAGAATTTGAAGTGGCAAAACGTGTTGTCCGTCTTGCAGGTAGTGCTGCGAAAAAAGCAGCAAAATTACCAGCACAAACCAGTCCAAATATGGCAGCAAAAATTGCTGTTACTACAGCGGCAAAAAAACATGCGCCTGGTTTGTTACGTCCAATTATCAAGTACCCAGTGACATCAAGCCGTAATAAAAAGGGTAGATGGGTGCGTAAAGGTAACAAAATTATCTTAATAGGTGTTTAACCGTATTCGCATTGGTTTAACTGGAAATCAAAATGAATGTTATTACATCACCCAACAAGCTGTTAACACTTGAGGCACAAGGATTGCTTGCAAGACTTGAACAAGTTAAGCCGTTAGCTTTACTTGATGCCTCAGTCCCCGCTGCTCAAATTTCAATGCCAGCTCAAAGAGCTATTGAAAAACATTTGAACGCAGGTCGAAAATTACTTCGTAAGCAGATAAATGAGTATCTTATCTGGTTGAAATTTGATTCGGGACATTCTGCCGCAGTAGCACAACGCCGTTACACGATGTTACGACTAAAGTTTAATGCGGTGTTGTCCAAGTTTGATATTTTTGCCGATGTAGTCACTCAAAGGAGTGAGAATGAAACCGGTATTTGGCTTTCTGGATTAGATGCCTTGGCAGCTGATGCAATAAAGCTACCGGGGTATATTAATCCTCCTCCTCTGATTTGTTATTTAGATCGAGGTGCTGGTGCGGCAATTCGACGAGCTAGAACTCGATTACCTGGTGGTGGAGATAACCCAGTAGGCGTAATTCGAATACCTAGAGAAAGAATGATCGGTAGCGGTATAGCTTCGTCGTTAGTGCATGAAGTAGGTCATCAGGCAGCTGCTTGTTTAGATCTCGTTAATTCACTTCGACATGCTATTAAACAAATTGATCAGTCCGATATCAAAAACATACACTGGCAGTTTTGGGGACGTTGGATTTCTGAAATTATTGCAGATTTTTGGTCTGTTGCAAGAATTGGCGTGGGATCAACCTTAGGGCTTATGGGGGTCGTTAGTTTACCTCGAGCTTTTGTTTTCAGAACTAGTATGGATGATCCGCACCCAATCCCCTGGATTCGGGTAAAACTAAGTTGTGTGATGGGACAAGCACTATATCCACATCCGCAGTGGCAACAGTTATCAAATCTTTGGGAACAATATTATCCATTAGCTGGTTTGGAACTCAGAAAGGTAGTTCTACTTAAACAATTAGAAGCTGGTATGCCTGAATTTGTAGAGATGTTGATTAATCATAAACCAGCCAGGCTAAAAGGACGGTCGTTAAAGCAAGTAATGAATCTTGATAGACGTCAACCTGCGCATTTGGCAAATCTATTCAAACAATGGGAAATAGCTAAACCAAAAATGTATCACACACCACCGTCAATAGTTTTTTCAGTAATAGGTCAGGCGAAACTGGAAGGGAAATTAAAGCCAAAGGAAGAAGCCAGGTTGTTATTAAAACTGCTCAGGTATTGGGCATTGCAAAACACGCAGCAGTATTCGAATGATACGGTCAAACTTTAAAACGACCTGTGTTTGTTAAGAAATTTATTTAATTATATAGGAGGCTATCATGGCTGAAAATAATGAAACAAAGAAAAACCAAAGATCTGGGTTTGAAGTTAGAGGTAAATTAGGGACAGAAGATTTAAATGCAGCTGTCACTATCAACGACAATATGACGGAATTTATACGTGAAGTTGCATCTACTTCTAATACAGTTAATTTAACGGGGTCTAATACCGTTACTTTAGATAGATCAGCGACTAAACCGACTGAAGACCAGCCGCTATGGTCTGCTATTCGTAATCGAACTGATGCGATTGGTTTTAATCGATATAGTGATTTTATTAAAAACGTCTTATGTGAAAATTCAGACAGTCCTGGAACCAGTGACATTAATAGTCAAGATGGTCTTCCAGATCATGATTCATTTTCCTTAAATGACCGCCCTGATCATGGTTCACCATCCATAGTAGATAAAAAATTAAGTCTAATAAATCGTCCAACTATTTATGGATCAGATTCTTATAAATTATTAAAGCTGGCGACAGAAGCATTTTTAATTTTTGAGACTGGGGTTTTACTTGAAAATAATGAAGAAAATGATTCGGATAATTTTTTATTTAATCAAGAAGAAAAAAGACGTCTTGGATATTCTGTTACAGATAATGGAAATCCAGTAACGATTGATACTATCAGAACAGATTTACAATCTTACCTTGGAATTGGAGATGGACAGTTACCTTATCTTGATCGAATTCTTACTCAAATTGTGGGTAATGAAGAAGGCAGAAGGGAGGAACGTCTTCCCTATTGTGAATCTATCTTAAGACATCGTGTATCCTGCCCAGCTTTTATAGAGTTAATCTGGTCATACTGGCATGAAGAAGCCATGTTGGTTCAAACCATGAACCTGATTTCAATGCGTTTTCAAAACAAACGAAGTCGATCTGATGATCCTTTAGCTAATTTGGCGCTTGATCCTCTCAGACCTTTAAATAACATGGTTTGGGGTTATATGCAGGATGAATTTAGTCGATTAAGTATAAAAAGGCGCGCTTATGAATATGATCATCATTATGGATTTAATTTAGAAGGTAAAGCGATTAGTGGGCTTAATCCTGCTGACAGCCGTACCAAATTTATTGAAGCTTTTCATGGTTTACTACATGGGATTTCCATGTTCTACCGCGAAGATGATGATGCCACCATAGTTGCAGATGCATTCAAATTACTGAATGCCTTACGCGAAGTCCATTTAATTTTGTCCGATGGTGCTCAAAATCAATACGGTGATCTACCATGGACGGCTCGTAAAGAGATGTTAATGGCACAATGGATGTTAGCTAGACCTGAAATGAAAGAATTTTTACGCGGACGTTATATGACACCTTATCAGGAACCATGGATGGGAGCCGTAGATGATATGAAACGCTTACAAGGTTGGTCAGATGTTACCGTTACCCATTTCCATGAACTGGCTATTTATGGTGAACAAATATTACTTTCAATTCGTTTTGGTGATTGGATTGATATTAATGATCAAGAGCAGGCAAGAAATTGGGCGCGTTACTGGCGACCTGAAATTCAACGTTACATTCATGCTTATAACGCAGTTTCTGGGGTTGACCTAAGTGTGGAAATTTCAGATATAAGGATGGCTAATGACCGTTTTTTACAGCCCTCAGTACTTTTAAGCAAACGTTTAAAAGCGGGGTATGGGCAAAAACATTTATCTAAAAGGGCGTCTACAAGAGTGCCTAACGGCAAAATTGCAAAGAATAGCCCAGCGGGCTATCTAACTGGTAAGCACGAACTGTAAGGATTACAAAATGACTGATTTTAGTTCTTCTTTGTATTTGGGAATGCAGCATTCTTTGCAGACGTTACAACCTTGGTCTAAACTGACTACTGGGAAACCAAGTTTGCTACATAAACCCGTTCAGCAAAAAATTGTTGAATATAAACTGGCTCGGCTGATGGGGTATGAACAAACCATGCTGGGCACATCGACATTACATCTGTTTTGGGATGTGTTCGGCATGTTAGCAAGGTTACCGGTGGTCATTTATTTTGATGAGCATGTCTATCCCATTGCTCGCTGGGGAATAGAAAGAGCAGCTTATCGAGACATTCCTGTCAGGCAATATTCCCACCACAGCGCAGATAAACTTCATCAGCAAATAAGTATTGATAGTGCAAATGGATTAAGACCCGTCATCGTAACTGATGGCTTTTGTCCTGGTTGTAGCAACTTTGCTCCTATGGCGGAATTACTAAAAAGTATTCGGAAATATGATGGTTACTTACTGATCGACGATACTCAGGCATTAGGAGTTTTTGGTCACCATACAAACTCTGAAAATAAATTTGGTTGGGGAGGTGGTGGCTCATTACAGTGGCATCAAATTCAAGACAAACATGTTATCTCTATTAGTTCCCTGGCTAAAGGTTTTGGGGTGCCCGTTGCTGTTCTGGCAGCAAGTCATGATTTTATCCATGATTTTATGACAGTCAGCGAAACAATAGTGCATACCAGTCCACCTTCATTCGCAGCTATAGAAGCTACCAGACATGCACTACAGATTAATCAACAATACGGCGATAAAATACGGGTAAGGTTATTGAGACTGATTTTTTTCTTCAAAAAACAACTGGCTTTAGCTGGTTTATCGAGTCTACAGGGCTATTTTCCGTTACAGACCTTAACCGTTAATCCTCAGATGAGCATAAAAAAATTATATCAACAGTTATTGCAAGCAGGCATACAAACAGTTTTGCACCGGATTCGATGTACTGGTAGAGCTGGGATCAGTTTTATTATCAATGCTCGGCATCAATTCGTACAAATTAAAACAGCCATCTCGATATTGGCTCAGATAATTCGAGAGACTGCAATAACAGATTATTGGGAGTTACAAGATGAATACCTTAGCGAAGGATATAGAGCCTTTTAATTACGAGCTAGATTTAAATGATGAAATGCACAAAACGGGAGAAAAATGTTCCTGTGTGCAATGTCAAAATAACAAAGCTAGAGGCTCTATTACTCGGTCACTGCAAGAATTATTAGAGCTTGATAATTTTTATGATGATGAATTTGAAGATGAAGTCGACTTTGTTACAGACTCAGAATTAGAAATTGAACAAGAACGTAAACGGCGCATCCGTCGTCGACCTAGTCGGAGTACACGTCGAACATTAAGTAGAACCAAGCAAATTCCTAGACCTAAACCACGGCGTCCAGGTAAAGTATTAAGACCAAAATTTCTACCCAGAAGGAAGAAATTTGGTAGAAAACCTTTAAGAACCCGACGCAGACGCCCTGTAGTCATACGCGAACCTGCAGCACCCTGTGTATGTCCTACCCTCGGTACGGAATTTGTTCGATGGGTACAGACTTCATTAAATCAGATTATGAAGATACGTTTACGCGTCAATGGTGTGATGAATCGTGCTACTCGTAATGCGCTACGGGATTTTCAAAAGCAAGAAGGGTTGCCTATTGATGGAATTGCGGGGCCAGAGACAGAAAAAGCGTTAATTAATGCGAAAGCAGATCGGTCAGGTGGGACTTCTAATGAATCTGAATATCTTGAATTTGATTTTACTAATTTAGAGTTTGAAGAAGTCAACCGAAAAAGTCGAGATTATGTACGTTGGATACAGCGATCGCTAAACAAAATTCTTAAACTAAGACTAAGCATAGACGGAATCATTGGTCGTAACACAAGGAATGCAGTCCGCAGCTTTCAACGAAGTCATGGACTAGTAGCCGATGGTATTGTTGGATCACGAACTGAAAAAACCTTAATAGCGATGGGAGCAGACTATCCACATAGTAACCAACCCTCTAGTGGATTCGTACCACAAGTATCAATAAATAGTTTCCTCGTTGGAGGTGTGCCACAGACTCCATCAATGGGTCTCAATATCACCAATTATATCGATCCAAGTGTGCAACGTTTCCGTAATCAAACTCGAAGCTCAACTAGTGTCAATGAATTGATTGTACATGAAACTGTAACTCGTAGTGTACGCGACACTGTTAAAGTTTTGAACGAACGTGGGTTAGGGGTGCATCTGATTATGGGGCCAAATGGAGAAATAACACAACATGGAGATTTACTCGACGATTTGTTATGGCACGCAAGCCAACACAATCCTATGTCAGTAGGAATAGAAGTAGTCAACCCATACTACCCGAAATATCTTAAAGCTGGAATGCCTTGGACAAAAGTAATTAATGCAGGCTGGGCTCATAAAGGTCGTTATGTTGTGCCAACACCGAAACAAGCAGAGGCAGTTGCCCGTCTAATTTTCTGGATCACTTCGTCTAAGGTTAAAGGATTGTCAATTCCACGCAAATGGATTGGACTATCAGGAAATAGACTAGCTATGGAGCAAGTATCTGGAGCTAATAGACGAAACCCAGGAGTCTATGCACACACATATTTTAATCATGCAGATGGGTCATGGCTTATTTTGTATGCATATTTACGCATTAACAAAGGTCGTACGCAAGACCAAGCTTATAACGAAGCTATTCGATTAGCGACAACATCAAATCGATTTGTAACCTTGCCTTAAGCATAATTTAAACGAAATTGATAAAGTCTCTAGCAATGCTTTTTCAGGCCTTAATTGGAATTGAGATGGGGTTGTATATAGTCAAAAAAATATTGAGGAGAATCTATTATGAAAAATGAATTGTTTTACAACGAACTAACTAAAAGAAATGAAAATTTAGAAGATGAGCAGGAGTCTTTCCACGATATAAATTGCAGCTGTAGTGCATGTAAACTAAATCTGAAAAATGAGTATTTACCGGAAGAGTCTGAGGGCAATGAAGCACTGCATTTTCATCCTGATCTTGGGTTTGGAAGAGTGACTAATAATGAGTACGAACTAAAATCTTCCAAACTGTTTACACACCCACAACTTGGAATTGGACGAGTTGTCAGAGCAGAATATGAATTCGACATGGATGATTTTGAATCTTATGAAATAGATGAAGAAATTGTTGCTAATGACGGACGGAAACGAAATAAATCTACAACTAAAACGCCATTTCGTTGGATTTGTGCATTAGATTTATATTTTCCCGACCCCGACAAACCTAAGGGAAACTTATTAATGTTCCGAGGTACTGGTACATTAATTACACCCCGACACGTACTTACGGCTGGACATAATTTAAGAAGCTCCATAACAGGAACAAAGGGTACCAAAAAGGTACTCACAGTCAAAAAAATTACTGTAACACCTGGACGTAATGGTGCCAAAACTACGTCTAAAGGTAAAACACCCTTTAATAAAGCAATGATGAAAAAAGTTATTGCTCACCCAAAATGGATGAACAATCAAGACAGAGATTTCGACTATGGCGTCATAACACTGAATTATGCAATTGGCGATGGCTCTCTTGGTTACTGGGGTAGTAAAACTCAAGGCCATGGTACACGTATTAATGAAATTGATACCAAAAAATTAAAGGGAGTATCAGTTAACGTGTCTGGATACCCAGGGGATAAATGTAAATCTAGCCCTAAAATTGGAAGCGCATCAACAGCAGATCTAGCTGCCTGTTCAGAAGTCGATTGGGCGTCAACACAGTGGCGTTCTTTTGATCGTGTCATTAATGCACCGGCAGGAAGCAAAATCATAAAATATAAACTCGATACCTTCGGTGGTCATAGTGGTAGCCCAGTCTGGTTGAGGTGGAAAGGGTTTCGAAATTTGGTTGCTATTCATGTAAGAAACAGTGGTGGTGTAGGTTTTAATGAAGGTATTCGTATTACTAAAGAAGTAATCAAAAATATCAAAGTATGGACTCGTTAGCGATGACATTGTTCTTCTTGACACAACAATGGGTTATATTCTTTGCATGTGTTTCTATCATTAGGTTGATGTTTTAAACGTAATATATTTCCCCCTAAATAATAGGGGGAAATTTTTGAAGATAATAAATAACAATGATCATAGACGCACACTGTCATGCAGGAATAGGTGACGGTCTAACAGGACCGTGGGATACGCGTGCATCGTTAGAAAAATATCAGCTCCGGACTGAAGAGGCTGGAATAGATAAAACCGTATTATTTCCAGCCTTTCACTCTGACTATAAAGCAGTTAACAAAGAGCTGGCAAATATTGTATCCAATTCAGCAGGCAGGTATTACGGTTTTGCCTTTGTCGATCCTGTTCGTGATCGTGGTCGTATCTACAGTATGATCCAAACTGCCATTCATCGTTACCATTTCAGCGGTATTAAAGTTCACCGTCATAATAACCGGATTACCCGTGAGATTTGCGACGTAGCGAAGGCATACTCTTTACCCGTTCTTTATGATGTTGCAGGTGAAATTTCTGTTTGCGAATTACTGGCTCAGGAATATCCCGATGTGAATTTTATCATCCCCCATTTGGGTAGCTTTGCCGATGACTGGCAGACGCAATTAGCATTGATTGATCATCTTGTTCGCCATAAGAATATATACACTGATACTGCTGGCGTGCGTCGATTTGATTTGCTGGAACAGGCCGTACAACGTGCAGGGTCAGAGAAAATTTTGTTTGGCTCCGATGGTCCTTGGTTACATCCTGGCGTTGAACTTGAAAAAATTTATTTGCTTGGTTTATCAGAAAAACATGAACAAAAAATTTTATCCGGTAATTTTTTACGATTGATCAGCAAAATCAAACGATCTGCAAAATCGAGAGGCAATCATGAAGAGACGACACACAAACCAGTTATTCATAATGAATACAGTGATCCATCGGGATTGGCTTAATAAATTTTTATAGAATTTATAAAACTAGAAAAAATTAGTTCCTACGATTAGCACGTCTCATTTGTAATGCACGATCAGTGACACCCAATACTTTTGCAGCGCGTTGCAAATTGCCTTCTTCATTACTGACTGCAATATTAATAGCCGTTTCCGAAGCATATTGACTGATTTCTTTTAAGCCTGCACCATAGGTTAGTGCTTTTCGAATGTCTTGCTCAAACTGGATGCCTCTCCATGTAGAAAAATCGTCCAGATTTTCCGGTCTTTCATTTTCTGGTAACGCACCTAATGTTACAGGGCCAGCACCAACATACCTCGCATTAATCCGGGTCATTACCTGCTTCAATTCTCGAATATTACCTGGATATTCTCGTCGGAGTAAATATTGTGTTAAAAATTCATCGATTTCAGGGCACTGTTTATCTGGACGTAATTCTGCTAAAAATTGTCTGGCCAGTAATAAAATGTCTTCAGACCTCTCTCTTAAAGGCGGTAATTTGCAGATCCACCCAGCGATTCGGTAATACAAATCACTGCGAAAATCACCATGATTAACTTCTTGGTCAAGGTTTCTATTGGTTGCGCTAACCAATCTGAAATCAGTCTTGAACCATTTATTTCCACCGACTTTTTTATATTGATGCTCCTGAATTACTCTGAGTAATTGTGATTGCATTTGGATTGGCAATTCACCGACTTCATCCAAAAATAAAGTTCCTTCATTGGCGATAGCAAAGGCTCCATCACGCGAATCTTGAGCCCCCGTAAAGGCTCCTTTTTCATGACCAAAAAATTCACTGCCAGACAGCTCTGGTACTATGGTGGTGCAATCGAGAGTAATGAGTTTTTTTGTTTTTAAGCGAGGATCGATCGTTTGTATTAAACGCGCTATCATTTCTTTTCCACTGCCTGTTTCACCTAAGATCAATATGGGTGAATCTGTAAAATAAGTGACCTCAATAATTTGTTTTAAAGTCATGCGCCAAATCAGACTCTCGCCAATCAGGTTTTTACGCACCAGATCAGAATTAAGAATATTATCTACTGTAAACCAACGCTTTATATAAGTTGCCACATATTGAAATAATTCCTGCTTTTGCTTTGGAAGGACTAAAACATCCGTTGCACCAGCCTGCAAAATTTTCCAGATATTTCCATTGTCAAGTAATGTTCTACACGAAGCAATGCCTAATAATCGTTCTTGCCCAAATCGACTAATGCGTTGAATATGTTCTATAACCTGGAGATTTATTTCATCAAAAAAATAGATGGCAGGCGCTTTGAAAATATCATTAATATCTTTTATTGAATTACTCATCTCTTTATGCACCCTAACTTCCTGAATAGCGAGTGATTCATCTAGTTCATCAATAATATTATTAAATTGTTGTTTAAAGGTGTAAACCCAAATATCCATAAAGTGCCCCCTTAGCGATGCACTTTTAAATGTATTTTTCTATATAAAAAACTTAAAAAATCATATGATTAAAAGGAGTAAATTCAGGGTAACTTATTTAAAATTAAATTGGTAGGGAATATTTAACTAAAGACTGAAAGTAATTGCCTATTTGTTTCGCGGAGTAAGTTTAGCTTCTATTACAATAACATTGTATATTCGAGTGAGTGTAGAGTATAACTATAAATTGGTTTGTAATTTTTTAAGGTAGATATTGATATGCCAAATCAACCAAAAATGACTGAATCATCAAATAAAGTTAAATCAATTGATCCCAATTGTTTTCAATGGATTTCTGTTGCTGCCTACTATAAAGCAGAGGCCAGAAATTTTGAACAGGGAAAGGAGCTGGATGACTGGTTGGAAGCAGAACTTGATTACATTAAATATCAGATAAAATCTTTTTTTGTACGTTTTGAAGAGGATGGCGGCATGTCATTAGCTGAGTTACAAGGATTAGGACGCTATGTTGGAATAGACCATCCAGAGCGCATTAATTCAGAAGTGGAATTGATTCGTAAAATTCAAAAAATTTCAAAACATCGTCCTTGTTTTCAATCTAACTATAGAAACAATTGTGAAGAAGTGGAATGTGATTGGCGAGCTGAATGCCAAAAACTAATCGCTGACTGGTATCATAAATAGATTGTCTAATTTTCTACTTTGAATGGAATGGCTTCACTCTACCGAGAACACAAATGCTTGAAAGTTTAATAAAACATCATAATATAATTTCCATCGTGGGAAATATCATTACTGTTCACGTATCTCATACTAAAGGAACAGAGAAAATGGCAACGCGTTTTGGTGACTTAGCGCAAGTAGAAGATAAAAATGGCTCCCAGTCTTTAGCACAAGTCATCAAAATAAAAGGTAATGAAGTTTCGTTACAAATATTCTCCGGTGCACAAGGTATTTCCACCCATGCATCCGTTCGTTTTTTAGGTCATTCAATGCAGGTGACTTATTCTAATAATATTCTTGGGCGTATTTTTAATGGGGTAGGAGAGCCTTTAGATGGAGGTTCTTCTCTACAGCCTGACCCTAAAGTAACCATTGAAAGTGCCTCGGTTAACCCAATGAAACGGGTATTGGCATCCAAAATGATTCGGACTAACGTACCGATGATTGATTTATTTAATACCTTGGTAGAAAGTCAAAAAATCCCGATCTTTTCAGTGTCTGGCGAACCGTATAATCAGTTTCTGGCTCGTATTGGTATTCAGGCAGATGCAGATATTGTGGTTTTCGCTGGCTTAGGCTTAATCTTTGATGATTTTCATTTTTTCCGTAGTCAATTTGAAGAGGCCGGTGTTTTTGCCAGAACGGTGATGTTTTGTAATCTGGCTTCAGATCCTATTGTAGAAAGACTTTTAGTGCCGGATATGGCATTAACCGTAGCAGAACGTTTTGCTGTTGAAGAGGGAAAACGTGTTTTGGTATTAATGACGGATATGACGGCTTATGCCGATGCAATGAAAGAAGTCGGTATTTCTATGGAACACGTACCATCAAACCGTGGCTATATGGGGGATTTATATTCACAACTTGCTAAACGCTATGAAAAAGCCTGTGATTATAAAGGGGCTGGTTCAGTCACTATATTAAGCGTAACTACAATGCCAGGTGGAGATGTCACACATCCAGTTCCTGATAATACCGGTTACATTACAGAAGGGCAGTTTTATTTACACGATAAAATGTTAGATCCATTTGGTTCATTGTCTCGCTTAAAACAACATGTGATTGGCAAAGTGACTCGTGAAGATCACTCTCAAATCATGAACACGATGATACGTTTTTATTCAGGAGCAAACGAGGCCGAACAAAAACAAGCCATGGCTTTTGAATTATCCGCTTATGATCAAAAATTGCTGCAATTTGGTCAGTTATTTAGAGAACGTTTTATGGATATTAATATCTCACTATCCTTGGAAGATGCGCTAGATTTATGCTGGCAGACGCTTGCAGAATGTTTTGATAAAAATGAGTTGTTAATGAAGCAGGTACTGGTTGATAAGTATTTCCCTATGATTGATGCGGAACAAAATGCCTAGACTCTCTTTTAGCAAAGCAGCTTTACATAAGGAAGGTGCGCAGTTAAAACGCTTTAAGCAATATCTGCCTTCACTGGATTTAAAGCGTCAGCAACTGGTTGTAGAACGAACTAAAGCGATGGCTCAGTTAAGTAATACACAAGACCAAATAGAAAGCTGTTATGTACTGGTTAAAAAGCAACTTCCTATGTTATCAAGTGAACATATTGATATGAATGGTTTGGTGACTATTAAGCAGATTGAGATGAGTGAAGAAAATGTGGTGGGTGTTAAATTGCCTTACTTGAAACAGCTTGAAATTCAATCTAAACCTTATTCTTTGTTATCTAAACCGCATTGGGTTGATTTGCTTGTGGTTCAGTTAAAAGAAATGCTGGAATTAAAGGTGAAATTAGAAGTCAATCAAAAGCGAGTGGGAATTTTGCAGCAAGCGGTTAAAAAAGTCACTCAACGAGTCAATTTATTCGATAAAGTTTTGATTCCTAGAGCCCAGCAAAATATTAGAAAAATTAGGATTTTCCTCTCTGATACAGAAAGAGCAGCAGTAGTCAGAGCTAAAATCACCAAAAATAAAAGATTGAACCTGGAAAAATTAGTTGCTCGTGGTTAAGGAAGCGTTTTAATGGCTATTGTTGCACTAAAAAAAATCACCTTATGTGGTTTAAGATCCGAAAAAACAGGGGTACTTAAGAAGCTTCAATTGTTGGGTGGCGCTCATTTAATTCCGTTAAATAAGCAAGTTTTTTCAACCGAAATTACCACTCAAAAGCTCACAGAAAAGGCAATTGAGGCACTTAAATATCTAATTCAGTGTGCAAGAAAACGCCATCAGATTAATGACAATAAAGACTTTGATTTAAACAATGTTGTTCAGCAGGTTGTACAAATACAAACTGATTTTAGAACCCTTAACGATCAGCGTGATTTTCTAATTAATCGTATTAAAGAAATAAAATCTTGGGGAGACTTTAACCTGTCAACTGAGGCCGATTTAGGTGGGATAAAATTCTGGTTTTATATTATCCCCAAACGGCTGATGAAGCAGTTGAAGGATAATTTGGTTTATCAAGTGGTACATGCTGATAACATACATTGTTTTGTTGTGGTTCTAGCCAAACAGGAACCACCAACAGCAAGTGTTCCCGTGCCAAGAACACATACGGGTCAAGTTCCTTTATCAGCGTTAAAAAAAGATCTGCAGACTATCGAATTAGCCTTGGAAGATAAACAGGCTGAAAGACAATCATTAACCCGTTGGATTACATTAATCGTACAAAACCTAGCCAAAAATGAAGATGCTATTGCTTTAAAAGTAGCAGATTCTTTAAGCCTGGATGATAAAGAACTGTTTATGATTCAGGCATGGATACCAGTAAAGAATGTTTCAGAGTTTGAGATGTTTGCTAAGCATAATAGTTTGGTGTTAACGGTAGAGGATATTCAGGCGCAAGACCACCCGCCTACTTTACTAGAAAACTCAGAATTGTTAGCAGGTGGTGAAGAGGTTGTTAAGTTTTATCAAACGCCTGCTTATAGAGGCTGGGATCCCTCTATTGTTTTATTTTTTTCTTTTGCCTTTTTCTTTGCCATGATTTTATCTGATGCAGGCTATGCGACATTTTTTGGTTTTTTGTTAGCCTTGAAGTGGAAAAAACTGGGGAAGGCTATGCAAGGGAAAAGATTGCGCATGTTAGCTCTGGTAACTATTATTTTCTCAATTATTTGGGGCATTTTGACGGGTGGATATTTTGGTTTTAGCCCACCACAAGATTCTTTTGTAGAGTCTTTAAAAATTCTGGATATTAATGATTTTGATAGCATGATGCGCCTATCAATAGCCGTTGGAGCTATCCACATTATACTGGCAAATATTATAAAGATTTATCAATCTAAAACCAAGAAAGCTGGGGTTGCGGCATTGGGTTGGATTTGTTTGGTAATCGGTGGATTTCTGCTCTGGTTGGTTAAAAGTAGTGTACTTAATGATCAGTTATCAAATAATGCAGCAATTACTTTACTAATAATAGGTGTGGGGTTATTGTTGTTTTTTAGCAGTGAAAGAACAATAAAAAAACCCAGTGATGCTTTTTGGAAGATACTGGACGGACTTAAAAATATAACGCGGATTACAAAAATATTCGGTGATATTCTAAGTTATATGCGCCTTTTTGCATTGGGCCTGGCAAGTGCTTCTTTAGCGTTAACCTTTAATCAGCTTGCTGAACAAGTGTATTCCTCTGCATCTGGCTTGGGTTTATTATCCAGTATTTTAATCCTCATTTTAGGGCATACTTTAAACTTGATGTTGTGCTTAATGAGCGGTGTTGTACATGGTTTGAGATTAAATTTTATTGAGTTTTATAATTGGAGTGTTTCAGATGAAGGCTATGCTTTTAAAGCATTTTCTAAAAAAGGAGGATTGTAATGTCTAATTTTATTTTAATTTTAGGTTGGATTGGCTTATATGCTCCAATGGCATTGGGTGCAATAGGCAGTATCATGGGTTGTGCAGTTGCTGGTCAGGCCGCTATTGGTGCCATGCTGGATACAGAAAGTGGCTATGGTCGTTATGTGGGGGTTTCTGCTATGCCATCATCGCAAGTGATATACGGTATTGTAGTAATGTTTACTCTAAATAGAACCATTACAGTCGAAAATGCACCTGGCATTTTTGCAGTCGGTACTCTTTGTGGATTGGCTTTATTGTTTAGTGCTGTTTATCAAGGACAATGTTGCGCATCTGCGATACATGCATCCAAAGCAAAACCAGAAATTTTTGGCTTATCTGTAGCCCCAGCAGCAATCGTAGAGGGCTTTGCAGTTTTTGCTTTCATTTTTGCTCTGGTTATCAGTGGCGGTATTCCACAGGCATAGATTATGACTAACACTCAACCACATATTGCTTCATCAGGCGTAGAAGCTTTGATTGAAAGACTTAAAAATGAAGGCGTAACAGCGGGTCAGGAAAAAGCAGAAGATCTAGTCGTTAATGCACAAAAACATGCTGAGTGGATCATAGAAGAAGCTGAGCTAGAAGCAAAGGAGTTGATAGAAAAAGCACAGCAGCAAGCTATTGATATAAAAGCTTCCGGGGAGGATGCATTGCAACTGGCAGCAAGAGATGCTTTGTTAAAGTTACGCGATACATTATTGGGTAGTTTTAGCCACGAAGTTATGCGTGTAGTCGGTGAACAAATGACAGATAAAGCATTTATGGAGAAATTGATTTTGTCACTGGCAGGCACTGTCCGAGAAAAAACAGAGCTGGATGATCATAAAGATATCGTAATAAACCTTCCTGAAGATGTTATGGGAATTGATGAATTACGCAAAAATCCCGAAGAACTCAAAGAAGGAAAATTAAGTCAATACACCGCTTCACTAGCCGCGAATCTTTTAAGAAAAGGAGTACAGTTCGAACTGACTGATGATATTAATGCAGGGTTGTCCGTCCGTTTAGTGGATGATGCGATGGTAATAGATTTTACTGATGAGGCTGTCACTGCTTTGTTACTAGAGCATATTCAGCCTCGGTTTAGGGCTTTATTGCAAGGGATAGTGAAGTAAAGGGCACCTCTATTAATTAATGCAACAACCAGTTAACAAATTTGATTTAAAGTAAAACACTCTAAAACCACTTTGACAAAAATAATGAAAATTGGTGTACCAAAAGAAATCAAGAACAAAGAAGCACGGGTTGCAATAACACCTGATGGCGTTACCAAATTAGTTCAGTCAGGAAATACTGTTGTTATTGAAGAAAATGCAGGTATTGATTCTGGGTTTACAAATGAGCAGTATAAAAAAGCGGGTGCAATACTAGTTTCTACTGCAGAAGTATGGAATGTAGATTTAGTGGTTAAAGTGAAAGAACCTCAGAAATCTGAATACCCTTATCTTGATAAACAAATAGTCTTTACCTTTTTTCATTTGGCTGGTGTCGACATAAATCTAACTAAGGCGTTAGTCAAAAAAGGCACGACAGCTTTAGCCTATGAAATGCTTGAAAATATCAATGGACAATTACCTATTCTACAACCAATGAGTGCAATTGCTGGGAATATGTCCGTTTTGATGGGGGCGTATTATTTAGCAAGTTTTAATCAGGGAAATGGTATGCAATTAGGGACAGTGCTTAATAAAACTTATGGCAAAGTAGTTATTATAGGTGATGGTATAGTTGGACAACATGCAGCAAAGGTAGCCTCCGCTTTGGGAGTGCAGGTTTCTATTGCTGGTTTGGATGAAACTAAATGGAAGAATGGGAGAGGAAAACTGTTATCGCAAGTCGATTTTTTTATCTCGAATAAAGAAAATATTTCCAAACAGATTGTAGATGCAGATCTAGTAATTGGAGCGGTATATTGTCGAGGGGCTAAAGCCCCTAAAATTGTGACCGAAAAAATGTTAAAGACAATGCAACCAGGCTCAGTTATTGTAGATGTCAGTATTGATCAGGGTGGTTGTTTTGAAACATCCAGCCCAACAACCCACATGGAGCCCGTGTTCGTAAAACACGGTGTGATTCATTATTGTGTTTCTAATATGCCTGGCGCATACCCTAAAACCTCAACTATTGCACTAACAAATACAACCATTGAATACATACAAGATATTGCAGAAAACTCACTAGATACATTTATGAGTGATAAGGGGAAAATAAAAGCTGTCAATGTCTATAAAGGTAATATCGTATCGAAAGCAGTAGCTCAAGACTTAGGTTTATTAGAATTATTCAAGCCTATGGAAACTTCTAATTAGTCATGCTGCTTATGAAATATCCTACAAATTGTAAATATACCATGCTAGTAACCAGTTTGCCGGTACATAAAAACAATTTGTTTGATGAAAAACAAACTCCACTTTCTAGAATCCAATTGAACAAACGATTAGCATTATTAGATGAAAAAGATGCAACTGATTTATTGAAGATTGAACAACTATTACACTGGTCTCATATAAAAGCCGATATTAACCAAGTATTTGTCAATAAAACAATAGAATCTATCAGCTCTATTAATAATGATTTTATTAAAAACATTATAATTTGGCGATTAGAATTACGAATTATTCTGGCGGCATTAAGAATGAGGCATCAGGGACAGAAAACACCACCTGCTAAAAAAATTTTTGGCTTTGACTATTGGTATTTTATGA
Organism: Methylococcales bacterium; assembly: GCA_965224575.1. Taxonomy (GTDB): domain Bacteria; phylum Pseudomonadota; class Gammaproteobacteria; order Methylococcales; family Methylomonadaceae; genus QPIN01. Next base: position 27,770 of record CBDCZQ010000003.1, on the reverse strand, counting down.
TGACTAAATACTGGCATGAACCTGATTTAGGTTTATCTAAGCAGTTGCCATGGCTACCTAAAGCAAATGAGCTATTAGTAGCTAATAAAAGTTTACAATTAGAAAAATTCTTATTCAGCGTAATATGGGATCATTATCGTCAACTAAGTTTAGGGCATTATTTTAATTTTGAAGCTGTTATTATTTATGTTCTCCGTTGGGATATTATTAATCGATTAACAAGTTATAACAAAGAGATAGCTATTCAGCGCTTTAATGATTTAATTGATGCTGAATTACAAGATAAATTAATATGGTAAATAAAACCCAGGCAACCGCACGAGTTATCGCTGTTCAAGATGATATTGTTTCTATTGAGTCGATAGAAGGGACTTCAATACCATTAACAAAAAATGAAGTTATTTATATTTTACCCTCACGATCAACTACACAGCATACAGAGCGATTAAAAGCTGAAGTCCTACGTATTCAGGGTAATACCGCTGATGCACAGGTATATGAAAGTACGATAGGTGTTGGTGTTGGTGATCCTGTTGAACAAACGGGCAAAATGCTTTCTGTAGAACTAGGGCCTGGGTTGCTTGGTCAGGTTTATGACGGATTGCAGAATCCGCTGGATGTGCTGGCTACTGATTTTGGCTTTTTCTTACCTCGAGGAGTGGATTTACCTGCATTAGATGAAAATAGTAAATGGGCTTTTACCCCAAGCGTACAAACTGGAACAATTTTAAAAGCGAGTTCTGTGATTGGATCAGTTGTAGAGAGAGGGTTTGTGCATAAAATTATGTTGCCGTTTAATCTCCAAGGTGATGTTGAGGTTAGTTGGATTCAAGAAGGTAATGTAACCGTGACTGATCCAATAGCAAAAATCAGATTAAAACAAGACAAAGAACAAGTGATTACCTTAATGCAAAAATGGCCTGTTCGTAAGCCGCTCCCTCAGCAATTGCTGAAAAAAAATATAGTTCAAAGAAAATATCCTTCTGAGCCTTTAATTACCCATCTACGTTTAATTGATACTTTTTTTCCTATTGCAAAAGGAGGGACAGCTTGTATTCCTGGTCCTTTTGGTGCAGGTAAAACGGTATTACAGAACTTGATTTCAAGAAATTCTGATGTTGATATTGTGATTATTGTTGCCTGTGGTGAAAGGGCAGGGGAGGTGGTTGAAACAATCACTGAATTACCCCAGATGACTGATCCTAAAACGGGTGGATCATTAATGGATAGAACCATTATTATATGTAACACATCATCAATGCCAGTTGCTGCACGGGAAGCTTCTATTTATACAGGTATTACGTTGGGCGAATACTATCGTCAAATGGGCTTAAATGTTTTATTACTGGCTGATTCTACATCACGCTGGGCTCAGGCAATGAGGGAAACATCTGCAAGGCTGGAAGAAATTCCTGGAGAAGAGGCTTTTCCTGCATATCTGGATTCTGCTATTAAAAGTATTTATGAGCGAGCTGGTGTGATACATACTATTGATGGTTCAGAAGGCAGTTTAACCATGATCGGCACGGTTTCACCAGCTGGGGGTAATTTTGAAGAACCTGTCACTCAGTCAACTTTAGGCACGGTTAAAACTTTCTTAGGATTAAGTGCAGATAGAGCATACAAACGTTTTTACCCAGCAGTAGATCCATTACTTTCATGGTCAAGATACAGTGAGCAATTAAGTGACTGGTATGCAAAAGAATTAGATGCAGACTGGACAGAGAATGTTAATTCTATGCTGCAATTATTAAAACAGGGTGAAAATATATATCAGATGATTCAGGTTGCAGGTGAAGAGGGCATATCATTAGAAGACTATCTTATTTACCAGCAAGCACTGTTTCTAGATATGGTTTATCTGCAACAAGATGCTTTTGATGAAGTAGATGTTTCTGTTTCTATGGACAGGCAAAAACAGAATTTTAAACGAATTATTCAGCTAGTTAATGTAGAGTATCAATTTATAGACCAAGAACAAGCAAGATCATTTTTCATCAAATTAACAGGGCTATTTAAAAATTTGAATTATGCCAAATTTGAATCTGTTAAATATAAAGAGCTTGCTAATAAAATTGAAAACCTACCTGATTCAATAGAGAAATAAATAGGAGGTAAACCTAATGTTTTAACTCACCCATAACTACTTTATGATCTGTAACTTTCTGAACGACATCTTCATAATAATCAGTTCTAAATTCCTTGATAGCTTTTTTTGCATCGACTTGATTAATACCGCTTCCTAATAAAATTTCTTCTGTTAAACGCAAACTGATTTCTAAGGTTTCTGACACTGTTGATGTGACTCCCTGGCTTATTAAATCAGCACAATGTTGTCTATCTATAGCACGGGCATGAATCGGCAGGTCGGGATAATATTGCCGCATTAAAGGGATCATCCGATCAATATTTTTAGCATCATCTAAAGCAACAACTATCATCTTTGCATGACTTGCACCCGCAGCACGTAAAACTTTTATATTACAAGCATCGCCATAAAAAACAGGAAAACCTTGAGCTTGAGCCGCTTTCACACGCTCTTGACTCATTTCAATTGCTATATAAGGAACATCGGCGGTTGACAGAATGGCACCGATTCGGGCACCAACGCGACCAAAACCCGCTAGAATAATATGTTCTTGGGATTCATCAGCCCATTCGTCACAACAGTCTTCATTTGGTAATTCAGGCTTATGAAACTTAGTTAATAATATATTTGATATTTTTACAACAAAGGGTGTAAGAACCATGCTTAAGGTAATGATTAATGTCAAAATCTGGCTGGTATGCGATTCTAATACGCCTGAAGTTGAAGCAAACCCAAACATAACAAAACCAAATTCCCCGCTTTGTGACAGTAGAACACTTGATTGAGTTGCATTAATATGGCTGGCACCTGAGATTCGTATCAGAAAATAAACAACAGATGCTTTAATAATCATTAAAAGGAGGGTTAAATAGATTATGAGTTGATATTTATTTATGAAAAGATCAAAATCAATCCCCATGCCCACTGTCATAAAGAATAAGCCAAGCAATATGCCCCGAAAAGGTAAAATATCTGCTTCAATTTGATGTCGATAATGTGACTCTGCTAACATTAAACCCGCTAAAAAAGCACCTAAAGCCATGGATAAACCAATATATTCCATGATCCAGGCAACACCTAATACCAGTAATACGGCAACCGCAATAAAGACTTCTGGGTCTTGGCTTGCAACGATTTTCCCTAGAACAGGGTTAAGCAGATAACGACCTACTAATAATAAAATGATAATGGCTGAGACAGCATAAAATAGATTTAACCCTAGCTCCGTAGCATAGACTTCCCCACCAGAAAACATTGAAACTAATGCCAGTAAAGGTACTACCGCTAAATCCTGAAATAATAGAACGGAAAATGACATTCGACCCATTGTTGTGGAAATACCACCTCGTTCAGCCAATAAATTTAGACAAAATGCCGTTGATGATAACGCTAGGCCAAAACCAATAATAATGGCTTCATCCATCGAAACACCCAGCCAAATTGAAATGCCAAAAAGTATTGCTGCTGTAATTAATAGTTGTCCTGACCCTAGACCGAGGACCAGCTTGCGCATTTGCCAAAGTTTTTCAGGTTTTAATTCAATCCCTAAAACAAAGAGTAAAAAAATGACGCCAAACTCTGCTAAATGCCGAATTTCATCAACTTCAGTGATAATGCCCAATGCCCATGGACCTAGGATTACTCCTGCCGTTAGATAGCCTAGAATAGCACCTAATCGAATAGCATGAAATACTGGCACTACAGTTACTGTAGCTAATAATATTGCTAATATATCTATTAAATAGTGCGAACCTGTTTCGTTCATATTAAATTAATTTCTGGAAATTAGGGCAGGGTACATGTCTTCACAAGGATAACAGATTTGTATTTCAAAAAAATGGCAATTTATGTTGGTTTTTCTAATTTGTACTTAAGGAATCTCTGATTAAGTCTAGTTATTTTTAGCTTGCTAAAACTGCCGATATTTTCTACGAAGATCGGCGCAATAGAATGACTATTACGTCTCACTTCGTGGAAAATAGCGATAGTTTTTTCTGCGCTAAATTATAACCAATTTAACAAGTTGAAAAGAAATTACGAAGGATCTGTTGCATTAGCCTGCGCTTTTTTGTGGTTACCTATGTGAAACGGCAACAACCTCTAGTCATAAATAGTTTGAGATCCTTACAAAATAATAAAAAAAGTCGTTTTTATCGTTTATTCTGGGATATTTTGATATATCTATTGTAGTAGTCAAATTTATAACAGTGGCATAACATGATCGAAATAAAAATATTTCAGATTAACCTTTTATTCCTCTAATAAAGTAGAGACAAGCCATTCCAGATCAGAAAAATGACCAAATTCACAAGCTTTTAATTGTCCTTTTCTATTAATCACTATATGAGAGGGGGTGCCTTGTAAATTGTATAGCTTAAATGTTTCCATGATAGATAAACGAGACTGTAGATAGTTTAAAACTTTCAGTCGAGTTTGTTCTTTTTTATATTTATTTTTTTTAATAAAATCAGGAAAATGCTGTTCAATGAATAGAGAAACCTCAATACTTGTGATTTCTTTTTTATCTGTTGCTTTCTTATCCATGGCTAATGGAAATGGAATATGAAAGGGTAATTGCTGATCAATTAATTGATTGTTTTCTGATAATACTCGTAAAGTTTCACCTATCACTTTATTCTGCTTTGTTAATAGCTTTAGGTTTTTTAAGGTATTTTTATCAAAATCTTCAAACGCAGTTGCTATTCCTAATACAACGAGTCCTTTGTCAAAATATTTCTGATGAAGTTTTATTGCTTGTGGAAGGCTATATAAAAAACATCCCGGGCAATTGACTTGAAACACTTCAATTAAAACTACTCTACCCACTAATTGATCTAGATTAGTTGGACTTCCTTGTACCCAATCAGAAATTAGTAATAAGGGGGCTTTTTCTCCTAATTTTGCTATTTTCTGGTTCATTGATCAATCCTGACTTCTAAAACTATTCATCTCTTAGTTCAATCTAAATAAACAAAAATCTGTGCAGTTTTATTATAAGACAACACAATTCCATGCAGATTTCGCCTTAATCTTGAATATTTTGGTTCTTATATTTTCTCATCCACAATTAATAGAGGTGTTCTAAAGATATGGAAAAGAGCATGTTTCAAAAATTAAAAGCATATGCTAGACCAAAATCTAATCGAACTCGATTTTCAATTGTTTCGCTTCCATCAAATTCATAACGATAACCAGTAACACCTAATACATAAGTCAGGTTTTTAATTGAAGTAAATCCTTGCCAACCAATACCTACGGAATATCCCGTACTGTCACCATCTAAAGCTTTAAATTGGTTGTCGTTTCTTTCACCATCTTGAAAATTAAGCGGATTTATTACACCAGATTCTGATTTTACTGAAATTCTTGAAAGATCTAATTCTGTCTGACTTTCCAAGAAAGCCACCGCAAAATTAAAAGAAAATGCACCATTCAAAAAGCCTTGCTTGATCTTCCAGTTGTAGTTTAATCCAACAAACGGCCCATCATATTCAAAATTAATATCAACTTCACCTATTGTGATTCCCGACAGAGGAGGGATGGATATATTATTATTGGTTTGAAAGCTTGTCATTCTTCCAAAGATACTACTGGTATGATTAGTTTTAGCGTATTTATACCCACCATAAAGAACTAGATTATCTATGACTTCAAAGCCTGCAGAAACTGCCCATTCAAAACGATTAAATTCAGCATTTAGTTGGCTATCATTTTGGATAACGATATCTGTAGCTAGACCTCGTCCTCCTTTTATAAAAGTCTGACTTGAAAAGTCAGACGTAGCCTGACCATTAAATAAATACTGTACATCAAAGTCCAAAAAAAATCTGTCAACAAAAAGGGTACTTCCACCACTTACAAAAGGTATCCAGTCACTATATTCAATCTTACTTTGTTTATTAGGATACAAACCACGAGCGTCACGTGCTGGAAATTGAAAAGCCTTCTGTTCAAATTCATAAAATTGAATTCCAGATTTAAAACGAGGTTGAATTCTCAAGTCAAAAGCATTAGCTGACTTAAAAAAAATAACGAGAGTAAGTAGAAATATTGTAACAAAAATGTTATTTATCATTGATTCTGCTTCTTTATTCATGTTACAAAGTAGTATATTTTATTTATAAAGCGATTTAGTACAATATCTTTGTTATATTATATGAATTTAGTTGGACTCTCACATAAATCCTATGTAGTATTTATATACTATTATGGCGTTAATCCTTAAATCAATTCATGTCACAATAAAAAGATTAGGTTAAGTTACTTAAAAATATAGAGTTTCTATAAAAATTTGAAATTATTATAGAAAATTTGTCAGTTATGTGAAATTGGATGCCTAAACTTTGACTGTCTGAATTATAAGGATCAGGGAAAAAGCATACTGAATGTTTATTCTGGATGTTATTGTCCCTTGCTCCTAGAAGGAATATGTAACATGCAATATGTAAATTATGTATAAAAAATTTTACGGCTTTCAAGAAATGCCATTTTCTTTAGTTGATAATTCTAATGAAAACTCTATCTTTCTAAGCCAAAATTATACCAAGGTGCTCCCGCCTTTAGTTAGTAGCCTTAATCAAAAAGTTTCGTTAAAACTTGTTCTGGGCGAAGATGGAATAGGTAAATCTACTTTTATTAATTACCTATTTAACTTTTTTCCAAAGGTTCTTACTGCGAAGTTAATTACAGTTCATCTTAAGTCCACTCAAGATTTTTTTAAGCAAGTATTGATCAGTTTTGGTTTAAAAGACAGCAATGATACTAGCTATGATATGCTGCTACAACTGAGCTTTTTTTTAAGTACTAAATTTAAAGAGCAAGATGGGCAATCAACGTTATTGATTATTGATAATGCTGACAAAATATCTCTTGATGTATTGCAAGGTATAGAATTACTTTTAGGATTAAATGTTGAAGACAACCAAATCTTGCAAATCATTTTAGTTGGGCAACCTAACATAGAATATTTGCAGCTTGTACCAGGCTTATATGAATTATTACAAAATACTAGTTCACATTACATACTTGAACCTTTAACAGCTGAAGAAACACAGGATTATATTAACTATAAAATTAACTTAGCTGGCGGTACGCAGAACAATAAAATATTTGATGAGCAGGCTTGTTCAATTATATATGAATACAGTGAAGGAATCCCCTCCATCATTAACTGGATCTGTGATAAGTCGTTAATGCAAAGCAGCTTATTAAATAAACGTAAAATTAGCTCAGAATTAGTTTTTGAAGTTGTTAATAATCAGATTGATATTTCAGAGAAAAAAAATACTATTTCTCTAGCACCCTCTGTATTCGTGTCTGGGTTTGTGTTTACTGGAATTGCTTTAACATTTTTTTTATCGAACCATTTAAGCTCATTTCCAAAAGAAATACCAAATAAACAAGGAATCATAGTATCCAATAACCTGAAGAGTACTCCTGTCAAAGAGAAACAAAAAGAAATATCTAAAAAGCAAGAAATCGCATTATCCAGTAACCTTAACGGTACTTCAGTCAAAGGCAAACAGAAATTTGCACAAACTGGTTATCGAATACAGAATCCGGAAAAAATAGCAAAAAAAGAAGTTTTCACAAAGAAGGTTTTAACTAAAGAAATAAAAAATAGCACATCAACTATTGAGGTTCAACTAGTTCTTGCCGAAAGACAAATTGCTGATTTAAAGTTAAGCTATCCAAAAAATGATAATGCTTATGAAACTTATACCACTATATTAAAAGATTCACCTAATGAAAAACGTGCTACAAAAGGGCTTCAATTCATTGCGAATTTTTATTTAAAACGAGCAAAAAAACAGCTATCAAAGGGAATGCTGGCTCAAAGTCAACGGACAGTTTCTATAGGTCTAAAAACCTCCCCAAAACATAAGGAGCTAACTAAACTTGAAGCAAACATTAGTGCTGCTCAAACACAAACAAAAAAGTTGACAAGAATAAGTACTTTATTTATACAAGCTGAACAACAAATTGAAAGACTTCAACTCATTAACCCTACAAATGATAATGCCTACAAAAGCTATCAAGAGATTATTGCCCTTGATAAAAACAATGTTCTAGCAAAAGATGGAATGCAAAAAGTTTTATCTCAATTAAACTCACAGACTCAGAAGGCACTTTTCGAAAAGAATTATTCTTCCGCACTTAAAATTAATAAAGACCTTCTCGCTCTCTCATCGGAAGGGGTTAATGATGACCCTTTTCATAAAATTGCTATTTTTACTGCACTTGAATCAAAAAAAAATATTATCAATAAGATATTAATATTGGCAGAAAAACAGCGAAAAATGCAAAAATTAACGCAGCCTAATGGTGACAATGCTTTTGAATCTTATAAGATAGTTCTTCAAACATACCCTAATAATGTGGACGCTTTGAGTGGATTGCATGACCTCAAAACGCAATACCACGAATTGGCAAAAGTCACTTTGTCGGCGAGAAAAACTGATCAGACCTTAATTATAATCAGTGAAGGATTAAAAGCATTTCCAAATGATCAGTTATTATTGCTTTTAAAAAGTAATGCAGAGTTTAAACAAGAAGCTTTAAAAAATGCAATTGCTACAAAAAAATCCGAAAATAAACAGCAAGTAGTAAAGTCTTTTGGAACCTTTTAGTCTTTAGAAAAATAGCTCTTTTAGAGAACCATAGACCAACCATACTAGTTTTATAAAGCATTTCCTCTTTCAAAATTTAGATAAGCTGAAAACTACCCCCTTAGTTTTCCAATTATTGAACTTTTGATGTCATTCAATGCCATATCCTTATCTAGCAAAGCTTATATTTCAAAGCAATAGAGTAGGGACTCTTGTATTTATGTTCAAAATAGAAACTAATCTAATAAAGAAAATCACAGATAAAGCTTGGAATCATCTCTGGATAGGAGTTGTTAGTTATACAATTATATTAGTATTCACAATTATTGATACTACAACTGGACTTAGCGGTGCCAGTAACTTTTTTTTATCTGAAGGTATGCATAATACCGAATTTTTTATTTCTAAAATTTTCTTAGTATTGATAATAATTTCTAGTCTTTTTATTCTTCCTTACTGGGTAGTTTCTGTGGCTCATGCATGGAATCGAAAACGATATAAATGGGTGTTTATTATTTTTCTTATTTGGCCTTTGACACTTATATATCTTCTACTTGACCCTATTATTTTAAAAAATGAATAGGCGTTTTTCAATATAATTATTCCTGTTTCCTGTGTTTTATTCTGTGAAAATACAGGTATTTATTAGGGGATATCAACTTAATCACAAAAAAATCATTCTGTAGTAATTATGTCTGTTGTAATGGTTAATGTTAAACTAAGCATTCTTTTGGATTGAGAAATAAAAAACATAAAATTATTGACGTTGGATCTAAGTTGTCTCAATGAGGATTTGATAAGTTACTGAGGTTTTTAGCGTAAAGTTTTTATTAAAACTTCTGTGGGTGTTAAAAGGCATCTAAATCCGGCAAATTACTCTCGCCCTTAAGTCAAAATCTGAATGTTCTTAAACTCTAGTCCTTTATACTTTTGATAAAACACTAGGAAGTACAAATGAAACTTGAGTCTTTAGCGTTACACCACGGTTATGAATCTGAACCAACAACAAAGGCTGCGGCAGTTCCAATCTACCAAACAACATCCTATACTTTTGATAACACCCAACATGGTGCCGATCTTTTTGATCTGAAAGTTCCGGGGAATATTTATACCCGGATTATGAACCCGACCACGGATGTTCTTGAGCAGCGATTAGCAGCTATGGAAGGTGGAATAGGCGCTTTAGCTGTTGCTTCTGGAATGGCTGCTATTACCTATGCTATTCAATGTATATGTGAAACAGGGACAAATATTGTTAGCACTAGCCAGCTCTATGGGGGAACTTATAACCTGTTTGCACATTCTTTACCCAAACAAGGCATAGATGTACGATTTGTTTCTGCAGACGATTTTGAAGGTTTTGAAAAGTCAGTAGATGATAATACACGTGCAATTTTTTGTGAGTCTATTGGCAATCCAGCCGGTAACATTGTTGATATTAAAAGAATAGCTGAAATCGCACATAAAAAAGGCATTCCTCTCATCGTTGATAATACAGTAGCAACGCCGTATCTATGTCGTCCTATTGAACTGGGGGCTGATATTATCATCCATTCTTTAACTAAATACATTGGTGGACATGGAACTTCTATTGGTGGCGTAATTATTGATTCTGGAAAATTTGACTGGGTTGAAAATAAAGAACGATTTGCAATCCTAAATGAACCAGACCCTTCATATCATGGAGTAATTTATACAGAAGCACTTGGTGAAGCAGCTTTTATTGGTCGATGCAGAGTTGTACCCTTAAGGAATACGGGGGCAGCAATTTCTCCAATGAATTCTTTTAACATATTACAAGGTCTAGAAACATTAGGTCTTAGAATGGAAAGACATTGTGAAAATGCTGAAAAACTTGCAGAATACCTTAAAAACCATCCTAAAATTGAATGGGTGAATTATGCTGCATTACCAGACAGTCCCTTTTATTCAGCATGTCAAAAAATCACCACAGGTAAGGCTTCTGGAATTTTAAGTTTTGGACTTCAGGGGGGTAAACAAGCAGGTGAACAATTCATTGACGCCTTAGAAATGATTTTACGATTAGTTAATATAGGAGATGCAAAATCTCTAGCATGTCATCCAGCATCTACTACGCATAGGCAGTTAAACGAGCAAGAATTAGATGCAGCTGGTGTCAGTGCTGATTTAGTCAGAATATCAGTAGGGATAGAGAATATAGATGATATTATTGCAGATGTTAGCCAGGCCCTTGACCGCTTATCTTAAAATAGAGGTAGGGTAGGGCGAGCGTATATAAGTAGACTAAAAATCATAGTTTTATACCGTAAAATCTACCAACAAATTCTTTCCTTAATTTTAAGTGATAATCAAATGCAAGTACAAACAATAAAACTAAAGCTAATTTTGATCTTACTCAGCATTCTAACTAGTGCCATTAACCCTGCCATAGCAGAGTCAGATAAGAAAATGATGGAATCTGTTCAAAAAGCACGGGCGATGTCTCGGCAACATAAAAATCATTTAATAGATGAAAAGCCAGTTGACGAAAGCCAAAAATTTCGTGGTATCTATTATGGCTACCTCCCATGTAAGAACTGTGCAGGAATTAAAATGACGCTGTCCTTAAAAAACAAAAAGAATTATCTTTTAGTTACTCAATATGCTCAGGCTTCAAATAGAGAGTATTATGAAAAAGGAAAATATGACTGGGACAATAAATCCGGCATTGTTACTTTAAAAGCACGGAAAAGTTCAGATATCCGTAAATTTCGGATTAAAGATGAAGGAACTTTAATCCAGCTTACGGAAGAAGGTATTGCGATGAAAGGAAACCAGGATGATTATACTTTACTCAGAAGTGATAAAAACAAATCAAGAGAAGTTCATATCCACTGATTGCTAGCTAAATATCTGGTCATGGGAGGTGGAATCCTTGGCCGGAATTATTATGAGCAACGAAAGTAGGTATAAATCAAGATAGCTTTAATTTAACATATATGTATACCTGTGTAGTTTCACCACGTTATACCTGATTTAAAAAAACAAAAGGACAGCCCTGATAACATATTAAAACTTTCACCACAAAGGAATTAATATGAGCCAAGGCTATCACACGAATGCAAAAACTAATTCACATTCGAGAGCAATTATACAACAATCGAGTCTCACGAATATTGAGCTATCAAAGCGCTTTGAAATTAATGAAAAGACCGTATCCAAATGTAAAAACAGAACAGAAGCTGTAGATAAAAGTTCGCGACCACACACCATTAAACGCTCTTTAACGGACCTTGAAAGGGAAGTTATTAGAGTTGTGAGAACATTAACGTGGATGGAGCTTGATGATTTAGTCGATAGTGTTTTATCGTCCATTCCGAAAGCGAATAGAAGCAATGTCTATCGAACACTAAAATTTTTTGGTGTAAACAGAGTGCCAGAAGAAAAGAAAGAACAGGCTAAGAAGTTTAAAGAATATGAGCCGGGGTATTTACACATTCAGATAATGGCAGCCCGATGAAAGGTGCCACTATGCTGGCAACACTGCAGGAACTGGGTGTGATGCCTTCATTCAGCCGACCCTCAATCAGTAATGATAATCCTTATTCAGAATCTCTATTTCGGACCTTGAAATATAGGCCAGAATTTCCAGAGAAGCCCTTTTCAGGGTTAACAGCAGCAAGAGACTGGGTACAGTCTTTTGTAGGATGGTATAACAAAGAGCATCTGCATAGTTCGATTAAATTTGTCACACCAGAACAGCGTCATACGGGCAAAGATAATCAAATATTAAGGCATCGTAAGGCGGTTTATACACAAGCAAAATTAAACCATCCTAACCGCTGGAGTGGTGAAATAAGAAATTGGGATGCAGTCAAGGAAGTTTATTTAAATCCAGAAAATAAAAAAATAGAAAGGGAAAGAAAAAAGGCGGCATAATTTAACAACTTTAGGCGACAACTATCTTGAAAAACGCCGCTGCCGAAGCCGCTTATCAACAGGGTTTAATAGCAGAAGATGTCATTCATTATGCAGAGGCAGTTGAACATTGCGAAAAAGCAGTGCGGTTGGCACCTAAAAACACACTCTATTTAAATAAAGCTGGTGAGGTTAACTATACATTAGCCAACTATCAAGAAGCCATTGAGTATTTTGAGCTGGCGTTAAGCAGTGATCTTAAAACTGTTGGGGAAGATCACCCTGATGTGGCAGTTCGTCGAAATAACTTAGGTTCAGCTTGGAAAGTTTCAAAAAGCTATTGGGTATTATGAGCTGGCCTTAAGCAGTGACCTTAAAACGGTTGGGGAAGATCATCCTAAAGTGGCGACAGATCGAAATAACTTAGGTGGTTCTTGGTATTCATTGGGCGAGTATCAAAAAGGCATTGAGTATTTTGAGCTGGCGTTAAGCAGTAATCTTAAAACCCTTGGGGAAGATCATTCTAGAGTGGCAATAGATCGAAATAACTTAGGATCGGCTTGGAAAGCATTGGGCGAGACTCAAAAAGCCATTGGGTATTTTGAGCAGGCATTGGTGACATTCGAAATGAAATTAGGTAAAGATCACCCTAATACGAAAACCGTGCGAAAAACTTTAGCTTATGCCAAAGAAAAAAAAGCGTTCACTCGCTTAATTTCCCCATTCTTTACTTTATGAATATGAGTTGATCCCAAAGAAAATTTAAGCGATTATGGTAATTAATTTTTGGAAATAGAAAGTTAAAGCTATCTGTAACGGCCTGAATAATCTTATTCATAAAACCTGAAAACATATGCTAACTCGCATAATCTGATAATAATAAAATGATGGCTAAGCCTAATAATAAATCACCTAGACGCCGAGTGAATAAAGAAAAAAAAATCTTTAATATGTTGTCTTCAACAAGAGAGAAAAAACAAATTTTGCCTAAATCTATCTGGCAAAAAATTCACTTTGGCATTGAATTCTGTGGTAAACATCCCTTTGTGACAGGTCTATTTACATTAATTAGCTTGGTAGGGTTTGGTCTATCAATTGTAGATATTATGGATAGCCGTAGAGAATCAGCAGAGACAGCTGTCCAATCTGATCGATTAGAAAAAAAAGCAGACAAAACTAATAGCCAACTTGTTAAGATTTTAGTAAATAATTCACAAATATTATCCAAGCTGGATAATAACAAGGAATATATTAAAACCTTAGAACAAACAATCCGTGATTTAAGAAAAGGAGAAGGTACTTTAGGCAGTAAAGCACAAATCGAAGTGGCCATGACTGCTTTAGCCCAAGGTGATACGGAAAAAGCTAAGCAGATTTTTTCCAAAGCGGCACAAAAAGGCGAACAAGAAGCCCTAGAAACTGCAAAAGCCTATCGAAATTTAGGCGCATTAGCCTTTTTAGATAATACCCAACAAGCCTTAAAAGCTTATCGTCGTGCGACTGAACTAAACCCGAATAATCCTAATAGCTGGAATCCGTTAGGACTTTTATTCAATCGTGTGGGTGAATTAGACCAAGCAATTGTTGCTTATAATAAAGTATTGGCATGGGGTGAAAACCATCAAGATAAAAAATATATATCTATTGCTTACACCAATTTAGGGAATGTGTATCAAACGCGAGGCGAACTGGATAAAGCGATTGAGTTTTATCAAAAATCATTAGCGATTGAAGAAGCCTTAGGGCGTAAAGAGGGGCTGGCGATTAATTACACCAATTTAGGAGTTGTGTATAAAACGCGAGGCGAGATGGATAAAGCGATTGAGTTTTATCAAAAATCATTAGCGATCAATGAAGCCTTAGGGCGTAAAGCGGGGCTGGCGAGTGATTACGGTAATTTAGGGAATGTGTATCAAACGCGAGGCGAACTGGATAAAGCAATTGAGTTTTATCAAAAATCATTAGCGATTGAAGAAGCCTTAGGGCGTAAAGAGGGGCTGGCGATTAATTACACCAATTTAGGAGTTGTGTATAAAACGCGAGGCGAGATGGATAAAGCGATTGAGTTTTATCAAAAATCATTAGCGATCTATGAAGCCTTAGGGCGTAAAGCGGGGCTGGCGGATAATTACGGTAATTTAGGGACTGTGTATCGAACGCGAGGCGAACTGGATAAAGCGATTGAGTTTTATCAAAAATCATTAGCGATTGAAGAAGCCTTAGGGCGTAAAGCAGGGCTGGCGGATAATTACACCAATTTAGGGATTGTGTATAAAACGCGAGGCGAACTGGATAAAGCGATTGAATTTTATCAAAAATCATTAGCGATCAATGAAGCCTTAGGGCGTAAAGCGGGGCTGGCGGATAATTACGGTAATTTAGGGATTGTGTATCAAACGCGAGGCGAGCTAGATAAAGCGATTGAGTTTTATCAAAAATCATTAGCGATCTATGAAGCCTTAGGGCATAAAGAGGGGCTGGCGAGTAATTACACCAATTTAGGGAATGTGTATGGAACGCGAGACGAGCTGGATAAAGCGATTGGGTTTTATCAAAAATCATTAGCGATTGAAGAAGCCTTAGGGGGTAAAGAGGGGCTGGCGGATAATTACGGTAATTTAGGGATTGTGTATCAAACGCGAGGCGAACTGGATAAAGCGATTGAGTTTTATCAAAAATCATTAGCGATCTATGAAGCCTTAGGGCATAAAGAGGGGCTGGCGAGTATTTACGCCAATTTAGGAGTTGTGTATCAAAAGCGAGGCAATCCAGCCGAGGCAAAACGCTATTGGCTCTTAAGTCTGAAATTATTTAAAAAAGTAGGCAGTCCTAATGCTCAGAGGGTTCAATCTTGGTTAGATGGATTAGCGGAGGTTAAGAAATAAGCATGAAACAGATTAGCTAGGATAAATTTTGCTAGAAAACAAATCAATATTAAATCAACGCTGGATTACTGAACCCACCAAGAATAATTTTCAAGTTCGGATTAAAAAGAACCGTATTGAAAAAAGTCGACTATTTTCAGCAAGGCATTGGGGCGGACGAGGGAAAGCTCTGAAAGCAGCTATTAGCTGGCGTGACCAGTTGGCAATAGTAATGGATGTTAAGCCCAACCGTAAAGAATATGACCCCATCAGTAATAAATCAACAGGCGTTCTAGGCATCACAAAAAGATGCTATACCGATAGCCGTAAAAAATCACCGCTTACTTATCTCATTTACTCGGTAAATTGGAAAGACCATACAGGTAAAAGGCGGAATAAGGTTTTTCAAGTAGGCAACATTGAAGATTATCAATGTCAGATTGATGAATTGGCGTTTGAAACCGCTAAAGCGTTTCGCAAAGAATATGAGAAACACTGGGATAGCAATACGCTAGAGAAATTCGATACTGGGAAATATTTAGGCTGGAAAGATAACTGGGCGGCTTAATCCTTGCAAATGTTATCACATTGTTGACACAATAGAATAAAGATGTAGAATGGTGGTAACTTTGTTATCACTCGGGTGTTTTTTTAATGCAAACCTTAGTCAGAAAAATAGGCAATTCAACAGGGATGATTATTCCTGCAACTATTTTAAAAAAATACAGTTTAAAGATTGGTGACAATCTTGATATTCAAGATGATAACGGACGAATAGTTATTGTCCCGACTCAAATAAAACCTAAATATACGCTGACCGAACTGTTAGCGAAATGTGATGAATCTGCCCCGATGCCTCAAGAATTGATTGACTGGGATAATACACCCGAAGTAGGGGCTGAGAAATGGTAAGGAAAGCAATATTCGATAGAGGGGATATTGTGAGAGTCTGTTTAAACCCGATAGCAGGAAAAGAAATTAAGGGTGATTTTCGTCCTTGCCTAGTCCTATCACCCAAGGCATTTAATCGGCTGGGTATCACGCTCATTGCACCTATTACACAAGGTGGGAACTATGCCAGAATAGAAGGGTTTACAGTCACATTAATGGGTTCAGGAATAGATACGCAAGGCGTTGTATTAATTAATGGAATACGAATGGCTGACTTAGTGGCTCGCAAGGCTACTAAAGTTGAAACTGCACCGACTAAGATTGTTGATGAAGTTCTAGCTATTCTAGCTACTTTGGTTGAACCAGATTAACGGACTCGAAAAAATGAACTCTTGTGATGCAAGTATGACAATAGATTACAAAGCTTCTAATTAATAACCTAGAGGATAAATCATGGTGCAATGCACTCTGCTATTTTACTTAGATTTTGCTTTAATCCAGTTTTGTCTCCAATGCTCAGATGTTCCACGTTCTTTTTCTAGTTGATTTTTTAACTTGGCATTTTCATGTCGCACTGAACCTAATTCTTTTTTGAGGTTTTTAATTTTAGTTCTTAACAGTGCCTCGATATGTTGAGACTCTTCAAAAGTTCTAGAGGGTACAGTTATTCCATCAATAGTCGAAGTAGAACTTTTAGTTTTTTTTCGTAAATCCTCAATAGAACTTTTGAAGTTGTTATACAAAAACTGTCTACTGACACCAGCTAAAAGGGCAACCCCCTTAAAGGTTATGGCTTCATTACGTTCCTGTAATTCATTAATAGCTTGCTTCTACCAAACGGCGTTTTTTAAGACTACGTTCTTGTCTGGCTTTTGCTAAACCTGCTGTTTTATCAGTCATTTAAAAGAGGTTTATTTTTTTACTTTTTTGTTCATTTCCAGTATAAACTCTATCTTTTGTAATTGCTTCGATAATAACTTCAAGATTTTGAGTTATTTCTGTGTTTTTATTTCGTCTTCGTAGGGTAATGTCAGCTAATCTTTGACGACCAGAATCTTGATAATTTTGTATGTCTGAACTTTTTCCATTGTTTAGTCCACACGGTTTACATAGTGTACATATTAAAGGGTTAGGAAACATTTGACTATACCTATTTTAACTATATTGACATAGATTACATAGACATAGTATGCACTACTATTTAACATAATATACATTATGCGAAGTTATTGTTGGCCAATGATAAGAAGATTTTCTGGTGAGTAAAAGCCGCTATTCTTCTTTAAATCAAAAGAAATCAATTAGGTAATGAAGTTGAAAAGATTTTAATTTTATCTGATAAACGAATTGCTGTTAAAAGCGTAAATGTGCCAAGAGCATGTGAAAGTGCTTACGAGCGGCACAAGATCAAGAACGGTAATTTCTGTTATCTTTTTTTTGTAGTTTACGTTTCATAAACCGATATAAATCATAGGTCATGGCTCTGAATAATGTATTTATGATGTTATTCATGTAGATACCTCATTTGGTTGAGTAGTAGTGACTGGAAAAGGTAGAAATGTAAAACACAGGTCTTTTTCACAAAAACTTTGCTTATAACGTTTTGATATTGATTTAGGTATTAGACATTTATAGGTTTTAGAGCTGTAAACATTACATGATATTGGCAACTTATCTTCATCATAGTCTAGTTTGTATGAAATCAATAAAAGCTGTTTGATTGTGTATGCCTTTATTTCAGCCATATAAACACCCGTAGCCGTGTCTTCCTGAACGTCAGCCCCTGCTACGGGTGTTTTTATTACTTTATTTTTTGCAATAATGTCATTTGGCTTTTCTGGATTCATACGGTGATAGACATTATATGAAAGAAATCCTAGCACTAAAAATGATATTAATATCACATATAAAGCGGTAGGTATCACTCTTTTTTGTTTTGTATGGATTGATGCAGATTTGTAAAGAGCAAAGGTTTTTTTGTCTAATTTGTAGGTTGACCGTATTGCATCCGTTGTTGACTGTATACTATCTTTTGTTTCCGGCCATTCGTATTGGAAACGCCCTGCCCACGTTGGTTTTAGATGTATATGTCTTGATACTAAAGCCCGTATATTTGCATCTATTAATCTTGGGTTTTGTGTGATTAAGAAAAAATCCAAACCTTTATGTCTATGAACTTCAAAAGCGGCTACTGATTCAGGGACTTTTGAGGCTGATGATCTTGGACGGTATATATTTTGTGCCTCATCTAAAAAATAGACAGATCCTTCTGGTGCGTATTCATGCCAACGATCAGCCATTAAAGACGGGTCAAGTTTTGATATATCTATATTGGAGCAATGATCACATGTTTTTGATGAACAGTATATTTGTTCATGTGGGATTTTTAGATTTGGGATTCCATGGACATATATTTTTCGCTTTGAACCTTTTAACTGGTCAATCATAAATTGAAGAGCGTAAGAGGTTTTTCCAGATCCCGGTGTTCCTGTAATTAGATTAATCATTTTTAATTACTGGGTATCCGGCCAACTTTGGATAATTTGTTTAAAGCTAGTTTTGCTAGATATGCCCCTATGATTACACCTAAAGCCTGTGGGAATCCGGCTAATGAAAATATTGATAAAACAGCGGTTGGGAGGCCAGACCATGAGGTAGAAAAAGTTGCAATCATAGCTTGAGCCGCCACTGTAATTGCTCCATAACTGATAAACCCCATGCCTAGTGAAACTAGAATCTTTGCTCCAATGGAGGACATCATCCACGAAAGTATACCTACAAAATTCATGTTTCACCCCTAACTGTTCCAGAGATAATAAAGAATGAAAGAAGAAAGCCAATAGCAATAATTAAAGGCTTAAGCATAGTTGCGAAATCACATATGGGTTGATATGAAAGCTCATAGGTATCTGCACCTAGAAATTCAGACAATGTAAAAGAAATAGGTACAGGACATTGAGCATTAGTTGTCAGAGCAAACGGGGTTACTTCGAAAGGAACTTCATATTCTGGTATATCCGGTGGTTTTGGTAGATCATCGCCCACATCTAAACAACCTAACGCATTGGGGGTTTTTTCACATTGTGATTCTGGAAGTATGTTACTAGGTGCTGGAAAATTTGTAACTTCAACTTGAGTCGGTGAACCCGATGGACTAGGCGCATTACTAGTTGTAGTTGTGCTTGTTGTTGGGTCTAGGTTTGGATTAGGATTTGGGCTTGTTGGGTCTGGGTTTGGGTTATTTGCTGGGTTAAGATCAGGCCTTGGATATACCCTTGTTTCTGTTTTAGTTGATGTATCGACAACCTCACCTGTTCCTGAATCTACCGTTGTTGTCGTTGTTACAATTGTTTTTGTTTCTGTGAAATTAACGGGATCAACTTGTGTACTTGTCTGTGTATCGACTATTGTATTGTATTCAGGAGTTGTTGTTATTTCTGTATCTGTTAATGGTACGTTATCATATTCTGGTACAGTTAAAGAATCAAAATTATTATCATTTGAATCTATAACCGTTGGTAATGTGCTTGTATCTGGAAAGCCATTAGGAAGTATATCTGTCAAGCTATTAAAGTCGTTTTCTGCATCTGTATCAACTGATTGGTATTCAGGAGTTGATACTATTTGTGGTTTTACATTTGAATCATTTATAAATTCTTCAAATTCTTCATCACTCATAGATTCAACAACATCATCATAAAAATCATCAATAGGAACCGGCTCATTGGTTATTACAGGTGTTGTACCTATTTGCGTACGTTTATATAAATTATAGAAGTCTCCATATCCATACGGATCTGTATGTGAAAATTCTGATTTAAAATCACATGTTCCGCCTAGGTCTGTACCACAAATGTTTGGGTTTGAACCTACATCGGGGCAGTCCCAGAAACCCTGACTTGTTGCACATTGACCTTGTGTTTGCCAAGGGCCATATTCTATTACTTCAGTAGTAACTTCATGTGTTATATCTTTGTAGTCTCCATCAATGATACTTGGGTCTGCAAGCATTTCCTCTTCTGTATAGTGCTCATAAGCATAACCAGCAACTTCTACTGCTACAGCCATTGCTAAACCTACACCACCAAATCTTGCACCACCTAAAGCAATTCTTTTTGCAGCTCCACCCAATGTTGCTTTAGGAATTGTTAAGCCACGTGATACTGTAGCCGGTGCGGAATAAGGAACGGGTGCATTAAATACCGCTTTTTGTGGAAAATTGTTAATTGTTTTGTATTGAGCGGCAGTTATTGTCCGCTTCATGTTCGCAATAATTCCACGAGAATCAAGGTTGTTTTGTGCGGCGGTTTGCGCACCTCTAAAATTTGTATTCCAAGCGGCTTGTGCTGTAAATGTTGAAAGCGAGCCAATGAGTAATATTGTTAATTTGATATTGTTATCCATGTGCAGGCAACGACCGTGAATAATAGTGCTAATGGGTAAATGTCCATTTATAGACCTCTTCTTAATATTTTTATGCCCCAGACAGCAAGTAAAGCTAATGAAATCATTCCGCTTAGTTCTGCTGAATCAGACATGGTTAATCCTGTGTAGCTACTGTTAAATCCGAGCTTTGTACAGTCAGGTGGTGTTACATCTACAAATTTAGGTTTTTTGTTGAATTGGACAGTGATAACACTGGGTGTATTAGTTACCGATATTATATTTGAATTATGCCTAACAAAAGGGTCAGAAAGTATGACATCCGCGACCTCTTCAATGGTTTCGTAACAATAGTTTTTATATAATTTCATAATTTTAGAGAAAGGGGCAATGCCCCCTGCCCTATCTTTGTTAAAGAGTTTTTCTAATGTATTTGAAAGCCGCAATCGCAACCAAGACAACTAGAACGGCTCCAGCTACTTGAACAGAATCAGTTTTAGCGTCCGTTAATGCAGTTGTTACAGCCGCATCTACAGCCGCATGTGATGTTGATACCATTGCCATTAAGCCAGCAAATGAAAGTACAATTTTTGAATATAAATTTTTCATAATATTTAATTTTTTAGTTAAAATTGATAAATAGGTAGTTTTAAAACTTGCCTAGGTTTATCGATTCTTTATTTTTTGATAAAACCTTTTTCTGAAACAGGGATTAATCTTAATAATCTGGTGTTCAAAACTAGAGACTTAAAATTACCTTGCTCTACTGCCATGTCTAAATCTAATGTATATTCACCAGCCGGATAATTGTTAACATCTTCTGGTAGAACGAAACTGATTTCTACGGGAAATTTTGAACCGGGTTGATACATCCAAATAGATTGGGTTGTGATACTCCAATCACGACCATTTTTATTTCCTGTACGAGTATCAACACTGCCTACTTGCTTATCATCTATTTCTATTTTTAGTGACATTTTAATTTTTACCTTTTTTTTATTAAGGAGCTAACGAAGAAACCCATCTTGTGGAATACAGGCCATTTGAATCTGACCAGTCTTGCAGTTGATTGGGTATAAATACGTTAATCAATTCATCTATAATTGAATCTTTGATTAACGCGTATTCTTTGGATAAATAGAACTTGGTTATTTTTAACTTTATGTTTTTTGAACAACGATATATATTTTTGAAACTTTCTAGTTCATCGAATTGTTTTGTAAGGTATTTTGTTATATATTTTGCTAAACCATGAAGACTTTGATTATGTCTTTTTCTTTTAATATCTATATTGCCTTCACCTATTACTCTTAGCCATAAAGCTCTGATTGAGTTTGCATGCATGAAGCCATGGACAGCCGCGTGAAAGTGTATAGCCCCCCTCTTCTGTCTTTCGCATATAACTAAATATTTTAATTCTGGATATTTTTTTAAAACTAAACGGATAAATTTCTTCCAGTCTTTCCATGCTTCTTTTAGATCGAGCTTGTTTTCTTTGTAGGTAAGCGTTAGAAAATGATCGAGGTTTCCTTCTATAATCTTTTTTCTTATTACACTTTTTGAACGCCTTAAAGCCCTATGCTTGTTTTCTAATAGCTCGTAATCAGTAATTGGTTTTTTAGGTTCAGTAGCTTGTAGAAAAAGCAATTCTCCCTCATTACCACCTATACCCTCACTTTCTAACAAACCATCATGTAATGTTTCTAAATCGGTTTCCCTTTGTTCCTTTGATTTTCTTTTATATGAAATAGGGTCTTTAACCGTTGTAGCCGTTAATTCAGATTCACCACTTGAATAATCTGTAAAACTAACCACTGTATAAGTTCCTGTCTTTGGCCTTTCTCTTGTGAAATGTCGTAATATCATAATTTATAAAAGATTAGGAAGAGCGGTTCGAATGTGTCCTTAAATCAAGTCTAGGAAACGGGCTTTCGCCCGCTTCTTTTAAAAGCCCCGTGTAATGGGGTCTAGTGTGCTTTTTTCCTTTTCTTTGCTTGTTTAAGTAAAATTCTTCTTTCGTTCCTTGATGTGGCTTGTCCTTGGTTGTTATGAAGTATTAAAACGTTCTTTAACATTTCTAATGCCATTTGTAGAGCTTGATTCCATTCGTGATCTATTTCACTTGTTGTTTCTTCTGCTACATAGATTAATTGAGCATATGCTTCAATTATTTCTTCTTGTATTTCTATTGGCTGTAAATCACTCATTGCTTGATTCCGCCCTGCCCTGCCCTGATTTTGTATAGATCGCTTCTTAGTCTTCTTAAATCTTCTGATAGCTTTAGACGTTTTTGGATTGATAGCCCATCTTGTAGGAGCTGTTCTAACAATACGTCTAGGTAGATGCTTGTGTAATGAGATAAAGCTTTTTGCTTATCTGGGATGGGTTTGGTTGTTTTTGTGGTGTGCGTGGTCATTTTTATGCCTTTATAGTGTGTATATTTTATTATTTGTTAATAAATCACAAATCACTTTTTGGAGGAATATACACAAATCATATATCTAATGTAAAGGAATAATGTTTATACAAATCACAAATGATTAAATAAAGGAAATTTTTTAAAGGAAAAAAAACATGTCAGGCCATAGTGTTAGAGTAAGAAAAAATAGATGGGAAAAAGTAGAAAAAAAAGCATGGGACTTATCAACAAAAGCTCAAAAAATAATAAAACCGACAGATATTGCAGATGCTCTATTCTTTAAATATATAAATGAAATTACTATTGAAGATATAGAAAATGCAAAAAGAACTAGAAATGATGAATGAGCTTATAAACAACTACGGATTAACAGGGATAGGATTAATAGGATTAGTTGGATTAATAGCAATTAGATCAATATTCAAAAAAAAGAATAATGATAGAAACCAGAGTAAAAAGGAGAAACCATTAACTCACAGAGAAAAACTGTTAGTAAATTTAACTGATTATGAATTGAAAAGAATCCCTAACCAATCAAGAGATGATGCTAGAAAATTAGCATTAGAAAGATGGGAAAGAGATAGAAGATAAATAGATGATTAAACCTCGCATAACAGAGATTATGAAAAAAAAAATACTTCGTATGGTATTGATTTTACAAAGTATTTTAGTTACATAATGCTCAACCACATTATGCGAAGTTATTGTTGGCCAATGATAAGAAGATTTTCTGGTGAGTAAAAGCCGCTATTCTTCTTTAAATCAAAAGAAATCAATTAGGTAATGAAGTTGAAAAGATTTTAATTTTATCTGATAAACGAATTGCTGTTAAAAGCGTAAATGTGCCAAGAGCATGTGAAAGTGCTTACGAGCGGCACAAGATCAAGAACGGTAATTTCTGTTATCTTTTTTTTGTAGTTTACGTTTCATAAACCGATATAAATCATAGGTCATGGCTCTGAATAATGTATTTATGATGTTATTCATGTAGATACCTCATTTGGTTGAGTAGTAGTGACTGGAAAAGGTAGAAATGTAAAACACAGGTCTTTTTCACAAAAACTTTGCTTATAACGTTTTGATATTGATTTAGGTATTAGACATTTATAGGTTTTAGAGCTGTAAACATTACATGATATTGGCAACTTATCTTCATCATAGTCTAGTTTGTATGAAATCAATAAAAGCTGTTTGATTGTGTATGCCTTTATTTCAGCCATATAAACACCCGTAGCCGTGTCTTCCTGAACGTCAGCCCCTGCTACGGGTGTTTTTATTACTTTATTTTTTGCAATAATGTCATTTGGCTTTTCTGGATTCATACGGTGATAGACATTATATGAAAGAAATCCTAGCACTAAAAATGATATTAATATCACATATAAAGCGGTAGGTATCACTCTTTTTTGTTTTGTATGGATTGATGCAGATTTGTAAAGAGCAAAGGTTTTTTTGTCTAATTTGTAGGTTGACCGTATTGCATCCGTTGTTGACTGTATACTATCTTTTGTTTCCGGCCATTCGTATTGGAAACGCCCTGCCCACGTTGGTTTTAGATGTATATGTCTTGATACTAAAGCCCGTATATTTGCATCTATTAATCTTGGGTTTTGTGTGATTAAGAAAAAATCCAAACCTTTATGTCTATGAACTTCAAAAGCGGCTACTGATTCAGGGACTTTTGAGGCTGATGATCTTGGACGGTATATATTTTGTGCCTCATCTAAAAAATAGACAGATCCTTCTGGTGCGTATTCATGCCAACGATCAGCCATTAAAGACGGGTCAAGTTTTGATATATCTATATTGGAGCAATGATCACATGTTTTTGATGAACAGTATATTTGTTCATGTGGGATTTTTAGA
Source organism: Methylococcales bacterium (assembly GCA_965224575.1). Lineage (GTDB taxonomy): Bacteria > Pseudomonadota > Gammaproteobacteria > Methylococcales > Methylomonadaceae > QPIN01. Next base: position 2,771 of record CBDCZQ010000003.1, on the reverse strand, counting down.
TTTGGGATTCCATGGACATATATTTTTCGCTTTGAACCTTTTAACTGGTCAATCATAAATTGAAGAGCGTAAGAGGTTTTTCCAGATCCCGGTGTTCCTGTAATTAGATTAATCATTTTTAATTACTGGGTATCCGGCCAACTTTGGATAATTTGTTTAAAGCTAGTTTTGCTAGATATGCCCCTATGATTACACCTAAAGCCTGTGGGAATCCGGCTAATGAAAATATTGATAAAACAGCGGTTGGGAGGCCAGACCATGAGGTAGAAAAAGTTGCAATCATAGCTTGAGCCGCCACTGTAATTGCTCCATAACTGATAAACCCCATGCCTAGTGAAACTAGAATCTTTGCTCCAATGGAGGACATCATCCACGAAAGTATACCTACAAAATTCATGTTTCACCCCTAACTGTTCCAGAGATAATAAAGAATGAAAGAAGAAAGCCAATAGCAATAATTAAAGGCTTAAGCATAGTTGCGAAATCACATATGGGTTGATATGAAAGCTCATAGGTATCTGCACCTAGAAATTCAGACAATGTAAAAGAAATAGGTACAGGACATTGAGCATTAGTTGTCAGAGCAAACGGGGTTACTTCGAAAGGAACTTCATATTCTGGTATATCCGGTGGTTTTGGTAGATCATCGCCCACATCTAAACAACCTAACGCATTGGGGGTTTTTTCACATTGTGATTCTGGAAGTATGTTACTAGGTGCTGGAAAATTTGTAACTTCAACTTGAGTCGGTGAACCCGATGGACTAGGCGCATTACTAGTTGTAGTTGTGCTTGTTGTTGGGTCTAGGTTTGGATTAGGATTTGGGCTTGTTGGGTCTGGGTTTGGGTTATTTGCTGGGTTAAGATCAGGCCTTGGATATACCCTTGTTTCTGTTTTAGTTGATGTATCGACAACCTCACCTGTTCCTGAATCTACCGTTGTTGTCGTTGTTACAATTGTTTTTGTTTCTGTGAAATTAACGGGATCAACTTGTGTACTTGTCTGTGTATCGACTATTGTATTGTATTCAGGAGTTGTTGTTATTTCTGTATCTGTTAATGGTACGTTATCATATTCTGGTACAGTTAAAGAATCAAAATTATTATCATTTGAATCTATAACCGTTGGTAATGTGCTTGTATCTGGAAAGCCATTAGGAAGTATATCTGTCAAGCTATTAAAGTCGTTTTCTGCATCTGTATCAACTGATTGGTATTCAGGAGTTGATACTATTTGTGGTTTTACATTTGAATCATTTATAAATTCTTCAAATTCTTCATCACTCATAGATTCAACAACATCATCATAAAAATCATCAATAGGAACCGGCTCATTGGTTATTACAGGTGTTGTACCTATTTGCGTACGTTTATATAAATTATAGAAGTCTCCATATCCATACGGATCTGTATGTGAAAATTCTGATTTAAAATCACATGTTCCGCCTAGGTCTGTACCACAAATGTTTGGGTTTGAACCTACATCGGGGCAGTCCCAGAAACCCTGACTTGTTGCACATTGACCTTGTGTTTGCCAAGGGCCATATTCTATTACTTCAGTAGTAACTTCATGTGTTATATCTTTGTAGTCTCCATCAATGATACTTGGGTCTGCAAGCATTTCCTCTTCTGTATAGTGCTCATAAGCATAACCAGCAACTTCTACTGCTACAGCCATTGCTAAACCTACACCACCAAATCTTGCACCACCTAAAGCAATTCTTTTTGCAGCTCCACCCAATGTTGCTTTAGGAATTGTTAAGCCACGTGATACTGTAGCCGGTGCGGAATAAGGAACGGGTGCATTAAATACCGCTTTTTGTGGAAAATTGTTAATTGTTTTGTATTGAGCGGCAGTTATTGTCCGCTTCATGTTCGCAATAATTCCACGAGAATCAAGGTTGTTTTGTGCGGCGGTTTGCGCACCTCTAAAATTTGTATTCCAAGCGGCTTGTGCTGTAAATGTTGAAAGCGAGCCAATGAGTAATATTGTTAATTTGATATTGTTATCCATGTGCAGGCAACGACCGTGAATAATAGTGCTAATGGGTAAATGTCCATTTATAGACCTCTTCTTAATATTTTTATGCCCCAGACAGCAAGTAAAGCTAATGAAATCATTCCGCTTAGTTCTGCTGAATCAGACATGGTTAATCCTGTGTAGCTACTGTTAAATCCGAGCTTTGTACAGTCAGGTGGTGTTACATCTACAAATTTAGGTTTTTTGTTGAATTGGACAGTGATAACACTGGGTGTATTAGTTACCGATATTATATTTGAATTATGCCTAACAAAAGGGTCAGAAAGTATGACATCCGCGACCTCTTCAATGGTTTCGTAACAATAGTTTTTATATAATTTCATAATTTTAGAGAAAGGGGCAATGCCCCCTGCCCTATCTTTGTTAAAGAGTTTTTCTAATGTATTTGAAAGCCGCAATCGCAACCAAGACAACTAGAACGGCTCCAGCTACTTGAACAGAATCAGTTTTAGCGTCCGTTAATGCAGTTGTTACAGCCGCATCTACAGCCGCATGTGATGTTGATACCATTGCCATTAAGCCAGCAAATGAAAGTACAATTTTTGAATATAAATTTTTCATAATATTTAATTTTTTAGTTAAAATTGATAAATAGGTAGTTTTAAAACTTGCCTAGGTTTATCGATTCTTTATTTTTTGATAAAACCTTTTTCTGAAACAGGGATTAATCTTAATAATCTGGTGTTCAAAACTAGAGACTTAAAATTACCTTGCTCTACTGCCATGTCTAA
>CBDCZQ010000002.1:0-25215 GCA_965224575.1 Methylococcales bacterium | reverse complement strand
TCAGAGTACTGCTCCCACTATCGGTCACGGTAATCGTGACCGATGGTGTTAATCCGCCTTGTGTTTCAGTGGGTGTCCAGCTAAAGACACCGGTACTGGCATCAATGGTCATCCCCAGAGCAATCGAGGCGGCATCCAGGGTATAAGTTAAGGTATCGGCGGGTAAATCCGCATCGGTTGCCGAGGCAGTAAAGCTTAAGGTGGCTAATTCAGCCACCGATTGATTGCCAATAGCGGCTAGAACCGGCGGGGTATTGATCTCGCCAACGGTAATAGTAAAAGTCTCGGCATCAAATAAGGTGCCAGTCCCACTATCGGTCACGGTAATTGTTACCGATGGCGTTAATCCGCCTTGTATTTCGCTGGGTGTCCAACTAAAGACACCGGTATTGGCATCAATGGTCATCCCCAGAGCAAGCGAGGCGGCATCCAGGGTATAAGTTAAAGTATCAGCCGGTAAATCCGCATCGGTTGCCGAGGCAGTAAAGCTTAAGGTGGCTAATTCCGCCACCGATTGATTGCCAATAGCGGCTAGAACCGGAGGGGTATTGATCTCGCCAACGGTAATGGTAAAAGTCTCGGCATCAAATAAGGTGCCAGTCCCACTATCGGTTACGGTAATCGTGACCGATGGCGTTAATCCGCCTTGTATTTCGCTGGGTGTCCAACTAAAGACACCGGTACTGGCATCAATGGTCATCCCCAGAGCAAGCGAGGCGGCATCCAGGGTATAAGTTAAAGTATCAGCCGGTAAATCCGCATCGGTTGCCGAGGCAGTAAAGCTTAAGGTGGCTAATTCCGCCACCGATTGATTGCCAATAGCGGCTAGAACCGGCGGGGTATTGATCTCGCCAACGGTAATAGTAAAAGTCTCGGCATCAAATAAGGTGCCAGTCCCACTATCGGTCACGGTAATTGTTACCGATGGCGTTAATCCGCCTTGTATTTCGCTGGGTGTCCAACTAAAGACACCGGTATTGGCATCAATGGTCATCCCCAGAGCAAGCGAGGCGGCATCCAGGGTATAAGTTAAAGTATCAGCCGGTAAATCCGCATCGGTTGCCGAGGCAGTAAAGCTTAAGGTGGCTAATTCCGCCACCGATTGATTGCCAATAGCGGCTAGAACCGGAGGGGTATTGATCTCGCCAACGGTAATAGTAAAAGTCTCGGCATCAAATAAGGTGCCAGTCCCACTATCGGTCACGGTAATTGTTACCGATGGCGTTAATCCACCTTGTGTTTCGCTGGGTGTCCAGCTAAAGACACCGGTATTGGCATCAATGGTCATCCCCAGAGCAAGCGAGGCGGCATCCAGGGTATAAGTTAAGGTATCAGCCGGTAAATCCGCATCCGTTGCCGAGGCAGTAAAGCTTAAGGTGGCTAATTCCGCCACCGATTGATTGCCAATAGCGGCTAGAACCGGAGGGGTATTGATCTCGCCAACGGTAATAGTAAAAGTCTCGGCATCAAATAAGGTGCCAGTCCCACTATCGGTCACGGTAATTGTTACCGATGGCGTTAATCCACCTTGTGTTTCGCTGGGTGTCCAGCTAAAGACACCGGTATTGGCATCAATGGTCATCCCCAGAGCAAGCGAGGCGGCATCCAGGGTATAAGTTAAGGTATCGGCGGGTAAATCCGCATCGGTTGCCGAGGCAGTAAAGCTTAAGGTGGCTAATTCAGCCACCGATTGATTGCCAATAGCGGCTAGAACCGGCGGGGTATTGATCTCGCCAACGGTAATGGTAAAAGTCTCGCTGTCGGTCAGAGTACTGCTCCCACTATCGGTCACGGTAATCGTGACCGATGGCGTTAATCCACCTTGTATTTCGCTGGGTGTCCAACTAAAGACACCGGTACTGGCATCAATGGTCATCCCCAGAGCAATCGAGGCGGCATCCAGGGTATAAGTTAAGGTATCGGCGGGTAAATCCGCATCGGTTGCCGAGGCAGTAAAGCTTAAGGTGGCTAATTCCGCCACCGATTGATTGCCAATAGCGGCTAGAACCGGAGGGGTATTGATCTCGCCAACGGTAATGGTAAAAGTCTCGGCATCAAATAAGGTGCCAGTCCCACTATCGGTTACGGTAATCGTGACCGATGGCGTTAATCCGCCTTGTATTTCGCTGGGTGTCCAACTAAAGACACCGGTACTGGCATCAATGGTCATCCCCAGAGCAAGCGAGGCGGCATCCAGGGTATAAGTTAAAGTATCAGCCGGTAAATCCGCATCGGTTGCCGAGGCAGTAAAGCTTAAGGTGGCTAATTCCGCCACGGATTGATTGCCAATCGGATCAAGCACCGGTGCATCGTTTACATTAGTAATATCTATTTGAATAGAATCAGAATCGGTTAGTGAACCACCAGTGCCATTGCCTCCTAAATCACTGGTTAATATAGTTAGAGTATCTGAATTGATACCTGCAACATTGTTATTTCCTTTGTATTTTAAAGAATTAAGGGTGGCATTTATATCAGTGATATTACCACTTAAGAGAATAGTTCCTGAGTTATTTTCTCCTACTGTAATAGAAGCACTACCGGCTAGAGTTACATTTAAAATGCCATTGTTGACTGTTAATTGTGTGCTAATAATTGATGTGCCTGCGTCAATATCATTGATACTAATCCCAGTGATAGCTGTTAATGTTTCTTCAATAATAGTTTGGGTGCCTGGTACCGTATTAACTGGCGCATCATTAACAGAAGTAACCGTAATCGTAGCAGTTGCAGGAGTCAGATCTGCCAAACCTCCATCTTTTGCAGTAAATTGAAAAGTCGTGTCACCGTTCCAGTTATTATCTGGAACAAAATAGAGAGTTAGCTGTTCTCCAGTTGCAGCATAAAAAGTACCTGTAGTGGCGACAGTGGTCAGACCCGAATCAGTATAAAGTGTGCCATTGCTTGGTAGGCTATTGAGCTGATATTCCTGAATGGTAGAATCTACATCTGTAGCAGTCAGCGTAATAGCAATAGAACTTGTATCTTCCACCCCACTGGCACTGACATCATTTGTTTCTGGACGATCATATACGCTATTAACGCTGATTGATCGGATGACTGGGATACTAATGGCATTCTCATCGTCAGTTGCCTTCAACTCTATCAAACGAGGAGTGATATTTGGGTCCTCACTGGTATTTTGATAAGTGATTGTTCTTAATACAATTTGGTAATTGGCAGCTGTGGTATCACCCGTTAAGCTTAAGATACCACTAACTGCATCCCAAGAGCTTGTTATACCCAGTGAGTCAGTTACTGATAAGACATCTTGACCGCTAACAAAATTAGTTATCTCTATAGTCGCACCAGAAATGGTTGAGCTATCGTCATCTGTCAATATTAAGGTTGAATCTATTGTGACTGGCGCACTATTTTCAGTATAAGCTATAAATGTAGAGGTAATGGCCAGCTCTGGGGCATCATTAACTGGAGTAATTGTAATAGTGACCGTAGCAGTATCAATTCCACCATTGCCATCATCTATCTGATAAACAAAACTATCACTAAAACTTTCGCTACCATCATGTGTATAGCTAAAAGAGCCGTCCGCATTCAGCGTAAATGAACTGTCATAGGCTGGACCAGAAATAAGAGACAGTGTTAATGCATCATCTTCTGGATCAAAATCATTGGTCAACACACCTTCGGTAGCATTGATAGTTAATGTTCCACCTTCTACTATCGTATAATCCTGTAATTGTATTCCTGCACCGTACAGTTGTTTGACTTGCTGGGCAGTAATTTGGCTGCCAATTAGTGCTACTTCGTCGATTTTTCCATCAAAATATTCGGATAGCGGGGTAGCTACTAAATCACCACTTCCAAAGGTATTAGCCCCTATGACAAGAGGTTCAAAATTACCTGTTCCGCCTGATGTAGTTCCAAGTCCTCCTGTGTAAGCATTGTCTCCAACTTTTTCTCCGTCCAGATAAAGTTGCATTCCTTGGTCGCCAAAAGTCAACGCTATGTTATGCCAGTTTCCAGCAGTAATTCCTGCTCCAGAAGTTGTGATTGTATTGCTAGCAGTCGTACTTTGTAATCGAACTTCGATTTCACCGCTAGTTAATAGCCGAATATAAAACTGTCCACCGGTATCGAAGCCGTTGCTATCTTTAGAGATTAGTGTTTGATTAGCTGCAAGGTTGTCCGCATTGAACCAAAGCTGAATTGCTCCGTTATCTAGTAGATAGTCGTTGTGATGGGCTATTTCGATATAGTCATCTGTGCCATTAAATTCAGCCGCATTTCCCCCACTGTTGTTGATTGCTCCTGCTGCGCCTGTTGCTCCCGTGGTGCCATTGTAAATTCCATTATTGGCGGTACTTCCAGAATCTACTGCCGCAGTACCGCTGGTCTCACCTAAAGTCCAATATCCAACAGGACTAAGCCCTTGAACGGTTGCGTTGTAGCTGCTGGGGTCAGCCGAGGCAACTGGTGCTTCGTTAACATCGGTGACTTGGATGGTGACAATTTCTTCATGAAACAATCCGCCGGAATCAGTGACTCTAACCGTAATATCGTGACTGCTAGCTGCTTCATAATCAAGAGTTGCTCCTACTTTAACCTGTATTTCACGGCCAACAAGTTTAAAATTATTGGAAGGATCGTTCACTATGGAATAAGTAAGCGCATCGCCAGCATCAGGATCAATGGCTGACAGAAAACCAACGACTGTGTTTTCTGTACTATTTTCTGCAACGCCTTGGATGGTAATCCAGTTTGTAGTCGAAGGGTCTGCTATAGTTCCATGATGATTTAAAGGGCTTAGATCAGTTACCGTAGAACCTGTACCATCTTCAAAATCATAAAGTAAAAGTAACCCTGCTTCAGTACCGTCATAATCAGTACTCAGGCTGGTAGCTACTTGCGCACTGGACAATGCAGTGTCAAATACCCGGATTTCTCTAACATCACCATCAAAGCCGTCTAAAAATTTGAGTACACCTGTAGAATCAACAATTGGAGGAAGCCCTGTAGTTATGGCAACTTGAACACCCTCCACATAAATAACAGCTGTACCGCTAGCATCAAGAGTAACGGTAACAGTTTGCCAGTTATCAACGACTAAATCTCCAACTGAAGCTTCAGCAGTCCCTTGCCAGACAGTGCTATCATATTGAGAGTAATCTAGCTTTCCATCATCAACAGTTAGAAAAAACCCATTAGTATCCCACGTATTATTTTGAGCGACTAGCGTGTAAGACCAATTACTAGATTCAATTCTGGCTGGGTTGATTTCCATTTCTACCGTGAAGGCAGTTCTATTGTCTAAAGATAGCGATGGTACAGAAATACCACCATAGCTGGTGTCTAAATTAAGAGTACCAGAAGTGATAAGGTCAGTAGGTGCATTATTCGCTGCCACTTGTATAGTGACAACTTCATCGTAAGTTAACCCGGCAGTGTCAGTTGAGCGTATGGTTATGTTGTGGCTACTATTTGTTGAGTGGACTAATAATGCTCTATCAGCAACCGTAATAACTCCCGAACTGTTAATTGCAAACCGCCCACCGGCGTTATTAGACAACGAATAAGTGTGTGTCGGGATGTCAGGATTGTATCCATCTGCATCAGTGGAATTAGCAACAGTAGCGACTACCGTGCCATTCGCTGCAACTTCTGACACACTGATGGCGGTGTATTCAAGCTGTACATCATCAAAATTTACATAGTCCACTGATGCAGGATCACCAATGTTATGGAACTGGATTTCCAAAGCACTGCCATAGCTGGCTGCATAGGTAGCTAATGTATCAGCATCAAGATGCAATGTGGCTTTGATAAACTCATCATTACCAGGGGCAAAGTCAGAGTTTGATACCGAGCCAAGTAATTGGCCTCCCGCATACAAACGCATTTCCCAGCCAGTGGCATTATCAGCATTGCTTTCATCTCCAACCATTGCACTCAGTATGTAACTTCTGCCAGCTTCAAAGGTATCGGAGAGAACCTGAGATATTGTGTCTCCAACTGAATTAGCCTTAACATAAGCTGCATTTTGCCCCTCAGGAGCTTCCTTAGTAAAGAAATTGGTCGGTGGGTTCCATACCACAGTATTGGCGTTGGCAGAGCTTGACCAATCTGTAATGGTGGTTTCACTATAATCACCATCAACTAATGCTGTTTGAGCTTCAAAACCAGGGTTAGCAATTGTAATAGATGTTGCCTGGGCTAGGGTGATGTTGGTGGGGATATTATAAAGATTAGCAATATCACTAGTTGTTAGTGCTCGATTATAGACACGAACATCATCAAGTTGGCCATCAAAAAAACCGTCTATAGTACTGTCTCGTACAGAGTGACCAATATCTATTTTATCAATATTGGTAATATCATTAAAAAAACTTTGAGTAGTAGTACTTCCAACTGAATATGTTGCGTTGGCCACCTTTCCATCAATATATAAGGTATTTCCACTGGAATTTACTGTAATGGCTACATGATGCCATAATCCATCATTTACGGTTTGAGTACTGTAACCGACAACATCGTTTACCGTGTCGTTATAATTGAGCCATTTCAGCCTACCATCTAATTCAATCCCAAATTTTATTAGGCTTAACGAATCATTTTTATCTGAAAGTCCAAATATCGTACTCTCTGTAGTGTCCGTAGTTTTTATCCAAGCAGAAATAGTTCCTTCGTTAAGTCCACTAAAGCTGGAAATATGGCTATCAAGATCTACATAATCATTTGTGCCATCCAGAGACAATTTTCCATCACCAACAATATTTGTAGTTGATGTGGTATCAATTGCAGCCCCGTTTGTTAATGTTCCATCATTACTACCACTTGAATCTGTGGCATCGGTATCAAAAACCCAGTGACCGACTAAACCTGTTGAAGTATCTAAAGTTCCAACCCAGCTTAATTGTGAATTTTGATTAATAACGACACTGGTTTCTATTATTCCTGTTTGAAATTCTAAATCCCAGTCGCCACCTAATTGAGCGACTCCAGTTATATTATCTGAAGCCGCAATCTCGGTTTTAGTTAATTCACTTAATGATTGAATTAAATTCTGTCCCACTTTTGTTTCAGTAAGATTACATCCATAGATTAAAATATCACCAGACTCGGTAAAGGAATCTGCCCATAAGGTAATTGCTAGTTGATTTTCTGCAAGAGTATTTGAATTAAGGCTGGTGTTGCCTAGTTGTATATTGCCATCCTCACCGTGTGAAATAATGTGAATAGCATCAAGCTCATCGTGATTGAGTAAAGTATCAGAAATTTGTTCTATGCCATTTTGATTACTATCCAATAAAACTACTTCAAAATTACGAGTACTATCAGCATTATTAACAATATCATCAACTAATGTTTGATAACCTTCTACACCGGTATCAACAAATACAATCTCATGAACTTGTTGTGCTGAAGCGGTTGATTGTGCTTCTGCTTGAGTGCTTGCTTGATCCGGGTTTGTATCAATATCAATATAAGTAGCGATAGCAGGTTCTAATTCTGTAGCTATAAGTCCTTCAATTCCACCAGAAAACAGCACGCGAGGTTCTAGTTCTTCTAATATAAATTTAGAACTCTTTTTATGATTGTTTTTACATTTTTTCATAATAAATAGTGCTTTAAGTGCTTAATCCTGGTTTATTTGTAGACGCATTGAAATTAAAAATGTGAACTTAAAACTGGAAATCAATGACGGAACTAGGGAGAAGTATAGTTGACTATTAACTATTTATATGTGAGGTGAGTAAAAAATATGAAAAGGTGACAAGCTATGAATAGCAAGACTTTAAGGTGAATGGCTAACTTATTAAATTATAAAAAAAATAAAAGTTCAAGATTAGAAAATAGCCTGAAAAAATAGAGAATTAAAAAGAATACTTATGTTTTACAGAAAGAATGATAAATAAACACTTGTTCTCCTTATGTTCTTGTTGTATTATTAATAAAAACAAATAGAGAACTAAAGATGCTGGGTAACCACAATTTAACAAGAAAACAAGCAGAAATATTTGATTTTTTAATTGAAAATAGAAATCATTTTATTTTGCCACCCACTTTGGATGAATTATGTACTGCGATGGGGCTTAAATCCAGAGGCTCCTTGCATAAACATATTCGAGGACTTATTAATGCAGGCTTGGTTGAAGCATCAAACCGAAAACAACGAGGCGTTCGATTAACAGAACAGGCGCTATTAAGTACAGAAACTAAAGAAATCAACCATATCGATGAAAAGGATAATATTCCCTTTGTAGGAATGATTGCAGCAGGAGCACCCATTGAAGCGTTGGAGAATATAAGCTATATGCGTATTCCCGATGAAATTAAATCAGAAAATTCCTGTTATATATTGCAAGTGAAAGGGGATTCAATGATAGATGATGGTATTTTTGATGGCGACTGGGTGATTATTGAACAGCGTAGTCATGCTAGAAATGGAGAAATTGTTGTTGCACTAGTAGATAAAACGGATGCAACCCTAAAATATATTGAACAATATCCACATGAAACAGTTTTAGTTCCAGCTAATAATAATATGAAACCGATGCGTTTTAAACCGCAGCAGGTTGAAATACAAGGTGTTTTAGTTGGGCAAATGAGAAGTTATAAATAAAAAAAGAGAGAGGAGAACATTATGTTGACACCCATTCATATGCAAGACCAAATCCATAACCGTATTGAAGAGTTAATGAATGAAAAAACAGAGTTAGAACCCCATGACTGGGATGAGGTTTTTCAAAATGTAGCCACGTTGTCTTTAATTGTTTTATTTATGACACTTGGCTTAAGCTGGTAATTATAATAATAAAAACCCGTAGGTTGGGCTAACGGCTCTATCGTTAACCCAACAAATTGTTATGTGAAAGAAATCAATTTACTAAATGTTGGATTGCCAAAAAGACGGCAGCCCGACCTCATATTTTAAAATTCAGCAGTAAATCCTATTGCTCGTGATGAATTTTCATTTTTAAAATTTACTTCTTGTTGAAGTTCTTTTACAAATAATTCTACATTATCAAGTTCATCTAACAGTGTTAGTTTTCGTTTTATTGTAGCAAAGTCACCTGGGGTCAGTAATTGTATGGCGGCTAATTGCTTTTTAATTTTTGCTTTTTTATTGGAAGATAAGGTACTAACGGCATCACCTAAGAAACCTTTTAATAATGACCAGGCTTGTTCACTTTTTAAATACGTAAATTCAAGTTTAAAATCAAATCGTCTTAAAGCCGCTGTATCTAAATCATTCATTAGATTTGTTGAGCAGATAAAAATCCCATCAAAGTTTTCCATTTGCACTAATAATTCATTGACTTGGGTGGTTTCCCAGCTGTGTTGGCTGTTTTTTCTATCACGTAAAAAACTATCTGCTTCATCAAGTAGCAACAAACCTTTTTCTTTAGTTGCTTGTTCAAATATGTTGGCAATATTTTTTTCTGTATTACCAAGATAACAGTCGATAATATCGGATGCGCGTTTTGCGATTAGTGGAATTTCCAGATAATCAGCTAGGTACCTTGCATAGGCACTTTTACCCGTGCCTGGAGGCCCATAAAAACAAAGCCTTCCTGTACGAGAATTTTTTAAACCCTTTGAAATTTTATCTAAGGGTGCTTTAGTGTTGATTAAGCCAGGATCATAAAAACTTGATGTTACAGGACTGATCGCTAGGTGTTTATGCCCCATAGCTTTAAGGGTGCTACTAATAGTTTTTTCTAAATGATCTTCAATTAAATCAGCTTTTGATTCACCAATAATTGTATTAACTTTAGTTGCACGGTTAATAATGGCAGGTGGAAGGTGTTCCAAGTGAGACATTCGGTCAATCCATTTATCACTTACATTTGTATTTTTAAGTGATTCAGTGAGCATTTTTTTTCTAACAGAATGAGGCGGTACAGGTAATTCAAAAACTAAATCAAAACGTCGTAAAAAAGCTTCATCCATTGTTGTTATGTTATTAGATATCCAAAAAGTAGGGACAGCATTGTTTTCTAATAACTGGTTAATCCAGCCTTTGTTAGTAGTTGAACTTCTGCTGTTACCTCCCATTAGTTGAGAAAACATATCAGTCTGAAATAAGTCTTCTATTTCATCAAATAAAAGAGCTTGTTTCGATCCTTTTTCCAAAAGTTTCTGGGCTAATTGACAGGCCGTTACACGTTCTTTACCCGATAAAATATCGCCTTCTGCATCCTCAACGCTAATTTCATAAAGTTTGATTTTTAGTTCTTTGACCAGTGTGCGCACCCATTGGGTTTTACCAGTGCCTGGTGGGCCATAAATCAGGATATTTGCCCCTTTTATTTTATCTTTACAAACAACCTGAATGTATTTAGATAAACGTGTATAGTCTTTTTCAATATGATTAAAATGTTGAGGCATTAACAATGCCTTAGGTGCCGGCATGATAAAGTCAGAAAATAAAGATTCTATGGTTTGTTGTGGTGTATCTAAAGCATTACAAAAGCTTTTTAATAGATCAAATTTTTGGTCAACTTCCCGACTTGGGGTATGTAGTTTTAATAAGCCTGATTGATTTAATAACCCTTCTTTATTTAATACGTCAGTAATTTGTTTAGTGGTGACATTAAGCACATTTGCTAAAAATGGATAAAAATCTCTATTACTAAGCGAGCCATATGAGTCATAGCAATTTCCATAAGCACTATCCAACTCTATTAAAGTTGCAAAAAGTATAATATTTGTTTCTATTTCGCTTAAACCAAAATGTTGGTTTATTTGCTCCAGATTCGTAAACAAAGGGCCTTGACGTTTAATATTCGTTTCTACTAAATGTTTTGCTTGTTTTTTTATTGTTTTGTATAAAGTTGATTGTTTTTTATCTTCAAACTGGTTTTCTTCCAGTTCCAATAAATCAGGGATTTCATCCTGATGAAACCTTTCTTTAGCAAGACGTTTAGCACCATTACAAAATAATAGACTTCTACAAAACCAGACTTGTTTGAGCTGACGAATGCAGAGGTCATCATCTGAAAGGGTATTTTTATTAGGCGATGTTGATGGTGTTGGGTTAAGTGTTAAAGAATTTTGTTTAGCCATGAACAACCTCTGAAAGTTTAAAATTTTGATGTTTATGAATAATATTTAGAGCTATTGTTATAAAGTTATTGCAACCCAAATTAACCATGAATAAAAAATGTTAGGTTAACGGTAGAGCTGTTAGCCTAACCTACAAAAAAACTATTTTTTTAATTCACGGTTTACGTTTTTTTGGCGGCGGTGGTGTATATTTATTATCCAGTGTTTTATCTATTTTAACGGCCAGGCTTTCAACTGTTTTAATGGTTAGTTTTATATTGGGTCCTTTAGCTTCGGAAATATAGTTACCAATCAATTTGGCATCACTCACTCTAATTAAATGCCCCATTAAATAAGCAAATAAAAAACTGGGTTTGTGAAGTCTACCCACTAGTACATAATCAGCACCCGATTCCTTACCTAAGCTAGCTGCTACATCATGATGGTTAAATAAATATCCAACGCCACTGGTCGCGTGTTTTTGTTTGTCTGGTTCAATATTAATAATGACATAATTGGCTTTTTCAAGTTCTGCTTCTAATAAAGGTTTTATGGAAGCAGTACGCTTAAGTTCGGCAGGTATTCGAGGCTTTAAAGTTAAGTCTTTAAGTTCAAAATCAAGAATTGCAATTTTAGTATCAGCGAAAGTGTTTAAACTTAGTAAAGATAAAATAATTAGACTATATGTATTCAAATATTTCAGTTTTTTAGTAGATAACATCGTCTCGATTAGTGATAAATTGCAAGGGCAGAGATACGATCATCAATTTTCTTTAACATTTTCTTATATTTGCTACTAGAAACGGACTCAAATCGTTTTTTAAATTCTTTATCACTCATTTTTTCGGGCAGGTCTCTTACCTCGGGCATAAATGAGGTGTAGTCTTTAATGCCAGCAATTCTTTTCTGTAGTTCTCTTGCATTTTTAGGCGAAGAAGTGGCTATTCTACCAAATTTTAGTCCTGCTCTATCACCCGCAAGATCAATAAAACTAAATCCACTTCCCGTTTTTGCATCACTTAGTTCTTTTTGTTGGCCTAATTTATTGGCAAGCGTTTCTGCTCCTGCTGCTGAAAGTACGGAAGAAACCATAAAATGTTTTGCCATATCAGGACTTTTATAAAGAGAGGCAGGATAGTTTTTATTGGTTGATGGGCTAATATCAAAAGGGATATAGGCTTTAATTTCACTTTTATTAACATAGGTACTAATAGCAATTAGGACGGCACGGTTTTCTGATATTGCGGTAGCAATAGATGACCTAAGATATGCTTGTTTAAATAAGGGTTGAAACAGCTCAGCTAAGGATAAGCGCCATTTAGGGTCGTGTTTAGCAATAATATGGGTGATTTGTTGCTGATAAAAAATAACAGATTGCACGTTTTTATTATTGAGACTTAATTTGGTTTTTAAATCTAAGTCAGCGAGAGGAAGATAATCAATAGCTAAAAAGCGATCACTACTAATTTGTATATCTTTTGTGTGCTGTGCTGCAAGGTGATAATACTCTTTTAACGGGGTATAGTTAATAAACTTTTCAAGAATTAAGCCTGCAAATTGGTCTGCTATGTTTAGACTACCAATTTTTAGCTGATTGATAACCGGATAACCATCTTGTTTTGTTAATTTAAAACTAAAATTAAGATACTTTCTGAAGTAATGATGGTTCAGTAATAATGCGATTTTAAAGTCTAACTGCTGTTGTTCAATGGTAATTTTAGAGGTGCTATGAATATAGTAATTTAACAGATAATTTAGGCCAATATTAAGTTCTTTTTCACTAAATTTTATAGTTTTTTGTTTCTTTGATTGTGAATTTTTAACGATGTTTAGAATATTTTCAATATCACTATGGGCTAGGTGTAAGTTATGATGTGTAATAGCTGAATTTTCTATAGTTGAAAATAGAATGAGTACAATTATTAACACAGGGACTGCTAAGAATAAAAATAGTAGCCGCAATGGAGTAAAAAAAGCCCATAAAGAATTTTTCACGCGATGCTTCATTCCCTTCCTGTTTTCTGCCTTAATCTTTAAGTGAATTTTAAGGTATACCCCGCTGAGTTTAAATATTCAGCTTCAATTTCTAGGTCTGCATAGGTTAACGGTGCGTTCTTTAACCAGTCATTAGCAAATTGTAGTTCAATTTCAGTAGGTTTGATAGTTATTTTAAACTCTGGTTTTGCTAATGTATGTCGGTTTCTATGCAAAAGTATTGCAAGGCGAAGGATAATTGCTAGAAAGGGTGTATCTTTGTTCCAAGGGGCAGGAAGCTTTTTAAAACGTGAATTAGAGAATTTTTTGCGTTGTGTGCGAACCAGAGTTGAAAGAAGTATTTGGTCCTGTCTGGAGAAGCCTGCAAAGTCACCATTTTCAATAATATAAGCACTATGTTTATGATATTGGTTGTGTGCGATATTTAAACCAATGCCATGTAAACTAACTGCCCAATGTAGAAACTGAGTGATGATTTTACTATTTTCAGTACAGCATTCACTATCTAATTGATTAAGAATATAGTCGACTGTTTTGTTTATGCGGGCTGAATGTTTTATATCTGTATGGTAATGTTTTGCAATAGTATCTACAGTTTTTGAGCGAATATCGTGATCATATATTCTATTTAATAAATCATGAACTAATCCTTCACGAAGGGCACCATCAGAAACAGTCATTTGTTCAATATCTAGTTTTTGAAAGGTGGCATAAATAATAGCGACTCCACCGACAAAAACAGGTAGTCTTTCTTCACTTAACTCAGGTAAATTTAATTCATCAACATGATCACATTGCGTGATGTGTTCGACTAATTTTTCTAAACCATCTAGCGTAATACCATTATTACTCCACTTAGTTGCAATTAACACTTTATGGATTGAACGTAAACTACCAGATGCACCAATAGCCTCACCCCAGTTTTCACTATTAAATTTACGTTGATGAGACCTTAATTTCTGTTGGGCGTAGATGATCGCTTTTTTAAAAGCTTTTTTGCTAATAACGCCATCTTTAAAAAAAAGATTACTAACAGTCACACAGCCCATATTTAAACTTTCTTTTACGGAAGCAGTATCATTAGTTCCAATAATATATTCTGTGCTACCACCGCCAATATCCATGACAAAACGTGAGTTAGCATTACTTCCAAGACTATTCGCGACGCCTTGATAAATAAGTCTGGCTTCCTCAATCCCTGCAATAATCTCAATGGGATGTCCAAGTGCTTTTTCAGCTTTTAAGATAAATTGTCTGGAATTTTTTGCAGTTCGTAGTGTATTGGTACCCACTATTCTGACACTGCCTGCAGGAAAATTACGAACTCGTTGACCAAACTGTTCAAGGCAATCAAGCGCTTTTTGTTGTGTTTTACTATCAATATTTCTATTTTTATCCAGGCCAGATGCCAAGCGAACCATTTCTTTTAGACGATCAATAGTTCTTAGCTTTCCTTTTTCTACCTTACAAACAATCATATGAAAGCTATTTGATCCAAGGTCTACGGCTGCAACACTGGTAGGTAATTTATTCGTCACGATTTTTTTCTGTTTTTCAGTCATTGGTAATAATGTCTTCTTGAGTCCTTTTAAGGAGTGATTGAGCGAAGTATAAATTATTTAAACCGTCTATGCCAAGGAACAACGGTTATAATTTAACCCATTTTTTAATTTCCGTTAAGTTTTAGTTTTATGAATGCATTATCCATCCAAAATCTAAAAAAAACATACAGCAATGGTTTTGTTGCTTTAAAGGGGATTGATCTTGATGTAGAACAGGGTGATTTTTTTGCATTGCTCGGCCCAAATGGTGCTGGTAAATCAACAGCAATTGGAATAATCAGTTCTTTGGTTAATAAAACCAGTGGTACAGTGAATATTTTTGGCTATGATTTGAAAAAGGAAAATGCTAAAGCTAAAAGTTGTATTGGTCTTGTTCCCCAGGAAATAAATTTCAATCAATTTGAAACAGTCCAAAATATAGTTTTAAATCAGGCGGGTTATTATGGTATCCCTAAAAAACAGGCAAAAACAAATACAGAAAAATGCTTAAAACAGATGTCTCTTTGGGATAAAAGAAATACTGTTTCAAGACGATTATCAGGTGGGATGAAACGACGGGTGATGATTGCAAGAGCATTAGTCCACTCGCCAAGATTATTGATTTTAGATGAACCTACGGCAGGTGTGGATATAGAAATCCGCCGTTCTATGTGGGTGATGATGGAGCAAATAAATCAGCAGGGCACAACGATTATTTTAACCACACATTATCTGGAAGAAGCGGAAAGTTTATGTAGAAATATTGCAATTATTAACGATGGTTTAATCGTAGAGAAATCTGGAATGGCTGAATTACTCACTAGAGTCAAACAAGATCATTTTATACTTGATTTGGCTAAACCAATTTTGACTATACCGGATATAGAAGGGTATAAATTTGAATTAATGGAAAGTAAATTATTAAATGTTTCTGTTCCAAAAGGAAAGAGCCTTAATCCTTTATTTCAACAATTGACTGAAAGACATATTGAGGTGTTAAGTCTCAAAAACAAGTCTAATCGTTTAGAACAATTGTTTATGGATTTAGTTAATGAATAATTTTATAGCATTTCGTACGATATTAACCAAAGAGATTCGACGCTTTACTCGAATATGGCCTCAAACACTATTACCACCAGCAATCACGACCTCTTTGTATTTTATGATTTTTGGTAAATTGATAGGGGAGAGGGTAGGGAATATAAGTGGTGTTAGTTATATGGATTATATCGTGCCAGGGGTGATTTTAATGTCGGTTATTAGTCACTCTTATGCAAATGTAGTTTCATCATTTTATTCTACTAAATTTCAACGGCATATAGAGGAGCTATTAGTCTCACCGGTTTCTAACTGGGTTATTTTAATGGGTTATGTTCTGGGAGGAGTTGCTCGTGGCTTGTTGGTTGGAATGGTTGTAACTGGAATCTCACTTTTATATACAGATATTACAGTTAATCATTTAGGTATTGCCATTGCTGTCGCAATTTTAACGGCAACTTTATTTGCTTTAGCTGGTTTTATTAATGCAATATTTGCTGATAGTTTTGATGCTATTTCTATTATCCCCAACTTTATATTAACGCCACTGAGTTATTTGGGCGGTGTATTTTATTCCGTCTCCATGTTGCCAGATTTATGGCAAACCATATCTTTAGCAAACCCTATCCTTTATATGATAAATACCTTTAGGTATGGATTAATTGGTGTGACAGATATTGAAATAAAGCTGGCTTTTGCTATGACAGGTGGGTTTATTTTATTTTTAACGCTGCTGAGCCTTTATCTATTACACAAAGGGGTTGGAATTAAAAATTAAATCCTGATGCCTTTTTATACTGAACAAAATGTAAGTTGGAAAAGCGCGATATCCTTTCCAACTTACGACCTGCCTTACGTGTTAGTAAGGCTATATAAAAATATAGCTGGATACTGAAGCCTTTAATATAGGATAATTAGGTGATTGCTTATACATCTAAAAAAGTATTTATTTTTACAAACAACCATTTTTAACCTAATTTTAAATTCATTATGATTCATCGTCTTAGCTCTTTAATACTCTTTGCTATCTGCTTAACTTTTAGCTCACTCCATTTTGGAGTAACTCCAGCCTTTGCGGAAGAAAAAGCAACGGCTGGCATAATGAAAGGAACCGTTAAAGATATTATTGATGTCACTTCATACACCTATGTTGAAGTTGAAACTGAAAATACGACTGTGTGGGTTGCCGCTCCAACGACTAAAATAAAAGTGGGTAGTGCCATCGCTTTTTCAACAGAAATGCCAATGCAAGATTTTCATAGCGACTCTATCGATAAAACTTTTCCACTTATTTATTTTGTTAATCAATTTTTAACTGATGCGGATAAAATAAAATCCTCTAATAAATTATCACCTCATACGCAAATAAAACCGACGGGGGAAATAATAAAAGGTATTGAAAAAATTAAAGAGGGTAAAAATATTGCTGAAATTAATGCTGAAAAAAATAGCTTAAAAGGTAAGACAGTTAAAATAAGAGGTAAAGTCATTCGGTTTTCTGCTGAAATAATGGGTAAGAACTGGCTTCATATCATAGATAGTAGTAGTGCAAGTGATCTGACGGTTACAACTAAAGAGACTGTGGAAATTGGTGATATTGTGGTTATAGAAGGAAAAGTAGGCGTAGATAGAGATTTTGGGAATGGCTATCTTTACCCCGTAATGATAGAAGAGGCTATATTTATAGAAAACAAATAGAGACCTTAGTCAAAGGGGTAAATTTATCTCT
The DNA here is from genome assembly GCA_965224575.1 of Methylococcales bacterium. Lineage (GTDB taxonomy): Bacteria > Pseudomonadota > Gammaproteobacteria > Methylococcales > Methylomonadaceae > QPIN01. Next base: position 7,902 of record CBDCZQ010000002.1, on the reverse strand, counting down.
TTAACCTAAATGTTATTTTAAGAGAATTATGCGTCCAAACAGCAAGATATATGAACAAAAGGGCAGAAAAGGAACGCATTCTGCCGTTTATTGTGAGGTTATGCTGGAAACGCTATCGCTCATCCGGGAGGCCGGAAAGGTGGAGCATTCCGGCTTACGTATTAATAGATAGAGTTAAAATCAAAGAGATTTAATAATACCGCAGGCATCTCATGAGCCACCCGCACAACCCTTGGTAACACCATCGGGGCAATGATTCTAAACCACTATTGAGGCGTAACGTTTCTCCTGAAATAGAGTTATCAAAAGGAGAAGAGAGCATTTGATATTGATCTGCTCCTGGATTAGCGACTAATGTTGTTTCAAAACAGTGTTGTAAACAAACATTGTGTGGAGATTTGTATTGTCACGGGCTGGCTACCCACGGGCATATCCAGTGTGGTTGATTGATTAGCACTAATAATCCAGTAGCCTTTTCCTACCTCTAGAGTATTTGTAAGAGCTAGTTTTTCATAAGCATTAGTTGTTGGATTAAAAGAATACAAAACCCAGTCGGTGCCATAAATGCCGGGTATATCATCACTAAAAATAGCGGCTACCGTGTTTTGGCCTGCGGGTGCTTCACAAGGTATACCAATTTGAGTCCATTGGTTTGTCTGTATTGTTTTAGTTACAACGCATTCGCTGGAGACAGGAGCTACGGTAACTGCTTTGCATTTGAAAAGGGGAGTAAGAGTAGTAAAAAGAAGGAGAGTAAGTGGCTGATGTTAAGCGTGGACTGATTTCCTTATAAAAATTTAAATTGTATATTAAATACTTTTAATTAAAGTTCAGGAAAATTGTTAGTTTTTGAGGTCTAAGTCGCAAAGAAATTTAAAAAGAGAGTTTCCGGGGTTAGGTTATTGAAATATAAGTTTTAATGAAAAAATAAATAGCTTAAGTTCATGAGGACTTCTATATGCTAACAAGGGGTATTAGTTGATGTATCTTTTTGAACTCTCATATTTAAGGCGGGATCAATCATTTTTTAATGCAGGGTTGAAGGCACTACCGTTATGTTAAGGAAGACGTATGGTTTTTTGTAGGTTGGGTTGCCGTCTTTTTGGCAACCCAACAATATGGATGTTAAAAATGTTGGGTTAACGATAGAGCCGTTAGCCCAACCTACAAAATGCAGGAGATGAGCAAAAAACAAGCAAGTTGTCGGAGTTATTTTATGCGCGATCTTTAGCTAATAATTATAAGAATATCTTGATTAATGCACGTATGCACTACCTTATTTTATAAGGTGTGTTTTAGAATCCTTGTGACCAAGATTGTCTACCCAGGAAATAGTTATTTTATCCCCCTCTGCACCGCCATTAAGTAAAAAGTCAAAATAAGGGTTCTTTGAAATACTGCCACCCATTTCACAGGTAGTAATAAGGTCATCATTATGCTTTAGCCAAAGTTGTTGAATATGATGCGCTGGAATAAGTTTTCCTTGTTTATCTTTATGACGACCATTATCCATAGGGTGAGTAATCAGTGTTCTGATTTGCGTGGTGTTGTTTAAACGTTTTGTTCTAATTTTAATGCTGGACATTAACCACACCCATCTTTAGTGACTTTAACATATTGAGTTTTTTTATAAAATTTACCTTCTGCTTCAATAAGCACGATAACTTTACTATGTTTCGCCATTTTGAAACGGGCAGAGATATGGGGAGCCATACTGGGCGATAAATAAAATTCTGCAATCAAAGGGCGTGGGTTTTTTTCTACCAAGATAGAAATTTTTGCAACATTTTTAAGTGTGCTGGTGACTGTAATTGGAACCAAAGCACCATTTTCTGCCACCTTGGGTAATCGGCTAAAGTAGATTTTTTTACTCTCGGTAAATTTAGCATTTTTATAGAGTTTATTGATTGTTTCTTTATAGCTGCCAGCCTGAAATTTTTCTTTTTTCCATTCAGCCATGGCGATAGATGAGCGGAGCAAACCGGTTGTTAAAAATAAACTATAAGTGGTTATAGAAAAAAACTGTTTTATAAATTTTCGTCGACTTTTAGACATTCGGATTAATGGTTTATTTTGAAAATAAATTTAGATAAGCTTTTGTAGACTGTTCTGGATTATGACTAAATATACCGTCAATAACAGCTAAAATATCAGCACCTGCTTTTAATAAGTCACCACCGTTATCAGGCAGGATCCCCCCAATGGCAACAATAGGAATTTGAATTTTGTTTTTAGCCCGCCGGAGTGTTTCTATTTGAGCAGGGGCAGCTAAAGGTTTAGAGGAAGAAGGAAAAAAACGTCCAAAAGCAACATAATCTGCGCCTTTACTTTGAGCATCAACAGCGCTTGCTAAATCATTATAGCAAGAGACGCCAATAATTGCTTTTGAGCCAAGCCGTTTTCTGATAGATACAATATCCCCATCATCCTTACCTAAATGAACACCATCGGCTCCAGTTTGTTCAGCTAAATCAGCATTATCATTTATCAGCAAAGGGACGTTGTATTGTTTACAGAGTGATAATAGTTTTTTGGCTAAATAAACCGCATCATCAGGTTTTTTATCCCGGTATTGAAGAACCGAAATGCCGCCTTCTAATGCTAATGAGACTTCTTGAATAATGGTGTCACAATTTTTGCCCTCTGTTTGAGTGATTGCATATAATCCACTGGTAGGAAATTTCATTAATTATTTTCCATCCAGAATAAACGATCAGGGTTAAACTGCCCTTGTCCAACCTGGTATGCGGCTTGTAATGAATTCCAGGTATAATCCTGGGCTTCTGAAATGGCAGTAAATGGATCAAGACCCTGCGCGATTAATCCAGCAATAGAACTGGCAAGTGTACAACCTGAGCCATGATAATTACCTTCTAGTCTGTCCCATCTAAAGGTTTCTTTTTTACCCTTGGCTTGAAATAATTGATTGTTAACTGTTGTAGATTGTTCGTGAGCACCCGTGATTAACACAAAATTACATCCCTTGTTGAGTAATGTTTTTCCACATTCAATTAGGTCATTATGTTGTGCTAATTGTCTAGCTTCTTCACTGTTGGGCGTTAAAACTGTGGTAGAAGGCAGAAGCTTTTCAATAATACTTGAGATTAATTGTTCGTTGGCCAGCGAAGTACCACCCCCAGCGGCTAAAATAGGGTCTAAAATAACAGGAATATGAGGGCTTTCTAATAAAATAGATTCAATGGCAATGACTATTTCATGATGACCAAGCAAGCCTATTTTAATCGCTTTAACGGGGAAGTCAGCTAGAATTCTATTGGCCTGGTCTTTAATATCTTGGGCTTTTTGAGGGATAAGCTTTTTAACATTGTGACTATCTTGCTCAGTTAAAGCGGTAATCACACTACAAGAATGACATTGATGGCTAATCAGAGTTTCAATATCGGCTTGTACACCCGCACCACCACTAGGGTCATGGCCAGAAAAAGATAAAACTACAGGGCGATTTGCTTGCATTGATTAGGTTAAACTTATTTATTTTTAAGAGCGATGGGGATAAGCAAAGGGTTTGGCTAATGGCTCTCCAATAAAAATTCCTTGTCCTGGCCAGGCAACACTTTTCCAATAAGCTTCAATTAAGCTATTGCCTCTAATATAATAATACATCATGATGCCTGGGTTTGGAAATTTTTGAACAAAATTACAAGGCTCTATCACCGCGCCATAGCTCCCTGTAGCACCAGCTTTTAACCATTCTAGACTGCTCATTTGTGTACTATCTTTTAAAACACCACCGGTTGAGGTTAAATGATCTGCAACTGCACCGGGTAAAAAATGATTAGTTTTAATATTTTTGATGTGCACCATACCGGTAAAATAAAACATGACGTCTTGTTTGTCTGAAATATAATCCTGTTCAAGGCTTTCTATTTTCCATAAGCCGTTAAGGGCTTTCGTAACAAGAGGATGAATTGCTGCTCGAGCACTACGCTCTTTATCTGATGTTTTTAATAAATAGGCTGTTCCTGTTGGATGACTGTAATCAGATGCCACTCCTCGATCAATCAGTCGTTTTACTTCTTCAAACGTCTCGCCTGCCAAGGCCATGGTGGGTCGCCATTTATAATTTGTATAAGGTTGATTACTTTCACTATTAAAATAAGGTGATAAAGATGTTTTATTACAGCTTTTGGCACAGAAAAAATCATTATAACCAGCCGCGAAAGCTGTCGTTATTGACATGCAGCCTACCCGATAGGGGAGCATCCAGGTTAAAGCATAGGCTTGAACATTCTCAGGGGTAAGTTTATCAACTTGTTTTTTTATCTGCGTAAATGTATCGACAGGTAAAATTTTATACATTGGGTTAAAACGAATATGGATTATATTTTGTGCGGGTATTTTTCGTTTTTGTTGATAATAGTTAGCTATTTTTATACTTAAAGAGTCTGCATCATTGACAATAATAGCTAAGTCACTGGCTTGTAGTGCTGATGTTGGTCTGAATATTGGGGGGATTTTACTTGCAAATAAGGGTGAGGAAATAACGCTAAATAGAAGTATGAGCAGAGATGATTTGGTACAAGACGGGATCATTATTACAAGTCAAAAATAAAGTAAGACGTTAAGTATAGTACAATTGGGGTGTTCAAGTTAAATAGAAAAATTGGTGATGAGCCTTCTAAACCCATTAGAAAATAAGATTCAAACAAAACCAATGTCTAAAACCAAGACTGACAACATGGAAGGTACAGTATTGTCTGAATCAAAAAAACCTCCGCATCTTTCCAGAAAAGAACTGCTTGAAATAAGTCAGAATATTAGCCTCTATTATGCACCTAAAATTTCAAGTAACGAGAAAAAACTTGTGCTTCTTTCTGTAGACCCTGAACATCTCCATGTTTATTGGAACTTAGCTGAAGATCAAAAAAGGGTTTTCTCATCAGCTAAATTAAACAACGACTTAAGCTTACAAATTTATTCACAAGAAAATAAGAGAGGGCGTGTTAAAACAAAACAAATTGCTAATTACAAAGTTAATGGTTCCCTTTTAAAACAAACTATTAACATACCTTCGTCTAAAACAAGTAAGACTTATTTTGCAACAATAGCTGAATCTAATTTAGAACAGAACCTTGCTGTAGTAGTCACTTCAAACCGTATCAATAGTTTTCAAATCAAGGATGTATTCGTTGAGAATAATTTAACTGAGACTAGCAATGATGATGACTTTATTAACGAGAATGTTTTTTATGGACAGATAAAACCTGAACCTTTTCATTATTTACACACTTATTTTTCTGGAACAGGACGCCAGCTCTAATGGATTTAAAACAAGGATTTCTAAGTATTGTCCTTCATGCGCATCTGCCTTATGTGAGGCATCCTGAATACGATAGTTTTTTTGAGGAAATTTGGCTTTTTGAGGCAATTACCGAATGTTATATACCGTTGATTAATGTATTTGATCGCTTATCAGAAGATGGTGTGGATTATCGCTTAACCATTTCATTATCTCCCACATTAATCTTAATGTTACGAGATGAATTACTCCAAAAACGTTATCTGAATTATATAGATAGTCGTATTGAACTTGCAGAAAAAGAAATCGTCAGAACAAAAAGTCAAAAGGAATATCAGAGATTAGCACGACTGTATCGACGACTATTTATAAGAGTACGAAAGACCTATCAACATTATCATTGTGATTTATTACAGGCTTTTAAAAAACATCATGCCTTAGGTCAGCTTGAATTGATCACAACGGCGGCAACTCATGGGTTTTTACCTTTACTTAATGTGAGTGAAATGGCCGTTCGTAATCAGATAAAGAGTGGGATTGATACATTTGAATCTAATTTAGGGTTTGCACCTTCTGGGTTTTGGCTTCCAGAATGTGGCTTTTATTCTGGTTTAGAGCAGATGCTTGCAGAGGCAGGGGTTAGTTATTTTTTTATTGATACGCATGGAATTCTGGATGCAGATGCTCAAGCGAAGAATAATGTTTATGCACCGCTTGACTGTGGTAATGGCGTTATGGCATTTGCAAGAGATCCAGAGTCTTCACATCAAGTCTGGAGTGCGCAAGAAGGTTATCCTGGGGATGTAAACTATCAAGAATATTATAGTGATATAGGTTTTGAATTAGATTTAGAAACTATTGCACCTTATATTCTTGACGGTAAAACTAGAATCAATACAGGCATTAAATATCATAGAGTTACTGAAGATAATCAGTTTAAGGAAGTCTATGACCCTGCAAAAGCAAAGAATAAAGCCGAAAAGGATGCTAAAGATTTTATTACTAAGAGGCTGGAGCAAATCAATAAGCTAGATCAATGGATGGATCGAACCCCCATTATTGTTTCTCCCTATGACGCAGAGTTATTTGGACATTGGTGGGCGGAAGGACCTCATTGGTTAGAAAATGTATTGAGGTTGGCAAGTGAGCCGCAATGTGAAATTAAATTAACCAACTGTCGGGAATATTTAACTCGGCAAAAAGATCATCAAATTTCTATGCCTTCTGCTTCAACATGGGGAGAGGAAGGCTATTCAAGTTATTGGGTTAATGAGGAAAACGACTGGGTATATCCTTTTTTACATAAAATTGCAGAGCAAATGGAACAACTTGCAATAGATTTTACCGATATTAAAGTTTTTCCTATACAAAAACGCGCGTTAAATCAGGCGTTTAGATCAGTTCTATTGGCACAGGCTTCTGATTGGCCCTTTATTTTAAAATCAGGGACGACAACTGAATATGCAAATAAAAAGATAAAAGATTATCTGGCAAGGTTTAATTATCTGCATGAATCTATTCGTAGTAATAAAATAGATGAACGTTATTTGCTTGCTTTAGAAACTATGGATAATGTATTTCCAGAAATAGATTTTAGGGATTACAAACCTATAACACTATGATTCAACTATAGGTAGGTTGGGCTAACAGCTCTATCGTTAACCCAACATCTTTAGCAAAAGTAGTCTTGGGTTGCCAAAAGACGGCAGCCCAACCTACATATTTTTTAATTACTTCACTTCTAATCACCCCTTTGTACTATAGGAAATATAAATATGAAAACAATAGGAATAAAACGAACTTTCATAGCACTGTTATTAGCCTGTGTTAGTTATACTGCATCTGCTGAATGGGTATTAAATAATGCAGAATCGACACTTAATTTTATATCAATTAAAAAGCTGACTGTTGGGGAGGTACATACGTTTAAAAACCTTGAGGGATCACTAAAGGATAATGGAGAAGTTTCTGTCGATGTATCTTTAAGCAGTGTTGATACAAAAATTTCAATAAGGGATGACAGAATGAAAAAGGTTTTGTTTGAGGTGGTAAAATTCCCTAAAGCAACGGTATTCACAAAAGTGGATATTAAACGAATTAATAGTTTAAAAGCTGGGGAATATTTTTTACAGAATTTACCCCTTGAGTTATCTATTCACGGTCAGCAGAACAATATTGATGCAGAATTACGCATTACCGCCTTAGCCGATAACAAAATATTAGCGACTACTATTAAGCCAATCATTATTAAAATGGGTGATTACAAGCTTGAAAAGGGTGTTGAATTATTGAAAGCACTTGCCAAACTTTCTTCTATCAGTACGGCTGTTCCCGTAACAGTTAGTTTTATCTTTGAAAAATAAGATATTAATGGATTAAATTCCCAGCTTAATTATGGCAACAATCCAGCTACTCTATGTTAAAAATATAATTAGCAGAAAAGAGTGTCAAGTTCAGCAGAATTTGTATTTTTTTCTTCTGCTAGAAAACCTTGGCTTTGATAAGCAAGTGGATATTGTCTGGAAAGGAGAAAAAGATGTCTGGGAAACTTTGCCAGCTAACTATCATAGTTTTCTAGGGAAGGATAAGGAATACTGGCAGGCACAAATTTGTTTCACTTTAATGGATGATTACTCTCTTCC
>CBDCZQ010000001.1:0-383381 GCA_965224575.1 Methylococcales bacterium | reverse complement strand
GATTATTGATAAGTATGTTTTAATTTATTTATAAGTATGTTATTTATTATTAAACCATAGTTGTTTAAGTGGTTATAGGATATTAAAAGTACCGTTGTATGATAAACTACAAGGTCTTTCAATTGAAAATAACAGGTTTTAAATAATGAAAACTAAACAAGCTGATAAATTCAGAGAAGCTAGCGCGAGCTCCCGATGCTTTTCACGGTAGATACCAGCGATATAATAGCCAGCAGCACGCGCTGTGTTCTCAATATCAGCTTGACGGGTAAGGTCTTGTTCGTCCGTGCTGACACGGAGATAGATACGGGCAACTTTCATAGAATACAAGCCAAGATGGGTATACTTAAGTTGGCTAAGTATAAAGTGTTAGCCAAAAATAACAAAGCCGATGTAAATTGGCTAGCTCTTATTTGGCTATCTATATTAGCTAGATTTTTGTTGTGAACTAATCATTACCAATTGTCACCTAAGTAAACCTCTAAGATTTTGAAGCTACCATTGGCAAATATATATTTTCTATAGTAGTCATTGATAAATAGTTTGGTTGACCGGTTCATAACAGCCAAGAGCAGGCAAAGGAATAGTTTTTCTAATGAATCAATCCAGATCAAAATCTAGCGGACTCTTCGACTGTTTAATCGTCCTGCTTTGTATAGTATGCGTATAAATCATGGTCGTTCTAACATCACTATGTCCTAGTAATTCTTGAATTGTACGAATATCATAATTGGCTTGCAATAAATGACTGGCAAACGAATGGCGAAGCGTATGTGCAGTTGCCCGTTTAGTAATTCGGGCATCATTAACTGCCCGTTTAATGGATTTTGAAACGACTGATTCATGAATGTGATACCGCCGATGTTCTTTCGTTTCAGACAATAGAGTCAACGACTTGGCAGGAAAAAACCATTGCCAGATAAACTCTTTAGCAGCATTTTTATATTTACGATCCAATTGATCTGGCAAAAATGTACCCGAGAATTTTACTTTTAAATCAGCTTCATGAATGGCCGCCACTTTCTGTAACTGTTTTTGTAAGTCTGGAACAATGCTTTGCGGGATAGGTAGTGTTCTATCTTTTTTCCCCTTACCATTATGAATCGTGACTATTCCAGCATCAAAATTAAAGTCCTGCACTCGTAATTTCAGGCACTCAAAAAGCCTTAACCCACAGCCGTAGAGTAATTTAGCAACCAAATCGACCGGATCGTCTAAATGATCAAAAATAAGCTCAATTTCCTCCCGAGATAAAACGACGGGGATATAAGGTTTTCGCTTAGCCCTTACAACACCTTTAATTTCACCAAAATCCCGTTTAAGCACATGCTTAAATAAAAACAGCAATGCATTAAAAGCCAAGTTCTGACTAGCTGCAGAAACTTGTTTTTCAACAGCCAGAAAAGTCAAAAAATCAATCACGTCCTGTTGAGAAAGTTTTTGGTAATCCTTGCTTTTGGTAAAAGTTTGTAATTGGCGTATATACCCTCGGTAAGCTTTAAGTGTCTTTGGAGAATAATGACGAATTTTAATTTCATTAACCAGCTGATCAAACACAAAAACCCAACTGGCACCTGTATCCTCTAATATGGGTTTAACAGGTAATGAGTTAGAACTGTATTGATCATAAGGATGCTGCTGTGCAGTGTTTTGAACAACAGATGGCTGATTATTGTCATGCTCGCTATGCCTTAAAGTGGCATTTGGGTAGTTAACACTTTTATCTCTTGTTAAAGGTTGCTCAGAGCCTGTACGCATTTTAAAAAATAAAGAAATCGCATGTTTAGCCTGGTTTTGTTGCTGTTCAGATTGATTTTTATTCTGAAGTTTTTGTAGAAATAACGGCAAACTTTCCGAATGAAAAACGTCATGCTCGTACTTATGGCAAAAGTCCCAATAGAACCGTAGCCACTTTTTGTAAAAAGCCCGGTCTTTGTCGGAAAAAGTTTTATTTAGCAAAAGATTATCGAATTGCTGGTTTAAAGTTATTGGAAGTTTTAGCATTGCATGTTAATTTTACTGATTATCTTGCTATAAGTGTGTGTTATCTAGTTTAGTATAACAAGGATACATGCTTATTTCTTGCCAAATTATTTGGATTGGCGTATAAGATAACCATACCGAGACAATCACTTGTTGAACAAAACCGCTATCGCGGTAGCTTTCGAGCCTCCTCCCTTAGCCTTTAGCTTTTCTAATCACCTCTTCCCCCTTAAATTACTCGTAATAAACATCCATTAGTTTGATACTGAAATCTCCTTTTTAAATTGAATAAGGAGAATCAATATGACCCCTTTACGTCAAAAAATGATTGATCTGATGACTTTCAGACAATATGCGCCTAAAACACACCGGATTTATCTTAAAGCGGTGACCAGCCTCAGTACTTATTATCATCGTTCACCTGAACGGATCTGTTCCGAAGAAGTGAAGTCCTGGCTTATGGCAACAGCGGCTCAACGAAAATGGTCAGCCTCTACCGTGCATCAAACATTGATGGCTCTCAAGTTTTGTTATCACCATGTGTTGGAAAAAGAAGACTTTTTTCTTGATATTCCTTTACCTAAGCGACCTCAAAAGATCCCCGTATTACTGACTCAGCAAGAAGTTTATGCCATTTTGCAGGCGACACATCAGCTCAAACATCTCACACTTTTAAGCCTGTGTTATGGCTGTGGTTTGAGAGTCAGTGAACTCGTGGCTTTAACTCAGAATGATATTGATTCAGAACATTTATTGCTGCGAGTGGTTCAGGGTAAGGGAAGAAAAGATCGCGTCGTTCCTCTGTCAGCCAGTTTGTTGTCATTGCTGAGGGTTTACTGGCAAGCCTGGCACCCTAATCACTTCTTATTTTGTTCTTGTCAACAACAGAAAAAAGCACTGGGGGTCACCAGTGTGCAAAAAATGTTTACTAAAGCCAAACTGACTGCCGGTATTCAAAAAGTGGGAGGCATTCACAGCCTGAGACATGCCTATGCCACTCATCAACTGGAACACGGACTTCCGATTCATCAATTACAACAATTTCTGGGGCATAGTGATATCAGGATCACACAGAAATATCTCCATTGGATTCCCACTCGTTCTGAAGTCATGGCTTCTGACCTGTTAGCGGAGTTTGTCCCTGATGAAACCATTATGCGGACAAAACTGGAGGTGCAAGGTGACGCATTTTAAATCTACAGCAGCAGATATGGCTCAGGTTATTCAAGATTTCTTGCCAGTTTACCGTCAACACTACCAATTGACTCCCGAACAGGCCAGTGTTTGCCAAAGTATTATACAGTGCCAGACTGAAAGTCTTGGTGGCGAAGACAGTCAGTGTACAGCTTGTGGTTATGAACAACGGCTTTATCACAGTTGTGGCAATCGTCATTGTCCACGCTGTAAACAAAAGGCTTCAGAGCAATGGGAAGACAAACAACTGGATGCATTGCTGCCTGTTCGTTATTACCACTTGGTTTTTACCTTGCCTCATGAGTTAAACGGCTGGTGTCAATTGCATCCCAAAGAGATGTATTCACTCTTTTTTAAAGCCATTTGGCAAACACTTTCGCTGTTCTCCAGAACGCATAAACGTTTACGAGGGCAACTGGGGGTGACCTGTGTTCTGCATACCTGGGGGCAGACTTTACAACACCATGTCCATATCCATTGTCTTATTCCCGGTCTGGCACTTAAAGAAGGACAGGATGCCATTGAGACCACACAGAGTGATTATCTGTACCCCGTTAATGCATTAAAAAAAGTCTTTCGTGGCAAGATGGTTAGTCTGCTCAGAAGTGCCTATCAGCAAGGTCAACTATTCCGTATCACCCGAGCCAATGAGGTCAATAGCACCCTGGAGACAGTGATGAGTAAAAAATGGTCAATTTACATCAAGCCTTATTTGCAGAACCCTGAAACCGTAGTGAAATATCTTTCTCGCTATACGTACCGAATTGCTATCAGCAATTACCGGATTATAAAAGTTGATGAACACTTTGTTTATTTTCACTGGAAAGATTATGCCGATCACAATCGGAAAAAGATTATGAAGCTAGAAGGTATTGAGTTCCTCCGTCGTTTCCTGATGCATGTTTTACCCAATGGCTTTATGCGTATTCGACATTTTGGTTTTTTGGCCAACTGTGTTCGTCAGGTTCGCGTGAGACTTGTCCGTCAATTACTCAAGATAACAGGGGCTCTGTCAAGGCATATTAAAATGGTAAAACCCACTGAACCTGAGAAACTGGCTTGTTTATGTCCGGCCTGTCATCAAGGCAATATGCGAAGTATCTATCAAATCCCTTCATTCAAGCACCGACGACAACTGTTAGCCTAATCAATAGCTAAGTCCGACTGCTTTAAGGTGAAAAAAGCAACTTAACAGGTTGAGGGATTGTTATTGTCTATCGCACAAAAAAGGGACATAATGAGTCGCAGTAGATGATAAAAACCTGTGGTTAGACTTGATATATCGCTGTTTACTCAGAAAATACCTCTCACAGAGATTTAAGGAAACTCTCTTTCGCTTTAGTTATCAAAAAACAATTTCCTTTATATTAAAGTAGTGAGACAATCCAAGTGAATTTGTCCAACAAACATTTATACGTAATGCTGCGCACAACGTATAAATGCTAAGTAGTTATGCATCGCAGGATTAATTCATGATTATGCATCGCAGGATTAATTCATGATACCGCGCAATAAAGTGGTTTTCGTCATCATTATTTGGAATCAATCTCGTACCAACTGGTAATAAATATTAAGAGAGATAAAGGAGAGGAAAATGAGTGCCTATGTGATATTTGATGTTGAAATATTTGATATGTCGCTGTATCAAGATTTCATGAATGGTGTGAAACCTGCGCTAGAGGCAGCAGGTGCAAAGTATCTTTCACGAGGTGGATCCCATAGAGTGTATGAGGGTGACTGGGAGCCGAGGCGTATAGTGATACTTGAGTTCCCATCAGTTACTGCTTGGGAGCAGTTTTATGAAGGCCCAGTTTACCAGAGTTTAAAGGCCATCCGGGATCAATGTAGCTCGGCCAGGCTTGTGTCAGTCGAAGGGACTTGAAATTTAACTTCAAGAGCATAACAAGCGCATGCAGTCGGACCGTTCCACTCGCGTAGCGAGTGAAACGGCCGCTGATTTGAGGCGTTATAGCCTTCTGCGAAGGCATGTAGCGGAAAAGAAAATTGTTGCGGAAAGAGCGGAAGCTGAGTACTGTGAGGCTAGTTTCTACTGGAAAAATAAAGTCTGGACGCGGAGAACATAAGTTTGTGAAAAAACGGGGTTTGACGTGGAAAAGTAGGACATTGCTTTTTCAAAGTTCGTCGTGAAAATCAGGAAAAAAGCAGAAAGAGCAAAAGCGGGTTTCTGATTTTTGCAAAACTGGGAGCGGAGAAAGTAAGCGAGACAGCCTGCAAGGTTTTTGGAAAGAAAAAGCAAAATTAAGAGCAAAAGCTGAGTGCTGTGAAGCTAGGTTCTGCTGGAGAAAATAAAGGTCGGATGCGGAGAACATAAGCTTGCGAAAAAGCAGAGTTTGACGTGGAAAAGTAGGATGTTGCTTTTTCAAAGTCCGTCGTGGAAATCAAAAGCAGAAAGATCAAGAGCGGACTCCTGATGCTTGCAAGTTTGAGTGCGGAGAAAGGAAGCGCGACAGCCTGCCAGGCTCTTGAAAATCAAGAGCAAAAGAAAAGTGAGAGTAAACTGCTAGTTTACTGATGAATTTATAACAAACCTGCGCTGCCAGCCATGGAGAGCGAATGCGAGGGCTGGTAGTCCCCAGTAGGCGTAGGTCCGTTGTTTTGTCGGAATCGGAGCGCTAGCGTAGGTGGAGACAAAATAAAAGGTTTCCCGAAACGCCGTCCAGTCATTTGAGGGAGTGCTACGTAGCCAGCGCCGAGTTTACGATGGTGTGGCGAAGTGGCACGTACGCAGGACGGCTGGGGCGCCGAAGGCATAAGCGGTCGCGTTAAGTTTTTGCCGCTTGCTTGGGCTGGGATGCCCAAAACAAGCTTTCGCAAAAATAGCGACTCCCCGCTTCCACCTGACAGCAGGTCGATACTGCGCAAGTAACTCGGATGTTTATCAACGTACATCATGCTTTCATAGTCTTGACGTATATCCGCTGACAGGTGAACAGCGCGTTATAGCCTTCTGCGAAGGCAGGTAGCGGAAAAGAAATTTGTTGCGGAAAGAGCGGAAGCTGAGTGCTGTGAAGCTAGTTTCTGCTGGAGAAAATGAAGCTCGGACGCGGAGAACATAAGCTTGCGAAAAAGCAGGGTTTGACGTGGAAAAGTAAGATATTGCTTTTTCAAAATCCGTCGTGGAAATCAAAAGCCGAAAGATCAAAAGCGAGTTTTGATGTTTGCAAAACTGAGTGCAGAGAAAGTAAGCATGACAGCCTGCCAGGCTTTTGAAGATCAAAAGAAAAAAGAGAGTAAACTGCTAGTTTACTGATGAATTTATAACAAACCTGTTCCACCTGACAGCAGGTCGATACTGCGCAAGTAACTCAGATGTTTATCAACGTACATCATGCTTTCGTAGTTTTGACGTATATCCGCTGACAGGTGAACAGCGCGTTATTTGCGTAGAGCGAGAGCTGGTCGCCGAAAAAAAATTAAGTGTTGAAAGAGCAAAATCAGTTCGATGTATTTAACAAGCTCGACTCAGAAAAAGTAAGTTTGGTTTTGGAAACATACTCCGCTGAAAAAGCAATCTGGAGTTTGAAAGCAAATTCAGATTAATCGCAAAACTCATCGTGTGAAACTAGCTGAAAATGGCTAATTGGGATGTGAGAAAATCGATGTAGTTTTTTCAAAGTCCATCGAGGAAACCAGAAAAAGCGAAAGAGCCTGAAGAGCAAAAGCAAGTTCAGATGTTTAGTGATAATTAGGATGTTGAAAAAAGAAGCATGGATGCAATTCCACGCTTTTAAAAGATCAAGAACAAAAGCCATTGAAGCGAGTAAACTGCGAGTTTACTTATTATTTATAACGAGCAAAATCAACTTGCCTAATTCTTCTTATACCTAGTTTAGTGCGGTGAAAAAGGGATAGTGCACGGCATAGTCTGTGACCTAAATACAGCAAGTTATTTTCATGTTAGACTTGGTAATATTTTTACATTGATTTTTTTACTTTAAAATAACTAATTTATAGGACATAAAATGAATAAGAATTCTATTATATTGTTGTTAGTAACCGCAACCCCAACTTTCGCCGAAATTGTTAATTTTGAATCAGTTCCAGGTGAAAGGGTACTTTCCGAAGGACTTATTATAAACCACCAGTTTGAAGAATCAGATGGAATTACATTTTCTCTTGAGGGCGGAGGTAGTCCTCGCCTTGCAAAAGTAGGAGAACCAACGACTGCATTTGGTGGGCCAGATAGTAATGGTGTTCCACATCAAGCTGGAGATACGCCAGCTATAAATCAACAAATCGGTAATTTCTTCTTAACAGACGATGGTTTTCTTGCAGGTCTAGTTTCTCCAGCTCTTTTGGTTCACTATTCCTCACCCACGTCAGCTGCAAGTGGCGTTATTTTAGATATTGATTTTGATGAGAGGTTCGTAATTCAAGCTAGAGACGACCTTGATAATGTAATTCAAACGATAATCATTGAATCAGGGGAAGCTGGCACTGGCGATGGTATTGCAACTTTTTGGAGCTTTGATCGCCCAACTGAAGATATAAGGTCGATAAGGTTTTCTGGATCTAGAACTACCGCAGGTGCTTTCGGGCTAGGCTTTGATAACTTTAATGCCCGTTCTTCTTTTTCAGATATTAGTTGTAAAGATTTATATTCTGGAACTGTATCATCAAATTTGGATCTTCATATGCCATCATTGAATTACAATAGTTTATTAGGTACTCAAAATATCTGGGCAGATTTAGAGTATTTAGGAAAAAATTCTGAAGGTACACATATGTGGGGGTTAAAAGAATTTGGTGTTAATGAATAAGTAATTTAGTCAAGTAGAATATTTAAAAAGTCTAACAATCGCATCCACTTGACCGTAAAAAGCGTCACAAATTTTTGCTATCGCAAAATTTGCGCCCCTTTTTGCGTCAAGTGATGCGGGCGTTGAACAAAACCGCTATCGCGGTAGCTTTCGAGCCTCCTCCCTTAGCCTTTAGCTTTTCTAATCACCTCTTCCCCCTTAAATTACTCGTAATAAACATCCATTAGTTTGATACTGAAATCTCCTTTTTAAATTGAATAAGGAGAATCAATATGACCCCTTTACGTCAAAAAATGATTGATCTGATGACTTTCAGACAATATGCGCCTAAAACACACCGGATTTATCTTAAAGCGGTGACCAGCCTCAGTACTTATTATCATCGTTCACCTGAACGGATCTGTTCCGAAGAAGTGAAGTCCTGGCTTATGGCAACAGCGGCTCAACGAAAATGGTCAGCCTCTACCGTGCATCAAACATTGATGGCTCTCAAGTTTTGTTATCACCATGTGTTGGAAAAAGAAGACTTTTTTCTTGATATTCCTTTACCTAAGCGACCTCAAAAGATCCCCGTATTACTGACTCAGCAAGAAGTTTATGCCATTTTGCAGGCGACACATCAGCTCAAACATCTCACACTTTTAAGCCTGTGTTATGGCTGTGGTTTGAGAGTCAGTGAACTCGTGGCTTTAACTCAGAATGATATTGATTCAGAACATTTATTGCTGCGAGTGGTTCAGGGTAAGGGAAGAAAAGATCGCGTCGTTCCTCTGTCAGCCAGTTTGTTGTCATTGCTGAGGGTTTACTGGCAAGCCTGGCACCCTAATCACTTCTTATTTTGTTCTTGTCAACAACAGAAAAAAGCACTGGGGGTCACCAGTGTGCAAAAAATGTTTACTAAAGCCAAACTGACTGCCGGTATTCAAAAAGTGGGAGGCATTCACAGCCTGAGACATGCCTATGCCACTCATCAACTGGAACACGGACTTCCGATTCATCAATTACAACAATTTCTGGGGCATAGTGATATCAGGATCACACAGAAATATCTCCATTGGATTCCCACTCGTTCTGAAGTCATGGCTTCTGACCTGTTAGCGGAGTTTGTCCCTGATGAAACCATTATGCGGACAAAACTGGAGGTGCAAGGTGACGCATTTTAAATCTACAGCAGCAGATATGGCTCAGGTTATTCAAGATTTCTTGCCAGTTTACCGTCAACACTACCAATTGACTCCCGAACAGGCCAGTGTTTGCCAAAGTATTATACAGTGCCAGACTGAAAGTCTTGGTGGCGAAGACAGTCAGTGTACAGCTTGTGGTTATGAACAACGGCTTTATCACAGTTGTGGCAATCGTCATTGTCCACGCTGTAAACAAAAGGCTTCAGAGCAATGGGAAGACAAACAACTGGATGCATTGCTGCCTGTTCGTTATTACCACTTGGTTTTTACCTTGCCTCATGAGTTAAACGGCTGGTGTCAATTGCATCCCAAAGAGATGTATTCACTCTTTTTTAAAGCCATTTGGCAAACACTTTCGCTGTTCTCCAGAACGCATAAACGTTTACGAGGGCAACTGGGGGTGACCTGTGTTCTGCATACCTGGGGGCAGACTTTACAACACCATGTCCATATCCATTGTCTTATTCCCGGTCTGGCACTTAAAGAAGGACAGGATGCCATTGAGACCACACAGAGTGATTATCTGTACCCCGTTAATGCATTAAAAAAAGTCTTTCGTGGCAAGATGGTTAGTCTGCTCAGAAGTGCCTATCAGCAAGGTCAACTATTCCGTATCACCCGAGCCAATGAGGTCAATAGCACCCTGGAGACAGTGATGAGTAAAAAATGGTCAATTTACATCAAGCCTTATTTGCAGAACCCTGAAACCGTAGTGAAATATCTTTCTCGCTATACGTACCGAATTGCTATCAGCAATTACCGGATTATAAAAGTTGATGAACACTTTGTTTATTTTCACTGGAAAGATTATGCCGATCACAATCGGAAAAAGATTATGAAGCTAGAAGGTATTGAGTTCCTCCGTCGTTTCCTGATGCATGTTTTACCCAATGGCTTTATGCGTATTCGACATTTTGGTTTTTTGGCCAACTGTGTTCGTCAGGTTCGCGTGAGACTTGTCCGTCAATTACTCAAGATAACAGGGGCTCTGTCAAGGCATATTAAAATGGTAAAACCCACTGAACCTGAGAAACTGGCTTGTTTATGTCCGGCCTGTCATCAAGGCAATATGCGAAGTATCTATCAAATCCCTTCATTCAAGCACCGACGACAACTGTTAGCCTAATCAATAGCTAAGTCCGACTGCTTTAAGGTGAAAAAAGCAACTTAACAGGTTGAGGGATTGTTATTGTCTATCGCACAAAAAAGGGACATAATGAGTCGCAGTAGATGATAAAAACCTGTGGTTAGACTTGATATATCGCTGTTTACTCAGAAAATACCTCTCACAGAGATTTAAGGAAACTCTCTTTCGCTTTAGTTATCAAAAAACAATTTCCTTTATATTAAAGTAGTGAGACAATCCAAGTGAATTTGTCCAACAAACATTTATACGTAATGCTGCGCACAACGTATAAATGCTAAGTAGTTATATGTAAAACCCGTATCTAAAATATGAATGAGTATAGAAATTGTAAAAGCTAATTACTTGAACGAGAAGCATGCTAAGGAAATAGCTTTTTTGATGGATTCCTATGCATCGGATCCAATGGGTAGCGGTAAACCACTTACTGAAGAGGTTAGAAATAATATTGCCAAAGAATTATCAAAACTTCCTTATGCATTCAGCATCGTTAGTTATGTTGATGGTATTGCTGCTGGTTTAGTGAACTGTTTTGAGCAGTTCTCTACATTTTCTTGCAAGCCACTAATAAATATTCACGATATAATAGTTTTGAAAGAGTATAGAGGGAAAGGCCTTAGCCAAAAAATGCTAGAGAGGGTTGAAGATATTGCAATTTCCAAAGGTTGTTGCAAGCTCACATTAGAAGTTTTAGAAGGAAATCAGATTGCAAGGTCATCATATAATAAGTTTGGGTTTTCTGATTACGAGCTTGACCCCAAGATGGGTAAAGCATTATTTTGGCAAAAAATATTGAGTAATACATGACAATTGGGTTTGGTAAAACATGAGTCCTACAGTCTTTAGAGAAGATGGATATAGATTTTTCTTCTTTTCAAGAGAAGAAGAGCGAATGCATGTTCATGTGGTGTCAGGGGATGGTGAAACAAAATTTTGGCTAAAGCCAGAAATTGAGCTCGCAAAGAACTATAATCACTCAAGAAAACAACTTAAAGAAATCGAATTATTAGTAGAGGTTCACTACAATGAGCTCGTTAGCGCATGGCAACAGCACTTTAGCTGTTGAGGTCACAAATATCTCAACACATGGAGTATGGCTTTTAGCTCATAATAAAGAGCTATTCATGCCATATGATAATTTTCCTTGGTTTAAAGACCAAGCTATTAAATCGATCATAAATGTAGAAGAGCAGTCTACAGGACATTTTTATTGGCCTGATATTGATGTCGATTTAACAGAAGAGATTATTGAATACCCAGAAAGGTTTCCGCTTAAAGCAAAAAACATATAACCAATGCATCCAGCTGACTGCCAAAAGCTCCGTTCCGCTATCGCTCCACTCCACTTTTGGCAGCATCTGATGCAGGCGTTGAACAAAACCGCTATCGCGGTAGCTTTCGAGCCTCCTCCCTTAGCCTTTAGCTTTTCTAATCACCTCTTCCCCCTTAAATTACTCGTAATAAACATCCATTAGTTTGATACTGAAATCTCCTTTTTAAATTGAATAAGGAGAATCAATATGACCCCTTTACGTCAAAAAATGATTGATCTGATGACTTTCAGACAATATGCGCCTAAAACACACCGGATTTATCTTAAAGCGGTGACCAGCCTCAGTACTTATTATCATCGTTCACCTGAACGGATCTGTTCCGAAGAAGTGAAGTCCTGGCTTATGGCAACAGCGGCTCAACGAAAATGGTCAGCCTCTACCGTGCATCAAACATTGATGGCTCTCAAGTTTTGTTATCACCATGTGTTGGAAAAAGAAGACTTTTTTCTTGATATTCCTTTACCTAAGCGACCTCAAAAGATCCCCGTATTACTGACTCAGCAAGAAGTTTATGCCATTTTGCAGGCGACACATCAGCTCAAACATCTCACACTTTTAAGCCTGTGTTATGGCTGTGGTTTGAGAGTCAGTGAACTCGTGGCTTTAACTCAGAATGATATTGATTCAGAACATTTATTGCTGCGAGTGGTTCAGGGTAAGGGAAGAAAAGATCGCGTCGTTCCTCTGTCAGCCAGTTTGTTGTCATTGCTGAGGGTTTACTGGCAAGCCTGGCACCCTAATCACTTCTTATTTTGTTCTTGTCAACAACAGAAAAAAGCACTGGGGGTCACCAGTGTGCAAAAAATGTTTACTAAAGCCAAACTGACTGCCGGTATTCAAAAAGTGGGAGGCATTCACAGCCTGAGACATGCCTATGCCACTCATCAACTGGAACACGGACTTCCGATTCATCAATTACAACAATTTCTGGGGCATAGTGATATCAGGATCACACAGAAATATCTCCATTGGATTCCCACTCGTTCTGAAGTCATGGCTTCTGACCTGTTAGCGGAGTTTGTCCCTGATGAAACCATTATGCGGACAAAACTGGAGGTGCAAGGTGACGCATTTTAAATCTACAGCAGCAGATATGGCTCAGGTTATTCAAGATTTCTTGCCAGTTTACCGTCAACACTACCAATTGACTCCCGAACAGGCCAGTGTTTGCCAAAGTATTATACAGTGCCAGACTGAAAGTCTTGGTGGCGAAGACAGTCAGTGTACAGCTTGTGGTTATGAACAACGGCTTTATCACAGTTGTGGCAATCGTCATTGTCCACGCTGTAAACAAAAGGCTTCAGAGCAATGGGAAGACAAACAACTGGATGCATTGCTGCCTGTTCGTTATTACCACTTGGTTTTTACCTTGCCTCATGAGTTAAACGGCTGGTGTCAATTGCATCCCAAAGAGATGTATTCACTCTTTTTTAAAGCCATTTGGCAAACACTTTCGCTGTTCTCCAGAACGCATAAACGTTTACGAGGGCAACTGGGGGTGACCTGTGTTCTGCATACCTGGGGGCAGACTTTACAACACCATGTCCATATCCATTGTCTTATTCCCGGTCTGGCACTTAAAGAAGGACAGGATGCCATTGAGACCACACAGAGTGATTATCTGTACCCCGTTAATGCATTAAAAAAAGTCTTTCGTGGCAAGATGGTTAGTCTGCTCAGAAGTGCCTATCAGCAAGGTCAACTATTCCGTATCACCCGAGCCAATGAGGTCAATAGCACCCTGGAGACAGTGATGAGTAAAAAATGGTCAATTTACATCAAGCCTTATTTGCAGAACCCTGAAACCGTAGTGAAATATCTTTCTCGCTATACGTACCGAATTGCTATCAGCAATTACCGGATTATAAAAGTTGATGAACACTTTGTTTATTTTCACTGGAAAGATTATGCCGATCACAATCGGAAAAAGATTATGAAGCTAGAAGGTATTGAGTTCCTCCGTCGTTTCCTGATGCATGTTTTACCCAATGGCTTTATGCGTATTCGACATTTTGGTTTTTTGGCCAACTGTGTTCGTCAGGTTCGCGTGAGACTTGTCCGTCAATTACTCAAGATAACAGGGGCTCTGTCAAGGCATATTAAAATGGTAAAACCCACTGAACCTGAGAAACTGGCTTGTTTATGTCCGGCCTGTCATCAAGGCAATATGCGAAGTATCTATCAAATCCCTTCATTCAAGCACCGACGACAACTGTTAGCCTAATCAATAGCTAAGTCCGACTGCTTTAAGGTGAAAAAAGCAACTTAACAGGTTGAGGGATTGTTATTGTCTATCGCACAAAAAAGGGACATAATGAGTCGCAGTAGATGATAAAAACCTGTGGTTAGACTTGATATATCGCTGTTTACTCAGAAAATACCTCTCACAGAGATTTAAGGAAACTCTCTTTCGCTTTAGTTATCAAAAAACAATTTCCTTTATATTAAAGTAGTGAGACAATCCAAGTGAATTTGTCCAACAAACATTTATACGTAATGCTGCGCACAACGTATAAATGCTAAGTAGTTATAGCCTTCTGAGAAGGTAAGAAGTGGAAAAATAATCTATTGTTGAAAGAGCGGAAAATTGAGTGCTGTGAATCAAGGTTTGATGTGAAAAAGCTAACGCGGATGTGGAAAACATAAGCCTGTGAAAAAGCAAAGCGAGTCTTGATGTTTGCCAAGGTGAGTACGGAGAAAGTAAGCTCGACGGAATACCAAAGGATTGAGAAAGAGCAAAAGCGAAATTCTGATATTTTGCGAAATTGAGTGCTGAAAAAGGAAGCTCTGACGACTGCCATGCGATCAAAAAAGCAAAGAGCAGAAGAAATGGAACTTGCTTAATTTTTATAACGAGCAAATCAACTTGCCTTAGTTCTTCTTATGCGTAGTTTATCGCGATTAACGCACGATGCATTATTTCCAACGAGATACCGATATGCTTAGAATCCAGTGACTGGTTCAGTTGAGAAAGGCTGGTGTGCCTTCTTACCGCCATCAGGGTTTAGCTTAGACCCTATGTATCCTTTAGTGCTGTATTTGACGCGCAAGTACCATTTTGACCATCAATACGGTAAAGGTTTCAAGTAATTCCTCTTCTTGGTTACCCGATATGTGCCATTAGGCCACCTGTCAACGATGTTTAGGCTCTTCCACCTGAATCCTATGGGCGTTAGCATAGGCATCCTGTCGTACCCCTGTCACCTGCCAAGAAACTTTTAGCTCTGGGTGACCTCCCGCTACCTTGAAATGGTCCTGGTCGTACTCTTGTGAGATATGCAACTGTGGCGCGGCGGCGCCTACTGGAGTCAATTGATAACGGATGTCTTTATTCAGTGCTTCGAACCAATCTGGCAGGGATATTTGTGCCTGCCCGTTCTCATCAAGAGTCACGATCCCAGAGTAGATGTTCATCATCTCCGAACTCTCGACAAAAGAGTGATTAAGATACTTATTATCCGGGTCAAGCGGATGGTCAATTTGAAATTGCCCAGCCGATTTCGACAGCGTTCCGTTTACAACAACATCCCCATTAAACAGTCCGGCTGGGCCCGTACCCTGAGTTGTCACTTCTATGGCCGGGCTGGCATTTTGGGTGTCCTCCACCTCAAAAAAGCCAGCCCGGCCAGAACCTGTATTAACACCGGAGATGGCACTACCGCTACCATCGGTCTGCCCACCTATTGCATCGCTATCGCTGTCCTGATTGAATATTCGAAAAAAACCCGCGTTTCCAGTCGGTCCATTGGCAAAAGCAAACAGTGCCCCACCCTTGCTGTCTGAGTGAATTTCCAATGCGGCAAGATTGTTATCAGGATTTGCGATCGCCAAAAAAGCCGCTTGGCTTTTACCATTTGTCGTTACATCCAATGGTCGCAACGCAGTGTCCGGGTTATCAACCTTTATCCTGCTAAGCGTTCCATTCAACACATTCTCTTTGCCAACAACAGAAAGTTTTGCATCCGGCGCCGAAGTGCCAATGCCTAGATTACCGTTGAGGATCCGAACGTCACCACGATCGAATTGCGCGGCGGGACCAGAACCGGAGTTTCTTGCGAACAACGCAGGAGCCGTACTACTCTGCTTTAATATATTCGCAAACAGCGCTGATCCATTTCCCCTGGTGATAGCCGAAAGTGCATATTCTGGTTCATCGTGAACACCGATTCTGGCCCATCGTGAACACCCATACTGCACCATCGTGAACGCTTATTCTGGTTTCATCGTGAACACTTTTGCGACTTTTCCAGAATAGGTGTTCACGATCAATCAGAATCCTTTCCACGCATTGATTCCGACCACTGCTAACCTACCTGATTTTTATATGAGGAAAGGTAATGGCAACAAAGAGAATATCAATGCGACAATTACGAGAAGTATTACGACTGCGACTAAATGCTAAGCTTAGCCTGCGTCAAATAAAAGCAAGTCTCAGGTTAAGCTTGGGAGCTGTACAAAAGGTTACCAGCAAAGCTGAAGAACTGGGGCTTAACTGGGAAACAATCGAACAACTCAATGATCAACAGCTTGCCTGTCAGTTTTATCCTGAAGCAGATACCCGTCAATCGGGCCAGTTCCAATTGCCCGACTGGATAGAGGTTCACCAGGAACTTAAACGAAAGGGAATGACCAAGCATTTATTGTGGGAAGAATATACCCAGCAATATCCCAATCGCTGTTACAGCTATCCACAATATTGCATGCTGTATCAAAACTGGTTAAAGAAACAAAAGCGCTCAATGCGCCAAACCCACAAAGCTGGCGAAAAGTTGTTTGTGGATTATGCAGGCCAGACAGTCCCCATAGTCGGTCATGCCACTGGCGAAATTAAAACAGCGCAAATCTTTGTGGCTGTTTTAGGCGCTTCCAATTACACCTTCTGTGAAGCAACCTGGAGTCAAAAGCTACCTGACTGGATTAACAGTCATGTCCGCGCCTTTAACTTTATCGGGGGTGTGCCAGATATTGTGGTCCCCGATAATTTAAAAAGCGGGGTCACTAAAGCCTGCCGTTATGATCCAGAGCTTAATCCTTCATACCAACAACTCGCGGCACATTATGGGACCGCACTGGTGCCTGCAAGACCCCTGAAACCCAAAGACAAAGCCAAGGCAGAAGTCGGTGTTCAAATCATAGAGCGCTGGATTCTCGCTAGATTAAGGCATCATACTTTTTTCTCTTTGGCAGAACTCAATGTTTGCATTAAGGCACTATTGAAAGAAGTGAATAATAAACCGTTTAAACAGCTTAAAGGGACACGACAACACTGGTTTGATTCAATAGATAAGCCTGCACTGCTACCTCTGCCTAAGCAAGCTTATCAATACACTGAGATTAAAACGGTTAAGGTCAATATTGATTACCATATCGAATATGACAATCATTTTTACTCTGTTCCTCATCATCTGGTTGGAGAAAAACTAGAGCTGCATGCCAAAGAGTATTTGATTGAGCTGTACTTCCACAATAAACGCATTTTTAGCCATGCTAGAAAATATTACGCCGGAATGACCGCAGTGCCTGAACATATGCCTGTTAAACATGAAAAACATCACAAATGGACACCCGGGCAGTTAATGAACTGGGCGCAAGACATAGGCGATGAAGTCCTGGTCTGGGTTAAGACGGTACTTAAACAAAGACAGCATGAGGAGCAGGCATACAGAGTCTGTTTGGGGCTACTCAACCTCTCTAGACGTTATCCCGCAGAACGACTCAATAAAGCCTGCACGATTGCCAATAAAAACAGCTTGTACAGGCTTAAACACATCAAAGACATTTTGCTAAGCAACCAGGATCAATTATTGCCTGAAAGCAAAGAGTCTCTGCCGACTTTCCCTCAATCCCATGAAAATATTCGTGGCCCAAAAAGCTTTCATTAATCAGATAAAACAATAGCTGGATATGAATAATAAAGGATATTTATGATGTTAGAACAAACCATTACACAACTCAGACAACTTAAACTCTCAGGCATGGCCAATGCACTGCTCAGCCAGAGTGAACAACTCAACACTTATGAAGGCTTACCCTTTGAACAACGCCTGCAATTACTGACGGATAGTGAATATCAGGACAGAGAAAATAGAAAACAGCAGCGCCTGCTGAAAGCGGCAAAGTTAAAACTGGCCGCACATAGCAACGCCATTGATTATCAGCATCCAAGAGGATTAAAACAATCAATGATGGCTTCACTGTTACAGTGTGACTGGCTCAACAAATCACAAAACCTGTTGATTACAGGACCTTGTGGCAGCGGAAAGACCTATATTGCTTGTGCCATGGGGCATACTGCGTGTATGAAAGGTTATAGCGTTAAATATTATCGTCTTTCCCGATTAATGCTGGAACTGACACAGGCAAAAGCAGATGGCACTTATAGCAAGGCACTACAAACATTAGCCAGACTTGATTGTCTGATTATAGATGACTGGGGGCTGGAACCCTTAAAAGCCGCACAACGGAACGATATGATGGAAATCATGGACGACCGACATGAAAATGCATCCACCATCATGATTAGCCAATTACCCACGGATCAATGGTATCAATCCATTGGTGATAATACACTGGCTGATGCTATTTTAGATCGGCTGATGCACAACGCTCACCGAATCAAATTAAAGGGAGAATCTATGCGAAAAACACAATCAGAATTGACTGATCGTGAACACTTAGAGGTAAAATAGCCAAAACCCAATGCGTGAACAAGGGAAGTGTTCACGATGGCCAGAATCGGTGTTCACGAGCACCAGAATATGCAGAAAGCGCCGCCGACTGATTGCTCGAGTTGTCGATCTCGAAAAACCCGGCACGGCTATCGCCTTTCTGTAACACGGAAAGTTTTGCATCGGTTATTGAGGTACCCACACCTAGGTTACCGTTAAGGATCCGAACGTCACCACGATCGAATTGCGCGGCGGGACCAGAACCGGAGTTCCTCGCAAACAGTGCAGGAGCAGTACTACTTTGCTTCAAAATATTCGCGAACAGCGCTGATCCATTTCCCCTGGTGATTGCCGAAAGCGCCGCCGACTGATTGCTCGAGTTGTCGATCTCGAAAAACCCGGCACGGCTATCGCCTTTCTGTAACACGGAAAGTTTGTCCGTAGGTTGTGGACGTCCTATACCCACATTGCCATCAGCATCTACGAGAAATTGCGGGTCACCATTTTGCAGTCGTACCTGCAAGGGTTTCTCGTCCTGCCGCGCATTGATCTCTAATCGTGCATCGGGTGTGCTGGTGCCCACGCCCGTTTGACCATCGGATTTGACAATGAAGTGGGTAATATCATTGACGCGCGCACGGAACGAATCTTCATTTTCTTTCGAGTTGATTGCCAGCCGGGCCAGTGTTCCGGACGGTTCTCCGATAACCACTTGTCCAGCCGCATTGACCAGCAGACCTTTACTACCCTGTGGCTCGACATTAAGCGCATCAACGTTGTCGCTGGCATCGGAGCTTATATGTAATTTCGCCGAACCAGTCTCAGCACCTACCACAACATTGTCATTGAGATCCGAAGGGTGCATGCTGCCAGTGCCCGCGCCGGACCAATCATCATCACCTCCCTCTATGTCCCAATGGATGGGTGACCATGCTCCTGGCGGATTCATCTGTCCACAATCGTTGTTTGGCTGTACGACGCGAACCCGGCCATTCTGTCTTACACAGGCGTGGATCTTTTCCGGGTCACCCTCATGTGCATAGATATTCGCGGTTAACATAAAAAATGAGAGTGTTAATAGTATTAAGTTGAAAATCGATCTCATTATCAGATTTAGTTTCATTTTTGCTCTCCCGTGATCCTCATTATTGACTCGTAAAATGGTGTGATATTCTCCATATAAACACATCTAGTCCATACATTTCACAAAGGGATGGTGTTTTTGCCTGACTGTTATTTAACTACAAAATCGATTTTAAAAATATGACATTTTCACGTTATTTTTGTGAAAAAATACAGCGCTATAATAAAGTAGAGTTTTAAAAGAGTTGAAAATGTGCGATGTATCTGATTGATTTGTATTAGAGAGAGACAAACGACCTTCGATAGGGTCATGTGGCTAACTGAATATTCAAGTATTTGCGTTCGAAGCATCAATATCCCTGTGATCATCTCAGCTTAATGTTTACTTGAAATCTTTTCATCCGACTTGTGATGCCTCTAATCAAAGTTCTCCACATCAACTTAATATTTCGATCACAGTTTCCTGTGAATAAGTTCGATGCCATTTAATTTTTCCAAGGCAGTTATTCATAAATGAACTTTTTTGGATTCTGATCAAATTGTGAAGAAATAGTTTTTAAACAACCTACCTATAACTATTCTGAGAAAAGAGCCGGTAATATCTAACATCTTTTTTGCAAACAATAGTATATGGTAGTTCTAAAGTAACCTATTTCCAAAACAAGTTAGATTTGCTATCCCAACATCAGCGAAGAAGCATAGGGTCGAATCTAACAATTTGAATAAGCAGTACAAACAAGCAGATTTGAAAGGTTAGTTTGAAAAGTTAAGAAAGGGAAGTAGTTAAAAGATATTACGTACTTGATAAAATCAGAACTAACCACTTGGTTTGCTTATTGTTTTGTACTGCTCTGTAACTGAGAGGTATGAAAATGACTACTAACAAGTGTAATCATAAACCGAATAGCAAAAATAATGCAGATTCAAAATTAGTCTGCATCGTATATTTAATATTTGCAAGTTTTTTTAGCGCCTATGTGTATGCAATGCCAACAGAAGTTACGCTAGAACGTGACAGCTCGCTAATACCAACATCTACGGATTTTCCAATTTCTAGCTGGTATAAAGATATTGCAATGACACCGATTTCACCCGGTGGACCATTAATGCTCTATTTACCGACCACAATGACTAGTGTGTTTCACGAAAAGATTTTTATCTGGAATCCTGGCAGCAATGCCTTTGTGGATGAAACCGATAGTTGGTGGACGCTAGACACAACTTCACCGCGTAACACCTATGATGCTGATTTTATAGATATTGACGGAGATGGTGATGCTGACATTGTTCATTCTTCTCCAGAAGGAAGTCGATTACTAATAAACACGGGCAACTCTTTTGTAGATGAAACTGCACAACGAATGCCAGCTATTATGTTGGAGCCGCGTGTAGATATCTGGGACGATGTCAGTGGTGGTGACGTTGATGGAGACGGTGATTGGGATTTGGTATTCGCCAACCGCACATTAGATTCACATGGCAATCATACTCGCCCATGGGGTCCAAATATACTCTTATATAATGATGGTAAAGGTTTCTTTAACCAATCAGCGATAACCTATCAATTATTTGGTGTTGATATTGATGGGGATGGACCGAGTGTACTACTTGAAGGATCCAGTCATGCGATGAAACTTGCTGACTTGAATAATGATGGACGTCTTGATTTAATCATTGGTCACAATGAATATGATGAATATCCAAACGTTACGCCCACAACAACAGTTCCTAATGTGGAGCTTTATCAAAATGTTGGCGATACTGATGGTGACGGATTCATTGACTGGCTTCCGTGGACGGCTATTACAAATAGTAACCGTCCAGTAAATCTTGCTGTTTTTGATTTTAATCATGATGGTAATTTAGATATATTTACCGCTGGAGGTAGTACTGAGCGCGTCCATCTTGGTAGCGGAAACGGTGAATTCCTAAGTTCAATACAGGCTCCGACTAACGTTCCTGCTTATGACATAGCAGTTGGTGACATTAACGCCGATGGATTTCTGGATGTAGGGTTACCACAAGCACAAAATGGTGACGCTGCTCGAGCACTACTACTCAACGATGCGGGAGCGGGGTTGTTTTCATCAAATCCTGATGTACTCAATGATGATACTGAACCAGCGATTCATCTCAGCACCGCCTTCGCCGATGTGGATATGGATGGCGATCTTGATATGGTATGGGGTGCTGATGCCACGGAAGGAGTAGGTACTCAAAATCAGTCGCGACCGACGGTAATGCGCAACATCACTGGGCCCAGTCTGGTCGATACTATTCCTCCACGCATAGATACCCCAACCATGTTTCTAACCACCAACGGTAATGCCGAGGCAGTATTTCGCGTAAGAATTGAAGACCGACTGTATGACTTTGATGAATTGAGTAATGTTTCTATCACATGGAACCTTGAACGCAGTGACAATAGTGCTACTCAAGGAACAGCAGCGCTTAAACGGGTCGCCGACCTCACATACCAAGCTAATTTTTCCTGCAAGGACCTACAGGGGAATACACCAGCAAATGTTTCGATTACAAGCTTTACTGGTAATGTATCCGCTACTGACGTCAGTGGCAATCAGGGATCTTTACAAGTCGTTGCAGCAGATAATCTGGCAGACGGTTTGGATAGTGATGGTCTGGCCTTTGATCTCAATATTCTTGAACCAACGAGTAACTGGCAATCCCCAGTGCAACCGAATGATGGTAGTGGAAGATTATTTATACGACTGAAGTTTACACCTTCGAATTTTATACCCACTTTATCTGAATTTGACGTAAACATAGGTGGTCAAGCTGCAGATATAATCTCCGGCGAGCGTGTTGGTAGCGAATTTTGGCTGGGTGTTACTACACCTGCCGGTTTAAATGACGTGCAGTCCTTAGAAGTCAACTACCGTCTCTGTAATTCTACTGCCAATGACACGAATAATAACGCTGTTGTTTTTGGTAATCCGGAGCTATCGGACTCCGTGCTGGTAATTGATACCTCTGGAAGTATGGAAGACGATCGTAAAATGGAATCGGCTATTGGCGCAGCCAGTATGTTTATCAATACCATGCGTGATGGTGAAAATATGGGTGTCGTAGAATTTTCTGGAAATGACAGTTCCGGTCTAGGATCAGCATTATCGGTATTTGGCCCGAGCCCCGTAGCTGGTAATCGGTCCAATGCCATCGATTTAATTAATTCCTTACAACCTGACGGCTCAACATCAATAGGGCAGGGTTTAATATTAGGTGCAGATGTAGTTACCGCTGTAGAACCAGCAGATGCTAATGATGTTCGTGCTTTGGTATTGATATCCGATGGTATGGAGAATAGTCCCAACTTCTGGGCAGAATCGCCTGATGGATATATAGCCCCACCTGAAAACGTACCGGTGGTTGATACCTTTAATCAGCAAACTAACAGTGATATTAAAATTCACACCTTGTCACTAGGGCCGGATGCAGACCATCAATTAATGGAAGATATCAGTTTTGGCCGAGGTGATCATAGAGAAGTCAATCTTGATCCGGTTCCACAAAATGCATTTCTAATCGATTTGTTAAATAATGTCGGTACAGCTTATGCAGCAGCGCCACCTGCCATTAGTCTTGCCGAATTAACACTGCCACATCGATTAGCAAATCAATATGAGCATTTTCATAACTCGGTTTCCTATCAGCAGCGTCTCTGGCAGGGTGTGCATCTGTCTAAAGGCAATCCGGTATCTACACCAGCCGCGAATAGTAGCAACAATTCTGCAGCACAAGCTGCCAATCAACCACTGCCTCGCAATCAGGTCGAAATTCCAATAGAACCGGGACTGTCATACGCAACTGTCGCTATTAACTGGGAAGCCCCTGATGAATTTGATATCAGTATAGACTCTCCCTCGCCAATGCCAGCTGGAACAATTACCAGTAGCCAAAGCGCTACTAATAAAGTATTTAGAATACAACAACCGGTAGCCGGTAATTGGCGATTGACCATATCAGGACCTCGTCTTAAAGAACTAATGATTACTGTTAGTGGTATTAGTGATGAACGAGGCTTTCTTCGTGCGATAGTCGGTGAGCGACGAATCGCTACGATGATGGGTGTTGAGGTACCGGCGTCTGGCCAACCGAAACCGGGAGATAAAGTGCCCATAGCGTTACTACTATTCGGCCAACAAGCGGTTACTAATGCAACAGTTAATGCCGTGGCTAAAAGTGTTGCCGGGCAACAGCAAATTTTTCAACTGGTGGATAGCGGACAAGCGCCGGATGAAACTGCCAATGATGGTATTTACACAGGCTTGTTGACGGAAACCAGCCAGGGAGGAGCGTTTTCCATTGAAGCTCATGCTACCTGGAATGGCGCCGATACAGTTCGCCGTGAACGTATCTATCCTTTGACTGTTACTTTTGCTGAACTGGACAGCGATGACGATACTGTCAGTAATGATGATGAGCTCCGGCACGGCCTAGATCCAACCGATCCCAGTGATGCCGGGGAAGATCCAGATGAGGATGACCTACCTACTTGGAAAGAATTGTTGTTCGATTTAGATCCATTCGACCCAGATACTGACAATGGTGGCGTTGACGACGGTATAGAGTTTTGTGTTGGCACGGACCCACTATCAGCTGACGATGATGACGCAGCACGAAAAGATAGTGATGGCGACGGAATGCCTGATTTATGGGAAGAAAAATTCGATTTGAACCCAAATGATCCCAATGATGCAAACGCTGATCCAGATAAAGATGGCTTTACAAATTTGCAGGAATTTAGATATTGCACATCACCTCTTGACCCAGACACTGACCGAGACGGGGTTATAGATAAAGATGAAGTTGATCGTGGTACAGATCCAAACGATATTCATGACCGTGCAAGACCTGCAGTAGATGACGATAATAAAAAACCCATTGACAAACATTCAGACTATTTATTTTGGGTGGTTTGTTTCGTTATTGGGGTTTTAGTGGGATTATGCTTTTGTTGGTTGTACAAAAGTAAACACAACTACAACTAATAGCATTAAACAAAGCAATCAAATAGAGCAAAAGAGTGCGTATTAAATACGCACTCTTTTTAGAAGTCAAGAGCCGCGAATTGCGAAAGATTTGAGGTGAAAAAGCTAACGCGGATGTGAAAAATATAAGTCTGTGAAAAAGCAAAAACAAGTCTTGATGTTTGCCAAGGTGAGTGCGGAGAAAATAAGCTCGACAGAATACCAAAGGATTTTGAAAGAGAAAAAGCGAAATTTTGAGGTTTGCAGAACTGAGTGCAGAAAAAGAAAGTTCTGACGATTACCACGCGATTAAAAAAGCGAAGAGCAAAGAACAGAAGAAATAGAACTTGTTTAATTTTTATAACGAGCAAATCAACTTGCCTTAGTTCTTCTTATGCGTAGTATATCGCAGTGAAAAAAGTACAGTGCCCTGCGTAGGCCATGACGTGGAACACAGCAAGTTATTTTATAGTTATAGCCTTCTGCGAAGGCATGTAGCTGAAAAGAAATTTGTTGTGGAAAGAGCGGAAGCTGAGCGCTGTGAAGCTAGTTTCTGCTGGAGAAAATAAAGGTCGGATGCGGAGAACATAAGCTTGTGAAAAAGCAGGGTTTGACGTGGAAAAGTAGGATGCTACTTTTTTAAAGTCCATTGTGGAAATCAGAAAAAAACAGAAAGATCAAAAGCGAGTTTTAATGTTTGCCAAGTTTGAAGTGGAGAAAATAAGCTCAACAGAATTCTAAGGATTTTGAAAGAGAAAAAACAAAATTCTGAGGTTTGCAAAGCTGATTGCTGAAAAAGGAAGTTCGGGCAACTGTCATGCGACTGAAAAAGAAAAGAGCAAGAGAACAGAAGAAATGGAACTTGCTTAATTTTATAACAAGACAAATCAACTTGCCTTAATTCTTCTTATGCGTAGTTTATCGCGGTGAAAAAAGCACAGTACCCTGCGTAGGGCATGACGTGGAACACAGCAAGTTATTTTAACGTTGAACAAAACCGCTATCGCGGTAGCTTTCGAGCCTCCTCCCTTAGCCTTTAGCTTTTCTAATCACCTCTTCCCCCTTAAATTACTCGTAATAAACATCCATTAGTTTGATACTGAAATCTCCTTTTTAAATTGAATAAGGAGAATCAATATGACCCCTTTACGTCAAAAAATGATTGATCTGATGACTTTCAGACAATATGCGCCTAAAACACACCGGATTTATCTTAAAGCGGTGACCAGCCTCAGTACTTATTATCATCGTTCACCTGAACGGATCTGTTCCGAAGAAGTGAAGTCCTGGCTTATGGCAACAGCGGCTCAACGAAAATGGTCAGCCTCTACCGTGCATCAAACATTGATGGCTCTCAAGTTTTGTTATCACCATGTGTTGGAAAAAGAAGACTTTTTTCTTGATATTCCTTTACCTAAGCGACCTCAAAAGATCCCCGTATTACTGACTCAGCAAGAAGTTTATGCCATTTTGCAGGCGACACATCAGCTCAAACATCTCACACTTTTAAGCCTGTGTTATGGCTGTGGTTTGAGAGTCAGTGAACTCGTGGCTTTAACTCAGAATGATATTGATTCAGAACATTTATTGCTGCGAGTGGTTCAGGGTAAGGGAAGAAAAGATCGCGTCGTTCCTCTGTCAGCCAGTTTGTTGTCATTGCTGAGGGTTTACTGGCAAGCCTGGCACCCTAATCACTTCTTATTTTGTTCTTGTCAACAACAGAAAAAAGCACTGGGGGTCACCAGTGTGCAAAAAATGTTTACTAAAGCCAAACTGACTGCCGGTATTCAAAAAGTGGGAGGCATTCACAGCCTGAGACATGCCTATGCCACTCATCAACTGGAACACGGACTTCCGATTCATCAATTACAACAATTTCTGGGGCATAGTGATATCAGGATCACACAGAAATATCTCCATTGGATTCCCACTCGTTCTGAAGTCATGGCTTCTGACCTGTTAGCGGAGTTTGTCCCTGATGAAACCATTATGCGGACAAAACTGGAGGTGCAAGGTGACGCATTTTAAATCTACAGCAGCAGATATGGCTCAGGTTATTCAAGATTTCTTGCCAGTTTACCGTCAACACTACCAATTGACTCCCGAACAGGCCAGTGTTTGCCAAAGTATTATACAGTGCCAGACTGAAAGTCTTGGTGGCGAAGACAGTCAGTGTACAGCTTGTGGTTATGAACAACGGCTTTATCACAGTTGTGGCAATCGTCATTGTCCACGCTGTAAACAAAAGGCTTCAGAGCAATGGGAAGACAAACAACTGGATGCATTGCTGCCTGTTCGTTATTACCACTTGGTTTTTACCTTGCCTCATGAGTTAAACGGCTGGTGTCAATTGCATCCCAAAGAGATGTATTCACTCTTTTTTAAAGCCATTTGGCAAACACTTTCGCTGTTCTCCAGAACGCATAAACGTTTACGAGGGCAACTGGGGGTGACCTGTGTTCTGCATACCTGGGGGCAGACTTTACAACACCATGTCCATATCCATTGTCTTATTCCCGGTCTGGCACTTAAAGAAGGACAGGATGCCATTGAGACCACACAGAGTGATTATCTGTACCCCGTTAATGCATTAAAAAAAGTCTTTCGTGGCAAGATGGTTAGTCTGCTCAGAAGTGCCTATCAGCAAGGTCAACTATTCCGTATCACCCGAGCCAATGAGGTCAATAGCACCCTGGAGACAGTGATGAGTAAAAAATGGTCAATTTACATCAAGCCTTATTTGCAGAACCCTGAAACCGTAGTGAAATATCTTTCTCGCTATACGTACCGAATTGCTATCAGCAATTACCGGATTATAAAAGTTGATGAACACTTTGTTTATTTTCACTGGAAAGATTATGCCGATCACAATCGGAAAAAGATTATGAAGCTAGAAGGTATTGAGTTCCTCCGTCGTTTCCTGATGCATGTTTTACCCAATGGCTTTATGCGTATTCGACATTTTGGTTTTTTGGCCAACTGTGTTCGTCAGGTTCGCGTGAGACTTGTCCGTCAATTACTCAAGATAACAGGGGCTCTGTCAAGGCATATTAAAATGGTAAAACCCACTGAACCTGAGAAACTGGCTTGTTTATGTCCGGCCTGTCATCAAGGCAATATGCGAAGTATCTATCAAATCCCTTCATTCAAGCACCGACGACAACTGTTAGCCTAATCAATAGCTAAGTCCGACTGCTTTAAGGTGAAAAAAGCAACTTAACAGGTTGAGGGATTGTTATTGTCTATCGCACAAAAAAGGGACATAATGAGTCGCAGTAGATGATAAAAACCTGTGGTTAGACTTGATATATCGCTGTTTACTCAGAAAATACCTCTCACAGAGATTTAAGGAAACTCTCTTTCGCTTTAGTTATCAAAAAACAATTTCCTTTATATTAAAGTAGTGAGACAATCCAAGTGAATTTGTCCAACAAACATTTATACGTAATGCTGCGCACAACGTATAAATGCTAAGTAGTTATGCACTAGGAGATATATGAAAGTAATAACGGAAATCAATAGACTAGATTTAATTCGGTTTAACTTAGTTCTTTTACCAAAATTAAAGTCCACCTATATCACTATGGCTGTTATTGCTACTCTAATCTTTAGTTTGGTTTGTTGGCAAAAAGGAATTCCACAAACACCTAATAATTGGAAAGCAATTGTCATCGGCTCAATTGGCGGTGGTGTTGCTGGAATGTTATTTGGTACGGTATTTACAATGATTTCTATCTTATTCATGTCAACAAAAAGTAATGGTATTTTAGGGCAACACGAATATGAGTTAACAACTGAAGGATTATATGAGAGAACATCAGCAAATGAGGGGTTAAGCAAATGGAAAGGAATCTCAAAAATAAGGATAGTCAGCTCATATGTTCTGTTTCAAATTTCTGGGTATTTGTTTCACATTATTCCAAAACGCAGTTTTGAATCTGAGGAAAGTTTTAATGATTTTGTTTTGTACGCCAAGAATCAGTGGGGAAAAGTGCATAACAATCGCATGCACTAGGACTGCCGTAAGCGTCACGGATTTTGCGAAGAGAAAAAGCCGCAAAAATCGTGCCCCATACGGCAGCCTGTGATGCGGGCGTTATGGCTCTACACGATAAGGAGGAAACATTGTCAAACTGGTTCCAAGATCATCCGTTGACTTCAATAATAAGTCACACTTTTCTTGTCGCTGGCGTAACTTGGGCTGGCTTTATTTTTATATATGACGAGCAAAAAGATTCAAATCATCGAGCCGAAGTATCGCAATACCAAGCTAAAGTAGAAGTCCTTGAAAGTAGCATCGATATACTTAAAACTGAAAACAGCAAGTATCAAAGCTGGCTTATCAACACGCCGAAGACAATACCGCATCTGGAAGCTCAAATAGAAAACGAGATAAAGCTTCGTCAAAAGGCTGAATTGGCTTTAACCAAATTAGAAGAAGCATCTTCTACAACGATGAAATATAACGATAAACCAACAAAGCCCTATTTCGATGGAATTACCCTTGGTCAGGGAGGGTCGTTTCGTGACCCAAAAACTGGAGCCACTATAGGTATTCATAAATTCAACCCGGATTTTACTGTAAACATCATTATAAATATCCCAGGAAAGAAAAATGAAATAGTAAAAGATGTAAAAGCGGGCACTCAGTGGAAGTTTAAATTTGAAGGTATAAATTATATTTTGGCCGTACGCCAGGTGAACTGGTTTTCAAACGAGGCGAATGTAACCGTTAGAGAATCAAATGGCCATAACAAATAACTGCACCGGATTGCTGCTACGCAGCTCTTCGGTGAGCTAGGCGTTATGCTTAAAAACCTCTGCGTACTCAAAATGGAAAAAAGAGGTTGCTGGTTAAATAAAATAGACGTACAATCCACCTACATTAAACACGTCACCAGGTATTGTTATGCAAACAAAATTGACACTTCGATTAGAAGATTCATTGATACAGCAAGCTAAAGGTTATGCAAAAGAGCATGATAAATCACTTTCTCAGGTTGTAGCTGATTATTTTCAAATATTAACACAACAAACTGAACAACCGGTAATATCTCCAGTTACTAAGTCATTAATTGGGGTTTTAGGTTCTAGTGGTGTTGATCAAAAAGATTATAAAAAACATTTAGAAGAGAAATACCTTTGAAGATAGTATTTGACACAAACATTATCCTAGATGTTCTATTAAATAGAGAACCTTTTGTTAAATTATCAGCAAATCTTGTTAATGCAGTAGAAAATAAAAAAATTGAAGGTTTCTTATGTGCAACAACTGTTACAACTCTGGATTATTTAATATCAAAAGAAACAAACAGAAATAAAGCAAGGGTTGAAGTGCGAAAATTATTGAGTATATTCAATATAGCAGAAGTCAATTTAAAGGTCATTGAATTGTCAATAAATTCAGAATTCAAAGACTTTGAAGATGCCGTTCAATATTATTCTGGAGAGTGTTGCAATGTAAATGGTTTAGTTACAAGAAATACCAAAGATTATAAGCAAGCAAAATTACCTATTTATACTCCAGATGAATTATGGGGAATTATCTCAATTAATCAACATGAAAAAGCATAACAATAGCTTGCACGCGGACTGCCATAAGTGTCACGGATTTTGCGAAAGAGCAGCAAAAGCCGCGCCACTTATGGCGGCCGGTGAAGCTGGCGTTATGTGTCTGCGACGCAAAAGCATAAAGTGCAATACATTATCTGAATGCATCTTTTTAAAAGATAGTGAGTAATTTATAAAATGAAACAGGAATTATTAGATATTCGAAATAATGAATTTACAAAAGAAGATAAAAACTCTGTAATAGAATAACTAATAGCATGTTACTAGACAGCCCACGGAGGATGCAAAGTTGGAAGTAAAATTAATAGAAGTTGTGAGGGACAATTTCAATGATGTAATTAAACTAGAGGTCGAAGAGACACAAGAAAACTATTTTACATCAAACTTATTATCTATTGCTGAATCTAAGTTCTCTACATCAACACACCTCAGAGCAATTTGTGTGGGCGACAAAGTTGTAGGATTCGTGGAGTATCAATTTGGCGAAATTGGTGAATTCGATGAGGATGAGTGCACTATATGGCGATTCATGATAGATCGAAAAAGACAGAACACTGGAATCGGAAAAATAGCAATGGGTCTGTTGCTGAAGGAAATCAAAGCACATGGGGAGCGCTGCAAATTTGTAGATGTTTACTACCACCCGCAGAATATTGCAGCAAAGAAACTATATAGCAGCTATGGTTTCAAGGAAGTTGGAGATCGAGACGATGGGACTGTTATAGGTAAGAGACCGATATAATTAAACAGCATAATCGCTGATCTAGTGTAAGGACACAAACCACTCCCTAGTTCTGGCAGTTCGAAATAATAATACATAACAAACCAATTAAAGAAAGGACTTGCGAAAGCAGGGCTTCTTTTAAGTAATGTAGTTTCGTTTGAGTTTGTGCTAGATTTAACATTTGAGTAGGTAAATTCGCAAGCCCTTTATTGGGGCGTTATAGCCTTCTGCGAAGGCAACAGCAGAAAAGAAATTCCTGGCGCGCCATCCTCGCTATATATCACCTTGGGACATCCATGTCCAAAGATTCATTCCGCTCGGGCGACTTAATCGAGTGCCACAGTACGTCCTGCGTCCAGTTTCAACTCCGCACAAAAGCCGCTCCGTTAAAACTTACCTCACTGACTTGACGGCTTATCGGGAAAAAATTTTTGCTTCTCTCGCGTGCTATCGCACACGTCGAATCTGCAAATTTCCCTGTTGCCTACTGCGGACTAAAAATCATCACTTCGCTATCGCTCCGTTTCCCTGATTTTCAGCGATTGTTGAAAGAGCAGAAGTTGAGTGCTGTGAATTTAGGTTCGATGTGAAAAAGCTAACACGGACGTGGAAAACATAAGCCTGCGAAAAAGCAAAAGCGAGTTTTGATGTATGCCAAGCTGGGTGCGGAGAAAGTAAGCTCGACGGAATGCCAAAGGATTGAGAAAGAGCAAAAGCGAAATTCTGAGATTTGCAGAACTGAGTGCTGAAAAAAAAAGTTCTGACGATTACCACGCGATTGAAAAAACGAAGAGCAAAAGAATAGAAGAAATGGAACTTGCTTAATTTTATAACAAGACAAATCAACTTGCCTCATTCTTCTAATACAAAGTTCATCTTGCTGAAAACAGGACATCCTTATTCGTAGTCCTGACGCTGAACACAGCAAGTTATTTTAACGTTATTTTCTGTTTTTGAGAGCAAAAAGTGGAAAAAAAACCTATTGTTGAAAGGGCGGAAGTTGAGTGCTGTGACTCAAGGTTTGATGTGAAAAAGCTAACGCGGATGTGGAAAATATAAGACTGTGAAAAAGCAAAAGCGAGTCTTGGTGTTTGCCAAGTTGGGCGCGGAGAAAATAAAGCATGACAGCCTGCCCAGCATATAAAAATAAAATTGAGAACAATATAAAATCTGTTGGTATCAATACGTACATATCTATATTTTTTATGCACTAAATGAAAGGAGGCATGCATTTATGCCAGAAGTGAAAAATGATGAATCACACAATAATGAAATTCTTGGTTCTTCATCTGTTCCTGTAGAGACTAATTGCAAGTTCGAAAAGATACTAACTCATCCCTTCAAAATATGGAAATGTTCACATCCCGAAGAAATCGATGGTTTATGTATCTTTCATATGCATAAGCCCTCAATTGATGAACGACTTAACCTTACTCCCGTCGATTTAAAAGCTGTGGAGGAAATTGATACTCGCTGTCGTAAAGCTTTTGTAGATCTTTTTAAACAAATTGAGCAAAATAATTCTATAAAGGAATATGAATTTATAGGTTTTGTGATTCCACCCAATTCAGCATTAGCTATAACAGATTCTCCATCAACTGC
This sequence comes from Methylococcales bacterium, assembly GCA_965224575.1. Lineage (GTDB taxonomy): Bacteria > Pseudomonadota > Gammaproteobacteria > Methylococcales > Methylomonadaceae > QPIN01. Next base: position 351,125 of record CBDCZQ010000001.1, on the reverse strand, counting down.
TATGCGCAAGTTAAATAAACCATTAAATTTTCACTCTGCACGTTTTACAGGAGATTTTGGATTAATGTTACTTGAGATACCTAATGCTAATTTTCGCGCAGTCGAATTTTGTGGGAATTTAATATTTGCCAATATTGATTTTGACGGCATTTCACTATTCCATGATACTGTTTTTCACGGTATAGTTAATTTCTCATCAGTGAAATTTCTTGCTGAGACATATTTTGTAAACGCAAATTTTAAAAAAGGGTGTGAGTTTAGTGATTGCAACTTTGCAAACTTCACAAATTTTGATCGAGCATTTTTCGGAAAACGCTCTTCTTTTATTGGCTATGGTGGTAAACAAGTATTTGAAGGACTAACTCTTTTTTGTGAACTAAGCTTTTCTAATAATACACGTCTTTCTCTCATAAATGTTAGTTTAGCTAAAGCGGACTTCTATGACACTGATCTAGAATTTATTCGCTTTGTTGGTGTAAAATGGAACTCATTAAAGGGAAGACCATGCATATGGGGGGAAGTGAGAGTTCTAAAGATCGATAACGATCCAATCGCACGAAAAAAAAATGGCATTCATGACTGGGATAAACCTCCACAGCTAGAAAAAATTGCTGAAAAATATGCTCAATTAGTGACTAACTATGAACAACGTCGAGATATTGATAACGCCGAAGCATTCCATATCGGTGAAATGGAAATACGACGAATAAAATTAGCAAGCCATATAGATCAACCATGGTTGAGAAAAATTCGAGAAAATTGTAATTCTTTCAGCATTTATCGCATTTTAAGTTTGTATGGTACCAGCTATGTCCAAGCGACAACAGCTCTTATAAGTGTTGTGCTAATACTATCCCTATTATTTATGGTAACAGGGATTGAACCAACAATTTATGGAAAACATCTCTGTACACGACAAAAAATCAGCATCTAACTGATCCTCCATAAATTCTATTACCTGACAAAGCAGGACGGAGTAAAGACAGTATTTTCTTCACCTGTTTTTTCGATTGTGAAAAAATATTAAACAGCTCAGAACGAATACAATCTAAACCATACCTAAAGATGCTTTGTGCTAAACGTTGATGTGTTTTGGTTTTTATCGGTAAAACACAATCGTCTTTCCATTCGCCTACTTTATGAGACCAGCAAAAAGCAATAACAGGTAATACAAATAACTTTTTCATGCGGAGATAACCCACAACGCGCGTATCTTCAAGGTTAAACCCTCGGCCTTTTAAACACCCAAACAAGGTTTCAATTTCCCAACGCAGGCCATATTCTTCAATCGCATTCGGATTAAGGCTAGCATTAGCAACGATTAATAATTTCCCATCACTCAAGCGGAGGCCACTTAAATAGACTGAGCAAGCACCTAAAAGTCTTGCTTCATTAATATTAAGCCTCTCGCCGGGCTTTAATCCACGAAATAAATGGTCAACACGTAGACGATCACCCCGACTATTTACGGTATAACTATTATTACGAATCCGAATATTGAAAGGTATTTTTTCTTCAATGAGCCACCCCATCCATTTATCACCTATAAATTCACGATCCGCTAACAGCCCCTTAATCCTGTCCTGACCAAACTGGCTAATAAACCGTTTCATTAGCACGATTCTTTCTCGCCAATTAGAATTGCCCCGCTTATTCAAGGGTAGCCAATACACGGGAATGGCTGCGCCTTTATAGACAACGGCCAGCACTAATAAATTAATGTTGGTTTTACCCCATTTCCAGTTGGTTCTATCCAATGACAAATAAAAGTCATTTTCGGTAAAACCAAATAACTTCATGATAAAACGAGCGATTTCATTGTAATCAAGCCAATGTTCACTAAAAAACCGTTGTATGCGCCTGTATCGTGATGAAACCAATGCCTTGCTAGGAAAAAATAGAGCCAATTGTGTCAGGTTTACTGTACCTACAACCATTATGGCTATTAGCATTCCTACAAAACATCCCATTCTTGCCTTGTTCCAATGAAAATGCTCGTTTAATATAGCGGTTAGTTCGTTGATCTGTAATTGTCCGTTATTCATGTTTGCCAAAACAAAAACCCGGTATTTAATTACATTTCAACGGGCTACATCAACCTTTTAAAATTTTTGTCATGTACAGAGGGAAAACATACAACACAGTTAGCTTTAACTCCAATAAATTATCAACTATTCCCCGACACAAATAATTCTAACGTAAATATTCAGCAGTGGCTAAGGGACTATGAAGAGACACTTTTTTTTACCATGTCAATCGCCACATTTCAGAAAGAGCGATTTTATAAACCCTCTTCCCGCGCATCTCAATTACTAGCCATGCTAGCAATAATAATCAGTGCGCAAACTGCATTATTATTATTATTCGCTATACGACGACGTTTTAAACGCTGACTTTGAAAAATACACGACAGTATGCCAATGGATTTTGAAAGAACAAAAGCAGAATTCTGTGCTTGCAAAGTTTGAGTGCCGAAAGGAAGCACCGACGACTTAAAAAGCAAAAAGTAGAGCAAAGAAAGAAAAGTCTGAAAACTTCCAAGTTTTTATAACTTGGCATTCAACCAGCCAAATTTTTCTTATGCGTAGCTTGTTATGGAGAAAATAAGCTTGTAGTTTGCCAAGTCTAAGATGTGAAACAGGCTGGTTAATTCATGGTTATAGCCTTCTGCGAAGGTAAGAAGCGGAAAAAAAATATGATGCTGAAAGAGCATGTGAAAAAGAAAAATCGAGTCTTGATGTTTGCCAAGATGGATGTGGAGAAAGTAAGCTCGACGGAATGCCAAAGGATTTAGAAAGAGCAAAAGCGAAATTTTGAGGTTTGCGAAATTGAGTGCTGAAACAGGAAGCTCTGACGACTGCCATGTGACCGAAAAAGCAAAGAGCAAGAGAACAAGGGAAATGGAGCTTTCTTAATTTTTATAACGAGCCAATCAACTTGCCTCAATTCTTCTAATGCAAAGTTCATCTTGTTGAGGCTAGTAAGCTCTTATTCGTAGTCCTGACGTTGAACACAGCAAGTTATTTTAAGGTTATAGCCTTCTGCGAAGGCACGAAGCGGAAAATAAAATTGTTTTAGATAGAGCGAAAACTGAGAGCTGTGAAGCTAGTTTCTGCTGGAGAAAATAAAGCTCGGACGCAGAGAACATAAGCTTGCGAAAAAGCGAGGTTTGATGTGGAAAAGTAGGGTGTTGTTTTTTCAAAGTCTGTTATGGAAATCAAACTCAGAAAAAGCAAAAGCGGGGTTCGATGTTTACCAGGTTGAGTTCGGAGAAAATAAGCTCGACAGAATTCCAAAGGATTTAGAAAGAGAAAAAGCGAAATTTTGAGGTTTGCAGAGTTGAGTGCTGAAAAATAAAGTTCTGACGACTTCCACGCGATTGAAAAAGCGAAGAGAAAAAGAACAGTGCCCTGCGTAGGACAAGGCGTGACTTGGAATACATAATATTAGGTTGTTTATCGGCATGATGGGCAATCCTCTGTTTTAGTGCATATTCTCTAGTTGAGGCTGGTTCAAACATGTTAAATGCTCTATCCGAATCACGGAGTTGGAAATAGCTACATTATTAAACTGAAAGGTACACCTCCACATATTAACGAGGTGTACCACGATTGGCAGTGAAGTTCATGTTAGTACTTATGGACGGGCTCATGTTTGACCTTACCGCTACCACCAGATAACGGAGACACTGCGGTCGAATCCCAAAGGTTGATGCGAGAATACCGTCGTTCGCCAACTAACTTGAGCGCACCGAAGTCATTGTAATCGCGACGCCAAAGTAGCCTGAACTTGTTCCAACTGATTGAGTTGTTTTGATCTTCCTTACGCGGATTGGCCAAGAAGATCTTGTCGTTATTGTAATTATCATCATTGCCAACCTTCTCAATCCCAACAATTGTAGCGAAGTGTCCTTTCGTCGCACCAGTCTTGTAGGTCACCACAACTGGATTCCCTTGAGCAAGCGTCTTCCAAAGCATTTGGTACTGAGACCTCCCATCGCCTTCCTCGTATGCATACTGGTACTTTAACTTGCTGGGCTTGTAGGTTTCTAGATACGATTTAAAGACCTTACGGAAGTTTGTAGTATTTGTGCCTGGCATCGTAATTGTCGCTACACGCCAAGTATTGGTCTTCATGGCTCTACCGAGCTTATGTGGCATGATCTTAGGTCGGCACACCCATATAGGTGGCGGGCGGATGCCCTGTACATCGGCTGCAGATTCTTTCATCCAAAAGCACGTGTTACCCGCGAGTTTGTCGATGCCGTACCATTTGAACACATTCATTGCTGCAGTCGGTGCGCACGAATCCTTGAAGTGGTTATCATTGCTGAAACCAATCTTAGGGTTGTCGTAGTTGAGTGCCTCATTGCTCAAGAACAGCTTCACCTCTCGATCACTAACAAGCACATAACGGTCATCTCCGGCAAAGTTCTTAACGGCATGAAGACCGTCACCAAGTTTAGCATCAATTGTACCGAGATCTGAGGCATAGACGCTTTGTGCAATGACACAAATATAAATTGCGCCCACTATAGCAAGGCCGTGCAATATATAGGGAAGATATCTTGATTGGTTGCTCATGATTTTCTCCTTTACTAGAAAAGTTGATTCCTCGGGTAGCTCAAGTAAGAATAGTACTAGGCTCAAACTGATTAATCTGTTAATAATTACCGTTGCCTTTTATTTTAAAATAACCTTAAGCTTTTTGAAGGCAATAGCCTCAAGTCTCAGAGCCATAGAAAAACTGGCGCGCCATCCTCGCTATATATCACCTTGGGACATCCATGTCCAAAGATTCATTCCGCTCGGGCGACTTAATCGAGTGCCACAGTACGTCCTGCGTCCAGTTTCAACTCCGCACAAAAGCCGCTCCGTTAAAACTTACCTCACTGACTTGACGGCTTATCGGGAAAAAATTTTTGCTTCTCTCGCGTGCTATCGCACACGTCGAATCTGCAAATTTCCCTGTTGCCTACTGCGGACTAAAAATCATCACTTCGCTATCGCTCCGTTTCCCTGATTTTCAGCGTAGGACATTGCTTTTTCAAAGCACACTTGGAAACTAGGAAAAACTGGAAAAGACACGGTAATTTTCCACACTTTTTTAGTGGCTTTTTACCTTGGAAAACAATCATGTTCCTGATAGTTTAAGTCGTGACAATTAATTTTATAGATAGGAGCCAATCATGAAAAGAAAACTAATCTTTTTAGTATTATTTTTTATTTATTTTACAATATCTTCAGGTACTTTATATGCTCATTGTAAAATATATCACCCACATCATTGTGCGATCAAACTTGGGCAAAAATATATGGGGGAACAAAAAAGCGTGCAAAAATGGTTTGGCATGACCCTCTAGGGACAGCAATAAATCCGATTAAAATTATCGCCCCCTCCATTCCCACCCCAATGTCGTATGTTGAATATTTATTTAAGAACCCAGATGAAATAGTAGAAACCTTAAAGGATCCAGTAAGTGGAGTACTGGGAATGCCCGTTGCAATGGCAATTGCTGATGGGAGAAACTCCGCTCTTAAAAAGGGTGTGTATCCTATCCCAGAAGAAATTAAAGCAGAGCTTTCGATGTATTTTGGTAAACGTCTGCTCAATAGTGTTCGTTATGCAGTTGGCAGCAGCATTTTTAATGGAGCAACACAAGGTATTGCATTGAAAAGTGGCGCTTCAGCAATAACTCTTATGAATATCATCGTATTTAAAAGGGCTGAAGGCAAGGGAAGTAAAGATCCCGCTTTATGGGCACATGAGATGTTTCATGTTCGCCAATATAAAAATTATGGGTTAAGTAAATTTGCAGCCATATTGCGCTAGATGGTTTTAAGAATAAAGATAGTGCAATAGAAAAACCCGCATATGCATTTGATGATCGTTTTTCTAAAATCCGCAGAGAAAAGCATATTACAAGCGATTTATTAGTCGGCTTAGGCGGAAAGTGCATGACCGCTGCTGGAGATACACAAGGGAGTTTAGTGGTTCTTTCAACATGCAGACCAAATGAATCTAGACAACAGTGGGATTTGACTAATAAAAATGAGATTAAGACCCCCAATTCAAATAATTGCCTAGATGCTCAATGGGGGCGCTCATCAAATGGTACATCGCTTCATATTTGGCCTTGCAATGAAGGTAATGCACAAAAATTTGAATTAACCTTTAAGGGGGAGTTTAGAAGCTCATTGAAGAAAAAACTATGTGTTGAAGTAGCTGGTGGAAAAACAGCTGATAGAACACCAATACAAGTTTACGATTGTAATGATACACCATCACAATTTTGGAAAAAACCAAGTATAAATTTAATTTCGTCAAGTAATAATAGATGTTTAAGTGCTTTTGAAGGATCGAAGGGAAGTCTTCTTCAGTTATCAGTTTGCAACAAAAATGATCCTTTGCAAATGTGGTCTTCAGAAAATATTCAAGGAGAGATGCGACTCATTAATTATCCTGATTTATGTTTAGATGTTCAGTGGAGCCGAACGTCAGATGGAACACCGCTCCATATTTGGCCTTGTAATGGAGGATTAGGAGCACAATCATTTCATCTATCAGAGTCGATGCAAATTAAAACTGCATTAGAAAAAACTAAATGTGTTGATGTTGCTAATAGCGGTAGTTCTATACAAATATTCACATGTTACGATAACAAAGAGTCGCAATATTGGAATAGGTTATAAGTTCAGCATTCTAAAAAACTGCAAAGAGGTATCAACGATGCTATCGGAAATTAGGAAATCAGGAAATCAGGAAATCAGGAAATCAGGAAATCAGATATTAAATATTTTGGAATATTGACTATGTTGCTTTTGGTGCATACTCCCCTTGCCTATTCACAAGAACTGGCAAAACAAAGTAATTTCGAAATTGAAAAAATTGGTGGCGGTGAATTATACCCCAACAAAATTTACCGGCGTGATGCGACAACAATAGTTTTTGACAAAAAGGGGTTAATTAAAGCATTAAATGGGGCACAGTCCTTTGATGTTATTTATGTAGATGATTCCGCGAGGATTAATCTTTCAGAAATCTGGGATTTACCAATCAAAGAAAATGTTACCTTAGCATCGGGCAGAGGAAATAATGGTTCACTTGGAGCTCTACTTTATACTTCAACAAAAGAAAAAAATAAACTATTACAACTAAAGACTGGGGCGCGTGTAACGGGACTTCGATTGGAAGGTCCATCAATCGTTATAGATGGCCCTGGTATGTGTTACAACGATGCACAAGGGATTTTAATTTCAGACACACAAAATGTGGAAGTCGATAATAATGAGATTTATGCTTGGCCAACAGCAGGAGTAGAAGTGCTAGGTTCCAAAAACATTAAAATTCACCATAATCACTTTCATCATCATTTGCGTATCGAAAGATCGAATAACTGCGGTCACTATGCGTTGGGGTATGGCGTGGTGGCGGATACCAGCCAGAACGTAATTATTGAAAGGAATCTCTTTGACCATAACCGCCATGATATTGCAAGTAGCGGTTCGATCACTGACGATACTGAATATCTTGCACGTTATAATTTGGTTTTAGGCGGTGCTGTTGGACATAATTTTGATGTTCATGGGGGCGGAGATAGGTCTTCTCGGGAAGACTATAACGCTGGTTCCTATTTTGAAATAGAGCACAATATATTAACTCAAAAAAATCATTATGGTGTAGCAATAAGAGGTATTCCCCTTATCAAGGCAAGCATTATTAACAATGAATTTCCACACAGAAATGAGTCTTCTGCAATAATTCAAAAGAAGTGCTCAAAAAATGAAATGCACCAATGTGATTTTTATAAAAATATGGTTGCTTACGATAACAAGTTCAACGTCAGCTATCCAAAACGATGGTTTGTATCCTTTTCTGGGGAAACATTTTGGCGGTTTCGAAAATTCGAACCGAGCCATCCAAAACACGTTGGATGGGGAGATTTTAATGGTGACGGTAAGCAGGACGCATTTAGAACAACTGGCGGTCTATGGCAAGTTTCCCTATCCGGGCGTGAAAACTGGAAAAAATGGAATGTGTCTAATGTCACTCTAAATAATATAAGGTTTGCAGATTTTAATGGTGACGGAAAAACAGACGTATTTACAGTTTTTTCTGGTGGTCAATGGAATGTATCCTTTAGTGGTAGTAGTAAGTGGCAGAAAATAGGTAGCTCAAGAACACCGATTCAAAAGTTAACTTTCGGCGATTTTAACGGCGATGGAAAAACTGATATTTTTAGAACACATGGCAAATGGGAAGTTTCGTATAGTGGAAATTCTAATTGGGTAAAATTAGATGGATCAAAAATAAAATTACCAAACTTGGCGTTTGGAGATTTTAATGGTGACGGAAAAACTGATGTATTTAATATTCACAAAGAGCAATGGCGAGTAGCCTATGGTGGTACAGGAAAGTGGCAGAAATTAGGAACCTCTAAAGTTCCATTAAAGGAGCTAGCTTTTGGAGATTTCGATGGTGATGGAAAAACAGATATTTTCCGTGCTAACGGCAAACGATGGTATGTATCTTTTGGGGGTAAATCGAGCTGGCAACCACTTAACAGATCGAGTATTAAATTAAAAGATTTGGTTTTGGCTGATGTGAATGGTGATGGCAAAGCCGATGCTATATCCCATCAGGGATGGTAATTTAAAGGAAAGGTGATTTAATTAAATGGCAACATCTAGAATACAGTGGTGTACATAATTTTCGAATAGGGCATTTGCTTAAAGTATTGTAGCTTTTGGTAACCTCCTAACTGAGATTAGTAGTTAGATAAGAGCCACAACATTGTCAGTAAAAATTATGAATTAAGAAACCGATAGGTTTAATAGAAAGATGATCTAAGAGATTTTGGATAATTTACTGGAGGTAAAATTATGATAAAGACTAAATATCCCCATTTCGTTATTGAGGTGTTAATTTTATTATGCCTAATTTTTTCAGCTCCAAGCAAGGTAACTGCAGACAACCTTTTCTTAACAGCTGATGAACTTTTAACAAATGAGGATATTCAGTATGATAATCACTATTTTAAGTATGATGAGCATACTTTTAAATGCGCTAACGCTGAGACTCAGCATAAAAAAGGAGGAATATGTTTTCCCACTGTATTTAACAATGCAAAACAAGACTTTATAGATGGTAATCAACAAAGCTGGTCTCTTCACGCTTATGTGGCTGGTCTTGCTAAGATGTACGAAGCAACTTTAGACCCTAGATATTTCGATGCATTTAGAAAGATTGTAAAGCTTATCAGTGATATGCGATCTGATAACCTTGATTCGCCCCTAGGTGATCAATTACGCGGATCCGTTACGAATCCTAAAGTTGTTAAGGCTTGGGTCGCTTATGAGAAGTCTTATGGCAATGCTGTCTGGGATGGTACCGAGGCGATGACAGCACTAGGCAACCAGTTGTTCATTGTCCAAAACAGCAGGCTTCACGAAGTAGAATCCAAGAAAGGGCAATGGGAGGTGTTTTCGAGCCAGAACGGCAATGAAGCCATGTGGGATGGTACCGAGGCGATGACAGTGCTAGGCGGCCAGCTCTTCATCGTCCAAAACAGCAGGTTACACAAGGTAAATCACGAAAACGGGAACTGGAATGTGCTTTCGGATCAGAATGGAAATGAAGCCGTGTGGGATGGTACCGAGGCAATGACGACGCTCGGCGAGCATCTTTTTATCGTCCAGAATAGCAGGTTGCACGAAGTAAACCCCAGGAGCGGGCACTGGAGAGTGCTTTTGGATCAGAATGGAAATGAAGCCATGTGGGATGGTACCAAGGCGATGACGGCATACGACGAATATCTTTTTATCGTCCAGAATAGCAGGTTGCACAAGGTAAATCCCGATAATGGGCACTGGAGTGTGCTTTCCGATCAGAGTGGAAATGAAGACGTGTGGGATGGTACCGAGGCGATGACGGCACTCGACGAGCATCTTTTTATCGTCCAGAATAGCAGGCTACACAAAGTAGCCCCCGAAAACGGGCACTGGAGTGTGCTTTCGAACAAGGACGGCGACAAAGTCGAGTGGAATGGTGCCAAGGCAATGGTAGCACTCGACCACCAGCTCTTCATCGTTAAGAAAAGCGAGCTGTACAAAGTATATTTTAAGGACGGGCATTGGTATCGGGATGTGATTTCAGGAAGGTTTGCGGCACAAATACATGAAACCGCTATGTATAGCGAACTAATATTGTGGTATTCCCGAATTGTTATAGAAGATCCTGATTTACGAAAAAAATATGGCGCTGGAGCGTTGGAGCTTGCGCAGGGTGCGATGGAGGCTATCCACGAATTTAACACTAATTTAGAAAAAAGTTACTATGTGATTCCTGAAGAGGTAGCACCATGGTCACCAAAGGAAGCTGGTAAGCCAGAACCATACAATATAGCTCATCTAATGCTCAGAGCTCTTATAGAGCTCACTAAAGTTATCCATAGTGATTATTATCAGGCCTCATCTTACTCTTCTGTCCTGGATGGTACTGACTACAGAAAATTGGCTCCAAAGATCTTAGCCGATCATCAAACTTATTTCAAAAATAATGACTGGAAGTACGGGGCTGACGACACTATTATCTGGCCTAGGTATCCGGATAACTGGTGGTACAAAAATGACAATAAATATGTTACTGATGATGTTTCGCACGCCTCGGTTACAATAGAATATATTTTAAAACTATATGAAAATCAGGGGTTCTTGAATAATTTACTGGCCAAAAGTGACAGCAACAACTTCATTGAGGTCACCCTCGAAGATATAAAGAAAATTGCAAATACTTTTCTGTTTAATATCGAAAGAGATATTAATAATAACTATCCAGGTGAAATCAAAGATATCTTCTTTAATGCACATATGGATGGTTCCTCCCCCTATGTACCATATATGGGTCACTGGAAGAGAAATGGTAGCATTACCGGATGGATACAACTTTCATTAGGGGATAAAAGGGTGTTTGAAGAATGTGCTGAAACTGCATTTTGGATAGACGGGCTTACTCAGCCGTTTATGGAAGATGGAGGCGTCGCCTATTTTCCCTATATCCTAAAAGAAAAGAATGATCGTTATAAAAATATCTTTATATCTTTTGACGGTTCCACTGAAATTGTCACAAATAGCCCTGCACTTGGCACTCTTACTCCGAAAGATATATTGATAGGGGATTTCGATGGTGGTGATGGTGATGACGATATTTTGGCTAAGTCACAATCATTTCTTTATGTTTCTTGGTCAGGAAAAAGTGGTTGGAGTCCTTTTGGTCGCTTTGACTTAGATATTAAATATCTTGGCTCCGGCGATTTTGATGGCAACGGAACAACCGATCTCTTTTATCGGGATGATCAAAATCAATGGATGGCTCGTTTTCATGATGTAGACTCAAGAAAATCTCCCTCTACATGGAAAAATATTGGAGCCTCTGTGAATGATGTACCTAATATTCATTTTGGTGACTTTGATGGCAATGGTGTTACTGATATTTTTAGAATAAAAGAGGTGAATGGCTAGTGTCCTTTGGTAATGATGGGCAGGGGCAACATGGTTCTTGGTCTCCAATACAATCCAAACAGAGAGATAACCGAATCGGATTTACCAACCTAAACAGAGTTATTTTAGGTGATTTTGATGGCGATGGAACTACTGATGTACATTACTGGGCAAAATACCATGATCAAACCGATGATAGCTGGCTTATCTCCTATGGACAAAAAGGGTTACAACGATGGAGCCATCTTCCTTTTAAGAAAGTGGGAAGCTCAGTTTTGAATGCGTCTAATTTTAAAGTGGGTGATTTCAACAATGATAATAGAGATGACATTATTTCTCCGACCGTCTACCAAGGAGGTAGTTGGTACGTTTCCCATGGTCTTGCTGATAAAACCTTAAATGGCTGGGAAGTACTTAATCATCTGGGCAGTATTTTTTATCATGTGCCTGTTCGAGTGGGTGATCTTGATGGTAATGGTAAAGCGGATTTGATTTTTGTCAATAATAACGGAAATTCAATTGAGGCGAAGTTAATTATTCCGAAGACAGAGTAGCAAAATTCAATTATTGCTTTATAAGGGGATGCTAACTTGATTGGTTTCTCTGAAGTACTATCACGATGCTAAAGCCATCTGCAAAGACAATAAATTTTCTGTTAAAGAGTTGCTTTGTGGAAACTGGACAAATAGGCCAGGCAATTCTCTGAGAGATATTTTTCTTCCCTGGCTTCCCCATACATTGGCTTCTGTTCAGAAGCGACAAGCAGCACTTAAAACTATTTGTGCAGAGCAGCCAGAGGTTGGCTGGAAGTTGCTTAAAAGTTTGCTGCCCAATCAGCACTCAACGACTTCTGGGACACATAAGCCGATCTGGAGGGAAACGATTCCAGATAAGTGGGAAAAAGGTGTCACAAAAGGTGAATATTGGGAACAATCACGATTTTGTGCTGAATTGATTGTTGAGCAAGCAGACTTTGATGTAGATAAGCTGGCATCTTTGGCTGGTAACTATGACCACTTGCCATCACCTGCCTCTGAGGCATTGAGAGATAAGCTAACATCTGAGCATTGTTTAAAACTCCCAGAAGAGGAACGAATGCTTATCTGGAATGCGCTATGCAAATTTATTGCTCATCATAGACGTTTTCCAGAGTCTGAGTGGTCTCTAAAGGATGAGTCCCTTCTCCCAATGGAGAAAATAGCGGAACAACTAGCGCCCAATAGCCCGAGCCTCTTGAATAAACGGCTTTTTTCAGAAGCTGATAGACACCTCTATAAGGGTGATGGAGATTGGGAGGAAAAGAAAGAAAAACTATTCGAGATGCGGAAAACCGCTGTAGAGAATATCGTAGCCGAAGGAAGGCTCCCTAAAGTTCTAGAATTTGCTTCGATGGTTTCCAATTCTCATCTTGTTGGTGAAGTTCTGGCGGATTTGGATCAGTACGACTTTGATGCAGAAGTTCTGCCAAGTTTATTGGATATATCAGATCAAAAGCTCTGGTCGTTTGTGGCTGCTTATGCTTGGCGCCGGAGGCATATGGATGATTGGCAGTGGTTTGATGATATTGACAAGACAGATTGGGAGCCAAAACAGATAGCATTACTGTTGTGTGCCTTGCCATTTGAGAAAAACGCATGGGATAGAGCCACTCAGTTACTTGGTGAAAATGAAGGTGAATATTGGCAGAATACCAGTGCCAACACCTATCGGACAGACGGGGATGCTGAATATGCCCTCGTCAAATTACTCGAATTTGGTCGTCCGAACGCTGCGATTGAGGATTTTGGGCGAGACTTATTTAAGAATAAAGAGATTAACCCAGACTTAGCATGTGATGCTTTGTTGGCACTAGTCAAATCTGAAGAGTCTCCTAGCGAAATTGACAGCTATCAGGTTACTGAAATTATCAAGGCTCTACAAGAGAAAGCCTTCTCCAATACGAAATGAGTCTGAAACTACCCTCGCATTCCAGTATAAAATGAGTCTAAGCTGACAAAATCAGACAATCTGTTCATGATGGAGCAATGAAAGCTATCATGAATCTTAAAGCCTTAAAAAACACCGAAGAGTTACAAACTTTTTTAGACGGATCACAAACCATTGTATTTAGTGTGCCTGGTAATAAAACAGCACGCTATGGTTTTATCCAGTCGGTACTAAAACAGTTCCACTACAGAGGTTAACTAAACGACAAAAAGGCATTGTGATACGCTTTTTGCTGCAAGTAACCGCCTATTCTCGCCAACAACTAACCCGTCTCATCCATCAATACCTGAGAGCAGGTGTTATACAACAACGTACTCCTCATAAGCCAGCAGGGTTTAAACAAAAATACACAGCAACAGATATTGCTTTATTGGCAAAAATGGACGAACGGTATGATACGCCAAGTGGTGCAGTCATTAAAAAACTTTGTGAACGTGCCTTTTCAGTCTTTGATGAAACAGAATATGAAAATATTGCTCACATTTCAGTGTCTCATCTCTACAATATTCGCGGCTCTACAGGCTATCAAAAACAGCGAAGAACGTTTGAGAAAACCAAGTCTAGACAGGTGGCTATTGGTGAAAGACGTCAACCCAATGCGGAGGGAAACCTGGCTATATTCGGGTAGACACTGTTCATCAAGGTGATCAAGATGGAGTGAAGGGGGTTTATCATATCAATGCGGTGGATGAAGTCACTCAATATGAAGTGGTGCTGTCTTGTAGCCGAATCAGTGAACAGTTTTTGATCCCTGTCTTAACAGAAATGCTTGAAACTTTTCCTTTCGACATCAGCGGATTTCATGCGGATAATGGCTCGGAATATATTAATCATCAAGTGGCTAAACTGCTAAATAAACTACATATTGAACTGACTAAATCTCGCTCAAGGCAGAGCAATGATAATGCATTGGCAGAAAGTAAAAATGCTTCAGTCGTCCGTAAAACCTTTGGCTATAGCCATATAGAACAGCATTGGGTAGATGAACTTAATGTATTTAATAGAGAATATCTCAACCCTTTTCTCAATTACCACCGTCCTTGCTATTTCCCAACCATTGTTACGGATGAAAAAGGAAAACAAAGGAAGAAATATCGCTATGATAAGATGATGACGCCTTATGAAAAGCTAAAATCGCTGGAACAGACTAAAAACTATCTAAAAGAATCTCTATCCTTTGAGCAATTAGATAAAGATGCTTATGAGATGAGCGATAATAAATTTACTGACCAAATGAACCTTGCTAAAAAGCAACTTTTTAAACAAATTAATGAACAGAAAAAAGCCTGATTTTTAGATCTGAATTAAATGGACTGTTCAGACTCATTTGTTAATTGGAAAATACTGAGAATGCTGCCACTGATCAAGATAGGCTGTTTCATGTTGAATGGGCTTATGTGACTTTGCTTGATCATTATCTGGCGCGCCATCCTCGCTATATATCACCTTGGGACATCCATGTCCAAAGATTCATTCCGCTCGGGCGACTTAATCGAGTGCCACAGTACGTCCTGCGTCCAGTTTCAACTCCGCACAAAAGCCGCTCCGTTAAAACTTACCTCACTGACTTGACGGCTTATCGGGAAAAAATTTTTGCTTCTCTCGCGTGCTATCGCACACGTCGAATCTGCAAATTTCCCTGTTGCCTACTGCGGACTAAAAATCATCACTTCGCTATCGCTCCGTTTCCCTGATTTTCAGCGAGCGATGGTTCTCCTCTAACTTTGGAAAACAGACTGGCATCAGATCCTGTCTTTTTCTGTGAACTTATCCAAATGATATATCGCGCCAAGGGTTCTGAGGCAGAAGAAGAACCTTCCGAGCAGCGCCGTAACATTGCTACTAACGCATATCACTTACTTTCTACATGGAGTATTGTGCCAGGTGCACGAATGGATGCTGAGTTTGAACCTGATGCGTTCACAGCGTGGTTAAAAGGTGTAGAAGAAATTGTTAAAGCTTCGGGACATTATGATGTTGCAATGATTCAACTGGGGAATGTACTTGTTAATGCCCCAGAAGGGTCAGACGGATTATGGATTCACCCTGTGATAGCAAAAGCCATGAATGATCGAGAGCGAACTAGTTTACGAGATGGATATAGCACAGGGATTCGCAATTCACGGGGAGTCTACACAGTTGACCCAGAAGGCAAACCAGAGCTAGAACTAGCTGCAAAGTATCGACAACGTGCAAATGAGATTGAGGATACTGGATGCCAGCGATTAGCCACGACCTTACGGGATGTAGCTGACAGTTATGACAGAGATGCGGAACGAATCATTTCACATGATGGTGTTCCACATTAAAGAGCCGTATAACAAAAAAAGGAGCCAGTTATTGCATTGTGTAGGAAACCTTAAAGCCTAAGAAGAAATCAAGGGACATTGGGTAATGCCGCTACCAGTGACATTAGTTTGTCCATATCAATTAGTTGTATATTCACTTCTTGGCTTTGTCATTAATGGATACCCCTTCGGTCTGCGCTTTATAACTCTTGGTTGATTAGGTCTGTTTCGTTGTCCAATTTCCGTTTGAGCCATGGCTATTAAGAGAGGAGGTATTAATTTCCGTAAAGCTATTTCCGTTAAAGTGAGACATAAACTCGCTGTGTTACGCATTAGCTGAACAGCCGACATAAAGCTAAGATACCGAGGTTCTTTATCCTTAAGGCAGGCTGCTCTGGCAATATTTGCTCGTATAAGATTGTAGGCTAAAAGATGTACAGCAATTTCCTTATTCACCATCTCAGCTGATTGACAACGCAACACCTCCATTCCCAACTGTGTTTTTATTGTTCTGAAATCGACCTCAATTTTCCAGCGTTGTAAATAGAGTTCGGCTAATGATTTTCTAGAATACATCGTGGCATCCAAAAGCGTTGAGACATAAACGATACCTTTGACAGAAAATTCACGAATCGAAAGCTCATCTCGTAGCACAGCCCATGCTTCATCAGATATCCAAACAGTTTTCTTTTTCGGTTTTTTTATGTGAATAAGATGATCCTTTCTTCCAAGGCGTTTTCCTCGACGAAAATCGCTTTTTACAGTACTGCGTTGCCTGAAAACCAGAGGTGTTCCCTGTTTCATCAGTAGAGCGAAATTGGCATATGAAGTGTAATAGCGATCAGCAAGAAGTAAATCATGTTTATCAAGAGATTGAATCAATTGGGAAAACAGCGATGTTTCGCCTGTTCCTTTACCTTGATAAGAGCCAATCGCATAGTCAACACAACTTCCTGTTGCTAATGATAGCAAGCCCACCAAGCGTACAATTGGAAATCCTAATCCTTGTTTTTGCACACTTTGCTGAGGGTAGGTTTGCTGGTTATTATTGGTATCAGGCATAAGCAAAGTTGTCCCATCAACCAGCATCACTCGATACCCATTCCATAACTATTTTTTTGAAGCTTGCTCATGTAGTATTTGGCCTGAGGACTTAACCGCTTCTTCTAAATGAGCCAATTTTAATCGCAATCGGGCTTTACAATAAGGTCCTGTATTCATAGAATTAGCAGTGTAATCAAGACCAATTCGCTCTATTAAAATATGGGCAACCGCTTCTTTACACGCTCCTGCTGAACTGAGTACCTGAAACAAAAAAGCTCTTAATGTTATTAACGGCGTAAAAACGGTACTGCGAATATCCCCTGATTTGTGTATAGCATCAATTAAACTATCAGCCAATAATCCTTTAAAAGGAAGGTCATTACATTGAAAAAAGGTGTTTTTGAAAGATCGAATTTGTAACCGAAGACTTAATCGACTAGAATTTTTCATTAGTTAAGCTTTTCTCTTATGTATTGGGTTTATTGCTTTGTAGGAAATTCAATTATATCCAATAAAAGATTAAAGCTTAACGCTATCTTATATTTAAGTCCTTATTATTCAAATGCTTGATGATCCACTGGTAGCGGCATTAGGACATTGGGGTCAAAGACAGGACATTGGTCTTTAATTTTACATTAAAAATAATTGAAAAAGACAAGAATATCAAGGAGTCAGGCAACCTAATATTTACTTAACAAAATACTCCGTTCGCATTAACTGTTGGTTTTTCTTGTAGACCCCGTAAATAAAGCTCTTAAGATATATCTGGACAAGGCGGATTTACCAAATCCCAACAAAAATCAGTTTTATGGTAAAAAAAACATTCCCAATACGGGAATATGTTATGATTAAAAGATGAGGATTATAGCTAAATCGACATTAAGAAATTTTTGGGAAAGCAGCCCTGAATATATTGATGCAAAAACTGCAATGACAGAATGGTATAACTATTCATTAAAAGCTGAATGGACTACTCCTCATAAAATCAAGGAAAACCTTAAAAATGCAAGTATTCTGAAAAACAATCGCGTTGTATTTAATATTTGTGGCAATAAATATCGAATTGTCACAAGAGTCGACTATCAATTTCAAATGATGTTGATTCGGTTTGTTGGTACTCATGCGGAATATGACAAGATTAAGAATATTGAAGAAATATAGGTAACAAAATGAAATTAAAACTCATCAAAAATGATAAGCAATTAAACGAAGCTTTAGAAAGAGTCAATCAACTTTGGAATGCTAAAAGCAATACTCCAGAACGTGATGAATTAGAAATTTTATCTTTACTCATTGAAAAGTACGAGGAAGAACATTACCCCATTCCTGCCTCTGAACCTGTTGAAGCCATAAAATTTTTAATGGAACAAAATAATTTAACTCGAAAAGATTTACAGCCTTTTATTGGTAGCATGGGACGTGTGTCGGAAATTCTTAACCGAAAAAGAGACTTGAGTCTTGAAATGATAAAACGCTTACATCATGGATTAAATATTCCTTACGAATCCCTTATCATTTAGGTGTAGAGGTGAGTGGAAAAAAGGCACGTATTATTTTCCAAATTTTTATAACCAATCGTTCAACCCGCCGAGCGGGTTAACTCGGCGTTATACCCTTCTGAGAAGGCATGTAGCGGAAAAGAAAATTGTTGCGGAAAGAGCGGAAACTGAGTGCTGTGAAACTAGTTTCTGCTGGAGAAAATAAAGGTCGGACGCGGAGAACATAAGCTTGTGAAAAAGCAGGGTTTGACGTGGAAAAGTAGGACGGTACTTTTTCAAAGTCCATCGTGGAAATCAGAAAAAAACAGAAAGATCAAAAGCGGGTTTTGATGTTTGCCAAGTTTGAAGCGAAGAAAATAAGCTCGACAGAATTCCAAGGAATTTTGAAAGAGCAAAGGCAGTCCTGATTTATGCCAAGCTGGCCGTGGGAAATAGAAAGCTGACATACTGCCTCACTTTTAGTTCTTATTGCTACCAATGTTGATACGGACAACATAAGATTGAGAAAAACAAAAAATTAGCGCGGCAAATTAGTATGCTATGTTTTTAAGCATCCTTAGTAAGAAATAAGGAAAGTCGAGTATTATCTTTCGCGATATAGTATTTTTGATACAGAACCATATATAGAGTCTGAGATAACATCTAACGTAGAATGCTCAATGTCATGATCTCGTCCAAGTTTACTTGTCCATTCGCCTGTTTCAATTTGACGCGCCATGTGTGTCGGGGTTCCAGATATACTGACATACAAAGCTACCTTTTCACAGGTGGCTTCTAATGTCTCTTTTTCACAAACTTTATATCCTAGTGTACTGAAAGCAGCAATAAAGTTCTCTACTGTAGAAGTTAAAGGAAGCCCATCTGGCCAATAAGCATATGGCGAAGGTGATGGCCACCACCAACGATCATTTTCACCTGCTGCCCACGCAATACAATTATACTCATCAGCTCTAGGACTGGTAATTTTATGATTGTCAGCACGAAGAGAAGGAAATTCAGATTTTAGAGATTGTTCAAGACTACTCATTATAAATTAAATATAGCCTTTATCACTGCCCCATGCCAGCCATGCCTCAGTCATTTTTTTTACCCTACCAGCATCTTCATTAGCAATAGGGTTTTCCCCAGTTAATGCTTGAAGAGCCCAAAACCAATGACCACCATTAAGTTTTAGTTCTTTTAAAATTAAAGGTATTACATCAGGGCCAAGACCTATTATTCTTTGATAACTTGGATGAAGAATCATCAAATTCCAATCTGAGATAACTCGAATAGATTCTTTCCACTCTGTAGCTAATCTTGAAAATTGTGATTTTGCCTCTTCTTGAGTTGTAGGATTGACTACAGCAAATACCGCTTTTTTCTCTTTAGATGATATAGGTCTTTTATTTGGAATGCCCCCCAAGTAAATAGTAGGAGCGTACCAGTCTGATAAAGTGTTGTTTTGTTTTAAGCACCTTACACTATTTGTCTCATACTGTAATATTATATCTTTAGCAGTATTTGTAAACCAATTCCTATTATCATCGTAATAAGTCTTATAAGTTTGTTCTGCAACTACACTCATTTTTCAACCACTGGGATACATGGAACCCTAGCCTTTTTTAAAAGATTCTTACTTTGATCTGACTTTCGTTTTGCACGCTGTAAAATCCCTATTAAATTATCAATATCTTGTTCATCAAGATTAATAAAAAATTCCTTTTCTTCATCATCCTTAACGAATTCAAGTTTTAAAGTTTGAACAATAACACTCGCAAGAATTGAATCATCTTCACCATAACCAAAAATAGGCCGTATATCTGTTAAAATGCGGGCATTTCTCAATATATTTTCACAATCAAAAAGTACTCCAGTTGCTTTTGATACCGTGCTTATTGAAGAAATACTTAGCAATGTTGTAAGGTTTTTTCTAAGATTACCTTTTTCTTTTGAAGTGTAGGTATATCCCTCAATCTGTATATTGTCAATTGATTCAACAATATCAGTTACAAAAACTTCAATCGTTTTATTAGTATAAGCTAATGCTGAATAGATAGAGAACAGAACATTAACAATATCAAACACATTTTCTGGAAAATCATACGTAGAATTGTTTAACGCTTTTTCTACTGCGCTTTTTTGTTCGAGGGCTAGAGGAACAGTCTCTAAAATTGAAAAAAGCTCAGTAACGACAGAATCTGAAAGCATGGATATTGCTACAAAACTTTGTTGGTGCTCTTCAGGGATACGGATATTACTCACTTCAACCTCAAAATATGTCGAAAAAATCTCATTAAAAGATATAGGTATTATTTACTTGTTATAATTAGACCCATATATTTGCTATGGGAGTTAGTACTCATCTGTATTCCTATCAAGTGTATAAGCTACAGATACGTTAAGTATAACTGACATATTATAGACTAGCCAAATCTTTAAGGTGGATCTAATTGCCTTAAAATGTGATGCAGAAAATAAAACCCGTGGCAACTTTACAGTCCTAATAACAATCAAATCAACTGGACGAGCCAGTTATTTAGTGGAAAATAAACTCGTTGCGGAAAGAGCAAAAAGTGAGTGCTGTGAAGCTAGTTTTTACTGGAAAAATATAAGCTGGATGCGGAGAACATAAGCTTGAGAAAAAGCAGAATTTGATGTGGAAAAGTAGGATGCTAATTTTTCGAATTCCGTCGTGGAAATCAAGAGCAGAAAGAGCAAAAGCGGACTTCTGATGTTTGCTAAACTGAGTGCTGAAAAAGTTGAATTTAAAAACGAAGGAAATACTTTTCAAATTCAGGCACACAATAAACAATTCAACCAATCAGGTAAAAGAGAGTAATAAACTACTCATCGCATAACGTAGAAATTAGATACCCTTTAAAATTTACAAGGAAAATTAATGCTGGATATGTGGGAAAGATGGATTCAGTTCCATGAATTAAATCTAAAAAGAGAACCTGAAGAAGCACCCCAAATTGAATTAAAAACAATGATTCCATTGCTAATTGAGCGGTGGAAAGATGGGGGCTGCGTGAAATTGATAAATAATGACACTGCTGCATTTCGTATTCAAGATATAAAGACATATCCAAAGAAGAATGCTACTGTACTTTTAATTCAATACACTGATAAAAATGTAACTGACCCAGTTTTTAGTCACTTAGAAACTGGAAAACTGAGAACGGAGCCTAAACTGGTTGGCGAAGGGGTGGCTGTATCAGCTCACCTTGTTTTGTCACATAAACCTATGAATGGTAGCCTTGAATCATACAGGCTACTATTAGAAGAAATCCCTGGTATTGGCAGAAGCCGTATCACCCCTTTTTTAAAGTCAGAATTTAAAGCCGCATGTGCAGGCATATTTGATTTTACTAATGAAGAGACAGGAAAACTGAAAAAATTTCTACCTTCAGTCGAAATTTTAGGCGATCTTTCCGCACAATTATCTGATGATTTAGCACAAGGTAGTATTTTACAAGGAATTGAATTAATAAAACATATTAAGGGAAAAGCTGGACTAGATAAGGAAAACTATTTTGTTGAAGTTTCTAGGCATATTAAAATAACTCCAATTTTAGACGCACTTAAAGGCATCTTTGGGGTTTTGGAAAAAATTAAGGACAAAGCTAAGGCCGATGGCTATGATGATATTAAAGTTAGATATAAACATCCTCAAGGAAAACAAAAAACAGCAACAATGGGGACAACCAAAGAAGATATTGCTGACACCTTGATTGTTAGAGATGAAAAGATAAAATCTGACGAAGTATTGGGGCAATGTATGGAAAAAATATCAAAAAGTTTTGCTAAAAAAATTCTAGTTTTTCTTGAGTAGACAATGCAAAATATAAAGGCTAGTTCTTCTATTTTTGAAGCAATGAAGCAGTTGCTTTCACCTCTAAATCATTTGCGTATCCAGCATTCTCAAAAATATCTATTCGATTATTTTATTCCTCTAGTGATAGCCCTGATAGCCCTGATAGTTCTAATAGGATTAATGGCTCTACCAGTTTCTATAAATATATTCGGTCATAACGGTTTAATTTCAGTTATCACTGGCTTAATTCAAATTTTAGTTGGCTTTTACATTGCGGCTTTGGCAGCTGTAGCGACATTTCAGAAAGAAGGTCTTGATAGTTTTTTAGCTGGTGAAGGAGCTACTTTGGTCGTTCAGCGTAGAGGTATAGAAAAATCGATCCAGCTTACACGAAGGAAATTTGTTTGTTACTTATTTGGATATCTTGCGTTTGTTGGTATAGCTTTATATTTCATTGGATCAGCTTCAATGCGACATTATCGATAAGGTACTTATTTATTACTAAGTGGTTTTTTGTTTTTTGCTACTTGTTCGCATCTTCAAACTTGATTGTTACGACGCTGCTTGGGTTGCATTATTTAACTGATAGGATACATAGACCATAAAAAATAACTGGTATAAAAAAAGGAGAATCATGGGTTCAGGCAACTTTAAATAGTAGAAAGAAAGTAAAACTAAATATCTATCAAGGTTTTTATAACTTGGCAATCAACTTGCCTCTATTTTTCTAATGCGTAGTTTATCTTGCTGAAAAAACACAGTGCCCTGCGTAGTCCATGACTTGGAATAATAGGATGTTGCTTTTTCAAATTCCATCGTGGAAACCAAAAAAACAGAAAGATCAAAAGTAATCTACTGATGCTTGCAGGTTTGAGTGTGGAGAAAGAAAACGTGGACGACTACCACGCGGTATAATGCATTCTATGCAAATAGAAAGGAAGTAGGTTATGGCTGAACAAATTATAAACATATCATTTCCTGTTAAGGAAGGAATATTAACCACTTTAAAAGAAACAAAAGATGAATTTACTCAAGATGTTCTATTTTTATCCGCCCTACTCTTTTATAGAAAAAGAAACTTATCTCTCGGAAAAGCAGCTGAACTTGCTGGATATAATAAATTAGATTTTATAAGCAAATTACAGGACGAAAAAGAATATATTTTTGACTATTCCGAAGAAGAAATTGACAATATTTTTTCTGATGTAGCCAAGATAAAGTGAAAACTGTATCAAATACCACACCTATAATATCTTTAAGCTCTATTGGCAAAATTGAAATTTTAGAAGATTTATTTCAAGAAATAATTATCCCTCAAGCCGTCTATGATGAAATTAAAGCCAAACAAGGTTATGGATATGATGACGTAGATTTAAGCTTTATTACTGTACAAACAATACGAGACACAGAGCAAGAGAAATTTTTATTAGAACAACTAGATGCTGGTGAAGTACAAGCTATTGTACTTTCAAATGAAATAAATGCTGATAATACGATCATTGACGAACATACTGGGTACATAATTGCTAAAGAATCAGGGCTTAATGTTATCAGAACATTATCAATTTTATTGAAAGCTAAAGAAGTTGGAATTATTACCGAAGTCAAACCTCTTCTTGATGAAATGATTTCTAAAGGAAGATGGTATTCAAATCATGTTTATTACTCTTTCTTGAAAAAAGCTAATGAACTATAGCATTATTTATTAATACACTGTTTTGTATAGTGTGCTTCTTTTAGCGTATTTTTAATAATTGATAGGAAAATCAAACACATTTCGCTCCCAATATGTTTCATAACCAGTCAATCAACCCGACAAGCGGGTTATTTCCGCGTTATCCATGCCACTCCGCTATCGCTCCGTGGCACGGATAACACCGAGTTGAGCTGACACAACTCAACTCGGTGTTATGTGTAAGCGAATCAATTTTAATAGGTCTATGACATTTTAATTCTATGTAAAAACACTGAATCGGTATATAATTTTAAGGTTAAGTGATTTTTTATATTGCTAATTATTATAATGAAAATGAATATTGAGATATTTTAATATGGAAAGTGTATTGAAAAAAACGATGGAAAAAGAAGATATTGATGCTCTTTGGGATATGTATCATCCTGATAATAGTATTGTTGCTGTTGGACAGAGTAATAATGGACACCTAACTAATTTAGGTGATGAAATTGACTCTAGTTCAATAGAGACTTTAGCTCTTTACACTGGCTACTTACTTGATGCTCAAGAAAGGGGACAAAAAACTTCAAATAAATTATAAAAAGGACATGAGCATTGAAATCTATTTCGAAAAGATATTCTGATATTTTTAATAAATATTATGCAAAAACAGCAAAAAGTAGATTTAATTTTTTTATAGGGTTTATTGACTCATGGATGTCAAAAATTGTTATTGGTAACGAATTTGCCTATATTGTTGATCATGAGCGGTTATCGAAAACAATAGATTCATACTTTTTAGACGTAATAAAGTACAAAGAGTATCACTTCAATGCTAGTGTCGATGACATCTATTCTGAAACGTGGTGCAAAGAAGTCCATGAAGAGCATAAAATAAATGATAGTAAAGTTGCAGCGTTTACTGCTAAATGGCTGTTAAAAGCAGCGCCTATTTCAATTATTCCAAGAAACATTACTTCCTCAATACATCGGCCTGAAAATGATAATCTTTGCCATATTAATGAGCGATTTGCTCTTGATTGTGCACTGTATGCTTTATTTAGAGATGACTACCTTAGTTTAGATGATAAATCATATGACAGCTTATATTATGATTTTAAATATAGAAATTTTGATGAAAGAGCCTATTTTTCAAGATTTAGTTTATTGCTAAATTTGGTAAAAGAAAGAGGTGAACGAATTGATACTCATGAAAAAAATGAAACTCAAAAAGAAGGAAAAAAATCTGTAACGGCAGAGAAAAAAGAAGAAATTAAAATTTTTATTGCATCTGCGGATGATGTTAAAAATTTACGAAAAGCGACAAAAGATGTTATTGAACAGCTCAACTTACCTTATAATCGAAAATATAACCTTGTTCCATGGATGTGGGAACATAATAAAAGCCCTGGCCATTTGGGTAATGAAACTCAATACCAGCAAGAGGTTTTTCAAGAGTTTGGTAAGCATTGTGATGTATTTATATTACTTTTTTGGGCTAAATTGGGTGAAGGCACTATTAAAGAATATGAATACTTTAAGACTGAATTTAAAAAGCATAATCCAAATACTAAATTTTTTGCATGTGAATATGGAAAAAGTTTTGATCACAAACAGGCAGAAGATGTTGCCAAATTAAATACATGGCTTGATAAAGAAAATAAGTATTGGGCTCCAATTGGAGGGGTACGTAAAAGCATAAAGTCAGTTAAAAAATACAAAGAATCTCTGAGTAAGCATCTGCTAGAAGTAATATTAGACTTAAATTAATTTTTTCAAAATAGTACGCTATATTAATCAAGCACTAAAGAAATTGAGTGTTTGTAACTTTCGCTACTAAAACACATAACAATAGCTTCCAGCGGACTGCCGTAAGCGTCACGAAATTTTGCTGTTGCAAAATTCGCGCCCCTTACGGCATCCGCTGAAGCTGGCGTTAGCACACTATGAGCGAAGTCTGAATAATCCAAGGGACTTGACAGCTAACCTTCAGGGTTCAATTCGTCCTGAACAAATTCAAGAATATCACCTGGCTGACATTCCAAAATCTGACAAATTTTCTCCAGTGTGGAAAAACGCACGCCCTTAACTTTACCAGTGCGCAGCAGCGATAAGTTTTGCTCGGTAATACCAATTTCAGTGGCAAGTTCTTTGCCGCGAATCTTACGTTTAGCCAGCATGACATTCAGGTTAACAATAATAGACATTAAGATCCCCTAGATAAATTGCTTGTTTTCGCTTTCGAGCGTGCTGCCTCTAACTAATAGATCGCTCATTACCCACAGTATCATGGCCAGTGCGATCACTTTAACTTCATCACTCCCAAAGGAAACAGAGAGCATTTTCTGGCCAGCAGTATGATTCATTGATAACAGCATACTGGAAATAGAGAAGTGCAAGGGCTTGGCAAGTGCCTGTATAAACAGCAAGATTGAAAACAGTCGTAGATCGCGGCTATTACTGTGATTAAAGAGCTGTCCTTTTGCGAAGTTGGAGAACGCGCGACGTAAAAAGTAGAGGCCAGCCAGACCGGAGGCAACATAAAAGACGGTCAACAGCCATAAGCTGTACCACTGCATGTCGGAGACAGTCTGCCATTGTATCGGTAGGCCTAAGTTGCTTCTGGCCATGGCGGCAAATAGCTCAATATTGATCAGGAAATACAGAGCGATAAAGGGGGTCGTAATTAGTATAGCCATGCAGCCCAAGGCGATTAACCGAGAAAATTGTTGAGTCATATAAACTCCATTTGAAATAGTTGTTTTAAGATGATATATTACTGTTTTACAGTAATTAAATCAAGAGAGTTATACCCATGAATGTTCGTTTGCTCGCAACCAGCTTTATTACCCTGTTATTATCCCTACATGCGCCCAGCACTCTCGCGCTTACGATGAAGCAGGTTTCTGACGCCTGTCATTCATCTTCCAGCGAATGCAGCGATCATCCGTTCATCCGAGCTTATGTTGGCGTTGCTCTTGACCTGCTAGCAACGCTCGACGGACGGACGGATTATCTGGGAAAGGTGTATTGTAAGAAGTCAGAAGAGTTATTTGATGTGTCGGCTATTATTCGCTTTATGGAGCTACGGAGCGAGCAATACGCCAAGGACAATGCAATGCTGGTGTTAGTGCGTTATTTTGAAGAACATGGCGGCTGTAAGCCATGAGTAAATTGCTGATAGTATTGGTCATGTTTGGCGCCGCTGGGTGCAGCAACAAAGCGATATACGACAAATTGCACCTAGATACGCATAACAAGTGTATTAAAGAACCGCCGCCCACTTATTCTGAATGTATTGAGCGCACGAATAAATCCTATGAAGAGTATGAACGTGAGCGCAAAGAAAGCATGGAAGATTATGAAGAACAAAATGCTAACGAATAGCTTCAGCGGAAAAAGAAACCTGTTGTTGAAAGAGCGAAAGCTGAGTGCTGTGAATCAAGTTTCGACGTGAAAAAGCTAACTCAGACGTGGAAAATATAAGCCTGTGAAAAAGCAAAAGCAAGCTCTGATGTTTGCGAAGTTGAGTGCCGAGAAAGAAGCACCGACGACTTCCACACGACTTAAAAAGAGAAAAGCAGAGCAAAGAAAGCAAAGTCTGAAAACTGCCAAGTTTTTATAACTTGGCATTCAACCAGCCAGGCTCTTCTTATGCGTAGTTTATCGCGGAGAAAATAAGCCAGTGGTTTGCGAAGTTTCGGATGTGAAACAGGCTGGTTAATTCATGGTTATATGCCTCCTGCGAAGGCATTAGCGGAAAATAAATTCATTGTTGAAAGAGCGGAAGCTGAGTGCTGTGAATTAAGGTTCGATGTGAAAAAGCTAACGCAGATGTGGAAAATATAAGCCTGTGAAAAAGCAAAAGCGGGTCTTGATGTTTGCCAAGCTGGGTGCGGAGAAAGTAAGCTTGACGTAATGCCAAAGTATTTAGAAAGAGAAAAAGCAAAATTCTGAGGTTTGTAGTGGTCTAGTAATCTTGTAAGGATTTAATATGATGCGTTGTTCATATAGGCACGAAGATTTTTCTTTTACTCAGGAAAAAGGATTCCAATGCGATGGAACAGGAGAATGTTGGGTAACCGATGTAGGAAACTTTAATAGTAATGACACACCTGTGTACTATTGTATATTTCATGCGCCGCTCAATCAGGAACCAAGAGACCGCGACGACTGGGTTATCAATTCCCGTGGAAAAATGCAGGCAGAACAACTCAAGCTGTTTTTAAATCAATGGAGAAAAACTAACGAGGATTCAAAACCAAATAAACAAGTACGGTTTATCCTGCCTGGGATGCAATGTGGTGAAATTCATTTGCATAACTATAAATTTGAAAATAGTGTCAGGTTCACATCCGCAATTTTTACTGGAAATGCTTGGTTCGGTGGGGCAGAGTTCAAAAAAGATGCTGATTTTAGTAACGTAACATTTAAACAAATAGCTTCGTTCCACTCCACAATTTTCTCGGGCAATACTCGGTTCAATTCTGCTACATTTGAGAGCATTACCGCATTTAAAGAAACAATTTTTTCTGGTGAAGTTAGGTTCATATCCACAATATTTGACAGTAATGTTTCATACGAAAAAGCAGAATTTGACGTGGAAAAATAGGACATTGCTTTTTCAAAATTCGTCGTAGAAATCAAAAGCAGAAAGAGCAAAAGCGGGTTTCTGATGTTTGAAAAACTGAGTGCGGAGAAAATAAGCGAGACAGCCTGCAAGGTTTTTGGAAAGAAAAATCAAGAGCAAAAGAAAAGAGAGAGTAAACTGCTAGTTTACTGATGAATTTATAACAAACCTGTTCCACCTGACAGCAGGTCGATACTGCGCAAGTAACTCAGATGTTAATCAGCGTACATCATGCTTTCGTAGTTTTGACGTTTATCTGCTGACAGGTGAACAGCGCGTTAAGCTGACACACCTCAACGCGGCATTATATGCCTTCTGCGAAGGCACGAAGCGGAAAATACATTTGTAGCGGAAAGAGCGAAAACTGAGTGCTGTGAAGCTAGTTTCTGCTGGAGAAAATAAAGGTTGGATGCGGAGAACATAAGCTTGTGAAAAAGCAGGGTTTGACGTGGAAAAGTAGGAGGCTGCTTTTTCAAAATCCGTCGTAGAAATCAAGAAAAAAGCAGAAAGATCAAAAGCGGGTTCTTGGTGTTTGCAAGTTTGAGTGCGGAGAAAGGAAGCGCAACAGCCTGCCAGGCTCTTGAAAAGAAAAATCAAGAGCAAAAGAAAAGAGAGAGTAAACTGCTAGTTTACTGATGAATTTATAACAAAACTGTTCCACCTGACAGCAGGTCGATACTGCGCAAGTAACTCGGATGTTCATCAGCGTACACCATGCTTTCGTAATCTTGACGTATATCCGCTGATAGGTAAAAAGCGCGTTAGCTTGCTATTTAAAAGACCAAGAGGATGATTTCGTATGAAAAACAGCAAAATATTTGAACCACTCAAAATTGGTAAACTTCATCTTAAGAACCGAATTGCAATGGCGCCAATGACAAGGGGGCGCGCAGGAAAGGAGCGTGTGCCTGGTGACCTCATGGCTGAGTATTATTTTCAGAGAGCTGGTGCAGGACTATTGATAACCGAGGCCACGGTGATTTCAAAACAGGGTATTGGGTGGATTGATTCACCAGGGATTTTTACTGATGCAATGGTCGATGGCTGGCAAAAAGTTACCGAGAAAGTCAAACCAACAAGCACACCTATTTTCTTGCAGCTGTGGCATTGCGGCAGGGCATCGCACAGTGATTTCCATGATGGTAATCGTCCTGTTTCGGCTTCTGCAGTGAAGTTAAACGGTGACCACATCCACACACCTCTGGGTAGTAAGCCCTACGAAACCCCACGCGCAATGAGCGTGGATGAAATCAAGGTAACAGTTAATGATTATCGAAAAGCGGCAGAAAATGCCAAGGCTGCTGGTTTTTCTGGCATAGAGGTGCATGGCGCTAATGGGTATTTGATTAATCAATTCCTTGATGACACCACGAATCACCGTGATGATCAATACGGTGGCAGCTTTAAAAACAGATTTCGTTTTTTTAGAGAGGTACTGGACGCGATCCTTGAAGTGTGGCCGTCAGATCAGGTTGGAGTCCGTATCTCACCAAACGGTGTTTTTAATGATATGGGCTGTGATGACTATCGGGAATTATACCTTTATGTCACTAAAGAGATAAACAAATTAAAGCTTGGTTACTTGCATATCATGGATGGATTGGCCTTTGGTTTTCACGAAAAAGGTGAACCCATGACCTTGGCAGAATTCCGCCCGCTTTTTAATGGCGTTATTATTGGGAATTGTGGTTATACTAAGGAGACCGCAGAAGAGAGGGTTGCTGAAGGTAATGCCGACATTATAGCCATTGGCCGGCCTTTTATAACAAACCCTGACCTGCCCGAAAGATATAGAAATAACTGGCCTTTGAATCCTGCTGAGGATATGTCGCTATGGTATACACCTGGTTCTGAAGGGTACGCAGACTATGCGCCTCATAAACCATAACAGTAGGAGCACCTAATGCACTCATGCAAGGATAAGAGGTGCAAATAGAATCAAATAGTTACCGTCGGCTAACAAGGTTTTATTATCCATACAACGCTTGCACGCGGACTACCGTAAGCGTCATGTCTTTTGCAAAATAACCGCAAAGCCAAACCGGTGAAGCAGACGTTCAAGCTGTAGAAAAACCTCCGAGTGTAAAATTGAAAGCAAAATTTTCGGCGGAGAATGCTCTCAAATAGTATTGATAGAGGTTGACCATGCTAGAACTCACGCAGTAACGCGATTTTTAGGTGATTTTTTGATTCAAAATGGCTGGAGGTTTTTCTACAGCCTCGTTATGTGTTGATAAACAGGCCAAATATTCTGGAGTAATATGAGTTCAAATAAATTACAAAAATCGGTTCTGATTAATTCACTTATTTCGCGAAACATCGATGAACCCCATCGAACAGCTACCGCTCTCGAACTTTTTTACGATTTAATTTATGTCGTTGCCATAGCAAGCCTTGCTGCTGAGTTTCATCACGCTTTATCTGCCTGGCATCATGTTGGTCATGCTATATTAATGTACATCTTTATGTTTTTCTGTATCTGGTGGCCCTGGAACACTTATACGTGGTTTGCTTCCGGTTACGATACTGATGACGCTCAATTCAGGTTGTCTTCTTTCGCACAGATGATCGGAGTCATCATCATCGCAGTAGGCGTTAAGCCGGCCTTTTTAGACAACAACTTTTTGATCATAATGATTGGTTACGTAACCATGAGAGTTCCATACATTCTTATGTGGTTAAAGGTTGCTTATGATGACATCGACTCACGTCCAGTGGCCATTCGATATGCGTCAGGTGTTTTTCTCGTCCAGATAGCATGGTCGCTATCCATCTTATATTTCCAAAACTGGTACATATTTGTTGCATTGATGTCTTCTGAACTACTGATTCCATACATTGCAGAGCATACTGTCGATAAAGGAAGAAACAACACATATCATTTTGAACATATTGAAGAACGATTAGGTTTATTAACAATAATCGTTTTAGGTGAATCAATGTTAGCTGTGGTTTATGCATTTCAACATGTTGTTGAATCCCCCTCTACTGATTTAGTTATTTTGGCTTTTAGTGCTGTATTAATTTTGTATTCGATGTGGTGGCTGTATTTTGATGACACAATTGAAGAAGAATTGGCAAGTGAGAAAAAAGCATTTATTTGGGGATATGGCCACTATTTTATTTACGGTTTTGCAACGGCTGTCGGTGTATTAATTAGTGTCAATGTAGATGTATTGGCTAACAATGCGAGAATTGATGGTGAAATTGCAATCATTGGCTTAGCTTTAATGATTGCAGGTTATTTAGTTTCTGTTTGGCTATGCCATGACTATTTAATTGAGAAAAAAGGATTAAGGTTATTCGAACTGTTAATTCTTGCGGGTTTTGTTGTTGGAATTGCCTTTTTATTTAATAGTCTTTTGTTGATAAGTATCGCCTTTGTCGTATTGAACGTAACCCGTCTTGCTCGAGAGCACGCACAACAAAAACTTCAGCATGAAATATAAATTATTAAATGTGGATTAATAGGAAAAAGTGTCAGGCCTTGAATATTGAATTCACCGAGTGGAAAATAAAATACACCGCCTTCTAAGCTTTTATAACTTGGCATTCAACCAGCCAAATTCTTCTTTTGCGTAGTTCGTTGCGGCGAAAGTAAGCTAGTCGTTTGCCAAATTTCGGATGAGAAACAAGCTGGTTAATTCATGGTTGCGGAAAGAGCTAAAGTTGATTGCTGTGAAGCTAATTCGACTAGAAAAAAGTAAGTTCGACGCGGTGAATATAATTCTGTGAGAAAGCAGGCTTGACGCGGAAAAGTAGGATGCTGCTTTTTCAAAGTCCATCGTGGAAACCAGGAAAAGCAGAAAGATCAAAAGCTGGTTTCTGATGTTTGCAAGGCTGAACGCGGAGAAAGAAAGCTTGGACGACTGCCATGCGATCGAAAAAGCAAGAGAACAGAAAAAATAGAAAATTCTGAGTTTTTACTCTAATTCTTTTTTTGCATCTTGCGATCCCAAAATGCGCATGATTTCCACATTGTCACCATCGATACGATAATAAATAGATTCACTAACATACACACTACGACGGTATCCTATCCTTATTGAATCAACAGCTTGCCAAAGATACGGATTTTCGGCTAGTTTGTAAAAATGTTCTATCAGCCCATCGTAATATCGGTCTGCCTGAGCTAACCCAAAAGAAAGAATCCCATGCTCATAGAGTCGCTCTAAATCATCTTCAGCTTCCTCGTTTAGTTTAAAGGTTGCCATTTTTTTTAAGTCTCTTTTGTACAGCCTGTTTAATTTGAGCGGGAGTTCGGGAGCCCATACCCCTCCCTTCAGCTTTGATAAGTGCAACACGAATAGCCTCAATATCAGCATCTTGACTTTGTTCTTTACGAATTAAATTACGTAAAAACTCACTTTCATTACCATAGTTACCAGTTACAATTTGTGCCTTAATCCAAGCATCCTGTTGTTCTGTAACGGTAATACTTTTTTTTACCATTGCCATAAGTTTAGCCTCCAAAATAATTAGTAGTGTATTATACTACTAATTATTTGAAAACAAATATGATGCAGTATCATGCTATTTATAACAAGGCATTTAACCAGCTCAAAGCAAACACCTACAAGGCAAAGTTAGTCCTTAGAAAATACATACCCAAAACGGATGGCAAACTGCGTCCGCTAGGGATACCTGCTATCGCGGACAAACTCCTGCAAAGGGGCGTAGCCAAGATACTGGAAGCCATCTATGAGCAAGACTTTCTAACCTGCAGTTATGGATACCGACCTGGAATAGGCGCACTGAAAGCCGTCAAAGACTTAAGCAGGTTTGAAGACACCGTCAGAAAACATTGCAGAGGACAAATCTATTTATGTCGCTATGCCGATGATTTCGTCTGTGCCTTTGAAGATGCAAACGATGCAGAGCGATTTTATAAAGCCCTGAGTCAGCGACTAGAAAAGTTTGGCTTGCAGGTAGCAGAAGACAAAACGCGAACCCTAGCGTTTAGTCACTGTAAAGTGCGAGTTAAAACCAAGTTCGACTTTCTAGGGTTTGAGTTTCGCTGGAGCGTTAATAGATGGGGGAAAACCCAATTGAAACGGCGAACATCGCGAGACAAATTGCGAGCATCCTTGGCGAAATTCAAAGAATGGTTCAAGAAAAACGTAAGATTACCGAAGAAAATTCTATTTGCGAAATTGAATAGAAAGTTACAAGGTCATTATAATTATTACGGAGTTCGAGGGAACTATAAAAGCTTGAGTCACTTTGTTTTCTGGGTTAGACAACTGTGTTACAAGTGGCTAAATAGGTGCAGTCAGCGCAAAAGCTACAATGTAGAAGGGTTTAAGGCACTGGTAAACGACTTTGGAATAGCTAATCCACGTATCTGTCATGATTTCTAAGGAAAAAAATAAGTGTTGTGGAAGTGCAAAGCGAGCTATTCAGAAGAGCCCAGTGCGGTAATTCCGCACGCTGGGGTCTGTGAGGGGGCAGTTGGGTAACTGGCTGTTCTACCTTGATGAAAAGACAATTATTGCGGAAAGAGCGTAAGCTGAGTGCTGTGAAGCCAGTTTCTGCTGGAGAAATGAAGTTCTGACGCGGAGGACATAAGCTTTCGAAAAAGCAAAAACGGGTTTTGATATTTGCCAAGTTTGTAGCGGAGAAAATAAGCTCGACAGAACTCAAGGGATTTTGAAAGAGCAAAAACAAAGTCCTGAGGTTTACAAAGCTGATTGCTGAAAAAGGAAGTTCGGATGTGGAAAATATAAGCCTGTGAAAAAGCAAAAGCGAGTTTTGATGTTTGCATAACTGAGTACTGAAAAAAAAAGTACAGATGACTACCGCTACCAAGCTTTTGAACAAACTAGCAAAGAGAAAAGAAACCTCTCTATTTTCATTCCACTCTTTTTCTGATATAAAAAAGCATGAGTGAAAATAGATTACAGAAAATCTCAGCCTTAGAAAACAAAATCCAGACACTGGATACAGAGCGTACATCTCTCGTACAAGAGCTAAACCAACTCAAACTTAGTAATAGCAATTCATCTGCTCCAATAACCCAATACTCCCCACCCGCAGATAAAATCAAATTATTCAAAGGTTTGTTTAGAGGCCGTGAAGATGTTTACCCAAAACGCTGGAAAAACACTAAAACGGGAAAAGCAGGCTATTCACTCGTTTGTGGGAATGAATGGAAAGCAGGTCTTTGTGAAAAACCAAGAGTAAAATGTAGTATTTGCACAAATCGCTCCTTTTTACCCGTCACTGATCTAGTGATACAGAACCATCTTTCTGGTGTTGATAGCAATAATAATTATCCTGCAAATTTTGTAATCGGTGTTTATCCATTACTAACTGATGAACGCTGTTGGTTTTTAGCGATAGATTTTGATAAGGCTAATTGGCAAGAAGATGTCAAAGCATTTGCGTTAGTTTGCAAAGAAAATAAAGTACCCCATGCGATAGAAATATCAAGGTCTGGCAATGGTGCTCATATTTGGATATTTTTTGCTCAGCTGGTTTTTGCGGTTGAAGCAAGAAAGCTGGGGGCTTTATTGCTAACTCAAGCAATGAATCACAACACAGAAATGGGATTTGAATCCTATGATCGTTTTTTCCCCAATCAAGACACCCTACCTAAAGGTGGCTTTGGCAATCTAATAGCATTGCCTTTACAAAAAAACTGGCGCGCCATCCTCGCTATATATCACCTTGGGACATCCATGTCCAAAGATTCATTCCGCTCGGGCGACTTAATCGAGTGCCACAGTACGTCCTGCGTCCAGTTTCAACTCCGCACAAAAGCCGCTCCGTTAAAACTTACCTCACTGACTTGACGGCTTATCGGGAAAAAATTTTTGCTTCTCTCGCGTGCTATCGCACACGTCGAATCTGCAAATTTCCCTGTTGCCTACTGCGGACTAAAAATCATCACTTCGCTATCGCTCCGTTTCCCTGATTTTCAGCGAGCGCGTGAACAAGGCAATAGCATTTTTGTTAATCATCAATTGATACCCTACGAAGATCAATGGGCTTATTTATCAACACTAAAAAAGCTTTCTC
This sequence comes from Methylococcales bacterium, assembly GCA_965224575.1. Classification (GTDB taxonomy): domain Bacteria; phylum Pseudomonadota; class Gammaproteobacteria; order Methylococcales; family Methylomonadaceae; genus QPIN01. Next base: position 315,686 of record CBDCZQ010000001.1, on the reverse strand, counting down.
TTTTTGAGTTAGCACATTTGGTCAATCAAGCAGAAAGACAAAATAATATTTTAGCTGTAAAAATGCCTATTGAAGAAGATAATGGAAAACCTTGGCAAATGTCACCTTCTCGAAAAGATAAGGCTTTGGTTGATATGGGAATCTTGCCGAAAAAAATTAATCTGGTGATTGGCAACCAGATATTTATAGAAAAGAAAAACTTATCTGCTCCGTTTCACAACAAAATCATTCGAATCGCTGCTTTCCAAAACCCAGAGTTTTATAAAGCTCAGGCGATGCGATTATCAACCTTTGATAAGCCCAGAATTATATCCTGTGCAGAAAATTATTCTGAACATATTGCCCTCCCCAGAGGATGCATTGATGAGCTGTTAGTATTACTAAAGGAACTGAAAGTAGAAGCCTGCATCAAAGACGAACGTTTTGCAGGAAACGCGATTGAATCAATAGAGTTTCTTGGGGAGTTAACACCTGAACAAAAAACAGTCGTTGAAAAATTGTGCCAGTATGATATGGGTACTTTATCGGCAACGACAGCATTTGGTAAAACGGTCATCGCGTTGTATATCATAGCCCAAAGACGAGTGAACACTTTGATTGTTGTTCATCGTAGACAGCTAATGGATCAGTGGCTGGAGCGTATTGCTCTATTCTTGCAAATTGATAAAAAACAAATAGGAAAAATCGGCAGTGGTAAGAGAAAACCAACAGGTATTATTGATGTCGCTATCATGCAAAGCCTGTCAAAACAGCAAGAGGTTAATAATTTGGTGGCTGACTATGGGCAAGTGATATTTGATGAGTGTCATCATTTATCAGCCGTCAGTTTTGAGGCTGTTGCAAAAGCCTGTAAAGCCAAATATGTATTAGGATTGTCGGCTACTTTAACGCGTAAAGATGGACATCATCCTATTGTGTATATGCAATGTGGGCCGATACGCTATAAAGTTGATGCTAAAAAACAGGCTTTAGCCCGACCGTTTGATCATCGTGTTATTCAAAGACAGACGGGGTTTCAATTATCAGACACTAAATTTCAGGATGGACAACCCACTATCCAGAAAGTGTATGCAACATTGATTGAAGATGAAAAACGCAATGCTATGATTGTTGATGACTTAAAGCAATTGCTTAAAGATAAACGCTCGCCTCTGATCCTTACTGAAAGAAAGGCTCATGTAACTTTGTTGGCAGAAAAAATCAATAAATTTGCTAAAAATGTAGTGGTGCTACAAGGAGGAACAGGACAAAAACAACGCAAACAAATCGCGGAAACATTAAAAAGTATTCCCGATGATGAAGAGCGCGTATTGATTGCAACAGGGCGTTACCTAGGGGAAGGCTTTGATGATGCACGGTTAGATACTTTACTATTAGTAATGCCAGTATCCTGGAAAGGGACATTAGCGCAATATGTTGGCAGATTGCACCGCTTACATCATGCCAAAACAGAAGTATTAATTTATGATTATGTAGATGAAATCCCTATGCTGGTCAGAATGAGTGAAAAGCGAGTTTCAGGATATAAGAGTCTGGGATATAGTGTGGAATAAGCCAAAATACATAATTACAACTTATAGCTAGCAAGGTATATAATTAAGCCAATTAAGGAGAAACTTATGCAAGTGACTATCAATATTCCTGAAAATTTACCAGAAACGGTTATTCAACAGCAAGTAATCGAGTTTGAGGAAAAACTAAGAGAACAGGCTAAACAAATAACATCTATGGCAAGTGACAAAAAACAAAAATATCAAGCTATTATGGCTATTGCTAAAAAATGTTCTAGCTTACCCACACTAGACCATCGAACAGCTGATGAAATTTTAGGTTACGAAAAAAGTGAAATGGGCTTATGGGGCGATGAGTAGTAGTTGTTGATTCATCTGTTTTAATCGCTATTTTATTAAAGGAATCTGAGGCAGAATATTTTACAAAACTGTTGATTGATGCAGATAGTATTTACATCAGTGTCAGTCTGGCGCGCCATCCTCGCTATATATCACCTTGGGACATCCATGTCCAAAGATTCATTCCGCTCGGGCGACTTAATCGAGTGCCACAGTACGTCCTGCGTCCAGTTTCAACTCCGCACAAAAGCCGCTCCGTTAAAACTTACCTCACTGACTTGACGGCTTATCGGGAAAAAATTTTTGCTTCTCTCGCGTGCTATCGCACACGTCGAATCTGCAAATTTCCCTGTTGCCTACTGCGGACTAAAAATCATCACTTCGCTATCGCTCCGTTTCCCTGATTTTCAGCGATTGTCGAGTCTTCAATGGTCATTGAATATAAAAAACTGGCGCGCCATCCTCGCTATATATCACCTTGGGACATCCATGTCCAAAGATTCATTCCGCTCGGGCGACTTAATCGAGTGCCACAGTACGTCCTGCGTCCAGTTTCAACTCCGCACAAAAGCCGCTCCGTTAAAACTTACCTCACTGACTTGACGGCTTATCGGGAAAAAATTTTTGCTTCTCTCGCGTGCTATCGCACACGTCGAATCTGCAAATTTCCCTGTTGCCTACTGCGGACTAAAAATCATCACTTCGCTATCGCTCCGTTTCCCTGATTTTCAGCGGGGGAACAAGGTGCCACTCAGTTTGATGAACTGTTAAAAACCATTGTCCCGACAGTAATTGCATTTGATGCTCAGCAAGCTATATTGGCGCGTACCGCATGGAGAGCTTATGGAAAAGGAAGACATCCTGCAAAATTAAATTTTGGTGATTGCTGTAGTTACGCGACTGCAAAACACTTAAATCAACCGTTATTGTTTAAAGGTAATGATTTCTCTCAGACTGATATTATAAAAATCTCTTAGTATTTTAAACTCACTGAGGTAGAGCATATTGAATATTACCAATCAAAAAGCAGAGTAGAGAAGCAAAACCTGAGAACTGCCAAGCTTTTATAACTTGGCATTCAACCAGCCAAATTCTTCTTATGCGTAGTTTGTTGCTGAGAAAATAAGCCATTTTATTGCCAAGCTTTGGATGTGAAACAGGCTGGTTAATTCATGGTTATTGCCTCCTGCGAAGGCAACAGTGGAAAAGAAATTCATTGTTAAAAGAGCGGAAGTTGAGTGCTGTGAATCAAGGATTGATGTGAAAAAGCTAACGCAGATGTGGAAAATATAAGCTTGTGAAAAAGCAAAAGCGAGTCTTGATGTTTGCGAAGATGAGTACGGAGAAAGTAAGCTCGACAGAATGCCAAAGGATTGAGAAAGAGCAAAAGCGAAATTCTGATGTTTGCGAAATTGAGTGCTGAAAAAGGAAGTTCTGATGATTACCCGCGATTGAAAAAGCGAAAAGCAAGAGAACAAAGGAAATGGAATTTTCTTAATTTTTATAACGAGCCAATCAACTTGCCTCAATTCTTCTTATGCAAAGTTCATCTTGCTGAAAGTAGTCAGCACTTATTCGTAACCCTGACGCTGAACACAGCAAGTTATTTAATGGTTATAGCCTTCTGCGAAGGCAAGAAGCGAAAAAATAATCTGTTGTAGAAAGAGCAGAAGTTGAGTACTGTGAAGCAAGGTTCGATGTGAAAAAACTAGTTCGGACGTAGAAAATATAAGCCTGTGAAAAAGAAAAATCGGGTTTCGATGTTTGCCAAGTTGAGCGCGGAGAAAATAAGCTCGACAGTTTGCCACGGAATTTGGAAAGAGCAAAAGCGAAATCCTGATGTTTCCAAGCTGAGTACAGAAAATGAAGCGCAGATGACTGCCTCGCCATCGAAAGAGCGAAGAGCAAGAGAGCAGAAGAAATGGAACTTGCTTAATTTTTATAACGAGAAAAGAAATTCATTGTTGAAAGAGCAGAATTTGAGTACTGTGATTCAAGGTTTGATGTGAAAAAACTAACACAGATGTGGAAAATATAAGCCTGAGAAAAAGAAAACGCGAGTTTTGATGTTTGCCAAGTTGAGTTCGGAGAAAATAAGCTCGACAGAATGCCAAGGGCTTCGGAAAGAGCAAAAGCAAAATTCTGATGTTTGCAAAATTGAGTACTGAAAAAGAAAGTTCTGACGTTTACCACGCGATTGAAAAAGCGAAGAGCAAGAGAACAAAGGAAGTAGAGCTTTCTTAATTTTTATAACGAGCCAATCAACTTGCCTCAATTCTTCTAATGCAAAGTTCATATTGCTGAGGCTAGTAAGCTCTTATTCGTAGCCCTGACGTGGAACACAGCAAGTTATTTTATGGTTATAGCCTTCTGCGAAGGCACGTAGCGGAAAAGAAAATTGTTGTGGAAAGAGCGGAAGCTGAGTGCTATGAAGCTAGTTTCTACTGGAGAAAATGAAGGCTGGACGCGGAGAACATAAGCCTGTGAAAAAGCAGAGATTGACGTGGAAAAGTAGGATGCTGCTTTTTCAAAGTCCGTCTTGGAAATCAAAAGCAAGTCCCTGCTGCTTGCAAGTTTGAGTGCGGAGAAAGTAAGCGAGACAGCCTGCAAAGTTTTTGGAAAGAAAAAGCAAGAACAAAAGAAAAGAGAGAGTAAACTGCTAGTTTACCACTGAATTGATAAAAACCAGCCTTCCCGACTTCAAGTCGACGTTGCGCAAAGCATAGCGTTGGGTAAACAGGTAAATATAGCGGTATAAAATATTACTTTTTTATCGTAAGTACATTATAATTAACAATTTATAATGTTATTTATAGCGGTATATTATGAACATAACACCATTTGTACAATCCAATCAACTTGGTGAGCATGAGGACAAATTAGTCGATTTATATAAGGCTGATGCCGCTCTTGATCAAACAATCCCTGAATCTATTCGTAGCTCCACTGAGTGGCTTCTTAGATTGGTTAACTGTTTTTATAGCAACCGAATTGAAGGAAACCCCACGCATCCAAAAGATTTGCTAAAAACTCAAGAAAGGGGGCATGCCGATAGCACAGAAGACCCAGAAGACCCAGTTATAGAATTATTGGTACATTTAGAAGCTCAAATTAAAACTAAAGAAATAGCTGCTGGCTTAACAAACATCAGCAAACAAAGTTTTATTAAACGACTTCATAAGTCTTTTTACAATGGGCTGCCAGAGTCATTTCTCATAGTTAAAAATAAAGATGGAAGTGAAGTTGTTGATACAGATAACACCCTCTTGCTAATTAAGCCAGGAGAGTACCGTACCCTTTCTGTCCAAGTAGGTTCCCATATTCCTCCTGTCAGTGATGAAATTAGTCAATATATGAGTTGGTTGGAAACAGCATTTGACCCAGAAAAAATTCATGGAACGAATAGAGTTATTGCCGCTGCTGCACTTCATCATCGACTGGCATGGATCCACCCATTCCAAGATGGAAATGGTAGAGTTATACGCCTTCTCACAGATTGTTATATGCGCTGCTCAGGGTTTGATGGTTATGGTTTATGGTCAATTACTCGTGGTTTTGGTCGACAGAAAAAATCTTATTACACTGCATTGGCACAAGCTGACAAACCAAGACAAGGTGGTAATGATGGCCGTGGAGTTTTATCAGACGCTGGACTTATTTATTTTACAAAATATTTTATTGATACCGCATTAGATCAAGTACAGTATTTTTCAGAACTTTTGGAACCTAGGAAGCTTGGTGTTAGAGTGGATTACTATTTTGAAATGAGAGCAAAAGGTGCGATTCCAAGCTCATCAGGTGAAAACTTACCTCTATTAAAAATTACAGCACGAGATATATATCGATTGCTATTGGAAAAAGGAGGAATGAGTCGAGGTGCAATAATTCAGCATTTAAGTAAAGGTGAGCAGACATTAAGGCCAGTATTTAAACAAATGGAGAGTGAAGGGCTGATTAGTGCAAAACCAAGGCGTGATGTTGAGCTGAAATTATCGACCACAGCGGTTGAGTTTTTATTTCCTCAGCTTTGGTAAGTAAAATGTAGTTCGTATTGTTAATGCGAGGTTTTTGTACCTGAATTTTGACGATGTAAAAATGATAAAGCAAATCGTCGCAAAAATAAAACTGTGACAACTTTATATTTTTCATAACTTGTCGTTCAAGCGGTCGAGCCGCTTAACTCATGGTTATCGGGCGCGCTAACGCGCTCCCGATAACGCGACGCTCAGTAGAACTGTCCAGAACCACCGGCTATCGAAAATCCGATAACCAGTAGCTCCAGACAGATATTTTTAAAGCGTGTATCGCTATCGCTCACAAGCTTAAAAAATACTCCTGAGCGTCGCGTTATATGCCTGCTTTCGAAGGCATCAGCAGAAAAGATATTCATTGTTGAAAGAACAGAAGTTGAGCGCTGTGAATTAAGGTTCGATGTGAAAAGCTAACGCGGATGTGGAAAATATAAGCCTGCGAAAAAGCAAAAGAAAGTTTTGATGTTTGCCAAGCTGGGTGCGGAGAAAGTAAGCTTGACGGAATGCCAAAGGATTTAGAAAGAGCAAAAGAAAAATCTGAGGTTTGCAAAATTGGGTGCTGAAAAAGGAAGCTCGGACGATTACCACGCGATTGAAAAAGCGAAGAGCAAGAGAAAAGAAGTAATGGAGCTTTACTTTTTTTATTATATAGAGTAGAACAGGATTCGAGAATAACGAAGGTTAAACAAAAGATTTCGGGTTGTTTTAGAGCGGAATAAAGTTTTAAACAAAGAAAGGCGACAAATTATCATGTCTAACGGAAACATACATATATTAGAACGTATTGAGTTGTCTTTTAAAAGTCCGCTTGCTTATCTAGGTGGTTTTTTTGGATTCTTAACCAGTTTTCAAATTCTTCTTGGTGGTATGACGACAATGGAGAGTTTTGGCTGGCTTATGACAGGTATATGTTCTGGCGCCCTCCTCCACTTCATATTTTTTCAGCTACCCTTTATCACTTCATCTTCAAAGAAATCTAAGCCCGTAAGAATAGTAAAAAAGCTGTTTATGCCTATAGCTATAGTTCTTATTGGTGGTATTGTATGTGTTGCTGTACTAGTTGCATATCAGATGTATTTTAAGTAAAGCAAGAGAACAGAAGTAACGGAGCTTTACTTTTTTTTGTTAGAAGTGGAAAGTTGAGTGCTGTGAATCAAGGTTTGATGTGGAAAAATATAAGCCTGTGAAAAGCAAAAGCGAGTTTTGATGTTTGCCAAGTTGAGTGCGGAGAAAATAAGCTCGACAGAATACCCAAAGATTTAGAAAGAGCAAAAGCGAAATTCTGAGGTTTGCGAAATTGAATACTGAAAAAGCAAAGAGCAAGAGAATCAAGGGAAATGGAACTTTCTTTATTTTTATAACAAGCCAATCAACTTGCCTTAATTCTTCTAATGCAAAGTTCATCTTGCTGAGGCTAGTAAGCTCTTATTCGTAGTCCTGACGTTGAACACAGCAAGTTATTTTATGGTTAGCCTGCGCAAAGCGCGCAACATTCAAGGGAATATTTTGTAATCATTGCTATCTGCTCAAAATTCATCGTGCTTGCTTTTGAGGGTGTTGGCGTTGTTTGGGTATTCCAATAATCGGTAATGTTATTGCATGGTTATAGCCTTCTGCGAAGGCACGAAGCGGAAAATAAAATTGTTTTGGATAGAGCGAAAACTGAGTGCTGTGAAGCTAGTTTCTGCTGGAGAAAATAAAGCTCGGACGCGGAGAACATAAGCTTGCGAAAAAGCAGGATTTGACGTGGAAAAGTAGGACATTACTTTTTCAAAGTTCGTCGTGGAAATCAGGAAAAAAAGCAGAAAGAGCAAAAGCGAGTTCCTGCTGTTTGCAAGTTTGAGTGCGGAGAAAGTAAGCGAGACAGCCTGCAAGGTTTTTGGAAAGAAAAAGCAAGAGCAAAAAAAGAAAGAACAATAAGGAGAGGAACCTGATGATTTTTATAACAAAACTGTTCCACCTGACAGCAGGTCGACACTGCGCAAGTAACTCGGATGTTTATCATCGTACATCATGCTTTCGTAGTCTTGATGTATTCCGCTGACAGGTGAACAGCGCGTTATTTTCTATTTTTGAGAGCAACAAGTGGAAAGGGAATCTATTGTTGAAAGAGCAGAAGTTGAGTACTGTTAATCAAGGTTCGATGTGAAACAGCTAACGCGGATGTGGAAAATATAAGCCTGTGAAAAAGCAAAAGCGAGTCTTGATGTTTGCCAAGATTGAAGCGGAGAAAATAAGCTCGACAGACTACCAAGGGATTTAGAAAGAGCAAAAGCGAATTCTGAGGTTTGCAAAGCTGAGTTCAGAAAAAGGAAGCTCTGACGACTACCATGCGATCGAAAAAGCAAAGGGCAAGAGAACGAAGAAAATGGAGCTTTCTGAATTTTTATAACGAGCCAATCAACTTGCCTCAATTCTTCTAATGCAAAGTCCATCTTGCTGAGGCTAGTAAGCTCTTATTCGTAGTCCTGACGCTGAACACAGCAAGTTATTTTATGGTTCGACGCCAAACTATCCAACTTTCAAAAGGTGAGTTATGAAATTATCTATTAACTTCTTAAATTGGCAGAGCCAAGATATACAAGACTTGGATTGGAGAATGATTAATGCTTCGGTACGCAAAAATGGTTTTTGTCTCATTCAACATATTCAAAGTCAACGTAAAACTTTGCTAGAACTATCTTATGCATGTGGGGATATTCAGCTTCATGAACGATCCGATGGTGAGGGCATCGTTGAAGTAAGTAGTATTGGTGATTCAAAACAAAACCATAACAGTTCTGTTTTTCGCGGACTTAGCGAAGGGGTGTTCCCACCACACACGGATGGAGCATATTTAAATACTTATTATTTAGATGCCGGTATATTGAAAGAAATAGCCCCACCGAAACTAATAATACTTCAGTGTGTACGTTCAGCCGTCGATGGTGGTGAATCAATATTAGTCGATTGTCAAAAGATACTCAAAGATATTCAAAAGCAGGATAGACGTTTATATGAAGAGATATTAAGACCTGCTGCACTTTTCTATCGTGGATCTAATAAATCTGTTAACACGCCAGTTTTTTCACAAGTTCATCAAGGAAAATATTGGATTAGATTTAGAGATGATGTAAAGGTGAAAATCTCACTTCAAAAGAGTATGGCTAAACTATTTGACAACTACATCCAAGATTCACAATATCATGTTGAATTTAAGCTTCCAGATAATGCATTTGTACTCGTGGACAATCTACGAATGCTACATATGCGGCGTGCATTCACTCCTAATCTGGATGAGAGTCATAGAGTTTTGAGACGAACTTGGATTTATAACGATGAGTTAGATGGGGATATTCCGGTAGGCATGATACCATTAAGTAAAGCTTTTAACGATGGAACTGATTATGGTCGTCTACCATCACCATCTACACAAAACTTGAGCATATGTTTAAAAACATCTTTAGGAATAGAACTTTAGGAGTAATTAATCATGAGTGAAAAAACCATACACATACAACAAGCTATTTTACCTGAGAGGCTAGAGAAATTAATTATTGAAGAGTTAATTAGGGTTTCAGGCTCAAAAGTAGGATTTAGCTGGCAATCCACCGAACTCGAAGGGGTGGTAAAAGTGAATGTAGTTGATGAAGTATTAATACCATTCGTAACTGACGGGATTATTGAAATTGCAGAAGTTAGATCTCAACCGGCTATCGTATCTGATTGGAATCAGCTAACCTCTACATATCAGCTTGAAGATGGAGTTGACATTGAAGACGTTTTTTAGATATACGCGTCGAACAATAGCTTACACGCGGACAGCAAGAAGCGGAAAAAATAATCTGTTGTAGAAAGAGCAAAAGTTGAGTGCTGTGAAGCTAGTTTCTACTGGAGAAAATAAAGTCCTGACGCGGAGAACATAAGCTTGCGGAAAAGTAGGATGCTGCTTTTTCAAAGTCCGTCGTGGAAATCAAAAGCGGGTTCCTGATACTTGCAAGTTTGAGTAGGGAAAAAGTAAGCGAGACAGCCTGCTAGGTTTTTTGAAAGAAAAAGCAAGAGCAATGAGGAGAAGAACCTGATGATTTTTATAACAAACCTGTTCCACCTGACAGTAGGTCGACACTGCGCAAGTAACTCGGATGTTTATCAGCGTACATTATGCTTTCATAGTCTTGATGTATATCCGCTGCCAGGTGAACAGCGCGTTACATGCCTCCTGCGAAGGTAAGAAGCGGAAAATAAACTCATTGCGGAAAGAGCTAAAGTTGATTGCTGTGTAGCTAATTCGACTAGAAAAAAGTAAGTTTGACACGATGAATATAATTCTGTGAAAAAGCTGGATTTGACGTGGAAAAGTAGGACGTTGCTATTTCAAAATTCATCGTGGAAATTAAGAAAAAGCGAAAAAGAAAAAGCGAGTTTCGATGGTTTGCCAAGCTCAGATTGGAGAAAAGAGGCTCGGCAGTATGCCAAGGGCTTCAGAAAGAGCAAAAGCAAAATCCTGATGTTTATCAAACTGTGTGTAGAAAAAGGAAATGCGGACGACTACCACGCGATTGAAAAAACGAAGAGCAAGAGAACAGAAGTAACGGAGCTTTACATTTTTGTTATAACGAGAAAAATCAACTTGCCTCAATTCTTCTAATGCAACGTTCATCTTGCTGAGGCCAGTAAGCTCTTATTCATAGTCCTGACGTGGAACACAGCAAGTTATTTTAACGTTATAGCCTTCTGCGAAGGCATGTAGCGGAAAAGAAAATTGTTGCGGAAAGAGCGGAAGCTGAGTACTGTGAAGCTAGTTTCTGCTGGAGAAAATGAAGCTCGGACGTGGAGAACATAAGCTTGCGAAAAAGCGGGATTTGACGTGGAAAAGTAGGACATTGCTTTTTCAAAATCCGTCGTGGAAATCAAAAGCAGAAAGAGAAAAAGCGAGTTCCTGCTGTTTGCTAGTTTGAGTGCGGAGAAAGTAAGCGAAACAGCCTGCTAGGATCTTGAAAAGAAAAATCAAGAGCAAAAGAAAAGAGAGAGTAAACTGTCAGTTTACTACTGATTTTATAACAAGTCTGTTCCACCTGACAGCAGGTCGATGCTGTGCAAGCAACTCGGATGTTAATCAGCGTTCATCATGCTTTCGTAGGTTTGATGTATATCCACTGACAGGTGAACAGCGCGTTATAGCCTTCTGCGAAGGCATTAGTGGAAAAGAAATCTGATGTTGAAAAAGCGGAAGTTGAGTGCTGTGATTCAAGGTTCGATGTGAAAAAGTTAGTTCGGAAGTGAAAAATATAAGCCTGCGAAAAAGCAAAAGAGGGTTTCGATGTTTGCCAAGTTTAGAGTGGAGAAAATAAGCTCGACAGTATGCCAAAGGCTTTGGAAAAGAGCAAAAGCGAAATCCTGAGGTTTGCAAAATTGTGTGCTGAAAAAGGAACTGCGGAAAACTTACACTCTATATTGAAATATTAAAAGCAGAGCAGAGAGAGAACTATCTTTGCTATAAAGAATCTAGATGCTATAGCTTCCTTTGTAGTAACCAATTAGCATTTTATGCTGAAAGTGGGATGGTGAGCCTATTTTCTAGTATTATCAAACAGAAATACTAACTGATATATTCTAGCACTAGCAATTGGTTAACCCGACCAGCCATACAGTACAGTAAACTTATGACTAACAAGCAAGAAAATAATAGCGATGAAATTGGCTGGCGATTCGTAAACGGAACTGTTGATAGGATTCAGCCTGGTCTCTTACATCTTAACGTTGAGGTTGAAGGTCACCCAAGTATAGAGCAGGCACGCCTAGAATTTAGCTCCAAACATAAGGAAGACTATTCTTCAAACCAAATTATTGCATTATTTCTGACTAGTCCAATACATGATCATCCAAATATATGGCGTGCAGCTGATGGAGCCATGGCTGATAAATTACAAAACCCCTGGCAGCAATCATTATTTAGTGAAGGTGATATTTTAGAAGGCAAGGTAGTCAGTTATGTCGAAAATAATGCAGCTATTATTTCCTTAAACTATAACTTGACTCGAAATCTTGACTGGAGACCCTATAAACAATTTTCAGCTTATTTACATCGTAATCAAACTCCTGATGCAGCAATGTGTCCTAATATTAGAGATCTATTACATGTTGGAGATACCGTACAAGCCATGTTAGCAGGCCACCCAGCAATAGACTATAAGCTTTTACATATTACGCTTGATGTTAATCAGTTATTAACCCTACGTAAAGAGCAAGCCTACAACGAGACCCCAAATTTCTTGGAAACGGAATACAAAAATAAGATCATTAAAAGTGCACCATCTTCGCCAACGCACACAGAAAAAAAACTTTTAATTATCGATAACGATAAAGACTTTTGTAAGTCTTGGCAATCATTGTTAAAAGCCTGGAATATCAGAACACGTTATTGTCAATCACCCGACGAAGTCACTAAAGAATTAGATGAAAGTATTTTTGATGGTTGCCTATTGGATCATGACTTAGGTATAGATACTAGTGACTATAAACGTATTGAAGAATTACTAGATGATGCTATTCATATTCAACAAACAGGAATGAAGCTTAACAAGATGACAGGCGACCATAGTTGGGCGCAAGCCCAAAGAATGCCTGTGATAGAAAAACCCTTAAGCCCTTTAACAATTTTGACTTGGTTGGAAACAGGTAAACTGCCCGCATCAGGCCAAAAAAAACGGTTGTTTTTTAAAGGGCAAGTCTCACGGTGGCAAGCAGTTGGCAGTGAAACACAAGTAATTAAAAGTGCTGAGAAACTTTTAACACTGTGTTGTAAAAACATCACGGGCGTTCATGGCCTATGGATAAAACTTGATCGTCCAGGATATTATGTTGTTAGAGTCGCTCATGGGATTAGGGAAGACGAATACCGAAAACTGGAGCTAGACCTACAAAATACTGTAATTGCAACAGCTATTGACGCACAACGTGAGCAAGAAAGGGGGATAAATGGATGTGGTCCATTAAAAAGCTTTATGGAAAAGTGGGAATATAAGTGGGTATGGGTTCATCCCTGTATTAGCGACAATAAAGTTGAGCATGTTTTAGCCTTTTTCTCACCCGATCGTTTAGGACAACACGCACAAGATTTTATTAGAGCTCAGCAAAGCCATTTTGAGGATATTGCGCATTGGTTAAATGATGCACAACAATTAGAAACTACTGAGGTATTTGCCACGCAAGGGCGTTTATTAGGGAGTACCTTGCATGAAATACGCACTGCAGCAAGTACAGTTGCAGGATTCAATGAAATATTGATGAGTAAAATACAAAACCCTGCGCTTAATCCTGATGCTGCTGATATTCGTGAGGGGTTCATAAATATAAGCACAGCTGTTAACCACCTACTGGAATTAAGTGAAAATGGACTTGATTATATACGACCAGCACATACACAGATTAATGATATAGCGAGCCTCATAAAGAGAACATTGCATTTAATGCAAGGGCGAATAAAATCTCAAGGCTTCTGTGCAAGTCTAAATGAGTTGCAAAATGAGATTAGGGAACCTTTAACCCTAGCTTTTCCACCCAAATATGTAGAAATCCCCTTAATCAATTTACTTGATAATGCGCTACATTGCTGTGGTCAGCGTGATTGGGCTAGAATTCAAGTATCTTTAACAATGAACCCCCTTTTCCCTGAAACACCCATAGAAATTAGAGTCAACGATAATGGCTCAGGTATGACTCAGGCACAAGTTAAAAAACTGTTTAATGCTCGTGAAACAGGCCGCGGTATTACAGGTAGTGGTATGGGACTGTACCTCGCAAAACAACTGATTGAAAGTGTGGGGGGTAAAATTTATTTAGAAAAAAGTGTACGCTGGTTTGGTACTAATTTTTGCATACGTTTACCTTATTCAGCTTGAGGAGTAAATTGAGTGACATTACAACAAAATGAACTTATTTTAGTTATTGATAATGATTCGGACTTTATTGAAGGCTTAAAACAACAAGCACAAGCATTGGGAGATAAGCAGAATTTTATTTTTTTGTGTTATGGGAAGCCTGATTTTATTGAAACGCTGAAGGAATATAGTACTGAAATAGTAGCTGTATTTCTTGATTTTGATATAGGGATTGATCATAACCCTGAAGTCTTAATGAAATCTATGGGTAACTATTTAAATTGGGCTCAAGTGCGAGTGTTTTGGTTTACGGGTGCAGATCAATTAAATACCACGGCCATAAAAATGGCTAAAAAAAATTACCCCACCTTATCCCCTAATTATCTACGTAAACCTCTTACTTTATCCACTTTTGAAGCGAGTTTTTGTGAGAATTTCAAACTAGCTGAACAGTGGAAGCACTTTCCTAAGCCATTACGTGTAATTAATAAAAAGGGACAGATTGTTTTTACAAATTCATATTGGCATTGCCCAGATAATCTTCCTGCTCCAAGTGCCTTTATTAAACAGCAATGTTTTGTTACAGAGAAACGCGATTTTTTTAACCAACTACCAAGTTCACCCGATGCTGAAGTAGGCTATTTTCGCTTATGCTCATTTCAATCTGATGATGGCAGACACCTATTTCAATATGCTGAAGGGGTAAATGAAACTGTAAATCGTAACGACTGGCTATCCTTAGTCGAGAAAATTGCCATATCATTAGGAGAATTGGGATTTACACGAGTACGTTTTTGTCGCTATCTTAATGTTCCTCGGTATGATGAAAAAATGCTTAAAACCAATGATGTTGAACATGGTATTTTAGCTTTATGCTGGAGTAGTACTACTCTAACTGATGGAAAGTCTAGAGGAGAACGTAAATCACCTAAACGGATTCCACTCGTGGACAGACCATTACTTGATCGTATGAAAAAAATGGTAGCTGATTATGATAATCAGGAAAATGAAATCATTTTCAACATCACAACTGAAAAAAACCGAGGAGAAGACCTTGACTGGGATAAGCTAATTATTCCTACTAAAAATACTAAAGGTTATTCTATTGTAGAATTGCCTTTATTCACAGAGAATCAAGAAACTATAAAAATCATTGGAAACCCCCATCTATTAGGTAAGTTTACTTTTGACCGTTATAACGATGAGAAGGACAGTTTTGAGATGATTGTTGAGGAAGATATTCATAGATTAAAAAAATATCTTACCAACTTCTGTGAAGAACTGGCAAAAACGATGGAATATGATATCAAGCAAACCAGCAAAAGTCATGAACAAACCTATGCTCAGCTTGATGAGGAAATGATTGGTGGCTTTGAAAAACCAGAAACCTTATTAAAAAAACTACTAGATCATGCAGTTGTTGATGTGGAAGCCGATATGGGCTATATAACTGAAAAAAGGGTTGCAGGTTATGAAGTTACCATTAGCTTAGATAAAGAAAGTAGCAAACTAGGGTTGTTTGATTTTTTTCCTAAAAATGTAAGTTTCCGAGGGGCTTTATTTAAACATGATAAAAATACCAATAACCTACCCATCCTACGCTGTTGGCAGTCTGGAAAAATTATTTCATTACCTGATCTTAATAATGAAAAGACAATTCGAGATATATTAGTAGATGCTTATGGAGATGCAGGACAAGTCGCTTATCTAGGTGAAGGAGAAGTAGATCGTAGCCGTTGGCAGAAATACTTTGAGGAATTAGGGTCTTTTTTGATTCTACCCGTAATAGCTGGAAAAGAACAGCAAGTTGCAGCGATTGTTTTGCATTCTAAAAAAGCTTATCACTTTGATGATGAGCGCCTGGAACGCCTAAAAAACTTGACCAGCCGTGCCAGCTGGTTACTTGCTGTGTCAAGATATAAAGAACAACGAGAACTGCTTTTAGATGGTGTGATGCATGAGATTAAATCGGATGCTACTCCATTAAATAAGCACCTGGTGAAACTTAAGGTTGATGCTGAATCAGACTCTGATTGGCGTCGCTGCCGCTATTTTGGAATGCGCCTGGAAATATCGGCGAAAAGTTTATTATGGCTAAGCAGTGGTCAGACTGATAATGGATTAGAAATAGATCCCACGCAATGCTGCACCGATATGATCCAAAATCTTGAAAATTTGATAGGGGCTTATCAGCCCGATATGGATGACAAAGGTTTAAAGCTGGAATTTCAACCCAACCTGGATAATTTAATTTGGTCGCAGGAATTAGCCATGAGTAGTGACTGGTTCGTGCATATCATTGGTAATTTATTGGATAATGCAGTTAAGTACAGCAAAAGGAACGGTATAATATTTATTAGGAGTGGATCAGAAGAGCGTGGTGGCAAGCAAGGGTTTAAACTAATGTTTATCAATACGGGTGATATTTCTGATATCCAACGAATGGAAGCTTTTAATTCTACTCATCATTCAGAAAAGAGAGATGGTTTTCATGTGGGGCTGGCAAGCTGTAAAAAATTGATTGAATTACATCAAGGGGAAATCAGTCTGGACAATGGGCCACTTTCAAACCAAGTTAATGCCACTGTTTGGTGGCCAATAGAGGAAATATAATGTGTGAAAAAAATATAATACTCTTTGTCGATGATAAGCCGTCTACTCATGCATACCTTAGGAAATATTTAAACAAAGAATATCGACAATGGGAAATAGAGATAGCTTTTGAAATAGAAGAAGCTATAGAAATGATTGAGGACATGGAAAATAAGTTGTTCTGTGTTGCTTTAGATTTATATTTCCCAAGTGATATTAATAAGGAGCTGTTAGAAAGACTAGGCGTTAACTTAGGAGGTAGACTAGTTGTTATGAACCAAGGGCAACTATTGGGTGTGTATTTGCACAAAAAGAGAATTCCTTATTTTTATCTTAGTGCTCATATGTCTAAACGTGAGAAAAATTGGCCTGAAGATCATCCATTAGATTGTTTGGAAAAAGATATAGATGAAGAAGAATTTGCAAAGGTGTTAGAGAAATTGAATTCAACATCTAAGGCTAATTAGGAATGAATGTCACCATTAGTGAGTTGATTGAAAAATTACAAAATAGTTTTCCAGTTTTCGGATTTTCTTTAGCATTATCTTTGATAATAACAGCAATTGTTTTTTTGTTACTTTCATTTCATCAACAGAACGGTGGAAGTACAGTCTATACCCATAATATTAAAAGATGCAGATATTTTGGACTATTAATTTTTTTAGGCTTTTGCTTGTTGCTTTTTAGTTTGTCAGTGACAACCGAGCACATTAGGTATGCTATTAGGCTTATTATATTTTCTGATTCACCCGTAAAATTTGTATTGTTTGCTTTTTTAATTTCTTTGGCAACAGGTGTAGTTTGGACATCAATTAAAGAATCTGAAAATAGAGCTAAGGAACAAATCGATAATCTTAATGAGAATATAAAAGGAAGAAGTACGAGCCTAGAAAACCAATTTAAAGAGCTTAGTAATGAGGTAGGATTAAAAGCAAAAAAAATACAAAATGAACTTAATAAAAGACAGAATGAAATTATAAACATTCAAATTCAACTAGTTGATACACTGAGTCTTATTGAGCTAAAGTCTATATGCTATACAAAATATTTTCAGCGATTAAATGAGTATACAGCAAGAGAGTTGACAACACATAAGCAACGCTTACGTTCTGTACACCTGAATCGTCTGGTTGAGTTTTTTGAAGTGGGTATTGATGATATTAGAGTGCTCAATGGCTTTCTGGAAGAGTTTATATCACCTGATAATCAGTTATTAATGCTAAATGATAGTAATGTTAACCACTATCTAGAACGGCTGATTAAATACTATGAGCATAAAAAACAGACTGAAAAAAAAGAAGATGTTGAAAATATTCTAAAATTGATACGCTTGTGTGAGGAAATAAGGACCAAGTAATAATCATGGAAGTTTAAATAATAGGGGTCGAGTACAAATTAAACCCTAAACTGGAAAGCATTACTATTATTCCAAATTTATATAACTTGGCATTCAACCAGCCAAATTCTTCTCATGCGTAGTTTGTTGTGGAAAAATAAGCCAGTGGTTTGCCAAGTTTCGGATGTGAAACAGGCTGGTTAATTCATGGTTATAGCCTCCTGCGAAGGCACATAGCGGAAAAGAAAATTGTTGCGGAAAGAGCGGAAGCTGAGTGCTGTGAAGCTAGTTTCTACTGGAAAAAATGAAGTCTGGACGCGGTGAACATCAGCCTGTGAAAAAGAACAGTTTGACGTGGAAAAGTAGGATGTTGCTTTTTCAAAGTCCGTAATGGAAATCAGAAAAAAAGCGAAAAAGAAAAAGCAGGTTTTGATATTTGCAAGGCTGAGTGCGGAGAAATTAAGCTCGATGGAATGCCAAAGGATTGAGAAAGAGCAAAAAGCGGAATTTTGAGGTTTGCAAAGCTCAGTTCAGAAAAAGAAAGTTCAGACGACTGCCACGCGATTGAAAAAGCGAAGAGCAAGAGAACAAAGGAAATAGAACTTTCTTAATTTTTATAACGAGCCAATCAACTTGCCTCAATTCTTCTAATGCAAATTTTATCTTGCTGAGGCTAGTAAGCTCTTATTCGTAGTCCTGACGTTGAACACAGCAAGTTATTTCATAGTTATGTTTAAAGAAAATTCGGTTTACTAAAAATGCTATATCAGCTATAGTTCGTACATATGTACAACAGGAGTAAATATGTACCTTACTATAGATACATCGGCTTTAATTGCAGTTATTGGAAATGAAGCGTCGAAAGGTAGAATTGTAGAAATTACTAAAAACTATTCACTATATGCACCTGTATCAGTTCATTGGGAAATTGGAAATGCTTTCTCAGCTATGTTCAAGAGACAAAAAATAGACGTAGAAGTGGCAAAACTTGCATTGAAAGCTTATCAAGAAATTCCTGTGAAGTTTATTGAGGTTCCGTTGGAGCAAGCTTTGGAATTATCTTACAGCCAAAAAATATATGCTTACGATGCTTACCTTATTCAATGTGCTCAGCAGACAAGTACTTCACTATTAACCCTAGATAAAGGGCTAAAAACTGTAGCAAAAAATATTGGAATTCAAGTTTTAGAGGTTTGAACAATGAAAGAATATAGCTTTACAGAAGCTCGGCAACATTTTGCATCTATATTAGATGAGGCAAGAAAAGAAGGTGTTGTCTGTGTCAAAAAAAGAGATGGTGAATCATTTTATATTAAGCCAGTAATACCAAAAAAATCACCTCTTGATATAAAAGGGGTTAATCTTGGTGTATCTTCTAGTGAGATAGTTGATATTATTAGAGAAGGCAGAGAAGAGCGTCATCATTTTTAGATGAGATAATAGTGTTTAAAAACATAACAAAAAGTTCCAGTTGACCGCTGGCAGCGCAGTTTTTTTTCAGAGGTCATTTTTTACCAAAGTTCAGTGTGTTTGCAGAGTCTATCGTATATCTGCCAGCGGCCACTGAACTTGGCGTTATAGCCTTCTGCGAAGGCACGAAGCGGAAAAGAAACTCATTGCGGAAAGAGCGAAAGTTGATTGCTGTGAAGCTAATTCGACTAGAAAAAAGTAAGTTTGACACGGTGAATATAATTCTGTGAAAAAGCAGGGTTTGACGTGGAAAAGTAGGACGTTGCTATTTCAAAATTCATCGTGGAAATTAGGAAAAAGCGAAAAAGCAAAAGCAAGTTTCGATATTTGCCAAACTTAGAGTGGAAAAAATAGGCTCGACAGTATGCCAAGGGATTTGGAAAGAGAAAAAGCAGAATTCTGATGTTTGCAAAGTCGAGTGCTGAGAAAAGAAGCTCTGACGACTTCCACACGATTTAAAAAGCAAAAATCAGAACAGAGAAAGCAAAACCTGAGAAATGGTTATAGCCTTCTGCGAAGGCACGCAGCGAAAAATAAACCTGAAGTTGAAAAAGCATAAATTGATCGCTGTGAAACCAGGCTCTACTGGAGAAAATAAAGTCTGAACGCGGAGAACATAAGCTTGCGAAAAGGCTGGATTTGACATGGAAAAATAGGATGATACTTTTTCAAAGTCTGTAGGGGAAATCAGAAAATAGAGAAAAAGCAGAAAGTTCAAAAGCAGGTTCCTGATAATTGCCAAACTATTTAAAATTTGGACAGGAAAAAACAATATCTTCAATTAGATATATATCTGTTGAATCTGAAGAAAGAATTAATATTTAATAACAAAAAAATAGACTAGGTTTTTGTGTTTTACTGATGATGTGTATGTATAGGAGGCTCGTTATGTTAGATCTACTAACCAATGAAGAAAAGTCGAATACAAAAACTTGTCTTAAGTTTATCAGCCACATAGATGATAGCAAACTTTCGTTTTTTGATTATCGTGGCCTTAATGATGCGAATCGTTACTTATTTACATTTTCTCAAATAAGAAGCTATGGGTTAGTAAAAAAGAGATGTGTTTTAATTAATAAACAAAGAAAATATAATAAAATAGCCATTGGTTATATTAACAATCCAGACTTTCAAGCTTACGCAGAATATCAAGACAACTATTATTTTATTGAAATAAGTGCCTGCATCCCTGCGATAATCCAGTCTCTTTTCAGTATATTAGCGATACGGGGCAACCCTTTTTTATTATCAGAAGATGTTTTAGGGAGAACGCCAATATTTAGTAACCGTTCAATATTATTCCCACTTAATATTCATGATATAACTGCAAAATATAGTGATGCTTCACAGAGTATAAAGCACTTTTTCGAATTCCAACCCATTCCTCCAAAAAAACAACAATTCCAATTTTCCTCAGCATTATCTTCGCTAGCAATAATTTACTGTATTAATCATGAATTAGGGCATGTCATGTGTGGACATACATTACGGTTATTCGAAGTGCGGAATACACAATTGTCTGTGATTGGAGGTACGATAAAGAAAGAAATTAGGCAAGCTTGGGAACTAGAAGCAGACAGGAGTGCTTTCTTATCAATGATAGACTTTTCCTTTAATAATCGATATGTAGCTGATTGGTTAAGAAAGTCATTTCAGCTTAACAGTACCGATACTCTATTGCACTTAATTCGCTACATTGTATTTTCTGTATGTTTTGTATTGTTTTTATTTGGTCAATATGACTTCGATATTGTTTCAAGATCGCATCACCCTTCAATAACAGTACGGGTTTGCAACATGATTTTATCAATTAGGCAGCTATGCTGCGTTCCAAAATTTGGATTCACGGAAGAGCAAGTGACAAAAGAAGTACAATTAGGATTCGAAATAGCACAAAAAACATGGCAACGGTTTGGATTACAACAAGGTATAGAGGAAACCGAGACAAGTTGGGAACAAGGGTTTGAAGAACTAAGTAAATTGTATATTATTATGGAAAATGATAGAACTGAATATAAGCGATATAACTGGGCGTACAGTAATCTTTAAAATTAAAGAATATTTAAGGTTATATGAGCTGGTCAAATCGAGTCATGAGTGAAGCCTTTTACAAAAAACCTTGATATTATATAGTTTATTGGAAATGCTTTAAACAGATCAATACCTATTTGTTAAAATGTGTTACGTGATAATAATTACTTGGATATTTATCTGGGAATAATTTTAACGTTTTCCCAGTTCGGGGTCTGTTAGATCATATCATACAGATTAACTTACATATTATTGGTATTATTGGTTTGAAAATTTATGGACAACTGGGTATTTCAACTTGCAGAACATTGGAAAAAACAGAAGGACATAGTTCAGGCTTTTGGCTTGATACTTTATACTGATCGCCACGTTAATATTAAAAAAGTGCTTTCTGATAACGATTATTGGGCTGCCTTAGACGATATTTCAGGCCCCAAATGGCCTGTTTTTTCTATAAAGCCACTTCAAGGTACTTTTAGTCCTGATATTTCAGATGACAAAATAGGATTAATGGTTCCTGTCTGGAAGGAACCATTAGAAAATATGCCGTTACTTGAAATATTTGGGCTTCAATCCACGAAAGACCTTCCCAAACTTATTGTTTTTTGTTCAGGGCGAAATAATGAAATCTTGCATCACACAATCAACCTAAAAGATAACACAATAGAGGAAGCATATTCTTCTCTGAAAATGGCTATTGAAGTCGTTACTATGGCTATTGAGGGCATACTTCCAGAGAACTGGCAGAATGGTGAAGGCATTTTTTCTGCATTGAATCTTCAGATATCTTCTCACAAAGAATGGGAGGTTATTAAAACGGGTTTTAATATCTTCAAGTTTTTAAAGGATTTAAAACTTTAAATAGAACAAATGGGGCTTTCATTTATATAAATACTTGGAAAACAAACTGAATGCTTTTCCAAAGTTTTCATAACTAAAAAATCAACTCGATAGAGACGAGTTATTTTAGTGTTATAGCCTTCTGCGAAGGCACGTAGCGGAAAATAAATTTGTTTCGGAAAGAGCGGAAACTGAGTGCTGTGCAGCTAGTTTCTGCTGGAAAAAATGAAGTCCTAACGCGGAGAGCATAAGCTTGTGGAAAAGTAGGATGCTGCTTTTTCAAAGTCCATCGTGGAAATCAAAAGCGAGTTCCTGCTGCTTGCCAAGGTGAGTAGGGAGAACAATCACTTTTTTATTTATGGGGATATATTCATGGTTTGTAAATTTAACCATTATTCACAGGAAATGTTGGTTTTTTTTCGCACAGGTTGTGAATAATGGCTAAATTTACACTCTATCCACATTTATTCACATTTCTACAGCCCTTTCATACTAGGGTTTGTGGTGCATATGTGAATAATGTGAATGAATCTTCTTTATATGGGTATATATCGTATATACACTCTATAGCGTATATGTATACTCTCTCTATATTTATATTCGATTATATAAAGATCACATTATTCACATATTCACCACAGGTAACGGTTAACAAGGGCTGCAGGAATATTTATTCACATTTTATTCACATCGCTTCACCACAGACCACGGTTAACAGGGGTTTACGTTTTTTAATGTATTTACCCATCAGAATCAGGTTTTTTTGTGATTTTGTACAAGTTATTACCGTAGTTTTCTTTGTTAATATCAATCCCCATTTTTTTAAAATCGCCATTGAGTCTTTTTAAATCAGCATTGAGTTTTTTAGTGGTAGCTGGCCAGTATTTATTATGTTTATTTAGATCCCCGGTAATTGCTCCCAACCCAGTTAAAAGTTCAGTAGGTTTCATTTCTAAATAGCCTTGATTAGTATCTATATCTAGCAACGCAATCAATGCAAGAGCAACGGTAGACGACTCAATAGCGTGCTTACTGGCTAATTTTTGATTTAATGAAGAGCCTTTATCAATTCACCTTGTAAGCCCACATCGACCTCACAAGCAGTCACAAACTTAATCATGTCTGCCATTCTTGGTTTTGATTCAAGGTTAATTGAATCACTGTGCTTTCGCTGAAAATCAGGGAAACGGAGCGATAGCGAAGTGATGATTTTTAGTCCGCAGTAGGCAACAGGGAAATTTGCAGATTCGACGTGTGCGATAGCACGCGAGAGAAGCAAAAATTTTTTCCCGATAAGCCGTCAAGTCAGTGAGGTAAGTTTTAACGGAGCGGCTTTTGTGCGGAGTTGAAACTGGACGCAGGACGTACTGTGGCACTCGATTAAGTCGCCCGAGCGGAATGAATCTTTGGACATGGATGTCCCAAGGTGATATATAGCGAGGATGGCGCGCCAGAATCCAGACACGATAGCGTCTAACAAACCCGTGAACATAGCTGGTTTATCCCTGTCAACAGTAGCATAATAGGTTTCCTCATCAATTCTTGCAGTATCATCAATAGCTGGCAAATCCACAATTAAACAACGCTCGTTTAGATCGGAACGATTTGATACTTCATTAATCCCATTTAAAATTACTGGCCTTTGAAGCTCAACTAAGTGAAGGTCATCATCAGTATGAAGCTTTCTTTTTGCCATTCTTCCGCCTGTTGATAGCCTACAGATAGCATCAGCCATCTCTTTTTTCACACCGCTCATGTTATCCATCACCATCAAATGCCTGTTTGACGCTAGTACGAGTAAATCGTCCATCTTCTCAGGACAAGCAAGCAAAGGGGTAATAGTAGGGTCACAAGCGATACAATTAGCCGTGTGAGCGAACTTTTACCAGTTCCTCTCTCACCGTTTATCGCTAATATAGGATAAGGCTTAACACCAGCCAGTGCGCAAAGCATGACGGTGTATACCAAGGGGAAGTCTCCCGGCTTGATATTCATGTACTTTTTTAGTAACAAGAAGTCACTGCCATTCTTAACAGGCATAGGTAACTCTAACATTCCTTTTTTTCTAATAAATTTAACGGGTGCATCTTGCACTAAACGCCAGCCTGTTTTATCAACCTGAATGATTGATCTGTTTTTATCTCCTCGATCAATAAATACAGCATCATCCGTTTTATAACTTCTAATGGCTACTATTTCCGTCTTACCTTTGAGTTTTGCCAAAGCTTCCAGAGTATTTAGTGCGTCACTGATTGCAGTAGAACTAATAGCCTTTTCACTTTCCTCATGCAAAATAAGAGTTAATAGCTCCTTATACTCCCCACTTTTAATTTTGACAGTATATTTGATTCCATCAAAAGTACAACCTGCATACCCTTCATTGTTTGAGTCGTGAAATAAATAATGACTTTTGCCAATATTAATCAAAGCGGTAGCTTGAGACTCAGAATTAGGCAATTCTTTTGGTGATAGTTGTTTAAGCCTTTTTCTTAAGACAGTGATATTTAACCCTGTAACATCAGATATTTCTTTTAACTGAAGCTCTAGGTATAAAGGGTTATCCATATCAACCAGTGACCACAAAACCTCGTCTATTTCCTCAAACGTACTATCTTTGTACAATGTAGCCTTTTTTGAGGCGATACCAAGCTCAAACTCACCTTCTACGGTGTCACTTGCTTCTGTATTAGACCCAGCATTAGCCATCTCATTAGTACTAACTCTACCCTTAGATTCGGTAAACCTTTCGGTAAATATTGGGGTGCGATACATGGTACGATTTGGACAACCATTATCAAAAAGTTGCGGTCTTCCTGTGCCTTTATCCAGGGTTAATATTCCATTCCAGCTTTTGCTATTCCTGTTATCAAAAGTGGACTGACATCGAAGCTTTTTACCATGACCCTCCTCACTGCTGTAGGTCTTCTGACCATATTCCTCAATAAGATTTTCATCAACCACTTCCTTCATGGTTTTAGTAACAACCTCCCTGCCTAGCTTCATTTTCACTTGCGTGTCCATTTTCAGCTTGTCGTAGTTGTATGTGATTTCTTGTAGGCTTTTAGTTCTTTTAACCCGTTTGCCTTTTGCATCAAGCATTTTGACGACTTGTCTTTTGAATTTACCAAAGCCTTTAACCACTTTGACTTTAGTGGTATCTAAGGCATTAACTTCACCCCTGTTATCAATAAAGTTTGGGTATTTATTCACTTCTACCACTAGCTTAGTCTTAACAATCGTATCAGTTACATCATTTCCTTTAATATCAGTTACGGTGGGCTTACCATCGAAAATGACGCGTTCAGAGCTATAAACAGCACAGTCAGTTATGATGCGGGCTAGTGGTTTACCATTTTTATCAATTTTATCAACGTCATGCCCTTTTGAATTGCCAGCTGAAAGCAATCTACCCCCAAAGTCTTCTAAGTCCATAGAGTCTTTAATTTTCACATAACAGTGCCATTTATTGTTTTTTAGTCCCACTCTCGATGAATTGCTGGGGACGATAATCTTATCGACTAGATTAAAATCAGGAATGAAACTAGCCATATCAGTAATCCATTGCCCTTCATCGCTATTTCCATCGTCTTTGTCAAAGAGAATATAGCTACCGAATGACATTCCTGCCTTTGATCTAGTAGTCACTATATGCTTTGTAGAAACCTCTTTATGAAGAACACCGTTTTCTATCAGACTGCCATCTTTTTCTCCTTATGAAATCAGGACTTGTGACATGATTTTGTAGGGAGAATCAACTAGCGCAGTTGGATGAAACCCTAAACCCATACACTTGTTGGGATTACCCGATATTTCCTGAATAATAACTGCTAAAGCTTCTAACGTAGGAACATGCCTTTTTTCAGCCATTCCCCCATAGAACATAGGTGGTTCTTCTACTTTTTCAATCTTGCCGTTTTTGTCTACATACGCTTTGTTACAAGGCAGTATTTTCCAATTAACAAATGAGTCTGAACAGTCCATTTAATCCAGATCTAAAAATCAGGCTTTTTTCTGTTCATTAATTTGTTTAAAAAGTTGCTTTTTAGCAAGGTTCATTTGGTCAGTAAATTTATTATCGCTCATCTCATAAGCATTTTTATCTAATTGCTCAAAGGATAGAGATTCTTTTAGATAGTTTTCAGCCTGTTCCAGCGATTTTAGCTTTTCATAAGGCGTCATCATCTTATCATAGCGATATTTCTTCCTTTGTTTTCCTTTTTCATCCGTGACAATGGTTGGGAAATAGCAAGGGCGGTGGTCATTGAGAAAAGGGTTGAGATATTCTCTATTAAAGACATTAAGTTCATCTGCCCAATGCTGTTCTATATGGCTATAGCCAAAGGTTTTACGGACGACTGAAGCATTTTTACTTTCTGCCAATGCATTATCATTGCTCTGCCTTGAGCGAGATTTAGTGAGTTCAATATGCAGTTTATTCAGCAGTTTAGCCACTTGATGATTAATATATTCCGAGCCATTATCCGCATGGAATCCGCTAATGTCGAAAGGAAAGGTTTCAAGCATTTCTGTTAAGACAGGGATCAAAAACTGTTCACTGATTCGGCTACAAGACAGCACCACTTCATATTGAGTGACTTCATCCACCGCATTGATATGATAAACACCCTTCACTCCATCTTGATCACCTTGATGAACGGTGTCCACTCGAATATAGCCAGGTTTCCCTTCCGCATTGGGTTGACGTCTTTCACCAATAGCCACCTGTCTAGGCTTGGTTTTCTCAAACGTTCTTCGCTGTTTTTGATAGCTTGTAGAACCGCGAATATTGTAGAGATGAGACACTGAAATGTGAGCAATATTTTCATATTCTGTTTCATCAAAGACTGAAAAGGCACGTTCACAAAGTTTTTTAATGACTGCACCACTTGGCGTATCATACCGTTCGTCCATTTCTGCCAATAAAGCAATATCTGTTGCTGTGTATTTTTGTTTAAACCCTGCTGGCTTATGAGGAGTACGTTGTTGTATAACACCTGCTCTCAGGTATTGATGGATGAGACGGGTTAGTTGTTGGCGAGAATAGGCGGTTACTTGCAGCAAAAAGCGTATCACAATGCCTTTTTGTCGTTTAGTTAACGCTCTGTAGTGGAACTGTTTTAGTACCGACTGGATAAAACCATAGCGTGCTGTTTTATTACCAGGCACACTAAATACAATGGCTTGTGATCCTTCTAAAAAAGTTTGTAATTCTTCGGTATTTTTTAAGGCTTTAAGATTCATGATAGCTTTTATTGCTCCATCATGAACAGATTGACTGCTTTTGTCAGCTTAGACTCATTTTATACTGGAATGCGTGGGTAGTTTCAGACTCATTGCGTATTGGAGAAGGCTAAGGCTGGGCAGATGTATAGACTGTGATATAATCACCCTGCACATCAGGTGTATTTTTTAAGGCATCAGCCGAAGTAGAAGCGGTTGGTGTCGCGCTTGATTTCTGGCGCGCCATCCTCGCTATATATCACCTTGGGACATCCATGTCCAAAGATTCATTCCGCTCGGGCGACTTAATCGAGTGCCACAGTACGTCCTGCGTCCAGTTTCAACTCCGCACAAAAGCCGCTCCGTTAAAACTTACCTCACTGACTTGACGGCTTATCGGGAAAAAATTTTTGCTTCTCTCGCGTGCTATCGCACACGTCGAATCTGCAAATTTCCCTGTTGCCTACTGCGGACTAAAAATCATCACTTCGCTATCGCTCCGTTTCCCTGATTTTCAGCGATCGACCATCTATTTTTGCCTCCCTGCTTTCTTTGCCCTTAATATCAGTCATACCAAGCCTCCCTGCTCAATCTTTTTTATTAAATCTCGTATTTCACTCACTTTGTATAAAGCTGTGCGCCCTATTTTAAATGGCTTGGGATAAATGCCTTTAACTACGCCTAGATGCCACGCAGTACGACCTATCGGTAAGACTGGTAAAATGCCCTTATTTTTATCACCAATTATTTGAGCCAAGCGCACATAACCCTCTTCTGGTAAATGATTGCTCATACCCACCCCCTATATCCAATCATCCTATTAGCTTTGAATTTAATGAGGTCTACAGCTCTGTAGCGTATGGTTCTAGGGCTTATTTTGTAGAATGGAATTTAATGTCTTGTTTGTTACTTCGCCACTCGCATAGTTTTTGAGTAGTAACAGAAAGAAATTCTGCGGATATTTTGATGCCAATATCCCTTGGCAGTACTTCAACTGGTAAACCCATTAATGAAGCTAGTTCTAGTTCCAGATCATCTTGAACACTAGTTCTATGAGGTTTTCTTAATTCTGTTTGCTTTGATTTCATTTTGAATCTCGTTTTTTAAAGACTCGACCCATAATATGCACACAAAACAGTAAGCGTTACTATTCATTTTTGTGTGCAACAATTAATCAAAAATATTTAGACTTCGCGCCACTGTTCTTACTTCCTGTAGAGGAATTACTTATTTTCACTTTTTTTTGATGTTCCAGCAATGAATGCCTACTTTTTAGCTCCATATTCTCTTTTTTTAGCTCAATATGTTTTAAATGAATTTGAATATATGCTTGTTTGAGTCCTCGATAATCAGTCGGCAAATCTAAAGCAAAAGATTGACCCGTTATTGCTGACAATTTCATTTGTCCACCACCTGAATTGATAATCATATTTTCAGGTAGCTTCGCTTGAAATTCAGGAAATTTATTAATAGCCCATAAGAATAACATCTGCGTTTTTATCTCTGAGTTAGTTAAGAATTTACCATCTTTGCTGATTAAATCACAGGTTTGTAAAGCGTAAATAACGCATCGCAATATATTTTTATACTTTATATTCCTGCTGGGTAGACTTGTATCAGGGTCAGCACCACAAATCAGATTCGTCATGATTTTAGGCGTTATCCATTCACATTCATAATAGTGCCTATAAACTTCGCTGGATAAAACCGAATCATCAATCATGGTGTTAAACCGTTGTTTGTGTGTTTTTCTTGAATTCACCGATGATTACATTATTACCACTGCTCATACTCTCAATGAGGTTAGACCAGTCGCGCATAATGATTTTGCGCTTAGGTAGGTATTCAGCCGAGTTATAAGCCGCTTTAACTTTATTCCTTTCACTGTGGGCTAGCTGTCGTTCAATCGCATCAGTGTGATAGCCCATTTCATGGAGGATTGTTGAAGCTGTGGCTCTAAACCCATGACCTGTAGCCCTTGAATGATACCCAAGCCTGTATATCGCATAAAGCATAGTATTATTGCTGATAGGCTTCCTATAATCCTTGATACCAGCTAAAACATAATCATAAGTACCGTTGATTTCTTTTAATTGCTTGAGAATATCAATTACCTGAGAGGACAAAGGGACAATAAGCTCTACTCCCATTTTCATACGTTCTGCTGGGACTAGCCACTGTTTGGCATCAAAATCAAACTCTGACCATTTAGCTTGTCGTAGTTCGCCAGTTCTTACAAACGTGTGAATTAACAACTGTAACCCCAGCTTGATGGTGATATTCCCGTCATATTTAGATAATGCAGCTAAAAACGCTGGTAGTTCTTTCTTACTGAGGGATTTATAATTAGTCGCCTTGGGTGCAGCAATCGCGCCTTTTAAATCATTTGCAGGATTGCTTTTACAAACCTGCGTTGCAATTCCATATCTGAATACTGCACTGCACCGCTGTAGTACTCTGGATGTTGTTTCTAACACGCCACGGGTTTCAATCTTTCTAATCGCCAATAAAAGCAGAGGTGGTGTAATTTCACTGATAGGCTTACGACCTAACGATGGAAATATATCCAGCTCTAATGACCTTAGAACTTTCTTGGCATGTTTGGCTGACCAAGTACTACTTTTTTTAACAACCCATTCACGCGCCACAACTTCAAAAGAGTTATTTGCAAGCTCTGCCCGTTTTAGCTTTTGTTCGTGCTTGTCCTGAACAGGGTCAATATCAAGGTGGATTAGCTTTTTGGCTTCATCACGCGCAAATCTGGCAGCTTTCAATGAAACGGTATGATAAACCCCAATGGCTAAAGTTTTCTCTTTGCCAGCGAACCTGAATTTCATACGCCAGTATTTACCACTTTTTTTACCAAAAGAAACATTCCGGCACCATCCGTAACTTTGTATTGCTTGTCTTTTGCTTTGAGGTTTTTAATCTTCTGGTCTGTGAGCATTTTGGGGGTACTTGTTTGGGGTATCAAATTAAGTACCCCCAATAATACCCCCCAAAAAACCTGTATTTCAATGAATATCTTTGAACGCTAATGAACGTGGAAACAGGAGATAAGTCAGTGTGACTGCTAGCTAGAAAGGGAATTGTGAACGTATTTGAACGTATAAATGGTGGCGATACCGGCTACCATTGCGGTTTGTTTTATAAGTGGAATTAGGTAGGATACCCTTTACGATACCCTAAACTATTTTTGCGTGTTATGTAACCTATTGTTATTTATAGAACCTGTAAATGCCCTGGTTTAATGCTATTTTACCCATATTTGATAAATCTTGGTGGTGAGTGAACCACTCGAAATCATAATTATTTAAACGAATATCTCCATACTGATGTTCCCTTAATATTTTAACTTGTAGCGAGTGTGGAAACGGGTTTGAAAATATAATAGGGTCTGTCACCTTTATTTGGATAATAGAACCATCTTGTTTCAAAGCCTGGTTAAATTTTATTTCGCTCATGTGTACCTCTTTTTAAATGTTGAAGCTTGCGCTTTTTTGCTATTAATCTTTCTATCATAATCATATTAATTTGATATTCTTCGTGGGTTAATTTACTTTTCCCTTTCGTTCCGTTTAAATAAAAATTACAGCTACGGGTCAACTTCAATAGATGAGATTCATTCTCATTTATCCAAGTCTTACTGTCACTGGTATTCGTGTTATCCATTGATAAAACCTATTGATATTGAATCTTAGAGAGATTTGGTGAATCTAATCTAAACGCGCATCCATTGACCTTCGGCGAAACTTTTAAAAAAGGGGGTACCCCTATTGTTTTTACAGAACAACATATTATGGAGTTGTTGAGAATCATTTACAGTGTGTAGTTAAAGTAATTTGTTAAGAGTTATTGAGAATAACTCTTATTTAAGGTAGCCATGTTTCGAGTCCCAAGTATGGCGAAGCTTGGTAATGTAGGCGATTTTAAACCTATGCTCTTAGCTTTTTATGTACAGATGGTGCAAGCTATATGACCATTTAGAAGTTAGTCTGTACCCTATATAACTTTGTTAAATACTGTCCTCCATGATGCTTGTATCTTTTTCTTAATTGTGTTTGCTTTGAGTATCAAAACATCTGCTTTTATCTCTTTGGCAGTTATGATCATTTCCTTTAGTACTTCTTCGTTGTGTGGTTGTAGGTTCATGTTAACCAATCTCCTATGCTTAATGCTGTTGAATCTGGGTTATCTTTCTTGACCCTAGCCTCTAAAGCTTTAATTCGCTTCTCGTTCTCATCAGTCATCGGTTGTCTATCTCCCAGAGCTACAAGCTCATCATCACGGTCGTGATGTACCAAAGCGTCTTCAAATTTCATCACTAAAACGTCGAGTAAAAGGTTTGCCAAAAGGTCTTTTTCTCTTAGAATCAGCAAAGGGTTATGAATATATTGGAAGAAATCAATAGTACTCTCTGCTTTTAATTGCTTAGTAATACTATCCAATATATCTACTTTGTTTAATGGTGAATCTTTTAGCCACTGATTTTCCTCGCGTAAAAGCTCTAGTTCCTCTGTTATTTTGTTGCTCATATCGAACCACCATTTGCAAAAGTATCGAAACTTGGTAAATCTGTTTCATGTTTTAAATATTCACGAGCTTCATTTTTACGTCTTTGATGCTCACTTGACTCTGTAGCCACTCGCGCCTGATGTTCATTTGTCCTTTTAATCTGGGCATCACATTGAACTGCTTGCTTAAGTAAATCTTTAACAGCTTTACCACCTGACGCAACCTCTTTTCTACCTCTGTGAGTAATCTCTGGGGCAATATACTTTTCGGGGTCTGTTCCATAGAGATGTTCAGAAGCGTTTGCCTCGGGGTATTTATTCAACGCCGCCTTAATATTGGATCGCCAATTTAAGTTATCTCTGTGCATATTAGATAAGTGTTTGGTAATACAATCATATTCTATGCAACGGTCTAAAAGTGTAATCAGTCTGTATTTATCGAATTCTCTAGCCATAAAAACCTCTTGTTTGTTAAGTGTTATATTTATATAGTACCAAAAGTCATTCACAGATTAATATATTTGTCAAGTTTTACCTTAACCTTTTACCACACCTGACCTACAAGCAACACAGACCCTTTTCGACAGGTACAAAAAAACCGCAATTAAGCGGCTTAATGTCTGTTTCGTTTAGGGTTTATTTTGTTAGTTGTTTGAGCTTAACTACCAATCCTTTGTGGTTTGGCATCACCCAGCCGTTTTGTTTAATGCTCCATAGATAACAACCAGCTTTTGAAGTACAAGGTTTCTTCTGTGGCAGGTTTTGATAGATAATCAATATCTCACGCGCCCTATCGTACAAACTGCCCTTGAGAAGCTTATAAGCAGTCATAATCAACTTATCCCTTTTAGAGTTTCTACATTGCTGGGCAACTTTAATAATCGTGTGAGCTTTATCTCCTTTTAGTAACCGTTGAATCATATCAATCAGCGTTTTTTTATCTGTAGGAGCTAAATAATTTGCTAGCAATGTTTTCTCTAAATCTAATAGT
This sequence comes from Methylococcales bacterium, assembly GCA_965224575.1. Taxonomy (GTDB): domain Bacteria; phylum Pseudomonadota; class Gammaproteobacteria; order Methylococcales; family Methylomonadaceae; genus QPIN01. Next base: position 282,952 of record CBDCZQ010000001.1, on the reverse strand, counting down.
TGCTCAATATCTGTAATCATTTTATATCACCAGTGAATAATAGTTTTTCAATTTGTCTTTATGGTCACGCAATTCTTGAAAGTGGACAAGATTACAACGCTTCATAAAAACTCCTAATGTTGATTTCGGCTTGCCTGTAATTTTGGATAGTTGTGTTAAGGTTCTTGGTGGCAAACCGAGCATTTGTTCAAAAATGGAATCTGTTACTTTCTTGCTTAATGTATTCATAAGTACTTAATCTAAATAGTTAATGTGTTAAATGTGCAGGGTAAGTTGCAGGGCAAAAAACCCCCTGCCAGCTGTATCCATTGGTATCAATGGGCTAGAGCGATTCTTGCAGGGTGACAGGGTAAAATCGGTGACAAGTACTCTCCCATATACATAAATAAAAGATATTTTTTTATCTGTGTATAAAAATAATTTATAAAATATCTTTTTATTCTATCTCTAGGCTAACTCTTTACTACTTTTACCCTGTTCCCCCTGCAAGATAAGCTATAAGCTATACAAGACAAGAGATACAGCTGACAGGGGGGGGGATTTTAATTACCCTGCAACTTGCACCCCAAGCCCCTGCAAGATTGCTATTCTGTCGCTAATCTAATCCCACAACAATAATGTTGTTGTTTGTTAGTTATTGATATTCGTTTTTTCTCATAATCGAATTTTAACACTTTTGCCACTGACTTTAGACGTTTGGCAAAGTTAGAAGCGTTTAATTTAGTTTTAATTCCCTCGGAATTACACCAGGAAATATACCTACCCATCACAGTATTATTTTGAAAAATTGTTAGGTTAGTTTCGTTAGCATCCCCAAATAATACCTTTTCACCTGGTGCTGAAATCAGATGCTCACTTGCAAATTTATATAACGAATCTACTTCTTCTAAATACTCTATTGGCATTTCACAAATTCTGTCCAACACACCATCCGCATTAAAGTTTAGAATCTTGTTTAATATACCGCTTAATTCGTTACTCATTCCTTGAAAGCCTGTTTCAGATGGAACAACCACAGTGTTAAAAATCGCGGGTTTTCTGCGCCTCATTAACGCGTTTGATGAATCTCCAGAGGAAATTATTTCATTGCCTGTGATAATAACTGCCCCCTCGTGTACAAAATTCAAAGTTTGTTGTTTGTGCATTACCCGTGCGTTTATTTCATCCCTTCCTGTGAGCTGTTTTATTATGTCTGTTTGTCCCACATACTTAGCTATATCATTAAAAAGAATTATTCTTTTACCAGCTAAAGGCGCAACCGAGAAAGGGTCTTTATGCAAAACTTCCAACCTTGCAGAGGCAATCCCATTTTCACCGATTATCTTTTTTAGTATGTTGACAACTGTGCTTTTACCTGTACCACCGTCACCAGATATTTCAAGGAATGAGTCTAGAGGTTGTCCGGTTAATGTCTTTTTCATTGTCGCTAATATATGATTTCTTCCTAATTGGTCTGTATGTTTATCTAGAAAAGTGTCAAATAATGGGCAATTTGCCCCAGCATCATATTTGTAACTAGCTTGAAAAGTAAAAGCGTCATTAATATCATAGGGTCTAAGTACCAAAGCCCTACAGTCCAATACACCGTTTTGAAGCGGTAAAAGGTGCATAGGGGTATTGGTAAAAGTACCCACCTTAGCTTGCATTAAGTCTTTTAATAAAGATGAAATATCGTTCAGCTTCTTTAGCGAATAAGATTGATTAGTACCATTAAAAATACCGATAACACAACTTCTCATATGGCTGTCGTCTGCCATCTTCCAGATATTATTGTTGCTTGTGAACCAAGCGTTATGGTCGACAGAGTATGCATTCCAAGACTTCAAACTTTCTTTCATAGCCCCTGCCATTTGCGAATCTGTTATCTTTTCACTACCATACCCAGTGTTAATAGTAGAGGTTAAGCTTTTTGCTTCTTTGCGTGAGTCGATGTGAACTTGTTTAACTATTCGATTAAACTCTGTTTGACCTAAACCTGACCTCATTTGCAATTCCCCCCACAAATGCTGGTCTTCAAGTTCATTTTCCCTAAGCGATAACATAGCTTCTTTGATTACCGCGTTGTAATCCTTAGCAGTTTTATCGTTAGGGTGTAAATCTTTGACGATAGCTCGATACGATTCATGCCTAATATCAGCGTCAGTTTTAACCGGGCCGAAAAGCTCTACAAGCTCACCTCTTGTATTAGGTAGCTTTTCGGCTGTATCGTAATAAGAAATATTAGCTTTTCGGGGGTTAGCTTCGAGCCAATCAGCACCTAAAAAGCTTTCATCATCATATAAAGTGTCCATAGCTTCTGTGAAATCACCATGGCATTCCAAGACTTCAAATAATTTATAAGGGGTGAAAGTATTATTATCTGAACCCATACCCTGCCCAGACAAATTGTCATCACTTGAGCTGTGGCAGTAATAAAGACCATTTTCTACCTGTTTTAACCCAGCTGTACCCGATTCTGATGCGTCGTGCTTGAAATCTGTACCAATTTCTGTATAGCCATGCGGTTCGAGCAAAGTAGCAACTCTGTCGCTCCACAATTCATTGAATCTTGCTATGTGAGGTGGTTCATCGGTGGAATCATAACAACTAACAACCCTGGGCTTCTCAACAACACCAGCCGCTAATTCGCTAAGTAAATTTACAACGTTGTCATTGTTACCTTGCGATATGCGGTAGTCGTAATAAGCACCTCTGTTTGGTAAATAACAAGGTTGTAAAACAGTCTTCACGCATTTGTCAGTTATAAGACCTTTAGAGTCCAGGTAACTTTGTAGTGCTGATTGATATTTTACATATTGACCCTTAGATAATGAAGATTTTAACCAAACTATAATGCGTAATTTGATATTACTTTCAGTTGCGCCTTTTGTCGTATAGATTGAATAATCATCGGTTATAGGTTTGATAATTTCTTCTACAGCTGGAAGAGTGGGGTTGCCAGAATCAATATCAACCCACAGCGCGTGAAATCTACCGTTATTATCCTCTGTGTCGCGCGTTTTATGGTCAGTGAAAGCCACCCAATCGCAATCAGTTTTTTCAACGGTGACAGGGTTAGCAATTCGGTCATTGATAGCTTGTTTACTGATAGAAGACATATTTCTACCAGACTTATCAGTGTGTAGTTTATTTAGACCGTGTAGGAATATTATAGTTTCAATAATTGGGGGTGGAGTAGCTTTTTTAGCTTTGGCTTTTTCTGCTACAGATTTACGACCATTTAATTTGTCTTGCTCTTTACGAGATAGTCGCTTGTCTTTCTTTGCTTTTTCTGCTAGAATACGTTCTTGTGGAGTGTAGGATTTTGCCATTTGAGATAATCCTCTCGTGTAAAAGAGTCACCCAAACTTTGTGATATAATTGAAGACAAGCGTTTGTGGTGAACTCTTAAAAATGTAGAAAGCTGGTTAATTACAAGTTAACCGGCTTTTATTTCGCCTGAAATAAAGACAGACTTAAAAACATTTTACCACATTTCATTAGTTCTCTATTGGTTCTCCAACCACTTCTTATCTATTTCACTTTTTAACCACGTCCCTTTCCTAACGGTTTCCCTGCATATTCGTAAGCTTTAGTTCGTCCACAAGCGAACTTTTCCATTATATATTCCAGCTTTACATACCTATCATCATCTAATACTTTGACTGCATTATCCCCAAAGAATATATAGTGCCATGGGTGATCTTGGTCAAAGATATTCCAATAATCCGTGCCGTTATTATCATCATTCGCCTGGGCTTCTTTTGGGTTTTCACATAGATGATTATGCCAGGATAGTTGCCTTACAACTTGGTTTATCTCTTTATCAGTTAAAGGAACCATTCTATTAAATGTCCCTTCTTGAACCAACACACCTTTTTCGATTTCCAAGACAAGCGACATTGGTACCGGTTTTAATTTGTGATATTCATTATCGAGGAAAAATACCTTATCAAATAGAGATTTCATTGCTGTACTCTTGCATCATTTTTATTCTTTCGGGTAAATATTTAGCCCGGTTATATGAAGCCCTAATCTTATTTGAGTCAGAATGAGCAAGTTGTTTTTCAACAGCGTCAAAATTATGACCCATTTCATTAAGTATAGTTGATGCTGTGCTTCTGAAACCGTGGAGTGTACATTTTCCCTTATACCCAATATCATATAACGCGTAGAGCAAACTGTCAGAATTAACCAGAGAGAACATAGCTTTCCCAGTGTTAATAGATTTTAACTCCTGGAGTAGTTCTATGGTCTGATTAGATAAAGGAACGATTAACTCACTGTTCTGTTTCATCCTATGGCTGGGGATGACCCATTGCCTTGTTTTAAAGTCTATTTCGTCCCACAAACCGTTTTGTAATTCCGCGCGTCTTAGGAAAAGGTGCGCTATTAATTTTAGACCTATCCTTAGCTGTTCATCTTTCAAAGATTCAACAGCAATGAAAAAATCAGGCAATTGTTGTTTAGATAGTGAGGTAAAATTCCCCGCCTTAGCAGTTGTGAGCGCGCCTTTCAATTCTGACGCTGGGTTATGGGTTACTAAGCCAGAAGCAATACCGAAAGCAAATACAGACCTGACACGTTGCAAAACTCGCCCAGCAGTATCGTAACTGCCCCTAGCTTCAATTCTGTGCAGACACTCCAATATTTGAGGCGGTGTGATATTGCTGGCGTCTATTTGCCCGATAAAAGGATAAACGTCATTCTTGAGAGAATTATGAACTTTGGATAAATTTGTATCAGACCATGAGACAGCCATTTTATCGAGCCATTTATTAGCTAATTGTTCAAAGGGTATCGAAGTTAGGGTATCGGCTGGGGGTATCCTTGAATTCTGCTAGCTGTTCTCTCGCTTGTTTCAGACTTATTTTAGGGTATTGACCAAAGCTTTTAGTCTTATATTTACCGTCTTTCTTATAATCATACCGCCAAAGTTTCGAGTTATTAGGTTTAATCAGCAGATACAACCCTTCTCTATCAGCTTTTTTATATTGCTTTAGCTTAGGCTTTAAGGCTTTAACTTGCGTGTCATTCAGCATTTTTTTAGGGTATCTAGATTTGGATACCCTGTACGATACCCTAAACTAAGATGGTTGTATACGAATATGAGCGAACAATGATGAACAAAAAACGGTGAATCTAGTGGGATTGGCGGTTGTAACGAATTGATGTGAATTGTAAATGGTGGCGATACCGGGGATCGAACCTGGGACCTCAGGGTTATGAATCCTGCGCTCTAACCGGACTGAGCTATATCGCCATATTTTGAAAGAAGTCCACGTGTGAGGACTCTATAAAGCCTGAAAATTATATATTTCAGACCAATTATTGTCAAACATTAAATCTAAAATGTACTACATCTCCGTCTTGTACATTATAATCTTTTCCTTCAAGACGCCATTTTCCAACATCCTTAGCGCCTTGTTCTCCTTTATTATCTACAAAATCTTGGTATGACACTATTTCTGCTCTGATAAACCCTTTTTCAAAATCTGTATGAATTACACCGGCAGCTTGAGGGGCTGTTGCGTTGACCGGGATTGTCCATGCTCTAACTTCTTTTACACCTGCGGTAAAATAGGTGGATAAATTTAATAATTTATAGGCGGCTCTTACTACTCGATCTAACCCAGGCTCTTCTAGCCCTAAATCGTCTAAAAACTCTTGCTTTTCTTCATCATCTAATTGAACGATTTCAGCCTCTATTGCTGCGCAGACGGCGACTACATCAGCCCCTTCTTGTGTTGCAAAATCTTGTACTGTATCTAATAGTGGGTTATTTTCAAAACCATCATCTTGAACATTGGCAATATATAACGTGGGCTTTATGGTAATTAAGCAATATTCTTTGATTAATTTAGTTTCGTCTTCTGTTAAATCAAGTGAGCGAACCAGTTTCCCTTCATCTAAATGAGCAAATACTTTTTCTAATACCTTTCTTTTTGCTATCTCATCTTTATCACCCGACTTAGATGCTTTGGTGGCACGTTGCAATGCTTTTTCTATAGTAGACATATCAGCCAGTGCTAGTTCTGTATTAATCACTTCAATATCACTTAAAGGGTCAATTTTTCCTGCTACATGGACTACATTCTCATCTTCAAAACAACGCACAACATGGACAATAGCATCGGTTTCTCTGATATTGCCTAAAAATTGATTACCTAAACCCTCACCTTTTGATGCACCAGCCACTAAGCCCGCAATATCTACAAACTCGATGGTTGTGGGTAACACTCGCTCTGGATCAACAATTTCAGCCAGTTCATCCATTCTGGGATCAGGTACAGGCACTACACCTACATTTGGGTCTATAGTACAAAAAGGGTAGTTTTCTGCTGCTATTGTTGCTTTGGTTAATGCATTAAATAATGTTGATTTCCCTACGTTGGGTAAACCAACAATTCCACAATGAAGTGCCATGACTTATATTTCTCTTGTAGTAGAATGTTATGGCTTGCTAAAGCCAAAAATGAGTTGATTATACAAGTCAGAGCAATTTTCTTAAATATTTTTTACTTTTATTATTTATCAATGCACTATTAAAATTTTTTAATTCCTTACTCTTTAGGTAATTTGGCAACTTAAGGGTGCTCTATTAATTGATGAATGGAAAAATTGAGTCCACAATTAATAGAGGTGCTCTTAATCTAATCACAACCAATCTAATCACAGCCAGCCAAATGTTGATAATATTCAAAATATCCTACATCTTCTATGTTATTAGACTGATTATTATTTAAATAATGGATTTTCTTATCCTGAAAAAAACCTAAATAGCTCTGCGTGTCGCTATAATAACGGTAAGTATATTGTTCAAATTGACTTGATTCTCCAGTCGTTAAACCAAACAAAGTAGGGTATTGTTGTTCTGCCCAATTGAACACACAGTTTTTAGTTTCGTTTGAAATAGCTCGGGTAGTTAATTTATATAATCTCGAATGAGATGCTAGATAAACCTCATCTCCATCAGCAAATAAGTTTGAATCTTTAGTCTCATCAACTCCCACCTCAACTTGATTAAAATTTTGCCCTAAATCTTTAGTTTCAAAGATTCCTTTATCTGTCCTTATAAAAAAACCATCCTTATTTCTTGGATTAAAAACAATGGAACTGACATATTTACCAATGATTTGATAATCTAATTCTTCCCAACTATCTCCACCATCACCCGTTATAGAAAGAACCCGCCCGTCAATAAAAATAAGCCTCTCAGGAAAAAAAGGATGTATTAGCAGCTCACCTTCATCATAAATGGCTCCTATTTTCTTATGCCAGCTTGCACCTCCATCTTCTGTTTTATAAACACTGGTAGAGGCATTATCTTCGCCGACCATAAAAATAATCTGTGAATGAATAGGATCAACTACTATGTCACTGACACTAGAGGATTCATTAGATTGACTCCATTCCATAATGGAAGCATTCAGAGTTTCGTTATTTTCAACACTAATAAATTTGTTACTAACAGCAGAATAGATTTTTTTCCATCACTTGAATAGCTTAGATTTCGATCGTTTATTAATATTCCCTCCTCTCCCTCATTATCTGTAAATAAGAACCAATTTACCCCTCCATCAGAACTTTTATAAATTTTTCTACGGTCTGGAGAACACAAAGCCTCTTGATTATTCTTAGGATTAAAGATTACATCAGAATCAAAACCACAAATAGAGCTAGGCATGGTAATTCTTTCCCAAGATTTACCTCCATCAATAGTTTTATAATTTCTAAAACCATTATGCACCAGGTGGACTACATCAGTATTATCCGGCGTAACACTTACCATACCTCCTATTGATGAAGTTTAATCCTCTATTGCTACTCTGCCAATCCAGACCTTCATTTTGACTTCTGAAAACACCTTCCCGAGAACTTAGTAAAAGCTTTTGATTTTCCTTTGAATTAAGCACAATTCTATTTTCGTCGTCAGCATGAGTCTCCACAGTTACACCTAGATTGATTAACTCCCAGTTTCTACCCGAATTTATAGATTTTGCAATCACCATTTCAGAATTTACAGTGGAAAATCCAAAACCATGACTGAATGCATTTTCTTCTTCTTCCGAAAGGACAGTTGCAAATAAAATATTCGATAAATTACCATCTAACGTTAATTCTTTAATTTCAAGTGATTCACCAAGTTCTCCAAGAAGGTTCCAATTCTCGCCTCCATCATTACTACTAAGCCAAACAAACTTAATACCCCAATCAAAGATACCAACTCTATCAGGGTTTGCTGTAATAAAGCGGCTATAGAGTATATTCCTATTGACAGGGTGAATATGAAACTTCGAATAAAACTCATTCGCAGCAAAATCTCCTATAGGTTGAATTGAAGACCATGTCTTCCCACCATTAATACTTTTATGTAATACCGCTCCATCCTCAGGTATTCCATAAATTACTTTTGTATTTTTTGGGTCAATTCCCACAATATCCACGTTTATATCATCTATAGGATTGATGATTATTTCTGATACTTTCCAGGATTCTCCTCCATCGTGGCTTAATGCAATGGATTGCCCTCCATTTTTTAAATCAACCACAGCCCTTAAAGAATCAGAGAGAGGAGTATTTAAGGCAATAAATGAAGCATTTATCCCTCCATCCTTTAGTTTTATTTCTTTCCAATTTATCCCTCCATCTCTGCTTCGTAGAATTGTTTGTTTAAAAGGATCACGCTCCTCTGCCAATAAAAATAAAATTTGTGGGTTGTTAGGATCAACAAGTAAGCCTTCATAAAAATAAAAGTCTCTATTATCGTGCTGAACAAATTCCCATTGAACGCCACCATCAACACTTTTAAATAAAGAACTCTCGTCAGCCTCTGCTAATGCATACACAATATTTGGCTCACTTTTACTGATTGCCAAGGTTGAGATACTCGCTCCATCAGGCCCAATGTTTTTCCATACTCTTGAATCTTCAATAGCAAATGCATTTATTGAAAAAAAACAAATTATTAGCAAGACCCTCTGCAATATTTTTTTATTCATCGTTTTTAGGTTCGACTGAATCATTTTCTTACTCCTCTCTTGACTCTTTACTTTCTATATTATTGATGACTTTCTCCCAAACCAGAAATTCTCAGTTCTACTCTCAGCTTTCGAAAATCATCATTACTCAATGTATCTTTAGCAATTAAAACATATAGTTTTTTTTGCTTTGTATAATTATTGTTATTTATTTTGTAGTGCAAAAAAACCAGATAAGGAGAAAGCACTGTTGTTGGTAAAATTTCAATAAGTTGAAATTCATTTTCTGAATTAGTCATCTCCCAACCCAATGCTGTAGAGTAACGGAGAGTATATATTTTTATCGCTTTTTCTTGTTTTAAATAAAAGATCAAACTAAACAAAATTAGTATGATTAAAATAACTTGGGAAATAAGCGGTATTGCGGTGATGCCTACAACAAAAATGGCTAAACCATGCATACCGATTAACCATTTAATCAAAAATGCAGATTGATTAATTATAAATTGTTGTGTTGCGTATTTTTTTGACAAGACTTAAAAGCCCTTCTGATTTGGGCAGTTGATCGCCTAATAAGAAAAAAATCAGTTGTGTATCGGGTAAACTCAGAAGCTCTATAAATAGATTCTGTTCCTTTTTGTTTGCATCCTGATAATGTTGTTCTAAATAGGCTTCTAAAAAATAGTCTAGTTCTTTAGTACCTCTTCGGCAGCGCCATTTTAATTTTGCTAAAGATTTCATTACTATTTTTTTATCCGCTGTTAGATTAACGATGGAGCTGTTAGCCTAACATTTATTTAATAATCTTCTCTTTATCCCTGTTGCCTGATTATCATCATTTTTTTAATGTCTGCTATTGCTTTTGCTGGATTTAGTCCTTTTGGACAAGTATCTGTGCAACTCATAATAGTATGGCAGCGGTAGAGTTTATAAGGGTCTTCCAGTTCATCTAATCGCTCCCCTGCATTCTCATCTCGGCTATCTTCTAACCAGCGAGAGGCTTGCAATAAAACAGCGGGGCCTAAATACTTGTCGCTATTCCACCAGTAACTAGGACAACTGGTAGAGCAACAGGCACAAAGTACACACTCATATAAACCATCTAATTTTTTTCTCTCTTCCTTGCTTTGCAATCTTTCTCTATCTGCTGGTGCTGGCGTTTGAGTTTCAATCCATGGTTTGATTGATGCATACTGGGCAAAAAAATTGGTCATATCTGCCACTAAGTCCTTAACCACATCCATATGAGGTAGAGGAAATATTTTAATCGTTCCTTCGTAATCTTCTATCGCTTTAATACAAACCAGTGAATTTTTTCCATTTACATTCATCGCACATGAGCCACATACACCTTCTCTACAAGACCGTCTAAAAGCCAATGTGGTGTCAATTTCGTTTTTGATTTTTAATATTGCGTCTAGCACCATGGGGCCACAGCTATCTAAATCAATATGATAAGTATCAACCCTTGGGTTTTCTCCTGAATCTGGATTCCAACGATAAACTTCAAACCGTTTTGTTCTCATTGCATTTTTTGGTGCAAGGAACTCTTTACCTTTTTTTAAAACTGAATTTTTAGGGAGTAGAAATTCAACCATTAGTAAACCCTCTTTTTGGGTGGGATAACTTTAACTTCATCGGTTAACGTGTACATATGAACAGGTCTGTAGCCGACTTTCACTTTATCATCTGTTAACCATAGTAAAGAATGTTTTAGCCAGTTTTTATCATCCCGCTCGGGATAATCTTCTCTTGCGTGCCCTCCTCGACTTTCCTTTCTATTGGCAGCAGCAGCAATAGTGACATAAGCTTGATCAAGTAAGTTGTCTAGTTCTAATGTTTCAACTAAATCTGTATTCCAGATAAGTGATGTATCCTCCACACTCACATCGGCAAATGAAGATCTTACTTTTTTTAAAGCCTCAACACCCTCTTCTAAGACCTCACCTGTTCTAAAAACAGAGGCATGGCTTTGCATGGTTTTTTGCATTTTTAACCTGATTTCAGCAGGTTTCTCTGAGCCTTTTGCATATCGAATACGATCAAATCTAGCTAAAGCCTTGTCACACGCACCTTTTTTTAGAGGGGTATGTTTGGTATCTGGCTTAATCAATTCTGAGCATCGTTGAGCAGCTGATCGACCAAAAACCACTAAATCTAATAAAGAATTAGACCCCAAGCGATTTGCTCCATGTACAGATACACAAGCTGCTTCACCTATGGCCATTAAACCGGGTACAATTGCGTCTGGATTACCATTTTTTAATGTCACAACTTCTGCTTTATAGTTAGTTGGAATACCGCCCATATTGTAATGCACCGTCGGCAAAACAGGGATAGGCTGTCGCGTTACATCTACATCAGCAAAAATCTTGGCTGTTTCTGAAATGCCCGGTAACCTTTCTTTAGTTATCTCTGGGTCTAGATGTTCTATATGCAAATGAATATGATCTTTTTCTGGCCCAACACCACGTCCTTCATTAATCTCCATGGTAATTGCTCGACTAACCACATCACGAGAAGCTAAATCCTTAGCATTAGGCGCATAACGCTCCATAAATCGCTCACCTTCGGAGTTGGTTAAATAACCACCCTCCCCTCTCACGCCTTCTGTAATCAAACAACCTGCTCCGTAAATACCTGTCGGGTGAAATTGAATAAATTCCATATCCTGTAATGGTAAGCCTGCTCTTAAAACCATCGCATTTCCATCACCTGTAACAGTATGGGCTGAGGTACAAGAAAAGAAAGTACGTCCATACCCGCCTGTTGCTAATACAGTCATATGTGCACGAAATAAATGGAGCGACCCATCATCTAAACACCATGCTAAAACACCTTTACATTCGCCATTATCCATAATCAGATCCAAGGCGATATATTCAACAAAAAACTCAGCATCATGCTTTAAAGCTTGTTGATACAAAGTATGTAATATGGCATGTCCTGTTACATCTGCTGCGGCACAAGTTCTTTGTGCTGTTCCTTTACCAAAATCCGTGGTCATTCCACCAAAGGCTCGTTGGTAAATTTTGCCGTCTTCCGTTCTAGAAAATGGCACACCGTAATGTTCTAATTCAATAATGGCTGGAATCGCCTCTCGACACATATATTCAATGGCATCCTGATCGCCTAACCAATCAGAACCTTTAACCGTATCGTACATATGCCAACGCCAATCATCCTCACCCATATTTCCTAAAGCGGCACTAATCCCCCCTTGTGCTGCGACTGTATGACTACGCGTAGGGAATACTTTTGTAATACAGGCTGTTTTTAAGCCCTTTTCTGCCATACCAAAAGTGGCACGTAGACCAGCACCACCGGCTCCGACAACAATGGTATCGTAAAAATGTTCTATTATTTTATAATCCTTTGACATGCCCTATCCCATCATTGAAATTTTAAATAGCGCAACAATTGCCGCTATCGCAAAAAATAAGAAACTTAATTTCATTACCCAAATCGACGATATTTTTATCCATTCAGTATGTACATAATCTTCAATAACAACTTGTAAGCCTAATGCTGCATGATAAAAAGCGGCGACTACCCAAGTAATGGCTAATACTGTATCCAAAGGGCCTGCTAACCAGTTCACTATTTCCTCATGCGAGGCATCCAGTAAATGCTGAGTAAATGAAACCATCCATAATGATAATGGAATCAAAGTAATAGCTGTAATTCTTTGCATCCAAAAATGGCCTGTTCCTGCTTTTGCAGAACCCAGTCCTCTCACTTTTGCTAAAGGTGCTTGAAAATCCATAAGCTTAATAAAAAATAAGGGTTAAAACTAAAGATAAAGCCAATTCAATGATGGCATTTCTATCCATATCATCTCTGTCAAAACCTTCGCCGACATCCCAAATTAAATGCCTGACTCCATGACAAAGATGAAAAAATAAAGCATAAATAAAAAACCAGACTGCAATACGGATTAGCGTGTAATCCAAAAACGATTGTAATTCTAAATAAGCTTCATTACCTTGTAATATATAAAAGAAGCTAGCAATATATAAAATCAATCCAAGAGCTAAAATAACTCCTGTCATACGATGTGTAATTGATATGATACCTGTTAAAGGTAATTTATATACTTGTAGATGAGGTGAAAGGGGTCGGTTTGTTTGTCTCATAGCATTTTCTTCTTTAGAGTTGCTTTATAATACATCATCAAATATATCACTTAAACACTTATTTTTGTTGTTATCATTAAACTTCACTGCCTCTTATGAATAAAGACTGGATTGATTTTTTAAAATCAAATAATGCCACTATTAGTCCTGAGTTAGGAATCTCTTTTCCTAAAAACCAACAACCAAGCGAACATACAGTCACACCAGTTACTCATCTGTCCGTTTTAAAAATAACAGGAACAGATGCTGCGCAGTTTTTACAAGGCCAACTCACCTGTAATATTAATAATCTATCTGACTCTACTAGTTTTTATTCTGCATTTTGCAATGCAAAAGGTCGAGCCATTACCACCCTGCTCATTTATAAAAAAAATGATGAGTATTTTATAGTTTTACCCACCGACCTAACGGACAAAGTCATTACTAAGTTGGGTATGTATATTTTACGTTCTGCGGTAAAAATACAAAATGTAACCGATGAACTATGTTTAATAGGCTTGACTTCTTCCAACACAACTATTTTACCATCACTTCCAAAAAATCAATTTGAGATTAGTCAATCAACTATAAAATTTTCATCACGAAATAACCGATATTTAATAATCAATCCAGAAACAGAAACATCCGCGCTTTGGACTCAGTTAATACATAAGCAAAATGTAATCGCTGTCAATTCGTCCTCATGGAAATTTCAAGATATTTCAGAAGGCATTCCCTGGCTTAATTTAGCAACATCAGAAGAATATATCCCACAAATGTTGAATATAGATAAACTAGGAGGAATAAGTTTTGACAAAGGCTGTTATACGGGACAAGAGATCGTTGCCAGAACTCATTATTTAGGTAAAGCAAAACGTGAATTATTCCTTGCAGAATGTCATCCCACTGCTATGCTTAAAGGTAGTATTCAGATAGTTAAGAATAATAGTGAGCAAGCCATTGGCAAGGTTTTATCAGTCCAGTCTAATGCTGACTTAACCAGAATGTTAACTGTTATGCAAAACTCTGACACTGAATTACAAAATCTTACCCTTGATACTCCAAATAAGGATAAGATTAATCTTATAGATTTTCACTAAAGGTTTATTAATAATGCAATTCAAATCAGTCCAGGATTTTCTTGTTCACGTTCAAGAAGAACTTGATGCAAACCGCTTAGTTTTACCTACATTACCTGATATTGCATTAAAGGTAAGAGATGCTGTTTCTAAAGGTGAAGCAACGTCACAGGAACTCGCAGATATGATTGTCACAGATGCTGCATTATCTACTCGATTGATACAAGTTGCTAATAGCCCTTTATATAAAGGATCCGTTGATGTCAATAGCATTCAAATGGCTGTGACTCGTCTTGGAAGTTCAACAATCAAAACATTAATCACCAGTATGGTGATGCAACAAATGTTCTCTCCAAGTTCGCCTCTTTTAGAAAAATATTTTCGTGATACTTGGGAGCAAGGTGTCAATGTATCTTCAATTAGTCGTGCTTTAGCTTCCTTTGTTCCTCATTTAAATCCCGATGAAGCTATGTTGGCTGGTTTGATTCATCAAATCGGAAAACTTCCAATCCTAATGCTAGTTGAGAATATTCCAGAGTTTAGAGATAGTCCCACACGACTCAGTAAACTGATGGAAAAAGCTCATCCTCCAATTGGCAAAATCATCATGGATTCTTGGGATTTTCCTGATGATTTAAAATTAGTAGCCTCTGAATATGTAAGCTTCCAAAGAGATGAAAGTGAAAAAGCAGATTATGTTGATTTAGTTCAAGTTGCATTTTTACAAAGCATTGCTGGAACTGATCACCCCGCTTGCAGAGTTGACTGGAACTTAGTTCCATCATTTTCAAAGCTTGGTTTAGAATCTGATGCTGAAATTCTGGAAATTGAAGGTGTATCAGAAGAGATAGAACTTACTCAGGCCTTGCTGAGTTGATCTTTATACCTTCCCACGTTAAAACAATACAGATGGATCTGCGTACACTTCATGCGATCACAACTGCACATATATACTTCGCGCAATCACAGATGCGGATTTCTATCGGTCGATTTTTACCGATAGACTGCGTTGCCAAAATGGTTGCGTAGCTTGCTATGCGCCCATTTCAGCGCCTTGCTATCGACAAAAATCAACTCGCTATAAATTCCGCATCCGTGACTGCGTGAAGTATAACATTTTCAAAAAAACGCATTTATTACGCCTCAAAGTAAAAGTATTTTATTTATCCTCTACCGTTAAAAAAGGAATATAATCTACTGCTTATAAACGATTAATATCAACTCATAATGCTTGATCATCAATCAACGCTCCGTTTTAGACGTCTTGGTATGTTAACAATTTGTGCCGTATATTTGGTCATCCTTGTCGGTGGCATTGTTAGAGCTTCAGGTGCTGGTATGGGTTGTCCTGACTGGCCTACCTGTTTTGGACAATGGGTTCCACCCACAGCAGAATCGCAGTTACCAGAGAATTATCACGAAATCTACGCAGATCGTGGCTATAAAAACACCCAATTTAACCCTATAAAAACATGGACTGAATATGCTAATCGACTGGTTGGTGTCAGCATTGGTTTTTTAATTTTTTTAACCGCCTGGTCTTCAAGAATCTATTTGAAAGCTGATAAAAGTATATTTTATCTCTGCTTAAGCATTTTTTTTCTAGTCGCTTTCCAGGGCTGGCTAGGCTCTGCTGTTGTTGCAAGTAATTTAAAGCCGTTTATGATTACCTTGCATATGCTGTTAGCACTATTCATTGTTGCTTTATTGATTTACGCCATCGCAAAATCCCAAAAATACTATCTGGTTCAAATTGATAGTAGACAAATCCCTGATATAATTAAAACTGCAATTGTAGTCGCAATGGGATTTACGCTTATTCAAGTTGCCATGGGTACTCAAGTTAGAGAGGCTGTAGATTTTATAGCCCATGAACATAAATATATTGATAGAGAATACTGGAGAGATAGTTTTCCTGTTATTTTTTATATCCACCGTTCATTTTCAGCTGTTATTTTATTTACTAATTTATGGATTGTTTGGATAATCTATAGTTCAGTAGAAAAAAACAATCTGTTGCTACGCTGCTCATACCTATTGCTTGGTCTAATTAGTATGGCAATAGTAGCGGGCATAACACTTGACCGACTTGGTATCCCACCTATTGCTCAACCCATACATTTGCTTATAGCAAATCTGATTTTTGGTATGCAGTTCTTTATTTATATCTGCCTTGTTTATTCATCCAAAAATAAAATTCAAATGGCTTGAACCTATGAAATTTTGGGAAACAAAAAAACTATCAGAAATGACCACTCAAGAATGGGAATCCATTTGTGATGGATGTGGGAAATGCTGTCTAAACAAGTTAGAAGATGAAGAAAGCGGAGAAATATTTTTTACCAGTGTGGTTTGTAATCTAATTGATTTAGATAGCTGTCGCTGTACTCGCTATTCAGAACGCACTACACTTGTCCCTGAGTGTCTGGATTTAAAACAACATGAATTCGCTGAATATAATTGGCTACCAGCAACTTGTTCATATCGGTTATTAAGTGATGGGGAACAACTTCCTTTATGGCATCCATTAATATCTGGTACTGAAGAAAGTGTTAAAGAGGCTGGCGTTTCAATTTGTAGCTATGCAATGAAAGAATCTGAAGTTAATGACCTGGAAGACCATATTATTGAATGGCTCGATTGATCCAAAATATACCCACTTTTAAAAGCCAAAAATCATCCCATCGGTATTTCTAAAATTTGTCCTATTCGTATACGAGAATTATTTAATGAGTTATAAGATTTTATCAATCTTAAACTCACACCATAGTGGTCTGCAATTTCTGACAAAGTATCTCCACTAGAAATAACATGTCTTTTATTACTCTTTATAGGAACTGGTTTTTTTGAAATTGCAGCAATATATTTTGCATTCGAATTCAAAGCATAGTATGTATCTGGTGGTGCATACTGACTAAAATACCCAACAACACCTTGAAAAATTGCTTGGGCCATTTTTGACTGATGAGCACGGCTTTTTAACTTACGCTCTTCTTTAGGGTTTGAAATAAATGCTGTTTCAACCAAAATAGAAGGAATATCAGGTGATTTTAGTACCATAAAGCCAGCTTTTTGAACTTTACGGCTATGTAAATGACCTATATTTTTAAACTGTTTTAAAACTTTGCTTGCAACATTACGACTAGCATCTTTTGTCGCTTTTTGTGATAAATCCATCAACACATTAGCCACCACATCTTCTTTATCTGTCAATTTCACACCACCAACCAAATCAGCCGAGTTTTCATTTTTTGCCAGCCATCTAGCCGCCTCACTTGATGCGCCATGATTTGACAAAGTAAAAACAGATGCACCTTTTACTTTTGAATTTTTAAATGCGTCAGCATGAATGGATACAAAAAGATCTGCATTTTTGGAGCGAGCTATTTCCATCCGCTTTCTTAAGCCAATATAATAATCCCCTTCTCTAACCATCACGGCCTTCATTCCAGGTTCTTTATTAACTAAAATTGCAAGTTTTTTGGCAATTTGGAGTACCACCTTTTTTTCCCGAGTACCGTGTTTTCCCAAAGCTCCGGAATCTTCACCACCATGGCCTGCATCTATTGCAATAACAATATCCCTGGCTTTTTTATTCAGCGTCTTAGTAGCAGTTCTAACCCTAGTTCTTGTGCTTTTTGTAATTTTTGGCTCATTCTTTTTTGAAACTTGGGCATAAGTTGTCTTGTTATTGTTATCAATAAACAAATCAACAACTAAGCGATGGCCATTTTTTTTGGTTGGTTTTAGGATAAAACTTTTAGGAGACACACCTTCTTTTAAATCGATAACAACTCTTAAGTTTTTTTTGTTACGTGGAGCACTACGCAGCCCATTAAACAAAGGGTGTTGTTTAGGTGGTTGGGCTAAAACTTTTGATAACCGAGTATCTTTAAGGTCTATAACAACCCGCGCTGGATTTTGTAAAAGTAAAATGTTATGTGATACCGCAGAAGAAAGATCAAAAACAACACGGGTATGGTCAGGTGCAGTCCAATATCGCAAAGATTTGACACTCACTTGTTTTGCATAGCTTGTTACTGAAAGTAACAATAAAATACAAACACTTATAAATTTCCATACCCTAAACATAAAAACCAACCCACATAAAACTATAATCTTGATTAAATTATAGCACTAAGTTTTTGTTTTTCCAGTTTAGAAGCAAATTATTTGAAAGTTTTTTTGATACCACCTGAATGTCAACAATTCTTTCTTTACCTTCAATATCCAAAGTCAATTCTATATCAGGCTTTGGTAAAAAACCGTTGCCTAACTCTGGCCATTCAATAAAACATAAACATTGTTGATCTAAATAGTCTCTTATGCCAATCCACTCAAGTTCTTCAGGGCCTTTTATCCTATACAAATCAAAGTGATAAAGAGAGCCGCTGGTCAGTTCATATTCTTCTACTATTGTATAAGTTGGACTTTTTACTGCTGTTTTATGTCCTGCAGCTCTTAAGACACCCCGAGTTAAGGTAGTTTTTCCTGCACCTAAACCGCCGTTTAAAAAAACCAAACATTTTTTTGGTAAAATACGCCAAAGTTCGGCACCTAATAGTTCAGTTTCCTGTTCGTTTGCTAAACTAATTTTCATTGCTGGTTAATCAATCGTCTAATAAAAGGCATTAAATCACTAGCCAACAAACCTATTTCTCCGTTTGTTTGAGCTGATAAATCAGCTGCTTTGCCATGAAGATAGACAGCTGCTACTGAAGCTTCATATAAATCCATTTTTTGTGCAATTAACCCACCAATCATACCAGCCAGTACATCACCCATTCCACCACTTGCCATACCAGGATTACCTGTTGTTGACACTGTAATTTCATTCCCTTTGGCAATCAGTGAGCCGGCTCCTTTTAATACAATAACGCCGCCTAGTTGTTTTTGCAGTTGAGAAATAGCAGAAAACCGATCCTTAGCAATATTCTCAGTAGAACAGCCTAATAATCGTGAGGCTTCTCCTGGGTGTGGTGTTAACACCCAATTATTATCGTAATAATTATTATCTTTAGCCAAAATATTGAGCGCATCAGCATCACAAACTACTGGTTTATCAGAACTTACCGCTATTTTAAACAGGTCTTTAGCCCAAGTAGATTGCCCTAAGCCAGGGCCAATAACAACAATTGAAGCTTTATCTAATAAAGGTAATAAATCATCTGCCTCTTCAATGCCGTAACACATCAACTCAGGCCTACCAAAATTAATAGTGCTAAAATGAGTCAATCGTGTTGCAACACTCACTAATCCTGATCCTACACGGAGCGCTGCTTCAGCAGCAAGCCTGATTGCGCCTGAGAAACCAATCTCACCCCCAATTAAAAGCACATGCCCATGGTTCCCTTTATGTGCACAGCGGTTTCGTTTTGGAATTGATAGATGCGTGATTAATTTTGAAGCATAATCAACCTTGTTAAAAACATCATCGGATATATCTAAAGAAGTATAGCTTATCTTTCCACAATATTCTGCAGCATCACCGGTAAACAATCCCTGTTTAAGGGCAATAAAACTAACTGTATAGTCTGCTTTGACTGCACATCCCATTAAACACCCTGTATCAGCATTCAATCCTGAAGGAATATCAACAGCAATAACTGGGCAGGTCGATTGATTGATTGATTTAATAGCCTTTGCATAGTGTCCAGTTACTTCACGATCAAGCCCTGTACCTAAAAGCGAATCCACAACAACGCTGTCATTTAAAATAATATTATGAACAAACTCAGTACATATTCCACCAACGTGACAATAATCTTGATAAGCGATTAGTGCATCATTCTTTAACTGATTGGGTTCTGAAAGATAATATACTTCCACATTTATTTTTGCTTCTACTGCTAATTTTGCGATGACGTAACCATCACCGGCGTTATTTCCTGCCCCACAAAAAACAATCAAATCGTAATTAGAATAATTCGCTTGAATTAATTCAAAAACCGTTAATCCGGCTTTACGCATTAACTCAATACCCGGAATACCTTTTTCATCAATAGCTATCTGGTCTATTTTTCTTGTTTGTGCAGCCAAATAAAGTTTTTCAGGTAATGTTTGCATAGGTATATAGGATAAAATGATATTTTTTATATTATATTTCTTATTGTTCCATGGATAAATCAAACCCACAAAACAATTTAGATCTTTCCCAAAATATTAAAAAATGGGGTGCAGAGTTAGGGTTTCAACAAGTAGGCATAACTGATACTAACCTAAGTTCTGCTGAAAACCATTTAAAAAACTGGGTTGATCAAGGCTTTCATGGCGAGATGGATTATATGCATAAACATGGACTAAAAAGAAGTCACCCTGCCCTGTTACACTCAGGAACCATTAGCATTATTTCTGTGCGTTTAGATTATCTGCCAGAAACTAGCGAGAAAATTAACCAAGTGTTAGAAAACCCTATCTCTGCATTTATCTCCCGTTATGCCCTTGGTAGAGATTACCATAAAATGCTACGTAATCGATTACAAAAATTGGCAACTAAAATTGAATCAGAAGTTGGAAGTTTTGGTTATAGAGCTTTTGTTGATAGCGCACCGGTATTAGAAAAAGCTATTGCTGAAAAAGCAGGTCTAGGCTGGATTGGGAAACACTCAAACCTGATTAACCGTAAAGCAGGATCCTGGTTTTTTCTTGGGGAAATTTATACTAACCTTCCACTTCCTTCCGACCAGAAAACATCATCCCATTGTGGTGAATGCGTCGCTTGTCTTGATATTTGTCCAACTCAAGCTATAGTTGCACCTTTTCAAGTTGACGCACGCCGCTGTATTTCCTACCTTACCATTGAACTTCATGGCTCTATTCCCATTGAACTAAGACCCTTAATCGGAAACAGAATTTATGGCTGTGATGACTGCCAACTTATTTGCCCCTGGAACCGTTTTGCTAAATTATCAACCGAAAAAGATTTTAACCCCCGACATAACTTAGATAATTCACAATTATCTGAACTATTTTTATGGACAGAGAATGAGTTTATGAAAAATATGGAAGGTTCAGCGATAAGAAGAATTGGTCATAACCGATGGTTACGAAATATTGCGGTAAGTCTTGGAAATACAAAAAGATCCGAACAAACTATTAAAGCTTTATTAAAACGAAAATCTCACCCATCTGAAGTTGTTAGAGAACATGTAGACTGGGCTTTAGAAACACTTTATAGCCAATAAAAAATAGGGCAGACTTTTATATAAATCTGCCCTAATTAAATCTAAAAATTATGGAGAAACTTGAACACTATCATCAGTAACTCCGCCTGCAAAGGTATTTGAACCATAATAAACTATTTTATAGTCACTAGAATTATTCAAGTCGCTTTTATCCACAGCTATTTCAGCAAATTTACCATTAACAGCACTGTCTATCTTACGTACAAATGACCACGTCCAATCTTCTCCAGTACCAGAATATTTATGTAGTCTATTACCCAATATCATAAATTCAGCACCTAGCTGCCCATAGAACTCAAGTCCGGTATTAAGCTGTTTATCACTGTCGATTAAAATCATCCAGGCCCAAAACTTATTGGTATCAATATTTGTTCGATTATTATAGGCAAAATAAGCTTTTTGACTATCCTGCTTAAACCAAACTGATTGAAAATCAACAGGAGATGTATCCGCTTCTGGTTCATCCGAAATTGCTTGAGCCGAATCCCAATCACTTGAGCTTCCATCAATAACTATTCCACTATTTGAGTTTCCTCCTCCATCAACATCCGGTACGAGGATTGTAAAATAATCATTAGCAGAGCCTCCGGCATAAGTATTGGCACCATAAAATGTCATTTTAAGTGTATTCGATTGTCCAATAATACTGCGATCAATAGCGAATTCAGCAAACTTGCCATTTACAGCGGCCTCAACAGTACCTTGATCAGCCCATGACCAACTACTGCCATCGCCAGTGTATTTACGAAGTTCATTTCCTATTAAAAGATAATCGCCTCCTACACCTTTATAATTTAAGCCAGTACTCCTTTGATTGTCACTATCTATTAGCACTTGCCATGCCCAAGATTTTCCTGTGTCAATTACTTCCCGATTGTAAAATGCAATGTAGACTTTATTACTATCCCCCGAGACAGATACCTTTTCAAAATCTACTGGAGAAAGGCTTTCATTCACTGTATCGGTATAGGAAGTAATTGCTGCCCAATCAGTATCATTACCATCAATTTGAATACCACCACCGGTACTTACGGCAGTAACATTCCAATCAAATGAAACACTATCACTTAACTCACCATCACTTACTGTTAAAATTACATTATGGCTTCCAATAGCAGTTGTATTAATTGTTCCTGTAATAAGACCGGTAGTATTATTAATAGACAAACTTGCAGGAAGACCACTCGAAGAATAATTTAAACTTGTAGAATCAGTATCTGTCGCAATAATAGCAAGATTAATGACATCGCCGTCTTGATTCGATTGATCACCTGGAGTTGTAATAGTTGGTGCTGTATTTACTGAACCAGGGTTCCCAAGCGGATTATGTTCATGCCAGTCTCTAGGAACAATATTAAAATGGTTCCAGTGAGCATCCATATGAGGTGCATCCTCAACCCTTGGCATATGATAAAAAGTTAAACCAACCCAAACAATAATATCTTCTCCTGAGATGCTTTCTCCATTAACAAATTCAGCTAAATTTTTACTACAACTACTAGATGTAGGGTTATGAGAAGCAAATTTTTCACATTCATTTGCTTTAGTTACAAAAAAATCATTATGTGTATAAGGCTCACTACTTGGGCCTTTATCTTTATGTCCAGACTCAGCTAAAAGTATTTCATAAGACTTTTTATGACCATTATTATTGGTAGTATCTCCATCAACTATTCGCCATGACCTTAGGGTTGATGGATTAACCTCTCTTGCGGTTTCTGTAGAAAACTTAGTCATTGATTTTTTACGCTTACCAGAATTTAATGAAAAATTTAATTCTTCAACATAATCATCAGTACCAGAAGAACCTAAATCAAAATCAAGTCGCCAGAAAAAATTATGTAAATGTGCAATCCCAGTTCTATTGCTATCAATTAACCAACCTCGATTTTCATTTCCACTACTGTACCGTTGTAATGCACCTGTTGCACCCATTGATGGCTGAATAGTACCATCATCAAAAAAGCGCCATTGCGGAATGTAGTGATATGCTCCGACTTTTGAAACACTGAAAAGGCTTAATGCATCACCAAGCTTTGTCCCTGAATCCGCATGATGAGCAATATGTTTACTTTCAATTTGCTGACAAATTACATTTTTTCCTGAATATTGTTTTAATGAACCATTTAAACATTCTCCAGATACAATGTTTTGCATATAAGACCCACCAATACCATAATCACTGACATCATGGTATCTAGCACCATTATCATCATAAGGCACATGAATTTGAGCAATAGCCGCGTTGTATAAGACTTGTTGACGAGCACCATTTTTTGGTGTGTAAAAAACGTGATGATAAACAATTCCTTCCCGATTACGGTGCTCCCAACATAAATCCCATTTTGATTCATTCGGTAAGGTCGCTTCAATATAATATTGATCAGAACAGAATTCAGCAGAGTAGGCCTGGCTGAAAGAAAAAAACAGCAACCCAGTTAGTAAAGTTTTTCTAAAAATAGAAATCAATGAAACTTGTAACATATCAATTACCAGTACCTTAAATTAAAAAAGTTAATGCCAAAATCACAGAGGATTACTTGGTGACCAATCACGAGGAATAAGCTTTAAACTCGTCCACCGAGTAGCAATTTGATTAATATCTTCATCTCTTGGCAAATGATGATAACTGGCACGATACCAAGTAACTATATCTTTAGCATTAATATTCTGGCCATTAACAAACTGACTAATATTTTCTGCACAGCCATCTTGAGTTGGATTTTTAACTGCAAATCGTTCGCATGGATTGTAGCGAGTAACGAAAAAATCATTATTTAACCAAGGCTCAGAATTATTACCCTTTCCTTGATGCGCATAATTTAATAAATTAAGCTCATAAGAGATATGGCCAACAGTAGAGTTTTGTTCCGAATTATCTCTAACTCGCCAAAAAACTTTATTAACTGGATTGAGAGATAAAGCTGATTCAGTATTAATTGATGCAATAACTTTACTCTTTTTTAATTTATTAGAAGATGGAATACTTGAAATCTGTTCCAGCAAATCATTATTACCATCAACATCTATATCAAAATCTAGCCGCCAAAAATAATGGTTTGTAAACCCAACAGCGATTAGGTCATTCTCTGTCACAAGCCAGCCATGATTTAAATTAGAACCAATTTTAGTTAATTTCCCACTAACACCTACAGCAGGTTCTATAATGCCATTTTCATAAAATTTCCACTTAATCACATAGCTGATTGAATTTATTTTTGAAAGACTAAACAACTCTAACAAATCACCCTGTTTATGCTGAGTACGATATTTCCAAATATATCCCATAGGTTTAGTTGTTTCACACAATACGGATTTACCATTGTTTTCTACCAGACGACCTTGTGGACAGTCTTGAGAAGAAAGGTCAACTAAAGAATCACCGCCTAAGCCAACACTTGTAACAGAAAATTGTTGTGTAGAGCCATCGTCAAAATCTGTTTGAATTTGAGAAAGTGAAGCTTCACCCAACACTTTACGAGGATTGTTCCCAGGTGTTGAATAAAGAATATTGGATAAAACAATCCCTTCGTTGGCTTTTTCTTCCCAACAAAGACTCCATTCTGCCCCTGAAGAAAAGACTTTATTTATCGTATGTCCTGCTGGGCAGGTTATATCATTGGGCCTTGCAATAGATGTCTGTGCAAAAACCATCAAACATACAACATAAAAAACAGTAAAAATTCGTAAATTCATTTCATTACCATATCTTGATATAAAAAATCAGAAATTAATATTCTGAGTTACTTTTTTTGTAGAAATATTAACAACAGGACTGACTTCAAAAGCTACCTGATCCGGTGTATAAATAAGTAACTGAGCACAACGATAAACACCGCACTTTAGTGACTCAGCATTACTTACACCAGGGAGACTATTTCCCCAAAAAGCAAAGGCTTTAATTTCTATTTGATCGGCATTGGAATACTCTTGCCCTGTAATTCGCTTATATTCTTGTAAAATAGATTTAAATTGCTCTTCATCTGCCTTAAGAATATCAACAGCCTTTTGAATTTCATTTTCAGTCAAAGGCAATTGAACTTCTGTATTTTGAGTTAAAGATAAGACAGAATTTGTTTCAAGACTAACAACCGCCTGATGCAAAATATTTGCACCATAGTCATAGGTATAAATATCAGCTAATCGTGCTACATTATTTTCTTCCCCCTTCTTCACAGAGTGGCGTTCTACTAACAAGACTTCTATTTCAATTGCTGAATCTGTCAACACTTGAGGAAGGTTCTCTCGTATATATGCAAGCTGAATTTGTTTTACTTTTTCTATTTCATCAGTTTCAAGTGGATCAAGAACGCCTGCTTTAGCAAAGCCAAAGGTAAAAATTAACAACATTATGATGTAAGAACAGCGAGTTACAAGAATGTGATTTTTTGAGTTCATAATTATCTAAACAATATCCAGTTTTCAAGCGGCTATCTTATCAAAAAAGCCAACAATTACTACTGCGCAAAACCATATATGCATTAGGATTGAGCATATCCCAACAGACCTTAATAACATTATTTAATTTAAGCATTTACAATCAATCGCTTACCTTCTAACAATAGTCAAAATCTATTTGAGTATTTTTTAGTTTTCCTTCAATAGAGTGGCAGTTAATGCCCATTAATCATTACATTTACTAATTTCTTACGTTAAATCTCAAAATAATTATCAAAATAGATGAGATTGATTTTTTCTTTTTTACTACTAGTCTTTTAAATACAGGATATTGAAATTATGTCTGCTTTCTGACTGCAAAACGTATATTTAGTGTTAATTTCAAATACCCTTTCTTACCCTCCACAAGGAGCGAAAGGCTTAAAGATAATAGGAATTGATAATGAAACAGCTAAATATTACGAATTTTAAACTTTTAACGTTACTGTTCTTAATTAGTTCAACATCAATAGCTGACGAAGCTTATCCAAATTGGTCAATCAAAGGTTTTGGTAGTTTGGGGCTTATTCGATCTGATTCTAATAAAATAGGTTTCTATAGAAACCGTACACAAACCCAAGAAGTCAATAAATCATTAGATATTGCTACTGATTCACGTTTAGGTGTTCAGCTTGATGTAGATCTAACTGACAGTTGGCACATAACCTCACAATTTATCGCACGCGATCATGCAGGCGATTTCCTTGAACAAAATCTTGATTGGGCATTTTTACGTTGGTATCCAAATGAGGATACTGTTGTTAGAGCTGGTCGTATGGGCTTTGATGCTTTTTTATTATCCGATTATCGTAATGTTGGTTTTGCTTACCCATGGATGCGTCCTCCTCATGAATTCTACGCTAATATCCCTATCACTCATTATGACGGAATTGATATTAGAAAATCTTTATCCCTGGATCATGGTCTTGTTTCTTTAAAAGCCTATGCTGGCTATACTTCGACTCAACTTTCTGAAGAATATTACGATACTGAGCTGGAAGGACCAATGGCTGGTGCTAATATGGTTTATGAGACGGGGAGCTGGAGACTTAGAGCAGGATATACTTATATCAGACAAGTTGTAGATATTGATACGCGAAGCCTGAAGTTGCAAATTAACGATGCTACCAACAACTTTTTGTTTCCAAATTTAAATCAACTGGCACCGCTAATAACATTTAAAGATAGCAATATTCACTTTATGTCGTTAGGCACTTCTTATGATGATGGAACATGGCTGGTTCATGCCGAGGCATCCTATATGGATACTGAAGGACAAGAACTGTTTAATCCTGATACAGCGAGTGCTTACCTGAGTATTGGAAGACGCTTTTCAAATGTGACCTTGTATTCTTTATATGGAGTGAGTCATTCTTTTCAAAAAAAGACTGAGATTCCAGACCCTAGATTCCCAGACCCAAGATTGCTACAAATACAACAGGAAGTTGAAGAAAGATTCAATAGCCAGGCAATTAATCAACAATCACTCTCTATAGGTTTGCGTTGGGATTTTCACCCTAAAGTAGCATTCAAGGCTCAATGGAGCCATTATTGGCTAGGTGAAGATGGTGATGCTTTATGGCAGCGTGATGTGGGTGTAGACACACCAGAAAATGTCAACGTCATGTCTTTTGGCATAGATTTTATTTTTTAAGGGAGGTAAAAGATGAAAAAAATTATAATACTTTTACTGCTCTTCGCATGTGCACCACTCGTTTCTGCTGAAATCATGATTATTGGCAACCTAAATAGTACTGTAAATGAGTTGACTAAAAAACAGGTTCAGGCAATTTTTATGGGGCGTACGCGCATGCTTTCAAAGGGTGTGCGTGCTATCCCAATGGATAGCTCAGACTTACGAAATGAATTTTATGAAAAATTAACGCATCGACCGATTGAACAAATCAATGCTTATTGGGCAAGGCTAATGTTTGGTGGACGAGCTTCACCTCCATTACTTAAACCTGACCAGCAATCAGTAATTGAAGCGGTGAAAACAAGTAAGGGAATGATTGCATACATTAATAGTGAATTAATTGATGAAACGCAAGTAAAACTGTTATTTATTCTTAAGGAGTGAGAATTTAATAATTTTCTGAAGTTTGAGGCAGAATTTTGTCTTCATAGAAGTGTCAATGAAATGGCCGCATCAAGCTACGCAACTATTCTATTGACACTTCTATGGAGACAAAAGGCAAGTCAAAATCAGGAGGTTATTAAACCTTCGCTCCTAAGTAATCAAACCGTATAAAAATGAAACCAAAACACTTTAGAAGTCTAAATAACAAGTTACTATCCTATGTTGCATTAAGTACCGTAATTATTTTAGTACTCGCTAGTTTTGTTTCATTTATTATTCAGTACGAGCGTTCAAAAATCAATTCAGTAACGATGATTAATCAATTGATTGATACAGTTGAAGATACGGTGACTGTTGCTGTTTATTCAAAAAACCAGCAAATTACTAAAGATGTTTTAAAAGGCTTGTTAAAAAATGATGTAATCCATAAAGCAGAAATAGTAAGTGAAGGAGGGTTTAGTCTTAAGAAAATAAGGAATAATAGTTTGGATGAAAAGTTGGAACAAATTTCTCGCCCTATCTATTCACTATTTGAAGAAGAAGAAATTATTGGGTACATCCATATTCAACCCTATTCTCATTATAATTTGTCTGAAGCAAAATACGACACGATTTCTAATATTATCTATTCATTCATTCATTCTTATTAGTTTAACTGCACTGGTTATTATATGGGTGATGCAAGAATATATTTCCCTGCCTTTAACTTTTTTATCTAACACGCTTAATAAAATCCGAGAAGGTGAGGCTCAGACAATATTGCCTTTAAAAAATAATGAAAATGATGAGCTGGGGCAATTAAGGTCAAACATTAATAATTTACTGTCTGAGTTAGATGAAAAATTCAAGCAGGAACAAACATTAAAAGACAAAATAAAACGGACTAATGATACCTTATCGTATGAACGAGAAGTGATTGAGAATGTTATTCTAAAAATGCACAGATCAAAACCGTTTAATGAGAAAAATATTCGAAAAATTGAACAGTCTGTAGAAAAAACTTCAGGAGATATAGCTCTATCTGCTTATCGCCCAGATAACAGCAGACATATTTTATTAGGAGATTTTACCGGCCATGGCCTAACCGCAGCTATTGGAGGGCCGGTTGTTTTCGATATTTTTTACACAATGACCGCAAAAAACCTTCCAATGCAAGAAATTGCCTGTGAAATTAATCAACGATTGCATGAAAAACTACCAACAGGTCTATTCTTAGGCGCAATTTTCCTGGAAATTAGTCCAGATAATCGCCAGCTAAAAATTTGGAATTGCGGTATGTCTGATGTTTTAATTTATCGTAATTCTCAATTATTCCACAGATGTACTTCATCAACCATGGCTCTAGGGATTATCGACCAGGATTTTAAATCCTCTACTCTATTAAGCATTGAAAATAATGATAAGGTTTATCTTTATTCTGATGGTATTACTGAAGCAATCAACAGTTTTGGAGGTGAGTTCGGTCAGATTAGGCTGGAACAAGAAATTAATAAGTTATTAAAATCAAATACTGAAATAGATGTCCTTTACGAATCTGTTCAGGAATTTATTGGTGAAACCAAGCAATTTGATGATATTACTTTACTGGAATTAACTTGTTAGTTATGGGTACCTCTATTAATTGATGGACTCAATATTTCCATTCATCAATTAATAGAGGTACCCTATAGTTCACTGCCATTAGCATGAAATATATTCAGCCATAGAGACAAACTACTCCCTGACCTCAATGGGCCATAAAAAATAATTAAATTACAGCTATGCTGTTATATAGCCGTATTATCTAAGCTTTTTTATCCAACGTGGCGCATTACGCTGAATCGATTTTAGCATCCCGGTAGTATTCGCTTCTATCAATTAACAAAAACAACAGGCGTCAGAAAAATGGACAATGCTCATTAGGGACTGGAAAACGGCCTTAAATAGATTTATGATCGAATTTGAAGACCGTTTAGTGGAATATATTTAAAAGGGCAGTTACACAGAATCATCTACAGTCTCGATCTAAACTCTATAACCACTTCCTTGTAGGCTATATAATTTAGCCTATGGTCAAAACCAACGATTAGAAACTAATAATCTCTGTATAAATATAAGGATTGACTCAATTATGGAGCCATACAATGCCCCATCTCGCCATGCCATACCTGCGGCGCTACGCAACCATTCTCGTCTGTCTTAACCGCATCTTCCAATTTAACAACTTCAAATTGATAAGGTTCATCACCTTTAATTAACACTAATTCAACTGATTTCATTCCCGTCATATTTCCAGATTCATCCATTATATGAACCTCAGGAATGACTAATGTATTGGTTGCTGACATGAACTTAACTGTTTCCGCATCCATCTCTTCAGCAACTACTTCACCAAATAATAATGCTGACGCTAAAATAGATAATAATACTTTATATTTCATAATTTGTACCTTGTAACAATTAGGATAATTTTTTTATAAATACTGGTTTTAAAAAAGCATAAGCAACGAAATATTGATCCTCGTTCAACTTAAATCATAGATAATTTATTGCCAGTAAATATAGAAGTTATCATACTCATAATTGACTATCAAGCCATTATGCAGGGCATGTAGACGATGTAATTAGTCATCAAAATATTATTATTAAATAATATGCATCATATAACATATTGCAATATAGTCATTTAACATAGATTAATTATTACAATCTTATAAATACATGAAATAAGAAAATAAGCTTAATTGGCATACTATTTGCTTTGATCAAAAAATATAACCTAATATTTCTCCCAGAAAGTAAAAAATATTCTCAAATATTTCTCCTTTTCTGATATTATCCCTTACCCTTTACCAAAATTAAACAAGTACATCCTTCAATAAACTTAAGAATTATCCTGACTTTTAGAATAAATTCTTATCCCATAAAGTAAAAATTCATGTTAATTCAATCCACATTTAAGCCCGCATGGTGGTTAAAAAACTGTCATTTACAAACCATCTTTCCCTCTTTGCTTCGTAAACTCCCAACACCTATTTTACGACGCGAACGCCTTGTTACTCCCGACAATGATTTTATAGATCTGGATTTCTATGGTGAAGGCGACCAGCCCCTGGTTATTTTATTACATGGCTTAACGGGCAGCTCACAATCTGGATATATAAAGGGATTACAACCGGCATTATTTCAACAAGGTTTTCGTAGCGTAGCTCTTAATTTTAGAGGTTGCAGTGGTGAATTTAACCACTCGTCACGTTGCTATCATTCAGGTGAAACAGGAGATATTGATTTTCTTTATCATACGCTTCGTACTAGAGAACCAAACACACTGATGGCTGCTGTTGGTTTTTCTTTAGGCGGTAATGTCTTATTAAAATGGTTAGGGGAACAAGGTAATAAACTTCAACTTTTTGCTGCTACGGCAGTATCAGTCCCTTTAGTTTTAAGTGAGTGTGCTAGTAAATTAGATCATGGATTTTCCAAGTTTTATCGAGCTAGTTTACTTACAGAACTAAAAGATTACATTCGCTTAAAAAAGGGCTATTTAGCCTCCTTAGACATCAATGATGAAGCTAGAATTCTAAATCAGCTCGGTGATTTAGAAACAATCACCTCTTTTTGGCAATATGATGATCGTGTTATTGCTCAGCTCTATGACTTTAAGGATGTAACAGATTATTATTTTCGCTCTAGTTCACGGCAATTTTTACAATCTATCACTGTTCCCACTCTTTTAATTCAGGCTAAAGATGATCCATTTATGACAGCAAATGTACTTCCTAACTTAAACGAACTATCCCCTTCTGTCGCTTTAGAGATAACTCAAAGAGGTGGTCATGTCGGCTTTGTGACTGGCAACAATCCTTTTAAAGCCGAGTATTGGCTAGAACAACGTATTCCTGAATTTTTACAACAAAAACTAGAAATTACTTAGAAAACACCTGATCAAGATTAACTAGAGATAAGAAAGATTGAGAACAAAATACTTTACCTATATACGTTATAATCTGAACTCAAATTTCTTTAATTAATCAACATAAGCTTCAGACTATTAATGAAAAAAAAATTACGTGATTTTATCTTTGAAGAACTTATTTTTGTCGCAGAACCCAGCCAGTTTAGTGATGATGACAACCTATTAGAAGCAGGACTTGATAGTATGGGGATTATGCGGCTGATTATGTTTATTGAAGACAAATACAGCATCACTTTACCCGACACAGAAATAGAACCAGAAAATGTGCAATCATTTAATGCTCTGGAGCAATGGATTTTAAAGTACAAAAAAGGATGAGTGAAAGTAAACATGTAATTATAGAGCCACTTAATTTTGCTGATAGTTTTACCTTGGCCATGGATGAAGAAATTCGTAAAGACGGCCTTCCGGGAAGTTACGGTTGCTACGCTCTAGAGCTTGATAACACACCCGATATAAAAACGCTACAACAACGAATTACAGAATTCAGGCAACAATTCCCTGTTGCTATTGCCAGTTTACAACAAATTGGCCGGCGTTTTTATTGGTGTAAAAGAGGTACCCCTCCACAACTATTTTTTCATCACATCTGTCCTGATAATGAGAATGGAATAGATTTTCAACAACAAATTATTGATCAAATCATTAATCATAAAGAAGCAAGGGAAATTATTACTCCAATTGAATTTCACTTGATTAATAGTGGTAAAACTACCTTTTTTATCCGTTGGATTCACCCTTTTTGTGATGCTAGAGGAGCAGATTTAATATTACAATTTCTATGCACAAAAGATGCAGAACAACGCCAAAAATTTGGCCTTCCAAAAACCGCCCCTTTAGTCAATATCCAACTTGACAAATATCCTTGGTGGCAAAAAATTGTGTTATTTTTTAAGGCTAAAATTTATATTACTAAATTAGATAAACTAGCTAGTATTCAACCCTTTTATCTGAATAAAAAACCTGTATCAACAAAGCAGCAGCTATATTACACAGTAAAACGATTAACTGAAAAACAAACTGACCAAGTGGTTAAACAGGCAAAAAAAACTGTCGGACTAACAGGCACTAGTTTATATTACATCGGCTGTTTAATGCGTGCGTTAGAAAAAATGAACCCTGAAGCAGAGGGCGAAGCTTATTGCTCCCCTTACGCCTTTAATATAAGGAAACAACGCGCCATAACGCCAATGACAGGCAATCATGTTAGTGCCTTATTTGCACAAGTCCCAAGAGAAATCATTAAAGACCGAAATAAATTATTTACACATTTAAAACAACAAAACACAGAGGTTATTCGTCAAAAGTTAGATTATGCTTTTCTACCTTTAATGTGGGCCGGTAGCTGGTTATCTTTGAAGGAATACGGAAAAATCCTGCGATTATCTAATGGTACAGATAAAGAACGAAGTTCCTTCTGGTTTTCAGATGTAGGTAAACTGGACATTCCTACTCAGAGTTTCCCTGGTGCAGAAATTAATGCTGTTTTCCATGTATGCCAAGTCACCACTCCACCCGCCTTAGCTTTTTTAAGTTGTATCTATAAAAATCAGCTCACGCTTAGCTACAATTTTATTGAGCCTGTTATTTCTGCCGAACAAATTGAAACATTACACCAATTAGTGTTGACTGAATTGCTAGGTG
Source organism: Methylococcales bacterium (assembly GCA_965224575.1). Taxonomy (GTDB): domain Bacteria; phylum Pseudomonadota; class Gammaproteobacteria; order Methylococcales; family Methylomonadaceae; genus QPIN01. Next base: position 249,498 of record CBDCZQ010000001.1, on the reverse strand, counting down.
GTTAAGAAAAATGTCGGGTTGCCAAAAAGACGGCAGCCCGACCTACGATAAAAACATTGCATCACCATAACTAAAAAAACGATAAGATTGGTCTATAGCATGTTGATACGCTTGCATAACGGGTTGATATCCTGAAAATGCAGAAATCAGCATCAGTAATGTAGACTCAGGAAGGTGAAAATTGGTTAACATGGCATCCACGGACTTAAATTGATAGCCTGGTGTAATAAACAAATCAGTATCACCAAATCCAGCTTTTAACTGTCCATTAATTGAAGCTGACTCTAACGCCCTAACTGCGGTTGTACCTATTGCTATAATTCGCCCACCCTTTTCTCTGGTTTTCTTTATTGCATCAACCGTATCCTGCGAAACCGAATAATATTCCTTGTGCATTATATGCTCAGACAAATCATCAACTCTTACGGGTTGAAATGTACCGCTTCCTACATGCAAAGTAACAAATGCTTTTGTCACACCTTTTTGATCCAGTTTTTCCATTGTTGCCTGATCAAAATGTAAGCCTGCAGTAGGTGCTGCTACTGCTCCTGCTCGTTTAGCAAACACGGTTTGATAGCGTGTTAAATCATCTGTATTATCTTCACGAGTAATATAAGGAGGTAACGGAATATGTCCAATTTGATCTAATAATTCCAGAATTGTTTTATCAGTCGAAAACTCCAGGCAAAACAAATCATTTTCTCTACCGGTTACACAACAACTAAAACCCTCTTCTAGCTCAATAACTGAACCTGCTTTAGGCGATTTACTGGAGCGGATATGAGCAACAGCATGGGACTCACCTAAAACTCGTTCAATCAGAATTTCTAATTTCCCCCCTGTTTGTTTCTTGCCATATAAACGTGCAGGAATAACCTTTGTATCATTTAAAATTAATAAATCTTTGTCATTGACTAAATCAATAAAATCGACAAACTGTCGATCTTTAATCGCGCCCGTTATCTTATCCAAACACAACAGCCGACTTGCAACTCGTTCTTCTAATGGTTTTTGGGCAATCAGGTTTACAGGTAAATGATAGTTAAAATCACTCTTTTTCATATTCCGTTAAGTTCCATTTTATTTTATTTCGATTTTCCTTTTTCACCTAAATCTTTTAGTTGCCTAATTAATTGTGGATAGTCTCGTAGAGATCGTTTAATTGCAGCAATATCAAAACTATCTGCATTATGCTTTAATTGCTTTGCATAATCAGCAATAACAGAAATAGGATAATGATGGGAAATTTCCAAAACCATATCGGCAAAAATTTGAATTGCAGAAATATTGTTGTTTTTAGAAATATCAAAGCATTGTTCGGTCATTTTTTCTAGTCTTTCTAATGCAGGGACTAAATATTCTTTCTCTGAATCTAATAGCTGTGCTTTTGATACAGTATCATCAGCGTTAGCCTTTTCTTCAAAAGGCAAAAACTTACATAATTCTCTAGTTAAATCTACCTTCAGCACCGGTTTTCTCAAATACCCACTAAAGTTTTCACTTTTTAAACGTTCAAACTCATCAGTCATGACCGAAGCAGTCAAGGCAACAATTGGTACATCAGAAAACAACTTAATCTCACGAGCTGCTTCATAACCGTTCATCACAGGCATACGAATATCCATTAAAATAAGGTCAAAAGGCTGTTCTTTTGCCAATTTAACTGCTTGTAAGCCATTTTCCGCTAATTCTGTTTTTAAATTCGTTTCAGCAAAATTTGCTAATAACAAATCACGATTATCAGCAATATCATCTACAATCAAAATTGTTGCTGGAAGAAAGCTAATATAACTATTCGGCCTTGATTTTTCCTTATCTACCTCAACAACCAAAGGTGCAACATGTACATCTGTTAGTTTAATGCTAAAAGTTGATCCTTTACCCAGCTCACTCTTAAGGGTAATTTCCCCTCCCATTAAATTTACTAATCTTTTACTAATTGACAACCCTAAGCCAGTACCTCCATATTTTCTAATATCCTGCCCACTAGATTGCTCAAAGTCGTTAAAAACAATTTTTTGTTGATCCTCTGAAATGCCAATACCCGTATCCTCTATATCTATTATCAGCTCCAGCTTGCTACGAATTTTATTTTCATTTGCAGTACGAGCAATCACTCTAATATGGCCTTGCTCAGTAAACTTAACAGCATTTCCAATTAAATTAAATAATACCTGACGTAATCGAGTCGCATCTATTTGCAGACTTTGCGGTATAACTGGATCTATATCAAGAATAAAATCAATATTTTTTTCACGCATTTTCAGCATAAAAATATTACCCAACTCAGAAAACAAATCATGAGGATTACACGCTGTCTTCTCAATCTTTAGCTTTCCAACTTCTATTTTTGATAGATCTAAAACATCATTAATTAGAGTCAGTAAATTATTACCTGCTGATTGAATAGTTTTGACAAAGGTTCTAAGTTTTGGATCTTTGACCTGATCGTTGAGTAGTTCGGTAAACCCAATAATTGCATTCATTGGGGTGCGAATTTCATGACTCATATTAGATAGAAATTCTGATTTTGCTCGCGTTGCACGCTCTGCATGTTCTTTTGCTTGCTGTAAAGCAGCTTCAGTTTCAAGCCTGGTTGTCATATCTACAGCGATAGTCAACAATGCTTTTTTATGCTGAAAAGAAATGGGCATAACAGATAACATCATAGATCGAACTGATCCATTAAGATCCTTAAACCGTAAAATTTTCTGCTCAACTTTCCCTTTTTCGGTAAGTTCTTTCACCATCACCTTTCGATCATTGATATCGTAATAAAAATCTGAAATATTATATTGATCGATTTCATCCCTATGAATTTTATAATCACTTAAAGCTTTAGGGTTTGCCATCAAAATATTACCCTCAAAGGAAGTAACAATAATTTGTAGAGGAATATTGTCAATTAATATTTTGGTTTGAGCCTCAACAACTTTTCTATGTTTTATTTCTTTAGCTAGCTTCCTATTCCAATAAAGAATAAGCGATAAAATAGCAAAGAATAGAGCTGCTATTTTGGCAAGTAAATCATAATCAACCTTTGCTGCGTACTTATGTTTTCCCCATTTATTGAGGATACTTTGTTTTTCACTTTGACTAATACTGGCAAGTGCTCGATTAAATAAGGGTACCAGCGGTGCAAATTCTTCTCGCATACCAAATGCCAATTTAGTATTAAATTCGGTTTTTCCAACAATACGAATATTGTTTATTCCAAGCTCAGACATGTGATAACTTGCCTGAGCTAATGTAGCTAAAAGACCATCTATCTTACCTGTTGATACAGATGTAAGGCCCTCTTGTATTGTATTAACAATTTCAAAATTAATATCAGGATAACTAGCAATAATTTCTGGTACATAACCATACTGCTTAATAACGGCAAGCTTTCTATTTTTTATCTGATTAATATCTTCTATATAATCCTTATCATTTTTCATCACAATAACAACAGGACTTGAAACATAGGGTTTAGTAAAAGTTAAATGTGATTTTAAATCAGAGTCACTGGTCTCAGAAAGCACATCAATTTCACCCTTTTTTACTTTAGTAACTGATTCAGCCCATGTTTTACTAGGAATAATTTCAACTTTAATGCCTAGTTTCTTTTCAATAATGTTTAAATGTTCGGCAACTATGCCTATATAGTGCCCCTGTTTATCAAAAGCTTCGTAGGGTAACCAATTTGGATCACCTGTAAATCTAATGATCGGATGATTCTTAACCCAATTACTCTCCTCATCTGACAAAGGTATAGAAACAGAATATTGCTCCGCTGATTTTTGTTCTTGAGCCGCTTCTACATAGGAAACACAAAGTAAAAGCAGTATTGCAGAAAAAAAACGAAAAACCATCGTCAATAAATAAAAGTGATGAGAATTAATCAAGATAATACCAATATCATTTGAAATCACCGAATTATAAAATTTCAAGATAATTGAGAAATTTCTTTAAATTCATCAACATGCCCAATAAAAATATCTACAAGTTCTGGGTCGAACTGTGTACTTCTATGTTCTTGAATATACTCAACGGCTTTATCCATACTCCAGGCCTCCTTATAGCATCGCTTGTGAGTTAACGCATCAAAGACATCAGCTAATGCAACAATCCGTCCGTATATATGGATATCCGTTCCTTTAAGTTGCCTAGGATAGCCTTGTCCATTCCACTTTTCATGATGTTCATGCGCAATAATAGCCGCCGCTTTGATTAATGCTCTTTTTGAACCTGCCAATAAATTATAAGCATTGGTGGTATGTCCTTTCATTAAATTAAATTCACTTTCGCTATAAGACCCAGGTTTATGAAGAATTTGATAAGGTACTGTCATTTTACCAATATCATGCATCGGTGATGCATGATACAGGGTCTGTTCATCAACTGAATTTAAAGTTGGGTGATAACGTGCCAGTAGTGAAGAAGATTCAGCTACTCGTTTGATATGCTTGCCGGTCTCATCTGAAGTTGACTCCATCAATTCAGTCAACATCCAGATCATTTCTTTCTGATTATCTTCAAGTTCAGATAATAATCTTTTGTGCTGAAATATAATTTGCTTTCCTAAAACCATATTGCTTTGTTCAAGCTGTTTTTTAGCCTGATAAAACTGAATATGCATTTTGACTCTAGCCAGCAACTCCTCCGCATGAAAAGGTTTATATATATAATCTGACCCACCAAGAGCAAACCCTTGGCTAAGGGAATCTACATCTATTTTTGCTGTTAAAAAAATAATCGGAATATCTTTAGTTTTTGAATTTAATTTAATTTGTTTACAAACTTCAAAACCATCCACCTCAGGCATCATAATATCTAACAGTATTAAATCAATTTCGCTTGCCTCGTTTTTTTGATTTAACAAAGATAGGCCCTCTTTTCCGCTTGTTGCATAAGAAAAATCATAGCCACCTTCCTTTAAGATATTCATAGCAACCTGAATATTGTCTAAAACATCATCAATAATCAAAATTTTTATCGTATGTTTCATTTTCTTAATTTAGATTAAATAGGTAAGTAAGCAATTGATGATCATACCATTATTTTCTGAAGAATAACCATTGTATAATTCACACTGTTATTGCTACAAAATTTTCAGCAAGTTGTTTTTTCCGATAGCAAACGCAGAAGTTGGGAAATACGGGGACAGCTATTAAAACTATTAATAAATTACTGCTACTTCAAACATTTTTATTTATCCGTTCGAGTCTTTCAATCAAGTCAATGTAATTACTTAATAATTGTTCTATAACTAAAATATCAAAACTATCTATGGCATTATTTAACTTTTCTGCATAATCACTTATTGCAGAAATAGAATAATGATTTGTAATTTCTGTCACTGACTCAGCAAATTTTTTATTCAATGACATATTGTGATTTTCTAAAGCAGACTTACAATGTTCAAGTAGCGCTTTTAGCTCTTCTAAGGCTGAAGGTAAGCATTCAAGCTCTGCATCATTTAATAGCAAAGCCTGTTGTTTATCCTCTTTTTTTACTATTTCATCAAACGCAAGAAAATTGCGTAACTCGTTGGTTAACTCAACCTTTAAAACGGGTTTTCTCAAATACGCTTCAAAATTTTCTCTATTTGATTGTTCAAATTGATTCTGCATTACGGACGCGGTTAACGCAACAATAGGGACTTTTGAAAAGACTTTAATCTCTTTTGCTGCTTGGTATCCATCCATCACGGGCATACGAATATCCATCAGGATAAGGTCAAAGTCCTGTTGCTTGGCAAAGTTTACCGCTTCTAAACCATTTTCTGCTTCTGTAATCTTTATTTTAGTGTCAGCAAAGAAGGCAAGTAGCAAATCTCTATTATCTGCGACATCATCAACAATTAGGATTGAGCAGGGGTGGAATTCAATTTGTGTCTGAAACAGACTCTCTTCATCAACCTCGGCAGTTAATGCGGAAACATCAACATTATATAAAGTCACAGTAAAAGTAGAGCCAGTCCCTCGCTCACTCTGTAATGAAATTTTACCTCCCATTAAAGCAGTCAAGCGCTGACTTATCGACAAACCTAACCCTGTTCCTCCATATTTTCTTTGGTTTTGCCCACTGGTTTGTTCAAACTCCTGAAAAACTTTTCCTACCTGATCTTCAGAAATACCAATCCCAGAGTCTTCAATATCAATTAATAAATCTAATTTACTTTTGATTTTATCTTCATTATTCGTATATGCTTTTAAACGAACAAACCCATTATCAGTAAATTTAACAGCATTACCTATTAAATTTAATAACACTTGGCGTAATCGCACCGAATCCAGCATCAAACTTTTGGGAATATCAGGATCAATTTCCATGATAAATTTCAGTCCTTTTTCATCCATTTTCAGGGAGAAAACAGCACTTAATTCAGAGAAAACATCATGTGGATTACATGCTGTTTTTTCAATCTCAAACTTTCCCGCTTCTATTTTGGATAAATCTAAAATATCATTAATTAAGGTTAATAAATTATGTCCTGCCGATCGTATAGTTTTAACAAATGATTTATGTTTTGGGTTTTCAACTTGTTCATCTAATAATTCTGCAAACCCGATAATGGCATTCATCGGGGTACGGATTTCATGGCTCATATTGGCCAGAAATTCAGATTTTGCATAATTGGCTGCATCAGCCTCCTCTTTTGCCTCCTTTAACTGAACACTAGAAGCAAGCAAGCTTTTTTGAGAACTCTTTAGCTCACGCGTTCTATCATCAACCAGCAGTTCCAGTTCACTCCGGGAACGCTTCATAATATGTCCTGCACGACCAGCCAAGGAAAGTGTAAAAACAATTGCACTTATAAAAAGCAATAACAGTATCCCGGCAATGGCCAATAAACTGGTTTGTAATCGGTAAAAACCTGCTAACGCCTCCTCTTCGTCAATTTCACTTGTAATACCAATGCCTAATTCATAGTCCCATAGTCCAACACCAAAGACAGGAACACCACGATAATCGTTATAACCATCAACATTACTATATAATTTACTATGGTGTTTACCAGCCCCCTTTTTACTTAGATTAATAAGCATATCTGCCATTTTCGTCAAAGCCTGCCTTTTATCCTTTAATGGTTGATGTCCTAATAATAAATTACCACCTGGATCACGAATTTCAATCGTTCCTATCTCATGTTGTTCTTGCTGTAGCACGCCTGCTTTTAATAAATCTCCTCGAAAGCGACTCTCTGAAGCTAATAAACCCGTTTCATCAAAAGCGTAACTTTCACCACTATTTCCCATCCGGCCAAAACGAAAAATACTGGATAAATCATTATCAAGAGCCAATCTCTGGGTCAACACAGCAATAACATCATTATTGCTGTTTCTGATGGGCACAGCAAAAAACATATTCCTGCATTGTTGACCGCAGCTTTCTGTTGCTTCTGAATCATCCTTGTTTATATCAGATACAATCGGTGGAATAAAAACAGCTTCACCATTAAACGCTTTTTTCAATAAATCGGGACGTTGTTCGGCAATCAGGTTACGGATACCTAGGTTACTATCACGTGCAGAGGCAATATTAATCATTTGTGGATTAATCACAAAAAAACCTGTTCGGCCAAATTTTTTCTCCCATTGGGTAAAAAATTGACGTAGCTCGGTAAGTTCAATACTAGTTTTTATTGTATCTGAATTAGCGTTTAACTTTAATAGCCGTTCACTTATATCAACCAACTCCGAATTCATTCCCAGTTGGTTCAAAAAATCAAATCGTTCTTCCATCCAGTTATCCATCTGCTGAACAACACTGTGTAATGTAACTGTTAGATTTTCTTGCATTTGTGACAGTGTTTCAAGACGATTTTGTCGCAATGTATAGTTAATCGTTATACCAGTAAGAATAACGATTAAAATCACAACAACCAACGCGGGTAAGCGAAAACCACCTGAACCAAAATACTGTACCAGCACGTTATCAGGTATCCTCCGCGTAAGAATGAGTAACGTTACGATTAAAAGAATAATAAAGATAACGGCTATCCATAGCCAGAGCCATAATTTATTTTCAGGGTGCCGTTCTGCCCCAGACAAAACAGGATCAGCATTCAATATCCATCGACTTTGTAATGCATGGTTTTCATTCACATCAATTGCATTGAGTCCTTTTTGTAAAATACTGGCAAGAATCCGATTATGTTTAGATGTTGCCATGTGTATTGAACCTGTATAGTGTGGCTCAGAAAACACATTGGAATTTACAATCTGTAAATCAAGAATAGCGTTATCCTGAATAATATAATTAGCCACCGCCATTGAACCTATATATGCATCGGACTTACCCAAGTCTAAACTCACTAACGCCTGATTATCATCATCAACTTCCTGCAAACGAATTTCTGGATAACGTTGTTTAATAATATTATTAAATGCAGATCCCTTCACGACGGCTAGAATTCGTCCATTAAGATCGTCCAGTGAAGAGAAAGAGCTACCTTTTCGTACTATTAACGCGTATTTGTTTGTGTAGTATGAATGAGTGTAATTTAAATATTTCTCATGATCTGCTGTCTTCCATATCGCGGGTAAAACATCAATCTCACCTTCTTTCGTCTTCTGTAACAACTCATCCCAAATATAACCATTAATAAATTCAAGTTTTAGCCCAGTTTTCTGCGCAACCAGCTTCATTATCTCTATAGAATAGCCTTGCGCTTTACCATTTACAGAGAAATCAAAAGGTGGCCAGCCTTCTTCACTTGCAACGCTGACCGTTGGGTGAGATTTAATCCATTGTTTTTCTTGTTTTGTTAAATTTATATCAACCTGTTCTTGGCCAAAAGAAACATCACCAATCCAGCGTTTTTTAATTTTTTGCCGCTTCTCTTTACTAATATCATTAAGGGCACGATTAAATAAGGGTATCAAGGGTGCAAATTCTTTAGCCATCCCAAAAGCCAAATGGGTATTAAATTCTGTTTTCCCCACAATACTGATGTTACTAATCGCAAGATCTGTAATCTGGTAGCTTGCTTGCGCCAAAGTCGCTAAAATAGCATCTACTTTACCTATTGATACCGCTTCAAACCCTTCGTGAAGCGAATTAACTTCAGTAAAAGCAATATCAGGATATTTTTTGAGAATTGTCGACACATAGCCATAATCCTTAATCAATGCTATTTTTTTATGCTTTATCTGCTCTATATTTTCAATGTGTCCAACATTATTTTTCATAACAATAACAATAGAGCTACTTAGATAAGGTTGTGTAAAAGTTAGTACAGATTTTAAATCTGAATCAGTCGTTTCAGACAATATATCGACCTTACCTTGCTTAATTTTCTTAATCGATTCACTCCATGTCTTAGTAGGAATTTTATCAACCTTAATCCCAAGTTTTTTCTCGATAAGCTTTAAATACTCGGCAACGATACCGATATAGTTTCCTTTTTTATCAAAAGCCTCAAAAGGCAGCCAACTGGGGTCGCCAGTAAAACGAATGGTTTTGTGTTGATCTAGCCATTGCTGTTCTTCCACACTTAAACTTAACCTCTTAACTGCGCTTTTACCCACTCCTAACCATTTATGACGAATAGAGGACATTTCTAATTCAGAAACCGAAGCCAATGCCTTATCTAATATTCCTTGAAGAACTGCCCAGTCTTTACGGACAGCAAAGCAGTGACCCTTGTTATCCATCTCGGATGGATTTACTCGGGAAATATTGAGGTTTGTTAAGGTATTCTCAGAGAGAAGCCAATTTGCGGAGCCTTGGTTACCAACATAAGCATCGGCATTACCATATGAAACTGCAGTTAGCGCATCTAGTGTTGTCGTAACGGGTAGAAGTTTAATTCCGGGGTACTCAGTAGCCAATCGTTCGTGCAGAGCAAACTGATTTTCTATCGCAACAGTTTTATTTATTAAGTCATTAATATGGTTAACTTTTATGCCATTTTTTCTAGTATAGATTGCTATTGGCGGCGAAACATATTCCTTTGTGAATTTTAAGAATTGTTGCCGTTTTTTTGTTTTAGTAATTCCTCCAACCACGTCTATTTCATGGTTACGCATTTTTTCAAGTGTTTCCGCCCAGCTAAATCGTGAAATAACTTCAAACTTTATTCCAAGCCGACGCTCAATTATTTGCGCTACCTCTGCGGTAAACCCTTGAATTTTTCCTGTCCTGCCAACAAATTCAAAAGGTGGCCAGTTTGCTTCTGCACCAAGTTTGATAACAGGATGATCCTCTAACCATTTTTGCTCAGTTTTAGAAAGCACAATTTTTTTATCCTCAACCTGAGCTTGGGGCTTAGCCCCTACCCATTTGTTGTAGATAGCCTGTTTTTCCTTTTCAGTAATCGCATCCAGACCTTTTTGAATAATTGAGGTCAATTCTGGCGCACCTTTTTTACTGATAAAATGGATCGAGTTACGAATAATATCCCGCGTTGACTTAAAAGGGATAATGCTACTGATGCCATCTTTGTTTAAGGTATAGGCAAGTACGGTATAACCGTCATAAAGCATGTCTGCTTGGTTTTGTATAACGGCATCTATTGCATCATCTAAACCATCAACCAGAACAAGTTTTATTTTGGGAAAATGTTTTTTAATGGTGTTTACTTGCGCATAGTCTTTTGGGATAGCAACACGTTTTCCATTAAGATCCTCCAGCGTTTTAACATTCAGATCATCTCGGATAAAAAAATACTCAACTATCTCAGAATAAGGACTTGAGTAATTCACAAATTGACTGCGTTCTTCTGTGTAATAAGCTGATGCTAATAGATCAATTTTCTTGTCTTTAATTTTCTGTAACTGTTTACTCCATTCATCAACGAGGACATTAAATTTCAACCCCGTTTTTTTTGTTATCAACTTTAAATAATCATTTGAGAAGCCACCGTACACTCCTTTTTTACCAACAAAATCAAAAGGTGCCCAGTCTGACAACCCTCCAAAACTCACTACTGGGTGTGCTATTAGCCATGTCTGTTCTTGTGTTGTCAGCTTAACTGAACCGTCACCCTGAACATTCTCAGTTAGTTTATAAAAAAAGTCATTTCCTATCTGGGTGGAATTCGTAAAGCCTAATCGCTTATAATCTTCCGCTGCCCGTTGATAACGCTTAGGATCAACCGACCCTAGTTCAATTAATTCAGGAAGAATCATTTGCTGAGTGGATCGAGCCTGATATTGTAAATACGCTTTAGAAAAAGCGGGGGCATATTGTTTTCTAATCAGCTGAATTATTTTATCAGGATGCGCTAATGCATATTGCCAGCCTTTTATCGTTGCTAGCCTCATTTTTTCAACACGCTCAGGGTGTTCAGTCAGCTCTTTTTTTGTAGTAAATAGGTTGTCGCCATAATAATCAATACCATAAGATTGTGGATTGATAATATTAACCTCTACCCCCTGTTCTTTAAACAGATACGGTTGAGAGGTGGAATAGGCTGAAACAATATCTGTTTTACCGTCAATAAAATCTTGGTGAAGTGTCTGACTCACTGGAATGGTATGAACTTTTGTTATATCTCCCAATGTATTTATTAACAAAGCATTAAGCGAGGCATCACCCTTGTTTTTTACGTTAAAAGCAATCGTTTTGCCGACCATTTCATAAGAGCTGATAATGCCCGATTCTCGATGAGACAAGAATACCAAGGGTGAATGCTGAAAAAACTGATTGAGCAATACGACAGATTTTCCTTGCAGATGATAAACCAACAACGTACTGTCAGATATACCATATTCTGATTCACCAGAAACAACTTGCTCGACATAATCTTTTGAAAAATCAATTTCTTTTAATTTAACTTCAAGCCCTGCATCCCGGTAAAAACCTTTTTCAATGGCCGCATAATAGCCAGCGAATTGAAAAGAATGCTCCCATTTTAGCTGGATACTGATTTTTTCTGTTGCGGCTGATAATGGGGAGCTATTCAATAAAAAACAGCTTGCAAGAAAAAATTGTAAATGGAAGGAAATTAACCGTAAAGAAATTACTTTTGCAATAAATTGATAAAGTAGATGTTGTTTCATACAATTAATTAATGCAAAGATCTACTACTTAGCATGAATAGGCTAGCTTTACACTGTTCTCAAACGAGGAGCTAAAGATTAATAATATTTTTCCCACCTTACCTCCCCTTTGCGAATATTTTTAGTAATTAGTCATGTAGGGATTGCCCTATTAAAAACTGTAACTAAAATTAATGTTAACCCGTGAATGCCAATCTGAATTTCCACTACCCGAAGAAAATCCTGTCAGGAAGGTATCTGGTCCAATATAAGGGTGGCCTTGGGCATAATAGAAATCGCTGTAAATATAAAACCGGCCAAAATTCCAAACCGCACCTAACGCCAAAAACTGTGTATCATCCCAATTCGACTTATCTTTCAACATGATACCGTATTCTACATAAGGCATCACTGTTTTTGTACCGCTTTTGTTTAGTGAAATGCTATAGCCTATCGTTGTCTCATACAACGTTGCTTTAGCTGCGACTTGAAATGCAAAATCAAAAGCGCCAATAATCACTATATCCTCACTATCTCCCAATGGGTTTTCAAGATGATATTCGTAGCGCATCGCAGCAAGCTTTATATGCCATGCATTATAATTTCCCTCTATGTGTATAGCAGCCGCATAATGATCCCCATTCTGATTAGTTTCTGAATTATGTACCTGGCCATATTGCAAAGAAACACCAAATTCAGCTCTAGCTTTAGGACTATAGATATAATCATATGCAAGACGAAAATTGAATTGATTTTTTTCCCTGTTTGCCGCACCTTCATCCTTGGCAAGATCAAATGAATAACGGGCGCTATCATTTGTTATTCCCGTATAGTCTCCTTCTCCTGTGAGGTAATAGGCTAATTGCAAATTCCACTGCCCTAGTTTACCCATATACTTAATACCTAAGTCGCTATCATCTTCTAATCCTACATAATAGGAGAGATTTTCATACCAGCTGATGGATGAATATGGCAATAAGCCAAAAGGAACTAGGTTTATGCCTACTCGTACTTGATGATCCGAGTTGAAGTTATAGCCCAGCCATGCATATTGAAGCCAATCAACCCATCGGTCTGAGCTGTCATAGTAGTAAAAGTCATACAAGGCTTTGGCGGAAAAAGCACCTTTATTGTAAGACAAAGAAATTTTTGCTCTGGTGAAATCAAAGTCACCTGCACTTGTATCTTCTGTACCATAATCCGCATAACGATATTCAACGGCAACTGAACCCCCTATTTTAAAGGAACCTAGTGTCAGTTTTTCAATATAAGGATCAAGAAAATCAACTTGTTCATCTGCTTTAATAGGTATGTTCGTTAGCAGTAGGGTCAAGAATAATAAACAATAGGTCTTATCTTTTTTCGCCATGAATTAGCCATTTTATTTCTTCATTTGGAGTAAGCTCCTAAACTAATAAAGCACTCCAAATGGCTTGATAAAATAACTTTAAATATCTATGTTATCAAAGCAATTTCTTTAAATTCATCCGTATGTTCTATAAAAATATCGACCAATTCCGGGTCAAATTGTGTCCCTCTATGTCCTTTTATATAGTCAATAACCTCGTCTATACTCCATGCGTCCTTATAGCACCTCCCATGAGTCAGTGCATCAAAAACGTCCGCTAAAGCCACTATACGCCCATATATATGAATTGCAGCACCTTTAAGTTGCCGAGGATAACCTTTTCCATTCCATTTTTCATGATGTTCATGAGCAATAACAGCCGCTGCTTTCATCAGCTTACGTTTAGAGCAACAAAGTAATCTATAAGCATTTGAAGTGTGATGCTTCATAGTCTCAAACTCTTCTTCTGTATATCGTCCTGGTTTATGAAGAATTTCATGAGGCACTGTCATTTTTCCTATATCATGCATGGGTGAAGCATGAAACAATATCTCTTCATCTTCTTTACTTAATGCGGGGTGATAATGTGCCAATAACGATGATATTTCTGCAACGCGCCTAATATGTTTGCCTGTCTCATCTGAGGTTGACTCCATCAATTCAGTCAACATCCAGATCATTTCTTTCTGATTGCCCTCAAGCTCTGATAACAACCTTTCTTGCTCAAAATTAATTTTTGTTTCAAGCGAAATATTATGTTGCTGGAGCAGTTTTTTTGCTTCAAACAATTGAATATGAGTTCTGACTCTTGCTAGTAATTCGTCGCCATGAAAGGGTTTGACTATATAATCAACTGCACCTAATGAGAAGCCTTGAGTAATCGCATCCACATCAACTTTTGCAGTTAAAAAAATAATGGGGATTTCTCTAGACTTCTGGTTGTCTTTTATTTTTTGACAAACTTCAAAACCATCCAGACCTGGCATCATAATATCTAGCAAGATTAGATCAAATTTATCTGCACTTTGGTCGATTAAAGTCAGTGCTTCTGCACCTTGCGTAGCGAAGGAAAAATCATAATCATCTTCCTTTAAAATATTCATCGCAACCTGAATATTATTCACAACATCATCGATAATCAGAATATGAGTTTTATGAGCCATTCATTTATTTTTATTTTAAAGTATCTGAATAAACAGTAGCTTATCAGTTAAATATAAGCCTGTCTACAATACCCGACACATTAAATAAAATTAAAATTCACATTCTTATTTTCTAACCTAACAAACTCATCACTCCCAGTATGCCACCCGTTATAAAAAGGAAAAACAAAGCTATGAAAGACAAGATCCCAAAAAAATAATATAAAGGATTTACCAATGGAGCAATACTAAAATATTGCCCAATAATATCGTCAGCTGAAGTGAGAATTGACCTAATTTGAAATAATTTTTTAGCTTGTCCAAAGAAGTTTAACGCCCCTTTTTTTCCAGATTTAGCTCCATGCCAGCTTTGTGCTACATCCTCCGTTACATCATCTATCATTTCTTCAGCTATTTTTGGAATATCTTTTAAATTTTCTAGGGCAAACCAAAAACGTGAAAGAATAAACAGAGGTAATAAGGACAAAAAACTAACGCCCAAACTCATGCTTAAAGAAAAATGATGCAAATGGAACAAAGAGATAAAAACCCAGATAATGACAGCCAATGAGATCATTAATAACAGACCCAATGCATCGGCCAAATCATCAACCAAAGGTAATAATAATTGAAATGATTGCTTTAACCGACTTAAGGTTGATCCATCTTCAGACATAGTTTAAAAAAATATCAACTTGCTCGTTTTACTGCTTTATCAAGTTTTCGACATTGCCCTGCATCAAGCCATCTTTCACACCAGACATTGAGTGCAATTGCACTTCCATTCATCAAGAGAAATTCTCGTTTTGCCAGACTTGGTTGAGCTTTAGGCCACCACGACCTTAACTCAAATTGCTTTTGCAGGTAATCACACGACAGCTGAAGATTACTCTCTGTTACGCTCATATTAGTTATTCTCATCACATACTACTACAACTGATTAGATAAAAGGCTATAAGTTATTCTTTATCCCAAGCTTTGTCAATCAACAGAGAATACCAATACAGGAGTGAGGGGGTAATTACCTCCGGATTTGACTCCCCAGAAGCTTCTAATATCATAAAATCCTCACTCTATAGTCAAATCTGCTAGTCCATACCAGTCGATTAATGATTTTTCCTGTGTTTGATCTACATAATCAGGAAGTAAGTCATTAAGAATGTACTGTACCCCATAAATCTCTTGCTCGTTAAATTCTTGATCTATTTGTTCAAACAAATCATTTACTTCTTTAATTGTATTCATGACTTCAACCCCACATAGTTTATTTAAGTTAAATTCATTTTGCCTAGTAGACAATAGTTTTTCTGTTAATTATTCACTTTTTTTTAGTGAATAATTAACATTTAAGGTCGAAGATGAATATTAATTGCCCCAAAAGTTTTCGCAGTACCGGAATTTTTAAGTTAGTTATCGTCTTTAAAAGCTTATTTCTTTCTCAAAGGCACCATTATTATTTTCATTTCACAAAAAATCACTACTACCCAGCTTATGCGAATGAGGACCAGAAGATATTTTGGTGATTTTTTTTAGAACTGAAATCGCAATTAATTTATCAATTTGGGGAGTAAAGTGACCATCTGAAATAAAATTTGTTAATGTAGTTGCTGGAAATTCATTATGTGTACTATAGAATGGAATCTTTTTTTCATCTAAAACAGGCTGTAACATTGAATATAAATGATCATTAAAACCGCGATCATTAAATAAAACCACAAATGGAATAGCACCATCACTACGAACTTGTTTCGCAAAATCTATAACAAGAGCTCTACTTAGGTCAATTAATCTATCTGCGTTTTTATATCCGCTTTTATCATGATACTTCTGAACTACTTTTAAAGCATGTTTTTGCCCCCATGCCCGTTTTAATAATTTTGTATAAATTGATTTATCTGCAAAATTACTTGAGAAAAGGACTGAATCATAATATGAATCCTCTTTTTCTAAGGTTTCTTTAATATGATTCCAACTACCTTCATTATTTATTATTTTTCGAAACTCTGATAAAGAATTAATTTTAATTTGTTTTTTTAGCAAATTATTTTTTGAGTCAAGATGATACCTAGGGTAAAAATGAGGTACTGGACTTTCAAAATTTGCAGTCATATGTGAAAGTGAATTTATCCTGGGTACACTAGAGGCAAGAATTCCTAATATTACAATATCGCCCTTGTTATGGGGTCGATGCTGCTGATAATAATAATATGAATGATTGAGAGGAGCTGATGGCCCAGCAAACATTCTTACATCTAGTGTTTGGTCAAGTTCTGCTATTATTTTACCTATATGATTACTAAACGACATCCCATAAATAATAACCCTCTTATTATGATTTTCTTTCAGCTTAGGCTTATTATCATTGACTAATGGAGTAAACCAAACCACTTTGGAGATACTTGCAGCCTCACTATCATTCTTCCCCACAAGACGAAATAATTTACTTTCAATTGATCTCCCATAATCAAAATATTGAGACAAAGGATCATTCGGCATATTATTTTTTGGTAATTCTACTAAATAATTGATTGATAGATCGATGCAAATAATTGACAAGAGAGACCATAATATGATTTTAACCATACTTATTAACCCTCAAAATTGAAAATAGATAAACTGAGTAGACTCATTACTCAACCCCATTGCAATACAAAGTAATATAAAAGCAACTGACCCACCTAAAATAGGTTTTATAAGAGTCCTATAAAATAAAATATTTTGAGTTTTATATTCAATTGTTTCATAAAGTATGAGTAGTGGTAATGATATAAAAACAACTAAAGGAGGACGTTTAATATTCAAAGAAAAATCACTCCACCCTGTTAACAAAATCGAAGTAAAGTCTGTAATTTGGGAAAAGGAACTAGCTCTAAAAAGTAACCAGCCATAACATGTTACTAAAAAAAATAAAACGATTGTGAAGGTAGATCTAAAAATAGATATTTCTTTATCCTCATCTTTTCCAATATAAAAATATCTATGAACCGAAAGAATAAATCCTTGATATGCCCCCCATAAAACATAATTCCAAGCTGCTCCATGCCATAAACCACCCAATAACATTGTCATCATTAAATTGCGGTAAGTATTTAAATCACTTCCCCTATTACCTCCAAGGGGAATATATAAATAATCCCTTAACCAGGAAGAGAGACTTATATGCCAGCGCTGCCAAAATTCACTTGGGTTTTTAGAAAAATAGGGTAAATTAAAATTACGCATTAATTCAATACCCATTAATTTTGATGTACCTCGTGCTATATCAGAATAAGCAGAAAAATCACAGTATATTTGTATTGCAAAAAATAAAGTTGCAACGATAACATCTAAACTACTTACACTCCCTGTTATGTTATAAATAGAATTTACAGAACCAGCCACACCATCTGCAATTGCAATTTTTTTAAATAATCCCCAAAAAATTAAAAATACCCCACGTGTAACTTGCTCATAGCTAACTGTTCTTCTATCTAAAATTCGAGGTAATAGATTGCTTGCTCGTTCTATAGGTCCCGCAACTAACTGAGGAAAATATGCGACAAACAAAGCAAAATCTAAAAAATGATCTGTTGACTTTATTTTCTCGCGGTATATATCTAGGCTATAACTCATTGTTTGAAAGGTATAAAAAGAAATACCAACAGGCAAAATTATATTCAAGTGAAATAATTCAATGTTTCCTCCAAAGCTACTTATCAAATCCTCAGCGCTATTGATAAAAAAGTCAAAATATTTAAAAAAAGCAAGGATACTCAAATTAGCACTAACGCTGATTGCTAAATAAATTTTCTTTTTAACTTTAGTCTCTTGCTGCGAAAGCACCAATCTCATTAATATAATACCCAAACACCACCCAACAAATAAATATATTACAAGTTGAACGCCAAAGTTATTAATTGAAAAACTTGAAAAATAAGAACTGCTTGCAAAAAACAGCTCGGCCGGAGAAGGCCAAATGATGATTAAATATGCTATAGCTGAAATAAAAACCCAAGCTGTCGATTTATAAAATTGCTCTTTATCTACTCTACCCTTATCAATCAAAAGACCTATCAAATAATCAATACTGGTAGATAAAACTATTAAAAATAGAAAACGGATATCCCAAAGCCCATAAAAATAATAGCTCGCAACTAAAAGAAATCTATTTTGAAATTTATGAGATGAAAGCCAATATACACATAGAACTGTTGGTAAAAAGAAAAAAAAATCTATGGAATTAAATAGCACAACAATCCTTTTTTAATCCAACTAAACAAATGGACGGGAGACAAAAGAAAAAGGAAAAGCCGATTCAAATTCAAATACTATAACTAAAATATGTACGAACCAAATAATCTTCAAACTTAATGATTAATTGAGCCATATTATTGAAAGCTTTATGAAGGTGATTTTTATTAAGGAATAATAATATTGTGTAAAACGAGTAACCTAATCTTCCGTATTTTAAACCTAACAAATCATAGTTTAACTCAGTGAATAAGCAAAAACACAGATTATTCTAAAGTAATAATTAACAAAGTAAAATTATATTACTTCCAAGTCAATCTTATCTTTTTCTAAAATATTTTTTCTAATTTCTTCATAAGCCTTACCTTTTCGCCCATCAAGAGGTGTAATACCGCCAATTTTTTTCTCTTTAATAACTTCAATTACCGTTTGTAGGGATACTATTTTCTCATCTTCTGCAAATGCATATAATAAAGATAAATCACATATGTTATTAATTAACCTAGGCACACCAGTAGTAAAATAATAAATCGCCGAACAAGCAGACGGAGTAAATAATTGAGTGCTTCCCCCAGCAATCAATAGTCGATAATAAATATACTTTTTTGTTTCCTGAAAATTCAATGGCGATAAATTAAATCCTACTGAAACACGCTGAGCAAATTGTACTAATTCAGGGGCTTGTAATTTGGTGAGCAACTCAGGCTGACCAACTAAAACTATCTGTAATACAGCATCTTGACCAACATTAATATTAGATAACAAACGAAGCTCTTCTAAAGTTTGTAACTCCATATTTTGTGCTTCATCAACAATTAAGATTACTCGTCGCTGTTTCTGCCATTCCTTCTGTACAAATTCCACAAACTTTTGATATCGTTCTGCTTTATTGCGGCAATCATGTTCTATACTAAATGCAGAAAGAACCCAAGTTAACAAGTCTCCAAAGGCAGTGTGAGTATTAGAAATTAGTCCAGCTGTACTTTCCTCATCAATTGTATTTAAAATATGTCGTACTAAAGTTGTTTTTCCTGCACCAATTGCCCCTGTAATAACAGTAAACCCAGCCTGGCTCATTAAACCATATTTTAATACTGTCAATGCTTTCTTATGATTAGGACTTAAATATAAGAATTCAGGGTCAGGTGTTAATGAAAAAGGCTTTTTAACCAGCCCAAAAAAACTTGTGTACATAATTCAATATTTAGTATTTGCTTCTCAAAAAAATATTACAATTGTATGTAATTTAATGTCAGGTTAAGGGTGGTTTAGTAATACCTCTAGTTTTTATAAACCAAAAACAACGTTAAGTTGGTTGCCTTTAAAATTGACTGAGCGACATTCATAACCTTTGTTAGTTTTAATAATAACTTTGGTGATCTGGTGGGTTCTCACTTTTATTTAATACAGTTCCTAAAAGATTAGCTCCAGATAACATATGAAGTGATTTTTTGACTTCTAGCTCATTATTCCCACCCTCTTCTACTACTAATAATGCAGAATCATAATAATCCATACTAGCTAAAACATCATCAGCAGCAAGAACTGGAGGCATATCAAAAATTATTATTCGAGACTTATAACGATTTCTTATTTCATTAATAAGCTCCTTCATTTTTGGGCCAGAAATCAATTCTGATGACCCAACTGCTTCACCACGACCAGGAAGAACAACTAACCGTTCTATTCCTTCGGGATTAATTAAAATATCAGTCAGAGGAATATCCGATAGAAGATAATCTCTTAACCCTGCTTTAATTTGAAAATCAAAATACCAGTGTACTTTCGGATATTTAAGATCCATATCAACCAATAAGATGGTTTGATTTACTTCCATTGCCATTGCTACTGCAAGATTAACAGCGACCATTGTCTTACCAGCCCCTTGGGTTGCTCCAGTAACCGCTATACTTTTCCAATTATTTTCACGAAGCTGCTTCAATATCTTTGTTCGCAACATTTTAAAAACTGATGCTTCCGGGGAATATTTTTGTTGCGCAACAACTCTACGTTGAATCAGTTCTTTTTGATTTAACTTTAAGGTTTGAGTCTCTGTGTATGTGATCTTTCCTACATTATGTAACTCATCAATAGGATTTATTTTTTTAAAACCCACACCAGTATTAAGTTGAGCTTTTTCCATTGCTTTTTCAATTCGATCCATAATATCTCCAATTAACTATCATTTCATCCTGAACTTTACTATAAGAATCCACCAAGTAAAATACACTTCAACTAATACATGAGCAATTATCCTATTAACAATGATTATAGAAGAAATATATTTCTAAATTAGAAGTCTATTATTCTCTAACAAAGACTTTATATATTAAACTAATTTAAACAAAAGATTTTAAGATAATTTATACAAACTTTGAACTATATTAAATTCTTTACTATTTAATATAGCTTATATTAATAAAAACGAAAGAGTCTTTACCCCATTTTTCATTCTTTCAATATGCAGAATAAATCAAAGAAATATATGTTCCTCTTTCATCTCTAAAACAACATCATCATCTCAATTTTATGTAATATTTTATACCACAATAAATCTAAACTCATATATAGAAAATGAATCGCCAAGATCATACTTAAAATTATTCCACCCACTATAAAAGAAAAATTAATTACATTTTTACGCGTTTTAACTAAGTCTTCATCATTTATAATATAAGGTATTACCACTAAAGGTTCAAACCCTGTAATCTTTGTCAAAGCTTTTTGCCCTCTAATACTTCCATCCATGCTTTCCACTAGATAACCTGTACCTAGTCCAGAAAAAATTGAAATCATTAAACCCAAAAAAATTATTTTGAATCGATTTGGTTTTTCTGGTTTTGTTGGGACGCGTGGTGGTTCTAATATTGAAAACTTTTCTGCCTTTTGCTCTTCCTCAAGAGTTAATGCTAATTTAGCATCCATATGCTTAGCTTTTAGCTCATTATATTTTGTTTTATTTCCTTCTAAATCTCTCAGTAAATCATTATATCCACGTTCCACTTGATGCGTTTGAGATATGTTTACCTCAAGTTTTTGTAATGATTCATTTAAATTAAGCCTTCTTTGACCTATATTTTTTAGCTCTACACCAGCGACACTAAGCTCGCTTCTTAATTGCAAAAATATTGGATTACCGCCGCTTCCATTTAAATTATTTGCACCGTCGTTGTTATTTTCATCATAATTTTCAATTTTTCGATTTAGTGCTTTCACATCTGGATGTGATTTTGAGTATTTGTTTAGTAATCTTGAATATTTAGCCTTTAATGCTGGTAAAGAAAGAACTATATCTTGTTGATTTTGTCCAGAAGAGGTGCTTGTCATTGCCATTTGTGAACGAATATTAGATTGTCTTTCTTTTAACATATTTTCCTGTAATCTTAATTGTTGCAATTCAGCTTCAATTCGTGAAATTGATGACATACTTACTGGGAGCAATTCAGGAAGGCTTTGACTATAATTATCTTTATATTCAGCAATTTTATTTTCAATTATTTGTATTTTTTTTCTATACTTTTTTGACTCTTCATTCAAAAATTTAGTGGTTTCCTTTGCCCGTTCAGTTCTTGAACGCGCATTTTCAGACAAAAATAATGTAACAAGCTCATTTGCTACTTTTTGAGCAATGACAGGGTTCTTGTGATCAAAGGATATTGTAAATGCTAACGTTGCTTTTGATTGTCTACCTTGACTAATTACATCAGCACTAACAACATCTACCAAAACATTTTCAGCAAAAGTTTCAGAAAACTCTGTTGGGCTAAGTTTCCCAGCTTGATCAGAATATAAATTAAATTTTGTTATCATTCTATTAATGCTATCAATACGCATTATTTTTTGCTTAATCTGCTGGATTCTTTCATCAGCGAAACTAACAACTGTTGATTTAACAAGTTCAATGGGAATATGTTGCTGTTCAATTAATATAGTTGCCTCAGAACGATAAACAGGAGGTAATATCAATGCTATTATCGAACTTAATGCTAGTAAAAATAACATTGGGATTACAATGTAATATTTACGCCTCCTTGCTATTTGAATGTAATCTTTAAATGTTTTAACTTCATCTTCTTCAATTTCCATATTTATCTCGCAATATTTAAGCCTTGCCACCTATAATGTATAGATAACATATATAAATTTGAATCTGCCTCTTCCTCTGCTCCAGATGATCTTAAAAATCTTTCTTGGTACCGATATCGATAACTTGTGGAAACTGTCCAATCAGGATTTAATTTCCAACTTAGAGTTGGATGAAAAGTAATATTTGTTCTTTTGTTTAATCCTTGACCCTCAACAGATTCACTGATTTGATAGTTACTTAATAATGATGCATATAGCCTTTCAGTAAATTTATATTGCAAATCAACACTTACTTTTGTTTGATCATTCAAACTTCCTTGTGAGGAAGGAACCAACGATTTATTAACTTTTAATTCAGCCAACCAATTGATATCATTATATTTAGCACCTATATCAAATAAAAAACCATCAGAATCTGTTTCTATTGAATCTCTATTTGTTTTTGTTGCTCTATAACCAACGGTCCCGAATAACTCCAGATTTTCATAAAGCAAATATGTTGATGAAATATTTAATCCTGTACTGTCACTTTTAGTATTATCATCTAAGAATATTTTAGATGAATCATAGTTAGAATAAAATACATTCAGAGTACTACTATAACGTTCTGTCCATTGCCTCAACCACAATAGTCTTACGCTAACATCCTCATATTTATTTAATCCACATGCCGAGTCCACAACGGCCCCTATGTCAGTCTTCACACCACAAATTATAGGTAATAATCGCTGTTCAGAATCGCTGACTTCAAAACGGGTATTGGTATATTGTGCTGACAATGACAACCTATCTTGTTCTGTTAATTGATATGAAACCGTAGGGGAAATAGAAAACGTCTTTCTATCCGCATCAGTTTCAAAATCTCCAGATTCTAGCCCAGCAGTATTCCTTGCAGGCGCGCTGCTATATAACGAGTCTAATTCCCAAGTGGTTCTTTCAGTATTGTATTCTCCTTGAATTCCATAATGTTGATGATTTCTATTTAAGTCTTCAATATCAAAAAATCGTTGAACGCCATAACTAGCGTATGCTGACAAATTAGAAACATCCGTTTTATGTGAAAGGTTTACTGAAGGTGTTACTTTATAAATAAGAGATGCTTCAGGTTCTTCTCTCATGATCACATTGTCATCATAAGATATATTTTGATCAATACCTGCATTCACCTTCCACTCACTCGCATTTGAAGATGTAATATTGATAATAATAAGCAATGCTATCCAAACTATTCTCAAAACTCTTTGTTTTATTTTCTTCAATTTTATTCTTACTATTAATTATTACACAGTAGAAGCATATGAGATTTATCTCTCTTCTTAAGGCACTATTACAACATCACCACTTTTTAACAATTGATTTTTATTTAAGCTCTTTCCATCTTCTAATTTGCCGTATTCAACTTTTATAGTTTTTGAGCCTTTTTCATCACGTCGCATAATAAGAATATCATTTGATTTTGCAAAAGGAGTTAATCCTCCTGCCAAACTTAAAGCCTGCAGAGCATCAAGTGGTCTATACATTACATGACGACCTGCTTGTTTTACTTGCCCGATAACATAAATCACATTCCCTTCAGCTGCTTTAACTGATATATTTACAACAGGATCCGAGATATATTCTGATAACTTCGCTACTAGCCTTTCTTTGACCTGATTTAAAGTAAGACCAGTAGTTGCAATATCACCCGCTAATGGAAAGTTAATATGGCCATCTGGTAAAACACGAATTTCTCTCTTTAGTTCTTCTTCTTTCCAAACAGAGATATCTAAAAGATCCCCAGGATTTATTTTATAAACACTTTCATTTGCAAAGACTGCTGTTTGGAAAAATATTAATAAACAACAGAAAGAATATTTAAAACGTAACATTTTATATTTCCATAATTAATTGTAACGATAATCACAGCTTAGAAAAATTTCTATCTCTATCAAGCAAAAAAAGGGGAGCATTAAAGCTCCCCCTTTTTTTAAACTTATTTGAACTAAATCAATTAAGCATCTACTGAAGATTTACGACGTGAGAAACCAACTAAACCCATTAATGCAGATCCGAATAACCATGCTGCTGCAGGAACAGGAACAGAACTAACATCTGTACCTTCAACACTTACATTATAACCACCAGAAGTAAAACGACCATCTAGAGTACCAAAGATACGTAGTGTAAAACCTGAAATATTTTGTAAACTTAAATCTTTAATACTGAATTGACCAGCAACTTCTACTACATCATTGTAATCAAAAAAGTTAACGCCGTCTAAACTATATTCAACATTAAAATCAGAGAAAAAATTACTTGTTGCCAAGCTAAAAACATCTCCAGCCGGATCAACATCAACAACCCACGTATCACTGAAAGCACCAACGATATCATTATGATTTGCTGTTGCAGCCGTTGCCCCAGAACCATTTACTACAGTACCTCCTCCTGAGGTTTGGTCATTTATTATTGAAATGCTAGCAGCCTGAGCTGTTAACGGCAAAATAAACAAAGATAAAACTAACGATATAAAAATTTTTTTCATTCTTGAACTCCAAAATAATAACAAACTATTTTTATTAAAAAATTAATTTGCAACTCAGCCACCTTTCCAATTATAAAAAGGCCTGTAGCTTTCCGTCCTTATCTCACGATTAAGTTTGGCCGTTTATCATCCTTAATCCATAAATATCACTATTTACGACTTAGATTCCTTTATTTAAGCTTTAAAGCTAAGTTTTAAAAAACAATTTAAACTTAACCAAAAACCAAAGTGTTTCCCACTTAATATTAGATTACTTTTAACGAATAGTAAATTGTACTTTAGTACAATTTAACTCTCGGGCAACTATTATATAAAAAGATACTTAACAAACCCTTAATAAACTTCCTTGCCTAAGAAACCTTTAGATATAGTCAATATTACAATTTTTATGTCCATATGTAAAGACCAGTGCTCAATATATTCTAAATCATATTTTATACGACCTTCCATTTTATCCAGCGTATCAGTTTCTCCTCTAAACCCTTTTATTTGCGCTAAGCCAGTTATACCTGGCTTAACTTTATGTCTTAGCATATAACCTTTTATCTGTTTGCGGTATAATTCATTATGTGCCACTGCATGTGGCCTAGGGCCAACAACTGACATACTCCCTTGTAAAACATTGATAAACTGGGGAAGTTCATCTAAAGATGTTTTTCTTAAAAAACCACCTAACTTTGTCACCCTAGGGTCATTTTTCTTTGCTTGAACAACTTTACTCCCATCTTCGGCAACAGACATTGATCGAAATTTCCAAACAATTATTTCATTACCATCCAGACCAAACCGCCTTTGTTTAAATAAAACTGGCCCAGATGAAGTTATCTTTACTAAGATTGCAATAATCAGCATAGGTATTGCAATCAATAACAAGACGAATAAACTAAATATCACATCAAATATCCTTTTTAGCACACCATCCACACCATAAAAGGGCGAATCATAGATACTTACAACTGCTATATTTCCAACACTACTCCATTGCGATCTCAACAAATCAAAACCAAAAAAATCTGGCACATAGTAAACTGATACTGTTGTATCAGATAATTCACCAATAATATTTTTTATTCTTTCTTCTGCCTTTAATGCCAATGTTATATAGACAATATCAATTTCACCGTTCTTAGCGTTTTTAACTAATTTTTTTAGATCACCGAGAACATTTATTGTAGAGGCATCTGTTCTACTTTGAAGCCGGTCGTCGTAAATACCTGAAAAACTCATTCCCATCCATTCTTCCTGCTCAAATAGTCTTTGTAATTCAAGCCCAAGATCATTGGCTCCAGCTACGGCAACCTTACGACTGTTTTTTCCTTTCCGTCTAATTAGACGTAAAAAGCTATCGACCATTAAATGCCAAGAAAGAATTTCAATTGGCACTACAAAGGCCCACATCCAAAATACTTTTTCAAAAACAGGGTCTATTAACAAATAAAACTGGTTAATAGAGATCAAAACCACCACCACAATTAACCAATTAATTAAAATGGACTTTAATTCCTTTACAAATAAGACACCTCTTTTTTCCCTATATAAGCCATTTAACTCAGCAATAAATAAAAAAGTAACCATTGAAACTAGCAACCACCAGCTTTGTTTGGAATCCCATTCAAAGCCATTAATATCTATTACTGCCCATAAAGTGATGATAATGACAGCACTATCCAATAACCTGGCAAAAGCTTGTATTTTAGATTGGTGTGGTCGTATAAGGCCAAAATTCGAATTATTATTCAATTTTTAAAACCTCTACAATTTTTCTAATCATTCCTATTAACAACATATAAAAATCAAAGGTTTAAATTTATATTACATAATCTTTATTATTTCTAATAATTCAAACGCTTATACATCTATCATTATAAACTAAATCAATATAAATAAAAAACTTTAACAAAAGTCTGATTCAAAATATATATAACATATTGATATTTAATATATTTAGAAAAAACCTTAACAAGCGGTATTTTTAAATAACCTGTTTATCTCCATAACCGAAAAATATACTTCATGCAATCACGTACATGGATTTTAAAGCACGTTGGTTTTTGTTGTTAGCCACGATATATGGTCATAGAATGCAAGCAATACATGACAGCTATCAAGGCACTAAAAGGATGAATAGTAAACTATACCTCCCTTTTAGCAAAAAAAGTCCATCTGTAATAATCAACCAATTAGAAGTCCATAACCATGATCATATGAAGTATAATTCACACCTCTTATTTATGCGCTCCAATTCCGGTTTGAGATCGAATATACTGATATTCAAATTCAACCCGCTCTTTTTCCGCTCTTGCACTCTGATCTGTAATTGAAAAAAACCAAATGCTGATAAATGCAATAACGACAGAAAATAAAGCAGGGTACTTATAAGGGAATATTGCTGTTTCATTTCCAAGTATTTCGACCCAGACAATGGGTCCAATGATAACTAGAATAATTGCAGTAATCAATCCCGCGAAACCGCCAATAAATGCCCCTCGTGTGGTCAAATTTTTCCAATACATTGAAAGAAATAACACGGGGAAATTAGCACTAGCAGCAATTGCAAAAGCCAACCCCACCATAAATGCTATATTTTGCTCTTCAAACAAAATACCCAATATAATTGCTACGATACCCAAAATAACCGTTGCAATTTTTGATACGCGAATCTCATCAATGCCTGTAGCTCGCCCTTTCATTATCACACTGGCATATAAATCATGTGAAATTGAAGAGGCTCCCGCCAATGTTAATCCAGAAACCACGGCCAAGATCGTAGCAAAAGCAACTGCTGAAATAAAACCTAGAAAAAGATCACCTCCGATGGCTTTAGACAAATGAATAGCCGCCATATTGTTCCCCCCAATCAATTCCCCATCCTGATTAAGAAACTCTGGATTAGTCGATAGCATAGCAATCGCCCCAAAGCCAATTACAATAGTAAGAATATAGAAATATCCAATAAAACCAGTGGCATAAAAAACAGATTTACGCGCTTCTTTAGCATCTTTAACTGTAAAAAACCGCATAAGGATATGAGGCAGACCAGCTGTTCCAAAAATCAAAGCAATACCCAGCGAAATGGCAGAAACAGGATCGGAAATCAGCCCACCTGGTGACATAATTTGTAAACCTTTTGGGTGAGCAGTTACTGCCTGACGAAATAATTCATTTAAATCAAAACCTGCCTGCTTTAAAACCATAAAAGCCATAAAACTAGCACCAGATAATAGCAAAACAGCTTTAATTATCTGCACCCAAGTCGTTGCCAACATGCCTCCAAAGGTAACATATAAAATCATCAATATTCCGACTAAAACAACAGCTAGCTCATAAGGTAAACCAAACAACAACTGAATTAGCTTACCAGCACCCACCATTTGTGCGATTAAATAGAGGGAAACCACCGCAAGTGAACCAGCCGCAGCTAGAGCACGAATAGGAAGTTGTTCTAAGCGATAGGATGCTACATCTGCAAAGGTATATTTTCCTAGGTTACGCAATCTCTCTGCTATCAAAAAAAGAATCAACGGCCAACCAATCAAAAAGCCTATTGAATAAATCAATCCATCATATCCTGACAAATAGACTAAACCTGAAATACCCAAAAAAGATGCCGCAGACATATAGTCGCCGGCAATTGCCAAGCCATTTTGAAATCCGGTGATACCACCTCCTGCTGCATAATAATCAGAAGTTGTTTGATTTTTCTTTGCTGCCCAATAGGTAATACCTAATGTTGCTAAAACAAAAAGCAAGAACATAATAATTGCTGGCATATTGATACCCGGCACTTTAACCTCGCCTTCAAGTACCTCTGCACAAGACCCATAGTTAGAAAATAAAATGGCTATCAGAAAAAAAATACCTTTCATTACTGCACCTCATCAATAATTTTCTGGTTTATCCGATCAAAAACCTTATTAGCTTTCCAGACATATATTCCAGTTAAAACAAATGATAAAACTATAATCAATACACCAACAGGAATACCGATAGTAATAAAACTACCTTCACTTATAGGTCTCCCAAGAAAATTCGGGGCAAAGGCAATTAATAAAATAAATAAAAAATAAACAACAAAAATTATTGAGGACAGCCCCCACGCCAATCTGGAACGACTAACAACTAGCTGATGAAATTTTTGGTTATCTTTCACTCGCTCATAGATATCTTCGTTCATTATGTTTCCTTATTTTTTATAAAATTATTATAATTTACCCGAATAAACCAACACTATGTTTCACTTCTATACTCTTTAATCTACTCTTATGCTCATTAAAATATTTGACAATTTCAACAGAAATATCTTATTTCACAAACTCTATCATCAAATTAATAATAAATTAAAACTAATTGCAGGAAGCATTCTTACTTTAATCATTGTATCAACAATAGATGTTATTGATATTTGTCCAGATAAAGCAAACCGTATAAAAAATCATGGCGCATTAAAACTTTGCTAACCGAAGTCTAAGAACCTGCTCAAGATCTATTTAAGAGTTGAATAAAAAAATGCAACCCTTTGAATTTGTGGTTAAATAAAATTATTATAAATGATATTTTATAGTTTTAAGTGATTTTCTAAATGTCTTTCCTATAGAATTCAATATTTTCAAAAGATCTTGAACAGGTTCTAAGAAATAGATAATATCAGTTTGCTTTCATTTGCGGGAGACGTTGTAAATCGCGATAGTATATAGTTCATACAATTGCCAGTTCAGATGAAGACTCAATAACTTGAGGTAAAGTTGTTGGTGTAAATGATTAGTGGAGGCCTTGGACATACGATTCGGAAGGAACATTAGATGTCAGCGGGATTCTTCTTGTGCTGATCTAATATTGCCAGACACGTACGTCATGCAGAAAATTTGGATTTCGTTCCTGCGGCAGCGCCCAAGCCATTCAATCAATGATTAGGTGATTTATAGAGGCAAAACTAGAAAAGGAGCTATAGATTTTGAACACCCAGATTGTGGACATAGTGAGAAATCAATAAATTCATCTATTTATTAGACAATTATACTTTAAGTTATTGGCTTTCTATTAGCTGATTCTTATTGAAAGCAAGGTAATGAAATAGGCGTAAGTACCCAGCTATTGCATCAATACAGCTATCAACCAACAACTTGCCCCAAGAAAAATGTATAAAATAGCTCTCTTCACTCCTGTCTGAGTTTACGTTCTTGCACCCAAATCAATCTTTAACCGACTGTCTAAATTTATGTACCTTGTTTTAAATCCAATTCTTTTAAGTGTTTAAGTTTTTCAGAAATCTTAATTTCTAACCCTCTATTGACAGGGTGATAATATTTTGTTCCTATTAACTCATCAGGAAAATAGTTTTCACCAGCAGCATATGCTTCTGGTTCATTATGTGCATAGCGATAATCTTTTTTATAATCCAACGCTTTCATCAGTTTTGTAGGTGCATTTCTTAAATGAATTGGCACTTCAAAACTTCTACTTTGTTTTATATCCCTCATCGCTGCATTATAAGCCATATATACTGCATTACTTTTTGGTGCGCAGGCCAAATAAACAACGGCTTGTGCTAACGCAAGCTCACCTTCAGGGCTTCCTAAACGCTCCTGTGCCTCCCATGCATTTATTGTAATGTCCAGAGCTCTAGGGTCTGCATTACCTATGTCTTCTGAAGCTACCCTGACAATTCTTCTGGCAAGATAAGCTAAATCACATCCTCCATCAATCATTCTACATAGCCAGTAGAGTGATGCATCAGGAGAACTTCCCCGTATAGATTTATGCAATGCTGATATTTGGTTATAAAACTCTTCACCTTGTTGATCAAATCTACGAACGCCACCAGAAAGCACTTCCTGTGTAATTTTCTCAGTAATAGTCTGACTTTTATTTGCTAAAGCAAGGTCTACAGCAATTTCTAATAAATTCAATAGACGCCGGGCATCTCCATCAGCTACTTCAGAAAACTTTTGCTTCAGCTCTTCTTTTACTATTATTTTTGAATCGCCTAACCCTCTGTCTTTATTAGCAATAGCTTTATTAAATACTTCAACAAGATCCTCACTTGTTAATGCTTTAAGCACATAAACTCTCGCTCTAGATAACAATGCATTGTTTAAAGCAAAAGAAGGGTTTTCAGTGGTTGCTCCTATAAAATAGATAGTTCCATCTTCAACATGGGGTAAAAAAGCATCTTGTTGGGACTTATTAAATCGATGCACTTCATCTACGAATAAGATGGTTCTTTTGTTCTGCTCTAGTTGTAATTTTTTGGCTGTTGCCACTGCCGCTCGAATTTCTTTTACACCAGCTAACACAGCCGAAATTGAGATAAATTCCGCCGCTGAGTGATGAGCAATCATTCTTGCCAGCGTCGTTTTACCTGTCCCTGGCGGCCCCCAAAATATCATTGAATGCAGCTGTCCTGATGAAACAGCTTCGTAAAGAGGTTTTCCTGACTCGAGAAGGTGCTTTTGACCGATAAAATCTGCCAATAAAACAGGTCGCATTCTATCTGCTAACGGTTTTATCATTTCATCAAACATATCTATTGTTCAAAAACATCAACACCTTTAGGAGCTACAAAAGTAAAAATAGAATTATTCAGCTTCTTATTTTTCTTAATATTAGAAAAATAAATTCGGGTTAACTGGCCAAAGTTATCACTTAATTCCATCCCCCCTAAAACACCATCATTTAAACCGATAAGAATATAATTAAACTCACTTTCCTTTTTTTTTGGAGATAATTTTATCCATTGTAAACCTTCATCAATCCCTTGTTTTTCAATACTAAAATTTTTCTCTAACACAATATCTCCGCTCAACAATAGAGCAGGAGTTGAACCCAGAGAGTCATCTAGTTTTTTAATCGTAACCTGTTCTAAATCTGCATCATAAAACCAGACTTTACTTGAGTCTGATACAATTTCCTGAATAAAAGGTTTTTTATAATCCCAACGAAATTTCCCAGGCCTACTAAGATAAAAAACACCATGACTTGTATGTATAGGCTGTCCTTTTCGATTTAAGCTAACCTGCCTAAAATCCGCAGTTAGTGTTTTTGTGCTAGATAAAATTGATTTTAATTGTTTAACAGGAGCAAGTTCAGCATTTGCTCCATTTACAAATAACACAAAAAAAAGAAAATACAATAAACTACTTAACTTATTTAACATAGCGACTAAAAATTATTCTCAAAAAAATCATTAATCCACGTTTTTGTTCGATTAACAGGCGAGTTAAGACATGGTGAACTCAACTCAGGCTCCGAACCCTTAATATATGGGAATAAAGAAGCCCCAGCACACTCTTCATTTGCAAGCAGACCATTAGCAGGGTCAACCCAATGCATCCCTATATTATCAGGAGGTATTAAATAAACTGGTTGTGTAGAGATTTGTTTCATCAAATCTGTCCAAATTTGTAATGCTCCACTCGCCCCAGTTAATCCAGAAGGTTTGTTATCATCACGCCCAATCCAGGCTACAGAAAGATAATCTCCACTATATCCTGCAAACCAGCTATCCCTTAATTCATTTGTTGTTCCTGTTTTACCAACCAAACCAAACTCATTAGATATATACCGATAAGCTGATCGCCCTGTTCCCTTAGTCATAACTTCCTGTAATATGGTGTTTGTAATAAAAGTTGCTGCAGGATCAACTACTTGACGAACAGTATATGGATAACTTTGTAACCTTTCTCCATCTGCTGCAATGACTGCACGAATAGAACGTAAAGGTGTTGAAAACCCATCACCTGCCAATGTTTGATACATTTGCGTAACTTCTAAAGGAGTTAAAGGCGAAGCACCCAATAATAATGAAGGATATAAATTTACAGATCTTCCGACACCTAAGCTTCTAAGCGTTTTAGCTATTCTGGCAAGCCCTACATCCATCCCTATATGTACAGTTGCTAAGTTATAGGATTGTGCGAGCGCAGTATGAAATTCGACAATACCATGTTCCCTCTTACCATAGTTTCTAGGCTTCCAAATCTGTCCTTTTTTATCCTTAATTCTAATCTCTGTATCATTTACTTTTGTTGTAATAGTATATTTACTAGGGTATTCCAGTGCTGTTAAATAAACCACTGGTTTTATTAATGAACCTATAGGTCTAACAGCGTCTAAAGCCCTATTAAAACCTACTCCTCTTGGATCACGGCCGCCTGCTAAAGCCACAATTTCGCCACCCTCTCTTCTTGTGACAATAACAGCTGTTTCTAACTTTTCACTTTTAGGTTTTTTTTCTAACTGATTTAATTTCTGCTCAATTGTTTTCTCAAGAATATTTTGAACTTGATTGTCGAGAGTGGTAAATATTCTTAAGCCTTCCGTTGTTAAATCTTCTTCTCTATATTCTTGCTTTAATTGCCGTCTAACTAAATCCAAAAAACCTGGATAGCGATTGGTTGAACGATGAGGACGCAATACAACATCCAGTTTATTTCGTTTTGCTGTCAGCGCCTGTTTTTTAGTGATAAATCCTTGCCCATGCATTTCGTCTAGAACTAAATTTCGACGCTTAATTGCCCGATTTGGATGTCTTCTAAGATCATAATAAGAGGGGCCTCGCACCAGAGCAACTAATGCTGCAACTTGGTGTAAAGGCAGGTTTTTTAACGGTCGGCCGAAATAAAACTGACTAGCTAATCCAAAACCATGAACTGAACTAGCACCATCTTGACCTAAATAAATTTCATTTAAATAAGCTTGTAATATCTCGTCTTTCTCATAATTAAATTCTAAAATTATAGCCATAAATGCTTCGTTCAATTTACGCCATAAACTTTTTGTAGGAGAAAGATAAAAGTTTTTGATCAATTGCTGAGTAATCGTACTTCCACCCTGTACAACGTAACCAGCCCGAACATTTACCCATATTGCTCTAGCTATTGCCTTAAACGATATACCTATATGATTATAAAATTCGTGGTCTTCAGTTGCTAATAATCCTTGGATTAAAGTATCAGGGGCATTTTCTAGGGTTATTAAAATACGATCTTCTTTTCTAGTGGGATAAAAACTACCTATTTGTACGGGATCCATTCTTACAATGGGTATTTCTCTTGAAGTACTTAGACTCAGTAGATTAGAAATATCAGTTCGGGAAAACTTAATTCTTAATATTTTACTTTCTTGTTTTTTATCCCAGAATGTAAATCTCCGAGTTTTAACACTAATTTGCTGTCCTTTTTTGTAATAACTTCCTTCAGATGAAAGTTGATAATCCTGTCTATAATTTAGTTGTTGTAATAGATCTTCAAACTGACTTATTTTTATTTTATAACCACTATAAATTTCAACAGGGGTCGCGTATACTTTAGCCGGAATTGACCACGGTTTTCCTTTAAATGTTTTACGTACCGTATAATCTAAGTAACTTATATACGAAATAAAAACAAACCCAAATATTAAAATAAAAAATAAAATACTCTTTTTAAACCAATGAAAAGGTTGTTTACTCACTTTCTTCTTTCTACTACTTTTACCCTTTGTTTTAGGCATAAGCATCCATTAATAAAAAAATCATAAAAAGATATTATCGTATAAAAGTCTTCTTATCAGTATCAATTTTTGGATAGTCTTTTTTAGTTTTAACTTCACGTTTAATTAAATCAGTAAGCGATATTGTTGTCTTGGATAGTAATTTCATTTGAGGTTTTCCAAAAAGATAACCTTGCCCAAAATCAATTCCGATTTCTCTTAGTTTACGAATAGCATCTGGTGTTTCTACATATTCTGCAATTGTTTTCTTTCCTAGTTTTTTAGCAACTTCAACCATAGATTTAACTAACACCTGATCTGTATCATCATTGACTAAATTTCGAATAAACTGACCATCAATTTTAATATAATCAACGGGGAAAGATTTAAGGTAATTAAAAGAACAAAAACCGGCACCAAAATCATCTAATGCAAATTTACAGCCTAATGCTCGAATTTTTGTTATTAATTCTCGCGTTTGTTCTACCTTATCAACGGCTACCGTTTCAGTAATCTCAAAAGTAATACGATCCGCATCGACCCAGCTAAGTTCAAGTTTTTCTTTTATTGTTGGTAATAAAGAGCTATCTTGAAATGCCACACTAGAAAGATTAATCGCTAATGAAATTTTTGACAGTTTGGGAGGTAGTGCAGCAAGAAAATCAATAGCCTGTTCTATCACCCAAAGATCAATTCTGTGAATCAACCCAATTCGTTCCGCAACTGGAATAAAATCAATAGGAGAAATAATTTCATTATCAAGCCCTCTCATTCTAATGAGTGCTTCATAATGAGAAATATCTCCGCTTACCAAATTTACAATAGGCTGATAAACAAGAAATAGTTTGCCCTCTACAAGTGCATTCCTAATTAAAGGAACCCAATATATGTCTCTATCTCTTTCTTGTACTCGAGCGTGTTCTTCGTTGTATTCCTTGATCAGATTACGTCCACTTTCCTTAGCAATAATACAGGCCTGTCTTGCCCGAGAAATCATCTCACCAGGGTGGTAAACTGCTTTTCTAGTATTTTGCCCTGATATTCCAATAGATACAGACGTACAATAACAAGCATCTCCAATAAAAAGCCTCGCTTCATAAATATCTTTTCTAATTTTCTCTGCAAATCGAACAATCTCCGCAGCCGACCTATTATCAAGAAAAAGACAAAATTCATCAGAACCAATACGGGAAAATAAATCTCCCTGATTTGTCAATTTATTAATGATTGCAACAATTTCAACCAACAATCTATCACCGACATCAAACCCTTCAAGTTCATTAATTAAACTAAATAAATCAACATCTATAAATAACAACCCTCCATCTTGATGGAGTCTATTATTTCTCTTTAAAACTAAACGTAATCGTCTTTCAAAATTTTGACGATTTAATAGACTTGTTAACTCATCATGAACAACCAGGTATTTTAACCTTGCATCTACAACCTTTCTTTCTGCCAATTCATTAATTAATCGATCTTCCTGTTTATAACGAAGAAATCGCTCATAATTCATAAGCAACTGAAAACCAACAACAAGCAAAAACTCTGGAAAATCAATGGGACACTTTATGGAATGAATGATCCCTTTAGTATAAGAATTATTATTTCCCAGACCGGAAGTTTCAATATTGTTTTTATCTGACTGTAAAATAATAAAAGGAACAAGAATGCCCCCTTCAAAATTAGACATTGTTATGCACATCTCATTCACGTTGCATAAAGGTAAGTTTTCACCAATGATAATCAAACCAATTTTTTCGGGCTCTTCATAGTAAGGCTTTAAGTGGTCATAAACTTTCTTTCCATCTTTAGCTATTTTAATATTAAAATAACCATCTTTTTTAAGAGAAGCAACAATATCGACAACTAATTTAGGGTTAGCGTCCGCAACAATAATTACTTTGTTTTTTAGATTTTCACTTATTTCCATCTTGATACCAAGCTTTTATCAACTCACTTTTTACCCAAAAATCCAATAATTAAGAGTCAACCTTGAAGTTAATTACAATACCAACTAAAGTTAAAGCTAATTGCTAAATTTTTAAATATTCAGAGCATCATTGGTTTTTTAGAATTAAAATTCAAAACTTAATCCTCTATTTTACCCTGAGCACTGTGTTAACGCTACTAACTATAACCTTTTTTCAATTTTTTGTGATATGTCAATTAATTTACAACATAATCTTGCAATATCTGATCTGTTAAACGGTGACTCAACACTTGCCTCTACGCCTAATATTTATTTTAAATTACAAGAAACTATTGATGATCCAACTAAATCATTAGTTGATGCAGCATATATTATCCAAAACGATCCAGCGCTATCAATAAAGTTGCTAAAAATAGTCAACAGTGCATTTTTTGGCTTCCCTTCAAAAATTTCTTCTATTGACAGAGCAATTAATCTTATAGGAACCAAGGAACTTCAGAGTATTGTCTTAAGTACTGTCGTAGTAGACAGCTTCTCTGATTTATCTAGTGACTTAATTTCTATGCATGATTTTTGGGCAAAAAGCCTCCGCTGTGCTTTAATAGCAAAAGGAATAGATAAATTGCTAGGAAAAGAGTTTTCAGAATCTATCTTTATCTGTGGAATACTCCATAACATTGGTCAATTAATATTTTTTCGTCGCATTCCAGAACTAGCAACTGAAGTTAATTTATTATTACACGCCCAAGAAGATCCAACTGATCTAGATGAAATAAATTTTGAAGAAATTATTATTGGATTTGACCATTATCAAACCGGAGCTGCATTAACCAAGCTTTGGAAACTACCCGACATTATCACAAAAAGCATACAGTTACATGCCTTTCCTGATACTACTGAAGCATTTCACAAAATTGCTTCAATCATACGATTAGCTGATAGTTACAGTAAAATGGATCTCACCTTCAGTGATACAGAAATTAGTCATATAGATATTCCACTAGATGATATGGCTAATATTATTGACCGGGCCCATCAAGAATTTGAAGAAGTTTTTAAGTTTTTCTATCCAAATTAATTTTTAAAATATTTTTATCAACCTATCCATTGCTTATGATAATTTTCGTAACTACTACTTTTTATCAGAGTATAGTGATTGGCTTTATCTATCCAGTATATATCAGGCAAATTATAACCATTAAATCGATTAGCTTTTATTAGGCTATAGGCACCTACATTTGAGAAAACAACCCTATCACCAATCTGAAGTAACTTTTCAAAATGATATTCACCGAACAAATCTCCAGCCAAACAACTAGAACCAGCAAGAATGTAGGAAAAACGCCCATTTTTATTTTCTTCTAATAAAGTTAGGGTTTTCTGATATTCAAACACCTCAGGATGATGATTCACTGAGGTATCTAACACTAATACTCTTTTACCATCTGAGCTAAAACTATCAATAATTGTCGAAACTAAATAACCCGCATTATTAACAACTGACTTTCCAGGCTCAATATAAACCTCAATATCAAACTCTGCTTTTAGTTGTTTAACCAAGTTTATAAATGGCTGTTGATCCACTATTTGATTGTAAAGATAGCCACCACCAAGGTTTAACCATTTTAATCGACCCAATTCATCAGCAAATTTTTTTTTTAGAACTGCAATAGTTTGTTCTAAGGGTAAAAAATCTTGATGGGAAAATACGGTGTGAAAATGCACCCCTTCTATTTCATCGGGTATTGAATTTAATGAGTCAATACCAATACCTAACTTAGAATATTGTCGACAAGGATTAAATCGCTCATCTGCGGCAAATGATATTTTTGGGTTAAGCCTAAGTCCTAAAGAAGTATTAAATGCTACCTTTTTCTCAAACCGATGATACTGGTTAATAGAATTAAAACTAATGTGTGTACAGAGCTCTTTTAACTCAGAAATTTCATCATCCCTTAGCCCGGGTGTCGTTATTTGAATATTCCCTTTATCACCTAAAATTTCTTTTGCTAATCGAGCTTCAAACAAAGAACTGACTGATAAACCATCTAAATAATCTTTTGCCTTGCTTAAAACCTGCCCTAACGGTAAAGCTTTAATTGAATACAAAACCTGACACCCTGATTTACATTTTAAATCAACAAGTTGAGACAAATTATTGTCAATTATACTTTCATCAAAAACATAGACGGGTGTCTTTTCTATATTATCCTTCAATACATTCAAATTCATTTATGTATTATTATAATAAATATTTTTCTCCGTTATTACAGCATCCATGACAATATCATGTTGCTCCATACTGACCTTATTACACATTTGTGACTCATAACAAACGGCCATTAATAGAGTATCAACTCTAACACCTTGCAATAGTCGATCATAATATCCGCCTCCATTCCCTATGCGTCCACCTTGACGATCAAAAGCAACACCTGGAACCATAATTAAATCCAAATCTCTCGGTAGAATATTTTTTTCTTTATCTTCCCAACGTTTTTGAGGAGGCTCTAAAATCCCCCAAGTTCCAGGCGCTAATTCTGATAAATCATCAAGAAGCCACAATCCTAATTTATTTTGTTGGTTTTTATCCTTGGTACAAAAGGGGATTACAATTTTTTTTGCCCCGTTCAACTCCTTTTTCAAGACATCAATGGTCCTTACTTCAGAACGGCAATGTAGATACCACATAATGGTATCTGCTTCCAAGTAAGACTGGTTTGTGATAAATTTATGGCAGATTTTTTCACTCAATTTATCTTTATCTATTTGAGCATCTCTTGCTTTGTATCCCTCACTACGTTGTTGTTTTTTATCTGTCATAACTGTGCGGTCAAGGTTGCGAATTTATAGCAAGTTGTTTTTTGTCGAGAGCAAGACGCTGAAGCGGGCGCATAGCGAACTATGCAACTATTTTAGCAACATAACCTATCGACAAAAATAAGCCTCTAAAATTCCGCAACCTTGTCCGCACGAAATATAAATACAACAGCAATACTTACAAAGCAGCAATAATAGCCTCACCCATCTCAGCAGTCCCTATTTTTGAGCCTGGGTTTAAATCAGGAGTAACATAATCGCCCTGTTCAACTATTTTTTCCACTGCACCTTTAATTTTATTAGCACTGGCTGATTCTCCCAAATAATTTAACATCATCACCCCCGCCATAATAACTGCTGTTGGATTAGCAATATTTTTTCCGGCAATATCTGGCGCGCTACCATGAACCGCTTCAAATAATGCAGCATTACTTCCAATATTAGCACCAGGAATCAACCCTAAACCTCCAACTAAACCAGCTGTCAAATCGGACAAAATATCACCAAACATATTAGTTGTAACCACAACATCAAACTGAGAAGGATCCATAATCATATGCATACAAGTTGCATCAACAATTT
This sequence comes from Methylococcales bacterium, assembly GCA_965224575.1. GTDB lineage: Bacteria > Pseudomonadota > Gammaproteobacteria > Methylococcales > Methylomonadaceae > QPIN01. The sequence continues at coordinate 209,393 of CBDCZQ010000001.1, read as the reverse complement.
TCTCGTCAAATTCAATTTCAGGATGTCGGCTCGCTACTTCTCTAGCTGTTTCTAAAAACAAGCCGGAGGTCAGTTTTAAAATATTAGCCTTATGACATACTGTCACTTTTTTACGCCCATTTTCTTTAGCATATTTAAACGCATAATCAACAATGCGATCAGACCCCTCTTTGGTGATAACAGCTAAACTTTCGGCAACATCTTTCTGTCGAGTTAAATAATGCTCAAGCCCCATATACAAGCCTTCAGTATTTTCTCTAACAATAACAATATCAACATTATCAAATTTACTTTGCGCACCTTTCCATGTTTTTGCAGGACGAATATTAGCGTACAAATCATATTTCTGACGCAATGCTACATTTATGCTCCTAAACCCTCCACCAACAGGTGTCGTTAATGGCCCCTTAAAAGCTACTCGATTTTTATCAATTGAAGCTAAAGTTTCATCTGGAATAGGCGTGCCATATTTATCAAAAGCAGCCAATCCTGCTTCTGCTGTTTCCCAATTTATTTTAACATCTGTTGCATCAATAATTTTAACGGCTACGTCCATAATTGATGGTCCAATACCATCACCCTTAATCAATGTAACATTATGCATTTTTCAATTCTCCAGAGGTTAAAAATAAATCTAATGATACACAAGTTGACTATTTTTTGCTGAATACGGTGTGCTTAAACTATAATAGGCGTATTTTTTAATTTTAATAATCTAACTGCTGTTAATTAATTCGAGACAATTATGGAAAAATCATTCATTTTACATATGCTAACCACTGCTAAAAACTTGAGTCCATTTGACGTAAACATGGCCATGGATGCTGGCTGGGTTTCAGCCATACCCTATACTAATGTAGAAGCTAGTGAAGTAAAAGGGCTAATTCAAGATGTTATTTTTTCTCGCAGCCCTAAAGGTCTTAAAAGAACAGGGATATTTATTGGAGGCAGAGACTCAAAACAAGCTAGAGATATGCTAAAAATAGCAAAAAACTCTATGTTTTCACCCTTTGAAGTTTCAGTTTTTGCTGATCCAAGCGGTGCTTTTACAACGGCTGCTGGTATGGTAGCAGCCGTTGAACAGGAACTGGATAAAAAATTTAACACCACTTTTGAAGGAAAAAACTTACTTGTTTTTGGTGGAACTGGACCTGTAGGTCAAGTTGCATCAGTTCTAGCTGCCCAGGCTGGTGCTAATGTCAAAATCATAGGAAGACAATTAGATAAAGCTCAACGTATTGCAGATCTTTGCAATGAAGAATTTGGAGAAGGAAAAATTCAAATAACTGCCGGAGCAGATACAGACAAAGCTGAGTACATAAAAACAACTGATGTTATTTTTTCTACCGGTGCAGCCGGTATTGAGCTACTAAACACTGAACATATTTCATCAGCCTCACAACTAAAAGTTGCTGCAGATATTAATGCAATTCCACCCTCAGGTATTTCGGGCTTAGATCCTTTTGATAATGGCAAAGCAATTACAGGAAGCACAAGCGGAGCAGTAGGTTTAGGTGCATTAGCTATAGGCAATATAAAATATAAAACTCAAAGCCGTTTATTAACTCAAATGATTGAAAGTAACGAACCTGTTTATTTACATTTTGAACATGCTTTTGAAGTTGCTCGTGAAATTATAAAATCTATTAAATAAAGGAAGTAAAATGCCAAAACGCAGTATTCTTCATATGTTTGATCCTATGCCAAACAATAGCCCTTTTGATATTAATATGGCACTTGATACTGGTTTTGAAGTATTAATGCCCTATAACAATGTAAAATTAGATAGCATCCATGGCTTAACTCAAGACGTTATTTTTTCACGCAGCCCTTCGGGAATTAAACGAACAGGTATTTTCATCGGAGGCAGGGATATTGGTTTAGCAATGGATATGATCAGCAGTGCAAAACAAGCCATGGTTCCACCCTTTGAAGTATCAATACTTGCTGATCCAAGTGGAGCCTTTACCACCGCAGCAGCACTGGTTGCCTGCGTTGAAAAAGAACTAAAAGAAAAACACAATAAAGATTTAACTGATTGCAAAGCACTTGTTTTTGGAGGAACAGGCCCTGTCGGTATTGCCACAGGTGTTATTGCCTCTCTTGCTGGCGCCTCTACCTCTCTAGTTGATCATATGTCTATTGACACTGCAAATGATGCAGCAAAGGAATACAATCGTCGATGCCAAAGCACCCTAACTGGTGCTATAGCCGGTTCTGATGAAGAGAAATCTTTATTATTAGCTGATGCTGACATCATATTTTGTACCGCAAAAGCTGGTATTCAAGTTTTAAATACAGAAGTCCTTACTAAAGCAAACCACCTTAAAGTTGCAGGTGATGTTAATGCAGTACCCCCAGCTGGTATTGCAGGAATAGGGGCTAATGATAACGGTATAACTCTTGACACACCCTTGTCTGCAACAGGGATTGGAGCGCTTACCGTTGGAAATATTAAATATAAATTACAACACAAATTACTAGAGTTAATTTTAGAAACTGATAAACCAGTTTATTTAGATTTTAGAGATGCTTTTTCAATGGCTCAAAAAATAGTTAAAGTTTAAATTTATATCTCCCGAATGCTTGATGGATTTTTCTACCCATTACTTAGAGTTCATCAAGTTTATATGGGCTAATAATTAGCCCAAAAGCCAAATACACCACTCTTTTAAAAAAACCTCCTTCACATTCCCATTTCTCCTCTTCAAAACTTCCTATTGCGTATTAAGCATCTCCAAAATTTGGATTCGCCCCTCTATCTAGCACTCTCTCATAAAAAGAAAGCTACGAAATTTTTGGGCCAATTAATACAAAAAAATAGTCCTCATGCTATTAAATTCTTATTTTTAATTCCACTTATTTTTATAACATACTATTTTTATTTACACTTTTCACACTTTTTTATTAACTTTGCTATTATTTAATTATCTAACGCAATAATAAGAAAAAAATGGCATCTCCTGCAAAAAGCTCTATAAATTACTCAACTGCATTAGGCGTAATATTTAGTATTCTCCTCGTTCTTTTTATTGTTCTATATGCAGCGAATGACCCATCTACATTCCTAAATCTCAATGGTTTTATTATTGTCTGTGCAGGTACAATTGCCGCTGCTTTCTTAAGTTATCCCTTAAGAGACATTAAGCAAGGAATAAAATCAATAAAACTTATCTTCTTATACGAAAGTTTAAACCCACAAAAAGAAGCTGACGAAATCACTGCTGTTGCAAAAATGTGGTTTCAACGAGATTCGGTTGCAATAGAGAATGTTATTGAGACAATCAACAACCCCTATTTAAAAACTGGTTTCCAGTTAATTGTCGATAAAACACCAGTAGATGACATTCTTGCGTTATTAAAATGGAGAATTGCTCGCTTAAGAGCTAAAGAAAAAGCTGAATCGAATATTTTCTATAGCCTAGCATCTTATGCCCCTGCTTTCGGCATGCTAGGTACTTTAGTCGGATTAATCAATATGCTTCAGATTATTGAAATACGCGACATCAGTGCAATAACTTCTAACATGGCTGTCGCACTGATTACAACTTTTTATGGACTTCTCCTTGCAAATCTTATATTTAATCCTATCGCTGTTAAATTAGAAAGGCGAACAGAACAACGAATTATGATTATGAGTATGGTGATGGAAGGCATTACTCTAATTGCCGACCGCAGAACTCCTTCTTTCGTACGTGAGACATTAAAATCATTCATTGCGACACACGAAGATGAACTAAAAACCAAAAAACATGATGACTAATAGTTCTTTTCCTAAACATCATGCATCTTTATCCATTGAAGATTTATCCGAACAACCCGATCATATCCAACAAAACTGGTTATTAACTTATCTTGATGTATTTGTACTAATTATTATGCTGGTGATCACTCTCATGGCTCTAAGTGACTTTGAGTCGTCAGGTCACCAATCAAAAAAGAAGCAAAACCTTAGCAGAAAAACTATCCAAAAAACAAAGGTTATAGAAGAAAATTTAGAAAACCCTATGCCTAGCTCTTCCGTTATTGCAAAACCAAGTATTCATCAGCCAATAATTAAAAAAATTTCTAATGTAAAAAATATAAAAAAACCTCAGGATGAAAAAAATGCAGCTATTAAATCGTCCACAAAAAACAAATTACAAAAGCAGTTAACAAAGATGATTAAAGACTTAGGGCTAAACAACTCAGTTGATATGAAAGTTACCCTTGGTTATGCTCAGCTTGAAATACAAGACAAAATACTATTCAAATCTTCAGAAGCCAAGCTTTTAGAAAATGGAAAATTACTTCTTAAAAAACTAGCACCATTATTAGATCAATCATTAGGTTTAATTTTTATTGAAGGTCATACTGATAATCATCCGATAAAAACTGAAAAATTCCCATCAAACTGGGAGCTGGGAGCAACGCGTGCAACGAATGTTTTGCGTTATTTAATAACAGAGAATATTAACCCCTCACGCCTAAGAGCCATGAGTAGTGCAGCAACAAAACCTCTAGCTGACAATTCTACCGGAGAAGGGAGAGAAAGAAACCGGCGAGTCAGTATAATGATTCAGGTTGCAGACAAAATTTAATTAGTAAAAAACACTTTTCACAAGGTAACAGACTCACCTGATTTCATATCACATCCGTTACCCTATAAAAAATAATACTCTAATTTAATTCTGGAGTCTTAAATTTAATTTCAGTATTATTCCGCAAGCTTTCCAGAATACTAGAAAATTCAGATTGACCAAATGCCTTAGCCATATTGGTTTCAGCCAACTCGACCTTACTCTTATCATCACTAGTCATTATACCCTCCTTAACAGCAACGACATTAACTACTGTTTGGGCACCTGATGACTCTTCTACCGTTAACACAGTAGTTTTCCCCTCTACTGGTTTAGCAGCCTTAAAAACGTTCTGATTAACTTGCCAAGCCACATCTCTATTAGAACGAGTTAAAGCAGAAATTTTCTGTACTTTTAACCCCTGTCCTTCAATTGATTCTTGCATTGTTTTTCCAGATAAAACGCTATTTTTAATTGCTTCTGCCTTTTCTAAAGCTATTTTCTTTGCTTTCTCTTTTAAAAGTGAGGTAACAATGACAGGTTTAACTTTCTCTAATTCTTTCACTTTAGCTTCTTGATGCTCAGTCATTCTCAAAACAACTAATCTATCTGTTCCAATCTCAATTGGCTGACTATTATTCCCTTTTAAAATATCTTCAGAAAAAGCTGCATCAATAATAGCTGTCTCATTCAAAATATTCAATTTATCTGAAGAATTAGGTTTTATTTTTTTATCAAATAAACTTGTTTTCTTAACAGCTAGCCCTAATTCATCAGTTAAAATTTTCAGGCTATCAGGATTTTCATAACTTAACTCAGTTAATGATTCACCCACCTCATAGAAAGTATTTTCTGCTAAAGATCTTTGATATGCAGCCGTTAATTCATCCTTTACAGAATCAAATGATTTAACTGTTCCAGCCTTTAACTCAGTCACTTTAATTAGATGATAGCCAAATCCTGACTTTACCGGCTCAGAGACTTCCCCTAATTCTAAAGAGCTAGCAACATCTTCAAATGATTTTTCCATAACACCGATATTAAAAAGACCTAAATCTCCTCCCTTTACTGCAGTCAATTTATCATCTGATAACTCTTTAGCCAAAACAGAAAACTCTGTATTTTGTAAAGCTGCTTTTGCTTTTAAAGCTTTCTCCATCTGCACCTTATCATCATCTGTATCTTTAGTAAAAGCAAAAAGAATATGGCTTATTTTACGACGCTCTTTAGTCGTATACTGTTCTTTTTGCTCATCATAATACGTTTTCAATTGCTCACTTGTTGGCTGCACTTTTTTTGCCAGGTCATCCAGAGATAATTCGACATATTCAACGGCAACCCGCTCTTCAGTCAAGAAAATATTTTGATTTTCCTGATAATATGTCTGAATTTCCTCTGCTGAAGGCTGTTCTTTTAGTCGGGGTAAAGCTACAGAGACAAGCTCCACATCCCGAGTCTGGTTTTGTATTTTAAAGAAATTCTCAATATCCGCATTAGTCGCAAAACTACTTTCTATAACAGTTCGTTGAAATTGCTCCATCATTAAAGCTTTTTTGATTCGATTAACAAATTCTCCAGATGACAATCTTTGAGAAGCCAATAGTGTTTTATATTGTTTATTATCAAACTTTCCATCTGTTTGGAAATACTCTAACTCTTTAATGAATTGTTTAGCTGATGTATCTGCTATCACTAACCCTTCATTTTCCACGTGCTGAAATAAAACTTCATCTTGAATTAATTTTTCAAGTGCTTGTTTTTTTAGTGAACTCTCATCAATATTCATTCCAGCCAAATTCTGGCTGTATTGCGAATACGCTCTATTTAAGTCATCTTGATAAAAATCTTTATCCCCAACACTCGCTACAGCGGTTTCAGTCCCTCCACCTGCATAGTTTTGAATACCCCACAAAGCAAATGGAACGCAGATTAATATTAAAATAATCCATGAAAAAACACCCTTTGATTTTTCTCTAATCTTTAATAACATATATCTTGTCCTAATACGGAGTATAAGTGAAAAAGGAAACAATAAAAATAACTTCGACAAATATTCTTGGCGATTATTATACAGGCTAATACAACGTTAAGATTACAACGTTAAGATTTACAAAAAATTAATTTTTTTGCTTTTCTTACATGTTCTAGTCAGATAATATTATTGAAGTTATTACTTGCATATTCCTGAGTAGGTTAATAAATTACAAACACGAAAAATACGAAAACCAAAAGGTCAATTATTTTTATGCACTGAAACCTACTTTTGTACATAAATCTTATCATTAATAGTTATTCTTAGCTGGGCATAAATATAGCATAAATAACAAGTAAATTTTAAGCAAAAAAAAACCCCAAACCAAACGATTCAGAGCTTCATATTTTTGGCGGAGCGGACGGGACTCGAACCCGCGACCCCCGGCGTGACAGGCCGGTATTCTAACCAACTGAACTACCGCTCCGAAGTCTGGTGGGTGCTGAGGGGTTCGAACCCCCGACCCTCGCCTTGTAAGGGCGATGCTCTCCCAGCTGAGCTAAGCACCCGACTTAAGACGACTAGTTTACAGCATCTTTTAATGATTTGCCAGCTTTAAATGAAGGAATTTTAGCCGCTTTAATTGTTATTTCTGCTCCTGTTTGAGGGTTGCGTCCTTTACGCTCTGCTCTATCTTTTACAGAAAAAGTCCCAAAGCCGACTAAGGCAACTGAATCGCCACTACTTAATGCCCCTGTTACAGAAGTAAGAAAGCCATCTAAGGCACGTCCTGCGTCTGCCTTTGTGAGTTCAGATGCGTCAGCAATTGCATCGATAAGTTCCGATTTATTCATTATTCCCCCTTAGGAAGTTAAACTGATGATGATTTTTTTAATGTGCTCTATTTATTCTACTTTAAATTCTACTTTAAATTCTACATCTATTTACTGAATATCTGTTCAGTAAAAGAAGCAGTGCTATTTATATCAATTGCGACCCCTGTCTGTCAAGGAAAAACCCCCAGACAGTTTGATTTTTAAGGTTTTCTTTGCAGTTTAAAAGTTCTTTACCAATCCTGTGTAAACTGTTTATAAATATAAGTTAATGAGAAATAATGTTAGCATCTTTAGTTTTATCTAAATTAGAACCATTTCCTTCTTTTTTAGATTCATTGGCTGGAGAGGGCATATATTGCAATGCAACTTCCAAAACTTCATCAATCCAGTGAACTGGCTTAATTTCCAAGTTCTGTTTTATATTATTGGGTATTTCAATCAAATCTTTTTCATTTTCAGCAGGAATCAAAATGGTTGTAATTCCACCTCTATGGGCAGCTAACAGCTTTTCCTTTAACCCTCCTATTGGCAAAACTTCACCTCTTAGTGTAATCTCACCCGTCATCGCTACATTTGCCCTTACAGGAATATTGGTTAAGGCAGAAATAATTGCTGTACACATTCCTATTCCAGCACTTGGCCCATCTTTGGGTGTTGCTCCTTCAGGAACATGAATGTGAATATCATTCTTTTGAAAAACCTCATCATTAATCCCGAGCTGCTTAGATCGACTTCTAACGACGGTTATCGCCGCATCAATAGACTCCTTCATTACATCGCCCAACTTACCCGTTGCTGATTGTTTACCTTTCCCAGGCATAACAGCCGTTTCTATTGTTAATAACTCACCACCTACTTCAGTCCAGGCCAAACCAGTGACCTGTCCAACCCGATCTTGCTCTTCAGCCGAGCCAAAACTAAAACGTTTTACACCCAAATAATCATTCAGATTATTTTCAGTAACAGATACTTTTATTTTTTTAGGTGCTAATAACAACCCCTTTACAACCTTTCGACAAATTTTTGATATTTCACGCTCTAGCCCTCGAACACCTGCTTCACGCGTATAATATCTAATGATATTTTTTACAGCATCGTCCGATATATCAATTTCGCTTGCTTTTAATCCATTATTTTTAATTTGTTTAGAAATTAAAAAGCGTGTCGCTATATTTAACTTTTCATCCTCTGTATATCCAGCCAGCCGAATTACTTCCATTCTATCCAATAAAGCAGCAGGAATATTCATAGTATTCGCTGTTGCAACAAACATCACATCAGATAAATCAAAATCTACTTCTAGATAATGGTCAGCAAAGGTATGATTTTGTTCAGGATCTAGAACTTCTAATAGAGCTGATGCAGGGTCGCCTCGAAAATCAGCAGCCATTTTATCTATTTCATCTAATAAAAACATTGGGTTTCTAGTTTTAACTTTAGATAAGTTTTGTAAAATCTTTCCGGGCATTGAGCCAATATAAGTACGCCTATGACCCCTTATTTCTGCCTCGTCTCGAACACCACCTAATGCCATTCGCACATACTTGCGGTTTGTAGCCCTGGCAATTGATTGCCCTAAAGACGTCTTACCTACACCTGGAGGCCCCACTAAACATAAAATAGGCCCTTTTAATTTTTTAACTCGTTGTTGCACAGCTAAATATTCAAGTATCCGTTCTTTCACCTTCTCTAATCCATAATGTTCTGACTCTAAAACCTCTTCTGCAACTTTTAAGTCATGACGAACTTTAGTCTTCTTTTTCCACGGAACACCAACCATCCAGTCTATATAATTTCTTACAACTGTTGCCTCAGCAGACATAGGAGACATTAATTTTAGTTTATTGAGTTCAGCATCAGCTTTAGTCTTTGCATCTTTTGACATGCCAGATGCATTTATTTTCTGTTCTAGCTCATCAACTTCATTAGTCGCATCATCCATTTCACCCAATTCTTTCTGAATGGCTTTCATCTGTTCGTTTAGATAATACTCCCTTTGGTTTTTTTCCATTTGCTTCTTGACCCGTCCTCTAATTCGCTTTTCCATTTCAAGCAAATCATTTTCACCCTCCATAAAAGTCATCAATTTTTCTAAACGCAGAGCAACATCTTCCATTTCCAAAACAATCTGCTTTTCTTCAATCTTTAACGTCATATGAGCAGCAATAGTATCTGCTAATCGACTTGGATCATCAATCCCAGCTAATGAATTTAAAACTTCTGGTGGAATTTTATTATTCAGTTTCACATAATGGTCAAAAGAATTAATTGCCGTTCGCTGAATAACTTCTTGTTCTTGATCAGAAACATTTAACTGCTCGTTAATATTTACAGTTGATGCAACATAATATCCCTCATAATCTTGATATTTGATCACTTTACATCGACGCTCACCTTCAACTAACACCTTGACAGTACCATCAGGCAATTTCAACAACTGCAATATATTTGCTAATGTACCTGCCTGATATAGATCATCAAACGTTGGATCATCATTGTCAGCTACTTTTTGAGCAACTAAAAGTAGCTGCTTATCATTATTCATTGCAGCTTCTATTGCATCTATCGACTTTTCTCTACCAACAAACAATGGGATAACCATATGTGGATATACCACAACATCCCTAAGGGGTAATACTGGAATTAATTCGTTCACTTGTTTTAGATCTATCAGTTCTTCCAAAATAAAACCTTTAAATAATTTACAATGAATTAGACAATATGGGGGAGGATTATGAAAAAAACAAGTTATCCCTTAATTAATTATTCCCAAAAAAACGGGGAACATGTTTAAACATGCCCCCCGTTTTTTTAAGTTATACTCCTCCAAAAGCATAATGCTAATAGATTCAGGATAACTAGTTATTAAGCTCATCTTTTATTAAAAACGCCTCTTAACTAACAATACATAGATTAAGATCAAATAAATGTTTTCTATGCTTTTTTCTTCTCTGTTTCGTAGACTAAAAGTGGATCTGATGTACCCAAAATCACTCCTTCATCAATAACAACTTTACTGATATTGTCTGCTGATGGGATTTCATACATTGTTTCAAGCAAAATATTTTCTAGAATTGTTCTTAATCCTCTTGCTCCTGTCTTTCTTTCCATTGCTTTTTGCGCAATAGCAGACAATGAATCATCTCTAAACTCAAGTTCGGTTCCTTCCATTTCAAACAAATGCTGGTATTGCTTAATTAATGCATTTTTTGGCTGCGTCAGAATTTCAACTAACGCTGTTTCATCCAGTTCTTCTAGTGTTGCAACTACAGGCAAACGTCCGACAAACTCTGGAATTAAGCCATATTTTATTAAATCTTCAGCTTCAATCTGAGCAAAAAGTTCACCTACATTTTTACTTTCATTAATAGTTTTAACTTCTGCAGAGAACCCTATTCCACCTTTTTCTGTGCGATCTTTAATTACTTTGTCAAGTCCAGCAAAAGCTCCGCCTACAATAAACAATATATTAGCCGTATTTACTTGAAGGAATTCTTGCTGAGGATGTTTTCTACCTCCTTGAGGTGGAATTGAAGCAATTGTCCCTTCAATTAATTTTAACAATGCTTGTTGGACTCCTTCACCTGATACATCACGAGTAATTGATGGATTATCTGATTTTCTTGTGATTTTATCTATCTCATCTATATAAACAATTCCCGTTTCTGCTTTTTCAACATCATAATCACATTTCTGTAGGATTTTTTGAATGATATTTTCAACATCTTCACCTACATACCCCGCCTCAGTTAACGTTGTTGCATCAGCAATAGTGAAGGGAACGTCCAATAATCTTGCCAAAGTTTCTGCAAGTAATGTTTTTCCAGAGCCCGTTGGCCCGATTAATAAAATATTTGATTTTGCTAATTCAATATCCCCTTTTTTGCTGTTGCTGCGTATACGTTTATAATGATTATAAACTGCAACAGACAACATTTTTTTTGCATCTTCCTGCCCAATAACATAATTATCAAGTTCAGTTTTTATTTCTATTGGTTTAGGTAAGTCACTCTCTCCTACATCATCATCCTCTTGTAACTCATCTCGAATAATGTCATTACAAAGCTCAACACATTCATCGCAAACATAAACAGATGGGCCTGCTATCAGCTTTCTTACTTCATCCTGACTTTTACCGCAAAAAGAACAATAAAGTAACTTTTCGTCTCCCTTACTGCTTTTGTCTTTACTCATTGCAAAGCTCCTATATTATAAATTTTCATCTCTATAAGAATAGAATGAAACAAATAAAATACCAACCTCAATCATCAGTATTTTTTTCTCTGTTCGATAAAACCTTATCCACCAGACCATATTCTACAGCATCTTCAGCACTTAAAAAATTATCTCTATCCGTATCTTGCTGAATTTTCTCCACTTTCTGACCTGTATGCAGTGACAAAATATTATTTAACCTATCTCTTACTGATAAAATTTCTTTTGCGTGAATATCAATATCTGATGCCTGTCCCTGAAAACCACCCAATGGTTGATGAATCATGACGCGTGAATGAGGCAAACAAAAACGCTTATCTTTCGCGCCAGCTGTCAATAATAAAGACCCCATACTTGCAGCTTGGCCGATACACATTGTACTCACATCAGCTTTAATAAATTGCATGGTATCATAAATTGCCATACCGGCAGTCACTGACCCCCCAGGCGAATTAATATACAAATGAATATCTTTATCGGGGTTCTCAGACTCTAGAAACAGTAATTGAGCGACGATAAGATTAGCCATGTAATCTTCAACTTGACCTACTAAAAAAATCACTCTTTCTTTTAATAATCTAGAATAAATATCAAAAGAACGCTCTCCTCTTGCTGTCTGTTCAATGACCATTGGCACTAAACCACCAGCCGCTTGCGGTGAAACCATTTGCTCTAAACCATCATATCGATTCATACCCTTAAACTCCTGCTATTTTTTCGATTGTTTTTCCATTACATCATCAAAGCTAACATTTTCTTCAGTCACCTGAGCCTGATTGACTATCCAGTCAACGGCTTGATCTTCTAAGACCATTTGTTTTATTTCATTCAAACGAGTTTCATCAGAATAATACCAGTCAATAACATCTTCAGGTCGTTCATAGCTATTAGCCATGTCTTCAATTGTAGTTCGAACTTTACTATCATCAACTTTTATTTCATTTTTTTGAATAATTTCACTTAACAAAAGCCCCAAAGCAACCCTGCGTTTAGCCTGTTCCTCAAACATTTCCTTTGGCAAATCAAGATCTTCCAACTTCATGTTTTGCTGTTTAGCATTTGCCTCATAAGGCTTCATCAAGTTTTGAATTTCTTGGTCAACTGAAGCATTAGGCACTTCAATTTGTATGTTTTCATACAATGCATCCATCACAGAGTTTTTCAAAACCCCTTTTAATCCCTGAGCAAGCTCTCTTTCCATATTTGCTTTAACATCAGTATTAAAGGATTCTACCGTACCATCTTTAATCCCGTATGTTTTAATGAATTCTTCATTTATCTCAGGCAAAGTCGGAGTTTCAATTTTAGTCACTTCAATATCAAATTCCGCTTCCTTACCTGCTAACTCTTTTTTACCATATTCTTCAGGGAAGATTATTTTAAAGGTTTTATTCCCACCCGTTTCAAGACCAATCAATTCTTCGTCAAAACCTGGAATCATATTTCCAGAGCCAATTTCAACAGGATAATCTTCAACCTTACCCTCAGTAAAATTCTCACCCTCACAAACACCAGAAAAATGGATCGTAACACGATCATCCTTTTCAGAAGCTCGTTCAACAACTTCCCATTCTTTCTTTTGATCTCTTAATTTATCGATCATTGCATCTTGGTCAGTTTGTTCTACTGTAGCAACCGGACGGACTATTTCTAACTTAGGCAAACCTTCTAAAGACACTTCAGGGTAAACTTCAAATTCAGCAATATATTCAAAACCAGCAGTCTCTTCTATTGGGCTAATTCGAGGATGGCCTACCGGCACTAATTCTTGCTCTTGAAGCGCCTTATAATAAGTTGATTGAACCAAGTCCCCAGTTACTTCCCCTCTTACTCTGTCTGAGTACATTTTTTTAACAACGCGAACAGGAACTTTACCTGGTCGAAAACCATCAATTTTAACTTCTCGCGCTAACGACTTATAACGAGCTTCCATTTTTTCTTGAACCATGTTCTCTGGAAGACTAACTGTCATTTTACGGCTTAATTCCGATGTTTTTTCGACGGAAACTTGCATTGCTTTACCTCAAATAATTTGTGATTTTTAAACCGATATTCGGCAATTCATACTTGTTATAGCATCTCAATCTTATGATATATAGTTTTTTTGGGATTTTAAATAAATTATTCAACTACTTATTCAAATTAAAGCTATATTGAAAGATATTAAGACTAGCTTAGAAATTAACGCTGATTATCGTTAACTATTAAAACATAATAAATGGTGCGAGCGGAGAGACTTGAACTCTCACATCATAAGATACTGGTACCTAAAACCAGCGCGTCTACCAATTCCGCCACGCTCGCACTTGAAGAGCCGGAAATTATAATGGATTAAAACAAGTAAATCAACAAGACTTAGTAGAATACTTGTAATTTACTTCGTAAAAAACTATGCATTCCACAATTTGCTAAATAATTGATCAACCCATATAAATCCATTTACAAAATAAGCCCATGCAAATCTGATACCTTGCTCAAAGGTCATATCCAAAAAAAATGAGGCGAAAAGTGCTCCTGATAAAAGAGCCACACCCAATACCATGACTATCAATAAAAGCTTTGACCGAATACCTCCTTTAATTTTAGACCATAAAAATTTCTGTACAAAAAGTAATATTGCTTTATAAATCATTGATTTTTGTTTTTGCCAACGTATTATTACTATTTTTTACTGAATAAAACGACTAACTAATATTTAGAGGTTTTTAATTATTTCTAAAGCACTTTCATAATCTGGCTCATCCGCTATTTCAGTAACCAATTCTGTATATGCTACATTATTTTTTTCATCAACAATCACTATGGCACGAGCCATCAAGCCCGCCAGCACAGTATCAAGTATATTTACACCATAATCCTCAGCAAAATTTGAACGAAAAGTTGACAAAGGAATTACATTTTTTAAATCTTCGGATTCACAAAAACGGCTTTGTGCAAAGGGTAAATCAGCAGATATTACCAAAACAACGGTATTTTCATAAGTGTTTGCTTTTTGATTAAAAATCCGTGTCGACGCAGCGCAAGTTGGCGTATCAAGACTAGGTACTATACTAAGTATTTTTCTCTTTTCTGCATAAGTTGCAAGTGTTACATCATTTAACTTTCCACTCACTAGTGAGAAGTCAGGTACCTTCGAACCAACTTGAGGCAACTCACCAGAAGTTGTAAGCGGTTTTCCTAGAAACGTAATTTTAGCCATTATTTATTCCTATTATTTCAATAATTTAATCAAAATATTCTACATTTATTTTAAAGAAACCTCTGATCAAGTCCAATTATTTTTAGCAAGCTAAATTCTAATCGACTTAATCAGAGATTCCTTAAGGTAAGGACATTAAAATGATAATTGAAAAGTTATTTTTTTTTATGATGCCGAACCAAACGCTGACGTTTTTTTACTTGTCTTTCAGTGAGTTTATTTTTTAATCCTTTAAAAGGGTTTTCCGTTGATTTAAAAACCAATCTAACTGGAGTTCCCTTTAGCTCTAATTGAGTCCTAAAATAATTCATCAAAAATCGTTTGTATGCTCCAGGTATTGCATCTGTTTGCACACCATGAATCACAACGGTTGGTGGATTACGTCCACCTTGATGGGCATATTTTAATTTAATTCTACGCCCTCTAACCAAAGGAGGTTGATGTGCGGCAAGTGCTTCTTTCAAAATCCTGCTTAATACGGGGGTGGACATATCGACCATTGCAGCATCATATAAATCATGCACTACATCAAATAATTTACCAACGCCACTTCCGTGCAGAGCCGATATTGGATGTTTCTCTGCAAATTCTAAAAAAGACAATTTAATCTCAAGCTGTTTTTTAACTAACTCTTTCTGATCAACGCTAATTCCATCCCATTTGTTTAACCCAATAATAAGCGCCCTACCTGCTTCTAAAACCATACCTAAAAGATGAGCATCCTGATCCGTGACACCTTCTCTAGCATCTATTAAATAAATAACAACATTTGCTTTTTCAACAGATTGTAATGCTTTAATAATACTAAATTTTTCTACAACCAAAGATACCTTGGCTTTTCGCCTCATCCCTGCTGTATCAATTAAAGTAAATTGTTGCTGATTTCTTTCAAAAGGAATGTAAATACTATCTCGAGTTGTTCCTGCTTCATCAAAAACAACAACCCGTTCTTCACCTAATATCCTATTAACTAAAGTTGACTTGCCAACATTAGGTCTACCAATTACTGCAATACTAATACCTTTTAACTCTTCCTCTATTTCATCATCGGTTAAAACAATTAATTCATCAATTCGAGTTAATAATTCACCCACTCCTCGTCCATGTGTTGCAGCTATCTGAACTGGCTCTCCTAATGCTAATGAAAAAAAATCAACCGTGGCTATATCTGCATTTAACCCATCAATCTTATTCGCAACTAAAACAACAGGTTTATCTAACTTCCTTAAGGAAGCAGCTATTACCTCATCAGAGCTATTCATTCCCTCGCGTGCATCAACCATAAAAAAAACAATATCGGCTTCACCTAATGCAACTTGCACCTGTTTTTTAGCAAAGCTATCTATACCCTCACTCGCCTCAACAATACCTCCCGTATCAACAACTAAACAGTCTCTCTCTCCTCTTTTTACTCGACCATATTTACGATCTCTTGTCAGACCAGGGTAATCTGCAACTAATGCATCTCGACTCCGAGTTAAATAATTAAAGAGTGTTGATTTTCCAACATTTGGACGGCCAACTAAGGCAATAACGGGTAACATGAAGTGAATATTCTCTGAAATAATATGGCAAGGTGTAAGAAAATCAGCATGTTTGCTGATTGATCAGAAAACATGCAAGAGATAAGGCTTAGGTTTAAGAAATTTATTCTCTTAAGGTAGTTTATCCAAACAAAATAACAATTAGCAGTGCAATTTCAGGAGATTCCTGTCATTAAAATAATTTTGCTTTTAAAGCAGCAAGAGTGCCATCTTTTGAATAGACATAGACTACGTTATCAATAACTACCGGTTTCGCCTCTATTGCTGAGTCTGCAACTTTTACTCGACCCAATTGGCGTCCATCACTCACTGCCAGCCAATGTAAATAACCTTCATAGTCACCGATGACCACATAATCTTCGTATGTCACAGGTGCAGTCAACACCCTATTAAACAATTTATCCTGTTTCCAAAGGGATGCGCCATTACGTTGGTCTAACTGCCAAACATGGCTACTCGCATCACTAACATATAAATATTTCCAATCATAACTCATTCCAGCAAATGAAGACACATCTTCATTCCGCCATAACACGTCACCATCAGCTGCTAAAACGGCAGTTGTTCCACCTTGATAGCTAGAAATAAAGACAATGCCATCAGTTTCAACAGGATCAACATCTAAGTCAACTAAGCGTTCTACTTCTGATCTCCCACTCGGTATATCTATACTGGTTTCCCAACCACTTTTTCCATCAGATAATCTTAAAGCTTGTAATTTTCCATTTGCATAACCAGCAATAATATTTTTATCAACAATAATTGGAGTCCCTGTTCCTCTGATACTTAAGGCTGGTACACTTTTTTCAAAAACCCACAATTGGGTTCCATCTTCTTTGTTTAAAGCAAGTAACTTACCGTCAGTTGTCCGAACAATGACAATATTTCCTGTCAAAACAGGTTTTGCTAAAACTTCACTTGAAACAGTGGCATCCCATTTCTGTTCTCCTGTTTCTATATCTACAGCAACAATCTTGGCATTACTTGTTGCTAAAACAACTAAGTCATCATCAACACCAGGTCCAGAAGAAAAGCTATATTCTGTCTCTGTTTCCCAAACTAAATCACCCGTTTTTATATCCCGTGCCTGTATCAACCCTTCCATATCTGCAACCAATGCATTTCCTCGACTAACCACCAGCACAAGGTTTAAAAATTGCTCGTCTCCTTCTCCTTCTGTTACATTTTTACTCCAAAGTTCTTCAATTTCAATTTCCTGCGTATATTCAACTAACTCAGCTGGCGGTTCTTGATTATCCTCACCGCCCATAAAATAGCTGCTTACTCCCGAGACAAATTCATTGGTTGATTCTAATGCAGCACAACCAGTCAGCAATAAAATAGCAAGATGACTAAAAAATAAAGTTATATTTCGCTTTAATTGTTTCATTAAATCTTTCAGTTACGTTTAGAAAAAGAAACTAGCCTTCTGCCTTAGTATTACTTTCCAAAACTTCTGAAACAGAAATATCATCCAGCTTAAACTGTAATAAACGAGAGCCACTACCTGACCTAAGAGCGCTTTGGTAAGCTGTTCTTGCCTCCCCTAAGCGATCCAAAGCAACATAAAGGTCACCTTTTAATTCGTCATAACTAGAAATAAAACCTTGTGCGCTTGATTGGTCAGCTTCAGCAATTAATTGTAACCCTTTTTCATTTTCGCCAGTTGAGTATAAAACCCTAATCAATCTGATTCTTGCTAGATTTCTTAATTCAGGAGAATCAGCTTCACTCATTAGCTTTTTAAATAGAACTTGTGCAGCATCTAAATCGCCTTGTTTCACTTTAGTTTTTGCAAGAAGAAAATCTGAGTAAGCGGCATATACTGTTGAATCAAAATCCTCTGAAATACGCGCACTAATTTTTTGTGTAGCATCGTCCTTTCCCTTGCCAACATCATCAAGCAATTGCCCATATAGTACAGATGCCTGATTGGCCTTATCTTTAGTATAATTCTGCCAAAATTTCCAACCTGCAATCAGCATCACTCCGATTACAACGCCTGTTAAAGTTGCGGTTCCATTTTCTTTCCACCATCTTTTTAAAGCAGCTACCTGCTCTTCATCTGTATCGTAAATTTCCACGTTTATTCTCTATAATTTATAATCTATTAACTCTAAAAGGCTTTACAATTTATTCAAGCCTACCGCTCATCACTTTTTAAACTTTCAAAAAATAAAATATATTAGCCCAACTTAAATGTATTCACTTTATTAATGAATAAGAATTTTAATTTCTTGCTTAGATTTTTTCTATTAATAATTTTATAAGCTCTTTTTGAGACATGCTTGTTTGCTCTTGAGTTATTCTAAGTGGCTTTAAACAAACCTCTCCTCGGCTTACTTCGTCCTCACCTAAAATAATCGCGTATTCAGCACTACTTTTGTCTGCTTTTTTAAATTGGCTTTTAAAACTTCCACCACCACAATTAACTTGCAATTTAATTCCATCAATTTCATTTCTAATCGTTTCAGCAAGCAGTAAACCTTGTTTTTCAGCCTCTTCACCTACCAATATCATATAGACATCTACACAGCGGTCAACTGGTAGATTATCTAATTGCTCCAACAATAACAACAATCTTTCCATTCCCATTGCAAAACCAATAGCGTAATTTGTTTTTCCACCTAATTGTTCGATTAGCCCATCATATCGACCACCCGCACAAATGGCTCCTTGCGCACCTAAATCTTCAGTAACCCATTCAAAAACAGTCTTCCCATAATAGTCCAAGCCCCGAACTAATCTCGAATTTAACTGGTAATCAACTCCTAATTGATCAAGTGTTTTTGTTAATGTTTCAAAATGGGAACGACTATCATCACCAAGATAATCCATTAATTCAGGAGCCTCTTTAATTACTTTTTGTAAATCTCTATTCTTACTATCAAGAATTCTCAGCGGATTGGTTTTCAGTCTCCGTAGACTATCTTCATCTAACACATCAATATGTTGCTTAAAATAGTCTACAAGCTTATCTCTATACACCATCCTTTCTTCAGTTGAGCCTAAAGTATTTAACTGCAATTTTACTTTATCGCGAATGCCTAACTCTTTCCATAGTCTATCTGTCAATAAAATAATTTCAGCATCAATATCTGGCCCAGGCATTCCATAAGTTTCCAAACCTAACTGATAAAACTGTCGATAACGTCCTTTTTGTGGTCGCTCATATCGATACATTGGTCCATAATACCAAAGTCGATGTACTTGATTATGCAATAAGCCATGTTCTAAACAAGCTCTTAAACAACCGGCTGTTCCTTCTGGTCTTAGAGTCAGGGACTCTTTATTCCGGTCCTCAAAGGTATACATTTCCTTTTCAACAATATCTGTAACTTCACCAATTGATCGTTTAAAAAGTTCTGTTTTTTCAACAATAGGTAAACGAATTTCCTTATAACAATAACTTTCAAGTACTTTTCTGATTATTTTTTCGGCATATTGCCAGCGCGGAGTCTGTTCTGGTAGAACATCATGCATTCCACGAATAGCTTGAACGGATGAATTTTTTGTGGCCATTAAATCAAATAAATCTTTGGGGGTTAAAGTTTAGTATAGTAAGTTAAATATGGGGTAGCTTTTATCTGATTGCTGTTTTCACTTGCTCAGATTCTTTTGATGTAGGAAACCTCATTAACAACTGATCCCTATATTTTTCTGACATTGCCTTATTTCCTAAAGCTCTTTCTGTTTGCACTGCATACCATAGTGTTTCCGCACTATGCCTAGTGACAGCCAGATAACGTTCTAAAAATGCACGAGCAGACATATATTTTTTAGCTTTATAACTTATTTTTTGCATTTCACTCAGAGCAGGTGAATAGTTTTTATTTTCCTGTAACGCCTGGCGAAAATTTCTTTCAGCCATCGCCATATCACCTTTCCCTAATTCGCATCGTCCTATATTAGTGTATGCAAACCACTTCCTATGATTAAAAGGCATTGTAATCGCCTTTTTTAACAGTGCTATTCCTGCTTGATAATCACCTTTTTCGCATAAAAAACGACCATAATTATTTAGTATACTTGCATTTTCCTCATCTAACTGCATGGCTTTTTTATATTGTTTTCCAGCCATGTCATATTGCTTCAAGCGCTCGTATAATACACCTAAAGTGTTGTAAGCCTTTGCATTTTTTGAATCTAAGGAAATTGATAATTCTATTTTTTCTTTTGCAGTTTCCAGCATATTCATTTCTAAATAGCGTCCACCCATTTTTAAATTTAATGCTGATTTTTCTTTATTTGAAACAGAGTTATTAGACTTTTTAGTGCTAACACAGGCACTAACAAAGACACACAATAGAGCCACTAGCAAACACTTAATACTCTTACTATGCAACATATGTATCACCCATTTTTTGTAATTTTAAATATCGACGACTTTTATCTTTAACTTTACCCACTAACTGGCCACATGCCGCATCAATATCTTCGCCTCTAGTCTTCCTAATTGTCGTTACAATACCCGCTTTATACAACACATCTTTAAACTGAGAAATGACCTCACGCGGCGAGCAAAGATAATTAGAATTGGGAAATGGGTTAAATGGTATAAGGTTTATTTTAGAGGGTACATCTTTCAGTAGTTTAACCAATTGCCTTGCATCCTGAATAGAATCATTAACTCCTTCTAACATAACATATTCAAAGGTAATATATTTTCTTGGCCCTTGTTTTGCATATTCACGACATGAATCCATCAATTCTTTTAGTGGATACTTTTGATTAATGGGGACTAATTCATCCCTAAGATCATCATTTGCCGCATGTAATGAAACCGCCATACTCACATCACAAACTTCATTTAAACGATTCATTGCAGGTACGACTCCTGATGTACTAATAGTTACCCGACGTTTAGAAAGCCCGAATGTAAAATCATCCATCATCAAGTTCATTGCTGCAACAACATTATTAAAATTAAGCAAGGGTTCCCCCATGCCCATCATAACCACATTGGTAATTCTTATCTTCTGTCCCAACCGTTTTTGAGCAACATAAAGCTGGCCGATAATTTCAGAAACAGACAAATTTCGGTTAAACCCTTGTCTTGCAGTAGAGCAAAAAGTACAAGCCAAGGCGCACCCTATTTGGGAGGATACACATAATGTTCCTCGTTTTTCTTCCGGAATAAAAACAGATTCAACCCGATTGCCACAGCTCATTTCTATGGCCCATTTTCGGGTACCATCAGAAGCAATTTGTTCAACCAGCATTTCTGGTGCTGTTATCGTACAATGTTCTTTCAGATAAGTTCGCAAAGTCTTGCTCAGATTTGTCATCTGATCAAAATTAGTCACATCTTCTTGATAAATCCATTTCAGTAGCTGCGTTGCTCGAAATGGTTTTTCATTAATTCCAACAAAGAAGGCTTTAAGACCCTCTCTATCAAAATCAAGTAAATTAATTAATTCTGGCTTAGCGGATTCGGTCACAAAGCTCATCGTTTGAAAAGAAATATGAAATTTCTCTTGCTGCAGATTCTGTTGCATCTGATCCATGAACGGCATTCTCATCAATACTTTCGGCAAAATCAGCACGAATTGTTCCTGCATCGGCTTCTTTAGGGTTTGTTGCTCCCATCAGATCCCGATTTTTTAATACAGCGCCTTCTCCTTCAAGAACTTGCACTACAACTGGGCCTGAAATCATAAATGCAACTAAATCATTGAAAAAAGGACGTTCTTTGTGCTCTGCATAAAAACCCTCAGCCTTTTCTTTTGATAATTGCATCATTTTAGATGCCACGATTTTTAACCCATTTTTTTCAAAACGACTTACAATTTCACCAATTACATTCTTAGCTACAGCATCAGGTTTTATAATTGAAAAAGTACGTTCTATTGCCATTTTTGTAAACTCCAGTTTTGTGTTGTAAATTATTAAAAAATTAATTATTAAGGCTTTTGTTAATTAAATAACTCTGCCTTATTTAGAAATATTTTTTTAAAGCGTTGTCACTTAATCATTATCTACCATACAAATGATTAGAAAACTTCGTGTGATCAATCTAAAAAGAAAGCCATTTAGCCGACTAGGGCAATTCATCTATCTCTTCACCTTCTTTAACAGGTAACATCAAATCTTCTTTAGTTATACCTAATGCCAATACAATAGGGCTTGCGACAAAAATAGATGAATACGTTCCAATACCAACACCAATTAAAAGTGCTATGGCAAAATTATGGATGATTTCACCACCTAATAAGGCTAAAGCAACTAATACAAGCGCAGTGGTGATTGAAGTCATTAATGTTCTACTTAATGTTTGATTAAGTGAAATATTCATTATTTGTTCTGACCCACCTTTTCTTAAGGTTCTAAAATTTTCTCTTATTCTGTCATAAACAACAATTGTGTCATTAAGAGAATAACCAATCACTGCTAAAACTGCAGCTAATACTGTTAAATCAAATTCCATCTGAAAAATGGAAAAAAAACCTAATGTTATAATGACATCATGAAATAATGCAGCAACGGAGCCTAAAGAAAATTTATGTTCAAAACGCCATGCAACATAAATAAGGATTCCAAACATAGAATAAAGTAATGCTAGCCCACCATCTTCAGCCAATTCATCCCCCACTTGAGGGCCTACAAATTCAACTCTACGAATATCAGCCGGTTCTGCTGTCTTACTATTAATCGCATTTAATACCTTACTACTTAGCTCAACATCACTTACTCCTTCTTGGGGTTTTAAGCGTATAAGCACGTCTTTGGTAGTACCAAAATTTTGCACTGTTGCATCTTCAAACCCTGAATCATTCAATGTACTGCGTAATTCAGCTAAATCCGGAGCCTTTTTATACCCAATTTCTACCAGTGTTCCACCCGTAAAATCAATTCCTAGTTTTAAGCCGTTAGTAATTAAGGATATTATTGATACAATAATTAATATGCTAGAAATAATCAGAGCTATTTTACGTTTACCTAAAAAATCTATTTCGTTTTTCAACATCTTTTCTTTTCCAATTAAATCTAATTAAATTGACAATTTTTCAACATGGCGATTCCCATACACCTTATTCACTATCATTCTTGTCCCTAAAATTGCGGTAAACAGAGAAACCAAGATACCGATAGATAAGGTGACAGCAAAACCTTTAATAGCGCCTGTGCCAAAACCAAATAACACTAAAGCAACCAATAATGTAGTGATATTCGCATCCAAAATAGTCACAAACGCTTTTTCGTAGCCAGTAAAAATACTCGATTGCGGTGTATTTCCATTCTTTATTTCTTCTTTAATTCTTTCAAATATTAATACATTCGCATCAACCGCCATTCCGACCGTTAATACAATACCAGCAATACCTGGCAAAGTCAGAGTTGCCTGTATCAAAGACAGAACAGCAACAATAATAACCAAATTAAACCCTAAAGCAACATTTGCAATGAGTCCAAAAGTCTTGTAGTAAACCGCCATAAAAATCAGAACTAAGACAAAGCCAACTAAAACAGACATCAATCCTTTATTGATATTATCTTGTCCTAAACTAGGCCCTACAGTACGTTCTTCAACAATATCCACAGGTGCTGCTAATGCACCAGCTCTTAACAAAAGAGCTAAATTACGCGCTTCTTGAGGATTATCTAGCCCCGTTGTTTGAAATTTTTTGCTAAAAGTATCTCTAATTGTCGCCACACTGATAACTTTTTCTATTTTTTCCTTTTTCCTGATTTTTTCCCCTTTGACTATTCGAGTTTCATTTTTATATTCTATAAAAACGACAGCCATCGGTTTACCGATATTCTTCTGAGTCATTTTGCCCATCTTTTTTGCACCGATACCATTTAAGGTAATAAACACAGCAGCAGCACCATTTTGATCAAAACCAGAAGAAGCATCAACAATTTGATCACCTGTTACGATAACGCGACGCTTAAGTAATATCGGCTGTCCATTTTTCTCATAAAACAATCTTGAACCAATAGGTGCGTGTCCACTAACAGCTTTTTGCACATCATGTTCAACATCTGCTAAACGGTACTCTAATGTTGCTGTTGTCCCTAATATTTCTTTAGCTCGAGTAGTATCTTGAACACCTGGTAACTGGACAACGATTCGATTATCACCTTGTTGTTGAATGACGGGTTCAGCAACCCCAATTTCATTAACTCGATTTCGTAAAGTTGTCATATTTTGAGCTAAAGCAAACTTCTTAATTTCTTGTTGCGCATTTTCAGAAATACTAGCAAACAATTCTGTAAGCTCTTTTCCTTCCACAATATTCAGCTCTTTAAAATCATCAGACATGATTTCCACAACTGCCAACTTATCTTGTTCTGTTTTAAGCTTTACTTTAATTCGACCATTATCTCTGGTAACGGACTGATACCTGATCTTTTTTGCCCTCAAAGCAGAACGTATATCATTATAATAACGATCTTCGGCCTGAGTAATTGCAGCATCCATATCCACTTCTAATAGAAAATGAACGCCACCACGTAGATCAAGACCTAAATACATAGGGTCGGCTCCAAATGAACGCAACCATTCTGGTGTTGCTGGTGCTAAATTTAAAGCAACCGTTGTATCACGCCCTTTGGTTTCTCTCAATATATCAGCAACTTTCAACTGATCATCTGTATTATTAAACCGAGCAAGAATTTTTCCATCTTCAAACTCAAAAGATTTTAATGGAATACCTGAGTTTTTTATTTTAGTTTCAATTTCATCTGCTTTTGATTGCTCAAATTTAGTTGTCGTTGATGAAGATAATTGAACGGATGGGTCATTACCAAATAAATTAGGTAATGCATAGAAGACTCCAAGCGCTAAAACGACCAGAATAAGAATATTTTTCCAAAGAGGGTAACGGTTTTGCATTTTTTTTCCAACGATTAAACACTATGAAATGAGTACTAAAAAAATGTCAGCACCCTCTCATTCCTTAATTCAACAGACTGTATATTGAACTTTAAAAACAAACCCTAAATGCGACTTACAACCTATTAATACTATAAAAATCAAATGCTTATTAATTTCAATACTACAGCATATAAAATCACAAAGTCAGGCTTTCATTTATTTTCTAACTTTTTTATTAACTGATTTATAAGTACCTTTAGGCATCATACTAGTAATCGCATGACGTTGAACTTGTATAAAAGTATTATCACATACTTCAATTTTTACAAAATTATCATCAACCTCTACAACTTTACCTAAAACACCACCACTAGTCACGATCTCTGCACCCTTTGAAAGAGCATCCAGCATTTGTTTTTGTTCCTTTGTTCTCTTTTGCTGTGGTCGAATAAATAAAAAATAGAAAAATAATAAAATAGCTAATGGAAACAGTAGCCCTTCAAGACCAGGTGTCGCTTCTGGAGCTGCCTGCGCCATTGCATCAGATATAAAAAAACTCATTGTCAACCTCAATTATAATAATTATTAACGGCTCTGAATCGTTTCTTAGTTCAGACCAAAGCTCTTTATTATGCCACAGTTGGAATCGCTTTACTCCTTAGCTGATAAAATTGCTTAATAAAGTTTTCAAATTTACTCTTTTCAATCGCTTCTCGCATATCTTCCATTAACTTTAAATAGTAATAAAGATTATGAATTGTATTTAATCTAGACCCTTGCATTTCTTTACATTTATCTAAGTGGCGTAAATAAGATCGAGAATAATTCTGGCAAGTATAGCAAACGCAATCTTCGTCTAAGGGTCGAGTATCAAATTCATACTGACTATTCCTTATTTTTATCACTCCTTTACTAGTAAACAAATGACCATTTCTGGCATTTCTAGTAGGCATGACACAATCAAACATATCAATACCTCGTCTGACGGCCTCGACTAAATCTTCTGGGGTACCAACACCCATTAAATATCTTGGCTTATTAGTTGGCATTTTTTTATGGATCACATCCAGTGTTGCCATCATTTCATCCTTTGGCTCGCCAACTGAAAGCCCACCTATCGCGTAGCCATCAAAACCAATTTCAATCAAACTATTAATCGATTCTTGCCGCAAATGTTCATACATTCCACCCTGAACAATACCAAATAATGCAGCTGGGTTTTCTCCATGGGATTTTTTACTCCGTTCAGCCCACCGCAAAGATAGTCGCATTGAATCTGCCGCCTCTATTTCGGCCGCAGGATAAGGGGTGCATTCATCAAAGATCATCACAATATCAGAACCTAAATCACGCTGAACCTGCATTGATTCTTCAGGCCCCATAAAAATCTTACTTCCATTAATCGGTGATTTAAAGGTCACTCCTTCTTCAGTAATTTTTCTCATTGCTCCCAAGCTAAAAACCTGGAAACCACCAGAATCAGTCAAAATAGGCTTATCCCAATGCATAAAATCATGCAAATCACCATGGGCTTTAACCACATCCATTCCGGGGCGTAGCATTAGATGAAATGTATTGCCTAAAATTATTTGCGCACCAAGTCCTGTTAAATCTTCTGGCGTTAATGATTTAACTGAACCATAAGTTCCTACTGGCATAAAAATTGGTGTTTCAATTACTCCGCGAGCAAAGGTCAATTGCCCTCTGCGAGCAAACCCATCGGTATTATTTAATTTGAATTCCATTAAACTATAGGGTATTTCTATTAATTGATGAATGGGGAAACTGAGTCCAAAACATCCAGGAGCAATAAAAAAGGCCGGAATAACCGACCTTTTTTATTTAACTTTGTACTATTCCGGTTCTATTTTAACAAACCTTGTAACAATCCGTTTAATTTATGAACAAATGCACTTGGATCATCCAATTGCCCACCCTCACTAAGAATAGCCTGGTCAAATAATATATTAGTTATATCAGCAAACCGCTCATCATCTGCCTCACCTTTTATATTAGTCACTAACGCATGTGCTGGGTTAATTTCAAAAATAGGCTTTGATCCACCCATACCCATCATACTCATTGATTGCCCAGCTTCTTTCATAATACGCTCCATATTGAGGCTCATATCATTATCCCCAGTAACCAGGCAAGCAGGGGAATCAGTTAAGCGATTTGTAACACGCACATCACTAACTTTTTCACCTAAGACTTCTTTCATCTGTTTAAGAACAGATTCAAAATCTTTATTAGTATCTTCTTTCTCTTTTTTATCTTCTTCAGTATCAAGTTTATCTAGATCTAACTCACCTTTGGCGACTGATTGAAGCGACTTCCCTTCAAATTCAGTTAGATTAGAAATTAACCATTCATCAACACGGTCAGCCATTAAGATGACTTCCACGCCTTTTTTACGGAATATTTCTAAATGAGGACTATTTTTTGCTGCAGAAAAGCTGTCAGCAGTCACATAATAAATTTTTTCTTGCCCCTCTTTCATTCGCCCTACATAATCGGCAAGTGCTACATCCTGTTTTTCTTTATCCGTATGAGTCGAAGAAAAGCGCAACAATTTTGCAACAGCATCTTTATTTTTGTGATCTTCAATCACACCTTCTTTAATAACATTTCCAAACTCAGACCAAAACTTTTCGTACTTTTCTGCATCGTTTTTAGCCATGGACTTTAATAGCCCTAGAACCTTTTTTACTGCTCCAGCTTTGATTGTGCTAATTTGTTTACTTTGTTGTAAAATTTCTCTTGATACATTAAGTGGCAATGAATCGGCATCAATCACACCTCGAACAAAACGTAAATAACGCGGCATTAATTGCTCAGCATCATCAGTAATAAAAACTTTACGAATATAGAGTTTAATACCATGCTTAGCATCTCTATCCCACATATCAAAAGGTGCTTTCGCAGGCACATAAAGCAACAAAGTATATTCGTTAACACCTTCAACTTTACTATGGACATGCGTCAAAGGATCTTGAAAATCATGACCTACATGCTTATAGAATTCATTATAATCATCATCAGAAATATCATCTTTTGACTTGGTCCACAATGCTGAGGCACTGTTGACAGTTTCATCTTCAATACGTGCAGGTGCTGTTTCTTTACCGTCCTCATCTGTTTCGGCAGGAATATCCTGACTCATGATAATTGGCAAAGAAATATGATCTGAAAATTTCTTGATGATTGATCTCAATCTATAGCCATCCAAAAATTCATCTTCACCCTCTTTAAGGTGTAAAACTATTTCTGTTCCACGAGTTTCTTTATCAACTGTTTCTATGGTGTAATCACCCTCACCAGCTGATATCCATCGAACAGCTTCTTTTGTTCCTGCTTTACGTGTAGTGAGTGTTACTTTATCAGCAACAATAAATGCAGAATAAAACCCTACACCAAACTGCCCAATCAGCTCACTATCTTTAGCTTGGTCTCCCGTTAACTTCTCAAAAAACTGCTTTGTTCCCGATTTTGCAATTGTACCAATATGGTCCTGTACTTCTTCTCTGGTCATACCAATGCCAGAATCTGCAATCGTAATAGTCCGTTCATCTTTATCAAAATCAACTCGAATTGAAAGATCACTATTACCTTCATAAAGACTTTCATTCGATAAGGCTTCAAAACGTAATTTATCCGCTGCATCAGAGCCATTCGAAATCAATTCGCGAAGAAAAATTTCTTTGTTACTGTACAAAGAATTAATCATCAGATGCAACAAGTGCTTAACTTCAGTCTGAAACCCCAACGTTTCTTTTTTTGCTTCAACAGTCATTTTTACTCTCTATCCTGTAATTCTAAAATTTACTAATTTGAATGAACATTATCTGGGGCCATTATTTTTTTTTTCAAGATAACATTGCTAACTTTATCTGCAAGAACCTGCTCAAGATCGTTACGAATCCCTGGTAGTTTTGTGCAGACGGGGTACAGAAACCGGAGTTTACATGGAGTAGATGAGAATTTCGAACCCAAGCTATTAACAATGGCTGTACTAGATATTAAACAGACTCCAAAGATACATTCTCTATTTATGCCTATACATCTAAATTTTGGCAGCTAATAACAAAAAAGGCCGTGTCTTTCGACGACGGCCTTTTTGTAGAAATGATTGTAAAAACAACCTTCTTTTCTAATATTGAGATTAACGTTTTGAGTATTGAGGACGTTTTCTCGCTTTATGCAACCCTACTTTCTTACGCTCTACAACACGCGCATCACGAGTTACATATCCAGCTGCTCTCAATGCAGGACGTAATTCTTCATCAAAATCCATTAATGCTCTTGTAAGACCATGACGAATAGCACCTGCCTGGCCAGAAGGCCCACCACCTTTCACAACAACATTCAAATCAAAATCCGCTGTCTTTTCAAGAAGTTCTAATGGTTGCTTTGCAAGCATCTGGTCTGTCTTACGACCAAAATATTCTTCTATTGTTTGGCTATTAATAGTAAATTTTCCTGAACCTACCGTTGCATAAACTCGTGCTACTGCACTTTTACGACGACCTGTTCCATAATATTGAGCTGCCATACTTTCTTTTATCCTATAATTCTAAAACTTTCGGCTGTTGAGCCTGGTGATCGTGAGAAGGTCCTGCATATACTTTTAGTTTTTTGTACATTGCACGACCTAATGGATTTCTAGGCAACATGCCTTCAACTGCCTTCCTAATAATACGATCAGGAAAAGTTTTTCTTAATTTCCCTAAACTTACTGACTTTAAGTTACCAATATATCCAGTATGATGATAGTACATTTTATCGCTTTCTTTATTGCCTGTTACACCAATTTTTTCAGCGTTTATTACTATAATATAATCACCAGTATCAACATGTGGCGTATATTCTGGTTTATGTTTGCCGCGAAGACGTCGTGCAACTTCAGTAGCAAGGCGACCCAATGTCTTGCCTTCTGCATCAATTACATACCAATCGCGCTTAACTTCTGCTGGCTTTGCACTAAATGTTCTCATCTATACTTTCAGTTAAAATATTAAGGCTTAAAAAGCGGAAATTGTACTAGACAAACTTATTTATTTCAAGTTTATTTATAATTTTATATTTAGAGAATGTAATTTACGATAGAGGTGAGTTCTTTCCATACCAATCGCTGCTGCAAGCTTTGCTACACTCCCCTCAGTTTGTTCAAAATGATATTCCAGATAAGATTTTTCAAAATGTTCCCTGGCTTCCTTTAAAGGAAAGTTAAAAAAATCTGGAACAGCCGAATTCAAAACAGGGTCTGACGCTATTGATCCTAATGCAGTCTTGACCTCATCTAATTCAATATCATCCCCTGCACCTAAAATCATCAACCGCTGAACTAAATTTCTCAATTCTCTCACATTTCCAGGCCAGCTATAGTTTCTCAAATAATTTTGTGAGGCCATAGAAAACTTTCTAAAAGGAAGTTTTTCTACATTAATAAAATAATCCACATAATAACTTAACAAACTTGGCACATCCTCGCCATGCTCTCTTAAAGAACAAATATCAAGAGACACTTCGTTCAGTAAATAAAATAAATCTTGCCGAAACCGCCCTTCGTTAACTTCTTCATCAAGCACTACCCGTGTTGATGCTATCACTCTAATATCAACACGAACTGACTCACTGCCTCCTACCCTAAGAAACGAACTTGATTCCAGCGCACTCAACAATCGCGCCTGAGTTTTCAGGTCCATTCCTGTAATTTCCCCCAAGAATAGAGTACCACCATGCGCTTGCTCAAGAAGTCCTTGGTAAACTTTTCCATTTTCTTCTTTACCAAAAAATTCTACTGTTGAATTTTCAGGTGAGATACTTCCTACTGCTACATCAATAAAGGGGCCATCACGACGAGCAGAATTATTGTGCAGATATCGTGCAAACAATTCTTTACCAACACCTGCTTCACCAACGAGTAATAATTTGGCATTATGCTGAGCCACTCGTTTCAATTGTTCTTTAGTTCGTTCAATCGCTACACTTTTTCCTACAGGCTCTATCTCCAGCATTAACTGCTGTTTAAGCCCCGCATTTTCCTGCTGTAAGTAGCTGGCCTCAAGTGCTCGCTCGACTGTCAGCAATAATTTTGCTAAAGATAACGGCTTTTCTAAAAAATCATAAGCCCCTAATCTTGTTGCTTCCACTGCTGATTCAACAGAGCCATGTCCTGACATCATAATAACCGGACATAACGACTTATCTTCTGCCACCCATTCTTTTAATAAAGTAATTCCATCAGTGTCTGGCATCCAGATGTCAAGTAATATCAAGTTAGGTTGTCTCAGATTTTTTTTAACTCTTGCTGAAGTTGCACTTTCAGCCATTTCGATCTGATAACCTTCATCTTCAAGAATTTCTGAGACTAGCTGTCTAATATCCGGCTCATCATCAACAACAAGTATAAAAGGTAATTCTGTTTTCAATGTTTTATCCTAAATTGTGGGCAACTGGATCACAAATCCAGCACCATTATTATACGCTGTATCTATCCATATTACGCCGCCATGCTCTTCAATAATTTTCTTAACAATTGCCAAACCTAATCCTGTTCCTTTGGCCTTACTCGTGACATAAGGTTCAAATACAGTTTCAGCTTGTTCTTCACTCAATCCACAGCCATCATCATAAATCGCTAATTCTACATATTCTGCGTTATTTAAAATCACTTTGTTTAATTTTATTTCAATCCGCCCTTTTCTATCAACAGCTTCCTGTGCATTTTTAATTAAATTATGCAAAACTTGCCGCATACTGACTGGATCGGCTTCAATCATAGCATCTTCAAAATTAAACACGGTCTCAATCTTAATATCTGGCTGTAGCATATATAACGCTAGAACTTCACTGACTAGTGTGCTGATATTAACCCGCTCTACCTTTTTTTTGCTTGGACGTGCATACTCAGAAAAGTCATCCACCATTCTTTTCATGGCCTCTACTTGCTGCACAATCGTTTGTGTTGATCGTTGCAACACTTGTGCTGAAGACTCTGACAATTCCTTTGCCAATTTGTGTTGCAGTCTTTCTGCCGCTAGCTGGATAGGCGTTAATGGATTTTTAATTTCATGAGCCAATCGTCTTGCAACTTCACCCCATGCTGCATTTTTTTGAGCCTGAATTAGATCCGTTACATCATCAACAACAACAATTGCACCCACCCGTTGACCCGCAGAAGAAAATAAGGGAGTTCCTCTACATAGTAATTCTTGACGTCCGTTTGGCCCTAAAAAAGCAAACCGCTGCTCCCAAATATCCTCAGCTTGCTCTAATAAACACTGTATCTCACTTAATAAATGCGTTAACTCCGCATGTTCTTTAATAATCTCTAATAAACTTTGCCCAACAAAATGACTCACATGAACATGTAGTATTCTATAAGCAGCCTGGTTTGCAGTCCGTATTTTATGAGTAGAACCAAGACTGATAACACCCGCTGTTAAATTTGATAAAACAGTTTCCAGATAAGCTCGCTGATGCTCAACCTCTACGCCTGCTTCCATAATTTCATCATTTGACATCGCTATTCGTTGAGTCATTTCATTAAATGATTCAACCAAAAAACCTAAGTCATCCTGACTCATCACAGGCAATTGATTCTTATAGTTACCACTTGCAACGGCTTGCGTTCCTTTCACCAGCTCTTTTACTGGAGCCACAATATGCCGAATACTAATAAAAGCCACCCAGATAGCAGCTAATAAACTTAATAATAAAACCAGAAATAAAACTAATAAAAAACTGGTTTTTAAAGAGTTTCGTAAAAAGGTCATTTCCTGGTAACGTACAAAAGCAAAATCAATTGAATCTGCCAAATCAGAAATCCGCACTGGAACAGAAAATAATGCCTGTAAATAATTTGGAGGCTCATCATAGACAGGAACTATCACCTGAATAATAAGCTCACCATTTTTGCTATGCCCCAAGGCAAAGTATTCTCTATTCTGCCTTGCCTGCAACCAAATATCTTCTTCTGGTAATTGAGGCAAAATACCACTGGGGTTAATATTATTTGAAACGATAACATTCCCTTGCCGTGAAAATAGTGTTATTTCCGTTGCACCTACTTTATTTCTCAATTCCCCCAGCTCTAGTGTTATTAGCGTTTGAGATCTCCCCTTTATATCTCGAGCTATTTCCCGGGTTTGCTTAAGATGTAATCGCATCCTTTGATCTAAAGAAGCCTCACTCAGCTCCAGAGCATCTTCCATCGCCTTATCTAGCTCCACATTAAACCAACTATCAATATTTTGATTTAAAAACTGAACAGAGAAATAAAAAACAATAACAGCTGGTGCTATAGAAAGTAATACAAATAAAAAAATCATCCGTGCCGTCAGTTTCGACCCAGCTTCCCTCTTTTTTAATTCACGAGCCAAAGAGTAAACATTAATCGCAATAAGTGCTAATAAAATAATTGACCCGATGCTATTACCTAATAATAGCCACGAGTACATATCACCTAATTCTGAGGATTCTAATGTTGCAGAACTCATTAACTGCAACGATAATATTATTAAGCCAAATAATATTAGAATTAGAACACTCGCGGGCAGCTTTACTTTTGTAATTGCCATAATGTCCATCGGCTAGATAATGCCCATTGAGAATCAAAATATGAGATGGGGCGTAAAGGGATGGGCAACGCTTCTCGTTCAAACCCTACCTTTATAAGCACCTGATATTTTTTATTTTTCTTAATAGATTTTTTTTTTATAATGGCTAAGTTTCGAATTTTTGACATTGAATTTAATGAGGCTTTCAAGGTAGAAAACCTATCCTCCTCCCCATTATCATTAACACTATAAAGATTTAACAAGGCATAATTTTTAATTGTATATTTTAATTTTCTTTGTTCTACCGTAGTATTCCAAAGCCACCCTTCTTGCTCAATCTTAATTATTACTGCCCAGCTTAAAGCAATTCCTTTTTGAAGAGCCTCTTTTGCCATCGGGCTTAATCTGAAATCTATATCTGCATTTAATTCAAGCCATGGCCCATCTGACTTTGTATCAATATTAATATAACTAACTTCAGCTGAAAATTCTTTAGATAGAACGGGGGGAATAGTAAGAATTAATCCTATTAAAACCCCTATGCCTTTAAAGGTTTTTAACCAATTTAGCATAATAAAAACCATCCATCCCTTGATCACCTGTTAAAACTTGTCGCCCAAATGGCCTTTTCATTCCCCATTCAGCACAAATAGAAAGCTCGGAAGCATTTGCATGATTTTTTAAAAACATCTCAATCTGTTCCTCATTTTCCTGCTTTAAAATAGAACAGGTTGCGTACAACAAAATACCACCGGGCACTAATAAGTTCCAAGCTGCATTTAAAATTTCCTGCTGAATATTTTGTAACGCGCTAAGATCAGTTTCTCTTCGTAAAACCTTTATATCGGGATGTCGCCTGATAACACCTAGAGCAGAACACGGCGCATCAACAAGAATCCGCTCAAAAGTTCTATTTTTTGCCCACGTTTCAGGTTGAGAAGCATCACCAACAATAACTTCTGCTTGCAGTTTTAATCTTTGTAGATTATCTCTCACTCGGTTAATTCTACTTTCGTCAATATCAACAGCGAGCAGAAATTTAATTTTTGGTTCTTTTTCAAGAATAGCTGCCGCTTTCCCTCCCGGTGCGGAGCATAAATCAAGAACGCAGTGCCCCTCCTGTACAGCTAACAATTCAGTAGCTAATTGCGCTGCTGTATCTTGGACAGAAACCAGCCCCTGAGTAAATTCAGGCAGTTTTTCTACAATAACGGGTTGATCCAAGACAATGGCAGATGAACAGAATGAAACGGCTGTTGCTTTAATCGAATGCTCAGTTAATAAATCAAGATATTCATTTTGACTGGTCTGTGCCAAATTAACTCTTAAAACCATTGGCGGCAAGTGATCATTTTCCAACAAAACTCTTTCAGATTGTTCTGGCCAATCTTTTTCTATCTTGCTAATTAACCATTCTGGATGAGAAGTTAATGCAGAAGGGTTTTGATCAGCTTTTTTTTCTAACTCATCCTGCTCCCTTAAATATCGCCTAAGAACCCCATTAATTAACGATTTTGCCCAGCTCTTTTTTTTTGCTGCTGATACTGTTTCAGAAACCGCGGCATGAGATTTAACCCTCATATATTTTAATTGATACAAACCTATCAATAACAACATTTTAATATCTGTATCTTTATTTCTCAGGGGCTTTGGTAATAATTGTTGTAGTATAAAATCTAGTCGATAATATTGGCGCATAACACCATAGCTTAGGGCTTGAATAAAAGCCCTATCCTTACTTTCTTCAATAGAAGTGAAGGTATTATCCAAAGCTAAAGTTAAAGACTGTCCATCTTTAACGACTCTGGACAAAACACCAGCAGAAACCAGACGCAAATTCATTGACCTAAAATAACGCCATCAACATCATTCGCGTTTAAAAATGCCTGTGTTTCAATTCTTTTCCCTCCAGGCAACTGAATTTCTAATAATTCAATATCACCTTCACCGGTAACAACATACATTTGCTTACCTTGTCTGACAATAGTTCCAGGAGACAATTTACTTTCATCGTCTGTTAATCTGGCTTTCCATACTCGCATTACTTTTCCGTTAAATAAAGTCTGAGCAACAGGCCAACTGTTAAGGCCTCTAATTTTTCTATCTAATTCGATTGCTGATTGATTCCAATCTAACATTGCCTCACTTTTTTCTACTTTTTCTGCATAAGTGACTAATGTTTCATCCTGTTTTTCAGAGACTACGCTTCCTGCCTCTATTTGTATTAAAACCTTCTCTAACCCAATCGCACCTAACTCAGCCAACTTATCATGTAAATCACTGTTAGTATGATAAGGCTCAATGACACAACTTTCCTTATGCAACATATCACCAGCATCTAATTTTTTGACAAGCTTCATAATGGTAACACCTGTCATTTCATCTCCTGCCATAACAGCACGATGAATAGGTGCTGCTCCACGCCAACGCGGTAATAAAGACCCATGAATGTTAATACATCCCAATTCAGGCGCATCTAATATGACTTGAGGAAGAATAATTCCATAAGCAACCACAACCATTAAGTCAGCATTCAACGATGTAAGCTGATTTAAATCTTCCTCAGTTTTTAAGGTTTCTGGTTGAAATACTGGAATACCGGCACTTAAAGCCAAGACTTTAACAACACTAGGAGTTAGTTTCCTCCCTCTACCTGCCGGTCTGTCAGGCTGTGTATATACAGCACAAATCTCATGCTTTGAATCAATCAACATCTGCAAAGCTGGCTCTGCAAAATCAGGCGTTCCAGCAAAAATAATTCTCATTTTGTTTGTTTGCCTTCCTGCTTATGTATTTTGACTAGCTTGGTTTTAATTCGTTGTCTTTTTAATGGTGATAAATAATCCACAAATAACTTACCCAATAAATGATCCATTTCATGTTGAATACAAACAGACAAAAGTTCTTTCGCTTCTAATTCAAAAACTTCACCTTCTTTGTCAAATGCTTTTACCTTGATATGTTCCGCTCGTTTAATATTTTCAAAAAAACCAGGGACTGATAAGCACCCTTCTTCGGATTCTTCTTCTCCATCTTTTTGAATAATCTCAGGATTGATTAAACATAAAGGTTCATTTTTATCTTCACTCACATCAAGTACAATGACGCGCTGGTGGACATCTATCTGTGTGGCAGCCAACCCAACGCCTTTAGATTCATACATTGTCTCTATCATATCGTTAACTAATTTTTTTGTTTTTTCATCAAAAACAGTAACTTTTTTTGCTTTGGTTCGTAAACGCTTATCAGGAAATTCCAAAATAGTTAGAATACTCAACGACCACTCCACTTAAATAACTTATTAAATACTAGAATTCTATCCGATTTCATCTAAACTTTGATAATTATATTAATTTAAAATTATCAGGATAAATCTAAAATGGCTTTTCGTACAATTATTTGGATACTCGTATCTTTGTTATTTAGTGCAAATACCCTAGCACAAAATATCAAGATCAAAGCAAACCACCCTGATCAGTATACCGTTGTAAAAGGTGATACGTTATGGGATATTTCTGGGCATTTTTTAGAGAACCCTTGGCAATGGCCTAACTTATGGGACAACAACCCTCATATTAAAAACCCTCATTTAATTTATCCAGGCAATACTCTGTATTTTTCAATTGTAGATGGCAAACCTCGAATTAGCTTTTCAAGGAATTTAGACAACTCTACTCTTAAACCCAGAATAAGAGAGTCATCTATTGTAAAACCGATTAAACTTATTCCAACTGACGCCATCTCTCAGTTTTTAACTTCACCAAAAGTTGTCGATAAAGATACTTTAGATGAATCTCCCTACGTTATTGACTTTGCAGGCGAGCATTTAATTGTTGGCGCAGGCGATAGAGTCTATGTAAGATCAATTACTGAGCCAACTAGCATGAAATATACTATATATCGTTCAGGTGAAACGTATATTAGCCCAGTAACAAAAGAAATTTTAGGTTATGAAGCAAAATTCATAGCAGATACTTCCCTGGAAAAAGCAGGCGACCCTGCAACACTTGCCATCTTAAAATCTAGCCGAGAAATTCGTCGAGGAGACAGAATAATGGTTAGTGCTGCGAATGAAGTACCATTAAACTTTTTTCCTCGCCCTCCAAAAAAACCGATCCATGGAAATATCATCAGCGTGCTAGATGGCGTTTCTCAAATAGGCCAATATAACGTGGTTGTTTTAGATAAAGGGCTTGTAGATGGTATAAAAAATGGTCATACCTTAAATATCTTTCAAAAGGGTCGTATTGTTAGAGACCCATTCAGTGATGTAAAAAATGCAACGGTTAAACTACCTGATGAAATGGCTGGCACTTTAATGGTCTTTCGGGCATTTGACCGGGTAAGTTATGCCTTAGTACTTGAAGCAACCCAACCTATTCATGTACTTGATAAAATACAAACACCCATGTAACATCTAGATAGACACCTTAATTGTTTTAACAGATAAAAATTAGGAGTGGGAGAAAACATTTACTTCCACTCTGCTTTATTCTTGAAGGATAAAACCCATTTTTCCCTTTTTTGATGACTTTCTAAAAATTCCTGACTCCTAAGTGATAACGCCTCCAACTTCTGATGAACAACTAAAATATTGGCTTGCACTATTAAGAACATCAGGCATCGGCAATAAAACCTTTCTTAGGCTATTAGACTCATATCAGCCTGATCAATTATTTTCTCAATCACGCGCCAGTCTCTCTGCTTTAAAACTTAATGAAAAAAGCATTGATTTTATTAAATCTCCCGATTGGAACTTAATCTCTAATGATTTAGATTGGGTCAATCAAACTGGGAATAGCGTTGTAACAATCATAGATCCAGACTATCCACCTCAATTAAAAGAAATTGACAGCCCACCTCCATTACTTTTTGTTCGTGGCAATAAAAATTTATTATCTCAGCCTCAACTATCTATCGTAGGTAGCCGGAACCCATCTCCATTAGGCAAACAAACAGCAATTGATTTTGCTTATTCCCTAGCTAACCATGGGTTCACTATTACCAGTGGACTCGCATTAGGCATAGATGCTGCCAGTCACCTTGGCGCTTTAAATGCAAAAGGATCTACTATTGCCGTAACAGGCACCGGGTTAGATAGAGTTTACCCCGCTCGTAATAAAGATTTAGCAACCGAAATAGCTAATACAGGACTTCTCATTTCAGAATTCCCTCCAGGTACCGCGGCAAAAGCCAATCATTTTCCCAGAAGAAACCGAATTATTAGTGGACTTTGTATTGGTTTATTAGTTGTAGAGGCAGCAAAACAAAGTGGCTCACTGATTACTGCACGCATGGCTCTTGAACAAAATCGTGAAGTTTTTGCTATTCCAGGGTCTATTCACAACCCGTTGTCTCGTGGTTGTAACGCCTTAATTAAAGAAGGTGCCAAGCTAGTAGAAAATACTCAAGATATTTTTGATGAATTAAGTCAATACAATCATTATGTTACAGAAAAAGACCAAGAAATTACAAAATCAACACTTGACCTGGAGCAACAAAATCTATTGAATCTCATAATGTTTAGCCCCACATCAGTGGATTGGTTAGTACAAGAATCTGGTTTGGCAGTAGAAGTTATTTCATCTATGTTACTCATGCTTGAATTACAAGGCTCTATTGCAACAGCACCAGGTGGTTATATACGAATTAAATAACGGATGCCATGAAAGAGAATATATTTGATGTCTTAATCTATCTTTTTGAAAATTATATAGATGACAATATAGATTTAATCCCAGATAGTGAAGGTATTAAAGATGAATTAATCCAGGCTGGCTTTGAGCACTCAGAAGTTAATAATGCATTTGACTGGCTTGAGACATTATCTGAGCAAAGTTCTATTCAACCCAAAATTTCTTCCACATTTCGAATCTTTTCACAACAAGAAAAAATAAAACTTGATATAGAATGTCGAGGCCTCTTACTCTTTCTTGAATACAGTGGTATTTTAACCACCACTACCAGAGAGATAGTTATTGATAGAGTTATGGCCGTTGAAAACAAAACACTAACATTAGATGAATTTAAATGGTCTGTACTAATGGTTTTATTAAGCCAAGAAGAAGATGATGTCGTATTTTCAAGAATGGAAGATATTGTTTACGACTTAACGGCCACACTATTACATTAAACCTATCTATTTATTTTAAAAAATGAGTAAAAACCTCGTCATTGTAGAATCACCTGCAAAATGTAAAACTATTGAAAAATATTTAGGTAAGGACTTTCAAGTCTTAGCCTCTTACGGTCATGTCCGAGACTTAATCCCTAAAGAAGGGGCTGTTGATACTGCAAATGATTTCGCAATGAAATATCAAATCATTGATCGAAACCAACGTCATTTACAAGAAATTACTAAAGCGGTTAAAAAAGCTGATACCTTATATCTGGCAACTGACCCTGATAGAGAAGGAGAAGCTATTTCATGGCATGTGTTTGAGCATTTAAACTCAAAAAAAGCTTTAAAAAACAAAGAAGTAAGGCGTGTAGTTTTTCATGAGATTACAAAAAGAGCAGTTACTGAAGCTATTGACAACCCAACAGAATTGTCA
Organism: Methylococcales bacterium; assembly: GCA_965224575.1. Lineage (GTDB taxonomy): Bacteria > Pseudomonadota > Gammaproteobacteria > Methylococcales > Methylomonadaceae > QPIN01. The sequence goes on along the minus strand of CBDCZQ010000001.1, from coordinate 169,132 downwards.
ATTAACATGGTTAATGCACAGCAAGCCCGTCGCGCCCTTGATTATTTAGTAGGTTTTAATTTATCTCCTCTGCTATGGAAAAAAATTCGCAGAGGACTATCAGCAGGCCGAGTACAAAGCCCAGCATTAAGAATGATAGTTGAACGTGAGCTGGAAATTGAAGCATTTAAAACAAAAGAATATTGGTCACATACTGCTGAATTAACAGCTAACGATCAATCTTTTAAGGCAAAACTCACCCATTTTGAAGGTGAAAAACTCAAACAGTTTAGTATTACTGACGAAAAATACGCAACAAAAGTAAAACAAACTCTAGTTGCTGCCGCTGATGGCCAGTTAATTGTTGAAAAATTAGAAAAAAAGCAACGAAAACGTAACCCGGCAGCACCCTTCATCACGTCTACATTACAGCAGGAAGCATCAAGAAAACTTGGGTTTTCGACTAAGAAAACCATGATGGTTGCACAACAACTCTATGAGGGGATTGAAGTAAATGGTGAAACAGCCGGTTTAATTACCTATATGCGTACCGACTCAGTCAACTTATCAATCGAAGCCCTTGAACAGATTCGGGAACTTATTGCAGAAAAATACGGCAAAGAAAATGTACCCGCCCAACCGCGTTCATTTAAGACAAAAGCAAAAAATGCACAGGAAGCTCATGAAGCTATTCGCCCTACTTTAGCTCATAATTTGCCTGAAAAAATTAAAAACAACTTGTCTGCTGACCAGTTTAAACTCTATCAATTAATTTGGAAAAGAACCATTGCCTGCCAAATGATTCATGCAACACTAAATCAAGTTGCTGTAGATTTAAGCTGTGGTAGCAAAGAAAACATGTTCCGTGCGACGGGTTCTACTATCGCCAAACCTGGATTTATGGCAGTTTATCTTGAAGGTAAAGATGACAGCAAAGAAAGTGATGATAAAGAAAGCTTTCTACCTCCTATGAAAGAAGGCCGTCCAGTTCCACTAAAAGATATTATAGCCACTCAACATTTTACCGAGCCACCGCCCAGATATGGCGAAGCCAGCTTGGTTAAATCACTGGAAGAACACGGCATTGGTAGGCCATCAACCTATGCAACAATTATCTCTACTTTACAAAATAGAGAATATGTTACGCTAGAAACCAAACGCTTTTACCCTACTGATGTAGGTCGAATAGTCATCAAGTTTCTAACAGATCATTTTACTAAATATGTAGATTATGATTTTACAGCTAATCTGGAAGATGAGCTTGATGCAGTTGCTAGAGGGGAAAAAGAATGGGTTCCTCTTATGCGTGATTTCTGGGATCCATTTACTAAATTAATCGTTGAAAAAGAAGAAACTGTTCAACGTAAAGATGTTACCCAAGAAGCCCTTGATGAAAAATGCCCTGAATGCGAAAAACCACTTTCTATTAGACTAGGGCGAAACGGTCGGTTTATTGGTTGTACAGATTACCCAACTTGCTCCTATACTCGAAATCTTAATGATGATGGGACAGAAGCGGTAGCCCCTGAAATAGTTGAAGGAAGAAAATGTCCAAAATGCGAATCCGATTTAGTCATTAAAAAAGGGCGCTATGGTAAGTTTATTGGTTGTAGTAACTATCCAAAATGTAAGCATATAGAACCTTTAGAAAAACCTTTAGATACTGGCGTTGAATGCCCTAAATGTAAAAAAGATAATATCCTTAAACGTAAATCTCGTTATGGAAAAATATTTTACTCTTGCTCTGGATATCCTAAGTGCGATTATGCCTTATGGAATGCGCCTGTAAAAGAAAGTTGTCCTGATTGTAACTGGCCTATTTTGACCTTAAAAACTACCAAAAGACGAGGACCAGAGAAAGTCTGTCCACAAAAAGAATGTAAATATGTAACACCTTATGAGGGTGATCCTGAGGATGTTAATGGCCCAAAGGAACAACCTTCTTAAGAATGTTTCTATTATAGAAAAGCATTCATAATGTATGGCTATCAATAATTTTTATTGATTGCAAGACCGATTCAATATGCAGACAACTTCACCCTTTAAAACTCGTTTAGCTGTAAAAAAAATTAAAGCAGGTGAAGTCATTGCTTACCCAACAGAATCGGTGTTTGGATTAGGTTGCGATCCATTAAACGAAGAAGCTGTATTCAATCTTTTAGCTTTAAAAAAACGCTCTGTTGATAAAGGACTCATACTCATTGCATCCTCTCTTACCCAACTTGAGCCTTATCTTCAATTAAATTCAGCTATAGCCTCTCAAATACAAACAGCTTTATCAGAACCAATTACTTGGTTAGTTCCTTACCAAACCTGGGTTCCAGAATGGCTGACGGGTAAACACTCTAAACTTGCAGTTAGAGTCATCACCCACCCAATCGCGAAATTGTTATGTGAAAAAAATGGTGCCCCTTTAGTTTCAACCAGTGCAAATATTCATACCAAACCCCCAGTAACTCAAGCATGGATGGTTTCAAAAAACCTTAAAAATGAAAAAATTTTCACAGTCCCTGGCCAAGTAGGTAATTTAAAACAAGTGACTCCAATTTATGACATATTAAGCAAGCAACAATTTCGATAACTTAAGGAACCTCTGATCAAGTCCAATTATTTTTAGCTTGCTAAAACTGCCGATATTTTCCACGAAGATCGGTGCAATAGAGTGACTATTACGTCTCACTTCGTGAAAAATAGCGACAGTTTTTTCTGCGCTAAATTCTAATCGACTTAATCAGAGGCTCCTTAATTACCCACCCCAACATAAACAAGTTTTAATGCATGTAATGAATTTTCACAACCTTCAGTGGCTTGCAATTCTTTATTCTCGAAGCATTCTTTATTTTTACTTCGGGCTTCTTTAACATTAGCTGTGTACCAAGCAATTGATTTTGCTTCTTTATTGCTATTTCCATCTTTATTACTTGTCTCCGCAATAGCGGCGAAAGCAAATGTCACAATAGCTAAACCTAAAATGATACTATTCTTGTTCATAACAATACTCCTTAATTTAAAAAAATTAACTCATAATAATTAATGAGTTAAACGAAGTCTAATGGACAAAAAATTACTTGAAAAGATGGTAAATTGTCGCGCGTCAAAATGACGCCAACATTGGTATGGAAATTGCTTTTAACTGTCAGATTGGGGTATCAAAAGTTACTTAATTTAAGTTGTCTTTATCATTAATTGTATTTTTTTAAGGCATTTAACCCATAAAAAAATGCCAAATGACTTAATAAATCTACAAACAAATAAATTGAAAAATTTAAAGAGAAAATTACAATAATTTTTTTTGACAAAAATTATTCTTCGTTCAGTCTCGGATGCGGATTTCTGCCCATTAAGAATTATCCGTTAGTTTAGCTAAATTGATTAAATATTGAAGTGTTTGAAAGTATGCATCTCCATCATCGTCCCTGACAGTTACATGAGCAACCTTCCGGCCTTTCCTTAGCTCTTTAGCATATAAATGAAGATGGACATTTTCTGTATCCAATATATTTTCTGATGCAGGAAGGCCGCCAATAAAATTTACCATCCCCGAAAAACCTTTAGCTTTAGTTGACCCTAAAGGTAAATCCAAAATAGCACGTAAATGATTTTCAAATTGACTGGTTTCTGAACCTTCAATACTCCAATGTCCAGAATTATGTACTCGCGGAGCAAATTCATTGGCAATTAGCTTTCCATCGACATCAAATAATTCCAAAGCAATCACACCAACGTAATCTAAAGCATCCAGCAAACGAACCACATAGTCTTCAGCCTGACTTTGTATACCATCACCAACACGACATTCAGAAACCCTCAGAATTCCCTTTTCATGTGTATTTTCTGATATTGGATAAAATACAACTTCTCCACTCGGTCTTCGTGCGGCAATGATTGATATTTCCCGTTGAAAAGGAACAAAGCCTTCAACAATCGATTCAGCATTTTGCATAGACTCCCAAGCTTCTGCTAATTGACCTTTTGATTTTATAACAACCTGCCCTTTTCCATCGTACCCCATTCTCCGACTTTTCAATATTGCAGGATATTCAATATGTTCCATTGCAGTTTCCAGCTCTGTCAGGCTTTCTATGGAAGCATAAGTCGCTGTTGGAATATTGAGTTGTTGTAGAAACCCCTTCTCATGCAATCTATCTTGAGCAACTGCCAAGGCATTGGGTGCAGGAAAAACAGTGGTATGTTCAGCTAAAAATTCTGCAACCTTGACCGGTACATTTTCAAATTCATAGGTCACTATATCTGCTTTTTCAGCAAGTTCAGCCAATAATTTTTGATCATCATATTGACCATGTAAATGTTCCCCTAACCCAATGGCTCCAGCATTCTCACTGGGATCAAGAATAATAAAATCCAATCCTAGCGGATAACCAGCTAACGCAATCATCCGAGCCAATTGGCCTCCGCCCAAAATACCTATTTTCATGATATTACCTTGCGAGGGTCAGAATTAGCAATCACCTTATCTGTTTGATTTTGTCGGTAACTATTTAGCGCGCTACGGTATTGAGAATGCTTATTACTCACAATAGCAGCTGCTAGTAAAGCAGCATTAATAGCACCCGCCCTTCCTATCGCTAACGTACCCACTGGAATACCTGCCGGCATTTGTACAATAGATAATAAAGAGTCCATTCCATTAAGCGCCTTAGATTGAACCGGGACACCCAAGACTGGCAACACTGTTTTAGCTGCTGTCATACCAGGAAGGTGAGCGGCCCCTCCAGCACCTGCAATAATAACTTCAAGTCCTTTAGATTCAGCTGTTTCAGCATATTTAAACAATTTGTCTGGTGTCCTGTGAGCAGAAACCACTTCCACTTCATGAGGAATATTAAGTTGCTCTAATGTATCAGCAACATGCATCATGGTATCCCAATCTGAAGTCGAGCCCATAATAATTCCTATTAATGCCATGCATATCTCCTGAATAAATTTTACCTATTATTTAAGGAACCTCTGCTTAAGTTGATTAGAGGTTCCTTAACATACTCTCGACTAATCGATTAATTATCATCAGGCCATTACTATTACGTAATAACTGTCTTTGTCTATCAGCATGAAAAATATAACCGAGGATTATCTCATAATCAGTAATAAACATAAATTGTGATTACCTTTTTTAATAATTTATCCTAGAAAGATCAGTTGGGCGTGAATTTATAATGCAAAAACCAGCTCAAAGCCTTCCACCTATATGCCTTCAACACACCTTATGAAATAAATCTTATTTAAATTTTAACTTTATTTCCTAAGTAACTGGTAATTAATAAAAAACAAGCTATCTTTAAAAACATGATCAGCATATTTTTATGCAAATAACATTATTAATCAGTAACTTTAATTTATAGGAGTTTTTTATGAAAAAAATATTATTTAGCTTGCTTTTTAGCATATTCACCTTTCAAGCAAATGCCGCAACTGTCAACATTACTGGCTCTGGTTTAGGGTTCTTTAATGCCTCTATCGCAAACATTGGAGAGACTTTCAGTGAAACTAACACCTTGATACTAGGCGAAGGATTCGATGACTATGCCATAAATTTAAGTGCTATAGACAACCCTTTTGGTTCAATCACGGGTTTTGATGCTTTAATTAATGGCATTTCTTTTATTGATTCCCCCATGACTCTTTCATCTGGCATTTATGACGTAAATTTTTTGGGAATTGCAACAGAAATTAACTCTGGTGGCACTTTAATTATTAATGCAGTGGGCACGCCTACAAGTGTAGTTCCTTTACCTTCCGCATTATGGTTATTCGGATCAGCATTAATGGGCTTAGTCAGTGTTTCACATCGTAAATCTAATACAACAAAATCTAAAAACTAGAGCATAAGTCACTAAAAATACGTGTGGTTGGATTATTCATTAATTCAACTACACATATTCATCATTAATAGAGCACAAAAAAAGACCAGAACTGATAGAAAACTAATCCTTTATTTATTATCCAAATACCAAACCCCATCAGAACTAAGTAATCCTCTGTATAACCAATCATTGATAGTATTTTTATCTGTTTTATAGCAATCAGGACAGATAGGCTGATCATCTGATTTAGTTTCTACTGACTCTCGCCATTGCTCCCATTGTTTTATTGAAGCTGTTTCAAAACATAAATCATTTGTACTTCCCAATGCATAAAGAGTTTCGGCTGATACCCTCCCTTTTACCCTGACTACTCCTAGTTTTCTTTTAGATAAACCTGCTGACTTAATGGCATCAAGAAAATCACCTGCAATAATAATATCGGTATTAAATAACCGCGTTAACCCTTCAATTCGAGCAGCTAAATTTAAAGGGTCGCCCAATATACCGAATTTCTTAACCCCATATTCTGGTCCCAAATCTCCCATAACAACGTTTCCCTCAGTAACACCTATACCTGCATCTATAATATTTGAGATTTTCTTAAGTGATTCTTGATCAATTTTATCTTTATACTTTCCTTGTAAAGAAATAAAAAAATTTTTCTGTAACTCCCTTAATTCAATAGCCCCTAGTAATGCCTTTTTGTATATTTCCACTTGATCCTGTTCATTATCCACCCGCCAATAGTAACAAACCATATCACCGACATAGGCTTCAAGAATCCCTCCATATTTTTTTTGTAGAACATACGAAGTTTCACTTAAATAGTCATTCATTACTTCTAAAACCAGGCGAGGTTCTTTTATTAACCCAGTCACTGTTGTATATCCAGCCAAATCACTCATTAATACCACGACATGGCATCGCTTATTTTCAAACGATTCCTTTGGTTTAAGAGGCATCAACAGATTCCGAACCTGTTCAGGTATGTAGCGCTTTAACAATCGTCCTTCTTTAGCACCTAGGAAGAGCATAACGGTAACAACTTGACCAATACCAAAAAAGCAAACCATCATTGTTGCCATGACGGGCCATAATTGAACAATAGGATTTAAAAAACATAAGGCAGTCAAAAAAATAAATAACCCTAAAGCTAAAAGCTTTAATACCATTTGATGAAAAAACAATGCCGCTAATACACTAACAATAGCAACTGTAATGAAGAGAGTTATTTTTATCCAATCATTAGGTGGTTGTGGGCTATCTTGATTTATAAGGGTCTCAATTTCATCAATCAAATACTGTGCTCCAGGTGTCATCAGTTTTGGACCTAACAACGCAGCAGTCATAGCTGTAACAACAAGGTCAGTCGATTCATTGGGTGCAGTAGTTTGAAGAATTACCACCTTATTTTTGAGTAACAACGCTGTCTGTAATGCTATTTTTTCATCACATGAAGCTAAACGACTAACGGGTAAAATAAGTCGCTTACCGTGTAACTCAATTCCATAGTTAGGCTTGCTTAAACGTATTCGTCTACAGGGATAAACTTCATTACACAATTTATCAGAAAAGTTGTGCTTAAAAAGCTTATCAGTTTTTTCAGTCTGGCTAAATGCTGTTAAAGCATATACAGCATGATCTTTACTTAAATCTATCCATCTAGCTATCGGGCTATTGAATGTCACTAATCTATCACTAACAACCAACCCTTCTTCTGGTATTGCATCAATCGTTTCAAAACCAAAAAGCAAAAAATCAGGTAAGTTGCTTTCATTATTTAAATAAGGCGCAATTCGAAAAAACTTAATTGCATCCTTATTCATTTTTAATGGTGCCTGGCCAATTTCACTACTATCAACACGACATTGCTGTGTAGGTGAAATGGAACATTCAGGTGAGGACCAGTGTACAGAGCCATCTTTTTTAATACATTGAGCATAGGGCATCCGACCTTCAAGCTCTTTAGGTATTCTTGCGTCTAGAAACACTCCTTTTGCACCCATTGCAATCAACCGTTCAGTAGCTAATGCAAATAAAGAAAGTGCTTGTTTTCGACCCACGTTAAATGGAACTTCATCATCAAGTACTACTATCCCAGAATGTTTCCACTCTGTTCTATGTTGAAAAACTATCGCAGAATCATGAATCCAGTTATCTAATCTATTACCAAAACTTATATCAAAAAAAAGCCCTATTAGAAATGAGATCAGTACAAAGAAAAGTAATTGCTTCTTTTTTATATCACCTAAATCTCGCATATTTCTTTGACTTTAAAAAGAACTTATAAAAACCTCTTTTTTAGAAAAATCAGGGTACATAAAGGCTGAAATGACTGCTTCTGCACAAGCAGACAAGCTATTATCAATAATTTCACCTGCCTGATTTACTTGTATCTCATTAACCTTGTTATCAGGCATAACAGTCCATTTAATTTCCATAGTTTGTGAAACTTGATTCAATTTTTTACACAACTTTAGTTCAGGTTTTAATAGCTTTAGAACCTGATCTTTATTTACTCCAATAGATTGTTTGAATCCTCGCATTTTTATAGATGTTGTCCTTTCAACCTGGTCTGGCCCACTTTTCCCAGAACTTTTTTTAATTAATGCTTTAACACAATAAACACCTAACTTCTCTTCTTTCTCCTCATCTCCTTCACAATTTAACTTATCTTCAACCCAGCCCTTACAATTATTCATCTTTGACAAATTTAACCAAGGAGACTGTTGTTCTGAAAACTCTAGCTTTATGATACTTTCTGATCTATTTTGACAAATCAGTTGAAAGTTAGAGTCATCTTTTTCTGATGGTATTGATTTTAACCAGAGCCTCGCTTTTGGTAACAACTCTACAATTGTCCCTCGTGAAATATAAGGTAGCTCAGAACATTTGTTTTCATTAATAAAAACACCTGAACTTTTATTTTCTTGAAAATTAAAAATGCCACATTCCGAAGCACTAACATTTATATTGGTAAAAAGAAAAACACTCAATATAATAACTTCATTCAAAAACAACCTCATTTCCCCTCTCCTCTTCTTAATTCTTTTTATTTTAACGGCTAATTGCCTTTATACTTCACACGACCATAGATACAGATTTCCATCGGTCATTTTTTGCCGATAAACTGCATTCCTAAAACGGTTGCAAAGCTTGCTATCCACCTATTTCAGCACCTTGTTATCAACTATCTATAATCAACTCGCTAAAAATCATCCACACCCGTACCCCCCAATGATACTTAGTAATACAGTTCTAGTTGTAATTGATGGTCGTTTAAAAACTGATACTGTCGGAAAAACATGCGAACCTCTATCTGAAGGAGAACGGTTATTAGGCTTTACAGGAAAAACCAAGCTATTATGGTTTAAAACAAAACCCAATGCCTCAGGATTATCTAAAGGACAGCTCTATTAATTAATGGAAAAATTGAGTCCAAGATTGCTGAACCTTATAATAGAGTTTCTAAATAAAACATGGTATCAACCCTAATTGTTGAGTTGGGGCTGATACTCTTCAAAAAACTGGAAATAGGAATTAATCATCTTATTTCTTGTTCATAAAACCATCTTTATGGTGCCCTACGAAATTGTACTCTTCTATTGACTGCATCATAAGGATTAATATCAGCTAATGGATGACCTTCTCCCATACCTGTCACATACAACCTATTCGCATCAATACTAAAATTAAATTTTAAAAATTTTTTTACTGACTCTGCCCGTCTTTCTGACAAACCTTGATTATATTCATTAGGACCACCTGCATCAGTATGTCCTTCTATCATTAGTTTTTCACTAGAAAAATTGGGTAGACTAAGCATTTTTCCTATTTGCATTAAAAAAGGCTTTGATTCTTCAAGAATATTAGCTGAGTTAAACCCGAACTTAATCGGTAAACCTATTGCTGCACCTTGTTGATTCGTTTCTGCTGCCTCTTTTAAGGTCTGTTCCGATTTTTGTGTTGGTGTAAAACCAATTGAACGCATTCTAATAACTGGTATTTCTGTCTGTGCCTTAGTGGCAAATAAAACACTCCCCATTTCCTCCGCCGAAGGTACATTTTTAGTATACATTCTTACATTTTCGGCGCTTACATTAGCTTGACTAAACAATAATACTGCTAAACAGTATCCCGTTATCTTTAAAATTGACATATCACTGCCTCTCTTTTTCCTGTACATTTATTTTTAACAAAGAGCGTATTATATACTCTGACATTTTGTCTTCATCAAAGTTTCCCCGACTATTAAAAAATAGAGCATCTTCAGGAATTGGGTCTTTACTACCAATACCCAATAATTTATCGGTTCCTGCTGGTGCTTCTACTGTTAAAGTTCGCTCTGATCCAAGTTTTGGTATTTGATAAGTAACTCCTGGCTTACAATAATGATCTGGCCTGAAGTCATTGGGAAACAATGATAATATTTTCCCTGAAGAATCTATTCGCACAATACGCACATACATAGCTTGGTCAACTGAAAATTTAATAGTGATATTGTCACCGACCAAATAAGTCTTTTTATCAGCCCAAACTTTTAAGTTTCCTCTTCCCATAAAATCCTGATTGGAAAAATCATTATCATCACTAACATGATAATTATGACATGTTTGACATTGTTTTTCTGTCATCGCTTGATTATGACAAGTCTCGCATTGTTCTTTTCCAGTTGAGAAATTACTCTGAAAATCTAAAGGAGTACTGTTTTTATAGCTGGCTAAGTAATCAGCTTCTTTGTTTTCTTTATGACAATCTTTACATACACTTTCTTCTTGGTGTCGTAAATGACCCGCATGATTAAAACGAATAAAGTCTTTACGCTTTGGGTTCCACTGAGGAGTTGACCAATGTATATAATTATTATCTGTATCAATACTATCAACACTATGACAATAAATACACTGCCCTGCTGAATCTTCAGAGTTTAACAAATCAAATATTTCTTTTCGTGTTTTGTCATCTAATGATTCACCCTGATGATTTTGACTGGCATTTAACCATGTGCTAAAAAATTTATCAGCATGAGTTACAGGGCGGTAACTCAGAGTAAAATAATCTAGCATCCAAGCCTCTGAATCTGAATCACTATCCGCAGTCTTATTTATCGTTTCGCAAAAAGTGAGTGAGGAATTAGACAAAATATTTTTTCTTTTCCCTTTAAAATCAAGATAAAGCTTAATTTCATTAGCCAGTTTTGGAAACCATTCCTTTTGGGCAGAGCAAAAGAGTGGATATGGGAAAGCTGAAACTAAAGCATCTAATTTATTCACTGTTAATTGACAAGCGGGTTCTTGAATCAATTTACCCTTTGAATTTATTTGGCAATTAAATGCATTTGCTAATCGTTGTGTAACAGCAACATCTCCCTGTTTATATATATCGTAAAATAATTCTTTAATGCTCCAAGCAACAACTTGTGCATCTTCTTCTTCCAATTCTGTAAGATCGCCTCCATCAAGTTCTGCCAAAACGGCTTTGATTTTATCGCCATTGGAAAGAAGTAATTTCATAAAAGGTGTTAATCCAGCATCTGCATCAGCAGGCCAGGCTCCTAGTGAAACAATATTTTCAGTATCTAAAGCAGGAACAGTAATGACAGGAAATGCCTCTGATTCTTCAAATAGACTATTGTGGCATTCAGAACATGTTTTCTGATAATCCCTAACAACCATTTTTATCCCATTCTTATCACTTGCATGACAAGTTAAACATGAACTCGGTGCATTCTCTTTCCGAGTTTCACCACTTTTATCAAAAAAATGTTTATCGTAATGTTGAGTATGATCAAAAATAATCCCTGTTCTATGTCGATAAGGATATTGACGGAATTCAGGATGAGATTTTTTACCATTCTTAAAAGGAAGATCATGACATAAAGCACAATTCTGGCTATTAACTGCCAACAAATTATTATTTGTACCATGGTGCTCAACATGGCATGTCATACAGGCAATTTGTTGCCTATCCGGACTTTCTTTCCCTGCATCCAAGGTATAAGATATTTTTTTAAGTCCTGCTTCAGACAATCCATGCGCTTCATCAGCATGTTCACCTAGTTCATGACAATTAATACATTGCTCATTGTTATCAATAATATTGACGGAATTGAGTGCCTGATGTACCCATCCAGTAAACCCTTTATCAAAAACTTGATGGCAATCAGAGCATTCAGTATTATTCGCATGCTGATAGGTTAATTCGCCTGGGCTGATAAAATGATGTTTACTACTTCCATTTATGAGAAGCAGAAGAATTCCTAAAGTCGCTATCGTTACCCACTTTATTACCAAAGACCGCTTATATCTAATACTTCGGACTGGATAACAAGGGGTAATGGGCTGGCAACATGTACCATCAGGTAACGGACCATGAGTACAATTACCACCAAAAGAACTAGAACGTGTACAATTCCACTGATCGCCATTTATGCTAGCTTTAGGTTTACATTCAAAATCTGCTCGGCATTTCCCTTTTTTATCAGGCCCTATTTCACAGGGACACCCCTGAGCCTTTTTTCCACAGACCCACTTTTGATTAGGTCTTTCATAAGGACTCTCTTGAAAATCAAAATTTTGAAGAGGTTGGGCTTTGCTACGCATTAAATACCTCCGACAAAAGCATAAACCAATGCCACATGGAGTAGGGATAAAACCAACAGTGCAAAACTCAGGGGAAAATGCAAAAAAGTCCAGGCTTTTAATAGACCTTGAAGAGCATAATGGTAATCAAGGTCGTTCTTTTGTCGCATTAAAATGAGTAATTTATCAGCATATTCATTCTCTTCATCACTTAAAAACCGATCAAAAGTACGGTGTTTAATAAGCATTTTATTCCATGCTGAATTAGACCCTATTAAATGAAAAAAAATATTTTTTGGTTCACAAAAATATTCAAATAAATGTTGCTGATAATAATCAAATAATACTTTTGATTTTGTTGCACTCACACACTCTTTAATGAGTGCTTGAGATTGATCTTTAAGCTTAACAGTAAATATTGGAATACGCTCAAAAATTACCTCTTCCCCTCTGCTTGATAAATATTTAGGGACAACTCTAGACAGTATCAAGCCAAATATTCCAGTAAAAGCAGTAAAAATAAAAACGCTAGAAAATAGAATTTCAAAATTTCCACTGGGAAACCGAAAGTTAATATGCTGGATAAACATAACACATGTTACTAAGCCCAAATAAGCATGACACTGCAACCAAAATGCAGCCCTTCCTAAAGGTAACATCGAAAGTTTCTTCCTAATATTATAAATTAGCAGCAATAAAATTAAGGTAAAAAGAATCCAGCCTGACCAGACTTGCATTCGATATAAAGGAATCCCATATATTTTTAAAAAAATAAGTAAAACAGCAGTTAGTGCAATGCTTAACAAACTATTTTGAATGCGACGCCCAGAATAATTCATTATTGATCCCACTTATCAATTAAAGTAGATAAAGCAAGAAAATCTATACGAGTTAATGCATCATGCGGACACGCTCTTACACAGGCAGGGCCACCAATCTGATCGACGCATAAATCACATTTCGTTGCTTTTATGACAGGTTTCTGGCTCATTTCATCTGTCATAAGTTCTCCCATTTCATCCCTTGCACTTATCATCCTGATATTGTCATATGGACAAGAATTGGCGCAGGTACTACAACCAATACAGGTATCATCATTAATGGCAATTTGTCCACTGGGTTCTCGATGAATTGCACCTGTTGGACAACCAATCATACAAACAGGATCATGGCAATGCATACAAGCATTAGCTACCATAAAATGATCATATCGCCGGCCATGCCTGTTAAAACGAGGATTATTATTATGCCCTACAGCACAAGCATTAACGCAATCATCACACCGAATACATCGATCCAGATCTATTAACATACTAGCTGAACCATTTATGTAGCGATAATCACTCATAAAATCTAACATGCCATCTGAAATACGCAGATCCTTTGCATAGTCTTTATTTTCACTAGAAATAGTTTCAAGCTCCAACAAGCTTTTATCTATTTCTGAGGATGACATTTTAGGTAAAACAAATTGTTCAATTATATGATAAGGAACACGTAAAACATCAGTATACCCAACTGCATATAGACTTGTCGCCAATGGAATACTGTCCTTATTTTTCCAATTATGTATCATCACATCCAAGCCAAAAACATCTCCTTTATTAAGATACTTTAAAACCCTATGTCCATGATTGTATTTATTACTAACACGAGCAATACCTGAACGTATAAATAATAAACCATCGGCATAATCACCTTCTGCAACAATTAAAGTTTCATTCTTTAATAAATCAGAAGATTCCTGCTCAACATCTTTTTTATAGTCATCCTGCCAAGAAAACTCACCATAAGATTCAAACAGCGAATGCTCAATAACCTGATCTTGTTCATGTTTTTCTAAATTTGAAAACAAAGGTAATATACGTAAGGCATCCAGGCTGTTCTTTCTATAAAGCATATCCACTTTTTGTCGAAATTCATCATTAAACTTACGCAATGTATGTAAACCTTGCCAACGAATTTCTAATAACTGACTGTCTGTAGACGCTATGATATGTGCCGTTCTGGGGGAACGGCTTAATGCTGCGATTTCACCAGTAATATCTCCTGATGTTCTTTTAATAACACTTTTTTTTAACTGCTCTATTATTTTAGAATAATTCTTAATAAAGACTCTGTGTCTATCATGGTCAACCTGAATATCTAAAGTATTTGATGCATTGTTTTGGTAATTTCTAACCTCAGGGTAAACGCTGTTTTTCCACAATTTTGCTATTTCTTTAAACCAATTAGTCGGCTGTGAAACAGGATGACCAAAGATTTTATCCGAACTATTAGTTGGCAAAATAATGTCAACATTTCCATCAATAATTAAAAAAGCTGAATTACCATAATCACCAGCACGAACAATCACCTCCCCTGCTTTAAAATCAACCAGACGAGTATGCTCACAAATAATACTTTCTAATGAACGACTTGATGGAAATTTATCTTGGTCAATTTTATTGAAAATTTCACAGAACAGGATATTCTTAATATCCTGTTCTGTCATTCTCGGGTCCCACCATTTTTCTTTATCAATCATAATTTACTTGACTTAATCCTAAGGAGTGAGGATTTAATAATATCCGTATCTTAATTTGTACTAAAGCATTAAGAATCGCTAAATATTTTCTAATCTTTTTGCTCGTCTTCTGCGTTGTAGAAACGGTTGCGTAGCCTGCTATGCGCTCGTTTCTAGGCCTTGAAACGAACTAAAACCCTGCGTCAAGATACGGATATTATTAAATCCTCACTCCTAAGGTGAAACAAATTTTTCTTTCAATACCAAAGCTTCTGTAAGGTAGACTCAAGCAAAAGCTCTAAAGTCTGATTAGCATTATGCTAAGAGATTGTTGTAGGTTGGGCTGTTTCTTTTTTACACCTAACTTTACATAACATAAAGTCGTTGGGTTAACGATAGAGCTGTTAGCCCAACCTACAAAAAACAATATCTTAATTTATGGTTGAAATACTGCACCCTTATAATCAGCTGCCGCAGGTAACAAACCATCAATAGCTGCAAACTGAGCACCATCAAATTTCTTAGCGGCTGCCTGAGCAGCAGCACCGACTTTATCTGCTGCACCATTTAGAGCATCTAAATTATTAACTTTAACCTCGGCACTAGAAGCCGCAGTTATGATGGCTGTTATTTCAGCAACTTTTAATTTATCAGCGACTTGCTGTAAATCTGCTGAAGCAGTTTGTTGACGTTTAACCATTGATGTATAGTAAGTTTGTTCTTCAGTCGCTTTTGCAAGTCCTCGTAATGCATATTCTAGATCCAATGCTTTACCAATAATATACATCATACGTAAGCGCTCTACAGCTGGAGAGTTATTCACTTTATCGTCATACCAGACATTATGACGCACTTCTCCTTGACTCCATTTTACCAATTCGAAATCACTACCTGCGGTATGACCACCTGTATTAACTAGTTTTTCATTAGGGACTGTATGGCAGCTATAACAGTTTTTACCTACATCATATAAATTAGAAGGTCTAATCATGCCGTTTTTAACTGACTCAGCAAAGCGTGTAACTTTATGCTCTGGTGTTTCATCCGCTGCTTTAACTCCTTTTCCACCAAAATCACTATGAATATCCATCCAGCCTTTTGCTGGACCATGACAAGATTCACAGGAGATACCCGCTACTACTTTTGTTTTACCTTTTTTCGGTTTAGAGGTGAAATGACAAGTCAAACAATCACTTCCGCTTTTCATTCGCTTAATACCCATTTTTTTAGCAATGACCTTTGCTTCTTTATTTCTTGTTAAGGCTTTAAAAGTTTTAAAGTGATGGGTTGGTTTCCATGCTCGGATTGAAGATTTATGACAATTTGCACAAGCTTTAGGTCCTAAAGTTGCCATCGTTTCCGGAGAAACCTCTTTTGAGAATGCGGGATTTAATAAGCTTAGTGCTATCATAGAAAATAGAAAAAAACTTTGAATCCTTCTAATTAATATATTCATAATCTTGATTTCTCTCTTTAAGTTAACATTTAAGGAATCAGGCATCTAATTCCAGTTTGTCCTTAGTCTTTGCTACACAGGGTAAGCACAACCCCTCTTCCAATTCAGGTAAATATTCAGGTATTTCATCGTAGAATACAGAGCCAGATTTAATTGAAGTTTGACACAAACCACACATTCCCCGTTTACAAGAGGAGTCTATGACAATATTATTATCTTCCGCAAGATCAAGTAAGGATTGCGCCCCATCCCAATTTAAAGTTTTTTGACTACGACTAAAATTGATGGGGATTGATTTATCCAGAGTTTCTACTATTTTTTTTGACGGGCTGCCAAAACGCTCAAAATTAACAGAGGATTTGGGGACACCCCAAGTTTTAAGGTCTGTTTCCAAACTATCCATCATTTGAGGTGGCCCACAAAAATAAAACTCATAATTGTTACTAGGTAACAATTGTTTTAACAAGTCAATATTTACCCGACTGGCATGATGATATTTTTTCTCTTTTTTATCCTGCTCGGTTGGTCTACTGTAGCAAATATTAATATGGATATTATCGAATTTGTCTTCAATCGCTTTGAAATGTGACTCCATAATATGTTCATCACCATTTCTAATTCCAAAAAAGAACCAAATTTCTCGCTGAGAATTTATATCACAAAGTGCATTCAGCATACTAAGCACAGGGGTAATACCAACGCCTCCACCAATAAGAACTACAGGTTTATGACTTAATAGATCTATATAAAACTTACCACTTGGCGCTCTAACATCAACAATATCGCCCTCTTGCAAGTTATCATGAAAATAACTAGAAGAAATGCCACTAGGTAGATTTGAATTATCTCCTGGAGGCAATGCTTTTTTTATACTTACACGATAACAATCCTTATTTAAAGGGCTATCAGATAAAGAATAACAACGAAGAATAGGTTTTTTTTCAGTAGAGAGATTTAACTTGAAAAATAAATATTGTCCTGGTTCAAAAGAAGGAATCGACATTCCATCATGTGGTTTCAAATAAAAAGAACAGATACCACTTTTTTTTTCATGTTCTTTTTTTGAAATTGTAAATTTTCTGTAACCCTCCCACGCACCTTTACTTTTATTTTTTGCTAAATCAAGGTTAAGTGCATGTAACGAAATTTGCTTTTCAAGAACAGATAATTCAGTTTGCCATTGACGTCGCTTATAAACCCCTGCACGTAAAGATGAAAAACTGAGGAAAATAACTTGTAGCAAAACTAAACCACTAATACATAATCCTGCAATTTGGATTAAACCCTCAGTATTCATCAAATCAACCTATTTTAATTAGAATTTAACTGTCATTTCAAACCGTACACCATAGCCAAGATCAGTATCATCTCTAATAACACCAAAACCATCAACCTGAGCAATATACCTTTTTCCTATTGCTTGTTGTAAACGTGCGGCTATTCCAGCTCCCGTGGTATCATTGCTGTCATCAGCACGACCACCTATTTCCATAATAAACTGGCGCCTATTATTGTCAAAGAACATCTGGTAGCCAGCAGCAATTCCATAAGCCTTATCAGCTCTATTGCTTAAAGCAGGTGGAAATGCACCCACTGACCGAGCAGCAAACAACAATCCAGTTCGTCCAAGTGGCCCTCCAGTTCTTACATCACGAGCCGCTGAACGAAAGTTATTGATGGAAGCAAAAGCATTTAAGTAAGCTAGATTTACACTATAAGCTGGTGTCCAGGCAGCCTCAGCAAAAAACAATGCGCCATTATCCGATTGACGAGACCTGCCATCAGGTGCCCACGAACCTAAGGCTCGAAGTGTGGTTGAAAGACCACCAAACCTTTGCACTCCACTAATACCTCCACTCAGAAGATCTCCACCCGATTCGTCATCTGTATTAACATAAGCGACATCAATATCAATAGTACTAAATGTAGTATCCCATTGAGAAAAAATAGCAAATAAATCAGCGTTTTCATCTTCTAAATTATCATCCCGATGAATACCATTCCAAGCATAAACCGCGCTAATACGTCCATTGCTTAACCAGGGAAGACTGGAAAAACGGAGATTATTTCGGGTAATACCTATGGAATCAACAATATCGTTAATGATAAATCCATCCTGAAACAAAATACTTTGCCGACCAACTGAAAAACCTAAATCATTTGATGAAAAATCTTTCACGTCAAGTTTTGGAAATAATTCAGAAAAGTCTCCTTCAAAGAACAATGTCCGAATATTAATATTCGCGCCTTCAAAACCTCGATCTTCAGGGCCAAATTCATACCCAGTATGTTGCCCACCCTTGCTTTGTAATGGCTGTATACCAATAACGACTCTCTCTGTCCCTGTTAATTGTAAATTACCAAAAAGATCAAGTCGATTTGCCCATTCTGCATTAAAAGTACCGTCACCCGTATCCCATGCTTGAACTGCAGAGTTTAACTGTCCATAAACCCAAAAACGTGGTTGCCATACTGCACCCGTAGGCAAAGTAAAACCAGGCGAAATATTTCCTGTTCCTAAAAAAGCATCACCAATTTCAATAATAGGAGGTGTTCTCTTAGGTAGTTCATCATCACCTTGAAATGGTGGGGCAATATCAGAAAGTCTGCTCGTTTCAGATGCAAACAGCACGCTAGACGAAAGTAACAAGCTCAAAAACAGACTATGTTTTGTAATATTAAATAACTTTAATTTTTTATTCATTAGACATTCCTGTTTAGTTACTTGGCAGATTGAACTTGGATTTTAGTTTCAGTTTCCCATACAGTTGTGTGTCCATCACGAATTCCATCAGCGATTTCTCTGGTCGACATCCCATAATCAAAACCAACACCTTTTATAGCATCAATTAAGTTGATAGGAACCATTCCAACCTTCATTGCAATCTTTAGAGTATATTCACCAGCACCCGTCAATAATTCAGAATCTACTTTGTAATTATGAATTCGAGTTGCTAACGGCGGAATTGTCATCCGATGTTTTCTAGCTCCAAAGGGTTGCCCAGTCAAAATAGTTGAACGTGTTGATGGCCGGACAAAAGGCAGTGGATCTAATGAAAAATTGATGGGGAGAACTTGTTCTCTTTCCCCCCCACGAACATTACGAGTCAGAAATTTGGACTGTAAATTCAGTAACTGAGAATCTAATGGAATTTCACCATTATGTACATAGAGTGAATGAGCATCACGTACATCCCCATTTGGATCAAGGTCTCCAGATTTGAAAATTATTTTCCCTTCTTGGTTGGTGATTGTTGTTTGTAACCAAATCACTCGTTCAGCATCAAAGCCAGTAGGAACATTATGACCATTGGTAATATTTTTAACTTCGACTTCAATCTTAATACCATCTTTTTCAGTCGCCTCGACTACTTTAATATCACCATGAGCAAAGCCATTTTTTAATACCTCTACACGTTTTTCCTTGGCCCATTCCAACAATTCAAATTGCTGATCTAATACTTCTCTAGCTTCATACCGGGCATCGACAGAGTCCCAAACTTCTGGAAACTCAGCATCGTCTTCGACACTATCTTCAAATTCATCTGTACCCCAGCCTGCTTTATAGTCAAACAATAACCACTCTTTTAGTGTTGCAATTTCTACAGCTTCCTCATTGTGTGGAAAAATACCTGGGTGAATAATACTGTGGTCAGGGCCTGCGAAATAATGATTAGTCAATTTTCTTGGCGCTGTAGGTTTGGAAGAATCATCACCAAGATAAGCGGCAGGACCTTCTTCATAACCTGATTTCTTACCTTGAATTTTACCCATATGGCAGTCTTGACAACTAATGCCTTCTTTTGCAGCGGGTGAGTTTTTGTATTCTGCAAAGGCTTCTTCTAAACGAAAACCATTAAATAAGTTAACATCGTGACATACACCACAGAACCCAGAATCTGAAATACGTGGAAAATGACCCGCTTTTAAATGAACCTTTCGACCAGACTCACCTTCTTTTAATGAAAAAGGATGATCATCAAGTGCTTGTTGTAAATTTTTATTTCCTTTAGGTCCAAAAACTGGTTTTTGTAAATCACCTTCCAGTAAAGCCACTCGACCTGAAACTTTTCCATATTCCAAATTCATCCGATGACAAACTATGCAAGTAACGCCCTCTCTTGAAGTAGGATGTCGGTCTAAATTAGCCATAAAAGGGGTTTCTTCCAGATTCATACCTACAGGGGTATGACATCGAATACAGAAATCACCATTGGTACTGCTTGTTACAGCATTAATGGTCTTCTGCATTGCCATATAGACGGGACTCAATTGAGCATAAGCATGCTGAGAAACTGACCACTCTTTATAGTGTTTTGGATGACAGGATTTACATTCATTTGCAGAAGGAAATCGATTCCCTACAAACAACCCCAAATGACCTTCAGCAGCCTCATCCTTCTCGACTGCATCCTCATCAGCGAATGTATTTGATTGAAACATAGTCAGCAACAAAAAGCTGACTACAACTGTTACAAATTTTTTATTCAGTCTATTTAACATCATACACAATACCCTCTTTTACTAAGTTTATTTTGTCTTGCTTTACGATATTTTTAGCTTCTAATTATTTTTTCTGATTCTCATATAATGGCATTCTAACGCAAAACATAATATTTTCATTGAACTTTTTAATATATTATTAATACTTAATTTTTACCCTAAGACACAGACAGGGTTTTATTTTTAAATACAATCACTTACATATAAAATAACATTTAATAATATTATAATATTCCAAGTCTTAATTTGATTATTTGTCCGCTTTATCTTTAATTCTTCCTCAATAATTTCTGCTAAATTATTCTACCTACAGATTCTCTGTTTATACGATTATTAGCTGTTTGTAAAACTCCTTATCGCAAAAACCACACCAATACCAATAAAAATGACTGGCCACCATTTAGCAGCAATGAAAAATAAAGAGTGTTCATTACGCAAAAGAATCTCTTCCTTAGTTTCTTTATCTAGTACTACTTTAGATTTTGGCAATAATATCGTTTTATTTAAGGCATGCGTTATAGCAGCAGCTACAACCATTCCAAAAAATATTACCCACGGGTTATCTTGATAGAAACTTTCATTTCCAGCAATATTTTCTACAATAATTTCAGTACCAACTAATGCACCAAAACCAATGATTGCTATTAAAAAACCAAACCCAGTCCACACTACCATTTTTATACTCCTCTCTCGAATAATTTAGTTAATTTTACGTTGCTGATGTTCAATAATTGTTTATGATCAAGTTTTTTCATTATTCAATCTCATAATACATTTTCTCTTAAAAATTTTTTAGTACGGCTTTAATATCCATCGCTATTTTAATAGAAGAACAAAATATTTATAATTTGCCAAAATAATTTCATTATGCCTTTTAAAGCTCTCTCACTTAAAAATAGGTCACTAATTTTTTTTGAACGAGCTTAATTATCTTCACTTTTGTTTTCATGTAAAGGTGATATTTCACATAAATTATGTGAAATATCACCTTGTTTTTCTGCTTTACTTCAGACAAACCAAAAATAATCTTTTAAATAAAAAACCATATACAGAATCGTGGGGTCGATTATAAAGTACATAAAAAATATTGCAGGTTCGGCAGCCATTTTTTTTGCAACCCAATACTACTTTTACTAAAGATATTGGATTAATATATCAAAGCTGATTTTCACTATGCCCATGATCTTAATCATGCCCGCGATAAAACCGAATACAATTTACAAGATGACGGGGTACATTTTAACTTGACTCTGAGTAGCTTTTGAACGGTTAAAATAAATAATACTCTAATATTACTAAACAGCCTTAACCGTAGGGTGAAGCCGCTATATCTGAGAAAAAAGCAAAAAACTGCTTCATCGCAGAAACAGTGTAACCTCATTTTCTATTGTTCTCATACCAGGGTAAATTTTGTAAGCTCATTCAACAAACAATGAGGTTAAACCGCTATGACACCATCTACTAATCTAAATTAAATCATTATGCTGTTCCAAAAACTTGATGGAACCCCAGCATAGAGAATCTATTGTCTTTCACTCTCAGAATCCGCATTCAGCACTAGTTTTATTGAATTGAGAGTGCATCAATAAGTATTTTTAACACCTGTCACGCCCCCTATATCTATTTCCCAGTTAGGTTTTTATCCATTTTATTCATAAAATTCTTGCATTAAGTTGGGAAAGGGCATTAAAATTTAGATCCATAAAGCCCTGATAGCACCATTCAAAAAATAGTAATACGGAACATCATGTTTAACCAACCAGAGTCTGTACCTAAATTCACAGAACACTGGGGATATATATAAATAGGAAAAAAATGGCTTCGATTAAATATTTTATTACATGCTTGCTATTCATTGCTTCAACTAGCTCTTTGGCAACTACTATCCCCACGCTCGAACTACCTTATAACAAATGGAGGATGATCTCATTACCCGCCACCCCTCCAGAATCAGCCAATACACTAGAAAAGATTATCGGTGATAATATAGGTGTAGGTGGTACCTATGGTCAAAACTGGACTATTTATGCCTATAACCCCCACTCCAATGAATACGGTGAGCCTGTATCATTATCGGATACATTGGAAAAAGGGAGTGGCTACTGGATTATCCAACTTATTGAGGAAGGAAAATCGATCACCCTGAAAATGCCACAAGGCAGTACCATAGCCTCTAGTGAATCAATTCCACTAGCCCCATCAAAAGATGGATCTAACCAATGGAACCTAGCAGGAAACCCTTTTTCATCCCCTTTGAATCTCGGTGATCTTCGATTGACCACCACTGCTCTCCCCTGCAATGACGGTAACTGCAACATTGACAAGGCCAAAGAGAATAATCTTCTCCATAACAAAGTATGGACTTATGATGGAAATAGCTATGTTGAAAAAGGCACGAATAATCAACTAAATCCCTGGGATGGGTTTTGGATCGCTGCTTTAACCGAATCAAATAATCACTCTATTGCTTTGGGTGCCAGCATATCTTTGCTGAGCGAAGGTATGGATTGGTCATTACCTCTATACACAACCCAATCCAGCAAAGGAGGCATGACAGGTGGAAACTGGAATGATGACCCCGAAGTAAGCACCAACTTTATGGAGGTTGTCTGGCGCTTGAGCGAAGGTGTTCAAGGTCACTTTGATTGGGACGATTTTCAACAAAGACTGGATGCCACCAATAATAAAGTGTTAGTCAGGTTAGAGGTGAATTCTCAGTGTCATGCTCCAGAATGGGCTTCTATACCTTACTTGGAGAATAAAAGCCTACAGTTCTGGAAACCTGAGTATGTTATGCAGTTGAAAGGGTTTATTAATGCCTTTGCAAATGAATATGCAGGAAACAATAAAATTATCGGCGTCCATCTTGGTATAGCTGATGGCGAGTATTATCAGGGCAACAATAACAGTGAATGCCCAGAAAGTGATGACTTCGGTAATCTGGTCTATGGTGGAGGTCGTGATGGATGGGGTGAATTCTGGGTAAATTCGACTCTTGGTGAAGACACTGCAAGTATAAATAATGGTTTAACACCCGATAATTTTGAGGATACCGTTAAGGACATTATCAATATGTATGTGGATGCATTTGGTGTTCACAAGAATAAACTAGCGTTCATCAGCTACTCTGGCGTGTTTGGCCCATCTGCTTTTGATGCAAGACTGCCTTCCATTATTAATTATGCGAAAGCCAAGGGTATAGGAAACAGAGAGGGAGAAATTGAAGACTGGATGAGGTATACCGGAAACACTTATGGCGTTAATTTAGTGACGGGAAACAATATCGATAAAAGTTGCTCTATGACGTTCGATGAAGACTTTGCCGATTCCATTCAAAATAAATACTGGGGTGATGAAAATGAATTTTATGGTCCAGAGGACTGGGTTTTAGATTATGGAGGCCCGCTAAGCAATCAGGCATATCGTTTTTACATGAGTTCAATGCGGGCACTACAGTTACGTAGAAACTATATATCGATAAGGTCAGAAGGCCTTGATTACCTGAAAAGCATCAATAACCAATTTGAACATCAATACACGCCTGACTCTGCTCACCCAGAGAGACTAAAGACTAAGTTCCATTCAGGTGATTTCATCACCTACCTTTCAAAAACACTGGGACGAACCCGTTCTGATACACCCGATGCTTTTGTTATTTTAGGTGACAAAACGCTGAATCCGTCGTTCGGGCTATTTCCCCCAGAGTATAAAAGTGGTAATACCTCAGAACAGTGTTTAATTGAGGGCAATGATCGCGGCTATGTCACCATAAATGAGTTTGGTCGCTGGCTTTCGGTGGTAAGCCCTACTATAGCAGATGAGTCGATGCGAAAAGACATGCCTGTCGACGAAGAGAACTGGGGAGCTGGAAATCTAATTTCGGATAGAAACATTAATCAGCACTATGAGCTTTACGCCCGAAAATCCAATGAAATGTTATTCGATATTAATGACCAGCTCATGCAGGAACGCTGTTCAAACGGGTGCAAAATTGATGTCAAGATAAGCTTTAAAGATGATCGGATCATGGGGCTACAGCTTGTTCATACTAATGGAAGCAGCAATGTCCTCACAACTCAAGGAGGAGGACAAACCAGAACCGTAACTTTCCCCGTTAGCGGCACTTTTTCAAATGGTTACAATAATGCTGACTTTAGTATAAAAACCACCGACGGGTCAGATCTTTCGGTACTAATGGCACGCATTAATTTATTGGCAAACTAATCATAGGCATACCTAATACTCCCTTTGCCATTTTTACAGAATGCCTTTTTACTATTTATTTAACGCTCTATAGTGAAACTGCTTTAAAGTCGATTGAATAGGATTGATTGAATGGATATATCAACTTTTTTGTCATGTATAGAGAAGAAATGTATAAAAGCCAAGGGAGTTTCTAGCGTGAATAGCTAAAAAACTTACTGATTAGGGGATTACAGTATTGTCTTAAATTTGACCCCAAAAATTTTTGGGTACAGTCAGACAACGACCCATTGATCTGTACAGACTGTTAAGCAACCATGGTTATTGCTCGTTGCCCATACTGGAACACTGGAGACTATGGTGCTATACCTGTACTCATTTGAGCTCTTGTGGCGTTCTGCAATAGAATATATATTCCAGCCTCAAAAAATGATGTAAAAACAGGTATGGAATGTCAAATCAGGCCAATATCTAAAAAACTATTTTCATAGTGGATTTCATACCACTTAAACTTCCAAGATTTTGGCCAATGGTAAATCGACTATTATTTGCACCAAGGGTATGAGCTGGTCCTACTGTGCTATCTGTGCTAATTTCTGCAAAAGCTGTGGCTTAGTATACAAGAGTTAGAATAATAACTGTCAATTGTGTATATTTCATGGAGTTTCTATTAATTTAATTTTTGATCGTACTTAGGAACATGCAAGAAATAACTTCATCTTAAGATTTTTTTTAAATGACTTATCTTCAACTTTCCCAAAGGTTTAAACAAGGTATTTTCCTATGATTATTAACGAGCAAGCGATCCTATAATATTGACTAATACAGTGAGTACGATAGAGCCAATAACCATTGCTTTCCAGGGAAAAAATACTGCAACACGGGGACGAGCATCATCTTCGTGCTGTTCTATTGCCTTCCTTGCATTTTCTTCGATTTTTTTCTGTACTTTTGCAGCAACATTTGGAAATAGAAGTGGCAAAATGTTTAGAACAGCCGTTAGCAAGATGGATGCTACGATTGAATAGATAATAAAATTACTCATATAAATTGCCCTTTTTAGTTGTTATGCTTTGCCATTAAACCCTCACTCCTAACAGTTAGGAGTACTATTGTTTCTCGAAGAAGTAGAATAAGTTCTTGAACTGGTATCATTATATCCGTTGTCATACCTTTTACATTCTGCTTTCTTTTTAAACTGGCTGTCTTCACTCATTATCATGAGAGATTTTCTACAATTATTCCATAACTGGCTTCGATAACAACAAACACTATGTTGAGTATGATGCCCAGAGCAAAAGAACGATTGTAATTGACTACTTTATGATTATGGCTATGGGCTATGGGCTATGGGCTATGGGCTATGGGCTATGGGCTATGGGCTATGGGCTATGGGCTATGATTGTAGCTCATCTCATCTTGTTTCTACCAAAGCTTCTTCTACGGGTGTGAGTAAAGAATGAGTAGGTTGGGCTAACAGCTTTATCGTTAACCCAACATCTTTAGCAAAAGCTGGGGTGCCAAGAAGACGGCAGCCCAACTTATATTTTATTTACTTCACTTTTATCTCACCCTTCCTGTACTGTAACTCTAGCGGGTGTATAAAACTATTTAGTTTTTGGCATAAAATTTGGCATACGTCCCCCACCTAAAGTAAAAGGATTATAGTTATAGTTCATTAATAATGCCCATGAAGTTGATGCGTTACTGGGTAATGGGTTTGCGTACCAACCGAATGGAATAAAGTAACGCTTGCTTGCATATAAGTAGGCTTGCTGGTTTTTTGCCAGGCTCACCAAACTATCATAGTTTTCCGGACGAACAGAATTGAACATACTGATCTTACTGTAGTTAATAACTCTTAATACGCTTATGTGAGTTTCCATACTTTGCAAATCCACTTTCAGACTCGCTACATATTTTTTTACATAGGGGTGAATGGACTCTAGTAAGGTATATTGTGCTATCAAACTCTTTAGCATGTTAATTGCTCCGGCAGTCCATTCTGCCGACATGATACCTTTTCCCTTTCTCCTTCTTACAGCATTGCCATCCTGATTTGAATATCCTACGCCCCAAAGGTCTCCACTATTATCATAGTAGCCACCCCAAACTTTCATTTTATACCAAATTTTATAAGCAGTACCATAACCATACCAGCTATCAATTAAAGGCTGACCTAAAACTGCGACAGCCCAGGTATTAACATCAACCGGCCTTGGTTCAATTGTTGGGATCCATGCTGCTTTATTCGGTTTATTAGCTAAACCACCCTGATAAAAATTATCGGTTTTGGCATCCCAGGCATATTTTTTAAAAAAATTGAGTAAGCCTTCTGTGGTCTTTCGGTTAGGCATTACCCCACCATTAATCATCACTTCAATCACTTTCAAGTAAGGCAGTGTTTGAGGGTTCTCCTGTTGCGTAAGAATTTTCTTCAATATCAATAAACCAGCAAGTAGGGAGGCATTATTTTCAGTTGAAACATCATATGGATCAACAGGCTGAGTTCCGGCGTTCGATAATGAGCCTTCTGTTGCATAATAAACCGCACCAATTTCAGATTGCATACGACTAAAGGCATACAAAACATTAATCGCATTTTGGATGGGTACTGAGTCAAATGGCACAACACCCTCCTCGTCTTTTCCACCACCTTGACTGTTTTGTAGATGAGCCGATTGCAATGGCCCTATTAAAAAAGCCCAGGCATTCTCACCTGTAATTGGCTTCCAATCTGCCCATGTTACTTTACCTTTTTGATAAAGTGGATTGTCAGCAGGTAAATTGTTGGCTGTTATATATTTGGCATAATCCGTATTGATAAAAGGGTCGTTTGATAGCCAATCTCGCGCTATCATTCGAAAATAAAAAGCATTTTCAGGCTTAGCTATTGACTGCCCGTTATACTTAAAAACACCTTCATCTGTCGTTACCGCTCTATTTGCTCCGGCGATAGGTGCATTAACTGCATCACCATCATAACCTAACTGTAGCAATTGATTTTGGTTGTTAGCAATATCAAACAATGATTTATTATTGGGGCCTGTTAACCCATGTGTAGCGGCAACACTTAAAGCCAACTGCCAAGTAGCTGCATCATAAACATCTGAACCTGAATTTATATTGACACGCTCTATCTGCAAATCACCACTCAGGGAATTTTCCACTGGCGTTAAAGTATGGTTTTCTGCGTTATATTGATCAATTACATCACACTTATTACCACCAATATGACACACATATTCTCCCCAATAGCTTGCCGTATTATAATAACTTAAAGGTAAAATCTTCCCTTTTAAAGCTCCAGCTGTTGCGACATATGAGACACCTGAACCTTTATCAACATTAGCTGTAAGAAAATTCACCATTGATTGCATATCACCATAATTGGAATCTGCAAATGCCCCTGGCATTGTTGAAGCAATAATTAGTGAGGCTACTATTTTATTTTTCATTTTCGTATTTATTCATCACACGATCACAACATTCTATTAGCGGTATTTCACCTGAACATTATCAGCTAAAAAAAATTTTGTTAAACCTGCAATTAATTCATCTGTTGGATGAACTCTCCATTCATCACCCAATTGCAAAGAAGCTTTTGCTTCGTTTGAACAATATGCTATTTGCAGAGGACAATTTCCGCCTATAAATGGTTTTAAAATATCTTTTAAGCTTTCAATCAAAGGCTTTATAGTCAATTGTTTTTCTGCCCCTTCAAAGTTTAGCACTATACTTCTAGCAAATAACTCTCGTGCCTCTTCAAAAGTATATAATCTATCTGCTCTTAAACTATATCCACCCGAAAAATCATTGGCTTCTACAGGGCCTTCTGCCACTATAATAGTATCTTTTAATAAAATATGTTTATAGGCTTCAAAGGTTTTACTAAAAGCAGCAACTTCTATTTTACCCGTTATATCATCCAAAATTGCAAACCCCATCATCGTTCCTTTTTTTGTTTGCCTAACTCTCATTTCTACAACCAACCCAACAACCCTTGCTTCCATTTTAGATTTTGATCTTTCTGCATCAGCAAGTAAAGAGGCAATACTTGCATTCCTGATATGCTTTAATTCCTCTTCGTATTGTTTAATTGGATGGCCTGTCAGATAGAGGCCTAATGTTACCTTTTCTTCCTCAAGCTTTTCTTTTTCAGTCCATCGCTCAACTATGGTTGTATAGGCTTCCAAGTCATCACTCTTTTCTACATTGACTGCCAAACCAAACATATCATTTTGGCCTGTCTGACTCATTTTTCCATGCTGGTCTGCTACCCTTAACACGGTAGGCAATTCGGCTAAATGAGCAACTCTATTATCATCAATATTATCAAAAGCCCCACCTTTTATCAGTGCTTCCAGCACCCTTTTGTTTACCTTGCGTAATTCAACACGTTTACATAAATCATACAGCCCAGCAAATGCCCCATTTTCTTTTCGTTCCTTTAACAAGTCTTCAATGGCAGCCTCACCTACCCCTTTGATAGCACCGATACCATAGAGAATTTCGTTTTTATCATTAATGGTAAATTTAAAATTCGATAGGTTAATATCAGGCGGGTACAAGGTTAATTTCATTTCCTTGCATTCTTGAATTAATATGACCACCTTATCCGTATTGTCCATATCGGATGACATAACAGCAGCCATAAATGCTGAGGGATAATGTCGTTTAAGCCATGCAGTCTGGTAGGCAATTAAAGCATAAGCAGCAGAATGTGATTTATTAAACCCATAGCCTGCAAACTTTTCCATCAAATCAAAAACGTAGGTTGCTATTGATTCATCAATTTGATTTTTAATTGCTCCTTCCGTGAAGATTGTCCGTTGCTTGGCCATTTCTTCCGGTTTTTTCTTACCCATAGCTCGACGCAACATATCCGCGCCACCTAAGGTATAGCCAGCTAATTCCCTGGCAATTTGCATCACTTGTTCCTGATACAAAATAACGCCATTTGTTGGGCTTAAAATATCAACCAGTAATGGGTGTGCATATTCAGCTTTGGCTCCATGTTTAACATTAATATAATCATCAACCATCCCTGACTCTAACGGCCCAGGTCTAAATAATGCAACTAGAGCAATAATGTCATCAAAACAATCAGGCTTTAACTTCCTGATCAATTCTTTCATACCACGAGATTCCAACTGAAATACAGCCGTTGTCTGACATTTTATAAATATTTCTGCATAGGTTGTTTCATCATCACGAGGAATCTGGGTTATATCGACTAAGGATTCATTATGTTGTTTTTTTCGTGCATTAATGGTCTGCAGCGCCCAATCAATAATGGTTAAAGTTCTTAAGCCTAAAAAATCAAACTTAACCAGACCCACGGCTTCTACATCATCTTTATCAAACTGGGTGACTAAATTTCCACCACCCTCTTCACAATAAAGCGGTGAAAAATCGGTCAGTTTAGTTGGGGATATAACAACACCACCGGCGTGTTTACCAGCATTTCTTGATATCCCCTCCAAAGAAAGCGCCATATCAATCAAAGACTTTACATCCTCTTCTGACTCGTAACGTTGTTTTAAATCTGGGCTTTCCTGTAATGCTTTAGTTAGCGTCATCCCTATTTCAAACGGCACTAACTTAGCTAGGCTATCAACAAACCCGTAAGCAAATGAAGAAACTCGTCCAACATCTCGTATCACCGCTTTTGCAGCCATTGATCCGTATGTGATAATTTGTGAAACATGATCCCGTCCATAATATCTGGCGACATAATCAATCACTTCATCGCGCCTATCCATACAAAAATCAATATCAAAATCTGGCATGGAAACCCGTTCTGGATTTAAAAACCGTTCGAATAATAAATCGAATTCTATAGGGTCAAGGTCTGTAATTTTAAGTGCATAGGCAACTAAGGAACCCGCTCCAGACCCTCTGCCCGGCCCAACTGGAATCAATTGATTTTTAGCCCACTGAATAAAGTCAGCAACAATCATAAAATAGCCAGGAAAGCCCATTTGGGTGATTACGTTTAACTCTAACTCTAAGCGATCTGCATAGACTTTAAAATTCTCTTCTTCCGTCCCCTCTCCAATCGCCGGGTATTGTTGCAACCTTTCATCAAGCCCTTTTTTTGATGCATCAATAAAAAACTCATCTAAGGTCATTCCTTCAGGAACAGGGAAATCGGGTAAATAATTTTTTCCTAGGGTTAATTCAACATTGCATCGTTTGGCTATTTCTACCGTATTTTCTAAAGCTTCTGGAATATCTGAAAATAATTCCAACATCTCTTCTGTACTACGAAGATATTGTTGATTGGTATAATCTTTTGGTCGCCGAGTATCATCCAGAACTCTTCCCTGATTAATACAAACACGTACTTCATGTGAATCAAAATCTGCTTTATCTAAAAACCGCACATCATTAGTGGCTACAACAGGTAAATCAAGTTTTAGTGCCAGTTCTACGGCAGACTGGAGATAACGTTCTTCCTCATTCTTCCCTACACGTTGGATTTCAAGATAAAAATTCTGATCAAAAATTTCCATCCAATCAGATGCACATTGTTCGGCAATTTCATGCTTATCAGCTAAAAGAGCAATTCCCACATCCCCTTCCATCCCCGCAGAGATTGCAATCAACCCTTGATGATTAACCTTAATCCACTCCTTTTTTATCATCGGAACATCTTGATATTGTCCTTCCTGATAAGCCTTGGAAACTAACTCTGTTAGTGTTGTATAGCCTTTGTTATCTCTAGCAATTAAGGTCAGTCTAAAAGGTTTTTCAGGGTCTTCGGCATTAACTATATAAACATCTGAGCCTACAATTGCTTTAATACCCTGAGATTGGGTTGCTTGATAAAACTTAACTAATGAAAAAAGATTGGATTGTTCTGTTAGCGCAACAGCAGGCATATTAAAACCAAGCAATTTCTTAACTAATGGTTTTATTTTGACAATTCCATCTACTAATGAGAATTCAGAATGAACGCGTAAATGGACAAACTCAGGTTTCATGAAGGCATTTTTATATTGACGATTTGATTTTTCTGTTAAAGAAAGTGAGGATTTAATCGCTTATTATACTAGTAGCATAAATAATTGACATTAAGGAACGAGGATTTAATAATATCGGATTCTTGACTTGTTTTTTTGTCCGTCTTCTGCGTTATAGAAATAGTTGCGTAACCTGCTATGCGCCAGTTTATACGCCTTGAATACGAACAAAAACTCTGCGCCAAGAACCGGATATTATTAAATCCTCATTCCTAAGCTGGAAAATTTCGTAGTAAATGAAGCATTAGCTAATGCTAATTGTTTTTTTACAGGAGAATATGATCGTCTATGCTGTTCAGTTATTCCTAAACTAGCTAACCTTTCCAAGTGCAATTTTGTTGGATAACCTTTATGCTTAGAAAATTCATAGCCGGGATATAACAAATCTAAAGTGCTCATTTCTTCATCTCTTGCTACTTTAGCTATAATTGAAGCTGCTGAAATTTCAGCCACTTTAGAGTCACCCTGAATAATTGTTTCGCCAGGGCTAGCTATATTTGGATAAAAAGTACCGTCCACTTGAACCCAATCAGGAATAATATGGAGTTGGGAATAGGCTCTTTTCATTGCTAATAAGGTAGCTTGAAGAATATTCAGTTGATCTATTTCACTCGGTTCTACCCTGCCTATTGCCCAAGCCAACGCATGTGATTTAATCAAACTAGAAAATTCTTGTCGTTTCTTGGCAGTCAGTTTTTTAGAATCTGTTAAACCAAAAATAGGCCTATCTTTATCTAAAATAACAACCGCAGCAACGACTGCTCCAACAATACACCCTCTTCCAACTTCATCAATACCAGCTACAACTTGAGAATTTATCTTAAAATCCCTCGCGTAACATTGCGTAAAAAACTAACCATATCTGACAACTCTTTACTTTCACCAGCAAGGTCTTCCATTTCCTCTATTGCATCTTCAAGACGCATATTAGTTTTATACAAAATTTTATAGGCTTTTCTTATTTGTCGGACCACTTCTGGCGAAATACCTATCCTTTCCATACCAACAGAATTTATCCCATAGGGACGAGTTGGCCTTCCTCCAACCATAACAAATGGAGGAATATCTTGTGTAATGGCACTACCCATAGCAGAAAAACTATAAGCACCTATTTGAGTAAACTGATGGACTAAAGTGAAACCGCCTAAAATTGCATGATCACCTAAATGAACATGACCAGCAATAGATGCTCCATTTGCCATAATGACATGATCACCAATCATACAATCATGAGCGACATGAGTATAAGCCATAAATAAATTATCGCTACCAATCAAGGTTAATCCTTTGTCTTGCAAAGTCCCTCTATGCATTGTTGTAAACTCACGGATAATATTTCTATCGCCAATCTCTAGCCGCGTTTCTTCATCAGCATATTTTTGATCCTGAGGATCTTCACCAATGGAGCTAAACTGATAAATATGATTATCTTTTCCTATTGCCGTTGAACCTTTAATAACAACATGCGGCCCAATGACTGACCCTGAGTCAATTTGTACATCAGCACCAATAATAGAAAAAGGCCCTATCGTCACATCGTCTGCTACTTCTGCATTTAAATCAACAATTGCTCTAGAATCTATCAAACTATCCTACCACTGCTGCGCACATGATATTTGCACTTGCCGCAAGCTCACCATCAACTTCAGCTCGACATTCAAAAGACCATATATTTCGTCTGCTTTTAACATAGATAACTTCTAACATTAACTGGTCCCCTGGCCCCACTTGTTTCTTAAAACGTGCTTTATCAATACCTGCCAAAAAATAAGTCGTTCCTGTCCCAAATTGATCATCTGATTGAGACGTTAATAAAGCTGTTGCTTGAGCCAATGCTTCAAGCATTAAAACGCCTGGAAACACGGGTTGTTTTGGAAAATGTCCTTGAAAAAAAGGTTCGTTAAATGTCACATTTTTACAGGCTAACAAACGGACTTTAGATTCACACTCTATAACCTTATCTACCAATAAAAAAGGATATCTATGAGGCAAAAGTTCTTGAATTTGTAATATATCTAATGGTCCAGCCATCTATATCTACCAGGTTTTCTTAAAAGTGAAGTAATAATGTAGGTTGGACTGCCGTCTCTTCGGCAACCCAACAAACGGTATGCTAAAAATGTTAGGTAACGATAGAACTCTAGCCTAACCTACGCGAGAGTTGGTGAGCTGCTTCATAAAGAAAAAGATAAAACTTCTACTTTACTTCACTTTTAATCGTCCCCTCTTATCTACTCTCTGATTTTAAAAACTAATCTGATAAATTTAACAGCTTTTTCTGAACCTGTTCGGTAATATCAATTGCAGGGCTAGCATGGATAACACCATCTGTTAATATTAAGTCAAATTTTTCATCTTTTGCCAGAATTTTTACTGCTTCAAAAATTCTGCGTTGCAACTTTCTAAACTCTTCATTGTTACGCATATTCAAATCTTCACTATACTCTTGTTGAGATCTTTTAGCTTCCCGTCTCTTGGCAATAATATCTCTTTCAAGTTTAATCCGCTCTGATTCACCCATAACGGAAGCATCACGATTTAATTTTTCTTCAAGCTTTTTGATTTCTTTGCCTTGCGAAACCAGATGCTTGTCGCGTGGTGAAAACTCCTTTTCTAATCGTTTTTTTGCTTTTTCTGCTTGTGGTGCTTTTTCAAGAACCCTAGCTACATTAACAAAACCAATTTTTATTTCAGCATAACTTACGTTAGCTGCAAGCAAAAGTGCTAAAAATAAAGAACCTCTTTTTTTCATCATCAACCTATCTCTAAATCATAAAATTATTTGAATATAAAAACTAATATTCAAGTGAACAGTATACAAACTAACCTAACACACGATGGGGTATTAGGTGAAGCGATACAAAAAATAAAATAAAAACCTTATACCTAAAACCCAGAGCCAAATGAGAACTGAAATAGCTGTTCCTCATCCCCGCGCTCAACTATGTTTCCAAAACGATCCTTTATGTCTTCTTTCGCATTTAAAGGCACAGCAAAACTAATAGACAAAGCACCAAAAGGTGATAGCCATTCACCTGAAACACCAGCAGAATATCTCATTTCTCCAAAGTCAAAACCATCATCAATCATACCCGCATCTACAAAGGCTCCGATCCTTATTGACCTTACATCACTAAAAAAAGGAACGGGGAAAAATAATTCTGCCTTTCCAGCAATTTTAGTTGATCCCCCAAAAGCCCTATTTTGAGAATCTCTGGGTCCAAGAGTATTATCTTCAAACCCTCGAACAGAACGCACACCTCCACCATAATAATGCTCAAAAAATGGTAATTCGTTGGTATCTCCATAACCATCTCCATAAGCAATTTCACCCAACAACCTAAAGGTTAAATCTTTGGCTATAGGAAAATAATACTGCTGTTTATAAGCAACTTTATAATAGGTTAAATCACTTCCAGGAATAGTAGCAAGTGCAGATATACGTTGTTGCCCTCCATCAGTAGGAAAGATTGCCCGGTTCAAAGTATCGTGAGTCCAACCTATTGAACCAAAAAAGGTTATGAATTTTTCTCCATTTTTACAAATAAATCTTGCAATTTCATTAGATGAAAGAGGTATTGAGCCCGTGAATTGATATTTTGCTTCATCAAGCGTTCCATTGTTACAAGCCGAATGAATTTTCCCCTCATCCGCTGTATTTAATTTAGTATGTCTAAAGTCTAGATTAAATCGTAAGCGATCATTTTCATTTAATGGAATACCAAAGTTAAATCCAGAATTAAACACATCGGTCGAATAACTGGAAATATTTGCTTCTTCCGCATCCCTGGCTGTATAACCAATATCATAACCTAAACTCACACCATCCAAGGTAAAATAGGGATCAAAGTAGCCGAAGCTATATCGCGTTGAAACATCACTATTATTAAACGCCAAGTTAATTCTTTTTCCTGTACCAAACACATTATCTTGAGAAACATTGGCGTTAAACACAACCCCTTGTGTCTGAGAAAACCCGATCCCTGCCATTAAATTACCCGAAGATTTTTCAGTAATAGAGTAGTTAACATCAATTTGATCTGATGCACCGACTACCGCAGGTGTTTCAACATTAACCTCTTCAAAATACCCTAACCGTTCCAGCCTGGTTTTTGATCGTTCTATTTTTCTTGTTGAAGCCCAACTAGATTCCATTTGTCGTAGCTCCCGACGCATAACCTCATCTCTGGTCTTGGTATTACCACTCATATTAATCCGGTTTACATAAACACGTTTTCCTGGATCAACAAAAAAGGTCATCACCACTGTTTTTGATTCCTGATCAATTTCAGGTACCATATTCACATTAGAAAAAACATAGCCTTCATCACCTAGTCGATCAGAAATAGCTTTAGATGTTAGAGTCGCACTCTTTCGTGAAAAAATTTCGCCTGGCCCTACTTGAACCAAATCAACCATTTCTTCTGGGTCTACAATTAAATTCCCCGACAACTTTACTTTTTCTAAGGTAAATAATTCGCCTTCTTTTATATTCACAGTGACATAAATCTCTTTTTTATCGGGCGTTATCGCAACCTGTGTCGATTCGATAGAAAAATTAATGTAACCACGATCTAAATAATATGAGCGCAAGCTTTCAAGATCAGCAGATAACTTTTGCTTGGCATATTGATCGTCTTTTGTATAAAAAGATAACCAGTTTGTAGTACTTAGTTCAAATTCATCCGTTAAAGTTTCATTTTCAAAAACTTTATTTCCAATAATATTGATATTTTTAATTTTTGCGACCCGACCTTCAGAAATATCAATATGTATACCCACCCGGTTTCTAGTCAGTTTTGACACTTCTGTTTTTATTTTCAAACCATATTTTCCATGACTAAAATATTGCCGTCTTAACTCTTGTTCTACTTTATCTAAAATTTGCCGGTTAAACACCTGTCCTTCTGATAAGCCTATCTGTTTAAGCGCTTTAGTTAAGTCTTCGGTACTTAGATCACTATTACCTTCAAATATTATTTTTGCAATAGTTGGTCTCTCAACCACGGTTACAACTAGCGTTGAGCCTTCCCTTTCTAAAGAAATATCACTAAAAAACCCAGTTTTAAATAAAGATTTGACAGCTAAATTAATGCTACTAGAAGAAAATTTTTCTCCTGCCGTTACTGGAAGATAGTTATAAACTGTTCCTGCCGAAATTCTTTGCAATCCTTTAACTTGAATATTTTCAACTAAAAAGCCATCCTCACCTTTTACAGTTTGGAAGCTTAATATTGTCATCAACATTAATAGGTGAAATATTTTTATTTTCACTAACGTACCCGTTTAAAAAAATTCATAGTCAAATGGAAGAAGTATATCATGCTCGCCCTAAGGGAAAGCTTATAACATCTTCAATATCTTGTGTATTCGTCATTATCATCAACAATCTGTCCAGCCCTAAAGCAATACCACTACAATCAGGTAATCCAGCCTTAAGTGCTTGAAGAAAAAGCTGGTCTTTCTCAACTAGTTCTAAATCTTTTGTATGTCTGATTTTGTTTTCTTGATTAAAACGACTTTCCTGTTCTTTGGCATCTGATAATTCAAAAAAACCATTACCTATTTCTATTCCTTTGATAAAAACCTCAAATCTATCTGCAATATCTGGATTGTGACTATTTATTCTTGCCAACGATGATTGAATCGCTGGATAGCCAGAAACTATACAGATCGTATATTTTTTTAATTGAGGTTGAACTTGATGACTAAAAATAAAATCTAGCCACATCGAATGATCAGACCCACAAATTTTAATCGCATCAGAAATCGAATTTTTTGACGCATACGATTCGTAATTTTGTTGACAAAAGTTAAATGCATTTAAACCCGTAACCTGTTTAAAAATATCTCCATAGCTAACTTTTTGAACTGACTCAATAACACAATAACCGTCTAATAGTTCAGTCAAAAAATCAATCACTTCATCTATTAATTGCTCTAAATTAAAATCAACTCGGTACCACTCAAGAATAGAAAACTCAGGATTATGAAACTTGCCAGACTCTCCATTCCTAAAGGCTTTACATATTTGAAAAATAGATCCACTTCCAGCAGCTAGCAGTCTTTTCATTGCAAATTCAGGCGATGTCTGTAAGTACATCGGTTTATTTCTTGGCAATACGTGATATTCAGTTGAAAAAAAATCAAGTTGAGGATCAGTCCCTGTTGCCTGACAAAGCAAAGGCGTTTCAACTTCCATCACTACTTTACGATCAAAAAAACCACGAATAGTTGATAACATCTGTGCTCGTAAACGTAGTTGCTTTATCTCACAAGCTGGTTTCCATAGCTCCGTCACAAAACGGATTTAATCTTTAACTCTAGACACATACTCTCCTGTGCGTGTGTCAACTTTAATTAATTCACCAATTTGGATAAAAAGAGGAACTCGAACCACAGCACCTGTTTCTAAAGTTGCCGGTTTTCCACCGCCGCCAGAGGTATCACCTTTTAAACCAGGATCTGTTTCAGCAATCGCTAATTCAACAAAGTTAGGCGGGGTCACTGTTAATGGGGAATCATTCCATAATGTCATAGTGCAAATATCCTGATCTTTTAACCACTTAACTGAATCCGCAACGGCATTTTCATCAGCTTGATATTGTTCAAATGTATCGGGTTCCATAAAGTGCCAAAATTCACCATCACTATATAAAAACTGCATTTCCATATCGACAACATCTGCACCCTCTACAGACTCGCCTGATTTAAAAGTACGCTCTATTACACGACCGGTTTTTAAATTTCTAATTTTGACTCGATTAAAAGCTTGGCCTTTACCTGGCTTGATAAATTCATTCTCAATAATTGCGCAAGGATCAGCATCCAGCATTATTTTTAAGCCCGCTTTAAATTCATTAGTACTATATTTAGCCATTTTTTTCTCATATAAACAAACTGTAATCAGCACATTATAATATACTTCGTGCGGTCACAATATAGGAAAAAATTTGAATCAAAATCTAAAAACATGGCAACAGGAACTAACAGAAGGATTTAGCAATGCAAAAGAACTTTGTAACTATCTAGATCTTACACCTAGCCAGAATAGCATTTTACATTCGGCTGAATTTCCTTTGCGTGTCCCTAGAGAATTTGTAGATAGAATGGAAAAAGGTAATTTTAATGATCCTTTGCTTAAGCAAATTCTACCTATTCAAGATGAAGAAGTTGAATTCCAAGGGTTCAGTAACGATCCAGTAGGCGATATTAGTGCGATGGCAGAAACAGGGGTTATCCATAAATATCATGGGAGAGTTCTTTTTATTACTACCGGTAGTTGTGCTATTAATTGTCGTTATTGCTTTCGTAGAAACTTTCCATATTCCAACTTTCAACTCCGCACACAAAAACTAGATCAAGCAATACAATACATTAAAGATAATCAAGACATTTCAGAAGTTATATTAAGTGGCGGCGACCCGTTACTCCTCAATAACAAAAAACTGTTCAGCTTAATTGACCAGTTAGATAAAATTAGTCATTTAAAACGAATAAGGATCCACAGTCGTATTCCCATAGTATTACCTAGCAGAATTACAAAGGACTTCTGTCAGTCACTATCAACAATCAAAAAAAACATTATTTTTGTAGTCCATTCAAACCATACAAATGAGTTAAGTGAGAATGTAAGAATCGCCTGTCAAAAAATAAAAAATTGTAATGTAACGTTGTTAAATCAATCTGTTTTATTGAAAGGCATTAATGATACAGCAGAGGAATTAGTTGCGCTAAGTGAAAGACTTTTTTCATTTGAAATATTACCCTATTATCTACACTTGCTTGATAGAGCATCAGGAACTCATCATTTTGAAGTTAATCAAAAAACAGCTATTTCACTGATGGATCAAATAAAAACACAATTACCTGGGTATTTAGTCCCTAAACTAGTTAATGAACAAGCGGGGGCTTTAAATAAAATTGTTATTGCTTGATTTATTATCCGCTATACAAAGTAACTGTTCCCAACAAAAGGCAAATATATTGAGAATCCATTAAAAAAATCAATCAAACTCCATAATGTATTTTAGTTACAAGGTATAAAGAGATCATCGTTTCTAATACAAATATTATTTAGCCAAACAACAGACGCAAGTCGAATATTAAAGTTAAATTACCCTCAATTATAATGAGATATTTTATAGTTTTTCATCAATTAGAAGCTCTCATCCCAGAAAGTCCAAAAGCTCTTTATCATCAAGATATCAAGCTCTTCTAGCAGTACTTTAGGTAAAGCAGGAAAAGGTGCGCTTTGCCTTACACTTCGTTTCATAGCAGCATCAACCAACTGTATTCCAGACGTTCTATCAATTCGTATGCTGTAAATAGAGCCATCTGTATTTATACCAACTGATATCGCCAATCTTAGAGGTTTTTTACTTTTCGCACTCTCTGGATAATTTAGATGCACAGCACATACTATCTTTCGTTCCCAATCTTTTACATATTGAGCAGCAACATCTCTGTGCCCACTTACAGAATTTACATATTTGATTCTAGTTTTTTTTTGACTTTTTTTTGAACTTTTTTTTCTATATCGAATTTGTTTACCCAGTTCGGCAATTTGTTTTTTCAATGCCTCCTCTTCCGTTAAAGGTGTGTGTTTTTCAGAAGGCGGTTTCAGTTTTTTTTGAGTAGCCTTTTTTAAAGGAATTAACTTTTCTTTTTCTGGTAATTTAGTTTCTTCTGGTAATTTTGTCTCACTTTGTGTCTTATTGGTTCGAGGTAGTTTTTTTGACTTTGTCCTTGACAGTCTATTTGATTCTTTGGTACTGCTGGCTTTTTCTTTATATCTCCTGCACAACCAGCTAACCCAGATAAGAAGATAAAAGCAACAAAAAGTATTTTTAACATGGATAAGAACTCAATCGAAGATAAGCTTTAAGATTAAATTCTATTATACTCTTTGAAGCCCGTACGGCATACTTCGTAGGTTGGATGGAGCGACACGTAATCCGACATTTTTAAGGAAAAGGTGGAGTGTACCATCGTTTTTCCGCCCTACGAGCTTCAAGATTTTGGCTTACTAATCAACCTAAATAAATCGTCATATCTATCATTGAATAAAATATAAAGCATATTCTTAAATAAGCAGTATTATACTCTTACTTCGATTACAGTATCTGTTAAGAAACCGGCTTAAACGTGGAAAAAGCACACTCACTACTATGGATGATATTAAAGCTCATATAGCCCAAATTTATAAAACAGATGCGACTCGATTACTAGCAGTACTTACTCGAATTTTTGGCCCCCATAATTTTGAATTGGCTGAAGATACACTCCAGGATGCCTTTAGTAAGGCGCTGATTTCTTGGCAGCAAAAAGGCATTCCAGATAAGCCGTCAGCCTGGATTATTCAAACAGCCAAGAATCAAGCTATAGATACCATCAGAGCAAATAAAACCAGAACTAAATTTGCAGATGATTTAACTCAATTATTAGAAAGTGAATGGTCTCTGGGCAATACCATTGAACGAGAGTTTCAAGAATCCAATATAAAAGACGACGAACTACGACTAATGTTTATGTGCTGTCATGAGGATATAAAACCTGAAAACAGAATTCCCTTTATTTTAAAAACACTTTGCGGATTTAGTATTCAGGCTATTGCCAGAGCGCTCTTACTGCCAGAAGCTACCGTAAAAAAAAGACTTTTAAGAACAAAACAAAAACTTAAACATCACAACTTTGAATTTCCAATACCTGAAAAAATAATTGAGGTTATGGATACGGTTCACACTGTATTATATCTTCTATTTAACGAAGGGTTTCATAGCTCCGACGAGAAAAAAGCAACAAACATCATGTTCTGCCAAGAAGCTATTGGGTTGGTCAACTTGTTAATTGATGAACCTAGAATAGCTAATCAGGAGACATTGGCATTATTCGCTTTAATGCACTTTCATATTGCCAGAATTGATTCAAGAGTAGATAAGGATGGCTTTAATATTCCTATTGATCAGCAGAATAGAAAGCTTTGGAAAACGGAGTATATTAATACGGCCAACTACTTTCTAAATCTAGTCAGTTTAGCTCCCAATCATGCTTCAAGCCGATTTTTCTATGAAGCTCTAATTGCCAGAGAACACTGCCAGGCCATTGATTTTGATAAAACAAATTGGGGTATTATTGTCGAACACTATGAGAAACTAATTGAAATTACAAACTCCCCCATTGCGCGTTTAAATCAGGCCATTGCTATTGGCTATACTGGGGATATAAGTGCTGCAATTAAACGGATTGAAGCTATAGAGGGACATAAAGCACTAAAGCATTCACATATGCCTTTAGCCATACTGGCTCATTTAAATGCCAAAGCAGGCAATGCAAAACGGGCTTATTTATTGGCTGATAAATCCAGGAAAAGGGGAGGCACTCCACAGGAACATCGAGTCATGATGCATCAAATAGAGCGTCTTTTAATTGAAAAGTAAAATTAAAAAGTAATTAAACTGCTTTATATCACTTCATAGTATGAGTCTTCACCCTTTTGAGAAAGCATATTTAGCCATTGATCCATCTCTTCTTCTGAAAAAGCGTTAATAAAGTTTTCATGATCTTCTTTGTTTTCCCATTCTTCAACTAGTGTTACTTTATTTTTATCTTCAAGGCCTCTATAACCTTTATGTGCAATACGCCCTGGAGCTTGGTTCAATCCTTCAAACGATTTAATTTAAATTAGCGGTATGTTCAGGTTTTACATAGAGTGTACCGGTATAAAATTTTGTCATATTTTCCCTTAGATTGTCTCCTATAATTAAAACCGAAAGTTATGAGCACTCAATATTCATCACTTCTCTTACTTCAACTACAATATCGGGATAATTAAAAACAGGACATTCTTTAGTGATTGAAATGGCCTCATCCATATCATTTGCTTTGACAGTAGAAAACCCTGAGAAAATAAAAGCAATCATTGATAAATGCTATCCTTTGGAACAAAAAATTGAAGCTCATCGCTGTATTGAAAAAAAGCACAATAAGGGAAATGTAGTTATCACTTTAGATACATAGGTTAAGGAACCTCTGATTAAGTCGATTAGAGGTTCCTTAATAGGCACGAAAAAAGGCTAAAACACCTGTTTCAGTTGTGACCAGCCCATGTTTCGAGCCTTTAGGCGCAAAATGATAATCACCTACCGATAAAGCAATATCACCGATCATTGCGTCACCTTCCAGCATTAAACATTCTTCATTAGTGTCATGCTTATGTGGGGGTATCGTAGAGCCTGCGGCCATTCTCAATAAATATGACTGCACTAGCCCTTCCGCACTCTCACTTAGAACCTTTTTTTCCACTCCCGGTAATAGGGTGATCCACTCTCCATCTTCAGCTTTAACTGTCATCAAATCAAATGATTTTTTTCCGCTAATACGTGCCATTACGCGAGCTTTAAGTTCAGACGCTCTTGTTACAGGAGGTGCGATGGGAGTCACCGCTTCCGCTATAGCATCAGTAATGTTCTTTGAGATAATATCTGTCACTGTTTTATTTTGCTTAGCCATGGTCTTCCTCCCTATTGGAAGAGTAACAATATTGCAATGCGGGTTCCGATTTTAGCTCAA
This sequence comes from Methylococcales bacterium, assembly GCA_965224575.1. Classification (GTDB taxonomy): domain Bacteria; phylum Pseudomonadota; class Gammaproteobacteria; order Methylococcales; family Methylomonadaceae; genus QPIN01. The sequence continues at coordinate 125,483 of CBDCZQ010000001.1, read as the reverse complement.
GTAAACTTCTGCGAATATGACTTTTAACTGTGCCAAGTGGCATATCGATAAAATTAGCTATTTCCTGATAGGTCATACCTTTAAAAAAAGCTAATGATAAAAGTTGACGCTGGGTTACTGATAGTTTTTTCAATGCTTGGTTTATAGATGAATATTGTTGAGTATTAGATAAAAGATATTCCGGACTGGCAATTGCACTCATTAATTCGGCACATTCCTCATCTGAAATTTCCTGACTGGATCGTTGCCGTTTACGAAAACGATCAATCGCTCGGGATCGGCAAATAGTTAACAGCCAAGCCATGATGGAACCTTTCTCATTCTGGTAAAGGTCAGCTTGATCCCAAACTTGTAAATACACATCAGAAACAACCTCTTCCGCGTCTTCACCGTTACCTGTTATGCGCAGTGCCAAACCATAAACGCTATTAATCGTTTGGTCATAGAACTGACTCAAGGCATCTTCGCTTTGTTCTTTAATCTCTGCTAAACAGGTCGTAAGGTCTTCTGTAGCCAAATGAATATCACCTTTGGAAAAATCGCACCTTGATCGCCCTCAGTCTTTTGACTGATCATTAACGATCGCGCTATCTTGTTTGTTTTATCTGTTGTTTCTAACATTTCAACAATACCTGAATAAAGATAAAAACACAATTCACTCTATTTTCTAGGCATTTAATAAATTTAAGTCGAAAGCTCTTTGCAAAAACCAGACTGTAGCCAATAATATGATTGCTTGTGATCCAGCATATAAAATCACACGTTTATAAAACCAGTATTGTCTTAAATAATAAGCAACTGGCAAAAATATCGATACAATAGCCAATTGTCCTATCTCAACACCCAAATTAAAACTAACTAGAGCAACTCCAAAGTTAGCAGTCGTCAACCCTAAATCAGCCAGTACACTGGCAAATCCAAAACCATGAATTAAACCAAAGATGAAAGCAACCAACCAGGTGCGTTCATTAAAAAAAGGAGTCAGGTTATTTGCTGCAACTAAAATAACGGAAAAAGCAATCACTGACTCTACCAGTCTTGCTGGCAAACTAAGCACTTGTAAAACACCTAGAATTAGAGTGATGGAGTGTGCAATGGTAAAGGCCGTGACAATTTTTCCAACCTGCCAGAGTATGCTAGTAAAGCGATCATATTGCCCCCTACCTATAGCCGTTTTTCTGACTACTGAGGGTAATAACAGACAAAGCAAAAACAGAATGTGATCATAACCTTTCCAGATATGCCAAATACCTTCTGTTAAAAACTGAAGAAATGTCTGCCATTGATTTGATAATCTGAAATTTATCTCTATTAGTTGCTTCTCGGGGCTGAAAATTAAAAAATAGGAATTATCACCTTTACCTATTTGCACCAAACCTCGGTGAGTAGGATCCAAATCAAACAATAATTGATAATTCACGGTAAGTTGATCGACAGGCTTTGAACATTGCAGGTTAAAACTTATTACTGCATAGACGCCATCTGAACGATGATCTACTTGTAATTGTCCTATTTTATGAACACATTTATCAAGATTATTGTTCACCTGAAAATGAGCGAATGCATAGGTTTCAATATCTTGATATCGAGTTCGTAATTCAAACCAGGTGATTTCTCCATCACCATCTCCATCCAAAGCCAGTGCATATTCTAAATCCCTTAAAGCAATATCCCAACGACCTGCAATATTGTCATTAATAACATTTAAATCAATAAAGCTGTCGCTGGATTTATGGCTCCAGGCAAGGGGTGAAACAAGCATTAGAACAATCAGCATTACTCTAGGTTTCATGACTCATATCCTCATGCGTTGCCAACATTTGCTTTATCAACACATCTTCCGTCCCTTGTTTTTCCAGCCAATATTTAATGTCCTCAATTGTTGCAAAATCATTAGTCATTATTGCTGACTGCAACAGGATATAGGTGTCAGGAGACTCGCGTTGAACTTGCCAGTTTTGTTTAGCTAATTTCAGGGCTGCTTGTGGCTGATTTAGTAGATACAATAGAAACCTTGCCTCATCCCCTTGATGTAATGTTGATCCCCTTTTTCGGTTGGCCTTAAAGCGTTCTTTTAATATAGCAATATGCTTAGTTAGTTTCGTAGCCCCCGTCATTTGCTCAGCGAGTGTTAACCGCAACAACAATGAATCAACTTGAGTATCTGAGTCAATTAACTGTACTACTTCATCTGGGCGTTGTTGTTGCAACAAAAAATCAGCATAAACCTTGTGTAAATACATATCTCTTACGCCGATTTTCATCGCCACCTGAAAATGTCCTTCAGCCGCTTTAAATTTGCCAAGTCGCCAGGCAATTTCAGCTAAGGAAGTCCACGCCCAAGTTTTTTCTTTCTCAGGCATCGGTGATGTAGCTGATAAGGTCTGGTTTAATAATTGATAACTAATTTCTGCCTTGCCGCTTAAACTTGCTGGTGTGCTTTGACATATCAAGGTCAAGAGTATTGATGATCTACGCATTAATTGTCGGCAATGTTGTATAGCTGTTTGGTAATTGCCTTGTACTGTTGCAATAGTGGCTTTGATTAAATTCGCTTGAGTATGACTAGGCTGCACATTTAAAACTTGCTCCAAATCATTAAGTGCACCCTTAAAATCATGGGCATTTTGACGAATAATCGCTCGTAAAATTAATGCCTGTATTGTTGGTTGTGGTATTTCCCACCATGGTTTTAATACGGCTTGTGCATAGCCCATATATCGAGGGTCAGATTGAGTTTTTGATAACTCAATATAATGTAAGGCTAATTGACGGGCAGATAACCAGTCTTGCGGATTAGAATTAAGCTGAGCTCTAAGCCGCTTAATTGTTGTGTTAGTTTTGGATTGAAAAAGTTGCTCAGGAAGTCTTTCCAAAACTAGGCCATCATCTTTAGGTATAAAAGGTTGGGCATGAGTGAACCCGGACATCACGGTCAGAAGCATTAAAATAACATGAGAATTTTTCATAATTTTTCTCCATTTATTTAGGCTTTATGGTTTAAGCCCATTAGTCCAATATTATGAACTAATGGACAAAATATTTATTATGGACAAACGCCTGTACAACCAGCCTCACCCGTATCAACATGACGGCTTTCCAATCCTGAATGAGCTAAACCGACATATGGGAAGGTTTCTCTATAGGGCACATCATTAGTGTTTACGCCATCTCCCACGCGATTATGAGGGAATCGATTAAAGTCTTCCCCAGCCAAAACACCAATAACAGCTCTAGTGGCAATATCGACCACATCATCAGAAACACGTCGTCCATTTGGAAAACCAGCAGGATCATCATTGCCAGGATCAGCATCCAGAAGTGTTAGAAAACCTAATCGGCTACGTTGTGCCATGGCAGTTGCTGGAAACCCTGTGTTTAATCGTAATAGATCAGCAACGGGGCCTGCAGGTGTATCCGCAGAGGCAACAGGTGGAATATACTGAACCAGTGGCAACAGATCTTTTCGTGGCGCATCAGGTACGGGTAAAACCCCTGGGCTGACCGTATCGTATAGTGCATTAAGTACTCGAGCCAATACGGGGTCAAGCGCAAAATTAGCAAATTGAACATCATTTTTTGGTTTACTCATGCTGAATTTGTCTTTAGACCCAATACCAATCAATAATTCATTGAATAAAGGGTTTCCCATGCGTTGAATTTGTACCATGCTTCGTGATGTATAGGCATCACGTCCAGGTTTTCTGGATAATACTTTAACCCGTGGTCTTGAGGTTGTCGCCCAGACACCAATAGTCGCTTCGGGGTCTGTCGCATCATGTTTGTATCCATCCTTAGTAATTAAAGCAATGGGCACTTCAATCGCAATACTATTGACATTAAATCCTGCAATATCATCAGGTGCAAAGTTTTGCTGATTATTACTATCTTGAGCGTCGTTCAACACTCCAGGGATACCTGTTTCAAAAGCAGCTGTTCTTAAATTAAATGAATCAAAAACAGCCCCTAAATCAATATAGAATGGGTCATCAACAGTGCCTGCAAACACTTTTATGTCATTATTTAATTGATAAATTCCCTTCTCTACCAAGGCAGCATAATCTGGCATGGTTCGAGGTCCAACATTGTTGGGTACTGCATATAATTTAAGATCTTTAGTCAGTTTTTTATGATGTTTAGCTCGTCCCCTTCGGTATTTCACCATTTTCACAGTATACTGTTGAGTCAAATTTAGCCCTTCTGAACCATGGCCGTCCAATGCAGTAATGGCTGGAGGAACAATCGGTGTACCGGGAAGCACAGGTAGAGGTGAATTATCAGGTGCTACCAATCCATCTCCGACACCTACTAACCCGACAAAAACACCTGGCAAACGAAAATCAGTATTAAATTGAAAATCAAAACTAATGTCTTCAATAGCATCATGATTATTGTCTATCTTAATGCTATAACGAATCTCTGGATCAAATGGAAATCGCGTGGGGCCATTAGCAGGTTCCAGCAATGGATCAACATTCATAATGAAGGTGACTTTGTCTGGGTTGTCATAACTGACAAAAGCAAAAACATCAGTAATATCAGCTTTATGATCCAGTGCTGTAATGGGAGCTTCGCGGTGATTTGCCGCATAAGTATTACAGCTTAATGCTAGCGCCAACCCAAGAACGGTTGGTCTATGGATTATTTTTTTCATTGTCTTCTCCTCGTATGATTATCGTGAGATTTTTATCTCACTCATAACTTATTACGAGAAGTAATGAAAAATAGATGCAAAATAGTTAAAAAAAGTGAATTTTATTCTTCACTTTAATTTGTATAGCTTTATTGACTTTATCTTGATCATCAAAAAACATAACCTATACTGCCTCTTTTAAATGCCAAAGCAGGCAATACAAAACGGACTTATTTATTGGCTGATAAATCTAAGAAAAGGGGAGACACTCCACAGGAACATCAAGTCATGATGCATCAAATAGAGTGTCTCTTAATTGAAAAGTGATATTGAAAAGTAAAATTAAAAAGTAATTAAACTGCTTTATATCACTTCATAGTATGAATCTTCACCCTTTTGAGAAAGCATATTCAGCCATTGCTCCATTTCTTCTTCTGAAAAAGCGTTAATAAAGTTCTCATGATCTGCTTTGCTTTCCCATTCTTCAACTAGTGTTACTTTATTTTTATCTTCAAGGTCTCTATAGCATTTATGTGCAATATGCCCTGGAGCTAGGTTTAATCCTTCAAACGATTTAATTAAATTAGCGGTATGTTCTGGCTTGGCATAGAGTGTACCGATATGAAATATTGTCATGTTTTTCTCCTAAGGGAGCTGGAAAGAAATAATCATTAAAACAGAAAGTTATGAGCACTCTATATTCATCACTTCCCTTACTTCAACCACAATGTCAGGATAATTAAAAATAGGACATTCTTTAGCGATTGAAATGGCCTCATCCATATCATTTGCTTTGACAATAGAAAACCCTGTCACCAATTCCTTAAATTCAGATGCCGATATATCGGTGACAACACCATCTTGATTCAGTCTTTTTCCCGAAAACTGGAGAGGTGAACCGCCAGAAGCCAATTGATCTTTTTCCTGTAACGCACCCATCCAGGCACCCCAGCGCGCCATTGAAGCTGCCATTTCTTCCTTAGATGCATTTTTCATCCATTCAGGATCCCCGCCTTTGTAAATCAACATAAATTCTTTCATAATTTTCTCCTCGATTAATTAAATATAAGACCCTATGTCTTACTCTATAGTAACGATTGAAATTTATAAAAGGAGACAATGGGATCATTATTTATCATGCTGCTCAAAATAATAATCACGGCCAAAGTAAAATTAATTATTTACTTAACACAATTAATTACAACATATTGATTTTTAATGTATTTACGGCCTAAGTAAATACCATTCTACACTGACTTCTGTTATTTAAAAACCTGAATAGTTTATAAAAGGTGTTATTTAAGAATAAGTAATGAGGTATTCCTGTTTATTTATGACAAATAAGGGTTGAAAACAGCTAAAAACAGCAAAATGATTTATCATAGTGAAAAAAAATAATAAGTTTTCTAAACCCCAATATGAATGCAATGCAAAAACAATTATCTGATCGCAGTTTTACTTTAATTTTATTATTTGCAGGGACATTATTCATCAGTGCAACATTGATGTTTGTTCTTCAACCGATGTTTGGAAAAATTCTTCTCCCTCTGCTTGGTGGTTCTCCTGCTGTATGGAATACCTGTATGGTGTTTTATCAGACTATTTTGTTTTTGGGGTATTTGTACGCACATTTTTTATCGTCTAAATTTAGCCCACATCGTCAAATTCAAATTCATGCAATAGTGGTTGCAATCAGCCTGATTGCTTTACCGATAGCACTACCTGAAAACACTTTACCCCCCACGGATAGTGATCCAACTCTTTGGATTATGTGGACTTTGGTTTTGGCTATTGGCTTACCTTTTTTTGTGGTTTCTACTACATCTCCTTTATTGCAGAAATGGTTTTCAGGGGTAGGACATCATACCAGTGAAGACCCTTATTATCTCTATGCCGCCAGTAATGCTGGCAGTATGATCGCTTTGTTAAGTTATCCTTTTTTATTAGAACCGAATATAGGTTTACTACAACAAAAAAGTTTTTGGAGTTTTGGTTTTGGTTTTTTATGTTTATTGATAGTTGCTTGTGCTTTTGTACTTTGGCGTAATCAGCAAACAACAACTATTGAAAGTTCAGCAGAAATTGAAAGTGAAGAAGACTTACCGTTATCAACTCAATTGCACTGGTTTGCATTAGCCTTTGTTCCTTCTAGCTTATTATTAGGATTGACTAATTTTATTAGTACCGATGTTGCATCTGTTCCGTTGTTGTGGATTATTCCTTTAACGTTATATTTACTCACCTATATTTTTGTTTTTTCAAAATGGGCAGATAAAATCCATCCTGTTATGGTGTGGTTGCAGCCTGTTGTTTTACTACCGTTTATTGCTTATTCCTTTGTAGACCCCGGCGCAATACCCTACTGGCTTAATATTATTATTCATTTAACGTCCTTTTTTTTAGCGGTTATGGTTTGTCATGGAGAGTTGGCTAAAAATCGTCCTCACACTAAGCATTTAACCCATTTTTATCTCATTATGTCCTTTGCCGGTATGCTGGGTGGTATGTTCAATACATTTGTTGCCCCGTTTATTTTTAATGCCGTTTATGAATATCCGATTATGATTGTTGCTGCTTTATTATTAAGACCTGGCTTACGAACACAAAAATTAGGATTACAAGAATTATTCCCTGTTTTGCTTTTATTTATTGGGCTAGGAGTTTATTTTTTTAGTGACAAGCTCTCTCAAGAGCTTGTTTATGGCGCGACTAATGGACTTATTTTATTAGCTGGTTTAATTTATGCTTTTCGATCACGCCCTGTAACTTTAGCGTTACTAACAGGCGTTATTTTATTTTTCACTTTAGGCATACAAAACCTGATCTCTAATGTTATGTACCAAGAACGTAGTTTTTTTGGTGTGTTATCAGTCAGAGAAAGTGTGTTGATGGATGAAAATAAACGACCAGAAAAGTACCACGAACTCTATCACGGCACTACTAAACATGGTGCTCAACGACTGGCGGCTCATTTACAGACAACACCTTTAACTTATTTCAGTCGGCAAGGCCCAATGGGTCAATTGTTCAAAGCCTATGATAATCAAAACAACGGCTGGGAAATTGGTGTTGTTGGTTTAGGAGCCGGTGCATTAGCCTGTTATGCAAAAGACAATCAACACTGGATACAATACGAAATTGATCCTTTAGTCATTGATACCGCTCAAAATACAGATTACTTTACCTATTTAAAACGATGCAGTAAAAATACAACTTTTAGTGTTGGAGATGCACGTTTATCCTTAAATAAGGAAGTTGATCAAAAATTTGATTTACTGATGCTCGATGCTTTTAGTTCTGATTCTATTCCTATGCATTTGTTAACACGGGAAGCGATGGAATTATATTTTGCTAAGCTTAAACCTAATGGAATTTTGGCATTTCATATCACCAATCGCCATCTGGAATTAAAAAAAGTTATTTCAGACCATGTAAAGTATTTGAAGCTATCCGCTTTAATACAAGAATTTAAACCGAAGCAAGACTTACCTTTAGTTTTTGCCACAGACTGGGTGGTGATGGCTAAACAGCCAGAAACATTAGCACCATTACGCAAAAGCCAATCAGGACATTGGCAAAAATTGCCTTTATACTTTGGTGTAAAACCATGGACTGATGACTTTACTAACATTATTGAAATCTGGAAATAATATGACACTGACAGTTAAAGAACTAGCCCAACGTTGTAAAGCTGAAGTTCAAGCGGGTGATGAATCCTTAGAAATTGTATCAGCAGCAGATATTATGTCTGCAGCTGAAAATCAGGTGACTGTATTAAGTAGTAAAAAATATACAAAATATTTAAAAGAGACCAAGGCATCGGCTTGTTTTATCTCTAGTCAATTTTCTACGGATGATGCACCTAAAGATTTGGTTTTACTATTATGTGAAGACCCAGAGATTAGTTTTTTACAGGCAGTTAGCGCACTTCACCCTACACCAAAATTGACTAGGTCTATTTCAAAACAAGTGGCAATTGCGGAAAATGTATCTCTTGGAAATGATATTCATATAAGTGCTTTTTCTTCCATAGAAGAATATTCATCAATTGGTGATGGAACAGAAATTTTTGCAAGTGTCAGTATCGGGCGGAATGTAACGATTGGTAAAAATTGCCGTCTCTATCCCAATGTTGTGATCTACGATAATACCCAAATTGGTAATAATGTCACCATTCACTCTGGGACAATTATTGCTGCTGATGGTTTTGGCTATAAATATCGTAACAATGAGCATGTTAAAGTACCCCATGTTGGAAACGTGATAATTGCAGATAATGTAGAAATTGGAGCAAATAGCTGTATAGATAGAGGTGCACTAGGTGCAAGTACCATAGGTGCAGGGACAAAAATTGATAATCTTGTACAATTAGGACACAATATCAATGTGGGTAAAAATGCGATAATCTGTGGGCAAGTGGGAATTTCAGGCTCTTGTACCTTAGGTGATGGTGTTGTATTGGCTGGAGGTTCGGCTCTTGCGGATCATGTGACTATTGGGCATCAAACTGTGGTTATGGCAAGAACAGGTGTTGCTAGTGACGTTGAGCCTTGTCAAACAGTTTTTGGTAGCCCAGCAAAAGATAAAAAAGTCGCCTGGAGAGAATTAGCTGCGTTAAGCAAACTACCTCAACTGTTTAAGAGATTTAAAAATCTGGAAAATAGATTGAAAAAAATTGAAGATAAATAATCTTTAATTTAGAATTATTAAGTATTCACACAACGACCAGATCGTAAAAATATAGTTTTTTCAGCAAGTGTTGTTACATGTAATCCATCATGCGCGCTAAATATCACCGACTGACCATCAGATTGGGAAAAATGTGTAATTATATGGCTGAGATGTTTAATACTTTCTTGGTCTAAATGAGTAAAGGGCTCATCTAATAATAAGACTTCTGGCTTAAGCGCAAGCGCTCTTGCCAAAGCGACTTTTTGAGCCTCCCCTCCAGATAATTTTGCCACCGGTCTATTTGAAAAACTAGCAATCCCAACCCACTCTAATGCTTCAAGTGCTTGTTTTTTTGCTAGCTGGAGCGGTATAGATCTAAACTTTAGCCCTAATAAAACATTCTCAAGAACAGTCCCTTTTAACAGATAAGGCTTTTGTGCAACTAATACCACTCGTTTTCTTAAAGATAATAATGAAGATGTATTCGTATTCTTACCCTTAAATAACAGCTGTCCTTGCTGTGGGCTTTCCAGAAAAGCTAGCAGCTTTAATAAGGTGCTTTTTCCTGCACCATTATTACCTAACAAAGCCGTCACATTGTTGGCTGAAATTTCAAGCTGCTCAATTTCCAGAACTGTTTTTTTTGCATAAGCAAACTGTATATGATTTAGATGATACAACATAGTCATTCAGCTTCACGTTGTAATTGTTGTAGCCCTATGTTGACAATAAAAGCGATTGTCAAAAGCAATATCCCTAAGGCTAGACCAGACTCAAATTCCCCCTTGCTGGTTTCTAACGCTATTGCAGTCGTCATTGTTCGAGTATGGCCCTCAATATTTCCACCTAGCATCATGGCAATACCTACTTCACCAATTGCTCGACCAAACCCTGTCACTAATCCAGCCATAACTGCAAAGCGTGTTTCACTTAATACCCCTTTTACTAACTGCCATTTATTTGCACCTAATGAAAGCAAGGTAGGGACTAATCGACTATCGGATGAATGAATCGCCACGATTGTTAAATTAACAATAATAGGAAAAATAAGTAAGCATTCGCCAAGAATAATAGCCCATTGGCTATATAACAGTCCTAAACCACCTAAAATACCCTGGCGACTTAATACACCATAAAGTAATAAACCAATAACTACCGTGGGTATAGCCATCAAGGTATTCAAGATTTGTTGTAAAAATTGTTTTCCTTTAAATTTGTTAATCGCAATAAATGTTCCTAACGGAATAGCTAATGCGGCAGAAACAATGACTGCAATAAGTGAGATTTTCAGGGAAATCCAAACTACACGCCAAACGCTGGGGTCAAATTGAAAAATAAGATTAAATGCAACCGATAATGATTGAGAAAAAAAGTCCAATTAATTAAGCCTACATTTATTTTTTTGGTATGGCATGAGGCGTTGCGTCAGGATAAAAAAGTGGTTGACCTCTGAGTCGGAAATTTTTAATGATTGACTGCCCTTCATTCCCGGTCAAAAAGGTGATGTATTTTTGTGCAAAATCATATTGTACTGATAGGTGTTTCTTAGGGTTAACAGCCATTATATGGTAAGGGTTATAGAGTAAGCTATCACCTTCCGATAAAATTTTTAACGAAATTTTATCGGAATAGGCAAGCAAAGTCCCTCTATCAGTTAATGTGTAGGCTTGCAGATCATTAGTCATTTTTAGTACGGAGCCCATTCCTTGGCCTACGGCTAAATACCATTCCCCATTTGGTTTAATATGGGCATTTCTCCATAGCTGTATTTCTTTTTTATGAGTGCCAGAGTCATCACCGCGTGAAATAAAAGAGGACTGATTGGCTGAAATCTTAGCTAAGGCCTCAGTGACAGTTTTTGTCGATGCAATACCGGCAGGATCATTTTCAGGGCCGACAATTACAAAATCATTATGCATCACTGCAGAGCGATCAATAAAATCACCTTGTTTCACATATTTTAATTCTGCGCTAGGTGCGTGAACGAAGACTATATCAACGTCACCATTACCACCAATTTTAAGCGCTTTTCCTGTACCAACAGGAATTACATGCATTTTAATATTATATTTTGCTTCAAATGCTGGATTTAAAACCCCAAGTAATCCAGAATTTTCCGTACTCGTTGTTGTAGACATTCTCAAAATATTTGCAGTCCAGCACAATTGAGAAAAAGCTAGGCACACAATGATAAATAGAGAGTGCAGGAGTTTATTCATTCTTAAAATGCCCACTGTCCACGAACCTGAAATAAACTTGGCTCTTCGCCATGATGAGATCCACCATCATTATCTAAAACATTAACATAATTTCCGGAAAATCGAAGCGTAGAGGTTGGAAACCAGTTGATTCCAACCGTTACACTATCCGCTTGTCCGCCTTCTACTTCATGGTCATTCAGATCAACTGAGCTATAACGTGCTGCAAGTTGCCATGCCCCTAAACCTCCTCGCCCGACAACCGCTTTAGGAGAAATCCCACCAAATTTTCCTTTTTTATAATGGCGTGATTCACCTGTCAAAAAGAAAGCTGCTTCTGCATACCAACCATCAAAATCAAGATCAGCCACTCCATTACGCTCAACCTTTGACCAGATATATTCAGATTGAAGTGAAAACGGCCCTTCAATAACTGCAAATTCAGCACCCAATTTAAATGTAGTATCTGCAAAATCAATAACGCCAGTGTCTATAATATTAGTGCCCGAAACATGTGTCTCTGGTTGCTGTTTAAATCGTACTATTCCTTCATCACCCGTATCGCGATAATCACTTGCAAGTCCAAAATGGATCAGTCGTGTTTTTTCATTAAATGGTGCATAGGTTAACCGGCTAGAAACACTCCAGCCTTCATCTTTTCCTCTTTCAGAGGTACTGACCGAATCACCAAAAAAACCAGCAGAAGCTGTCCAATGTTTATGTTTTGTAGAAGCCATTACACCGAGGTGACGTCCTGATGAAAAAGTATCAAGTAATGATCTTTCAGTAAAGGTAACGTATTTAGAACTGGTTTGTTCCTGTAGCATAAAAGGATCTTTAAAATTACCGGCTTTTAATTGAATAGAATCAAAACCATTGTAAGTAAGGAATGCATCTTTTATTCCTCCTTTGCCAGAACCAGTAAAATCATATTGAAACTTATACCCCCAGTCGTAAAACATATGTCCTTGAATATAGAGTCTGGCACGGCGTATTTCTGTTCCATTCCCCATTTCAGCACCATCTTCATCATACCAGACAGAATCTAGCTGGACTCGACCACCAATTTTAGCTGAAAACTCGTTATCGTTTGATTTAAATTGAATCCCTCCTTTATCAACTGTAATTTCAACGGATGGCTGTTTTTCATTTGGCTTTTTTGTATTTTGAACAGCTATATTTTCTTTTTTAATGCTAGGTGCTTTATCTGCATTAATTTCATCCAATAAACGTTGATACTGAGCATCATCAACTGTGCCATTATTATGTAACATTTCGATTAATAAGAGTAATTCTGACTCGGCCTGAACTTGAGGTGTAATGGTTCCGCAGATTGCCCCTAGCAAAGCTAACTTTTTAATCTTCATCTTTGACTTTTCCCTTTATGAAAAAAAATACATAATTAAATTAGGGTAATATTGAAATTATTGTTATTTTTATGCATTATATAACTAGTTATATTTTTTTAAAATATGTATTAAATTACATGAATAAAATAAAAATACAATACGAACTACATTCCAGCCTGGTAATCAATGATATTAATTATGATTTTGAGCCAGCATTAAAGTTGCTAAAAGCAATCCAAGATGAAAACAACCTACAAACTGCAGCTAATCATTGTGGCTATTCATACCGAAAAGCCTAGAATCTACTTAATCAAATGAAAGAACTTTTTGGCTTGGCGTTAGTAAAAAAGCAAAGGGGTAAAGGGACTCATCTAAGTGAACTTGGAAAAAAGCTTATAGATATTACAGAAAAAAATAAGCAAAATATAAAGCCTTCTTTAACAACATCAAATGAGAAAGCAAATCAATTGTTACAGACAGAATTGACCAAATCACAACAATTAATAATTGTTGCTAGTGATTCAGAAAAAATCAATAAACTCCGCCAATACAATGTCCCTATTGAAATACACATAGATGGAAGTGGGGCAGCATTAGCTGCTTATGCAAAAAAAAAGTGCAATATGGCAGGGTTTCATATTATAACGAGGGGAAAACATCATCACCAATTAGCTGAATACACACAACATTTAGATAAAAAACAGGATCAATTTGTATTATTAGAACGACGTCAACAGGGAATTATTAGTTATCCCTATAACCCAGTCGATTCATTACAAGATATTGTAGATAAGCAATTAATATTTGTTAATCGACAAATTGGATCAGGTACACGTTTATTAGTTGATAATTTATTAAACCAAAAGAATATAAAGCAGGAAAATATTAAAGGATATTATCATGAGGAACATACACACTTAGCCGTGGCAAGTATGATTGCTAGCAAACAGGCCGATGTAACGATAGGAATAGAAAGTGCTGCAAAACGATTGAATTTATATTTTTCTCCTATTTGCAGTGAATATTATTTTTTGGTTTTTAAAGAGTTAAATGCGCAAATTCAAGAAGTATTAAATATACTGAGCAACTCTGAAAATATTTTACCAATTGATTATAGTGGTTTTGTTACATATCTAGAGTAAGAGAATGCTAAAGTTAATTATAAGTTTTGAAACCCCATATCATAAATTAACTACCAACAAGCTTTTAGGGAATTTCACGAAAATTTCTAATTCCACCTCTTTGATTTAAGGCAATGTTCCATAATCGTAATCGAATTGAATATAAGGCTTTTATAACAAAGTGGTTCGTTTTGGAAGATAAGTCTAGTCCATGCTTATCAAAACCCAGATATTCATATTCCATTCTAACATTGTATTTGTTCCGCTCATTTAAGATAAATTTAACTTCAAAGGAAGGAGCGAAGTGTTTATTTTCAAATGCATTCATTCTGATTCTCATTTTTAATTAATAACGAGCTAATTATCTGAAATTAATATGACAAATTAATGACTAAATAATTTACATGACTGTAAACAAACCACAGGTTTTTCGTCCATCGTCCGCGGGGGAATGCATACCGAGCTGTTTCAGTAGGCTGGTAGATTTCCACGCAGGAGCATGGAAACGAGAGGGGCTAATTATTTAGATAACCTGTGTTTTGTTAATAGCCATGATAATTTATAACTTTGTAATCAACTTACCTTAATCTTTTGATTGGAAGTTGATCTACTTAGAATAGTGCATTGTTATGAGGTCTTAATCTAAAAGAATAACACCAAGGCCACCCGTCTTTATCGGATGGATTTTTTGGTTATAGCTATCAGTATGGTATGGCAAGACCAGACCCCGAAAATTTCCCGAGAGTAACAACAATCTTGCTGTCGATTTAAAGTTTGTTGATAGCGTCGTAGAGCCATTACTATCTACGTTAATCTGTATTTCAGGTGTGGATATTATTCGCGTTTGGATTCTTAATACTTTCACAGTCTCGATAGCGTCATCCAACATTTTTATTATTGGCAAACGGTGGAAGGCGTTATCACTTTTCCACCCTACGTGAAACACCAAAATCAATGACATTGTCTAACTTAAAGACAAAACCCTCACCAGTCTGCTTTTGTAAATTTGCTGAATAGATATGACCATTTACCTCGACCTGTGGAATTGCTAACAATCCGCTTTCAAAATTGAATTGAGCTGGAATTTCAAAAAACCGTGTTGTGGGGTCAACAGAGGTCAACACAAAGAGATCATTTTGGGATTGCAAGTTCACTCGATAGTGTTGCCCTTCTACTACAACATCTTGTAGAGTAACAGCACCAGTTTTTACATCATAAAGTGTACTGTATTTGGAGGTACTGAGTGTATTATCTTTACCCGCTGTCTGTTTTATGGTGATACTGGTGTTTGGCACACTGGTGCGTGCTTGAGTATCACTAGCATAAAACGTAATGTTGTAGTCTCCATTGACATCAAATGATGGGTATTCACCTTGGCAAAGGTATTTGCCTGCTTCCTGTTCTGTACAGAGTAGAGGAATCTGTGGCAGGTCGGTAATAGGTTGATTAAGATCTGTATGATTGACATCTGGGCGACTGATAATTGCCCAGGCACGGCTAATCGGCGCTAAGCTTGTGACTTGTACGCTGAGGGCAAGTTTGATTTCACCGTTGAGCGTGGAGCTAGTAGTTATGGGCGTTAATTGAGGTTCGTCAGCAGCCAATTGTTGACAATTTCCCAGGCAGTAATCACCAAGTACCGTTTCGTCAGCGTTATCAAATAGACCATTGCCATCCGCTTCAAGTTGGGCTTTTTGTCTTTGTTCCTTATTGTTAACCAACACAGTTTGGCTGCTCATTCCTTGTTGGGCTTTTTTAAACGCCTGAAGTAAAGGTTGCCCTGTATGTACAGCGTACCAGAAGTGATAGGAAAAGGAATTCATTCCCTGATTACTGATGACCGCAGGTTGTTCTTTATCTGCACTGGCAATTAATATGCGATTATTAGTTCCTAGACCATCAAAAAAACTGGCGGATTGACAGGCCTCAATAACCACAGTGACTTTTCCATTTGTCTTACTTTGTAAACTATCAACCCATTGTTTCAGTTGTTCTCGACTGAGTATTTCATTCTGGTTGATTTTGAAAGTGCCTGGCCCCCCATGGTCAATTAGATATATCAATACATCCCCCGCATCACTTGCCCAGTTAGTGATAGATTGCTCTAAAGAAACCAGTGTTGCAGCTTCTAAATCATCGGCTTTGCCATTTTCATCTAAATCATTGCCCAAATTTCCCGAGCTTAAAAATTTAATAGCATCCTTGTTATAGCCTTGTGCACGTAAAGCAAAATAGGCATTATTACTGAGTAACTGAGTCGAATCCCATAAGGCATTAAAATGTGTTTCAGTGGGCAAACCGCCACCCGCTAAAATAATGGCTTTGTGAGGTGATGTTACGACCTCTTTACGGCGCAAGACCTGGACTCTATTATTGGAACGCTCCCCTATGACCAAGGTATCTTCATCAATTAAGGCAACAGAATAAGGTTGAGCTAGTTGCCCAGCTTGTGTACCGGCACTGCCAATACTTTCAATAAAGGTACCATCACGTTGAAAGACTTGAATGCGGTTGTTTACCGCATCGGCCACATACAGTAAGCCATTTGGGGAAAGAGCTAAGCCGGTAGGGAAGTTAAATTCACTCGGCTCACTCCCCTTGTTTCCCCATTGACCAAGAAAGGTGCCTTTTTCATCAAATACCTGAATTCTATTGTTTCCACTATCTACAACATAAACTTGCCCTTGATCATCAACCACAATACCATCAGGTTGATTAAATTGCCCTTGCCCCGTTCCTTTTTCTCCCCAGCCACGCACCCACACACCGTCTAAAGTAAAAACCTGTACTCGATCATTAAAAAGATCGCTTATATAAAGTAAACCGTTATTGATAAATAAATTTCTAGGATGATTCAGTTGTTGTTCACCACTTCCAGAAACACCAAAATGTCGGAGGTAGTTGCCTTGTTGATCAAAAACTTGAATACGATCATTTACAAAATCAGCAACATAAACACGTTGTTGCGAGTCAAAAGCTACAGCAATTGGGAACAGAAATTGACCTGGTTCTCTCCCAGACGCACCAAAATTTTGCAGTAACTCACCGGTGGATGAAAAGACCTGAATTCGGTCATTCAGTAAATCAGCAACATAAACATTACCTTGAGGATTAACGGATACTAAAGGGAATGAGAGTTCACCTGGCTCACTGCCCTGGCTTTGCCATGTGTCTTTCTTAGCCCCCTGAAAATTAATTTGTACAATACGATTAATAGCTCTTTCGGCCACATAAACTGTCTGAGTTTTATTATCAATGACGAGACCAACGGGGCTAGTAAATCCTCCCCAACGGGTAACGGCCTCACCTTGCTGATTAAATACTTGAACTCGATTGTTGCCGAGTTCAGTCACATACAACAAGCCCTGTGCATCAAAAGCAAGATTCTGAGGCTCGTCAAACTGACCTAATTCAGTGCCTTCTTCACCAAAGCTACGCAAATAGTTTCCTTCTACGCTAAAGATGCTGATCCGGTGGTTTGTACGATCTGCTATATATAACTCACCTGTGGGGCTAAAAGCCATGCCGTGAGGATTCGTCAACAGACCTTCCCCAACTGTCTGTATCCAGCGCCCAGTTCCATCAAAAACTTGAATGCGATCATTTGCAGTATCACTGACAATAATAAGGCCTTGTGGATTGACCACTAAATTCGTTGGATAATCTAATTGTTCCTTTGCACTGCCGTGGTCTCCCCATTGGCGTAAAAACTGACCGGTTAAACTAAAGACCTGAATTCGACTATTATTAGCATCTGCTACAAAAACTTCACCCGAAGGAGAGATAGCAATACCTCTAGGATGATTGAACTGCCCAGCTTTATCACCAAAATTACCCCAAATCCGTAATAATTCGCCTTCTGCCGTTAATACTTTAATCTTATGACTTCCCGTATCAGTAATATAAAACAGCCCTTGTGTATCGCGGGCAATGCCTGAAGGAAAATTAAAATAGCGCCCACTTTGTGTTAGTTTCGGCCACATGGCATCAGGCTGAAATTTAGTGGCTGACTGCGCCGAAGTTGAAAGTAGTGTCAAGAACAGGGCAACTAATATAAGGGTATAACGATAAAAAAAGGTGAATGGCATGATGCTTCCTATCTGTTTGTTATTAATTAACCTTACCATGACTAAAAACTTTTATTTAACATTTAGTCTTATCTTCTTCTAGTTTTGTATGATGAGCTATGATTTAGCTCACAGGTTTTAATTTTTCTGGTTTTAGCCGCAATTTCTCCTGATTCGGTCGCGGCTGAAAGCCCCTCCTACTTAATGCCACTCACCTACCAATACAAAAGGTGCCCAATAAATAAGGATGGCTTATGTTTTTCACATCCAT
Organism: Methylococcales bacterium; assembly: GCA_965224575.1. Classification (GTDB taxonomy): domain Bacteria; phylum Pseudomonadota; class Gammaproteobacteria; order Methylococcales; family Methylomonadaceae; genus QPIN01. The sequence continues at coordinate 107,173 of CBDCZQ010000001.1, read as the reverse complement.
GTTAACTTTTCCACATCAAACCTTGAGTCACAGCACTCAGCTTCCGCTCTTTCAACAATAGATTTCTTTTCCGCTGATGCCTTCGCAGAAGGCTATAACAAGAGAATAACTTTTTTTATAAAGTTTTGTAAGATCCAGAAGAAAATAGTAGAAACTTTATCATTTTAATGAATCTATTTTTTATAATTGATACATTACTCTCATCTCCTTCTAGCAATCAGATCAAATTAGTTTTAAAATAGTGAGTTTAATACAAGTATGATTTTGCGCTACGGAAACCTCATTAATGACTGATTATAAATTAACTCATCTCAAACAACTTGAAGCAGAAAGTATTCATATTATCCGTGAAGTAGCGGCTGAATTTGATAAGCCAGTGATGTTGTATTCTGTCGGTAAAGATTCTGCAGTGATGCTACATTTAACCATGAAAGCTTTTTATCCTGGTAAGCCTCCTTTTCCAATGATGCATGTTGATACTAAATGGAAATTTAAGGAAATGATTGAATTTAGGGATAAAATGATCAATGACTTAGGACTTGATATTATTGTTTATAGTAATCAGGATGGAATTGATCAAGGTATTGGTCCTTTTACTCACGGCAGTAAAAAACATACTGATGTAATGAAAACAGATGGTTTAAAACAAGCATTGGATAAATATCAATTTGATGCTGCCTTTGGTGGTGCTCGTCGAGATGAAGAAAAATCTCGGGCAAAAGAACGAGTTTATTCTTTTCGAGATAAAAATCATCGGTGGGATCCGAAAAACCAACGACCAGAATTATGGAATATTTATAACGGTAAATTGGATAAAGGAGAAAGTATTCGTGTTTTTCCAATTTCTAATTGGACTGAATTAGATGTTTGGCAATATATACACCTAGAAAATATTCCTATTGTTCCACTTTATTTTGCTAAAGAACGTCCCGTTGTTAATAAAGATGGAATGCTCATTATGGTTGATGATGATCGTATGCCAATTGGAGCTGATGAAAAAATTGAAATGAAAATGGTACGTTTTAGAACATTGGGTTGCTATCCCTTGACAGGAGCAGTCGAATCAGAAGCAACAACTTTGCCTGAAATTATTCAGGAAATGCTTCTAACCACCACATCAGAACGGCAAGGTAGATTAATAGATCATGATCAGTCCGGTTCTATGGAGCAAAAAAAACGCGAAGGGTATTTTTAAAAGCACACCCACTATTATTGTAGGTTGGGCTGTCGTCTTTTTGACAACCCAACAAGAAGGTGAAAGAGTAAGCTATATTAGCGGCACAATGCACCATAGTTAATATGTTAGCCTAAAAGCTACTTTCATCTACCACCAAAAATTTTTAAAGGATCTCCCATGTCCCACCAATCTGATTTAATCAGTACAGACATTAATGAATATTTAGCTGAACATGAACGTAAGGAGCTATTACGTTTTTTAACTTGTGGAAATGTGGATGATGGTAAAAGTACCCTAATTGGTCGTTTGTTATACGACTCAAAAATGATTTATGAAGACCAGTTAAGCGCTGTTAAATCAGATAGCGTAAAATCTGGCACTACCGGTGCAGGTAAAATTGATTTAGCTTTGTTAGTGGATGGTTTACAAGCAGAACGTGAACAGGGAATTACCATTGATGTTGCCTACCGCTACTTTTCTACCTCAACACGTAAGTTCATTATTGCCGACACCCCTGGCCATGAACAATACACACGCAACATGGCAACGGGCGCATCAACTTGTGATCTTGCTGTGATTTTGATTGATGCACGTTATGGTGTGCAAACACAAACTAAAAGGCATAGTTTTATTGCTTCATTATTGGGTATTAAACATATTATTGTTGCAGTAAATAAAATGGATTTAGTGGAATATAGCGAGGACACTTTCGATAAAATTAAACAAGATTATTTAGACTTTACTTCAAAAATTGATTTGGACGACATTCACTTTATTCCCATGTCTGCTTTAGACGGAGATAATGTCGTTAACCCAAGTAAAAATATGCCTTGGTATACAGGAAAGGCGATGATGGATCTGTTAAATACGATTAGCATAGTTCATGATCATAATTTTGAAGATGCACGTTTTCCTGTCCAATATGTTAACCGACCAAACCTTGATTTTCGTGGATTTTGTGGAACAGTCGCCTCAGGTATCTTTAATAAAGGCGATCAAATCAGCGTATTACCTTCTGGTAAAACAAGCAAAATAAAATCTATTGTGACCTATGAAGGTGATTTAGAAAAAGCCTTTCCACCTATGGCTGTCACATTAACAATGGAGGATGAAATAGATATTAGCCGTGGTGATATGATTGTTGGTTCAGGTTCTTTATCAGCCATAGTTACGGATAAATTTAATGCATCAATAGTTTGGATGTCAGAACAAGTTATGTCTCCTGCTCGTCAATATATTATCAAACTGGCAACTCGCAGTGTTTCTGGCTCAATTTCTTCAATTAATTACAGAATTGATGTTAATACATTAGAGCATCATGATGCAGATAATTTACAATTAAATGAAATTGCATCATGTACTATTTCAGTTAATGCCCCCGTTGTATTTGATCCCTATAAACTAAATAAAAGCACAGGGGCTTTTATCATAATCGACCGTTTAAGCAACGTGACAGTGGGTGCGGGTATGATTACTGGTGAAGCTGGAAATGAAGATTTAGCGAATGTTTCTGAAGACGAAAGAGCAGCCAGGTTTAGCCAAAAAGCATCAGCCATTAATTTAGTGGGTTCTACAAGCCAAGAAATTGCGTATAAATTGGAACGAAAATTATTTGATACAGGGCATGCCGCAACGGTTCTTGAAGATCAAGTCGCAGATATTGATGGGTTAATTTTAGCTATAAAGAATGCGGGCTTAATTTGTATTTCTCTTGGCAAGCAAACTGAATTAACTAATGTATCATTTGATTGTGAGAGACAATCAGTTGAAGATATTTATAGCGAACTGAAACAACAAAAAATTATTTATTAGTTTATCTAAGGTTTGGTTTGGTTTGGTTTGGTTTGGTTTGGTTGGGCGGCCGTCTTTTTGGCAACCCAACCAACATGATTTAACTTTAATCTTGCTCAGGCATATCTTGAACAATCACGACATAAGGTTCACCTAATGAAAACTCATGATGAGGCTGTTGAAAGTAAACCACTTTGCCATAAGTTTCATTAATATCAGGCAATATTTTAGCTGCTTCATCCGCAGTCAAATCTGGAAAGGTTGCATGTGCTCTTGGTACTTCTTCTTTATGATAATGCCAGTATTTTTTTTCTTCTTTTGGAAGTTTATTAAACTGGGCAGTCGTAATAATATATTCAAAACCAATGGGTTTATCCTGATCCTTCATACCAGAATGGAACATTAAGCAAAGGAAAGTTGAGTCAGCATATGCTTTGCAATGATGGTGAACGATTGTTTGTAGTTTTGGGTCATTTACATCATTTGAATCAGGAACAAGATGTCTAATGGCCTGGATATGTAAGTCATTAAAACCTAAATGATTTGGGTATTCTTTTTGGCGCGGATTAAAGACTTTATTATATTGTCTTGGTGCATTTACTGAGGTTGTTTTTTTTCAGCTTCAGCATTTGCAGAGCCAATCATTAAAGGTAAAGCAATACTTGCAATTAATATCTTTAGTTTCATTTTTATTCTCTTCTGCTAATAAGGATATATTTTTTATAATTTTTTTTGTGAAATAGGTAGTTTTTAAAAAAAAAGGGGGAGGACAATATTCAGAACTTGCCAGATACTCAGCGATCTAATTTCACAAAGAAAGTTAGTTTACCTTAGAAAAAGTATTTTTTATTGCAGACATTAGTTTATAATTTATAAACTATAAGTTTTGTTGATAATAATCGTACAGCATTGTATTGATAGGTATATCAACTATCGATTATGTTAATTGCTTACTAGCAATATTAGAGCGTAATGGCGAACCTATTGTTAAACTTTATCTGATCCTGTTTTTGAATATTTTAGCATTCAACTTTCCTCATCCTCCGTCAATAGTAATAAAAAATAAAATATTCTTACTTTGTTTATTAAGGAACCTCTGATCAAGTCCAATTATTTTTAGCTTGCTAAAACTGCCGATATTTTCCACGAAGACCGGTGCAATAGAGTGACTATTACGTCTCACTTCGTGAAAAATAGCGACAGTTTTTTCTGCGCTAAATTCTAATCAACTTAATCAGAGGTTCCTTAACTTTAAAAAGAAAATTCTAGAAATTACTGATTATGCATCATATGATGAGGGTGTTTACCCGTTGCGTGTCGAGCATGATCACTAAGTTGTGCATCAAACCATTGATGAATTGCACTAATCAATGTTGGAATTTTTGTTGAATAAGTAATCTCTGCACCATTAGTTAATTCGCGATATTGAATAACAATTGAACCTGATTCTGCATTTTTTAATTCGTTTAACCCAGGCATGTTTTTTCCATGGACTTTGGTAGGATCGGTAAAGTCACCTTTTTTAAATTTAGTAGTAATCTCTTTCAGATGATCACGAATTAATGTAATCTGTTTCGTATCCGAAGGAAGTTTTGATATGACTTGCTGCACCCCACCTTGCTCAGTTTTGGAAAAAACATGTAAGGTCTGGTTTAAGTCAAAAGGCATAACATGCTCGCCAAGACGCTCAACTTCATCAAGCCTGTCATTAGTCGCCTGTTCAACAGCTACAACAGGGAGAGTATTAGTGATAGTTAGAAAACTAAATAGTACAAGATAAAATTTCATTTTTTTCCAATTGCCTTATCGTACACTGTAACCACGTCCTTCCAAACAAGCTCTCATCGCACGTTGATAATCTTCTCTTTTACGACTTAGATTGCTGACTGAAATATTTTCTGCAGGAAATGTTGGATCATAATCTGTTTGGCTAACGCTCCAGCGATGACAGCCATAACGATCATCAGCTTGTTGTCTCTCATTTTGACCATTTTTAGGATAAATAAATAATTCATCAGCCATAAGAGGCGGCTCTTCTTCCTCAACAAGGTTTCTGGGTGGTTCTGTGACAACATAACCATTTCGACTAGCCTGCCAAGTATAGTAAATATCATTCGCATAATAATAAGGGATATTACCGACCCAAAGAGTGGTATAAAATGAGGGTAAATTAGCTACAACTATACCAATGGGTGGAACAACCACTGTAAAACGAGAACCTGAGGGACGATACCAAATACCCCGCTGAAAAAAATAATCATGATTCCGATAACGGATGGGAGGCCTTCTAAAAGGCAGACGATTCGTCATATATCCTCTCCGTGGATACTGCCGATCATGTCGATAGCGAGTATCGAATCTAAAATGTTTTTGATTTGGTTTTCTTTGATTTGGTTTTCTATTTGGTTTTGAACTACGGTGCCTTAAATCTACACCTGAACGCCCAAATATTCGCTCACCACGATCAGCATAAACAGAAGTAGTACTTAATAATACAATCAATAATAGAGCTAAGCTGGTTAATAGCTTTGTTTTCATTTTATTATCCTAATTCATCGGGAGAGTTAGTATTTCAAGGGTAGCAAGCTACAAACCCTTAATATTAATTGTACTCTCATCCTTAATTCATTGAACACTATAGCCTCGTCCTTCCAAACAGGCTGACATTGCACGGCGATAATTCCGTGATTGCATTTCCAGTCGTACATAGCGATTAGCATCATTTTCATCATATTGGCGTTGTATTCGAGTAGCTCGGTCGTGCCGAGCAATATCAGTTGCAGCTCCCACCAACGCTCCAGCAACTGCACCAAATACTAATCCTTCAGCACTTCGTCGTGGATGGGCACTGATTGAACCAATAACAGCTCCGGTAGCGGCACCAACAATTACACCAGTACCAGGCCGCGGCGAGGCTTTTACCTCAAAGCGCTGATGAGGTGCTAATTGTGCTTGGTTAGGGTCAAAGCCTGATTTTTTTACTGCCCATCGATAACATTCGTAGCGGTCTCTTTGTTGAAGTGACTTGCTTTGTCCCTTTTCAGGATAAAAGTAAATTTCCGTTGACGGTAAAGGAGGGGGAGGTTCTGAACTCGGCTTTACCGAATGTGTAGATCGAGAACATCCCAAAAGAAGGCTAACAAGTATGCCAATAAAACTTAGGCGTAGTAATGAATTATTTAGTTTATATTTTAAATAAAACATAGAAGTTTTCTCATTTTTTATTCGGTTATCTTAGATAAGGGTGCTGAAGTATTTATCTTTATTTCTTTATGAAGCAATTCACCAACGCTCACGTAGGTTAGGCTAACAGCTCTATCGTTAACCTAACATTTTATATACCGTTTGTTGGGTTACCAAAGTGACGGCAGCCCAACCTACAAATATCTACCTTTACTTCACTTTGTAATTACGCCCCTCACACATAGCCCTTGGGACAGAATTTATTATAGTATATTTCATAGGGTCACGGACGCGAATTTCTCTTGTTCGTACCGACAAAAATCAAATTAAAGATACGTCTATATAGCCTGATTATTTAATTAAATAATCTCTCATCATACCTAAATCCTCATGTTCAAGATTGTGGCAGTGATACATAAACATACCTTTAAAATCATTAAAAGGTTTTAGAAAAGTTACTTTTTCACCTGACATAACAAGAGCCGTATCATGCCAGCCATTATCGACTAACCCTTTTGATACCGAAGCATAAGCGTCTTCAGAACCAGAACTGATTTCTCGTTTTATAATTTGAAACTGCTCACCATGTAAGTGCATAGGATGTGGCATAGCCATATTCATCATTCCCATGCCGCCACCTCTACCATTATTATCAAATTCCATTAGTTGTAAGGTATTTACAGGAATCACTTCATCAGGTCTAACATCATTCATTTTATAAGAGCGACCATTCAATAATGCAGACATACGTCCCATTGATAAAGCAATTGTCCTAGGGTTGGTAGAATTAGCAGCATCTTTTACTTTAAGAGGTTTTATTGATGTTAAACGAGAAGGCAAGGAATCATTACTTTTAGCCTTTTTAACAATTTTTACTTTCAATACCGGATAGTCTCCACCTGCAGGTAATGAATTTCCAGACATCCCTCCCATGCCCATTCCTCCACGCCCCCCCATCATGCCGCCGCCCATCATTCCTCCATGCATAGAAGCACCTTCAAATGGGATACTTCGCATAGTTAGCTCGGTACCTATAGCTTTATCACTAAAATCCACCCACAATTCGCGTCTTTGTGCGGGAGCTAACATAACATAAGGCATTGTTTCTGGTCGTTCTAACAAACCACCATCCGTTCCAATAACAGTAACTGGAGACCCGTCATCCCAAGCCAGTTTATAAATCCTTGAATTAGAACCATTTAATAAACGTAAGCGATATGCCCTATTTTCAACAGGTAATACAAAATCAGGTTGACCATTAATCATTATTTGATCACCCAAAAAACCCTGCATCCGTTGCATCATATGATTGCTATACTTAAGTTGATTATCAGAATCAAAACTACGGTCTTGAATAACTAATGGTAAATCATATTGGTCTTTAGGTAAGTTTAAAGCCTGTTCTTCTTTATCACTCACAATAAAAAAACCGGCCATACCAGAATAAACTTGTTTTGCAGTCACGCCATGCGCATGAGAATGATACCAATAAGTCCCTGCTCTATTAAGAATTTCAAATTCATAAATGTAGGTTTCGCCATGATTAATCGCATACATTGGATTACCATCCATCTTTGATGGAACATGAAGTCCATGCCAATGAAGAATAGATTCGGCAGGAAGGTTGTTTTTTAAATAAATCCTGACTTTTTGCCCTTTTTGAAAATGTAGAGTAGGCGCAAGGTAAGTTCCTGTTAAATTATTTACACTAGATGGAGACCCTTTCAATACTTTACCCTGTACTTTCCAGACTCGAGTTTTAGAGCCCTTAAAGATTTGAACCTTAGTAACATCCATGCTTAGTTCTATTTCAACATCAGCATGAAAGTTAGCTGAAGCCTTATTAATAGCTCCAGAATTAGCAGCACGAAGTAATGAAGGATAACTTACTGCCGCAGCTGCAGTAATACCAGTAGTTTTCAAAAAATTTCGGCGTTGATTATTTATTATGTTATTCATTACGCAGCTCCTAAATTGATTATTATAATATTAGAGTTTAATAATATTCTTTAGTTTAAAAGATTGCAATACATTTTTATACTTCGTGTTGTTAGGAATGAGGAATTTTTGCCTCTTTTAATTATTGGGAGCTAGGTTCTGAAACAACTTGCTGAAAAAAAAGTCATATGGCTACGCTACGCTAAACAAGAACACACAATTTAAAATATTATTAAAGGGTACCTCTATTAATTGATGAATGAATAAACTAAAAAATAAAAGAACTGCATATCTGAATTTACTTTCTTGATGTAAAAATGACGATTAATAGCGGAAAACAGTCCGCCATTAATCGCACTAGAACTGATGATTATTGACAAGCTACTCCTCGAGGCTGACTAAATAAAGTCACCAGTTTACGTGCATCAGCTATATTGATAACACCATCTTCATTAAGATCAAATGATAAATCATAAGGAGCTGGGCTGCGTATTTCTCTTAGAAGTAGTAATAAATCGGTACGATCAACACAACCATCTTTATTCAGATCTCCTTTTAATCCCTGTTGAAATGAGATTTCGATAGCGGCATCAACCAAAGCCCACCCCCAAATTCCATATGAATCTTTTGCATACATTGCAAAAATATTCTCTCCTTCAATAAGGTAAGGCTTTATATCGATTATATAGGGAGCACCCCAAACCACGCCATTCCAGTCAGCATAAGCTAATGTGCCATTGACGTAAAAATCAAAATCATCATCAGCAGCGACTGTAGCAATAGCATTTTTAATATAAGTAATATCTACAGGTATATTAAACGTTTTTCTATACCAAGTTTCTATAGGACCATTTTTGCCTGTTGGATCACCAGCATCAGGCCAATCCCACATATAGACAGCATCGGTATTTGGTATCCAGCGTTCCGGTGGATAGCTTGAGAGAAAAGGATAAGGAGCATAAGCATTTCGCCAGTCTGAATCATCAAAACCAAGGGATTCCCAACCTGGCTGTAGACTATCATATGATTTCCAAGAACTATTGCTTAATATTTTGCTTTGAACCATTGGTTCAGTGGCAACAAGAGAATATGACTGCAAATCACTTTCTACATTTTGAATATCAAATCCTTTAACTACAACCTGCCATGTTCCAATTGCCGGATTTTTTATCACTACTTGTTCTACATTATTTTGATGATCTTCTCCTTTAAATGCTGGAATAACATCTGAAGATTCAATAGGATCAAGATCTCCGCATTTAGGACCTGAACCTGAACAATCAGCAACGGGTAAAGGTGGATTCCAATCTGCATCAGGATCAAATTGGGACGTTAACGTCCAAGGAAAATGCCGACTTCCATTAGGGTCTATCAATACCAAATCAAGATCATTAACTAACCGAGATATTCTTTCATCACCCAAAGATGTAGATGCTTCAACATCATCCCAGGCAAGTGTGATTTTTAGCTCAGCTATAGACGATGTGATATAAACTGAATAAATCTCATTCTGATCGACATCTAGTTTAGATTCGCGAATAAGTGTCTTATTAGCTGAATTTTCAATTAAATCAACAGCTTTTTTAGCATTTACTAGTCCATATCCAGTGGCAAAATCTGGACCTTCGTAATATAAAACCGGAGTGCCTGTATCGGGATTTACTGCATCTCTTGGATACGCTTTCTCATGAATCATATCCTCAGCAGTTTGAACCAGGATTGCTTTGATTGTAGATGGCAGTGGAGGATTAACAGCTAGATCAATTCCGTGTTTTTCTACAAATTGCTGTAACATCAAAGCAACTCGCTGGTGCTGCCATAGATGTCCCACATTCTGCTATATAGCCACCCTCTGTGTTGGTTGAGATAATGCCTTTTGTAGGATGTCTGTCCCTAAGTTCTTCAGGAATATCCAGTCTTAACCAACCGACCAAGCCAGGCCAAGCTGTATCAGTATTTTCCAATTAACAAATGAGTCTGAACAGTCCATTTAATCCAGATCTAAAAATCAGGCTTTTTTCTGTTCATTTATTTGTTTAAAAAGTTGCTTTTTAGCAAGGTTCATTTGGTCAGTAAATTTATTATCGCTCATCTCATAAGCATCTTTATCTAATTGCTCAAAGGATAGAGATTCTTTTAGATAGTTTTCAGCCTGTTCCAGCGATTTTAGCTTTTCATAAGGCGTCATCATCTTATCATAGCGATATTTCTTCCTTTGTTTTCCTTTTTCATCCGTAACAATGGTTGGGAAATAGCAAGGACGGTGGTAATTGAGAAAAGGGTTGAGATATTCTCTATTAAATACATTAAGTTCATCTGCCCAATGCTGTTCTATATGGCTATAGCCAAAGGTTTTACGGACGACTGAAGCATTTTTACTTTCTGCCAATGCATTATCATTGCTCTGCCTTGAGCGAGATTTAGTCAGTTCAATATGTAGTTTATTTAGCAGTTTAGCCACTTGATGATTAATATATTCCGAGCCATTATCCGCATGAAATCCGCTGATGTCGAAAGGAAAAGTTTCAAGCATTTCTGTTAAGACAGGGATCAAAAACTGTTCACTGATTCGGCTACAAGACAGCACCACTTCATATTGAGTGACTTCATCCACCGCATTGATATGATAAACCCCCTTCACTCCATCTTGATCACCTTGATGAACAGTGTCTACCCGAATATAGCCAGGTTTCCCTCCGCATTGGGTTGACGTCTTTCACCAATAGCCACCTGTCTAGACTTGGTTTTCTCAAACGTTCTTCGCTGTTTTTGATAGCCTGTAGAGCCGCGAATATTGTAGAGATGAGACACTGAAATGTGAGCAATATTTTCATATTCTGTTTCATCAAAGACTGAAAAGGCACGTTCACAAAGTTTTTTAATGACTGCACCACTTGGCGTATCATACCGTTCGTCCATTTTTGCCAATAAAGCAATATCTGTTGCTGTGTATTTTTGTTTAAACCCTGCTGGCTTATGAGGAGTACGTTGTTGTATAACACCTGCTCTCAGGTATTGATGGATGAGACGGGTTAGTTGTTGGCGAGAATAGGCGGTTACTTGCAGCAAAAAGCGTATCACAATGCCTTTTTGTCGTTTAGTTAACCTCTGTAGTGGAACTGTTTTAGTACCGACTGGATAAAACCATAGCGTGCTGTTTTATTACCAGGCACACTAAATACAATGGTTTGTGATCCGTCTAAAAAAGTTTGTAACTCTTCGGTGTTTTTTAAGGCTTTAAGATTCATGATAGCTTTCATTGCTCCATCATGAACAGATTGTCTGATTTTGTCAGCTTAGACTCATTTTATACTGGAATGCGAGGGTAGTTTCAGACTCATTTCGTATTGGAGAAGGCTTTGTATTGACAGGGGGGATTTAAGCGAGGTTCTTAGAATTATTAGAGGTGGCACGATTACTTACACCACAATAAATTATGATTTTAATGGTGACAAAGTAATAAATATTGCTGATGCTAGGTTTCTGGTAACGCTCTTCAACAACCCAAGAGGAGCTCCCTGCGGTACGAAGTTTTAGCTTTTAGCCGTATAACGTAAATTTCGGGTTGGCTTACCTTCGGGCTGAACACCTTATAATGAGTCTTTTTCTATTGTAAGGTATTCAATGGATCTTTTTGTGAAGTACTAAAATAAATTTTTGGGATTAGCGGTGCTACTGCCATTAGAGCCACCAACATGTCGACAAAACAATCCATTCTTGCCTTGTTCCAATGAAAGAGCTCGTTTAAGGTAGTAGTACTTAGTTGATTTTTAATTGACCGTTATTCATGTTTGCTAAAACAGAAATAGGGTATTTAATTACATTTAAACGAGCTTATAGCAACTTTCTATATTTTTTGTATCGTGTACAGAATTGAATGACTTTAAATCTGTCAAAATTTAACTATCCCACAAATAACTGCCTTAATGATCAAGTCTGCAAGACTTTCTGACTTCATTTTTTCCATAACATGCGCCCTGTGTATATCAATAGTTCGATTGCTGATGTCTAAAATACGTGCAGCCTCTTTATTAGAATGGCTTTTTGCGATTAGTTTCATGACTTCTTTTTCGCGAACTGTCAGGTGTGCGTATAGTTCTTGTACTTCATGATGATGGTGTTTTTTTTTCCAATTGAATTGGACTTGCTTTAATGTTTGATTAATACGTTCTAGCAATATTTTATCGTCTAGTGGTTTTTCTAAAAAATCTACAGCACCATTTCGGAATGCTTTTGATGAAATAGGAATATTTCCATGACCACTGATAAAGATTATTGGAATATCAATATCTCTAATTTTGAGTTCTTGTTGAAGATCAAGGCCATTCATAGAGGGCATAAGAAAATCCAGTAAAAGACAACTGATCTGTTCTTCTTTATAGTTATCTAAAAATGCTTGGGCTGAATCAAAGCTTTTGACGGATATGCCTGATGATTCAATAAGTAAGGTAAGTGAATCTCTTACGGCAAAATCATCATCAACCAAGTAGACGGTTTTTTCAGGATGCTCAGTTATCATTTATTTCTTTATGAATAGGAAGGATAAAATAAAAGGTAGTACCTAAGCCTTTTTTGCTATTAAACTTTAATGTTCCATGATGTGCTTCGACAATTGAACGGCTAATAGAAAGCCCCATTCCCATTCCTGTTTTTTTTGTGGTGTAAAAGGGTGTAAATATATTGGCTCGTTCGGCTTTATCTAGCCCGGGTCCAAAATCTTTTATGCGTATTTCGACATTATGATCATTATTAAGATAGGTTTGGATCCCTAATTTTCTGGGTAATTTTTCTGATATTTGCCTTAACGCATCAAAACCATTTTTTATCAAATTTAACAAAACTTGTTCAATTTGTACGGCATCAATAAATAAAGGAGGTAATGTGGCCAATTTAAACGTAACTGAGATCGCTGCTTGTTTACTATCACAGCTGCATAAATCTACTGCTTCGTGGATTAATTCATTGATGTCGACTTTTGATTTTTGTATTTCTTTTGGACTCACTAAATCTCGTAGCCGATGAATAATCTGACCAGCCAATAATGACTGAGTATTAATTTTTTGCAGGATTTCAGTTAAAACTATTAAATTAAATTTTTCATTCTCTATTAACTTTAAACAAGCCTGGGAATAAGCGGAAATTGCTGTAAGAGGTTGATTGATTTCATGAGCAATACCAGAAGCCATTTCTCCCATCAACCCTAATCGAGTAACATGAGCAAGTTCTGCAAGATGCTTTTTATGTTCAATTTCTTTATGTTTGCGTTCAGTGACATCATGCAACATGCCTGTAAAGTATCGTTGATGGTCGATTGTAAATTCAGCAATTGATAAATCCAATGTCAGTATTGTTCCATTTTTATGTTGTCCCTCAACCTCTCTTACTTTACCAATAATATGTGCTTGATTCGTATCAAGGTAATTTTTAATATACGTATCGTGTTGGTTTTTGTGAGGTAGGGGCATGAGAATACTGACATTGGCTCCAAGCAATTCCTTTTGTGAGTAACCAAACAGAGAGATTACCGCTTTATTGACAGAGATAATGGCCCCTGATTCGTCTATAGTGACAATTCCCTCTATAGCAACATTAAATATTGAATTTAGCATGGCTTCTTTGTTCGCTAACTCTCGTTTAATATCGACTATTTCATGGGTCTTTTGTTTCAATTGCCAATGGTTATTTTTTAAGCGTGCATCCTGATAGGTTATTTTAGACATCAACTGTCTATTTAGCGTATTTTTAGCTTGCTCGGGTTGATTTTTTTTATTTAGCATGACCAAAACTTCAAAATTTTGATCACCTTTTAAAATTCTAATTCCTAAAAGTTCGAAATTAAGATAGTCACCTTTAGACTGCTTTATCCTGACTTTCCATTTTTTTCCTTGGTTAGTACTGAACAGATATTTATGGTTTATATGAAATTTTTTTCTATCAGCAGAGTGCAGAAAAAAAGCCAGTTTTTTTCCTAGCAAACTTGAATTTGAGCGACATAATAATACAGCTGCGGCCTGATTAAACGCAGTAATGATAGCGTCTTCGTTCAAAGTCAGACAAGCATTTGTTGTCTGGTTAGCCAGACTGACAACGTGGTTATCAAAGTTGACCTGTTTTATTTGACTAGACATGGTTTTATTTATTCAGTCTGAGCTATAGCTGAATAGCTTGTAATCAATTGGTATTATCAGAAATACTCTAAATTTTATGGCTTGGTACTTAAAGTTTTTTAGGGTATTTGTTTTAATATTGGCAATAGTGAAACCTGAAAATATTCTGGTTTTATAGGGACTTATTCTTGATCTTTTCTAGCACTTACAAAGTAAGTGTCGTTGATAAAAAAGCCATGAAAAGGATTCTAACGTACTTTCATTTCTTATGGGAAGAATTTTATGGCTAAAATGGATAGGAATCTAACTGGAAAATTAATATCAGAGCGTAGATCGTGGCAGACAACAAAAGTGCTTATTGATGAACTCTTGGTGCAATAAAATAGTGATGAAAGACAATAGGTCACCTATATCAGTTCCATCAAGCCTTTGTAAATGTATCCTAAAAAGTGTTGACACGTTAATATACCCCCTCAATAGCAAGGGGGCATATATTGTTAACCTTTACTATCCTGAGTAATAATTATCAATCACCGCGACAAGAAACTCTATAAGCATCAAGAGACAATTTCTTTTTGAGAAAATCTAACCCCATTTTATTAGCTTCAGAACAAAAAGATTTAATACTTAATTTATATTCCATACCATAAACCGGCTTCCCTTTTTTTATAAAGGGTTTAAGCAAATCACATTCTTTGTAAGTAAAGCATTCTTCATTAACTGCGAAATCAAAGTAGTTAATTAGCTCACCAATTTGGTCTAAATTGTTTTTTAAACCTACAGCAAGCCCAAGTTTATGAGCTTGTTTTGCAATAGCTTTGTTATAAACCAATTGATCCTTTTCATCTATAGAATACCCAGAATTTTGTGTATACCCATCCATATTATCTGGATCTACTGCATCACAACCTTTACTGGAAGCCATTTCCATACGTTTTTTCATAATAGGAAGCAATTTATCAAGATTTCTGATATCAAGCCACTTTTCCCCTGCCCAGCCATCAAGGTTTTTACCTTTTACCGAGGAGGAAAAGTCTTTAGCATCTTCACGCCAATCTTCATAGCTTCCCCCACTAAAATAACAAATAACCCGTTTTCCTTTAGAATGTAATTGATCAATTTCAGTTTTACTGGTGTCAAATAAATCCACATTATAAATATCAACGTTCAAATCGCTGTCTTTTTTTTCTGAGTAGTTGATTTGCCAGCTACTTCCTGGTTTTGGTTTCCACCAATTATCTGCACCCGGTGTTGGTTCTGGTGTTGGTTCTG
The DNA here is from genome assembly GCA_965224575.1 of Methylococcales bacterium. GTDB lineage: Bacteria > Pseudomonadota > Gammaproteobacteria > Methylococcales > Methylomonadaceae > QPIN01. The sequence goes on along the minus strand of CBDCZQ010000001.1, from coordinate 91,705 downwards.
GTGTTGGTTCTGGTGTTGGTTCTGGTGTTGGTTCTGGTGTTGGTTCTGGTGTTGGTTCTGGTGTTGGTTCTGGGTTATTAGGAGTGTCTTTTGAATTAGATATTTTTAGAGCTAAATAATCTAATTGGCTATTATCATAAGAACTTTTAGTATGTAAACTAATTTTAATAATATTGTTACTACTTACAAAACGACCTGGGTTATCTTCAACTGATCTAATAAGTTTTTTCCATTTCCATGACTTTACTTTGCTATTATCAATAATATGAACATACTTTTCAGCCTGATAATCAAATATTCTAAAGGCCCAATGTTGATATTCTTTTGTTGGCCCACGGAAATTTGCATGAAATTCTATTTTATTCAGATTATCTAAATCATGTGGTGCTTCAAATTTAAAAACACCTCTATACCCCTCTGAGTTAGTAGAGAACTCAATATAATTATTCCAATTATCATTCGAGTCCTTTTGGTCTTGTTTCTCTAAAACAGTTAACGGCTGAGATGTTGACTTCCCTCTAATGTCTTTAAGATGATAAGGATACAATACTTCTGAAAAATTTGAATCATCAGGCGTCTTAGGGTCACTATTCCCCTCATCAGAAGTTTTTATCACCAAGTAATCAAGCTGGCTATTGTCATATGAACTTTTTGTATGAAAACTAATTTTAATTTTGTTATCGTTACTTATAAATCGTTTTGGTTTTTCACCTACTGACCGGGTAACCTCTCCCCATTCCCATGATTTTGCTTGACTATTGTCAACAATATAGACCCATTTTTTCGCTTTAAAATCATATATTCTAAAAGCCCACTGCTGATATTCTTTTTTTGATCCACGAAAATTCGTATGTAATACCAATTTATCAAGACTATTCAAACTGGAAGGTGCTTTAAATTTGAAAACCCCCCTATAACCTTTTGATCCAGTAGTAAACTCAATATAGTTATCCCAATTATCATCAGATTTTTTTTGATCTTTTTTATTTAGAACACTTAAAGGCTGAGATGTTGACTCTCCTCTCATATCTTTTAGGCTATATGGATTTAATACTTCCGCATTACTAGAACTAGCGAAAAATAAACTTAAATATAAAACTAGGTGACTTATAAGTCGAAATGAATTAGGCATATTTTAAAACAATAATTTTGGTTAGCTGTTAAGTTTTTGACGATAATAAAACAGTCACTCCTATAAAACCTAGAGTGAATGAATTCCCGACCGTACTTTAATTTTAGTTAAATATTCCTGTAGGAACACTCATGTTGATACTACTAATTGTATATATTAAGATAGGTCAAAAAGTCTTATTACTCCAGAATAAAATCTTGTAATTAGGATGGAACTCTCAAGAAAATATAACCCTATTTTAGAAATATATTGGTCTACGCAATAAAAACCTATCATTTCTTAATTAATATAAAAAAAAATTACACATAAATATATTTAATTACTCAATTAAATTATTTCATTCTAGTTATTTACTTACTAGACTGTATAAAAAAATAAGTCGAGTCTCAATATACAACATAATTTAAATAAGCAGATTATATGCCAATAGCCTATTTGTAACTAATAACGCTTGGAACAAAAGTAGCTGAAGCGATGAAGGGTGTACGACACCCAGGACCACCGCATTAAAAAAAATATTGAATCAATAAGTTACAAACAAATCATTGGACTTTCACCACATATTTTTAATATTGTGCTGAAATTGAGAGATATTCTTGTCGCTGAGGTCAAGTTTCAGTAACTTGATCGACTGTCAACCCTGTAACTCATTTATTTTTTAATTGTTTTAATGCGGTGCCCCTGGTACGACACTCCTATTGTCGTATTAAAAAGTACCGTGTTTTGTCAAAGTTGGAGCACTTCGTAGTCAACACTCAGTTTACAATGGTATTGCGGAGTCCCACACACTCAGGACGAATGTGGGTGCAAAAGGAAGGCATTAACTACCAACTGATTTTTACTCCTAAAATGAAGGGTATCCATTTTTGGTTTCACAAAAAATGTTAGAGCATTTGCCTTTAAAGAAATAGATACATTACAAAAGTATCAAATCTATTATTTATGCGACAGAGCATAAAAACCGTCTCACTTTAGAGACAGCTATAGTGGTATTTTAATTATTTTTTCTAAACTTTATCTATTTCTCTCGAAAAAACATTAACTTTTTGAGCTCAACTCTAGTTTAAAAAAACTTAACCGACTAATTTATAACAATAAAATATATTAATCACATATTTTTTTTATTTTATTTTTTATGATGTGAATAATAAGCCTTTAACTTGATAAAAAAAATATCACCTTGAAACCTGTACAAAGACTGAATATAATAATTTACTTATCTTATATAACCTTTTTTTCCAGTCTTATCTTTCTTCGTAGTCTCAATTTAGCAACAAATCAACTCAATAAGGTATCAGGACAGGACAGGACAGGACAGGACAGGACAGGACAGAATAGAACATACAAGAATATACAGAAGAATCTGAACTCTCTGCACAAGGTTCAGAAAACTCTGCTCTTAAGTATTTATGGAGTACAGCTATAATTCACGCGGTTACAGAAGCGCTTTATAGCGAGTTGATCTTTGTCGATAGCAACGACTGTTATGGATGCAAAAAATAGAACAACACATGGAACGATTGCAGAGGCGCTGAAAGGGCGCATTGTATGAGTACGTAACTATTTTAAAACGCAATATATCTGCAAAAATCGACAGATAAATCCGCATTCGTGACTGTATAAATTACATATGGAAGAAACAGATAAAATTTCACTCTTTCTCAGCAGATTAGAATGTGATGAGCGAAAGAAAATAAGAATTTACTAGTTTGGAAGAAAGAAATTTAATAAAGCTCAAACCTTCTTGGTACGAGAAAGAAAGTAGCTACACTAAAACTAATAATACTCTTAGAAGCTGTTCAAGATCGTTACGACCCCTGTCAGTTTTATGCGGACGGAGCGCAGAAAACCGAACTAAGCCATGGATGGCTGTAGCTAGGGTATGCAGGAACTATTACTGCGTTTACATGAAGTAAATGAGGATTTCGAGCACCGCCCAAGCATAACAGGCAGATCTTGAACAGATTATTAAAAAATGTGAATACATAAAAAAGCTGCCCCTTGTTCTAATTAATACTAACAAGGGGCATTCTTATATTTAGTTTAACGAACTATTGAAATTGAATGAGTTCTATTATTATCAAAGTACAAAGCTACTTTTTTATAACCTAAAACTCTACCAGTTCTTACTCCGTAATACCTATACGACCTATAATAATTATTAAGAGAAACAATTACCCAGCCCTTCCCTTCAAAAGTAAAATTAAGATTATCTCCATCACCATTTAAATCAATTAATTTAGATCGCATCGGTAGTTTAGAAATATGAGTGTTTGACTCACTAAATGTGTCCAATTGAATCGTATAAGTTCCACCATTATCATTAAGAAAAACATGATCATCATTATATGCATACCAACCATCTACGCTATGAATCACTTGGCCTGGCTTAGTGTTTACTGCTAATGAAAAATTACCTACTTTATTGGTATTTACTGTAGCCGTAATAGTTGACCCTACAGAGTCAATTGTTAACGATGAGTCTTTAAAGGTATTAATACGTTGAGCCATATCAGCAGAGGTAATAAATTCTGAGCCTGCGTTATAGGCTTTAGCTATGGTGTTTTCAAACATTGCAACTGTATAACCATTTCCAGATATAGGGTCAGCTGAGATAGTTGGGCCATAATCATGCCAAGGCCAATGAATAATTGGTTGAGACGCATGATTCATCAATGTATCAAATTCATTTGCCCAAAATTGCTCGCCCTCTTCCGCACTTAGTGGTACCGGAACAGCAGGATAACCAACAGGTACGCCAAATTCAATCAAGGTAAAATCAAATGACATATTCGGGCTTAAATAGACATTGTTATCATTAGGGGTGAGATAACCAAATGCACTAGGGTAGCCAGCACCGCTGCTTGAATAACCACCCGTTAAATAATCAAGATACTGCGCAATCTCATTTGCAGTATTCAGGCCTTCAGGAGCACCTGGTACTGCACCACCACGGATATTCTGATTATTCCATGTCTTATAGTTTAATTCAGCGCTTATTTCATTCATAGATTGATTAAATTCAAACTCAATCTGGCTAGAACTTAATTGATCAGTAAAATGAGGATGTGTCCAGGAATGGGTACCAATTTCGTTACCTAGACTGATGTAGTCTTCAAATAAAGGACCTGAAACATTCCAGTCTGTCCATAGTCCATTTGCCGGATCATTACCAATATTGATAAAATAAGAACCAACAAAATTATATCTTCTTTTCCAATCTTTCAATAAGTTATAAAGAGGAACATGAACATCTTGTATCAATTCTTGTTCACTAGTAATGTCCATATCATTTCGTGATACAAAGAGATTTTTAGCACGCCCCATTTTTAACCCAACAGACGTCTCGTCTCCATATACCACCCATTGTAATGCCTGCCATACCAAGTTGGTATCAGCCATAAACCCAAGTGTAGCAAAATGAACATTTCGCCCTCCAGTAATGCTTGCTAATACAGCAGGATAACTACCAGCATTAGAACCCGTAACTGATTGTTCAGCTAATGATTCTGTTTCCTGTCCAGGGACAGCCTGAAAATAACTATACCAGCCTCTGTCATAAGATTTGATCAGCTCATTTGAGGTGTAACCCTTCATTACTGAATGAGAAGTATTTTGTGCAGAAAGTGAAATACTCACGGGACCTTCACCGGCTACTCGCCCAATCCCTAAAAGTTGTTTCATATTCCGATAAGCATCTCCAGATAAACTAGCACCGGCTTCAGTATTCGTCATCCAATCATCAGCTGTAATAATACCAATACCATAATCATAAACTGCTTTATATAACGTATCATGAATCTGTTTCATTTTATCTGAAGGAACATCAGAAAAAAATGGAAAAATGAGTGCATCATAATTAACCAGATTATTGATATTAGTCAGATCATCTTCCGTTAAAAGATCAAAAGATATCCCTGCCATCATAGCCTGGTGTTGTAGAGACATAAAGAGCTGAGAATAAGTCTTATCACCAAAAAAATTATTTTTTGTTGCCTCTCCGTAGACAATTCCAACGCGCTTACTTAAGTTTGTTCTCGGGGGTAACGTAGTCGTAGAAGTTGATATCGTATATTGACCGCCAGAGGTGTAATCTTGAGGGAATAAAAACAGGCTATCGTTGATGTCTCCTAAAATATCAATAGATTGAGAACTAGAACCTAAGCCTAAAGATGCAGCAGGAATAGCAATTTCAATAATATGCTGATCTGAACTAAAAGCATGATTTAAGCTCGAAACCCAACCAAAGTCTTTGTCGTAAAGATGAGGTTTTTCGTCACTATGAATATTGACAAAATATTCAGCACCTCCATATTGCCCCCATATCAAAAAACCTGTTGCAGCATTTTTATCAGTATTTAGCCAAAAAGTTGTATTTGGCCCTAGTGAAACTCCTGTGGATTTAAGAGCAATGATGTAAGTGGGCGTTGGTGAGGCAACATATTTACCATATAACTCATCTCCAACAGCTAAATAGGGTGGCAAATTAAGTGGCAAATTGATACGGTCGTTAATAGACCAATCTGATAAATCGCCATCAATAGTTATATTTCCAATTTGAGTATTTAGAACAGGAGCTGCCTGAGCAGAATTGGGAAGAAAAATCGTCGCTAATGAATCAAGTATAAAATCAACAGTCGAAACATATTTTTCGCTCTTTTCTAGAGATGCTGAAGGTGGTGCTGGGAAAGGTAATTTTATTTTTCCTTCTGCACTTGGAACCTCAGCCCATGATGTTGTTCGACTTTTATTTCTTGCAAAACGTTTTCTTTCCCAGTCATCCCTTGATTTACTGTGCCGTATAACAGTCGTTTGATCATTTAAAGGAACTAACCCTTCTGATTCATCAAAGACAATAACTTTATCTTTCTTTTCTGCCTTCGATTTATTAGATTGTGTCAGAGTGGCTAATTCAGTTTTATGAGTTGATTTCTTTTTAACTAAAATATCTTTATTTTTAGTTAATTTAGGATTCTGAATTTTTAAATCAATGGAGTTCGTATCAAACACGCTAAGATAAACAAACGCTAATGTAACGCATAAAAATAAACTTAAGGGTTTGAATAAAGCCTTATTTATATTTAACATCATGGTTCCAGAGTAGTCTATGAAATTTGGCTGGCAATTATACCTGCTACCATATTTTCCCCCTAGAACTAACTGTTTTTATCTATCATCCACAAACCAACAATAGTTTATATTTATCTGTATTTATTTGTATTCATTAAAAAATAAGATTTCAGTCTCTCTTCAATTATTTTTACAAAGAACCGCCGTGTATGCCGATTTTAGTAACTTAAAACTTAGATTTATCTATTTTTGCCACCTGTCGTTCTATCTGTAAAAAACCTAACCGCTTGAATTCAGCAATTATTCGACTTGCTGTTTCTGTGGTTATTCCTAGTAGTGCACCTATATCTTCTCTAGTAGGAAGATAAAAAGAACCCTCTTCACTAAAATCAGCCAAATATAAAAGCAAATTAGCTACCCTTTGTTTTGAATTGCCTACAGTAAGTTCAACTAGCCAGACATCGGCATCACTTTGTACTTTTTGCCAACTCGCCGTTAATTGTTTATATAAATGGGGCGTATTAGAATTCAACTGCTCAATGACTTCAACAGGTATACGACATACTTCTGTATTTTGCAGAGCAATTGCATGATGTAGATATCTAGATCCATTTAAAGCTTCAATACCAGCAAGATCACCCGGTCTCAATAAGCGAACAATTCTATAATTTCCATTTGCCAAATAATGAACTAATTTGATCATTCCTGAACGGATGGTATAAACAAAATGAGCCATGTCTTTTTCTGTATATAACTCATCCCCGGCAGCTATAGAATATTCATTAATTGGATGATGCAATAAATTGAAATCATCTTCTTCCAAGTCTGCAAACAGAGCTAAGTTACGTATAGAACAGTGTAAACATTTTTCACCTCCATCCCATGCTTGTTTAATAGTAATGCTTTTCATGAATAATTAACTGAATCAATTGTTACGCTAAAAAATTATAAAAAATTTTTTGACTGAGACAAATAACAAAACAATGTTATTTAACCTGGTCATTCTTATGTTATATGGTGTTATATAACATGTTTATCTCAAAAATGGTCGTTTATTAATAAAAAATCGAGTTTAAGCAATAAATATTCCGTCACACTAATACCCTTACATACCGACCATCAACGACCTAGTCAATTGATAATTATCAATTAGTTTTTCATTATATTCCTTTAAAGTTAAATTAAGTACATAAAATTATTTTAAGGAGTCTAAAAATGAAACATAGAAAATTGAGACTAGTCAGTACAAGTCTACTCTTAAATTTATCTCCCACTGTTTTCGCATTAAACCTAGAAGATGCAGAGACAGAAATTCTGCCTCCAATGATTATAGAAGGAGATATTTTATCTTCAGATATGGTTGGGGTTAAGCCCAGCATGGGAGGTGTTAATGATGCCGCTGCTTTGCTACAAAGAGTACCCGGCGCAAATGTTAATTCTAACGGCCCTTTATCTGGCATAGCCCAATATCGTGGATTATTTGGTGATAGAGTCAATGTCAATTCAGATGGTGCAACTTATAAATCAGCTTGTGCAAATGCTATGGATGCCCCACTGAGTCATGTACCCACATCCTTAACAGAAACTATGAGTATTAAACGTGGAGTAGCTTCTGTTAGTAGTGGTATTGAAACGATGGGGGGGAGCATAATACAGAGATCGCGTCGAGGTGAATTTGCAAGCGATGACGGCATTGAATTTACAGGAAAAACAACCAATGGAGTCAACTCTGTAAATAGTGGTTATTATACAAGTTTATTCGCCAATATTGCCAATAAAAACCATAAGTTTCGTCTTGGGGGTAGCCGTGAAGAAGGAGGAAATTACGATTGGGATGGAGGACTAAATGTAGATACTAGCCATGAAAGAAATGCCGGTGCATTAGGATATGGTTATCGTACGGATGATGAAGATCATGAGTTTGATTTAGGTTATAACTTTAACGATACACATACGACGGGAACGCCTTCTTTACCTATGGATATTATTTATTCCAGAGGCGGTGTTTCTAATTTTAATTATAAAGGAATGTTGGCTGATAAGTATGAAGTTAATACTGAGTTTTCTTATCAAGATATTCAACATAGAATGGATAATTATACTTTACGTGGTGATATTTCTGCCCCTAACCGTCGTCAATCTAACAACACAGCCAGAGGATTTGGCTATAAAGTCAGCCTGGATATTCCATTAAATAATGGCAATTTATTGATTGGAACCGATGCGGATAATGTCGAGCATGATGCTCAAATAACTAATCCTTTTAATTCAGCCTTTAGCATCAATAATTTTAATGATGTAGAAAGAGATCGGTATGGTTTATTTGCAGAGTGGAATGGTGAAGTAGCCCAGGATTGGGAACTAGAACTAGGAACACGCCTTAACTGGATCAGGATGGATGCAAAAAATATTGGTGGGACAGCGGGTCCCTTTGTCGCTGGTAAAGCAGGTGAAAAATTAGCAAATTCCTTTAACGCAAAAAAACATGATAAAGAAGATCTGAATGTAGATGTGGTTGCAATATTAACCCATCATTTAAATTCTGATATGGATGTAGAATTAGGCTTTGGTAGAAAAACCCGTTCACCGTCCTATCAAGAGCGTTATCTTTGGTTGCCGCTTAATGCGACAGGTGGGTTAGCTGATGGCCGGAATTATATTGGTAATATTGAACTACAACCCGAAGTGTCTTATCAAGCTGAATTAGGATTTAGTTGGCAAATAGATTCATCATACATAATGCCTAGAATTTTTTATCGCTATGTTGAAGACTATATTCAGGGAACACCTACTCAAAATGCAGCTGCGTTAGCAATTAGCGATACATCATTGGAATACACTAATGTAGATGCCTATTTATACGGTTTCGACTTAGAAGGAGGCTTTCGCTTTCTTGAAGACTGGAAAGTTGATGCAATGATCAGCTATGTGAGAGGTAGACGAGATGATGTAACTGATAATCTTTATCGTATTGCTCCACTTAATGGTCGTGTTGGCATTTTTTATGATACTGCTAAATGGCTTGCAGGCTCAGAAATAATTGCATTTGATGATCAAAATGAAACTTCTAATTATAATAATGAAGTTGCTACACCCGGGTATTTTATCTGGAATTTACGCGTCCAGTATCGGCCTCAATATGATGCAGTAAAAGGATTACAAATAGGCTTTGGGATAGAAAATGTACTTGATGAGTCTTACCGAGTACATCTGAGCGGTTTAAATAGAAACCCAGCTAATGATGGAACCGCAGTTGGTGAACATTTACCGGGTGTTGGTCGAAATTTTTATGCAACGCTGAGTTATGATTGGTAGTCTTATTCTAATATATACTTCGTGCATCTGTGTTTGTGCGAAGTATTTATCCATCGGAGACCATGAAAATAATTTAATTTTTAAGAGAGCTACCTTATGAATAATTACGGTACATTAGATGCGTCATATAAAGCAGCAGGTGAACAGGCTGGAATAACAAAACTGGTTGATGAGTTTTATCATCAAATGGAAACCTTAAAGCAAGGTCAGCATATTCGTGCAATGCATAAAGAAGATTTAGATACAATCAAAGATAAGTTATCATTATTCTTGATAGGGTGGCTGGGTGGCCCAAAGGAATACGGACCAAAATATGGAGGTATTTCCATACCTATGGCACATAAGCATTTAATAATAGGTGAAGAAGAAAGAGACGCTTGGCTTTTTTGTATGAATGAGGCATTAATACATCAAGATTATGACGATGATTTTAAACAATATTTAATTGAGCAGTTAGCAAGGCCTGCTGAAAGAATCAGACAAGTCTCGCAAATGGCTCACTCATAAATTTAAGGAGTTGATTTTGAAAATTGTAATTATTGGAGGTGTTGCAGCCGGTGCTTCCACAGCAGCGCGCGCGAGAAGATTAAATGAAGATGCAGAAATTATAGTGCTTGAAAAGGACAAATTCATTTCTTTTGCGAATTGTGGCTTACCTTATCATATTGGTGGTGAGATTAAAAACAGAGATGCGCTGTTATTACAAACACCAAACAGCCTTAAAGCAACACTTAACATTGATGTCCGTACAGGACATGAAGTAACCAATATTGACAGGCATTTAAAAAAAATTACAGTTTTTGACCAAAAACAAGAAAAAACCTATATAGAAAGCTATGACAAATTAGTCTTATCTCAAGGAGCAGATGCATTACGCCCCCCCATTCCAGGGATTGATCATCAAAAAATATTTGTGCTTAGAAATATTCCTGATATGGATGCAATTATCCAACAAATTGACCGAGGTGCGCGTAAAGCTATTATTATTGGAGGTGGTTTTATCGGCATAGAAGTTGCCGAAGCATTTCGGCATCGAAATATGGAAGTGGAATTAGTTGAACTACAAGACCAATTAATGCCTCCACTCGATTTCGAAATGGCTTGTGATTTACGCTATCACATGGAAAGTAAGTGTGTTCAATTACACTTAGGCTGTGCTGCCAAAGAGTTTATTGATGAGTCTGGCAAAGTTAATGTTATTTTAGACAATGGACAATCATTGCAAGCTGATTTTGTTGTTCTAGCTATTGGTGTAAGACCTGCATCAAAACTAGCTATTGCTGCAGAACTTGCCATGGGTGCCAGAGGTGGAATTAAAGTGACAAGCCAAATGCAAACTTCAGACCCTGATATTTATGCAGCTGGCGACATGGTGGAAGTCACTGACACAGTAACTGGAGAAGCCACTCAAATGCCTTTGGCAGGGCCTGCAAATCGACAAGGAAGAATTGTTGCTGACAATATTTTTGGTCGTAGTAGTCACTATCAATCCACACAGGGAACCGCGGTAGTTAAAGTATTTGACATGACAGCCGGATCAACAGGCGCATCAGAAAAAACCTTACGCCGACTTAATCGTGCCTATCATAAAATCTACCTCCACCCTTCTGGTCATGCAGGATATTATCCGGGTACAGCTCCCATGCATATCAAACTCCTTTTTGAGCCTGAAACAGGTATCGTACTAGGTGTTCAAGTGATTGGCTATGATGGTGTTGATAAACGTATTGATGTGTTTGCAACCGTAATTCGAGCCAAAATGACAGTCTTTGCTCTGGAACATTTAGAACTTGCTTATGCCCCACCCTATGGTTCAGCAAAAGACCCGGCCAATATGGCAGGATTTATTGCCTCAAACTTCCTTCGGGGCGATGTAAAATTCTGGTATGCAGAAGATTTTCCAGATAAAGTGGAAAAAGGTATCTTGCTTGATGTTCGCAGCCGCAAAGAATTTGAAAAATGGAGTATATCAGGATCAATAAACATACCTCTGCGAGAGCTACGATCCCGTTTTTATGAGCTACAACAAGATCAGCCAATCTATTTTTATTGCCGGGTTGGTTTTCGTAGTTATTTGGCTTATCGTATTCTGTTACAGAAAGGATTTAACAATATTTCAATATTAGCTGGCGGCTCTAAAACTTTTAATTGTTTTTACTGCAATGATTTAGCAACAGGTATACCTGGCGTTCCTTTTGTTTCTCATGCTGAAGAAAAACTGGATGAAACGCCAAGTGTATTAATTACCCCATAAGTTCTGTCACAAGAATTTGCATATTTATTACACTCCTTATACTAAACTCTATGCTGCTAAAATTTTTGGAACATTAATACTAAACTTGAAAATCAGCTCTTACTTCCCACTCTTCTAATTCACTACCATTAAGTTAAGCATAAAGCATTCGGAGGAGGGACTTTAGTCCCTCCAAATACGGGACTAAAGTCCCGTCTCCAAGGTGAACTAGCTTAACTTAAGGCTGTGGACTCTTCTAATTACAAAGTCTGTTGAGGAAGGAATATCTGAACATGATCCCCTTTGGGCAAAAAAGCAAGAGCATTAGGCATTTTATTTTAGAAGAAATAACCTTAACCCAAATTCGAGATTTCCTAAGTTAATTGCAAAACTCATTATTCATATAATGACCAAAAATAAGATAAATATTTGAAACCCATTTTACCATAATTCACAAATTGATTTTACAGGGAGTATATTTCTCCAATGTTAATTGAGCTACTAGTCATTCTAAGCTAGAAAATATTCAGGAAAACATCGCCATGCAGTATGAATCAAAATCAAGGATTACATGCTTAGAAGGTCTAAGGGGTATTGCTACATTAATGGTTATTTTTACCCATATTCAGCATTTTTTCTTCCCTGAAGCTCTCTTGCAACTTAAAACATTATTTTCAGCTCTCCCTATACCTCTTTCATTCTTGGCCGAAACTTTTTTCAAGGCCTTTTTTGAAGGTGGGTTCGCTGTTACAACTTTTTGGGTATTGTCAGGTTTTGTGCTCTCCTATCGTTATTTTTTATTGTTGCCGACTAATTTTTCTAATGCCCAACAATATCTGGTTGTAGCAGCAATTAAACGTTACTTTAGGCTTGTAGTCCCAGTACTTCTGACTGTTATGCTTTCGCTTCTATTGATTAAAGCAAACTTGATGTTTAATAAATCATTAGCTCAACATTACTTAGCTGTACATTCTACATGGCAAGAATATGCGCAATGGATTGAAGGTTTCTACAGTTTTGAATCTAATTTTCTCAATGCTCTCAAGTCAGCGTTATGGGATACATTTATTGATTATGATCGTTCAAGTAGTTATAACGTTGTTCTATGGACTATGGAAAAAGAATTCTTTGGTTCCATGTTTCTCTTTGCTTTTCTCTTCTTCTCGGGATGGTTAAGCAACAACAAATGGCTCTGGGTCTTCACTATTTTATTATTAACATGGCTTCGTTTACATTGGATCAGTGCATTTTTGATTGGAGCACTTTTATGTAATTGCTATTGTTTATTTAGGGTACGTACATCAGCAGCTATTTTTGCTCGTTTTGAACCAGTGCTTATACTATTAAAAAAACCTTTTATTTGTGTCAGCTGTTTATTAATATTATGGGTCTTAGTGGGATTACCAAACTATTTTGGTGTGACTCATCTATTAATCGCTATACCTTTGGTTGCTTTAAGTTTATTTTCTCCTCCTCTGACTCAATGGTTATCTGCCCGCCCCTTGCTATTTCTTGGAAAAATTTCCTTTGGCCTCTATCTTGGGCATTTTTTAGTTATTACGAGTTTATCCAGCTATTTATATCTAATCATGATAAAACACTGGTCAAGCCTAATTGTCGCAACTGTAGTTCTAGTTTTAACACTTATTTTTTCTCTGCCCCTTGGTTGGTTAATATATCGGCTAGGAGATATTACAGGAAAATTATTAGCTAGCATCATAAGTCAGCGCATCTATCGTAATATTGATAGAGCATCTTAAAAATATTGGCTAGCATTTCCCTTTTATTTTAAATTAACGTTAAGTAAGTACCCAAGTAAAATTAATTTAACAATTTTACACAGGATTTTTTTCATTTTAGGCATCAAATAAATAAGCGCATAGCAGGCTACTTAACTATTTATTCGGTGTCTAAAATGGTAAAAAAGACAAGTAAAAAGTTAAATTAATTTTACTTGGGTACTTAATAGAAAGACTTATCTAAATAGTTTCTTCAGGTATACCTGGCGTTCCTTTTGTTTCTCATGCTGAAGAAAAACTGGATGAAACGCCGAGTGTACTAAAAAACATCTAAGCCTGAAAACACAAGGTAGTTAATCCTTTACCCTCAGCCTCAACATAAACTTCTGGAGGATTAACTTCATCTATCAGCATATATCGTGGTGCTAATTCAGCCATCTGTTGAATTAAAAAATCACGCCCTAATTCAGGCGAATTTAAACATAATAATAAAGTACTCTTAATTTCCATAAACTCATCAAGTCTACGTATTATCTTGGGATAATCCCGAGCAATATCGACACTTCCCTTTTGAAAAGTAGGGGGATCACAAATTAAAAAATCAAATGGCCCTCGTTTTTTAAACCGACTAAACGATTTAAAGATATTTAGCTTTTCAAATTTCACTTGATCAAGCGCCTGCTCGTTTAATCGATGATTTTCTCGCCCAGCATTAAGAGAAGTTCGACTTATATCCACATTCAAAATAGACATTGCCCTACCCGCTTGAGCCGCAACAGAAAACCCACAAGTATAAGCAAATAAATTAAGTACTCGCTTACCCTTACTATTTTTCTGCACCCACCTTCGCCCATTTTGCATATCCAGAAATAAACCCGTATTACGTGTTTGACCCAAACGTATATTAAATTTTAAATCATCTTGTTGAATAGAAAATTGCTGAATAGCATCCCCACGGATAACATCAAAATCTCCTGATAACTCATAACGATGCTGAAGCTGGATACTTTGGCAAGAGAGCAACTCTAATAATAACCAATCGGCAAAACCTTCAATATCTATAAGTGGCTCAGGTGAAAACAAAGTAATCAAAATCACCGGTGGCAGCCAGTCCACTGTAATATGCTCTAAGTTTTTATAAGCATGTCCTCTTCCATGAAACAAGCGTTGGGCTTGTGATAGATCATACGATGATTTAGGAAGATATATATATTTTGAAAGTTGAGAGAAGGCTGACACAATTATTTTAAATTTGATAACTAGAGATTCTATAACATAAACTATGTATTATAATTTCAACAGAATTTGCTTTTAATCAACTTTCCTCAATTCTAATTCGCGCTATTGAATCATCTAAAGCCACCACTTCGCCAATAATACTAAACTGACGATAAAAATCATCTTCAATCTCATCAAAATGTTTAACAGGTATACCAGCTAATAACCCTCCAGATGTTTGAGGGTCAAATAGCAAATTAAAACGGACTTGTTGAGTAATAGAATCAGGCCATTCCATCATTTTAAATACTTTTCTGTTTTGGGAATAAAGACTGCTCTTAATATTTTTCTCAGCAAGTGCTTCAACACCGGGTAGTAATGGAATAGCATTTAAATTTAAACTAACTGCACAATTAGACGCCAGACACAGTTCATTTAAGTGTCCTAATAAACCAAAACCCGTTACATCTGTACATGCTTTGACATTAAGTTGACTCAGCATCATTGCTGCCTGGTCATTAGGTTGCAACATGGAAATCATCGCCTGATTAAAAATATCTCCATCACATTCCGCTTGCATTGCAGCAGCAAGTATTAACCCTGTTCCTAATGGTTTAGATAAAACCAGCTTATCTCCAGGCTTTAAACCGTGCTTATGAAATATGTTGTTTCGTTGCTGCTGAACGCCATTAACCACTATCCCAACAGAAAGCTCACTAGCTTCAGAGGTATGTCCTCCTAAAAAACGACATTTCAATCTATCTAGCTGTGTAGTAATTCCCTGCATTAACGCCTTTAACTGTCTTTTTTGTACATTTTGACTGGCATAAGGCAAAGTAATTATTACTTGAGCTGATTCTGGCTTAAGGTTCATCGCATATAGATCACTTAACGCATGATTAACGGCTATTTTTCCAAATAACCACGGATCCTGAATCGGTGTTTTAAGTGCATCAACACTTTGGTAAATAATCTCTGTTTGATTACTAATTTTTATTGCATCCTGAGGTTGGTAATAAGTTTCACCCATAACTTCATTTAGTACTTGCTGCAATATACCTGCACCCACTTTTGCCCCACAACCTGCACAGCGTTTTAATGGGTCGTTCTGTTCATTTTTATCTTCATCATCAATAAGTTGAGGGTTAATTGTTGAATCTGATAGCATAGATAAAACAGGCAATTGATGAAATTGATCCATAAATTTAACATCAATGGAATTTTTCCAACGCCAAACCCAGTCACCAGAAAAACTAAATATGGATTTTGACCCAGTGGCTTGCTTATCACCCAGAGCCAATAAACTTAAAAAGCCATCCTGAGGTTTATAGTCAACCAGTGTCTGATTAAGTAAGAATGCACGTAAATTATCAAATAAAATTTCTGCCTGTCTAACCGCATAAACACCGGCTTTAGGTCGGGGATTAGCAACCATATTAGCTATATCCCCTGCTGCAAAAATATGATCATAATTTAGTGATTGCAATGTTTGCCTGACTTCCATAAAACCTGCATCATCACATTCTAACTGACTCTGCTTTAACCAGGACGAACCTGATGCCTGAGTACACCATATAACTTCATCGGTAAAAATTGGATCTGAATTTTTGCAATGAATCACACCTTGTTCAAGCTTTTCAACTCTACTGGATGTATGAATATCTATCTGATATTTTTGAAACTGTTGTTTTACTCGCTTAATAACAGACTGGTTATAAGTAGGTAAAATATCATCCGAGGATGTTACTAGATGATATTGTAAAGATGAACTAAATTCCTTTAATCTAAACGCCATAGCCATAATAACTTCGACACTACCCGCACCTCCACCCACAACTGAGAGTGATTTTGTTTTATTTTGTTGAACCTGTTTCAGAATATGGTTCCAACGTTGGTAAAAACCACTGATCGGTTTAACAGGAATAGTAAATTTTACTGAACCTTCAATCTGCTGATTGGGTGTTGAACCAATATCAATAGAGACCACATCAAACTCTATAGCCGGACGATTTTCTAATTTTAAAGTATTAGTTTCAGCATCAATCGCAGTTACACTATCCTGAATAAAACGGATATTTGCCCACAATGACAGCTTGACTAAGTCAATATGCGTTTCTGCAAAACTATAGTGCCCTGCAATTAATCCAGGAAGCATCCCGGAATAAGGTGTCATTGCCTGTGGACTAATCAGCGTAATTCGCACACCAGGAAGTGGATTCATTGCCCATTTGCGTAAAACAAGTGCATGACTATGTCCGCCCCCTACTAATACAAGATCCTTAAATATAGGTGCTTCATTCATAATGTCATCATTTTTAGATGTTCATCAACCCAAGCCAGAATTTCAGGCTCAGTTCCGCGAAATAAAATTTTGGACTGTTTTTTTTGTAATTGATATTGGTACATTGGGTCATAGTACTCTACTAATAACAGATAAATTCCCTCTTCAAATAAAGCACTATCTCCGGTTGCGAATAAATGATCCAGCGCCAAAGTAAAAGAGCTATTTATTTTTTGATAACGAATACCACCCAGACGTTTTTTTATCCGCGTTAGATTATCCAATACAAAAGAGGAAAATTTTTCATCTGCAGTCTCTTGATATTGTTGCTGATAAAGCGGCCAACTTGTTGTAATATAATCTTCACGAATGATAGCAACACGTTGTTCTAATTCTCTCTCAAGAAAAATATACGATGATTGTGTCATTTTTTCGTTGAATCCTTCTGGCATAATGTTACGCCCTATTCTTTTTCCTTCATCTTCCAATAACAATCCAGACTCTGGAAGCTGATGTCGATACTTGAGGCAAGCAATTGATAATTGATTTTCCCAATTAATTTGGGTCGGTTGAAAGTCTTGAACATTATGCCCAAATGCAGACCCCCTGTGATTAGCTAGTCCTTCCAGATCAATATGATATTGAGTTTTCTGTAATACACGTGTTTTTCCAGCTCCAGTATAGCCACTGAGCATTACAAAAGGAATCTGTTGTAAGCTAACATCCAGCTGTTCCAACAAATAAGTCCGCATAGCTTTGTATCCACCGCTTATTAGTGGGTAGTCAACTCCCTGCTCTTTCAACCAGGATTGTGTAGTGCGTGAACGTAATCCACCACGAAAACAATAGAGATAGCCTTGTGGATGATTTTTTATAAATTGCTGCCATTGCGTCATCCGCTGTTGTCTAATCTCGGGAATAGCCAGCTTTAATCCTATAGAAATAGCAGCATCTTGTCCCTCATGCTTGTAACAAGTACCAACGACTTCACGTTGCTGATCATTTAAAAGAGGGATATTTTGACTATTAGGAAAAGCCCCTTTATTAAATTCAATAGGTGCCCGGACATCCATGATTGGAGTGTTTTGTAAAAAAATATTTTGATAGTCGTCCGTATCTTGTCTTATCATTTTTTCTTACTTGTTGTTTTTTTTGCCTGATATAAATCTAATTCTTTCAGAAAAAGTTGAAAGAAGCTAATTTTATCGCTTATCTCTATGATAGTTGAGCTCTAGAAGCCCGGTGAAATTTCTGAGTTTGGAGGTATAGGTTTTTAGAGCCAGTAACTCTCTTTTCTGATGAATATAAAAAATAGTGATTACCTAAAAAGGTAATTAATTCACTACTTTTTGGTTAAAATTTAACATTTTTTTATTTTTTTAATTTATACAATGGAACCATGTAAAAAAGCTTTGATTGTTTTATTCCGACAAAAACAATAATAAATCTTATTTTAGGTTTTTTAAAAGTTAATAAAAATGAAGGAGATTGTCATGTTAAAAAATATATACATCATATCAACTGTCTTTGTTTCTTTAAGCATACTTATATTTATGCTCATGACGAAATATAATGCAAAAAAAATAACAAATAAAACAAGTGATCAAGCTACTTAAAGAACCTCTGATCAAGTCCAATTATTTTTAGCTTGCTAAAACTGTCGATATTTTCCACGAAGATCGGTGTAATAGAGTGACTATTACGTCTCACTTCGTGAAAAATAGCGACGGTTTTTTTCTGCACTAAATTCTAATCAACTTAATCAGAGATTCCTTAAATAATCTCAAAATTTATGACTTTGCTCGACTTGCTATAAAAACACCCGTCAAAACTAAAAATGTTCCAATAATCTGAGCTGAAGATAGTTCCTCACCTAAAAAAATATAAGCTAATATTAACGTTCCAATTGGCCCCACTGAACTAATCATAGAAGCAGTGCCTGAGCCTATTCGCTGAATCCCAGCATTCATTAAAAAAGCAGGTATTACGGTAGAAAATAATGCCATCAATGCAGCTAAATAGTAGACTTGTCTTGGTAATTTCAACAACGTAAAATCATGGACACTAGCAAAATGCACCAAGGTAGCAATACAAGCTACTGTCATTGAATAAGCAGTAAAACGTCCCGAACCAATCCGTTTTACCATCATGCCACTCCCCATTAAAAATAATGCAAAACTGATAGCACTCAATAAAACCAAAACCGAGCCTTTAAGTACATCACTAGACCCCTGCTGCATATTTTCCTGAAATACCCATATCATTCCAGCATAACTTAACAATAATGCCATCACCTCTCGTAGAGTAATAGGCCGTCTAAAAATCACAGCAGAAAGTAACACTACAAAAGTAGGATATAAAAATAAAATCACCCTCTCTAGCCCAGCTGAGATAAACTGTAAACCAGTAAAATCAAGAAAACTTGCCAAGTAATAGCCTAAACCACCCAATATAAAAACTCTTAACAGATCTTTTAAAGTAAATATTTGACCTTTCTTTTTACCCTGCCAAAAACCTACCCATAAAAAAACCGGTAAAGCCATTAACATGCGTAATGCCATTAAAGTAATCGCATCAACTTGAGCTCCATATCCATAAGCGAGTTTAATAATCACAGCTTTAGCTGAGAAACCAATAGCAGCAATTAAGACATAACTACTGCCAACTAATAAATTTCGCTTATTTTCTGATGATAAAGACTGGTGTTGCACAAGATTCTCCTATTAAAAAATAACGAATCTTGTTGAATGAAAACCCTAAGCAGCCGGAACAAGATCCGCGGGCTGCTTAGGGTTAATTGAATTATAAATATACCAAAGCCAGGCCACGCAAAAAAGATAATAATTTGCATAGCCAGAGGCCTTTTAAAATTTGTTGGGGGGATTGTTGTTCCATGTGATTATTCTAGACGTTTATATTTTTTGGTCAAATTAAATTTTTATAAAATGTCAAGACAAAGCTAATCAACTGGATCAATCCTTATAGTACTAAACATTGATTCCACAATAGTTTATAGCCACCTCTAATGATTCGAATTTTTATTCGATTTCAAGGCGGATAATTTTCGAGAACCACAGTGTATATAGAATACATGAGGGTCGCAGAAAATTATCCAACGACGAAATCGGACAAAAAGGCAATTATTAGAGATGCTCTTATGTATCTTTATATATCGACGGGGATATAAAGAGAAAAAATACTTAAGCTCAGAACTACTTGTTAGTGATATGCTAGAGATTACTGTAAAAGATGCAAATAATAAATAATTAAATGTAAATAAGTAGGTTGGGCTAACGGCTCTTTTCGTTAACCCAACATTTGTCAGATTTTATTGTTGGGTTACCAAAGAGACGGCAGCCCAACCTACAATAGTTGGTACCCCAATACTCTGGCATTTGAATAAGATTTATTTGCAATAGGTAAAATCAAAGCTTTAATTCAGATGAATTTATTCAATTTTTTTCGCAAAAACACATTCTCACATGGTATACACCCAGAAGGGTTTAAAGAAGAAACGCACGATCACGAAACTCGTCGCCTTCCTTTTGCCGAGCAATTAACACTCCCGTTATCCCAAAGTGTGGGAAAACCTTCACTTTCAATTGTACATCCTGGGCAACAAGTACAACGAGGAGAATTAATCGCAAAAGCCGATGGATTTATGTCTGTTCCTTTACATGCATCTGTATCAGGGACAATAAAAACCATAACCTTAGTTCCTAACGCCGCAACAGGTAAAAAAGAACCTGCGATTATTATTGATACTGCTCTCAGCTCCTCTCAAACTGCTATTCAAGGAGAATACAAAGAATTTGAACAGCTAACACGCAAACAATTAATTCAAGCGGTACAAGATATTGGATTGGTAGGTTTAGGTGGAGCCGCCTTTCCTGCACATGTAAAAATGAACATCCCAAAAGAGCATAAAATTCACACCCTCATTGTCAATGGCTGTGAATGTGAACCCTTTATGACAACGGATCATAGAGTTATGCTTGAACAAATTGGATTCATGCTTCGTGGTATGGACATCATGATGAAAGCAGTGGGAGCAGAAAAAGCAATTATTGGTATAGAAGACAATAAACTCAATGTTTTGGAGGCGATAAAACCACATCTTCCCAAAGATGGTAGTGTCACAGTAGAAGCTGTAACGACTAAATACCCCCAAGGGGCAGGAAAAATATTGGTTTATTCCTTAATGGGAATAGAAATTCCATCAGGACAACGATCCTCATCTATTGGCGTACTAATCTATAATGTTGGCACACTAGCATCACTAGGTGAATTATTCCCTCACAGTCAAGGGATGATTGAACGTGTTATCACCATTACCGGTGACAATCTTAACAAGCCTGGCAACTACCTAGTTCCTATTGGCACACCACTAAGCCATATTTTAAAATTTGCTGAATTTACCGGGAATGAGGCAGAACTCATCTTAGGCGGGCCAATGATGGGAATTCCTGCTGGATTTTTAGATACGCCTGTTAAAAAAAGTACCGGAACCGTTTTAGTTTTAGATAAAAGATCATCCAAAGATGCAGATATTTCACCCTGCATAAAATGTTCAATGTGCCTACAAGCCTGCCCTATCAATTTAAACCCATCAGAATTAGGGTTACTGGCAACAAAACGTAAATATGACGTAATGGAAGATCAATATCACCTGAATGATTGCTTTGAATGTGGCTGTTGTAGCTATGTCTGTCCTTCTAATATCCCTTTAGTGCAGTACTTTAGAATTGCCAAGACATTGAATCGAGAAAGACACCAAGAAAAATTATAGGATTTACATTTGTAGGAAATGATAACATCCCCAACACCTTTGTTTTCTAAGCTGCCTGTGCGGCAGTGAATGCAATACGCAATGGACTTGTTTAGCAGTACAATTTCTAAGCTGCCTGTGCGGCAGTGAATTCAGGCTGAAAATAATTATCCCCTCCGTCGGGTTTCTAAGCTGCCTGTGCGGCAGTGAATATGCGTGATGATGGCAACGAGCGATTTACAGATTTCTAAGCTGCCTGTGCGGCAGTGAATTACCGAACGGGAAACTTTGCAACAGCTAAGCTTTTCTAAGCTGCCTGTGCGGCAGTGAATGTATCAACATCATCAGGGTTCTTTTGATTTCTATTTCTAAGCTGCCTGTGCGGCAGTGAATAATGTAAAGCTTGACCCCTCACGCACACCAAGTTTCTAAGCTGCCTGTGCGGCAGTGAATACAAGTATAAAGCACAAAAAAATAGTTACAACAGTTACTTAGAGTCTGCTCAGTAAATCAGCACGAGTTTTTTACAAAACTGGCCAAAAAATTGAAAAATTCTCTGCATCTGACAACATAATATTTTTTCAATTTGTTTTAACGACAATATATCTCTGATTTGACTGCTTTTACGACAGGCAAAAAAGATCCTTTCCAGGATCAATAG
Source organism: Methylococcales bacterium (assembly GCA_965224575.1). GTDB lineage: Bacteria > Pseudomonadota > Gammaproteobacteria > Methylococcales > Methylomonadaceae > QPIN01. The sequence continues at coordinate 69,288 of CBDCZQ010000001.1, read as the reverse complement.
GTTCATCACCAAGAATATGCTATTGATCCATGCCAGTGAGGTATCTGCACGCTTGGCTCTAATATAATTCAGTCGATAGCCATTCTTGCCTTGGCCAAATTTGCCTTCAATGGGTATCCGTTGTAGATAATCTGCTCTTCGTTGTGCTTTGAGTTGTTTGAGTTCTTCCCGGTTGTCTTCTGTCTCTTTCTTGGGTCGACCGAGTGGTTTTCCCGCAAAGTGGATGCCTTTGCTTTTAAGATAATTCCGGTTTTCTCGCGTGCCATAAAGTGGGTCTGCCAAGATCTTTTCTGGGTAATAGCCCGTTCGCTGATGATAGTGTTCAACTTGTGATGTTAAATCCAACCCTTCATGAAAAGCATCCCAGCGCAAATGATCTACACGAGAAAACCCATCATCTGTTAGGCTGACACTGAGTTTAGCGCCAAATTCAACCACCTTGTTTTGTTTGCCTCGAATGATGGGGCGTACATAAGGTTGGCTGATACTGACGATTCTATTATCACAACGACGAGTTTTAGTGGTATACATTGCCCATTGCTGTTCATAGAGGTGTTGAATCACCCAGTAGCGATAGAGTAACCAGCGAGGTAATGGAAGTTCTGTGCCTTCAGGCCAGTATGTCAGGAGTTGTTCAATATGTCTCAGGTTACGGCGAAGATATTGCAGTTGTTGTTTTATTCCTCGGCGTAGTTTTTTCCTGCCAGGACGTTTTTGTTTGACGATCGATAAAAAAGCAGATCGTGCCTTTTCTCGATAGGTACGTGGCTTCTTATCCAGCGTTGTTTCTAAATAAAGGAAATCAATGATTTTCTCACTGAACTCACGCGCTTCATTGAGTAGGTTAAGGTCTGTTGGATAACGGATGGCTTGCTCAACCACAGTGGCATCAAGAATCAGTTTGCCTTGATGTGTGTCAATTTCTTTTGAATTTCCTATTTCTATTTCTTGTGAATCAGATTTCGCTTCGTCTTCTACGTTTCCTTGCAATGAATCATCTTCGTTTTCTTTGCTATTGATCTGCGATGAGGGGTCTGATTCTAGGTCTGCTTTAGCCTGACTTTTTTCCTTTTCGCCATCATGTGCGTTAATAATCGCTTGCTCGAATACTTCAAAAACGGATGCTCCCATGCGTTTTCTAATATCAACGAGTAATGAAGGCGCAAAGGGTGGTTCCGCCTGAAAACTGGCAAATCCTACAAAAAATTGCATATAAGGGTTTTCTTGAATTTGCTGAACCGTTTCAATATCAGAAAGGCTTAGCTTGTGTTTTATGATCACTGCACCGATGACGCAGCGTGCATCCTTGGCTGGACGCCCTGTGTCTGCCGAAAGCCCTTGATAATAACCCTCTGCTAAGTCATCCCAGGGAATGCATTGACTCATTTTTACCCAGCGATTGTGTTTATCTAGAGCCGTGTCAAAAGGCCAGTCAAATTCTGCTAGAGTGAGTTGTTTCGAGCTACAGGTTCGGATCATAGGTGCACAGGTTTTGAGTCGTTTATCTGTTTTTCCGTGCACTATTTTATCATAAATAGACTAATATATTAATATTATCAATGCGTTGTGGTTTCTGAGTAGACTCTACTTAGGTGTTTTTTTAATTAAATACCAATAATTTTTCACCACTTTATAACCTATTGATTTACATGAATTGTTAAAGAGCAAAAAAAACTTGGGTCAAACAAAGTATTTTTAACCCAAAAAATCTACCAACAACTTCCGTGCCCATTCTGATAATGGTTCTTTTTTTAGTGTTATCAATCCATGGTTTAATACCGCAATCTGTTGAAAAGGGTTATCAAGCCGTGAGTTATCCAATAAATAACAATGATCGCACAGTGGAAAGGTCTGTTGAATATTCTGTAAAGTACGGGGGATTCGACTACTTACTTTATCTTCAGGTACATAATGCCCTCCTTTACTTACACGTTGAGCAACACGCGCCTGATTAAGAGAAACTAAATCCAGGTGAATAAAAACCAGAACAATTTCATACCCCAATGCCTTAGCCTTAGCAACGAAGTCGATTTTTGAAGGATGTGAAAACACTGTTTCAAAACAGAAGGTACGCCCTTGTTGTAAGAGTTGCATTCGCATTGTTTCAGCTATTTTTGCTGCTTCATAACTATGCTGTTCCGGTTGGTCTGGGTATAACTGTTTGGCTAGTATATCTGCATTTACAAAAGGTATTCCAAGAGGCTCAAGTCGTGTTTTGTAAAATGTACTTTTCCCAGCACCGTTACCCCCTGTAAGCAACCAAAGTTGTTTGCTCATTTCAGGATGCGACGCTGCTTAAGGCAATAAATTGTCCATTTTTAAATTCACCCAGTGTTATGTTTCCATCTTGGTCTACTTGTTCTAATAGCCCAAGGTGTTTTGTGGATGCTTGATAACTAGTCGTAGCACTTGCCACACTATTATGTAACAGTCCAGTGTGTCGGTCATTTTCCAATGCCTTAAAGACTTCAGCAGGGTCAATGGGAGAGCTAATGACGGGTTCTGTTTTTATTATTGTCAATCCTGATAAAACTGACAGCAATACATCAGGGTCTAAAGTTGATGAAACAGAACGCCCCAGATCAGCCCAATATTCAATCTGTTCTGCCGTACTACGGTGAAACCGCTTAGCCGTCGATTCTGCCGCTTGCATCAACTCAGCTTGTAAGCGAATTGGAGATGCTGATTTTGCCATGTTTAAATCCTATTAATTATTAACCTGACTTTATTGTAGCAGATTGCTACATAATTTTTAATCAAATTAAAACCACGGGATTGAAGCGGTTTTACTTAGCCCATAACAATCAAATGCACCTTGTTCTGGTTCTTCAAGAATCTCTCGATCAATAATTAGCTTAAAATGCCTATTGGAGATGGCAGGACTGCCTTTATCCATAGATAAACTAGTCATATTGATGTACGGAAGTGAATTTTTTGTTTCATAGTGTTTAAAATGCTCTAGTGCTGTATCTAACGATTCATTTTTATATTCTGCTCTTCTCTTTGCTTCTTTTAAAAGATTACTTTTAAATTGTTTACGTTTAAATCGTGCAAATTGATTAACTGTCTCTGGCACTGTTTTGATAGGTTTTAAATGGGTGTAATCAGATAACCGAGATAACCATTTTTCAATATTAAGTTGTTTTAATAGCTTTTCTTCATCAGCAAATAATCGAACCTTATCACCCAGTGGAAACTCTTTATCTTTATAATTAGGAAAAGAAACTGCAATAGCCGATTCATTTTTGGCTATTTTATTTTCCACTAAGGCTAAATGAATTTGCTGATAAACTTTTTGCCAAAGAAAACCCAAGTTGGCTTCTGCATTGGGCAATAAGGTGATGTCTAGATAATATTTCATATTTCACCCTCTTATTTCTTTTTTGTTTCACCACTAAAAACACCGCCTCGAATTAGCGTAGCCATCATATAATGCTTTTCTGAATCCGTTGGCTCTTTATCATTCATCCAACTTTCAAGCACTTTATAAAATGAACCGTTATTTAAAGGACGATATGCTTGCCCCCTTACCGTAACAGAGCCATAAGGCTCTACAGCTATTGGCCCTGATTTATCAGCTTTAGAGTGCCAATTATCAATAGTACGAATTGCATTGCCAATTTTTTGGGAGTGCATTGCTGCTACTTCTGTCTCTGTTTTAGCATTTAATTTATATAAAACTTTATCGCTTTTTTCCATATTCATATCTTGTGAAGGGTATACCTGCTGACCATTGCCTAATTTTGAAAAAGCGACTACTTTAATAAAAGTAAATTTTTCACCTGTAGTATCACTAAGCCCTTCTTTAATCGCATTCGCTAATTTATTAATATCCTCACTATTTCCATCAAAATTAGACAATGTAAAGTCATAAGCATTAAATTTAAGAGGTTCTTGTTCTCCATCAAGATAAACTAGTATCTTAACTTCATCGGCACCAACGCGGTTTCGCCATAAAAAACGTCCATTAGCAATATTGATAGCATAACGTTTAGCTAACTCATCAAATTTATGCTCTTCAGCATAATTTTTAATTAACCCACTTAACTTTTTATCATATTCAGGATTATTACAAGCAGATGACTGTGTTAAGTTCCCTAACACTCTTAATGTCCAACTAATTTTTAACGTATCGGCATCAAATGGCAGTGCAGCATTATCCACTGTTTGAGGGTTTGCTTGAGCAATATCTTGTAAAAATTTTGCATGATCTTTATGCTCTTCACTGCCGCCAGCTTGCCAGTGAGATTTAGTGCCTCTAACAAATTTCTCTTCTATTTTTATAGGCTGCCATTTTTCAGCGTTCTTTATCTCTTGCCAATTACCCGAATGCATTACAGCATCTGAACAAAGCAATTTTGCTTCAAAAGATAAAATCGTTGGGGTTTCAAATTTAGTAGTATTTTTAGTCATTGTAGATCCCCTAATCTTCAAAAAACAATTCGTCAATATCGTCTGTTAATTCTAGTTTATCGTTATCACTTACTATTTCTTGCTTACATAAATAATAACGTTCTTGCTCATAATGATAGCGCCATATAGCACTATCCAAACTTGTTAAATGATGAGGACTTAACCACTCCCCTATGCCATAAACTGCTTCGGTAAAGCAAAATGGCGTTTCTTGATCTCTACTGTTTTTTACTTTTCCAGCAGGATACACTTTAGAAATGGCTTGATAGCCAGTAGTGATAGAAACCAAATAGCCTGAATTGGGTTTTTTAATATAATCCCATTGGGCTTTGGTTTATTTGATAAAACTTCATCGTCATCAAGCTGTGCTTCTGCCTTATATTTTATAGAACAAAAATCAAGCCACGCATCAAGCATTTCAGCCTTTGGATTGTCTTGTTTAAGTACGGATAAATGCTCGTTTAAATACTGACTTCTATCCATCAAAACAAAACCAGGCATTAATCGACGGCGACATTGGTAAAAAGCATTGTCATCTTGAATATTCTCATAGATAACACCTTTAATATTCGTTATCACTCCGCCCGCCAAACGATGAGTAAAGCACAGATTCCTTATGTGTTTCTCTAAGTCTTTCTTATCACCATCTGTACCGCTAAACCCTTGGCACTCTATAACCAAAGAGACGGTTAAGTGCATTTTCCCTTCTTCAATAACAGGTGGCGTTGAGCCTATATTTTTCTGCTGATATTGCCCAGCTGCAGGGTTTTTTGTTTGACTAAAATAAGCATCACTGTAGCTATCTGTTTTGTATGTTAGCAATTGGTGCTGATGTGCAATAACCGCACACCCATCTAGCGTAATACCATTTGATTTCTGTAGCTTTCTTGATAAAGCATGTACAAAACCTAAAAAACTGGTAATTGCAGGGAAACCATAGGTTATACCTGCAACACAATTCGCGCTTTGCACTTGAATATGACTTAATGTGATATAGCTATTCACTTGTTTTCCTCCCATCCCTTATCGAATAAACTAAGGCGGTTTTTCAAAAGCTTAGCCCATTTGTTTTTTTCAAATAGCACTAGTTTCATATCCTTATTACTTAATTTACTGTTCATCCATAATCCAAAGTCCTGACATACCTCATCTTGCCACTGACCGCTTTTTCTTTTTTCTTGGAAAGTTTGATCTTCTTTACCATTATCAAGCCATAGCGCATGTGCTTCTTTCAATTTTGAATTCTCGCTCCAATTAGATGGCATATCCTGAATTTCTATAGCATAGTCAAATAAAATGTTGATCACATTATTGATCTGTTGCTTAACATGATCCCGAATGGCTTTATTACCAAACTCTTTATTTTGCAATTTGATAAGGTATTTCTGTAATTCTTTAGTTGATTTCCACGCTCTTTTTTCAAATTCACCAGAGAAAAGTGTTTTCTGATTGAGAGGAGGTGCTTGTATTATTTGCCAAGTGGGTGGCATTGAGGGTAATAAATAACGCTTTCCACTTCGTTTTCCATTAAGAGGTGATGCATTGCCATGATTACTTGCTGTCACCTTTAAAGCGGCTAAATTAGGGTGTGATATTTGAATGTCTTGATGAAACTTCCCTTCTCTTTTCTGTTTTCTGACCTCAGTCATTTCTTTGCTATATTTCACAAAATTTATTTTATCGAATACAGATTGGTCAAGGCTTGATGACACCATAGGGTTAATTAAATGATAGTTTTTTTCATCACACGCTTGATCATTATTACTTATAGGAAAATAGAGCTGTTTTGCTAAATAATGAGTTGCTACCTCTTTTTCTTTAAACACAGCCTCAAAGCCATTTTTCCATTGAGTTAACTGTTCATCATTTTTAGCAAACTTTTCAAAAACAGCGAGGTCACCTTCTTTTAATTGCTCACTTAGTGACTCTTCATTGCCTTTTAATTGTAATAATTTACCGATAGGTGCAAGTGCATTATTAGTCTGGCTAATTTCTATTTCTTTATTCTTTAATGTAGATGTGGATAAATAACCCTCCGCACCTGCACTATCAAAATAAACATTACTTGCACCACTAATCCCTGAATGAGTTAGCTTGGCAATATGGGTAGCAAAACTAACATTTGTTGCATGACTACTTGCCCAGTCTAGCCAATTTGCATAATCGTATTTTTCATTAATCTCATCAAGTTGCTGTTCCCATATTACTTGTTGCTCTACAATAATTTGAACTAGCTCATCATTCAAACCTTGTGTAACAGTTTCAATAGCTGTATTTAAGTCATACCTTAGTTTGTAATGATTTAATACTCGTTTAACGCTTTCCTTAGTATTTTGACCCGTAATTTCTTTTTTTACTTTATTGGCAACCTTAGTTCTTAAGCTTTGAGATTTATATTGTTCGCTTTTTTGTTCCTCTTGCCACTCGATAAAGGCTTGGGGAAAATTAAAATCATACATTTCCGTTAACTGATCTTTTAAAGCATCCAAAAAAACAGGCTCTAATGCATTTGAATATGCTTTCTCAAATTCTTTGCTGTCACTGATGCTTAAACTGCTTAAGTACGACTTAATCTTTTTAATTAAATCATCAATTTTGGTAATCTTATAACCGTCTATAAGGTCAACAAACTCATCAACTAATACTTTATCTTTCATTAAACACTCCTAAAAAATGATGATAAGACCATTGAGTTACTTTATCCTTCTTCACTCTCAACCTTAACTGCCCATATCTTTCACTAATTTCTTGTTTTGAATAAGCAAACTCATTTTCCATGTTTTTATAAATTTCTATTTCATTAAGATCAAACCAAGGCTGGTTACCTTGGCAAAATTGTAACGTTTCAATTGTTTTAAAATTACCCGCAGGAGGGTAAATATAATGATTATCTTTCACATCTTGCAGGCACCAAATAATCTCGTTATCCCCTTTAATACAAAGTGCATAATTTTCATCTTGCTGTGATTTCCTAAAAGGCTGACGCTTTTGTATTTCTGCACACCAAGTCAAATCATTATCCCACCAATATTTAGCATTTTCTTGTTCCTTATCAGTCCCTAACAAGCGCTGAGATAAAGCCCAATGTTCCATTTCGATAAAATCACTGTATTTCCCTTGTAGTCTATCTGTATCATTTTTTAACTTACCTAAGAATTTTATTCTAGGTATAGCGTTAATTTGGTCTAAATATTCACCATCTAATACATTTTTTATGTTGGTATCAATTAGCTCTCGCTGATTATTACCGTAAGTCCCTAGTGATTCAAACCCTGAAACACTTTTTCCATACGGTAATTCTTTTCCTCTAAGCGCATTAATATTTTTTGTAAAAATTAAAAAGTTATTTTCAGTAGGCGGTTTTTTTCTATGTCGTTGAATACGTCCTGCAATTTGTATCAGTGAGCGTATAGAACTTGGTTCTGTAATAACCCAGTCATAATCATGATCTCGCCCTACTTCTGCCACCGATGTTGCTAATACTATAAATATATGATGTTTTTCAGTTTGTTTTAACGCTTTTTTTATTTCATTTTGTTGCCATATTGCTCGCTCATCATAACGAGTTAAAATAGCATCTAGCTTACTCTCAATATGATGCCTAATTGCTAATGGAAAGTTACTGTGATAAACACAATAATGAAGGCAATAATTCTCTTTAGGTGGGATGTTTATTAGCTTTTTTGCTAATTCTATCAAAGGATTAATATTAGCGACTTTGATTAGCCCAATGCTGATTGTTTGCCCGAGTTCATTTGTTTGATGATGGTTATTGTGTAAATCAGGCGCAGTTTGAGAGATTTTATCCGCCATGACAGTAATCGCATCTTCTGGGTTATTACAATTAATATCTAAAAAATCAGCCTTACGTAACACAGTACTATCTTTCGACAATGATTCAATCCTAGTTTTAATGAATTCATTATGTTCTTTTGCAAAGCCTTCACTGATCATTTTTTTCTGTGTTGAAAACTCATCGAACCAAGCGCAACAAATTTTTTCTTCCATTCCCTCTTTATTATTTACTTCTGTGTAAGTTTTCCACCCTTGTTGATATGCCTGAAATAATGCCATAACCAATGCAGGGGGCATAGTTGCTGTTGATAAAAGTACTTTTGAACCTAACATGGCCGCCCAGTTAACTAAGCGACATAAGGCGGGTAAGTCATTTAAACCAAAATCATCAGGTTCATCAAGTACAAGGTCAGATGTATATAATCGCAGCATGGGGGCTATTTGCTTACCACCTCGAACACCTTCTGTAGCAGGTATCAAATGATCAATCGTGCTCACCAGAAGAGGAGCGTTGATCAGTTTTTGCATTTTAGGGCTTTTATCTAACCATTTTGTGAGTATTTCATTATCAACAATGCCGCTATAAATAACGTCTTGATCTTTAGATAAATCTTGTGAAGACTCACTTCCATTGAAATTATCTGATTCTTTTTCTTGTTGATTTGTAAAAAGGCCTTGTACTGCTTGAGAACCTATTAATATGCCATAATCCTCCTTTTTCAGTTCTAGCATTTTAGCCAATGCTTTACCTGTTTGTAAGGTTAGCGTTCTTAAACCTAAAGCAACGCTGAATCGACATTTATCCTTTTCTGACAATCCTGCCATAATCCTAGCATTAGCAATCGTTTTACCTTTGCCAGTTGAAGCCATGTTAATGCCAAAAAAACCACGTACTGATGTTTTTTTCTTTAACTTTTTGGCTAATTGATATGAATCTTCCTGCCAACTAAACATCTCTTTTTCTTCATCGTTTTTAAAACTAGCTTTCGTGAATTTTTTAGTGATCGTAATACAAGGTAAATTATTTTTTAATGTCGATAAATTTTCCACTAAATATTTTGCATTTTTAGCAACACCAATATTATGTTCATCTAGCTTTTGTTTATATTCTTTATCGCCATCCGTATTCGCCCAGTATTTATAATTTCTATCCTGCCATTTTGTTGTAACGGAACTAGCTGAATAATAATGGTCGGATAGCATCAGACACATTCTTGCCATATGAGCAATAAAGCGTTGATTAAACAAATCTACGGTTACTTTTTGTAGAAGTAATGCTTCTTTAGCTAATTCACTTGCTTTTACTTGCCATAAAGCACTATTGAAAGGCGTTCGGTTTTCTAATGTCCAATTCATTGCTATATCTTGATGAGTAAAATGACCACAATGATTTGTTGCATTCCAAATAACGTTAAATTCATTATTTAACCAGTTATCAATATTTTGATATTGTGGGTTATTACTGAATTCAGTTGATGATGGGTAAACAGGTAATCGATGGTGAGAAACGATTAACCAAGCAATCAACTTCGCAAGCGGAGGAAAGCTTTCAAATATTGGGTTATTGTCCTCGTCAATTCCATCTCTGATTAAGTTTTTTAATACCCATTTTTCTGTATTGTTATCTACTGTGACTAAAGACTTCAACCATTCATTATCTGTTTTCTCCTTAACAAACGCTTGAAACAACCTAAAACTTAACCATTCGTGACGGTAAGGCTCAAATGTTTTCCCCTTATGTTTTTTATTTAATTTTTTTTGAAATAAAGGGTTGGATTTTCCAAAATCATGAAATAATCCTGCTATTGCTGATGCTAAAGAAATTACTTTATAGTATGGGTTAAGCTCCTTCTCACCAATAAATTGTTTTTGTTGTGTATAGTTCACTGGTACATAGCCCTCTGAATTAAATTTATCTCTATTTCCCACCAGCCAAATAAACTCACTGCGACTGCGGCTTCTTATCCAATGACAAGAAACCGCCGTATTTTTAGTCGCTGATTTTCTCAATAATTTTTTAACAGCTTGCAAACCTTCATCAGTAATCACGGTTTGCCATGTTCGGCTACCTATTCGATTAGCAAAAGCATCTAATACTCTGCGTGTTCTGTTTAGGCCTTTGTGCTGACATTGGGAGACGAAAGTTACCATCATGGCTGATTGCTCTCGGTAGTGCTTTTAGTTTCGATTACTTTATATTTATAAGTTTGCATGATATTGTATATACATAAACATATATACATGAGGATTATAATGATTACAACACGCGTTTTTAAAAGTGGAAATTCACAAGCGGTAAGAATTCCCAAAGAGTTCCAGTTTGATGTGACTGAATTAGAAATTTTCCAACGAGGAGATGAGGTTATTTTAAGGAAAAAGCAGGATAACTTATCTGATGTATTGGAACTATTTGCTACTTTACCAGATGATTTTATGGCTGATGGGAGGGATGACAATCCCCCACAAGAAAGAGATTTTAATTTATGAAAGCTCGTTATATGATGGATACAGACACCTGTATTTATTTGAAAAATCGCCGTCCACCCTCTATTGCAGAGCGTTTTCGTACCTTGCAATATGGTGAGGTTGTCATTTCGGTGATTACCTTTGGTGAGCTTTATAATGGTGCATTGAAAAGTAGAGAAACTAAGGCTGCTTTGAATAATATTTATCGGCTGGCTGAACGCTTGCCTGTTCAGCCTCTTTCGGTAGAGGTTGCTAAAACTTATGCGCTGATTCGTAGTGGATTGGAAGTGGAAGGTAAAATTATTGGGGGAAATGACCTGTGGATTGCCGCACATGCTATGCTCTTGGGACTGACGGTTGTTACTAATAATACTAAAGAATTTGGGCGTATTGATGGCCTGAATATTGAAAACTGGGTATAAATGATGGTTAGTCATATCGTTTGGCTCGCATTCTTTACCGCATCAAACATAAAATCCAGTGCTTTATGTTGGGTAAAATTTTGCAAACATTGTTGCTCCGTTGCTTGTTCTTTTGCACAGATAAATGCCCAAGGCAAAATCAGGGTGTCTTTAATTAAATCGGCTACATCAAATACTAACGCGCCACGTCTGGTTTTTCCATGCATTACCGCAAAGCCGTGTGGTATGCCCAGTACCCATAATATGGTTGCAGCCAATCCATAGGCTAAATAATTACCATGATTTAAAAATGCATTGGCATCATCTAAACTGTCATGCTGGCGTACAAAATCTTTTTGTTTAGTGTTGTTAGCGGCTATTTTATAGAGGGATTTTGTCAGTTGTGCTTCAACCAATAATAAATTAGTTACATCTTGGCAGTTTTCTATTTTGGATGAGAATATTGATAAGGCTTTTTTTATGCTGGGTTCATCAAGGGTAAAGCCTTCATTCTTTAAGTCTTTATCTTTTCCCCAGACTTTTTGCAGATAAATAATCCGTTGTTGCTGAAATTGTTTGGCGACGTTTAGGCGTTTTTCTGCATCAAACCAAAAACGCATCCAGCCTTGTACATATTCTGTTGGGCGGTATTCGCTTTGTGGGCTTAACCATTCTATTTCATTTGCAGCTATTAATGGCGTTCCACCACTGCCGCTAAATCCTATTAATACACCTGCGGTGGCAAGCATTCTTACGGCGGCTTGGGTAATGGATGTGCCTGTGCCCAGTAAAATAACTGTAGTATTAGCGATGGGAATATTCCAGTATTGTTTCTCTGTATCAGCTTCTGTTAAATAAAGCACTCTGCCATCTTTTTGCATGACACGGCATTTATCCAGATAATAAATATTGGCACGTTTGGAATGTAGAATTGCTTTTAGGTCTGTAAGTTGTTCCATAAAACATGTTGGATACTATTTTTATAAGGTTTTTTATTATCCATACCTAGTGGCTCATTTGGTGAGGTTGTGATAATTATTTTTCATTTTATGTATTTCTTCTTTAACCCGTTTTTGAAGAAACGATGGTGAAATCACTTTTACTTCTGCACCGTGTTTAAGAATATCCATTATTAATTCCCGGCTATCACTAAAGGGAATGCTCAGTTGATAATTACCATTTTTTAGCCATTCACTTTTTTGATCTGGATGCCAATGTTCATCAGCCACCCAGTTGGCTCTATTTTTGGTAAATTCTAATACGGCAAGAAACTCGGCCTTTCCTGTAAAAATCCCATAAGCGGAATGTAAAAAGCTTTGCAATTTTTCGGTGTCTACTATCAGTGCTGTCTGGTCTAAGCTTTCTGCTGAATGAACACAATCTATAGAAAATATTCGCAATTCATTTCTAAAATGACAATAAGCGGCTAAATACAAGTTATCTCGATAATAAATAAGTTTTTGTTCCGAGATGGTGCGTTTGCTTGGCGCACTGTTTTGTCCTCTGGCTTGATATTTAATACAGAGTTGTTTATTTCTGAATAAAGCAGTAGCTATGCGTTTGAAATGTTGGTCATCATTTAATCGCCTACCAACAGAGGGAAAGTGTATTTTGTTAGCTATAACGGATTGAGGGCTATTTTCTTTGCTGAGCATTTTATTAATGCGTTGTTGCAGGTTTTCTATTTGTTCGCTTAATATGCCTGGGCTCATGCTTTGTAGTATTTGCTGGCAGATTAATAGACCATGTAACTCTTCTGAACTAAACCATAGACCTGGTAATTCGTAGGGTGTGAGAGGTGATTGTATTGGTAGCCATTGGTCTCGCGATAATATTCCAAGGGTGCATTGAGATGGTCGCGTAATATTTCTATGGTACGGGTAGCTGTTGCTTTGGAACATTCTAAATGCTCTTTGATTTGACCTAACGATAAAGATCTGCGGCGATTACTGAGTAATCCATGTAAGCGATATATTTTATCGAACCGATCCATTTGTTCCTCTTTAAAGCACAGTCGTTTTAAGTTTTTTCACACTTACATTAAGCCTTTGATTTATATTAACTTAAATTTATAATTTTAGCTTTATATTTTTCTGGATAAGATTCGCTTCCCTTGTAACAAATGCAAGTATCAAGTTATGTGCAGATAAAACCAGACACAATAGAACTTTAAAATTTCAGTTAATTAAAACTATAATTCAAGTTTCAGGTATTATTGAATGATTATCCTTTAGGCCTTCTATTTGCACCCCATTCAGTTTAATGGCAAATCAACCCAGAATAGACATTCGGACATCTCCTTTTATACGCAAAGCACCCTCTGTCTCACAAATAATGCGGAATGTTGTTTACTCATTATTACCTATAGCTGCTTATGCTGTATGGCAGTTCGGTATTAGTGCTTTCGCTTTAATGGTTGCTACTGTACTTGCCTGCGTATTAACAGAACATATGTTTTGTAAATTATCAGACAAAAAAACGACCATTGGCGATGCCAGTGCGATTATCACTGGTTTATTATTAGCGATGACATTACCGCCTGGTTTTCCTTTATGGATGGGAGCTGTTGCTGGTTTTGTGGCTATTGCAATGGGTAAAACATTATTTGGAGGCATTGGCTTTAATGTCTTTAATCCTGCTTTAGTCGGGCGTGCATTTATCCAGGCAGCCTTTCCTGTATCAATTACCACATGGACTCCTGCACTGGCGGTTAACCGCTTTGTTGAATTTATCCCTTCTACGCTTGCGGTTCCCTTTATGAAACCAGCTGCAACAGCAGAGTGGACAACTCAGGTGAGTATTGATGGTTTTTCTGGTGCTACACCCTTAGCTTTAATGAAGTTTCAAGGTGTCTTTACTGCTAGTTATGATTTATTTATCGGCTTAACGGCTGGTTCAACTGGAGAAACATCTACTTTATTGATTTTGGTCTGCGGTGCTTATTTAGTCTTTAGAAATATGCTGGATTGGCGTATTCCTGCCGCTGTTATTGTTGGTACCGCCATTACTGCTGAATGTTTTTATTTAATGGATGCTACTAAATACCCATCACCCATTTTTATGATATTTTCTGGTGGACTTATGTTTGCGGCTGTTTTTATGGCTAGTGATATGGTTGCTTCACCTGTGACTCCTATGGGTATTTTTGTTTTTGGTTTATTGGTTGGGTTTCTAACGGTTATTATCCGCTTATTTGGTGGATTAACTGAAGCAGTTATGTATGCCATTTTATTTGGTAATGCCGCTACGCCGATTATTGAGTCTTACACTCAACCGCAAATTTTTGGTTACAAAAGGAAACACGATGAGTGAGTCACCAGACATTAAACCAGATGATGTCCCTCCTCTACCCTCTAGTTTTTCGTTAATTTCTACGCTAGGTGTCGTTTCTATGCTATCGGGTTTATTGGTTGTTTTGGTTTACGAATTTACTAAACCAATTATTGCAGAAAATCAGCGACTAGCCACAAAACGTGCGATTTTTAAAGTTTTACCTAAAGCAACGAGTCGCCTGACCTTTGTTGTAAAGGATGGTAAAATCAAGCAACTGAATGTAGATGACAAGCTTGAGGGAGAGCTAATTTATGTCGGTTATGATGCTAAAAATCAATTGGTTGGCGTAGCACTTAATGCAGCAGTACAAGGCTATCAAGATATTATTAAATTACTTTATGGCTATCAACCAGAAAAAGGATGTATCACTGGCTATGATGTTTTAAAAAGTACTGAAACACCCGGGTTTGGTACTAAAATCACTACTGATGAGGCATTTTTAGCTAATTTTAATTGTCTGGATGCTAAAGTTAATCCATCATTAACGGGATTAATTAATGATATTAAAACGGTAAGACATGGTACTAAACAAAACCCTTGGGAAATTGATGCTATTGCAGGCTCAACCATTACTTCTAATGCTTTAGGGCGTATGTTTAACCGAAGCGGTCAGACATTACACCCAATCATTACACAGAACTTATCACTACTAAAACAAGCAAAAGATAAAACAGGAGACAAACATGGCAAAGACAAATAAAAAAGAAACACCGTTAACCATGGATGTGTTTACTGCGGGAATATGGAAAGAAAACCCAGTGTTTGTGATGATGCTTGGGTTATGTCCTGTGCTTGCTGTAACTAATAGTGTAGAAAATGCTTTAGCAATGGGGGCTGCCAGTATTTTTGTTTTGGTCTGTTCTAATGCCTTAATTTCAGCACTTAGAAATTTTATTCCTAAACAAGTTCGAATCACGACTTATATTATTATTATTGCCACTTTTGTTACTTTGGTTGATTATATAATTCAAGCGATTAGCCTTGATTTATATAATAAGTTAGGTGCATTTATTCAATTAATTGTTGTTAATTGCTTGATTTTAGGCAGAGCGGAAGCTTATGCCTCTAAAAACTCCTTCTCCAAATCTGTTATTAGCGCATTAGGGATGGGATTAGGTTTTACACTTGCCTTGGTTATGTTAGGCGGAGTAAGGGAACTATTAGGTGCAGGGCAATTATTAGGCTACCAAGTTTTCAGTTCCAATTTTGAGCCTTGGGTTGTGATGATTCTACCGCCTGGTGGGTTTATTGTATTAGGTGCCTGGTTATTGCTTATCAATTATGTTGAAGAACGTAGAACAGGAAAACTAATTGATGAAGATGAAGAATCTGTTCATGCACCTATCACTCAAAACTAGGCCTTATATATGAACCCTGAATCACTCAGTTTTATTTTTTTAAGTGCATTTTTAATCAATAATTTTGTATTGGCATTATTCTTGGGTTTATGCCCTTTTGTTGGCGTATCTGCTAAACGCGACACGGCTTTTAACATGAGTCTTGCTACTGCATTTGTCATGTTTGTAAGCTCTACTTGTTCATATGGAATTAATCTTGTATTAACAAGCTTTGATTTAGAGTTTTTACGTTTAATCAGTTATATCGCTCTTATTGCATCATCTGTGCAATTAGTTGAAATGGTGTTAAAGAAATATAGCCCTACCTTATTTAGAGCTTTAGGTATTTTCTTACCGTTAATCACCACCAACTGTGCTATTTTAGGTGTTGCCTTATTTCAAACATCCAGAGGCTATGATTTTTTACAATCAGTTTCTTTTAGCTTAGGAGCAGGAGCAGGCTTTGGTTTAGCAATTATTTTAATGGCTGGATTAAGGGAAAAACTAGAATTATCTGATCTTCCTAATATTACCCAAGCCGCTGCTTTAAGTATGATGTTAGCTGGAATTTTATCATTAACCTTTATGGGGTTTGCAGGGCTTGGAACAACGGCTTAGGAAAAACTATGTTCAATTTATTAATCACTATTACTATCATTTTTTCATTATTATTAGCTTGGGTTTTAATCCAGCAAGCGGCTAGGAAATTTGCCGCTAACCACCCTGAACTTGGCCCAGTAAAAGAGGAAGGTTTAGGTTGTGGAAAAACCTGTGGTTGTAAAAAAGGAAGTTGTGATCAAGAAAATTAAAACCTTCCATCCCAAGCCTTATCTAGTCGTTTAGCAGAAATGGGGTAAGCCGTTTTAATCTGTTGAGCAAATAAGGAAATTCTAAATTCTTCCAAATCCCAGCGAAATTTATCCTGTTCTGGAATCACAATTTCTTTTTGAGATTTTTTTTCTACTTCTGTCCAATAACGCTTCCAGTAACGATTTAATTCTTGTAATTGTTTTATCTCATTTTTTTGCTTATCTAGCCGATATTCGATAGCTTTTAAGTAACGAGGAAGTGCTTTTAATTGACTACTAGGTAAATGACGAATAAAGCCAGCATATACGAGTAAATTTAGCTGGGCATTTATATCGTCAGCCATTTCCTTTTGTGTACTTGATTGCTCCAGTTTCTTTTTTATTATGCTAACTTTTTCCATCACTTCAACGACTGTTTTACCAATTTCATTGGCAAACCCAACCATATATTGTTTGTTATTTTTCAAACAATCATCAAAATCAAGTTGTGTTCGTATCCCATCCTCTTCCAGAAAAGTTGCAGCTAAAATGGCAAATAACATATCCTCTTTAAACAAACCTCCGCTTCTATTTTTTATCAAAGGATGTTGAGCCAGCTTATTATAATTAAATTCTGTAGCGGGAGATTTTGGTAAATTTTTGATAGTATATTGGCTATCTTTACGTGCCTGTAATTGAAAAAGCCTGACTAAACCTTCTTTATGAGCTAGCTCTGCTTTCGGTCGTGTATCAAAGATTCGCACTCCTACTGCATCCCCCTCATCTATAATTGCAGGAAAACCAACAAAAGATTGTCCTTTTTGAATAAACTCATAGGTTTCAGGCAGATCATCAAAAGCCCATTGAATATAACCGGTATGATTTAATTCATCCGCTGCTATTTGGTCAAAACTATCACCTGCCTTTTCGGTATATTTATCTTGTAAAACCTTTAAGTTTCTACCATACCCAATAGATCGACCCTTTTCATCAACTACCCGGTAATTCATTTTTAAATGATCACTCAAAAGATCAGCATTCCATTCTGTTAAAGGGATTGATTCACCTGTTATTTGTCGTAATCGCTTACCTAGCCATTCATATAAAGAACCTTTAAAATCAGGTTCTATTTCCAGACAAGATTGTACTGTTTGTGGTACAGGCACAAAATATTTGCGAAGTTGTTTGGGTAACGCCTTGATTAAGGCAATCACTTTTTCTTCAAGTAAACCTGGAACCAGCCATTCAAACGGTTGAGTGGATATTTGATTTAGTTGATGAACAGGAATAATGGCAGTCACCCCATCTTCATCATGCCCTGGTTCAAATCGATATTGCAGCTCAATAGATAAATTATCAACATTTTTATGATCTGGATAATCCCAATCACTTACATACTCATCATCTTGACGAGTTAAATCTTCCTTGGTTAAAAATAAAAGCTTGGGGGTCTCTTTTTCAGCCGTTTTACGCCATTTATCTAATGTTATTCCATTCACTACTTCTTCAGGTAATTTATTATCGTAAAACTGATACAACCATTCTTCATCTTCAATTAAATCAACACGCCGTCCTTTGTGTTGGATATAGCCAACCTCTTCTAATAATTTATGATTGGCTTTAAAAAATGGTGCATTAGAATGATAGTCTTGAGCGACTAACCCACAACGAATAAATATTTCCCTTGCTGCTTTTGGATCAACATTCTCATACGGAATTTTTCTTTTAGGCTGCAAGGTCAATCCATAAAGTAGAACTCGTTCATAAATTGCACTACGCCCTGCTTTCTTTTCCCAATGTGGTTCATAAAAGCTGGATTTTACTAAATGTTTAGCGCATTGTTCTACCCACTGTGGTTCAATTTTTGCCACTGTCCGTGCATAGACCTTTGATGTTTCAACTTGCTCGGCAGCCATAATCCATTTAGGTTTAGGTTTATATTGCCCTGATCCGGGAAAGATAAAAAACTTTAGATTTCTAGCACCAATATATTCGTATTGCTCATGCCGAAAACCAATATTGGATAATAAACCCGGTAACAAGGCGCAATGGATTACTTCATACCCTGCATCACTGGTATTGGGCTTTAGTTTTAACTCTCCTTTGATAACTTGCATAATCTGTGCATGTATATCAAACCATTCACGCATTCTTATATAAGATAAAAAATGTTCTTTACAATATTTTCTTACTTTATTATTTGATAAGGCCTTTTTTTGAGTTTCAAATACATTCCAAATATTTAAAATAGTTAAAAAGTCAGAATCATCAATTTTAAATTCTGCGTGTTTACTGTCCGCTTGCTGCATTTTATCCGCTGGTTTTTCACGGGGATCTTGTATGCTTAATGCAGAGACAATAATAGAAACCTCAGCTAAACAGTTAAGTTTATCAGCTGCTAATAGCATTCTTGCTAACTTTGGATCTGTTGGGATTTTTGCTAATTGTCGTCCCATCGCGGTAATTTTGCCTTCCTTGTCTAATGCATTTACTTCATGCAAAGAATTTTTGCCATCTCGAATCATTTTATCTTCAGGTGGTTCAAGGAATGGAAAGTCCTCTATATCACCTAGTTTTAATGATGTCATTTGTAAAATAACTGACGACAAATTAGTCCGTAAAATTTCTGGTTCAGTAAATTCTGGTCGGGATAAATAATCTTCTTCTGAATATAAACGAATACAAATTCCTTCTGCAACCCTTCCACAACGCCCGGCTCTTTGATTGGCACTCGCTTGAGAAATTTTTTCTATGGGTAGTCTCTGAATTTTACTACGATGACTGTAACGACTAATCCGAGCATGCCCCGTATCAATTACACTTCTGATCCCAGGAACAGTTAAGGAGGTTTCCGCAACGTTGGTTGCTAAAACGATGCGACGGCTGCCTTTAGGTTTAAAAATCCGTTCCTGTTCGCTGACACTTAACTTTGAATATAAAGGCAAAATTTCACATTTAATTGGATGGTGCTTCTTCAAAGATTCTGTTGTTTCTCTAATTTCTCTTTCTCCATTCAAAAAAATTAAAATATCGCCAGGTAAATCGCGATGTAGTTCATCAACTGCATCTAAAATCCCTTGCTGTATATCAGCCGAGGTTTCATCATCCTCTTCTATCAATTCAATGGGACTATAGCGAACTTCTACAGGAAAAGTACGTCCTGATACATTAATTATTGGAGCATTACTAAAATGTTTAGAAAAGCGTTCAGGGTCAATTGTCGCAGAAGTAATAATTAATTTTAAATCTGCTCGCCTAGGTAACAACCAGCGCATGTAACCTAATAAAAAATCTATATTTAAGCTACGTTCATGTGCCTCATCTATTATGATTGTATCGTATTGATTTAAATATGGATCGTTCTGTGACTCAGCCAATAAAATACCATCCGTCATCAATTTAACTAGTGACTTATCGTGTGTTTTATCGTGAAAACGAACTTTATAGCCAACAGATTGACCAACTTTTTGACCCAGTTCTTCGGCTATTCTATCAGCTACGGTTCTTGCAGCAATTCGCCTAGGCTGAGTATGACCAATAAAACCACTAACGCCTCGACCGATCTCTAAACAAATTTTAGGTATTTGTGTGGTTTTACCCGACCCAGTTTCTCCACACAAAATCAATACTTGGTTTTGTTTTATTAACTGAGCAATTTCGTCCTTTTTTTCTATAACAGGTAAATCAGGATAGTTAATAACTGGTATATTTGCTTTGCGCTGAATGCATTTATTAATAGAGTGATCTATTTGTGACACTAAGGTTGTTAACTTTTCAGCAGAAAGACACCCTTTTTTGTAGTCACTACGAAAACGATCTAATAACCGTTTATATCGATATTTATCGACATTCATGCAAGACTGCAATTTTTTTGACAGTTGTTTAATTAAATCTTGGGTTGGCATCAATTATGAACAAAAATTTTTATTATACTTGAATAGTAAATACTTCAAAATAGCTACTTGAAAGACTGTTTTACTTAATTTAAAAAAATTTTAAATAAACTTGTAATCCAATACTTAATCAATAATTATTATGATATGTGAACATCCAAATTAATCTTAAAATTATAACCAAATTAAATAGTTTAAATTGTAAATTTGACGTTATATGTTGAAAGTTCAATTAACTCTATAATACACTTAAATTTAATTTAATACTTTTACAAAAAAACTGTATTTTACAGTAATTTAAAGTGGTAATATTTAGATACACAGTTATAGAATTTTTTTTGGTTTTTATTGAAAATAAAATAATCACAAAAACATACATGACATAAGTTCAACAAACAGATACATTTTTTCAATCAGATTTTAGATTTAGCAATATACTAAATATCAAAGGGATAGATTTACTAAGAAATACAGATATATATTTAGCAAAGTATTAATCATTATTTCTGCGCTGATACAGACTTATTGACTAACCTTTTATTCTGTATGTTCAAAGTTAAAAACTGCAAATTTTTCTTCTTACAAACTATGGCTTACTATAAAAACAAAAAATGCAAAATTTGATAACCATAGACAGTCTAATAATCATAGAATCTTTTTTTATCACATTTTTTTTATTGCTAATTCTACCTCCCGTAGCAAAAAAAATTGGCCATACTGACTCACCCAGCTCCAGAAAAAAACACGCTGGCGAAGTGCCTTTAGTCGGTGGACTTAGTATTTTTTTCTGCTTATTAATCCTATATTATTGGCTTCCCATTAAAAATCATGCCTATATACTAGCTGCATCACTGATAGTTATCTGTGGAACTATAGATGACAACAGGGAGCTTGGTGCAAAAGTTCGAATATTTGTTGAGATGATAGCAGCAGTTATTATGATTAAATGGGGGGGAATTGAAATAAATAATTTAGGAAACCTCTTTGGCTTTGGTGATGTTCCATTAGGTAAATTCTCATCAATTTTTACTGCCTTTGCAATAATTGGTGGAATCAATGCTTTTAATATGCTTGATGGTATAGATGGTTTGGCAGGCTCGCTAGCTTTATTAGTGTTTATTCTTATTTTCATTATTGCTTTAAATACACCTGAAATCATTTCCTTATGTTTGCTATTTATTTCCGCAATTATTGCCTTTTTATTATTCAATCTACGTATTTTTGGTCGTAAGAAAGCTTCTATTTTTCTAGGTGACACTGGCAGCATGCTTTTTGGCTTCACTATCTCTTGTCTACTTATTGAAGCCTCACAAGAAAATAAAAATATTATCTCCCCAATTACTGTGCTTTGGATTATAGCCATTCCACTATTTGATTCTATCTCGATTATGATCCGCCGTATTCGAAAAGGTCAATCCCCATTTGCCCCAGACAGAGAGCACTTTCACCATATACTCTTACTTGCAGGGTATTCTGTTAATCAAACCGTTGGTATTATTCTTTTAATTGCATTTACAGCTGGATCATTCGGGATATTAGGCGACAGATTATTTAATTTGCCAGAATGGCTAATGTTTTACATATTCATAAGCCTATTCTACCTTTACTATTGGGGAATGACCCATTCATGGAAATTAATGAAACTTGCTCGTTACCTCCGCGAGCACAATCAAGATAGAAGAAAAATCAAAAGAAGACAAAAAATCTTAGCTTATACTGGTCAAAATCGACGCATTTCATCAGATAGACGTAGTGGAAAAGAAAGACGTTATCATGATATAAAAAAAGAGATATTTAAAGAAAGAAGACTTTAAACTCTGATTAAAATATTTGTAACTATGGGAAAATGTCAAGTTTCACTACGTTGTACTATGATTGATTAAAAGGTCAGCCTGAAACATATCAGCTGGTTTTTTTTATTATTTCTGGTTTTATTCTATACCAATATTGAACTGCTTCAAAGGATGTTCTAACCTTCGACTCTCGTTTTAAGCTACCATGGGTAGTAAAGGATCAAGAACTTGTCTAAATCAATCAACCTTTGACTCAATTACATTATCATACATTATAGCTTTGATGATTGAATCTTCAATGGTTAATAACACGCTCATTCGATTTAGGCGTGTAAAGTGCAGTCAATCAATATTCTATTTCGTCTTTAGTACAGGCTTAATCAAATTCATGCTTACCACTTGCGTTGTTCTTTTCACTAGTAAATTCATCTGTAAACTCCGCGCCATTGTGATGTGATTTATTTTTACATTAAAAGAAATTCTGCTTTGTCGGTTTAGACTCATTTCGTATTGGAGAAGGCTTGAACTTGAATATAAAATCAATATTATGCTAGTATTGTTGGTTTAAATTTTCTGGCTTATTGATTATTAAGCTATTTGATAGATTTGTAAGGAAGTCGAGCAGATAAATAAGAATCACTTTTTCTGAATAATTTTAACTACTTGATGGTTTGGATTATTTTTTCCAGTTAAATCAGAGGAAAACTCACTGATACTGACAAAAAGAAATTATCGAGAAAATAATAAGCTATATTTGTAAAATAGTACATGATTAGAAAGAACCTTTAACCATATACCGAAAACTCTTTAAAATTAGGTTTCAAAGGAATAACTGTAAAGCTCTTAATTAAAACTTTACTGAATTCATGCCTAGGCCTCATTTTTAAAGATTTTAGTAGGAAGCCAGTGACCTTCTTTACTCGTGGAAATTACTTTAGCTGACGATTCTGGCTAATTAGGAAATAGTAAAACTATTTAGGATACCTTTCTTTTTAATTGACAAATCGTATCTTGAATCAAATATCCAATCTCTGCGTCACCTACACTGAGGTAGGTGAGAGGAGTGAGCCCCAGAGCGGAAGCTTTGAAATCCTTCGCAATAGCCTGCTATTATGTTCTAGCTTTGCCTTGATCTTAATTTTTTTGGTTCTGAATCTTTCTCATCCACAAGTTAGAAAGAAATAAGTACCCGACTATAACTAAATAAACCAGCCACACAAATCAA
This sequence comes from Methylococcales bacterium, assembly GCA_965224575.1. GTDB lineage: Bacteria > Pseudomonadota > Gammaproteobacteria > Methylococcales > Methylomonadaceae > QPIN01. The sequence goes on along the minus strand of CBDCZQ010000001.1, from coordinate 45,844 downwards.
ATCTATGAAGAACCTCTTGGTATTTCATCACCTTGCTTTGATTGTTTTACAAGAAAATCTTAATTTAATACAAACATAGGATTATCCAGTACATGATAAATTTAGCACTGGTCGGAGTAGGCAAAATGGGCATGTCCCATTATGCAATACTATCAGCCCACCCAGAAGTAGAAATTACAGCTATCTGTGATAACGCGACCTTTCTGACTTCTACTTTTAATAAACAAACAGGCGTGAAGGTTTATAAAGATCATAAAAAAATGTTCAAAGAATGCGAGCTAGATGCAGTTGTGATTTCTACACCGAATTCAACACATTTTGAAATTGCAAACTTAGCTTTGGAAAAAAGTGTTCACGTATTCGTAGAAAAACCATTATGCCTAGACCCAAAAGAAAGCTTGCAACTTTCTGAACTAGCAAAAAAAAGTAAGCTTGTTAGTCAAGTAGGCTATCACAATCGTTTTATTGGAACTTTTCAAGAGATGCGCCGACTGATAAAAGCAGGGGCAATTGGTGATATATACCATATTGAAGGTAAAGCATATGGGCAGGTGGTCACAAAACCAAAACCTGGCATGACATGGCGGTCAAAAAAATCAGAGGGGGGCGGTTGTCTCCATGATTATGCATGTCACGTACTTGACTTAATGAGCTTTGTATCAGAAACACCAGAAACAGTTAAGTCTGCACAATTGCAATCAATTTTTTCTTCGGATATTGAAGATGCAGTTTATGCCACACTAAGCTATAAATCTGGGGCAACAGGCTATCTTGAAGCTAACTGGAGTGATGAGTCAGTTCGTAAAATGAGTACAACCATTACTGTTTACGGAAAAAACGGCAAGATTATTACTGATAGACAAGAAATCCGTATCTACCTTAAACCCAAACAGACCTTCGAATCATTCGAGGAAGGCTGGACATCCCGATATATTACTGAATTACAAAAGCCAGTTAACTTTTACTTACGTGGCGAAGAATACTCAGCTCAGCTTGATCAATTTATAGATGCAATTCTGGGTAAAGAGGTTGATGTCGAGAGCTCTTTTGTTAATGCTGCTGAAACAGATATTATTATTGATGAAATTTCAAAATTAGGAAAAGCTTGATCATGACACCACAAAAAATTCTATTTGGTGATAACCAGTTTTTCGGCGTAAACCACATGTCGGAAGAAAAAGCACGTTCACAATCAATGAAATTTCGCGATACAGCTTCAATTATGCATGTGCTGGATGATGCCTATGATGCAGGAATCAAAGTTTTTATGTGCACTACCTATGATCGTGTGGGCGAGATAGCCGAGATAGTAAAAAACAATCCACAAAGATATCCAGATTTTGAATTCTATCCCTGCATGCCTTACGCTCATAAATATGCTAATTCAGTGGGTGAAGTTGGAATTATCAAAACTTTAAAAAATTTTTCACCCTCTGGCGTAATGGATACTCTAGTACGCGGAGCTGTTTCAGTTGTTACTGAAGACATCAGTAAAATGATGCAATTATTAGTAGATACTGAAATGAAAAAATTTGAAGGTGTAAAGACACCTATTATATTTCTACAAAATGTTGTCACCGACCTTCTTTTAGGGCTTAAATTCTACGACATGCTAGGGGAATATCATAAATATATACAAAATAAATTTGGCGCAGAAGCTGGCTTTATCACCATGAACTTACCATTACTTTTAAGAGTACTAGATGAGCAAGGCATAAAAAACCCAATTGTTTGTGCAAATATAAATAAAATTGGATTCCGCATGTGTGGAGGAATTGAGGAGTACAAAAAAGTCATCGCTCAAGGCAATAGCAGAGTCATTGCAATGTCAGTATTAGCTTCAGGTGCAATACCACCAAAAGAAGCTATTGAATGGGTTTGTGATATTGAAGGGCTTGATTCAATAGTCTTTGGTGCATCATCCGCGGCAAATATAAATAACACCAAGAGCTTAATTGATGAGCTTTGGAATATCTAATACTCAATTTATTTTATAATAATGAAACCCAGAAAGAATCCAGTTAATTACGAACAAATAAACATACTGAATGCTGTTGTAGATAATATCAGTATGGACGAACTTGTAAATGATTTTGATGAAGGTCTATTGCTTACCCTGCATGTAGATATGCTCATGAAACTTCAAAAAGATCAAGAGTTTTATGATATCTTGCCCGAGTTTGACATAATCACCTGTGATAGTCAGATACTCTATTTTGCAACAAAGTTTCTTGGAACACCAGCAAAAGAACGTGTCTCTGGCTCAGATTATTTCCCTAAATATTATATGAAACATAAGGATAATAAGGATGTCACTATATTCTTATGTGGAGGTGCCCCAGGAATTGCAGAAATAGCACAAGAGAATGTCAATAAAAAAGTGGGAAGAGAAATTATTATTGGTACTTATTCTCCTCCTTTCGATTTTGACAATAGCCAGGAAGAAATTGATAAAGTAATTAATAGCATTAATGATTCTGGTGCCACTGTATTACTTGTAGGTTTAGGTGGGGGTAGACAGGAAAAATTCATAGTAAAATATCGTGATCGTTTTAAACATGTTAAAACATTTTTACCATTAGGGGGAACTATAGATTATGAAGCTGCCACTTTTAAAAGACCACCAGCATGGGTAACTGAAGGTGGATTGGAATGGTTATACCGTCTTTTAAAAGAACCCAAACAAAGATGGCATCGATATATTGTCCATGAACCCCCAGCTCTTTATTATCTGCTGGCACAGAAGCTTGGTTTTTATAAAAACCCTTTTTCCAGATAATGCATTAAATATAACTCCCTTATTGCGCTTACATCACACACTGAGTTTCTATTTAGCTATAACTATATCCTTTGTTCAACGTTATCGAAGAGATTAAAACAACTTCTAAATGCTATTTTTTAAACTTTAATTTAATCTAATAAAATGATCGACACTCATAATAGAAAAATTTATTTCATGCAACCTTTGTGGCAGTGATGACTTTTCAATTATCTATCAAGCTGGAGAAGCTCAGATTAGTCAGATAGTTAAATGTAATAAATGTGAATTAATGTACGCTAATCCTCGTAAAAAAAATGAAGATCATGTCGACATTGAAGCTGGCGACCATGAATTGATTCTTAAAAGAATATATTCAGGAGATTTGCAAAAAAGAGTTTTAAAAGAAGAAATTCAAGTTAACGACTATAAAAAAACCAAGTTATATTTACAAAATAAATTCCCCAATCAAGGAAAATTATTAGAAGTTGGTAGTGGATTTGGTTATTTATTAAAGTATTTTAAGGAAGATGGCTGGGAAGTAACGGGAGTTGAGCCAAGTGTAGCATTGTGTCGATACGCTGAAGAAAAAAACAAAATAAACACAATATCAACTGTCCTGGAAGATTCTAAGATAGAAACTGGCTCTATTGATGTAGTATTGATGATGCATGTTATTGAGCATGTCCCTGATCCTCAATCTACTTTTCAAGAGGTGTATCGTATCTTGAAACCAGGAGGAGTTTTTATAATTGAAACACCCTGCTATGATACATTAATGTTTAAACTACTTGGCAAAAGAGAAAGAAGCTTAAGCTGCGACGGCCATATTTACTTCTTTACAGCAGACACACTAACTCAAATGGCGAATAAATCCCATTTAAAACTTGAAAAACTGGAGAGAGTGGGACGAACTCTAACTTTTGACCGGTTGTTATATAATGTTGGGGTAATTAGCAAAAGTAAAATATTTTTAACCTTCCTCTCAAAAGTCTCTCACAAACTTCATCTTAAAAATCTTATTTTTTCTTTAAATTTTAGAGATATGCAAAGGCTATACTTACGAAAATAAAGTTAAGGGTATCTCTATTAATTGTGGATGAGAAAATTGAGAACCAAATATTCAAGATCAAGATTTTGAACTAAATCTATTTGAGAAACTGCATCAACAATATCTGGATGGTTTCTTAGTTAACATTTCAGCACCTCTGAAAAAAAAATAAGACTTACCCAGAAAGAATAAGATCATATTGTTTCAATAGTTTATTAACATCCTTTCTATAACACACTTCAACTGATAGACTTAAATCAGTCGTTTGAAAGCCTCTTTCTTGTAAAGACTCAGCTTCTGCATACAATTCATGTACATCATAAATTTCTAATGCATTGAAAATTGATGCTGTATCTTTTAATCCGTATTTTTCTGCTTTCTGCCCTTTTTTTAGCTGAAATACACCATCATCCAAAAAGAGTAAAGCCACATGTTGATCAAAAGCTGCTGCTGTTAAAATAACATCTAATTTTTCTTGTAACTGCACACCATTATGAGGGGATGTCCTCATGATAAATAATATTCTTTTCAACCTAAACCTATTTTTTAAAATTCTATAAAACGATCAGCAACTAACATTGCCTCTAACAGTTGTCCTAAGCCAGATATTCTAAAACCCTCAGCTAAATCATTATCCAGTTTATTTTGTCGTTTTGCTTCATCAGAAGATAACAAGCCCCTTCTTTGCGCTGCTGAAATACAAACGACTAAATCAATACTTTCTTCATTTGCTAATTCAGTCCATTTTTCAGTCATATTTAATTCATCATCTGGTGGCGTTGTATAATTAAAAGCGTGATAAATTCCTTCTTGATAAAAAAAAACACGAAAAACCTCATGATCCATTTCTAATACAGATTTAATAAATTTATAAGCAGAGTAGCCTGTCCTAGAATCAGTTGGACTTGAATTAATCTGTATAGCGTATTTCATTTTAGATGAATAAATAATAACTAGGCATATTCTTATTCTATAATAAGACTATACCTATAAACTAAAAAAATTTTATCTGTCTAGCCTTAATGATATTTAAACCCTCAACCTTTGCATTTGGTTTGTTTCTTTTTATCGTAACAATACCAACAACTGCAATTGAAATAGAAAACATCAAATTGCCAGATATGGGGGATTCTTCGGGCACACTCATTTCCCCTGCACAAGAAAAAGAACTCGGTGCTGCCTTTTTCAGAAGTTTACATGGCAGAATAAATATCAATCAAGATGCAGAAATACAACATTACATCCAATCAATCGGTAACCAATTAGTTACCAATAGTGACCTTCCTTCTAACCCATTCCATTTTTTTGTAGTACTAGACAATCAAATTAATGCCTTTGCAGGGCCTGGAGGTTATATAGGTATCAATGCTGGCTTGTTCTTGTTAACGGAGTCTGAAAGTGAATTAGCATCAGTGATGGCACATGAAATCGCCCACATCACCCAAAGACATTTATACAGAGCTTTTGAAGCGGCCAGTAAATTATCTATTCCAACAGCCGCCGCAACATTGGCAGCTATTTTAATAGCCACACAATCACCGGAAGCAGGACAGGCTGCTTTAATGGCTATCCAAGCTGGAAGCGTACAATTTCAGATTAATTTCACCCGAGATAATGAAAAAGAAGCTGATCGTGTAGGAATGCAAACACTGGCCAAATCTAAATACAACCCTAGAAGTATGCCTGTGTTTTTCGAAAGGCTTCAACAATCAACTCGCTATTATGGCAAAGGTATTCCAGAGTTTTTAAGAACTCACCCTGTTTCAGCTTCACGTATTTCTGACACTCGAGGAAGATCAAACAAATACCCTTATAAACAATACCCAGATTCCCTCGGTTATTTACTCATAAAAGCTAAACTCAGAGCCATTACAGCTTCCAATAAAAAAACTACACTTAAGTATTTTAAAACTCGACAAGATCAAGGGACAAAAATGCAACAATCCATTGCTTTGTATGGCACTGGACAAATGTATCTCAATCAACAGAAATTTACTCAAGCAGAAAGTATTTTTCAGCAACTAGCCAAGCAATATCCAAACCAACCGCAATATGCCTATGCTTTAGCTAAAACTTCATTAGAAGCACAACAGTATAAAAAAGCTCTCTCACTTTTTAAAAATGCACTCCACCGCTTTCCTAATAACAGTGCAATAAAAATTGAATATATTTCAACTTTATTAAAAACGGATAACTCTGACAAAGCAAAGACACTTTTAAAGTCATTAGACTATAAAGCAAAAAAACTGCCTTTATACTTTGAGTTAATGGCTCAAACATACGCCAACCTAAAACAACCTGCAGAATCACACCGTTATTTGGCTGAATATTATTACGCTAACGGACAAACTAAAGCCGCTATTTTACAAATTAAATTAGCTAAAAAATCAAAAGATAATAACTTTTATCTACAAGCTATTTTAGATGACCGTTTAGGTTTTTTTATTCAGGAAGAAAGAGAACGGAAGTTAAACAGGTAATGAAGCGTCCCTCAAACAAGCTTTTATTCAAAAAAACCTCTGTCAAGTGTGATTAAAAATGAAGTAAAGATAAAACTTTTTCTCTAGCGTAGGTTAGGCTAACGGCTCTATCGTTAACCTAACATTTTCTATTCTTTATGTTAGGTAGCTCTAGAAATTTTTCTCATTTTAAAAAGACCAAATAAAGCAGAAGCAAATAACCATACTGATGATGGAACAGGGACTGTACTCATTGCAGGTGTCACTATGGCAAATTCTGATGAATTTCCAGAGATTACAGCTACCCCTCCTCCATTTAGACCTAATGGATCATCAGGATCTGGACGATAAAAATCTGACCAAGGATCAGGACCAGGATTAGTAATGGGACTAAGAGGAAAATACGCTCCAACAGGAACAAGTTCATAAATATCTCCAAAATATGGAAAATCAGTGACATCAATAAGTTCTATTGTATCGTCTCCTAACAGACCTCCGTCTAAGACATATGTTATTCTCCCACCGTCAACATCATACTCAGGAAAAGCAATACCGTTTTGAGATAGCTTATAATTAAAGCTTGTTACTTCACCAAACCCAACATTCTTCTCTCCATCGTAATAGCCTCCTAATATTCCATCATTATTCAAATCTTCACCACTAAATGAACCTGATACAATCCACCCATCATCATATCCTCCCTGGGTAAAATTGAAATTCAACAGGGCTGCAGATGTTGTTGCGCTGAATAGTATTCCTGAAAGAAAAAAGATAAACAGTTTTTTACTCAACATAATTTGTCCTCCAAGCAGAAAAAATTAATTCAAAAACTTAATGTAATCAACTAAATATAGTTTGAATTTTAACTCTACTCCTTCCAATAAAACTCCACAAGTCTTTTATTATTCACAATCTTATACCAAATAATTTTACTATTGTTTTCTAGTTCTGTATCACCATTACATAGAGCGAGAAATTAAAAAGTTACTAAGGTCTTTATTTCATAGAACTATTAAGTGCATAGTTGGCTACGCATTATATTAGCGCTTATGGTGAATCAAAAGGTAAGCCAAAACCGCTAAATTATTAAACCCTATGTTTAACTGTGCCTTAAAACTAAAAAAGTGTCGGTAAAAGGTTATGTCAGCACCCAGTTTCCTAGGATTTAGGATCAGTCTTTAGATCAAATGTCATAAAGTAGCCACAATGATCTGAGACCTGACCATAGTCTTCATCGGTAAAAACCACTTTTGCCGAACTAACTTGTAGTTCACTGGATTTATTCATAAAAATATAATCAATGCGATAATCTTCCGCTAATAAATCATGCCAATGGTCATCATTGACTCTAAATATTTTTTCGAATACGCCTTGTTGATTGGCTTGTAAAAACTGATCATCATACTCATTTAAATTAACAACTAATTCATAGCCTTTTGAACCCGCTGTAATGTTAAAATCACCACATAATAGAGAGGCTTTAACATCATCGGAGTGATTATCTTTTGCCCATTGATGAAGTCTTTTAAATTGCCCTTCAAAGCCATCTTCTATCCAGCTTAAATGTGCAGAAAAAATATTGATTAACCCTAAATAAGGGACATATATTTGTGCCATCACAACTTTTCTAGAGTGAATGCTATAAATATCATGACTATCTGATACATATCTGGCTTGCTCATTAGCTAAAGGAAAACGGCTTAAGATAGCAACCCCTTCTCTATATTTATCAAAACCAAGATGTGACCAATCCGTATGCAGATGATAAGGGCGAGATAATCGATCATTGATAATCTTGGCAGAATTGGAAGGCCAATCCCCTGCCCCATCATTCCAAAATTCCGCCACTTCTTGCAGACAGACTATATCTGCATCTAGTTCATTAATTGCTTTAGCTATCTGAGTAAACTTTTCATCCTGGTTTTGTTCCTGATAACAATGTAAATTTAAAATCAGAATTTTTAACTGCTCGGATTGAAAACTATAATTATTTTCCCTATTATTATCCCAGACAAGCTGTTCATCACTATTTTCAGCACTAATAATATATTGAAAATTAATAGCATTATGATGCTCAATCAGTCCAGTCCATAACTGGAATCCATATTGATTTGGATTTCGAGCATTACTTTCTAAGGTATTATCCCAGTACTTTTTTTTAAAATCACAGGAAACCAGATGTGTGTTGTTCCAGTTATCAATTGTCCAGTGAAGCGTTACTTTTTTAGCTTTAAAAGCTGTATCAACAGCAATGGTGATGGGGGTAATTGATTGGTTTTCAGTTAACCGCCCCTGAAAGTCTATATTTTGTATTTGAATGTCTGGAGCTAATTTAATCCCTGAATCAGCTTCACTAGAATAATTTTTTCCTTGATTATTATCCCAGTATTCTTGATCAGAATCTCGATAGCGCAAACTAAACTCAATATTACCTGGAAGAGAATAATCATCCATTAAAGTGAAACAAATTTGTGCCTGCCAGTATTCTTTATCCTTCCCTTGAAAACTATGATAGTTAGCTGGCAAAGTTTCCCAGACGTCTTTTTCTCCTTTCCAAACAATATCTACTTGCTTATCAAAGCCAAGGTTTTCTAGCAGAAGAAAAAAATGCAAATTCTGCTGAACTTGACACTCTTTTCTGCTAATTATATTTTTAACATAGAGTAGCTGGATTTTAGCCATAATGAATGAGCTGGAAATTTAATCCATCAATACCTTATTACTTTTCAAAGATAAAACTAACTGTTACGGGAGCAACCGTACTTATAGAAGAAAGTTTGGCAAGTGCTTTCAATAATTCAATACCCTTTTCAAGTTTATAATCACCCATTTTAATAATAATTGGCTTAACAGTAGTAGCGAGTAATTTATTATCTGCTAAGGCGGTAATGCGTAATTCTGCATCAATATTATTCTGCTGACCATGAATAGATAACTTAAGGGGTAATTTCTGTAAAAAAGATTCCCCAGCTTTTAAACTATTAATTCGTTTAATATCCACTTTTGTGATACCGTTGCTTTAGGGAACTTTACCACCTCAAACAAAACCTTTTTCATTCTGTCATCCCTTATTGAGATTTTTGTATCAACACTGCTTAAAGATACATCGACAGAAACTTCTCCATTATCCTTTAGTGACCCTCAAGGTTTTTAAACGTATGTACCTCCCCAACAGTCAGCTTTTTAATTGATATAAAATTAAGTGTCGATTCTGCATTATTTAATACCCATTCAGCAGATGCAGTATAACTAACACAGGCTAATAACAGTGCTATGAAAGTTCGTTTTATTCCTATTGTTTTCATATTTATATTTCCTATAGTACAAAGGGGTGATTAGAAGTGAAGTAATTAAAAAATATGTAGGTTGGGCTGCCGTCTTTTTGGCAACCCAAGACTACTTTTGCTAAAGATGTTGGGTTAACGATAGAGCTGTTAGCCCAACCTACCTATAGTTGAATCATGAGTGTTATAGGTTTGTAATCCCTAAAATCTATTTCTGGAAATACATTATCCATAGTTTCTAAAGCAAGCAAATAACGTTCATCTATTTTATTACTACGAATAGATTCATGCAGATAATTAAACCTTGCCAGATAATCTTTTATCTTTTTATTTGCATATTCAGTTGTCGTCCCTGATTTTAAAATAAAGGGCCAATCAGAAGCTTGCGCCAATAGAACCGATCTAAATGCCTGATTTAACGCGCGTTTTTGGATAGGTAAAACTTTAATATCGGTAAAATCTATTGCAAGTTGTTCCATTTGCTCAGCAATTTCATGTAAAAAAGGATATACCCAGTCGTTTTCCTCATTAACCCAATAACTTGAATAGCCTTCCTCTCCCCATGTTGAAGCAGAAGGCATAGAAATTTGATGATCTTTTTGCCAAGTTAAATATTCCCGACAGTTGATTAATTTAATTTTACATTGCGGCTCACTTGCCAGTCTCAATACATGCTCTAACCAATGCGGTCCTTCAGCCCACCAATGTCCAAATAACTCTGCATCATAGGGAGAAACAATAATTGGGGTTCGATCCATCCATTGATCTAGCTTATTGATTTGCTCCAGCCTCTTAGTAATAAAATCTTTAGCATCCTTTTCGGCTTTATTCTTTGCTTTTGCAGGGTCATAGATTTCCTTAAACTGATTATCTTCAGTAACTCTATGATATTTAATGCCTGTATTGATTCTAGTTTTACCGTCAAGAATATAAGGTGCAATAGTTTCTAAATCTAATTCAAAACCTATATCACTATAATATTCTTGATAGTTTACATCCCCAGGATAACCTTCTTGCGCACTCCAGACTTGATGTGAAGATTCTGGATCTCTTGCAAATGCCATAACGCCATTACCACAATCAAGCGGTGCATAAACATTATTCTTCGGTTGAGTATCTGCATCCAGAACTCCATGCGTATCAATAAAAAAATAACTAACCCCTGCCTCTGCAAGCATCTGCTCTAAACCAGAATAATAACCACATTCTGGAAGCCAAAACCCAGAAGGAGCAAACCCTAAATTTGATTCAAATGTATCAATCCCACTCTTTATCTGATTACGAACGGCCATTTCACTCACATTAAGCAAAGGTAAAAATCCATGAGTTGCCGCCGTTGTGATCAATTCAAGCTGACCTAAGGCATGATGTTTTTTAAAAGCCTGTAATAAATCACAATGATAATGTTGATAGGTCTTTCGTACTCTTATAAATAGTCGTCGATACAGTCGTGCTAATCTCTGATATTCCTTTTGACTTTTTGTTCTGACGATTTCTTTTTCTGCAAGTTCAATACGACTATCTATATAATTCAGATAACGTTTTTGGAGTAGTTCATCTCGTAACATTAAGATTAATGTAGGAGATAATGAAATGGTTAAGCGATAATCCACACCATCTTCTGATAAGCGATCAAATACATTAATCAACGGTATATAACATTCGGTGATTGCCTCAAAAAGCCAAATTTCTTCAAAAAAACTATCGTATTCAGGATGCCTCACATAAGGCAGATGCGCATGAAGGACAATACTTAGAAATCCTTGTTTTAAATCCATTAGAGCTGGCGTCCTGTTCCAGAAAAATAAGTGTGTAAATAATGAAAAGGTTCAGGCTTTATCTGTGCATAAAAAACATTCTCGTTAATAAAGTCGTCATTGCTAATCTCAGTTAAATTCTTCTCAACGAATACATTCTTGATTTGAAAACTATTGATACGGTTTGAAGTGACTACTACATTAAGCTTTTGTTCTACATTAGATTCAGCTATTGTTGCAAAATAAGTCTTGTTTGTTTTAGACGACGGTATGTTAATAGTTTGTTTTAAAAGAGAACCATTAACTTTGTAATTAGCAATTTGTTTTGTTTTAACACGCCCTCTCTTATTTTCTTGTGAATAAATTTGTAAGCTTAAGTCGTTGTTTAATTTAGCTGATGAGAAAACCTTTTTTTGCTCTTCAGCCAAGTTCCAATAAACATGCAGGTGTTCAGGGTCTACAGAAAGAAGCACAAGTTTTTTCTCGTTACTTGAAATTTTAGGTGCATAATAGAGGCTAATATTCTGACTTATTTCAAGCAGTTCTTTTCTGGAAAGATGCGGAGATTTTTTTGATTCAGACAATACTGTACCTTCCATGTTGTCAGTCTTGGTTTTAGACATTGGTTTTGTTTGAATCTTATTTTCTAATGGGTTTAGAAGGCTCATCACCAATTTTTCTATTTAACTTGAACACCCCAATTGTACTATACTTAACGTCTTACTTTATTTTTGACTTGTAATAATGATCCCGTCTTGTACTAAATCATCTCTGCTCATACTTCTATTTAGCGTTATTTCCTTGCCCTTATTTGCAAGTAAAATCCCCCCAATATTCAGACCAACATCAGCACTACAAGCCAGTGACTTAGGTATTATTGTCAATGATGCAGACTCTTTAAGTATAAAAATAGCTAACTATTATCAACAAAAACGAAAAATACCCGCACAAAATATAATCCATATTCGTTTTAACCCAATGTATAAAATTTTACCTGTTGATACATTCACACAGATAAAAAAACAAGTTGATAAACTCACACCTGAGAATGTTCAAGCCTATGCCTTAACCTGGACACTCCCCTACCGGGTAGGCTGCATGTCAATAACGACAGCTTTTGCAGCTGGTTATAATGATTTTTTCTGTGCCAAAGGCTGTAATAAAACATCTTTATCACCTTATTTTAATAGTGAAAGTAATCAACCTTATACAAATTATAAATGGCGACCCACCATGGCCTTGGCAGGCGAGACGTTTGAAGAAGTAAAACAACTGATTGATCGAGGAGTGGCATCTGATTACAGTCATCCAACAGGAACAGCCTATTTATTAAAAACATCAGATAAAGATCGTAGTGCTCGGGCAGCAATTCATCCTCTTGTTACGGAAGCACTCAACGGCTTATGGGAAATAGAAAGTCTTGAACAGGATTATATTTCAGACAAACAAGATGTCATGTTCTATTTCACAGGTATGGTGCACATCAAAAATATTAAAACTAATCATTTTTTACCCGGTGCAGTTGCAGATCATTTAACCTCAACTGGCGGTGTTTTAAAAGATAGTACACAAATGAGCAGTATAGAATGGTTAAAAGCTGGTGCTACAGGGAGCTATGGCGCAGTGATAGAGCCTTGCAATTTTGTTCAAAAATTCCCAAATCCAGGCCTCATGATGTATTATTACATTAGAGGCAATAGCTTAATTGAAGCCTATTGGAAAAGTGTTGCCTGGCCAGGACAAGGAATTTTTATTGGGGAGCCATTGGCCAAACCCTTTGCTTATCGCCATCGTTCATAACAACATTACAATTTTATTCTAAATCAATGCAATCAGACCGTCCGATAGTTCTATCTTTTTCTGGCCATGACCCTAGTGGTGGTGCGGGTGTACAAGCCGATATTGAAACTCTGATTAGCCATCAATGTCATTCTTGTAGTGTGATTACGGCTTTGACTGAGCAAGATAGTCACAATGTAAAAAAGCTTATCCCTCAAAAAGCTCAAGATATTAAAGATCAGGCCAATAGAATTCTAGCTGACTTCCCCGTTAAGGCGATTAAAATAGGCTTGCTTGGCCATCATGAAATAGCCATTGCCATTGAATCAATTTTATTAGAAAACCCTCATATTCCTGTTATTTTAGATCCTGTTTTAACCGCAGGGGGTGGTACTTCGTTAGCCAATGAACAATTAATTTCAAGCATTATTGAAAAGCTTCTGCCTTTAACAACTATTTTAACGCCCAACAGTGAAGAAGCTAGACAATTAGCCCAACATAATGACTTAACTGAATGTGGAAAAATATTACTCAATAAGGGATGTAATTTTGTCTTAATTACGGGTGCTCACGAACAATCTACAACCGTTAACAATCAACTATTTCAAGAAAATGGTAAAACAGAAACCTTTAGATGGGACAGACTAAAAGGTAGTTATCATGGCTCAGGTTGTACACTTGCCAGCTCTATTTCTGGATTAATCGCGCAAGGTCTTGATCCATTTACCGCCATTTCAGAAGCCCAGGATTATACCTGGAATTCATTACAAGCCGCATACCAAGCTGGACAAGGTCAGTTTAACCCTGATCGTTTATTCTGGATGGGAAATAATTAATGAAATTTCCTGCCAGTGGATTATATGCAATCACTCAAACAGAAGGCAAAAGTTGTGACACCATTATTCAAGAGGTCTCATTAGCATTAAAAGGCGGCATTTCAGTTCTTCAATACCGAGATAAAAAACCTGATGATGCCGTTTATTTAGCCAAAGAACTCTTATTACTCTGTAGGCAATACAACGTCCCTTTTCTGATAAATGATAATGCTGATTTAGCAGAACAAACTGGAGCTGATGGTGTTCATTTAGGTAAAGATGATGGGGATATTGTATCTATCAGAAAACGGCTTGGCTCTAAAGCAATTATTGGCATCTCTTGTTATAACGATTTAGCAAGTGCAGTTGATGCTCAAAGTAAAGGCGCAGATTATGTAGCTTTTGGACGTTTTTTCCCCTCTTCCTCTAAACCTTTAGCTGCCCCTGCTCAAATAGAAACACTCCGGCTGGCTAAAAATATAATTCAAATCCCCATTGTTGCCATAGGCGGTATTCTACCCAGTAACGGAGGTGAATTATTAAAATCTGGTGCTGATATTCTAGCCGTCATTGGTGGCATCTTTAGTCATAACCCGGAACAGTCTGCAGAAGATTATCTTAAACTTTTTTCAAAACAAAAGATCAAACCGAATGTCTAAAAATCGACGAAAATTTATAAAACAGTTTTTTTCTATAACCACTTATAGTTTATTTTTAACAACCGGTTTGCTCCGCTCATCTATCGCCATGGCTGAATGGAAAAAAGAAAAGTTTCAGGCAGGCAGCTATAAAGAAACAATCAATAAACTCTATAAAAATGCTAAATTTACCGAGAGTAAAAAAATCCACTTTAGCCGATTACCCAAGGTAGCAGAAAATGGTGCTTTGGTTCCAATTACAGTCACCAGCACACTTAAAAATGTTGCAAAAATTTCTATCTTGGTAGAAAAAAATCCACGCCCTTTGATTGCAGAATTTTATTTATCGCCCAGTATGGCTCCCCATATCTCTGCCCGTTTCAAAATGGCGAAACATAGTAAAGTTATCGTGCTTGTTGAAGCAGAAGGTAAATTTTATAAAAAAACTCAATATGTTAAAGTCACTAAAGATGGGTGTGGTTAATGTCCAGCATTAAAATTAGAACAAAACGTTTAAACAACACCACGCAAATCAGAACACTGATTACTCATCCTATGGATAATGGTCGTCATAAAGATAAGCAAGGTAAGCTTATTCCTGCACACCATATTCAACAACTTTGGCTAAAACATAATGATGACCTTATTACTACCTGCCAAATGGGGGGTAGTATTTCAAAAAACCCTTATTTTGATTTTTTACTTAATGGCGGGGCTGAGGGGGATAAAATAACTATTTCCTGGGTAGACAATCTTGGTCATAAGGATTCTAAAACACACCTTATAAAATAACATCATGGAATGCAAACAAGCTTTAGATATTCTAACTCAACTAAAACCAGAATTAGTTAAACGTTATGGTCTGACACGTTTAGCTTTATTTGGTTCTACAGCAAGAGACGAAGCAAGAGAAAATAGCGATATTGATATTATTGTCTCTTTCGATGCTCCAGCAACTTCGAAAAAATATTTTGGGGTACAATTTTTTCTAGAAGATAAACTAGGGCATTCTGTTGATTTAATAACAGAGAAAGCTTTGCGGACAGAACTGAAACCTTTTATTGAAAAGGAAGCAATTAATGTCTAAACGTGAATGGCATTTTTATTTGAATGACATGATCAAATTTTCTGAAAATATTATGACCTATTGTGAAGCATTAGATCAAGAAACATTTGAAAGAACAGGTTTGAATTATGATGCAACCATACGCAATCTAGAATTAATTGGTGAAGCTGCAACCCATATACCATTGGAAAAACGAGAATCATATATATCAGTACCTTGGCGGCAAATTATTGCAACCCGAAACAGACTGATTCACGGTTATTTAGGGATTGATAATGATACTTTATGGAGTATTATTCAAGATGATATCCCTCCACTAATCATTGAGCTACAAAAAATCAAAAACACTTTTTAGTTTTTAACCCTCCCCCTATACTTTATGTAATAAAAAAAGGCTCAAATTAGTATTTCGTGTAACCACAACAAGCTGATTAGGACTGAGGATTTAATAACTTACCGAAGTTTGGCACAGCATTATGGTTTCACAGAAATGTCAATAAATAAAATAGCTTAGCTTTATGCTTTTGTGAGTTAAAGCCCCGCCTCCAAGGTGAACTAGTTATACAAATCTCTTAGCTTAATAGCATTGACGCAGGTGCAAACAAGAGCTTTCTAAAAAAATGCTGAGTATTACGATAATCTTAATTTAAGTGTGAATTAGGGTTTAAAGCTTATCTTTCATCAGCCTATTAACACCAACCCTCTTTTTAAATTTCTTTGTGAATTAGATAACAAAAATAACAATTAGCCTGGCTTTAATTATTAAGTTAATATGCAACTTAAAAATCATTTTAATGAGGAAACCAGTCCATGCTTAACATCAGCTACTTACTCTCCTTCTTTTTACTACTCTTTCTACCCTTTTCTAATGTAGTTGCAGTTACCACCGCACCCAGCGTTTGCGTTGTAACTAAAACAATACAGACAAACCAATGAACTCAAATTGGAATACCCTGTGAAGCACCAACGGGCGAAAACACGGTAGCTGCTATTTTTAGTGATGATATACCCGGCATTTATGACACAGACTGGGTTTTATATTCCTTTAACCCAACAACTAATGCTTATGAAAAACCAGCCCTTACAGATACTGTAGAGGTAGGAAAAGGCTACTGGATTCTTAGTGCTAATCAATCAGCCACACTGGATATGCCAGTGGGTAGCCAACCCGTGTCAGTACAAAGCTCCACACAATGTTTGTTTGCAGCAGGCTGTTATGAAACAACTTTAGTCGCTAATCCAGGAGCTGCTCAATATCTAATGCTCTCCTCTCCTTTTGATAACTCTGTTTTAGGAGAAACTTTACGCATTAATAGTGGTTTAGAAACAGGGTTAACATTGGAAGAATCCGAGGTTGATGACATATTTGCACATCAGTTATGGAGCTACAATGGAACTGCTTATGAAGAGATGCAAAATAAAATAATTTTACCTTGGAGCGGCTTTTGGGTAGCAACATTACCAAACGCGTCAAATAGCCCAGCACCTAAATTATTATTCCCATCAAGTCAGACTCAAGTTAACTTGCATGTTACCGCAACGACAGGAGCCAACCTGACTGACGTAAATATTACGGTGCTAAAAAATGGCATCGAACAAAGTATGGCAAACATCACCGAGACGAGTGGCGAAATTGCTTTTCCTTTAGAACCAGATGTAGAGTACACCCTAAGCTTTTCAAAACAAGGTTTTGCCAACCAGATACAGCGGATAAAAACACCTACTGCTGGGCAGAAAGTTAATTTAGATGTGTTATTAATACCCAGAGGCACACAACAAACAGTTGCAGATCAGCCCAATGTGACACTATCAGATACAACTGGTTCTACGGTAAGCCTTTCTAACCCACAGTTTATAGACTCACAAGGCAATGCTGTCAATGTTAGCGATGGTGTTAATCTGACCATTACCTCTGTCGATGTTTCAACGCCAGCAGGTGTTGCCGCTTTTCCTGGTGATTTTTCAGGTATACCGACAGCACAAAGCGATGCAACCCCCATCGTAAGTTATGGTACGGTTGAATACCAATTTACTCGTAGCAGTGATGGTGAAGAATTACAACTACAACCCAGTCAACAGGCAGAAATACAAATCCCTCTTTATGTTACAAAATATCAAGATGGAGCTAATATCTTTGCAGGCGATATTGTGCCTTTCTGGTCGTTAAATGAAACAACAGGTATTTGGACACAAGAAGGAACAGGCACGGTTGTCGCATCTGCAAATTCCCCAACAGGGTTAACGCTGCAAGCGACGGCTTCACATTTTACATGGTTTAGTATTGCTATCCCTATCCTTATAGATCAGGCTACAGCGATTGTGACAGTAACAGCACCTGAAGCAGGTACTGCATTAATAAAAGCACGCACCATCCCAGATATAGGCTGGGAACCTAATACAGTGGATACAGTGATTCCAGTAGGTTCATCAACTGGAGAGTTAGTTATAGCCATCCCAAGCTATGGAAAAACCTGTTTTTGGGCCGAAATAAATTTTACTAGTGGAAATACTGCGACCACGCCTGAGAACTGTGTAACAGCGTCTACCGAAGTCATTAACATTACTCTGGAAATTCAAGATGGACCTCTAAACCTAGTAGCAAGTCCCCAACAAAATATAACGGCTTTAGCAAATTTATCTGTAGTACAAACTAAAATTCAGCCAACTACCATAGAATCTCAAGTTGATTATGTTCTTGAATCCGGCATATTACCAGCAGGTATTACCTTACACTCTCTTAATACTACAACAGCTGTTCTAAGTGGCGTACCAACGCAACTAGGTACTAATACATTTGTTATTAAAGGTACCGATGTGGATGGAAATTCGGCGACTATAGCAATGACTTACACCGTGCTATATATTGCTTCCGTTCCTCCTCCTCTAACATTAGAGCAATTAACTGAAAAGATACAAACTGGGGCTGATGTAACTCGAGTTAATACATCTCAAATTACTGATATGAGTAGTCTATTTTATAATCTCACATCTTTCAATCAAGATATAAGCAACTGGGATGTTGGTAATGTGACTGATATGAGTGGCATGTTTCAAAATGCATCATCTTTTAACCAAGATATAAGCAATTGGGATGTTGGCAATGTGACCTTTATAAGCGGTATGTTTTATGGTGCAACATCATTCAATCAAGATATTAATAATTGGAATGTTGGCAATGTGACTAGTATGAATCATATGTTTGAAGGTGCAACATCGTTCAATCAAAATATAAGCAATTGGGATGTTAGCAATGTGCTCTATATGCAATCTATGTTTAATAATGCAACATCGTTCAATCAAGATATAAGCAATTGGAGTGTTGGCAACGTGACTAATATGGGTCAAATGTTTCGTGGTACCACAAATTTCAACCAAGATATAGGTAATTGGAATGTTGGCAATGTGACTAATATGAATCAAATGTTTTATGGTGCCACAAATTTCACTAATCAAAATTTAAGTAGCTGGAATATTTCAAATGTTGACATGCATTTTGATTTTTTCGAAGAAGCAGGCTCAGGTAATATTGAGCCTATTTGGCCTATAACATTAATTCAATTGTCTGACATGATAGAAAATGGAGAAGATGTAACTCAAGTTAATACCTCTCAGATTGCAGATATGAGCTATCTATTTGATGGTCGCACATCTTTTAATCAAAATATAAGTAATTGGGATGTCAGTAATGTAACTAACATGACAAGTATGTTTAATAATACAATATTTTTTAACCAAGATATAAGCAATTGGAATGTTGGCAATGTGACAAATATGAAGTTTATGTTTTCTCAGGCAACGTCTTTCAACCAAGATATAAGTATTTGGGATGTTGGCAATGTGACAGATATGAACAATATGTTTAATAATGCCACAAATTTCAACCAAGATATAAGCAATTGGGATGTTAGCATTGTGACTACTATGGAGCTTATGTTTTCTGCGGCAACATCATTCAATCAAGAGTTAGGCAGCTGGGATGTTGGCAATGTGACTAATATGAGGTTTATGTTTTCTCAGGCAACATCTTTCAACCAGGATATAAGCAATTGGAATGTTAGTAATGTAACCAATATGGGAAGTATGTTTTTTAATGCCGCAAATTTTACCAATCAAGATTTAAGTAACTGGAATGTATCAAATGTAAATGATTATGATAATTTTTTCGATGGAGCAGGCTTAGACAATATCGAGCCTTTTTGGGTTTTAACAAAAATTCAATTGTTAGAAATGATACATAATGGAGAGGATGTGACTCAAGTTGATACATCTCATATTACTGATATGAGTAGTCTATTTGAAAATCTCACATCTTTTAATCAAGATATAAGCAATTGGGATGTCGGTAATGTGAAAAACATGAGGTATATGTTTCGCGGTGCAACATCGTTCAATCAAGATATAAGCACTTGGGGTGTAGGTAACGTGACTAATATGATAGGGATGTTTGAGCGTGCAACATCTTTCAACCAAGATATTAGCAATTGGGATGTAGGTAACGTGAATAGTATGATAGGGATGTTTGCTAGTGCAACATCTTTCAACCAAGATATTAGCAATTGGGATGTAGGTAACGTGATTGATATAGGTGGCATGTTTCATGATGCAACATCGTTCAATCAAGATATAAGTAATTGGAATGTTAGCAATGTGTCTTATATAGATTATATGTTTGGAGATGCAACATCGTTCAATCAAGATATAAGCAATTGGAATGTTAGCAATGTGCTCCATATGCAATCTATGTTTGAAAATGCAACATCATTCAATCAAGATATAAGCAATTGGGATGTTGCCAACGTGGAAAATATGGATCAAATGTTTCGTGGTGCCACAAATTTCAACCAAGATATAGGTAATTGGAATGTTGGCAACGTGACTAATATGAATCAAATGTTTTATGGTGCCACAAATTTCACCAATCAAGATTTAAGTGGCTGGAATGTTTCAAATGTCGGTCATTATGAGCACGGTAATTTTTTCTACCAAACAGGTCCAGGCAATATTGAGCCTATTTGGTACGGACCGTAAGTTGGAATAGCGAAGCGTTTTCCGACATTCCAGCTAACAGTTGCTACATGCTATTGATAAGGTGGAAAATGTTATCCAGACTGTGAAAGTATTAAAAATTAACACGTAAGACGGAACGTAAGTTGGAATAGCGACAGCGTTTTCCGACATCCGACTAACATGCAGCTACTACATAACTGGCGAAAAGGTGGAAGACGCTGTCGCTTTTCCACCCTACGTTTTTCATAAATCTTGCCTTTTGGAATGCAAGATTTTTGGTGTGACATATACTTTGGTTATGCCTAACTATCTTCGCTATCGCATTCCTGGTGGATGTTATTTTTTTACTGTAAATTTGCTGGAAAGAAATAACACTTTATTGGTAGATCATATTGATTTGCTTCGAGAATCCGTTCGGGCATGTAAACAAAAACGTCCATTCCATATTGATGCATGGGTTGTATTGCCCGAACATATGCATTGTATTTGGACATTACCGACAGGTGATGATGATTTTTCAAATCGCTGGAAGGTGATTAAAGTATATTTTTCTAAGGGTTTACCTAAATTAGAAAGACTTTCAAAGGTTCGGGTCAAACGTGGGGAGCGAGGTATCTGGCAACGTCGATTCTGGGAACATGCTATTCGTGATAGCAGAGATTATGAAAAGCATATGGACTATGTGCACTTTAATCCTGTGAAACATGGATATGTTGATAAGGTCATTGACTGGCCATTTTCAAGTTTTCATCACCATGTTACAAAGGGAACTTATTCTAAAGATTGGGCAAGTTATCAGAAAAATGAAGTTGAAACAGGTGAACGTAAGCCGGATGAGCGATAGCGTTATCCGGCATGACCTCACAATAAACGGCGGAATGCGTTCCTTTTCCGCCCTACAACCAATCAACAAAACTCAATCCCGTATACACAATAGAGGAAGGTCAATTAACTCTCCCAGACGACTGGAAAGACAAATCAATCAATGTCGCCGCGTCCAGGTAGCAAGTGCATCACCTCACAATAATACGTAAGGCGGATCGTAAACTCGTAAGGCAGCTGACAGTCACCGTATCCAGTGTGTATAGTCGTCAGTCGAACCTTTGACTTGGCTGTCATCCCGCTTCTTTTTTTAAGCCATGCTCAATTATTTAAATAATTGAGCATGGCTACCTATTCTTAGTAGTATTGCCTCATTTTCTGGGTTAACAAGATAAATAACCAAAGTATCCCCTCCGAGATGAAATTCTCTACAATCTGAATATTTACCATTCAGACCATGGTCTTTTGATTCTTCAGGTAAAGGCGCGTCATTTCTGAGGCAATTGAGATAATAGATAAATTGTTCAAACTGCCCGTCTGTTATCTGGACTTTTTTGAATTCTTTGATAAATTGTTTATGTCGCTTTATTTTCATTGATTAAGTTCATCAAGCGAAAATTCCTGTACATTTTTACCTAACCTTGCTTCTCTAATTACCTGCTTGGTTGTGCTATTTGGAACTTTAATTTCAAATGGAATGCCATTATGCAAATTTACTTGGCTTAAAAACATGTTAAAGGCATCTCCCATTGTGATCCCTAACTCTTTGAAAATTAATTTAGCTCGTTCTTTTGCTTCTTTATCAAGCTTAATGCTTGTTGTTTCTTTTATTGATATTGGCATAATAGTCCTTTCCTAATAAATACTACAATAGTATTATCTTACCATATAGCCAACCGAATAACACGTAAGGTGAACGTAGATTGGAATAGCGATAAAAACTGTGGAAGTATAGAGAATCCAACACATAAAACGGATGGAATCGTAAGACCATAAGTTGGAATGGCGAAGCGTTTTCCAACATCTAGCTAACATGTCTCTACATACTGGCGATAAGGAGGAAGGCGCTGTTGAGGCTGTAAAAGTATTCAAATTTTGAGCAAAAATGCTGATTTCGGAAACCAAAACCAATAGCTTACATAGTTTTTATACTATTTTTTAGTGCTTTTTGGTAATACTTTCACAGTCTCGTATGCGTTACCACTTTTCCACCCTTTAAATTAAAAGAAATTTCGATCCAGATACCCTTTGTTTATAATCCATTTGTGGATGGCTAAATTAATACTAATGTCATACATAACAGCTTATTTTCTAGCGTCAAAACGTAATAGTTTTGATTTCCATGCTAATATTTTTTCATCTGCCGTGCATAATTTGGCAGTTGCCTGTATAGCTGTTGCAACAATCATTCTATCGGCAGGGTCTCCATGAAAATCATCCAATAATGCTGAGTGTACAGCAATATCTCCCGTTAATGATAGTTCTTGTAAGCCATTTTTAAGTAAGTTTTTACGCCATAATTCAATACTTATTTGCATCTCCAGACGACCTTTTTTAACTAGCATTGCAACTTCCCAAAAGCTAATTGAAGAGACATAGAGTTCTTTAGATTGAAGGGCTTGGTCAATCATTGAAAGTGAGTTCTGTCCTAATCGTTTATTTCCTTCATCTAGCCATACTAGAGCATGAGTATCAAGAAGAATCACTGTTCAACATCCCATTTTTCATCAACAGAGTCTACTAGATCATCATGGCTGGTAATATGGCCTTTATGTAAGCCAAATAGTGTATCAATTTGATTATGGTACGGAACTAGCCGAGATAAGGGTTTTCCATTTTTTGTGATGATAATTTCTTCATTTGTTTCATTAACAAGATCCATTAAATGTAAACATTTAGCTTTAAATTCAGATGCTTTTATTATTTGCATATCTACAACCTTAATATAAATTAACCATGATCATGATTATAGTCATAACAATTTGAAAAGTAAATTATTGCATCTCTTAAATATAAAAATAGTGGCTATAGATTTAAAAAAAGTATCAGGATTTAATTTTTAATTCCAACCCCTTTGTGCAATAGATAAAGGCTCAAAAGAGTTAAAAATAAAATAAACCCACCTGTCATGGCAAAAGCAAGTTTTATTTCAATATCTGTTACACCAATTAATCCATACCTAAATGCATTTATCATATAAAGGATAGGGTTTGCTAAAGATATGGTTTGCCATAAATCTGGCAACATGGAGACGGAATAAAATACACCGCCCAAATAACTCAGTGGCGTTAATATAAAATTGGGGATAATAGAAATAGCATCAAAGCTATCAGCAAATATTGCATTAATAAAACCAGCTAAAGCAAATAAAGTTGCCGTTAAAATTGCGACAGCAATAGCAATTCCTAAATGATTAACCGTAATATCTGTATATAAAAGTGAGATTCCAGTTACAACCATTCCAACCAATAAGCCACGGGCAACTCCTCCCAAAACATAACCCAATAAAATAACCCAGTTAGAAACCGGTGAGACTAATAGCTCCTCTATATGCCGTTGAAATTTAGTGGAATAAAATGATGAAACTACATTTGCATAAGAGTGACTAATAACCGACATTAGAATCACCCCTGGCACGATATAATCCATATAACTCACACCACTTATACTCCCTACCCTCTCTCCTATCAATTTACCAAAAATCATAAAATACAAGGAGGTTGTAATCGCAGGTGGTAATAATGTTTGAGGCCATATTCGGGTAAAGCGTCGAATCTCTTTGGTTAAAATCGTACGAAATGCTATAAAATTATTCATTAACTAAATCCATAAACAACTGCTCTAAACGATTAGACTTGTTTTTCAGACTTAACACCTCTATATGCTTTTCAGTCAATTGTTGAAATAAAGGATTAAGACTCTTTCCTTTTGGAACAGATACATTTAATAATTTACTTTCCATCAGTTCAAATTTATACCCTTCAATATCCGGTATGGTCGAAATGGGTTTAGCCAAATCAAGTATAAAATGATCTTGTTTGACACGAGTAAGTAATTCAGCCATACCAGACTTCTCCACGATTAAACCATCGTTAATAATAGCAATATTTTTACATAAACTTTCCGCTTCTTCCAGGTAATGCGTGGTTAAAATAATCGTTGTACCTTGCTGATTTATATGCTCCATCATTTCCCACATAGAGCGGCGTATTTCTATATCTACACCTGCCGTAGGTTCATCTAAAATCAATAATCTTGGCGAGTGGACTAATGCTCTTGCAATCATCACCCGCCGTTTCATCCCACCTGATAATCGTCTTGAAACAGTATTTCTTTTATCCCAAAGAGACATCTGTTTTAAGCATTTTTCTGTATTTATTTTTGCCTGCTTTTTAGGGATACCATAATAACCCGCCTGATTTAAAACAATATTTTTGACTGTTTCAAATTGATTGAAATTTATTTCCTGGGGAACAAGACCAATACAACTTTTAGCTTTAGCATTTTCCTTTTTCAAATCATAGCCAAAAATATTCACTGTACCACTGGTTTTATTAACCAAAGAACTGATTATTCCAATCGCTGTTGATTTACCAGCACCATTGGGGCCGAGCAATGCAAAAAAATCACCCTGTTCTACATCAAGATCAATCCCCTTTAAAGCAACAAAACCATTGCTGTATGTTTTTTTTAGATTTTGGATGGATAATGCATTCATAAAACTAAAACTTAACGGAAATTAAAAAATGGGTTAAATTATAACCGTTGTTCCTTGGCATGGACGGTTTAAATAATTTATACTTCGCTCAATCACTCCTTTAAAAGGACTCAAGAAGACATTATTACCAATGACTGAAAAACAGAAAAAAATCGTGACGAATAAATTACCTACCAGTGTTGCAGCCGTAGACCTTGGGTCAAATAGCTTTCATATGATTGTTTGTAAGGTAGAAAAAGGAAAGCTAAGAACTATTGATCGTCTAAAAGAAATGGTTCGCTTGGCATCTGGCCTGGATAAAAATAGAAATATTGATAGTAAAACACAACAAAAAGCGCTTGATTGCCTTGAACAGTTTGGTCAACGAGTTCGCAATTTTCCTGCGGGCAGTGTCAGAATAGTGGGTACCAATACGCTACGAACTGCAAAAAATTCCAGGCAATTTATCTTAAAAGCTGAAAAAGCACTTGGACATCCCATTGAGATTATTGCAGGGATTGAGGAAGCCAGACTTATTTATCAAGGCGTAGCGAATAGTCTTGGGAGTAATGCCAACTCACGTTTTGTCATGGATATTGGCGGTGGTAGCACAGAATATATTATTGGAACTAATGATACTGCTTCCGTAAAAGAAAGTTTAAATATGGGCTGTGTAACTGTTAGTAATCTTTTTTTTAAAGATGGCGTTATTAGCAAAAAAGCGTTTAAAAAAGCGATCATCTACGCCCAACAGAAATTAAGGTCTCATCAACGTAAATTTAATAGTGAAAACTGGGATGAGGCTATTGGTGCATCTGGTAGTTTACGTTCAATCCATAAAGTGTTAATTGCAACTAAGTGGAGTAATAATGGTATTACGCTAAATGGTTTAGAAAAATTAGTTGAACACATCACCCAATGTGATCATGTTGATGAATTAAATTTACCTGAGTTAAGTGAAGAAAGACTACCCGTTTTTGTCGGTGGAGTCGCTATTATTTATGCCACCTTTCAAAAACTAGATATTGAACAAATGACTGTTTCTGATGGTGCCCTTCGTGAAGGATTAGTTCATGATTTATTAAATAGAATATATGATCACGATATTCGCTCAAAAACAGTAGAAACTATTGCAAAGCATTATCATACAGATATAAAACATTCAGCCCGCATAAACAAAACAGTCGACTATATTCTTAATCAACTAGATAGTGAATGCTGTACTGAAAATAGTAAAATCATCACTCAGTTTCTACATTGGGCAGTTAGTTTACATGGCATTGGTTTAAATATCGCACACAACCAATATCACAAACATAGTGC
Source organism: Methylococcales bacterium (assembly GCA_965224575.1). Taxonomy (GTDB): domain Bacteria; phylum Pseudomonadota; class Gammaproteobacteria; order Methylococcales; family Methylomonadaceae; genus QPIN01. The sequence continues at coordinate 19,388 of CBDCZQ010000001.1, read as the reverse complement.
TTATATTATTGAAAATGGAGACTTTGCAGGCTTCTCTAGACAGGACCAAATACTTCTTTCAACGCTGGTTCGCACACAACGCAAAAAATTCTCTAATTCACGTTTTAAAAAGCTTCCTGCCCCTTGGAACAAAGATACGCCTTTCCTAGCAATTATCCTTCGCCTTGCAATACTTTTGCATAGAAACCGACATACATTAGCAAAACCAGAGTTTAAAATAACTATCAAACCTACTGAAATTAAACTACAATTTGCTAATGATTGGTTAAAGAACGCACCTTTAACCTATGCAGACCTAGAAATTGAAGCTGAATATTTAAACTCAGCGGGGTATACCTTAAAATTCACTTAAAGATTAAGGCAGAAAACAGGAAGGGAATGAAGCATCGCGTGAAAAATTCTTTATGGGCTTTTTTTACTCCATTACGGCTACTATTTTTATTATTAGCAGTCCCTGTGCTAATAATTGTACTCATTCTATTTTCAACTATAGAAAATTCAGCTATTACACATCATAACTTACACCTAGCCCATAGTGATATTGAAAACATTCTAAACATCGTTAAAAATTCACAATCAAAGAAACAAAAAACTATAAAATTTAGTGAAAAAGAACTGAATATTGGCCTAAATTATCTATTAAATTACTATATTCATAGCACCTCTAAAATTACCATTGAACAACAGCAACTAGACTTTAAAATCGCATTATTACTAAACCATCATTACTTTAGAAAGTATCTTAATTTTAGCTTTAAATTAACAAAACAAGATGGTTATCCGGTTATCAATCAGCTAAAAATTGGTAGTCTAAACATAGCAGACCAATTTGCAGGCTTAATTCTTGAAAAGTTTATCAACTATACCCCGTTAAAAGAGTATTATCACCTTGCAGCACAGCACACAAAAGATATACAAATTAGTAGTGATCGCTTTTTAGCTATTGATTATCTTCCTCTCGCTGACTTAGATTTAAAAACTAAATTAAGTCTCAATAATAAAAACGTGCAATCTGTTATTTTTTATCAACAACAAATCACCCATATTATTGCTAAACACGACCCTAAATGGCGCTTATCCTTAGCTGAGCTGTTTCAACCCTTATTTAAACAAGCATATCTTAGGTCATCTATTGCTACGGCAATATCAGAAAACCGTGCCGTCCTAATTGCTATTAGTACCTATGTTAATAAAAGTGAAATTAAAGCCTATATCCCTTTTGATATTAGCCCATCAACCAATAAAAACTATCCTGCCTCTCTTTATAAAAGCCCTGATATGGCAAAACATTTTATGGTTTCTGCCGTACTTTCAGCAGCAGGAGCAGAAACGCTTGCCAATAAATTAGGCCAACAAAAAGAACTAAGTGATGCAAAAACGGGAAGTGGGTTTAGTTTTATTGATCTTGCGGGTGATAGAGCTGGACTAAAATTTGGTAGAATAGCCACGTCTTCCCCTAAAAATGCAAGAGAACTGCAGAGAAGAATTGCTGGCATTAAAGACTACACCTCATTTATGCCCGAGGTAAGAGACCTGCCCGAAAAAATGAGTGATAAAGAATTTAAAAAACGATTTGAGTCAGTTTCTAGTAGCAAATATAAGAAGATGTTAAAGAAAATTGATGATCGTATCTCTGCCCTTGCAATTTATCACTAATCGAGACGATGTTATTTACTAAAAAACTGAGATATTTGAATACATATAGTCTAATTATTTTATCTTTACTAAGTTTAAGCGCTTTCGCTGAGACTAAAATTGCAATTCTTGATTTTGAACTTAAAGACTTAACTTTAAAGCCTCGAATACCTGCTGAACTTAAGCGCACTGCTTCCATAAAACCTTTATTAGAAGCAGAACTTGAAAAAGCCAATTATGTCATTATTAATATTGAACCTGACAAACAAAAACTCGCGACCAGTGGCGTTGGGTATTTATTTAACCATCATGATGTAGCAGCTAGCTTAGGTAAGGAATCGGGTGCTGATTATGTACTAGTGGGTAGACTTCACAAACCCAGTTTTTTATTTGCTTATTTAATGGGGCATTTAATTAGAGTGAATGACGCCAAATTGATTGGTAACTATATTTCCGAAGCTAAAGGACCCAATATAAAACTAACTATTAAAACGGTTGAAAGCCTAGCCGTTAAAATAGATAAAACACTGGATAATAAATATACTCCACCGCCGCCAAAAAAACGTAAACCGTGATTTAAAAAATAGTTTTTTTGTAGGTTAGGCTAACAGCTCTACCGTTAACCTAACATTTTTTATTCATGGATAATTTGGGTTGCAATAACTTTATAATAATAGCTCTAAATATTATTCATAAACATCAAAATTTTAAACTTTCAGAGGTTGTTCATGGCTAAACCAAATTCCTTAACACTTAACCCAACACCATCAACATCGCCTAATAAAAATACCCTTTCAGATGATGACCTCTGCATTCGTCAGCTCAAACAAGTCTGGTTTTGTAGAAGTCTGTTATTTTGTAATGGTGCTAAACGTCTTGCTAAAGAAAGGTTTCATCAGGATGAAATCCCTGATTTATTGGAACTGGAAGAAAACCAGTTTGAAGATAAAAAACCTTCTACTTTATATAAAACAATAAAAAAACAAGCAAAACATTTAGTAGAAACGAATATTAAACGTCAAGGCCCTTTGTTTACGAATCTGGAGCAAATAAACCAACATTTTGGTTTAAGCGAAATAGAAACAAATATTATACTTTTTGCAACTTTAATAGAGTTGGATAGTGCTTATGGAAATTGCTATGACTCATATGGCTCGCTCAGTAATAGAGATTTTTATCCATTTTTAGCCAATGTGCTTAATGTCACCACTAAACAAATTACTGACGTATTAAATAAAGAAGGGTTATTAAATCAATCAGGTTTATTAAAATTACATACTCCAAGCCGAGAAGTTGACCAAAAATTTGATCTATTAAAAAGCTTTTGTAACGCTTTAGATACACCACAACAAACCATAGAATCTTTATTTTCTGACTTTATCATGCCGGCACCTAAGGCATTATTAATGCCTCAACATTTTAATCATATTGAAAAAGACTACACTCGTTTATCTAAATACATTCAGGTTGTTTGTAAAGATAAAATAAAAGGCGCTAACATCCTAATTTATGGCCCACCTGGTACAGGTAAAACCCAATGGGTGCGCACACTGGTCAAAGAACTAAAAATTAAACTTTATGAAATTAGCGTTGAGGATGCAGAAGGCGATATTTTATCGGGGAAAGAACGTGTAACGGCCTGTCAATTAGCCCAGAAACTTTTGGAAAAAGGATCGAAACAAGCTCTTTTATTTGATGAAATAGAAGACTTATTTCAGACTGATATGTTTTCTCAACTAATGGGAGGTAACAGCAGAAGTTCAACTACTAACAAAGGCTGGATTAACCAGTTATTAGAAAACAATGCTGTCCCTACTTTTTGGATATCTAATAACATAACAACAATGGATGAAGCTTTTTTACGACGTTTTGATTTAGTTTTTGAATTACCTGTACCGCCTCATTCTGTTAGAAAAAAAATGCTCACTGAATCACTTAAAAATACAAATGTAAGTGATAAATGGATTGACCGAATGTCTCACTTGGAACACCTTCCACCTGCCATTATTAACCGTGCAACTAAAGTTAATACAATTATTGGTGAATCAAAAGCTGATTTAATTGAAGATCATTTAGAAAAAATCATTAGCAGCACACTTAAGGCAATGGGGCATAAACACCTAGCGATCAGTCCTGTAACATCAAGTTTTTATGATCCTAGCTTAATCAACACTAAAGCACCCTTAGATAAAATTTCAAAGGGTTTAAAAAATTCTCGTACAGGAAGGCTTTGTTTTTATGGGCCTCCAGGCACGGGTAAAAGTGCCTATGCAAGGTACCTAGCTGATTATCTGGAAATTCCCCTAATCGCAAAACGCGCATCCGATATTATCGACTGTTATCTTGGTAATACAGAAAAAAATATTGCCAACATATTTGAACAGGCAACTAAAGAAAAAGGTTTGTTGCTACTTGATGAAGCAGATAGTTTTTTACGTGATAGAAAAAACAGTCAACATAGCTGGGAAACTACTCAAGTTAATGAATTATTAGTGCAAATGGAAAACTTTGATGGGATTTTTATCTGCTCAACAAATCTAATGAATGATTTAGATACAGCGGCTTTAAGACGGTTTGACTTTAAACTTGAATTTACTTATTTAAAAAGTGAACAAGCCTGGTCATTATTAAAAGGTTTCTTAGATGAAGCCGTTAGTAATTTATCTTCCAATAAAAAAGCAAAAATTAAAAAGCAATTAGCCGCCATACAATTACTGACCCCAGGTGACTTTGCTACAATAAAACGAAAACTAACACTGTTAGATGAACTTGATAATGTAGAATTATTTGTAAAAGAACTTCAACAAGAAGTAAATTTTAAAAATGAAAATTCATCACGAGCAATAGGGTTCTCTGCTGAATTTTAAAATATAAGGTTGGGCTGCCACCCAACATTTAGTTGATTGGCCTTTCACAGAACAATTTATTGGCTTGAGCCCTCATCCGTAGGTTAGGCTAACGGCTCTTTCGTTAACCTAACATTTGTGCCATTATCTTTGTTGGGTTGCCAAAAAGACGACAGCCCAACCTACGGTATTACCAATTTAAGCCAAGTGTCATAAATAAAACAATTAAAGACAACGTGGCTACATTTTGAAAAACCTCATCCCAGTCATGGGGTTCTAACTCTGTTTTTTCATTCATTAACTCTTCAATACGGTTATGGATTTGGTCTTGCATATGAATGGGTGTCATCATAGTCATCTCCTCTCTTTTTTTATTTATAACTTCTCATTTGCCCAACTAAAACACCTTGAATTTCAACCTGCTGTGGTTTAAAACGCATCGGTTTCATATTATTATTAGCTGGAACTAAAACTGTTTCATGTGGATATTGTTCAATATACTTTAGGGTTGCATCCGTTTTATCTACTAATGCAACAACAATTTCTCCATTTCTAGCATGACTGCGTTGTTCAATAATCACCCAGTCGCCATCAAAAATACCATCGTCTATCATTGAATCCCCTTTCACTTGCAATATATAACAGGAATTTTCTGATTTAATTTCATCGGGAATACGCATATAGCTTATATTCTCCAACGCTTCAATGGGTACTCCTGCTGCAATCATTCCTACAAAGGGAATATTATCCTGTTCATCAATATGGTTGATTTCTTTAGTTTCTGTACTTAAAAGTGCTTGTTCTGTTAACCGAACGCCGCGTTGTTTTCGGTTTGATGCTTCAACTAAACCAGCATTAATAAGCCCTTGAATATGCTTATGCAAGATCCTCTGGATTTAAGCCCCATCGCAGTACATAATTCATCCAAAGTGGGTGGCAAAATAAAATGATTTCTATTTTCAATTAAAAAATCAAATATTTCCGATTGTTTTCTAGTTAAATTATGATTACCCAACATCTTTAGTTCTCTATTTGTTTTTATTAATAATACAACAAGAACGTAAAGAGAACAAGTGTTTATTTAACATTCCTTCTCTAAAACAGAAATATTCTTTTTAATTCTCTACTTTTTCAGGCTATTTTCTAATCTTGAACTTTTATTTTTTTTATAATTTAATAAGTTAGCCATTCACCTTAAAGTCTTGCTATTCATAGCTTGTCACCTTTTCATATTTTTTACTCACCTCACATATAAATAGTTAATAGTCAACTATACTTCTCCCTAGTTCCGTCATTGATTTCCAGTTTTAAGTTCACACTTTTAATTTCAATGCGTCTACAAATAAACCAGGATTAAGCACTTAAAGCACTATTTATTATGAAAAAATGTAGAAACAATCATAAAAAAAGTTCTAAATTTATATTAGAAGAACTAGAGCCACGAGTGCTCTTTTCTGGCGGAATAGAAGGGCTTATTACCACTGAATTAGAACCTGCTCTCGCTACTTATATTGATATTGATTCAGATTCGGATCAAACAAGCACTCAGGCAGAACTACTATCAACCGCTTCAGAACAAAAAGTTCACGAGATTGTATTTGTTGATACCGGTGTAGAAGGTTATCAAACATTAGTTGATGATATTGTTAACAATACTGACAGCACCCGTCATATTGAAGTAGTTTTACTGGATAGTCATCAGAATGGTATAGAACAAATTTCTGATACTTTGCTAAATCATGATGAGATAAGTGCTATTCACATTATTTCACATGGTGAGGATGGTAGCATCCAACTGGGGAATGCCAATCTAAATGCTAGTACCCTTGTAGAAAATCAACTAGCGATTACATTATGGGCAGATTCCTTTACTGAATCTGGTGATATTTTAATTTATGGTTGTGATCTAGCTGAAACTGAAATAGGGAAAAGTTTAGTTAATGATTTAAGTCTACTAACTCAAACTGATGTTGCTGCATCAGATGATTTGACAGGTAACACAATTCTAGGTGGCGACTGGGAGCTTGAGTACAAGTCAGGTACCATCGAAACAGATTTAGCTGTTAGCACTAGTTCTCAGCAGGACTGGTTAGGCGTATTTGCGACAAATGCATTAACACCCTCCTATTCTCAACAAGTTCAAGGCGGTGGCATAGTTACTGACACGGCTGGTATGCGATCTAATGCTGCTTTTAGTGGGGGAACCTTAACACCTACTTTTAATATCACAGGAATCCCAGCGGGTGCAACTGTCAAAGATGCTTTTCTTTATGTAAACGAACTAGATAATGGCACACTGGATAGTGGCTTCAACCTCTATGATGGCACAACTACCACTGGATATACATTGACCCAGATAGGTTCTTCGGATGATCCGAGCTGGGGATCCAATGGCGTTGTGACTTTTCGTGGCGATGTGTCTTCACTTGTTACAGGCAACGGCTCGTATACTTTAAGTGGAGCAACCCTTCTGGGTAACGATGATTACCAAGGGGCATCGTTAGTTGTTATTTATGAGGACACATCAGCATCTACCGATTCACTCATCACCATTAATGATGGCTCCATTTCTACTACAGATGTTAGAAACTTAAATCAGTCGTTACAATTTTAACGGTGGCAACCCAATCGGGCAATCTTTTAGCAATGCTACTCTGACATTAGTAGCGTTTGATGGACAGTGATAATTACCCAGATTCCAGTAGTCAATTTTCAATCCAATAGCGCGGGTAGTTCATCAACTATAGTATCGGCAAACAGTGCTGACAGTGATATTGGCGGCAGCGAGCAGTATGAGGTGAATATTACATCTCTGATTACACAAACCGATACAAGTGCAACACTAACGCAAACGCAAACGAGTAATTCAAGTCAGGACTATATTGTCTATCCGGTTGCAATTACAGTGATTGAATTTAGCAATCTAACCCCAACTGCTAATATTGACAACGCAACCACAAATGTAGATACAGCAGTCACAGTAGATCTTACAAGCAATGACAGCGACCCAGAAAATGATACATTAACCGTTCTTCAGACGAACTATCCAAGCAATGGTTCAACGGTTAATTACCACGATGGCACTGTCACTTATACCCCGGATAGTGGGTTTACGGGAACGGACAACTTTGATTACCTAGTAACTGATATTTCTGGAACTACTCATTTCTGGGGGTTAGATGGTGCTTATGATGGAAATGATAGTATCGGATCATCCAGCGCAAGCGTTAATGGAGACCCTACAGTGATCTCAGGCGTATTTGGTGATGCGATGAGTTTTGATGAGGTCGATGACCATGTCCAGGTTCCAGACTTCTCCTACAACGATGACTTTTCTGTTTCTTTCAGTTTTAAGGTGGCTGCTAATTCTGGAGGAGATTACCAGTACATTTATAGTCACGGAGCGGTTAGTACACAAAACAGCTTAAATATCTATTTAATAGAAGATAGTCATGTCGATGGAGGTACTTTGCGAACAAATTTTGCTGACTCAAATGATGTCGTAAATACTGGAACGAGTGCTTCATTGGATTTTGACGCTAGTAGCTTCATCGACAACCAATGGCATACTTACACTTTAACTGTTAGTTCAAATGGCGCATCCGTTTATCTTGACGGTCAATTGAAAAGTAGTAATTCCAGTCAGGGAGGGGATGCCTTTAACCCAGGTACTGATTTATACCTTGCTGCTCGTGAAGACCTGGATGCTGCCCGATTCTATGGCGGAGCCTTGGATAGCGTACAAACCTTCGGTCGAGCACTTTCCAGTTCGGAAGCAGCAAAAGTCCACAGTGGTGCCACCGACTCGGCTACGGTGACAGTGACTGTCAACGCAACTCCAGTCATCAGCGATCAAAGTTTAGTATTCATCAATGAAATTCACTATGATAATGATAGTGGTGATGTAGGAGAAGCAATTGAAATTGCAGGGCCAGCTGGTTTAGATGTAACTGGTTGGAAACTTGTATTGTATAACGGTAGTGGCGGTGGGATGTATGACACTTTATCACCTATTGATTTATCAGGTAGCTTCACCAATCAAAACTATGGTTATGGCGTACAAACATATTACCATTCAGGGATACAGAATGCTCTGCCGATGCTATCGCACTGGTTGATGCAAATAACAACGTTATTCAGTTCTTAAGTTACGAAGGTGCGATAACTGCTACAGATGGCCCTGCCCTGGGTTTAACCAGTACAGATATTGGTGTATCAGAACCAGGCACAACCGTTGCAGGGTTTTCTTTACAACTAAATGGTACTGGGCCATACGCGAATCAAACATGGTCACCTGAAGCAGCAGAGACTTTTGGTTTTATCAACACTGCCCAAGTTTTTTCAGGTGCACTGGGCGTATTAAAACCAGAATCTGTCTTAGAAGATACAGCGTTAATCTTTAATCCCGCAAATGGTAATGCTATTACTGTTTTTGATGACTCAGCTTCAATATCAGTCACTCTTTCTGTGATCAATGGCACTTTAACTTGGGTGGCACAACAGGACTATCAGGTTTAACGGGTGATGGATCGAGAACTGTTAGTTTTTCTGGAAATGTTGCAGATATAAATACTGCTCTTATAGGGCTGGAATATCAAGGCACATTAAACTATGCAGATAACGATACATTAACTTTTTTTGTTGATGATCAGGTTGGGGGTACATCAACTGCAACAAAAGCAATTACTGTGTTACCGGTAAATGATGATGCGCCAATAGACCTTATCACTTCTGTACTCTTAATTTAGACACCAGCGATGGTGGTATTCTGTACCATCGCTATCTTTAGACAATAGAACTGCCTTCACGGTAGAAATGGAAATCAACCCAGCCAGAATTGAATCTAGTAATTGGTCTTACACGCTAGTCGCTCAAATAATACGTGGGATACTAATGGTTTTTTCTAACTGTTGATGATGGAAAGCTAGATTACTCTCAATATGATAGCACTGTCTGGCAAGGAGGTGCAATAAGTTCAGCTGGTGATTTAGTCGTTGATAACTGGCAAACTGTTACCCTTACACTTGATGCTAGTGGTACAGCTGTAATATATCTGGATGGCGTTCAAGTTGCATCAACAACGGGGCTTCCTTCAATAGTAGATTCTACAGGAGCGCTTTATTTTTTAGACGGCTTTGATGGTGATGTTAGAGAAATTCGGGTTTTTGACACTGCATTGTCCAGTGCGCAAGTAGCTACCAGCCTGACTACTGATTATGATGGGACTGAAGCAGGATTACTTTTACTTTATGATTTTGAAGATGGAACTGGTTCTACGGTAACTGATCTAAGCCTTTAAATCATCATGGAACTATAGCAGACCCTTCGACTACAAACTGGATTACCATTCAAGATGTTGCAGAAAATAGTACAGAAAATACTGTTATAGGCTTTCTCTCGGCAATTGACCCTGATGCTGGTGATGCACTTTCTTATTCCATAGTAATGATCCTTCCAATAATTTTAAACTTGTGGGTCGTGAACTACAGGTTAATGCAGGTGCTACGCTGGATTACGAATCAGCTACTAGTCACGATATTACAATCCGAGTCACTGATTCTGGCGGTCTAGCATACGAGGAAGATGTCACTATAAACATTACAGATGTAAATGATGCACCTACTATTTCTAATGGTGATAATATAAATTACAACGAAGGATCTGGTGCCGCACCATTTACCACTTCCACTCTAACAGATAATGACAGCACGGATTTTGACGGTGGTGTACTGACTTTCAGTATTGCGTTAGGTGCCGAAGGAGGAGAAACACTAAAATTAGCCAATATCGGAGGTGTCACAACAACAGGTGGTGATGTTTATGTGGATGGTGTGTTAGTTGGGGCGCAATCAGGTGGTAACTTAGCAACAGATTTCACTGTGACCTTTAATGCTGACGCAACAGTTTCCCGGGTAGAGTTAGTCTACCAAGCATTAGCTATTTTTGAGTTTTCAGATAATCCAACTCAAGGTGGTAGAGACCTAGAAGTAACTATCACTGATGGAGATGGAGGTACAAGTAACACTGCTACTGCTATAGCCACACTTAGTGTTATTTACAATGATGACCCTTTTAATAACGGGACACTACCTACTGATATTAGTGTCACTGAAGATGTTTCAAGTGATGTAGATATTTCATCTATAGATATTACTGATCCTGATGATAATGGAGGAGAAATTTCAGTCTCGTTATCAACATCAACAGGTGGTAATTTAACGGCTTCAGCTAGCGCAGATATTACTATTGAAAGTAATGGAACAGATGCGATTACCATACAAGGTACCATTACTGATCTTAATGCATATTTGAATGTTGCTAGTAATATCCAGTATCTTCACTCAAATGGCAAATACGAGTGGTGATAATGCAGATACCATTCAAGTAACTGTAAATGACTTGGGTAATACTGGTGATGGTGGTGGTACAGATATTGACTTGGGGACTGTAAATGTAGATATCACCAATGTAAACGATGCCCCCGGTACTGATAACAAATGAACCTCTTACTGTTCCAGAAGAGTCTACTAGAACAATTACTACTGCTTATCTAGAAGCAACAGATGTCGATAACGCACCAGCAGAAATCATCTATACTCTAAAAACTCTTCCATCCGGTGGTTCTGTACGACTTAATGGGTCAACTCTTGGTATTGATGATACATTTACACAGGATGATATTAATAACAATCTTGTTACCCTACCGTGATGCAGATAATGAGGAAACTACAAGTTTTGAACTTACAATAAGCGATGGAGTAAATACCTCTTCTAACATAACATTTGGAGTAAATGGCTCTGCAGTGAATGATGCACCAGTAGTCACAGCAGCTGCTGCTCTAGAAGCAACTGAGAAAACAGATCTTGCCATAGAAGGAACAGGGTTTTCTGTAACTGATGTAGATGCAGGTAGTACAGACCTACTTACAACCATTACGGTTACAGAGGGTACTGTAACCTTAGTTAGTGGAGATTCAGGAGTAACTATCACAGCAGGAAATGCAACTGCAACAGTGACATTTACCGGTACCGTTACACAAATTAACTCTCTACTTGATGGTACAAGTACAGGTACCATCACTTATTTAAATAGCTCAGATACACCAGCAGCTACGGATACTTTAACTGTAACAGTAAATGACCAAGGAAACACAGGTTCAGACCCAGGATTAAGTGGAGATGCAAGTTCTGAAGAGGATAGTAACTTTGTAACTATTAACATTACTTCTGTAAACGATGCACCTACTATTTCTGATGGTGATAATATAAATTACAACGAAGGATCTGGTGCCGCACCATTTACCACTTCCACTCTAACAGATAATGACAGCACGGATTTTGACGGTGGTGTACTGACTTTCAGTATTGCGTTAGGTGCCGAAGGAGGAGAAACACTAAAATTAGTCAATATCGGAGGTGTCACAACAACAGGTGGTGATGTTTATGTGGATGGTGTGTTAGTTGGGGCACAATCAGGTGGTAACTTAGCAACAGATTTCACTGTGACCTTTAATGCTGACGCAACAGTTTCCCGGGTAGAGTTAGTCTACCAAGCATTAGCTATTTTTGAGTTTTCAGATAATCCAACTCAAGGTGGTAGAGACCTAGAAGTAACTATCACTGATGGAGATGGAGGTACAAGTAACACTGCTACTGCTATAGCCACACTTAGTGTTATTTACAATGATGACCCTTTTAATAACGGGACACTACCTACTGATATTAGTGTCACTGAAGATGTTTCAAGTGATGTAGATATTTCATCTATAGATATTACTGATCCTGATGATAACGGAGGCAATATTTCAGTTGCACTTTCAACGTCAACTGGTGGAAATTTAACAGCTTCAGATAGTGCCGGTATTACTATAGGAAGTAATGGAACAAGTACTATTACGATTAATGGTGCGCTTGATGATGTCAATGCGTATTTTAATACTCCTAGCAACATCCAGTATCTTCATTCAACCGCAAGTACAAATGGTGACAACGCAGATACTATTCAAGTGACTGTGAACGATTTGGGCAATACTGGTAGTGGTGGTGGTACAGATAGGAATTTTGGGGCAATAAATGTAGATATCACACCTGTAAACGATGAGACGGTCATAGTGGATGATACTGCCACGACCAATGAAGATACCGCCGTTACCGTCAATGTCTTAGCCAATGATACAGATATTGATGGAGCCAATGCCACCTTAGTCTCAGCAAGTAATGGAAGCAATGGTATCACAGCAGTGAATGGTGCCACAGGTGAAGTGACCTATACTCCAGATGCAGATTTTAACGGAACAGATAGTTTTACCTATACCAATTCAGAAGGAAACTCTGCCACCGTCACAATCAATGTTACTGCACAAAATGGTGCGCCCACAGCCTCTGTTGACCCCAGCAACTACAACACAACAATCAGTGCTTTAAGTCCCGTGAGCCATTGGACTTTAGGTGAAACTGTCAATACCACCGCCGTTGATTTTGGAAGTGGAAATAACAATGGAACTTATAATGGCACAACAGGTGCAACCAGTGCAGCGGGCGCAATTAATGGCAGTACCGATACAGCAGCAGATTTTAATGGTACTACAGATTATATCGAAATAGCACATAACCCTGCCTATTTACTGGACAATGGAGCAATACAGCTTTGGTTTAATGCGGATGATCTTACTGCTGACCAGTCACTACTCTCTAAAGACAGTACTGAATTTGATACCGGGGGACATTTTAATATCCAACTGTTGTCTAGTGGCGAAATCAGTGCTCGACTGCAAAGTACAACTGTTAGTAATACGATCACAACGTCTGGCGCTGGAATCACTACAGGAAGTTGGCATCATCTAACATTGACTTTTGGCGACCAAGGTATGCAACTCTATCTGGATGGAGAAAAGGTGGGTGACAATGCCTACACAGGAGGACTTGGAACCACATCAGGCGGTACAGGTAATTTTGAGCCTCTAGTGATTGGTGCTAATGCTGATCACAGCGGAGACCTAATTGCTACACCACTAGAAGATTTTTTTGATGGAAAAATTGATGAAGTTGCAATAATCGGTAGCCAAATTACAGCCCAGCAAGTCAAACAACTCTATGGCGCAGGCTTGCAGTTACAGGACTATACGATAGCAGAAGGTGGCACTTTAAATATAAGTGCTACCGAAGGCGTATTAACCAATGATTTTGATCCAGAAGGTGATGCATTAACACTGTCTCTTATTTCTGGCCCAACCTATGACAGTTCATTTACGCTGAATGCTGACGGCTCTTTTAGCTATACCCATGATGATAGCGAAAATTTTAGTGACAGTTTTGTTTATCAGATTGATGATGGTAATGGAGGTATTGATACTGCTACTGTAACTATTACAATTACTCCAGTTAACGATGCCCCTATAAATAATGTGTCTGGCATTCAAGCAGTTAATGAAGATACAAACCTGGTGTTTAACAGTGCCAATAGTAATCTTATCTCGATTACTGATGTTGATGCAGACAGTACACTTAGAATCACGCTCACTTCTACTAATGGTCTTGTTTCCCTAACGCCAACGGCGGGGTTAACTTTCACTGTTGGTGATGGTTTTGCTGACACTAACATGACTTTCGAAGGAAGTTTGGCTGATATTAATGCGGCTTTGGATGGGTTGAGTTTTATTGGCGATCAAGACTTTAATGGTGCGGCTAATATCCAAATCACCACAGATGATCTGACGCTCATTACGCTTAATGAAGATGTTAACCAGAAAGGTTACTACACCTTCAATAATACAAGCGATCTTGGCAATGACGATAGTGTTGGCGGGGCAAACGATGGCACAGTAAATGGTGCCGTCACTACCAGCGATGCTACCCGCGGCAATGTTTTGAGTTTCGATGGAAACGACGACATCCAAATCCCAGGACTCTTCGGTTCTCCTACCGAAGTGACACTGGCGGGGTGGATCAATTTGGATTCAGGCTTTTCTGATGGCTATGTCATTTCCCTGGGTGACAGTGTCGGCATAGTTGCAGATGAAGGCGGCAACGGTGTGAGTGGATTCTTTTATGATGGCAGTAGCTGGAACAGTACACCATCGAACCAATCTATAGCGGGAACGGGTTGGCACCATGTAGCCTATACGTTCAGCGACAGTGGAAATGTCCAAACACTCTATCTCGATGGGATAGAAATGGGTTCTACGAACTTCACCAATTCACCGTCCTATTCACAGGGAACAGACTCCTACATAGGCAGGCATGGCAATGCCGCTGTCGGTTATTTTCATGGCAAAATGGATGATGCACGCATTTATGATCGTGCTTTGACGGCCAGCGAAATACAAACAATTGTAGAAGGTCAGGTCACGACAGACACAGACAATATTACCGTTACTGTTAATGCAGTGAATGATGCACCGGTAGCTGTCGATGATGCGGTCAATGCGGTGGAAGATACCTTGCTAAACTCCACCATTGAGCTGGATGCTAATGATACCGATCTGGATGGTGACAGTTTAGCGGTGGTTGCAGGAACTTTTACTACGGCACAAGGCGGCACGCTGGTACTGGCTTCCGATGGCAGTTATACCTATCAAAGCGCTCTCGACTTTAACGGTACCGATACGGTGGACTATACCGTGACCGATGGCAATCTGAATGATACCGGTACCCTGACCATTACCGTCAGTGCTGACAATGATGCACCCACTATAACAAAAAATGCATTATTTACAGACAGTGGCCAATCGCTGGGTAGTTCACTTAGTACAGGAATTGCCACAGGTGACCTTGATGGCGATGGTGATATAGATCTCGTAGAAAGTGTTTATAGTGGTGGAAATCATATTTATTTAAATGATGGCAGTGGAAACTACTCTTTTAGTAGTCAGATTCTCAGCGGTTTTCTTAGTATCACGACCACATTAGGTGATGTCGATAACGATGGCGACCTAGATATTGTGACAGGTAACAATAACCAGCCAAACAAAGTATTTATCAATGATGGATTAGGAAATTTTACGGATAGTGGGCAGAATTTAGGTGGTTCAGCTACATATAGCATCACTCTCGGCGATATTGATAATGATGGCGATTTGGACGTGGTGGCGGGTAATTATCCTGATCAACCCGACAAAGTCTACATTAATGATGGTGCAGGAAATTTCACTGATAGTGGCCAGAGTTTAGGTGAAGATAGAACATTGTCGATTGTTCTTGGCGACATTGATAACGATGGTGACCTAGACTTAATCAGAGGCGTAGAGAATTCACCTAATCAGGTTCATTTAAATAATGGAAATGGTGATTTTACGCTCAACACTCCAACGACTATAGGCACATCAATACAGACTACGGGTGTAGCATTAGGTGATATTGATGGTGATGGTTATTTAGATCTTATTGAAGCGAATAACGGATCACCTAACAAGGTTTTTATCAATAATGGCAGTGGAAGTTTTACAGACAGCGGACAAACACTAGGCAATGCATCAAGTTTTTCTATAGAGCTTGGAGATATTGACAATGATAATGACCTAGATCTAGTAGTAGGTAATTTGTATGGTCAGGGTAACAAAGTCTATACCAATAATGGTACAGGTACCTTTACGGATAGTGGTCTTTCATTAGGCTCGTCTCATACACGAGGAATAAGTCTGGCTGATACCAATAATGATGGTGATTTGGATATCATTGCTGTTAATGGTTCGGATAGTGCCAATAAGATCTATATTAATGAGTCAGTAACCACATCTTTTACAACACTTTCTTTAACAGAAGGTGATCCCGCACAGACAATTACTAGCACAGCTATTATTGGAGATACTGATAGCGCTGACTTTGATGGTGGAACGCTTACTATATCCTATTCTATTACAGGTGATACAGGTGACCAATTAAGTGTCAGAGATCAGGGAACTGGAGTCGGTCAAATTGGATTTGATGGGACTAATATCACCTATGAAGGCTCTATTATAGGAACCATTCAACCATCTCCGCTCAATGGTATTAATGGTAATACTTTTAGTATTTCACTAACATCAAACGCAACACCTATAGCAACGACAGCCTTGCTGAATAACATCACCTTCCAGAACATTTCGGAAAACCCTACGGCAAGTAGAACCCTTTATATCACAGTACAGGATGGTGATGGAGGTACTAGTGCTGCAATAACTCAAGTAGTGAATATAGCTTCCGTCAACGATGCGCCTCTACTTGACCTAGATGCCAATGATAGCTCAGGCTCAACGGGTTCCGATTATGCGACAAGCTACACAGAAGATACAGCTGCTGTAAATATTACCGATAGTGATGCAGTGTTATCAGATGTCGATAGCACTAGCCTGTCATCACTTACCATTACTTTAACCAATGCACTGGATGGGGTTGATGATAAGTTTTCATGGGATTCATCAGGTACTACTATCGTTGGAGTGCAAAACTGGGATTTTGGCGCAGGAACAATCGTTCTTACACTCACAGGTACTGGATCAGATACAGCTTCAGACTACCAGCAGGTATTGAGAACTATAACCTACCAAACAACATCGCAATCTCCTGATACGACCGATCGAAATATCACAATTGTTGCCAATGATGGTAGTGTTGATAGTAATATTGGAATAACTACCGTTACGATAAATTCTGTTAATGATGCTCCTACGTTGGATAATACGGGCAACATGACACTGACCTCACTGACTGAAGATGATACAAATTCAATCGGCGATACGGTAAGTGACATTATCTTGTCCGCAGGCGGTAATCGTATTGATGATCTGGATCTTGGTGCATCAGAAGGTATTGCGATCACAGTTTTAGGTGGCAGTAACGGTAGCTGGGAATACTCAACCAATGCAGGCGTAAGCTGGAATAGTGTTGGTGTGGTTTCTAATAATTCAGCATTATTGTTAGGCAGCAGTGACAAAATACGATTCGTCCCTGATGGTGAAAATGGTGAAAGCGCAGGGTTTGCATTTCGAGCATGGGATCAGACCAGTGGCACAGCAGGCGATAAAGTTGACACAAGCACTAATGGTGGAAATACAGCGTTTAGTATTACAACTGAGACAGCGAATCTGCTTGTATCTTCGATTAACGATCAACTTACAACTAATATCAGCATCAACCAGACACAAGGCTATAACGAAGGCGATGCGAGCGTTACGCTGGATGATATTGTTGTTTCAGATGTGGATAGTGCAGAGATTATTACCATGACACTGACACTTGCCGATCCGACCTTCGGAGCGTTGAGCACCAGTGGTTCCGCCAATTATGACGGAGCAACCGGAGTCTGGACGATTACAGATAGCGTAGCAGCAGTGAACACGGCTCTTGCCAGTGTAGTGTTTAATCCAGTATTAAATAATGATCAAAATACAACAGTATCAGTTTCGATTGTGGATGGAGGGGAAAATAGTACCACTGCGGTAACAGGAACGATTGCGCTTAATGTGACTGCAATAAATGATGCGCCAGTAATCATAGGTTCCAGTTCTGCTTATTCTGCCACTGAACAAACAAGTTTAGCAATTCATGGAACAGGGCTTAGTGTTAGTGATGTTGATTATACAGGTGGTAATGTAACAACTGAATTTAAGGTAACTAATGGAATAATTTCAGTATCTGAAGGAGATAGCGGTGTATCTATAGTTTCTACAAGTCCTACTACAATAGTACTTTCCAGTACACTTGCTCAATTAAACAATTTATTAAATGGATCTACTTCTGGAACTATTACTTATCAAAATGATAGTGACACCCCCCCTGCAAGTTCTATTTTTACTCTGAGAGTGAATGACCAGGGTAACTCTGGCGATGATCCTGGGCTAACTGGAAATGCTACCAGCGAAGAAGATATTTATACTCAAACAATTAATATTACGCCTGTAGATGATCTCCCGGTCTTTGCCAGCCCCACTTACAGTTTTACTTATAATGAAAACTCGCTAGATACCGATGTGCTCGGTACTGTCAGCGCAACCGATGCGGATGATAGCGTCAGTTACAGTATTACCGCGGGTGATGCTAATGGCTATTTTGAAATCAATACCAGTGGTGAAATCACCTTGACGGTGGCCGGTGTCACCGCGTTTACCAATGATTTTGAGGCCGCTACCAATGTTCATAATCTGACTATTACTGCAACAGCCGGCGGTCAAACCGATACCACGGCCGTGACCCTGACTGAGCTTAATGTCAATGATAACGGCCCAGTCTTTACATCACCAACGTACAGTTTTACTTATAATGAAAACAGGGCCGATGGGGATATTTTAGGCACCGTTAGTGCCAGTGATGCCGACAGTGACAGTCTGATCTACAGTATTACCGCGGGTGATACTAATGGCTATTTTGAAATCAATGCCAGTGGTGAAATCACTTTGACCGCTGCCGGTGTACTGGCTTTCACTAATGATTTTGAGGCTGCTACCAATGTTCATAATCTGACTATTACTGCAACAGCCGGCGGTCAAACCGATACCACGGCCGTGACCCTGACTGAGCTTAATGTCAATGATAACAGTCCAGTCTTTGCTCAGGCGACTTACAGTTTTACTTATAATGAAAATGCACTAGATGCTACGGTGCTTGGAACGGTCAGCGCAACCGATGCCGACAGTGACAGTCTGGTCTACAGTATTACCGCGGGTGATGCCAATGGCTATTTTGAAATCAACAGCAGTGGTGAAATCACCTTGACGGTGGCCGGTGTCGCCGCGTTTACTAATGATTTTGAGACACTGGTCAATGTCCATAATCTGACTATTACTGCAACAGCCGGCGGTCAAACCGATACCACGGCCGTGACCCTGACTGAGCTTAATGTCAATGATAACAGTCCAGTCTTTGCTCAGGCGACTTACAGTTTTACTTATAATGAAAATGCACTAGATGCTACGGTGCTTGGAACGGTCAGCG